>CAVVUE010000016.1:0-410877 GCA_963751285.1 uncultured Acidobacteriaceae bacterium | reverse complement strand
TGTTGACACTGCGAGCGATGGTTTTAAAGGGGAAAGGTTTGATTTCTGGCACAATTCATGACACAAATTGACGCAATTAGTGGCACAATCCTACATGTTTGACGCAATTCGTGACACAATCCTACGCGAGTGCCCCTGTGTTCAGCCCTACGTAATATCGCGGTAGAGAAGCAAGAGACCTGCCGTTATCACGAACTGATTCTTGCACCCCCGGCGACAGGGTCCGCAACTGCGTGGCAACACATCGCGAGATGAACAATCTTCGCTCGCGGTGCAACTGAACGGTCAGCAGTTGGATGCCGCTGCACTCCAAGTACTTGCCAAGCCAGCATGGATTGGTTCTGAACTTCTTAGCGACAATATTGAGCGGAACATATTGCTCAGTGAAGTGCTGGACGTCCGCCACGGAATACAGGGCTGATCGGCCTTGGTTGGGCTTACTTGAAATGCCCAAGAATCCGCGAGAGGCAAGTTGAGGGACGGCTTCGCTGGGAATCTGCAAGAACGAAGCCACCTCTTTGCGGCTAAAATGTTCGCCACTTTTCGCTTGCTTGTTCGATACGCGACGATAGTGATGAAGAACTTCTATGGGAAAACAATAAGCTGTGATTCCCGGGAGGTGTTTCTCATGAGCCACAGGTACGAGCGTCCCAGCAACAACAGCTCGAAGGATTGCCCCAAGTTCATAAGTACGCGTGAGGCGGCGGATTATTCTTGCGAGCGGCAGTATTGCCCCTGGATGCAGATTTCGGTTGAGTGGTAAGTATCTGTCGAATGCATCTTTGATATTCATCACATCGTCGCGACGAAGATGGATACCATGCGAGAGACGGTGCTCAATGCCGTTTACAGATCGGATGAGGCCTTCGTGGGCGAGCTTCAACATCACACCCCTCTTCAGGCCCAATACGAGATCCGCTTCAGCGCGCCGCATATAGCTGGCACGCTTGCCATCTCTTTCAGCAACCCACCGAGTTAATGACTCGCGCGTAATCCAGCACTCAGTCCCGTTTCCGTTCCGGCATTTGACGAAGATGCCCTTCAATGCTCCCCCATGCACAAGAGATTTAACAGATCTGGTGCCTATCACCCTGCCAGCCTCTGCGGCCACGATCCATTGAGAGTCAAGATGCCGGTGTCCACGTCTCGATCCTTTCCAATGGCGCGCAATAAAATCTTCGAAGGCGTCGTGAAGAAACCCTGATTCCGCACGCGTAAACATGACAGTCATCTTCTTGTGTAGTTTCCCAAATGTATCCTCGATGCTACGAGTCATTGGTGCTGTGATGTCTCCGGGAGCCATTCGCCGTAACATTTCATGAAAGGGCTGGGGCCAGTTGGCTAATAACCCCGTCGCAGTCTTGCTCGTCTGAATTGCAGCGTCCAGGCTCGACGCAAATCGGCTGTGATGCATTAAGCTCGCCTTCTCTTCTTGAGTCGATCCGAGGTAAGCGATGATGCGCAACAATGGATCCAGATGCAGTTCGATTAGGGCAGAAGGAAATTCTGCAGCAGTCATATCGGCTTGGGCCGCCTCGACGGGGAAGCCGGCAGCGCGATAGATTGTGGCATTAATGGCCACCAAGCCTGAGTCCGCAGGCTCACTCCTGACCGTCCTCAAATCGAGCTGGCAATAACATCGATGGAGACTGGGCCTCTGCCAGCGGAGTCTTCGTCCGCACTTCGGACAGTGGTGGACAAGCACGCAACGATGGATTGGACAAGCGCAAACCAAACCGAGGTCCCAAACGCCCCACACCGCGGCGTGTTCGCTGAGACACTTTGCACATAGTCGGGGGAATCCGTAATTGAGCCGATCCCCACCAATCGATTGACCAAAGAATGATGTCGGTCCATACTGCCCCTTAGCATTGGTCTGCTTATAGCACAGGCGTCGCCACTCGGATGCCTCCAGGCGCAGCGCATAGGCAATTTGCTCAGTATTGTCGCCCCGTTCCAAACCCAGCATTTGAGTCAACCCTAAGAGCTCACCAAGAGCGCTGACACTTGTGCTGTATATTTGCGCTACCCTGCCGATGTATCCGCGAGCACTCTCAATTTCCAAAGGGTCAACACGAAAAGGGAGGCGGCTCAGGCCGATGATCTTGGAGCCAGATGGGTTTGAGGCGTTTGGTAATAATTGGGTCATGCATGTAGCTCGACACGTTCTACCCTGCGCCTATTTGGGGCCGACGGAATTGCTCTTGTCCCACTCGGCAACCGAACTGCAGGTGCCTTTTCCATGTCAAAGTCTTCTAAGAAGGGATTGGGGCTATCAAGACGTTCTGCCCAGACATTCACCGCATAGGATTGGGCGAGAGTCTCCGTCGTGATCTGTTTCCGTGGATGAGAGCTGGCGATTCGTGCCGCTCCGCGAAGGATCTTCATGGTGTAGCCAATCAGCCCGAATGAGCCGTAGTGCATACGGAAAGCCATCTCAACATCCGAGAGTTCCGGCATCCTAAACTCGGGAAGCTGTTCCTGAACAGCCCGAAGGAACGCTCGATAGACTGTGCGTTCCTCTTTGTTGTCCCAGCGAAATGCGCCCACTCGGACGTTGGCGCCAAATCGACGGCGCAACTGCTCGTTCTGTCTGAGCACCTCCAAACAGCGGTCGAGTCCCAGCACGACAATGGCAAGCTTTGCTTCCTCGACCTGCTCCTTCAGCCAGTCTGCAACGTCGTTGGGAATATTCGCCTGGCGAACATCGACAAAATGCTGAAACTCGTCCAGAGCAAGGAGCCGCACACGACAGCGCTTGAGCAATTCGCGGAGCCGGATACTCTTGCTGACCGTGTTTCCTCGCGTCCATAGCGGATCGCCCAATTGATATAGAAGTGTTTCGGCAAGGCTCTTTACCGTAGGCCGTGCGGGAATCTTGGCAAGCAGAACCGGCTGCTCAACGCCCCAAGCGTGATCCACCCGTGGATGCAGGTTTGCAAAGTAGGAAATGATGGTGGTTTTGCCGCTGCCGCTCTCGCCAACAATGGGACAGCACGCTGGCTCGGCGGTTGTGCCAAAGCTGTCGAAGCAGTCCTGAATACGCCGAACTGCGGTCGTAAACAAGGGATACTTGACCAATACCCGCTCTGAGCAGTCCATCATTTCATGCTTCCTCCACAGCGAATGCGACCCTCTCCGCACTCGCAATCACAGGGGCCGGATGCGGCAGATCGAAGCCTGCTTCATACACCGGAAGGGTTTCGTCGTCCTGAAAGTAGCTGGGCGCGATTGCATTCGGAGTCGCTCCAACAACGGGCATGTCTTTCGGGGGAACGAGTCGAATCCCCGGGTTCTCCAAGGTCTCCGTTGTGGATAGTTGCGGGGAGGGTTCTGACAAGAAGCGCGCATGGCGTTTGCGGCCACGAGTCGATTTGCGGTGAAAGTCGCGATCAATAAACGCGCGAATTTCAGCCTTAGCCTGCGCCAGCGCCAGGGTGTCCGTTCGGGCATTCAGCCGCTCCAGGGCATAACGGCGAATGACCTTGTGCTGCCATAGCGAGAGCCGAGTGGCATAAGCTTGATTCAGTGCGGGAACCTGAATGTAGTTACCCTTGCGCTGGTCCAGGACGTTGATATGGCCCAAATCGCTCGGATCGAACGTCAGTTCGGCCTTGAAGGTGGTTCCCATTCCACGCCGCAATTCACCGAGTTCGAAACTGTTGTACTTGAGCCCCTCCAGTTCTATTCCGTAATGAAAGACAACCCTCTGCGCTCTCATGCCGAGAACAACATCCAATGCAGCAGCGCTCGGCGGCAGGGGAGGCGGCAGGCCGATGGTTTCAGCGCGCCATTTCTCTGCCGGCAGTTCCTGAATGCCCCGATGCGGGGTTTGCAGGTATACGTCGATGATCCATTTGTGAAGGATCTCGCGGAAGGTACTGAGCAGAACGACAGCGTGCTTGGTGGGGTCGTAATCGTCGCGTTCCAGAATTCCGCTGAATGTTGTCCCGGGCACGCCATGCATGAGATCGCGGTTCATGGTTCCCTGGAACCGCTCAAGCGTCCCCTTGTACCATGGCACCAGCACCTTTGCATATTGGATATCTGTGCCGATCTGCAAGCAGGCATGCTCAAAATGCGTCGAATGGAACTCCGGAGGATTATCGACGACTACCAGCTCCGGAAGGCCGTGGCACTCCCACTGATTCTTGATCGAGGGAAAGTCGCGTGACACATAGGTCTTGGGCAGAATCGCATGCTTCAGACATCGCATCACTGCCAGGCAACTCGGCGGCTCGAAACCGGTATAGAAGCCCATTGGACATCGGGTGTATTCATCGAGGGCCGTGGTAATTGTCGGCCTCCCCAACGGCAACATACTGTCATCATCCACAACGATCATGTCGGCGGGAGTGTGATCCATCACGACGCGTTGAAGGGCACGAGACGCGGTGGGTCCAGTCATCGACACTCGAAACTCCATGTCGGCGTGCCGTTTCCCGTAGCGCGCCAGTGTCAATTCAAAGGGAGTCTTGCGTGCGATCTCGCGGTAGACCGTCCTCTGACTTGGCGAAGGAAGCCCGCTGTCCATGGGGCGGAATCCGTTTTCAGCATTTACGCGGCGCAGGATTTCCAAATGCACTTCAGGAACGCGCTTGCGCTCCGGCGTCATGTACAACTCAGTGATCACCTGGTCGCTGATCGCTTTGACTTCCGGAGCCATTCGAGAAGTGCGGTTGCCGCGTTCGGCGTACTGGAAAATGATCGCACGTATGTCCCGGCCCGCCGACACCCATTTGCGATAGTCCCGGCATACCGTACGCCAACTGGGTGGTTTTTCATCGTTGACTCGTTCCGAGAGGGTGCCGATGAGAGGCTCTATGGTTCTTCGGCTGATGGCCATCGGCTGACGCCGATCGAGTTCTTTGAGATATTGAACGCGGACCTGCGCCAGCGCAACCAGTTCGGACGGGTATGCAGAAATATCTCGCTCCAACTTTCCGGCCAGTTTATGCGCTGCGGGACATGCGGCGTCGACTTTCGAAATGAAGGACAGTTTTCCGGTGGCGAACAGGTCGAGCAGTTCGCTCTCCGTGAGCGTAAGCCATTCTCCCGTAGCAGCGTTTTCAAGCTGCCATTTGGCCTCAGGCATCCGACGGAGGAACTGAAACTCGTTCGGCCCAATCCTTACGGATTGCCCTCTTCTAAATGCGAAATGCGACATCGCTGCTCCCTGCGCAGTTCGGCGGCTGCGCGCCCTGTTGAGGGGAAGGCCAGACCTGTGGCCCGGTGGGTGTACGGCTTACTTCCGAATCCAGCGTGACCGGCTCCCACCAGTTCACGTGTAGCGTGCCATCCAGAACTGTCCGAAGCACGCTCTGAATGGGAATTTGGTGGAGTTCGCACAACGTGCGCAGACAATATTTTGAAGTGGAAGCAAATGCTCGTCGGATTTTCTCGCGCTCAATGGGAGCGACCTGCGCGCATCTATAGCGCAAGATCACTGCGACGTTGCTGAAGCGCGGCTCGGCACAGATTTCGGCCTTTCGCCATACGCGGAAGTGATAGCCGTGCTCATCGAGGAGTTCGCGAATCAGAGTAAAACGCTCCTGATTGGCAGGCAGGTCAGCCTCGGCGTCGTCCTTGATCTCGACGACTTCCCGGTGCGAACCCCACGCCACCAAAATGTCTGGCGTATATCGATGCCTTGCTCCGTCGAGGTGGTAGTCCAGGTGGAACGGCTGCTCTTGCCACTCATTAGTCCGTCCAGTCGCCAGTAGTACTTGAAATGCCCGGAGCTCATTCTGCGATTCGGCGTGACGTGATCGGCCGCTGAAAACGTCGGCAACTTTCCCTTGTACTCCAGCTTTGGACCGGCTCACTGGCTCTCGCGCTCGTTCCAGATAACGGAAATCGACAGCGTCGGCGAAACCGTGAGATGAGCGAAACGTGATTCGGCTGCGTCGAAGGTCCGGGCCGCTCAGTCCGTACATTTTGCCCTCCATCCACCAAAGCAAAAGTCGCGTCGTGCTTACCCGTTGATCTGTCCTACAATAGGATTGACATATCCTATAAAAGGAACTACAACATACATCAATAGGAATGTCAACAGAAAAGGATCGTCAGCCATGCCTCGGAAAGCACGCAATATCTATAGTTGGATCGGGAACCGAATTCGAGAACTGAGGACAGGTTGGGGAGACACCGGTATCAGCCAGGAGGAACTGGCGGAAGCAATAGGGACCACGGCCAACACCATTTCCCGGTGGGAAACGGCGACCTATAAGCCATCCATCTCGGATCTGGACATGCTGGCTCAGTTCTTCAATGTGCCCATCAGTGCGCTTTTCCCAGCGATACAGCCATCCTCTTCCAGATCGTTGTCGTCGAGCCCACGCGTGGCGGTGAGCAAGGCATTGATCTGAGAGGATGGCTGTATCGCTGGGAAAAGCGCACTGATGGGCACATTGAAAAACTGAGCCAGCATGTCCAGATCCGAGATGGATGGCTTATAGGTCGCCGTTTCCCACCGGGAAATGGTGTTGGCCGTTGTCCCTATTGCTTCCGCCAGTTCCTCCTGGCTGATACCGGTGTCTCCCCAACCTGTCCTCAGTTCTCGAATTCGGTTCCCGATCCAACTATAGATATTGCGCGCTTTCCGAGGCATGGCTGACGATCCTTTTCTGTTGACATTCCTATTGACATATGTTGTAGTTCCTTTTATAGGATATGTCAATCCTATTGTAGGATGGATCAACGGGTAAGCACGACGCGACTTTTGCTTTGGTGGATGGAGGGCAAAATGTACGGACTGAGCGGCCCGGACCTTCGACGCAGCCGAATCACGTTTCGCTCATCTCACGGTTTCGCCGACACTGTCGATTTCCGTTATCTGGAACGAGCACGAGAGCCAGTGAGCCGGTCCAAAGCTGGAGTACAAGGTAAAGTTGCAGACGTTTTCAGCGGCCGATCACGTCACGCCGAATCGCAGAATGAGCTCCGGGCATTTCAAGTACTACTGGCGACTGGACGGACTAATGATTGGCAAGAGCAGCCATTCCACCTGGACTACCATCTCGACGGAGCAAGACATCGATATACGCCGGACATTTTGGTGGCGTGGGGTTCGCACCGGGAAGTCGTCGAGATCAAGGACGACGCCGAGGCTGACTTGCCTGCCAATCAGGAGCGGTTTGCTCTGATTCGCGAACTTCTCGATGAGCACGGCTATCACTTTCGCGTGTGGCGAAAAGCCGAAATCTGTGCCGAGCCGCGCTTCAGCAACGTCGCAGTGATCTTGCGCTATAGATGCGCGCAGGTCGCTCCCATTGAGCGCGAGAAAATCCGACGAGCATTTGCTTCCACTTCAAGATATTGTCTGCGCACGTTGTGCGAACTCCACCAAATTCTCATTCAGAGCGTGCTTCGGACAGTTCTGGATGGCACTCTCCACGTGAACTGGTGGGAGCCGGTCACGCTGGATTCGGAAGTAAGCTGTACACCCACCGGGCCACAGGTCTGGCCTTTCCCTCAACAGGGCGCGCAGCCGCCGAACTGCGCAGGGAGCGGGGATGTCGCAATTCGCATTTAGAAGAGGGCAATCCGTAAGGATTGGGCCGAACGAGTTTCAGTTCCTCCGTCGGATGCCTGAGGCCAAATGGCAGCTTGAAAACGCTGCTACGGGAGAATGGCGTACGCTCACGGAGAGCGAACTGCTCGACCTGTTCGCCACCGGAAAACTGTCCTTCATTTCGAAAGTCGACGCCGAAAGTCCCGCAGCGCATAAACTGGCCGGAAAGTTGGAGCGAGATATTTCTGCATACCCGTCGGAACTGGTTGCGCTGGCGCAGGTCCGCGTTCAATATCTCAAAGAACTTGATCGGCGTCAGCCGATCGCCATCAGCCGAAGAACCATAGAGCCTCTCATCGGCACCCTCTCGGAACAAGTCAACGACGAAAAACCACCCAGCTGGCGTACGGTATGCCGGGACTATCGCAAATGGGTGTTGGCGGGCCGGGACATACGTGCGATCATTTTCCAGTACGCCGAACGCGGCAACCGCACTTCTCGAATGGCTCCGGAAGTCAAAGCGATCAGCGACCAGGTGATCACTGAGTTGTACATGACGCCGGAGCGCAAGCGCGTTCCTGAAGTGCACTTGGAAATCCTGCGCCGCGTAAATGGTGAAAACGGATTCCGCCCCATGGACAGCAGGCTTCCTTCGCCAAGCCAGAGGGCGGTCTACCGCGAGATAGCACGCAAGACTCCCTTTGAATTGACACTGGCGCGCTACGGGAAACGCCACGCCGACATGGAGTTTCGAGTGTCGATGACCGGACCCACCGCGTCTCGTGCCCTTCAACGCGTCGTGATGGATCACACTCCCGCCGACATGATCGTTGTGGATGATGACAGTATGTTGCCGTTGGGGAGGCCGACAATTACCACGGCCCTCGATGAATACACCCGATGTCCAATGGGCTTCTATACCGGTTTCGAGCCGCCGAGCTGCCTGGCAGTGATGCGATGTCTGAAGCATGCGATTCTGCCCAAGACCTATGTGTCACGCGACTTTCCCTCGATCAAGAATCAGTGGGAGTGCCACGGCCTTCCGGAGCTGGTAGTCGTCGATAATCCTCCGGAGTTCCATTCGACGCATTTTGAGCATGCCTGCTTGCAGATCGGCACAGATATCCAATATGCAAAGGTGCTGGTGCCATGGTACAAGGGGACGCTTGAGCGGTTCCAGGGAACCATGAACCGCGATCTCATGCATGGCGTGCCCGGGACAACATTCAGCGGAATTCTGGAACGCGACGATTACGACCCCACCAAGCACGCTGTCGTTCTGCTCAGTACCTTCCGCGAGATCCTTCACAAATGGATCATCGACGTATACCTGCAAACCCCGCATCGGGGCATTCAGGAACTGCCGGCAGAGAAATGGCGCGCTGAAACCATCGGCCTGCCGCCTCCCCTGCCGCCGAGCGCTGCTGCATTGGATGTTGTTCTCGGCATGAGAGCGCAGAGGGTTGTCTTTCATTACGGAATAGAACTGGAGGGGCTCAAGTACAACAGTTTCGAACTCGGTGAATTGCGGCGTGGAATGGGAACCACCTTCAAAGCCGAACTGACGTTCGATCCGAGCGATTTGGGCCATATCAACGTCCTGGACCAGCGCAAGGGTAACTACATTCAGGTTCCCGCACTGAATCAAGCTTATGCCACTCGGCTCTCGCTATGGCAGCACAAGGTCATTCGCCGTTATGCCCTGGAGCGGCTGAATGCCCGAACGGACACCCTGGCGCTGGCGCAGGCTAAGGCTGAAATTCGCGCGTTTATTGATCGCGACTTTCACCGCAAATCGACTCGTGGCCGCAAACGCCATGCGCGTTTCTTGTCAGAACCCTCCCCGCAACTATCCACAACGGAGACCTTGGAGAACCCGGGGATTCGACTCGTTCCCCCGAAAGACATGCCCGTTGTTGGAGCGACTCCGAATGCAATCGCGCCCAGCTACTTTCAGGACGACGAAACCCTTCCGGTGTATGAAGCAGGCTTCGATCTGCCGCATCCGGCCCCTGTGATTGCGAGTGCGGAGAGGGTCGCATTCGCTGTGGAGGAAGCATGAAATGATGGACTGCTCAGAGCGGGTATTGGTCAAGTATCCCTTGTTTACGACCGCAGTTCGGCGTATTCAGGACTGCTTCGACAGCTTTGGCACAACCGCCGAGCCAGCGTGCTGTCCCATTGTTGGCGAAAGCGGCAGCGGCAAAACCACCATCATTTCCTACTTTGCAAACCTGCATCCACGGGTGGATCACACTTGGGGCGTTGAGCAGCCGGTTCTGCTTGCCAAGATTCCCGCACGGCCTACGGTAAAGAGCCTTGCCGAAACACTTCTATATCAATTGGGCGATCCGCTATGGACGCGAGGAAACACGGTCAGCAAGAGTATCCGGCTCCGCGAATTGCTCAAGCGCTGTCGTGTGCGGCTCCTTGCTCTGGACGAGTTTCAGCATTTTGTCGATGTTCGCCAGGCGAATATTCCCAACGACGTTGCAGACTGGCTGAAGGAGCAGGTCGAGGAAGCAAAGCTTGCCATTGTCGTGCTGGGACTCGACCGCTGTTTGGAGGTGCTCAGACAGAACGAGCAGTTGCGCCGTCGATTTGGCGCCAACGTCCGAGTGGGCGCATTTCGCTGGGACAACAAAGAGGAACGCACAGTCTATCGAGCGTTCCTTCGGGCTGTTCAGGAACAGCTTCCCGAGTTTAGGATGCCGGAACTCTCGGATGTTGAGATGGCTTTCCGCATGCACTACGGCTCATTCGGGCTGATTGGCTACACCATGAAGATCCTTCGCGGAGCGGCACGAATCGCCAGCTCTCATCCACGGAAACAGATCACGACGGAGACTCTCGCCCAATCCTATGCGGTGAATGTCTGGGCAGAACGTCTTGATAGCCCCAATCCCTTCTTAGAAGACTTTGACATGGAAAAGGCACCTGCAGTTCGGTTGCCGAGTGGGACAAGAGCAATTCCGTCGGCCCCAAATAGGCGCAGGGTAGAACGTGTCGAGCTACATGCATGACCCAATTATTACCAAACGCCTCAGACCCATCTGGCTCCAAGATCATCGGCCTGAGCCGCCTCCCTTTTCGTGTCGACCCTTTGGAAATTGAGAGTGCTCGCGGATACATCGGCAGGGTAGCGCAAATATACAGCACAGGTGTCAGCGCTCTTGGTGAGCTCTTAGGGTTGACTCAAATGCTGGGTTTGGAACGGGGCGACAATACTGAGCAAATTGCCTATGCGCTGCGCCTGGAGGCATCCGAGTGGCGACGCCTGTGCTATAAGCAGACCAATGCTAAGGGGCAGTATGGACCGACATCATTCTTTGGTCAATCGATTGGTGGGGATCGGCTCAATTACGGATTCCCCCGACTATGTGCAAAGTGTCTCAGCGAACACGCCGCGGTGTGGGGCGTTTGGGACCTCGGTTTGGTTTGCGCTTGTCCAATCCATCGTTGCGTGCTTGTCCACCACTGTCCGAAGTGCGGACGAAGACTCCGCTGGCAGAGGCCCAGTCTCCATCGATGTTATTGCCAGTTCGATTTGAGGACGGTCAGGAGTGAGCCTGCGGACTCAGGCTTGGTGGCCATTAATGCCACAATCTATCGCGCTGCCGGCTTCCCCGTCGAGGCGGCCCAAGCCGATATGACTGCTGCAGAATTTCCTTCTGCCCTAATCGAACTGCATCTGGATCCATTGTTGCGCATCATCGCTTACCTCGGATCGACTCAAGAAGAGAAGGCGAGCTTAATGCATCACAGCCGATTTGCGTCGAGCCTGGACGCTGCAATTCAGACGAGCAAGACTGCGACGGGGTTATTAGCCAACTGGCCCCAGCCCTTTCATGAAATGTTACGGCGAATGGCTCCCGGAGACATCACAGCACCAATGACTCGTAGCATCGAGGATACATTTGGGAAACTACACAAGAAGATGACTGTCATGTTTACGCGTGCGGAATCAGGGTTTCTTTACGACGCCTTCGAAGATTTTATTGCGCGCCACTGGAAAGGATCGAGACGTGGACACCGGCATCTTGACTCTCAATGGATCGTGGCCGCAGAGGGTGGCAGGGTGATAGGCACCAGATCTGTTAAATCTCTTGTGCATGGGGGAGCATTGAAGGGCATCTTCGTCAAATGCCGGAACGGAAACGGGACTGAGTGCTGGATTACGCGCGAGTCATTAACTCGGTGGGTTGCTGAAAGAGATGGCAAGCGTGCCAGCTATATGCGGCGTGCTGAAGCGGACCTCGTATTGGGCCTGAAGAGGGGTGTGGTGTTGAAGCTCGCCCGCGAAGGCCTCATCCGATCTCTAAACGGCATTGAGCACCGTCTCTCGCGTGGTATCCATCTTCATCGCGACGATGTGATGAATATCAAAGATGCATTCGACAGATACTTACCACTCAACCGAAATCTGCATCCAGGGGCAATACTGCCGCTTGCAAACATAATCCGCCGCATCACGCGTACTTATGAACTTGGGGCAATCCTTCGAGCTGTTGTTGCTGGGACGCTCGTACCTGTGGCTCATGAGAAACACCTCCCGGGAATCACAGCTTATTGTTTTCCCATAGAAGTTCTTCATCACTATCGTCGCGTATCGAACAAGCAAGCGAAAAGTGGCGAACATCTTAGCCGCAAAGAGGTGGCTTCGTTCTTGCAGATTCCCAGCGAAGCCGTCCCTCAACTTGCCTCTCGCGGATTCTTGGGCATTTCAAGTAAGCCCAACCAAGGCCGATCAGCCCTGTATTCCGTGGCGGACGTCCAGCACTTCACTGAGCAATATGTTCCGCTCAATATTGTCGCTAAGAAGTTCAGAACCAATCCATGCTGGCTTGGCAAGTACTTGGAGTGCAGCGGCATCCAACTGCTGACCGTTCAGTTGCACCGCGAGCGAAGATTGTTCATCTCGCGATGTGTTGCCACGCAGTTGCGGACCCTGTCGCCGGGGGTGCAAGAATCAGTTCGTGATAACGGCAGGTCTCTTGCTTCTCTACCGCGATATTACGTAGGGCTGAACACAGGGGCACTCGCGTAGGATTGTGTCACGAATTGCGTCAAACATGTAGGATTGTGCCACTAATTGCGTCAATTTGTGTCATGAATTGTGCCAGAAATCAAACCTTTCCCCTTTAAAACCATCGCTCGCAGTGTCAACAATTGCGTCAACCTACAGGAAGGGGCGTCCGTTCAAGAGCATTAGCAAAAAGGGCACGAATGAAGGTATCCTTACTCCGGGGCGGGCACGCGCCGCTCTGGGGTGTGGAAACCCCGAATACGACAAAGGCACGCCGTAGGGCGTGTGATCTCCCTTGCTTTTGGGTCGGGGAGCCTGTGACGTATGTCCAGGCACCCGATGCTAAAGGTCACAGGAGCCGTGTCGTATTCGGCTTTCCAACTCCCCGACCATGGGTTTTAAGGGCAGTTTGCGGGGGCGCACCGCAAACATCTTCTCCCAAAGCTTTGTTCGAGGAGTGAAGCTGTATGCCTCCTGAATCCAAACGCGAATTGGACGGCGCGGTCGAGTTCGATTACAAGTTTCTCGCAGAGAACTGCGCCGATATTTTGTGCAGCATCGCTCCCAATCATCTAATCCAGTGCATCTCGCCATCGTGTTTTGAAATCCTCGGTTGGAAGCCGGCGGAGATGTTGACACAAGACCTGCCTCAGTTCATCTTTCCCGACGACATGCCGGCTCTTGAGGATTTGAAAGTTAGTAAGCCGCCGGATGGCATGGCTTACACCCATGCCCGGCTCCGCCTTCTCAAGAAGGATCAGACCATCGTCTGGATCAGCATCAATGCCCGCTGCATCCGTGATTCGACCACGGGAGAGCCTTGTCGATACGTTCTCTCTATGAGAGACATCACCGGCCGTACGGTCCTGGAGGAGAAGCTGTCTGCTCTCGCAATGACGGACGGCCTCACAGGCTTATGGAACCGCCGCGCCTTCGACCAGGCCCTGAGACGGGAATGGAAACGGACATCCCGCAAGGAGGCGGAACTCTCACTGCTCTTGCTCGATCTCGATCACTTCAAGCCGCTGAATGACCGGTACGGGCATCCATTGGGAGACGAATGCCTGGCCGCGGTAGCGTCTACAATCAGTGACACCGTTCGCGCCACGGATGTTGTGTGCCGCTGGGGCGGAGACGAAGTGGCGATCATTCTTCCCGCCACCGATCAGGCTGGCGCACTCAAGGCTGCCGAAAAAATACGGTCCGCTATCGAAGCCCTACGCTTTCTTTCGAAAATGAACTCCGACGAATATGTGTCTGTGACCGCGAGCATCGGCGTGGCGACTGCATTGCCGGAACCGGATGGAACGATCGCCGCGCCTCAAGACCTGCTCCTGGCTGCGGACAGGGCGTTGTACAGGGCCAAACATGACGGGCATAACCGCGTGGCGACATATTCTGGTTCCTTCACAAGAGGAATTGAAGTACCCGACATGATCGCGTCAAGAAGAAGTGCGGACATGCAGCCTGAGTACGACAAGCCTGAGCAGCACACAAAGGATGGGCTGGGCCGGGAAGGACAGCCCGACGGCATCGACGGTCCCTGCCCCCCGGCCTGTTATCGGGACCGTTGATGCCGTTCGATTATTCCCCGTTCTGATTCGTAGCCCGTCGTCTTACAGAAAGAACGTGGACGACCGCCCGCAAGGAGTCGAGAATCGCGCGCACGGTGGTCTTGAAGCTGAAGGCGGCCGAATTCCAGATACTCACATGGAGCCTGCCGCCGCCGCCGGCTTCCTGCGAAGAGCTGACGCAGATCGCCTTGTCTCTGCGGGAAATGCAGAGGTTTCGCTTTGTGGGAGTAGGCCTCGGCAATTTCCGCGATCCGGGAGATGAAGAAGAGCAATCGCTGTTTGAGTGACCTCACTCGTCGCCGGCGCGAAAGATCTTATGGTAGAGCCTATTGAATAGGCGCAAATTGGCGCCACGCTGTTGCGCCGCATCAGCGTCGAGGGGGCCACCGTTAATCTCGCCCGCTTCAACAAATCCCAGGATGGCTGCCAGCAGCGAACGCTCTTTCGACGTGAGTGACAGAACGAACTTTGGTGTCATGGTTCCTCCAGCCAGCGCACGAGGATCGTGATCAACTCCCATCCCGTAGGACAGGATGGATGCACAGGCCTTCTCCTACCGAGAGCGCAACGGCCGCGGATTGAGTCGCGCATGAAACGCGCAAATGTTCGCTTCGGGTGCAGCCCGCAAAAAGGGACGCTGCGCTATCATGTGGATGAAAGAGCACGAAAGGGAGATCGATGTCGACACTCATTCATCCAGGTCTCAGTACATGGAAGAGCGACGAGTATGCCGCCGGGTTTGAGGCCCGCCTCAAAGAGATTCCCGCGCCGGAGGCGGCGCCTCATGCGTGGCTCTGCGGATGGGAAGATGCCGACACCGATCTCGCCGAGTCCGCGCGGCATCGCAAGATTCTTGCAGCAGGCGGCAAGGACGACCATACCGAAGTTTGGGGTCTTCTCTTCGATGCCGGTGGGGATGCGCGCGTGAACGGCGTCGCATTCAATGCTGGCCGCACCGATCCCTGGAAAGAGGGCTGGATCGACGCCGACATCAAGCTGGGCACTTTGGGGAGATGAAGGCCCGATAAACTCTCGACTCGTCAGTCGTTCTCGGCGAGAGCAACCTCGTCCTCGTACCGGCGGCCTCTTCGCGCCAATTCCAACCGTGCCCCCGTTCGACTTCGGCCACTGCTTCGGCGACCTCACGCTCCGTCAAAATCCATACGTTGCCGAATACGAGGCCGATTCCGTAGCTGTAAAACTGGTCGGCCACGGCCAAGTGATCTACGGAATTATCGAAATGGCGCGTCTCTGCGGCGAAGGCCTGACAGCCAAACGCAGGAATCGACTGTGGAAGCTGGGTGTTCCGCCTGCAGCGCAATAGACTCCGTCGACGGCCGCAGCCGCAGGGAGAACTGCGGGACTCTCACGCTGCCACCGCAGCCATTTCATGGAAGGTCGGCTTGAGGATGCGCAACTCGATTCGCCCCTCACCGTGCGCCTGATCGCAATAGACTGCGCAGTTGCAGTCCCAGGCGGAGTTCTCCTGGGCGGGGAGGTGGCGCGCTCGGACCGTCCGCAATGCGGACATCAATTCCGCCGGAGTCATGGAGACTCGGCCTCGCCCGGTATCGCCTTGTGCAACCTCCAGCGGGGGATCGAGGCTGTTCTTTCGATTGCCGCCAACGTAAACCCGGATCGTGTCGCCCGATTCAAAGAGCTCAAGGTGCTTCCAGACCGCGTCGCGAACGCCAACCGCGAGGCCGGCCAGCGACCCTTTCGTAAACCTGGCGTCAAGGTCGTACTCGTACACCAGCACTCCGGGCACAATCTGCCGCCAGTCATTCATGGTTTGCCTCCCCGGCCGCGATTGCCCGCCCTTCTTGACACCGTTCGGGAATCCGAAGCGACTGGGCCGCCCGCCTTTGTTCGAGTGTGAGACCGTTCATCCATCTGCGGATCGGCATCTCTCGAAGGAACTCGCCCGGCGTGAGGATCGCCTGCATGTCTTCGAGGATGTGGACCTCGGCGATTGTGCGCGTGGCTACGGCCCTGCCATCGGAGGCCCGCTTGAAGAGGTCTCCGAAGAACTGCTCGGAGAGGGCCACACCGAAGGTGTTGTGGAGCAGGGCGCGATGGCGCCAGTCGGCGATGTAGAGCTTCGATTGGTCGAGAAACTTGTGGATCGCCACGTAATCTTCCGGCGTCCCGCCGAAGCGCCGCGCCGACGATTCGCTGTGAAACTGGACATTTCCCATGTGGATCACTCCTCCGCGCGCAGCAGTTTTTCCGCCTCGTCGCTCGTTTCGTGGTCGGCGAAAATTGCGAGCAGCCGTTCTCTCGCCTCCGCCAGTTCGTGAAAGCTGGGCCTCGGCACGGAGAGCCAGACCGTGTTCGGGATTTCGCTGTACCCGCTCGCGCGGCCCGCTGCACCGTCGTTGTATTCAAGATGTGCGCCCGCGGGAGAATTCCAGCCAAGGGCATAGCCGGTCAGCTCCCGGACCGCCGTCTTCACAACGTCGGAGATTTCAGCGTCTTCCATCAGCTCGCAATAGTCGTCGATGCCCGCCTCCTCGCATTCCGTCTCCGCCCGGATCGTCACGTCGATGTCCTCCCGCCCTTCCTCCCAGATGGAAGGGAACGAGTAGAGGGTGAGCCGGACCAGCTTTTCCAGTTCCTCCTTGCTTCCCGTTTCGAAAGTCACTTCCTCCGAGCCGAAGTCGATCGACTGAAGAACCCGGTCCTCGTCGAGCTGGTCGTTGATCTCGTCCCAGAAGAGGTCCTGTGCCAGCTCTCGTAAAGCCTCGCTGCACGCTTCGCCTTCTGTCCCACCGATGGCTGACGGCTCCCAGGTAAACCCAATCGGCGCGCTTCCGAAATCGATATCCTTGCACGACCCCGTGCCGTCTATCCGGAACGTAAACTCGAAATTCGCGTCGCCCCCGTCGCCGATTCCGACGGTCACAAGGTGTTCCGGGACGGCGGGGGTTTCGATCTCAGTTGGTGTGTTCATACGCCTCCATGTCGCGGGAGCAGAACCTTCCGCCCGAAGGGCACGGCCAGATCGCGCGCCGCCAGCCACAGCAGCGGGAACGCCGGCCGTCTCTCGGGAAACGCGCCCATCAGGTCGGTGAAATAGACGGCTACATCGGGAGCCGCCCCGCGCAGCGCCTCGATGGCCGGCCGGAAATCGGTGCCGCCGCCGCCTTTCGCAACGTAGCCGCGAATGGGCATCCTGTGCTTCGAGACCTGCTGCACCTGGGCGTCGCAGTCGACCAGCACGACCTCGCAGCCGGTCTGAATGATGAGGTTGTTGATCTCAGAGAGAAACGCGCCAAGCAGCTGCTGATCAATCGAACCGGAGGTATCGATGACCACGCCCGCGCGCCGGATCCCAGGGCGGCGTCCAATGCCCGGCTCGATCCAGCAAGCCTCCCGTCCCATCGCCAGTGTTCTCCGGCTGGGTCTGTCCCATGTCGCTTCGGTGAGCGGCATGAGCCGGGCGACGAGGAAATCCCGCAGAACCGACTCCCACTTCACTTCCGGTTTCGGTACATCCGCGGCGAGCCGGCGAAGCACCGAACCCGGCGCCGAGCCGGCCTGGGCCCGGACGAGGCGTTCCCGCCAGATTCCTTGTTCCATCCCTTCCTCATGCGCGCCGCCCGAACGAACACTGGTTCCCGGCGCGCCGGTGAGATCCGGGGCGCAGAAGCCGCCAGCGCGCTCCAGTAGTTTTCCGTGCCGCCTCTCCTGGTCTTGGATCTCGTAGTAAATCTCCTCCGCCGTCCAAAGCTCCGCCGGGCGCTCTTTGAGGTTTGCCGAATCGATGCAGTTTTCGGGATACCAGGCGCCGGTGGGCAGCTTGCACCAGCGGCAGCCGCCGATCGAGTGATTCACGATGGCGTCGCACGCGATGTTCCAGCGCCGCGCGTCGAATGCCGGACCTTCGCGCAGCCGCATCGCCTCTCCCCGTTGCACATGCCGGAGCGCGACATGGAGCGCTTCGTGGATCGTGATCGCCACCTGCTCTTCGGGCGCATATCCGAAATAACCGTCGGCGAAGTACATCTTCCGGCCATCGGTCCAGGCTGTGCGGTCCGGATCGGTAGCGGCGACGGCCGGCACATAGAGAAGGATGCTGGCGAGTCCAACATCCTTGCTGACCGCGAAGCGCAAATTGCGCGAGACTGTCTCCTCCGATGTCACGCCGCCCTCCCCAAGTCCACGAGTTCCCGCGCCTTGCCCTTGTAGACACGCCGGTAGGTCTCCGATTTCGCCACGGCCTGAAACAACTTGCCCTGGTGGGCTTTGCCAAGCAGCAGCTCCATCCCCAGCGATTGAATCTCTCTGCGCGGAAGCGCGTCGCGAGTCTCGGTCACGGCATCGAGCAGTTCAATCGACCGCTCAAAGTGCGTCAGGCTGTTTGCGTAGGCCACCAGCGAATAGACAAGCCCATAGAGTGCGGAGATGGTGGCCGGAACCTCTCGCGCGGCCAGGCGCGCGGGCATCTCCAGAAGCCTGGCGACCGGCGGAAGCTGGCCGATCTCTTCGAGAGTGTGAAAGAACTGCACGGCCACGGCCTCTCCCACCAGGCCGTTCACGGCGATCGAGCGCGCTCTTTGGTCCCTGGTCTCTTCGAGGACCCGCGAGACCCTTGCCCAGGAGCGCGGCGAGGGCGTCACCAGCTGCTCTGTCCTCTCCTGCCCGCCGCAGGAGTCGAGCATCTCCGGCCGGACGCGGATGAACGTGATGACTTCGGGCGCAACGGTTGCCGCAATGGCCCATTCCATCCAGTCGTCGGGATGAGCGACCACGTTGAGATGTACGAAGCGGTCGGCGAGCGCCGTGCCCATTCCGTAACTCACCGCGCCGTCCTCGGGCGCGTTCCCTGCGCCGACCACCCACGCCTGCTCGGGCAGGCGATGCTTGCCGATCGAGCGGTCGAGGATGAGCTGGTAGGCCGAAGCCTGAAGCCGCGGCTCCGCCGCCGTCAGTTCGTCGAGAAAGATGACGACCGGAACATCCGCCCGCGGCAGAAATTCGGGGCGCACCCATTCGGTCTCCCCAGTTTCGTGGTTGATCCGCGGCAGGCCGCGCAGGTCGCAGGATTCGAGTGTGGTCAGGCGCAGGTCGATCAGGTCCATCCGCTGCTGCCGCGCGAATTCGCGAATGAGGTCCGATTTTCCGATGCCTGGCTTCCCCCACAGGAACACGGGCAGCCTGAGCGCATAAGCGACAGGCAGGAACTTGGCAGCCTGTTTCGGGCTCGTGGGAATGATATTGAGCATGTTGAAACCTTCCGATATCGAGAACTGTTCAAGGCCGAGAAGGAGCAGCGGTTACGAAAGCGACTCGATCACCCGTTCGAGGTCGTCCACCGCATGATTCAGCGCGTTTCGTGCTTCCTGAAGCTGCGCCGCGCGCGGGGCATTGGGATCGAAGGTCTCCGAGAGCTCCGCAACGATGAAGCGGGCAAGCGAATCGCCTCCGCCCTGCCGCCGTTCTCCGGTCTTCGCGTCGTAATATTCGGCCAGGAAACCGTCGGGATAGGCTTCATTGGCGCGATTCAGCAGTTCGAGCAAGGAAAGTTTCTGCGTTGTTGGCATCTCTTCAACTCCATTGGCGCTGATTGTGGGCCGTTTGCTCCGAAGGCACGCCTTGCAACGGTCGCAATACGCCGTACCGCCTCTGGCCCTCTCCTCGTGGGCTCCTTGACATCTCACCAATCCGTCACGGTTGCCATCGTCGGCTGAATGCCTTCCGCTTCGAGTTGCCGGCATCGGGCAGCGATGGCTTCAGCGTCGGCCCGCATCCGCTCCCGCCATCCCGGCCGCTGCCAGACTCCATGATCGAAGTGCTCTACGGCGACGCCCTTCCAGAGGATGTGCCGGTGATGATCGATGGTGAGATGCTCGATCCCGAACAGCCAGGGCGCCGTGTAGCCGCCATGTTTGGTTGCGTTGTCATGGAGTTCGACAAACCGGACCAGGCCCGCTGCATTGAGTCCGCGGTTGAGGGCGAGTTCGACGAACGCCAAGTCCGCCGGAGCAAGCCCGTTCCCGTCGTCGGTGGCTCGAAGAACGGCGATCGCCATCTCCGTAATCCGGTCTTGAGATAACTCTGGACATCTCATGTGCGCCTCTTTCCCTTGTCAAGCCGCATCTTCGAGCGGTGCGTTGTCGCCTGATTCGTCGGGATACTCTTCGCAGTCATCGCGTCCAACTTGTGTTACGTCCGTCCTCAGTCGCCTTGCCCCGCTCGACCGTCATGCAGCCAGCCTCAGAGTTGCGGCCTCGACGGTCGGCGCTATCGCCAGTTCCCTGAGCTTGCGGTAGAACGTCGTCTTTCCGATTCCAAAGAGTTGCGCGGCGACCAGCGGTTTCCGCTCGGACTTCTCGTGTGCCGCAAAGATCATCGCCCGCTCCGTCTCGTCCATGGTCGGAAAGACATCGGCCTCCAGCCATGCCGCCGGAGGCGGCCGGAACCGTCAGTACCGGATACGGCTGCGTCATTTGCTCGGTCGCGGCAGAGATCAACTGGCAAGCCCGCTCCAGGCAATCGCCTGTTCCAAATGCGGTGAACGAAGCGTCTTTTTGCCAGGCTGTTTGTGGATAATTGTCGGCATCGCTTCGCGATTCGGATGCCGGCGGTTTCAAGTGCGGCGAAGCAAACATCATCTGCAATGCGAGCTTGGCTGAGTGGCTGTGCGATTACTCGAAGAGAGGCAGCTGCGGACACTCCCACTGCCGCTCGGACCATTTGAGACCGGAGCGAGCCTTGACCTCGACGACGGCGGGCACGGCCGCAAGAAACTCTTCTTGCGTGGATAGAAGGCACCGCATCGTTCGCGGTGCACATACCGAATACTTCGCAGTTCGACGATCTCGCTCTGCGGCTCGGTCAGAGCGCGCAGGTTCTCGTGCGCAGTGGCCCGGTCGGTATCCCGCACGAGTCGTTCCACAGTCCGAATGACGTTGTCTTCGTACTCTCGCCTGTGTGCGCGGTAATGACGATAAGTATTTCAAGCGGACATGGCCGGACGTAGGCATCCTCCAACCAGCGCACGAGTATGGCCGTGGACTCCATCCCCATCCGGTACGACAGGATGGTGTACATACAGTTTCCTCAGGGTAAAAGCAATCCGGAACTGTGACACGCAGGCTATCGGGCTCCGGCGGTGGAAATATTACTTAAGCAGCACTTTCAGATCAGTTGCCAACTGCAAAACAAAGTCCTCCGGTGCGCCAATCCTGATTAGCGGGCGTGAGAAGTTGCCGTCAAGCAGTTCCGATGCCTGCACCCGAGGTCCGAACAACACGACGGCGAGCGCACGGTCATCTTGCCGCGAAGACCAGAGAAAGCCCTGAAGGCGAGGATGGGCGGCGTAGACCTGCTCGGCCCAGTGCCGCGTCACCGGGTAGTGCGCTTTTGTGGTATCGATGAGCTGGCGAGGTTGAATGCCGAGCCCTCGCAAGGCGACTTTACTCAGATCGAGGAGCTGAAAGTTGGTCTGGAACAGAAGAGCAGAGCAGACGTTTGCTTCCAGCCTCTTGAGGTCAACGTTCTTGAATCCGGCGCGGTACGGAACGTCACGAAAGACGGTCTCCATCAACGCACCGCGAGGGGTAGTCGCGGCATACAGTGTAGGAATCACGCTCCCCGATGGGTCGTGGATCGGACTGAAGCGGGCATTGCCCCTGGGGCTTGGGTTGAATTGGCCGACAGCGTAGATCGTCTCATGGACACGGTGCATCGTCGCGCCCGCACCCCAAGCGGTTAGCTTGATGTTCGAGGGAACGACTGGCGGAGCATAGCGTGAAGTCCGCTTAGCCATGTTCGAGCTCGGCCAGCTCATCCCTGGCCGCGGCCATCACGCTCTCGGGATCGGTCGCCAGCACATCCTGTGGGCGTTCGTCGTCAAGGAAGCTGTTCAACCCCGCGAACCAGAAGGCCAGGCCCCAACCATCCTTCGCCTCTCCAAATATCTTGAGAATCTCCGCCATCTCCTTACGCGGACGATGGTCTGGAGTCAGCCCATAGACTGGCAGGTAATCCTCCCGGCCGTGCTGGATGGCAAAGATCTCCCGGTTACGCTTCCACTTGTTCGGCTGCACGCTGAGGTTGCTGGCGCTGAAGCCGGCGAGCTCGGCCACTTCGGTTGCGGGCAGAAAGTCGCCGCTGTTCAGAATCGCACTTTTGGCTTCGACGAGCATACGGGCCTGCTCGCGCGCCGCCTTCGATGGAGTCACATCCGTCAGAAGCACATTGACGACCTTCTTCAACGTGTCTTCCTGCCGCACCTCAATCAATTGCGGAAGAAACTCCACCACCTGGTGGATCACGCGCTCGGCCGCGGCACCCTGCTCATCGTCGGCAAAGGTGACAGCCACGGTCCTTTGTCGCGGAGAACGGTGGAGTAGCCGGATGACGTCCTGGCCCGTGCCGCTCAGTACAGCCGACGTAACATTCTGGATTCGCTTGACTTCTGACATATAGCCTCCCTTCGGAGGATTGCTGCTGAGCTAAGATTATCACGAAATTATTACTTACCACAATAATCTCACACGCCATTTGATGCTGACTGGACGCACAGGGTTCCAACCGGGCAGGCGGGGCCACGCGAGGTCAAGCCGCTTCATCCGATCTCTCATCCTCGTCCATCTGCTCGCCTTCCTCAATCTCGGCGAGGATGTCTTCCCCCTCATCCTTGTCGGTCGTGGCCCCGGGAGTGGCTGCCACTGAAGCTGGCGCATCGAACAGCCCTGCCGCCTTCGGCGGGTCTGGCTTGGCGGTCTCGGCTGTCTTTATGATCGCAGTGAGCTTGGGAGCATCCGTTTTCGATGTTTCGTTCTCTGTCGGCGTCTTGGCCTTCGCGCGCGCCTCCGCCTTTGCGGCTTTGGCTGCCGCCGCCATCTGCTCCTTGGCGGTTTCGAGCGTGTTCTTCAATTCGAGATGAGCGCCAACAAACTGGACCATTGCAGAAGGTAGCTGGTTGTCCAGATCTTCCGCCGTACCGGCCACGCTAAGCGGAGTGGTGAGCGCGTCGTTCTCGCTTTCGTTGAGCTTACGGGGAATGACGTTGACGCGGATGGTGTCGTCCTCCAGGCGCGTCAGGATCATGACAACGGTCCTCTGCCGAAGCAGCGGACCCAGTTCTTTGAACATGGATACACCTTCCTGTGAGAATTTGACTTGCGATTGGATTCCTATCCCTTCCCATGCCTCGCCAACCAATCTTTGCGAGTGCGCTTTTGAATCTTTTTCCAGAGATCGGGATCGACCCCCAATACACTGAGCCGGCCTGTTGAAGCGGAGTAGAAGGCTCCGTGATGGGCGAGCACGCCGTAACGAAGGAGCCGAGCCAGCATGGCCAGTGCGCTCGTAGCAAGCACCTGATTGATGAACGGCTCCTGGCGTTCGAGAGCCTCCGCCGCGCTGCAACTGGGCAGCGGATCTTCGCCCGCCTCCGTATCCGCAATCTCCGGATAGAGTTCCGCAACGGTTCGCAGTCGGACGGCGTTGCGCCGGTTCGCGCCGTTCAACGGTTGTCCGAGCACATACTGACCGCTGCTGGCGTTGTTGCCGAGGTCGAGCCAGTAGGCGGTGCTGTCATTCGCTCGGGTGACCGCGGACAGGATGGCCTGCCTCGCCGCCCGTGTATCGACACAGCCAATAATCAGGTGAGGGCCTGCCGAATTGGTTCTCAGGGAATCCTTGTGAAAGTGCTCGGAGTGGGCCTGCCACCGGAGACCCCAGAAGAGATTGACACGGTTGATCAGGACGGTAGCCTTGTTCAGTCCGACATCGGCTGCCGCAAACGGTTGCCGGACGCAGTTGGTCTCTGAGACCAGATCGCCATCCGCCAACATCACGTGGAGACCTCCGGCATGACCCCACACCCTCATCGCCTGGTGAAGATAGGGCAGGCCGAGCAGCACCGCGCTGCCGTTACCTCCCGCACCTACGACCAGCACCCGGAGCGGCTGCCCTCTGCGGCATAACGATTTCGCGAGAGTGTGCTCAACGATCATGGCCGTGCCTCTTTCCGGAAAGAAACTCCTCCACGGTTTCCGGCAGCTCGATCAGCGAGTTGAGTGGAAACTGCTCTTTGCCAGCGAGTTCCTTCCACAGTCCTTCGAAGCCCCCGGGATGGCGCGTGAGTCTTCCGACGTTGCCGTGCGTGAATTCGCTTTCGTAAAAGCTCTGTTCCCACTGTGGAATGGAGGCAACAGTAGAGGCATCGGGAGCCTGCATCGATCCAAGGCAGACGCTTCCCGTTTCGTAGAGGTTCCAGTAAGGAGCCACACAAAGCTTCGTGTCGGCCGCAGGCCGGCGATTCTCCTTGAACGCCCGCATCGAGAGTGAATGATCCATCGCCATCCAGACCAGAGCGGGCTGCGGAAAGATCGCGCCGTTGATTCCGCCCATGTCGCCCTGCGTCGTTCCGAAGAACATCTGGCGTTTCTGGGCCGGCGTCCACCACGCGATCAACCGTTCGGTGCGCGCGATCACCTTCTCAGGAAAAAACTCCACGGCAACCCGTCCACCCAGGGCCTGGACCAGCGCGTGAACAAACTCGATGGTTAACGGTCTCGCCGGACCGAGCGTCGGCTGCTTGGCGCGATTCTCTGCGTTCACGTCATGGTGGGTGATGAATGTGTCTCCGAAATGGCCGTACGGATGTTCGCTGGAGCGGTAGATCAGGAGAGCTTCACGCAGCGCGAAGTGATGGTTCTGTCCGATGCTCAGGTTGACCTGCATGTTTTTCCTCCTCCCCGTCGTTGAGCAGCGTAATCAGGTCCGCCAATTCGATGTTGATCCTGAGAAAGATCGCCATTGTGCGAAACGCCGCGTCGAACTCCTCTGCGATCTCCGGGCAAAAACAGACCGCGCAGGACGGCTCATTGGTGGTCTCGTTGTAACGGTCCGACTCATGATCGAAACAGGCCTGAATCGCATCGTTTTCACGGAAGACCAGCAAGAGGCTGGGTACGGGCGCATCGTCGTACTCTCCCTCGAAGCGCATAACCTGGCCCTTCAACCGCGACAGTCGGTGAAGGTTCAGCAGCTTCCGAATCCATATCGAATGCGGCCCCTGAAGATGCTTTCGCAGCAGTCTGCGCGCGTTGGGATAGGTCCAGTCTTCTGCGGTTCGGAGCGGTTCCGGGATCGCCTCTTCGACGGGCGGGAACTCGTACGCATCCCGGTTCTGGGGATCGTCCTGCTCCATCCACTCATGCAGCTGTTCGTTGTAGAACGCGGCGTCGGTGTGGTCGTAGATCCGTATCCAGCGGTAGAGCGATCTTCGCAACAGGAAGTAGAACGCCGCTCCGAGGAATCGCTCCTGCTCTTCGAGCCCGGCAAGCGCGGCTCCAATCTTGAGGTATCCGCACGATTGGACTTCGAATGCGGCCATCAGTTTTCCATCGTCAAGGTCTCCGCCCCGCCAGTATCCCGTCCCGAAGTCGTCCCTGACTTCGCAGCAATACTCGACCTTGTCTTCGAGCGCGCCGCCGGAGAACTCCTCAATCACATTCTGGATTGCGGTTCGCGCGAAGACCACGGCGACCTTGCCGGTCTTTTGCCAAAGCTTCGCGTCGGCGAGGTTTCGCTCCACCAGCGCCAGGCAGAGCCGGTAGAGGCTCTCGCCGTTTGTCTCCAGACGATAGTTCGTGGGGATGCGGCGAAGAGACGGAAGGCTTTCACCGCAACCCTGTCCCAGCAGCCTTATATCAGCGGCGGCAGCAGTTCGGTGGGGGCCTCCAGAACCGGCATCGTGCCGGACGACGATCTCCTGGCCGCTTCCGCGACGGCGTGCGCCAGGCTTTGTGATTCTTCGCATTTCAAATGCCTCGCGATGAGCCGGTCGGCTCTCTTGGGCGGCTTGCACTCAAGCGCGTGGAGTTCCGCGAGCAGGTTGGCCCGATTAGGCTTCGCTTTTCCCATAGTCTGCCGCCTCATTTCGACGATTCGGGATGTGGCCTTCTCCCGCGCGCTGCGAACGCCGCACGGCTGCTCGGAAGAAGGTTGGAGCAAGACGCCGCATGAAGCGCCGGGATCAGCCTTTGCTGCCGATGGCCCGGCTGAACGTGTAGCGCATGGCCGTGTCCGTCACTTCGGGTCCGGCAAGAGCGGCGGTGGCAATCTCTGGAAATGCCGCCGTCAATACATCTCTTACCTGGTCAATCGAGAGGGAGGGGTTTGGATCTTCGAGTACGCTGTTCCCGTAGACGAATTCGCGTTTGAGGGCCGAGACGGTCAGAGTGGACATGGTCATCATCTCCTGAGTAGATTTGGGTTTACATGGAATGTGGGGAGTGTGGGGTACATCTGAGGTGCAGACCAGTGATCGGTCTGCTGTTGCAGACCTATTGCAGAGGTGGTCGGAGTGTATTTTGTGCTACATAGGCAACGGTCGGCGTTCCAGCCAAAATGGTTAATCACCGGATTGGCGATCAACGCTGGGTTGGAGATCATGCGTAAACTGAGGACGTTTCTCCATAGCGGGCTTGCCTCTGAGCTGATTGATTCGGCGCCGCGCCTACGGCTGAGTTACTCTCAGATTTGTCTTCAGTAGCCTGCGCGGTGGAGGACGAAGACAACCACCGACATAATCAGGCAATAGATCCCGAAGAGGTACCAGCGGTCGCTTTCGAGCCAGCGGCTGAGCCATTTCAGTGCCAGCAGTCCTGCGAGAAAGGAGCAGACCATCCCGATCAGGCCGGGCAAAATTGCGCCCGAGAGGTATCCCGCGCTGTTGCTGAACTGCGTCTGCACATGGTGCTGGTGCACGACGCGCAAGGTCTCTTTTGCGATCGCGGGTGGCGTCAGAATCACCGCCAGAGCGAAGCTGAAAGCCTCCGCCCGCGCCTTGGGCACACCTGTCAGCATTCCCGTGGAAATGGTGGCGCCCGAGCGGGAGAAGCCACGAAATGGAAGGCACAGCCCCTGCACCGTGCCAATCCAGACTGACTGGCCAATCGACATCTCGTGATCTGTTTCGATTGAGGGATCACGGTGGTCTTCTTGCCGCCTGACGACGCCCGCGATGATAATCAACAGACCAGCCGCGGCCAGAGCGGGTGCGATCCATTCGAGATGGCCGAAGAGATCCTCGATTTGAGCATGTGCAACGCTGCGCAGGATTGTTTTCTCAATCAACTTAATGGTGCCGTAGCCGACGATGCCGGTAAGTGTCGTTGCCACGATCAGCCTCAACGCAATCTGCCTGAATGCGGTTGCGCTGGAGAAATAAGTGCGTTTCCACTGGTTCCAGAAGTAGACAATGACGGCGAACATGGTGCCGGTGTGCAGCATGACTAACAGCAGCGTCATGAAGGGCGACGAGACATCGAGGCCCATCAGTTTTTCGGCAACAACGACATGGGCAGAGCTGGAAACTGGCAGCAGTTCTGCCAGGCCCTGGATGACAGCGAGGACCACAACCTTGAGCAAAAACATGTCCTCATTCTCTCCGATACACGTGAAATCGAGGAAATATCGAGGGGGATGCAACTTCAACTGACGACTTCATCCCGAGGCGCGTTTCCAGCACTGCCGACTCACCGGATCTTCATGGCCTGATCTTGTCGGGGTCAGTTGCAACCCAGACATTCACGAGCAACCGCTGGTTTGACCGCAATTGACGCAGGTATAGCAGGTTCCACTTGGCTTCATGAGGTCGCCGCACGCGACGCAAGGCGGAGAATCGCCGATGTCATAAGGGACTGGCAAGCAGTCGTCGTGGCCGTGTCTCGACTCTCCGCCGATGCTCGCCCGAACATCGCCCCCGTTGAATAGGGTGAGCTGTTCGCCCGAGAGGAACCGCAGTTCCAGCCAGCGAAAGATGTAATCCATGACGGACTTTGCGTATCCGATCTGCGCATTGCCGGTCCAGCCGGAGGGCTCGAAGCGTGTATGCGAGAGCTTGTCGCAGAGCACTTTCAATGGCACTCCGTGCTGAAGGCTGACTGAAACCACGGTGCCGAAGCACTCCATCAACCCGGCAATGGTTGATCCGGCCTTCGCCATGCGAATGAAGATCTCGCCCGGCTGACCGTTGGGGTAGAAGCCGACTGTCAGATAGCCTTCATGTCCCCCGAAGGCGAAGTGATGTGTGATGGCCGAACGCTCATTCTGCAACCGGTGGCGATTCGTCGCCGGCGGACCCAAGAGGTCAGGTGCAGCTCCTGGCGCCCCCTCTGCCAACTTGCTTCGATCATCAGCACTGGCCGGGGTGGGTGATTTCGAACCGTCTCCACTGAAGCCTTGGATCGTTGGTTCTAACGTTTCCATCACTCGCCTCCTGCACTGGCGGGGAAACTTGCACCGTCCGTTTCTCCGCGCCATTGAAAGGTTTGTACCCCCAGACAGAAATCCGGTCAAATGAGCCGGAAGGCGCTCGGTTGGAGTTCGAGCCAGCTTCAGAACAACGAGCCCTGAATAGGCGTGACAGGAGCCTGATCCACTAGTGGAGCAGTAATTCGGGGTTCCTGATCCGGCTCTCCCTCCGGCGTCCTGTATTTGCTTTCCAACTGCTTGAGCAACGCAAGATCGGCTGCCTGCTGTCCTTCCGCCAAGCGCAGCTCATACCGCGCAAGGCAGTTCCGGTTGCTGATTTCTCGCTGGATCGCCCTCTCGACATCGGAAAACGTGTATTCCGGATCTCCGTGGCAGGGGAATCGCAGTGTGTGTTTCAGGAACCGCACCTGAGCGGCGACAGTTGAAAACCACTCTTCGTAGAATTGCGTGCGGTTGTTGTGAGCAATGTGCCCGAAACACATGGAGAGACGGTTGTAGAAGCACTTGGTAAAGAGCGCCGACGCCCACTCGGATTCAATAAAGCGCAGCAAGGTATTTCCGAACTCAGCCTTGTCCGCAGCGGTTGAGAACTTCGTGGCTGTGAAGTCCGATGGGAGAAATGGCCCCTTGGGCATGGTGATCTCCACGCAAATGAAAAGGGCCAGCCGCAGCCGACCCTCTTCCTTGCTTTGGTTGAGACCATAACGGTCGGGCTGGAATATTCTCCCAATGGATACGCTATCACCGTTCATGTTGAAGACCAGCGGTTCCAGGGAGATTGATGGCTCTGTCGCCGTCATGCTGCCGCTTCGCCCATCGCCCTCAACTTGCGGTATACGGTGGTCTTGCCGATTCCGAGCAACCGTGCAGCTTCGAGAGGTCTGCGATTCGACCTCTTGTAGGCTGCCACGATCATTGCTCGCTCCACTTCCGCCATCGTCGGAAAGGCTTCCGTCTCCGAGATCTGGCTGAAGAGGATAGGAGCTTTCTCTTCTGCGCCCGGTCGTTGCAGCCGTTCTGTCGCCGCAGAAATGAGTCTGTGAGCCTCCTCGAGCTTCTGAAGGGATTGCGGGTCCTGCCGGATCACGACCTTCTCCACTACTCGCTCAACAATTCTCACGACCGGCTCCGGCAAAGCACTGCCACAGCGCCGGCAATTCGCTCGATCGCTCCATTGGACGAGTTCGCAACTGCGGCAACGGACCTTCTCCCGTTCCTCGCTCATGATGTCACCTCTCAAATTGAAAGAGTGCCGACTCAATCGAAGAGACGGAGCTGCACATTGGTTTCTTTGGCGGCCGGCCAAAGCGCGGTTTTCTTCCGTTTCTTTGTCGATGGGCTCGGATCCAGCAGGTGGATGCCGAATGGCGTCGGAGCCGGTTCAGCTGCGACCACGACCGGCAGGTTGAGCACCGGAACGAGCTCCTCCTCTGGTTCCAGTTCCGCAGGTGCCGGGCGCGGCAACACTCTTTCGCGCTCGTGGCCGAGGTCCCGCCACACGGCGTCGGCGGATTCTCCGACACCAGCCTTTTCGACCAGTTCGCGCGCCATCGCACTCATGAGGTCTTCGTCGGTGTCGAGCGCCTGGAGGCCTTCGCCCGAAAACTTTCCCTCCATCATGAGGGCCACAAGCATCTTCTTGCCCATCAGCCGAAGGCAGGTCTCCTGCATGGTGCCAGAGTAGGTAACGAACTTTACCCGCACCGGGAATCTCTGCCCGATGCGCCACGATCTTCGGCTGGCCTGGCGCAACGTATGCAAGGAGTACCCGGTCTCGTAGAAGTAGAGCGTTGGAAACGCCAGCAGGTCCAATCCCGTCTCGACCAGCTTCGGATGGCAGATCACCACCTCAACGCCGGCCTTCAACTGCCGGTCGTACCAATCCTCTCGTTTGTCGGTGGCAACGGATGAGCGGAGAATGGCGACACGAATGCCCTCTTGCCGCAGCACAGCCTCCAATCGCAACGTGACGTCTTTCTCGCCTGTATAGGTGGCATAGACCTGGCAGCGCCTTCCCCGCCGCAGCTCCTCTTTGACATCGGCAATCAGACCGCGCTCCTTCGCATAAAGCGCCTCGCGCGTGAGGTTCTCCGGCTCTGTCACCAGGAACTTCACGTACTCCTTCGTCTGCGGATCGAAGGCTCGCGCCCAGATCTGGTCGAAGTCGTAGGGATGATCCGGATAAAGCAGGAGCGTGTTGAGCAGGATGCTCATCAGACTCTTGTTTCCACGATGCGCTTTCATCGCGGAGCGAATATCCTCCTCCAGCTTCGCGTAAGCCTGCTGCAGGACATCGTCCATCTCAACTGAAATGACACTCTCGTCGTACGCGGGGAGATTGTACGAAATGTCCTCAAGCGACAGGAACGCCGTTGTGGTCATCAGAAACTTGCCGAAGAGCAGCGGCGAGGCGCCCGGTTTGCGCAGAACCCGGACCGTCTTCTTGGTCGCCCTTGAGCAAGCGTTATCCGCTTCTTCCACCTTCTCAATCGTTTCGAGAACGCCGTACTGCTCCTGGAAGTCCCGCCGGCCCTGCCCTCCGTAGGCGAAGCCCTCACGCACCATCGCGCGCGGCTCCATGCGGTAGAAGATGTTGAAGAGATCATCGGCGTACCCGCCCATCAGGGTTCCAGTCAGCGCGATCAATCGCTGTGCCGCGCGCCCGAGCACGCCAAGCCCATTGCCTTGAGCTGTGTCGCCTGCTAGCTGGTGCAGTTCGTCGGCGATGGCAAAGTCGAACCACCCACGCATGTACCGGCCGATGTACTCGATTGGCGCCATGCGCTGAATGCGCGTGCGGTCGGCCTGCCACAGCGCAGAGAATCGCGACGTGCCGCCGCGCGGCGCGGCCAGCGCCTCGGAGACCTTCACCTTGTCACGGAAGTCGGGCGCCGTGAGTTTCTCCATCTCGGAGTCGAGAATCGCGAGTCCTGAATCCGGATTGACGACGCCACCCAGGTTTGGTCCCGACTTCGCTTTGAGAAAGACGTGGTCCCAGAAGTAGCTCAGCTTGCCTTTGTCTTTGCCCGTGATGAAGAACGTCGGGCAAGCAAAACGTTTCCGCCACTCCTTGCGTCCCAATCGCCGCATCTCGGACAGGCTTAGGCGTTTGCCGTCGTAAATCGTCCTGCCCTTGCTCAGCTTCACCTCGCAGATGCCATGCGGCTTCGCAGGGTCGCCGCCATTGCGCATGTCCTCGATAAGGAAGACGCGGGCGCGCGGGATGGTCAGCAAAACCTCGCGCGCCCACTTGTGCGTGATATGCGAGGGGCACATGACCAGGGTTGTGCTGGGCCGTCCCTCCGCCAAAACGTGGATGGTGCCCAAAGCCATAAAAGTCTTTCCCGCCCCGCACTCGGCGACGATGCGCGCAGCCTTTGCCTGGCGCAGATACTTCGCGGTCCCGGTAATGGCGAGCGCCTGAGCTGGCAACGCCTGGCGGAGAAGCATCCCAAGGGCTGGTGCAACCGGGTCTTTCGTACTCTGAAGCGGAGGATAGGTTTCGAGAATTCTTTCGGCCAGCAAGGGGCCAAATTGGCGGAGGTAGTCGAAGGTCGTCTCCATAGAGAAACCTCGTCGAGGGTAAAAAGTTATGAGATTTGGGCGGAAATGAGAGAGGGACGGAGCGCGTCAGAGCGTTTGCCGGTTTGGAGCGATCCTCAGCGGCCTCGACGGCATCCTGTGGGTTACGGCTGGATTACTTTCGCCTTCAGGTGGCTCTGCGGAAAGTCTTTCGGGTTGAGGGTGAAGATGAAGTCTGCACTTCCTTCTTCGGCACAGATACAGAAAGCATCGTCTTTGGGATCGGGCGATATCTCGGTAGAAGAGCGAATCTCGACCGACTCTCCCCGCTCTCGAATGAAATTGATGAGTGTGCCGATTGCCGCAGATCGGACGTGCAACCGATTCAGGACATCTTTGTACTCGACGAGAATGTCTTCCGAGTAGAGCCAAATAAAATGTTCCTCTTCCGTCCAGCGGTGAAGCAGGTCGGCGCTCCGAATTCGGCCTGGAATGTACTGGTCCCGAAAACCGGAAATACCCGCCACCACAACGTTCGTATCCACCACAGCACGTTGCTTTTTCTTCTTAGGTTTCGGCTGCAACGGTGATCTCCGGAACGCGCCTCTCCGCGCGATAATCTCGAATCGTGCGTTGGATCTCCTCTCGGGAAATCTCTCCGAGATCCTTAGCCGCATCCGATAGCGCTTCCAAGAACTCCTTCTTCCATCCGGCGCGCTTTCGCCCGGGCGGCAGGTCGCGATAGAGGTCCGCTCTGCTCAGGCCCTGTTCAATCTCGTCGCCAAATGATCGAAATGGAACTCCCAGCTTGATCGGTTCCTCCTCGCGAGAGAAGCGGCAAGTAAAGACCACGTACTCCGGGTTCTCCTTGCGAAGCCCCTTCTCGGAGGTGCGAAAGACCTCGATGAGCCTGGAAAGAACGTTGGCGCGGGTCCCAAGGGATTCCTTCAGGCGAAACGCCACCTTTGCTGTGAGAAGGGTCTCTTTGTCGAAGAGATAGGCGCCATCGACCCACTTCGGCTTGACCACGCCAAATTGCACGAGGTTTTGCAATTCCTTCGGCTCGACCTTCAGAACTGCGCTTGCCTGCTTCAGCTTCAGCCGTCGTTGTGGCATTTTCCCTCCATTGCTGTCTAAATATTAGATCGTATTTCGGGCGCAGTCAATTCTCCCGGGCGAATGCCCTTTAAGCAGCGGGACTTTGCAGCCTGATCGCATAGTCAGAGCGTGGTCTTGGCCCCGGCCGGACTGGCTTTCATCAATCAATGCTCTTCGCAAACTCCTAGCTTCCTATAGAGGAGCCACGAAGTCGCTTCTTGGAAACGGAGACTGTGAGACCTCTGGGGAAGGCCCGACGCCGGGGACGGCCCCTTCGAGGGTTCGCCCTCGCGTAGATCGAAGCCAACCCGATCTCGGACGGCGTGAGCCTTGGATAGATCTCCAGAATTTCTTTAATTGGTGTGCCGGCATCGACCAGACTGGCAACGTCGTGCACCGGGATACGTGTTCCCCGGATGACGGGCGTGCCTCGGAGAATCTCCGGATCCTCAACCACCATCTGTTGAGCATCCTTTAACTGGCTCAGGCGGCGGTCGACATCTTGCCAGATCGAGGACAGCAAGACCTGCACAGTCCGGGATTCTTCGAATTTGCAGTGCCGAAGTTCCGTCCATGAGTGGTTGTGTGCAAGTGCGCCGCGCATCGCTTTCACCCGCGCCGCCGACGTTAGCACCTCCTCGGTCTCGAAATAAAAGGCGATCCAAAGGCAAGCGTCTTTGCGCACAGTCCGGTTCTGGGAGGTCTTGTAGAGTTTCTTGGGGAGGATCCGCTTGTCGATCATCCGGTTGATTTTGGCAACTGTGACGCCGGCGGCAATAGCCGCCTCATTCGTTGTCAGATTCTCGATTAGAGCTTCCATGGGCCACCTCCACCGTATCGATTATAAATCATCTCCTCCAGGAGAACAATTAGTACACAGGGAAGGTTCCCCTACGCGCCCAACCGCGAGTTCACGAAACTCGGGTTGAGGGCTAGCGATCGGGTCAGTTCGCCAGCAATTAGACAACTGGTTGCCGGGGATTTAAGGCTACCTCTACTGTGTAGCGCGGCCAGATCACGGCGCCATTCCCTTCTGGGAAGGCCAACGCCCGCGAGCGCAGCCCATCGCCAATCCACTCCAGCATCTCTTCGGTGGTCGCCGAGATCAGTGCGGGCTGGCAGCCGATACCATCAATCTCCTCAATCCGCTTCTCTTGCTCAACGACCGCGAGGATTTGGTCTGCCCACGTCGGATCGGCAGGAAGCCCCAGGAAGGTTACCAGCGCCGCCCAGGCCCCCTCGCGGTCGTATCGCAGAAGCATTGTTCGTCCCGCGCTCCCATTGGTGTGAAGTTCTTGGGAGACTGCCAGCAGTTGACGCACCGGGTATTTCCGGCCGGGCAAAGCCACGGCCCCCTTGTAGCAGGAGGCGTGTTCACCGAGCGAGACGTCCTTTGTCGTGCCATCGGGAAACGTCAAGCTGAAAGCGGCCTTCTCGTGAACGGCCGCCGTGATCGCCCCCACATCCGAGTCGTTGCCAAAGACGCTCAAAAGATGTGCCTGCCGATCTTCCCCTATATAGCGATCGACCCGCAGGCGAATGCGGGTCGAAGCCTTTTCCGTGATGCGCACGTACTCAAGCAGCCCGAGCCGCAGGTGTGCATTCTCCATCGGTCTCGCCCTCCTTCTTCGCCGGCGTCTCTGTGAGCTTCAGCGTCCTCCCATCGGCGTAGACCAGGTACAGCTCATTGGCCCACCGCTCTCGGTGGTGAATGATCTCGGCGTCTCCGTCCTGTTCCACGAAGGTCGTCACATGCTTGACCGAACGCCAGCGGGCTATGTGCCGGTCGTCTCCCTGCCCGAAGACGCCGTTCAGCAGCCCCGCAGTACACAGAAGTCCGACATGACCGCCATGCAGCGGCGTGATGGGCCGGCCAGTCGCAACGTCCTCATGCGGCATCAGGAGCGGCGCCGCCTGTTTCCATGCACCCGAGTGCGGCAGCAGGTCTTCCAACAGGTCGTATGGAAGGCCGCGATAGCTCAGCTCCGCTTCGGCGGATGGAGGAACCGAATAGGGTGGGCAGGCGCCCGGCTGCAACTCAGACAGTGCCTGGAAGCTGCCATAGAGGCCAACGCTCTGCAGTTGTCGCTTGTTGTACTCAACGGCCGCTCCTCTGACATCGCGCCGCTGGCCCAGCACCGCGATTTGCCGGTACTGGACGGAATCCTCGTCGGTCATCCGAACGACGGTGAGGCTGGCGAAATGAGAGACTCAAAATGCCGGAACAGTCGTGCAATCGCTCGAACGGAATCACCAGGATCAGGACGCCGTCCATTGCCAGCCAGCGGTAGGTGTGTTCCAGGAACACGGCTTCCATGCGGCGATTGGCAATGGAGCCGATCTCCGAGTCATACGGCGGATTCAGATAGAGGAGCGAGAACGACTCGGGACGCGCAATCGCGTCAAAGGCATTTCCCTGGATGGTCTCGATCCCGTTGGCGCCGGCGATCCGCGCACGTTCGGCGTCGAGTTCGACACCATAGCGCCGGACCTGCGCGTCGCTCGTGACGAGACGCAGAGCGGTTCCTTGTCCAACGCAAGGGTCGATCACCGATGCGAACTCTTTAAAGGAAAGCAGGGAGCGGAGGATGATTGCCTCTCTCTCCGGTAGCGGGTAGTACCCCAGCCTGAGGCGGGCGCGGTTGCGTGCCATTTCCTTGCAACCTCCTCGGAAACTATACGGAAACGATGAGATTCAATTCATAAATTGGTAGCCAATTCCGCACTACCGGAGGCGCTCCCACGCCGGGGAACCGTCGATGTCTTCCGTTCGATCCTGAGCGGTCAGGCCAATCAACGAATGAGATGCGGTGCGGCAAGGCTGACAAATTCGCGCGGGCTCACGATCTTGGTACTTTTCCAGTATGCCGGGAAATGCTTGCGGTTGCCGGTGACGAGGAAGTCGGCGCGAGCCGTGTCGGCGCATTCAATAAAGATGTTGTCGTCCGGGTCGCTCGTGACGTCAATCCGGCGCGAGGGCGTGACCAGATGGGCGTGGTTTTTGATGAGCTGAAGCAGTTGCAGCCGCAGTCCTCTCCGAATCGCCAACTCAGGCCGGGACAGCACTTCCGCGTATTCTTCGAGGATGGGCGTGGAGACGTAGAGACGCCCCGGCTTTGTGATCGCCAAGAGGAATGTAGTGCGTTGAAGACCGTCGGATTTGAGCGCCGCAGAGACAATGACATTTGTATCGATAACGAGGCGCAACGCAAGCATCAGCGTTTCTTCTTTTCCAGCCTGACGGCCTTGATGACCTGATCGATCTGCCGCGAGGTCATGGCGGCGGTTTTGTTACGTTTCGCCTCATCGCCAATAATCTTGAGAACTTCGGGTTCCGGCGCGGCAAGTTTGACGTAATCGCGGATATTCAACAGAACAGCGGCGGGAGTGCCACGCTTCTCGATAACGAGCGAACGCCGCTCGACATCCAAGCGCCGGAGGATCTTCCCGAGGTTGGTGCGCAGGCTAAGGGCCGAGACTACCATCGCGCCGCTTCTGTTCGTCGCTGCAGTCGGCATAAACTCTCCATTTCACCTGATTAAACTGTACAGTTTGGTGCAATGCCAGTCAAACCCGGAACTGGATATTTACTTGACGCCATCGGCTCAAGGATGTAGTGCTATGAGACACGGCGATTGCTTCCATGCGCGCCTTTTGCAATGCAATAGCCGATGAAACTCGACCGGAGATGCTGAACCATGCCAAATGTGAACCGACCGCAAATCGCCCAAAAAGAAGCCGACCTCATCGCGGCTATCGAGACCAAGCTACCCGAGTTTGCCCGGGCGTGTCATGAAGACGACATACCTGCCATCATCCTGCACCAGGATGCGTTTGCCGCCGACTATCAGGAGGAGGAATATCGGCTCCTCGGCATGGCGGTAAAGTTCGCGGGTATCTATGGAAGAGAGGTTCTCGTGAGCGGAACCAATCGCGGAACTTTCGATCAGGAAACGGCGATTCACTAAGGTCGGGAGCGCCCCACGAGACAACCCTTGGGGCATTTATTTCTCAAATCTGCGGCCAAACTACAACCTGCTGTATTGGGCGGCCTCGGGTGAATATCCCGGTGCGGGAAGGCACAGGTTAAGCCGCAAGTCGGAGAGCCGGTCTGATCGACGTTGCGGGCGGGGTTCCGGGGTCGAAGGGGCCTGAGAACAGAGGGGCCAGTTCTACAATTCGTTCCGACCCACAAAGGCCACAACGCCGCCAGGCCGAGGTCGAAACAGTTTCGCAGTTCTCGCAATAGACAGCCTTCTCGACAGGAATCGAGACAAGCCCCGGTTCTTGATGAATCATCTGTACATTGCGCATGGCGCCTCCACATATCGGCCGCAGTGAGCCATTCCATTCCCACTTGAGTTCGTCGTTCCTGGTTACGTCTCGGGATCAGCGTCTTCGCCGCTCGCCTTTTCCCGCTTCTGAATCAGCGATCGGTAAAGGTCGGAGAGTTCATCGACCGTGTCGGCTCCGCTGACGGGCTCGTCTTGCGCTGAACCCAGCCATGGAAAGCGCTCTTCAAGCAAGGCCAGAACCCTTTCCACGAAGGTTTGAGGGGACGCTTCATTGGTTCCCATAAAAATCTCCTGTAGTGCGCCGCCTCCCCCTAGATCGAGACAATCACGGCGCCCGCGCGGGCTTATCGCAGCAGGCGTTCCCGGTAAAGCCGACAAAAGCTCGGGCCCTGCCGGCGGGGTTACGCGCCACGGATGACTTGGGGGGGGTGTATTTCGGCAATCAGGCGGCGGGACGTCCGGCAAGCCCTTCCAGATCCGAAACGAGACGCCTCAGCGCTTCGAGGTTGGGAATGGCACTCGTTGACGCGATGCGCAACCGATCCAGCACAGAGACGAATTGCGTGTCGCCGATCGTCTCGGCCAGAGTTTGCACTTTGCGAACTCCCCGCGATGCGCGTTCCATCGCCTCCGCAACGGTCGCCTGAAGCTGCGCATTGGGAATGGCGTTCGCTTGCCGCGCTCGCGCAACGCGCCAGAGGATTTCCCCGTAAATGGGGTCGCCCAGGATACGACGGAACCCCTCAATCTTCGCAGTGGTCTTCTGGTCGATGGGGCCACGTTGCACTACCGGAGGCCGTGGACCGCAGGCCGGGTTGGTCTTTCCGGTTGCCGAATTGGCCTTCGGAAGCGCCCAGTTGGGAAGTGCGGGAAGCCTGGTCGGCTTACCCTGTCCATCGAGATCGACCCAGGTCTCCGGCAGGTTGTAAAGATAACGGCCCAGGCCAAAACAGCTCGAAGCCCGCTTAAATGCCTGCGCTTCCGCCGCCGTCATCGCGTTCTGTTCATCTGCCCACTGCTCCCCGCTTCCTGAGTGAGTCCCAAGCCGTGCGATCGTCAGCGTGCATGTAACCAAAACTTTGCCGGTTTGGATGATCTTGTCCCGCTTCTGCCGGCTCACCGCCGAAACCGTGGTGACGTCGTAGTTCCTGGTCCAGCCGCTCGGAGTGAAGAGCTGGTTGAGACGGTCTGTGTAAGCTCGCGGATCCGCGAATGCGATCACCGCGCCGCGGGTGCCATCGTGGCTCGTATGAGTCACGCGCCACTTAATCTCCGAAGGGCCAAACGGCTCCGCCAACTGCGTGAACAGAGCGTCTGTATCCGGACCAGCCTTTGCCTCATTGGTTGTCATCGCATTTGCTCCTCAAATGGCTAAGGCGCCCCGAGGAGCGCCTTAGCCATGCTTCCGAATGCTTAGTATTTAAAACGGTTTCACGCGGTTTTCGATGCGTTCAGATTGCTAACTTGCGTGAGAACAAATAGTTGAGGCCGCGTGCAGCCTACTTGGTGTTCAGTTTCATTGTTGTTGTCGATTGGAAAAGGAAACTGATCTGAGGGGGATGCGTCTCGAAAGAATCTGGTTCCAAGAGTGCAGCCGCGAGAGTAATCTCGCGATCTTTCGGTGTGAAAGGCGCTCTTGACTACTTGGTTGGTGTAAGGCTCGTTCGCTCTGTGCGGGAGGCAGAGTGCTACCCGGAATTTCCGAAGGAATTCCTCGGTTTCTGTCCACGGGTTTTGCGGTAATTCAATCTACACCAGCGAGCCGGTTATGTGGCTGCACAGAGACCACCGGTCAGATCGCGACTACCTTCTCTTGGTAGCATCAGGACAGAGGCTGCTTGGTCGGGGAACTCCTCACGTCGACTTGTTGCGTGTGCTCCGCCGTGTATTTGAAGGGAGTTTTTCCCTGGCGTCCTTCTTAGCGAAGGCTGCATCCACCACGGAACTGGCTGCGCGTTCAATCCGCGACCAATCCTCTTCCGAGTTGAGAGAGAGTCCGTTGTAAACGTCGGCCGTTTTCGACCGCAGGATGAGGTAGGTCTGTCCAGCCGCCAGCAGGCTAGCTAGGGCGCGAACGTCGATATTCTCCGGGCCCGCGAAATCCTCGAAGAGCTTCGCGCTCTGTTCTTCCCGATGTCGAGCAAGAGTCTCTGTGAGCTCGTTACGTTCCTGCAGTTCCCAGCGCATGATCTCCTGGGTAAGCGGTCGCCTTCGCAGAGCGCGGCCGAATGCCACCACTAGTAATTTGGCGCGCTCGTTCTCTGTCATTTGAGTTGGAGACGGGCTGGCCTCACGCATCAGTTCTGGCAGATCCGGCCAGAAGTCGGTCTCCTCGGCAAAGGCCTTGAGCAACTCAGGAAGTCCGCCAAAATACCGGTAGATGAGGACCTTGTCCACACCGGCTTCCCGCGCGATCGAATTAATTCCAAGCTCTTTGAACCCAGACTGGGCCAGCAGGCGGCCAACTGCATCTAAGATTCCCGCTCTGGTCTGCTTTCTGTTTCTTTGCACGTTATCCCTCGAATGAACCAATCATTGCATTCTCGCCTTCACCGTGCTGCCGGACCAGTGCTGTGCCGTCTCGTCGAGGGGCTGGATGCGTGGGCCGAGCGTATCCCAATCGGAACAACATCTGAACCGTATGCGCGTCCACTACGTTCAATGCCTGCTTCATGCGCCTTTGAAGCGCAGCCATTTCCGCATACTCCTCGAGCGTCTGCGACAGAGGCTGGATCGCCATGCCGAGACGCGAGGCTGTCAAATCGACACGTGCGTACGCGCGTCCAATAAGAACCTGATCCATTCGTGTGTTCGTCTTGGTGACGAGCGCGGCAAAGGTGGAAGCTGAACCGGCCTGCGCCTCTGTCTCACTCACTGCCCCTTGTGCGAATGCGCCCTGTGGATTCGGCGCTCGCTCACGGCTCAGGACAAATGTCTCCGCGATCCACTTCTTCAGGCCCTCTGTCCCGCTCTGAGCAAGCCCAAATCCGTCGCGCTTCGCTCGTAGTTCGCGATCGCTAAACCGGAACCAATTGGCGGTCTCGCGGTTGCGTTCCGGGCTTGAAACCTCAATTGCCATTGCCTCCCTGCAAATCTCAGCGATTGTTCGGCGCTGCGATTCGTCCAGCACAATTCGCCAGGAGTTTTCATCCGTCTTGGGGGCGGATCGAATTTTGGCCAGATCCGCGGCGGCGAGAGCCTGTGTAAGTTTGTAAGGACGCCGATTGGTTTGTCGTTTGGTGATCTCCGCAAAAAGCGGGTCCAGGATGCCGCGGCAGGGCCGAAACGCGATTGAGGCTACCGGACGGTCTTCGATGCTGTTGTTGGAGTATTCGCCGTCCGGAAAGTAGCGAACCTCCGCAGTGTAGCCGAACTGTCGAGCCGCGATCTCCACCAGTTCGATAAATGTTCCCTGGCTGATGTGGGTCTGACGCGCGTTTGGGTCTGTGGCAGGCAAGAGGCGGATGCGGTCGACGTAAAGGTTCATGCCATTTTCTGCGGTCAGGTCAACCAGCCACGGCTGGGCATTGTGAGAGTTGGGCGCGAACATCGCGTACTGGAGCACGCGCAATCGGATATCTTCCGGCTTTCGCGCGGATGTCTTCCGCTTCGTCTGTGGAAGTGTCGCTCTGCAACCCATATAGAACCCGGTTACGCTCGCAGTAGTGGCCTTGAGAAAATTACGTCGATCCATCATCTGGCTTCCTTTTCCTCAAACTTACTCACTTCAGAAGGTAAAGCCCAATTTGATCGAAGCCTCCGGCGTGAAGACCGGCTGCTCATAGATCTTTCCTGAAACCGCGATGCTGCGGCTGTTGGCGACGACGAAATGGCCACCCACCCAGGGGTTGACGTAGAAATGGCGCGAGAGCTTCCGTACATAACCGCCGCCCGCGGTCAGCATGAAGTTTTGATAGTTCGCAAAAGCAGGAGACGCATCCGTGCGGATGCGGTTACGCCAGTATTCGCCGCCGCCGCCAATCCAAAAGCCCTCCAGATTCTGGCGCCTGGTTCCAAAGAAGCGATCGGTCAAAAACGCATAGGCGTCGGTACGCTTATCTTTGAACCCACCTGTCACCAAAAAAGACGGCATCGTGCTGCGCGCGACCACATACCGGAATTTCCACCCGTCGCGGCCCATGAACCCCGACCCGTAATACCCGCCCATCGCATAGGGCAGCACATCGAGTTCGCTGCCAAGTTTCCAACCGCGAACGCCCGCCTTCTCTTGCGCATCGGCGGCGTAGCCTGTCGGCAACCCCAAAAGGACCGTAACCGTTAAGGCCGCCAGTACCGCCTTTATCCCGATCACCATAAATCTCATATCCCGCCTCTTTCAATCTTGTCTCCAACTGGTGACATATTAAGTCACCGATAGGTGACAAGTCAAGGAGAGGGATGATCCGAACCGCAAATCGAGCGCGTTCGCGAAGGACTGGCACCACTACGCTCGCGCACGACACGCCGTAGAGTCACCCCGGCGCGTGACTGGGATCACTGCCGTATATGCCGCCGTTTGCTACGTTTCCGCAAGTTGGAATCCATGAAAGTGCTGCGGCGATGAATCGGAGAGGCAGATTGAGTCGATGGGGCATCGGTCCGCGCATTGCCCTGGTGACATTGGCGTTTGCGGCTCTAGCGGGCGGGATGGATGACCGCTGGCCCGAATTCTGCCGCGTGCGCTTCCTGCCTTATGGAGTGATCGCGCCGCTGGCCGGTGCTCTCCTGGTCATCGGCGTTTCCATGCTCGTCGGCGCCGCGCGGTCGGCCATGAAAGCATACAATCGCGATCAACTGGCGACCTCGGGTATATTTGCCGTAGTTCGACATCCAATATATTCGGCATGGATTGTATGGATCTTGCCCGGTCTTGCCCTGTTCAGCCGGTCGTGGCCGATGTTGCTCACTCCTCTTGTGGCGTACGCCGTCTTCAAGATGTCCATCCACCGCGAGGACGAATGTCTCCTGCAACGATTCGGTCAGGCATATCTCGATTACCGCGGCAGTGTCAGAGAACTGATCCCATTTGCCCACAAGAAGGTTCCTGTCCTACTTTTCGGAATCCTTGTCGTCCTCACGGCATTAGTTATCTATGCCACGAGGCAAGTCCGCGCAACGCCGGATGAGAAGGCTACAACTCTCGCAGGGGACGAGCTGATTCCACAGCCCATCGGCGCCGTCAATCACGCCATCACCATCCATCGACCTCCTCGTGATGTTTGGCCATGGCTGGTCCAGATGGGCTCTGGCCGCGCCGGGTGGTACGCCTACGACTTCATTGATAACGGCGGCCATCGAAGCGCTGAACGCATTCTCCCCGCCTACCAGAACATCCATGTGGGAAGCGTCTTTCCCGCCCTCCCTGGCGTTGCCGACGTGTTTCTTGTCACGCAGTTCGAGCCCGAACACAGCCTCGTTCTTTCTTGGCGATTGCCCAGCGGCAAGTATCAAACCTCTTGGGCGTTTGTTCTTGAACAACCCCAGCCAGACCAAACGCGCCTGATCGTGCGCGGACGCGTTGCTCCTGGCTATCGCCCGTACGGACTGCCCCAATGGCTCGCCGTACCCACCGGCGCCATGGCGCATTTCATTATGCAACGCAAGCAGTTGCTAGGAATCGCCCGGCGCGCGGAGGGCCGTCCATAGCTGATAGACACGTATCAACGGATTTCACGACTAGAGGCAATGATCTTCCGGTGAAAACTGGACACACGGCGAGTCCCCGTTCTACTGATGCCGGATCAGTGGAAACTGGACACGGGTCATATGCGGAGATGGGAAGAAATGAGGCCCTTACAGCGGCCTCTGGTTGGGTGCGCAAGCCGCTCCGGCCTACGGCCTATGCTCCTTGCGCACCCAACCAGACAAGAGACCGGAAGCTCTCATCCGCAGATGGGCGAAAGGAAACTGAACACTTCCTTCCAACCACGGATTAGAACGGAATTTCATCCGGGCTCAGTTCTTCGTCGGAGTACTGCTCGTCCATCTGCTGCGGCTGGTAGCTCGATCCACCAGCAGTCCTCCGAGAGCTGTCTCGACCATTGCTGTGAGCGGAGCCGCCATTCTCCCCACGGCCGCCGCCCAGCAGCGTCAGATCATGGACGAATATCTCCGTCCAATACCGCTTCTGGCCGGATTCCTTGTCATCCCAAGAGCGCGTCTGGATCTTGCCCTGGATGAAGAGTTGCGTGCCCTTGCTCACATAATCCCGCACGATCTCAGCGGTCCGGCCGTAAGCGACGAGATTGTGCCACTCGGTCCTGTCGGACCAGTTGCCCTGACGATCCTTCTCCCGATCGGTGGTCGCGAGAGAAAAGTTGACGGCGAGCGTGCCGCCCGGTGTCGTTCCAACCTCGGGATTCTTGCCAACGTGCCCGAGAAGAAATGTCCTGTTGACGCTCTTTGCCATGGTGGTTGTTCCTTTCCTAGTGGTCTCGGTTGCGTACATGGTCGAGAGCTACGGCTTTGGTCACCTCGACATACGTTCCGTCGGAATAGCGGTAGAACCGCTGGCCGTCCGCACTGATGTTGAGATAGCGGCGCGTGAGCCAGTGCTTGTACAATTCGATCTCCCCAGCTCGGCCCATGTACATGAAGTTTTCAAGCTCGCAAGCAGGAAGGAGCAGCTCAAGCGGAGTCCAGTTCGGCTCACCGACTGTAATCGCAGCTATGACGGGATGCGTCATGGTCTCAATCCTCCGGCGACTGGCGGTACTCCGACATGCGAATGCTTGCAGCCGACGCAGCAAACCGCCGATGTCACTTTTCTGGTCGCCTCTTCAAACTGCTGCGGTAGATGCAGCACCTCCCCGGCGCGGTTATAGAAGATGGGAGTCAACTTTCCCCGGAGCGCGCGGTGTTCTTCCTTCCAGAGATCGAGGGGGAGAACACCATCCCGGGCACGAAAGAGCGGCGCTGAAGCAACCTCCGGTCGATTGCGGCCTGGCACGTGAGTCAAAGTGTGGAGTGTAATCGCGAGCTCGCATGTCCGTACGGTGCGCAGCATCTCCACGCGCACCAGGCTCTCCGCAAGAAAGATCGCATGACGCCCATTCACGGCCATCGAGTCGAGCGACTGCAACCAGGGCAACGGGTTGCCATCAGGAGAGACGAAAGCGCACGCCCTGCCCATGTCGGAGACCGCACCGCCGGACTCCACGCCGCGCAGCACATACCGCTTGGCCAGGTGCTGGTGTTCGAGCGAGATTCCGGGGGTGCAATAGATGCCTCGCTTCTGGAGAGCCCTGAGCACGCTGGCCGGAAGCGCGAGCCCGTAGATAGCATGGCGCAATGAAGCGGATTCCGGCTTCCGTTTTGCGGGGATGGCCTTCATACTCACTCCCTAAACCGCCGCGCGCGTGCGGAGGGGCTGGCCAAGCGCGGCTCGAATCTCCTCTTTCGTGCAGCCGGCCCAGCATTTGTAGAAGCGCGGGTTCTTTATCTGAATGGCAAGGTTATTGCCAGAGCGGTCGCGCCCAACTCCCGCGCAAGACGGACACTTCGCCCACCAGTTCCGACTGTCCTTGCGCGTGGTGCGAACATAATCCAGGATTCGGAACTCCGAGTATTGCAGGGAAGAAGCTGTCGGGGTGTACGGCGCCGCGATGACTGGCCGGTACGCTTCGGGCAGACTCATCCCTTCAATAAATGTCCTGAGTTCGGCCTCGGTCAGCTTCTTCAACCCGTCGAGGTAGGCAAGCTGCGAATCCGGAGTGAGCTCAGCTTCGTAAAACCAGTAGCGCCGGTTCGTCTTCCGGTGCACGCCGATCGGAGCGCGGATTGCATTGCCAAGCTCTCCATCTTCGAGCCGGTCCTGGCGTGGAAATACCTCGATCCCTTCCTTGAGACCGCCGCCTTTGACCGGGATGCCGAGTCGGAGAGCGAGATTGTAGACATAGATGCGGCACTCGGAGGCCAGCAGCGGCTCGGAGCCGAAGATCCAGAGATGCCCGCCGCGGCGCGATTGTTCCAGGGCGGCGTCCACTCCGTCCTGCTTCAACTCCCATTGCAACTGAAATAGCGACTCCAGCGAGCCATCGAAATCGGCATCAATCGCCACCCACTTCGAGCGCTGGGTCTCGGGATTGATCGCATATAGGCTGATGGTGATGTCGCCGTTGAGGTGCATCCGCACCACGCCTTCATCCAGCGGTTTAGGCTCCTTGGTCTTCCAATCCCTTGCTGGGTAATAGGGAACGGAGCCGTTCGGCAGGGGCCGCTCAGCCTGAACTGCGTAGGCCCGCCGGTTCACGAACAGTCGCATGAAGCTGTTTGCCGCTTCCCGGCTTACACAGAATTTGGCATACATGGCGTCCCGCCTCCTTCATCCGCTGTGTGGTTGTATCCCGGCTTCGGAACTCGGTCAAATCTCCGGAAAGCGGCGAGCAAAGCACGCCCAACCTGTGCGTTTGCTCGCCAATTCCGGTTGCCGGCGTTACAGCGTGGCGGTCCTCGGGACCACAGCGACCTTCACGAATTCGGCCGCGTTCACGGAGACGGTCCGTGTTGGGTTTGCCAAAGGGCGGTGGGGGTTTCGGTCTGGCGCGGACCAGGCGGACGACTGGACCCTGGCGATCGCGCGGTTGATCGAGCGGATACGGCTTGCGGACAGACGCATGGCGGCTCCTTCTTGAGTTGAGGTTGAATTGGTTGTCGGGGGTGTTGCGAGGCGGGTTAAGCGGTGGCCGGTTGGAACTCGGAAAGCAGCAGGCCAGGCTGCTCGACCAGGCGGAACAGGTCGTACTCGGAGAAAGCGCGGTCGAACTTCTCCGAGGTGAACCGATCCTCGCACCCTTCGAACGACAACATGTACCACTGGTCGCAGCGACGATCGAAGACATAGATTGCTCCGGATGCATCGTCACCAGGAACCAACTGCAAGAGCAGAACGCCTTTGGCGGTTTGGATCCACCGCGTGGCAATCGCTTCCCCAATTTCGAGGAAGGCTGCGACGGTTTGTTCAATGGAACTGGCGGCCCGGTCCTGCCAGTTCAGAATCTTGTATGCGGACATCTTTCCTAAGCTGGGTTGCATGGCGCGACACTCCTTTCTTTCGGATTTGGTTTGGGCGGGGTTGAGGTTGTTTACCGGCGGCTCCGGACCTGGAAGGTGAGCGACCACATCCAGGCCAAAGACCAGAACCACCCGGCGACGAGTGAGAGATAGAACGCTTCGAGCGCCGGATCGATGGCCGCGATGCGGCACATGATTGGGCCGGTCAGGGCGAAACTGAGCAATCCGGCGGCGCTCAAAATGGAACTAACGATGAGGCGAGCAACAAACCGGCGAGGCAGATTCGTCTTGCTCGCCGCGTTTGTCGCAGTAGTTTGCATTTCGATTTGAGCCATAGACACTCCTTTGGGGATAGATTTCATGGGCGCTGAATGGGAAGGCTCAGTGCCCGGAAACTTCAGGACATGACTGTGTTGTGCAGCGGGAAGGAAGGGTTATTTGAATGGAAGGGACCACGCGCAGAAGTCCACAATTGCGTCACGGCGACGCGATCACCGCGGCTGAATGTCCGGGGAAGAGCGTGAGCAACGCCTTCATCCGCGGTGCATTGCGGCTCTCTCGCTGGGTCGGAATCGGAGAGCAACGATGTACAATGGTCCCGTTTCGAGTTCACGAAGGAACTTCAGACCGATGCTTACCGATGCCCCACCGCGAACGTCATACCTCACTGGGTTCCGGGAAAGCGATCGGATCACGACACTCGATCTGCCAGAGGACGCACGCTTGTCCGACATCGCTAAGGCCATCGAGTCGGCGATGAAATCCGACCAGATTCGAAACCTGCGCCGGGCCTGTGCCGAGTTCCTGAAGTTTGCATCGGAGTTCTACCACGTTCCGGACTGCGGCGTCCGGGTACTTGCCGCGAGACCCCTGCGAGTTCGCGAACAGTGGACGACCGAGCTGTTCGGTGACTACGACCCGGAAGCCATGTTGATTCGGGTGTGGATGCGGACGGCTGTGCGCAAGGACGTCACCTCTTACGGCACGTTCCTGAGCACGCTCTGTCACGAATTCTGCCATCATCTCGACTACAAAAAGTTCGGATTCGCGGATTCGTGGCATACTCGCGGCTTCTACGAGAGAACGGCAGTGCTATACCATCATGCACGCGGTACGCCACAAAAGAACTTGTTCTGGGTACCAATATCCAACGGCCGCTGGCGCATCGATTGGCAGAAGACGAATCGAAGTACGCCATGAGCGACGCTGCGCACAGACACCTAAAACCTGCAGTCCTCTTTCAGCTGCTTCACCAAGCCCCGCGTCAAGCTTCGTCTGAACACAGAACCCAAAAACCACCCATCCCAACCCACAAACCAACGCAACGAAAAACAAGGGGATAGTCAGAACGCATCTGTCACATTTCCGGGACGTTTTGGCCATGCAAATCTGCGTATTGGGAAGTGATCGGGAAGGCGAGGGGATGGCGCCAGGAAGGAAATCGGAAGGCAATGGGTGCCATTTGGATACGTCCGAGGGGCAATAGACGGTCAATCGGAAGGAAATGTCATTGCAAGAGAAACTGGCGAAACGACAGCACGTCGTTCGCCGGAGAGTTCGTGAGAATGCTGGCGTCGAGCAGTTCGCTCCGAAGTGTCTCGCTCAGAACGAAGCCGATCCGCTTTCCAACGTCGCGCATTTCGAGCGCCAGGATATAGAGAATCTCGGCATTTGGTGTAAGGTACAGAACCCGGTCGGCGGTCCGGTCCGCTCTGAAGATGCTGCGCAATTCCTCATATCGCCCAGAGCCTTTAAGCGTTCTTTCGAATTCGATTGCGACGCATTTTGTTTCTTCGTCGACAACGATCTCGGCCAATGCGTCGAAGTCTTTCATCTTTCCGGTTCCGTAAGCCAGGTTCCTCGATACGATTTCCAGCTCCCACTTCCAGGATTTCAGGAGCCCTTTTTGAGCCAACGCGACACGGATGCCGGCCAATTCGACCGAATGGAGAATCTGGGATTTCCGGATGATCGACTTTGCTGTCGACGGCAGTGACAGCAACGAGTGGCCGCGGAACTCGAGGAATTGGAGCCCAAGTGGCGTGATGGCGAAGATCGGCTGCGAGAAGAAGCGGTCGTAAGTCATGCGCCGGATCAGCTCACAGCCCTCCAGTCGCGACAGCCTCCAGTACACTGAGCGCCGGCTTGATTCGTTACCTTCGATCGCGGCCAGTGCGCATACCTGGTCGAATGTGATCGCTCGAGCATTGCGAATCAACAACAAGACCGGCACATCCCGGCTGTCTGAAAGTGCAATGTACCCCTTCCGGTATCTCATTCCGCACCTGTTCCTGCGAGAACCAGTCGTCGATCGTCCTCGGATATTGACCACCGGCCAACGTCGGTTTCCACCCAGTCTTGCCGTCCCATGAGAAGCATCGCTTCATAACGGAGACCCCGGAGGCTGACCGAAATCGGCTGAACACCGGCAGATTTCCATGCGGGAGACGTGAACGAAAGCCGTCCGTTCGATGCCTCGTTCATCGTCACCAGATACCGATCTGGTGCGGATTCACCGGACAGGCGGACAAATAGAAGGTGCGTGCGACCGCCCAAATGGTTTGGACCGCTGCACAGGAATGTCCTCCCCATGGACCGCAGCGGATGCTCCGGCTGAAAACCGCTGTTCAGGTTGAACCGGATCTGACCGGGATACACCCAGCACAGTCGCAACCTGCGGCCGTACTTGAGTCCCGCCGAGTTGAACCACGCGGCGCAACGGCGGAAGCAAAAGGGATCGTCGAGGTTGCGTGAGTGCATGGCCCACCAGTTCGTTCCGAAGTTGATTATGCGTACGTGCATGACCCCGTTGCCTCAGCCAGTTCCTGCACAAGGGCGCGCGCATGCGCATTGCGCTCCGCTCCAGGCAGATAGTGCAGGAACCAAACCCGTCCGGAGAAATGGGGAGGCAAAGCAAGGTTTCGGTGCCGGAAATAAGTAAGCAACTTGCCTAACTGGCCGACCAAAAGCGCAAATTCAATCTCCTCGTTTGTCCCGTCGCCAAGCTCCTGCGCAACAAACTCCTCCCAGGCAAGCTCGCTATTGGGCTCCGACACTGGCGACGTGTACCGAATCCAGAGCGCATAGTACGGGTTCTCCTTAGTCAGGTATGCAGCCAGTTCGTCGATGAGTTCACGGGGCGAGACGGGAGTGGCGATCTCTACTCTCTCGGAGACTTCCGGCCGTGCAGCAGCCAACAGAAACTGCGTCATGTCGGCGAAGATTCGGTCGTTCAATGCCTCCAACGCCTCCGTCCTTTCGGGATCGTGAAGCTGGCCGATAGCCGCCATCTCGCTCAAAAACCGGTCGGGGAACGGTTGATTTCGTGCCTCATAGAAGCGCGCAAACATGATTGTCCGGCCGAATGCAAGTGTGTAACCGACCTCGTCCGGGGAGACGGTTTGCCGGACGTACTGCCGCCATTCGTCCGGATGGGCGAAGTCCGTCGGCGATTTGAGCTGTGGTTTGCGGTCCATCCTTGCGTCTCCTACGCGCCCTTGAGGGTCTGGTTTCGATTCCGTTCCTGGTCGAGTTGAGCCATCGTGTCATTGAGCCGGCGCCGCAGATTGGCCTCTGTATTTCTCATTGCTTCAGCCTGGCGTTCCAAAATCATATTTCTTTGCTGCAAGCCGGCAGCAGTTGCGTCCGCGCTTTGAGCCTGGACTGCGATGCTCGCAGGCCGATTCTCACCGCTGTTGCGGTCCGCAGCATTCACTTTCGCTGTCCTCTTGTCGAGGCCTTCGACGGTTCGTTTGAGCTCGGAGTCGGCCTGTTCCTCGCCGGAGGTGGGCTGTGGCTTCGCAGAGAGCGCACGCTCGGCCTCGGCATTATGGGTTTCGACCAGTCGATTGAACTGTTCCGTGCGACGTTCAATCTCGATCCGGTCACTGACGCGGCCATTCCATAATTGCGCGATCAGGAACGAAGCGATGACTTCGCGCTTGTCGGCCGCGCGCCACTGAAGAAAGACAACGGCGACTATCCCGCAGAGCAAAAGTAGCGTAACCTTTCACTTCTCCTCTCTACTTGCCATCGCCCGAGATGGGTGGGGTGAATGGCAGTCGGATCAGGACGGGACGATCTACCTGGTCTGCCTGCGCGATTTGCAAGAACAGCTTTTCCGTCGATTCCTTGAAATTCGGCCGATCGAACACAACTACGCCGTCAGCGCGCTCTCCGGGCTCAAGCCGGGTCGTGCTCAATCTGTAGTCGCGGATCTCCAACTGGTCGGAGATGATGCCTTTGCCTTCCTTCTTTTTCTTCTTTGTCGCTTGGCGTCCGGTGATCTGAATCTGAGGCGGAACGATCTCGACTGGTTCATTCGAGCTGTTCAGGATGGAATAGGAGATCACCGATTCGTTGCTTAGCTGCCGCATGTCCCCAATCGATGTCTCGATCTGCTTGTCCTGCCACTTTGTCCATTTCGGAGCATTGATTTTTTGTTGCTGCCTGAACTCCTCATCGAGACTCGAAAGCGGTACGAAACCTGAGCTCGCATCCCCGGCACCCGGGTCATGATCCGGTTGCTTGCCGGGTCGACTTGGCATCGCCGGGGTGGGGGAATCATCAGCAATCAGGAAGCTCCGCGAGGCCCTGTACTCGATCAGGAAGTCAACCGGCTGGGATTGGTTCGTAACACCGGCGCCATCGCTAACCAACTCCAGCGTCACGTGCTGACCCGATCTTGTCGCAATGAGCAGATTCGACTGTGCGGGCTCTTTGGTGATGGGCTTCACGTAGACGTACTCCGGTTCTCCCTCGCTGTGCTCGGCCTTAAACTCGCCAGGGCTGCCGAGAATGACGGAGGTGATCTCTTCCGGCATGCGGATCGTCGACTCAAACTCCGGCCGCAGGTGAAGGACCGTCACCTCGTGAGGATTGATAGTAATGGTGGCGACACGCGCCCCTACAGGCGTGTCGGCTGCGCTTATTCGCAGCGGAATCAGGACCGCAATCGGGATGAGCCAGCGAAGTTTCATGGGGATGACCTCCTTGACGGCCTCACGGCCGGATACTTGCGAAGCACGTATTGCCTTCGGACCGCCTCTACATAGGCCACAACATCCGGATTGCGATAATCCAGTTGCTCACGTGCGATGCCTCGGTCGCCCGCATAGTAGGCTGCGGTCACCAGACGCAGATCGCCGTGGAACTCCCACATCAGATACCGTCACGTAACGCGTGCCTGCCGCGATGTTCTGTTCGATATTGAAGGGGTCGAAGGCGCCGAATCGTTTGGCAGTCGCCGGCATGAGTTGCATTAGCCCCATCGCCCCCTTGTTCGAGATCGCTCGAGGATTCCATCGCGACTCGACGTCGATCAACGCGGCGATTAACTCCTGAGGCACGCGATAGTGTGCCGCATATTGGCGAACGAAGGCAGCCGCCGGCGCCGGATCGGCCTGTCCAAAACCGAACTGGGGAAACGCGAACAATAGCAGGAGCAGCCATCGCCTCATGAACTTGTCCCTCTGTGAAGCGCAAGACCTTGCGCGAACCGTGCACCGTCGTCAAGCAGGCTCTTGAATCCTTCGCGGAGCAGGAGGTGCCTGCGGTCTTTTTCGGTCTTGGCCAAGAAAGGCAAAAGCACATCTCGGTGCTCCGCGGTTACGTGATCTGTTCCGAGCAACTGCAAGGCGTTCGCGAAATCGATCATTTCCGAGACCGATGGCGGCTTTTCGAGCGAATAGTTGCGAAATGAGAGCGCGATTCCCGCCATCTCCCGGTGAAACTTCTGATCGGCCTTCGGCGTGCGGCTGGCGATGATCTCCGCCTCGCGCTCCGGCGTCGGGTGCTCCACACGCACATAAAGGCTGCGCCTTCTGATCGGGTCGCCCAGCCTGCGCTCTTCATTGCTGGTGAGGACAACGAACGGGATACTCCTTGCGATGACGGTGCCAAACTCCGGAATCGAGAGGGTCCATGCGGAGAGGATTTCCAAAAGCATTGCTTCGAAACCTTCGTCTACCTTGTCCAATTCGTCGATCAGCAGTACGCACGGCCGATCGCATTCGAGTGCGCGCATCAGGGGTCCGGGACGAAAGAAGTCGCGCCCTTTGAGGTTCTCCTGGACGCTCTGCCAGTTTTCGTGCTGACCCTTCGAGAACTCCATGTACAGTCGCTGCAGGCCCTCGTCGAAGCGGCCGATCGCCTTGTCCTCTGTGACGCCGCGGTAGCACTGGAGCCGCTCCACGTGCGTGCCCGCTGCCGCAGCGACCGAGATGGCTAGCTGGGTCTTGCCCGAGCCTGCAGGCCCTTCGAGCAACAGCGGCTTTTGCAGCTTGGCCGCAAGAAACACCACCTGGGTCATTACCTGGTCGATGAAGTAGCCCGTTGCGGCCAGTTTGCCGGCGAAATCGGTGATCGAATCAAACATTGCCATGCCCTCGCGCTTCGGCTGGAATCGATGTCACGCCCAGCCCGCACTCAATCGTTCGACTACCAAGCGAAACTCCTGATCCGAGGATTGCCTGGACCCAAACATTCACGAGCGAGGTGGCTCCTAGTGAGGCAAGGAGGACCAAGAGCCCGAGATCCCTAAAGTCTCCTGGCCATGCCTTCCAGATCGCAATCCCGGAGTACACAGCCACAACCGCATCGAGAATCGTCAACAGCACCGCGATCACGAGATACCCTGGGCAACCCTTCATCTGGCCTTTCTCCAATGCCAAGACAGCATGGGGTGACTCTGGAATTCGGTCAAATTTGTAGCTCACCGAGAGAGCGAGAAGCGGTTGCAACGGTTCATGCGGAGAGCGCCATTCGCCGGCGCGAGTCTGCCCGCCCAACGGGTCTGCGGCCGTTTCCGCCCGCTGGCAGCGCCTCAATCCATTCGGTGATTGCCTCCGGCCGATAACGCACCAGCGGGCCAACCTTGACATAGGGCGGACCCTCGCCGCGAACTCGCCACCGTCGCAGGCATGCCAAGCTAACCTGGATCTTCTCTGAGACCTGGGTTTCGTTCAGAAGTGATTCCATCGCACCCTCCTTTTCGTTTCAGGTGATCACTTAAAAACCTGGCCGAGACTCTAGCCAATGGCCAGGTCTCGGTCAAGTTGTCAAGGTTTGGTTCTATCGAGATTGGGTATCGCCCGATTGTGAAGGAATCGCGCGTCCGGCGACGACCGCTTCCACTGCGGCCCGCTTCGCCTTCATGCGGATGTGGCTATAGTGACGAAGCATCTGACGATCGACGTGCCCGGCGATCTCCATGATGGTCTCGTCGCCGGCCCCGCTTTCGGCGAGCTCGGTGATGAGGGTATGCCGGTTGTCGTGCCAGCGGCCTTTCACGTTGGCCTTCGTCCGCATGGTGTTCCAGGCTTTCTTGAACGAGGTGATGTGCCGCGTAGGGTCGGAGGGACGTGGCTTGCCCCAGGGGAAGACATACCACTCGTCCTGGATCTCTCCGAACTTTTTCTGGTATCGGGCGCGATGTATGAGCAACGCTCCATACACTTCGGAGTTCAGCGGAACGATACGCCCTTCGCCCGCCTCGCTCTTTGCTCTTCCCACCTGCACGGTCTTCGCCGTGAAGTCAATCTGTGCCCAGGTCAGCGTCTTGATTTCCGTATCCCGCAGGCCGCCGTTGCGGGCCAGCATATATGCCGGATACATGTGGGGGCTGTGTGACTTCCTCGCCGTCGCTTCCAGAGAGTGACTCTCTGCGGCATCGAAGGCTTTGCCAATCTGTTTATGCACCGCCAGCTTGAGCTGTTTTTTCTTTTTGAGATGGGCGCGAACCACGTCTCCGGGGTCGCCCAGCATCTTGAGGAGAAAGCGCACTTCTTCGTTGATCGACTTGGGCGCGGCCTTCTCTCGCAATCGGTCTTCCTGATAGCCGAGGACCGCAGCTTCGTTGATATCGACGACCAGTTTTGAACCAAGCAGGCGCGAGACGTGACCGAGCGCATATTCGGCAAAGCTGGCCGACCGATACCGCAGCCTGTAACCGACTAGATATTCGACGATGATCTCGGCAACAGTCCGAATGCGATTCTGACGGACTTCCTTGACGTTGTTGTATCCGGCTTCGAGTTCCCGCCTGCGCTCCTGCTCTGCGCTCTTGGCGATGGTTTTGGATGTTGACTTGGACGACTCCCGGACCAGTTGGCCGGCAAAAAAGAAACTGTACCACCAGACATTTCCTCGTTTGAAAAGCGACATATTCCACTCCTGTCTCTCGGTTTGGCGCGCCGGTGCACCGGAGCGCGACTGAAGATTCAGGCGCGGACGAAATTCGATCAAATTCAGGTCGCCGGGAGGCCAGAGAGGAACCTGGTCGAGAGGCTTCAGATTGGAGGCTGGGAGTCGGCTGAGGAGGGGAGCAACAACTAAGCTCGATTGCTATGGATTAGCACTCGATTTTGAAGGAGCAGGTGCACAAAAGTCTTCACAGTTGGCACTTTTGAGGGGATTTCTGCTCGTCTTAGTCTTGCTAAGTTGTTGATTGTATTGGCTCCTCAGGTAGGACTCGAACCTACAACCCTTCGGTTAACAGCCGAATGCTCTGCCATTGAGCTACTGAGGAGTGAGTGGCGCTTGGTTGTCCAATCAATACGTTAGCAGAGGCTGTGGGGCGCGTCAAAATGCCGCATTGAGCCGCGCTGCGGCCGAGCTGCCGCCTTGGGCAGGCATTTGCGCCTGCGCCCGAAACGATACCATGGAAATGAGCGCCGAGGAGGCCCCATGTCCCGCATTTCCCGGCTCGACCGAAGCGAAGTAGCTGCCGATACCGCCGCGCTTTACGACAAGATCTTCGCGGTGCGCGGCAACGTGCCCAACATGTTTCGCGTGATGGCGCACCGGCCCGAGATCTTTGCCACCATGCAGGCGCATTTTGCCGCCGTGCTCAACTCCGGAACGGCTCCGACCAAACTCAAGGAACTGATCATCGTCCGCACCAGCCAGGTGAATGAGACGCCCTATTGCCTGGCCAGTCACACCAAGCTCGCCCGCAAACTCGGCTGGACCGACGACCAGCTCGCGCATCTGGCCGACTGGCCTTGCCGCGACGACTTTACCGCAGCCGAAAAAGCCGCGCTCCGTCTGGCTGAAACGGTGACGCGCAACGCCAATGCCGTAAGCGACGAGCAGTTTGCCGAGCTGCGCACCTTCTATTCCGAGGGAGAGATTGTGGAGCTGCTTTGCGCCATCGGCCTCTTCAATTACTTCAACCGTTTCAACAACGCGCTCAAGATGGAACCGACCAAGCCCGGCGAAGGCGGTTGCGCCGCATCAGTCGCTGAAGCTAAAACCGCGAGTTGAGAAGCATTTTCGACCGGCAGCCAATCGCAAAGCCCAGCAATCCTTCCGGGTGCCGCATCGCAAAAGGAGTTCCCTGTACGCATGAAGCTGAAGCTGCCGCCAGGCACATTCCGCGCTTATCTCTTTGACTGCGACGGCACGGTCGTCGACTCGATGCCTCTCCATTACATCGGCTGGACGAAAGCTCTGGCTGAGTGGAACTGTCCGTTTGACGAACAGCTTTTTTACAAGTGGGGCGGCATGCCGCCGGTCGAAATCGCGGCCTCGCTGAACAGGATGCAGGGCATTCAAATGCCCGTCGAAGCGGTCGCGGAACGCAAAGAGCACCTCTATTACGAACTGCTTCCTCAACTCATGCCCGTCCCCGAGGTGCTCGAACACATCAATGCACAATATGGCCACATTCCCTTCGCCGTGGTCTCCGGCAGCAGTCGCGAGTCGATTATGAGATCGCTCACGGCCGTGCATCTGCTCGATCGCTTCCCCGTCCTCGTCGGATCCGAAGATTACACGCGGAGCAAACCGGCTCCCGATGCATTTCTGGTTGCCGCCGCGCGCCTCGGCATCAGTCCGAAGGACTGCCTGGTCTTTGAAGACTCCGAAATTGGCATTCAGGGCGCGACCGCCGCGGGAATGGACTCGGTGCGGGTTCCTTCGCCCCTCGAAAGACGCACTGGAACCGCAGCGGCGGAACTTGCGTAATCTCTCCAGGAAAACCGTCGGGAGGCCGATTTGTCGTCCCCTATCGCTCAGGAATCCTCATACGTTGTTCATCGCCGAACCGACACCGCAATCCTGCTCTGCATTGCGGCTGCAGTCGCGCTTATTCATTTGCTCACCAACAACCGCTACGGCTTTCATCGCGACGAGCTTCAATTCCTGAGCGACGCGCGCCACCTCGACTGGGGATTCGTAGCTTACCCGCCGCTTACACCCTTCCTGGAGCGCATTCTTCTTTCCATCTTCGGCGTTTCGATGGTCGGTCTGCGCCTCTCCGCGGTTCTCGCGCAAGCGGTCGTCGGCGTTCTCGGCGGGCTCATGGCCCGCGAGTTAGGAGGTTCTCGACTGGCTCAAGTCATCGCGGCGCTCGCCGTTGCGTTCTCTCCTGTTCCGGTCTTTGAAGGGCACGAGTTCCAGTACACTTCGTTCGATCTCCTCTGGTGGGTTCTCGCCGCTTACTTCGTCATTCGGCTCCTCAAATCCGAAGACCCGCGCTGGTGTCTCGCCATCGGCGCTGTCATCGGGCTCGGCCTCGAAACCAAGTATTCCATCGCCTTTTTCGTGGCCGGCATCGTCGCTGGCCTTCTTTTCACTCCCGCGCGCCGGTATCTCAAGAGCGGCTGGTTCTGGGCCGGCGCTGCGCTTGCATTCCTCATCTTCCTGCCCAACTTCATCTGGCTCGCCCGCCACAATTGGGTCGCGTACACTTTCCTCCAGCACATCCACGCCCGCGATGTCGGCGAGGGCCGCGCCAATGGCTTCCTCACAGGCCAATTCATCATTTGCGCCAATCTCGCAGCAACGCCTCTTTGGCTCGCCGGCATATTCGGCTATTTGCTCAACCGCCGCTACCGCACGCTCGCTTTCATGTACCTGGTCCCGCTCGTTATTTTGTTCATCGCCAAAGGCCGCCACTATTACATGGCCCCTGCCTATCCCATGCTGCTCGCCATGGGTGCGGTACTCGCCGAGCGCTGGCTCGGATGCCTGCCGCGCTGGGGCCGCATCACCGTCGAAACCTTCTACTTCAGTGTCTTCGCGCTCATCTCAGCCTTCGTATGCGCTCTGCTGCTTCCGCTTGCATCCAGCGGCCCGCTCAAGGACTATGCCCTCAGTCACAGCTACGATCTTCGCGAAGAGATCGGCTGGAACCAGCTCGTCCGCACCGTCGCCCAGATCCGCGACTCGCTGTCACCCGACCAGCAGGCGCACCTTGGCATCGCCACCGGCAACTACGGCGAATACGGCGCCATCGACGTGCTCGGTCGCGCTTACTCGCTCCCCGAGCCCATCGGCACAACCAACTCCGAATGGTATCGCGGCTATCCGACGCCGCCACCAACCACCATCATCGTGCTGGGCAACAGCCGGGAGAGGGCAGACGAGCTTTTCACTAACTGCCGCCTTGCCGGTCACAACGGCAACTCTGAAGGCGTCCGCAACGAAGAAAGCGTCGACCACCCCGACATCTTCGTCTGTGGTCCGCCGCGCAAGCCGTGGCCCCAGATTTGGAAAGGGCATCAGGATTTCGGCTGATCCGCACGTGGGTGCCCCACCCTCGGCGCGCTTTTGTTCTTGCGCCCGGGGTGGGATCGGAACAACAGGGACGTGGGTACCCCATCCTAAACGCGCCTTTTGCGTTTAGGACGGGATGGAACTCAGCCAACTCGCCAATCCTGTGTGCCCCATCCGGAGCCTCGGCGTGCCTTTTTTTTGCGCCTGGGGTGCGCTGCGATCGACTTTTCCTCAATACAGCAGCACCGCCACGCGATATGCCGTAAACGAACCTTCCAGGCCCTGAGCAGCGCAACTTCCCACCGCCGCCTGGCGATAATTCCCCGAGGCCAGCTTGTCGACCAGCGCCTGGGGCAGGCGAGCTAAGTCGCCGCTCTGCCAGCGCATCACAAACCGCGGCATCGGTCCGCTTGCGGGGCGAGGAACACCCTCATCGGTCGCGCAAGCCTGGCGCGCCAGCGTCGAATCTCTCAGAATCGCGACTCCGCTCACGCGAATCAACGTGGCCACTCGCGCCTCCACCTGCGAGGCGCCGAGTTGCTCGACGGCGCGCGAGTAGTCTGCCACTGCGTAGAGCACACCGCGCGCTACGACCACGGCGATGCCCACATGGTCGACGTCGGGACTCAGCAGGTTTGTGCGATGCCCGGGCGACTGCATCCACTCTTCGTGAATAGCGTCAGCCGACGGCCCCACGGCCACATTCTCCTCGATCACGCTGAAGTGTGCGCCAGCCTGCGCAGCTCGTCCCGTCAAATCGAGTTCCCCGCCGTAACGGTGCGAGATGGGTCCTTCCATCGCCATGCGCCGGCAATGCGCGAGCGCGGCTTCGGCCAGCGCCGGGTCCCACTGCAATCGCCCCACACCCGCTTGCGCCCGCGCTTCGTTGGCCAACGCAAAAATCTGTTCGGATGCCGCACGCTGATCCGGCGCGCCGCTATCTCGCGCAGACGCGCCATAATTCTGTGACTGAGCAAAAACGACCGCAGGCGGCATCACCGCCAAAACCAGAAGAATGCTCTGTGTGAATAACCTCATGCTCAATTAGACCCCGGCCTGCCGGGTGTGTCGCTGTGTTCTTTGTTCACCGCCGACGCATTCTCTCGTTACTAAGGTATTGCGCCAGATCGGTCTCCGCATCTGCCGCCAGCCATAGTTGGCGCGGGAAATTTTACGATCACAGGCGAAGATCTCGAGCCGTAATAGCGACATCAGTTTAGAGGCTTTGGGCCGCAGTCGGGTCCTATGACCCAACACTCGGACTTTTCAGGTCTTGATTGCGTTGGTGACTCCCCAAATCGTCGCGCGGTCCAATCCAGACGAACAGAATGATGGCCGGCAACGCGACGACGCTGGTAATCAGAAAAAACTGTACCCAACCGATCTTCTCTGACAATACTCCTCCTGAGGAGGCCACCACGGTGCGGCCAAGCGAAGCAAGCGAGGCAAGCAACGCGTACTGAGTCGCCGTAAAAGCGGGCGAGCATAGACTGGAAAGATAGGTCACCAACGCGGTCCCAGCCATCGCACCCGTAATGTTTTCTGCAGTCACACATAAAGCAAGGTATCCGATCCGATGCCCGCCTACAGCCTGCAGAACAAAAAACAGGTTCCCGACTGACTGCAGAATGCCACAAAGAATCAGGGAGCGGCGAATTCCGAACCTGGTCGTCACGACACCGCCTATTAGAGCCCCTGTCACAATCGAGAAAAATCCGAAGATCTTGGAAGCCGTGGCAATCTCAGGCAGCGAAAATCCCAACGATATATAGAGCGGCGTCGACATCACTCCCGCCATTGCCTCGCCCAGTTTATAGCCGAAAATGGCGATCAGGATGACAGGCCAAAGCGGCCGATGCATGAAATCGCGAAACGGACCGACCACGGCGGTCGAAAACGCGTGGCGAATCGCATGCCATCCTGATCCCGCAGCAGTTAAAGTTTCCGCCGAGACCTTCGGTTCGTGACCCAGCAAAAAAACCAGTAGTCCCACGCCGAGCAGCGCAGCCATCGTGGCATAGGCCGCGAACCACCCCGCGTACGCCGCGATAAACAGGCTGCCTGCCCCGGAAACCAGCATGGCAATCCGGTAGCCGGACTGGATCATGGCTGCCCCGGGAGCCTGCTGATCGCTGTTCAGGCTTTCAATCCGCCAGGCATCGATCACGATATCCTGGCTCGCGGACAGGAATGCGACAATTACCGAAAAGGCGGCCATCAGAGGCAGATTGCGCTTCGGATTGCACATTCCCAGGCCAAAAACTGCGCCGATCAGAAGGATCTGGACGGTGACTCCCCAACCGCGCCGCCGCCCCAAAGGCAGTGGTGGAGGCACGCGATCCATGATCGGCGACCACAGAAATTTCAATGCGTAGGGCGTGCCAACCAGGGCGAAGGCGCCGATCGCCGCGCGCCGCACGCCAACTGTCGCGAGCCACGCCGAAAGAGTCGAGTAAGTCAGCAGGAACGGCAAGCCACTCGAAAATCCGAGCGCAAGCACTTGCAGCACACTCCGGTCAGTATAAGCAGCGACCGCTTGCCGCCAGTTTGTTCGAGCGTGCCCTTCGTCGATTCGGGATAATTCCTTCATCTCAATTTTCGGGCACCCTGTTTCAACCTCTCGCCCAGGTTCAGCTTCTTGAATAGACGATGGCTAGAAGCAATTCTAGAGTACCGCCGGTCTTCCGACCGGCTGTCGTCCGGGTCTCGACCCGCACAACCGAATACCGCGAGCCCCGCTTATTCTGAATCCATGCTCCTCGGCATCATCAGCGATACCCACGGTCTCCTCCGCCCCGAAGTCGCCCCCGCGCTGAAGGGAGTCGACAGAATCCTCCACCTTGGCGACGTGGGCAAAGCCTCGATCCTCGACGAGCTCTCAAAAATCGCCCCCGTCACGGCGATTCGCGGCAATGTCGACCGCGAAGGGCCCTGCGCCAAACTTTCGGAGACCGAAGTCGTCCTCATTGAGAATCCTCCTCACGCCGCCATTTACCTCTATATGCTCCACGACCTCAAAACCCTCCATCTCGATCCAGCGGCCGCGAAATTCGTCGCCGTCCTCCACGGCCACACACACGTGCCGAATTTCTACACGAAGAAAGGCGTACTCTATTTCAATCCCGGCTCCTGCGGCCCGCGCCGCTTTGAGCTGCCAGTCACCATCGGGCTGTTGGCGCTGAAGAGAAATGGCGGCCTCTCGCCGCAGATCATTCACCTGCTGCCCGATTTCTAATCCCAGCGTCGCGGCCTTCTTGTTCCTTCGTTCCCTCGGCTCTTATTCCCTGTCTTTACCGAATCCATCGCTTAAGGACAACAACCCAATCTGTCCCGCATGGTGATAGTGGCAGATCTTTCATTCATGCCTCTCTTATAAGTGCGATGGTGGAATGCGCTTAGGACGCCGCTCCGGCGCGCGTTACGCAGACGGCCGATCGCCCCCCAATCGCATCGACCGCCTCGATCCAGGAGCCAACAAAATGGCCTCCCACGCAATCCCTCGTTGTGGATTGCAGCTTTCCACATTGCTCTTGCTGTCCACTCTCTTCACAGCCGCTCAGACCACAACCTCCGCGCCCCGTCAGTCGTTGGATACCTCCGTCGCTCCAAATGCCGAAATGAATACGGGCACCTCGACCGATTTCTTTTTGATGCCGGGGTCCGATTTCGACCGTCCCGGACTGGTTCCCAGAGCCAATCTGAACATCGGCAGCGGCCACACATTAGCATTCCTAAAAAAAGACCCGATCGGCGACGAGCTCACCTTCGCCTACACTTACGAAAACGCCGGCTCTCACGGCTTCTTTCATACCGCCTTCGGATCGCACACGGAATCGTTGGGTGTGATGAAGAACTTCAACTTGCCGGGGACCAAAGTGGTGTCGGGATACACATGGGTACAAGGCGGCCTGACCACTTTCACCGGAAACGCCCACATTGAGAATCGCTTCTACGACGGCGAGGCGCTGGGTGCCGCTATCCACTTCAACGACCACAACGGAATCTGGATTCAGGAGAGCTACAACAAAATCCCCACCGTCCCCTGGTACACCACCACCGGCATCGGCTACACGTGGAGCTGGTGAGTAGGAGCACGGGACTCACCCGCGCATCGTCGGGTTGATCCACTGGCACACCACTTCGACAAAGAAGTTCACCAGCACATACGTGAGCCCGATCGCCAGCAGGCAGCCCTGCTCCAGTGCACAACCAACAGCACCGTGCGGGGCAACTTTACCGCGTATTCATCCGTCTATTTCCGCAGTTATCGCAGCAGCATTGGTTCGCCCCGTCGCGACACTCCGGTGATACCCCGGGGCGCTTGCGCTTGGATTTTTCGGTGGATTGATAACCCTTCAACGGGTTCAGTGAGGAGAATCGCGTGAATTACCAACGAGATTTCACCGGTGGCATGAGTTTGGCTGCGGCGTTGGTATTGACTAGTTGCAGTGCAGTCCAAATCAAGCTGGGCATAAAAGTTCCTCTCGCTTCGATCCAAGTTACCGGAATGGAAGTGAGCCTCCCGAATGGCCCCGCCATCGCGCCCGGCCAGAAGTCGGCGCTGATCGTCACCCTCACCGGAGCCGACGGCAAAACCTGGGCGACCGAAGGCAAGGGCCAGGGAAAAATCATGTGGAGCGACCTCGCAGTGACCTCGAGTGTCGTCACTGTAAATAAGAAGGGCATCGTTTCGCTGGCGCGCGATCCACGGCTAAGCGACGGCAAAACGGGGCACGTCACGATTACCGCGCCAAGCCAACCGAACCTGCACGCCGATCTCGACATTCCGCTTCGCTACAACATCGCGTTTGCTGCGCATTTCGACGGCTCGTCGGGGATAAAGGGCATGGACGGCACGGACGGAACCAATGGCACGGACGGCAGCGCCGGATCGATCGATGCGAATAATCCTTCGGCCGGGGGCAATGGATCGGATGGCGGAAACGGAACCAATGGGCAGAACGGAGGCTCCGGAGGCGACGCTCCCAACGTCCAAATCTGGCTGGCACTTCAATCCGGCACTCATCCGCTGCTACAGGCGGGTGTGCTGGCCGCGGGACACAAGGAACGGTTTTATCTGATCGATCCTCAGGGTGGCTCGCTGACAGTGAGCGCAGATGGCGGGGAGGGCGGAGCCGGAGGCAAAGGCGGCCGCGGAGGTCAGGGCGGACAAGGCGGCATTGGAATCCCGCCCGGATCAAGCGGCAACAACGGCTTGGACGGGCAGGATGGGCATGAAGGATTTTCGGGCAGCGGCGGGAGCATCACCGTGAACTACGACCCGCAAGCGAAGCCGTATCTCGGCATATTGCACCTTTCGAATCAGTACGGACCGAAGCCCGTTTTCAGCCAACAGAACGTAGCGCCGCTTTGGTAGGCGAGACGCGTCATCCGGAAGGAATGCAACACTTTTTCTGAAGTTGGGTTTCAAGAGTAAAGCGTCGCGCCGCATCGCCGGCGGGACCCCAATCCAACTTGCGAGGTTCTACCCAATGACGAAGCGCACCATCGTACGATTCGCCTTTTCTGGATTCGCCCTGGCTACCTTGCTGATTCCCGTCGCGCTGGTCACAGGCTGTTCTCACCCACGGCCGGTGGTTGTTGTCGCGCCTCCACCGCCGCCTCCTGAATTCGGCCCCGTTGCGCAACAGGGCTATCACGACGGCATTCAGGCCGCGCGACGCGACATTCGCTCGAGCTTTGCTCCCGATATCCAGCGTCATCCACGGTTCCGCAATCCGCCGATCGGGCCGCCCGAGGAGTATCGCCGCGGCTTCCGCGCCGGATACGACGCAACCTTTCGTGCAGGGCCGCCACCCGCGCCGCCGGGATATTGACACTACGACCGCGCAGATTCATGTGAGAAGATTGAATTCTCTTTGGACTCGACGCGATGTCGAAAGGCATAAATCTGCGCTACGTCATCTTCCTTGCGTGCACTGCCGCGCTTGGCGGCCTGCTTTTTGGATTCGATGTCGCTATCATCACCGGCGCAGGTCCGTTCCTCGCCCGGCACTTCGCTCTCAGCGACATCAGCCTGGGATGGGCGTTCAGTTCACTGCTCTTCGGCTGCGTGCTGGGGTCATTTGCCGCCGGCCGTCTGACTGACCGGTTGGGGCGGAAAAGCTTGCTGGTGTGGGTTGCCGCGCTCTTTGCAGTTACATCGGTCGCAACCGCGCTGGCTCCCAGCTTCGCGCTCTTCATCTGCGCGCGATTTCTGGGCGGCATCGCAGTCGGTGGCGTCTCGCTCCTTTCCCCGATGTACGTTTCGGAGGTTTCGCCGCCCCACATCCGCGGCCGGATGGGGACCTTCTACCAGATGTCGATCGTCACCGGCATCCTGATCTCCTATTGCATCAACTATCTGCTGCGCAACACCGGCCCGGCGAACTGGCGCTGGATGTTCCTGACCGGCACGGTGCCATCAGTCGTCTTCCTGATCCTGATCGCGCTCGCGCCTGAAACGCCGCGCTTCCTCGTGCGCGTGGGCCAAACACGCGAGGCGTTTCTGCTGCTCGAGCGCATTGAGAACGAAGAGATCGCGCAGAAAGAGATCGCGGCCATCACCGAGGCGCTCAAGGAGAGGCAGCAAACGTGGCACAACGTCCTGCGCCCCGGCGTACGCAGGGCGCTGGCCGCAAGCGCGTGCCTCGCCATCCTGATTCACGTGTCGGGCATCAACACCATCATCGATTACGCACCGTCGATCTTTCTCTCCGCTGGGTTCAAGGTCGACAGCGCGCTGGCTTCAACGTTCATCATCGGGGTCAACAATGTGCTGTTCACCATGGTCGCGTTCTGGGTTATTGATCGCCATGGACGCAAGCCGCTCTATATTACCGGCTCGCTGGGCATGATGCTCGCTATCTGCGGACTTCTCGCGGCAGTTGTCGCCGGTCATTTTCGTGGCGCGCTGATTTTGTTTCTCATTCTCCTATATCTGGCCTTCTTTTCCTCGTGCGTTGGGCCTGTCTTCTGGACGCTGGTGCCGGAAATCTTTCCCAACGACGTGCGCGGAACGGCGATGACGGTACCGGTCCTCCTGCAGTGGGTGGCCAACGCGGTGGTCGTACTCTTCTTCCCCTACGCGTTTCACGTCATTGGCAAGGCCGTAACCCTCGCATTTCTGGCCGTAATGTCGCTGACCCAGGCGATCTTCACGTGGCGATACCTTCCCGAAACAAAGAACAAGCCGCTTGAAGAGATCGAGCAGTACTGGCTTGCGCCGAAACCGGAGAACACCAGGCAGCTGGTTTGAATGGCCAAATCGGAGGGTCATGTACAGAATCGTATTAATGACGTTGATCCCGTTATGAACGTGGTACGGTAACCTCCCGCGCCGGTCCAAACGCGCGCGCAAGACGCGGATAATCGGAGGTGTGGAAAGCAAAAATTATAGTTCGCTCCTAAAAGACTACGAAGCCTATCTGAGAGTAGAGAAAGGACTTCGCCCGCTGACTTGCGAAGCCTACCTCGGCGATCTGCACATTTTTGCAGAGTTTCTCGAAGGCCGCAACTCTGTGCTGCTGCACGCCACTGAAGCCGACGTGGCAGCTCTGCTCGAGCATCTGCGCAACCATGGCATCGACTCGCGCACCGCGGCGCGCAAATTGAGCTGTCTGCGCGGGTTCTACAAGTGGCTGCTTCTCGATCGCCGGATCCATCACGATCCCACCGTGAACATTGAGTCTCCAAAGGCCTGGAAGGTGCTGCCCAAGTCACTTGCCGAATCTGAAGTAACTGAGATGTTGGAGCGGGCAGCCATGACGGCCTCGCATCCGCAGGCAAACGCCACGGCCTTGCGCGACCGCGCAATCCTCGAACTTCTGTATGCGGGCGGGCTGCGTGTCTCTGAGGTCACGGCACTGGCCACCAGCGATCTGGCGCTCGATGCCGGTCGCGTGCAGGTGCGCGGCAAGGGTGACAAGGAGCGGATCGTTCCCATCGGCCGCTCCGCCATTCAGGCGCTGGAACAGTATCTGCGCGAAGGGCGTCCGCATTTGGACCGGATCAGTTCCGGGCGGAAGCGAAAGACGCTGAGGCAGTCCGGAGTCGCCGAGGACAAGTCTTCGACCGCGGGGTGGAGGGACCGCGCGCGGCTCTTCCTCTCGCTCCGCGGAATGCCGCTCACGCGCCAGTGGATCTGGAATCTGGTCAAGCGCTCGAACCGGTCCACCAGCCCTCACGGCTTGCGCCACAGTTGCGCCACGCACATGGTGGAACACGGCGCCGACCTGCGCAGCGTGCAAATCATGCTCGGCCACGCCGATATCTCCACCACGCAGGTTTACACGCACCTTGCACTGGGCCGGCTGAAGGCAGTGCATCGGCAGCACCATCCGCGCGGCGCGCGGCGGGTCTTCGAGCCACCGGCTCAAAAGAATCCTGCTCTGCACCTCGTCGCACGAAATTCCTCGAGCAAGGGCGCGTCATGAGCGTCCCTGGAGCATCTGCACTCCCCTCCTTTGCCGACTCGCGGGTTGACGCGTATCTTCAGGTGCTTGCCAACGAACGCGGAGCATCCGCACACACACTGCGTGCTTACCGGCGCGAGCTGCGCGCATTTGCCGCATGGATCGCTGAACACATCGGCGGAAGAACCGCCGGACCCCAAGGGTTGTGCGTCGATCAAATTGAGCACACACACATTCGCGCCTACCTCGGCACGCTCTACGAGAGGGGATTGTCCAAGGCCTCCGCGGCGCGCGCTCTCGCCGCCATCCGCAGCTGGTTCAAATGGCTGGCGCGCACAGGGTACATCGAACAGAACTCCGCGGCGCTGGTTGCTACTCCCCGCCTGCCCAAACATTTGCCGCGAGTGCCTTCGATCGAACAACTGAACCAGGTGGTCGACTCCGTGCGCGACGACGCGGCAAGCTGGCCGGCTCGCGACAGGGCGATTCTTGAGATGCTCTACGGCTGCGGCATCCGCAACGCCGAGCTCACCGGTTTGAACCTCGACGATATTCACTGGGCCAACGAAGCAATCCTGGTCCGCGGCAAAGGGCAAAAGCAGCGCTATGTGCCGCTGGCCGACACGGCAGCCGACGCTCTGCGCACTTATTTGGCCGAGCGGTCCGCGCGGCTCACTGCCGCAGGAGGAGAGCATCCGCCCAAAACTCCGGCACTGTTCGTGAGCTTACAGCTTCGCGGCCTGGCGAAGGGCGGTGAAGCGCGGTTAACCACGCGCTCCGTCGCCCGCATCGTCAAGCGCATCGCGATTCTGCGTGGCCTGTCGTCTGACGTGCATCCGCACACGCTGCGCCACGCCTTCGGCACGCACCTGCTCGAGGAGGGCGCCGATCTCCGCGCCATTCAGGAACTGCTCGGCCACGAGCGTCTGTCCACCACGCAGCGCTACACTCAACTTACGACCGCGCAGTTAACTCAGGTCTACGACCGCACCCATCCGCGCGCAAAGTAGAGACTGCGCACGGCAAGCAGGTGCAAATATTTTGGGTTACGCGAGTCACAAGGCATGAAGCGAAGCACGCGGATGCGTCAGGCATCCTTTTCGGCGGCAATCTCCGGCTCGCCAGCAACATCCGGCTCGATCCACAAACGGATGACTTCCGGCAGCACCATTATCAGCAGCGCCAATACTGAGAAGGCAACCGCACCGATGAGCAGTCCCACCCGCATTTGTCCGATCGGGGCACGAAGACAAACAGCCCAATAAGCGACAATCAACAGCGACAGCATGATCCTCAGAATGCGGAACGCTCGGTGTTCGGCTTCGCGCCGCATCACCACTTCTCGCTCGTCGAGAGCAAGATCGCCCTTCCAGAATTTTTGTCTCCAGCGCCATTTCACCCTGTCGCGCTGCATCTCGTTCAGTTCGAGGAAAGGCTTCGCATAGAGAGTCCGCGCAATATGATCCAGACTCACGCCTAAGAGAAGGCGGCGGTTGAGACGGAAATTAAGCGCGGCCAGGCCGACGGCCGTCAAGCAACCGATGCAGGATCCGACGCCGTAAAGACGGCCGCTGTCGCACCATGGACGCAGGCCAATGACCGCCGACATGCACCAGATTGCCGGTATGAGCAGCCAGAGCACTACCAACAAACGCCGCAAGGGCCTTGTCGAGCCCCTCGCGTTCAGCTCATCAATCGTTTTCAGCCAGCCTTTTCGCTGCATCACGCCTCGCCTTCCGCCAGCCGCAACTCCCCGCGGTCGCGCGGATCGGGCTCGGTCCACGGTACGTAGGCCTGCGGCAGCGTTCGCGCCAGGATGCAGAACGACCAGAGATAACTCGCCGTCACCATCGGCGGGAAGGGATGCTTTGCGGATGCAGTTACGCCTGCGTAGATTGCGAGGCACCAACCCACCTGACGGAATGCCCAGCGTGAGATTCGGTCTCGCTCTGCGCGCTCCCGCTCATCAAGCATCGGGTCGTCCACAAGCTTTGGCGTAACAAGATAATTGCCCACACGGTATTTCCGCAGCAGTTCCGTTTGTTGCTCCTGGCTGGCTTCTTCAAAGCCCGCTACGCCGTATCTGTATCGCGCCCACTCATCGAGACTGCCGACCATTCGATGTTTTCCGATCATGCGTCCGGAAGAGCCGTCAAAGCTCTTGACCAGGCCGCTCCTGAACACGCTGATTCGTTCCAGGATCAAGGTCATGACAATCATTGCAAGAGATTCGAGAAGGGGGTGCGCTGCCCAGAGATCATTTGAGGTTTGCGCGATCGCGATCAACGCCAGGAGCGAGGCATAGGTGCCAACCACTGCCATGCGTCTTCGCCATCGCGCGCGCAAATCAATCCCCAACCAGCGCAGCTTCTTCTCATCCGTGGCCAGCATGCTAAGCCTCCTTTCGCCGCATCTCGTAGACCTGTTCGCTCAAGGGTCGAAAGGGGTCAGGTGAAAACACCGCCTCGACTGGCAGATTGAAATAACGAGCAATCTTGAAAGCCAGCTCGAGCGATGGCGTGTAGTCTCCGCGCTCCAAAAAGCCGATGGTCTGCGGATTGACGCCGACCTCGCGAGCCAGTGTCTGCCGGCTCAGGGAGCGCTCTGAACGCAAGACAGCAATGCGATTATGAAGCATAGCGTATTTCGAGCAAAACTATATATTGCTTATACACAACAGTCAATAGAAAAGAAAAGCCGCCCCCCCAGATCATCACTTCTGGCTCTCTGCGTCCTCTATTTACGTCGAGTAATCGGCATTGATGTGAATGTACTGCGCAGTCAGATCGGTGGTCCAGAAAACACACGAGCCCTTCCCCTGGTTGAGCTGAATTGAAATCGAGAACTCGCGTTGGCTGAGGTACACGTGGGCTGCGGCCTCGTCGAAGTCTTGCGCGCGACCGCCATTGCGGCATACCGGCAAATCGCCGAAGTTGATGTCGAATCGATCGGGATCGATCTGTGCGCCGGAGTAGCCAATCGCCGCGGCGAGTCGCCCCCAGTTGGGATCGCACCCGGCCCACGCTGTCTTCACAAGCGGCGAGTGGGCAATTGCCTTGGCTATGCGCAGCGCATCGGCATCTTGCGCCGCGCCGTCAATACGCAGCTCAACGACGTGAGAGACGCCCTCGCCATCCGCCACAATCTGCCGTGCCAGCGATGTGCAAACCTCGTTCAATGCGGCGGCGAAAGCTGCATCGCCGGGGCCGATCGACACGCCGCTCGCGCCCGAGGCGAGCAGCAGCACGGTGTCATTCGTCGAAGTGTCGCCGTCTACCGAGATGCGGTTGAAGCTCAGTTCAACAGCTGAGCGGAGATAACCGTCAAGATCGCCGGGCTCGATGGCCGCATCGGTCAGGATGTACACCAGCATGGTGGCGTGCGGCACAAGCTGCGGATGGATCATGCCGGAACCTTTTCCGAATGCGGCGATCCGCACTTCGTGAACCCGGCCATCGCTGCCGCTTCGTTCCTCTCGCGCGTAGGCCGTTTTCTCCACGGTGTCGGTCGTGAGAATGGCTTGGGCAGCTTCCTCGAATTGAGCCGGCTCCGAGCCCAGCAATTCCGCAAGATCGGGCAGCGCGGCCACCAGCTTTTCTGCTGGAAGAGGAACACCGATGATGCCGGTCGACGACGGAAACACCTCCTCTGCGCGGCATTTGAACACCGCCGCAACACCTGCGCATGTTTCCCGAGCGGCTTTGACGCCGGCCACTCCCGCGGCGCAGTTGGCATTGCCGGCATTAATCGCGACGACGCGGACCTTGCCGCCAGTTGCGCTCAAATGCTCCTTGTCGATGAGAAGCGGCGCGGCGATCACGCGGTTCGAAGTGAATACAGCGGCGGCGCTGGCTGGGGCATCGGCAACAATCAGCGCGAAGTCCGTCTTGCCGCTGGCCTTCAGGCCGGCTTTAGCGGCGCCAAAACGAAAGCCGCGAGGGATGGAGGAGTGGGAAAGATCGCTCATACAGTGGACCCCATTTAATCTAGCAGGTGAGGTTAGAGAAGAGTACCGAATGAGCCAGAGCGCGAATTCAGCCGATTTCCTGGAACTGCGCGAAGTCAATGTGGCGCGCGGCGACCGGGTCGTGCTTCATGAACTCAACCTGACCATCCGTACCGGCGAACACGTCGCCATCCTCGGTCCCAACGGCTGCGGAAAATCCACGTTGATTCTCGCCATGACCTGCCAGCTCTATCCCATCGTGAGGCCGGGAATGCTCGTGCGGATCTTCGGGCGCGAGCGTTGGGATTTAACCGAATTGCGCCGGCACTTTGGCGTGGTCAGCGCCGGACCGATGGGCGCCGAACTGCCCGGAGAGCGGACAGCAGTGACGCCGGGGCTCAATGCGGTGATTGCCGGTTTCTTCTCAGCCTCAACGCTTTGGCCCAATTTGCATGTCACCGATGAAATGCGTGTGCGCGCGTGGGAGGCGCTCAAGCGAATGGAAGCAACGCACCTCGCTGAACAACTCGTGGGCACAATGTCGGCGGGCGAAAAGCGCCGCATCATGATCGCCCGCGCTCTGGTTCATCGGCCTCGGCAACTCCTGCTCGACGAGCCCTCCAACGCGCTCGACCTTGCCGCTCAACGCGAGCTGCGCGAGACGCTCCGGCGGCTCGCCGCAGAAGGAACTGGCCTGGTGATGGTGACGCATCACCTCGGCGACATCCTCCCCGAAATTGAGCGGGTGATTCTCATGCGCGAAGGACGGATTGTGGCCGACGGGCCGCGCGAAGAGCTGTTGACTGAGGAGCGCCTCAGCGAACTCTTCCACGCGCCTGTGCGCATCGGGCGCGATGCTGAATGGTTGCATAGCTGGTAGAGATTGCGACCGCAAACCGCACCAGCAGAACGAAGGCTGTAGAAAACAAAAACGACCGAGAGAGCCGAGATGGAATCTTCGCATCATGCCGCACGCTGGAAGATATTGCTGGCTTTCGGGATCATTTACTTTGTCTGGGGGTCGACATTCTATGCCATTCGTGTGGGGGTCAGCGAGGTCCCGCCCCTTCTTCTCGCCGCCATGCGATTTCTCGCTGCGGGCCTTCTTCTGTTCGTTTGGGTGACCGCTCGAGGAGAGCGCGCTCCAACCGGCCGCCAGTGGATGTCGGCATGCGTGCTCGCCTTCCTCATCTTCGTTTGCGATTACGGGCTCCTCTTCTGGGCGGAACAGCGCGTCCCCTCGGGCATTGCGGCGGTCATCCTCGCCACCATTCCGGCATTTATGGCGCTCTCTGAGATTATCCTGCTTCGAACGCAATGGCTCACCATCAAGCTGGCGGCAGCGCTGCTGGCGGGAATCGCGGGTGTTGCCGTGCTCATGAGTCGTTCCCTCCCTCTCGCCGGCTTCGGGAACCTCGGCGGCGCGCCCATTGATACTGCGGGCGCTATAGCCCTGATCGTCGGCGCAATCAGCTGGTCGGTGGCCTCGGCGCTGGCACGCAAGCTGCCTCTCCCCGAATCAAAGGTGATGAGTTCCGCTGCGCAAATGCTGTTGGGCGGCATAATGCTCTCATTGGCCGCTACGGCGCGCGGCGAGCTCCGCGGCTTTCATCCCCTCCATGTGTCGCATGCTGCATGGATCGCTTTGCTCTATCTGATCTTCGCCGGTTCGATCGCCGGATTCACAGCCTATGTCTGGCTGCTGCATCGCGAATCGCCAACCAGGGTCGGCACTTATGCCTACGTCAATCCGGTGGTCGCCGTGATCGTTGGCTACTGGCTGGGCGGCGAGACTCTTGGAGCGCGCACCATCCTGGGCGGCCTCTTTATCGTCGCCAGTGTTGTTGCCATCACCAGCATGCAAGTGAAGAAACCGGCTCCCGTGCCCGCGTTTGAAGACGCAGATTAGGCTCCCATGAACGTGAATCGTCCCCGCACAACCGCTCCCGTTTAACGGGTGTCGCGCAGAATTGTGCTACCATTTTGGCAATTGGTCGCCCCTTCGACCAGCATAAGGAGGTCATCTTATGCCGCGATTTTCAAGACGAAATTTCCTGAAGACCGGTGTGGCAACGGGCGCGCTTGCGGGCATCGGAAACCTTCATCTCTTTGTCGAGCGCGCATCCGCCACAGACTGGGTAACCCTGGGAAAATCTGACGTAAAAGTCACGCGACTCGCCTTCGGCACCGGCACACACAACGGACACGTGCAGCGCCAATTGGGTCAGGACGGCTTCACGCGTCTCGTGCGCTATGCCTACGATCACGGCATCCGTTTCTTTGAAACGGCGCAGGCCTATACTGGAATGCCCGAGATGCTCGGCATCGCTCTCAAGGGGCTTCCGCGCGAAAGTTACGCGCTCATGTCAAAGGTCACCACCAACGGCGCCGACCCGCAGACCGCGATCGACGAGATGCGCAGGCAGGGGCAGACCGAATACTTCGACATCATGCTGCTCCACGTGCAAACCGGCCCGACCTGGCCCTCTGACAGTCTTCGCTGGCAGAATGGCATCCTCGAGATGGAACACCGCAAAGCAGTCAAGAGCCACGGCGCATCGGTGCACGGGCTGCCTGCGCTTCGCCAGGTCCCCGGCGACAAATGGCTCGACGTGGCCATGATTCGCATGAATCACAAAGGTGTCCATATGGACAATGACGGCGACGCGTGGAATGTGCCGGGAAACGTTGCCGAGGTCGTAGAACACGTGAAGCAGACGCGTGCTGTGGGCATGGGTGTCATCAGTATGAAGCTCGTCGGAGAAGGCTCATTCACCGACCGCGCCGATCGCCAGCAGTCGATGCGCTTCGCCTTCGAGCAGGCCGGCGTTCAATGCGTCACCGTCGGCTATAAGAACACGGCCGAGATCGACGAAGCAATCGAAAACGTGAACTTGGCAGTAGCCTAGAGTCCGGGTGGGTATTCTTTCGCATTCGAACTGATCGCGCTTGAAAGATTCGGCGCGCATGCGCCGTTTGTCGTGTTCGATACGGTAGAAATTGCGCCTTCTTGCCGGAGAAGAACCAGGAAGCCTTCCAGGGCACGGAAACGCTGGAGCGAGCGATGAGCGAGCCCCCGGATCCATGCAATGGTGGTGGGCCCGGAGGGATTTGAACCCCCAACCAAGGGATTATGAGTCCGATTTTAGCTACTTTGCAGGGTGTTGCACAATCTCGCAAGATGTAGAATAACTCTATTATTTACATCACATACAAGCGAATTGATCTTTGCATTGAGTCGCACTAGAAAGCATCAAATTCCAGTCCAAACATGCACCAAAACAGGCACCAGATTCCCAGCGGCTTTTCGCTGCATCCCCCAAATGAACCACTCGAACATAGGAGGTAGTTCATTGACGACGAAAGCACGTGCAGGAATGGAAGAATTGGCAATGCGGGTTCAGGCTGCACTCAGCTTAGCCACGAAAAAGGAAGCGGAGTATCTGGTGAACGTCTGCATCTCTTGTTTGGAGGACACGCTCGTTGAGCATCTCGCCGAGGACGGATACTACCTCAAGCTGAACGGCTTCGGAAAGTTCATCGTCCGCCACCGCCCACCGATTCGGCGAAAGATAGGCTTCAGTGGGGAAATCCGCGATGTGAACGAGAAACGCAAAGTGAAGTTCACCGGCCTTGGAAAACTCCGACAACTGGAATGAGGGTGAAACCCGTTGGCTCCTCACGGGCGACCAAAAAGATATTTTTTCCAGCTTGTCGCGAAAAATCGTTCCGAATGGCACTATAGATATGAAAAATTCAATTGGCGTCGGTGGTGTCCAGAATCGTCAGTCGGGTTGCTATCGCGGGGTGCCATTCTTGGCTCCCATCAAGGGCGTCATCAGACAAGGAGCCGAGCAACTCATCACCCGACAGCAGCGTGCCGGAAGTTGGTGATGTTCCCTCGACTGAGACGGGTAGAATGCTGTCAGGTGGTGTATGAGTCAGATTGAGGAAACGTCGTCCCCCATCTTGTCTGAGGCTGAGCGCCGAACTCTTCGCGACCATCTTGCGAGTGCCCTCGTCCCATATCTCATGCCGTACAGCGATACATTGCTAGAGGTACAGGCGCAGTTCGCCCAATTTGCAAACACAGTAACCGCAACCATGGAGGAATTGAACAAAAGGCTGAGGCCATTTCTGGATGAGGTATTGCCCTTCGTTCAGAAGCTAGTCGAGACGGATTGGACAGCCGTGCTCAACAACCATGAGAAATCAATCATTCACATGGCAGACTGCGGCTGGACGATGCCGGATTGGATTGGGCTGAGCGAACTGAACACGCTCCATCTCAAGTCACCGGATGAACTAGACCTGTACTTCACCGATGGCTTCATGGCAAATGAGGGTGAAAATGTGAAGGCACTCGGAAGGCATCTCGCGGAGATGGCGGAGCTTTCACAATGGCACCCGCTGATTGATGACATTATCGCAAGCATTCTTTCGGGCAGACATTACGTCGCTATACCGGCCACGCTGACTGTGATGGAAGGGTATCTCTCGAATGCGCTTGTGAAGGCTTCGCTGGTAAGGGCGGGAAACACAACACCATTTAAGGCATTGGTTACTGCGAAGTGGCATGAGGAAGACACATTCGAAGCGATTTTCTGGAGGGGAGGGGTCGTTTTTCTGAGCCGCATCTTCGCTAATAGCGACTTCACTCATCAGCCTCCGACATTCGTCAATCGTCATTGGATTCTGCACGGCAGAGCGCCTGTGGGTTGGACATTAACGGATGCTCTCCGACTGATAAACTCGCTCACGAATCTCGTGTTTCTGTTTGAGACTGTAGGCCAACCAAAGGCAAACTCCCCAAAGTGGCGTGGCGACCCAAACGACGGATTCTCTATCACACACCATAAAGTGGAAGCGCCCAGCCAATAAGGCTGAAAAGAAGCACGGAGGACAAAAGATGATTCAGGCGTGTTATCAAGTGAAGCCGGAGCGGGACACGCCGTACAGGGAATTGGTTCTTAAGCATGATGACGAGAAGGGTTGGCTTGTCCGTCTGATGGGTGGTGAACAGTGGGGAAAGGACGCAGCAAATTCGCTTGCTGAAATCGCGGTCAAGGACTTCGATGAAGGCAAGGCCGAGTACGACAGGATTTTCAGGCAATTGTCAGAGTCAGGATGGAGGCCTTACAGCCCTTATGAGATGTGGGAATAGGCGCGTGTAACGAAAGGCTCGTATGGAAAAGCAGTTCTCGCAAAGTGAAATCGAGGCGATAGCCGCTGCCTTGGGTGACACTTCGGATGGTCTGACTGGGACGGAAATAGGCCACCTTTTGGCATCTCTAAAGATGAACGACCCTACGCCGGGGATAACCAAGTGGAAAAGGCTGCACAATGCTTTCGTTGAACGACAGAACAATAGTCAGAATCGCCGCGCAATTATGGAATTCATCCGACAGTCTATGAAACCGGAGAGGTATGCCAAATGCCCGGAGCGGTTTGAACCAATGCGTGCGAATCTCAATCGTGCTCTCGCCTTCTCTGGCTTGGCAGTTGGCGATGATGGTCGCATTTATACGATAGACCGAGCAGCCACCTTGTCAGAGGCACAACGACGTGCAGATGAACTTCGCAATGACTTGACGACTCGCGGAGTGCATCCAGATGTTTTGCGCTTCTGTAAATCAGAATTATTGGCTGACGACTATTTTCACGCAGTGCTTGAGGCCGCGAAGAGCATTGCTGAGAAGCTTCGCTCGAAGTCGGGACTGATTGACGATGGTGCAAAGTTGGTTGACATGACTCTCTGCGGGTCAGCACCCCGATTGGCAATAAACGATTTGGTAACCGAAAGCCACAGAAGTGAGCAGAGCGGGTTTGCGAACCTCGTCAAAGGCGTGTTCGGGATGTTCAGGAATCCGACTGCTCACGAAGCCAGAATTCATTGGGCGATGAACAAAGAAGACGCCGAGGATATCCTTTCGATTGTTTCGTTGATTCACAGGCGACTTGACTTGGCACGGTGATATTTAGAGAATGCCCCACTTCACCCGCCACATCGGCATCGCCTACTCCGGCGCGGAGACAGCAGAATCCAGTTGCAAGGGGCTCCGGGTGTACATGGCCGAGGGCACTTCCACGCCGGAACCTGTCCAGCCTCCGCCGAGTCCACGCCGGTACTGGACGCGGCGTGGTCTAGCTGAATGGCTGCGAAACGAACTCGACCGCGACATCCCCACCCTAGTTGGCATCGACCACGCCTTCTCGTTTCCCCTCGCGTATTTCGAACGGTATCGGCTTTCAAGCAACTGGCAGGACTTCTTGGTTGATTTCCAACACCACTGGCCGACGGACGCCCGAAACACGTATGTGTGTTTCATTCGGGATGACAACGCAGGGCAAGGCTTGAAAAGAACTGGAGAACGAAACTGGCTCCGGCTGACGGAGCAATGGACTCCCACCGCGAAGTCTGTCTTCGGATTCGGCGTTCAAGGGGAGGTCGCCACATCGACGCACGCTGGTCTTCCGTGGCTGCTCTACCTTCGGAAAAAGTGTCGTCGTCCTTTACACTTCTGGCCGTTCGATGGGTGGGAAGTTCCCGAGGGCAAGTCGGTCGTGGCCGAGGTCTACCCGTCGCTTTGGACACGACGCTTCCCAAGGGACGAACGAGATGGAGACGAACAAGCCGCGTACGCCGCAGCGGCATGGTTGCAACGGGCTGACTTGAACGATTCTCTTGGAACTTTCTTTCATCCGCCGCTGACCCCCGACGAACGTGAGGTCGCCAACATCGAGGGATGGATATTGGGAGTGGTGTGAACGGCCTGTGGATCACTTTCGCCTTTAATTCGCCTATACTGTCCGGCTGTTCAACCTCCCCACATCCCGTCGATGGGAGGCTATACGAGAACCTGACGCTGATAAAGTGAGCGCGGCGTAATTCAAAGTCTAGGCGTGTTCTCCCTTGCCAAGGGATTATGCAGTGAGCGTCCATGGATTAGCGATAATCGCTTTATTTTCATCAGGTGGCGAGGAAATTCCTTGACACGTGGTACTGGGTGTAGAATGCATGGTATACTGATTTCAGAATTACCTATCGACTGTCCTCGCTTGCGAGGCAGCAAATCCTAAGGCCGCCGTAAGGCGGCCTTAGTGTTAGGCAAGTCAATGCATATAGCGTACATGGACGACGCTGGCGACCTTGGCGCTGTCGCGAATCCGCCTCTACATAATGACCAACCCGTCTTTGCCCTAACTCTCTTGCTGGTGAATCAGGGCCGACTTGCCGCGCTGGTTTTGGAATTCCTTCAGATCAAGCGAAATTACTTTCCCGGACTTATCCCTCCAGCGTCACACTTTCTGAATGCGGTGCTGAACGAGATCAAAGGCGCAGACCTCCGACGCGACATCGCAACCGGTACACGCAATAAGGCCAGACACGCAACACGGTTCCTGTCGGAAATCGTCGATCTGTGTATTCGGTCCGACATCCGGTTGATCTCAAAGGTCTACATCAAAGCGATCGGACGACCGAACCGTCATACCTCCGTCTACACAGCAGCATGTCAGGCGCTTTTCAAAAGCTTCGACCACTATCTTTCAACCTTGGACGACATTGGAGTATGCATCGCGGACTCCCGCGCTAAGGGCCTCAATGTGCCAGTAGCACACTCCATCTTCACCCAGATGTTCAGCAGCAAGAGCGTTCACTACCCACGCATCATGGAGTTGCCAACATTCGGACACAGCGAGAATCACGTCGGAGTGCAGATTTGTGATTTGCTGGCTTCGGCGCTCATCGTGCCAGCGGCGGTGCACACTTATTGCACTGGCCACATCGCCAACGTTCATGTCCAGCCCGGATACTCCAAAATCCGCGCACTCTTCACGACCAAATTGCAACAACTTCTTTATCGCTATCAGGACGCGGCACAGGTTTGGCGCGGTGGCATCACGGTGAGCGACGGAATCCTGCAACGGCCATCTTCCGAAATGTTTAGGAATATTCCCACGGGATAACACGGGCATCCACATCCCAGCCGCGCCACACAAGTTGAGGTCTCGGCATGTTCGACCCTGACGCGGGAATGCCACGGCGGGAACCGGCGGTAAAGCCAAGATCGCGACAGCGCAGTTCTATTTTTCAGTGCTAACCTTTGAGCATCATGATTGGCGTGGGGCATGAGATGAGCAGTTCGCTCTTAACCGCATATGGCGCTATGTTAGTTGCGTTTGTGGCAGGAGCATTTTCTTTGCTCGGCTTAGTTGTGTCAAAAGAGAATAAGGTCTCTGAATTCAGGCACGAGTGGATCAACGCGCTCCGCGAGGACATCGCAGAATTCATTGCTCAGAGTCAAGAACTTCATGTGGCAATAGTGGAATATGCCAGCGGAAGAGTGAAGGATTATCGCGAGTATCTGCAACAAACTCGCGAGCAGCTCATTGCCTTGAATAGGGCTGCAACTCGAACCAGACTGAGGCTCAATCAGGCTGAAAGAAATAACGAACAATTGATGAAGTCAATGGGACAGCTAAAAGACTTTCTTCAAGAGCTTCCCGAAGACATTAAATCATTTTCTGACAAGTTTTCGCCGCTCTCGGTTGATGTAGAAAAGAACGCAGCTATCGTCCTTGCTAGAGAATGGAAGCGGGTTAAACAAGGGGAGAGCGGGTATCGTGGAGCGAAGCTGCTTGCCTATCTTGCTTTGATCTTGTCATTCGCAGCCGCAGTGTTATTGTCAAGGGTACACGTAGGTTGATGCATGTGCGGACGATATGGCAGACGGGCAGATAAGCAGCACATCGCGGAGTGGATGCAGACTCACGACACGAACGTCTTTGACGACTCCTACTTCGCTCCGTCCTACAACATCGCTCCGCAGAGTTGGCAACCCGTCGTGCGGCTGGATTCCGATTCAGGAATTCGAGGGATAACCGTCATGCGATGGGGTCTCGTGCCCTTCTGGTCGAAGGATGGAAAGACGAATTTCAGCACTATCAACGCGAGAGCGGAGACAATCACTACATCTCCGCTTTACCGCGAGGCAATGAAACGTCGTCGCTGCCTTGTACCAGCCGATTGGTTTTACGAATGGCAGAAAGTCGATGCAAAGACGAAGCAGCCATACGCAATTGGGCTGAATGACGGCTCACTGTTTGCTTTTGCTGGATTATGGGAAACGTGGAAGGACAAGGAATCAGGAAAGATGCTGGAGACGTACACAATCGTCACGACCGACCCGAACTCACTGATGGAGCCGATACACAACCGGATGCCAGTCATTCTCAAGCCGCCTGACTATGGCCGATGGCTGGAGCCCGGTGACCCGCAACGTCCGCCCGTGGATTTGCTGCGACCGTTCCCGGTTGAGGATATGAAGGCTTGGAAGGTTGGGCGGGATGTAGGCAACACCCGAAACAACCGGCCCGACTTGGTGCAGCCGATAGACGCATAGACGGCATAGGAATGGAATTTCCCATGAGGTACCGAGTCGGGTCTACAATTTGACCACCGTGCCGATTGCTGTCCAAGTTGCTTTCCATCCCAACTACTTCTTCGTATGCCCGAACTGCGGAAGGCGTATAGACGTGATTATTGATTTTGAAAAGGTGAGGCAGAAATCAGACGCAGAAATATTCCTGAATTGCTTGCCACCGGGTGGCTGTAGCCGGTCGGGAGAACTTCCGATGTCTAAGGGTGCGCCACTACCGGGTGTTCCGGTGACATCTTCGCAATGAGAAACTCTTCGCACTCTGGCCGGGATTCCTCCCGGCTCTTTGCCAGCATATGGCAGACTTTGTAGGCGTGCTGAATTTGTTTCAGAGGGCGGGAAAGGCTTGCGAGGATTCAGGGAAATGGCTGGCTGCTGAAAGAATTGTACACCTTGAACTGATTGTCAGCGCGAGGGAATTGCCCTTGACCGCCGACAGGCTAGAGCGCATAATCAATCCTCATTTCCCGATCTGCGATGCTGCCCGGCTCCAAGCATTCACATACCCTCGTCAGCCGGGCTTCTACGAAATCGTGCGACCGGAGAGGCGCTCCCACTCGTTCACCGATTTCCGGGAGGTCGCATGGATTTTGTCGACAGAGAGCTAAAGTGCATCGAATGCGGGGCTGAGTTTGTGTTTACGGCTGGTGAGCAGCTTTTCTTCCACACAAAGCAGTTCCAGAACACCCCCAAACGCTGCAAGCAGTGCAAGGCGAAACGCGCCCATGGTTCCCGAAAGCCTGTTCGTCCTGAGACTAGGACAACGTGTGCGGAGTGCGGATCGGAGACTACGGTTCCCTTCAAACCGACGCAGGGCAGACCCGTACTTTGCCGTCTCTGTTTTCAGAAAAAACAGCCTCAAGCCGAACCCGCAGAGCTTCAACACGTCAACGTGGCCTGTGACCCTCTGGCAAGTGTGGTGATCCCCTTCCGGGCGGCGAAGGGATAGGTTTTTACCCGAAGGCGACGGCACGCAGCGACGAATTCCCCGCAGTTAAAATGCGATGCCATGCGACGGCCATGCGGCTACACCCGGACATCCAACGCTTTCAGGCTGCGCCGGGGGAAGTGGTGTTTCAGTGTGGATACGGCTTCAGTCTTGGGCTTGGATGGAGTGCCGCCAGATGTCATTTACGCTGCCGAAGTGTCAGTGGATAGCACAGAGGTGTCATTGAACCGGCAAAGGTAACGGGTTTCAATGTTACCAGTGGAACAGTGGCGCGGGGGTCAAGTCCGGACGGGCCCCAAAACTTTCCGTTGACCCTCGCATCACTTTCTAGACCACAACTTCGAGTTCCAGAGAGGGCTAAATGAATAACCTAATTCTGAATCTGTACGCGAAATTGCAGTCGTTGAAGAACAGCGAGGATGGTCAGGACTTGGTCGAGTACGCTCTTCTGGTTGCCCTGATCTCGCTGGTGGCCATCGCCGCCGTGCAGAACGTTGGCACTGCGGTCAACAGCGTATTCCTTGCGATCAGCACCTCACTGGCGTAGGGACGGCAGAGGGTTGTCGGGGGAGACACAAAACTCAGCGCTTGGGCACTAGTTCGAAGCCCTGCCAAACAAAATGTATTCTTCCCGCCAACTCGCGGAGATTCTCCGTGACACGATCAGAAGTGTCGAACAGGGCGCGGATGTTGGCCTTGATGATCCCGCGTTGCTCGAATTGAAGCGCATTATTCTTCTGAAGGTAGCTGCGCTGGAAATGGAGGCTTCTCAAGAATCCAATACAGCAGCACCCGCAATTGCACCCGAAGCGCCAATGGATTCAAACAAGCAAGATACCCGTCAATAATTTGGACATAATCTTTCCGAGTTCTGCCGGAAGGCAGCACGCGCCAGCCTCACGGGTCAGATTCATGGGTTCGAGACTGGCGCATTTTTGTTGCGAGTCGAGACACATATCAGAAATGGCGGATATATAATTGTTTCAACGGCCAGCCCCTTTCACCCAAGCCTCCCATGAGAATCACTCCCCAGTAGTGCTACACATACCCCACACCGCCCCCCGCCAAAAGCTGGCAAAAACCGGGAGGAATCCCGGCTCGTTCGCTCGGCAACACATGACAAATAGGCCAAGCCCTTAGCGATTCGATGTCCACGTCTGACACCACTACCAGAAGCTGAAAGGGGCTTGACCGCCGATAGGCAGGGGCGCATAATCGATCCTCCTTCCCGATCTGCGATGCCGCCCGGCTCCATGAACTCACACACCCTCCCCCGCCGGGCTTTCAAGGAGTCGTGTGACCGGAAAGGCGCTGCCACTCGTTCACTGACTTACTGGCCACTTTGAAATCGGATATGACGTGAAATTCTATTGCATCGAATTACTTGAGTGCGACCGATAGACCCGGCCACTTGCAAGGAGCAAAGCAATGGCTAAAGGTAGTTTCAGTGCCGAGCTTTTTATTGACTGGAATCTATTCCGTAAGCAGCGGAAGACCCTAGAGAGCCTCTCCAACTTTCATGGCCTCACAACCGCTCAGAGGGATGACATTCAGGGCATTCTTCGACTACTAGACACCGTACAGGAGGCCGGATTTACATCCGGGTACTTTACTGAGAATCAGGTGTACGGTCACCACTGAGCATTATTAAGCCGTCATCCTGCGGCTTCCGGTATCATGCACGTATCCAAATCAGGAGATCGGCATGGCGGAACCATGCTACATGAAAAAGGACACGAATCCTCCCATCTGCGGCGTTCACAATGTGCCGCTTGTACAGCGTCCCAGTTCCGATGATTTACCTACGTCAGGATTTGGAAACTTCACTTTCCTTGTGTGCCCGGTGAGCAGTGAAGTGGTTCGCGACACGGCAACGCACTCTTAGAACGCCACGCCACAACACCATCCGCACGCGACCCATGAGAAACTGAGGTACCCTGACACGTCGTCCTCAGGAGACCTCGCACGATGGCTCAGTTCACTCGCTACATCGGCATCGACTATTCGGGCGCGGAGACGGCAGACTCCAGTTGCAAGGGGGCTCCGGGTGTACATGGCAGAGGGCTCCAACGAGCCGACTCAGGTACCAGTAAATAGTGTGGGGCACAATTTGTGTTTACGGCTGGTGAGCAGTCTTTCTTTCACGACAAACAGTTTATGAACGATCCGAAACGCTGCAAGCAGTGCAAGGCAAAACGCAATCCCGGTTTCCGTAAGCCAGTTCGCAATGAAACTACGACAACCTGCGCGGAATGCGGAACGGAGACTACGGTTCCCTTCACGCCTAAGCAAGGTAGACCTGTTCTTTGCCGCCCATGTTTTCAGAAAAAGACAGTGGCAAGCTGATCCCAACCGGCACCAATTAGCCCACTGTTGCCTTTCTGACGATCCGGGCGGCGGCTTGGTTCAGGTCGTCCTCGCGGGTCGTTTTCTTTTTCGTGGGCCAACGCTCGGTATGAACTTCATGAATCGCAATTCCCGCCTCGTTCTTGCATGGCTCGGTCGCTTTAGCCTTGCACTTCGGACAAACATGCTCAAGAGCTAAAATTTCCATATCCAAAGTCTACGCCGCATCAGAACGAAAGGCTAGACTGTCGAAATTCAAACTGCACCACTAAGAGCAGCAACGGCGCAAGCAGGGTCGTTGTCCGGCTACCCCCGGACACAGTGGTGCGATAGTCTGTCATGCATGTGTGGTCGATACGGCAGAAGAGCGGACAAACAGCGCATCGCGGAGTGGATGCAGACTCATGACACGAACGTCTTTGACGATTCGTATTTCGAGCCTTCCTACAACATTGCTCCGCAAAGCTTCCAGCCGGTCGTGCGCCTCGATCCTGACTCAGGTGAGCGCGAACTGACGGTCATGCGATGGGGTCTCATTCCGTTTTGGGCGAAGGATTCCAAGATGGCATTCAACACTATCAATGCCAAGGCGGAGACCATCACGACCAGTTCGGTCTATCGGGAGGCCATGAAGCGCCGTCGTTGTTTGGTTCCTGCCGATTGGTTTTATGAATGGAAAAAGCTTGATGAGAGAACGAAGCAGCCGTATGCAATCGGGATGAAAGACGACGGTCTGTTTGCATTCGCCGGTCTTTGGGAGACATGGAGGGATAAGACCACAGGGCAGACTCTGGAGACCTTCACTATAATCACCACCGACCCGAACGAACTCTTGAAGCCCATACACAACAGAATGCCGGTGATCGTCGCACGGAAAGATTACGAACGGTGGATGGCTCCGGCAGAGCCGTCGCATTTGCCGGTTGACCTGCTCAAGCCATACCCCGCTGAAGAGATGAAGGCGTGGAAGGTCAGCAGGGCTGTGGGGAATGTGCGGAACAATAGTCCGGGATTGATTGCGCCGGTTTAAGCATTACATCGCGCAGCGATGGCTGTGTGGCACACAGAAGAAGACCTGCTAGACGACGAAAGAACATGAGGCGGAGATCATGGCATCCCTACAGTTGACACCGGAGCAAGTGCAGCAACTCTCCGCTGCGGTCGCAGAATACATCACTTCGCAACGTGAAGCATTCTTGCCGACAGGAATTCCACTAACAGCGGAGCAGCGTTTGGCCGTGGCAGGATTCTTCTTCGTTGCGGTCCTCGATAAGGCTCGACTGGTCGTGCTCCAAAACAATGGTGTGCAGAACCCCGATTTTTACCCGGAACTTCGGCAGTTAGGTTTTAGGCACTTGCCTGATTTCAGGATGATGGCTGCAATCACTTTCGGAGATGTGGTCGTTTCTCATGAGCCGTTTACTCATGGACTCCTGTTCCATGAGCTTGTTCACGTGGAACAGTATCGACAGCTTGGAATTGTGGAGTTCTCCAATCTGTATGTTCGTGGGTTTCTGACAGGAGATGGATACCATGCGATTCCCCTCGAAAGGAACGCCTATATGCTCGGAGCAAGGTTCGAAACGAATCCGCGACATACATTTTCCGTGAGCGATGAGGTCACGGAGTGGATTCGGCACAACCGTTTCTGAGGGGGAAGAAGGTTGAGCCCGTCCACGAATCCGTACACCCAGTTTGCAAGACGAAGTGTGTGAGCATCAGAAGATTCCGCTGAAAGCTGCCGCTGCTAAGATTCGTGTGTGAACGTTTGCCAGCCCACGGATCGATACCTCTCACCCGTACAGGCAAAGCGTTTCTATGACCGCCTCGGCTCTCGGCAGGACTGGCAGAGCTTCTACGAAAATCCAGCCATCAACGAACTCATCGCTCATGCTGCTTTCGACTCGGCACACTCGGTGTTCGAGTTTGGGTGCGGCACGGGCGCATTGGCCGCACGATTGTTACAGCGTCATTTGCCCATTGACGCTCGATATGTCGGTGTGGACATAAGCAGCACGATGTCTTCGCTTGCGGAAAAGCGCCTCAAGCTTTGGTCAGAACGCGCACTCGTCCATCAGAGTGACGGTTCCCCGCGCATATCTGAACCAGATCGCAACTTTGACTGCTTCGTTGCGACCTACGTGCTCGACCTGCTGCCTCCCGACTTCATAGATCAACTCCTGTCTGAGGCTCACCGTCTGCTTGTGCCCGGAGGCAAGCTCTGTCTGGTGAGCATGACCTTCGGAACGTCTCCTGTCTCGCGTGCAATCTGTTGGGGCTGGCAACGCTTGTGGCGGCTCCGTCCGGGCATAGTGGGCGGGTGCCATCCTATCGAACTCTCGGAATACTTGCGGCCAGAATGGTGGAAACCCGATCACCAAGCCACGGTGACAAGCTGGAGTGTCCCTTCTGAGGTTCTTGTAGCTACAGCAAGGTAGGCACTACCGAGATCAAGGAAAGCGAGATTTCTCTCTACCGCCGCAAATCTCAGACAGACGTACCCAGACTCGTATATAACGGATGCATTGCGGAGTTTCAGCGATGGGGACACTGAGAGGGAAAATCGTCCCGCCAATAAATGGTTTTGTTCTCTCCAAGAATTGGCGGAAACGGCGGGGTCACGAGATTGCCCTATGGACGAATCTCGAAACTGACCGGGTAGTCTTTGCAGTCAGTTATGACGAATATTGGGGTATTCAGAGTTTGAAAGTGGAAATCGAGATTGAAGTCGGACGTTGTAGCCCTGCTTCGCACGTTGAGTGGTTATAAGGTGACGACATTCCGGGCGAAGAATTTCGCTTGGTTCTATCAGGTGGTTAAGGAGAATAGGGACAAATACAAGGAACTGCTGGAGAACGCGATCATACAAGGGCTCGTCTCGGGTCTGAATCATATAGAATGCCGTTGGAGGAAATCGTTCAAATGGACACTGCTTCAATCCTTGCTGATCTCGATGCGGAAATTGCGAGGCTCCAGCAAGCCCGTGCGCTGCTCTCACGCATCGCTACCAATACCGTAGCGAAGAAAGCTGCGGCTCCAACCAACAGGCGTGCAAAGCGGAGACTCAGCGCAGCGGCTCGGGAACGGATAGCTGCGGCACAGCGCAAACGGTGGGCAAAAGCGAAGAAGGTTGTGAAAGCCACCCCCGTCAAGGCAGCGAAGGAAGCCACCGTTCCAGCCAAGAAGCGGAAAATGAGTGCGGCAGCTAAGAAGCGTATCGCAGCGGCACAGCGGAAGCGTTGGGCGGCGATTAAAGCCGCTAAAGAGGCCGCGATAAGGGTTCCCGTCAAGAAAGTGGCAAAGAAGGCTCCGGCCAAGAAGTCAGCGGCGACAAAGAAAGCCGCTACCAAGAAGGCTCTTGCAGCGAAGGCGAAGAAAGCTGCGCCGGAGAAGGCCGCTCCTGCCTCAACGGAATCGGCTCCGTTCTAAGCATTATTGAATCCACCGCGAACGTCCCGGCTCGAAGTTCCCCGACCTGCCTTTCAGGTACATTCTGCCAGTCAAGCGTCGTATCCCATTGATTTCATTGACTCCTGACCCTAGCGGCGGGTTTGCGGTGCCCCCTGCGTTAGGGCTGTGAAGTGTCCCCACAAAATTTCGAACGCGATTGGAAACGAGAATGCTGCAACTTAGGTGGACAGGAGCGCATTTTAAGGAATCTCTAATGTTTAACACCACGGCGGGTATCCCGTTACAATTGAAGACAGTCGCGTCGAGTGTGACTTCAGATACGTGCGGAGCCCTTGACGGGAATGCTAAGATTATTCTCCTAGTCACTGGAGAATCCATCATGCCGCCGATGAAGTTAACCGTGCGCTTCTCCTTTGCAACGGGAGAAGAATCCGTGCACTCAGTTGAGACTCCGGGAGTGTTTAATCGACCGGAAGAACTACCGTCAATGCCATATCGTCTGAGTGAAGGCACGGCACCTGTGGAGCCATCGTTGATTTCGTCAACAAGCTTTGTGCAGGTCGGCTGATTAGTTCTTCTTTAGTTGATCTTTCGCCACGCTCCACCCACTATTTGCGCCGTTGCTCCAATCACGGGAGACTGCTTTTGTATTTCTTGCGCCACCAGTCCCGGTAGCTGCTGCGCTGCTTGCTGGAGTAATTGTTGCATGATTTGCTGAAACTGCTGCGGCAACTGTTGCGGATCGACGTTGGCAGGAAGCGTGAACCCGATATTCACGTTAATGGCGGGGTTCGGCGGGGTGTTGCGAAGCCTTTGCGCCCTGATCTTCCCCGCAAATTCATGAAGAAGCTTCTCTGACTCGATGCAGGCGATAGCCGTGTCGGGCTGCTCGTAAGTATCGCTACCCTGCGGAAAGTATGCTTCCACATCGCGGGTTTCCCTCAGGCGAAAACTTGTCTCGTATTCTTCGTAAAGGGACCACACGGGCTCTTCAGTTGAAGCATCCAGAGGCTCCACATCAAGTCCAATTTGCTTAGCTGCCGCTCGTCCAATACCATGCCCATGCACGTACATCTTCTCTGTGAGGGCTTGCGTAATGTTTGAAATTTGCCTGTCCTTGAGCGGCGGCTTGTGAAGTGCCAGCAGGTTGCGTGCGACAAGCTGGATGTGGGAGTAAATCCGCTCCAACCTGCCAAGTAGCGGTGGCGTCAAATGATTAGCCAATGCCGTCACTGCACTGGACACGGCGGCTTGGTCGGTCAACTTCGCTCTTTCTCGAATAAACGTGAGGTAGGCAGCAATGTCTTCCACTCCCAAGTCAGGTAGTCTTGGAGATGATCCATCCTTGCCGGGTAATGGATTCACTTGGAGAGCAGGGTCGATTGGACCGAGTTCAGCTTTTCTTGTCATCCAAATCTTGTCAGCGCCGATGGCGATCATCGTAGCCGCGCTGTATGCCTTGTACGGGATGACGACATGCAATTCTTCACAGAATTCGCGCAGGGTCGTGACGAGTTTCCACGGGGATTCCATCTGACCTCCGAGGCTGTAGAGATAGAGGGCAATTCGTTTTTGTGTCCCCAATGCTCTCAAATGGTCGAACAAAGGAAGAACCGCATCGTCGGCGATCGTGGCGGACACAACCGGACTGTCAGCCGTGAAATACACGAGCACCTTCGCGCCGAGCTTTCCTTCAATTGTTTTGATGAGTTCTCCACGCTTATTCCTATTCTCCCGTAAGGACATGCCAGCACTTCCAATCGAAACGCCTCAATTTGGACGGTCTCTTTGATCTCTTTGGCGGCTTCGGCATCATGAGACACCTCCGCCGCACCCCTCGTCAAGGCGTTCGCAGACGAAATGTCAACAGGTTGCAACCACAACGCAAGCTCTGCCTCCCTCCGCGCCTTCAGTCCAGCGAATTCCCAACTGTTCGCTGTTCCATGAACCGCTGCAACTCTGCTACGGAATACAGCACCATCCTACCGACTCGCGTGACTGGCGGTCCCAGTGTCCGCCCCTTACCCCTCCAACTTCTAAGCGCCGAGGCGCTCACGCCGAGAAGCTTCGCAGCGGCATGTTCGCGGAGGTACTGTGGCTCCGCTTCAGCCTTAGGCTTTGGTGGTGAGGTGCCAATCCGGGCAACGACACCGCCAACAATCTTTTCGATGAGTTCCTCCTCCTGCAACCCCGTGAAAGCCGGACGCTGTTCACCAAAGAAACGAACGAGCGAGTCCGTCACACAATCCCGCACGGCCTCGATGCTCTTTTGGAGCTGAGTGAATTCCTCCTGAATTTGAACCAACTCCTCGCGTGCGTCTGTCAAGCTTCGAGGCGTTCTCCGCATAGATTCCTCCTCGGGAATGAGAGCATACCGGATGATAATGGCTCGGCGATTTGAGCAGGAAGTCCGGGCTCATTAGGCGGTCGTCGTGCGCGACTGCCTATTGTGCCCGGCTTGACTCGCAGTGGTGGGCTAGTCGTCCTCGGCGTCGATGAGGCCGCGCCCGTACCGTTAAAACGCCCCCGGCGTGGTGGCGCGTTGGAAGAACCGCCACCCCCCTGCTTTTTCTATATGGCTTATACTTTTGGTGCCTCACAGAAGGAGATTGTTGTGCTGTGTGCATTTCAAAGTTGGAGGAGGCGAGTGCGGTGCAGCCTCTTCGCTCTGACGTTAATCACCGCCTCGGTGCTCAGGCTGGGCATTGGCTTGGCTCAAGGCAACGGGGAGACTGATAACTCCATATCTGCACTGTTGGACAAGGCGAACGCCGGGGATTCACACGCACAATCTGAATTGGCAAATGACTATTTGGCCGGAACGGGTGTCCCAAAGGATTGGAGTCTTGCTGCGAAATGGCTTCGGGCTGCTGCTGTGCAGGGCGACACGAGCGCCATGTTCGGGCTCGGCATTATTTACCGAGACGGCGGGCCAGCGTTCCCGGCGAACCCTGTTGAAGCAGCAAAATGGTTCAGAATGGCGGCGGAGCTAGGTGATGCCGCATCACAAGTCTCCCTTGCCGACCTGTACGCCAAGGGCGAGGGAGTTCCGCAAGACCCAGCAAAAGCGGCAACGTGGTATGTGACGGCCGCAGAGCATGGGAATCCCATAGTCCAAGAGGACATCTGCGGAAAGTTCTACAAGGGAGATGGCGTGCCGAAAGACTATGCGGAAGCTGCAAAGTGGTGTCGCAAAGCAGCAGAGCAAGGTTGTGAAGTGGCGCAATTTATGATGGGGCACATGTATCTGTTTGGCGAGGGAGTCCCCAAGGATGAAAGCACTTCTGTGGAGTGGTATCACAAGGCAGCGGAACAGGGATACCCACTTGCCCAATACGCCCTTGGACTTCAATTGGAAACTGGGATTGGTAGTCCAAAGGATAATGTGGAATCCTACATGTGGCTCAATTTGGCCTCCGTCACAGTGCCTGATTCAGCCACTGAGCGAGGCAAAATCGAGAAACGCATGACTCCAACAGAAATTGCAGATGGGCAGCGGTTAACGCGGGAGTGGCTTGCGGCTCATTCAAAGTCCAGCAGGTAGGATGAACGGGGTGACACATGCTAAATAGAGCACCGATGGTCAGCGGTTAAACGAACTAACCAGATGCCGAAGAAAGAGAACTCAAAACTCACGCGGAAACAGAAACGCTTGTTGGCTGAGGTCGCAGACATCGCCGAACTTTGCGTCGTTGATTACGACAACATCCTCGACTACGACCCGGAAGACCGAACTGTTCGGCTTGAGCTAATGAAGCGTCAACTGGCCGTCAGTAAAGTGGTTTGGGAATACACCTACGTCGATGAGTTGTTGGGTGAGGTGATTTGCCATTTCTTCTTTGGCAAGAAGAAAGACTTTCCTAAGCTTTGGAAAACGAGGAAATTCAAAACGTTCAACTATTATGTTTTGGAAGTGTTGAGCCTCACTGAAAAGTTGAGACTGGTCAAAAGCATCCAGAAGATACCGAAATCTCTCGCCGCAGATATTGAAACACTGAATGCGTTACGTAACGGTCTGGCTCATGCGTACTTCCCTGAGAATTTGCGCTCCTACAAACCCGTTTACAAAGGTATGGACAGCTACTCTCGCGAGGGCCTCCAACGCTTCATCGACGATATGAGGAAGGTGACTCACTACTTTTGGGAAGTGAACTTCGGTGTCCGTGTGCCAAAGCACGCTGAGGCAGAATCAGCGACTGTGGTGACCGTGCTGGAATCGTGATTGAGCTTCAATGACTGGGCAGTGGAGTTTGGGAGGCTTCACAACGCGATGCATTCAATTGTTCTCACCATCCCCGTGCTAAGTGCCTACATAACGCTCTTGGTTGCGTTCGTTGCAGGAGCCTTTTCGCTCCTCAACCTGACAGTCTCGAAAGAAAACAAAGTTTCTGAGTTCCGACAGGCTTGGATTGACGCGCTTCGCGATGACATCGCTTCATTCGTTTCCCACTCGCAGTGGATTGGCAGAGGGTGTTTTAGATTTTGTGTAAGTGCAAGTTCCTCAAACCAAGGAGGAACGAATGGGAATCGACAAGGAAGTGATCGATAAGCTGCTTGCGAATTACAAGGGATCAGAGGATCTGATCGGCGAGCAGGGGTTGCTAAAGGAATTGACGCGCGCTCTAGTGGAGCGTGCGATGCATGCCGAACTGACCCATCACCTGGGATATGAGAAACATGCCGCCGACGGCAAGGGCAGTGGCAACTCGCGCAACGGGACGAGCGCGAAGACGCTGAAGGGCGATTTTGGTGAGGTGGAGATCGAAGTACCTCGCGACCGCAAGGGCAGCTTCGAGCCGAAGATAGTGCCCCGTCATCAGCGCCGTTTCGTTGGGTTCGATGACAAAATTCTATCGATGTATGCGCGGGGGATGACGACGCGCGAGATCCAGGGGCATTTGCAGGAGATCTATGGCGTGGAAGTATCGCCATCGCTAATCTCTGAGGTCACCGACGCGGTGCTTGAGGAAGTGAAGGCATGGCAGACGCGGCCACTTGAAGCGCTGTATCCGATTCTGTTTCTGGATGCGTTGATGGTGAAGATGCGGCACGAGGGCCGGGTGGAAAACCGCGCGGTTTACGTGGCTATCGGCATCGACCTGGAGGGACGCAAGGACGTACTGGGGCTATGGACTTCGGCCAACGAGGGTGCGAAGTTCTGGCTGCAGGTGCTGACCGAGCTGCGCAACCGCGGAGTGAAGGACATCTTTATCGCCTGTGTTGACGGGCTAAAAGGGTTCCCCCAGGCGATCGAGACGGTGTTTCCTCAGGCGCAGGTGCAGTTGTGCATCGTGCACCTGGTGCGGGCCAGTCTGAACTACGTGGGCTGGAAAGAACGCAAGCAGGTGGCGCAGGATCTGAAGTCTGTTTACCGCGCCGCCACAGAAGATGAAGCCAGACGGGAAATGGCCAGCTTCGCCGAGCGATGGAATTCAAAATACCCAACCATCGCGGCGCTGTGGCAAAGAAACTGGGAAAGGGTGATTCCTTTCTTTCAATTTCCAGCTGAGGTTCGCAAAGTGATCTACACGACCAATGCGGTCGAATCGCTGAATATGCCCTTGCGCAAGGCGCTCAAGACGCGGGTAGCTTTTCCCAGTGAAGAGGCCGCGCTCAAGGTGATGTATCTGGCGCTCAGAAACGTGATCGCGAAATGGGAAAGCCCACTGCATTGGAAGGCGGCGCTGAACCAGTTCACCGTGCTCTGGGAAGATCGGATAAAGATCGCGACCGGAGCGTAATCCTTGTTACCCCATGCCCGGAGAGAATCGATACGGCCGGCTGCGGCCGCCGTCAAGGCTCAAGATGAACTCGCTGCGCTCGGCCTTGACGGCGGTCCTCGCCAGCCAAATAATTGCAATAATCCGGGCATAGGGTAACAAGCAAAAACGAACTTGCCCTGACCACCGGGCCATCACCAGGGGAACGGCGTTTACACAAAATCGCGGACACTGCCGATTGGCACTCAAATCACTGAATACCTGAACGAGCGCATCACCTATACGGAACATCTTGCCAACATCCGAGACTCGATAATCGCTATGAACCAAGCGTCAACGCGAGTCAAGCTGCGGCTGCACCAAGAGGAGCGAGACCCCAAAGCCCTGATGCTCGCAATGAAGGCAGTACACGAATTCTTAGAAAGTGCTCCAGAAAACCCGGCCTCCCTCTCAGTCGAATTCCGCGAAAGCTCCAAGGATGTCGAAATTAAGGCTGCGCTCGTTCTGCGCCATGAGTGAAGAGTAGTGAAGAAGGGAGAGAGGGGATACCGCTTTGCCAAACGTTTTGCGTACTTGTGCATTACTGTTTCCAGCGTCATGCTCGTCCTTCTGATAATTGGCTTCCTGCAAACGAGCAAATGAGCAGGAGCGAAACGGTTCTTGGCTCGTGGCGAACCCGCATAGCTTGGACTGATTCGAAATGGAGCCTCAGCCATGACGATAGATACGAGCGGACTCTCAGAAGAACAAAAGGCAACCGACGAATTCAAATCCGTGTATGCCGGTATGATGCGCCAGTTGAACGCCCCCGACTGTATCCCATTGCTTTGTGCTCACGAGGCCGCTCACGTTGTTTATTACAGGATGATGGGGGCGACTCAATTTAAGCCGCTGCATCCAAGAATCACCTGCGATGCAAAGACAGGGAAGCTCATCCCGCTTCTTGCAGCCGTTGAGATAATTGATAAGCCACCTTGCCACGGTGAGAGTTGGCAACACTGGCTTAGGATGGATGCGCGAGGAAGCGTGGCGGGTAGTGTGGTCGCACGCAAGCTAGGTGCTACAGATACTGGCGGAGAAGAGGGCGATAGACTCGCATTCAATAACGACTGCGCCCAACTCGCGGCTCATTTCGGAGGTATTTCAATAAACACAGACCTGTTTTGGGCATGGGCAAGGCAGTCAGTAGAGAGGGATTTAGAAGAATTTCCAGACCGTATGGAGTCGATTCAAATTCTGGCTCTTGAGCTTTGGCCCCAGTTCGACCTGTAGCTGAATCTATCCCGCCCTCTATTTCTCGTTCGACGCGGTAGTGACTCTGCCACGGACATTGAGGTGTAGTTCGTTGTGCTCTGTTTCAGTGCTTTTCATAGACAGGCCTCCTATCTAAAGGAGAGGAAGCGCAGAAATGTGGAGCGACGGTGTGGAAGTTCAGATTGCCGCGTCGGTGCCTGTGCCTAAAAGAGCAGCCAGCAATGGCTCAGTCGAGGGATTCCTTCGTAGATTTTCGAAACGCCGCTTCAGGTCGCCGCTGATGTTGTATTTCGGATGGTCTATCCAGTACCAATACTCCCCAGCAACCCAAAGGTACGCATCAAGCTCAGCGAAATTGCAATTCAATTCCGCGACCCGCTTTAGCGTTTCAATATCTTCGGTGAACCTGTGATAGCGCCTCGTGTCCTTCGATTGCAACTGGCGACCGAGATGCCTTGCAAGCATCCATTCTGCAAACCCGTCCAGAATCGGGAGACTCGAATCAATGAAAAAATGAGCATATTTGGCTGCAAAGCTGTACTCGCGCCTATTCGTAACCCCGCGAATCTCAATGACGAGTTGTTCTACCAAATCCACACCCGACCATTGATTTGCTTTCAATATCCGTTCAACGCGGTCGGCGACTTGAGCAATTGCAATGATGTTCGTTCCATAAAGTGCATTGAGCACAATCGCTTTAATTCTGATGGCTTCGAGAGCATTCGGGAAAGCGGACCTCAGTTGCTCGAATTCCTTGCTTTCCCAGCCACCTGCCCAAAACGCCTTGGCCGCATCTATCTGAGCCTGTTTCAGCGGTATTGCCAGTTGCTGGATTGCTTCCATACCGGAACCTCTTCTTTCGAGTTCGCTTTTGACCGAATTGTACGCTCAACTGGTAAACTTTCCGGGTGAAGTGGGATGACCATCGCTCGTGGGTTTTGGGCTCCATCGCTGCCGCTCTTATCACGTTTGGCGGAGTGGTTTTCTCAGCGGTCTACACTGCCTATTACAACCGGACACATCATATTGCCGAATGGGGAACCATAGGGGCGAGTTTACGAACACCCGTGCCACTCTGGTTCGTCTTCTTACTTGGAGTTCTCGCGGGGTATTCATCGTGGAGAGCGTTCACTTCCAGCAAGATGACTCGTTATCTGAAAGAGAACCACACGGAACTCTACCGCTGGCAGACAATGGCAGAGATTCTGAAAGAGAAGAATAATCAACTGGAAAAGAGCTTGAAGCCATGAAAGCCAAGGAGCCGATACTCCATGGTGTGTGGAATCCTTCACAGGCGTTTTGGCACATGGGAAGAAAAGCAAATGACCCGCCAATGCAAATTGGAGGTTGGATAACTCTATCGACCAGTAACACAGATGAGACGCTTCATCTGTTGACCGCATACATCGGGGAACGACGCGCGGACATTTTCATGCCCGTCTCCGTGAAGCCGGGGGCCGTGGAAGACCAGATGGTGATGCTGTTTTTCACTCCGCCACTTACTGAGAATCCCAACGAACCATTCACGGCAACAATCTTGGTCGAAGACCAAAAGAACAGGAAGAATGCGCTACCGACCTTCACGTTTCGGGCGACTGGGGGGACTCCACCCATCACACCCAATCCTTCGACTTGAACGGCTTGTGATGCCGTGTCCCCAACGGCTCACAGACTAAACCCCATTGACCAGCAGCGTGTTCGGAACTCAAGTCAAAAAAGCCCAGTAAAAGCGGGAAAAATTAAGGGCTGCGGGAGAAGGTTTAAGAACCACCCCCGCCAACCGGCCTCCAACCAAAGCTGAGGCCAGCATAGAGAAGGGTTGCCGACCAATGCCCCGCCTCAAGTCGTTGCTGTTGGTCTTGCGTATCCTCGGGGAGCCTGAAACCATGACGAAATGACGAGAGTCGTGCAGATCGCGGTTCAGTCCAAGCAGCCAACCAGCGAATGCGCTGCGACAGAACCGCCAACGCGGGTCTTTTGGCTTCAGGGCATCACATTGGCGTGGATGCTCGTGGAATTTGGTGTAGCTGCGTATGCGGCGACCACGGCTCACAGCCCTGCCATGCTGGCCTTTGGTTCGGATAGCCTCGTGGAGCTTATGTCAGCGGCCGTGGTGCTCTTGCAGTGGATTCCGAACATCTCTATTTCGGAACACAAGGCAACCCGCACGGCCTCGGTGCTGCTGTTCATTCTCGCTTTCGTTGTGGCAGGAGCAGCCGTTGCGTCCTTAACGCTCGGACTGCGCCCTGAGACGAGCCGCGCAGGGATCAGTATTACCGTTGCTGCATTACTTGCTATGCCTGTCCTCGCTTGGTTGAAGCGCCGGGAGGCTTTCCGTTTCGGAAACGTTGCGTTAGCCGCCGACGCGACACAGTCAGCAACGTGTGCCTATCTCGCTCTGATCGCGCTGATAGGACTTACAGTGAACGCATCATTTCATATCGCGTGGTTCGACTCCGCTGCTGCCCTCGTGGCTGTTCCCATTCTTCTTAAAGAGGGTAGATCGGCTTGGAGGGGACAGACCTGTGAATGCTGCTGATGTATACCGGCGCAAGGCTGAACCGAACACAAAGTGATCTGCCTCACCGCTTTTGGGAGCAAAATCTATAGCGGTCAAATGCGTTGCACGGGGCGGTAAACCAAAACAGAATTCATGGCGTCCAAGGAGACAGAACAGCGATCACAACTCAACGTGCAAACACTTCAACCGGTTGAAAACTCGAAAGGACACCGCGATGCAATTTGCACAGTCGTGGACGAGAGCGGCCGTGTGTGCGATGCTGGCATTTCTCACTGCCACGACAATTCATGCTCAAACTACCGTGGCGGCAAGCCTCTATGGGGCGTTTAACGAAGCAACTTCCGGCAATGGCACGCAACAAAGCTCGGCCAACGCCGCCGGTGGCCTGATCGAATTGCGGCAGATCAAGAATCCGTTCGTCGGCTACGAAGCGACGTACTCCTACAATCGTGCCAACCAGTCGTACTCGGAAAGTCCGCCCTCCGTCTGCGGTTTGGTTTGTGCGTACAGAGTGACTGCATCAGTTCCGTCCAATGCTCACGAGATTTCTGGTGCATGGGTGGCATCGCTCAAGATCGCTGATCTCACGCCTTTTGCTTTGGCTGGTGGCGGGATTCTTTTCAACGTGCCAAGCGTGGGCAATGTCACAGCCACCACTTGTCCGGTTGAAGGTACCACGCCGTGTTCCATCTCCAGCACTCCCACCAGCAATTCAACCAAGGGGGTGTTTGTCTACGGGGCTGGCGTGGATTGGAAGCTGCTGCCGCGCCTTGGCCTCCGCCTACAGTATCGTGGAAATCTCTACAAGGCGTCCGTGCTTGCCAGCGCCTTTTCTTCCACCAACGCCTTTACCCACACTTCCGAGCCTGTGATTGGAATCTTTTTCCGGCCCTGATTCGCGTCAACGTGCAAGCGTCTCTTTGATAGCCATCGTCGGAGCTGTCTCGATAAGGATTTTGTGGAATGGAGCGGAGCCGTTGGCGAAAGATTTGAGCGGTTCAAAAACCCTTGTTCCCATTTCCCGATTTTCGCGGCTTTTTGTAACCAAATCGCGGCCAAGCCGGTGGTCAACGGGGTTTAGTCAATGAACCGGTACTGCCACTGCGCCATCGGTATACTGTTGACGCAATGGCTCTCTTCACACGGCGGTTCTTGCAACGGACACTCGACGAAAGCAAGCCCTACCTCTCGGTGAAGCAGCGTCAGGACTTCTGCAATCTTCTGAACACGGTTCGTGACAATTACTTGTCTACTGAATGGGAGTTGGCCGTTCTTCACGCGCTCAATACGCTTGGCTCCCTACGTTACGAACCTGCTTTTCCGGGAACTAGCCACCCCGACGTTTTGTTCACGACCGATGGCAACCTGTCCTTCGCCGCAGACATCACCTCCGTGTCTGACCGGGGACTTCATCAGCAGAACCCATATGATGCACTCCAAGAGGAGTTCTTCCGGCGTCAGAGAAAGCTTGGGATGCTGAACGGTGGGTTCGATGTGCAAGTAAATTCGCACGGAGACAATGCTTTTCGCGGTTCGGGCAAGAAGCCACGACTCAAACTGCCTAAGAGAGCGGACTTCCCATCCAAAATCTTCAACACGGATTTTCAGAAGTTCATGATGGGAGTTCGAGACAATCCTGACGAAGTTCGCCTGTTGCACATTGAGGATGCGGAGACATCTGTTCATTTCTCGTATAGCCCTGCTCGGCGTGGAATTGGAGGCGGCAGTCACTCATCTTTTGATTTGACCACCGTTATTGACAAGAACCCAATTTACAACGCCCTCAGTTCTAAGGCAGACCAGCTAAGAAAGTCTGAATACAACGGACTAAAAGGCATCCTCCTCTGTGACGCTGGCTGCTGGAGTCTACATCAGCGAAGCCCAAATATGCAGATTTATGCGAGAGATGAAATCGTCAGACATTTCCTTCGTCAGAATCAGTCTGTTTCCTTCGTCGTCGGTCTGATTGTCGAAGAAGAACAGGCGACGTTTGTACACACTGTGAAGCGATTCATCAGCCCCAGCGTGTACCTGAACAACAGTGCGGTGCATTTGCAGGAACAGATTGAGCGATTAGCTGGGAATCTGGTATCCAGATTGCCCATCCCTGAGCAAAGCCCCAGAAACGCAATGTCGCATTTGAAGAGGAAGGACGGAATGACAGGACGGCACTTGGCAACGCTCACTCATGGCGGAAGCATCGAGATGTCGGCTCGGATGCTACTTGAAATCCTCGCCGGACAACTATCAATTGGAGAGTTCATGCAGATTTACCGAAAGGACGAGGCACAGAACCCATTCAGGAGAATGCTGGAGCAGGGACGGCTAATCGAAGAAGTAACGGTCGAACCTCACCCGGAAGCTGATGACGAGAGAGTGACGATTCGTTTCGGCAAGCCTGACGCCGCCGTTGCGCCATTTAGATGCGACTGAGCAGACCCCTAGCGAGTTCATTTCAATACTGATGCTCGACCTTGACCATGGGATGCACCCAAGAATCTCGCAAAGAGAGGTAGAAGTCGCCCTTTGAAACAATCCTCCATCAGAAGAGCCGAGAGCATCAACAGCTTAGAACACCAATCAGGTGACTGACACAACTAAGTCTGCGACGGCGGCTTGTCCTTTATCAGAACTGAGAATGCAGTGATTTCATTAAGGTCTGGAAATTCATCTCCAAGACGCCCCCACCAACTCTTGATGTCGTGATAAAGCAGCCCTAAATACTTGTGATATCCGTCATAGAAGTCGGTCAGGTTTAGGGCTGGACGCTCGTGTGAGACGTGAACACTCAGCTTGTTTCGAAACAGGCGAAACTTCTGTGCGAAGTCTCTGGGTATTCTCTCTGGATAGTAGCTTATGTCGTTCTCCCACGCCGGAGCAGTCCCTTTTAGAATCGCCTCCCGCCTGTTTGTAAGGATACGCTGCGCGTGACTCGCAATATAGCTGTCTGCCATTTGCCAGCGTAGTTCTGTGTCGCTGCGTTCTCTTTTTATCGCTCCTAACATGAACTCATAGAGATGCTGAATAAATCTCGCGTATGCGGTAAAGGTCTTGTAGGCAATCCGTCGATTCTCGCCCTGAGTAATCATGATTGTCGCGGATGCCGCAAAATCATTGAACGCATCGTCGCAACGCAAGTATTCATGTTTCAAGGCAACGCACAATGCTGTGTCTGTCGCGTCTCCAACTTTGAATTTCATAACGCGGTCTCCATTGATACATTCACTGAAAAGCGATTAAGAACTTCGAAGTGAACTTCTTCTCCTTCCCTGTTTCAAGACACCGAGTTTTCGAGACCGAACTCACGCCTTAATACCAGAGCCTGTTCTTCAATTGCTTGCATAATCTGCGGGTGGTTCAAATCTTCCAAAACTAGCTGCTGCGTTTGCTTCCAAAGTTCCTCAAAGTCGAGCAACAGTTTGGGGTTGTCCTCGTTTAATTTGTCGCATAGGGCCTTGAATCTGTTTCCGTCGTCTTCATCGCCGCCATCTGTAGTGGGGTCTAGTTTTCTTGCGACAACACCACCCGCAGCTAAGGCGCGAGCGAAGATGTTGAACCACTCCCAAAACTTACCCTCTTGCCACAGCGCCGGGTCGATAGCTTTGACTCCTGCCATGTCCGCAAAGTAGTCGTCTTTCAGCGGGTCAAAGTGGATGGTCGCAGGATGCGGGTCGTATTCAGTAAGCCCCATCATCGTGAAATAGAAAAGGTGCGCGGCCTCGTGAGCACACAGAATGCGAATGAACCCCGGTTTCCTCAATTGAACCAACATCTCTTGGTAAAAAGATTGGAACTTGGGGGTGGCTTTTTGTTCTTCCGAAATCTCATCAGTGTTGATTTTCGGAGTCAGGGTACCTCTCCGAAGTTTGAACGACCCGTCCTGTTCAAGTTCCTCAAACGTGTACCATGTCCCCCGGAAAGCCACCTCAACTTCTGGAAGAGATTTGAATTGGAGAATCTGCTCAAGCGATGCATTGACCAGTTTTCCGCAGAAGGGGTCGGGAAACCCAAACTCCGCGTATTGCCCCAGTTCCGCCGCGGCTAGAACTTCCGTGATTCGGCTCCTAAGCCTACGGCCCTGCGGGTCAATTCCGACGAGGTTGGTCACGGAAAGCAGGTATTGCATACCGAAAGCGTACAACGATGCAAAGCTGACTACAACAAGAAGGAATGAAGGCTGCTGCCCAACACGCCGACACGCCGGGAGCATTTGAGTGGTACGGCGCGGCCTCATTGCACCGGAGGATGACTGGTCTTCAGGCGCGTAGCAATGTAGCTCACTGCACTAGCCATTTTCCGTTTCCGATGCCGCTCCTCGCTGTGGCGTTTTAAATCTGGAGATTCTCATCCAGTCTCATTTCGGGTGCTCGTCATGAAGGAAACAAAATAGTCTTGATTTCCTTGCTCCGCCTGACAGCATTCTCGTGCTGCTCCAAATTCTCTTTTTCTGTAAATCGTCGAACTCCGGCAGTGTCGCAGATTACGATTTCAAGACCGCTGACAGTTGCGTTATTGAAGTTCTTGGCTTCGACCACAATTTGTGCGGCCAATGGTACAAGCGTGTCCACCCGATTCAGTTCCGGGCTCAGCGAATCAAGGTAACGCATCGCCCAGTACGTCGATTGGTTGGAGGAGTCACCTGCGAAGGCGTAGGTAGTAATGCGGTGACAGACTGAATCTTGTTCGCCTTGTTCCGCCTTGACGCATTGCAAAAGGTAGAGTGCTGGGTGCGGCTCAACAAACGCAACCAAACATTCGATTCCACGCCATTGCTGATGTTGGTTTAGCTCCGACCAGACAATCTCCAACATCCGTTGGTCAGGAGTCGCCCACAACTCCGGTGGCAGTCCGGCAATAATGGCATCGGCGAGTTTGTACGCTTCCATCATGTCTCTGGCACAGGTGATCGCAATCTTCTTGTCTGCAGAAACCCTTATCTTTGAGGTTCCAAAGATCTGTCGGATGAGCCGCACATTTATAATCGGCAGGGGCGAACGGTTCGCGAGGGTGTCACTGGCGAGGATGATTCCGTCACTGGCGAGTATCCCAATTTGCATGGTCATGGAAATTCATCCCCGGCTCTAATCAATTATTCGGTTCGGGTTCACTGGGTGCGACTCCCGTCCCTCACTCTTGCAGAGTTTGCAGTCTTTGATGTGGTTCATCCACAGAGTCTCAGCAGCGACACGTTCTAAAGTTGTCAGCGAACGCTGAGACAGCACTGCCTTGGTTGACCCTTTGTATCCATCGTGAGCAGAAATCTCAGCATTCAGCTTTATTTGCCACTCACGCTGCAACTTGTCGTGTACTTCACAGGGCATGGCCGAATTATATGCCGCTCTATCCCACCCCTCCGAGTCCACGGAGTATCCTGACAGCAATAGTCAAGGGGCGATGATGCTCACTGCATACTTCGATGAATCGGGGCACTCGAAAGACCCGAAGTCGCAATTCTGCGGGATGGGTGGATTTACCGCTGATTCGACCGCGTGGGAGAGGCTTAGTGAGGTCTGGCGTGCGGCTCTCGCAGAAGCTGGCGTCTCCGGCGCTTTCCACATGCGACACTTCGCACATCGTCGTGGTGAATTCAAGGGGTGGACAGAGGAACAACGTCAATCGTTATTTGGAAAGCTGGTTGATGTAATCGCCGAGATAGATGCAGTTCCTACGGGGTGCGTGATTTCTCTGGACGATTTCAATGAAGCACCACCCAGCTTGAAGACGTTCTTTAAGGGGCCATATTTTATGGCTTTCCAGATGGCGACGAGGGGTGCTGCGCTTGAAGCATTCCCTAAAGATTGTCGGTTTGAACCGCAGACTGTCGATATGGTCTTCGCTGAGCAAAAGGAGTTCGGAGCTACCTCGTGCGGCACTGACGGTCAGGAGCGACAGGCAGGAGATGCACAAAGGTTGTGGCTGGCATTGAAGAGGATGACGGATTATGGGCGGTGGATGGGAAGCTTTTTGACCGATTCACCAGAGAACTCGCCCCCGCTTCAAGCAGCAGACTTGTTTGCCTATGAACTCACGAAGGAGTTTGAGAATCTCGTCAAGCGTCCTGACGACGATATGAGATGGGCTTTGCGGCGTATCCTGACGCCAACAAGGGAGCGTCCAAAACAACTCATACAGTTCTATGACTCCCACGAGATGCTCAGGGTTTATCTTGAAGCCACCGGACAGGAAAATAATCCAAAATTTCAGGCAGTGCTAACACAGTCGTGGCTCCTAAAGACAGCAGTGAGGCAACTCATGGAGATACGAATAAGAAGGGCCGAGGGAGACGCCTCCTTGCATCCCCTGTAAAGCGTCAGAGTCGCGCCAAGAATTCTCCATCGGCGCATCCTTGGCGCAGTTTTTTCCACCACGTAGTAAATAGCTAAACCACCCCCAATATCCGCCCTTCGATCTTAGCAACCTCTCGTTCCTCCGGCGTCAGCGGCGGATGACTGCGGCACGGGGGAAGAAGATTGCGGCAAAGGGTGTGGCTGTTCGGTAGAGGAAGAAGAAATAGATTTAGAGGAAAATTAGGATTTTGGAACGAGCGATGGAACGGCTGTCCGCCTCCAGTAGACCCATAGATAGAAAATGCCCACCACGAGGAGGCTGAGGGGTGCCAATTGCGTCAGGACAATGGGGAGCATCTGCCTCAGGCTCTCCCCTCCACGCACAGACAGATGATGGGAAACTACCAGAAGAAAAGTCCAAGGGATCACAGATGTCACGCCAATCGCGGCAGTGCTCAGGAGGAAGGTGAACCATCGAATCGCTCCGCCCTCAGCCCACAGCAGAGAGCACGCAGGAATCGTAAGCAACAGAAGCTTCGCGTCGTGCCCTCGGTGGTATACCGGCAGCAGGGAGAGCGCAGCAATGGCGGCAATTGCGAACCACGCGGTCGTTGGCGAAAAACGCACTCGTGCAGTCCGAATCGCTCCAATCAGGAACAGGATGCCGCATATAAGATAGCTTGCCGAATTGTAGAAACGGGGATCGTCGCGGATAACGCTGAACGACGATTGCAGGTTGATGAGGGTGTCAGGCCCGTTGAAGGAAAGAGAATCCGGGCCGGGATCGTTCAGTCCACCTTTTGCTGATCCCGCTGCCAAGTTGGCTTGCAACTCATGCGGCCACGACGGTGCGGTGTGCGATACCCACATGAATGCCGGAAATGCCAGCGCGGCGGTGATCAAAAGGGCTCTTAGCGCACGTCTCCGATAGACACCTCCCGCCAGCACAAAATAGAACCAGACGAAAGCCGAGTCATGAGGCTTCAACGCCAGCGCCAACGCCAGACACACTGTCCCAACGGAAACGAGCCTATCGTTCAGGAAACACCAAGCAGCCAGCACGCAAAAACTGATCACGACCCCCGCGAGGTTTCCCACGAGGATGAGTGATCCCATGTCCGCAAGGACGACGCCCACTAGGAGAAGTGCTGGCTCCAGCGCATATCGACCCGAACACTCCAGAATCACGAATGCAGCCAGCATCAAGCCTCCCGCAATCAGCGCCAGCCACAGCCAGTGCGCCGGTTCCCATGGCAGCATAGCCAACGGCGCAACGGTCAACAACGAAGTCGGGAGGTTGATGCAGACAAAGAGTGCCGGGTTGACTCTACGCAACTTTGCAGGATCAGCGGGTAGTTTTTCCCCTTCTGCCCCGTACACTGCTCGGAATTCTTTCGGGTTGTACGGATCACGATGGTGGAGCAGACACCGCGCCCCGTAGTAGACCGCCTTGAAGTCCAGCATTGGAGCATAGGATGTGGTCTCAAGCCAAGTGCCCCAAAGTACGCCGAAACCACCGCACAGCAGTATGCAGATCAAAATGTCGCGGCGTGCAGCCTTCATTTCGAACCCGTGGGCACCAGCGCGAACACGACTGTGGCACACATGAAAAGCAGTTCCAACCATAAGCCGGGGTTCGCATAGGGCGGATGGCTCGGATGCGCGTATAAATCAAAGATGCTCAGAAGAAATGCGGCCATGGTGAGAACCGCACAAACCTTGCTGGCCGTTCTCATTGCCCGTGGCCTTGTGTTGGGTCTCATGTGAGGGTTCCCGATCAGACGTTTGACGGTTCCCACGCTAATCTGCTCGTGGCTAATCTGCTCGTACCACTATACAAACCAATGCATGGCTAATCAAGACCAGTTCTTCCTCGCTTTGGGTACGAAAGTCCGGGCGCTTCGCAAGAAACGCGGGTTTTCGCAGGAAGACATGCTGTCCTTCGGCTTCTCCACCCGTCATTGGCAGCAGGTGGAGGCCGGACGCCCCATCACGGTGACCACCCTGCTTCGCATTTGCGAGGTATTCGAGACGCCGATGTCAAAGCTGGTGCAGGGGCTGGATAGAGAAGGGGTCTACGAGAAGGTTGACTTCGATGTCGTGCTTCGGCGGAAGCGAAGGAAGTGAGCGGTTGGCAGCGGCCGTTTTGCACGGACTGCTGCCGTCTATTACTGCTTCAGTGACTCCACGCTCTCACGGAGCACCGAGATTTGCGCTTCCAGATTGTTCGTCATCTTGCGGATTTCGTCCAGAAGCTTTCCGCTGTTCGATTGGATAGTCTCAGTCCACGTCTTCATGTTCGCCAACCGGCCAGCTTCCTTCTCTACTGCCAAGACCGCAGCATCAACCTGTTCCCATTCTCCCGCGTTCTTGTTCCGCTCCCGCTGTTTGCGGACACAAAGAGCCTTCGCGAGGGAAAGCCCCGCACGGAGGATGACATCCGATTCAATCCTCTGAGCGTCCCACACGACAAGAACGTCATCGCCATTGCGAGTGAGCGTATCCATTCCCTGCGGGGCTGTCTGGGAAGAGAAGAGGAAGAGTCCGACGCTGGCACCCCGATTCTTCTTTGCGGTATCAAGTTCGGCGAGTGCCTTTGCCGCCGTGTAGCTTCCATCCTCCTTCGCCTCAACCACGAACCTCTCACCAGCCGCCAAGCAGTCGGCACCAAGCTCCACCACAAGGTCGCCGACCTTGCAGTAGTTAATCAGGCCGGTCGTTGTTCCAGTGCGGGTTGCCACATCACCGGCCTTCTGCACTTCCTTCTCGATGAACTCACAAGCCGCGTCTTCAAAGTCATTGCCATGCTGGGTCGAACGTGCAGACTCCTTCCGCTGTGCCGTGATGGATTCGAGAGCGGCAAGCACATTGGTCTGAAACCCTTGCACCTTATTCTGGTGGGCATCTAGGATGTCCACCAATTCACGCCTCAGGCGATAGAGAGCAGAAGCCTCGTTGTCGAGCGTCAGGTTGGAGTCTATGGAACCCTTGGCCTCGTTGATGACAGTGGATAGGCGGGAAAGGGCAGAACCGTCCTCATCAAGCGAGAACTCTTTCGTGATGGTCTCCTGTGCCGCTTCAACCCGCTTCACGAGCCTACTCAGAGCCGAGTCCGCCTTGTCCAGAGAGAACTCCTGCACCACATTGCCAATATCGTCAGCAAGGTCGCCCCTTAGCTTTCCGTTGGCTACCGTCAGTTCATTCACGAGCCGTTTGAGTGCGCCTTGGTCGTTATCCAACGAAAACTCGCCGAGGATTCGCTTCTGCTCCTCATCAATGACCGACGAAATGGTGGAGCGAACTGAGGAAACGAGTCCATTCGCCTCTTCGGGATTCAGAAGCCTCATCAGTGGGCTGTTCTTCCCTATATGTTCCGCGAGTGTTTCTGCCAGCACAGAACTGCTGCCGCCAACCTGCCGTTGCAGCACCTGCTCAAGTTCGCCGTCCTGTTTTATCAGGCGCTCGATGCGCTCTTGGAACCTGCCATTGGTCGGGTCGAAGTATTCTCTCAGCGCAGTGGTCAGGTTGGTATGAATGTCGTTGCGGGAGCCATCCAAGGCGTTCTTCAAGTCTGTCAGCAGTTTCTCGCCTTCACGCCTTACCGCGTCAGCGTCAATCTGACCACGAGCATGCTTCATGGAAAGAACACCAATACGCAATGCAGTCAGTGCATATTCATCGCGTTCTCGTCCGCCGCTTCTCTGCAACAACTCAGCCACGGTTTCGTGGTCGGTCACTACCAAGTTCAGAGGAAGCGAGTGGGCGTCATCGTCCACTGATGCGACTGGTTTGCGAGGCACTAAAACTTCGGCAACGGCGGTTTCGGCCATGGAAACCCATCTCCTTCCGAGTGAGAGAATCGTGGACTATGAAGGCTGTTAGAGCCCATTGTAGCGAGAGGCCACGTGTCAGCTTGTTCTGACCGAATTGCAAGCTTCAGTGCGCCGGGCTCAATCGCCCGTCAAGGCAGCAGTTTCCCGTTGATGACATTGGTGACCGATACCTTGCCGTTTGGCTCAAAGACGGTGACGTTCTGAGTGACTGGGCGACCGCTATTGGTGTCGTACATTGTGTTGCTTACGATGGCCTTTCCGTCCATGGTGCGGAAGCGATTGATTTCGCCGACCAGCTTGCCGTGATTATCGAATGTCTTCATTGTTCCTCCTTTGTGGGGTTAATGTGAATGGCTCTGAACGTTCTGCACGGCATATCCATTTACGCCGCACACTTCTCCAATTGCTGGTCGGTCTCGATGCTACACACGCCGCGAACACGAGCCTCACGAACAAACCTAACGACGCTTGCCCTCGAAATCCCATGTCTCTTCGCCGTGGCCGTCAGGCTCAACCCACTGAGTCGGTCGGCAACGACGGCATCATGGTCGATGTCGAGCGGTTGACGGCCTACGCGAAGCCCATCAAGCTTACGTCTCCGCATTCCAGCCCGGATGCGTTCCTTAATCAGGTCAGCCTCAAGTTCCGCGATGCTGCTGATGATGGTCAAAAAAAGTCGCCCCATGGCACCATCGGTGGCGATATTCTCCCTGCGAGAGATGAACTCGACGCCGCTGTCTGTGAGTTCGTCAACCACGGATAGAAAGTGCTTCGTGCTCCTTGCCACACGGTCGAAAGCAGCGACTATGACTACGCTGAACTTCTTCTTCCGAGCATCTTTCAACATTGCGTCGAGGCCGGGGCGACGAGCCTTGCTGCCGGAGACGCCAACATCGGTGTACTCACACGAGACCTCGTATCCGCGTTGCTCGGCGAATTTGCGAAGGTCGTAGAGTTGGTTGTCAATGCATTGCTCGGGCGTACTGACTCGGGCGTAAATCGCGCATCGTTTCATTACAGGTGCCTCCTGATGCTGTTGAGCAGAATGGTTGATGGGTTAGCGAACGGGCGAACTCGCCGAATCTCATCAAGAGCGGCGTCGATGCTCTTGTACCCAACCGCGTCCATGTAGGCTGCGGCAATGCTCGGAGCCCGGCTCACACCTTGGCTGCAATTTAGGAGCACGGTGCCCCACCGAATGTTCTCGGACAAAGCATCGAGAATCCGGTCAAATTGCCGAACGGAAACCGGCTCGTCGTCCTTTATCGGAAAGTGCAGGTAGTTGATGCTGGCACGCTTTGCTTCGACCGGGATTTCCGACACCGACACCACGGTAGTGATGCGTTCAGGATTGCCGACCGCCAGACTCTCTGCGTCGGCGATACCGCCGATATAGAGACGCTCCCAAATTTGGGTCACTGAGCGTCCCCCTCTTCTTCAAGTCGCGGCAGTCTCTTCCGCTCAGACTTTGCGGCTGCTGCAATACATGGAGGAACCTCCGGTCGCTGACTCTGCGTGGCTACAAGCCAACGGCCACTATCCCAATCAAGCTCGACGTACCTTACAAGGAAAGCCCTCATCAGTACGAGGTTGTGCCTGTACTCGGGAAAGAGACGAAAAACCTCACGTTTAGCCATCAGTTCGCAAGTTGCCGGAAGGACAACGCTGACGCCGAGGTCTTTCGGGTGGCGTTTGATTTCGATGCAATAGAGGTCAGGAGATGGGCTGGATTCGCTATACACTTTGTAGTATACCGAGCAGCTTGCGAATTTAGCTACTTTTACGTGAACTGCTCTGCTCGTGGCTGTTCTTCATCTAAATCATCAAGCTCAGAGCACCCTTAACGGTGCTCCAGCAAGCAGTGCCGGAGCACCCCATGAGACAAGGGTGGCATGGATGGGCGCACGAAAGAGGCGAGAGAAAAGACTGGGCGGAGGCGAAAGACAGATGCTCAAAAGAAGCGGTAGGAAGGCCGAAGGTAGTTCGGCTTACTCTTTCAACTTGAGCTTGCTCTTGTTCTCTTCGAGGAAGTCGCGCAAATCCTGCGCCTTATCCAAGAGCTTTATCCACTGCTCGCAATAAAGCGTGACTGGGAAGCGGCCAAGTCCGTAGACGGAAACTGCGCCTTTGTCGCTCACCTTGAAGCTGATGCTTCCAGTTCGCTGTTGTTTGGCTTCGAGTTTGGCTAACCGCGCTTTCAGTTCCTCGTAGGTTGGTTCGGGCATCAGGTTCTTCCTCTCTCAATATTGTATTGTCACATCGCGTCGAGGACGGGGGCAGCGTGTATGGGCGGACGCGGGAGGCGAAAGCGAAAGCGGTGCGTGGTAAGAAAATAGGAATCACGAAGAAGTCATAGCCTTGCAAAGCTTCACGGCTGTACATGAACGAAACTTTCATCTGTTAGGGGACTGTCCCCTTCGTCGTCCCCATCCTTGATTGCATCTCGTCAATCAAGAGTTCAATCATTCCTTGGCAAACCGAGAACAAGCTTATCGACTGCTTCATTTCCAAGCTGTCGTTCGGATGCATCAGTGGGTTCCTATAGTTGTCCTTGATGTTCTGTAGAGCATCCACAATATCCTTTGATGCTCCGTTATTTCTAAGTAACGCGATGAATTCTCCCCAATTCTGTCTGTTCAACGGCGGCATATTGAAGCCGGGGATGGTAGTCAGGTATTGCCTTACCGACAACTCGACAGCCCTAAGAATGTGGAAGCCCGCTGCCGTTGCACGCTCAAAAGCCAAGCATTTGCCCGCTTCATTGATTTCGCGAATACACATCTCATCCAAGGCGCTAACGACGCCAGCATCGTACCCAGTGGTAGCCCCCGATAGCAGTCTCTCTGTCGAAAGATTGCCAACACGCTCCAAGCAGAAGATTGGTGATGCTGAGACCTCTTCGGCTAGAACTGTCTCGAACTTGCGAATAGCGTCTTGGAGTGTCTGTAGATTTGGAATATCGTGAACCTGCCGATGAAACACAACATCGTCAATATCGCTCATTAACTGTTCCGCACGCCTCTTTGATGCGGGCATGTGCGCGTCGATCAGGTCGCTAGTAAACGTACTTAGCGAGCAGCGTGCCCCGACAATCCGCTTGATATAAAGGTCTCGATTCGATTCGCTTTCCAACTCCAAAACAGGACGCAGGTATGCTGCGACCAAGAAGAATTCATTTAGTCGAAACTCAATCACTGCTTACCTCCTCGGGCTCAGGGATCACCTATACGCTTTCCTCTGGAGACGGGTCTCACGCTCCTCCCAATCCGGCAGGTAGGCCAGCATAAAGCTCTTGAAGACCTTGCCGTGATTGGGCGCAAGGCGGTGAACGAGTTCGTGGACGATGACGTACTCGCCAAGTTCCTTGGGCAGCTTCAGTAGCAGGGCATCGAGGGTCAGCCGCCCCGAAGAGGACATGGATGCCCACTTGCGCTTCATCGGCCTCACGTGGACTTGCACGCTCTTTACGCCGATTCGCGTAACCCAGTTCCGAACCGCCCAGCGAAGTTCATCCACATCCTGCCACCGGGAGGTCGCCAATTTTTGGTTTGGTTTCGTCATACACGCTGAATGTTGAAGAGGTTGTTCGTGACCTCAATCATTTTTCCGGTTCCAACCTTCGGACGGAGCACCTTGTACAGTTCCGTCCTCAGCTTGCTCTTCTGGTCATCGTTCCATCTGTAGTCCGAGTGCTGCTCAAACAGGGCGTTGAGTGCCTTTGATTCATCTGCACTGAAACCCGGTGAATCTGTCAGAACCACCTTGTAGATTGCGAAGGCATTCTCATCGAGCCCCAGCTTCTGCCTCTCCGCTTCGGCCTCAACAGCCTCAGTGGCTAGTTTCTCGAAATCGAGCAAAGCCTGTTGCGTGGCAATCTGGCGATTCTCGTAAGCCTCAACCAACTTCTCAGCGCGGTCGCCGATTGAAATCAGGAAGGGCTTTGATAACCCCTCCTCGGTGACGATGGACGACAAGATTTTCCGCAGGTTGAGGATTTTGGTTGTGTCGGTTGTATCGCTCTGCTTCAGCTTCGCCAGTTCCTCGGCACCCAGCGTCTGAATCGCTCCCGGAATCTCAAGCTGCCCAGTAATCGTGTGGGTCTGAAGCAACTCGCGGGTTTTGTTCGCGACTTCGCGGTCAACATATATGCGGTCGCTGTAGGCATTCCGAATCAGGGCGAACAGTTCGGCCAGTCCGAGGTAGTCGTCCATAAAGGGGCGCAGGAAGGCGTCCGGCGAAATGACCTCGTACACGTTCTGAAGCTGGCGGAAGAACTTGAAGAAGACGCCCCGCCGTTCCTTGTCCTCGAATTGCGCGATTGCACGTTCCTTGGCCTTGTCATCCCAGCCCTTGGCAAAGGTCAAATACGCAGGGGCCTGTTGTTGCATCATTGTGGCGAACAGTTGCTTCAGCACGTCGATGTTCTGGATGACCGAGGCCACCACATCGGAATCGAACGCGAGAGCCTTTTCCAGTTTCTCGAAGATGCCAACGAAGTCGAGCACAAACCCGAACGGCTTAACCTGTCCAGCTTCGTCCTCGTAAGGCCGGTTCACCCGTGCGATGGCCTGAAGCAGAACGTGGTCGCGCATCGGCTTGTCGAGGTACATGCAGTAGAGGATGGGTGCGTCGAAGCCAGTCAGCAATTTCTCAGTTACGATGAGAATTTTCGGCATTTCAGCCTTGCTGATGAAGTTCTTGCGGAGCTTTTTCTCCTCATCTTCGTTGATGTAGTGCGCCTTAAGTTCCTGCCGGTCGCCGTGGGAAGGAGAGTAAACGACACGCGAGTAGTCTGGCGGCAGATGCTTGTCGAGTTCCTTCTTGTAGAGAGCACATGCCTCGCGGTCAACAGCAACGAGAAACGCCTTGAAGCCCATCGGCTCCACGTTCTTGAGGAAGTGCTCCGCGACGTACGCCGCAATCTTCGCCACGCGGTCGGGAGACTTCATCATCTCCTTCAACTCGACTGCACGGTCGAGGATGGCGTTCAACTCCTCCACATCGCTAACGCCCTCGGCCTCTGCCAAACTTAGAAATCGCTTCTCAAGAACCTCCTTGTCCACCGTAAGGTCAGAGGGAGCAAGGGCGTAATTCAGTTTGACCGTGGTGCCATCCGCGATGGACTCGGCAATGGAATACTTGTCGAGGTATCCCTCTTCGTCATCGCCGCCGAAGACCTTGAATGTGCCCTGACCCCGTGACAGCCGGTCAATGGGCGTTCCGGTGAAGCCGATGTAGGTTGCGTTCGGCAAGGCACCCATCAGGTAGTTGCCCAAGTCGCCGCCCGTGGTGCGGTGCGCTTCATCTACGAGCACAACGACGCTCTCACGGGTATTGATGTTCGCCGGGATGTCATCGAACTTGTGAATCATCGAGACGACAAGGCCGCGATAATCGGAGGCGAGAATGTCCTGAAGTTCCCGCTTGCTGTCGGCAACCTTCACGCTCTTGATGCCGTATCCGTCGATGTTGTTCAGAAGCTGCCCTTCGAGTTCGTTCCGGTCGATGAGCATCAGCACGGTCGGTTTCTCTGCGCCTCGAACCTCGCGCAATAGCTTAGCCGCTACCGTCAACATGGTCAGGGTTTTGCCGCTGCCCTGCGTGTGCCAGATGAGTCCCCGCCTCTTCGCCGGTTCGGCAACCCGCAGGACGACTTTCTCGACGGCCCGCGTCTGGTGCTGGCGGAGAATCTTCTTCGTCAGTTCGTCGTTTTCCGTCATGAAAATGACGTAATCGCGGACGAGCCGGAGGAAGCGGGTGCGGCTGAAGAACGCCTTCACCTTGTTCTCGTAGTTTCCCGGCTGCTCGTCGTGCCAGTTGAACAGGTTCTTCCGGGCAGTGCTCCACGTGACGCCGTAGTAAAAGTCGAGAAGCTGCGAAACCTCGAAGACCTGCGTGGCGACGAACATCTCAGGCGTTTCCTTGTGGTACCGGCGAATCTGGTCAACGCCGAGAGCAATGCCGTCCTGCTTGGTGGCGTTCTTCAGTTCCGCGATGGCGACCGGGATGCCGTTAATCAGGAAGACCACATCCGCACGGTTGCTGAAGACCGTGCCCTTCTGCCACCATTCGTCAGTCACGTGATAGACGTTGTTCTCAGGATGCTCGAAGTCGATGACTTTGACGTTACGTTCGCGGGTCTCTTCGGGGACGAAGACCGACTGCTCGCCGCGCATCCACGAGTGGGTTTCCTTGTTGCCTTCGATGGTCGGCTTCAGCAAATTCATGCGGCGAAGGATGTCGGGCGTACGGCTCAAGTCCACAATGCCGGGGTTCAACCGGATAAGCTGGGCTTCGAGGATGCCGGTGAAGTACAGCCCTGTGTCGCCGCCACGGAATCCGAGGGCATCGCCGGGCGTGAGGTACTCCCAACCAATTTCCTCTGCGTACTTCAGCATCGGGCTCTGTACAGCGGAGCGTTCACTCATGGTGCGATGGCCTCTTGCAGAGTTCCGGTGGAAAGGCGTCCTGCCATCAATTCTTCGAGGAGTGCGTGGAATAGGTCTTCAAGGCAGCTAAGTTCCCGCTCCAGACCGTCACACTTTGCATCACACATGGCTAGCGTACGGACAATTGCGTCACGCTCTGATTCAGGAGGAATAGGGATGGGAAGACTTCGCAGGAGCCAGAGAGGGACATACTTCTGACTTGTGCCAGAAATACGTGCCGATAGATAGCTACGCAGATGTCCCGACTGGAAAAAGTAAAAGAGCCACTTAGCAATTGTTCCGTCGCCTCCTGTTTTGAACAATCCTACGTTCTTGATTGCAAACTCCGGCTTTGCTGGTGCAAGCGCAACAGCACCTATAGACCCAATCATGCTAAATAGAACATCGTTCTCATCAACTCGACTTCTCCTGCGGACCTCCTCAAAATCTTCCGGAGAGATTCTGTATGCGGCATCAAAATTGACTGTCCCGGTCGAAATGTGTGCAGATGTAATTAGAAAAAAACCATCCTCTTTTGGTTGTGGCGAGTCGTGCGTACCATCTGTGACATTTTGACAGATTGAGTCAGCGCGTCTGATTTCCCAGCTACTCGGAATTAGTCCAATCTCCGTCGCCTTGTTTTTTTCTTTATGGATTCCGTTACTAAACAAGTGCTCAATTAGAGCAGCTTTGCGCTCACGTTCCAAGACTAGTTCGCGCTGTCGGCACGTCACTGCTTTTTGAACCGTGCGTAGCACATGCACAATTGTCTCTTGTTCAGCCAATGGCGGGAGGACAACTCGCGTCTGCATAAGAGTGTTTTGGTTGAGCGTCGTCATCGTTGTCGTCGTGGACCGTGAGATGAGGTCTCTTCTTTGGCTTTCAGCCATAAAGAAATATGCCAAGTAAAGCGGCTCTGCGAAGGTCGAGTCCGGCGACACTCGGATGAGATGACAATCAAAAATTGTAGGTTCTTTCAGGTTTGTTACCAAGCAGCACTGCCCAACTCCTTCCCGTTTTAGCGACGAGCGCACAAAAAGGAGGTCGCCATCCCTGAGTAAATATCGTTCGTTGGCGAGGTCATCCCATTCCACTCTTTCAACCTTCTCCGCCTCAAGGACAGTATTCTGGTAAATGTCGGAAACATTCGCATATAAAATCCCGCTCCCAAATCGAGCCTTCTTAATAAAGGCACCGTTCTGAGGGGCTTCCGAACACACTCCTTCGAGAGTGGTCGTTTTCCATGCTGGAGAGGGAACTTCGCAATTCGGCGTTTCAATCTCTGACCGATTCCAATCGTGGTCTGTGCGTGTTTGTTCCATTCGGCTCAAGCAATACCTTCAGAGATTTGACTTATTGACATCCATCGGAAGAATCTTCCCGAGAATCTCCCATAGTTGTTGGTCGGTTCGGGTTGTTTGTTCATTCGCTGCACGCAATTCAGCAACTATGTCTGGCAAAGGTCGGTGATGTATGCGGCCATTTACTTCCACGAACATCGACGGACTCAGGTTGAAATCTGCCTCACGAATTTGTTCGACCATCACCACCTTGCTCAGCTTTTCCCGTGACTCCCACCTGTGGAAGACCTCGGCGGCGGCGGCGATGCCCTCTTCCGTAAATTCGTTCTTGGGCTTTTTCTTCACGAAGAACGCAGACGCATTGATGAGCAAAAACTGTCCTTTGCGGCCATTATTCTTGTGGCGATTGAGCACAACGACAATGCCCGGCGCGTTGGTGTTGTAGAAGAGGTTCTCAGGGAGCAGCACGACTGCCTCGATAAGGTCGGCCTCCACGAACGCTTGCCGGATGGTCCTCTCCTTGCTTGAAGACTTGCTGCCTGAGCCACGAGAGACTGCGCCCGTATCAAGCACCACGGCGGCACGACCGGAATCATTCAACGAGGCCGCGATGTGTTGCAGCCATCCCCAGTCCGCTGAGGACGACGGAGGAGAGCCCATCTCGAACCGCTTCCACTGGTCATTCTCGTAGAGAGACTCTCCGTAGTTGTCTTGATTCCACATCGGGTTCGCGACGACATAATCGAACCGCTTGAGCCCGGCACCTTCGGCGGCGAAGCCCGGCTTGGTGAACGTGTCGCCAATGGCGAAGAGCGAATCCGTGTAGTCGTGGAGGAACATGTTCATCTTCGCCATTGCGAAGGTGACGGGGTTCATCTCCTGCCCGTATAGCTTGGGAGCCTTGCTCTTCTGCGCCGGGTTCTTCTGCTCGAAGAGGAGCCTCGCCTTAATGAGCAGACCAGCCGAGCCGCAGGTCGGGTCGTAGACGGTGGTGTAGGGCTTGGGGTCGAGCAGATGCGCCATCAGCCAGCCGACCTCTTTGGGCGTATAAAATTCTCCGGCAGATTGACCCTGACCTTCGGCGAATTTTCGAAGCAGATACTCGTAGGCTCTGCCGAGAATATCCGGCTCGGCATTCTTCAGCCCTAGCCTGTGGCGGCTGATGACCTCAATGAGAGCAGCAAGGCGGTCGTCATCGAGGGTCCGCTGGCCGCTCTGCCGTTCGTTGTAGTCCTTGATGTCGAGAACGCCGAGAAGTTCGGGGTTGTGCTTGGCGACATCACGCATTGCGTCGGTGACGAACTGGCCGAGCGTTCCGTCAGCGGCATGGTGTCGAACGGCATCCCAGCGGTACTCGTAGGGGATGAAGAAGCGGACGATGGGCTTGCGGTTGTTCTTCAGGGCATCTTCGTGGTCGGCCTTGATGACCTCACGGGCGACTTCCTCGTCGCCAAACTCGGCCACCTGCCCGGCGAACTCGTCGTCAAACACGTCCGAGAGCCGCTTGAAGAAGACCAGAGGCAAGATGAAGTCCTTGAACTTGGGCGCGTCCGCCGCCCCCCGAATGGCACAGGCCGCATCCCATAGCCACGTCTCCAGCGTGGGGATGTCAAGGTGCTCCTCCGCCATGGCAGGGAATGCAATGGTGGTGACCTGCGGCTCGGCGGTCTTCTGGCGAGGGCGTCTGGTGCTGGATTTCGAGGCTGTCGCCATTGTATGAAAGGTCTCGCTGGCCTGTGAATTTTGAACGATGAAGTTCACTTTCGATGGTACGACTTTCCACTACGGCCTGACATGTTTCTTCGACACAAGCATAAGAATCTTCGCGGCTTGCTGGGGGTCTGAGATTTCCCGGTACCCTACATCTTTCCCAAGCTTCAATCCGGCACGTCGGCATTCTGCCTTGAACTCGCCCCATCCGACTTTCTTTGGGCGTCGAGGCGACTCAATGTAAAAGTAGGTGATGAGTTTCCCAGTATTATTCGCAACCTTTCGCCAGCCAAGAACCCGGTCATGTTCTTCCGCGTAGTGGTCTCGCCCGTCTTTCCAGACCGTAATCCACGAATCGCCACGCCGGATGTTCTCTACGAGCCGAGCGCCTCCAGCGAACCGTGCTGAGCTAACAACGTACTTGGCCTCGTCCTCGACGCGCTTCTCGGCTTCAGCCTGTCCACGTTTTTGAGTGGGAACTTCGCTTGCCGGATATTCGTCCATTGGCCTCAGACCAACCAGCCAAACTCCCCGTCCCATTCGTTGCCTCACTGCCTTCCTGCCAATACGCTTCCCATTGAGTGCGTCAGGCAACTTTGGAGGCCGATACGCCTTTGCGCAGGTATTCAGCCACTCGGGTGTAACGGGGTCTACCATGCGATGTTCAAACCAGTCGCGGACAGAACGGACAACCTCCGGGGCAGTGGTAATAATCGCTGCCTCGTCCAAATGCTTGAGCGAGGACTTCGACAAATTCGCCGAGCCGACGACTGCTTTGTTGCCGCAGAGAACCACCTTTGCATGAAGGTCTGGAGTCAAAAACACCAAAACGCCTTTCTGCTGAAGGCGGTTGATTTCGGCGGGGCAGACTGACCCGTTCCGTGCATTCGCAATCGTAGGGGCAACGACCAGCACATCGCCGCCCCGGAGATGGAGAAGTTCCCTCGTGTCCGAACCGACATATGGGACCGCAACGAAGAGCCTCCGCTTGCGGCTCTTCGATAGGCTCTGAAGTTCCTTCCACAGGACTTCATTTGACAGAAACCGTTCCATGCCGCTCTCCTTTCGGCTCAGTCGCGTCCATTATCGTCCGCCGCCTCCCATGGATGGAGCAGTTATTTGCTGTTGATTCTTTGCCTTAGCAAAGAATGGTAGCAGCCGGGAGACGGATTCATCTACACATCGAGGACTTCTCCGCGCCAAGATGAATGCGTAGGCGGCACACGACGCTCAGTGACGAGTTGTGTCGCGTTGGACACGAGGGAAACCCAAGAGCAATAATGACTTCCAACTGTTCACGGGGGGAACCAAGTGCCACATCTTGAGGATGCGGCCAGTGCGGCTGTTCAGGCGACAGACCCAGTTTTCTGCCAAACCGCATGTCGTCAAATCAAGGAGGCGATGCCAATAATCAACTCCTCTTGCACTGGAGGCTAGTCCGATGAGCGTCGAATCGAAAATCAAACTTCGCATTTTTCTGTTTCTTGCAGCAGCAATCATTCTCCTCGCTTGGATAGTTGGCATTGTGTACGCACTCTCTATCGCATTGCTGGCGTTCATTCTGTGGAAAGCATACTCATACATCAAGATGATGCGCTGGTGGAAAGGAGAATCAGCGGTTTCTCGCAAGATGATTGAATATGTCACTGAGCGCCTAAACGAAGGGAAGCGGAGTAACAACTTATGGGTGCAAAGTCTAATTGTCCCTGAAGCGACCAAACTCGCACTGGACTATCGCGTCGAATTAATGGCTAGGCCGAAGATGATTGAGAAAGAATCGCCAAATGTAGTAGAGGGCTGGACTGGATGGGGCGGAACAAGGCTACAGGATTGCGTTCTTCAACACTCGGTCGAGGAACTGGCCGCGAACATGGGAAGCGACGAAAATCCACTGCCGATGTTGAAATTGATGATTGCAAAAGCAGCTTTTGAGATTCTCGTCGCTGAGCACGCACTCAAACTGCTCAATGTGCCCAATCCCCGAGAACTCATCAGCCAGCGAACACTTTCAAAAGAACTTGAAAACCTCAACACTCAAGACTCCTTGACGCGAACCTTCAATTCCGACAAAAGTTCAACTGTATTCAGGCTCCTTGCTCAAGAACTCGGGGAACAGAGTGAGGCTTCTGTAAGTCAAGCGTAAGCAGAAAGTGAGGCTGCTGCCATCGTGAATACTTCGACCGCAACAGTTCAGGTCTGGCGTGAAGACCGAAGTGCAAAACTCCGAGACCTCATCCGCCAGCTTTACGCTGTTGTAGCCGCTCTTGAAGAAGAATTTGAGGGCAGAAAATTCACGCCAGACGGTCATCTAGTTGGGAGCATCGGAGAGGTCGTTGCAGCATACGCATTCAATCTCACGCTGCTCCCGGCCTCGAATGCCACGCATGATGCCGAGGCAGAGGATGGAACCCTCGTGCAGATTAAGCTTACAGGCGGAATTGGCAGCGTCAGCCTATATGGCGAACCGCAGCACTTAATCGTGCTGCAACTGAGGAATGGGAAGTTTGCTACGGTGTACAACGGTCTGGGTTCCGAGGTCTGGCACAACTGTCGTCCACCAGCGAAAAACGGCCAGCGGACAATCACATTATCGAAACTCCGCGCTCTCAATGCTGAAAGTAACCGGAAGCTGGAACAGGTCAATGAGTTCCCCAGTCTGAGAGAGGGTAATCCGGAAGATTTTCGGTCTGATAGCGCGAGGCACTGACGGTCGATTATGGGTATCTGCCAAGATACAGAATCAGGAAAGGGATGCTCATGAAAGGCTCGGATTTATGCCTAGCACCCCGACACACCGCGCACAGAGCTTACGGCTACTCACTTCAAGAAATTTGTCCGCAGTACCGCCTGTGGGTGATGTACTGACCAAAATTGTCGTGAACGTTGCAACCGAAGCGGCTAAGAAAGCGATGGGCATCCAATGAAAGTAATTGAGATTGAGCTTCCAATGGATTCTGCGTTTGAGGTATTTGAGACAAATACAATTTCAGTCGGAATGACGAAGGACGCTCCGGGTGGTGCGGTGATCCGGCTTAAACAAATGCCTACGCAGATGCGGAAGCGTCATCTTATGCACGATGCGGCTTCCCTTTTCTCACTCGCCGTGACCTTTGCGAGCGATGTATCCGTGGGATTGTTTGTGACATGGCTGGCTTCCAAACTGATGAAGTCAAAGCTTCCTTATATTCGTATTAGCAAGCGAACAGTGGAGGAGATTACCCCGGATTCGCTTGAGAGAATTATCGAAGAGACAACCGAAATTGAAGACTAGGAGTCGCGGCTTCAATTGTAACAACGTTGCGCTCCTTAGATTACAGATCGACTCTAGCCTGTGCAGAATGAGGCGGAAACTCAAAAGCGGATTTTCTATTAGGAGTACACTACTTGGCATGACGGTCTTTCTTCTCCTGTCAAAACAGGGATTCTCGCCCATTACTGTTACATGCGCGATTAGCGGTGACACGAGCGGGATGCGCGGAACTGTTCGCCAATTTGATGGGATTGGCGATCTTGAAGAGGCACTTAAAAGTGCGGGGATTTCAAGTCACGAAATAAACTTTGCAATACAAGTTATCCGAAGCGGATTTCCATCATTCGTTTCGGTCGGAGTGGAAGTCGCAAAGAAACTCAATTTGATAGACGAGCCTTGATCCGTGCTTGGCGCTTAAAGATGCCGGACGCACTGCGGGAACGCCGCACAGGAAGAGATATTCGAGATAGACCTCTGCATCACTTGCCTTTGTTCTGCCATGCCAGATTCGTGCGATCATGAAATCTATGACGAACGAAGAGCGTATGCAGCGGGAGTCGAATCTGATCACGACTATCAGGAAGAAGCTTCCCGACTTTGCGAGGATGTGCGGCGATGCCTCGGAGTTGGTGATGCTTCATCAAGACGCTTTTGCTGCCGACTATCAAGAAGACGAGTACACACTGCTGGGCATGGCAATCAAGTACGCAGGTCTACGCGGGAAGGAAGTGCGCGTGGTCGGGAAAAATCGGAGCAGTCTTGGCGAAGAAGAAACGATCCAATGAGTCCATCACCAGCCTCAGGCCAAAACTTCGATCACGGGTCTGAGCAAGTTCCAGATTTTCCGTTCTAGATCGCCGCTCGGGCCATTCTGCTGGAAGAACTCATGTGGGATTTTGTAGATCGACCAGTCTTCGCTTACGAGAGCGAAGCGAGAAGAACCATCGATCTCATCTCCTTTGAGCCGCTGAAAATTCTTTGCCGACTCCCAACAATCACGGAAGCCAAAGGAAATTGGTGCTTGGATTTCTCGAACCACGTCAGTCCAAATCCCCACCCAAAGAATGATTTCACTGCCGTGCTGCACGTAGAAACCATATTCGGAGCTGTCATTGTTTTTCTCTCTCGTCGTCTTGAATCGCCCCCTGAAGGTCTTTCTTATGTTTTCTTCAAGATTATCCACTATGATTTGTAATCCTCGGACCTTTGAAATTGCTTCTGCAAAATTCGCGTCAAACATGCTATCAATCTCCTCCTTCGTAAAAGTAATAGGACCGAACCGGGGCGCGAGAAAGTCACGAAATTCCTTAACCGCCGGATCAAAGGACTGGATTTGGAGATGTTGAAGTTTCGCGGCAAGTTCTTCCCAAGTTAAGAGCCGCGTCTTGATATAACCCTGTTCGGCTGTTGCCCCCAAATCCCTCTCGGTTTTTATTCTCTTGTCCCAACCGTCCGGGACAAGATAAACAAGCCATTTGCTTGCACAGTCTTGTTCAGTTAAAAACTTTGCGTAAGCACCCTCGATTTGTCCCTTTGTTTTGGCGCAACGAAGTGACTGCTTAACTTCTAGTATGAGAATAAACTCGGTTGTGCGGATAAGCATGTCGGCTTGACCGTAGCATCCGAGACCCTTCTTGGTTCGGACTTCATCGCGGGTCAGTCGTTGATCTGTAATCAACTTACCATCGGAGAAAAGATTCAGAATCACGCGCTGGAATTCATAATCGCGGATCATCAGATTACACAGTAACTGTGTGTATGAATCTTCTTCGCGAACTACTCCTGTAAAAATGGAATGCTGCGACATTTCTGATCCTTTACAGTCCTCGCTTCCCGGGTTGCTCCGCGATGAACCCGCTAGTTTGGTTTGCTTTCGTCTGATCCTAGCCGTCGAATTAACTCTTGGAGGGCTTGATCCGGCAACTCTTTTCCATAAATCAGTGAATCCAAACTCGTAAAGTAGTTGTGGTGTGCCTCTTGAATCTTCTCAGAACCACGGATTCGAGCGAGATCGTCAAGAATGCCCACCCGGCCTTTATCCTCTTTCAACTCCCGAAGAAACTCTTTGTGGACGAGGTCTTCCATGTGAAGTTTTGCCAGCCGCTGCACAAGAAAATGGATAATCCGTTGTTGTTTTTCGGCGTCCATAACAAGTCTCCAGATGCGCCATTATAGAGGGTGATGTGGGGAATTCCACCGCACCGGCAACACTGACATCTGAACTACGCCGCCAAGCTGGTCAATAGACCCTCTGCGAGGTTTGTAGCACCTCACCCACCGATCCGCCCAATCCCGCCCTCCCGACCGCTCACAGGGGCGCTGGCGGGGCGAGGTCGAGGGGGCAGGTTTGGGGTTTTCCTTGGGAAAACTGGCAGTCAGGATGGACAGTCCGCCAGACGAGCCCTAGACTGATCGCAATTCTGCGATACCTGATTTTGGCATTGCTGAGTGACCGGGGGAGGGTGTGTATGGCGAAAAAGCTGCTGAACGTGTACTTGGCCGGGCCGATGACGAACTGTAGCGAACGCCAGAAGACGGTCTGGAGGAAAAGGGTCAAGGACGCGCTGAAAACAGAATTCAAATGCCTTGACCCGACAGACCCGCACGCTCAAAAGGGTGCCCTTGCGGTCTCTGCGGATATTGAGGAGGCCGATGTCGTGATTGCGAACATGTGGCGCGAGTCAATCGGAACTACCATTGGCATAGTCCAAGCGAAGCGGATGGGAATCCCAGTAATCCTCATCGACCAGCATTATCTCGACAGTCCTATTCTTAAGAGCCTCGTCGGCGACTGCATCGTGCATAGCGAGGAAGCCGCAATCAACAAACTGCGGAACGAGATTGCTCCAAGTCTGGCCGGTAAAGTGATGGTAATGAAGCGCAAGGGACCGCCAGCAGTGCCCTTTGACATTAAGAAGCTCCAGAAGAGCCTGAAATCAGCGTGCCAAGCAGCGGGTGTAGACGACCCAATCTTCCATGTTCTTCTGTCTCGGCGAGTTCATCGAGCAGTATTATCAACCGCAGATGCTTCGCCAATTAGAACGGCGACGATTCGTGACCGGGTCTTCCAAGAACTGCGTAATATTTCCCATGATTCTCTCGGAGAGGGAGATGCCCACCAAGTTGAACACGCAAATGCTCTCCGGGAAGCATGGGAGTTCCACGAATCACTTATGAAGGAGCACGGTCGGGAAGTACAGGAAAAGGAAATGGAGTACCTCCGACAAATTGAGGACATGAGTGGGCAACTCAGCGACCTCGAATTTCAGGTCGAGAACCTAACCGCACGGCTCGGTGCGGAGCCAAGGGCGTCAACGGTAGAGAATGACTTGGTCTCCCCGCCCAAATCCAGCGGTGTTGTCGAAGCCATTCGGGACAGCTTGGGAATGAAACGCGCACTGTGTATAGGCCGGATTGGAATTACAAATTTCGGTGCAGCGTTCGCGAGACGCGGAATCCAGCATGAAGATTTCGCTGAACTCTTTGAGGAAAAGCTTCTTGGGGGGAAACAGTCAAACCTGAACGCGGACTTGAAGACCTATTTAAAGTCATACCCGTACGTCCTGTACGCATTTGATGGTCTACGACACTTGAATGAATCTTTACGGGAAGCCCCAAATCTGATTTCAGGTGCCGGAGCAAACGACGCTGTTCGTAGGTTCTTGGTTCATGCGGGTGCCATGACGTTACCGACTCGTACGAGGAGATAGAGAATGATGCGCGTCAGCAGCTAGACTCTTGAAGAAGTTGAAGCGTCCTTCCGTGAATACGAACGAGCGGTGCAAGCATCCAGCATGACGCCTTCTACGAAGCACACGTATCTGCTCCATTCAGAGAACTTCGTGAAATGGCTCAAGAGCGAATTCCTGCCGGGAGCGCGGAAGCAGTAGGCCGGAACTGCGTCGGAACGGTTTCCTTTTGAGAGACTTCTCTTCCCAAGAATGTGGTTCCTCCAGTGCTCTCTGCGAGATTCCGTACCTTTTCAGCGCCTAACCGCCCTCGCCCGATAGCCAGAACGCGCTAAGGGGCTCTGGGCGGGGGGGCGCGGTCGGGGGACTCATTTTGGGGAAGAATTGCGGAATTTTCGAATTCCAAGGGCTTCCCGGCTGGGCAGAAGGCAAACAGCGGATAGGCGTACAATGGTGGCGCTTTCCAATTCAAAGAGGAAACCCCGCCTCAGAAGGATGGGGAGCAAATGACATCTGTCATGAACAGGTGAGGTATGGCAACGCACGCAGGGAAGATCAATAACGTCCTTCGGAAGATGTGGAAGAGACGCAGCGCCTCTTTGCTCAGAGACCTTGGGGTGAGAAAGCCGGGTGCGATCCCAACCTTTAATAGGCGTTATCGAGACACTCAGATCAAGTCCATTCAACACATTCTGTCTCGAAGTATGCGTAATAATTTGAAGTTTTGGGTTAAAGACACGACTACACGACGCAGCGTCTTTCTAAATGGAATCGCTGGAAACCGAAAATGGGAAGTGGTTCGACGGCGGCTTCAGCGGTACCAGAATCAGCGCAACTTGGTGTACGTATTCTGGCGCGGAAGGAAATGCCTGAAAGTAGGACGTTCAGAGATTGGGCTCAAACGGATTGAACAGCAGAAAGGCTCAGCACTTTTTCAAAAGGCGAGTCGAGTTGCCGTGTTTTTCCCCTCCAATGGCGTCAAGCGCAGCATACCCGCTCTTGAGTGTGCTCTCACGCACCTCTACAACATCAAACCTCCAATCAGGCCGTCCAAGAAAAAATGGCGTGACCGGTGTCCGTTGTGCAAGAAGAAAAGCTGGGTTGGGAAGCGAATACGGGCTTTATTCCCGCTTTAAATCGGCAGGTGAACCTCGGAGCCACCAAATAAGAGGGCGTCCGGGTGGAGAGGAGGGAAGTGCAATGCCTGAACAGATCATTGATCTGCCGAGAACTTCTGCGGCCATCAAAGAACTCGCAACGGAATTGGTTCGCTACATCAAGGGCGAAATCACGAATACCCAATCTCGCGTTGACTGGACTTGGCAAAACATTTCTCTGCTAGACAGTTTCTTCGTGGATAGAGGATGCCACCGAAATTTTACGGCCTCGGATGCGGGTCCGGAATTTTTATGGGACTTCACCGCGTATATTCCGTATCGAGGTATGCTCCTCGTCGCGGAGTCGGAACACGATACAAAATATGAAAGAATAGCCGAGGACTTCGACAAGCTTCTTTATAGCAACGCCCCTCTCAAGCTAATGATGTGCAGGATTGACACGCGGTGCGAAACAGAAGAAGCGGCGAAAGAGGAGTCAGAACAGATTTGCGCCAAGCTTGAATTGAATGTCCAGCAAAACTGCGCGAACCACTCCGGAGGCGATGTGGTTATTATGTACTGCGTTTGGTGGGCGCTTCCAGACGGGAAGAACCGCGATTTCGCATACATGCTACAGGTTGATGGTGAACCAAACTATCGAGATGCGAAAGGGAAATGCTTTGAGCCGGTAAATCTCGGTTAATCAGTTGGTGAGTACGCGCTGAATGAAAAATGTCTAACTCCCTGACATAGGCGGAATCAGCTTGAATGCCTCCTCCGCCAGAGTCCGAAAACTCTTCCCCTTCGGCGGGGCACCATTCTCGCAGGACAACAAGACGTACATCAGCCGTTGATGTACGCGATGATTGTTGTTGTCATCCCTAAACCGTTGATGGTCCTTCGCAGTAGCTGTAGAAGTTACCTACGCTGGCCGTCATGTGATGAAGTCGCCTGAATGCATCCTCACCGAATCCCATACCTCGCAGAATGTCAATGGTTCTGCGACAGTCCCTCGGATCGCGGCTGGCTTTCCTGGCTTGAATCAGCAGACTGTCCACAATGCCACACATGTTACAGCACTGTGTCGGACGTTCTGCGAAGCTCAGGCAGATGCCACCTGAACCGGCTCCTTGACCGTGGAGCGTTTCGGGTACGGCAAGACCGGCCAGCGGAGAGCAGCTTTCAGCATCCGCTTGGTTCGCCGGTCGCCGTAGAAGCCGACGTAACGGTGCTTGGGCGTTCCCTCGAAGAACTCGCACCCCTGTACCAGCAGGAGTTTTTTCTGCTCGGCTCGTGAGCGTTTGTACTTCAGCGTTCCGCCTCGCCGGTCGCGTGCGAGGCCGCTCACCTGCCGCGAGTCGTGAATCTTGCCGTCTGGGGTGCGGAACTGCTCTGTGGGGTTGGTCGTGGAGCAATAGGACCACCCTGCCGCTTGGTACACGGTACCAATCTCAAGACTGACTTGGCCCGGGTCTGCGTAAGCGACAAAGATGTGGTACCCCTTCTTCGTCATTTCCTTGCACGCCGTGCTTATGAGGAAAGACGCCGAGTGGTGGTGTGCCCAATGCACGCACGCTCCTCGGCAGAGCGTTGTGACCTTGTGCCGGTGTTCCGCTCCGCATATTGACGATGCCACATTCGTTCCCGCCGTGGAGCCGAAACACGCAACGCCAGCGAGGTACTTGCCGAAGAAGAGGCCGTACGTCCATTCCGTCGTTCCCATGTTCCCGAGCCATTCATTCGCAAGGATGACGTTTTTCGCTTCGTCGTAGGTGATTTCCCGGACGGTCGCACTTTTGAAGTCAGCAGCCAGTCGCAGCTTCTCTTCTAGGTCAGCTTCCGGTTGGGTAGCCATGTGCTCCCGGATTAGCCGCTGATGCGCCTTGCCGTTCGAGGGCGGTTGCTTGAAGTCGGCAGCGAAACTGTGCGTGGATGTCGCCAAGCGCACTGAAGCATTTCGGCTCGACTTACGATTTGCACGACGGAAAATCATGAAGTAACTATGATTCTGTCGTGCGTTATGCTGGTACGTATGACGCATGGTCGGTTGCCGAGTTTGAACGAGTACGTGGATGTTCACCAACTCAAATCCCAGCTTTACAAATTCAGTGGAAAGAATGATGTGCTTAGGCACTAATCGACCGGATTCGATGGCATCCTGCGTTTTGACGATAAATATGCCTCCCGATTCGACAACACGCAGAGCCTCTTTTGCTCCGTCAATATACATCTGAATAATTTCAGATTCAGAGGTCGCTTCACACCGGTCGCAACCGTAGGGGACTGAAAGAGACTCTTTCATAGAGGTGCCACCGTGAGAGTAAGGTGGGTCAAACACGAATGCACCAAATGACGCATCTGCAAATGGCAACTTGCGAAAATCACACTTGTGGTCGGTTCCCGCAGTGTGTAGGTCGTTAGTGATAACTGTGAACTCTGTGCGGTTGGCCTTTTTCCAAAAGTTACCAAGACCATAGGTTGCATCGAGTATTTTAGTTCCCGGTGGCACATACAGATTCAGAATGTCGGAAAATAGCTCCGAATTGTTCCCCATAGAAGCGGTGGTGATGGGGTACTCTGCGGGGAAAACTGGCATGTCAGCAGACAGCTTCCAGCTTGATGCTGTGGCGTATTTTGCAGCGTTGTCCAAGGCTACAATGAGCTTCTTTCGGAGCGTCGGGTTCAGTCGACTTCGGAGCCTGATGACCTTATCAAGTCGCTCTCTTTGATTCGCAGATTCAAATTCCCGAATTAGGTCAGCAGCGATTACGTTGATTTCCGGTTCCACAACCGTTGTCTGCGGTTTCACAACCTGCTTGACCATGCGGAGTACGCCAGCCGTCGTCAGTTCGCCGAAAACATCCTTTGCCCGGTTCAACGCCTCCTCAAAGGTGTCGTCGTCAACGAGCCGAGCCAGACGCTGCCACTTGGAGGACTGCACCTTACTGATATTGAGTTCTTCGAGCGTGGGCGGTATGGCGGTAGCGCGAGAGTACCGCCTTTTTGACGTGCCATCCTTGCGTGGTCTGCCTTCGCCCCGCGTGCCGGGGTTCTTCTCCATATCTATGAGCAACTGACCGGCACGCCGTTCCGCCAAGAGACGGATGGTAGCGGCACGATTTTGCAAGTCGTAGTCCCGAGCTTGGGTGGCATAAACGCGGACGGCCTCGGCCTTGTCGCGAATCTTTTTTGCTTCATCCACTCGCGAGGCTGCGGCCAAAGCCCGTTTGGCTGCATCGTATCGAACAAGCGTGACGGTCATTTCCCTCAATTGTGCAACAAACGGGGGCCGTTCGCAAGTGGCGGCGGATTGACTATTCAGATGCACGCTGCGAGGGCGGAAAGAGACCCTTATTTTTCGGTTAGATTCCCCTTTTTCCCCTCCTTGCGGCCTCATTCCTCCTCGTCTTTGTAGTCAGCAAGCGATGGCCGCTCAGGGTACTCCTCCCCTTCTATGTGTTCTGTTGAACCAATGAGCGTTGATTGCTCTTCATCCTTCCAGCGTTGCTGCACTGCTGCTTGAACGCCGGACATCAAGTCTTCGCGTTCTCGGAGCAGTCTCACCTGCTCAACCAGCAAGTGGTACAGGCGTTCGAGTTCGTCGCCAAGGTCGCGTTGAAGCCGACGCCTAAATAAAAGGTCCTCGAAGACGTATCGCGGAATTTCTCCCTTACTCGTTTCCATTACCAACCTCCGATGTAGACGACCGTGGGCGCGGTCCTGACTGGCCGTGAAATTCCGAGAGTTCCTGCAATTTTTTGTACCGTAGCGACGGAAATACAGTTCGCATCCGCAATTGATTGATAGGTCCGAGTGGCGTCTGAAAGTTCTGCCTCGACGGTTTTATAGATTTCGGCCCGAACACGACGCGCGGCCTGAAGCAACTTCGATTTACCTTCTTTCATAGCGTTCTCCTGAGCTACCTGTTCGTTGTTGGTAGCTGCTATCTGTGATTGTGAAAGACAGTGAACGAGGTCTGCTTGCGGGAATGTTGTAGTGACTATTTGGAGACGGCGGACGAGTTACACGGGTATAGTCTGTGGGACACTACGGTCAGCCTGACACCAGTTATACTGTCCAAATGTAAAGTTCAATTTACATCTCTCAAAAAATCAAAGTGTTTCTCCGTTGTCTTCCCCAAGGTAGAAGGAGAAACACTTATGACTAAAGAAAAGAAGGCGGCACTGGACGCGGCAATTCTCCGTGACCTCGCCGACCCTAGCTTGCTGCATATCCGGATCGCCTTACGCAACCGGGTAGGGCTCAACCGCATCGCGGCCTTGGCTGTTGCCAATGGCTTGACACGCCGCCGTGAGACCGAAGCCGAGAAAGGCGGTGGTCAATGGCTAATGAGGAAATGCAACAGAAGATTCAGAACCTGCGGGACAAACTCGACCTGCAAAAACAGCAAGTGGCTGTTCTCAATGACCTGTGGCTTACCTTGTTCACCGATGAGGTCTACCAGATTGAAGCCGGTCAGTTCATGATATGGCTCCGCAAGTATGAGTTCGACCACATCGTGAAGGCGTTCGAGTCTGGTGCGGACTGGCTCTCCACGGAACTTCAGAAGATTGAGGAAGGCGCTGAAGGGGCGCTGGAGTCGGCTCCGGGTAAGTTCAGCCTGATTCGCATCGTGTCCAAGAACATGGTCAACCGCCGTAACATCGAAGCTGCCAAGGAAAAGGTGAAGAGAGGCCATCATGGATAAGTCGCTCGAACAAATAGAGTCCATTCTGGATGGTACAGGCCGGTTCAAGCTGTTCGATGTTGACCGGCTGGAAATACTCAAGGCCCTTAGCGGCAATGAGTTCAAGCTATGGATGCTGCATTGGTGCTATGAGCAAACGAAGCAGGAAAGTTGGTTGTCCCTCTCTACCATGATGCGGCTTACTAACCTTTCCAAGAACACGGTCATTGACGCGCATCAACGGACGGAAGAGACCGGCTGGCTCATCCCCACGGGAGAGACCGCCGCTGATAAGTGGGACAAGCCTACACGGGGAGCCCACATGATTAAGGTCTACCGTGTGGATGACGGGTCTAAGTCAGGTGGTGCAACAATTGCACCAGATAACGAAGTGGTGCAGACTTTATACCACCCAAAAAATGCACCTAATGTTGTTATTGCTTCTGTTGTTGTTTCTGAGGTTGAAGTTGGAAATGGTACTGAGACTAAGGCTAGTTCTAAGGCTGGCGATGAATCGACCCGTTCTTTCCCTCTTCCTTCGGAAGGTAAAGCAGAAACAGAAGCAAAGACAAATGCAACGACAAAAGCAAAGACCCTGCCGTCTACGCTTGCCGCTGCCGCTAAACAGAAAGAGAAGTATGGTGAAGCCTTTCCCGCTTGGATGAACGACTACAAAGACCCATCCAATCCACACAAGACCAAGGCCGCTTGGACTCAAGCCCGTTCAGAATGGATATACTCCCACACCCCCGAAGGTAAGGAAGCTATCCGCCGCGCCCGTGACCGGGGTAGGCCGCTCCCGTTCGACATCCGCCCCTCCAAGTTCCAATGTCCCTATCTCGACTTGAAGGGTAACCCGTGCTATGTAGGCCGTAACCCTATGTGGCCGTGTAACTCAGAGTATGCGTTAAACCACCACATCAAGGAATGGCATGATGGGTCAGATTCCGGCATGGGCAACAGGCTCATTGAGGGCGATGAACTGGATGGACTTGAAACCCCACGCGTCACCGCTGGTGGTGGTCAGCCACAGCCGAGTGTAGATGACATCATGAACCACCTTCGCACCAAGGGAAGCCGGTCTGCTCCAAAAGGGGCCGCAGATGCCTAAGAAGCGTGATATAGACAGCCACAGCCGCAAGATGTCCCGTTGGGATGTCCGCAAGCAAGTTCGCCGTGGAGACGATGGCTTCAATCAACGCCCGGTTCGGGAGCAGATTATCGGACTCGAACTCATGCTAGAGGCGTGATGACCGGCTCTGCGGTATCGCTAGGTTCAGAGGCTACCGGCTTTTTCTCGGTCTGGCGGTACCGCAGCGGCCAGTAATTTATTCGTGACCCCCTGAGCCTGTCGCCTAGCACCGACCGCAGACTTCGCCGCCTCCACTATGTACTGTAGCTCACCGTGAATGCTCTCTCGATACTGCTCACGGCGCTTCCACGTCCGGTCTTTTACGTTGTCATTCGCAATCTGACTGACGATGTTTTCCAAATAGAGTTGGTAGCTCAGTGACGCAATCATGAACTCGTACCATGCGTCCTTCATCGGGTCAGGCTGAACGCCCATGATTGCCTGTAGCTTTGTCGGAGCAATCGCGTGCCGTTGTATCGAACGGACTGCCTCTTTTATTACACCGGCATTTTCTTTGGTTTGAGTTCCCTTCTCATTAGCTTCCAAGAATTCCCACGCTGCCCCGGCAAGCTGTATAAGTTCGCGGCTGTCACTTGGTGAGAGTCGAGGAGGGATGCCGCGTTCCGTGTTTGTCTTTCCGCCACTGTCGGGCGCATCGGAGCTCGTCACGAAACTCTTTCAACTTGCGTTGCAGTTGGCGGGGCTCATCTTGATTTTGAGACGGCGCAAGAACGCATCGCGCCATTCAGGCCATGGCGGTAGACCTATGCCCGGTACGTGCATTGACCCCTGTATCGAGAGATAGGATTGCGCCCTATCGACTATCGGGAGTAGCTCATCCTCAAACCGGCGCGTCAACGCTTGGAAGTCATCCGCCAGTTCGTCCAACTTGTCATACACTTGCTTTTCGATTTCACGGAATGATGCCAAGGTCCCGCTCGGGTCAGTTAAAGTCGCGTCAGTTGACGCGACTTCACCAGATTCCCCGGCAGTTTTTTGGGAAATTTGTTCTTCGGCTGCTAACGGCGAAATAGGTTGCCCGATGGGTTCCTGCAATTCTGCACGCTCGGGTTCTGGTGCCACAACTTCACAGTCTATGAATCGTGTAACTATGGCCTGTGCCCATGTGAGCCGTTCATTCTTTCCGCCAAGCTGTTGGAATGTGTAACCCTCACGGGCATCGTTGTCCCATGTGGTCCCCTCGAAACGATACGGCGTCTTTTTGTTCTTGCCCTTGAAGTTGAACTTATACACGCGACCGGGAACTAAGTCTCTCGCTAGAAGTTTAGCCGGTGTCCTGCTCATGCCCATAGTATACGGACCAGTCAGGTTATTCAGCCATGATTTTGAGATTGTTCGCCTAGCACTTTCGAGGGACCGGAAAGCCACAGGCGCAAAAGCTGCTACGGAGCCCGTATGAACGCTGGCGTTCGCCCTCCACATGTTCAGACCTAAACGAAAGTAACAGCAAGCCTACAGCGCCAGCATCATGTTAGAAGCCGCATCATTATTGACTGCAAAAAGTTCCCAACATTCGAGTAACATACGGTGACAGCTAACTATACCGTCGAGGCCGGTAAGTGGTGGCTAAATCATTGAACGCGCCCGTATACTGGGAATGGAGAGAAGAAGATTGGAAATGAGGGATGGAGCGACTTCTTTATGACCGCAAGGAAGCAGCACGGATGCTCTCCGTGTCCGTGCGAACGCTGGACTATATTATTGCAGCAAAAGGTCTGGAGACACGGCGCATCGGGCGCAAGGTGCTTGTAACTCACGTCTCATTGGTGCGGTATTCGGCTGGTAATCACTACGCGATAACAAGCCGCTCTGATGCTGATGCGGTCGCTTCTGGCGACAGGTGTGCATAACGAGCGGCCATCGTGATCGTTTTGTGTCCCGCCAGCACCTGTATCTCTTTCGTTGATACTCCCGCCATCGCAAGCCAACTGCAAAACGTATGTCGGTTGTTATGCCACGTGTAGTCTGTGATCTTCGCCTCTAGCAGAGCGGGAAGGAACCACCAGCGACAATCGGAGGACGGTCCTCTCGGGCGTGGAAATACTATGTCTCCCGGTTGATGTGGCACTTTCGCTCGTTGTTGCTTGAGGGCGGTAAGAGACACACTATTCAATGGGACATTCCTCGCTGAGCCGTTCTTCGTCTCCGTCAGCCTGATTATCTTTCGTTTGAAGTCCACTTGATCCCACGTCAGCGAGAACTGTTCTCCCCATCTCATGCCGGCGTAGACGCTCACGATGAATGCGGGCGTCTGATCTGGATTGTCCCGCCGGATGATACCTAGCAACTTCTTGTATTCATCCCGACTTAAGAAACGCATCCGTGCATTGTTCTCAGTTCGGAGCCTCACGAGACGAGCCGGGTTACTCTCCACCTTGCCATTCTCCATCCCTAGTCGATAGGCGAGAGAGATATACGCTCGGTAGCGGTTCGCTGTTGCTGGCGTTTTGCAGTGCTTCGTAAGCCAGTCATTAATCTCCTGTGGCGTAATCTGAGCCGCTGGTCGATTCCCAAATGGCTCCTGTAGAATCTTGTCCTTAGTCTTATGGTGTGCTGCACTCTTGAGATGCGTCCCCGCGTACTTAACTGCCATTTCCGACAATTGCGCGAACGTGACGACCTTTCCCGGAACCAACTCCGGTAGTTTCAGCTTGCGCCGTGCATCTGCTTTGCGTTTCTGATACAGGGCGAGTGCATCCCCTCGGCGTCCTACTTTTTCCCTGTGCTGCTTCCCTCCCACGTAGTAGTTGATCCACCAGCAGCCAGACCCGGCTGGTCGCTCAAATAGTCCTCTTGCTCTTGTCGTGATTCCCGCTTTCTTCATCTCCCCTCCCTGATGCGTACTGATCTTATCAACATGCACCAGAACATGCACCACCAAAAGGAGGCCATCCGAGATGTAATTCTCAAAGTGCCTATAACTTCTTGTATTAGTATGTATTAGATGGTGGGCCCGGAGGGATTTGAACCCCCAACCAAGGGATTATGAGTCCCCTGCTCTAACCGTTGAGCTACAGGCCCACGTTTCTCCTATCCTACTATCATCAAAGGGTTAACCGCCGTGTTCTTAGCGTCGCCGCTCTTACAAGATTCGAGTTGGAACCGGCCAGAGCGAATGCCCCATACGAAGCTACAATTGAATTGCCGATCGTCAAGAAAGCTATGGTGAAGCACCAACCTTTCGCGAAAAGCAACCGGTCGATCGTGCAGGAAACTCTACGCCCGATTCTCAACAAAAATCCTCGCCTTCTCCTTGCGCTCGAGTTTCTTTTCCCAAATGCAGTAGACAACCCATCCTTTCAGAATCTACGGATTCAACCTCTTGTCGCGGAACATCGCAACCTTGTCAGCGCGGAGGCGTTTCTGTTGCCGAAAGAGCGATTGGGAGGCTCTCAAGATATCGCGCTGCTCCCTTTCATTCGCAGTGTCGTCGATGAGACTCTCCGCGCTTTCGCTTCCACAAGCCCGCATCTTTTGGAATACGTCGGGAAGACGCCAATCTCCCCCTACGGAAGCCTGGGGTTGAGTGTTAGCCGCTGGGGCTACGTAGATTGGGATTACATACGCGACCTCGATTTGCGAATCTTTTTGCCTCCCGAGATCGGCCATGTTTCGGGTTTCAAGTCGGAACTCGAACAGATCCTGACGCAAGAGCTTCACAAATACGAACTCTTTCCGGTGTTGTTTGGAAAGGATGCGGAGGGGATGCCCCAGGTACAACTACGTGACAAGCGGACCGAGGAGGTCCACGGGTTTCATTTCTTTCTGATTGCGATGAAGCCCGGGTTTGTCCGGGGAAACATTCATCTTGATGGCGGGTACTCACCCCACTTCGCCTTTTTCCCTGAGAACTCTCTGGATGAACACCTGGAATCAGCAAAACTCCTGTGGTCCGACTTGATCATTCAGCAACGGGAAGACTATATCGCCATGTTCAACCAGCTGAGCTTCAATATCTTCGGTGAGAATTTGGGTAAAGACCGCCTCTATAAGACACACGGTTGGTATCTGCACAAAGCATTCAAGTGGTATGCCACACTCGCGCGGGCGCGTGGACTCTCCTCGCTTGAAGAAGATCTCATGTATCAATATGAACATTTTCAGGGAACGGAGGCGGAGCTTTCCTATTTGGCAAGGTATCGATACTACGCTCGCATGACTCCCAGCTTGCCACGCCTCGATGACGTAGACCGTGATCTGGCCCGCGCTTTGAGCATTGCTTACGCGCGGGCGAGAGATTCACAGGACGTCTCGATCGGGCAACAATTCAGCGTAGATAGCACCGAGGTCATCCTTCTGGAGACCGTTCCCGAGCGTTTCGCAGTGGCGGCAGGGAAGCTTCTCGAACAGCTCAAGGCCCCTCTGCCGGATCGGTTGAAGATCTCTCAGATGAAGTGCCAGATTCGCTTTGCCGACAATCTCCCCGCGCCCTCCCGGGTTCACTTCGACGATCTCGAAGCTGTTTTGATACCTGCCGAATGGTCGATGGTCTTTTGCGATTCATATGTCAATCGAGTCGTGAAAGCCGCCGCCAAACAGAAGCGGCCCATCGCAGAGAAAGACATCCGCCAAGCCCTCGCGATACTGCTCACTTTTCTTCTACGACAGGCCTTGCAAGTCGCTCGTGGATCGGCCAGTTTGGATGTCGTCGAAGGTTCGTCACAACGCCACTAAGACAGGCTTCGTCCTGACCGCAAAACCGTTCGCGGCGGCGATCATACCCGCAGCCCACTCAGGCGTCGCCGTTGCGTGCAGATGCGTGTACGTCGCCATCGTGTTGCGGACAGCCAGGCCGTCACGTCCGGCGAAGTAGCCCGTCCCGCGGATCACGGCGCACACCGAAGCGACACCTTCTGAACCGCTGACAATCCGCGAGTAATGGAATTCGTGTCCGCGCAAATGAGTGCCTTGCGGGAAGAAAGGATTCGGTGCGTCGACAACAAGTTCGCTGTAGCCATGTCCCTGTGGTTTGGCGAATGCCTCAACATCGGCGGGCAAGACATCGGCCATCGGATAACGGACTCCCTTCCAGCTCAAACTCCGCGCCAACAGCATCAGACCGCCGCACTCGGCATAAACAGGCAGGCCTGCTGCACACGCCTGGCGCAGCGATTCAAGAAAACCCGCATTCGAAGAAAGCGCCCGCGCATGGGTTTCAGGGAAACCGCCTCCGATATATAGGGCGTGCAGGCCAGCAGGGAGTGCGGGCGCATCAAGCGCCGAGATGCGAACTAGATCTGCTCCGGCGCGCTCCAGTTCCTCAAGATTCTCGGGGTAATAAAAACTGAAAGCCGCGTCCCGCAAATAGCCAATTCTGAGTCCGCGGGCGTCGGCCAGTGGCGCACGCCGGTCCTTGCCGCGTTCGAGATCCGCAGCTCTGCGTGCGATCGCGAGCAGCGCATCGAGATCGATTCGCTTTTCCATCCACGCGAGCAAGCACTGCTCCACGCGATCCATCTCCTCATGCTCCTCTGGTGGCACCAGCCCCAGATGCCGCTCGGGAAGCGGATTCCGCTGCATCCTGGGAAACGCGCCGATCACAGGAACCGAGCACTCTGACGCAATGGCCTCGCGCAAAATGCGCTCATGCCGCTCGCCATTGACGTTGTTCAGCAGAACCCCTTGAATCAGGCCGTTGGGATCGAGTTTCTGGCAGCCCAGTACCAACGCGGCGGCAGTGCGCGTCATCTTGGTCGCGTCGATCACGAGCATAATCGGCGCGTTAAGGGTTAAAGCAAGTGCAGCGCTTGAATACGTGCCGGCAGCGTCAACGCCGTCGAAAAGGCCGCGGTTTCCTTCAATCAAATTGACGCCGTCAGAAATGGCATGCTTCTGAAACGAGGTCCGCACCTTTTCTTGGCCCATGAGCCATGCATCGAGATTGCGAGCGGAATGGCCCGAAGCCCATGCGAGCCACGCAGGATCAATGTAGTCCGGTCCCTTCTTGAAGGCGCGCACATCCAGCCCGGCGCGCCGAAGAAGCAGCAAAAGCCCCATCGTCGCAAGGGTCTTTCCCGATCCACCAGAGAGACCAGCGATCAGCAGGCGCGGCATGGCACACTTGGCATTCACGATCACAGGTTGCCGCTGTAGTGCGGCCTACTCCGATTCTTCCTTTGGGGGAAGCTGAATATACGAGCCCCCCAGATAGCTGTAAATGCACCGCCCGGAGTCGATGAGAATCCGGATCGCTTTCTTGCAGTCATCTTTGCTGCAAGTCGCATCGCCGTGCCTCGCGATCATCTCTTTGGTCAGATCGCCCGCCTTCAGATTCTTCTTTCCCGCACATTCCGCCACGAGCTGGTACATCTCTTCCGCCAATGTCTCCACGGGAACTGCGGCTGTCTCTGTCATGCCTCTACCTCTCTCCGTGTTTCATGCGATTCAATGAGTTGTTTTAGTCTCTCGCGAAGGCGGACTACCTCGCCTACAACCAACGTCGCGGGTGGTTCCATTCCCGCCCGCCGCACTTCGGCTGCAATGTTGTTGAGCGTCCCGGTCACAACGCGCTCGCCGTCACAGTAAGCCATCTGGATCATGGCCGCGGGAGTCTCTGAAGACCGGCCTGCGGCAATCAGCTTGCGTGCAATGGCCTCGATATTGTGCATCCCCATCAGAAAGACCGCGGTGTCGATGCATGCCACGGCCTCCCAATCCACTCGATCCTCATGACCCTCAGAGCTGTGACCTGTGACGATTACGACCGATGACGATGCCTCGCGGTGAGTGACGGCGATATCGGCGCTCAGCGGAGCCGATAGACACGACGAGACGCCAGGTACCACCTCGAATGGAATCCCGTGCTCCGCAAGATACTCAACCTCTTCTCCACCACGACCAAACAGGAAAGGGTCGCCTCCCTTAAGGCGCACCACGATCTTGCCTTCCCGCGCCTTTTCGACGAGGAGAACGTGAATCTCGTTCTGGAGCGCGTGATGGCCCTGCGGCTTGCCCTTGTAAATCTTCTCTGCCATGGGGTTCGCAAGCGCAAGCACTCCCGGGTGAATAAGGCGGTCGAAGACGAGAACGTCTGCGCTGCGAATCCGCTGGACCGCGCGAGTTGTCAGAAGATCCGGATCTCCCGGCCCCGCGCCAACCAGAACCACCTTCCCGCGGATCGGCTGCGCATCCCGATTTGTTTCGGCAGATTTCAATGCAATATCCATTCGAACTTTCCCGCGGGAGTTTCCAGCCCGCTAACCTTCCGCTTCCTTGCGCACAGACACCGTAATCTTGAAGAACACCGTGATCAGAAAAACTCCGACTGCCCAGATTCCCCCGACGATGCTCCACTCAGGCAGCGTGGGAACATAAGGTGTAACTGCACCGAGCGTTGAAGGTTCAAATCCGCCGACGATCAGGCCCAGGCCTTTTTCAAGCCACAGTGAGCCGAACACAAGTACACAACCCAGCGACAGCCATCGGCTCCGCCACGCAGGCGTGAGCAGGATCGCCAGCGCCGAAACCGCGCTCAGTGCCGAAATCCACATCCAGGGAGCAAGAGTCTGATCGCTGCCGAGCAGGTAGAGATATTCAAAGTGGGCTGTGTGTTCAGGAATCGCGGCGTAAAAGACTGTGAAGACTTCCACCAGCACGAAGAACACATTGATCGCCATCGCATACGTCATGATGACCGCAAGCTTGCGGACGGCTTCCTCGCCGGCGTCGTAGCCCGTGAACCTGCGCAACGCAAGGCAAAGCAAAATGAGGAGCGCCGGGCCCGACGAGAATGCGGAGGCGAGAAAGCGAGGGGCCAGAATCGCCGTCAGCCAGAACGAGCGCCCGGCAAGCCCGCTATAGAGAAACGCAGTGACCGTATGGATGCTGATGGCCCACGGAATCGAGATCAACGCCAGCGTCTTCATCCATTGCGGAGGACGCGTCTCCTCGCGCTCGGCACGGAGCGTTGCGAATGCGATGATCACATTCAATAGAAGATAGCCGACGAGCGAAATCATGTCCCAGAACATCAGCGATCGCGGCGAGGGATAAAGAATGATGTTCAGCACGCGCGCGGGCTGGCCGAGGTCGACAAAAATGAAGAGAATGCACATGACAACTGCGGCGACGGCGAGAAACTCGCCGAGGATTGTGATCCGGCCGAATTGCTTGTCGTCGTGCAGGTAGTAGGGCAGCACCACCATCACCGCCGAAGCGGCCACGCCGACAAAAAAGGTGAACTGCGCGATGTAAAGCCCCCAGCTTACATCCCTGCTGAGACCGGTGATCCCCAATCCCTGATCCAGTTGCCGCAAGTAGAAACAAAGGCCCGCGGCGACGAAGCAGGCGACACAACCCAGCCATGTCCAGTACCGGCGGCTTCCTTTGAGCGCTTTTTCCATCATGAACATGGCGTCACACCAAGTAGTAAACCGACGGTCCGGTTCCGAGTTCCGGCTCGCGCTGCAGGGCAAAACGTGAGCGCAGCAAATCGCGCGGTTCTGATTCCGGGTCTGCCAGATTGCCAAAGGTGAAAACACCCTGCGGGCAGGCCTCAACGCAGGCAGGCCTTTGTCCCCTGGTCAGGCGCTCCTCACAGAAATTGCACTTCTCCACCACGCCTTTCGTGCGTGTCGGAAAATCGGGATTGATGCTCGCGATCGCCGGCCGCGGGTCCTCCCAGTTGAAGTTCCGCGAGCCGTACGGGCAGGCGGCAATGCAATAGCGGCATCCGATGCAGCGGTGCCAGTCCATCATCACGATGCCGTCGTCCCGTTTCCACGTAGCCTGCGTGGGGCACACGCGTGTGCACGGCGGCTCAGCGCAGTGATTGCACATCAGCGGGACCTGCACTTTCGCGTAGCTCTGTTCCGCATAGCCGGTTTGCGCCGACGGAAACACCGTGCCAAACGGCTCGGTCCAGATCCACTTCACCTCGTGTGCGCGTTTGCCGATCTGCGGAATGTTGTGCGCATCGTTGCAGGCGTGGATGCACTCGTTGCATCCGTCTTTCTCGCGGCACTTGCTCAGATCAATCACCATTCCCAACCGCACCGGTTGCGATGCTGCAGCCCGCGTCGCAGCTCCACCCTGGCCAATCGCGCGCACCACTTGCATAGCTCCGCCCGCCAGCAACGACAAGCCGGTCAACCGCAAAAAGTCCTTGCGCGTGATCTTCATGGCCGGCTCCTCGCCACCGTGGCCTGCGGATCGCTGTGGCAATTCCAGCAGTATGGACCCGAAACGCCGGAGTATTCGTGGCAGCGGTCACAGAAACCAGCCTTGCTGTGGCAGCCAAGGCAAGTGTGCGTCAGGCTCTTCTCGTAAACCTTTCCGTCGAATGCGACATAGCGCCGGTCGCCGCGTCGAACAACATCTTCCCGCCAGTTGAGCAGCATTTGCATATGCGCAGCGCGCATCGTGCCGGCGGGCGCCACGCATTGCTTTTGGTTCGCCGGAAGTACGAGGTCCGGTTGTCTGGCCGATGTCTTCGCATGCACATGCCAAAATGGAGCGGTGAATGCCGCAGCGAACACAGCCAGGCCGATGAAAATCCACCCCCGGTCACGCATGGCTGGCCTCGCTCCCGGCGCCTAGGCTCTGCGTTTCTGCTGCAAAGGGCTCGCCGCGCAGATCGGCGAGGCGCTCCTTTTCGCCGGTCATCACCAGCGCGTTTCCAAGCAGCTCATGCACACCTGCCACCTCAACCCCGGGAACCCAATACTCCAGCAGCGTTGGCAGCGTCGCCTTATCGATCGCGCAAATGCACGTCAGCAAATTCACGCCGTGCTTTTCCTTCACATACTTCACGGCATTGGCCCGCGGAAAGCCGCCGCGCAGGCGCATCTCGAGGTTCTCGTCGGTCCCCAGCCCCGCCCCGCTGCCGCAGCAGAAAGTCTGTTCGCGGATCGTGTTTTCCGGCATCTCGTGGAAATTCCGGCACACGCTCTTCAGGATGGTTCGCGGCTCTTCGAGCAACCCCATGGCCCGCGCGGGATTGCAGCTATCGTGATACGTAGCGACCCAGCGATCGTTGCGCCGCGGATCGAGCTTGAGTTTTCCTTGATGGATCAGGTCGGCAGTAAACTCGCAGATGTGCACCGCCCGGGTCGAGCGCGCATTTTCAAAAACGGTTCCTGTGATTGGCGAAACAGGCACCTCAAGAAAATCGGCGGGGCCGTTCATCGTATCCATATATTGGTGCAGCACGCGCCACATGTGGCCACATTCGCCCCCCAGGATCCACTTCACGCGCAACCGCCGCGCCTCGTCATAGATCTTTGCGTTCAGCCGCTTCATCATCTCGTGCGAAGAAAACAGGCCGAAGTTTCCACCCTCGGACGCATATGCGCTCACGGTATAGTCGAGGCTAATCTCGCGGAACAGCATCAGGTAGCCGAGCAGCGTGTAGTAGTGCGGCGTGGCGAAGTAGTCGGCTGAAGGCATCACGAACAGAACCTCAGCGCCTTTGCGGTTGATCGGTACCTCAATATCGAGGCCGGTGATCTCCGACGCCTCTTCAGCCGCGAAATCAATGCTGTCTTTGAATCCGTGTGGCTGGATGCCGAGATGATTGCCGGTTCGGAAGCAATTCGCCGCGGGCTCAAGCACCCAGTTGGTATTGCAGCCGATCAGGTTCAGCAACTCGCGGCCCATCATGGTGATTTCCGCGGTGTCGATCCCGTACGGACAAAAGACTGAACAGCGGCGGCATTCCGTGCACTGATAGAAGTAGTAGAACCACTCCTTGATCACGTCTTCGGTAAGCTCGCGGCCGCCGGCAAGCGAGCCAAACAGGCGGCCAGTCAAGGTGAAGTAGCGGCGATAGATCGAGCGCATCAACTCCACGCGAACCACGGGCATATTCTTCGGATCGGCAGAGCCGAGATAGAAATGGCACTTGTCGGCGCAGGCGCCGCATCGCACGCAGATATCCATGAAGAGCCGGAACGAGCGGTACTTCTTCAGCCGCTCCTTCATCCCATCGAGAATGATCCGTTTCCAATCCTGCGGAAGCTTCCAGTCCGCGTCCATTGGCTGCCAGGCGCGTGGATTGGGGAGGTCGAGAGCGGTGAGATTTTTGGGTGCCGCGCTATAGCAAATCGATCCTTTACGGAACTCGACATGCGGGTCGCGCCAGTCGCCGCGCGGAGCCTTCTGCTCAATTTGTACGAGCGTTTCCGGCATCTCCGGGTCCCTCCGCAATTTCGACTGGAATTCCTGCTGACTGGATTTTTTCGCGGAACTCTTTCTCCCACTCCGGGTAGGTGTGCGCCTTTACGGGATGATTCCAGGGATTGATGTGCCGCCTGCTGCGGCTGTTGTTGGCCAGACTTCGCGTTGGGCTCAAGAAGATTCCGCCCATGTGCATCAGCTTGCTGAACGGCAGATACGAAGCGAGCGCACAAACCAGCAGCAGGTGCGCAAAGAAGATCGGTCCGAGCCCCTGCGCAACCTGCGGTCTCATTGCAGCTAGGCCGAGCGCAAGCTCCTTCACGCTGAGGACGTCGATTCGCGTGAAGTAGCGCATCAGCACGCCGCTGACAGAGATAGCCAGCAATAGGAACAAAGCAAAATAATCGGTGAAAAGCGAAATGAAGCGTACTACAGGATCGCGAAAACGCCGAATCAGCAAATACCCAAGCGCGGCGGTCACGACGACGTCAGAAAGATAAAGCGGCGGCGCGCCTATTTGGAAAAAGCTGTCAACGCGCTCGAGCGCGTTCACAAACGCTGGGACCGGTTCGAAGAACAAACGCAGGTGCCGCAGCAAAATCAATAGCAGCGCCCAGTGGAACGCCAGAGCGCTCAACCAGAGAACCCCGGTCTCGCCAAGAATCAACCGTCCGCCACCAATCCGTGCGCGATTGTTGCGAAAAAGCGAACGAAAGAGCAGGATCTCTGTGGCCATGCGCGCCAGTACGCCCCATCGCGTAGAGGGGTTGTCGATTCGCGCGGAACGAATCCAGCGGAGCGATTTCTGCTGTCCGCAAGTGACGGGAATATGGAACGGGACCGGCGCCCATGCCCAGCGCGTAATGCGCCAGCAGAATCCCGCGAGGAACAGAATCACCGCCGCGTACGGAATCACCTCTGCGAGAGCGATTTTGCCTGGTGTGATTTGCCCGCCGGCAACGCCGACAGCGGCGATGGCTAGCACTACGAGCAAGGCATAAATCGCGTTCATGGGAATCGCCGCGCCGGACTCAGCGCACGAACGCGGAGTTCTTTCTCGCGCAATGCCGCGATCTGCTCGCGGCAGGCCATGTAGCAGTCAAAGGCCATCAGGGCCAGCTCGTCGATCCGGCCGTCAATCTGTGGCGGACTCTCTCCGCACACCTCGGCGATCACCGGCCGCAGGTCGAAGATGAAGCGAAGCGCAGCCGATGGACTAAAGTCCTGCACTGCGCGCATGCGAACCAGCGCGTCGATGGCTGGCGCGATGGCGCGATCATCCATCGCTCCCAGCAGCTCGTGCGCCAGCGTGGTCAGGTTCTCCCGGATCACCTGGCCTACCGGATTGCGAAAGCGATCGTGCTCGCCGCTCAAGAACGGAAGAATCTCCGCGGAGTAGGCCGCAAGGGTCCGCTCGATCCACTCCTCCGCAACAATCTCGCTAATCGCCACACTCACGCTCATAACAACCTATACACATCCGGTGGGCTTGGGCAGCCCGGCCAGCTTGCATGCGCCTTTCGCCGGCCCGGAAGGAAAGAGCTGATAAATATCACTCAATTTGTAGCCGGTCTCTTTGCAGACCTTGCGCACCATCGGCGCAATGCCAAACTGCACATAATAATTGCGGATGTAGCGAATCACCTTCCAATGGCCTTCGGTGAGCTCGCTGATCGACTCGGACCCGGCAAAGTCCCTGGCTACCTCTTCGCTCCAGCGATCGGGCTCCTGCAGAAAGCCGTCCTCGTCAACGTCGTACTTTTTCCCCTCTACTTCAAACGTCGGCACATTTCACCTCGCGTTCAATTCATTTCGATATATCCGCACGGACACGACTCCACGCATTTTCCGCATCCATTGCAGAGATCGAACTTGATCTTGTAGTGCTCGCCCTTGGGCAGCTTCACAAAGCAGTTCTTGCTGCAATACATCCAGCAGGTTTCGCAGTCCATACACATGCCGCAGGACATGCAGCGCGCAGCTTCTGCGAGCGCCTCGGCCTCGGTCATTGACGCAGCGTGTTCGATACGCGGCGCGTCCGCGTACCAATCGAGCTTCAGCTTGTCGGAACGAATCACCGCGGGCGAACCAACTCCGGCCGCGCCGTTACCTTCGAGGTACGCCACAATCGCCTCGGCCGCTGCTCGCCCCTGTGCGATTGCAACGCTCACGGTATTCACAATACGGGGGACAGCTTCAGTGGCTTCTTCGCTCGGAACCTCCGGCAACTCCGCCGGCAGCTCCCCAACGAATGCCGCCCCGCAGTTCGCGCTCGCACGCAGTTCCAGTTGCGCTGGCTTCTGCAAACCCACGGCAAAAAACACGGCACGATAACCCCGCTGTAAATCTTCCAGTGAAATCTCACGGCCCACTTCGCATCCTGCACGCAGTTCGATCCCCAACCCAAGTATATTTTCAATCTCCGCATCGAGCACTTCACCCGGAATCACGGCGCGCGGAATGCGATAGCGCATCATGCCGCCGGGCATTGGCGCCGCATCGATGAGGGTCACCGCGAAGCCCCTGCGCGCCAGGTAATACGCCGCAGTGAGACCCGCCGGTCCCGCGCCCACAACCGCAACCCGCGCCCCGTCTTCTCTGGGTGGCGCTCGCAACTCTACCCGCAGCCCCTGCGCAATCGCAAAATCGCCAACGAACCGCTCCAACTGATTCACCGTAACCGGCCCGTCCTTGGCCTTGCGATTGCAATTCAGCTCGCACGGATGTTGGCACACGCGCCCGCAGATGGCGGGAAACGGATTGTCTTCTAGGATCGCGCGCCATGCGAACTCGAAGGCCTGCTTCGGCGTGCGTCCGTACGCTTCATGCTGGGCCAAAGCAACCAGCCAGCCGCGCACATCCGTTCCGCTGGGGCAGCTATGGATGCACGGTGCAATCTTGGCCACGTACGCAGGCCGCAACGAACTCACGTCCGCGCCGCTCGCCGCCGCGCTTCGAATCACCGGCTTTTTTACTTGCTTGAATAGCCCCATTGGTTATCCCTGCGGCTGAATCCCACCGCCCGCATCAATGCCGCACATGAGCCGACCGCGCAAATGTCATGCCCGCGTGCTTGAAATCGTCAATGTGGTAGCGAGTAAACTCGAAACCGGTCAACTCGAAGAACCGCGGCCAGCCGATCCGGTCAATCCACTCACCCACGCGTTCATACTTGCGCGCCTCGCCGCGATAGACATCCACAATCTTCACCACGGCGTCGACCACTTCAGGCCAGCGCGGTGGATGATTGGGCAAATACGGAATCGCCAGCCGCGAAAATCGTGGCGCCGTCCGCGCATTGCTCACCTTTCCGCCAACCCAAATCGAAAGTCCGTCATTCTCCGCGTCCGCCATGCGCATCGCCGGGCAAACGCTGAAGCAGTTGCCGCAGTACATACACTGCTCTTCGATCACCTCTACGGATTGCTTGCCTCCCACGCCAGGCACGGGGCGAATTGCTCCCGTCGGGCAAGAAGCAATCAGCGTCGGTACTTCGCAGGCCTTCTTCAGCATCTCGCTCTGCACCTTCGGCGGGCGCCGATGCACGCCGAGGATAGCAATGTCGGAGCAATGCACTGCGCCGCACATATTCAGGCAGCACGCCACCGCGATGCGCAGCTTGGCAGGCAGATCTTCGTGCGTAAAGTGATCAATCAGTGCGTCCATCACGCTCTTCACCAGACCCGAGGCGTCAGTCGCTGCCGCATGGCAATGCACCCAGCCTTGAGTGTGCACAATATTGCTGATCGCGTTGTTCATCCCGCCCATGGGAATGCCTAGCGCCGCCAGTTCCAGTTTCAGCGGTTCAATCTGCGCCGCGTCTTCCAACAGGAATTCGATATTGTTGCGGCTGGTGAAGCGCAGGTAGCCGCCGCAATACTTGTCGGCCAGGTCCGCGAACTTGCGCAGCGTTTGAATGCTCAGCAGGCGCGGCGTGCCCGCCCGAACCGTGTAAAGCCGATCGCCCGATTCGGCAACATGACACAGGACGCCCGGCGCCAGCTTCTCGTGGTACTTCCACGCACCGTAGTTTTTGCGAATCACCGGCGGCAAATACTTGTCATACGATGGAGGACCAATATCCGTAATTCGCGGCTGCAGCGGAGTGGTCGTCATGCCTCATCCTCCTTCGCGGGTTGGTAGTAGATGTAAGGATTGTCGCGCGGTGCCGACACCATCTCCGGCGCGGGATCAAGCCCGATGCCATCGAGAAAAGCGGCCAGCCCGACCCGCTGAATCAGCTCTCCAATGCGCTCGCGATTGGTGCCGTATTCATCCCAGAAGTCCCAGATGCGCTGGATCAGTTCCTTCAGCGTTTCCAACAGTTCCTCCGCCGCAACAAAAGGAATAAGCACCGACGAAAGCAGCGCACCCTGCAGAATCGGCGCCTTCGCCCCGACCAGGATCACCGCGCCCTTCTCGTAGCCCGGCCGCAGAGCCTTGGGCATGGCGTTGATGCAGTGCATGCAGCGCACGCAGTCGCGATTGTTGATGCTGAGCTGCTTGCCATCCCAGTCCATGCACTTGCCGGGGCAGTTGCCGCAAACATCTCTTTGGATATTCATGCCCGCCGCGGCGTAGTTGGCCACTTCGGCCTGGTCAATGCGGATCTCGTCCTTCCACGTGCCAATCACCGAGAGGTCGGCGCGCGCAATGGCGGCGACGCAGTCGTTGGGGCAGGCCGAGCATTTGATCTTGAACTTGTACGGAAACGCCGGCCTGTGAATCTCGTCCTGGTACGCCATGGTCAGGTCGTAGCACAACTTCATGGAGTCAAAGCAGGCCCACTCGCACCGCGCCATGCCAACGCAGCACGAAGGCGTGCGCACTGCCGAGCCCGAACCGCCCAGGTCGAACCCGGCGCGCGTCAGTTCCTGGAATGCCGGCTCAAGGTGGTCAGTGGTCGTGCCCAGCAGGATCATGTCGCCGGTCGAGCCATGCATGTTCGTCAGGCCTGAGCCGTGCCGTTCCCAGATGTCGCAGATGGTACGCAGAGCCTCGCTCGAATAAAACCACGCCGCCGGCTGGTTCACGCGCAAAGTATGAAAATGCGCGACCTTGGGGAACTTCTCGCCCACGTCGCTGTAGCGGCCAATCACGCCTCCGCCATAACCGAGCACGCCGACGAGCCCGCCATGCTTCCAATGGCTCACCTTGTCTTCATATGAAAGCTCGAGCTGGCCCAGCAGATCACCGGCGCTTTCGCTCGTCGCGGATGCGGACTTGATCTCCGTTACAAAGCTCGGCCACGGCCCCTTTTCCAGTTCGTCCAACAAGGGAGTTTCTCGTTCGCCGTCCTTCAGCGTTTTCCCGTTGTCACCATCCGCCAAGGCCGTGCTCCTTTCGCCACCTTTTGCCCCTTCTAAATTCACCCGCATCGCTCAAAAAACGAATCGAGTCCCGAACGGCGAGAACAATTCCAAATCCGCTGTACCCAAAGTTCATCCTTCGCGCTGTCATCCTGAGCGACCGAGCGCTTTGCGTTGCGAACCGACGGAAAGCGTGATGGAGTCCAAGGATCTGCGGTTGCCTTTCGTCGCTCGATAGGCACACCATCTATGAAATTGCCCTGGCGCGGACCGAATGACGCTCGCCCCGCGCGCTCTTCTCGCCAGGAATCAATCACCATAGATTGAACGCGTCAAAGAGCTTATTTCGCCGTGATGCATGTCACAACCACCGAACGCTCAGTGTGGGAATTTGAATCTTGTCGACAGAAATTGCGATGAAACCTGCCGCCTTCAACCGCGACCGCGCTTTCTTCCCGATGCTGCTCAGCCTCGCGGGCCGGAAGTGTGTCGTGGTTGGCGCGGGCAAAATCGCCGCGGCAAAGATCGACGGCCTTCTCGCCTGCGGAACCGCTGTCACGGTTGTCAGCCCTCGCGCTGTGCCGGCGATCCAACGCCTTGCGCGCGAAAATGCGCTCATCTGGCGTCGACGAGCATTTCGGGCCCGCGATCTCGAAGGCGCGTTCCTGGCCGTCGCCGCCACGAACTCTCGCAACGCCAATGCCGCGGTGTTTCGCGCCTGTAAGCCGCGCGGTGTTTTGTGCAACTCCGTCGACGATCCCAAGCACTGCGATTTCATTTATCCGGCAGTTGTTCGCCGCGGGCCGCTGCTGATCGCCATCTCAACCGGCGGCCGCAGTCCGGCACTTGCCGCCCGGTTGCGCCGGGAACTGGAACGCCAATTCGGCCCCGAGTGGGCCGCTTGGGTGGAGGAACTCGGGCGGCTTCGCAAGGCGTTACTTGAGCGCCCCATGCCCGCAGTCGCTCTCCGCCGTCACCTCAAGCAAATGGCCATGCCGCGCGCATTTCGTGATTACTTGCTCAGCATCCGCCGCGGACCGGCAAGGAATAAGACCATGCGATCTACCTGATCAGCGCCACTCCCACTCGATGAAACCAGGCTTCACGTCGGCCATGGCATTCACAACCAGTTCAACCAGCCCGCCATAAAGAAGCCGGTTCTTCTGCCACAGGTCGTAGTAGGCAATCATGTCGCGGAATTGTCCTTTGCAGTTGCTGCACGGCGCACAAAGATACTTCGGAGTCTCCGGGCCGAGGCAATCGGCAAAGGCATTTAGCACCTGCTCCAGCTTTTTTCTCCCCGACACGTGGAAACGCCAGTCAGGAAAGTTGTTGCCGCTCATGATGGCGAATCCGCTTCCGCCGCCGCAGCAATAATTGTTCACGCCGTGCGGCTCCATCTCGCGGAACTGAGGGCAGAGCGCGCGCACAATCTCGCGCTGCGGCTCAACCACGCCCATCAACCGCACCATGTTGCAGGGGTCGTGCAGCGTCACCGGAAAATCGTTGCGCGTCGGATCAAACTTGATCTTGCCGCCCAACGCGATGTCGCGCAGCAATGGCAGATAGCTTTCCCGCGGAATGTTCAGGTCGCCGGCCAGCAGGCGGTCGGCAATCACGCAAAGCGCCTTGCTCGCGTGGCCACATTCGCCTACAACAATCCGCTTCACGCCCAGCTTCTTCGCCGCCTCCACATGCTTTAGCGCAACGCGCGCAAACTGCGCATCGTCATACCACAGGCCGTAATTGATCGCGTCGTAAGCCGCCAGCTCTGAGCTCATCGTCCAGTTCACGCCAGCCAGCGTCAAAATCAGCCCAAATGCTCCCGGATTCTCCGGCCAGGCCATGATCTCGCCGGCATTATGAATCAGCAGCACGTCGGCGCCCTCCACATCCCAAGGAGTGTGGACTTCAATCCCCGTCCGCTCGCTGATGTCTTCATCCACGAACGCAACGTTATCCTTCACAATCTCCGCCGTCATCCCCGTGGACGAGCCTGCTTTCAACTGCAACATTGCCCCGTTCTCGTGAATCTCGCGCGGCGCGATACCCATCTCCTGGCTGAATAGCTTGCGCAGCTCGTGCGCCACCAGGCCGTTATCGCAGCCGATGGGGCAGGCCTGCGCGCAGCGCCGGCACAAATTGCAGCGGTACGCCAACTCGATTAGCCGCGCCACCATCGGCCAATTCAACTCAATGCTCCCATGCTGCCACGCCGAGAGCAGCCCGCCGCGCTTCACGTGCTTGAAGTAAAGGCGTCGCAAAATCTCCGACCGGAATGTCGGCCGGTACAGCTCATTGCGCCCACTCGCTTCAAAAATGTGGCACGAATCCGCACAGGTCTGGCATCCAGTGCAGTGCTCCATCGTCAAAAGCAGCGGTTGCAGAAAGGTCCAGTTGTTTTCCTTTTCGAAGAGCTTGTCCAGACCCGACAAAAACTTCGCCACAAGCTGCTTCTCATTTTCCGCGCTCTTTGGCTGGGGCAAATTCACTGCGCACGTATCGTCCAGCCCGCATTCGTACCTGTGCTTGCTCTGCTCCGAAAGCACAGCCCGCGCACGATCCTTCTCCGCGCCATCCAGCGGGGCGGGCAGCGGCATCAAATCCTGATTCTCAAGATGAATGAGCGGCTCGCGATCGTTGCGAGACATATCGCGCAGCTTGACAGTCCCGCTCATTTGCGCGTCTCCTGTGCTGGATTGGTGCTGGCAACCTCGGCCCAGGTGCGCTTGCCATCGGCGCCAACGTGTTCCGCGGACCATGTCGGCTTAAAGCCCAGGTTCGCCGCAATCTTCGCTTCAATCCGGCTGCCGCGCTCGTTGCGCCGGTCGTCCCACCGCACCGAGTGCCACGCGAAGTACTTGGCGATAAAGTGCGCCATAAGCGTAAACGGAATATAGGCAGCAAGTGCCGACGCCAGGATGACTCCGGCGCCGAATACTGCGCCAATCCGCACTCCGCGATCGAAGTGAAATGCTCCGCGCACGAAATCGACAAGAAAAGCACTGCCTGGCCCACCAATTAAAGAACCGCCGGCAAGAAGGGAACATGTCGCGGTAAACAACATCAGGTTGAACAGGTCTGCCGGTCTGGTCGAGTTCCTCACCGCCGGATCGGCGATGCGCCGCACCATCAACCAGCACGCACCGGAGATAACGAGAACCGCTGCGGCCAGACCAACCACCGCGATCAACGCTCCCATCACCCCGGCGATTCCGGCATTTGCTTTGCCGGCAATCATGCCCGCCGTCACCCCCGCCAGCGTACCCAGCGCCGTCGCCGTGACACCGAGATAAAGCCCGAAGTGAAAAAGGAACGAAGGAAGCCAAAGCCGGCGATTGAACTCGCGCAGACTCTTCAGGAGCAAGATCTCCTCGGCCATCACCCGCCACTCGTGCCACCGATCATTCACCTGTGGTTCGCGCCACCATTCCTGCGCCTCAAAATACGACCCGCCATAAGCGGCGCGATACGGCCCCTCGTGCGGCACAGGATACAGCTCCCAGCGCAAATGTAGCGGCGTCCGCGCGTATTGCCGGATGCGCCACAGGCAGCCGGCGCAGAAAATGATCAGGCCGGCGTAGATCGCTATGTAAGCCGCCGTGGTCAATCCGCTTCCCCTCCGCGCCGCAAAAGGCAACCGCTGCCTCTAGCTTCTCCAAATTCGTTGTGACGCGTTGTGACGCCCCTCACGGTTCCAGGTCACACTCCCGCAGCCAGATGCGCAGGGCTGTACGATGTTAGTTGACGATCGTCGAACAACGCTTCTTCAACGCCCCGGAAAATCGTAATCACCGAGTGAACACCGGCTTCCATCCTGCTCAGGACGTAGCGATCCGCACGCGGACGCGCGTCACCCGCCGCCTCGTTCCCTACCTGATGTTCATCTACATGCTTGCCTACCTCGATCGCGCCAACATCAGCGTGGCCAAGTTGGGTATGCGCACTGACCTGGGCTTCAACGACGCCATCATTGGCTTCGGCGCCGGCGTCTTCTTTCTCGGATATCTGCTCCTCAACATCCCCGCCACCCTCATCGTCGAGCGCTGGAGCGCCCGCAAGCTCATCGCGCAAATCATGATCACCTGGGGCCTCGTCGCCTCGGCGATGGGCTTCCTCGGCACGCCTCTCTTCGGCTCAATGCGTCTCACCACGCAGTTCTACGCGCTCCGCCTCTTGCTGGGAGTTGCCGAGGCCGGCCTCTTCCCCGGCGTCATCATTTATCTCTCGCACTGGTACCGGCCTGAAGACCGCCCGCGCGCCAAAGGCTACTTCATGGTCTCGCAATCGATCGCAGTCGCCACCGGAGTCCCGCTCTCCCGTTGGATCCTCGACAATATCCACTGGGCCGGCTTCGCAAGCTGGCGCTGGATATTCATCCTCGAGGGCGTCCTCCCCCTCTGCATGGGATTGGTCACGCTCTGCTACCTCACCGATCGCCCCGCTCAAGCCAACTGGCTTCCCGCCGACGAAAAACAATGGCTTCTTGCCCAGCTCCAAGCCGATGATGCGCTTAAAATCTCTCATCACCGCGTCAGAATCCTCGACGCCTTGCGCTATCCCCCAACTTTTTTGCTGACCGTCACGCTTTTTCTGGTTGTCACCGGCAACCAGGCGCTCATCTTCTTTCTTCCTTCCATCACCGACACTATGAAGAGCATGGCTATTGCGATTCGCACGCTCGCAGCAGCGCTACCTTACGCCTTCAGCGCTCTCGGCATCCTGCTCAACGGCATCTGGGCGCAGCGCACGGGCAAGCTCACGACGCACACCGCGCTGCCCATCCTCGCTACCGGCACATCCCTTGCCCTTGCTGTGCTGGCGCGCAATCACGTCTGGCTCATGACGGGACTGTTCTGCCTCACCGGATTCACTGCGCAGGCCTACATGCCGGCCTTCTGGACACTGCCCACAAAACTCCTGGGCAAATCCGCCGCAGCAACCGCCGTCGGACTCATTTGTCTGGGAAATCTCGGCGGTGTCGCCGGCCCCTGGCTGTTCGGGTATTTGAGAACCACCACCGGAAACTACGATACTGGGTTGTGGGTCATGGCGGGGTGCATGCTCCTGGCCGGCGCACTCGCCACGCAGATTCGCGTGAATGATCTTTCGAAAGAGGTTGCGCAATGACATCGAAAAAGAAACCCGAAGAACTCCGCAGTTTCGCCTGGTTCGGCCCCGACACGCTGCGCGGTTTCAGCCATCGTTCGCGCATGTTGCAGTTGGGCTTCCAGCGTGAAGACTTCATCGGCAAGCCGGTTATCGCCATCATTAATACATGGAGCGAAATCAATCCCTGCCACGCGCACTTGCGCGAGCGCGCCGAAGCTGTCAAGCGCGGCGTTTGGCAGGCGGGCGGCTTCCCGGTTGAAGTCCCGGCCATCACCATCACTGAAACCTACATGAAGCCGAGCCCCATGCTCTATCGCAACCTGCTCGCGATGGATACCGAGGAAGCCATTCGCAGCCTCCCGGTCGACGCCGCGGTCCTCATGGGCGGCTGCGACAAAACCACGCCCGCTATGCTCATGGGCGCCATCAGCGCCAACGTGCCTGCCATCTATCTTCCCGCCGGCCCCATGCTGCGCGGCAATTGGGACGGCAAAATTCTCGGCAGCGGCACCGACGTCTGGAAGTACTGGGCCGATCGCTGCGCGGGCGTCGTGACCGACGAAGAATGGAAGGGAGTTGAAATCGGCATCGCGCGCTCGCCAGGTTTCTGCATGACCATGGGCACCGCCTCCACCATGACCGCGTTAAGCGAAGCGCTCGGCATGACGTTACCCGGTGCGTCCTCCATTCCCGCCGCCGACTCCAATCATGTCCGCCTCGCCATGGACACCGGCCGCCGTGCCGTCGAAATGGCCTGGGAAGAGCTGAAGCCCACAGACGTCCTTACGCCTTCCGCCATTCGCAATGCCATCACTGTCGACATGGCCATCGGGGGGTCGACTAACGCCATCATTCACCTGGTTGCGCTCGCTCGCCGCCTCGGATTCGACCTGCCACTCACGCGCTTTGATGAAATATCGGCCCACGTCCCTGTGCTCGCCAATATCCGGCCGTCAGGCGAATACCTGATGGAGGATTTCTATTACGCCGGCGGCCTGCGCGCCTTGATGGCCGAGATTCGCGACCTCCTCGACCTCAATTGCCGCACCGTCAATGGAAAGACCATCGGCGAGAATCTCGAAGGTGCCGCCGCGCTCAACCGCAGTGTCATTCGCGAGCGATCCAAACCGCTCCAGGAATCCGGCGGCACCGTCGTTCTCTTCGGTTCACTCGCCCCCGACGGCGCCGTCATCAAATCGGTCGCCGCCGACCGCAAGCTATGGCAGCATACCGGGCCGGCAGTCGTCTTTCACGGATTCGACGACATGGAAGCGCGCGTGAACAACGACGATCTCAACGTCGACGAAAACTCGGTTCTCGTCCTTCAGAACGCGGGGCCATTGGGCGCACCCGGCATGCCCGAGTGGGGCCTGCTTCCGATCCCGAAAAAGATTCTCAAGCGCGGTATCCGCGACATGGTCCGCATCTCCGATTCGCGCATGAGCGGTACGGCCTACGGCACATGCGTCCTCCACGTCGCGCCCGAGAGTTACGTCGGCGGCCCGCTCGCGCTCGTGCACGACGGCGACCTCATCACCCTCGACATTTCCAATCGAAGGCTCGATCTGCTGGTATCGGAAGAGGAAATGGCCAAACGGCAAGCCGCCTGGAAGCGCCCCGAAGAGAAAGATAAGCGCGGCTATTTGGCTCTTTATAAGGAACATGTCTCGCAGGCCAATGAAGGCTGCGACTTCGACTTTCTCAAGCCGGTCGCCGCAACCTCCGTCAAAATCTGATCCCGGCCCAGTTTTGATTAGTCATAATGTAGTGACCGGCCCGGTGCGCTAGTCGTGGGTTAGGCTGAGTTTGTTTGGAACGCAGTCCAGAGCCACAAGCGGAGGAGCCGGTCATGAGAGAGAAGTTACGATTTTTGGGTTTGGATGTCCACGCCGAAACGATAGCGGTAGCCGTAGCCGAAGCAAACGGCGAGGTGCGCAGCCTGGGTACGATCGCCAACCGAGAGGATTCGGTCCGCAAGTTCATCAAGAAGCTAGGTCCACCGGAACAGTTGCGTGCCTGCTATGAAGCAGGACCGACAGGATTCGTACTGTACTGGCAGTTGACGCAGTTGGGTGTGGAGTGTGCGGTGATAGCGCCCACGCTGGTTCCGAAGAAGCCCGGAGACCGCGTGAAGACGGATCGGCGGGATGCTTTGAAGCTGGCACGCTGCCACCGTAACGGAGATGATCTGACGGCGGTGTGGGTTCCCGATGAAGCCTCCGAGGCATTGCGTGATCTTGTCCGGCAGCGGGAGGCAGCCAAGCAGGATTAGCTGCGCGCACGGCATCGGCTGACCAAGTTCCTTCTCCGTACCGGCCAACGTCCGCCTCTTGGACTGAAGGCATGGACAGAGCGCTACATGAGGTGGCTGGCACAGGTCCGCTACACGCAGCCGGCGCAGGAAGTCACGCGACTGGATTGCATGAACGAATTCGAACATATGAGCGCGCGGGTCAAGCGCTTAGAAGAGGCCATTCTGGAAATCGTGAAGCTGGCACCACAGTCCATGCAGGAACTAATCGGTGGACTGCAGGCTCTGCGCGGTATAGCGCATATCTCGGCAGTCACGATCGCCGCTGAGTTGGGCAACGACATCTCCTCACGCTTCGAGAGTGCACGGAAGCTGATGGGGTATTCCGGAGCCTTCCCGAGTGAAAACACCAGCGGCAAGCGTATTCGAAAAGGTGCCATTACCAAATGTGGCAATGCACATCTAAGACGCATCGTGGTGGAATCGGCCTGGTGCTATCGGCACCTGCCTCGTGTCGGAGAAAAGCTGCGTAAACGACATGAAGGGATTCCGGCGGAAATCCTTGAAATCGCATGGAAGGCGCAGAATCGCCTGCACAAGCGCTACCGGAAACTGACCATGGCAGGCAAGGATCTACGGAAGGTCATGACTGCAGTCGCACGAGAGTTGCTGGGCTTCATCTGGGCCATCGCCATCAAGGTCGAGCAAACTCGCACACCACAACTGGCAGCGTGACAAGGAACGAAAGACAAAAGCAAAAACCTTCCTAAGAAGGAAAAAACAACAACCTTGAACAACACAACCCAACTCGAGGACAAGGTCAGCCGCAGCCGAGGCAAGCACGAAGGAGAATCCTCGGCGGAAGTATGCGACAGGCTCAGCCGGACTCGCGTGGTTAGTCAGAGGCAGCTCCCGACGGATCTTGATTATGCGGTCCCGACCGCGAATATCAGCTTGATCAATCGTCGCCATTACCTGCCTCGGCTGCCGCTGACCCTGTCCTCGTTCGAAAAAAACGACCAGCTCACCTTGACCGGTCACTACATATCACTTCCGTATTGCCGACCATCTACCAATCGTCTCGGATGAGTTGCGCTGCCATCTCTTCCACACGCTTGTCATCCTGAAGGGAGTGAAGCGCAGTGAAGGATCTGCGGTTGCCTTTCGCGCCGCCGGCCAGCCAAATTTTGATTACTTCCGTGTTGCCGACAAACCATCCAGAACTCGGATTTCGAGAGTCAAGTTCCCACAACACCGAAATCCCGCCTGATAAGCCCAGGTTGCAATGAATCACACCGTTGCGCGCATTTTTTGTGATTACAAGACCAGAAGGCCTTGGCAGGAGTTCTCCTATCACCTTCAATTCGGCGCGGGCAGTCCGATCCGACGCCGAAGTTCGTCAAAGCGCGGGTCGGAGTGGAGGCTGTCCAAACGTGCGTCCGTCGTAAGATACTCCACCAGAGTGTACGAGCGGTCCTCGTAGGCACGATTTAGCCAAGCGAATGCCTCGTCGTTTTCCCCAAGGCCCGCGTAGATGACTGCGACATTGTATGGCGCAACATAGCTGTGCGCCGATAGTTCTTTCAAATGGTCCAAGACCTTTTGTGCTTCGTCCCGCCTTCCCGATACTGCATAGGAATGTCCAAGACCCGACCAAAGCTCAGTGTTGCCCTCCAGCGCAAGGCCGCGCTGGAACGCTTCAATAGCTTCGGGCAATCTTCCTTTTTGCTCATACGCTCGACCCAGGAAGCAGTAGTCAAACCAGTAATTCGGATCCAGGTCGATGGAATAACGCAGTTGCTCGATCGCCTTGTCCCATTGGTGCGTAAAGACCAGAACCGATCCCAGGTTTCCATTAAGTCCCGTCGAAAGTGGATCGATTTGCAAAGGTTGCTTGGCTTCTTCGACAGCCTGGTCCCCTCGCCCCATCGGCGCCAAGAACCAGGAATAGTATCCGTAAGCATCGCCAGAGTCTGGGTTCAGTTCAATGGCTCGTTTGAATTCTCGTTCCGCAGCACCCCAATCCCACTCGTACCATTGGGATTCAATGGCAAGAGCAACGTGAGCTTCCGCGTCGCTCTCGTCCAGAGTTAGTGCCTTCTTGGCCGCATCTCGGGCTTTGGGCCCCGCTTCCTTGGGGGCCATAAACCAATCGTCCTGGTTGATGTAGTTGTAGGCAAGGGCGCTATAAGCCAGAGCATAGTTTGGATCCAGGGCGATGGCTTGGTTGAGATAGCGGATACCTTTGTCGAAGCCATCTTTGGTGAACTTATTCGTGTAGTGCTCGCCTTTGAGATAGAGTTGATACGCCTCGGGATTTCCCGTTGAGCCTAACGTCAGTTTTTCCTGGTCGGCCGCGGAAAGTTGCGAGCGCAGCCGCTGAGAAACCTCGCTTGCGATGTCGTTTTGCACCATGAGCAGATCGGCCACCTTCCGGGTATATTGCTGTCCCCAAAGCTGCTTGCCGTTGTGAACTTCATCGAGTTCGATGTCAATGGTTAGATCGTCGCCGCGCTGTGCGACTCGGCCCGTCAGTACTGCCTGGACGCCAAGTGCGTCGCCGACCTTTTGGAAATCAGCAGCCTTCCCTTTGTAATGGAGAGCGACACTGTGGGGAATCACCTTCAGACCCGGCAACCGCGCCAAAGTGTTGTTGATGCTTTCGGTAATTCCATCGGAAATGTAGTCGGCTTCGGGATCGTTACTCTGAATATCGAGCGGGAGAACGGCGATGGAATTAATCGAGCCTGTTTTGGGCCTTTTCAGATAAATGCCGAGGCTGACGGCGACGATGACCAGCAGAACACCGGCGATTGCCAAAGCCAGTCTGTGTTGTTTCAGTCGATGGACAACGGCAGAACCGCCGTCTGTTGAGGCTCTTTCCAGCGCCATCCGAAGATCGGTTGCGGTCTGGAAACGGTCGTCTGGAGATTTTGACAGGCACTTGAAGACAATTGCGGTCAGCGCGGGCGGCGCGCCCAGGGGATCGGGATTCTTGTGAAGGATTGCGCCCAGAATAGAAGCAGCTGACGCCCCGGGGAAGGCGCGGCGCCCGGCGAGCATTTCGTAAAGTATCGCTCCGAACGAAAAGATGTCGGAGCGCGCGTCGGCCGTCCTGCCCTCCGCTTGTTCCGGGGACATGTAGGCCGGAGTGCCCATAATCGTTCCCGCTTGGGTGGCACTCAGCGTTTGGGTTCCGTTCTCGGGCAGGTCGCTTCGAGGATTCTGTTTCGCGAGTCCGAAATCGAGCAACTTTACAACACCGGCTGCAGTTACGAGGATGTTTGCTGGTTTGAGGTCGCGATGAACAATGCCTTTGGCGTGCGCGGCTTCAATGGCGGAGGCGATTTGAGTGGCAAGCCGCAGCGCTTCGGCCGGTAGAATCGGCTCCTGCCCACCGGAGACAACTGGCGGCCCGTCGACGTACTCCATCACCAGATAATTTGGTCCGATGTCGTAAATCTGGCAGATGTTGGGATGATTGAGCGCAGCGATAGCTTTGGCTTCGCGCTCAAAACGCTCGGTGAACTGCGCGTCGGATACTTTGATCGCGACGAGGCGATTCAAACGCGCATCTGTGGCTCGATACACTTCGCCCATGCCACCGGCGCCGATTTTGGCTTCCACGCGATACGGGCCGAGTCGCTCCCCTGGGGCGATTTGCATGCTCGGCGGTTCCAGCAAGGTGTTTGCCTGCTCCCATGCGGGACGATCCAACAACCCCTCGCCTGAGCTTCCGTGCACCAGCAAGGCTTCCACGGCGCGCCTCACCTCGGGATCGGATTGCGCCAACAGCGCCTCCCGCTCCTCGCCGGAAGTCTCCAGCACGGCGTGATAAAGCCCTTCCATTCGCTGCCAATGTTCGGGATTCGTTGGAGCCACCGTGGGTTTCAGTGGCAATCTTACCGCAATCCGTAAGTGCTCGACGCTCAACAGGAATGACGGTCATCAGGATCGCTGGCTGCCGTGCTTCAGTGGAAGTTGGCAAGAGAACGCAGACAAAAAGGGCAGCCGTATGGGCTGCCCTTTCATCTGTCGGTCTGCTGCTTCCGCCGAACTTACTTCGGCGCTTGCACCAGAATCCGCTTCGCCGTGATGGTAAAGGTTCCACTGACGCTCGGAATGGGATTGCCGTCGAGATCGTAGTAGGTGTAATCGCCTGAACCGGTGTAAGAGTTTCCGCTCGCGCCAATCGTGGTTGTCTGGCGCACTTTCAGCGTTCCAGTGGGATTGCCGCTGCTGAAGGCATCGAACGTAAGATTGATGTAGGTGAGATCGAATGTCTTCTCGCCGGTCATTTTCCACGCGCCGTGACCCGCGCTTGCCACCCCAAGTGGACTGAAGGACAGCTGGTCGGCTTCGGTGTAACCCCCTCCAGCCGCGTAAGTCTCAATCCCCTGGAAGGTATATCCCGGTATGGTCACGGTGTAGAGCCACAACCCTTCCGGCCCCTGCGGAAGGCACCCGGTCAACTGGGTATTCAATTCGGCCGCGTTTTGAGCTGTTGCCGCCGAAGCACCTCCAAACACTGCGAGACCAGCAAGGACGGCCAGCACTGCTACAACGTTATGCAGATGGCAACGTCTTGGCTTCGCCAGGCCTTCCAATTTCCGAGACTGCGTGTGCGTCGATTTCATAGGACCTCCTGTAGGGTCTGGTTAGAGAGTTGGGCCGAAGCAGGCCCTCTCAGGGTTGACCGTAGGCAGAACCGGCACTGCTGGCACCGGTTGCTTCACCGTCGCCGATATTTGTCTGCTTCATCCTGGTAAGCGAGAGCTGCGGCGAAAAACTACAACGCAGCTCGAAATATCTTTTGCATTGATCGCGAAGCGGTATGATTTGTTGCATCGGCAGGGCTTATGGGCGAGGAAGCAACCAGCATCACCCATCTCCTGAAGGCGTGGAGCGGGGGCAACCAAGAAGCTTTAGAGGAACTTACGCCGAAGGTCTACGTGGAATTGCGCCGAATGGCGGCCAAATACATGCGCAATGAAAGGGCCGGCAACACCTTGCAGGCCACGGCGTTGGTCCACGAGGTTTTCCTGCGGCTAGTCGAGGTAGACAGCGTCAGCTGGCAGGATCGAGCTCATTTCTTCGCGGTTTCGGCGAACATGATGCGGCGGATCCTGGTGGATCGAGCCCGCGCGAAAGGAATGGCGAAAAGGGGTGGAGCGGTAGTTCACCTGAATCTGGACGACGTACCGGAAGTCGCCTCGGGCTCCAGGGACCGTGAAATTGTTGCCATTGACGAAGCGCTGGATGCATTGGCTCAGATCGACCCGCGCAAAGCAAAGGTCGTCGAGCTCCGGTTCTTCGGAGGTCTTAGCGTCGAGGAGACGGCAGAAGTGCTGAAGATTTCCCCTCAAAGCGTCATGCGCGATTGGAAGATGGCCAGGGCTTGGCTCATGACCGAGCTGGCGTGCTGAGAATTTCAACCTGTTTATCTTGACGGCACCAGGCGCTCCTCGTGCGCTTTTAAGTTCCCAATCATCGTTCCTCTTTCATGCGTTGCCGGCATCGTACACGTCTCGCGGCGAATTGCGTTCAACTGTTCCTTCGCACAACTTCGGTTTGGCAAACCTAAGGTGAGCCAGATCCTAATTTGCCCCGATATGTCGGCTCCTCAAAAGGTTTTCCGCTCATTCAGCGTCATTCCGGGCGGAAGACCGGCAAGGCTGACCTTTGACGCCTGTTCGCCTGCTTCGGGTCCGGTTTGGCGCTGATGCGTAGCATGGCTTGGCGCGCAGAGCGCAAAATCGCGCAAAAACGCGTCAAAAAGTGGCTCAAATCCGCATTTTAAATGCCAAAAAATTGCATTTAAGGCCTCTTTCGCGAAATTACGCGGTTAGCTTTGCTCTGATTCGTAACCTCAGGTGGTTACAAATCGCGCAAAACCGAACATGGGAAGGTTATTGCGTCGTAAAAGTGCAACCTCCGGTGGTTACATTTTGGCCCAAAATGTAACCATTTCAGCGAACATTTGAGGGGGTCAACGCACCACTTGAGCGAACATTTGCGATGATTTGAGGCACTTTACAGCCTCCAGGCTGTATTGCTGCACCAAAAGCAGTGCGCGCGAGGTCGGCGCATCAGCCCTTGATGACTCCGTTTTCTTTCGGCGCACAGGTGGATTCGCGCAGCACAAACCGTGTCTTGTACTCGAAGCTGGTCTTCTTCTCCACGTGCTGGATCTCTTCAATTAGCGCCTTGAACGCCAGCACTGCCAGCTCCCGCGGCGAAAACTGGATCGTCGTCAGCGGCGGCTGCGTGAACTGGCAGATGGTCAGATCGTCAAACCCGATCAGCGCAATGTCCCGGCCCGCCTGCATCCCGCGGCTGGCCAGCGTCTTCATCGCTCCCACCGCCGCCACATCGTTGCAGCACAGAATCGCCGTCGGCGGCTTGGGCAAGCTCAGCAGCGAGCCCACGCCCTGCGCGCCGCCCTCCCACGTGTGATCGCACTCGGCCACCAGCTCCTTGTCCAATGTCGCCCCGGCCAGCTTCATCGCCTTGCGCACCGCTTCATAGCGCGTCCGCATGCTGCTCCAGCTCATCCGCCCGCTTAAATACCCGATCCGCTGATGACCGAAGTCCACCAGGTGCTTGATCGCATCCCGGAACCCCGGCAGATAGTTGATGCGCACATTGCGCACGCCCTTCAGATCGTGATCCGCACCCGCGTACACCACCGGCACGTCCAGCGCCGCGGTCGCCAGCTGCTCCTCCATGCCGAAGGTCAGTGCCGCAATCCCCTCCACCTGCCGCTCCTGCATCCGCGCCGCGCACACCGCGATATGGTCCGGCCGCGTCTCGGTGTCGGCAAAGCTGATCAGCACCTCGTAGCCCTGCTCCACCGCCGCGCGCTCAAAGTACAAAATGACCTCGGAGAAAAATGGATTGCCGCCCGTAATCTCGCTCACGATCAGCCCCACCGTGTGGCTGCGCCCACGCGCCAGCGCCCGCGCCTGGAAGTTGGGCCGGTAACCCACCTCCTGGATCACCGCCTGCACCCGCCGCACCAGCTTCGGGTCCACCGTTTCCACCTGGTTGATGACTCGCGATACCGTTGAATGAGAAACTTTGGCCCGTCGTGCGATCTCTCGTATGTTCACTTGCCCGCCTCATTCCCCTGCCGATTGAACTCCGCGCCGCCCACCAGTCTCCTTATAGACCGGTTGCCTCAACTCCCCGCGCGCGAATCCACCGGCTCTGCTATTTCCCCGGAAACAGAAGTATAGCAGCACAAAAAACCGCTCCCGCGTCTTCGCGGCGTTTCGCGTTGAGCAACCTTGCACCGGTTTGGGCAGCCCGTGCTGCAACTGAGGGCCACGCGCCTTCAGCAACGGATGGATGCAGGAGATTCAGGGGGGTCTTGACCGATTTTCAGCCTGAACCGCCGGACAGAATATGGCAGGCGACGACATTGAATTGGCTCGGATATCCGGCCATCGTGTTGACCCTCAACAGCATCTCGAAATGCTTTGATGGGCCCGACGGCGAAATACCGCAGTTTCGCTGAGCCTCTGAAAGCCTCACGGGGTCAGTGACAAGGTTACCTGCCGCTTGCGTGCCTTCGCGGTTCAATCCCGCGAGAAGAAGAACCTGCCCACTCTGGTCGGGATTGCCAACCAATGCGACCACAGCGAATGATTCTCCGGTAGCGCCGCCTCTCGCGGTGGGGACATAGGTTGCCTGTTCGTTCGCACGAGGGCGAACGTTGCGAATCAGGCCCCCTCCGGGAACAGGCGCTGAAACGAATTGAAAGTCCAATTGGTCCTGGAATACTGAAAACCACGGATCCGAAGACGGGCTCCCAAGAAACATGAAGTTGTCATCCGTCTTCAGGTTTGAATACTCAAGGCTGCGCGCGCCTTGCACTTCAATCGCTCGCGAATACGTTCTCGCCACTCCCGCCACTTCTGCCGCGATCTGCGCATCCACATTCGATGCCTTGTCTCCCGCCAGGATCTCCTCGCAAATCTCCTTCTCTTCCGGCGTAAGTGTATTGTCGTCAGGAAGAAAATGGTGATTGGCGTAGTCTGAAACCGTGATCACCCTGTGTGTCAGAATCTGAATCGAGAAGATATCCGGATCGCTCGTGATCAGGTGCGTCGCATGGGGGGAGCTGAAGAACACCGACCAGGGCAGCACCGCCGACGGGGCACTCGCCCCGGCGCGTGGAGAATGCTTCCACAGCACCCCCCAGAGCGCGAGATTCAGGATCACGAGGACCGCCGCAAAGTAGAGCCATCGGCGGTTTCGAGCGCGCTCAACTTGAGTCACTTGATCGGAAGGGCCGGGATGAGCACCCGCGGTCTCCGGTGTGGAGGCTGTCAGGAACTCAGAAACCGGTTGCCGGAGTGAGCCCGTGGAACCTTCCGCCGGCTCCGGATGTTCCATTGCGGCAGCCGCCCGCGCTGTTTTGCTCCGCGGCTCGTGGAGAATCTCGGGAACGTAGGATCCGAGGGGGAGGGTAATGCGGAACTCCGACGCCGTGCCGTACTTGCCATAGTGCTGCAGCAGGCGTTTCCGTACGTCACTGGCGGTGACCCGGACAATGGCGTCTTCACTCGTGTCGTAAGACGGAGGTCTCCCGAAGAGCTCAATCCCGATCATGCGCTCTTTCAATAGCTCAAAATGGCCGTCTACAGCCCGATCTACGATATAGCTGAGAAACTGTCCGCTGCGGTGGCTTCCTTTGAATGCTTCGCCTTCCAGAATCTGGTGGACGTGCGCCCGAAGCGCGGCGACCCACTCATCCGATCCGGACATCTGGGTGATCGCCGACTCTCGTCCACCGTACAAGTTCATGGTCTCTCACAGTGCGCGCGCACTCAAATTCTAGCACTCGATTACACGTTCCGGACCTGCCCCGGCTAACGCTTGTAGCTACCGTTAACTCTTTGGGTGCAAATAAGTCAATGTATTTCCAATAGGATATCCTAGCGTTAGGGAGCACCCTAACGTTGACGAATCTCCTTGACGCGGAACTATGATTCTTGCGAACTTGAGAGACCGTGTTCTCAAGTAATCAACGGGGACCATTCCCAATCGATGATGAATCATGAGAGCGTAGTGGGATAGCGGACCCTTTCGCTGCCGCCGTAGCCCGGTTGTCGTAAAAATTTGCCTGGTAAACACTAGGATCGAGTGCTTCCCTTTAACAAGCACCCATGACTAAAAGGACAAACCAACTTCACGAGGAGGCAAGTGACATGAACCAACGAAATCAGAATCGAAGGCCGTCGAGGCTCTCTGGCATCCTGCTCAATCTATGCCTGGTCGGGCTGCTCGTAACGGCCCTTAGCGCGAACCGCGCGTTTGCGCAGACGAACGAGGGCGCCATCGTCGGCGTAGTCACTGACAGTGCGGGCGCCGCCATTCCCGGCGCCCAGGTAACGCTGACAGACACGCTGACCGGCCTGGTGCTGACCACCAAGACCAACGGCAGTGGCAACTATTTCTTTTCGCCGATCAAGACCGGCAACTACACCGTCAAGGCTTCGGCGGCGAACTTTGAAACCACGGAGCAGGACAATATCGTCGTGCACGTGACCGACCGGTTGGATATTCCGCTTTCGCTCAAGCCGGGCAATGTCAGCACCACCGTCACCGTCACATCGGCCGCGCCGATCATGCAGACGCAAACCGCGGAAACGGCTGTCGACGTCGATTCGAAGTTCCTGAACGACGCGCCGCTGGCCAACCGCAACTGGGTCTTCATCGCGCAGGAAGCGCCGGGCGTGGCGCCTTTTGTGGGCCGCGGCGCCGGCAACGGCGATTTCTCCTCAAATGGTCAGCACGCTGAGCAGAACAATTACTTGCTCGACGGCGTGGACGACAACGTCTCCAACAGCGATTACATCCAGGGCTCGGAGTACAACCTGGCGCCTCCGCCCGATGCCATCGCCGAGTTCAAGATGGAAACCAGCAACTACAGCGCGGAGATCGGCCGCGGCCACGCCGCTGTCATCAACGCCACCACCAAGTCCGGCACCAACAGCTTTCACGGTAACGTTTGGGAGTACAACAGAAACACGGCCTTAGACGCACTGATTTGGACCCAGGCCCCTGGCTCGAAGGCTGCGATCTTCCACCTGAACCAGTTTGGCGGTACCCTTGGCGGGCCGATCATCAAGAATCACCTGTTCTTCTTCGCCGACGTCCAGGACTCGCGCTACGTGAATGGAGCGACTCCGAGCACCTATACCGTGCCCACGCCGCGCGAGCGCCAGGGCGACTTCACCGAACTCCTGAATCCGGCATGGGGCAATGGTAGCTGCCCTACCGTGCTGTACGTACCGAACACCAACACCGGCACGTATTCATGCAGTAGCAATACCGTGAAGGCGGGGCCGACCGGCACGCTGCAGCAGTCCGGTGGCTCGCAATACACGTATGACGGCTATACGTTTGCCCCCGGCCAGAACGTCTTCTCGCCGGCCCAGCTCGATACGGTCGCTCAGAAAATCCTTCAGGCATTCCCCTGCCCCAACTACGCTGCTGCGGGCCAGGCCAATTTCGGAAAACCCAATGGCGGATGGCAGACCGGAAACTGCAATACGGAGACGAGCCTCGATTCCGGACCGACCTCCAACAACTACCAGACGGATCTGAACACCTACTCTGACCCGATCCAGTGGGACGGCAAGCTCGACTGGGACTTAAGCAGCCGCGACCTCGCCACTTTCCGGATCGATTATCAGCACATCATGAACAGGAACACTCCGCCTCTGGGCCCGATCCTCGATGGGACCCAGGGATATGGCGGCCTCACTCAGACCTACCTGAGCGAGAACTACATGCTCAGCGAGACGCACACCTTCTCGCCCACACTCATCAACGTGTTCACCTTCGGTTTCAACTACGGCACCTATGCGAACCTGCAGGAAAACTACAACAAACCCGTAGCGGCTAGTATTGGACTGAACGGTGTGCCGACCAACATTGCCCTTCAGCTAAGCGGCCTGCCGTTGATCCAAAGCAACTACCAGCACATCGGAACCTGGCAAAATGACCCTGCCCACGAGGGCGAGAACATCTACCAGGTCATGGATAATGTGACCAAGATCGTTGGCAACCATTCGCTGAAGATGGGCTTCGAAGCCATGCCCATGCGCTGGTACGCCACCAACGCCGCGCAACCGCTCGGGGAATATAACTATGCCGCGACGTATACCGGAGTGACCGGATTAGGCGGCCCCAGCGGAAATGCCGGCGCGGACATGATCGCCCAGGGCACATTGCCCGGCGGCGGGTACACCGGCACGGATAACATGGCCAGCGGCCAGCTCAGCACGTTCACGTATCAGCACTTCGTGATGCAGTACATGGGCGCCTACTTGCAGGACGACTGGAAGGCGACGCCGAAGTTGACCCTCAACCTTGGGCTCCGCTACGAGTACTTCACGCCCAAGAGAGAACAGTCCAACGAGTTGGGGAACTTCGTGGGGTTGACTGGCGAGATGACGCCGAACGGCGCAGTCGGATCGTCGGAGCTGGTGTATCCGCGACAGCTGCAGAACCAGGTTCTCGATTCGAACCTCCAGGCGTTGCTCAACGCAGACCACGTCGTGCCGGTATACACGGGGAACGAGTACCTGGCGGCCTTTCCCAAGTTGAACTGGTCGCCGCGCCTGGGCGCTGCGTACCAGATCGACAACAATACTGTCGTGCGTGCCGCCGCCGGCGTCTTCTTCGGCGGCTTCGAGCCGGGCGGCGGAGCGGCCAATCTGATCAATCCACCTCAGGAAATGCTTGCAGCCTTACCGGGCCTGCCGAACTGCACGCAGGGAACCTATTGTGAATCCCAATATGCCTTCAACAACACGCTCGAAAACGGTCTCGGTGTCTTCCAGGGGGCGGGCGGAATCCAGCACTACGCCTCCAACCCCGAAATTGGAGAAGAGGACCCGGTGATGCACATGCCGTACACCGTCCAATGGAACGCGAGCGTGGAGCGTACTTTCCTGAAGGATACAACTGCAACGGTGAGCTACGTGGGAAGTCTGGGACATCACCTGGTCACCGGAATCAACAACCCCGCCATGCCGCTGGCGATTACCATTGGCGGCCAGTCGGGCAATCCGATGACGATAACGCCGCATTTCACTGGGTATTTCTGGATGTCGTGGACGGGCGCAAGCTCGTACAACTCGATGCAGGTTGTGGTGCAGAAGCACTATAGCAACGGCTTGAGCTTGCTGGGCACCTATACCTGGGCACACGCGTTCGATGACACCACCGACCTGCTGGGCGGCGACAACAGCTACAAGAATGCCGCGCTCATCCCTCCCATTAAAGAGTACACACAATCCGGCTACGATATGCGGCATCGCGCCGTCATCAATGTCGATTATGACCTTCCGTTCGGTGTGGGCAGGCAGTTTGTGAACCACCCCGGCATTCTCGACGAGATCGTCGGCGGATGGAAGACCGACATGCAGTGGTGGGCCCAGGGAGGCTTTCCGTTCACGGTCGGCATCTCCAGAATCTCGGGCTGGGGGAACGCCAACGGCGGCCTGGCCAACAGCGCCGTCAAGGTCGCCAATCCGAGGTCGAGCAACCTGCAGCCTCCGGCTAACTACAATGGCGCGCTCACCAGCAGCGGCATGACCACCGGGACACCGTCAAATACCGCCGCGAATGTATGCGCGGCGCAGACTCATACAAGGGCGCGCTGGTTCAACCCCTGCGCCTTTGCCGACCCGCTGGGCGTCGAAAGTAACAGCGCGGCTGCCGTTGCGGCTCTGGCGCCATACGCGACCGGCTACTTCAACTATTACTCTCCGGCAGTCGGCGCCGATAGCGCGCTTGCCGACGGAGGATATAACAGCAACGGGACGACAAACTCTTTCTACCCGCAGGGTGTGCCGTACGTCAGCGGCTACGCAGCCGTCTCGCAATTCTTCGGCAGCGTCAAGAACGATGCTTCCGGGCCGGGTAACTGGCGGCTGAACGCCTCGCTCTTCAAGGACTTCAGAACCTTCCGTGAACAGTACCTGGAGTTCCGCGCCGACGCATTCAACCTGCTGAACCACCCGAGCTTCGGCAACCCGGGCAACACCAGTTCGAATATTGGCGCCAACTCGGTTTCGCTTACCGGGACGTTTTCCGACCAGGCCAACACCATCGACTCACGCTTCTTCCAGTTGTCAGGGAAGTACGTGTTTTAAACCGAGCGCCTCAGTTGGCTGAAGGCACAAACCATGAGGCCGCCCAATCCGGGCGGCCTCATTTTGTCTGGAGATAAACTGATCTCGAAGGAGAACCAGAAAAAATTGAATCGACGAACCTTTAATCAACTCGCCGGCCTGGCCGGAATGAATTCAATCATGGGCCGCCGCTTGTTCGCCGCAGTCGCACCCGGTGCGCAGAACCCAACAGAAAACAGCACGCGCGGATTGCCCGCCCGGTACCTGGTCGGCGCCGCCTATTACCCCGAGTGGTGGCCCAACACCGAGTGGGAGATCGACTTCGGCCAGATGCGCGATCTCGGCATCAACGCGGTCCGCATGGGCGAGTTCGCATGGGCCCGCTTCGAGCCGGCGCCAGGAAAATTCGAATTCGACTGGATGGATCGCGCCATTGAAATCGCGCGCCGCAACGGCATCGGAACAGTTCTCGGCACGCCGACGGCGTCCATCCCGCCATGGCTGTTTCAGCAATACCCTGATGTCCTCAGCGGCAACCAATTGGGCCTATACACATACGGCGGGCGCAAGGGCTACAACACCAACAGCCCGCATTATCTCGACGCATGTGCGCGCGTTGTCAGCGCCCTAGCCGATCACTACGGCAAGAATCCCGCAGTGATCGGCTGGCAGCTCGACAACGAGCCGGGCAATCCATTTCAGGAATACGACCCGGTCTCGGAGAAGGCCTTTCAGGAGTGGCTCAAGAAGCGCTATGGCACGTTGGACGAGTTGAATCGCGTGTGGAACGGCGCGTTCTGGAGCAACATGTTCACGGACTGGTCGCAGATTCACTTTCCGACCAACTCTGCTGAAGGCGGCTGGCAGCCGGCGATCAGTCTGGACTACCGCCGATTCTTTTCCGATTCATTCCTGAATCACCTGCGGCGTCAGGCCGATATTCTGCACGCGAAAACCGAAAACCAGTTTGTGCTGACGAACTGGTCGTCGCCAACCGGCGCGGTAGACGCGTTTACCGCGGGTGCGGAGTTCCTCGATGCCAGCGCGTGGGACAACTACGTCAGCGCGCCCGGCCTGAGCCGTTTCCAGCGCCAGTACACGGCCGATTATCTCAGCGATTTCACCCGCTGCGCCGGTCCGCATCAGCGTTTCATCTGCGCGGAGCAAAATGCCTACGTGCCGCCCAATGCGCCGGTCGAAGGGCTGCGCCTGCAGGCATACACGGACCTGGCGCACGGCAGCCACGGGCAACTTTACTTCGAGTGGCGCAGACCAGTGGCCGGCGGCGAAGAGCATCGGCCCTCGATTATCAAGGGATTCGACGGAAACATCAATCCGGCGAAGCCGATGCTCGAGCAGATTGCGAAAGAAATGGCACGCCTCGGCCCGCGCCTCGCCAACGCTACAACCCGCTCCGACATTGCGGTTCTCTACGACTATCCCAATGCATGGGCGCAAGGCTCGGGAGGCGTAGGTGATCCGCATCCGCGCTACGGCGGCGAAGTGCAAGCCTTTTACGGCGGCCTCAAAGTTCTGCGGCGGAATATGGATCTGGTTCCGCTCTCAACGGATCTCGCCGGGTACAAGATTGTCGTGGCGCCCAACCTGCGGCTCATCGACGACGCAAGCGTCGAACGGCTCAAGCAGTTTGTCCAGCAGGGCGGCACACTCCTACTTAACTACCGCGCCGCGACGCAGAACATGGACAACAGCATGCGCCTCACGCTTGCGCCCGGCCCGTTCGCTGAGATTGCCGGAGTGCAATCCGTCGCCATCCTCGATCTGTTCGAGTACAACGCGCAGAACAATAATCTCGACGCCAAACTCCAAGACGCACTCGGCATCGAGTTCTCTGGCGGCGATTCCGTCTTCAGGACGCGCACGGCGATCGAATCGCTTGTCCTGCATGGAGCCGAAACGATTGCAACGGTACGCGGTGGCGGCCCGATGGAAGGGCAGCCCGCGGTTACGCGTAATCGCCACGGCAGCGGCTGGGTGTTTTACGCCGGCTGCGATTCGACCGACGATGCGTTCTACGAATCCGTGGCGCAAGCGGTCGGCTCGGCTTGCGGGCTTACTCCTCTCATCGAAGCGCCTGCCGGTGTCGAAGTAACAAGCCGGCAAGACTCTGAATCAATCTATTACTTTCTCCTCAACTTCACTGAAACCGCTCATGACAAGATCGAGCTGCCACACTCCATGGACGACCTGATTCATGATCAGCGCGGAATCACGCAGCTCTCGCTGGGACCGTTCGACGTTGCCATGCTGGCCTCGCGTGCACCCTGAAATCACTGCATCGCCGCCGCGGCGATGATCGCATCCAGCGCCGAAGTCTGCCGCGTGGCGTCGCCCGAGTCGAATGGTCCCTGCCACAACAGCCCGAACTCGCAGTCGGGACCTTGATCGTTGGCCACAATGCTGTCGGCGTTTGCGTCGGCAAACGTTTTGTATTGCGAGTTGGGAGCCGCTGCGTAAAGCGTCATCAGGTTACGCATGAAGACGCCCTTGAACTGCGGCCCGTCGCCGCCTGTCACCTTGCCCGGCTCCGCCAAAATGCCGTTGGTCGAAAGCTTGGCCATCGCCGCCGCGGCAATCGCTTCCGCCTCGGGCAGCAGCGTCGGGTCCTTATCGGCCTTGTAAAGCTCAACAAGCCCACCCAGAATCACGCCCTGGTTGTAGGTCCATGTGGTGCCGCCGTTGTTGGTGCACGCATTGGGATTGGTCGAAGTCAGGCCGTCGTTCACCAGGTTCTGCGCGTTGATCATGCCCGATCCCTTGAACCAGGTCCACTCCTGCTGCGCCCATTTCAGATAACCCGCCGACGCGTTCCCGGTGGTTCGGTTGGCCAGCTTGGCCGCGATGGTCAAAAACAATTCATTGGGGATGGCGTTCTTGTAGCTTCTGGCGGTGCTCCACCACACGCCGCCGCCGCAGGTGGAGTCCCACGCCCCGGTCATCGTGGTAAAGATGGTCTCGGCCATCGTGAGATACGCAGGATTGCCGGTCACATCGTAGGCGTCAATCCATGCCAGCGCCCACCAGCCATCGTCGTCGTAGAACATGTCCTCGAAATTCGCGTGTGACGCCTGCGCCGCAGTAAGCGTATTGGTCATCACTGAGTTGTACTCCGCGCTTCCAGTCAGTCGCTCGTAGTTTGCCAGCACGGTAATGGAGTTCGCCGCGTTCCACCAACCCGCTGGCTCCTCGTAGAGACCGCCGCTCTGCACATACCAATGTTGCAGCGTTTGAATGCCTGACGCAGCCTGCTGCGAGTAGCTTTGCGCTGAAGTCACCGTGTTTCCCGGAGCCGTGGGCACAATGATGCTGCCTCCGCCGCAACCACCGGCAGTCATCAGGGCGAGGACACAAAAGGGAATCATCGAAACGATGCGGCAACTCATTGGAATGGCCCCGGCAAGCTGATGCAGGCTGGCAGACTCGCCACGGAGAGAGGCACGCACAAGACGAAACTCCGCGCGATTCATCGCAAGTTCGAGACCGGTCTCCCGGGCCATCCAGATTTTATCGGGACCTGTCTGCATTGTCCAACTAACCGGCGAATGACCCTGACGTAAACTGGTCGAAAGGTCTCTGACGTGATCCAGCGCTCCGTCCAATTTCTTCTCTCGGCGCTCTCGGCAGCGCAGTTTCCCAAGCCCGGCGTGCCGGAGGTTGCCTTCCTGGGCCGGTCGAACGTGGGCAAATCAAGCCTGTTGAACGCGCTCGTTGGCGCACGGGCCGCCAAAGTCTCTTCCACTCCGGGCCGCACGCGCGCCATCAACTTCTTTGCCATCGCGGATCAACGTCAGCGACACCAATTGATCTTTGCCGACCTGCCGGGCTACGGCTACGCCAAAGTGTCGAAATCCATCTCGGCCACCTGGCCGGCATTCATCGAACCCTATCTGGCCGGGCGCACAACGCTCGCGCTTTGTGTCTGCCTTGTTGATGCAAATGTCCCTCCGCGCCCGAACGACCGGCAGTTGTTTGACTGGCTGCGCGCTCAGGGCCGCGCGTTTCTCGTGGTGGCCACCAAGGCGGATCGTTTAAGCGGCAACCAGCGGGTGCGCAATCTTGCGACACTCAAACGGGAACTGGGTTTGGATGAAATCCTGCCGGTCTCAGCCAAGACCGGCGAAGGCACCCGCGAGTTATGGTGCCAGATTGAAGAGGCAGGGACTGGGGAATAGAAGACAGCCTCAATGCTTGTCCGGATCGTAGCGGAACTGGTCATGTGTGCCGCGAACGTGCGAGCAAGCCTCAAAGGCGAACGTGATCTCGTGGCCGTCGATCCGCTCGGTCAATTGTTCCCAAAAGCGGGCCGCGAATTCACGATGGCTCGCTAGCAGCCGCAAACCTTGCGCAAGGCGCCCCAGGTAGCGCGGAGACAAGCGCACCCAGCGCCGCGCTTCCCACTCGCCCTCATCAAGGCATCCCAGTGCGATTTCATCCAGCTTCGCCAATTCTCGGGGAAGACCCGATTCCACGCGCCAGGTCACAATCGCAGGAATCTTCCGCAGGTCGAACTCAGTCTCGTCGCCTTCCCGAAAAATCAGTGCTTCGTGGTACGCAGCGATCGACAGGCCGCCTCGCAGCAGATCCGGCTGCACGCCACGCTCCTTCATCTCGCTTTCCACGGTCTCCGGCGGCAAGCTGACGCAAACCGACACGGTCTCGTGCTTGCGTAACTCGTTTTTCAAAATGCGCAACGCTTCATCAAGCGAGTTCACCAGGAAATCGGCAACGCCGTCGCGCAAAGCCTGCTTTTGCGCAGCGCGATCGGCCGATGCAACCAGCGTAGCGGCCCCGGCGATGTTGGCCGCCACGACGCATGGGCGACCGGCCTCATCTAGCTCCCCTGCATAAAAAAGTTTTCCGCCGAGCCCGATCTCGCGATCGGCGGTTTCGATCAGGGCAGCGTAGACCTGCGCGACGCGAGCCGCGAAATCAAACGCAGTCTGGGTTTGTGCTTGGAGCGTCAAGATTCCATATTATCCGTGGCTCGGCGCCCACACGAGCCTTTGGCACCCCTAATCGTTGGGGAAATCCCGCCAACCCCGCTTCCTCACAAAGAAAACAAACTCGCCCGGCTTGGCGCTGTAATTCGTTTTACTGCATTCATTCGGCGCAATTACTCCGGTTTTCAAAATGTCGGCAATGGGGTACCAGGTATCCCTTTCTCTATCGCTCTCTTTTGCAGTTTCGCAATTGATGTATGTCTCCATCGACATATCGTAGGTAGCCTTTACAGCGATCTCTTTGGCGTCGTCGGGAACCGTCACCGTCACCGATCCATCGTCGCCGATCTTCACCCACTCGTTATGCACAGTTTCGTGGTGATCTACCCGCACAAGAAAATTGTCGGCCTTGACCGGCTGGCCGGTCTTGCCATCGAGCAAGCGGATATGGAACGTGTTCACGGATTGGGCGTGAAGTGAGAAAGAGAGCGCCATCGCCGCAAACATCCAGGAGGCGCAGGAGAGCGTGCGAGCCGGCAGGTGGATTTTCATACTCTACTGGATTATTTACCAGGAAGAGTATGGCTGCCCATCGGAACCTGACTCCTCGGAACCAGAATGAACATCATTGATGCCCGGTTCGGTTTCATCCAGCGAGTACATCGCGTCGCTGGTGTCGGTCACCCAGGTATCTTTGCTGTGCGTCATGGGATCTTCGGGAATCGACTTCAGGTATCCGTCCTGAACCAGGTCGTCCAGCGCTTGTGGCGCCTTCTGCTTGTCCATGGTGTAGGAATCAATGGCCATGCGCATCGTCTGCAGATCTTCACGCAGCACGGCCTCCCGAGCGTGCTTGATGGCCGTGGCGAAATATGGGATAGCAAGAGTCGCAAGGATACTGATGATCGCCATGACGACCAGAAGCTCAATCAGCGTGAATCCGGATTGTCTGCGGCGGTTACCCATATTCTTTGTTTCTAATCGCTGGCTTTTAGCTCGATCTTGCTCGCATCGGGCGTCTTCGCTCAACCATCGAAGCTCGTTCAACCACGGCCGAGCTAAAGGGCTAAGAGCTAACGGCTAATAGCTTGTCTCTCTCACCACGTCGAGTATTTCGTTCCGTCCAGTGCTGTTCCATCCGACTTGGAATAGACGTCGAACACGCTTTGCCCACCCCAGGAATTGGAGTCGGGATCGTCCTGCATCGAGCGCATTCCCCAATCTGCCTGGCCCGTCATCGGATCCACCGGGATCTTCCGCAGAAACTTCAGCTTCTTGCCTTGCACATCCACGCCGTTGACGAGCGTCTCCAGGTCAGGTGGATATCCCTGGCTCTCGAGCTTGATCTGAAAGGCGCCCCTGTCTGCGGCGTCCTTGTACTTGTCGATGGCGTCCCGCATCATCCATAGGTCGTAATGCAGCTCGCGCTCCTTGTCGCGCTTCACCTGGAACCGCGCCACGGGTATCGCAGCGGTAGCGAGAATCGTCAGGATCGCCACGGTCACGATCAGTTCGACCAGCGTCAGTCCCCGTTCCCCGCTGCGCGCCGGCCTGCGTACCGGAATCGACCCCTCGAGGCTCATCTGCGCTGCTCCCTACTTCACCACGATGCTGGTTTGCGCGTTCTGCGCCGGAAGCTGCTGCTGCGCGCTGTTCACCACCGAGGCGCCATTAATGCTCAAGTCGCTCGGGCCCGCAGCCTTGGCCTGGAATGTCAGAACGCACACCACCCCCGAGCCGCTGATTCCCTTCGTTCCCGGCGGCCGCGAAACGCTCACGATCAGGCTTCCATCCGCCTCGTCCTTGTGTGAAATGAAAGGTGCGGGCTGCCCGTCACGGGACAGCAAGTCTCCGGATGACACATTCACGAGCCCGAGCTTTGCAGGGTCGTAGTGCATCTTCAGGGCAATCGAAGAAACGTCTGCGCCTCCGTTCAACACGATGGGAACCTGAAAACCGGTGCCGGGAGCCACTGTAGCTGCCGGCCCGTTCAATGCGAAACTGATGCCCGTCGCAGGCGCTGAGCTGGGCATAGCCGCGCCAGACGCAGCGGGCGGCTGTGCTGCCGCTGCCGTCGGAGGTGGCTGAACCGGAGGAGGCTGAACTGGCGGCGGGGGAACTCCCTGTGCAGCCGACATCGCGCCGTTCGGCGGCGGATTGGCTGCTGCTTGCGCGGTCGATGCCGGGCCGCTGTTCGCTGCCATATCGGCGCGTAGCTGCGCCATCATGCTCGGAGCCGCTTCCACTGCGCTCTGCGCCGGCATCGAGCCTACGGTCGGCCGCTCCAGTGCCGTTGGCCGCACGCTGGGCGCCGGAGAAGCATCCGCCCCGTCATCCGTGCGCCGCAAATCGATCGACTGGCCTTCTCCCGTGTCGATTACGCGCAAATTCGCTTCGTCCAACTGCTGCGAGCGCACAATGTGCGGCACCACAACAAAGACGATATCGTCGTTCTGGATGATGTGATCCTTTGACCCGAAGATGTACTTGAGGATGGGAATCGCGCTCAGACCGGGAATGCCGGCCCAGTTGTTCTGCTCCTGGTTGTTCTGAATGCCGCCCAGAATGCTGGCTTCGCCCTCGCGCAGCCGAATCGTCTGGTCGACCACGCGCTGGCTGATGATCGGCTCCGTCACGCCGCTGATGGTCTCCGTTCCGCTTTCGGCCGAGACCTCGATCTTGATCTTCAACGTTACGTCATGGTCGTAATGGATGCTGGGCGTCATCTCGATATTCACGCCCACGTCCTGGTACTGGAACTGCGTATTAACCAGTGAACTGACCAGCGCCGTAGCCGCGCCCGTCTGATAGGAGCCGGTCGCGATCGGGATGCGCGAGCCGATCTTCATGGTTGCCTTTTGGTCGTCAGTCGCGCGCACGCGCGGGCTCTGCAGTACCTTCGTGTTGTTATCCGTCAGTAGCAGATTCAGCGTGGCCGTACCCACGCTCACGGCGAAGTTCGTGGAGTTGAGGTGTGCCAGGTTATACAACGTTGGAGCTACGCCGCTGTTGGTGGGGGTGGTCCCCGTCCCCGTCCCCGTCGTTGATGTGCTGCTCGTGCCGCAGCTATTGTTCACCGCGCAATTCGGCTGCAGGGCAATGCCGAAGCTGCTCGGCCACGACAGCCCCAGCGATCTCTCCCAGTTCTTGCTCACCTCAAGCACCGCGACGTCCACTACCACCTCACCGCGTGGCTTGTCGAGATCGTCGATCAGCTGCTGCGCCAGCAGGAGCTCATCGGGCGTCGCCCGCATCACGATTGCGTTCTGGCTCTGCACACCGTAAACCTTGGCCTCAGGCATCACGTTCCGCAAAGCGGTTTGCACGTCGTTCAAATCGTTCTGCTGCCAGGCATTGGTCAAATAAAACGTCTGCACCGCCTGCTCATCCAGCTCCTGCCGCTTGGTGCGTGAGTTTTGCGCCACAAAGATCGTATTCGTGGTCACCGGGCGCCAGAAAGTGTTCGACATAACGCCGACAATCCGCAGCGCATCCATCAACGAAACGTTGTTCAAATCCACCTGGATCCGCTTGGAGTTGTAGTCGGGATCGAAGAGCACATTCACGCCCGCGGCCTTGCCGATGGCCTGGTACACCACCTTGGCGTCTTCGGTCATGTGCAGCGAAAACGGCTCAGTTGAAACCGGCTTGAGTTGCGCCGGAGCTTCGACTGTTCCAAGCTCCTCCGCCTCTGAAGGCGGCTCGGGCAGTCCGGCCTCGGGCGTTGGTTGGTTCGTGCCTTGTTTCTGGCGAATGCGGGTGATCTCCTGCTGCGCAGCCTCGTTGCCGGGATCGATCTCGGCCGCATGCAGAAACTCCGCCAGGGCTCCCTGCACATCCCCGGCCTGGAACAGCTTGCGTCCCTTGGTCACGTGCGCCGAGGAGGCGGTCGTGCGGATGCGTGCCAGCGCGATCTGGAAGCGCGTATCGCGGGGATCCCGGTTATAGGCTTTCTGATAAAGATCGAAGGCCGTATCGTAGTCGGCGCGTGCCTCGGCGGCCTGCCCGCGCTTGAAGTCCGTGTTTGCCGACTCCGCGTGAAGCTGCGTTGCCGGCACGACGATCGTGGCCAATGCTGAAAAAAGCAGAAGGGCGAAAATAGCTCTCGATATCATGATTCCGGCTCGTGCCGGTGTGGGCTTGCGGAAGTTCATTCGACTCCCCGGTAATCCCACGGGTCCGCAAGCGCTCGGGGCTTCATGCCCTTGCAGTCTGTGGCGCGCGTTTCCGGCGGGCTGCCCAATGGGACTCGATGTACCGATCTTCTCAGAAAAACGCTGCCTCATTTTAACAAAGCTCCGCTGCCATCCATCGCATGCCGTCTGCGCCCCGCCCAATGCTAGGATGAAAACTCAAGGATGCCCGACCGTGCCCCGACAAACCAGCCACGTAATTGCTCCCAAAGACGCCGCGAATGCGAAAAAAGCTGCCGCGCCGCGCAATCCCGTGGCCAGCGGCGAGCGCGATGCCGCCCAGAACCGCGTGGCCAGGCACAACTATTTTCTCCTTGAGAAGTTTGAGGCCGGTGTCGCATTGCGTGGGACTGAAGTCAAGTCGATCCGCGAGGGCAAGGCCAATCTCAAAGACTCCTACGGCCTCATCAAAGACGGCGAGGCGTTTTTGCTCAACATGCATATCGGGCCATACTCCCACGGAAATATCGCCAACCACGACGAAACACGCACCCGCAAGCTGCTCCTGCACCGCGATGAGGTTCGCAAGCTACTGTCTAAGACGCAGATTAAAGGGCATACGCTCATCCCCACGCGCCTCTATTTCCGCCATGGCAGGGTCAAGTGCGAGCTGGCCGTGGCCAAGGGCAAGCAGGACTGGGATAAGCGCGAAACCGAGCGCCGCCGCGAGGCCGACCGGGAGACCCGCGCCGCCATCAACGCCAATAAACACAGGATGGGAAGATAGCCTGCCGAGTACTTTGAGTTGGGGCTGCGGGCGCGGACGGAGGAATGGCAACAGGTACGAGGCGGGCTGCGTAGTTCTGGTTAGAAATGTTGTGCATGCTCGCTGTGTGGCACTCGATCTGGCGGCCTTCTTGCCCCTTCGACACACCCCGGGTGGTCTACCGGATGACTTCCACGGCGATTCCGAAACCGAGACTCCTCCACGCCGCGTTCGTGGTATAAGCCGTGGCCTCGCGCTTGATCGCCAACGCCAAGCACGCCCGATCGCCAAGCGAAAGCCCGACGGCGCGCTGCTGCCCAGCCAGATCCCCGGCGATTCGTGCCTGCTCTTCATCCATCGGGCAAAACTCGCAGCCCAGTTCGTGGAGCTGCCGCCATGCAACATCGGCGTCCACGCCGCGGCGCACCAGGCTGGCATGCACCTCCGCCAGGTTCACGGCGCTCACCAGCGCCCCCTCGAGCAGCGGGACAACTTTATCGCTCCCCAGCTCGTTAAACAGCACTGCCAGGATCGCCGGTGAGTCAAGAACCGCTCCGCTACCCAAGCCACTCCTCCATCTCGATCCGCGTCTCTTCGCCCCGCTCCTCGACTAACTGATCAGAAGCCCGGGTGCCCGGCTTGGCAAACTTCTTCAACTCATCCTGGATTCTGCGAATCCTCACCCGTTGCGGCTCGATGCACAGGACCCCATCGTCCAGCGTCATCACCACGGTGTCACCAGCCTGAAGCCCCATGGCCCGCCGGATGCGAAAGGGAATGACAATTCTCCCGTTTTCGTTGATGCGAGATTGAATTGGTTCACTCATTTGTGACATCGTTTTAAAAATGTCTTTAAATAAAATAATGACATAGTATTTAAAAATGTCAATTCTTTTGAATCAATTCTGTCAAGACCCAGCCGCACCCCGATTCCCTCGCATCCCCGTCATTCCAAGGGCAAAATTTGATTATTGAGATAGGGTGGGGCGCCCAGTATTAGTTCTTGAACAATCCGAAGGATTTGCCTCGAAACGGCCAGTCCGTCAACAATAAGTCCCATGCGGACTGAAGTTTCCTTTTCCCCATTGGCCCAGATTGGCACCGAACTCCTTGCCGTCCTCGCCGCTGACAACCAAATCGCCAAAGCGCCTGACGCCAGGCCTCAGCCCCTGCTCCTCACCGGTGATCCCGCCGTTCAAGCCGCGGCCGCCGGCGTGCTCTCGACAGGCGAATTCAAGGCCGCCCCGAATGAGACCGTCCTCCTGCACGCCCCCGCCGGGCTCGCGGCCAAACGGCTCCTCATGGTGGGCCTCGGCAAGCAATCGAAAGCGACAATTCACAAGATCCGCGAGGCCGCCGGGACCGCGGTCCGTTTCGCCAAGCCGCGCGGGATTCGGGAACTCGTGCTGGCACTGCCTGAGAACTTCTCCAAGGGTCTGCCCCACGCAGTGGCCGGCGCGACCGCCGCAAAAGCTGCCGTCGAGGGGGCGATCATCGCCGATTTCGACCCCGACACCTACCGCAGCGACCGCAAGGACCAAAGCATTCAGTCCTTCACCCTGGTGGCGCCGCCCGGTGCGGACCGCGCAGCGATCGAATCAGCGCTTGCCGAAGGCGTGGTCGTCGGCGAAAGCCAGAACTTTGCCCGATCGCTGGTGAACGAGCCCGGCAACAAGCTGACGCCCACCATTCTCGGCCGACGTGCCGCAGAGATGGCGCAGCAGGTGGGCCTCGCGTGCGAAGTCCACTCCACTGAAAAACTGCGCGAGCTCAAGATGGGAGCATTCTGGAGCGTCGCTCAGGGCTCTCCTGAGCCGCCGGCGCTGATCGTTCTGCGCTATGAGCCGGAGGGTGTCGACAACGGCCCCGTGCTCGGCCTGGTCGGCAAAGGCATCACCTTCGACACCGGAGGCATCTCCATCAAGCCCGCCGACAACATGGAAAAGATGAAATACGACATGGCCGGCGGCGCGGCAATGCTTGGCGCCATGCGTGCCATCGCGCTGCTCAAGCCGAAGGTCCGCGTCCTCGCCATCGTCTGTGCGGCAGAGAATATGCCTTCCGGCACGGCGCAAAAGCCCGGCGACGTGCAGACCGCAATGCCCGTCGCTCCTGACAGGCCGGGCAAGACGATTGAGATTATCAACACCGATGCCGAGGGCCGGCTGGTGCTGGCCGACGGGCTCACTTATGCCCGCCTGCTCGGCGCCACGCACCTCATCGACGCGGCCACGCTCACCGGAGCCATCTCCGTCGCGCTGGGCAAGACCACTGCCGGCATCTTTTCGAACGACGAGCCTGCCTACGCGAAGTTCGAAGCCGCCCTCCGGGTCTCCGGCGAAAAGTTCTGGCGGCTGCCGCTGGGCGACGAGTATGCCGACCTCATCAAATCCGACATCGGCGACATCAAGAACACCGGCGGCCGGTACGGCGGCGCCTCGATCGCTGCCGAATTCCTGCACACCTTTGCGGAAGACACGCCGTGGATTCATCTCGACATTGCCGGCGTAGCCTGGGTAGACGAAGCCAAACCCTTCGTCGCCAAGGGCCCAAGCGGCGTCGCCGTGCGGTCGATTCTTGAGTGGGTTCGAAGCTGGTAAGCTCTGCGCCTGCACTCTCTCTCCTGCTCGCGAGCGCCGATCCGACCCTTACGGCAAGGCTCACATTCGCCACACCCCTTTTCCACATTGGAATTCCCTCATCGCGCCATGACGCAATGAAGTTGCGGTGTTCTTGGCCGATGCATTCAGTGAGCGCTTTGCGCAGCAGTTCGCCCAGTGTCCGGCGCCGTCATCGCTGAGCCGGACCAGGGTATTGGCCGAAGGAAGGAAACGGGCAGGCAAGAGGCTTCCATGATCGATCGCACTGGAACTGCTCGAAGCGGCGCTCGACAGCCGTCCCGACGGCATAGCGCTGCTCGACAGCGATGGGGAGATTGTGTTCTGGAATCGTGCTGCTGAAGCCATCACCGGATTCACGGGCATTGAAGTCCTGGCTCGTCCTATTCCCGCTCCACTGGGCCCGCTGCTCATCGATTCCGCGCTGCAGGAAGATCTGCCGTTGGGCACGGCGCCGCCTGCATTGGGCGGAGCCCTGGTTCATGCGCGCCACAAACTGGGTCACAGCGTGCCCGCCATCGCGCGCCGGGTGGTATTACGCAACGGAATCGGCGAGCGGATTGGATTGGCGGTCGCGTTTCATCCCGCTGCGAGTCTGGATGCGCTGCACTGCGGCGAACCATGCGAGGAGATAACCGAAAACGCCAGCCGCGCTGAGCTTGAAGAAAAGCTGCAAGTCGAGTTTGATGACTTTTCGCACGGCGGGCCGCCCTTCGGGATTCTTTGGATCAGCGTCGACCAAAATTCCGATTTGCACAAGACGCACGGCCTGGGCGCCTGCCGCGCGATGCTCGAGAAAGTACAGCGTGCCCTGGCGCAGGGCTTGCGACCAACCGACCAGATGGGCCGCTGGTGTGACGCTGAGTTCCTGGTCGTTGCTCACGAACGCAGTGCGCAAATGCTTGCGGCTCACGCGCAAACGCTGGTTGGCTTGGCTCGCATCGCGGACTTCCGCTGGTGGGGCGACCGCATCTCGGTGACGGTTAGCATTGGCGCGGCACAGGTTAGCCGGACCGCTCGGGAAACGTTGGCGCAATTGCTCGAGCGGGCTCGACAAGCCATGGAAACCAGCATGCGGGTCGGGGGCAATCGGCTCACCGCCGCTGCCTGCGCCGACTCCGCAGCAGAGGCAGGGGAGGACTTGGTATGTTCGCCATCGTAGGCATCGTCCTGGTCTTCGCCGCCATACTTGCAGGTTTTCTCATGGAGAAGGGCCACATCGCGGTCCTGATTCAACCAGCTGAATTGCTCATCATTGCCGGTGCCGCAGCCGGGACTCTGCTGGTCGCCAACCCCATCCGCATTCTCAAAGCCATTGCCGGTGGCCTTGTTGCATCACTCAAGGGGTCGCCGTTCACCAGGCAGCGTTACCTCAACACGCTCAAGATGCTCTACCAGTTCCTGAACAAGGTGCGTAAAGAAGGGTTGCTGGCCGTGGAAATGGACGTGGAAAAACCCGAGGAAAGCGCCATCTTCAAGAACTATCCCGAGTTTCTCAATGACCATCATGCCCGCGACTTTGTATGCGACACGCTGCGCACCGCCATCACCGGCGGCGTGGAGCCGTTCGACATGGATCAAATGATGGAACTGGACATGGAGGTCCATCATCACGAGGCCGTTCAGCCGGTGGATGCGCTGACTACGGTCGCGGATTCATTGCCGGGCCTGGGGATCGTCGCCGCTGTACTTGGCGTCGTCATCACCATGGGCGCGCTGGGCGGACCGCCGGAAGAGATCGGGAAACACGTCGCCGCGGCGCTGGTCGGCACCTTCCTCGGCATTCTTCTCTGTTACGGAGTGGTAGGCCCGCTCGCCTCCAACATGCGCAAGCTCGCCGAGGAGCACGATGAGTACCTGCACGTGCTGCGCGTGCTGCTGCTGGCGTTCCTGAAAGGTTCGGCGCCGATGATCGCCATTGAACTTGGGCGGCGCGCCATACCCGCTTACGCCCGCCCCAGCTTTGACGAAATGGAGAAAACCTGCAAGAACAAGGCCCCCGAGCAGGCACCGGCAGCCGCGGCCTGAGGCGCGAAAAAATCATGGCAGCCAAAGCACAACCCATCATCGTCATCAAAAAAAAAGGCGGGCACGGCGGCCATCATGGCGGCGCCTGGAAAGTTGCCTACGCCGACTTCGTCACCGCGATGATGTCGTTGTTTATCGTGCTGTGGCTGATGAATCAAAGCGATGCAGTAAAGAAGGCCGTGGCCGGATACTTCAACGATCCCAAGGGAACCGCGGCTCTGCTTGGCACCACCATGTCGGGCACAGGCACCGGCACAGGCACGAATGCGACCCCGCAGGCCGACGAGAACACGAAAAAATTACTGGACTTGAAAGCCAAGCTGGAAAGTGAAATCCAGGCACGAAAAGACCTGGAAAAGCTCATCAAGCAGATTGAGATCACCATCACGCCCGAGGGCCTCCGGATCGAAATGCTTGAAGACAAGAACGGCACTTTCTACCAGAGCGGTAGTGCGCACTTGAGCCAGAGCGGGCAAGAACTGCTGGCCCTGCTTGCCGGAGAACTGAAGACGCTGCCCAACAAGCTCCTGATCGAGGGCCACACCGACGCGGCCCAGTATTCCACTGACGCGAGCTACAGCAATTGGGAGCTTTCCGCCGATCGCGCCAATTCCGCGCGGCGCCTTCTACAGCAGGATGGCGTGCGCGGCGACCAGGTCACGCAGGTGCGCGGCTTTGCCGATCAGATGCTCCGCGTCAAAAACAATCCCTACGACCCCTCGAACCGCAGAATCACGATCCTGGTCAAGAATCTGGAGGACAGTTCGCCTCCGCCGCAGTTTGCGCATGCGCGAGTTGTCGATGGCGTACTGAAGCCGGCAATTCCCGCGCCGTTGCCCCCGCCGGCGATGATTCAGAGCGCGCCAGTTCCCAAAGCTCCGGCCAGACCGGCCGTGGCGTCGCCGCCGCCAAAGTCCGGCTTCATGAACAAGCTCACATCCATGCTGAAAGGCGCGAAGAAGTAGCCGTTGGCCGTGCAGGACGTAGCATTAACCGGATAGAGAGATCGGTCTCCCAATCCACAACGCGCGTCCACGCCATGGTGTAGTCTGGTCTGCGGATCAGCAAGCGTTTACCGGGAGGCAGTTTGCCATGGCTATCGTCGCCGGCGTCGATTTCGGCACACTCAGCGTTCGCGTCACCCTCGTTGACAGCAAAAAAGGCCCCATCGGCACGGCTTCAGCCGACTACCCGCTGCATCGCCGCCGCGACGATCCCAACTACGCGACGCAGTCGCATGCCGACCAGATGGCGGCGCTGGCCAAAGCTACGAAGGATGTACTCAAGAGCACAGGCGTTCATGGCGACCAGGTGGCCGCCATTGCTCTCGACACCACCGGCTCCAGCGTCATTCCGGTGAGCGAAAACCTCGAGCCGCTCGACGAATACTACCTCTGGTGCGACCATCGCGCCTTCGCCGAGGCGGAGGAGATCACTCGCAAGGCGCACGAGCTGGGCTTTGAGGGCATCGAGTGGTGCGGAGGCATTTACTCGCACGAGTGGGGATTCGCCAAGCTGCTCCACTGGCTGCGCCACAATCCCGAGAAGCGCGCGCGTTTTGTCACGGCGCTGGAACATTGCGACATGGTTGCCGCCACGCTCAGCGGCGTTACCTCCGTTAGCGGCCTCAAGCGCAGCGCGTGCGCCATGGGCCACAAATGGATGTGGAATCCCAAGTGGGGCGGGCTGCCGCCCGAGAGTTTTCTCGTAGCCGTCGATCCTCTGCTGGCTGGAGTGCGCGCCAAAATGGGCGGCGAATATCTCACCAGCGATCATCTCGCGGGGCACCTGTCAGCCAAGTGGGCCTCGGAGCTCGGACTGAAAGCGGGAATCCCCATCCCGGTGGGCGCATTCGACGCGCATTGGGATGCGATCGGCGCCAACATCCGCGAAGGCGATGCGGTGAACGTGGTCGGCACGTCAACGTGCATAATGGCCATCGCGCGCAAAGCGGAGCTCGTTCCCGGCGTCTGCGGCGTGGTGCCCGGCAGCGTTCATCCGCAATCGATGGGCATCGAAGCGGGATTGTCGGCGGTGGGAGACATTTTTGATGCCATCGCCAAGCGCGCCGGAACGACGGTTGCCGCGCTGAGCGAAGGGCTCGAAGCCTACAAGGCCGGCCAGACCGGACTGCTGCGCCTGAGCTGGGACAACGGCGACCGCACCGTGCTGGTCAATCCCGAGCTGGGCGGCGTCACGCTGGGCTGGAACCTGGTTCACACCGCGCAGGACGAGCTCTTCGCGGCCATCGAAGGCACGGCATTTCACACGCGCATCATTCTGGAGCGCATGGCCGAGCACGGCGTGCGCATCGATCGCGTGATCAACGCCGGCGGAGTTCCGCAAAAGAACGAAGTGCTCAACCGCGTGTACGCCAACGTGCTGCAAAAACCGGTGCTGGTTCCCGCGGGCATTCCCACGAGCCTGGGCTCGGGCATCTTCGGTCTCCTCGCCGCCGGAGTGTACAAGACCGTTGAGGAAGCACAAGCGGCGGTCTGCCTGCCGTTCCGCACAGTCGAGCCGGACGCGAAAACTGCGGCCGTATACGAACCGCTCTACAAGCTCTATCGCGACGTGTACTTTGCGCTGGGCAAACGCGACGCCGCGCCTGTGGCGCTGGGAAAAGTGCTTCCGGATCTCCGGCGAATTGCGGCGCAGGTGCAAGCGGCCGGCTGAGCCATTCTGCTATTGCTGCTGTTGCATCTGCTGCAGATCGATGAACGGCACAGCGGGTTCGGGCGGTTGCTGCGCGCGTTCGACCAAAACGCTCCAGTCTTCGGGAATGGGCAGCTTCTGGTCGAGTGCGGGCGCGTGGTCGCTGGCTTCCACCTTCACTGCTACGTACAGTTCGCTTGAGGTCAGGCCGCGAAAGATGCCGTTTGTCGGCGGAACGTCGGCGTAGTCACGTCCCACAGCGGTGCGGATGTGCCGGTGATGCGCGACCAGATTATTGGTGGGATCGACGCCAACCCATCCCAGATGCGGCAGAAACGCTTCGACCCACGCGTGTGTCGCGTCGGGGATCGAGCGGTCGTGATCCTCGCTGCCGCGATACAAATAGCCCGATACATAACGCGCGGGAATGCGGACAAGCCGCAGCAGCGCAATCATGGTATGGGCGAAATCCTGACACACGCCTTTGCGGCCCAAAATGGCTTCATCGATCAGTGAGTCGACGCGTGTCGCGCGCGGCACGTAATCGAAGTAGTGAAAGAGGCGCTGGTTAAGCTCAAGCACCAGGTAGAGCGGATCATCGCGCCGCGCCACGTCCATCTGCTTCGCGAGCTCGACGAGCGCCGGAGTCTCCGCTGCAAATCTGCTCGGAAGCAGCATCTCCCAATAATCCCCCGCTTCAATCAGCTCATCGAGCTCGTCCCATGCCTCGGGCCCAAGAAAGCCGGGCACGTCGGGCAGCGGCTGTTGCTCGATGACCGATTCTGCCACAATGACCAACTGATTGTGCTCGCCGGGAATGTCGAAGTGCTGCACGTTATTGCCAAGGTGGTCGCGATAACTGAAGACGCGGCAGCGCGGACTCACCGACAGCGTGAACGTGAGGCAATGCTGGCTCGAGTCAGAGCGCGGATGCATGCGCGTTTCCATAATGCTCTCGCTGATGGGTTGCGAGTAGCGGAAGCGCGTGAGGTGACGTATGGAGTAGAAGTTCATGCTCACCCTCTACACCGCCAGCGCCGATTGGATCGAATAATGCACATAGTAGCGGTAAATCAGCTCATGAATCCTCAGGCACTGCTCGCGGACGTTATGAAGGAACACGGCTGCGTCTGCGGCGAGAATCTCGCCGATGGTGGTGTAGCCAAGCATGGCGTGCAGTCGGCCAATCCCCGCAATCAGCTCTTCGGGCGAGCGGCGCCCGCCGGTCCGCTGGATCGACTCGATCGCGTTCCGCGTGGTGTCGACGCAGTAGCGGATCGAGTGGGGAAAGTCACGGTTCAACACCAGAAATTCAAGGATGCGGCCCGGCGTCAAATCCGCGGTGTACACCTGGCAATACGCCTCAAAGGCCGTACAGCAACGGAGCAATCCGACAAGCTCGAGGTACTGGTAGCCGGTGTTTTCACGCTCATGCGCGTGCAACAATTCCGGTTGATGGACCTCGAGTAACGTGGCTGTTGCATAAGCGCGCTCCAGCGCCCGGCCCAGCCGGATGAATTGCCAACCCTGGCCGTGAATCATGGTCGAATCACCCACGCCCTGGAAGAGATGAATTCCATCCATGATCAATGAAAGCATTTCGTTCATATTGGAGCTGAACTGCGTCTCCGCGTGCGGAGAGTGAATCTGATGAAACAGGCGATTCAGCCGCTGCCATTGTTCGGTGGAGATCTCTTCGCGCACCTGCCGCGCGTTTTCGCGAGCCGCGCTCACGCAATAAATCACCGAGGACGGGTCGAGCTGATCGAAGATGAGCCTGCGCGCCATGTCTTCAAGGTTTCCGTCCCACTCCATTGCAGCCGGCTTGCCCAGCGCGGCGACCATCCCTTGCCAGCGAGCCTCAACTCCGGCGCCGCCGGTGTCGAGCATCAGGCTCATGGTCACGTCGAGAAGGCGCACAGTGTTCTCCGCCCGCTCCAGGTAGCGGCTCATCCAGTAGAGGCTGTCGGCGACTCGAGATAGCATCCTGCCCCTCTCTCTCCTGGCCCGATTTTCTTCAAGCGTTACGATTCCAGAACCCATGTGTCCTTGCTTCCGCCGCCCTACGAAGAGTTGACGACCAGAGATCCTTTCTCGAGCGCCACGCGCGTCAGTCCGCCGGGCACGATGTTGATTTTGTCGCCAAAAAGAATGTAGGGCCGCAGATCAACGTGCCGCGGCTCAAGGCGGTCGTCGACGAGGCACGGTGCGCGCGAAAAATCCAGCGTAGGCTGCGCGATGTAGTTGCGCGGGTTGGCCTCAATCTGCCGCGCAAACTCTTCCCGCTGCAGCGCAGTCGAGTGCGGCCCGATCAGCATCCCATAGCCGCCGCTCTCGCCCACTGCTTTGACTACCAACTTGTCGAGATTGGCCAGCACATGTTTGCGGTCCTTTTCGTCACTCAAAAGGAAGGTCTCAACATTCGGCAGTATCGGATCCTCGTCCAGGTAATAGCGAATCATCTTCGGCACGAAGGCGTATACGGCCTTGTCGTCGGCGAGTCCGGTGCCAAAGGCGTTGGCCAGCGTTACGTTGCCGGCGCGATAGGCATTGAAAAGCCCCGCGCAGCCCAGCGCCGAGTCAGCGCGGAAGACGAGTGGATCGCTGAAGTCGTCGTCCACTCGCCGGTAGATGACGTCCACGCGTTTCAGGCCGTCAGTCGTGCGCATGTAGACGATATTGTCGTGGGTGACCAGGTCGCGGCCTTCGACGAGGTCGATGCCCATTTGCCGCGCAAGGTAGGTGTGCTCAAAGTATGCGGAGTTGAAGACGCCCGGAGTGAGCAGCACGATGTTCGGCTCGGGGCGGCCCTCCGGTGCAAGCGAGCGCAGCGTTGCCAGCAACAACTGCGGATAGTGCTCAATGGGGCGCACGCCGTAGCGCGCGAAGAGCCGGGGAAACGTCCGCTTCATCACACGGCGGTTGGTGAGCATATAACTGACGCCCGACGGCACGCGCAGGTTGTCTTCAAGCACTACGAACTCGCCGTTGTTCAAGCGCAAAAGGTCAGTGCCGACGACCGCGATATAAACATTGCGCGGCACCGGCAGCCCGCGCATCTGCCGCCGGTAGTGCTTGCAGCTATAGACGAGGTCGCGTGGCATCACGCGATCTTTCAGAATCTTGGCGTCAGAGTAGATGTCGCGGAGGAACAGGTTCAGCGCGGTGGTGCGCTGCGTGAGGCCGCGTTCAATGCAATCCCACTCCTGCGCCGTCACCAGGCGGGGCAGCAAATCGTAGGGAAAGATGCGCTCGGTTCCCTCTTCGCGACCGTATACGGTGAAGGTGATGCCCTGCGTCAGAAATGCAAGATCCGCTGACTGCTTGCGCCGCTGCAGTTCACCCGGCGGCAGAGTAGCGAGATTCTCCGCCATGGCGCGATACTGCGGGCGCAGCTCCCCGTTTGGCGTGCGCATCTCGTCGTAGGCCAGGTCGAGCCGGTAATCTCCGTAGAGCGGTTCCAATTCGACGGGAAGACCTGCGCTCATATAGGGGCAAACTTTCGAGGCGGCGAATTCAGGATGTTGGCGGGCTAACTCACAGCAGTCGAGCCGGATGCGCTGCAAATGGGGCGACCCTGGTTTTGAGCAAGCTTCGCCTCTCACCTGTTCTCTCGTTTCTAGCATGGGCGAGATAAAGAACCTATCAGGAAACGTTGCGAAGCCATCGGCGAATGCACGCGATCGTCGTCCGGCCGCATGCCAGGTTTGTCACCGCCGATCTTCTTCAGGCGACAGCGGGTCCGCTGCCGGATCTGAGGAAGATTGCGGCGCACGTGCGGATGGCCGATTGAAGAGGAGCAAGTGGGTGTAAGATTCGGTGTGGCTGGTGCACGTCATGAAAGCCCTTGGAGTTTCTCTTCGTCTTTCCTTGCCTATCGTCTCCGCTCTCATCATTTTTCCCGTTTGCAGCGCACGCCACGCTCGGGCAGAACACCCAGCCGTCACAAACGTCATGAACGGCACCTGGATCAACGTCGACCCTGCAACTCGGGGCATCGTGCGCATCCAGATCAACGGCGAAAAGGTCCATCCTTATGGCGCCTGTCAACCGGACCTATGCGACTGGGGCGTGCTGAAGGCAAAGAGCTTTGCGGCATCCGTTGACTCCCACGATGCAACGGCGTTATTTGCCAGGCAGAAAACAGGCTTCAACCGATCAGAGATCACGCTGTCGCTTGGTGCCGGCGGAAAACTGCGCGTAGAGGTTTTCACCCACTTTACTGACGGCAGCGGTCGAGCCGATTATCGAACGGTGAACACTTTTATGCGCAATCCCGCCGCGTACGTCCCGTAGAGCTGCATCGAGGGCGCCCCGGAGATTGCGCAATCTGATCGCTGCTGCTGCATCCGCGGCAAGTCAAGCCCCTTTCCCGTGACTCGCTCCATCTGAGCCACTTAGCTTTGCGGAGTATTTCGCCGTTTCCCGCACAATCTAGATGAGCGTAGGAACCCATGAAAGAGATCACCGTAGCCGCACCCTAAGACACTACGACATACTGACGGGCTCGCATCTAGTTCCGCAGCCGAGTAGCCCTCCTCGTATACCCGGGTTATGCCCGGCACATAAACCTCCTGTTTTCAAATACCAAGGTATGGGATACAGGGGGGCGGGGTAAGGCGACGTGTTGGTACGGGCCACAGCTGAAGAACATTTCGGTCTTCAGGAATGGAAGCTCTGGTCGAGTGCGGTCAGGTGCTGCTGGCCCCCGCTCGCACCGGTGCCAGCAGCTCACATTGGTGCGCATCTTTCGCCTGGCCGCTACTGTGCGATACGCTGATCGCTCAGGAGTTTCCACTTCATGCACATTCTCCAGGTCCGATTCGCTGCCCGAATCTCGCTGCTTGCCGTGGGCCTTTCCCTCTCGCCTGCCTTTGCGCAAAAACCTCCCATTCAGATTACCGCCGATCTTACGGACGCGCCGCGCAAACTTTATCAGGCCGAGATCGATCTTTCGGTCACAGCCGGTCCGCTGACGTTGATCACTCCGCAATGGATCCCGGGCCACCACATGCCGAACGGCCCGGCGAGCTCGATTACCGGCGTGGTGTTCACCGCCAACGGCCAAACAGTGCCCTGGCGCCGCGACGACGTGAACCTCTACGAGTTCCACCTCAACATTCCGGAGGGCGTGACCACACTGCATGCTCACCTGGACTGCATTGTGGCGGCGCGCGCATCGCAGAAGCTGACGGCCATGGAGTGGGAGACGCTGCTTCTCTATCCGGCGAACACGCCTGCGCGTGAGATTCCGATTCAGCCGTCGATCAAAGTCCCGGCGGGCTGGGGCATCGGCACCGCGCTCACGCCCGTCAACCCCAGCTCCTGGCCTGTGCCCGCCGCGGGCGCAACAACGCAATTTGCCGTGACGAATGTGGAGCAACTGGAAGACTCTCCGGTACTCACCGGCCAGTATTTCCACGAGTATCGGCTGGCCCCGGAGATCACGCCTGAACACTATATTGATGTGGCTGCGGATTTTCCTGAGGACGCAAATCTGCGGCCGGAGGTTCTGGCGGCGATCAGCAACCTGGTGCGCGAGGCAGACGCGCTTTACGCCTCGCATCATTACCACGTCTACCACTTCCTGCTCACACTCTCTGACGTGGCCGGCGGCATGGGGCTGGAGCACGGGCAGTCCTCAGACAACGGCGTGGGCGAGAAGGGCTTTGCCGATAACGACCATGAGCTGGCCAACGCTGATCTGCTGACGCACGAGTTTACCCACTCCTGGAACGGAAAATACCGCCGGCCCGAGGGCCTGTACCAACCCGACTTCGCCACTCCGCAGCGCGGAGAGCTGCTGTGGGTGTACGAAGGCATGACGCAGTATCTTGGCAACGTACTGGGGGCGCGCGCCGGCTTTGAAACCCAGGCCCAATACCGCGACATGCTTGCGCTCAGCGCCGCGCAGCTCGACTATCGCTCCGGGCGCGAGTGGCGCTCAACCGAGGATACGGCGATCGCCGCGAGCATTCTTCGCACGCCGACTCCCTGGATGAATTGGCGGCGCGGGCAGGACTACTACCAGGAGGGAGAACTGCTTTGGCTCGATGCCGACACGCTCATCCGCAAAATGACGGATAACAAAGAGTCGCTCAACGATTTTGAGAAGATCTTCCTTGCCAAGGGCGGGAACACCGGGCCACTGATCGTGCCGTACACATTCGATGAGCTGGTTGAGGACCTGAACGAGGTAGTTCCCTATGATTGGGCCAAGTTCCTCCACGATCGGATTGACAACATCAATCCGCATGCCGATCTGGCCGGCATCGAGCAGGGCGGATTCAAGCTGGTCTTTGAGGACAAGCCCAGCGCATCGGAGCGCATCCTGTCGAGATCTGGCGGCCCGCGGTCACAGGGCGTGGACTGCTGGTTTTCCGTCGGCCTGCGCGTGGGCAACGATGGAGCGATCTCTGACGTTCGCTGGGGCGGTGCTGCCGACAAGGCTCAGCTCGCACCCGGCGAGAAGATCATCGCCGTAGACGGAAAAATGTTTTCAGCGGATGCGCTGCGAGAAGCCATCCGCGCCGCCAAAGACACATCGGAGCCGATCCACCTGATCGTTCAGGCCGACGCGTACGTGTACTTGATGAACATCGATTACCACAATGGCGAGCGCTATCCGGTGCTCGAGCGCGTGGAGGGCACGCCGGATTATCTCGACGATATTACCGAGCCGCTCACCGCTCCTGAAAAAACGGCGAACGCGCTAACGAAGCAAGGGCAATAGTGAAACGAAATCTAGTTGGGGGTTCCGTCCACCTGTCTTTTGATCGTCAGCGGTGGAGATCTTAGCGCGGCATGCGCCTGCAGCGCCTTGGTCTGGTCGTCTGTGCAGGCCGTACCGTTCTGCTGCATGCAGCTCAATGCGCCGTTCGATGACACGAGGCTGAGAGACCCGATTCCTTTCAGATCCTGGATCACGCCCTGCGCATCGGAAACTACCTGTTTGGCGTCGCCTGCGGCTGTTTTCGCGTCGCCCGCCGCCGTCTTCGCATCATTCGTCGCCTGCTTGGCGTCGTTCACGCCGCTTTTCAGGTCTTTGTTCTTAGCGTCCGAGCCAAGCTGCTTTGCATCAGATCCCAACTGCTGACCGTCTGACGCCAGTTGCTTGCCGTCGGATCCGGCCTGCTGGGCATCGCCTGTGGCCGACTTGGCGTCAGTCACGACGGTTTTCGCATTGTTGAAGAGTTTCTTGAGGCCGGAAATATCGTCGTTCAGGTCAGAAACATCGGTGTCGGCGCAGGGCGTCTGCTCGTCTGCCTTGAGGCAGCTGATCCCATGTCCCGAAGGCATGTCGCCGGCTGCTCTGGCCTTTTTGTAACTATTCATTAGCAGCACGGCCGCTCCCACCGCGCATATCACTACAAGGGCTGAAATCCACTTTGCTCGCATCGTTCCTCCTTGATGCCACAGATCTCCCCGCGAACGAGGAGTTCCGATGTCGTCTCACGGGGAGGGTCGCGGCAAGCAGGCCGCCATGGGGCGGTGAGCCACGCGGGGAAGAGACCTATGCGCAGAGTACATCAGCTTGCGAATTGGCAGTCAAGCAAATTCATTTTGCGGCGCCGTCGCGCGCACGGTGACCAACGCCGCTTTTCGCAGGCTCGGCGCACAGGTTAATCTGATGGGTCATGAAAATGCGGCCCAGGACGGTTCCCATGCAATTCCGGTTTCCTGCGATCCTCGCGGCGCTGGCGCTCACTTTACCTTTGAGCCTGGCGCAGCAGCCCTCGGGACAAAATGCCAGCGAAGACTTTGTCCGCGCTCACTACACGAAATACGAGTACCGCATTCCCATGCGCGACGGCGTGCACCTGTTTACCGCGGTTTATGTTCCCAAAGCTTCCGCATTTCCTGATGATCCGGGCCCGTATCCTTTCCTGATGGACCGCACGCCCTATAGTGTTGCGCCCTACGGTGAAGATCGCTACCCGGCGCATCTAGGGCCCTCAGATGAATTCGAAAAATCCGGCTACATATTTGTTTACCAGGACGTGCGCGGGCGCTGGATGAGCGAAGGTGAGTTTGTTGAGATGCGCCCTCACATCGATGTGAAAAAGTCACCGAAGGATGTGGACGATTCGTCGGACACCTACGACACGATCGAATTTCTCCTGAAGCATGTGCCGAACAACAACGGCAAGGTTGGCATCTGGGGCATCTCCTATCCGGGGTTTTATACGTCGGCGTCCATCATTGACTCGCATCCCGCCATTGCAGCTGCCAGCCCGCAGGCGCCCATGACCGACCTGTTTCTCGGCGATGACTCCTATCACGGCGGGGCCTTCATGCTGTCGGCCGGCTTCGGCTTCTATGCGCCGTTCTTCCATGCGCAACAGAATCCGGTTCTTCCCGGGCCCACTGTGCCATTCAACTTCGGCACGCCCGACAGTTACGAGTTTTTTCTTCACGCCGGAAACATCGCAAATCTAGATCACTACCTCACGAGCCCCACGTGGCTGTTCGACGACCAGTACAAGCACGATACGTACGACGATTACTGGCAGTCGCGCGATTTGTCGCGACATATGAAGAACGTGAAGTGCGCGGTGCTGGTCGTGGGTGGCTGGTTCGACGCCGAAGATCTGGAGGGCCCGTACCGGACTTTCTACGCCATCCAGAAATTCAATCCCGAGACGCCGATCACGCTCGTTGAAGGACCCTGGGTTCACGGCGGCTGGGCGCGCAGCGACGGAGATCACCTGGGCGACGTCCAATTCAACGCGAAGACCTCGCAATACTTCCGTAGCAACATTCAGTTTCCTTTCTTTGAACATTATTTGAAGGACAAAGGCAAAACGCTGCCCAAAGCGATGGTTTTTGAAACGGGTACGAATGTGTGGCGCCGCTACGATGATTGGCCGCCGAAGGCCGCCAAGCCGATGACGCTCTACTTTCACGGCGGCGGCAAGCTTAGCTTCAATCCTCCCGAAGAAACCGCAAGCGTGGATGAGTACCTGAGTGACCCCAACCATCCCGTGCCGTTTGTGGGTTACACCACCGACACCGTGCCGCAGCGCTACATGGTTGACGACCAGCGTTTCGCCAGGTACCGGCCCGATGTGCTCGTCTACGAGACCGATCCGCTCACGGAAGATGTGACCATCGCCGGTCCGATTTCGCCGCATCTGAAAGTGGCCAGCTCCGGCAAGGATTCGGACTTCGATGTGAAGTTGATCGACGTTTACCCCGACCAGGACGCTGACGCCCAGGGAGCGGCTGCGCCGAATAAGCGCATCCTCGACGCGCCTCCGCTGCACATGGGCGGTTATGAGCAACTGCTGCGAGGCGAGCCCTTCCGCGCCAAGTTCCGGAATAGCTGGGAAAAGCCAGAGCCGCTGACGCCAGGCAAAGAGACAGCCATCGATTTCACGATGCCTGACCTTTACCACACCTTCCGCAAAGGCCATCGCATCATGGTCCAGGTGCAAAGCTCCTGGTTCCCGCTCACTGATCGCAATCCGCAAGTTTTTACCGATATTCCCTACGCAAAGCCGGAGGACTTCAAACCTGCCACCGAGCAGATCTTCCACCAGAAGGACGCTGCCTCGGGCGTGGAGGTTCAGGTGATGCCGCAGCCGTAAGTTGAGTGGCCGCGCTCACACCGTTCAAGCTTGAGCCCGGAGTATGATTGTTGGTTCGCGTTCCGGCCAATCGCCGGTTCGCAATCTACACATCAGGCAAGGGCGGCTATGATATTTCGCATCCTTTCGAGACTCTCTCTTTTCGCAGCTTTGGTTTCAATGTCCGGGTTGATGGTCCGCGCCGAAGAGGGCATGTGGACCTTTGACAATCCGCCACTCAAGCTGTTGGCGGCAAAGTACAATTTTCACCCAACGCAGGAATGGCTCGATCATCTTCGGCTGTCCAGCGCGCGGCTCAATGACGGCGGGTCGGGTTCATTCGTGAGTCCCAATGGCCTGCTGCTGACCAATCATCACGTGGCGCGCGGCCAGCTACAAAAGAATTCGACTGCCGAACACAATTATGTGCGGGATGGCTTTTATGCCAGGACACCAGACGAGGAGATGAAATCTCCTGACATGGAAGTAAACGTGCTTGTGGGAATGCACGATGTGACGGCGCGTGTGCTGGGCGCGGCCAAGGGCATTACCGACAAGGCAAAGGCCCTGAAAATGCGCCAGGCTGAGATTGCCGCCATTGAGAAGGAGAGCAAAGACAAGAGCGGCCTGCGCTCCGACGTGATTTCGCTATACATCGGAAGTGAGTATTGGCTCTACCAATACAAGGCATACACCGACGTGCGCCTGGTGTTTGCCCCGGAGGAGCAGGCAGCCTTTTTTGGAGGCGATCCGGACAACTTTACCTATCCGCGCTACGACCTCGACATGGCTCTGTTCCGGGTGTATGACAATGGCAAACCGCTGCACACTGAGAATTACCTCAGGTGGAGCGCCAAAGGCGCCGCGCCCGGGGAACTCGCGTTCATCTCAGGAAATCCGGGCTCGACTGCGCGCCAGGAAACTGTTGCCCAGTTGCTCGTGGAGCGCGAGGTGCGCGAGCCGGCGATGATTGAGTATCTGCGGCGCCGCATTGCCGTGGCGCAGGATTTCGCAAAGCAAGGGCCGGAGCAGGCCCGCCTGGTAGCGAGCACAATTTTTTCATTGCAAAACAGCCTGAAAGTCTATGTGGGCCGAGAGGCCGCGCTCTCTGACAAGTCGATTCTTGGCATGAAACAAGCTGAAGAGAACAACTTGCGCGCCAAGGTGGCCGCGAACCCGGAGTGGCAGAAGGAGTATGGCGATGCCTGGGGCGAAATCGCGCAAGTGATGGCGCCGAATAAGGCGGAGGTGCGGAAGCAGGTTTTCCGGCGTCCCGATAGCCAGCTTTTTACTCTCGCGCTCGAGATTGTGCAGTATGTGTCTGAAGTGAAAAAGCCCGACGGCGAGCGTCTTCCGCAGTTTCATGAGGCCGGCCTCGATTCCCTGCGATTCCAGATGCTTTCTTCCGCTCCCATTTACCCTTCCACGGAAAAGCTCTTCCTTGCGAACGCGCTTAAACTGGCCACGAATGAGTTGGGGGCAAGCGACCCATACGTGAAAGCGATCGTGCAAGGTGGCGAGATCGAGAAGACAGTGGAAACCATGGTGGACGGCACAAAGTTGCGCGATCCCGCATTCCGCAAGTCGCTTCTCGACGGTGGCGAGGCTGCAGTGGAGGCCTCTACTGATCCAATGATCATAGCTGCGCGCCGAGCGGATCCAGTATGGCGCGCCGATTACCAATACAGGCGCGACACCATCGATAGCGTGCTGGAGGCAGCGGGAGAGAAGCTTGGCCAGGCGCGCTTCGCTGTTTCCGGCAAAAACGCCTACCCAGACGCTACGTTCACGCTCCGGCTCAGCTATGGCACCGTCGACGGTTATCCGTACAACGGGACAATTGCCCCGCCTTTCACAACGTTTTATGGACTCTTCGGGCGCTCGGCGAGCTTCAGCAACGAGCCCCCGTTTGATTTGACGCCCAAAGAAGCGGCAGCCCGCGACAAGCTCGACCTGGCGACACCTCTTGACTTCGTATGCTCGGGCGACATTATCGGCGGCAACTCCGGCTCGCCCGTCGTGAATCGTGACGGCGAACTGGTGGGTTTGATCTTCGACGGCAACATCGAGTCGCTGGCCGGTGATTACGTCTATGACGGCACAAGGAACCGCGCGGTCGCCGTACACTCTGCCGCGATGATCGAAGGCTTGCGCAAAATCTATGGCGCAGACGCCCTGGCCGACGAGCTGCAAGGAAAGAATTGAGCGCAGCCGCAAGCGGCAGGAGCTTTGCAATTGCGCTGCTCGTTTGAGCTTTTTGAGACGCGCAGCGGCATCAGTGAATTCATGAAAGGGCTTCATTGGCCGTACAATCTAAAGAGAGCCATGACCGCCGTGGAGAGGTGGCCGAGTGGTTGATGGCTCCGGTCTTGAAAACCGGCATACCCGAAAGGGTATCGGGGGTTCGAATCCCTCCCTCTCCGCCAACATTGCACACAGCAGTCGCTCCCCAATCGCCCACATCGACTCTTCTACACCTTTCGAGAACTTTCAGGTGCATCAGCTGCGTAGATAGACGCGGCGGGAGCATCATCCTCGGACTGCACGACATGGCAGTAGGATAAGGAGCGGAGGGATCTCCGATGCTCATTGTTCATGTGCACGTGCATGTCAAACCAGAAACGGTGGCGGAATTCAGGCGGGCAACCATCGAAAACGCCCAAGCGAGCGTTCAGGAGCCCGGGATCGCGCGCTTTGACGTGGTCGAGCAGCAGGACGATGCGACGCGGTTTGTGCTTATCGAGGTCTACCGCACGCCAGAGGCGGTGACTGCGCATCGTGCGACCGCTCACTACGCGAAATGGCGAGACGCTGTTGAGCCAATGATGGCCGAGCCGCGCCAACGAACACTGTACAACGCTGTTTTCCCCGATCCCGAAGGCTGGTAGAATCGTGCGCTTCGAATTTGCCACCGCGGCGCGCATCGTCTTCGGCGAGGGCACGGCCGCTACTCTGCCAGAACTTTCTCGCACCTTTGGTGCCCGCCCTCTTGTCGTCACGGGAGCCTCTCGAGAGCGCGCGGCATCACTTGTCTCGGCACTTTCGGCTGAGAGCTTTGCGGTGTCCGGTGAGCCGACAGTTGACCTGGTGCGTGAAGGCGCACAACACGCGCGGAACGCCTGCTGCGATGTCGTCGTTTCGATTGGCGGGGGCAGCGCAATTGATGCCGGCAAAGCGATTGCCGCCATAGCCACCAACGGCGGCGACCCACTCGAATTTCTCGAAGTCGTGGGAAGGGGTCGCACCATTGCGGTCGCGCCACTGCCCTTCATTGCGGTGCCGACTACGGCCGGGACGGGCAGCGAAGTGACGCGCAACGCCGTGCTTGGATCAGCGGAGCACGGCGTGAAAGCGAGCCTGAGGAGCCCGCTGATGCTGCCGCGTGTCGCACTGGTCGATCCCGAGCTCACCTACGAGCTGCCGCCTGCGATCACCGCTTTCACCGGCCTTGACGCCCTCACGCAACTCATCGAGCCGTACGTCAGCTCGCGAGCCAATCCACTGGCAGATGGAATTTGCGTGGAGGGCATCGGACTCGCTGCCGGCGCTCTTCGCCGCGTGTACCACAATGGCGCCGATCGTGAAGCACGCCGCGACATGGCGCTGGCCAGCCTGTTCGGAGGCCTGGCGCTGGCGAATGCCGGATTGGGTGTGGTGCACGGCTTCGCCGCCCCGCTCGGAGGCTCGTGGAATGCTCCGCATGGAGCGCTGTGTGCGGCGCTGTTGCCTCACGGAATGGCGGCGAACATTGCCGCGTTGCGGGCGCGCGCGCTGCAGCATCCCGCTCTCGAGCGCTACGCCGCGATCGCGCGCCTGCTTACCGGCAGGAATGACGCAAGAGCGGAGGACGGCATCGCATGGGTACGCTCCCTTTGCGCCGATCTCAACGTTGCTGCACTGCGGGGCTGGGGAATCACTGAAGCTGATCTGCCCGGCGTCGTGGAGAAGGCCGCGCGCGCCAGCAGCATGCAGGCCAATCCGATTCTGCTCACGCGCGAGGAATTGTTGGCGGTAGCAACGGCAGCGTGGTAACGGCGGGACTCGCGGAGCGCCAAGCTCCTTGGGCAGAATGCGCGCCAAGCGACAGAACGATTCAGTGGGGAAATTTGACGGGTTCTTGAAGCCCGCAATCAATCTTTCAACGTGACCCACTGTGCATTTTTTTGCGCCTTGATCACGAGCTCCGCAGCCAGCAGAGCTTCATCTGGGTTCTGCGCCATATGCGTGCGGTTCACAATGTCAGCTACGAACTGCGGCCCGAACGGCAATGGCATGGCGTTGCAATCGATGTACCGCGCCTGCTTGCGGTCCACCACAAAGAGGTTGTTGCCCTGATGGCTGACGGCAATGTTTGTATACTTGCGCAGCTCCATGTATCCATCGGTGCCGAGAATGAACAGGCGGCCATCGCCCCACGTTCCCACACCATACGGAGTGAACCAGTCGAGGCGGACATAGCCGCATCCGCGGTCGCCGCGCAGGACCATGTCACCAAAATCCTGGAAATGCGGATGGTCGGGATGGCGCACATTCGCAATCTGCGACTCGACCACCTCGGCCTGCGTCGATCCCGTGTAAAAGAGAAATTGGTCCACCTGGTGCGAACCAATGTCACAGAGGATGCCTCCATATTGCTCGGGATTCCAGAACCAGTCGGGCCGCCCGCTGCTGCCTCCGGCATCCCCGGCGCGCTGGAAAATCTGGTGCGGCGCAATGTTGATGGTCTGGATCACTTTGCCGATTGCGCCCTGCCGTACGAGTTCGCCCGCGTAGACGGCCGCCTTGACTTCGAGCAATTCGCTATAGAGGATCGCGTAGACCCGCTTGGTTTCAGAGATGGTTCTGCGCACATCGGAAAGCTGTTCGAGCGTGGTCATCCCCGGCTTGTCTGACAGGAAGTCTTTGCCGCGCTTCATGGCCCGCACGGCGATGCCTGCGCGCTCACTGGCGATTTGCGAGGTCAGGACAAGCTGCACCGAAGGGTCATCGAGAATTTCATCCTGCGTCTTGACGATCTTTGCATCGGGGAACCGCTTGCGAAATGCCGCCAGCTTGTCGTCTTCACCGCCCCAAGCAGCCACCAGTTCGCCGCCGCCACGCTGCACCGCGCCGATCATGCCGTAGATGTGATCATGGCTCATGCCACACACGGCAAACTTGATGTGATACTTCGGCACCTCTTCGGTCTGCGAGAGCCGCACGGCATTTTCTACCACGGAGCTGGCTACGCCGCCGAGAGCCATCGCGCTTTCAGGCAATCCTGCAATCATTGCCGCAGATCCAAGCGAACCCACTAAACCTGCCTGCTTCAAAAATTCGCGCCGCTGTGTAAATGCTGCCATCGTTTCTCCTTTTCTGTTGATCAACGAAGCTTGAATGTTCCGGCATGCGGACCACACTTGGGCAGGACAGGTACCCGCCATAGTTGTTATTCCGCAGGCATCGGGTCTGCCGAGCCCAGGATCTATGCCAACCTCACGCAGGTTGATCATAACGGGCCGTGCTCCGACGCGCGAGATTGTTGTTGAAACCCGGTAGCCCGAACGAAGATATTGTGTCTGGAACTTACCGTTGAGACAGGAAATCCTCATGACCCGTTACGGAATGATCATTGGCCTCAAGCCTGAAGCCGAGGAAAGATACAAGCAGTTTCATGCGGCCGTGTGGCCAGGCGTGCTCGAAATGATCCACGCCTGCAACATTCGCAATTACTCCATCTATCTGCACAACCACACGCTCTTCAGCTACTTCGAATACCACGGGACCGACTTCGCCGCTGATACGGCTCGGATGGCCGCCGATAGAACCACGCAAGATTGGTGGGCAGTGATGATGCCCATGCAGAACCCGCTGCCAGATCGCAAGGAAGGCGAGTGGTGGACAACGATGGAAGAGGTTTTCCACCTGGATTAGGCAGGCGAGTCGGAAGGCGCGCGCCGATTTCTTGCAAATCTATGGCGCATTCTCTGGATTGCGCTCTGCGAAAATAGAATTTCATGCTCTCGCTGCAACAAGCCGGCAAGCGATTCGGCCTGCGGGTTCTCTTTCTCGAGGCCGACTGGCTCATCCGCTGCGACGAAAAAACAGCCCTCGTTGGGGCCAACGGCACAGGCAAGTCCACACTAATGAAGATCCTGGCCGGCCTGGAATCGCTCGATTACGGATCGATCGATCAGACGCGGGGCATCAGTATCGGCTACCTGCCACAAGAGGGCCTGGAGCTTGCGGGGCGTACAGTGTTCGAAGAGTGCCTGACCGTCTTCGACGAGTTGCGCGAAATGGAGCATGAGATCGAGCGGCTCACTGGGCAGATGGCCGAACTGAATCACGAAAGCCCGGAGTACCAGGCTGCAGCCGAGCGATACTCCATGCTGCAGGACCGGTTTCACTCGCTCGATGGCTACGCGCTCGACGCACAGGTGGGGAGCGTGCTCACCGGCCTGGGCTTCGGCAAGGAGGATTGGGCGCGCCAGACGAGCGAGTTCAGCGGCGGTTGGCAGATGCGCATCGCGCTGGCCAAGCTTCTGCTCGCCAAGCCCAATTTGCTGCTTCTCGACGAACCCACCAACCACCTCGACCTGGAATCGCGCAACTGGCTTGAGGACTATCTCAAGAATTATCCGTTCGGCTACGTTCTCATCTCACACGACCGATATTTTCTCGACGTCACCATCGACCGTACCGTGGAGATCTGGAACAAGCGCCTGACAATCTACCAGGGGAATTACACCAAATACCTGAAGCAGAAGGATGAGCGCCGCGAGCAGCTCATGGCCGCGTATCGCAACCAGCGCGAGCGCATTGAGCACCTCGAGGCCTTCATCAATCGTTTCCGCTACCAGGCGACGAAAGCCAAGCAGGTGCAATCACGGATCAAGGAACTGGAAAAGATCGAGCGCATTGAGGTTCCCGAGGAGGAGCCGGTCATTCACTTCAAATTTCCTCAGCCACCGCCATCGGGACGCATGGTCGCCGAGGCCGAGGGACTTGCGAAGAGCTACGGATCCAAACAGGTGTTCACCGGCGCGCGTTTCACCATCGATCGTGGAGACCGCGTGGCCCTTGTTGGCGTCAATGGGGCGGGGAAGTCGACACTCATCAGGCTGCTCACCGGCGCTGAGCTGCCGACGGTCGGTACGATCCGCCTGGGACACAATGTTGTCGCCGAATATTTCGCGCAGGATCAGTACAAAGTGCTCGATCCCGAAGCGCGCATGCTCGACGACATCAGCCGCAGCGCGCTGCGGATTCCTGAGGTCACGCTGCGCTCGCTGCTGGGATGCTTTCTTTTTTCCGGCGACGACGTGTTCAAGCCGCTCGGCGTGCTGTCAGGCGGCGAACGCAACCGCTACGCGTTGGCGCGAATTCTTGTCTCCCCGGCCAACTTTCTACTGCTCGACGAGCCAACCAATCACCTGGATATGCGCGCAAAAGATGTGCTGCTCGACGCGTTGGCGAGCTACGGCGGCACGGTGATTTTTGTCTCGCACGATCGCTACTTCATCGACCGCCTGGCCACGCGAGTGCTGGAAATCGAGAACGGTGCGATCACTTCGTACGAAGGAGATTACGAGGACTACCTTCGCAGGCGGGAGGCGCAGGCGGCTGGAGCCCTGGCGATTGAGCCCAAACTGCCCTCCACGGAAGAGGCCGCGCCTACTGGAACAACCATCATCATCGAAGGCGGCTTCGAGGGGATTAATGGCGGCGCAACGTCTGCGGCGCTTCGCACCCGCCGCCTGAATCCCATCAAGCAGAAGCAAATGGAAGACCGGTGCGCATTTCTCGAGGAAGAAGTCCCGCGCGTTGAAAGCGCGATTGCGCACACCGAAGAACAATTGGCGGTCTACGTCTCCGCGGCGGAAACCCAGCGCCTCACCGCGCTCGCCGAAGAACTCCGCGCGCAGTTAGCCGTACTCACCGCCGAATGGGAAGAGCTGATGGCGCAGCTGGAAGTCTGAGGTTTGGCATCGAACGCAAACTTTGCGTACGATCGGAATCATGAGCAGCAAAAGAACGAAATCCCGGTGCACCTGGGCTGAGAGCGATCTACTCCTCCGCGATTACCACGACACGGAATGGGGCGTGCCCGAGCGCGACAGCCGCGCGCTCTGGGAGCTGCTTATGCTCGAAGGATTCCAAGCGGGCCTCGCATGGATCACGGTGCTGCGCAAGCGCGACGCTTTCCGCAAATCCTTCAAAGGATTCGATCCGTTGAAGGTCGCCCGATTCAGGGATAAAGATATCGAGCGTCTGCTGCAGAATCCCGGCATCATTCGCTCGCGCGCAAAAATTGAAGCCACCATTCAGGCCGCCCGCATTTATCTCGAGATGCAGAAGATGGGCGAAGACTTCGCCGATTTTCTCTGGGGCATCGTTGGCGGCAAGCCCATCCGGACCGCAGACCCGATCCCCGCACAAACGCCGCTCGCCGTCGAAATGTCGAAGCAACTCAAGGAGCGCGGCTTCAAATTTGTTGGCCCCGTCATCATCTACGCTTTTATGCAGGCCTCCGGCATGGTGAACGACCACAGCCCCACCTGCTTCCGTCGCAACACCATCAGCCGCAAACAGCCTGTTGGCTACTTCTCCTTATACCCTTGCCACACGTATTCAAGGGCCTCGGGCAGTGTCTGCTCGCGTACGCTGCGATCCACATGACCGGCGTTGCGGGCAAAGACGAATTGATAAGTGTAGTGTCTTTGGGCGAGCACCTGCGCCATGCGCTCGTTGGCCAGCACCCAGTCGTGCATGCCGTCGCGCATCGTGTTGGGGTTGAGAAGATCGCGGTCGCCTACCTCGAGCCACAAGCGAAGAGGCTTGCGCGCGCTGTGCGGAATCAATTGCGCATGAAATCCCCATGCGCCGTCCGGAGTCTCCGGGCTCCACGGCCACTGCTGATTCACGTAAGTGCCGGAGTACGTGAGTACGCGGTGATACCACTCGGGGTGGTACCACGCAATGGCCAGCGCGCAGGAACCGCCAGAACTGTTGCCGGTCACCGCGCGTCCATCGGGATCGCCTGTCAGTTTCACATGCGCATGACTTTCCGCAGCAGGCAGCACTTCGTACTCCACAAACTCGGCGTATTTGCCTGACATGGTGTCGTATTCCAGGCCGCGCTCGCTGCCCTGCGCGTCGCTGCCTCCGTTCCCGATGGAGATGGCAACGATCGGCGGCAGCTTATGCTCGGCGATCAAAGCGTCCAAAGCCGCGAAGAGCAAGCGATCGGGACCGTCTGCACCGACAATGAAGGGCGCTTCGCTGCCCGGAACGTAATTCTTCGGCACGTAGACGGCAACCTTGCGAACATACGGCTGCGGATGCGTTTCGATGCCAAGAAGCCGGGCCGAGTTGTCAGGATCGGGCGCGGGGTGGGAGTCTTGATCGCGCGCGATACCTGGGAAATATTTGCTGTCTTCCGAGCTCATCGTGAATTCCACGACGTTCCCATTGAGCGGCCGATTCGGATCGGCGAACTCAGACGCGGGCGTGTGTGTCGGCCCGATGATGAAATTGCCGTTTTTCTTTGGCGAAGGGAGGGCGCCGTCTGTCAATTCTGCCGCCGTCACGTATCCCGGCGTATGCGGATCGCGAGTGGGCATGGGCGGGCGTGGAGGCTGGGCGGCTGTCATGGGCTGTGCAGCAGGCGTTGTGCCTGCCTGGCTGTAGACGGACTGCGCAACGGCAAGGATGCAGGCAACAGCCACGGGGATGAGGCGGCCAGGTTTTGACATGCAGTCATTTTGCTCCATGGGCCGCAAGCAGCGAAAGAGCGATCTTCGAGACAGAGGGTCAAATCCGTCGTGCATAATCAAATCACGATGGCTCTTTTGTGGAATCCCGAGAGCTGGTCGCAACGACTGGCCGAGCTCGAAGCGCAAACCGGCGACCTGAAAGAGGCGCCACTGCGCCGCGACGTGCGGTCACTGGGCACGCTGCTGGGAGCAGTGCTGCGCGAGCAGGCCGGCGAAGATTTATTTGCGCAAGTGGAGGCGCTGCGCCAGGGCACCATCCGTCGCCGGGATGCGGACGCGCACGGCCGCGCCGACGAAGCCTCGCGCCACGCCGCCGCGGCGATGGGACTCGTCCATTCGCTTCCGGTTGAACGCGCCATTCTGCTCACGCGGGCGTTTGCCTTTTACTTTGAGCTCATCAACCTCGCCGAGACGAACCATCGCAAACGCCGTCGCGTAGCATTGCGACTGAGCGGGCAGGCCGGCCGCCAGCGCGGCTCGCTGGAGGGCACCTTCAGCGAAATGCGGCGCGTGGGCATCGGCCCGGATGAAGCATTGAACTGGCTCAGGCGCGTCCTCATCGTTCCCGTTTTCACCGCGCACCCGACTGAGGCGGCGCGCCGCACAGTCATGTTCAAGCGCCGGCGCATCGGCGAGTTTCTTGAGGCGCTCGACCGCATTCCGCTCCCAGAGCAGGATCTGGCGCGGCTTGAAGAGTTGGTGCTGGCTGAAATCACCAGCCTTTGGCAGACCGACGAGGTACGCTCGCGGCGTCCTACCGTCTTTGACGAGATCAAGATGGGGCTCGACTATTACGACGTTTCCATCTTCGACACGCTGCCCGAGCTTTACCGCGAAATCTCGACGGCCCTGCGCGCAACCTACGGAATTGAGATCGAACCGCTCGAACTGCCGCTGGTTCTGCGCTTCGGCTCCTGGATCGGAGGCGATCGCGACGGCAATCCCTTCGTTACGCCCGAAGTTACCCGCGCAGCTCTTCAACTTGCGCGTGGGCATCTGCTCCTTTATTACCAGCGCCAGCTCGATTTGATCATCGACTTGCTCACCACCAGCGCTCAGCAGCGGACAGTGAGCGAGGCAATGCTTGAGCGCCTTCGTGCCTACGTGGCGCAGGTGCACACGCCCGAATCGCAGGTCTTCGGCTCGCAATATGAGTTCGAGTACTATCGCCGCTTCGTCATCTGTCTCAAGGCGCGCATCGAGCGAACGTTAACGGAAGCTGGAGAAATTCACACGCCGGGAGGCGCTGCTCTCCCGGTAACGCCATTCACGCTTGCTCGCAGTCACGACAAGCTCACCCAGGCGCTGCCCGCCTACTGCTCGGTTCAGGACTTCCTCGAAGACCTGGAGATTTTGCGGGGCTCGCTCGCGGCCAACAACGGAATCCGCATCGCGCGGACGCTTATCGATCCGCTGATCCTGCAAGTGCGCACCTTCGGCCTGCATCTCCACACACTCGATGTACGCCAGCATGCACGCGTCCACGCCGCCGCGCTGCGTGAAGCCATCAGTGACACCATCGCACCATCGCTGGCAAGCGGGCTCTCAGCAGAAACTGCAAGCGTGCTCGAGACCTTTCGCGTTGTCTCCGAAGTCAAAGCGGGTTGTTCACCCGAGTCGATTCGCCAGTATGTGATCAGTGGCGCATCGACGGTTGAAGATATTTTGGCCGTCATTCGCCTGGCGCGGCTGGGCGGCATCAAGGTGGAGGGCGCGGGCGAGGATCCCGGCCTCGATCCGGGACTCATGCCAGTACCACTTTTCGAGTCCATTGAAGATTTGCGCAACGCGCCCGCCGTTTGCCGCGAGCTTTTTGGCCGCGCCGACTACCGCAAGCTCCTCGAATCCTGGGGGAACTGGCAGGAGATCATGCTCGGTTACTCGGACTCAAACAAAGACGGCGGCATGTTGACATCAACCTGGGAGATCTTTCGCGCGCATCGCGATCTCCACGTCGTTGCGCGCGAAGCCGGCATCAAGCTGCGCATCTTTCATGGCCGTGGCGGCACGGTGGGGCGCGGCGGCGGGCCTACGCATCGCTCCATCTTCGCCCAGCCAATCGACGCATTCGACGGCCAACTGCGCATCACCGAGCAGGGCGAGGTTCTCAACTTCAAATACGCCGACGAGGTGCTTGCCGAGCGCAACCTCGAACTGATGATTGCCGCCTCGCTCGATGCGCTGGCACGGCCCAATGCCCGCGATCCTGAGGGTCACTTTACCGGCGTCCTCAAACCCGAATGGGAGGCCGCGCTCGACGAGCTGTCAGCCGTCTCTTACGGCTTTTACCGCGAGCATATTCTTGAAGACGCCGGCGTGCTCAATTACTTTGAGCAGAGTACCCCCGTGAGCGAGCTCGAGAACGCCAAGATCGGCTCGCGCCCCGCGCGCCGCAACGATTCACCCAAGCTCACGGACCTGCGCGCGATTCCCTGGGTCTTCGGCTGGACGCAATCGCGGCTGCTGGTTCCGGCATGGTTCGGCGTGGGCTATGCCATCGACCAGTTCTTTGCCCAACCCGGGGCCCTGGAATTGCTGCAAACCATGGCCCAGGAATTTCCGCTATTCATCGACCTTCTGCGCAACGTGGAGATGGCGTTGGGCAAGGCTGACCTGGGAACCGCGCGCCTCTATTCCACTCTCGTGACCGACGAAAGGCTGCGCGAGCGCGTCTACGACCTCTTCGAAGCCGAGTTTCATCGCACCGTGCGCGTTCTTCTTGCGGTGACACGACAAAAGGAGCTGCTCGAAACCAACCAGGTCCTCGCGCACTCCATCAAGCTGCGGAATCCTTATGTCGATCCCATGCACCTTATCCAAGTGGATATGCTGCGCCGCAAGCGCGCCGGCGAAAACACACCCGACGTGAACCGCGCCATTGCGGCGACGATCAACGGCATTTCGGCGGGGCTCAGAAACACTGGTTGAGACAGACTCGCAGCTTTTTCTTCACCCTGCTCGAAAACCGGAATGGGTTCTGGTTCGCGTTGCTATCGCTGCCAAGGCCAATTCAGCCAGGAATCGAATGCCCCTTGCCATCCCTGGCCAACGGGTCTACCCTAGTTCCATGCATCGATGTCGCTAACACCGTCCTGGTGCCAGCTCCGATGCTGCTGTGCGCGTGGTCGCGCGCCTTTTCCCACTGACAAGCTGCACCATCCTCCCAGAATCCGTTCCCAAGAATGAACCGGGTCGTTGACCCTGAAAAAAGGAGATCGTTATGGCGCGCATTGCCGCGAATGTTACTGAATTGATCGGCCGCACTCCCCTTGTGCGGCTCAACCGCGTGGCAGCCGGTCTTCCGGCTACCGTTGTCGTCAAGCTTGAAAGCCAGAACCCTGCGTCGAGCGTGAAGGACCGCATCGGGTTCGCCATGATCGATGCCGCGGAGAAGGCAGGCAAGATTACTCCGGGCAAAACTGTGCTCATCGAACCTACGAGCGGAAACACCGGCATCGCATTGGCGTTTGTCGCGGCAGTGAAGGGCTACAGGCTAATCCTTACGATGCCGGAAACGATGAGCCTCGAGCGGCGCGTCACGCTGCTGGCCTATGGTGCGGAGATCGTGCTCACTCCTGGCCCTAGCGGCATGAAGGGAGCCATCGCCAAGGCCAACGAGATCCTGGAAAAGACTCCGAATGGCTACATCCTGCAGCAATTTGATAACCCAGCTAACCCCGCGATTCACCTGAAGACCACCGGGCCGGAAATCTGGGACGATACAGACGGCCAGGTGGACATTCTCATCTCCGGCGTGGGCACAGGCGGCACCATCACTGGCGTGTCGCACTACATCAAGCCCAAGAAGCCGTCTTTCAAGGCGATCGCTGTTGAGCCGGCCGACAGTGCGGTGCTCTCCGGCGGCAAGCCTGGCCCACACAAGATTCAGGGGCTGGGCGCCGGGTTCATCCCCAGCATTCTCGATACCAAGCAGATCGACGAGGTGGTGCAGGTCACCAACGACGAGTCGGTGGAAATGGCGCGCCGTCTGGCGAAGGAGGAGGGGCTATTTGTCGGGATCAGTTCCGGTGCGGCCGTCGCAGCTGCGCTCAAGGTAGCCGCGCGGCCTGAGAACAAGGGTAAGCTGATCGTTGGCGTTTTGCCCGACTTCGGCGAACGTTATCTGTCGAGCATTCTGTTCGAGCCTCTGCGCCAGCAGGCGCTGGCTTTGCAGCCCGAGCCGATTGCCGTGCCGGCGTAAAGAGCAGGGGCTAGGGACTACGGGTCTTCGGGACTTCGGGACCGACCACATTGCAGTGCGGCTGCCGGATGCATCAGTCCCGAAGTCTCGTAGTCCCGTTTCGATCCGCTAGCTCGAGAAGAAGGGCTTTCATGGGCTTTTTCGCGCGCATTCGCGATGACATTCACTCCGTGATGGAGCGCGATCCCGCTGCGCGCACGCAGCTGGAGGTCCTGCTCTGTTATCCGGGGCTCTGGGCGGTCTGGATTCATCGCATTTCGCACTGGATGTGGCGTCACCGGTTGCGGCTGCCTGCGCGCATGCTCTCGCAGGTGGCCCGCTTCTGCACGGGAGTTGATATTCATCCCGGCGCGCTCATTGGCCGCCGTCTTTTCATTGATCACGCCACGGGCGTTGTGATCGGTGAGACGGCCATTGTGGGCAGCGACGTCACCATGTATCAGGGAGTTACGCTGGGCGGTACGGGAAAGGGACATGGAAAGCGTCACCCCACCATCTGCGACGGCGTCTTCATCGGCAATAACGCAAATATTCTGGGCAACGTGACCGTGGGTGAAAACTCACGTGTCGGCGCGGGTTCGGTAGTTCTCTCGGATGTGCCGCCGAACTCCACGGTTGTCGGCGTGCCGGCTCACATCGTCTACCGCAACGGCCAGCGTGTACTCATCACTGATCCACACGACGTGAAGGATCCCCTCTCTGACGCGCTCATCGCGCTTTCGGCGCGCGTGCAGGAGCTTGAAGAACGCCTCGGCGCGCACGAGCACTGGACCAAGCCCTTTGAAGATGAAGAGGCCGAACGCGAGGCCTATCACGTTGAACTGGAGCGGATGCGCGTTTATGTCTCTATGGGCGAAGGCATCTGAGGGTCGCGACACCGCGAATGGTTGAGGCGGGACCAATCTCTTGAGCCGCAGCGAGCTAGGCGATCTCTTCAGAGAATCGGGCGCGTAAAACACGGCGGAGGACTTTGCCGGTGTGATTCTGCGGCAAGCCGCCTGGATCAAGAATCCAAATACGCCGCGGAGCCTTGTACGGCGCGAGATGCTTCTGGCACCACTCCAGCAGATCTCTCTCATTGACTGGCGCGCCGGGCTGCAATTCAACCGCCGCGGCCGGAAATTCACCCTTCTCTTTGTGGGGCAGGCCAAAAGCGACGGCGCGAGCCACTGCAGGATGCGCCATGATCGTCTCTTCCAGTTCGCGCACGTAGACCGAGTATCCACCCGACTTGATGACGTCTTTGATGCGTCCAACCAGCCGCACGAAGCCAAAGCGGTTGCGTATCGCCAAGTCCCCGGTGCGCAACCATCCGTCGCTGGTGAGCAGCCCCTCACTTCTTCCTTGATCTTTCCAATAATGCGGTGTCAGGCCGCGGCGCATGATCTGGCACTCGCCCGCAGCGCCGGCGCGTAAGCTTCGGCCGGTCTCGTCTGCTACGCGAATACGAAATGGCGGAACAGGAACACAATATTGGGCGCTGCCGGGTAGCAGGGAAAATTCAATACCGATCATGGCGAGGCCGCCGAGTTCAACCATACCGTAGCCATTCAAAAGCACCGGTGGAACGCGCCGCCCGCCCGGCAACCGCATCAGTGCGCCGAAGTTTCGCAGGCGCTGACGAACTTCATCCGGTAAGTGATCGCTGGCGGAGAGCCAAAGGCGGATGGTGGCCAATTGCTCTGGATTCGGATCGCTGTTGATCAACCGTGCAAGCATTGCCGGAACACCGACGATGGCGGTTACTTTCCATCGCTCCACCAGATCAAGCGCAGCCTGCACATCGAATCGCTCAAGAAAACATCCGCGAATCCCTGCCATCAGCCCGTAAAGGGCGATGCTGACCGCCATGATGTGCGACCAGGGCAGCGCGACAAGCGCCAGATCCTTCGGACCAAGGAACAATCCGGCAACGACCGTTAACGCCCGGCCCCCGAGCAATGCATTGCTTGAGAGAGCAGCTCCCTTCGGGAATCCGCTGGTGCCAGATGTGTGGAAGACCGCAACGGTAGCCGAAGGTTCGATGGTGAACGGAGGCAGTGCGGCGCCGTCATAAGTTGCGCGTTGGAAGCCGTCCAGGGTTTCCGGCTCGTCGTCCGCCTGAATCCAGGTGCGCACATTCAGTTCGCTGCGATCCACAATGTGGCGCTCGAAGACGGCTTTGTCTGTGACGAGAATTTCAGTGCCGCTGTCGCCAAGAATCCGGCGCACCTCACTGAGTGAGAGCATGGGATTGAGTGGCACCGCAATGCCACCGGCGCGAATGACCGCCAAAAACCAGTGGAAGCAGCATTGATGGTTCGTACGATAAATGGCAACCGGCTCACCGGGGCGAAGCATGATGGTGCGTCGAAGGAAGGCATCGATGCCGCAGATCCTGCCATGGAGTTCCGCGAGACGAAAAGGTCCGTTTTCCTCCAGAGAGACCTCGCAATCTCCTTTTCTGCGGAGCAATTCGTCCACCAGGTTGGCGACGGTGACGTTGCGGTCTCGCGCGAATTTGAAACGCCTAATCAGGTTCATTGAGCTGGAATCGCCTTGCGCCCCCAGTCGCTCGCCACGCAGTAATGGAACAACCGGTCAAGGTAGTCCATGACCTGCGGCGGACAGATGCCTGCGGGCCCGAGCAATCGCTCGGCGTTTGTTGTGTCAAATTGCATGCGCATGGAGAAGTAGTCGCGGTAAGCGCGGCCGTCTACAAGCACCCGGCGCTTGCGACCCCACAGCATAAGAAACAGCAGCGGCCGGATCGCGGCAAAGAAGACCTTCGGATCAACATAGCGCGGCTCGCGGCCTTGAAAGTACTCCATCGCCCGGTGCGCAATCCGCTGGATGGTGGCGCTGCCGCGCGGCCCGGCGCAAAGATGAAACGTGCCGCCGATTGCGTTCTGATCGAAGGCAAGATGCGCAACGGCGCGTGTCACAAAATCCACCGGCACGATGTCCAGCACCGCATCCGGATACCCGGGAACGGTGCGCCACAGGCGACGTGCATAGATCTTCAGCGGCCAGTACATCATCTTGAAGCTGGAGGTCACGCCGGTGCGGGAATCGCCGACGATGATGCTTGGACGAAGGATGATGGCGGGAAGTGAGCCGCTTCTCGACCTTACGAGTGCCTCCGCTTCAGCCTTTGTTTGCTCGTAGGTATTGCGATAACCCGGGCTGGTGTCAAGCTCGCCTTCGCAAATCAGGCCCGTTCGCAGCCCCGCTACATAGGCGGTGCCGACATACGAAAAGCTGCGGACGCGCGGCATCGAGGCGGCAAAATCGAGCAGGCGGCGCGTACCCTCCACGTTCATCCGCCTCGCTTCCTCAAGCGAATGATCGAAGCGCACCGTGGCCGCGGAGTGAATCACGCGGGTTGATTCCGAGCGGAGAAGTTGATAATCGTCGGCGTTCAGCCCGCAATTCTCCAGGCTTACGTCGCCGGAATAGACTTGGACACGCGCCCGCGCAGAATCAGGAATTAAGGTTTCGGCGCGTTGTTGCACGGTTTGGCCAGGCCGCGGCCGGATGATGAGCGCCAGTCTTGCCGACGTATGCCGATCGAGCAACTCGCGCACCAGTTGCGACCCGACGAACCCCGTCGCGCCTGTGATCAGGATGAGTTCATCGTTTGGCATGCGCAAATCGGCCCAGAAGACTTCAAATCGCGCAGATTCTGCTGGCCCTGCGCGTCCCGTGGCACCATTGATTCTCGAAAAATTATACCGCAGTCACGCGCGATTGCGATGCGGGGTCGAGCACGCTCGTAAAATCAAAGAACGGTGCACACGCATGCCAAAGCACAGCGCAGGTTTGCTGCTCTATCGCCGGAAAGAACACGGAATAGAGGTCTTTCTCGTTCATCCGGGCGGGCCGCTCTGGGCGAAGAAGAACTTCGGGGCATGGTCGATTCCCAAGGGCGAGCACGCAGCCGATGAAGATCCGCTGGATGCAGCACGGCGCGAATTCAAGGAAGAGACGGGGTTCACGATCGACGGAAAGTTCGTCGAGATGGGCACTATCCGCCAGGCGGGTGGGAAATTTGTTTCAGCCTGGGCGCTTGAGGGGGACTGCGACCCGGCCAAACTCTCGAGCAATCACTGCAAAATGCAATGGCCGCCTCGCTCGGGCCGGATGATTGACTTTCCTGAAGTGGATCGCGGCGCGTGGTTCACCTTGGATAAAGCCCGCGATCACATTCTCTTGAGCCAAAGGCCGTTCCTCGACCGCCTTCAAAAGGAACTCGGCTCCGCGCATCAGCCTTAACGGCGACTTCGCGCTGAGCTGTCGGCCAACGCTGAGCTTCTGCTGGTCCGCATTTCTCACGGGCGGAGCTGTTGCCCGAAGATCAAGGCTGCGCGAGGCCTCTGAGGGCCAGGAGGCCCGCAGGACAGCCGGCCAGGAGACCGGCGCTACGATTCTCGACGACCTGTGAGAAATGCGGACTAGTGCTAATACTGTTCACTTAGCTATCCTGATGGCTGCTCGGATGTTGATCGCGGGCAGGGTCTTGCCGTGGCGCGAACGGAGCGGGAAGTTGCTCATCTTGCGCTTGACCCCGCGAAGATTGTGGCGATCGCGGCTGGAGACGACGCGTTCCTCGAGTATTTCGCCAAGCACCGCCTTATGAAAGGCTCTCCTCTTCGCAGGGGGGAATGGCGCCATAGACACCCATTTTGCGGCGGATCACGCGCACGGCGTGGAGGAACGAGAGCCGGTCGGGGTCTTCATCGGCTTTGAGGGCGGCTTCGTGCATCAGGCCGCGGATGGCGAAGTGAGCCATCAAAAGTCCGTAGAACTCTTGACGCACCAAATCCGGTGTCTTGCTGCGCAGCACGATCTTGGCGCCGCGCAGGTGGGTCTTGAGTTCATCGAATGCCGTTTCTATCTCCCAGCGCTCGTGATAAAGGGCGGCGAGTTCATCGGCTGCAGCTTTGCCAGGATCGAGGATGGTGGTCGCCAAGCGATAGATCGGCTCGGAGCCCGCGATTCCTTCCAGGCGGTAATCGATCACGCGAAGAATTTGTCCGTTGGTTTTGTGTCGCCAGTCGCGCTCGGAAGGATACACCTGGCTCAAATAGGAGCCATCGGGCAGGCGTTTCTCTGAGGCCATGCGCATGTTCTTCTTCATCCGCCAGAGCAAGTCCGCGCCCGTGCCAGATGCCTGATTCCACAGTTCGAAGCCGAAGAAGTTCCGGTCAGCCAAACAGAGCATGCCTTTACGCAAAGCCGGAAGAACCGATTTTGCCAGCGTGATTTCTCCGGTCCGGTAACCGTCCATGTGACTTCCAAACAGCACGTGTGTGCCGTTCTCCACCAGGGACACAAAACGGATTTGAGGATAAGCACTTGAACCGCGGCTGGCTCCAGGACGAGAGAAAGCATCTTCGTTGGCCTTTTCGTCGGCAACATCGAATGTGCTGCCATCCAGGCTCACCAGGCGCCACCTCCGATACCACGCGCCCCGCGTGCTGCCGACAGCCACCGGCTTGACCAACTCATCATGCAACTGCCGCAGTGGCTCCCAGCCCAGCCGCGTTCGGGCCTGAGAGATGCCCGATTTCCCAGCCACCCGCACACCCAATGACGGATCGCGCAGCCACTGGACTGCTTCCAGAAGACAACGCAATACCTCGCGATAGGACGATGGCATGTACAGCGCCAGAGCGATGACGTAGTAGACAACCACCTGTGCCGGCAGATCGCGCTGACGAATGCTGGACCTCCCTGTGGTTGAAAGCACTGGCCCGATGCTGGAGAGAGGAAACGTCTTGGTTATTACGCCAAGGCTGATGTAGTCCGTGATCCGGGCACCCGGAGGGAGTTCCGCAACCGTACGCGCCAACCGTGGCCTCCTGTCCTTGTCTCATACAGAATGCCACAGATTTAGTTAAGTGAACAGTATTAGGACTAGTGCACATCAACTGAGCGATCGTCCTCGTATTGCATGATGTGGAAGTACGCCTCCCATCCGCTCCACGAGGCCGGCGCCGGCAGCTTGGCCATGGGATCTTTCAGGTGGTTGGCAAAATCCTGCACCAGTTCGCGCGTGCGATACACGCCGGTGAGCCAGTCGCCGCGATACCAGTTTTTCCACTTACCGTATTCGGCGAGATGCATCGACGCCTGGATTTCGTCGAGAGCCTTCAATGCGTCGGCAGCTGCCAATTCTGCCTTCGCCGTGTCGCCGGCATTTTCATCTTTCATTGATTGCGCAACATCTAGCAGCATGCGATTGCTGTTGCGGTTGATGGTGATCATCGTGAGCACCTCTGCCTGGTAGTAGTCGCGACGTGTTGGATCGACCGTGCTTTCCGCGGCGACGGCGTACTTCCACACTGCGTCCCAGCGCGGCTGCGCATCGGTGCACTCCTTGATGTCGCGATCAAGAAACGCCGCACGCTGCTCTGCGTTCAACACGAAGAATCCGGCGCGCGGCTGCGTCCACTTGGGCGACTGGCTTGGGACATTGATCACCTGGTGGCCGCTCAGATAGTCGAGCAGGATGCGGCGCGCTTCGCTGTGGTAGTGTTGATCGCCGACAACGAGCGGGACTTTGCTGTAGCGCGGCGGCGGAGGCGGCGCGTTGCCGGCCGAGGTCATGCGCGGCGGGCCGAACGACGGGCGCGGCGCCGGCGCGGCGAAGTATTCTTTGTAGACTTTGGCCAGCGTGTCGGCCGATTTGGCGCCAAATTCTTCGGTCGCCCATCTTTTGTAGAAGGCCGTATCGGCTCCGCCTTCAGGATCGGCTCCAAAGCCGGTGGTTGCGGGAACGCCTGTCAGATTTCCGGCATAGGCCATTTCCATCACGGCGCGCGTAGTCATCGCGACCGGCCTTTCGTCGCTGGTGTTGACGAGGAAATACGAAGTTGCGCCGGCCTTGATATAGCGGCCGATCTCCGATTGAATGATCGAGACCGGCACCATCTCGGAGAGCTGGTTGGCCTGGCCATTCATCATGGCCACATGGAAATACATGCCCTGACCGGGACCGACTTTGCCTCCGTCCTGCATATCGCCGTAGCCGGTGTCGGCCCACACCAGCGAAACCTCTGGCGGAATCTTCAGGTAACCCTCCTGCACCAGGCGCGCGCCCTCCTGCCAAAGGTCGGTGACGAACTCCGCGTTCGGATACTTCGCCCGCACGATCTTTATCTGCTCTGTGATGGCTTCGCTGATGCGCTGGCCGAGCAGAGGATCGTTATTGCGCACGCTCTCGTCCAATGATGCATAGCTCGAGTCCGACAATCCGCGCAGGCCAACGCTCCACAGGATCTCTTCGCCCGGCTTATACGAAGCCACCGCATTCTTCCACGCAGCCTCCAGAATCTCGGGATGCGTGGAGAAGTTGTAGGGGACACCCTCAGGCCAGCGCGCCACGTTTACGCCAAGCGGCTCGGCATGGTGCTGGTTGATGATCAAGCCGCGCTCAGCGGCGGCGTGTACTTGTGCGTCGTCTGGGAAAATCCATGTGCCCGGCACCACCATGTTGCCCTTCAACCGCAGGATGGTTTCGAACACCATGTCCCAGGTGGAGAGCGCGATGCCCGTTTGATCCCCTTTATTCGGCACGACCCAGCCGGTCAAAAGATCTTCGTCGTTGGTGAAGAATCCGCGGTATTTGAAGACGGGGCTCGCATAGGTGTGCGTAAAGTCTGCGGGCAATGGGATCGATGTGCGTTTCGCCGGCTGCTTGTCAGTCCACAAATACATGGGGTCGACGCCGAGAATCTTCTGCGAGAACTCGTAGATCGCGTAGATGGTGCCGCGCATGTCGGCGCCGGCGAGGCAGACGACGCTACGGCGAGTTGGGCCGACGCCCGCGCCCGTGATTGAGAACGCAAAGGCCTCGCGATCTGCTGTGGTCGTGCAATCCGCACCCGCGGGTAGATTCTCGCGCTGCGCAATCAAGATCGCGACCGGTCCAGCCTCGTCCAGATTCGTTGCCAGCTTTGGCTCGGCTCCGAAGACCTTGGCGAAGTCGTGACGCAGATCCTCGGTCGCTCTTTGCACAGGGCCTGGTTCCTGCGCGCTCTCAACGATGGTCACGGACGAATTGACGGCGATGGGTTTCGCTTGCGCTGACGTGTGTGCACCCGGCGCAATGAAACCGAATGCGGCGAGGACGGAAAGGGAAGCCGCATAGGATGGCATGAAGAGTGACATTCGCATTGGGCCCTCGGGTTGATAGAGTGGAAATAACGAATTTCTTTGCGTCACGAATTATACAAAACCCTCGCATCCGGCGAGTTCGTTCCTGCCCACAGTGCCTGAGCAAGTCACCCCGGATGCTACAGTGGACTCGTTTCCTGTTTCGCCATGGGGATTTGCTCGTTGCCCTGTTTGCGCGCGTTCTTCGTTTTGTTGTTTGCGGTTTCCAGCGCTGCTCACGCGGCTTCGCGCATTGAGGCCGCGCCAGTCCCACCGGAGATGCAGGACGGTTTCTTCGCCGTCACGGTGAACAATCAGCGCGTCGACGTGGCACATGCCGCGTCGCACTACGATTTCGTCAGCTTCGACACCACCGGCCCTGTGGAAGTCTCCATCACTGCGGCCGACCCCAGCTTCTGGGATCGCGGCGTCGATATCGAACCGTGGCGCCTTGGCCTCCGCGCTTCGCATCCCGCAGGCGAACCGCAAACCATCCGCTTTCGCCTGCCCGGCCCCATGAAGATTTCCATCTCGCGTCCTGGTGACTTCCTCAACCAGGCGCACATGCTATTTATCTTTGCCGGCTTGCCGCCTCCACCGCCGCCCTCCGGCGCAAACGTCACCATTGTGCCTGCAGGCGTTCATCGCGAAAGCCTCAATCCCAAAAGCGGCGACATTATTTATCTCGCGCCGGGCGCTTTCATTTTCGGCAGCTTGAATCTCTGGCGGGTCGAGAATGTGAAGGTGCTGGGCCGGGGAACAATCGTCTACGACGGCCCGCAGAATCCGAAGGGCGACGAGGGCTGGATGCAGAAGCCCGATTGGCACTGCATCGTCGGGTACCAGGCGCACAACGTCGAAATCGACGGGCTCACCTGCATCATTCGCTCGCGCACCTGGTCCATCCAGATGAAAGATTCGACTGGATTTCGCTACGACGACCTACGCGTGCTCGGCGGCAACCCCGACAATGCAAACCAGGACGGCATGGATTGGCTGGGTGGCGGCGACACGGTGGTGAACCATTCGTTTTTCCGCTCATCAGACGATGACCTGGCCATGGAAGGCAACTGGGACGGCTATACCGATGCCGACATGCTGCGGCCCGGCGCCGATGTCGACAACATTCTTGTTGAAAACAGCGAATTCTCTACGAGCATCTCCAACGTCGTGCGCATCGGCTGGCCACGAAAAATCTTCAACTCGCGCAACTTCACACTCCGCGACTCCGGCATTCTGCATGCGGGTATCGGCGCATGCGGCCAGACTTTCGCACTGCTCGGCTTCTGGGGCGCGAACGGCGCCACAGGCGACCACTCCGGCGTCACGTTCGAGAATCTCCTCGTTGATAACTGGTATTCGCTCTTGCAGATGGAGCAGGAGCAGCCGGAACTGCATGGATTCACCTTCCGCAACATCTGGGCGCTCGATCAACCGCCGCTCGCAGCGTCAACCATCACCGGCGATGTGAACGATGTGACGTTTGACAACGTAAAGTATGGGCAAACGCGCGTCACCAGCGACACGCAGGTGCCGCTTGTGGTTTCAGGTGGTGCGCCGGAGCCCAGGTTTGCGCCTGCGCCCGCGCTCGTCGCGGCATTCAGCGTTGAACCGACAGTATTTGCGCTGCGGGAGAAAGTCATGTTCACCGCAAAGTCTGTGCCGGGTGCGCATTACACGTGGCTCTTTGGTGATGGAACGACGGCTTATGGCCGCAGCGTGCGGCACCGCTTTCCTGATGCGCTGGGAACCGAACTGGACGGCAGAAACGGGGCGGGCCGCTTCCGCGTTCTGCTGCATGTGACTGATAAGGCTGGTCATCAGGATTGGGCGGCGCAGGGACTGGTGGCCGTTGCGCAATGGCACGACGCGGTAAGTGAAATGAAGACAAGAGCTTCGGGACTGGGGTGGAAGATCTATGCGGGGGGGTGGATTGACTTGCCTGATTTCTCCGCGATGCAGCCGGTGCTTACTGGCGACTCGACGAATCTTGCGGCAAGCGCGAAGGGATTCACGCGGTATGCGACTGTGTGGGATGGGTTTATCAAGATCCCTGCGGATGGGGGCTACACGTTTCACTTGATCGATCGCGACGGCGCGCGGTTGGTGATCGACGGGATGGAGATGGCGAAGACGGGGCCGCCGTTTGCGCAGGTGTGCGGCTCGCCGGGCAACGCGCTGCGCTACGATCGCGGATCGATCGGGCTGCGGGCGGGACTGCATGCGGTCCATATTGAGGCGCTTAACACGACGAGCGGGGGCGCGCCGCGGCTGTTGTGGGAAGGGCCGGGAGTGGCGATGGCGGACGTGCCGGATGGGGCGTATTGGCACTGAGAAGCAAGGGATTAGGGACTAGGGACTAGGGAATAGGGACTCGGGACTAGGGACTAGGAAACATGAAAGTCTGCGCGGTTTTGGGGGGGATGGCGGTAAAGCCCTTGAAATCAATCTAAATGTTCGCTCAAGTGGTGCGTTGACCCCGCCAAATGTTCGCTTAAGTGGTTACGAATTGCATCAAAATGTAACCACTTGAGGTTGCATTTTTGCCACGCATTGACCTCGCCAGGTTCCGTTTTATTCGATTTGTAACCACCTTAGGTTGCGAAATAGAGCAAAGCGCACCGTGTAATTACCCGAAAGAGCAATTAAATGCAATTATTTGTACTCTAAAACGTGGTTTTGAGCTTCATTTTTACTCGTTTTTGCGCGATTTTGCGCTCCATGGCCCCATCCAGAGGGCGCGCCGCAGACGAAGACTCGACAAAGGGAAGAGTCGTCGGCCAGGCTTCAAATCGCGGCTTACAGCTCGCGTATGGCGGCCACGGGATTCCGGCGCATGGCTCGACGAGCCGGAAGATAGCACGCCAGCAGCGACATGGCCCCCAGCAGCACCACGACTCCAACTGCGGTCACCGGATCGTTGGCGCTGATTCCGTACAGCAACCCGGCGATGAAGCGCGTCAGCCCGAACGAAAGCGCCAATCCGAGCACGAGCCCCATAAGGGTAAGCCACAGTCCCTGTCGAAGCACCAGCCGCACCACATTGGAGCGGGAAGCGCCCAGCGCCGTGCGGATTCCGATCTCGTGCGTGCGCAGTTGCGTCCTGTACGCGACCACGCCGTAGATGCCCGTCGCCGACAGCACCAGGGCGATGATCGCGAAGATCCCCGCGAAAGTGCTCTCGATAACAGCAAACGAACTGGAGATCTGCGTGGTTTCGCGCAGGCTGCGCACATCGGAAACCGGAAGCTGGCCGTTGACCTGATGGATGGCACGCTCCAGGGCCGGCGCCATGGAGGCCGGATCGCCGTTCGTCCGAAGCATGACGCTGGTGTCATTCGTGCTCTGGAAAAAGCTCAGATAGACCATCGGTTCCGAACGCTCGTTGATGAATTGATGCTTCGAGTTCCTAGCCACGCCGACCACACGGAACATTTGGCCGTCGATGCGCAACTGGTGTCCAATCGCATCCACTCCGGGCCAGTAGTGCGCGGCCGCGGTCTGATCGACGACGACCACGCCTGGCGCGGTTTCACCGTCGTCGCGCGTGAAATCGCGGCCGGCCAGAATTGGAATTCCCATCGCCGTAAAGAACCCGGGAGTCACGTCGGCGCGCCGCACCTCGTGCGACTCGTGCAATCGGGGCACATAGTTTTCGGGGTAGACGTCGCTGCTCCTGCCGTTGAAGCTGAGCGGCAGCCAATCGGTGAGCGCCGCGGCCTTCACGCCCGGCAATGCGGTGACCTGATCGAGAATCTTGTGCTGGATCGCGTTCTGCTCACTGCTCGAATAGCCGGCGATTCCCAGGCCCACCGAAGCCGTGAGGACGTGGTCCTGCTCGAAGCCAAGGTCGGCGCTGCTCATATTGCTGAGCGTGCGCAGCAGCAGGCCGCAAGAAACCAGCAAGGCGACCGAAAGGGCAATCTGGGCTACGACCAGGGTGCTGAGCATGTGCCGGTTATGCCCGCCGCCGGACACACTCGCCGCTTCATCCTTCAGCACTTCCGCGGGGCTGGCATGCGAAGCGCGCCATGCGGGAAGCGCGCCGCAGATTCCACTAGCCAGCACCACCAGCAGCAGGACGAGGAAGATGACATTGCGATCGACAACGCCGTTGAGAACGATGGGGAGGGAGTTCGCCGGGATGAAGTCGGCGAGCCGGCTCGCCGTCCATGTGGTGAGCAGAAGCGCGAGCGCGCCTCCTGCAAGCGAAACCAAGATGCCTTCCGCGATCATCTGGCGCATGAGCTGGATGCGTCCGGCTCCGAGCGCCTGGCGAATGGCGATTTCGCGGCGCCGCGAGACGAATCGGATGAGCGCAAGCGTGGCCACATTGGCGCAGGCAAGCAGAAGAACCACTCCGGCAATGGCCAGCAGGATAGGCAGCGAGGCGGCCAGGTACACATTGGCTCCAAACGGCGAGCGCCACAGCGGATCGAGAGTAATGGTGTTCACGCCGGGATGGTCGTCGGGGTATTGCGCCACAAGCCGCCGCATCAGAACCTCAAGATCCTGCGTGGCGCCGGCGCGGCTCACGCCGGGGCGCAGCCGGCCCAGCACGTTCAGGTAATTTGCGCCGCGACTCGTCATCAGTTGCCTGTTATTTCCCAGCGGGTCAAGCGGCAACCAGGCATCGTCGCGAACGCCCGGCATCGCGTTGATGAATCCTGCAGGCGCGATGCCGATCACGGTCACGGGCCTGCGCGCAATTTCGATGGATTTTCCCACAATCGCCGGATCGCCGCCAAAGCGTGTCTGCCACAGCGAATCACTCAGCACAACATAAGGAACGCCACCCTCGCGCGCTTCTTCCCCGGGCAGAAAGAAACGCCCCAGCGCCGGCTTGATGCCGAGTACGTCGAAATAATTCGCGGATACGTTCGCCACATAAATGCGCTCGGGAGTTGCGCCGCCGGTGAGCGTCAGCCAGTCGTGATGGTAGGCAAGCATTCCGCTGAAGCTCCGGTTACCATCGCGCAGATCGCAGTAGTCAAGGTAGGAAAACGGCGGACGGGGCGTGATACTCCACTGCCCACGCATCACGCTTACAAGGCTATCCGTGTCTCTTGCCACGGGAATCGGGTGCAGCATGGTGCCGTTGATCCAGCTGAAGATGGTGCTGTTGGCGCAGATTGCGACCGCCAGCATCGCCGCCGCAGTGATCGTGAATCCGGGGTTCTTGCGCAGTTGCCGCAGGGCAAAGCGAAGATCCTGGAGCAGTCCTGTCATGACTGTCTCCCCTCAGAACATTGATCTCGGGGAATTAGAGTATTGCCTTCTTTACATGCATGCAGTGTGCCAAAGCACGTCTGGATGTAAGCTTTTTACCACCAGCACGATAGACCTAAAACTCGTCTTCGCGTATGTTCCTCATCTGTCCGTCCGCGTACTGCGCGTCCGTTTTCGAACGGTTCCTGTGGAATCTGTTCAATGCGGAGCCCGCCGAGACATTGTGCGAAAGTGATCAGGTTCACCGATTAGCGGAGTTTGAAACGATCGGTACTGTGGCGTCGGCTTTTCATCAGCAACCTGTCGGTGACGAGAACGGTGTTTTTGGGGAGTGATCTGAGGTTTGTGGACTTTCGTACTGTCCCAGGTCCCCAAAAGCGAGGGACCTGGGGCACCCAGATTCGTGTATGGGGAAATGGGCCACGCGCCGCTTCTCGCCTAAAACATGCTCAATGAGTACGTTGGGCTGAAGTCTACATTTGAAAATTGGCCAGCAACCAGGATAGGCAAACTCAGGCAAGCCTTACCGGGAAATCACGATTTTCCGGCGTAGTTTCCGTATTCCCAGTCGTAGGGCACTCCGGTATCACTAAGGATGAAATGGAGCAGATTGGCGAAACCTGCCTCCGAACGAACATCGTTCGACAAAATCAGAACACAACGCTGACCTCTCTCGAGGCAGACCATGGTGTTGGCGGTCTGGCCGTCGTGGCCACCCTTGTAGAAGCCGTGGCCCTGTTGGCCATCGAAGACGACAACGCCCAGACCTGCGTTGAGGTCTTTGCGCTGCTCGCTCACGGGCAGGTCCGGCTGGAAGAGAGGAAACTGAGAGCGCGTGGTGATGTGGAGCGAAGGCTTTGTCATCTCGGCGCGGGATGCGGGCGTCAGGCCATCGCCGCGCACGAGTGCGGCGGTGAACTTCGCCATGTCGGAGATGGTGGTATTCATTGACCCGGCTACGCGCACCTTGCTGCGCTTGGAGTGAGGCTCCGGCTGATCATGGTCGTTCCAGCCGTCCGCGACGTTTGGGTCCTGGCCTTCGCGCCACGTTAGACTTGTGCGGGTCATTCCCAACCGTGCAAAATCCGCATGGGTCAGGTCGCCCACATCGAGTCCCAGGCCCTGCGATTTTCGGCCATGTTCGATGACGAACTGCAGCAGGATAAAACCTTCGCCCGAATAGCTGAAGTGCGTGCCGGGATCGAAGTGTATGTGCAACTTCTGATCGGGTTCGATGAACCAGAAATTGCTCAAACCCGTTGAGTGGTCGAGACACATGCGTGGCGTGATCTTTTTCCAGCGCGGATCATCGGCGAGGTCTTTGTATGGCCCGTACTTGTCGGGAAACACTGGATCGGGACCGTAACTGGGTAGTGGTTTGTCAAGATCAGCCTCGATCGGAGTGTCGAGGTTCAGCTTGCCCTCATCCACCAATTGCATCACCGTATAGGCGAATACGGTTTTGGTGAGCGACGCTCCATACATGACGGTGTCAGTCGTGAGCGGGTCGCCTTTGGCATTGCGGATACCGTAGGCATGAACGTACTCAATCTTGCCGTGGTCGATGACGGCAACGGCCATGCCTTTGGCGGCTGTCTGTGCCATGATACCGCCCACCTTCGCATCGATGGCGGCTCCAGACGGGATCGTTTGGGCAACCAGAGGAATGGAAAGAGAGAGCACCGGGAACAGGAGGAGAGCCTGCTTCAGCTTGAGCATAGGTAGTGTTCTGAAGTTCCTTGAGCCGTCGAGTTTGCTCCAGCACAGATGCGCTGGGGCCGGGTTAGTTCCATCATACCCACCCGGGTGAACGCAGTTGTTGCCAAATCTCTAGTGCCGTATCGAGGACACATAGGCCCTTCAAAGTCGGCTTGGGTTCACCGATCCAGATGGTTACCGAGAGGCGCATTTGCCAGGACAATTGGGGCCGAGTGGTAGAAGTGTCAGAGCCCGTTCGAGGTGTATGTAGAACGCAGTCGGCTTCATGTCTGCGAACCGTTCCGGGCGGTTGATGGGCAAATGGGAGGCTGCATTTTTCCGAGCTGCGAAAGTTGCTAAAGGCAACCGCAGATCCCTCGACTACGCTCGGGATGACAGACGCGTGTGAGCAGGTGAGATCGAGATGTCCCATGTCCCAGAATCGGGAATTGGGGCACCCGGCTAAAGGCGACCGCAGATCCCGCGACTACGCTGGGGATGACAGACGCGTGAGCAGATGGGATCGAGGTATCTCACGTCCCGGAATCGGGACATGGGTCACCCGGCTCTCCCAGGTCCCCAGGTGCGAGGGATCTCCACCCCAGGGACGAAGACCTGTCCCTGGGGACCCCGAACCTGGGGCACCCGCTCGACGGTGGGCCAGACGCATCACAAGACCCGGGCCACGCGCCTGGGAACTTGTCCGAGGACCCGCTCATCGCAATAAGGCCGCGATGAACGGGGCACAGCCCCCGATTCCAAAATGAGTGAACCTGCCGCGGGAATCGACTGCCAGAACATCTTCGTTACGCTGAAAGGGACGGATGAGATTGGTGGTTTCCCACCCTTGCCGCAATAAGACTGCGTCAAGGATGGGGCACCCTCGATGGTGGGGTACGAAGATGAAAAGCGAGGGTGGGCACCCGCCATTCCCATCCTTGCCGCGATAAGACTGCGTCAAGGATAGGGCACCCTCGCTGGTTGGGGTACGAGAGGGCGCTAGCGATGCCGTTGGGGCAGCGGTTTGCGCACTTCCGGCTTTACCTCGGTTTCGTTTACCGGCGTTGTTCCCTGCACGTCGTTGGCGAAGGTTGCGCCTGCGGGCACGAGATAGTTCTGCGCCGATTGGTCGTCTCCGGTTCCGGTCATGGTCGTGATGCGCGAACCATCGATGCCCTGATCGGTGACCAGATAGTCCTTGGCATTGACGGCGCGCTGGGCGGCATGGTCCTCAACCTTGACGTGCTTGTTGTGCGCTGCGCGCTTCTGCTCCTTTGCCTCAACATCCTTTTCCTTGGCATTGGAGTCGGCGACGATGACCACTTTGGCGTCGGACTGCTGCTTGAGGTCAAGGGCCACCTGATCGAGGCACGCCTTGGCTTCGTTATCCACGCGGGTGGGCCGCTTAACGTCGTTGCCAAAGTTGATGGAGCACAGGGGCTGCGTTTTGGGCGGCGGAGGCGGAGGCGGGGGAGCCAGGATCGTGATGTTCGTGTTCGCGCTCACGCTGTGGCTCTTGTCATCGGAAACACTGCAGGTGATTCCAACCACGCCGGTGGGCGCCCCGGCCGAAGAGAACGCGGCGGTGGCGGCGCTGCCCGTAATGGTGCCGGCGGTGGCAGAGTAGGTGTAAGTCAACGGGCGGTTCTGCGGGCTGACGGCCTCGGCGGTGACGGAAGCCGTTCCACCAGGCTGAACCTCAGTGGGGTTAGCGGAGCAGGCGATGGTCGGCGGCTCAAAGGCCTTGACGGTGTAGTTCGCCTCGCATTCGGCGCTTTCACCCGGCTTGAGGCCTTCCTTGCCCTTCTTGCCTTCTTTCACCTGGCCCTTGACTGTGTAGTTGCCGGGGTCAAGCGAAGCGGTGGCAACAGTGGCGGTGGTTTCGTTGCCCGTGACGCCGGTGCCGCTCCAAGTGTAGAGCACATTCGTGTTCTTCTTGGGGTTTACCGAGCCGGCAGTGGCAGTAACGGTGAGGGGATCGCCCGGGAAGACGGCAGGGGCGCTTGCGTTGCACGAGAGTGTGATGGGTGGGGGCTTCTTGCAACCCACCGGCAAGAAGGCCAAGCTGAGCAGAGGAAGCACCAAAGCAGATTGCAGGATTCGTTTGTACATATGTTTCTTCTCCGCCGGAAATCTTAGCACCTTTGTGAAGGGTTGCTCGCTCTGGATTGAGAATCTCTTTGCGGCTGATCGATGATCTGCCGGCGGGTTCAGGGCGCGAGGATGCGACTGGCGTGATTCAGCTCACTTTCGGAACCGATATATTCATCAGGAAAATGGCGTCGAAAAGCGATCTCAGGGCGTGGCGAAGCTCTTGATTTCCGGCGAATTGGGAGGCCGGATTTTTGCGAGATGCGAACGTTACTAAAGGAACGGAAGATGGTTCGACCGCGGTCGGAATGACGGGGGTTGAAACGAGATTTACGGCAACTGTGTGACGTCCCAGCCACCGCCCAGGGCGCGCACGAGGCTGACGCTGGCAGCGAACTGGCGGCTTTCGATATCGATGGCTGTGACCTGGTCCTGGAGGAGGGTCTGCTCGGCGGTGAGGACTTCAAGATAGCTGGTGACGCCGCCCTTGTAGCGGGCGTTGGACAGATTGAAGGAGTGATGCGCGGCGTCGACGGCGCGCTGCTCGACGCTTGATTCCAGCTCGAGGACGCGGAGGCTGGAGAGCTGGTCTTCGACGTCGTTGAACGCCTGAAAGACAGTGTTGCGATAGCCGTCGGCCTGCGCGTCGTAGGTGTGGCGGGCCTGGGCGGTGAGAGCGTGGCGCTGGCCTGCGTCGAAGAGCAGCTCGGTGGCCTGGGCGCCGAGGCTCCACAGCGAACTCGGGCCCTGAATCCAAGTGCCGGGGTTGGTGCTTTCAAATCCGCCGGTGCCGCTGAGCGTGATGGTGGGATAAAAGGCGCTGACGGCGATGCCGATTTGCGCGTTGGCTGCTGCGGCGAGGCGCTCGGACTCGGCAATGTCGGGGCGACGCTCGAGCAACTGCGACGGCACGCCAGTGGGGATATTGGGCAGGGAGAGATCGAGCGGCGAAGGCGGAATGGTGAAGCTGGGCAAGTTGTAATTGGCGATGGTGCCGATGGCGTGCTCATATTGCGCGCGCGTCACGCCGAGGTCGACGAGCTGGGCGCGCACCGTCTCAAGCTGGGTTTGCGCCTGCGCGACGTCGACTGCAGTGGCCACGCCTCCGGAGAATCGGCGCTGCGTGAGATCAAGCTGGTGCTCGAGGTCGGAGACTGTGGAAGTGAGGAGCTTGATCTGGGAGTCGAGGCCGCGCAGGGCGAAGTAGTCGGTCGCCATCTCCGCGTGGAGAGTGAGAGCGACATTGGCGGCATCGGCGGCGGTGGCCTGCGCGTTGGCGTGGGCCTGCTCGATGCTGCGGCGGATGCGGCCCCAGAAATCGGGCTCCCAACTGGCCTGGCCGGCGATGACAAAGTCGCCATAGGCGCTGGAACTGGAGGACGGGGCCAGCGGACGGTTGGCCGAGGCACGCTCGCGGCTGATGGAAGGGCCTGCCGAGAGCGTGGGGTACAAGTTGGCGCGAACGGCGCGCACCTGATCCTGCGCGGCGAGGTAGGTTTCCATGGCCTGGCGAAGCTGCACGTTGGTGGAATCGACGCGATCCTCGAGCTGGTTGAGTTGCGGGTCCTGGTAGATCTCCCACCACTTGCCCTTGAGCATGCCGTCGGATGGATTCGCGGGCTGCCATGCGCCACCTTGCGGATTGGGCGGAGGGACAACGGAGGATGCGCCGGTTTCCTTGTAGGCGGGAGGCGCGGTGTAGCCGGGGCGATCGTAGTTGGGGCCTACTGGCTTGCAGGCGGAGAGGAGAAGGCAGGGAACGAGAAGACAAGGGATCAAGAGAATGAGGGAGCGCTCAGGAGGAGGGTCCTGGTTTTGGTGCGCGCTACCTTGGGCTGCGTGCGGAACTGGGCGCATGTTACAGGCCTCCCTCATTGGAGGCGGCGCTGCCGGGTTTGACGACGGTTACCTTTTGGCCTTCGATGAGCGAGTCGGGCGGGTCCTGAATGACCTGGTCGCCGGTTTGGAGACCGCTGACGATTTGCACGGAGGCGCCATCGTCCTCACCGATGACCACAGGCACGAGATGAGCCATGTCGCCGTGAATGACGAGGCCCACCTGCATTCCGGCGCGGCGGAAGATCAGCGCGGTGGTGGGCACAATGAACGTGGAGCCGACGGGCGGGGTCTTGAAGTGGACCTGAGCCAGCGCGCCGGGCATCAGTTGACCCGAGTGGTTATCGATGTCGATTTCGACAAGCAGGGTGCGGCTGACGGGGTCGATGGCATCGGCGGTGCGCACCAGCGTGCCCTCAAAGGTCTTTTCCGGATACTCGGGGAAGGTGAGGCCAACCTTCATGCCGCGCTTGAGTGTTTGCGAGTAAAGCTGCGGCATGTTGGTGTAGACGCGGAGCGTCTGCAGCGCCTGCATGTGGAAAAGCTCAGTGCCGGAGCCCTGACCGGAGCCTGAGCTGATGAGCTGGCCGGTGTCGACGGCGCGGGCAGTCACCACTCCGTCAAAAGGCGCGTAGACCTTCTCGAACGATTGCAGTTCAAGAAGGCGCTGCAAGTTGGCCTGCGACGATTTGACGGCTGCAGCGGTGGCGGCGGCCTGGCTCACGAAGGTATCGGTGTCCTGCTGCGAGACGGCGTCGGATTTCACCAGGTTCGTATAGCGCTCGGCCTGGATGCGGGCGATATTGGCATTGGCCTGCGCCGTGGTGAGGTCGGATTGCGCCTGCGCCACCTGCTTGTCCAGCTCCGGTGTTTGAATGACGGCGAGCAGATCGCCTTTTTTCACCTTGGCGCCGATGTCGTAGTACCAGTGCTCGAGGTAGCCGTCAGTGCGGGCATAGATCGGCGAGTCGGTGTAGGCAGTGACGTTGCCGGGCAGCACAATGGATTCAGTGGGCGAGCCGGACTGCGCCGCGGCGACCGTAACCGTTGGGGGAGCCAGCTCATCCGTGCGCTGCGCCAGAACCGAATCGGCATGCGAGCGCCGAACGATGCCGGCGACCGCGATCACGACGAAGATGAGCAGAACGACGGCAAGGCCGAAGAGAATTTTACGGGGCGACATAGGGCTCTCTTCCGGCGTTTCGCGGCTTGCCGCAGCGTGCTGGGGATTCGGATTGGATTCCTGATTCATGTGCATTTACTCCGGTCTCCCGTCGAATTCGTCGAGGCCCTCGGAAGCAGTATCGCGCTCACGCTCACGCGTGCGCTCGAGACGGCCGTGAATGAAGCTGAAGAAAGCGGGCACAAAGAACAGCGTGGCCACCGTGGCCAGCAGCAGGCCGCCGATGACGGCGCGGCCCAGCGGAGCGTTCTGCTCGCCGCCGTCGCCCAGGCCCAGGGCCATGGGCACCATGCCGATGATCATGGCCAGCGCCGTCATGAGCACTGGGCGGAGACGAACAAAGCCCGCATTGAGCGCGGCGCTCCGGGCGTCGCCTACCAGGACTTCGAGCTCCTCGCGCGCGAAGCTCACCACGAGGATGGAATTGGCCGTGGCCACGCCCATGCACATGATGGCGCCGGTGAGCGCGGGCACGCTGAGGCGGGTACCCGTGAGGAAAAGGAACCATACGATTCCGGCCAGCGCCGCCGGCAGCGCCGAGATGATGAGAAAGGGGTCGAGCCACGACTGGAAGTTGACCACGATGAGCAGGTAAACGAGCAGGATGGAGAAGGCGAGGCCGCTGAGCAGTCCAACGTAGGACGAGTGCATGGTTTCGCTCTGGCCGCGGAGGATGAAACTGGAACCTCGGGGCAGATCGTTCTGATGGCGGGCGACGATCTTCTGCATGGCGCGGGTGACGGTGCCCAGATCGGTTCCTTCAACATTGGTGTAGATATCGACGACCGGCTGGATGTCGTAGTGGCTGATTTCGCCCTGCTCGGCTCCGGGGACGATGGTGGCGAGATTAGCCAGCACCTGCACCGGTTTGCCCGCGCCCGGCGCGGCTGTTGCGGCGCCTGAAGTTTGAGCAGACGAAACGCTGCCGAGCGGCGCGGCGCCGGGAGCGCCCGTTGAAGTGCTGGTGGAGGGTTGCGTACTTGCGGCAATGGTGGCGGAACTGGTGACCGGCAGCCCTTCCAACTCAGCCAGGTTGTCCATGCGGTACTGCGGAGATTGGATGGCGATGTTATAGGAAACGCCGTTGCGCGGATCGAGATAGAAGTTGGGGCTTGTCTGGAAACTGCCGCTGAGTGCTACGAGCAGGCTTTGCGCCACATTCTGCTGCGTCAGACCTGTGTTCTGGGCGCGCGTGCGGTCAACGTTCACGGTGAAATTCGGGTAATTGAAGGGCTGTTGAATCCGCACGTCGGTAGCGCCGGGCACGTAGCGGACCTCGTTCAACATGCGGTCAGCAAGTGCGCGGTTGGCGTAGAGATTGGGGCCGACGATCTGGATATCGATGGGCGCGGCGAGACCGAAGTCGAGAATCTGGGTGACGATATCGACCGGCACTTCGTAGAACGTGACGCCGGGGTAATCGCGGGCCAGCACGGCGCGCAGGCGCTGGACATAAGCGTCGGTGGGATGGTGGTTGCGACTCAACTGCACCTGGATGTCTGCGTCGGAAGGGCCGACGGGCGCGGAGACGGAGTAGGACAGGTTCAGCGAAGAATAGGGAAGGCCAATGTTGTCAAGGATGGTGACGAGTTCGCTGGCCGGAATCTGCTGGCGAATCGTCTGCTCAATATGGTCGCAAATAGACGCCGTCTCTTCGATGCGCGTGCCGGTGTGAGCGCGCACATGAATCATGAACTGGCCGGAGTCGACCGACGGGAAGAAGTCCTGCCCGAGCCATGGGGTCAGCCCGAACGATGCTACGACAAGCGCCAGGAAAACGAGCAGAAAAGCGCCGGAGTGATCGACACAAAAAGTGAGCAGGCCCAGGTAACCGCGGCGAAAACGCTCAAATCCGGATTCGAACCCAAGCTGAAAACGGGTGAATGGGTTGCGGCTGGCACGTCTTCGATGTTCGTCGGCGTCGTCATGCTCGCGGAGCATGTATTTGGCCATGGTGGGCACCAGCGTCCGCGAGAGGAAGTAGCTGGCGAGCATGGCGAATACGACGGCCTCGGCGAGGGGCACGAAAAGGTAGTGCGCCACGCCGCTCAAAAAGAACATGGGCACAAACACGATGCAGATGGCGAGGGTAGACACGAGAGCGGGCGTGGCAATCTGCGCAGAGCCGTCGATGATGGCCTGTTCCAACTCCCTGCCGGACTCGAGATAGCGGTTGATGTTTTCGATGGCGACAGTGGCATCGTCGACGAGGATGCCGACAGCCAGCGCCATGCCGCCGAGGGTCATGATGTTGATGGTTTCGTGCAGGGCATCGAGCAGGATGAGCGAACAGAGAATGGAGAGCGGAATGGAAACAGCGATGATGATGGTGGAGCGCCAGCTGCCCAGGAAAACCAGGATCATGAGCGCAGTGAGGCAGGCCGCAATGATCGCCTCACGCACCACGCCGCTGATGGCGCCGCGCACGAAGATCGACTGATCGGAAAGAGCCGCGATCTTAAGCGCCGGAGGCAGCTGGCCCTTGAAGCCGGGTTTGGAGAGGATGTCGCGCACGCCCTTGATGATGTCGAGCGTCGACGTCGAGCCGATCTTGAGGATGTTCATCATGAGGGCGCGGTGGCCATCGACGCGGACAATATTGGTCTGCGGCGGATTGCCATCGCGCACGTGGGCCACGTCGCGGATATAGACAACTGCTCCGTTCACGGTCTTGATGGGCAGGTTGTTCAGAGTATCCAGGAGGGTGGGCGCGGAATTGGTTTCGACCTCATATTCGAAACGGTCGAGCTTGATGGTGCCGGAAGGCGCGATGACGTTTTGCGCGGCAATGGCATTCACGACATCGGCGGGTGAAAGTCCCTTGGCCTGGAGCGCGTCCAGATCGAGGTCGACCATGATCTCGCGCTGTTTGCCGCCGTAGGGGAAGGGCGATTGAGCTCCCTCGACGGTGGCCAGTTGAATACGAATGGTCTGCGTTGCAATATCATTCAGCTGCTGCTCGTCGAGACCGGGCCCGGAAAGCCCCAGTTGCAGCACGGGAACGCTGGAAGCGTTGTACTGGATGATGAAAGGTGGATTGGTACCCGGAGGCAGCGATCGCAACTGCACCTGGCTGATGGCGGAGACCTGGGCAACTGCCTGGGCGATGTTCACCTTGGGGTGGAAGAAGATCTTGATGATGCCGACGCCGACCAGCGACTGCGACTCGATGTGGTCGATATCGTTGACGGTGGTGGTCATACCCCGCTCGGCGTTGGTCACGATGCGGTTGGCGATCTGATCGGCGGAGAGGCCCGAGAACTGCCACACAACGGTGACCACCGGGATATCGATGTTGGGAAAGATATCCACCGGCATGGTCTCGATGCTGAGCACGCCAAGGATCAGAATCAGCAGCGCGAAGACGACGAAGGTATAAGGCCGTCGCAGCGCAAGCCGGACAATCCACATCATAGGGCTGCTATTCGCTCCATGGCCGGCGTCTTAATCGTGTTGAGCCCTGGTCTCGGCCTGAAATCGACTGCCAAAAAATTGAAAGCCATTGCAGGTCCGGTCCGGTTTGCGCCGGCTCCTCGGGTTCCGGACCGTCCTGCGTTTGCACACAAGGGCGAACCGAGATTCCGTTGAAAGTACTATGTTAGTCGAAAGAGGACGCTCAAGAGGGCGCGCACGGTAAAAGGAACGGCCGAGGCGGCGCCCACTTTGCTAGTGACGCCCGGAAAATGGAAAAGGATTCGGCCTCTGTGCCCGTGAATCCTGCAATCCGGCACAGGGCATTTTGGAGCGCCGCGGCCGGATCGAGAAGCATCCGGGCATGGCGCGAGAGCCCCGAAGACTGACTGCCCGCCGCGGCATGGAAATGCCACTCCCGAATTTTGTCTTTTTTCGCCGCCAAAATCCGTACGGACGAGCGGTGCCGTGAGACGCCGAGGCACGTCTAACCGGCATACTGCGAAGTGCAGATCGGTCGCAGGCATTGCAGGCCGCCTGAGTCCGGTAAACTGAAGATTGGATTCAAGGAACGGATTTCCAGCCTGATTGCTGCAGCGGACGCGGCGGCGAGTTTGGGCGAGGTGGCCGCGGTCCCATATAATCGACTTTTCCTTGAGGCAAGGCCAGATTTTGAGCAACGAGGGTGTGCATATTCTTCCTGTGAAGCCGAATTATGGAACGAAAGAGAATTTGTGCTCGTCGCAGGGCTTCAACCCGGTGAAGAACAAGCACACTTCCATCGGCCGTTCCATGTGGATGGTCAAGCAACTGGCGCGCGTCGTGCTGTTGCTGATGCTGGTTTCAGGGGGTCTGGCGGCCCTGGGACAAACGCCCGACACCATCTATTCGATTCGCGTGATCGGGCAGCGGCGCATCCCCAAGGAAACGATTGTCGCCCGCATGTTCACCCACGAGGGTGACACCTACGATCCCGTCTCGATCGAGCGCGATTTCAACTCGCTGTGGAACACAGGTTATTTCGAGGACCTGCGCATCGAGAAAGAGGACTCGGAGAAGGGCGTCATTCTGGACGTTTTTGTCCGCGAAAAACCCTATATTCGCGACATCAATTACAAGGGCAACAACTCTATAACCACGTCGGATATTCTCGACCGCTTCAAGAAAGAAAAGGTAGGGCTGTCGGTCGAGGGGCAGTACGATCCGACCAAGATCACGAAGGCGGAAACGGTGATCAAGCAGCTTTTGGCCGAGCATGGCCACCAGTTCGCGACCGTGAAAACCGATGTGAAGACGATTCCGCCGGCGAACGTGCAGATCAATTTCAACATCAAGGAAGGCCCGGTTGTGAAGGTGGGCAAGATCGCCTTCGAGGGCAACCGGCATATCAGCGCGCTTGATCTGCGCCGCTCAATGAAGAACCTGAAACCGATCGGAATTCCCTATTCCGTCATCTTTGAGAATTTGTTCGCCCAAACCTACGACTCCTCGAAGCTCGAAGAGGATACGGAGCGCGTGCGACAGGCCTACCGCGACAAGGGCTATGCCAACGCCGCCGTAGAGCAGCCCAAGACGCAGATTCGCGACGAGGGTGGGTTGAACTGGTTCACGTTCAGGCCGCGCAAGGGCAAGCGCATTGACATCCAGATGGCGATCGAAGAGGGAAGCCGATACCGGCTCGGTGCCATCACCTTCACAGGCAGCACAGCGGGAAGAAACCTGAAGGCGCTACGCTCGACGTTCCCCCTCAAGGACGGGGACTGGTTCAATGCGACGATGATCGGAAAGGGGCTGGAAAATCTGAAGAAGGCATACGGCGCCAACGGCTATATCAACTTCGGCGCCGTGCCCCACATGACCTACGACGAGCAGAAGCACACGGTCTCGATGAACATCGATATCGACGAAGGAAAACAGTTCTTCGTCTCGCGCATCGAGTTCCAGGGGAACACGATCACGCGTGACCGCGTCATCCGCCGCGAGCTGCTGCTCGACGAGGGCTCGGTGTACAACTCCCAGCTCTGGGAGTACAGCCTGCTGCGGCTGAACCAGTTAGAGTACTTTGATCCGCTGAAGGTCGACCAGGACTCCGAAGCGCACCAGGATCCGGATAACGGGACCGTGGAACTGCTGCTGAAGGTGAAGGAAAAGGGCAAGAACTCGATCGGCATGAATGGCGGCGTGAGCGGATACTCGGGCGCCTTCCTCGGGGTCAACTACCAGACCAATAACTTCCTGGGGCTGGGCGAAACGCTGAGCCTGCAAGCGAACCTGGGCAGCATCAGCCGCCAGTTCCTGTTCGGATTCACGCAGCCGTATATCCGCAACCGGCCCATCAACATGGGATTCCAGATTTTCAACAACAAGCAGGATTACAACTCGGCCAAGAGCTACCAGGCGACAACGGGCGCGTCACTGAACCTGTCGGCAGCGGAGAAGTCGTTGACGCAGAACTACAACGTGGGTTCGGACGGCTTCAATTTCTCGCTCAGCTATCCATTGAAGCGGCATGCGTTTCAGCGTTTGGGCGCGACGTATTCATGGACAAAGTCCACGGTTTCGGCATTCAGCACGGCCTCGCAGACGTTCTTCCAGACCATCTCCTTCCGTTCCGGAGTGCAGGGATCGAATCCACTCTCCGGGATAATCAGCAGCGCGCTCGGGTTGAGCTATTCGTATAACACCATCAGCAATCCGCTGCGGCCGCGGGAGGGCAAGGAGATCGACGCGTACGTGCAGGCGGCGGGCATCTGGGGCAGCGTGCGTTATGTGAACCCGGTGATTGCGTACAAGCGCTTTATCCCCATGCATTACCTGATCCCGTCGCAGACCGGGCACAACGTGCTGGGCATTCGAGCGCAACTGGGCTACATCCAGGGCTGGGGCGGCGATGTGGCTCCGCCGCAGAATCGCTTTTATGCCGGCGGCGAAACGGAATTGCGCGGATTTGATGAGCGCTCGGCAACGCCGTATGGCTATGTGCCCACGCGCGTGAACTTCCAGCTCACCAATCCTGACGGGCAGTGCGTGCCGCGCGATCCGACGAACCCTGAAGACAATCAGTGTATCCAGGTGCCGCTGCCGATTTACGGCGTGGCCTCGATCGGCGGCGACAGCCAATTGACCACCAACGTCGAGTACCGGATTCCGATTGTTGGGCCATTCACTTTCTCGTTCTTTGACGACTTTGGCATCGACTCCGCGACCAACCACGGGCAGCTGGAGCAGAGCCCCCAGGGATTTGCTTCTCTGACGGCACCACTCTATGGCTGCCCGGTGTATAACAACGGCTCCTGCCAAGGGGGCATACCGGGCTCGCAGGTGGGATTCCGCCGGGATATTCGCCCGGTTCAAGGCACGAACTTTGTTCCGCGCATGGACTTGGGCGCCGAGCTCGGCGTGCTGATGCCGATCATCAACGCACCGTTCCGCCTCTACTATGCCTACAACCCGCTGCGGCTCTACGAACGGCCCTATTGCAACGATGTGTTTCTCGGGGTGAAGCAATACAGTTGTTCGGCTGAGCTGATTACTCGGGCCATGTTCCCGCCGGGCGGCGCGGGCGATTACACCTACCAGGAAGCCATCCAGGCCTATGGCGCGCAATACGTGTTCCGCGAACCGCGCAAGACATTCCGGTTGACGGTTTCGACCACGTTTTAAAGGCAGGGAACAGGTTCGCGGGACGCGAGGCGCCTGGAATGCGGCTCATCCACAGGTAGAGGGAAAATGCCGTATAATCGCCACTAGTTCCCGGCGATGCGTCGGTGCGCTTGCTTCTTTGCGGATTTCGTGCCGGACAGAGGCTCGATCGCAGGTCACGAAGCGCCATGCTCAAGCCGCGGCGCCAAGAGGCGCGGCACGCGGGAACTTCGAAGGAGTCATTGATTCGCATGAAGCGTCTGACGCTGTTCGTTCCTTTGCTGGCCGCGGTTTCCATCATTCCGGCCGCCGCCCAGGGAACTTCATCATCCTCCACGCAAAGGCCTGCTGCAACCGCAGCCGCCCCTTCCGCAAAGGTGGCCGTGATCGCATTTCAGGCTGCCGTCACCCAAACCAATGAGTTTCAGCGCGCCTTCGGCGATCTGCAGAAGAAGTACGATCCGCGGCGCCAGCAGATCAAGGCGCTGAGCGACGAGATCGACACGCTGACAAAGCAGCTGCAGTCGGACGACGCGAAGCTGACTGACGATGAGAAGGTCGCGCGTTCGCGCGCCATTGACGAAAAGAAACGACAGTTGGACCGAGACACGCAGGACGCGCAAAGCGATTTTCAGTCGGATATGCAGGACCTGATGAACCGGATCGCGGGAAAAGTGGGCGCGGTGATGACCGACTACGCCGAGAAGCACGGCTTTACGCTGGTTCTCGACGCGAGCGACCAGCAGAATCCCACAGTCCTTTATGCCGTCGACGCGACCAACATAACCAAGCAGATTATTGACGCCTACAATGAGAAGTCGGGCATCCCTCCGCCGCCAGCTCAAGGGGCGAACCAGCCGTCGTCGGGGCCAGCGGTCGATGCGCCACTGCCGCAAGCGGCGCCCGCTCACTGATCGTCTTTGACCGAAACCATGAGGCGGCAGAGAGTGAGTGGGAAGAAGCATCTGCCTCCGGGCCTGAAGGCCCCGCTGATTTTGAGATTCTTGCGCGGGGGTTGAAAACCCCCGCCTCCCTCCGTCACAGAGTTTTTCCGCAGCGCGTGAACCCCCCGCCTCCCTCCATGATTTAAACCCGCACCTACCTTGGCCACGAGTGTTTCCGCAAGCTCTGAAGTCGTGATGATTCAAAACGGATTCAAGCTGACGCCGCCCCTGGTTTACCGGTCACTGTTCAGTGACCACTGATCACGGTATAATCCCCCTAGTTCCTGCTGACGTCTCGATTCGCGTCCTTTTCCGCCCTTGCGCCGTCCGGCGCAGAGTATCCGTAGAAAAGTCGTGAAGTTTGTCAGAAGAGAGCGGCTTGCTTTTGCGTCTAAGGAAAAGCCGCAGTAAAGCGCCGCGCGGGATTCTGAAGGAGTTTTCGACACACATGAAGCGTTCGTTCGTACTAGTTGTCATGCTGGCCTCGGGCTTGGTCCTGAGCGCCTCCGCCCAAACCCCAGCCGCGCCTGCAGCATCGGCTGCACCGACCGCCGTTCCAAGCTCGGCTAAGATTGCCGTGATCGCGTTCCAACCGGCCGTGGCCCAGACCAACGAAGGCCAGCGCGCCTTCGCCGATCTGCAAAAGAAGTACGCGCCGAAAGAAGCCGCTCTCAAGTCACTCAGCGACGAGATCGACGGCATGACCAAGCAGTTGCAGACCCAGGGCACAACGCTGTCAGAAGCAGATCGCAGCACGCGGGCCAAGGCCATTGACGACAAGAAGAAGCAATTGGACCGCGAGACTCAGGATCTGCGCAGCGATGGCCAGCAAGATATGCAGGATCTCTACACCAACCTGGCTTCAAAGGTGTACGACGTGATGCAGACCTATGCCGAGCAGCAGGGATTCACGCTGATTCTTGATATTTCGCAGCAGCAATCGCCCGTGCTTTATGCCAGCCAGGGGACGAATATCACCAAGTCCGTGATTGACGCCTACAACGTGAAGTCGGGCGTACCGGCGCCTCCTGCGGGCGAGCAGACAGCGCCAGGCGCGCAAGCCGCACCGAGGCCGACGAGGCCCGCCACCTCGGCTCCGAAGCAGCCTGCCAGCCACTAAGGGTCACTGACAGAATTGCGCCGCAGGCCCCCGGGGAGGGGGTCTGCGCGCGTTCAACCATTCAATTCAGTGATCGACACCCATGGCTAATCGGGGCCCATGACTGATCGGGGCGCATCCCTGGTCATGGCGCAGCCTGTTGGTCCGATCTTGAGCCGAAATTGCCCCAAAAGGCGGGCGCCGAGGCTGGGGATTTCCCTCAGCCAGCCCGGTTCTCCTGTGGAAAAAATTGTGAATTACTTCCGGAAGGCGCACGGGAAGTGGCGGGATTTTGCTCTTGTCAGGTTGGGCAAGGTTTTGCTACAAGGCGTAAGCCCGTTATTTATCAATGCGAACATTCGGTAGCGGCAACTTGTGTTCAGGATCACCTGTGGATTTGGGCCTGGGGGCGGGCAAAGGCACCTTTCCACAATCGGCGATGAAGATTTCTTAACAAAAATTTGCATCTAACGTAAGTTTGGCATTAATTCTGCTTGTCTTCTCCCACCCGTAAAACGGCTAGAAACGCCTCCTGCGGGATGTCCACCTTCCCGATGCGCTTCATGCGCTTCTTGCCCTCTTTTTGCTTTTCAAGCAGCTTGCGCTTGCGGGTAATATCGCCGCCATAGCACTTGGCCAGCACATTCTTGCGCAGTGGGCTCACCGTTTCACGGGCGATGACCTTGGCCCCGATGGCCGCCTGGATGGCCACTTCGAACTGCTGGCGCGGGATGAGCTCGCGCATCTTGGATACCAGGGCGCGCCCGCGCTCGTAGGCGTGATCACGGTGCACGATGATGGAGAGGGCGTCGACGGGTTCGCCGGAGACCAGCACATCAAGCTTCACCATGGGCGACTCCCACTCTCCGGCAAGCTGGTAGTCGAGTGATGCGTACCCGCGTGAGATGGACTTGAGGCGGTCGTAGAAGTCGAGCACGATTTCGTTGAGCGGCAGCTCGTAGGTGAGCATGACGCGCGTGGGTGTCACGTACTCAAAGTTGAGCTGCTTGCCGCGCTTCTCCTCCACCAGCTTGAAGATTCCGCCCACGTACTCTTCGTTGGTGAGGATCTTCGCCGCAATCACCGGCTCCTTGATGCTGGCGATCGACTGCAGCTCAGGCCAGCGCGAAGGATTGTCCACAGCAATCTCTTTTCCGTCGGTGAGAGTGATGTGGTAGCGAACGCCCGGCGCGGTGGTGATCAGGTCGAGCTCGTATTCGCGCTCCAGACGCTCCTGGATGATCTCCATGTGCAGCAGGCCGAGAAAGCCGCAGCGGAAACCGAAACCGAGCGCGACGGAGCTTTCTGGCTCGAAGAAAAACGACGAGTCATTGAGGCGCAGCTTTTCCAGGGCGTCGCGCAGCAGCGTGTGCTCGTGCGCATCCACGGTGTAGAGGCCGGCAAAGACCATGGGCTTGATGTCTTCAAAGCCGGGCAACGCATGCGCGGCGGGATGCAGGTCATCGGTCACGGTATCGCCGATCTTGGTGTCGCCCACGTCTTTGATGGTGGCGGCAAAGAATCCCACTTCGCCCGCAATCAGCTCGCCGATCTCGACCGGCTTGGGACAAAGCACTCCCATCGACTCGATTTCGTGGGCCTTGCCATTGGACATGAGCCGGATGCGCTGACCTTTGCGCATGGTCCCCTGCATCACGCGCACCAGGACGATGACGCCGCGATAGGCGTCGAACCACGAATCGAAGATGAGCGCCTGCAACGGCGCATCGGGGTTGGCTTTTGGCGGAGGCAGCCGGTGCACGATCGCTTCCAGTACTTCATCCACGCCCTGGCCGGTCTTGGCGCTCACGGGGATGGCGTCGGTGGCGTCGAGGCCCACGGCCTGCTCGATGGCCTCCTGCGTGCGCAGGATGTCGGCCGAGGGCAGATCGATTTTGTTGATGACGGGAATGACTTCGAGGCCGTGATTGATGGCGAGATAGGCGTTGGCGAGGGTCTGCGCTTCCACGCCCTGGGTGGCGTCCACGACCAGAAGCGCGCCCTCGCAGGAGGCAAGCGAGCGCGAGACTTCGTAGCTGAAGTCCACGTGGCCCGGCGTGTCGATGAGGTTGAGCTGGTAGGTATTGCCGTCGCGCGCCTTGTACATCATGCGCACGGCGTGGGCCTTGATGGTGATGCCGCGCTCGCGCTCCAGATCCATGTCGTCGAGGATCTGGGCCTGCATTTCGCGTCCTGTCACCGAGCCCGTCAGCTCCAGCAGCCGGTCGCTCAGCGTCGACTTGCCGTGGTCGATGTGGGCGATGATGGCGAAATTGCGAAGGAAACGAGAGTCCATGAGAGCGGCGCAAATAAAGGGCTCAGCGCAACGGGCGCGCAAAGCCCTATCGCTCTTAGATTATCATCGGGCGTCTGGCGCGAAGCGGCGCTCGCATGCGACAGGATGTGATCAACGAGTTGGGGAGTCGAGGCTTTGCAGCGGGGCGAGAAGATAGTATCTAGTCCCATGCGCGTTGTCATGCTGAGACGAAACCGAAGGAACATGATTGCTTTTGGGGCGTCGCGACGAAGTGAGATTTCCTTTGCTTCCGGATTGGCGACAAACCAGGCACGATCCGACTCCCGCTGCTTATCAATCCGCAAACAGTGCTCTTTTCCGATCTGGATCCACAGAAGAGCCGTCCGAATCGTTGCGCCTACATGGTTCCTTTTATCCGAGGTTTCAGTGAGCCGGAGTGCATGCCAAGCGCGTGAAAGCATTACTCAGTGTGTAGCGCTGATCGTGCCTCTCACCCATCGACATGACTGACGGAGACGAAGGCGGCAAAGAAAGAAAGCACGGGGACAAACAGCGCCAACCACCAGCGTTTTGGCCAGAGGATAGTGGCGACGCCAGCCAGCAATAGGCCGAGCACCCAGCCCGCCGCCCATCCGTCCAAGCCCATATCGATCCAGCCGGGAACGCGCCCCAATGCTTGACCCAGCGCCATTTCGATCCAGAACGCCAATGAGCTGACAATGCTCAGGAGTCCGATTGCGCTAGCCAGGGTTTTTCGATCAATGCCCATTCGATCCCCCCAGAGAATCTATCTGTTTGCGCTTCAATGGCTCCGTTGATTCTTGTTGAAACCATTCTCGCATTGATGGCGGCAAGTGCGCGGGGTGATCGTCATCGCCGTGCAGAGTTGGAATCATCGTTCCTCCCCTATTACCGGCTATCCTTCCTTTTGACGAACCTTCGCCGCGGCTTATACAAGGTTTTATCGCGGCTGCGCCGCGAACTCGATTTCGAAAAGCCTTCAAAGCGCTTTTTGGCCCGGCTCAAGTCACCCCACGAACGAGGACCTGTTCGTGGGGACCCCGAAAAGCCGTGCCCTCGTTACAAAACACTGGATTGTTGGCGGATGACCGGGAATCTGGAAACTACGTTTTTCCGACGGCGAGCATCGTGAGAAGCAACTGCCGATCCTCATTCGGATTTCGGTGGCTCGCGGCGGCGAACGACCTTCGCTCATGGCGGGCTTTCCATTGAAAATCACGGCTGGATTCTGTCGCCCCTACGGGGCTTGATCTGTTATTGGACGCAGTCCCCGGGTTCCGTCCGCCGCAGTTCGCGGCGGCCTCCACGCGGGGCTAACTTCTTCGCTCCCCTCCGGGAGCGGGTACGTTGACGCGATTGGATTCTCATTTCCTTGGCTGGACCCGCGAGTCCACGGGAACTCAGGATGATAACCGCTTTCGCGGTTATGGGTGTCGGGGATGAATCCCCGACCTGCGGTTTTCCGGGTTGCGAGCATCGCTAAAAGCAACCGCGGATCCTTCGGCTGCGCCTCAGGATGACAACCGCAGACCTCCTCCGACTTCGCTTGGGAAAGACGTTCGGCTGCGGCCTCCGGATGACATCGGTGAGCCAAGGGCTTAGTACTTCGCGAATACCCGAAAGTCACCTGCTCCGGGTGTGGGCGGCTTGGTATCGCTTATCATCGGCATAGTGCCCTCTGCGGTCTCACACTCGTACGGGCGGCTGCGTCTACCTGGGTGTATGCGTTGGAATCGCATGCTGCTGCCGGCTTGCGCCGTGCTGGTTTTGTCGCTCACGGGGTGCCCATCACAGCAGCGCAATCCCCCGGCACCGCAGGCGATGGCACCGCCGCTGCCGCCGTCTCCTGCGCCGCTGCCTGCCGCACAAGCACAGCCCGGACCCTCACCCGCCGAGCAACAGCGCATTCGCGAGGTGATTGCGCAGGTGGAAGCCGCATACGCGGCCGGTGACGCCGACTACCGCAAGGGAATGCTGGCCGATGCCAAGGCCCAGTTCGACCGCGCTGTGGACGTGATGCTCTCGTGCGGAATCGATATCAAGTCGCATCCTGAACTGGAAAATGAATTCGAGAAGATCGTCGACCAGGTGAACTCCCTGGAGATGGAAGCCCTGAAGCAGGGCAACGGCTTCGTGCCCAAGGAAGAGATCTCGCCCGCCGAGGCGGCCAGTGACGTGACTTTCGCGGCCGATCCCAACCTGGTGGCCAAGGCCACGGCCGAGCTGGCTACCACGAAATCGGACCTGCCCCTGATGGTCAACAACTACGTGGCGGCATTCATCAATTTCTTCGCATACACGCAGAAGGGCCACAACACGCTTCTGCATTCCTTCCAGCGCGCCGGCCTCTACAAGGGCATGATTCAGCGGGTCCTGGCCGAAGAAGGCGTGCCGCAGGATCTGATCTACCTCGCGGTCGCCGAGTCGGGCTTCAATCCCAGGGCCGTCAATCGCAGGTCCCGCGCCGGTGGAATGTGGCAGTTCATGCCTGATCCCTACTATGGCCTTACGCGCAACAGCTACGTTGACGAGCGCTTCGATCCGGAAAAGTCCACGCTGGCCTATGGGCGCTACATGAAGTTTCTCTACGATCAGCTTGGCGACTGGTACCTGGCGATGGCGGCCTACGACCACGGCGCGGGCAACATCCAGAAGGCGGTGGCGAGAACGGGCTACGCCAGCTTCTGGGAGCTCTACCAACGGCACGAGCTGCCGACGGAGACACAGAACTACGTTCCTGAAATCATCGCCGCCATCATCATCGCGAACCATCCGGAACAGTACGGGTTCAGCGAGATTACGCTCGATCCGCCGGTGCTGACGGACACGGTGACGATTGACTATTCGATTGATCTGCGGCTGGTGTCTGACCTGGTTGGGGCCCCGGTGGACGAGATCGAGGCGCTGAACCCGAGCCTGCTGCGGATGGTGACGCCGCCCGATGCGTCGTTTGATTTGCACCTGCCGGCCGGCACGGCAACGTTGTTTGATCAGCGCGTTGCCGTCATTCCGGAAGCGAGGCGGAATTCCTGGCGCTACCACCCGGTGGCTGCTGGAGACACCCTGGCGTCGGTGGCGCAGGAGTATCACGTGCCGGTTGGGGACCTGGCGGCCGCCAATCAGCTGGACAACGACGAAAGCGTGGCTAGCCTGCAGGCGCTGGTGGTGCCCGTGCCGCCTGCCGCGGAACCGCTGGCGCGGACACGGCTTTATACGGCCCGGCGCGGCGACACGCTGGTGACCATCGCGGACCGGTTCGGTGTCTCGCTGAGCGAGCTGCGGCGCTGGAATGGAATCTCCGCTGGGATCCGGGTGACGCCGGGCAGCCGGCTGCACGTGGCCGAGCCCACGCCACTGCGGAGGGTGAGCCATCACCACAGGCCGTCCGCAGGGAGCGGCAAGACGGTGACTGTGGCCAGAACCACCCCAGGGGCTCACACCCCGGCCGAGAGCCACGCGAGAACCTCCAGCAGGCCGCACCCGGCCACTACCACGGCCAAGAGAAAGGCACCGGTATCCGGGTCAGGCCACAAAACGGCCAGCAAAAGCGCATCCGACGCCAAAAAGCGAGCGGCCCAGTAGCCCATACCTCACGGCTCAGAGAAAAACCGTCGCAGGTTACTTCAAGTGCTTGTGTTTTGCTTGTGTTTGTGTACAAGCTAACGCTACAATCGCTTGCGCAAGCAGAGTGGTTCCATCTGCGATGCGAAATTGCGAATTCAAATTCAATCTGATCAGCGGCAATCCGCTGGAGGCAATGGGATGGATGATGTGTTCAGGATGTACGCGATGAGTGACGGCGACCCGTTTGGGAAGCCGGGTGACCTGGACCACGGTCAGGTCGAAGCCTTTGACGAGGAAGATGATTTGGAAACTGCCGGTATCCTTACCTCCTCAGATGACGACGAGGTAGTCGCTGAAGAGACGGTGATCGCCGTGATCGAGAAGCCCAAGGCGCCGCCAGCTCCGAAGAAGGCTCCCGCAAAGAAGGCGGAGGCCAAGAAGGCGCCCGCGAAGAAAGCTCCCGCGAAGAAGGCGGCGCCAAAGAAGGCTGCGAAGAAAGCAGCCAAGAAGGCTCCGGCCAAGAAGGCGGCAAAGAAAAAGGCCCCGGCGAAGAAAGCTGCAAAGAAGGCAGGCAAGAAGAAGGCTGCCAAGAAAACGGCAAAGAAGAAGGCGCCGGCGAAGAAGGCTGCAAAGAAAGCCGCGAAGAAAGCAGCAAAGAAAGCCAAGAAGGCCGCGAAGAAGAAGGGCCGCAAGTAAGACGGCGGAGCCACCGCTGTTCACGCGCGCCGGATGATGGGGTGCGTGCGTGGATGTGTGGATCGCGGGAAGTGAACCTGCGTTGGGCGCTGATTGCGGCGCTGAATGGAAAAAACAAGCCCGGCTTTGAAGCCGGGCTTGTTTTTTGGCTGATCGACTAGCGCCGGGTTGCATTTTTCGCAAGCGGGGCGGCTGCGCGGGGATCAAAGTTCAGCGAGGGCTCTGAGGGCCGGGAGGCCCTCAGGACAGCCGGTCGGGAGACCGGCGCTACGATTCTTCGGCGGCGCTACGAATTTCGATCGGGAGACCGGCGCTACGATTCTCGGCAACCTCGTAGAAACGCGAACTATGGAAGCGCTGCCAGGACGTCGGAGGCCGAGGTGGTCGGGTTCACCTTGGTCCAGACCTTCACGATTTTGCCCTTCGGATTGATCAAAAACGTGTTGCGGTTGGCCATGAAGACGCCGTTGTGATCGGCAAGGGAGCCATATTCGCTGACCACTGAATGGGCGGTATCGGAGAGCAGGTGGAAGGTGAGTCCATCCTTGGTGCAGAACTGCTTGTGGCTGTCGGTGGAGTCGACGCTTACACCCAGAATCACAGCATGCTTGGCCTCGAACTGGCCGAGGGCATCCTGGAACTTGTGCGCTTCAATGGTGCAGCCGGTGGTCATGTCCCGGGGATAGAAGTAAAGGACGACCCACTTGCCGCGATACTGTTTGAGTGAGATCGGCGAGCCGTCCTGCGAGGGCAGGGTAAAGGTAGGAGCCTTCTGGCCCTCGGCGGGCATGTTGTCATCGGCGGCGCGGGCAGAGAGCACCGGAAACACGGCCAAAGCGACCGCGCAAAGTGCGAAGAGAATGGGCTTTTTCATGGCGAACCTCCTGAAGGCAGAGAATAGGGATTAGGGACCAGGGAACAGGAAAACAGCGGACGAGGGAGCAAGGGAGCAAGCAAACAAAGCGATGGCGTCGCGGGCCTCTGATCCCTGACACCTGACCCTAGATTCCTTATATCACCGGGGGGCGGCCACGATGGTAATGCCCGCCTGGGAAGCGCGCTTGAGCAGCGCCTCGCGGTCGAAGAGAAGCGTTCGGCCGGCCTCAATCGAGACGCAGCTTGCCCCGGCGCGAATCATTGTGTCGATCGTTAAGACGCCAATGACCGGCACATCAAAGCGCATATCCTGGTTCGGCTTGGCGACCTTGACGACGGTCAGCCGGCGCTCGAGTGTTGAAGCATCGGCCTCCAAAGTCTGCATCAGAGTGCCAGCCCGCTCGATGGTGGCGTCGGTGCCTTCCATGGCCTCGACGGCCACGCAGGCCTGCGCGGCGACGACGACGGTCTGGCCGATGTCGAAGGCGGCCAGCGCACGCGCCACGCCAAGGCCGTATTCAATGTTCAGGCACTCGCTTTCGTCGGGAGCGCGCTCGGTGAGCACGCCCTCCTCGGCCAGGAGCGGCTCAAGAAAGGTTGTGGAACTGATCAGCTCGATGCCTTCGTCGCCCAGCACCTTTGCCACCGCGCCCAGCAGGACGTCGGTCGAACGCGTGCGCAGGTTCAGGAGCAGTTTTGCCAGGCGCCAGTCGGGCCGGATGCTTGAGAAGATCTGCTTGTGCTTTACCTGCCCGGCCATCACGGCCTTGGAGACGCCTGCCTTCTGGAAGGTTTCGATGAGGCGGGAAAGCTCGCCCAGCGAGAGCCATTGCACGGTTACGGCGGGGTCGGCCTGGGCGCGGAGGTCGATTTCCGGATCAGTTTCTTCTTTAATGGCTGCGACAACGACGGTATGGCCCTCTGCACGCGCCGCATCAAGCAGCAAAAACGGGAAGCGGCCATTGCCGGCGATGAGGCCGAGGGTCATGAATGCCACCGCGAGAATACAACGTGAAACGGGCCTGGGCGCGCGACGACTTTTGCCGGAAGGTTCATGGGTGCGAGTGGAACTGTCCAGAATACAGGATGGGCGGGTAAGGTGAGGAGAGCGGTTCAGGTGACTTCCGGGGCGGGCGATCGACCACTCCCCTTTTTACAGGGTTTCGATGGATATATCGGATCACTTGTTGAACTCGCGGCCCACTCTTCGATAAGGCCGCGATGAATAAGGCAAAGACTTATCTGTTCGCGAAGCTCAGGCGGGTGGCTGGATCGATGAGTGGGCCACCTGCCTACCGGAATCCGAGGAGTCGTTAAAATCGAGTCGGAGTGGACGGCAAGAACTCGCGGCCCACTCATCGCGATAAAACCGCGATGAATGGGGCACAGACTTACCTGCTTGCGAAGCTCAGGCGGGTGGCTGGATCGGCAGAGTCCATTGTACCGGCCGATCATTTATCTGAAAGACCCAAACGGAACTGGTGGCTGGATCGGTGAGTGGGCCACCTGCGAATCGTTGAAATCGAGTCGGAGTGGACGGCAAGAACTCGCGGCCCACTCATCGCGATAAAGCCGCGATGAATGGGGCACAGACACTACTATTTGCCAAGCTCAGGCGGCTGGCTAGATCGGTGAGTGGGCCAGCTGCCGCAATCCCAGGTCCCCAAATGCGAGGGACCTGGGGCACCCACAGTGTGAGGTGAGGAAGCATCCCTGAGACCCGGGCCGCCTGTCGGGTGCGTTGGCCTGACAGCGCCAATTGAGGAAGAGATGCCTTGTCGGCTCAATTTAGAACCTATACCAAGTATGCTTTCCTCCTGGGATGAACGGGGCTGTCGCATCCTTCGCTAAGCAGAGGTCGTCTTTATGAATCAGAATTTCGCAGCAATTATCCTCGGTGGTACTGGGCAAGTCGGTGGTGCAGTGGTCGCGGAGCTGCTAACAATTCCGGAATGCAAGGAAGTGGTGATGGTGACCAGAAAGCCGATTGCGGCGCGATCGCGGGTGCGCAACGTCGTTCTTGATACCGGCGCTGTTGACTTTGCAGAGCGCACTGCCGACCTTGCCCGCGAAGTTCTAAGCCAAGGTGGCGCCAGCGCCGTGAGCTGTGTGGGTGTCGGTTCCCGATCGATGCGCTGGAGCGAAGAAGAATTGAAACGACTCGAACTGGGGGTCGTCGGTGCATTTGCGCGTGGCTGCCATAACGCCGGAATCGCCCAGTTTTGCCTGCTTTCTGCGGCAGGAAGCTCAGCTCGCAGCCGGTTTCGATATGCCCGCGTAATGGGCATGAAGGAAGACACGGTGCGCAACATCGGTTTTACCCGCCTCGCCATCTTTCGTCCCGGCATCATCGTAGGCAACGCTCATACCCCGGCGTGGGTCGGTTGGTTGGGAAGCCTCGTGCCTGGGCCGTTCGGCAATATCGATCAGCGAATTCTGGGTCGCTCAATCGCCGCAGAGATCGCATTGCACAGTCGAGAGGCCGGCGAAGTTATCCGCGAAAATGCCGCAATGAAAAAACTCGCTGCACAGTTGAATAGCGCGACTCAGGACTCTTGCGGGGGTCCAGGCTAAATTCATCGCGAGAGGAAAAACCGGAGAGCCGCACTGGTTCGAGCTGGTTTGCAGGCGTTGGCGAAATTCGTTGGATCGGGGGCGAACAGGCGCCTTACCTGATCACTCCGCGCTCGCTGTGCTCGATGAACTTCACGAGGAGCGCGACGTCATCGCCTTCGAGCTCGCGCATTTTTTCGACGGCTTGCGTGGTGTTCAGCTTGCCGGCGAGGAGCAGGCGGTAGGCTTTTTGCAGCAGCTTGATGCGTTCAGGCGTGAATCCGCGGCGCTCGAGGCCGATTTTATTGATGCCGAAGGCCTTGTTTTCGCGGCGGGCCGAGGTGAGCGAGAAGGGGAGCACGTCCTGCGTGACGATGGTACCGCCGCCAATAAAGGAATACGCGCCCAACACGCAATGCTGGTGCACGGGGCAGAAGGCGCCGAGCGTGACGTGGTCCTCGATGATGACATGCCCGGCGAGCGTGGCGTTGTTGGCCAGGATGCAGTGGCTGCCGACCTGGCTGTCGTGGCCGATGTGGACATAGGCCATGAGCAGGTTTTCCGAGCCGAGGCGGGTGATGCCGCCGCCGCCCGTGGTGCCGCGGCTGATGGTGACGGACTCGCGGATGGTGTTGCCGTCGGCGATTTCAGTTTCGGTGGGCTCGCCCTTGTACTTCAGATCCTGCGGCGCCATTCCGATGGAGCAAAACGGATAAAACGTGTTGCGCGCGCCGATGCGGGTTCGGCCGTCGAGGACCACGTGCGAGATGAGCGTGCACTCGTCGCCCAGAGTCACCTGCGGACCGATCGTGCAAAATGGACCGATGTTGCAGGACGCGGGGACGCGCGCTCCCTCGGCGATCACCGCGCTGGGATGGACGTTCACTGGGCTGCCTCGGCAGAAGCTGCTTCGGCCTTCGACTCCTGCGCTCGCGGCACCACCATGCAGGTCAGCGTGGCTTCGCAGGCCAGCTTGCCATCGACGTATGCCTTTCCCGCCATCTTGCCGGCCCGCGTGCGAAAGCTCACCACGTCCACTTCGATACGGATCTGGTCGCCCGGCGTGATGGAGCGGCGGAACTTGGCTCCATCGATGCCAGAGAACACCGCCAGCTTCGAGTGCCGGTCCTCCATCTCGGAAAGCATCAGCACCGCCCCGGCCTGCGCCATCGCTTCAATCACCAACACGCCGGGCATGATGGGGTGACCGGGAAAGTGGCCCTGGAAAAACGGCTCGTTCATGGTCACGTTTTTGATGGCGACCACGCGCTTGGCGCGCTCGAACTCAACAATGCGGTCGATGAGAAGGAAAGGGTAGCGGTGAGGCAGGAAATCCATGATTTCCTGGATGGTGAACGTCATTCTGCGGCTCCTCTGCAGCGGTCGGAATGGATGCTGTACGTACCTACGGATTATAAATATCGATCCGCACGCAGATGCATGGATTGTGTTCGTACCGGAGCCCAGGACTGGTTGCAGGAGTGGACTGGCGCAGCGCGAAAGCATGCCTCAGGGGCTGAAGCCCCGCGATCATTTTTCGGTTTTTGCGGCCCGAGTAAACTCGTGCCCAGACACCTGGTGGCGCTTCGCGAGAGCTTTTTCCGCAGCCTGTAAAGTCGTGTCGTTTTGAAAGCTGCGTCATGCAACCAGTTCTACTTATTCCTGATCTTCCGTGCCTCGGCATCGGGGTCCCAGAATTCCGCGGGCAGGTTCTGGTTGTAGATGATGCGAGTGACGTAATACTGGCGAACGGTATCGCCGTTTTTGAGCCGCGTGATGGTGAACGGAGTGGGGAAGCCTTGAATGGTGTGATAGTCGTCGTACTCTTCGGTGTCAGTGTTTTTGTCGTGGTAGGTGGGGTCGCGCCACTGGAAACTGCTTTGCAGCGGCAGATGCGTCTGCACGTCCATGAGGATGGTGATGGTCTCGTTTTGCGGGGAGATGAGCGTGACCTGCTCGGCCAGGTGCCGTTCGGCCAGGCGCTGGCCTTCGTAGATGAGAATCGTGTTCGGATCCTTCATCCACACTTTCATCGCGGTTTCAATGGAGTGGTCGCGGCGGCGCAGGTAGTCATCCACAATGTCCTTGTCCAGCGGTTTCTTGCCGCGATACGTCACTTCCCAGCCAAGCCGGCCGACGAAAAACTCGACCACGTCGCGGTGCTTGGTTACTTCGATGCGGTCATGGTCGGGCCATTGGTGGTATTCAAAGGTCTCTTCCGTGCCCAGGTCCGGACTGCCCTGGAAAAATGCGGCGATATGCCCCTGTCGCTCCAGGTTTTGGATGTTCAGCCACGCCTGCCCGCCGAGGGCCTGCACCATCGCGTCCAGCGCTGCACGCGCTTGCTCTGCATTCTTCTGGGCTACCTGATCGCCATTCTGCGCGCGCATTGCGCGCGGCGCGAGCAGTGCCGTGAGCGCCAGGGCCGCCGTTAGAATTCTTTGCATCGTTCTCCCCTTCAGAGCCTGTAGCCGGTAGCTCGTAGCCGGTAGCCAAAGGCCAAGAGCTAAAGCTGATCATCAGAAAATGTAGACCACCTTTATCCTACGAGGACCGAGCCGCCGTTTACGTTGAGCACCTCGCCCGAAATGAATCCGGCGAGCGGGGTGCATAAGAAGACCACAGGTCCGGCGATCTCGCGCGGTGTGGCGACGCGGCGCAGCGGAATGGCGGCTTCGATCTTCGGTCCCGTTGCGGGGTCGGAAAGCGTTGCCGCCGACATATCGGTTGCCACCCACCCCGGCGCCACACAGTTTACGCGAATCCCCTTCGGCGCGAGCTCACTCGACAGGCTTTTGGTGAGACTGATGAGCGCGCCTTTGGTCACGGCGTAGTCGGCATGATAGGCCTCGCCGCGCTGGCCGGCAGTGGAGCTGATCAAGACGATGTGGCCGGTTGGCTCTCGGCCGTTATGGGCGCTTTCTGTGGCCGGCCGGCTCTCCTGCGTCATCTGGCGCTCCATCTGCGCCACGGCCGCCTGCACCACGCCGAACACTGCGTCGAGATTTACAGCGAGCGTGCGCCGCCACTGCGCTTCGGTCATCTGCGCAAAGGGGACGTCTTCATCGGGCCACACGCCGTGATTGGCGACGAGAATGTCGAGGCGGCCGAAGGCGGCGACGGCCTCGTCTACCAGCGTGCGGCCATCGGCTGCGGAGCTCAGATCCTGATTGATTGCGACACATTTTGCAGGGCCGCCACATTCGGCGGCGAGGGCATCGGCCTGCGCGCGCGCCTGCCGGTAGCTGAACGCAACGCGAGCTCCGGATTCGCAGAAGAGACGCACGGTTTCCGCGCCGATGCCGCGGGATCCGCCGGTGACGAGCGCGACTTTGCCATCGAGAGCCAGCGATAGCGCCATAGGCTCACGCTAATTGATGGCCGAAGGATATGTCGAGAAGGCGCGGCGACCCTACACGGTCCGCAGCACGCGCGCCGGGAGGAAGATGATGGCCTTCACCAGGTCAAGCACGCCGCCAACCGCAATCCCCAACACGCGGAACGGCAGCAGGATGAGCCACACCAGCGGATACAGCACTAATGCCAACAGAGCGAGCGGCCAACATAAGACGAAAAGAATGCACCACAAAAGAAACTTGATCATGGCTTAGCGCCTCAACTTACAAAGTGCTGCAACCCATGTTACGCCGGTTGCGCGGCAGATGTTCCCATCTAGCGGCGTGACCGCGTGGTTTCGCAATGAACCTCGGACTTGTGCGGGTCTGGAGACCGGCGCTCCATCCGGCCGTTACAAAATCACGCGGACGCGGTACTAGCGGCGTTTCTTGGCGGCGGATTTGCGGGCAGGGCCGCGTCCTCGAGACGTCTTCGATTTTGCTGCCAGCTTCTTCTTGCGCTCGCGGATAGTCCTGGCGCGCTCCGTAGCCGGCATGGCCAGCACGGTTTTGGTGCGCGTGGGGAGCTTTTCGTAGATCAGCGCATGAGCGCGCCGCAGTTCGTCTTCGATCTGGCGCGGACGCATCGCATCCCAGCGCTCGACGGTGACCCAATGGGCCTTGGCCAGGTATAGCGAGGCGATGACGCCGTCGACTTCAAGCAGCTCGTGGAAGCGTTCCGCTCCGCAATGGAACCACAGCACGCCGGTCCCCGAGCCGTCGAGGTCGGTCATGGCGAACATCTTGCCGCCGATGTCGCGATCGCCTACCCAGTAGACGAGGTGGTGGCCCCAGTTCACCGTTTCGGTGACATTGGGTAGCGCCAAACAAATTTCGCGGATGCGTTCGTTGTCCATGAGGAGAGTGTAAGACGCCGGCGCCGAGACAGGCGCAGCGAGTTACGGCCTGATTGGTGCGAGCGCGCGCGGCAGACATGCACACTGTGGTCAGTGTCCGACTTCAAGGTATTTGTTGGGCACGTTGCGAAACGGCGGCGCGCTCTTGTGACGCTTACGATACAAGTAATCGATATTGTTGTAGACGTCCACCTCGCGCCGGTGAAACTGCCGGTAGAGGCCGCATTGCGCATAGGAAATGGGGGTCACGTCGTGCACTACTGTCTCCCAGCTCATCGAATCTCCCCATAAGAGCGACGTCACCCGAACCTCCAAATCGGCCCCGGCGTCGACAAGGATCTCCATCATCGGCCGGCAATAGTTGAAGATGCTGTTCACGGTGTGAAAGATGGGCGTTTGTCCGCCCAACCCATCCGGATCCTGGTCTGCGCGAGCATTTACGTTAGCGCCGTGGTCCAAGAGAACGCGGGCACAGCGGACAGAGTTGAATTCCGCGCAGACGTGCAGCGCCGATACGCCCCGACAAGATGTGAACGCAGACAGGAGATTCAGTTTCTGTTGCAAGTGGTCACTGGATCGGGACAAAAGATGGCGCAGCCCCGAATCGTCGTCAAGGAGGATCAATTCGAGCAACGGATCGCCGACCGCGGCTCCGGAGTCCAGCATCACTTGCAGGCACTCAGCAAATCGCGATGAGCGAAGGTACATCTCGATCAAGAGATCGATGGGCCGTTTGCCGTTGATGAGCGCAGTCGGGCTGGCGCCTGATGCAAGCGCCCTCCGGATCTCATCGGGCGAGTGAACTTCGAATGCTCCCAGCAGATCGTTTTCGGCAGACAAGCGTGGTCCTCTCAGCGACGATTATCGCCCAGTTGGCAATAGGAAGGGCACAGATGCGAGCAAGCAGAGGGAACGTCAACGGAGGTCTGCGTCAAGTTGTGGATGTCCCCGCTTCCTTCGATGAGGACGAGCCCCCGGTGGTTTCGCGAGCTTACACGAACCCAAGGTTGGTGGTGCTGAAGTTGCTGATGGCCGGCAGCACCGTGGGCAAGTCAGCGGCACTTACGCCGAACCACTGCGCGAGCGTCGCGGCGTATTGCGAGCTGGCGGTGCTTGGCACCCAGCGGCCGTTTGAGCCGGAATCATCGGGGCCGCCGAGCGCCAGCGTGGGATAGGTGCCGTAAATCTGCCCGCCGTTGACCGCGCCGCCGATGACGATGTGGTGCGAGCCCCAGGCATGGTCGCTGCCGTTGTTGGAGTTGGGCTGGAAGGTCCGGCTGAAGTCCGACATGGTGAACGTGGTGACTTCGCTGGCCACATTCAGCTCCACTGTTGCGTTGTAGAACGCGGCCAGCGCAGGGGAGATCTGCGCCAGCAAAGAAGCTTGCAGTCCGAGCTGGTCGGCGTGGGTGTCGAAGTTGCCAATGCCGGCGAAAAAGATCTGGCGCTGCACTCCAAGGGCCGCGCGCACCTGGATGATTTGCGCAATCTGCTTCAATTGCGAGGCGAGCCCGTTGTTTGCGGGGAAGACCGTTTGCAGAGGCGTGATGGACTGCACGGCGTCGGCTAGAGTTTTGGCGTAGGCATACGCGTTGGTCGTGATCTGATCGTCGGCCTGCACCAGCGAGATGCCGGAGTCGAGCGTCAGCAGGGCCTGCGCCGTCAACTGACGCGCCGAGCATTCCGATCCTTCGGAGCAACTGGCGCCGCTGAGATTTCCCGGCGAGATGGAAACCGGCGAGGTGGCGCTGCCGTTGCAGAACAGCGTGTCGCCGGCCACCGAGGTGATCATCGGAATGGAAGCGCCCTGGTTAAAGCTTGCGCCGAGCACGTCGGCCATGCGGCCTGCCCAGCCTGTCGGCGTTGCCGCGCTTTGCGCCGCATTCTGCCACTCGAGCTGCTGGTCAGGATGGGAGAAGAGATTTACGGGCGCGGTTTGGCCGGCCAGGTACTCGGTTCGCGTGAGCGGCTGAACGAGGGTGCCCACGTTGGCCACAAACGCCGCGTTCTTGTTGTTGAAGAGGGTTTGAATATCGGGCAGGTTGGGATGCAATGCGAAGTTGGGGGTCGGCGTCAACGGGAGCAGCGTGCTCTGCGCCAGCGCGAGGTCGCCGCGGATCGACGAATACTCCCCGTAGCCGGTGGTGTCAAACGGAATGAGCGTATTGTTGGCGTCGTTGCCGCCGAACAGAAACACGCACACCAGCGCCTTGTAAGTGCTCGACGAGTTTTGCGCAAAGGCGTTCAGCGCGCCAAAGGGGCGCAGGCCCAGAATGTTGCCCGCCGCCGCGAGGCTTGCGCAGCTGATGAAGGTTCTCCGGGTGGTTCGCATGACATCTCTCCTCAAGAGTTCGGTCCAGCCCCGAACCCCATCTCTAATGCATGACTTTGTATTGCGACGACGTGATTACGAGGTAGGTGGCCACGCGCACCTGTTGCGCGGTTCCGAGGCCGCCGATCGCGCTCATGATTTCGTTGCGCATATCCGATGGCATCTGGCCGTGCATGAACATCTCGCCCAGCGTATCCACCATTTGGCCGGGACTGCTGGCCGCGATTACGCCCAGCGGGCTGGTGGCGCTCAAATCAATGCTGAAGCTGGTGATCTTGTTGTTGACCATGCTGTCGGCCAGCGATAGGCGCAGAATCGCCGTCGCCGTGTTTTCGAGGTCAAACTCCGGCGCATTCAACTTGGATTGAGGGATCACGTAGCTCGGCGGGAAGAAATTGAAGACGCTGCCGGAGCGATAGGGCCGCTCGCTGAGATTGTTCGAGTAATTCGACAGCGAAAAATACGACCCGTTCGCATCTGTATTGGTGTAGCCGACAGCGCGAAGGAAGTTCGTCATATAGAGCATCGGCTCGCGCAGATGGCCGCCGTCATACGTTGGATCGGTGTCGCCCGCGCGCGCTTCCGGGTCCTCGAGAATTGCGCGCAGCACAGTCTGCATATCGCCGCGAACACCCTTGCCGTTGTCGGCAAACACTGCCGAAATGCGCGCCACATACGCGGCACTGGGCGTGCTCGTGACCAGGTGCTGGATCAACTGCTTGCATACGAATGGGCCGACATTGGGGTGATTGAAGATGTTGGTCAGCGCGCCTTGCAGGTCCTGCTCGGCGGTCTGGCCGGCGGGCAGCGCGGTTCCATTGAGCAATGTTTTCGCCGAGGTGTCGTGCTCGCTTTCCACTGCGACCATGGGAGCAAAGTAGTTGGCTGTGGGGTTGGGAAACTTGCTGGGCACGCCGCCCGTCGATGTGGCGTAGGTCCAGCCGGTATAGGCTTTGGCGAAGGCCTGTACCTGGTCCTGTGTATAGGTTGGAATGGGATTGCCGTTGCCATCGAGCTGCAGCGTGCCGTCGTCGTTGAGCATGTCGAGGCCGATTGTGAACAGTTGCATGAGCTCGCGCGGATAGTTTTCGTTGGCGATCTGCCCTGCCGGCGCCTTGGCGCTGTTGAGCATGTTCAGATAGGCGCCCATGCCCGGCGAAAGAGTGACATCGTTCATGATGGTGTAGAAGTTGGTGAACGCATCCTGCGCGAGCGTGTTGTGGTAGTAAGTGATGGTTTCGGCGTTCACGCTGTCGCTGGAGATGACGAAGAGCTCGCTGAGGGCGAACGCGACGCGCTGGCGGAGCTGGTCAGGGCCGGTGAGCACGGTTTGCCACCACTCCGATTCTTGGCAGTTGACGGGCGTGTTGGCAGACAAACAGATCGCCGGAAGCGGGTTTGAGGGGATATTGGCGAGCGGCGTGTCGGGCGTGTTGAACTGCTCAGCGATGTATGCATCCAACCCGATCGACTGCACGTGATGAATATCCGTGAGGGTGGGACCGAATGTGGCTTGATCGAGCAGGCGCGCTGCCGCGGCAACCGAGGTGACATAAACTGACGCATTCACCTGGTTTGAGGCCACTGCGCCGGGGCTGGGGTTCATCACGGTAACGCTCAACGTGGTGGTTCCGGTGGGGACCGTGACCGTTGCCTGGAGCTCGAGCGCCGAGACAAATGTCGTGGTAACGTTGGCGCCGCCGGCCTGGATCTGCGCGCCGCTCACGAAGTTGGCGCCGTCGACCTCAAGCGAGTAACTGTTTCCTAAAACCGGCGTTGCCGCTGCCGCGGTGATGGCGGGGACCGGATTCAGAATCGTGACCTGCGCAGAGCCCGAAGTGCTGGGAGAGGCGGTGCTTACGGCCGAAACGGTGACAACGTTGTTCGCAGGGATTTTGGCCGGGGGCGTATAAACGCCGGTGCTGCTGATCGTTCCGACGGTGCTGTTGCCGCCGGCAGCGCCGTTCACCTGCCAGGAAACACTGGTATTCGTCAAGTTTGAGACCGTGGCAGTGAAGCTGTCTGTGCTTCCGAGGCGCACCTGGCTGGAGCCGGTCACGGTAATTGAGGGCGTGCCCTGGTTCTGGGAGGTGGCAGGTGAGCCTCCTCCGCATCCGGCGAGGGCGGCGGCGAGCATCAACAAGGAAACGAGGACAGAGCAAGCGCGAGGGAACCGCAGAGACTGCACGGGTGACCTCCTTACCCTCGGGAACGGGTCTCGCGGGGCAGGGGCGGGACCTAGGTATGGGGAACACTAACAGCGCAAAAAAGAAAAAGTCGCGCAATTGCGCAACTTTTTTCTTTGAGGCAGATTTGGACTTTGGAAACGGCGGCCCGAAACAGAAGGAGGTGGCTTAGAACTTTGCTTCGAATGCCGTGAACCGCCGTTCCAGTTCCCATTGAGCAGTGGCCTTCTCGCTTGAGGCCAGATACGCTTTGCAGGCATCGGTCGGCGTATCTCCGCCTAGCGTCTGGTCCTGGCAGGGTTTCACCGGCGCCTCATAATCATCAGGCCACGGCCACAAGCTGATTCCCGGCAAGAAGCTGTGTTCCATCCCATTGCGCGCCATCCGGGTCAAATTTCGATAGGTCAGATTGTAGTCGAGGGCTGCGCGGACGTACTCGTCGGTGAGATCGATGCGGCTGACGCCTTCGTCGTCGGTCGAGAGCGCCACCGGCACGCTTGCGGCAAAGTAGGCCGGGAAGGGATGGGCCGTGCCCTTGATGCCCAGAATCACGTCATTCGAGGTCAGGTTGATCTCGATCAGCACGTGTTTTTTCGTCAGTTCATTCAGCAGGCCCTTCGGATCGTCCTCGTATGCCAGGTCGACGCCGTGACCGATACGCTCGGCGTCAGCGAGCTCCACTGCCTGGCGGATATGGAATCGCAATCCATCGTGCGGCACCAGTCCCGGAGCAAGCTCGCCGGCGTGCAGTGTGATATGCACATTCGGATAGACGGAATGCAGGTAGCCGACCATCTTCATCTGCAATGTGTAATCGCGCATGGAGATGAGCCCGTCCTCAGGCTGGACGAAGTTGATGCCCACCCACGTGTCGTCATTGGCGTTCATGCTCGCCTGCACCGTTTCAAAGCCGAGAAGCGCCTGGGCAAACACCTGTTCGGGCGCATTGCCGCGCAGGACCTGGTAAAGGTACCGAACCTCGACCTGGCATGCCGGGGCGGCCTGCGGCGTGCCACAATGTTCGATTTGCTTGCGGCCGGCTTCGGCCTGTTGCGCGTCGTCGAGGTCCGCTGCGACCTCGTCGCGCAATCCCTTGCCCAGCAGTGCCTGCCGGAACTGGGCAAAGGCCTGCGGGTCAGCCTGCGCCAACTGGGCGTTCCAGCCGACCTGGTGAGCAATCTCGGTGGCGTGCGAGAACGGCGGCGTCTTCATCAGTTCCAGGTACTGGTTGTTTTGCTCCGCGGCAAGGCTCGCCACTTCGTCGACCCATTCCGCGTAATGCGTCTTGTTCAGCCCTCCAAAACGGTCGAAGGTGGCAAAGAACTGGTCGTGGCCGCTCCATTCCGGCGAGGGCACGAAACTGCGCATGGAGAACGCATCGATCAGCTTGTCATAGATCGCCTGGTTAGCCGGCAAGATGTTTCCCGAAAGATCCGTGGCACTAATCTTGTTTCCCGCGCAGGGCGGCTTGGCGAAGCTCAGCGCGGCGGTGTCGACGCACAACCCATCCTGGCCCGCATCGCGGATGAACGTTTCGGCATAGACGGCGCCAGTGAGATGAACATGCAGATCGGCGCCCTTGGGGAACGACTCCAAAAAACCGTAGAGCGCCGTCGGGCCTTGTTTCACGGCCGCATTGTAAGCATTCTCGGCGTCGGTCTCCGTGCCTGGCTTCTTCGTAGAACTGGCTTGCCCATGGGCTGTGAGGGTGAGGCTGGAGGCTGCGAACGCAAAGGCGAAAACCAGGCATAAGAGAGAATCGATTCGGCAACGCATTTTTGGACCTCCATCATTGTGGAGAAGTGTGCGAGCACCGCGGAGGCATCGCGGTGGATCAATGGAGCTATTGATTGCAGAGTACGGGTTTCGGCCCATACAACGGCAAGCCGGGTGATATTTCGGGGGAGCCTTGGCGACTAAAAAGCTAACGCCCAGTATTATGCCACGAACGCAGGGCTCGCTCGGAGCAATGTGAAACGCCGCTGGTTTGGCCGCCGAGATTGGGCATTGATATACTAGGTGAAGTTGTTGCATCGCACGGCAAGTGGACTCACCCACCTTTTGCGGCATGACCTGAAAGGGAGTGCCGGAACCCGGGCAGGAAAATGCAACTGCACGTCTCGACTGAGGCCAGGTAGCTCAGTGGTAGAGCGCGGCCCTGAAAAGGCCGGCGTCGGCGGTTCAATCCCGTCCCTGGCCACCATCTTTTCAACAAGTTACAAGACCCCCAATTCACGATTACGTTCCAAAACGTTCCAATTGCGCGGCGGAGTCGGTCTACTCCCACGCCAGAATTGTCGGAACTGTCGGCCGCTCTCCGGCACGAGCCGTCTCACAAGCAGCCTGGCGGGAAAGTAGTCACGGTCTGGGCCCACCAGGGCGACTGCCCCGCAGAGGAGATCAAAAGGCAACACCTATTCGATGGAATGGCCCGTGAAGACGGGACGAATCCAGGAGTTCCCCGAAGTTGACCAGGCGGAGTGGTTCCCGCTGAGAGAGGCGAAAACCAAGATTCTCGCGGGCCAGGCCGGATTCCTCGAGAGACTGGTAAACCATCTCGGATACACCGAGACTGTCCCCGCGGGCCGATGAGGAGACGGACGGCAGAAGGCTGCTAGGAGTTTCCCAAAAGGGCGCTTTAGCGGGCGTTGCATGCTTCAATAGGGTAGATTTGCACGCGTTTTGACGTGTTTTGCGCGCATGGTGGCAGCGTGTGCGACTGCGACCGAAGCCCAGCGCCTATCCCCAACGCTGCGATCCTGAGTCGAGAGATCCGCCTTCTCCTGGAGCGCTTTGAAACGTATACTTTATAGAAGCCCAGACGCAAAAAGACCATGGACTCTGCGCCATTTCTGAAATGGGCTGGCGGCAAACGGTGGCTGGCCCCCAAATTACGCGCGGTACTGAAGATGCCGATCCGAACGAGGTTCGTCGAACCGTTCCTCGGAGGCGGGGCGGCGTTCTTCCTTCTGAAGCCGGAGAATGCGTTGCTGGCTGATCGCAACTCCGAGCTGATAGCGACGTACCTTGCGGTCCGCGATAACCCAAAAGAGGTGATCGAACGGCTGTCCCGCATGAGCCTCTCGAAGCGGGCTTTCAACGCAATACGCCGTTCCAAGCCAAAGAGCGACATTAGCCGCGCGGTAAGGCTGATCTACCTCAACAGGGCTGCCTTCAACGGGCTTTACCGAGTCAACCAGGAGGGTAACTTCAACGTACCGTATGGTTGTAAGCCTGGTACACAGCTTTGTAACGCAGAAGCTCTTCGGAGAGCCTCGCGAGCGCTGTCCCGAGCTGAAATTTGCTGCAACGACTTCCGTGAGACGCTACTGAGCGTCAAGGCAACAAGCGACATCATTTATGTTGACCCCCCCTATACGGTGAAGCACGACAATAACGGCTTCCGCAGGTATAACGAGCAGATTTTCACGTGGGCTGACCAAGTCGATCTTGCGGGAATTCTCGTCGAACTGGCCTACGCTGGCACGAAGATTATAGTTTCTAACGCAAACCATCGTGCCATCCGAAGCCTGTACCCGCATTTCCTCTTTCACGCAGTTAAGATTGAGCGGGCAACATGCATGGCAGCAGACGGAAGCCGCCGAGGTACTTGCGATGAAGTACTCCTGGTCGCACGCAGCATCATCGCGAGTCGTCAAGCGCTCCTACGTGCGCTCGCGAGAGGGTGACCCCATTGGGCCAGTTCCTAGACATAGCCGCAGCAGTGATGCGCCGTCACCGCAGGCCCATGAAACCACGCGAGATCGTAGACAGCGCAAAGGACGACGGCCTGTTCTCCGACAAACTGGCTGGAAAGACCCCCGCACAAACAATGAAGGCGAAGATCTCAGTCAACATACGCACCAAAGGAACAGCATCGATATTTGTTCGGACTGGTCCCAACACATTCTACCTGCGCGAGTTGCTGCTGGACCCGAGCAGTACTTACAACGCATCGCGCCAGATGCCCCCCTCTCGCAGTGAACTGGTCATCGCATTCCCCAGCCCGCTACTGGACAAGTTCGGAAGGTTTCAAGGAATCACTCGTAGGTGGCGACCCCTCCTAGATGCAACGCTTAGCGACTCAGTCTGTCAGCCGATGCCGCGGCTTCACGCAGAGCAGTCAGAGGGCGCGAAGCAGCTGCTGACATACGTACTCGTCACGCGAAAGAATCGGATATTGTGCTTCAGACGCGGAACATTCAACCGAGTAGAAGACTACCTTCGCGGGTCGCTTTGTGTTGGATTCGGCGGCCACGTAACAGAGGCAGATCGTACCCTTTACAACAGGAACGATTACAGAAGAATCATTTTCGAGAGTGCGGCAAGAGAGCTCTCCGAGGAGCTTCGGCTGCCGGAAACCGACAGGACGAGGCTGTCTGAGGGCATCGGCCTTCGGGCCCTCGGGATCTTGAACGACGATTCGTCGCCAACAGGAAGAAAACACATCGCCGTTGTCCTGAAGTATGAAGCGTCGAGTGCGCCAGATTGGGAAAGAATCACCAGGGGCGAAAAATCTATCACGCAACTGCGATGGCTCGACCTCGTGCACTTCCAGCGCGAGCTCAGAGAGTTCGAGTATTGGTCGCAGCTCTGCCTCGCGGTGTTCTTCAGGGATGCAATTCGCACTCAGCCCTCCTATTTGATCCGGAGGCGAACCCCATTCCATCGAAAACACATTCTCTGCATCATCGGTGGAATTGGAAGCGGGAAATCCGCCGCAACCAAAATCCTCACCCGCGAATTTGGCTACGCGGAGGTCAACAGTGGCAGGGTCGTGGCTGAACTGCTCGGGGTGCTCCCAATCCCGAAAACTAGGCGGGACGCGTTTCAGAAGGGAGCATGGAAGCTTATTCAGCGAGAAGACGGCCCACGGAGGCTCGCATCTGCCCTGCTACGTGCTGTGCGAAAACTCGATAAGCCCGCACTGATCGATGGCATTCGACAGCGAGCCACGTTAGACGAGATCAAAGAACTAGCAGCGCCGCAATCTGTTGCGGTCCTATATGTCCATACCCCACCGCATATAGCTTTCAACTTCTACCAAGGGCGCAGAAGGCAGCCGATGGAAATCAATGAATTTCTCAGGCTGTGCGATGCTCCGGTTGAGCTGGATGTCAAGAAGTTGATTACTGTCGCGGACGCTGTCTTGTACAATTGGGCGGGCAAACCGCGATATGAACAAGCAGTGCGACGGCTTATGAAGGAGCTGTACGCATGACCGACGGAGGCTACGACATTGGTTATCGCGCGTGCGACTGCTTTTGGGGTACTCAACCAGGCAGCTTGGTGCTGAAGCTCTGCGCCATGGTTTCCTCGGTTAAAGGAATGAAAATCCTCGATGCCGGCTGCGGGGAGGGCAAAAACGCGATATTTCTTGCATCTAAAGGTGCGGCGGTTCGTGCTTTCGATATCTCGGCGGTTGGCATCGCCCACGCGCGGAAGCAAACATCCGCGAACAGGGTCCTGGGCCTCGAACTGTCGGTTGCGGATGTGCGCCGTATAGAGCTACCTCGTGCTCATTTTGACGTAGTGATTGCATATGGGCTGTTTCACTGCTTTCAGAGCGTGGAAGAAATCTCGGAGACGTGCGGAAAATTGCAAGCCGCAACTCGTCCCGGGGGTTGCCTAATCGCCTGTGCGTTCAACGACCGCAATCAAGATCTTTCAGCGCACCCGGGCTTCTCGCCAACGTTTTTGGCACACGAAGAATACAGGCGTCTGTTCAGCGGTTGGGAACTTCTGGAATTCACCGATACCGATTTAATTGAGACGCATCCCCACAATGGGATTCAACATACGCACTCCCTGACAAGGCTCATCGCAAGGAAATCTCCAGGTGAAGGGGAAGAATGTCAGTTACGGATACAAAGACCTCAATAAAGACATGTCAAGAGCTGCTCGGCTCGGGCAAACTCATCCCGTTCATTGGCTCCGGCCTCTCAACGCGATTCGGATTTCCGGACTGGAGCGGCTTGATCGACATCATTGCGAAAGACTTGGGCTGGGATCCCGACGTATTCCGATTGAGCGGAAACTTCCTGCAGCTTGCCGAATACTATGTAGCTGTCAAGGGCAGCATAGGCCCGTTGCGCAGCAAGCTCGACAAGCTTCTCCACGCGACCGATGATCAAATCTCGCAATCGCGGGCACATGAAAAGCTTGTCGAGCTTAGTTTTCCGATCATATACACAACCAACTATGACGACACGATAGAGCGGGCATTCAAAATTCACGGGCCAAAATACAGAAAGAAATGCAGGGTTATCGCCAACATCGACGACCTGCAAGAGGCAGCGCAAGATGCGGTCCAAGTCGTAATGTTTCATGGAACGTTTGCGGATGACGAAAGTCTCGTGGTTACTGAGACCAACTATTTCAGCCGCCTCGAATTTGAATCGCCGCTCGACATCAAGCTCCGAGCGGACATGTTGGGCCGATCCCTCCTCTTTATCGGCTATAGCCTGAGCGATATTAACGTTAGACTGATGCTGTACAAACTCAACAAGCTCCGTGAATATCATAAAATCTCAGTCAAGCCACCAACCGCCATCATGACGAGCTTCGGCACAACACCGATCGAGCGCAAACTCCTGGCGCGGTGGGATGTTCGAATCGCTGAGCTCGACCCACTCGACCCTACTAAGAGCACCGACGAGTTTATGGAGAAATTGGGGTGAAGGTCTATTTCGTAACCATCAACGAATTCAAAGCCAACGAGGTGGGGCATTACCTGCGTGGCTCGGGAGCCGACCTTCAGGTCATTAAGTACCCAATCCAGGAAATACTCAACATTGACCTGTCCGTTGTCGTTCGAGACAAAGTACTGAAGGCATACCGGAACCTCGGGAGACCCTGTGTTGTGGAGCACGGAGGCTTGAGAATTGACGCCCTAAGGGGATTGCCGGGAGGGCTTTCGAAAGTCGTCTGGGACACGGTCGGGGACAAAATCTGCAGTTTCTTGGAGCCAGGAGACAGCCGGGCCGCTACGGCACAATCTGTGGTCGGATATTGCGACGGCCAACGAGTGCACCTCCTTGTTGGCGAGACCAGAGGAACCGTTGCAGAGCGCTCTCGCGGAGACTACAAATTTCAGTGGGACCCAATCTTTATCCCTGACGGTCAGGACAGGACGTATGCGGAGCTGGGATTCCCGGATAAGGGAAAATACTCACAAGCGGCAAAGGCTTGGAGACTGCTACTGAGGCAACTAAAGATCCCTCACTGAGGTGGGCCAACCAAAGAGGTGGACCGCCGGGAAGACCACGCCCCGGGCCAGATCAGCGGGATAATCCGGTACTGCGTTCTCTGGCAGCATTCGGTGTAGCTGGGCAGCTCCGCACGCAAAACCTTCTCCTCGTTCCGGATCCGCAGGACAGAACGGCGCGCTGGAAGTCGATGAAGAAAGTGGTATCAGAAGGACACGGCATACCCCGGATACGCCATTCGCTCGCACTCCGCATCACCGAGCTGGTCCGTGGCGGCATCTTTATGCCCACCGCCCCGTCCGCCCGCCCTCATTTGCTGACCCGAACAATGGACGGGGCGGCAATTGCGCCCACCCAATGGAGCAGGCCGCCACGATGTACATTAGCTAAGACCATTCACTTTGTGGTGAATCAAGAATCCCATGTACCTGTTCAATTCTCCCAATAGCAGAGGCCAGGAGTGCGTCAAGTCCTACTTTCGGCGTAAGCGGCAGCGGAACAACCAATTGACTATCCTCCGATTTTCCGTCCTCGAGCTGAGTCGGCTCATTGAGCCAAGGGAATCTTCCACGAGCGTACAAAAACATCCCTTTCAACTGCTCGATAGTCTCCTGGTCATCGAACTCAATCCAGAGAGGACTCTCGCCTCGCTCAGCCCAGAGGCGTGCATCAAAACCAATCCATGCTCTGATGTTCGTGCCGAGTTTACCGTAATACCCGAAATAGTAAGGACCACATGCGCCGTCGCTCTTACCTCGCCAACACTGGTCCTTGTCTGGCTCAAACAAATCATTCTCATGTGCAAGATTGATGATCCGATGCAAAAGGTTCATTGAAGAAAACACAGTAGATCCAACGCTTTTTTCAGAAACCTCATTCGACAAGTTCTCAAATTTAACGGTGTCCTCCACGTCGCACAACCTCCTTAACTGGTCAACGAACAGTCGAACCTCCGAAGTACACGAGTTCGACAAGGCTTCAAGTACCCTGCTCCACGAGATCACTGCGATAATCTTGGACCCCACCTTGGCGATGCGCCCAGGTGAACCGGCCCTTATGGGAACGCAATGCGCGCCCGACTTCTGACATCGGCCACGGATCTCTTCCCAGATACCCGTCTGTCTCCATGCTGGTGCAACGAAGAGCACGATGCCGTTGTCTCCGACGGTGTTCAGATAAGCGCATGGCTGATATTTGGTTAAACCGGCACCGAATTTGTTCTCGATGATGGCTTGGATGACCTGGTTTTCGCCCCTCCCGTAGCCGAGCATGATGTCCGGTATTCCCCCTTCGCGACCGCTTTCCGCAGAGGTTCTGATCTCTACAGAGAAGCCCGGTTTCAGATATGAATATCCCAGATCTGCAAAAAGCTGGCACACGGCATGACGCGTGTCGGGCCGTTGCATAAGATAGGCGACAACATCTGTAGCTACATCTTCCGCCTTTCGGCCGTATTGCTTTGAAATAAACGAGAGAAAGCCGCCCATCGTTGTCCCTCCAATAATCTCAGGCGCTCAATTTCGCGGTGCATATCCTCTACGAGTGAAATGAGGTGAAGATCCTCGGGCGACGTAGCATCAGAGCAACTCCAAGTCGGCGATGAGACTCGTTCCATGTTGGATTGAAGCGTATCGTTGGACGTGCTCATTCTCCTTGTGAGAATCATCCCTTGAGGAATCTTCTCCGTCAATCGCCAGGAATTGGCTGGCAAGCAAGTTTTCCAATCGATCCTGATGCAGTTCGCTCAACAATTCGGCTGATACTCCGAACCGAAGGCGGCAGCCAGAAATCGCTGTCGAGTCAGTTAGCTGAATGGGAATTGGATAAAAGGTGTCGTGGATCGATCCAAGCCACTTCGCTCCTGCTGATTCAAACGGCTGTAGGTCACCTTGTCTGACTCTGGCATCCTCGGAAGCAGTTTCTTTTGGAAAGAGCTGGTGAGCCTTCTCAAAAGCACCAGCAAGCAGGAGACCCTGAATCAATGCGACCTTGCTAAACGACGGAAGAAGTTCTTCAGAGGTTTGGGCGCTGATGAGGTAGTGCGTCACTTGCTGATCGGATTCCTCTGCATGGCCATTTTCCGGTGGCGGATCCGCAATTGTGAGAGTCGAGTTCCAACTGCTACTGGAACTTGCGATGGCGATTCCAGCGAGTAGACGCTGGGCAATCATGCTCTCAGTCGAGAACTTTATTCCACCTTTCTGAGCCCTTCCAGTCTTGAACTGTTCGATGGTCTGCTCAGCCCCCTGCTGATTCCCTTTGCACTCAATAACGTGTACCTTACCCTGATTATCAATGGCGAGAAAATCAGGGCACTTCCCTGGCCCCCTTTTCTTTCCTCCGCTCATTGCGGCAACCTTCCTCGCCACAAGATCAGGCATTGCGATCTTTGCGTGAGCAACCTGGCGAATCTTCAGCTTTCTTGAGAGCCATTCGAGCGAGATCCCTACTCCCCAGTCGTCGCTCAAAACTGCTTTTGAGTGGGTCTCTAAACCCTCCATTCCCGAGTGCAGACGCAGGTCATCTTCTGAATGATCCGCCGCGCCAACATAACGAAGGACTGCCCAGTATGAGGCCCATCTCCAGTCGGGCATTCGAAGTGAAATTCCTGTCCTTCCCGCCCAAAGAAGTGCCTTCAGAAAATTGAAGGTCGTCGGAGACTTGGCGGATAAAAATGGGCACAGCTTTCGAAAACGTGCCGGAGCATTCGTCCAACTGGACTTGTCTATTACGAGATCCACTTTCTTTTTCATCTGTACCCCCGTCTCAGGAGCCTTTACAAACAATCGCCTGCGGGTCAAAGCCGTCCAGAGCCATCTTCATTACAGCACCCAGAATTCGTTTGATCTGCCCTGTTTATCTCGGCCAACGGTAGCTGGAGATGCTCGATTCAGGTTTGAGGGTGGAAAGATTGCCGGCAGCGTGGACAACTCCACCCGCCCAAATAGGGGCCATCCAAGCGTCACTTGCCAGTTGAAAAAATGTTGTAAATGGTCTGCCTCGTCACTCCAAATTCCCGAGCGAGAGCTGATTTGTTTTCGCCGGCCGCCGCCCGATCGCGGATTGCCTTTACCTTTGCATCACTCATGGACGATTTTCGGCCTTTAAATTTTCCGGCCTGCTTCGCTTTTTGAATGCCTTCGAGCTGGCGTTCACGAATCATGGCCCGCTCGAACTCAGCCACGCCGCCCATGATTGTCAACATCACCTTCGAAATTGCCGAGTCGTCGCCGGTGAAGACCAGTGACTCCTTGACGAATTCAACCACGACACCGCGCTCGTTTATCGAACCGTTTGCGTTGGGCATCCCCGTCGTGCCTGCTAAGACTCGTTCTGGTTGGCTTATCCCTTGCAGAAGGCCTAGGCAAGTGCATCAGGATTCCTCAATGTCTGCACCTCCGCTTTCCGGCGGCCAAGCAATGCCACTCCCTATAAGAGGGTTTCGTGTTTCACCGATAGGTCTTCCATACTCGAGCCTCCACGATTCGATTCGCGCTAGCAGGTTGAGAGCAGACTGCCTCCTGTTCGGATCCGATTTTGTCATCTCGATCAGCTTCTCTCTCAGCTCAGTAGCTGCGCGTGGTTGCAGCGTGTAGGTATTTGAGCGATCCGAACTCGGAATACGCTCGACGAAGGCTTCTTCGATGGCATTCTGCAAATGGTATGGCAACTCCGGACTGAGGTCGTCGTCCAGCAGGCTGAGCGAGATGAGTAGAGAGTTTTCATCCTTTAAGTGGACGATTACCTCTCCCAGCAGCTGCTTCCTTGATCGGTCCAGATTTGCATCGCAAAGCGCGAGAATCTTGCTCTTCATCGCAGGGTGCCGCTGCGCGACCTCCGCGATTCGCGGCGCAAGAACCACATCGCGTCTGACAATGTTCAGACCCTGAATTCCAGGAATATTTGGGTCAATGACACTCAGAAGGATTTCACGCGCTCTATCACTATCGAGAGCAGCAATCGCATCGAACCATTCCTGGCTGAAACCCTGAACGGCTTCATTCTCGCGGATAATTGATAACAGAACATCGACGGCCTCATCGCACCCGCTATGACCCAACGCTGTCACAACTTTGCGTAGTCCATCGAATCGAACATTGATGCGATCCAGGTAGTCTGCCAATGTAGCGATGCCCGCAGGAACATTCTCTACAAATGGCAACACGCTCAAAGCCACGCCAAGCAGCGTGAGATCGTTGTCTGATTGCCACTTGGAGGTAAGCTGCTCGACAATCGGCGCAATCAACGCAATCGTTTTGTCGTTCGGCAATGTGGCGCCTGAAAACTGCAGGACCTCGAGCGTCTGCAGCACTTTCCAGCCGTCGAGCGTGCCGTGAACTTGTAGCGGCATGGCCAGTATCTCGAGGATGAATGTTGAAGAACTACGGCCATCGAGTACCGCCAGGGGCCTAGCGAGGTCCTTAAGCCGCCAAACGACGGAGCCCTCGTTGGCGGCCCCGGCTTCCGATTGGCGGAGAGCATCGATGTGCTGACGCAGATATCCGATCGCCTCAAGCCGCCGAGCTTCATTGAAGCCCTTAACATCCGCAGCCAACCGTGCATCCCAAATCTCCTCGAAACTCCGCGACCTGTTGGCCCACCCTTCGATCCAGACAGTGCTGGGTAGGTCTGTCTTCATCGCCCACGCGACAAGCGCCCACGCTACTTGAAGCTCAAAGTGCGGCTCTTGCAAGAACCGAGCGAGAATCGATCCCTCGCTCTCGGATTTCAGATGTCGGATCGCGAGCGCGTACAGGTTGCTATACCGCATGAGCGAACCGTTCGCTAGCGGAGTTTGTTCGCGCCTCGCGCGTGCGGCGAGCCCAAGCTCAATTCTTTCCACGTCCGATGCCATGAGCACGACAATATCGCTGACGTCTTCAGGATCGCCGACACGGGAGATCGCCAGAGCGAGGTGAGCTCGTAGCTCGCCACGCGGATCACTGTCATTTGTCAGATGTGGCACCGCCCCCTTGAGATATGTCCGGATAGTCTGCCGAGACTCCTCAGTTAGGACCTCCTCCAATTCCGGCTCGTTGTCAGATCCTCGACGCCAGAGATCTGCGAACACCGCTAGTTCGATGGGGGAAAACACCGGAGACAACGCAGCAACTACGCCGTCCGCCATGATTTGCGGAGACAGCGAGCGTAAGAAATCCTCGAGTTGCCGTTCGACGGCGGCCAATTGCTGAGCCAGTGTGATGTTCTCTTGCGACCTGACTGAGTTGGCTTCCTGGATTGCTATGCGGAGGTCCACAGTGCGGCGAAAGATACGTTGTACCATCGAAGAATCCGCCGCCAACCGCAGCAGCCCCTGCACTCCGGCAACGCGCCCGCGTGAGAGATCCTCCGTTTCGAGGCGAACCAGCAGTTCTTCCTTGAGATCTTGATCGATCGACGTGATGAAGGTGCGCCAATCTCCAGCGGCAAGCGCTCCCTCTAGCACTCGCTGAATGGCGAATTTCGTTCGCCAGACGGGATCAGAAGTTAATGCTTCGAGCAGCGTTTTCAATTCTCTCTGAGCCAACTCGCGGATGCGTTCAGGACTGCACTCATCAAGATACTGAATTAGTGCGGAGTGTGCATCGAGTTGGCCCATAAGCACAGCATTCGCTGCGGCCACGTACCGTTTTTTCGGATCAGTAGACTGCTGCAGAACCTTCTTGTAATCCTTCAGCGCGCGTTCGCGGAAGATCGGATGGGTGTTGCGTAAGGGCGTGTTCTCAATAGCCAATTCAAACGCTTCTTCATCCACTTCTGTCAGCATCTTCGTAACGTCAGGGTCAGTGTTGATCCACATAAGGTTCGAAAATGCGCGTGCACGCACTTTCACACTCGGATCACTTAGTGCGAATGCGACCATCTCGCGGAGTGGCGCAGCGACGTGAGTGATTTCAGAAACAAATGCCAACCGCGCGTTCTCATCCCAGCTCCGAACCTCCCGCTGCCAGTCAGGGCCAAGGCTCGATAGACGGAAAGCGCGCGTTGACCGGTACACCTCAAACCGCGAATGATCTCCAGAGCCTTTGAGCAAAGGTATTAGCTCATCTTTGAATAGTTCGGAGTTGGTTGCGACCATAGCAGTCAGCGCGTAAGAACGGCGGTGCTTTTCTGGGCTAACCCAGAGGGCTCGAATACTGCCGCTGAACTTGTCCGCAACCTGCTCCCGTGTCCGGCTGCTGGAGATACCGAATAGCTCGGCAGCAAAGATCAAGTCGATTGGCAGCGCGAGATCAAGCAGCAGTGTACTCGCCCGAATGGCAGCGCGCCCCAGATCCTCCGATTGCATTGATTCGGTCGCCAGATCGCTAGCCAGCATGTACAAAGGCTCAGACCATGCAGACTCGTTGATGTACTGGCGCTGGAAAACTCGAGCGGCGTCGGAGGTGGCGATTTGATCCCGTGAAGCGCCAGAGTCAGAAATCAATCGCAGCAGTTCCGACTTCAGGAACTCCGCCGCATACAGCTCCTGAAGTTGCTGGTGCTCAAACCGGTACGCGGGATACGGATATTCCAGTCTTTCGATGACATGCCGTGAGGTCAGCGCATCGAGCACCTGATTTCCCGTGGCTGCTCCATCTGTCTGGTCCTCCTCACGCATCCTACGTAAAGTCCGAATCAGCAACTGCTTAGTCTCCGCTTCCGACAGCTGGGTTTGCCCCTTGGAGGTCATTGCGGCAGCAATTGCTGTCAGATAAGAGGTCGCCTCCCCATGGAGTGGACTACTCTGCAATACGGTGCGGTATGCCGGATCACTCTCAAGTAGGCGAACGACCTCCCGCAATACACCTATCTTGGTATTGGGAACATCTTTACCCGCGACAGCAATCGCCACTACCCGTGCCAAAAAGAAAGGCGTACGTGTGAGTTCATCGAGCACTGGATCATAGTCCAGCTTGTGCAATAGAGCTGCCGTGATATCAGGGGCCCTCGAAAAGACATACTCAGTCCGCTGCTTTCGGGTCAGCAACTTGAGCTTTGTGCGGACAGTAGTTCCCGGCAGCGGTGGTGTCACCTGACGGACGCGTGTCGCGACCAGGATGCCAGCCGATCTATAGTCCCTGGCGAGCATCTCCAACCCGGTCGTGGCTCGTTGCAGATCGGCTTCTGCGATCTCATTCCACCCATTGAGCAGGAAGACAAAAGGCTGTGATCGATAAAGCTGACCCAGCTGTCCCGCTTCAATGGATCGCGTTCTGAATGGCTCCATCCCTGCAATGAACTCCAGAATGTCTGGTGCCTCTTGGGCCCAGGCTGGAAGATGGATCAGAAATGCTAGGGTGCCGGCGCTTGCGCGGCGTTCGGCGATCTGCGTCAGCGTGGTGGTTTTGCCGCGGCCGGCGGGCGCCTCCATCGTCATGCGCACACCTTGCACGAGCATCTTCTCGAAATCTGCCAGCTCCATAACATCGTCGGTCTCTCCGCCGTCGCTCGAGAGACGGCTGGCGCTCAATTCGATGAGGGGTTCGCCTTCGACCTTCGCCTTCCAGGACGCGTTCACTTCAGCGATAGCCCGACGAGTGTCCTCCAATGTTTGTTCGAGTGTTGGAGTGATCTCTAAATGGATGTAGAGGTGATTTGCGCACAGAACGGCGTTTTCGGGAGAGAGGAGAGCCGTGACAACGTGCTCGCGCGACATGACGATCAACGTAATGCCGTACCTTCGTTCAACCTCTTGAATCCACCGCTGCTCCTTTCTTTTTCGTTTTTCCCCAACCGGACATGGAGTCACAAAATAGAGGACGCCCAGATCGTTGAACTCCTTTTGCGCTTCCTCGATGTCTCCTTTGACCTTGGTCAGCGTGGCGGTAAGAGAGCATGCAGCACCTCTGCCGCGACCATCTCCAAATTCGGTCCCGCACCCGTAAGCATCGAGGCCGAGATCAGCCTTCTTTTCATGGGCAACCAGCTTGTTGCACTTCTGTGTAGCCAGGATCACGCCAAGCGATTGAAAACGAGAGCCATCTTCATGGGCGATCAGATCGTCCAGCGCCTGCTCGATTTGTGCCCGCGTGATTCAACTATTGGTCGTTCAAGGCTACAGAGGCGCGACTTGAACAAACAGGATTTGTGCAGTGCGATAGCTACCGGAACGGCGAAACGGGACTCGACGACCCAAACGCCATCGATGAAATCGAAACCTAATACTTCTTTGGGGAGAACACGAGAGACCAGAACTGCAAGATCGGCTCTCGCTGCTCGCTGGTCATTGCGTAGTTTCCCGAGCCAGCCCTCACTCCAATTCTTGGCGCGCTTCGACTCCCAAATGAGCGTGCCACATGGCTGGCCTGAGGGAGAGAGCACTTTGTGGAGGATGTCTCCGCCGAACTCTCCTTTGGGCACAGGTTCAACAAGATCTGTGGGGAACTTTCCCGTTAGAAGCGACTCAAGTTCCATCTCCTGCACTTCGCCCTGCAGTTGTTGGGAGCCTTGTTCTGCCTTCTGTTTCAGCACTTCGATCTGTCGCTGCATACTTGCGATGGTTTCCTCGCGCTCCGCCAGCCTCAACTTCAATTCATCTTCCGCTTCGCGCTTGGCTTTCAAACGAACGGCGCCGAGCGATTCCTGAACGCGCGTTTCGACGGTCAGCTCGAACTCACGTTTCGCGTCGTCGAGCTCCCGTTGCTTGCGAATCAGGTCGGCCTGCGCCTTCTGCGCGTCGGCCAGTTTCTCGTCCTTGGCTTTCACGACGGCCTCGAGGTCTGCCAGTTCTCGCGTTTTGCCTTGGAGCTCGTCCGAGACCAGCAGACGTGCCTTCTTTGCTTCCTCGGCCGCGATCTTCTCTCTCTCCCGACGAACTCCCGCCTCGATCTCGTCCGCGACGTGTCTTTTGGCCGCAGCTACGGACTGTTCCTGGTCGCGAACGGCTGCTTCCCGGCGCGCGATCTCGGTGTCTTTCTCGGCAAGCTTTGTTTCAAATTCCCGTCGGGTGGCCTCGACCAGCGGTGCGGCGAGCGACTCATTGAGCTTGATTTCTTTGTGGCAGTGGGGGCAGCTGATGACGGGCTCGACCATGGACTTCTTCCTTTCTTGAGCTGCGCGTACGGCGCAGGTTGCATGTGCGGTTCAAATGATGACGTGTCCGTTGGATCTGGACGCGACAACTTGCTGTCCGTTAAACCTTGCGCTCACGGGAATGACCGATTGCGGCGGCTTTCGCTGGCCCCATCGATTCTCATCTTGCTCCTGGTCGCCCATGCCCAGCACGGCCTCGACACGCGCTGCCGCTTCGGTCTGCATGTGCGGCAGAACGTGGGAGTAGACGTCGAGCGTGAAGGCGCTCGAGGCATGACCGAGCTGTTCCGAGACGACTTTCGCCGGCACGCCGGCTGATAGCGCCAAAGTCGCCGCGGTGTGGCGCAGGTCGTAGAGACGCAAGGGCGGCAACGCGGCCTCATCAAGGAGGCGCTTGAACTCGCGGGCGAGGGAATCGCTGTTGATCGGCTGGCCTCTACGAGTGCGGAAGATCGGCCGAGCCGTTGGGGGGCTGGAGTCAGGTACAGACCGCTCCCTTATATATAGATGCCAGAGTCGACGCGCCACCCAACTCTCGAGCTTCACCTGGCGGCGGCTCCGTGCCCGTTTGGTTGGCGCGAACGTCCATCCCCTTCCCTTCTCCAGGGTTCGCGCGACCGTGACGGTTTTCTTTTCCCAGTTGATGTCCGACCAGCGCAGCGCGAGGTACTCGCTTGGCCTGAGGCCAGTGGTGAGGGCGAGGGCAAAGAGAAGGCCGTAGCGGGTGGGGAGCGCATGCTCGAGAAATCGCCTGGCGTCCTGAGGCGGAAGCACGTGCATCTCTGCGCGGGCGGGCTTGGAGATCTCGACACCCGATGCGGGATTGCGGCCGAGCAGGCGCCAGCGCACAGCCTGCTCAAGCGCGGCGTGGAGCACGGCGTGAGTATAGCCAACTGTCCGTGGCGAGAGCTTTTTCTGGTGCATCTGGTAGTAGACGGATTGCAGATCGAGCGGTGTAAGGCGAGAGAGCTTGCGCTCGCCCAGTGCTGGGCGAATGGAACGGGCGAGCAAAGATTGGTAGTCAGAGAAGGACTTCTTTCGCAGTTTCGGACGGGCGGCGAGCTCCAGCCAGCGGTCGAGGAACTGGTTGAGGGTCATCTGCGCACCCACGAGTTCCCTTACCGGTTCGCACTCGGCCAGGCGGGTGTTGAGAACGTGCTGGGCGGCACGGAAGGAGCCGTGGACGGTGCGGCTGTGGTACGTTCGTCGGCGGGTTACAGGATCGCGCCCCTGGTACACGCGCACCAGCCACCGGTGGTCGCCGCGGGGGATGATCTGACCCTGCCTTCGCGCCAAGCGCCCTCCTTTCGTTTGAAGAATCTGGCACACAACTGGCACACTGGCCTCGCGAATCTGCCCGTCGTTTGCGGGTTTCGCGCGGGTGTCGACTGATAAGGAATCAGTCAGACTTTTACCAAAACAAGCACCCGCCCCATCTGAACTGACCAACCTTGGAGGCGGATTCTATCGCTGTGGATCCGCCTGGGTCCCCTGCTCTAATACCTGCCTAGGGCAGCAACTTGCCGTTCAGGATCGTGCGCGTTTCGACATGCCCCTGCGTGTCGCGAACCGTGATCAGCTGCACCACCGGCCGTTCGTTGTAATACGAGGTCACGGTGTCGATGGTGTTTCCCTGCGCATCGCGCAGATGCTCGATCTGACCAACGATTTTGCCATTGTTATCCCGCGCAATCATCTCTATCCTCCTGATCCTGTTGAATGGGATAGCTCCCGCGCAATGCTCTCGACCAACACTCTGGAAGGTGCCACGGCCGGCCTGAGTTCCTCGAGATAGAGAAGCGCTGCCGTGAAGCCGAGAAATCCGATGCGGTCAAGATAGGCAGCGACCACCGCGGGCGACCGCGAGATTCCTACCCCGCAGTGCACCAGGACGGCTCCTCTCGGCAAGCTCTCCTCGATCGCAGTCAAAATGGCGTTGAGCCAGGAGATGCGAATCGGCCGCGCATCCCGAACGGGAAAGTGGAGGTAACGGATGGCGGGATTCCGTCGCCCGACCGGATCCTCACACAGGGTGATTACGGTTGCTATCTGATAGGGGTTGACCGAGGAAAGCGCTTCGGCATCTCTGCGGCCGCTGATGTATAGGCCATCAATTACCTTCGTGACAGACGGTGAAACTCCGGCAGTGAACATCCTACTTATATAGATACCGGCGAGGCTTCAAATTTAGCCAGTATTTTGGAAAACCTTTGGGGGATGGGGACGAACTTCGGTTTTGGCGACAGAATTACGAGGGAAGGAATTCCGTCGGGCAGGAGCAGGACGGGCGGCGACCTTCCCGACCCGGTTCCGCAGACTTTCCCTCGACATTGTCGGCGCACTGTTTGCACACCTGCAGACACACGACATCGCGAAGCTCGCAATTAGACGGCTTGGGATGGCTGATGCCGGATCAGTAGCCGCAATGCCGCCCCCAGGCTCGCACGTCGTCAGCTCCGAACAGAGCTCGTTTCTCGATAGCTATCCCCGAAGATGTTTCCGACGGGAGCCGAATGCGTTAGCCTGAATTGAGTCGTTTGTGCTCTGCGATGATGATGCACCATCAGCTTGCGGTGAGGGAAGTGCACATTAGCATGATTCTGCGATCATGTACGAGGGAAATACCCAGGCTGTCGTTTCAAGGTCGTACAAGCCAGGCAAGCGCGTTGGCTAGCAAGCGACGATGCAATACAGCATGCATCGAAGTGATCTGGTGCAGTACGATCGGCGTTGAACCAAGCTTGGCCGTCATGAGACCGGCGCCAATGGCTCTGTCATGATCTCGGCCGTAGGCGGCAATGATTTCGACGCCATCGCCTTCCATGAGCCAGCCGTTTGAGCCGCCGCCTTTCACTTGGTAATGAAGCCCCAGCGCCTGGTTCACCGGCAGACCATCGAAGATCGGATGCTCACGCACAAAATACCACGAGCCCATCCATGATGCGCGTGAAGGACCGACGAGGCCCTTGTACCGGAATGCTCCGGCCTGCGCGAGTTGCCTCGCAACGCCTGCAGCCTGCCCTTCGCTCGGCGTGCAGGCCAGCAGCGGAATGCCACTGCGGACTGCGTCGACGACCAACGTGGGAAGCTCGAACTCCTTGAGCGGCCCTATAGGCTTATAAGCGCCCTCAGCGTCGACCGCGATATTTTTCTCTGAGTCCTGCGAGCCTCCTGAGGCCATGAGTACGTCATAGTGCGTGCCGGGCTGGAAGGGCTTGACGGTAGCGCCCGGAATGGCGCGCAACTGCTCTTCAACCGAAGGAGCCAACGAAGCGATGCCGACCATGATGGTACGGAATCTCTGCGGCCTCGGTGCAACGACCAACAATTCGCGCTCGAAAGCAGGAGCCGAGGAGCCCTGCAACGTGAGCCGGAAACGCCACATTCCTTCCAGATTCAACGCATCTGTTGTGAAAGCTTCGCGGATCAAGTATGTAAAGCGATCGGTCTCAAAAGCAGGCGTATCGAAGATGGCCAACTGGCGGCTTGCGCCTGCGGGATCCGAAACGGTGAAGACAAGCTTTCCACTTACTGGCTCATTCGAATCGTTGCAAAGGTAGATGTCAAAGGTGGCCTTATCGCCGATGGCGAGACAAAGCTGGCGCTGCTTGGCGACAGGTCGCACCGGCAATAAGCTCGACGAGATGGCGTGTGGATCAGCTTTGAAGTCTCGGAAGTTGTCTGTGAGGCCGGAATGGTTCTCGATTGCAGTGGATTCCCAGCCACTGATGGCGGCCATGTCGTTGCTGTCGCAGAGGCGCACGTTCTCCATGAACTGGCCCCACGACTCGTACGCGCGGCGCCCGATGGAGAGGAACAGTTTTTCCGCAGTCGGAAATGCCTTGCGGAAACCCCAGCGGTCGAGGAAGTCGTTATATGCGCGCAGAACCTGCTGGTGATCGAGCAGGTCGTAACTTTTGCCGCCATGAGCGGCGATCTGGCGGAGGACCTCGGCGTGGTTGTCGATGTTCGCCGCGCCCTTCATTTCACCCCACTCGACGATCTCTTTGCGGATAGGGGAGTAGTAATAGAAGTCCGTCGGCGAGTTGTAGTAGGCGTCTACCCAAACGTCGGAAAAGCGGCCGGTGTGGTCGACCCACCAGCCGCTGGCGCCGCTGTCAACCGTGGCAGGCTTGAAGCTCTTGTGCACTGTGCTGGTGTAAGCCTGGGCCCAGGCTTCGGGGAAGCGCATCACAAAGCCGTCGGCGGCAAGAATAGAACGGCTGGGATCTTCCTGTTGCATCATTGCAAAAACGGCGTCGAGGTTAGGGTTGTTGGGGTCAACAGAGCCCTCATTCTGAAGGATATAGTGAATGACAGATGGGTGACTGCGGAAGGCGCGGATCATGCCTTTGATCTTGGCTTGCATGTAACGCTGCACAGTGGGACTGGCTGTACCAGTTCGAGCATCAGGATGGCTCGGTGCAACCGCCTGGCTACCGCCGCCGGACTCAAGGCAACGCATCAGCCCGAGACGGTCCTGAATATAGAGCACATCTTCCTTCGCGAGATTTCGATGGAAGTTGAGTGTGTTCAGGTTGAGCGTCTTGGCGGCACGAACCTCCTTTTCAGCAAGCTCGGGAATAGGGAATAACCCGTTGAGTGCCCAGTATCCCCACGAGATCGAGGTGTAAATACGGATCCGTCGACCGTTCAGGCGAAATATCGCATTCTTGCCGAGGCCATCCACCGCAAACCAGCGGAAACCGAAGTCGACCGTGCGACTCTCCGCGTGCCGGCTCGACCGATGCGGATGCCAGCTTGCCTCCATTTGGTAGAGCCTTGGCGTATCCAGGTCCCAGAGTTCCGCAGAGCGCGCGGACAACCCTGAAGAAACGCGCAAGGTCGCGTTCGCGGGGACCTCAGCTGCCACGTCAATGCTCGCCAGCACTGTCTGAGAATGCGGATCGCGTACGACAAAGCGCACGGTTCCGCCGTGCGCTATTGGCGAGGCGTTTTGCAGGGCGGCGTGCGCGGAGACCTTGCGTGCCTCGGGAGTGTTGAGCACCCATGCATCCGCAATCCGCACATCGCCATGCGCGCTTAACATCATTGCGCGATCAAGCCCACCAAAGCCATGGCTCTTCTGGAATTCGAGATGGCCCCATGTCATGCGCCCGCCGTCTACCCAATCGAACCGGCCACCGGGATTTGTGATGCGGATGGCGAGGAAGTTCTTTCTCGGCGCTGCCGCTGCGGTCAGATCACACTCGAACGGCAGCTCCTCCAGAATCGAGTAGCCGACCAGTTGGCGATTGAGATAGACCTCGGCCCGCTGTCGAGCAGCGCGCACGTGCAGCAGGATATGCCGCCCATTAAAGGAAGCAGGAAGCTCAATCTCACGCCACCACCAGGAGACCCCGTAATAAGCGCCGTTCTTCACGTCCGGGTCTGTGGTTTCAAAGCGGTACTCGTCGTGATAGGGCCGGAAGCCCATCAGCCCCCAGTGACATTGCTCAACAGTTGCGGGCAACCTCAGAGCTGTGCCGAGTTGCCCATCGAGCACCTCCCAGCCACCTGTGGGAGGATTGATCGGAAGTTTGGAGAGGTCCACATCTTCAGGCAGGTAGATCTCGTCGTTTTGCCATTCGGCGCTGATATCCGGCCACATGCGCCAGCCGTCATCGGGGATCATGATGCCATTTGCGCCAAACGGCGTCGTCCGCGATACGCCGATGATTCGAGATGCGGCCTTGGTGGCCCCGCCTTCGGCGGATGCGGAACCGAATGTCAGCATTCTTGCGGTCACGGCAGTTGATGCGACAGCGGCCGTACCTCGCAGAAAAGTGCGACGTTTCATTGACATGCACCTCATGCCTGCCAGAGCCGACGCAGACAGCTCACAGCTCAGCCGCTAGTTGCAAAGTGAACCGAGCCGTCCTGAAAAGCTACCGGCGGTTATTGTGGCGACTGTACTCCACGGGGTGCTGTATCTTCCAGGAATTTGACATATCCCAATAAGGCGCCCCAGTGATAAAAACGATCGCTCTTCTGGACATCGTCGCCTGTGCCGAGAATCGCGTTATAGTTTTCGTGCACATGGCCGTTCTCTTTCCATTCTCTTAGAAAGAGGTCGTACGACTTTTGTGCAAAGGCCTGGCGTGTGGAGGAATCGGCGTACTTCTCGAGCCCAAGATAGACCAGGTAGTTCATAGAACCCCAAATGCGCCCGCGCCAGTAATTCTGATCTGCGAAGGCCGGATCGTCTCTGGCAATTGAGGGAATAACCCATCGTCCCCAGAACTCTTTCGGATTCAACAGATGTCTTGTGATCATTTCCTGTGCCTGCGCAGGCGTTGCTACATCAGCGAGCAACGGGTAGAAATTTGTAGGGGAGAGCCGCGTGTCAAACTGCTCGGTGTGCAGATCCTTATTCAGGAAGATACCGTCCGCTGCGCTCCACATCGTCTGCAGTTTGGCACTATACCGCGCCGCACGTTCGCGCAGCTCCTTTCCTTCGGCGGACCTGTTCAGGACGTCCGCAATTTCCGCGAGCGCCTGGCAGTCAGCAACGTAGAGACTTATCAGACCTACATCGCCAAACTCAAGCAGCTGAGTTTGTGGATTGTACTCTGCGGCGTCGTACATGGGGCTGTTGTCCAGACCGGATTCGAAGATTGCTCCTTTCCGCGTTCCGCGCGAACGGACATCCGGGTTTGAAAGGTGCGTATCGCCGTTGCTGCCCCATGCCAGATAGCCTTGCGTATCGCGATGCGCCGCCCACCAGCGATTCCAGCGCAGTAGTCGTTCAAAAGTGTCCTGCAAAAGCCACCGATCATGAAATTTTTGGTAAAGCCCGAGTACTGTGATCGCACCTACCGGCGGTTCTGAGCGATCAAAACTCTTCCAACCGCCGGCCCGTGCGTAGTTGGGAACGAAACCGTCGAGCGTTTCTTCACGCAGAATCTCGATGGCATTGGCGTAAGCGAGGTCGCGATCGCCGATCGAAGCCAGCGTCGCAGCAAAGAAGGTGTCCCACTCGAAGAGCACATACCCTCCCCAGCGGAGACACCATCCACGGCTGACGGGAGACACTACGCGATCTCCTTCCGGCTCGTAAATCGTGTCCCAGCCCAAGGTGGTTTCGATCGCATCAACGATCGGTGCATCGTCTCCAAACTTCACCAGTTTTGCCTGATAGACTTTGCGCGCGCTCTCGACCGCTTTTTTGATTTCTTCGACTGTTCGGGCTCTTCCGGTACTTACGCCGACCGCCGTGTCGAAGGCAGCTGCAAAATAGGGGCCGGCAACGGGAAGATTTGCGACCTGCGGCTGCATCTGCTGCGTGCACGTGCAATAGACCGGGATCGATCCCGCGCTTCCGCGGGTCTGGATGAAATTCGCTTCTCGCTGGGTGGTTCCTGGCCGGTTCCAGAGAAAATTGACTGCAAAAACGATCGTGGGAGGAATTTCATGTGGTTTCCCGGAACTCAGCGGCGTGGCGAGAAGAACCAGATCACTTCCATCGTGAGCGCTTTGGATGCGCCACGCGTGGTCCATCCAGATGATCGTGGCGTCGGTATAGCTACCATCCCAGGTGTGCGGCGCCGGCTTTACCTGCTCAGCATCGGGTTCAGAGCGGCCGATCAGCGCGCCAGCAAGAAAGCGATCTCCGTGCTCGGTGGCGTTGTGTTTCAGCCCGACCTGGATCGCCAATCCTTCGGGAAGAAGAACCTGTGTGGTGACGCTATTCACATCCCACGTATTCCATCCCTGCGCAAGGCGCTGCTGAACCCGCCTATAGTTTGCGGACGGCTTAGCGACTGATGGAAGCAAATCGATTGCGGCATGAGCGGTCGCTACGGCCAGAGTTCCTGCAATGACTATGGGCAGCAAGCCGCAGAAGGAGCCAATGGTTTTTTGCACGTTCCTCTCCAGGACGGGTTCAACTTTTGCTGGTGATCAGGCCGGTTTGCAGTGTAACCGCCCTAACTTGGTGAATGCACTTTGTCTCATTCACCGCCCGGTCAGCGCCGGTCCTTTGGCTCCCAACTGCCTTCCTCCAATGGCAGTTTGTACGGCCTGGGCGAAGCACCTGGCGGCGTACTGATGTCGCCGGGATGATTCTTCAGTCGGGTATATGCTGCGACAACCTCCGCCGGAAATGACGGCATCTGTGCCTCAAGACTTTGCATGAGTTCGGCAACAATGCCCGGTTCTGTCTTCGCTACGCTGTAGCTTTCAGCGGGATCGCGTGCCAGATTGTACAACTCCGGCCATTCGAGCCAGGCACTCTGATGCGCTTGTGTCGTCCTGTCGTTGGTGTAAATCTCTCCATCGGATCCTTGAGCAACACGCAGCTTCCAATCGCCTTTACGAATGCAGTGCACGTCGATTCCATTGTTGCCCATCGGGCTGAAGTAGAGAACCGGCTTACGTTCCGGAAGATGGCCTTGCCCGGTCAGAAGTCCGGAGATATCGACTCCATCCAGTGGCTTTGCCGGAGCCTTCAGCCCACAGAGCGCCGAGAATGTCGGAAGGATGTCCAAAGAGCTGCACCACGCGTCTTCGGTCCTGCCCGCAGCAATTTGCCCGGGCCATCTTGCGAGAAACGGCACGCGAAAGCCACCCTCGAAGGTCGATGCTTTTCGCCCGCGCAAAGGGCCAGGGCAGCCCTGATACCAAGGCCCATGGTCGCTCATGAAACAGATCAGAGTATCCGCGGTTTGACCTTTGCGTTCTACGGAGCGGACAATTTCGCCCACGCTCCAGTCGATCTCCGCGATAGAGTCACCCACATCGCCAAACTGAGTCTTGCAGCGGAAGCGCTCTGAGGCGCGTGCGGGATCATGAGGATACGAATATCCCAAGTACATGAAGTAAGGCTCTTCTCCGCTTTGCTCGACGTAACGCACGGCCTCTTCCGTATACCGCGGCGTCAGCAGGTCGCGATCCGTATCATGCTCAAGTACCGTCAGGTCTCTGAGCAATGACAGCGGGTACATGTCGACACTGCATGGCACGCCATAGAACGAGTCGAATCCGCGGTTAGTTGGCAAATACGGCGGCGCATCGCCTAGATGCCATTTGCCAATGGCCTTTGTCCTGTAACCCTTGGCACGGAAGAGCTCAGGGAGCAGTGTCTCATCGAGCGCCGTCCCCGTTTTCGAACTGGGATGAAAAGCACCCGTTGTGTCGCTGCGTATTCCATATCGACCTGTCAACAACGCGGCGCGCGAAGCGGAGCAGATGGGATGCGCCGAATTAAGTCGCGTGAACCGCATTCCCTCAGCCGCTAACGCGTCGAGGTTAGGTGTCGGCAGATCTGAACCGTAGCAATGAATGTCCCCGTAGCCAAGATCATCGCAGATCAAAAGGATGACATTCGGACGCTCCTGCGTGCGATGCCGGCGTGAAGCATCGACTGCGGAGGTCTCATTTGTGCCAGGCACAGCTGAGAATGCTGAAATTGCACTGCTCGTCGCAATGCTCGAAGACATGAGAGCCATGAATTTGCGCCGGTTCATTGGTTTCCTTCAGAATTCGAGGGGATATGAGTCAAAGGCAGCGTTCTGGTCACAGGTTCCCCCAGATCGCTTGCCGCACAAATGACTGCAGCGCTCATCCTGGAAACAATCAATTTACCGTTGCGAAGCTTCTCATTTTCGGCCGCTCTCCATCGGCCGTCCGAGCCGACACGCGATCCGGCAAACGTCACTCCGTTCTTTGCGTTGGGAGCAGGAGCGGTTAGCCGGAGAACAGCAGCGTTCTCCAAACCCAGATGGCCGGTTTCGATACGAATGTCTTGTGTCGGATCCCGATTGATCACAACGAGCGCGCGCGCGTTTCGGCCAACTCCAAGAAGATACGCTGTAAAGTTGATGCCCAGCGGATCGTAGCTGATGGGAAGGATGCTGGAACACCGCGCTCGAGCGACCGCGAAAGCTAACATCCCGTAGTAGGGCACGCCGGCACTATTGGTTCCCATTCCGTCATCCTGGATCGGCGAGTAAGAGCTGATGAAACCGAGTTGGTTGACACCGGTTTCGATATTGACCCCGGAGCAGCCATGGCTGGCCAACAAAAGCATGAAGTCCAATGTCCATAGGGCTGCCAGAAATGTGTCGCTGACGCCAGGCCTGCCACCGCCGGAGAATGAATTGGTTTCACACATCCGCCAGGGAATCCCGCTTGCTGTAGATGCAGCGTGAAGGCGAAGAAGCTGTTCTTTCAATCGGGGGTCTTCATAGGTCAATAACTCAGGAGTTCCGAATCGCTGATTACTGCGATAGTAGTGAGTTGCGAGTAATTGCACGTCCGCATGCTCGTCTTTGGCCATTCGCTCCGGCCAGTCAACAAAACATTTCGTGTCCGGTGCCGCGAAGCGAAGATGAGGGAGTTCCTTCGCTATGGCGGAGTGCCACCTGTTGTATTCCTCGCGATACGTTTCGTAGGAATACGGTGCATGACGAAATGGAGTGGGCCCTGTGTCGAGGTCTTCAACCTCGTTGCCGATCTCAATATCAAATAGTTGCGGTCCCAGAACGGAGGCAACGGCCTTGGCTTCTTCGACGGCGTCGCTTATCGAGCCTTGGGCGAAATTGACGCTCCACATCGCTTTCCAACCAGTCGTCGTCAGGAACTTGGCCAGTTGCTCGAGACTCGCGCGTGTAATAACAGTGTTTTGCCGATCTGCCGCAATCGTTCCCCGGGGCTCGTATCGCGTGTAGTCCGAAACCGTACCGCCAAACCTGAAGACGCCTTTGGCGCCAAGCCCACGGACAAGCGCCACATATCGACTATTTGAGGCGCTTAACAACCCGATCGGCGCCACCGATGACATTTCGAATCCAAGCCCTGTAAAGTCTTCGGGAAGGGGTAGTGGTGCGCCTTCAGACAAAGTGAGCTCAACGACAGACTCTGGTCTCGCGATCGACGGTGCAGCCGAAGTCACAGCAACTCCGGCCGAGAATCGTATTCCTCGCTCGAGAAAAGATCGGCGCGTCAGCATAACTGTTTGGCCGAGCAGCGGATGCATTGACAACTGTGGTTGGGCACGAGAGGAGACCGATGTATCGACTTAGTTTGTAGGGGCTTACCCGGATTCCCTATCAGGCCATTTTCCCGATTCGGCTGCGAATCAGATCTGGAGATGTGAAATCCGCCGACAGTTTCGTTGTTTTGGGCGAAGGGCAACTGCACATGATCATCCTTCCTACTCTGTCACAGTACCGTGGACCAACTGAACACTTCGCAGTCTTCCGGAAACGGCAAGAGCCGTGTGTTGTGCAAGGATTGAAGCAGACCCTTCCCCTGCGAAGGCCCCATAGAGCAATCCGAATCGTAAGTTCGGCTGGAGCGTGGGGTCAATGGTGCTTCATGTTCAATTTCGGGTAGTACTGCAGCACTATCTTTGAGCGCCTTCAGTGATTGGACGTGTGGTCAGCACGCTTATGGCCGGCAGCAACATAACAAACTTTGCAGGGAGCCACATGGGGATTGCAATATACAATGGCCGCTATGAAATGCAACTTCAAGGGCGGCGCGTTGAGCCTTTTCGCTGTTTTGTTCTGCGCGACTGGATGCCGCTCGAATGTTGCAGCCTCTACGATTGCGGTGATTCCCCGCGATTCAGCACAGGAAATCTGGGTCTCGGAACATGGCGGCGCGGCCGACGAAGCTTACGCTAACAACTTAAGAGTCTATTGGAATGGACCGAGCCGCGACGACGACGTTGAGGATCAGATTGCATTGTCCGAAAGAGCAATCGCGGGCCATTTCTATGGACTGATTCTCAGCCCGAATAATTCTTTCGCATTGAACGCGACCGTTCAGCGGGCCGTTTCGCACGGGATGCCTGTCGTGATCGTCGGTGCCCAGATACCGATTTCCCCTGAGCCAGGGCTGACGTTTGTTTTGAACGATTCAGAGAAGATGGGAGCGCTCGCTGCGCGTAGAGTTCGCGATCTGTTGGGCCCAACGGGACATGTAGTCGTTATCGGAGTCGATTCTCTCTCCCCGGGAAGTATGGAGCGATCGAACGGTTTTGAACAGGCTCTTCATCAGGAGGCTCCGGGAATTGCGATCGAGCAGAAGTTGGTGGGACCCTTCCGGTTTGGCGAAGCAGAATTGGCAACGGAGCAGTCGATTCGCGCTCATCCCGATCTGGGTGCGGTGGTCGCGCTCGGGATTAACGAAACCAGGGGAGCATTGGCCGCGGTGCGCAAGACCGGAACGGCGAAGAAAATTAAGATTGTTGGCTGCGACCAGACACTCGACCTGCTTTTTCTTCTCCGGCGCGGTGATATCGATTCTCTCGTGATTGAAGATACGCGGACCATGGGGCGCCTCGCGGTGAAAGAGATCGAAGAGGAAAGGCACGGACGGCAAGCCGCGCCAATCACGATGGTCGAACCGGCCTTGGTGACACTTGCCAATGTTGACGATTCGGCGATCCAGCAGATCTTATCTTTGCGCTGGAGGACGAGCCAGTGAGCCGGCGGAGCGCAGTCTGGGGAATAGCGAGCGTCATGATGCTCGCGGCTGGCTTCGCGGTGATGCTCTTTTGGATCGCCCGCGCGCGCTCCGGTGCGTCCCTGCCCTACCACGATTCCTTTTCACTGAATCGCGCTGACGAATGGCGGGCATTTGGTGGGGTATGGCAGCTTTCGAATGGCACGTTGATGAATCGTTCCGATGAGCGAGGGGCGAAACTGATCACGGGATCCTCGCAATGGACTGATTACAAAATGCAGGCCGATCTAGAGATGATTGGAAACGAGGGCGAATTGGGAGTCATCGTCCGGGGTGGTCAGTTGGAGAAGGGAATCGATTCCTACAGCGGCTATTACGTCGGGCTGAGAAGATTTGACTCGGCTTTGGTCATTGGCCGAGCCGATCACGGATGGATGGAAGGCCGCCCAGTTCCAATTCCAGGCAGGATGCACGCGTCAGTATGGTACCGTCTGGTTGTCGTCGCGGCCGGATGCCGAATCGGGGCGCAGGCCACAAACATTCAAACTGGACAGACGGAGTGGGGCGCTTTCGAAGAAGACCATTGCGTTCGTTCAGGCAAAATTGGCCTGCGTTCCATGGGAACAGGTGGCGCATGGAAAAACATCTCAGTGGTTCCCGCTACTGAGAGGGATTGGGATGCGATCCGGTCGCACGCTGCTTATCTCGAGCATCCCGATTACCCGATTCGTGAAGCTGACTACGATCGTATCCTTCAGGAAAACCTCGCCCAGACAAATACTTCGGCGCAAACCTTCGACTCATCCTCGTTGCTTTTGCCGGATGCCGGATCGAAAAATGCAAGCATCCTTCCCGAGCCACCGCTTGTCTCGATCGAGGATCTCAGGACCTCCAATTGGCTGGGGCGTTCGATTCGAATTCGCGGTGTTGTGACTCTTACCGATCCACTCTATGTGCAGGACTCTATGGGTGGTATTGCAGTCGAGACGGATAAGCCGATCCCGCTCAATCTGGGCGACGAAATCGAGCTCACAGGTATGGAGGTAAGTTCGGGTTATTCCACGAAGTTCGTGGCCTCTGCCGTTCGCCTGCTCTGGGATCGTACTCTGATCGCGCCTCTTTCGATCTCTACCACGCAGGCAGCGAGTGGGGCCTTCAATTCCTCACTCGTCGAAGTTCGCGGCTATCTTCGCTCTAAAAGCAGGGATGCGAATGGAACGATCACATTAAACATCGACGATCAAGCACAGGTCTTTACAGTAGTCCTTAAGAGCCCTCTCTTCCAGCATGTCTACGAAGATTGGCAGCCGGGGAGTTGGTTGCGGATTTACGGAGTCTGCGTAATCGACGCACCGTTCGTTCCTCGTCATTCCTCGTTCATGATCCTCACGCGCTCTGCAGATGACATTGAGGTGCTCGCCGGGCCTCCCTGGTGGAGCGGCGAGCGCATACTTTGGCTCATCTTCCTCGCCCTCTTTCTCATTGTGTTGGGGATCGTACTTTTTCTTCGCATCGAACGGTGGAAGATGCGTGGAATTCTGAGCGAACGGGAGCGTCTGGCGCACGAGATGCACGACACGCTGGCGCAGAGCTTTGCCGGTGTGGGATTTCACCTTCAAGGAATTCGCAACTTGATCCGTAGCGGACGGGAGGCGCGAGCAGTCGAAGTGATGGGCAAACTGGACACTGCGTGCGACCTTGTGGCACAGACTCACCGCGAAGCGAGCGCTAGCATCGCGGCTTTGCACCCGGATGCGGATGGAGGACTCGATCTTCTTGTGGCTCTCGAACAATACGCCTCGCATCTGTTCAATGTTGACGATCTCCCCCTGGTCACTTCGCGCGAGGGCACACCGCATAGACTTTCATTTCCAGTGCGAGATACGTTGTTCCAGATTGGGCGCGAGGCTGTCACCAACGTTATCCGGCATAGCCACGCAACGCGGATCGTGTTGAGGCTTCTTTATGAAAGCAAAGCCGTCGTGATGGAGATAGGAGACAATGGGATTGGATTTCTTCCCGGCGAGGGCAGTGGATTCGGCATCCAGACCATGCGCAGCCGCTGCAATGCCATCGGCGCGGAGTTGACAGTCACAAGTGCACCGGGCTGTGGGACAACGATTGCCGTACGTTCTCCTTACGGCTTGCGGTCTACAATCGCCGACTGGTTGAGGGATTCCCGGAAGCGACGCCGATCGGCAAAGAGCCAACTTCACATTGCGCAGCCGGGCGGCGAAACGGGAAATCGATAGCGCAGAACAAGTAGAGAAGAACGCCACTACGATTGATACTGCGATCATTGCGATTTGGCCGCAGTCAATCGTACGTATTCTGGGTATCAATCTTCTTCCACGCGCACCAAGCCCTGCTGCAGGGCTACAGCGATCGCTTCAGATCGGTCGCGTACTCCCAGCTTTTCAAGCAGGCTGACCACGTGATTCCGAACCGTGTTTTCGCTGATAAACAGCTGGTCAGCTATCTCGTGATTCTTTTTTCCGAGCGCAATCAAGCGGAGGGTCTCAAGCTCGCGGGGGCTCAGTGGGTTTCGGCTAAGCCTTTGCGCCAATTGATGCGCGATATGCGTGGGAATGAAGCGCTCGCCGGCATGAACATTGCGGATAGCCTGAGCCACTTGCTCCAGGGACGAGCTTTTCAGGATATACGCCATGGCGCCGGCCTTCATGGCCCCAAAAACATCTTCGTCTGAATGATAGGTCGTAAGAACCACCGATCGAATCTGCGGACATATGCGGGACAACTCGGCGAGCATAGCCTCTCCACTCATCTCCCGCATGCGCAGGTCTGTGACCACAACGTCCGGAAGCAGGCGGGGAATTTCTCTGAGCGCCTCGCCGCCACCTGCGGCCATTCCAACTACTTCGATATCAGGCTCGCTCTCCAACATGGTCTTCAGCCCAAGCCGAACCACGGCATGATCATCAACGATGAAAATCCGAATGCGCGCGCTCATCTCAACTTCTCCACACTGAGGCCAAATTGTACCCTATCCGTAACACTCGTCATCCTGAAGTGACGGCATAGTCCTACGGCACTAATGCAAAATGAGCGTCGCGGTCCATTGACGCCACGCTGTCTGGTGCCTAGGATTGCTGGCGTGACTGAGGGTCTGGCTTGTGATTGAGGGAAGCAGACCACTCCGCTGCAGTTAGTCGAAGCACTCGCCTTGTTATGCGGGCCACCGCTGTTTCCTCGCCAGCTTTGCATTACCAGCTGGCGCTGCATGACAAATGCAACAGACCATGTTTCACAAAGGGCCATGTATCAAGGCACGACCGGGGCCCCTCTGGAAATGCGCCGAAAACCTCGATGAAAAGAGGGCTATCCCCCGCGGGAAAGCCCTGATTTGGTCAGAGCCGGTTATTGAATCAATCTTTAACAATGCGTTCCGCTCGAGGTAGGTGGAATGCGGCTTCCAGGAGGTTTCAAGACGATGCGAAACATTCGGACTCTACGAATCGCAATGGCAAAAGCTCTCGTCATAGGCTGCCTTGCGCTGATACCCTTCAGCCTTCTCGGGCAGTCGGTGCGCGGCTCCCTTACGGGTACGGTCACTGACTCCACAGGTGCAGCGATTCCGGAGGCACGGTTAACTGCCACGAACACAGAGACAGGTGTGAGCTTGGTGACCACCAGCACATCCACTGGATCGTACGCTATCCCGGAAATGCCGCTCGGCGTATATAACCTGCGAGTCACAGCAAACGGGTTCCGTGTAAGCGCCTACAATGGGATACACATCACCGTAAACTCCGCAACGGTACAGAACGTAGAACTGACGCCCGGCGGAGCGACCGAAACCGTCACGGTCAGGGCGGATGCACTCACTCTTCAGACCGCATCCTCGGATATTAACGGAACCATTTCCAGCGAGGCGATTAGCGAATTGCCATTAGGCCTCGGAGGTATGAAGGCCCTTCGCTCTCCGCAATCGTTTACCTTTCTCCTGCCAGGGGTAGTGGGGCCTGGCACAGCCACCTCGGCGAATGGTCCGAGTGGTGCCGATCTTTTCAAGGTTGGCGGCGGCCAGGAATTTGGGACGGAGACCATCTACGACGGCCTCAGTCAGGATCGCGCGCTGAACGGAAGCGGGGCCTTCGATGAAGAGGCGCCTTCAGTTGATGCTCTGCGGGAATTCAAGCTCACGATCTCAAATCCGCCGGCGGAATTCGGCCGTACTACAGGCGGCGTCGAAAGCTTTTCTACTAAATCCGGAACGAATGCCTATCACGGAGGACTGTATAACATCTTCAAAAATAACGACCTCGATGCAGATACCTGGTTTAATAACGGCGATAATTCCCTGAATTGTTCCGGCGCGAACAATACTCCCGCATGCCACGCGACCTACGCTCGCCCCAACGACAAGCAAAACGACTATGGTGGAACGTTCGGAGGGTACGTTAGGATACCCCATTTCTACGACGGGAAAAACAGAACGTTTTTCTTCTTCTCATGGGAGCAATTCCAGCAATCCCTCGGCGCCACCATCACGTCAACCGTTCCAACCGCGCTGGAAAGAACTGGAAATTTCTCCCAATTTCTGCAAACCAGCGACCCCATCGGTACCAATCCGTGCGATGGTTCTACCGTCTACTATGGTGAGATTTTTGATCCCTCAACGACCAGGACAGTTGGCGGCGTACCGTGTCGTACAGCCTTTTCCGGAAACAAGTTTTCCACATCGCGGTTCAGCTCAGTCGCTTCTGATCTCCTGAGTTACTATCCACAACCTACGAACAGCAATTTGACGCAGAACTACACGCTCGCATCAAGTTTTCCTCTCATTAATACTACCTATACCGGGCGTATCGACGAATCGGTGAACGCGAAGAACCAGCTATTCTTCACTTACAGCACGCGGAAAAACACAGGCCAGACGGCTAATAACGAACTGCCATTCCCCGTGGATCCAAATGAATTTCACCAGGCGCTTGCGAGCCATTTCATTCGCTTTGGCTGGGATGCTTTTGCCACCCCGCACCTGCTAAACCATTTCGAAGTTGGCGGGAATCGAATCAATGCGAGCAACGTGTCTACCTCCCTTTATGAGGGCAATGTTGACTACGCGGCGCAAATGGGATATTCGCTAGATAGCGTAAAGTCATATGGCTTTCTAGTCACACAAGTTGGGGAGGGTATCGCAAATTTGGGAAAGAATACCGCACACGAGAATGCGGATAATAGCGTGTTGCTGAGCGACTCCGTAAGCTGGGAGAAAGGACGTCATAATATCAAGGTGGGCATTGATGTTCGTTACTTCCAAACAGACGCAGCGTCGCTTGCGTCGCCGACACTTACCTTTGCAAGAGGCGAGACCGCTGCCACAAGTCAATCAACGATGATTGCCGACACCGGTAATGGGCTGGCAAGCATGTTGCTTGGCGTGCCGAGTGCTGCCGCTCTAAATAACGTGCTTACCCATTATCCTCGCTGGACTCACATGTATTACGCGGGCTTCGGTCAGGACGATGTACGGGTGTCGAATAGCCTGACGTTGAACCTGGGAATACGATACGAAGTCGAGACCCCTCGTCACGAAGCGAACAATCAGACATCTAACTTTGTCCCGACAGCAGTGGATCCGGAATATGGAATACTGGGTGCGTTGGTATTTGGAACGACCTGCACAAACTGTAATACAGCCTGGATGAGTACCTGGTTCGAAAATATTGGTCCGCGCGCCGGCTTTGCCTGGACGCCGCCGATTTTGCAGCGCAAAGTAGTAGTTCGCGGGGGCGCCGGAATCATGTATGGGCCGCTCCAGTATAACGACAACATGTATGGAATGAATGGTGGGTATTCGATTAACCCGTCCCTAAGCAGTTCCGACAACTTTACGCCACTATTCTCTCTCGACGACGGTTTCCCGGCGTTCAACCCTCCGCCAGATTTTGATCCGGGTTTGTTTAATGGCCAACCCATCAGCCCTAATTATATCGAAAGTGGACCGGCGCGCGCCCCAGTTGTCAGTAACTGGAGTCTGCAGGTAGAGGGCCAGGTAGCGCAAGACACGCTGTTGACCGTTGGGTATATGGGCATGAGTTCTTCACGCCTGGACGCGAATCTGCAAAACATCAACAATATTTCGATTGCAGATTTCTCGCTAGGGAATCAGTTAACGGCGCCGGTGACTTCGAATACTGTTGGTGTACAGGCTCCCTTTTCAGGCTTCACGACCCTTTGGAAGGGGGGCACTGTACAGCAAGCTCTTCGACCGTTCCCGCAGTACGGAACAATCAATTCGAGCTCCACTTTTCAAGATCTTGGCCATGCTACGTATAATGCGCTACTGGTGTCCTTGCAACGAGAGTTCCATCACGGGTTAGGGGGAGTGGTTTCTTATACTCGATCTAGGGACATTACTAACACCGACAGCTTGCAAGAGGGAAATGGTACCAACGCAGGAACGCAAATCATACAAAATCCGCTAAATCTTAAAGGCGAAAAGGCAATCAGTTTGCAAGACCTTCCGAATATCCTAGCGCTGGGCTTTATTTACGAGTTACCGTTCGGCAAAGGGCATCGCTTTGGGAATCGCGCCAATCACTTGGTCAATGAGTTTGCGAGCGGATGGGAGTTCAGCGGAGTGCAGCGCTACGAGTCGGGTATCCCAATCTCCTTTGGCTGTGCCAGCACAATTCCAGGTTGGGACAACTGTTCGCGCTTCAGCTTCACGGGCGCGCCGATTAAAAGTGCGGCAGAGCAAGGGCAGCAGCTTAATCCACTTCTCACCGCAACAGGAGCGAATCCGGCCATTAATAGCCTGTTCAATGGAGCGAGCTACGGATCTCAAACTGCGGCTGTCCAAACAAATCCTGCATTCTTCGACCAGAACAACTCTCACTTCCGGGGAACCGGAGCCTATACACTCGGGAATGTTCCCCGCGTGACGGGTGCGGACAGAATGAATCCGTATTTCAATGAGGACTATAGCTTGACGAAGACATTTCCGATCCGCGAATCGACCGCGTTTACGTTGGAGTGTGAGGGGTTGAACGCGACCAACAGGCACGCGTGGGCTCTCCCCGATGTCAAGCCAAACGATTTGCTTTTCGGCGTACCAACGACGTTGATGAACAACCCACGACAAATCCAGATCATAGGGCGCTTGACATTCTAAATGTCGTGAGACACGGCGCGGATGAGGGTTGATGCGGCCTTTAGGGGCGAGATGAGACAAAACAATTGAACACGACGAATCGCAGCGGTAGAAGCTCTCATCGTGGGCTGCTGTGCGCTCGTACTCCTCGCCGTTCCAGGACAGTCTGTGCGGGGCTCCCTTGTCAATACGGTCGCTGACTCCCCAGGCGCCGCGCTTCGAGAGGCACGGTGAATTGTCACCAACATAGCTACGAGTATGAGCTTAATGACCGCCATCGGAAGTGAGATGCCACAAATTCCCCAGGAGGAGCAAGACGATGAAGTTGGTCTTTTTTGACACACGCAAACTACGAAGTCGCTTTGTACCAAGAGAGCGCGTATATGATCGCAGGAACGCCCTGCCTGAGAGGCGGCGCGTTCTCTGGTGCGCCCGGCTCGGACCGCGTTCCTTCGCCCATCTCGGGTGGAAGCTTTCGGTTGTGATGATGCTTATCTTGGCCAGCACAACCGGCTGGGCGCAGGGCATCACCGGGTCCATTACCGGGACGGTCACCGATTCGAGCGGCGCCGTGATCCCGGAAGCGAAGGTTACGATCACGCAGGTTGAGACGAACGCGGCCCATACCGCAACCACGTCGGCTGTCGGCACCTACGACGTCACGCTGCTGCCGCCGGGACACTACAACGTGAAGGTAGAAAAGGCCGGTTTTCGAGCCACGGAGCAACGGGGGATTACGCTAGCCATCGACCAGACCGTGGAGAGCGACCTGGAGATGGCCGTCGGCTCCGAGCAGCAGAGCATTGTGGTGACGAGCAGCGGCCCGGTTATCCAGACCGAGACATCTTCTGTGGGAAATGTAATCGACAGGCAGGCCATTCAAAACACCCCAATTAACGGCCGCAGCAGCTTGTATGGGCTGGTTGCGCTGGCGCCGGGAGTTCAGTTCATAGGCGCTCAGGACACGCTTCCTTTGAATGGCATGATCTTCGCGATCGGAACCGGGAATCGAAGCGCTTATGGCGGAGTGGGGTCCACGCTGGACGGTACGACCAACATGGAAGTGGCGTTGCAGCGGACCGAGCCTGAAACTCCGTCGCTCGATGCGCTTCAGGAGTTCAAAGTCATGACGACCGGTGCGCCGGCGGAATTCAATCAGCCCGCGCAGATCATCGTGGCGTCCGCCAGCGGAACGAATCAATATCACGGCGAGCTGTTTGAGTTCAATCGTTCGAAGGGCACGTCGGCCAAGACGTACTTTGACGCAGGGGCGGCTCGCCCATACTATGAGCGCAACGAATTTGGGGGGAATTTTGCAGGCCCCGTCCGGCTTCCCGGCTACAAAGGGCGAAACCGTTCCTTCTTCTTTGTTGCGTGGGAAGACTTCCGTCTGAACCAGTCTTCCAACGTCAACACCCAGCAACCAACGGTCGATAATCGCGCGGGCTATTTCACCACCAAGATCACAAACCCGGCGACAGGCGCGGCTTTCCCGATTGCGACTTCGGGGCTGTATCCCGGCGAGTACCAGATCACGACCCCGCTCAATCCCGTGGATGTACAACTGCTAAACCTTCTCTATCCGTTGCCGACCACATCGGGAACCGGAGTCAACACCTACCAACTGGCTCCGTTCGTCAGCGACGCCGCGCGCTTCTCCTTGCGTTTCGACCAGAAATTGAGCGACAGGGACCAACTCCGCTTCACATACGTCAACTCGCTCTATGGGCCGAATGCGACGGTGGGAAACGACACGCTGGAGGGCGGATTTTCCGGCGAGGGTGAGCACAATACGAACTTCATCGTGGGCTGGACGCATACCTTTTCTCCCAGCCTGCTTCTCGACACCGACGCTTCCTACTTCCACCTGCCCATCTACCGCACGCCGCAGAACGACCAGACCAAATGGGAGTCGATCATTCCGGGTCTTAGCTCGCAGTTGATTGAGGGCGCGCCGACCATCACAATCACCAATATCACCAAGGTGAGCGAGTCGGGATCAAAGGATCTGGAGCAGGTGATGCAGGCCAACACTTCGCTGACCAAGGTCTTGCCGCGGCATACCATCAAGGCCGGCTTCGGCTATCTCTTTGACAATTACTGGGCAGATTCAGCCGAAAGCCCGCTGAGCGGCCAATACACTTTCAATGGTCAATACAGCGGTAATGCCCTTGCCGACTTCCTGCTGGGCCTCCCCAACACCACCGCGGACGCCGCTCCAGCCAACGCCATTAACCGCAATATCTCCAGCCAATGGGACGGATACGTAGAAGACGACTGGAAGGCGGTGCGGAACTTGACCATCAATATAGGTATCCGCTACGACCTGCAGTGGTTCGAGCCGGGACCCTACGGCCAGTCTTCGCTGTTCGTGCCATCGCTCGGGGAGGTAGTGGTCTTCGGCAATTCCTATCCGGCCAGCGCGATCCCCTCCTACGTGAGTTTGCTCACCGCGGACAAGCGGATTGCGCTCTCATCCGCTGCCGGAATCTCCAACAATCCTTTCAGTTATCTGGGCCGGCCCGACAAGAACTTCGCCCCGCGTTTCGGCTTTGCGTATCAGGTCGTACACAACACCGTTTTGCGCGGCGCATTCGGAATCTACTTCAACCTGCTGCCGTCCAGCAAGCTGGGCGACATGTTTGGAACGCTTCCCTTTATTGCCTCCCAGACGTTCACCAATTCGAAAACCTACGCCTCCGCTTTTACTATGAATGCGCCATTCTCGGCCACCGGTGCATTTAGCGCTAACCCCTCGGTGAACGCCGAGCATAGTCTCGAGACTCCGTATACCGAGGAATATAATCTGGCTCTCGAACACCAGTTCCCGGGCGCATTGGATGTCCGCGTGGGCTACGTGGGCCAGCACAATCTGAAGCAGAACAACGAAGGCGGCAGCATTGGCGGCGGATCGGTCCAGCCCAACATCAACTTGGCCGACCCGCCGGTGGTAGGCTCGACTGCGCAGAGCACGGCCCTCTACCAACCGTTGGCCACAATTTCCGAGTATATGGATCCTGCCTTCCACAGCACCATGAACTCACTGCAGGTGGGCGTGCACAAGCGCTACGGTCATGGCTTCGCAGTTGGCGCCGAATACCAGTGGACTCGCGTGCTGGGTGTTGAAGGCTTCGAAGATCCTTCCGGCCTGCACCCCAACGATTCCTACGGGCCGATTAACGGCATCACTCCTCAAGTTCTCGAGGTCAGCTATTCTTACATGCTTCCGCTTGGCCACGGGCAGCTGCTCTTCGCCAACTCCGGCGAATTCGTTGACAAGCTGGTTAAAGGTTGGCAGATCTCTGGTATCTCTTCCTTCCAGACCGGCCAGCCGTTTTCGGTGACCTATACCGCGCCAGGTTCGCCGGTAGGCCTGGTAAGTGGAAGAGCCAACGTGGTTCCGGGTGTTCCTCTCTATCCGGCGCACAAGACTCCGAGCGAATGGTTCAATCCGGCGGCATTTACGGCGCCGCCTTGCTACAACGCGAACGGGACATTCAATTGCACCTCCTACACGACCTCCATGCCAACGAGCTATGCCACCTACGGCACTTCCGGTTATGACATGCTGCGTGGTCCCGGCTATCAGGACTGGGATATGAGTCTGCAGAAAAATACCTCGTGGCACGATCACTACAACGTGGAACTTCGCGCCGACGCGTTCAACGTGTTCAACCATCCTGATTTTGCTACTCCGAATGCAGCCATCTCCAACGCGGCCACCGTAGGAACCATTACCGCGACTACGACCACTCCTTCTTACGAGCCTCGCACGGTCGAGTTCGCGATCAAGTTCAACTTCTAGGGGTTTGAGGGAGATGCAGATCGGCCTCGGAAGGCGTATGAAATAGAAGGAGAACGAAGAATTCGGATGCGCAACATTTCTCGAAGAGGGTTCCTTCAGAGCTCGGGGTCATGGATGTTGGCGACAGCGGCCGCGGGGCTCTCTGCGCAGAATTCGCACGAAGAAGTACGGCGAGCGATCAAGGCTCACGACCGGGCGGTACATCTCGATGGCACGTGGGTGCGCGATCCCTTCATCGTTCTGGCTCCGGACGGCTATTACTACTACACGGGCACCACCCAGGAAGCGGATTTACACGTAACCGAGGAGACGCAGGCCAATACCGGCCTTCGGACTACGAGCCTAGTTGGCTGGCATGTGCGCCTATGGCGCAGTCGCGATCTGGTTTCATGGGAATCCATGGGCGCGCCGGCCTCTCTCGAAGACAGCGTTTGGTACGAGGTGGCGAGGAAAACCTTCGACATCGTTCCCCAGAATCAATGGAGAATCTGGGCTCCTGAACTGCACCTTGTGGACGGGCGATGGGCGATTGTCTTCACCACGCCGGCTCCGCTTCAACCTGCGGTTGGCGCGAGCTTGCTGCTTTCTTCCGGCACCGAGCTTCATGGCCCATGGAGTAATCCCCTCGGCAATCGGATTGGTTTGCGGCCCGATCCATCGCTCTTCCGCGATGATGACGGAACCTGGTGGATGATTTGGGGTGCAACCACGATTGCCCCACTCAAAAATGATTTGTCGGACTATGCAGGACCCGAAGTGGAGATTCATCCCTCCGGGATGTTTCCGAAGATTGGCCACGAAGGATGTACCATTCTCAAGATCTTCGGACGTTACGTGCTTTTTGGAACGGGTTGGTCCACAGGGCAGATGCGTAAAGGGAGTTACAACCTCTACTACACAACAGCTTCCCAGGTCACCGGACCTTACGGTGAACGGAAGTTTGTGGGACGGTTTCTGGGGCATGGCACACCCTTTCAGGACAAGAAGGGGCGCTGGTGGTGCACGGCTTTCTATAACGCGAATATTCCACCGCTCCCGCGCGAAGGGATTGAAGATCGCGACCTTTCCCAGAACGAGCAGACGATCAATGAGCACGGCCTCACGATCGTGCCGCTCAGCGTGCGCCTCGTCGATGGAGACGTGGTAATTCGTGCTCTTGACCCTTGTTACGGCACGCCAGGGCCGGACGAGTTGCAAAAGTTCAGCCGTGAAGTCTGACGGATGGTCGAGATTCCCAGCATCGTTGGGCTGCGCAAGATAATGACGGAAAGGCCTATCTTGATGGGAATTATCGGTATATCTCTCCGGCGCCGGCGGGAGTATGCTACATCCTGTGTTTGCTGATTCTATTCACCCGCGAGGCCATTGCAGCCGCCTTCGCACAACCTGCACTCAAGGTTTGAGATTCCTCAATGAATAGGACCTTCCGCGTCAGCGGTTTCCTCACCTTGGTTCTGTGCGCGGCGCTTCCCGGCTCTGCGCAGATCGAGACAAAGCCTGCCGACCTTGTGAATCCGCTCATCGGCACAGCAAATCTTGGACAGACCTTTCCTGCTGCGGGCATTCCTTTCGCCATGACAGATTGGACGCCGGCTACTCGTGACGGCCAGAAAAAAGGCCTTGTGCCTTACTACTTTGCGGATACCCGGTTTCGCGGTTTTCGAGGCGCGCACTTTTTATCTGGCTCCCAAACTCAGGACTACGGCAGCGTGCAAATCATGATGGGCGAGGGAGAGCCGGATTTTACGAACGACGGGCCGTCCGCGAGATTTTCGCACGCGGAAGAACACGCCACGCCTTATCTGTACAGCATCAATCTTCCGGACTCTGGTGTGGAGGCCTCTGTAACGGGAACCACACGCTGCGGGATTCTCCGGCTTAAGTTCATGCGTGGGGGCAAGGCGTGGATTCTGGTGAAGAACTTTGCGGCGCCTGGGGACGGCTCTATCAATATAGATACGGTTCGACAGCAAATCACGAGCCAAAGCGCAGTTCACCGCATCTATGCCGGAGGTGGAAAGCTCGCGGGGTTTTCCGGCTATTCTGTCATTGAGCTGGATCGCCGTTTTGAGGTTGGCGGAACCTCGACGGGAAGTAATATGCACCTTGGAAACGCGGTGCAGGATTCTGCTGATGGATGGCCAGGCGGTTATGTCTTCTTGAGTCTCAAACCAGGCGAAGTTGTGCATGTGCGCATCGGCACTTCCTTCACCAGCATCGATGAAGCCAGACGAAATCTGCGCGCGGAGATTCCTGGCTGGAACTTCGAAGAAGTAGCACGGCAGGCAGCCGCAAAATGGAACCATGAACTGGAAAAGATTCGTATTTCCGGCACGCTTGAGGATGAGCGCATCTTCTATTCCGCGCTCTATCACACCATGCAGTTGCCGCGTATATTCAGCGACGTTGACGGTAAGTATCTGAAATTCGGCGGAGGCGGCGCGATTGAGACTGCAGGTGGCCATACCTACTACGACGACTTTTCGATATGGGACACGTTTCGCGCCGTTCACCCCTTGTTTACCATTCTCGACCCGAAGAGAGATAGCGAGATGGTGCAATCGCTGATCGACAAAGGCGAAGAAGGCGGGTTCCTGCCTATCTTCCCGGCGTGGAATAGCTATACCGCGGAAATGGCCGGTGATCATGGCGTCACAATTATTGGTGACGCATGGTTGAAGGGCCTGCGTGACTTTGATATCAAGAAGGCGTACGCGCTCATGCGCAAAAATGCGTTCGAATCGCCCGCGACGCACGAGGAATATCTCGATGGAAAGGGGCGTCGCGCTCTCCAGTCCTATTTGAAGTACGGCTATATACCGCTTGAAGATCATATAAGCGAAGGGCCGCACGCGAATGAACAGGTCTCGCGCACGCTCGATTATGCCTATGACGACTATGTTCTAAGTCAGATCGCGCGGTCTCTCGGCAAAACTGACGACGCTGCAATTCTGGCAAAACGCGCGCAAAATTATCGCAATGTGATCGATCCAGAGTCGGGATTTGCGCGCGGCCGCCACGCAGATGGAACCTGGATATCTCCTTTCGATCCAACCAAGCGTGCCCCCTTTCTCACGGAAGGTGTGCCCTTTCAATACACCTTTTGGGTTCCGCAGGATATTCCCGGCCTTATTCAACTGGAACATGGCGACGATGGTTTTGTCGCCAAACTGGATGAGCTCTTCCGAGATAACCTCTACGAACAAGGCAACGAGCCGAGTCATCATATTGCCTATCTCTATGACTATGCCGGAGCCGCCCCGAAGACACAGCAACATATCCACGAAGTTATTGCCGCCCTTTATCATGACCTGCCGGGTGGGCTTGCCGGCAATGACGATGGCGGGCAGATGTCGGCGTGGTACGTCTTCAGCACGCTCGGCTTTTACCCGGTCACCCCGGGCATTCCCGCTTATGCAATCGGCACTCCGCACTTCGGCAGAGCTACTATCGCGCTTCCAAACGGAAAGCAATTTGAAATTGTCGCCCACAATCTTTCCGCCGAAAAGTTCTACATTCAGTCGGCAACGTTTAATGGAATTCCGCTGAACCGCTTCTGGTTGCGGCACTCTGAAATCGTTCGCGGAGGCAAACTGGTGTTTGAAATGTCCGATCGGCCGAATGCCTCTTGGCCAGCGTCCACGGCCGTCCCAGAGGGGTTGGCACGATAACATCTGATCGATCGTCAGCCTGAAGTATGAAAACAGAAGAGGTTCCAGATATGAAGGTTGTCAATGCGGATGCCCTCTACCAGGCAGCACAAAGTTCCGTTGCGCGGCGGGACTTTATCAAGGCATCTCTGGTAGGCGCGGCTGGAGCAACACTGGCCCTGTCAACGGCGACCAAATCCTTTTCAATGAACAGTACCTCATCGGCCACGACTCCCAACATACTCTACATTCACTCCCATGACACGGGGCGTTTTACGAGCCCATATGGACACGATGTTCCCACTCCGAATCTCCAGAAGCTTGCCGAACAGGGTGTTCTCTTTCGCGACGCGCATTGCGCGGCTCCCACTTGCTCGCCGAGTCGCGCCAGCTTGTTGACGGGGGCATGTCCACACAGCAACGGCATGATGGGATTGGCGCATCGCGGGTTCAGCCTGAATAACTATCAACAGCACATCATTCACACCTTGCGGCGGGAGGCCGGCTATTCGTCGGCACTTATCGGATTGCAGCACATTGCCAGGAATCCCGAGGTGATCGGATATGACCACCTGGAAGTTATTCCCGGGAATCACGTGGAGCAGGTGGCGCCCGCGGCCGTGCGCTTTCTTCGAAGCAAACCCCAACAACCGTTTTGGTTGAGCGTGGGCTTCTTTGAGACGCACCGCAAATATCGTGCTGCCGAAGCAATGGACGATTGGCACTTTATTGAACCGCCTGAGCCAATACCCGACTGTCCGGCCACGCGCAAGGATATGGCTGATTTTCACGCGTCAGTGCGGAAACTTGATTGGGGCGTCGGGCAGGTACTGGCTGCTCTTGATGAAGCAGGGCTGGCCGAAAATACTTTGGTGATTTCGACCACTGACCACGGGATTTCGTTTCCAAAGATGAAATGTAATTTGTACGATGGCGGGACGGGCGTTCACTTGGTCATGCGTGGTCCGGGGGTATTCTCAGGTGGCAGGGTGTGCGATGCAATGATCTCCCAGATCGACCTGTTCCCGACCCTCCGCGACTTCCTGCAAATTTCTCATCCGCAATGGCTGGAGGGCCGTTCCTTTCTGCCGGTGTTGCGCGGCCAGGCGCAAGAGGTCAACGAAGCGGTGTTTTCTGAAATCAACTATCACGCATCCTACGAGCCCAAGCGCGCCGCACGCACAAAACGATGGAAGTATATCCGAAGTTTCGGGAGCTATGGACATCCGGTTCTTCCCAATTGCGACGACGGGCCCAGCAAAACTCTCTGGGTAGAAAATGGGTGGGGCGGGATGGTGAGCCCCACGGAAGAACTCTACGATTTGATGTTCGATCCAAATGAACGAAATAACCTGGTAGAAGATCCATCGCATCAGGCCACGCTGCAGGCGATGAAGAAACGTCTGAATGATTGGATGATTGCCACTAAGGACCCGCTGTTGCATGGTCCGGTCAAAGCTCCCCCGAGGGCACGCATTACTCCTGCAAACGAAATATCGCCCGAGGACCCGGCAGAGATCGTGCAATAGAGTCTTATAACAACTCAGGATGTATCGTTCGCAGCTACATTCATCATCACAACCGGCGCCTCCCGTTCGGGATGCACCAAACCTTGGAGGTAATGTTTTATGTTTTCATCACGTCGTGAATTTCTCGCCGGGATGGGTGCCGCTGGTGCGCTTGCGGCGGTGCCGCGGCTGGCTCGCACGGCTGCCAACTGTCCGTTCCGTCTTTCTGTCATCAATGATGAAATCTCGCCTGACTTCGATCACGCCTGCTCGGTGGCCACTAATGACTTCGGACTGCATTGGATTGAAGTTCGCAGCATGTGGGGCAAGAATGTAACTGCGCTAAATGCCAACGAGATCGACCGCTCACGCAAGATACTCGATAAGTACCATCTGCGGGTGACCGACATCGCCAGCCCGCTCTTCAAAGTTCATTGGCCCGGAGCGCCGATGTCGAAAGAAGGGCCGCGCCGTGACGAGTTCTACGCCGACTTCGACTTCAAACAGCAGGACGAAGTGCTCGCGCGTTGCATCGATCTCTGCAAGGCCTTCGGAACTGACCGCATCCGCTGCTTCGATTTCTGGCGGCTTGAAGACCCAAAAACCTACCGGGCGGCGATCAACGAAAAGCTGCGCCAGGCCGCTCGCACCTGCGCGGAGCACAAGCTGATTCTGCTGCTTGAGAACGAGATGGCGTGCAACACCGGCAGCGGCAAAGAAGCAGCGGAGACTCTCGCCGCAATTCAAGAGCCCAACTTCATGCTCAACTGGGATCCCGGCAACTCCGCGACCTTCCCTGGCGACGTGCCTTATCCCGACGACTACAATCTCTTGCCCAAGCACCGTATCGGCCATTGCCACTGCAAAGACACCACTCGCAAACCCAGCGGCGGATTTTCATGGGCACCGGTGGGCGGCGGCATCATTGACTGGGTGGGCCAGTTCCGCGCTTTTGAGCACGACGGCTATCACTACGCCGCGAGTCTGGAAACGCATTGGCACGGCGGCGTACCGCCGGCGGGCTCGAGCATGAGCGTGTCCGAAGCCTCAAGCCGCATCAGCATGAAGGGCCTGAAAGATGATTTGGCCAAAGCGGGAATCCACTGCTGACCCGTCGACAAGTGCACGATGAGCCGGAAAGATGAGGGCGACAGATTGATGACGATCAATAGGCGCAGATTTATTGGCAACATCCTGCGTGGGATTGCGGGGATGAAGGGCGTCGACCTCTTCGGTCAGATCGGTCCGCAATCGGCCCGAGCGGTTGCCGGGCCCACGATTTTAAAACGAACTGTGCGCAAAAATGTGCTTTTTATCGGCGTGGACGATCTTGCCACGCAACTTGGCTGTTATGGTCGCCCGGTGATCAGTCCGAACCTAGACCGGCTGGCAGCTCGCGGCGTTCGGTTTGACGCGGCCCATTGTCAATATCCCTTATGCGGTCCGTCGCGCAGCTCGCTCATGACGGGTCTGTCGCCGGACATCACGCGCGTCTATGACAATGGCGTTCATTTTCGCGAAACCTTGCCGAACGTGATTACGCTGGCGCAATTGTTTCGCGAAAATGGATACTTTTCGACGCGCGTCGGCAAGATCTACCACGCGGGCAATCCCGAGGAGGAAGGGACCGATGGCCTTGACGATCCCATGAGCTGGGATTGGACGTTTAACCCTGCGGGCGTGGACCATTTTCAAGAAGAAGCTCTGCTTACGAACTTCACTCCGGGGCGGGGGCTGGGCAGTTCCATCGCCTTCCACCGGTCCAAGGCCAGCGACAGTGAGATTACCGATGGTATTGGTGCAGCCCAGGTAGTTCGCTTCCTGAAAAGAAGCCACGACAAGCCGTTCTTCATCGCCTTCGGGCTATATCGCCCCCATGTTCCGTGGGTCGTTCCCGAAGCATACTTCGAACGTTATCCTATCAGCGGCATTCAACCCTACCCGTTCGATCCCGCCGAATTGAAGATTGCCCCGCCGCCCGCGTACTGGACGCAGCCGCCGAACCTCGGGATGGACCCTGAACAGCGAATCCAGGCGGTGCAGGGCTATTATGCCGCGACAACATTCATGGATGCGCAGGTCGGACGGGTGCTTCATGCCTTAGAAGAGGCGGGGCAGGCAGAAAACACGTTGGTTGTTTTTTGGGCAGATCACGGCTGGGCGCTCGGGCAGCATGGCCAGTGGATGAAGCAGACGCTCTTCGAAGCCGCAACACGTGTACCAGTGATTTTTGCTGGAGCCGGCGTGCCCTTGCGTGGAGCGGTTTGCAGGCGAACGGTGGAGCATCTCGATCTCTATCCGACGATCGCTTCGATGTGCGGCCTGGACGGCGTGCCGGCAAATCTGCACGGTGAGAGCCTGTTGCCGCTGCTTCGCGATCCTGCGGCGGAGTGGAATAAACCGGCAATTACACAGGTGAGAAGAGGCAAGACAAAGGAGAAAGCGCAGGTTGACGGATACAGCATTCGCGACGAGCGCTATCGTTACACCTGGTGGAATGAGGGTAAGGAAGGTGAGGAGTTGTACGACTACAAGACAGATCCGAATGAGCTAAGAAACCTGGCGAACGATCCGGCGATGAAGGAGACGAAGTTTCGACTTCACGTTGCGCTCCACGCGACGACACTTGCCCGCGGCCGAATGCAGCTTCCCAGGGGCTAGCGGAGTCAGGATCTGAGCATTCGTAAATGCACTTCGAGATCCGTCTCTTTTCCTTCGGCCACTTCCAGAGATCAAAAAACGACTTTTGGCAATTTTCTAAAATACCAGGATGCAAATAGAGTGTTCTTTCGAAGAAGCGTCGTCAGATTTTGAGCGTCTGCCCAATCACCGTCTGAAACGACTGTTCGTGTTCCCGAACGGTCCGAATTATTCTCTCGTCGAGCTTCTGCTGAGAAACGATTCGCAGACGACGGGCCGTGATAACGTAGGATATTTTTCGCACATTTGATTGGGGACGGTGGAGGTTGGTACAAGCTGGAGGAGTGAGACCTCTGAGGCGAGGAAGATGGAACCAAGCAAGGAAGGGGAAGCAGGAGCGGGCATTGGAGTGAAGGCTGTATCAGGTCCTGTAGTGCAGATCGATGAGGGGCGGATTCAGGCGCATCTGGATGAGGTAGTGCGGTCGACGGTGGAAGAGACGCTGAATGCGTTGCTTGACGCCGAAGCGGATCGACTGTGCGGTGCCAGGAAGTACGAGCGCAGCGAGGGGCGCAAGGACACGCGCGCCGGCAGTTATGACCGCCACCTGCAGACCAAGGCAGGGGAAGTGACGTTGACGGTACCGAAGCTGCGCAGCCTGCCTTTCGAGACAGCGATCATCGAGCGTTACCGGAGGCGCGAGTCCTCAGTGGAGGAAGCGCTGATCGAGATGTACCTGGCGGGAGTGAGCGTGCGGCGTGTGGAGGACATCACGCAGGCCTTATGGGGTACGAAGGTATCGGCCTCGACGGTGAGGGAGCTGAACCAGAAGATCTACGGCAAGATCGACGAGTGGCGCTTGCGGCCCATGGTGGGCGAGTTCCCTTACGTATTTGTCGACGGGCTGTGGCTGAAGCGCTCGTGGGGTGGTGAAGTCAAGAACGTCTCCGTGCTGGTGGCCATTGGCGTGACGCAGACCGGGTATCGGGAGATTCTGGCGGTGAGCGAGGGAGCCAAGGAAGACAAGGCCAGCTGGACGCAGTTCATGCGCGAGTTGAAGGAACGTGGTTTGAAGGGCGTGCAGCTGTTTGTCAGCGACAAGTGTCTGGGCTTGGTGGAGAACCTGGCTGAGTTCTATCCCGAGGCCAAGTGGCAGCGCTGCGTGGTCCATTTTTACCGTAACGTCTGGACAGCGGTTCCGTCGGGCAAGGTGAAGGGTGTGGCGGCGATGCTAAAGGCCATCCATGCTCAGGAAGATGCGCAAGCAGCGAAAGAAAAAGCTCACCAGGTGGCAGCGAAGCTGCGCGAGATGCGGCTGGCACGGGCTGCAGAGATCGTCGAAGCCGGTATCGACGAAACTCTGACCTACTACGCAATGCCGGCATAGAGCTATGGAGATATAATGTCAACCGCTATCTCAAATCCCGACTTGTCAATCAACTGGAAGGCCGTTGGGCGAAGGATTCGCGAGCTGCGCGGTTTTGACACCAATCAGGCTGAGATGGCCTGCGCTGTTGGGGTCGCCCAGAGCCATTTGTCCGCCATCGAGAGGGGCAAGAAGGAGCCGGGAGCTGCTGTGCTCTATCGAATCGCCAAGCGATACGGTAGGTCGATCGAATGGCTTCTGACAGGGATCGAAGGGCAATAAAGGTAATCAGTGAACCTGGCACTCAAGGGGTGTGCCTCGCCTCTCCATCGGCCTGTATTTTCATAGCCTTCCATCAAGCACGAGCCGGGCGATCTAGCCGGCTCTTAACCGTTAAGATATCGAGACTTCTATTCGATTTCTCGGCTGTGCCTCGCCAAAACTCTATCCGACCAAAAAATCGCAGAGTCCTAACGGTTAAGAGCGAACTGGTCCCCGCGATTCGTGCTAGGCCGTAAAGCCATGAAAATGAAGGCCGACTGCATTTTGGCGAGGCACAGCCGCAAAGAATCAGGAATAGCGGCACGCTTCTTGGGAGCGGACCCACAGAACGGAGTACCTCCCGGCAGGCAATGGTCCGTTTCTTTTACTCGAGGTCAAGCATAATAGTGAATCGGTGTAATCTCCGCTTCGGGCTCGCCCGCGGCGGAAATGCGGCGCAGCAGCTCGGCGCGAAGGCTGTCGGCCACATCCTTGTATTCCGGCCGGCCAACCAGGTTCACCATCTCCGCCGGATCGCCTGAAAGCGAGTAAAGCGCGAAATCCTGGTAGTGCGTGCTCCACTCGGCTTCGCCGCGAGCAATGGTTGGATCGAAGGCGCAGTAGCACCAGTCGCGCGTGCGGATTCCCCGGCCGCAAATCGACTGGCTGATCTGGAAGTATGCGGTCGAGTCCCACGCCTTGCGCGCCGCGGCATCCACAGCGAGCGGTTGCAGCGGTCTGCCGCACATGCTCTTGGGAGCGCTTACGCCCGCGCCTTCGAGCAAAGACGGCGCAAGGTCGAGGAGCGAAACCAGCTCATCCACCACTGCGGACCGATCGAAGCCCGGGCCGGCAATCACCAGCGGCACACGCAATGCCGAATCGTGCGGCGAGCGCTTGTATTCTCCCAATCGCGTGCGGAAGGTGCAGCCGTGGTCTGAGAAGAAAGCGATGATGGTGTTGTCGAGCTGCCCGGTGCGTTCCAGCGCCGCCGTCAGGCTGCCCACGCAATCGTCAATGCCCTGCACGCAGCCGTAATAGCCGGCAATATGCGAACGCCAATTGCCCGGAAGATTGCGCAGGTCCCTGGGAATAAATGGATCGGAATAATCGGAGCGCGGCGGATGAGCAAACGCGTCAAGGTCTTTCTGCTGCTGCGCCGCGAGCTGAGAGCGATAAACCAGCCACGAAAATTCATCCGCGTAGCGCAGCGGCGGAACGAACGCATCCACGTCGTTCTGCTGGTGCGGCTCGAGCTGCGAGACGTACAGCAGCCAGGGCTTGTCGTGCGGCTGCTCGATTAACTTCACAGCGCGATCGGCGATAAAGTCCACGCGGTACTGGTCCTTGAATCCAATGTTGGTTCCGCTGGTGTCCCAGTAGTTGCCCTCGTAGGGATGCGAGACCAGCTCCAGAACATTGGCGCGTTCCCACAGGTCGTCGAAGCCGGCTCGCGAGGGGCTGGGCGGGATCCAGCCCAATTGCTGCGAGCCATCGTCCAGCTTGCTGCGCGAGATGTGCCACTTGCCCATGAAGTTGGTGGAGTAACCGTTCTTGCGGAGCTCGGTGGCGATCGTGGGAAGACTGTGGTCAAGCTCCAGCCCGAGCTTCCACACGCCGGTTTGCGTGGCGTAGGCGCCGGTGGTGAAGGAGGCGCGCGAAGGAGAACACAGCGGCTGATTGGTGACGCACTGGCGATAGCTCACGCCGCGGTGGGCCAGGGCATCGAGGTGCGGCGTGCGCACGGATGGGTTCTCATGGTTGGCGCCGACAAAATCCGCGCGAAACTGGTCCGAACAAATCATCAGGATGTTCGCCTTGCGGCCCTGGGCGTTTGCACTTTCCTGAGCGGCATGCGCCGGCGCCGCGGCCGCGGTGGCCGCAGCGCCTGAAACCAGCGCAGCATTGCGCAAAAATGCGCGGCGCGTAGAGACTTCGGGGAACGGTTTCTCCATATTGGGGGTGCATTCTCCTTTTTTTTGATCCGGCCTCGTCAGACTTCTTCGTCAGCTCGCTTCAGACCGGCATCCATCCGTGTTCCCAGCGCTCTCGAGTAAATCATCATGCCGTCCTGATCATAGGCGTCAGAAGTAGTACTTCAATGCAAGCTGAATTTCGCGCGGGTCGTTGGGAACGTCTTCGGTGGAAGTAATCTTCGCGAAAGTCGAAGGGCTGGTAAAGGTGAGCGAGCCTGGTGCTCCGAAGTTCGGCGTGTTGGTCACGTTAAAGACTTCGCCGCGGAATTCGAAGTAGCTCTCGTGTATGAACGGGAACTGGCGGAAGATGGAAGCATCCAGGCGCCGCCACGGCGGGTAGGTGACCTGTCCTCCTGGGCCGCCGAGATTCAGGGGTGTCCCCGTAGTTCCTGACGCCACCGCGGGTGGATTGGCCCACGCATTGGGATTCAGCCATTGACTGACCTTGTGTTCGTAGAGCGGTTGCCCCGGCACTTTTAACGCAAAGCATCCCAGTCCCGAGGCAGTCGTAGACGCGCAGCTAACTGAAAACGGCATTCCATCCTCCGCGGTCACGATCCAGTTCATTGACCAGCCACCGGCGACCCAGGATGCCGGGCCCGAGTGCAGGAAATGACGTCCCTGCCCAAAGGGAAAATCGAACGTTCCGCTGCCGTGAACAATGCGGCGCACATCGGTATTGCAGAGCGTGGTATCGGCTCCCAGCCCCATCCCTTGAACATACGGCGCACGATAACCGCCAATGTCGTTGTCGAGCAGATCGTGAATATCGCCCATGCACTTTGACCAGGTCATGTTCGCTGTAAATCCCAAGCCGGCAGAGAAGCGGCGCTCGGCGCCGAATTGCAACGCGTTATATTCACTGAAACCGCCGCGGCTTATGTAGTTCCCGCTGCTCGTGCTAAGCGTTGGGAAGAAGTCAATCGAACTTGCCGCCGTGGTCGGGGGAGTAATCTGCGACGTGGTGTTCGTATCGATATTCGACTGCACATGGCGTGCGTTGTCGCCGACATATCCGGCAAACAGCATCGTCCGTGCTCCGATTTCATACTGCAACTGCAGGTTATAGGCTTGCGCATAAGTGGTTTTCGGATGGCGGGGCTCTCCTTCCAGCGAAAGGCTGCTCACTGTTGCCGTTGCCGGCGTAAGAGGAACGTTGGAAAGCCCCTCGTTAGTCGGGCCTACTGTTCCTTCCGGCGTTGTGTGCGTGGTCTTGTCGGCGATAATCGCCTCGACCGCACTTTGGTCGCTGTAACTCTCTGAAACCTGGAAGGGAAAACTAATGAATACCGCTGTAGATATGCCACGGTTTCCCCCCCTGAAAGAACATGCCGTATCCGCCGCGTATCGCCATTTTGGGCAATGGCTGAAAAGCGAAACCGACGCGCGGAGCAAAGTTATCGGGCTGTGCGTAGCCGATCGCCGTACCGGGAGTGGAAGTGAGCACAATATTGTTCGCAGTGAGAACACTTAGAAAATCCGCCGGGAGTTGGCTTATATTCTGCGCCGGCACATAATAATGGCTTTGTCCATCGGGCGTGTCCCCAGTCTGAGCCGGAATCAGGTTCCCGAAGAGTCCCGCCCTCTCTGAAGAATCGCCTATGTACTCATAACGGACGCCAAGGTCCAAAGTGAGGTTGGTGGTCGCGCGCAGATCGTCTTGGACGTACCCGGCATAGTTCTTGCGAATCGGGTAATAGACAGCCGAGAAACTGCTGGCCGTGACGCTTTCGGCTTCTCCCAGATAGTTCTGTTGGGCGTCGTACGGTGAAACCTGCGGGAGCAGCACCGCTTGCGCGCGATCCGTCGAGGGATCTGTGCTGTTCACCACCGATGTGTAGATTCCGTTACTGGTGAAGTTGCCGCGTGGCTGCGATGGCGTTGCCTCGGGGTAAGCGATGTGCTCAAACGCAAACCCCGCGCGAATCTGGTTGCGTCCGCGATCCAGAGTGACGTTTTCGGTGGCTTGCCAGACGTCGCTGGCCTTGTCGCTCGGTATCGTGTTAGCCGCGCCGAGATTCGACAGCTGGTTGAATGAGAACAGAGGTAATCCGCCGTTCTCTGAAACCTGCGGAATGCCCGGAATTCCATATTTCGCGGGAATCCCCAGCACCGAACTGTCGTATTGAAGGCGCTTGTCGAAGATGCGGGTGTATCCTAACCGGGCTTCGTTGATGATCTTTGGGTTAAAGATATGAGTCCAGCCCAAGGCGCCGTTTTGTGCTTCGGTATAGCCGGTGCCCGGACGCGAGGGAGCGCCGTCGGCGACGCCGGGAAAAGGTGATGCCTGAAACTGGTTTGTGAACTGATACCCGTAGCGGAAGAACATAGAATTGGACTGTCCGACCTGTTGATCCAGACGCACATCCCCGCCATTTTCGCTCATGGTGTTGTTGGGGCTGTCAATGAAGTTACCTACAAGTCCGGCACCTGTCGGCGAGGGAAAAAGGCTCAGAATGCCCACCGCGACGGGATCCAATCTCGACACGGGAATCTGGTTCAGTTGCGCGGCCGCACTGGTAAAGTTCGTCATCCCTTTGAGCGATCCCGCGTAAAAGGGATCGCGAACATATCCCGTCGAGGTCGCCGCCAGACTGGTTACCGAATCGACAGCGCCTTTGGTAACCGCGCGGGTGGTTGTTGGATCCATGACCGTGCCCTTCGGAAAGGTCCGGCCCAGCGCATCGGTCGTCGTGCCGGTTTGTAGCGTGATCAGGTCCTGCAGATTCGTGAAACCACTTTTCTGCTCGGCCGCGGTCGGTACTGTCTCGTCATAGGTCAGCCCTTGCACCTGACGTTCGCCTTGATAGTCCACAAAGAAGAAGGTGCGGTTGTGCCCGTTGTAGAGATGTGGGATCACAATGGGCCCACCCAGCGTGCCCCCGAACTGGTTGAAGCGGAACTCCGGCTTGCCCGTGGTCGCAAAGTAATCGGCGGCATCGAAGTCGTCATTGCGCAGGAACTCCCACACGTCGCCATGCCACCGGTTGGTTCCGGACTTGGTGGAGATATTCAGTATGGCTGCCGCAGAGTGGCCAAATTCGGCCGAGTAGTTGCTCGTCTGCACCGTGAACTCGCGCAGCGCGTCAGGAGGGGGCAGAAGGGCATATTCAGTCTGGTTGACCAGATCTCCGATGTAGGAGTAATTGTCCAGGCCGTCCAGCAAATAGTCGTTCTCGGTGCGGCCCATGCCGTTGGCGCTGAAGGAGCCGCTGGCCTGCAAACCGCGCGTATCGTGCTGGGCAAAGGTGACACCCGGCGAGAGCTGCGCCAGGAATGTGGCGTTGCGCCGATTGAGTGGCAGATTATTGATAGGAGCCGATTCGACCAGTTGCTGCATCGACGAAGTCTGGGTGTCCAGCAGTGCCGGAGCCGCACTCACTTGGACGCTTTGGCTCACGGCGCCCACATTCAACGTGGCGTTCACCTTGAGTTGCGCCTGGATGGTCACTTCAATGTGCGGCTGCACGCTCGTCTTAAACCCCTGCCGCTCGAATGTGAGGGTGTAAAAACCGAGCGGCAGCGGGCTGAGAGTGTACTCTCCGGCATTGTCTGTGGCGGCCGTATGTTTAATGCCGGTTCCCTCACTGGTTGCAGTTACGGTGACGCCGGGAATCGCCGCGCCGGTCGAATCCTGAACGCTGCCTACGATGGCTCCGGTGTCTACCTGTCCAAAGCAGCATGGCTGCGCGAGGCCCAGCAACAAAATGACCAGCACTGCCGCGCAAAACAAGTGCGCTGACCTGTTTGTGAAAAAACTCTGTTTACCTCCGTGACCCGGGCGCGAAACACGACTTCCGCTTCTGCACCTCATGGCCGGCCAGCAGATCGCGTTGACTTTCGAGATGAAATCCATTTCAGGACCCGGCGATGACAAATCCCACGGTTTCAAAGATCTAGCTGGCATAGCACGACCTCCATTAAGTGATGATTTTTTGATAGGGGACGCAAACGCTTGCGCGGCTTTAACGCCCACACCCTATCCCTTCACATTCGGGACTGTCAATCGGGAAACTCAAGTCTGGCGTGATCCCTCGCGCGCACCTCATCAGCAGAAGCGCAAAGGCGCCATTCAACTACTTCGCAGCCGCAGGTTTGGGTCCGGCCTGCGGCGCTCCATTGCCTTTGACCCTGGTAGCGTCCACCATGGTCAGGCCGGTAGCGTAACCCAACTCGCGTGGAAGATAACCGTCGTTCTCACGCTGGCGGGTCATTCCCGCGTTCTCCCATGTCTCGGGAAAGCCGGGACGCCACGCTCGCCTGCCCCAGTAATAGCCGCGGAGTGAATCGCGCGAGGTGTTCATCCAATCCAACAGGCGGTCGTGCAGACCGTCGCGTATGGCTGCGTGTTCCGGTGAATTGATGAGGTTGTTGAGCTCTCCCGGATCGATCTCCAGATCGTAAAGTTCGTCGCTAACCATAAGGTTGACGGCAAGCTTGTACCGCCCATCGCAGATGCAGCGGATGGGCTGAAATGCCCCGAAGCCGTCATGGTCTACCTCGTACCGCCCCCATTCGATAAACACTTCTTTGCGCACCGTCGCGGTTGTGTCGTTGAGCAGCGGCAACATGCTGCCACCCTCCAGCGTCCTGGGAACCTCGAATCCGAAAAACTCCATCAAGGTGCCGTCGAGATCGATATGAGACACAAGGCTCGACGAGGCGGCATCCGCGGGCGCGTGCCCGGGCCATTTCACCAGGAAGGGCAAGTGCGTAATCTCCTCGTACATCGCCGGGCCCTTATCAACGAGGCGATGCGAATCGAGAATAACGCCGTGATCGGCCGTGTAGATGACGAGTGCATTCGGCGCGCTCTTTTCAAGTTCATCCAGGACGCGGCCGATTTCGTTGTCAACAAACGTGTGCGCGCCGAAGTATTGGTCGTGCTTGAAGGCAGGCAGCGTCTTTCTGAGCCGTTCGCCGGCCCATATGCGTTGTTCTACCGGCTTGTCGGTGAGCGGATCATCAAGATTAGGACTGCGAGGGAATGCGTATTCCTTGTACATCTCGGTGTATTCAAGCGGGCACAGCCAGGGGTGGTGTGGCTCGTCGTAAGCAACCACCATCAGAAAGTTTTCACTCTTGTGCCGGGACAGAAAATCGACGGCACGATTGGTCACGCGATGGCCGTAACACATATCGGCCGTCCAAGACTTGTCTCTTCCCGTGGCCGGCTGCCGTGAGCGCATCCTGTCTTCCGGAGACAGCTCGCTCAGGTAGGTTCGCATGTCGTACCAATAGACCGGGTCCCATCCCGGCGCAGGAATGCCGGTATCGAAGTAATCCGTACCGGAGAGGTGCCACTTACCCATGAATGCGCAGTGAATTCCGCGGTTGTGGAGGCTCTGGCCAATCGTGTATGCACGGTGTCATCCAATGGCATGCTGTTGCCCGTCACGCCATTGGTGTGAGGGAACGAGCCGGTCCAGATGGCAGATCGCGCGGGCGCACACACGAGCTGGCAGTTATAAGCGCGGTCAAAGCGAATGCCCTGCTGGGACAACCGGTCGAGGTTGGAGGTCTTCAGGCCGGTCTGCCGATAGCAGTTGAGCATGTCGCAACGGACCGACTCGCCTAGGATGACGACCACTTGCCGCGGTTCGCCGGTCGCGGGAGCTTCCGACTGCCAGAGCCGGTCGTGAAGAGGGAATTCGCCTCCTTGTTGCAGAGCTGCGCTTGCAACCTTTGCCAAAGGCGCGCCGGCACAGCTTGCCGCCGATGTAATCCCAGCTGACTTCAGAAACTCTCTGCGGTTCATGATTTGCTGTCCTCTCCGTTGCAGCATACGTGAAAAAGTCATCCGATCACACGCTCTTGCACCGGAGCTGTTTCCCAGTTGCGTGGTATCCAGACAACCATTATTCACGAGAGCTATCGTTCTCCCGCAGAAGGAAACCAGAAATTCATGTTCATGGGCATCGCTGAGCATATGAGCAACTACTCAGCCGACCTCAACACGAAGATTTGGTCGAGGATTGAATCGAAGTTTTCACGGGACAAGGACTTCGCATTCACCTATAACGGGGACGCAAAGGAATATAGGCCAGATGGATTTAGTGGCTGCGGAGTATGGGTGCTTGGTGAAACTCCGAACGCACCAGTCTGGACTCCAGACCCTATCATGATTGGCATTGTTCACAATAAGGTTCGGAAGCTTGGCATCCTTCTCGCGTTGAAACTGCCTGCGTTCATTGAGGCGGAACGCGCCTAACGCGGCTTGTTCCGCATGCGGTGCCGACGCCGACGCACAGTTCCCGGAAGATGATCTTCCGCTAGGCGCCAGCAGCCGCGCAATGCTGATGTTGGGATTGTGCTGAATAGCCATTTGCTCGGCCTGCGCAATGGTCAGCTGCGGCCCAGACGGCGCTGTTGCGGCCGAGGCAGCGGGTGTTTGTGGAGTTGCGGTCTGCGGCTGGCCCTGCATTGCGGGAGCTTGCCCCAGGACGGCAATCAGTTGCCCAGATGGCGCGTCGGGCAGTGTCTTTTGGGGCGCCTGCGCACCGGCCGCCGGCGCAAGAAGAACGGCAGCGAAAACGGCGGCGCCGGCGACTGTGAGATGTGCAATCAATGGCTGCTTACTCATGGTCAGTTCCCTCCGCCGCTGCGGGCTTCGGCTCGCTCCGGCCATGGATAAGGAGATATACGGCTGGAACCAGAAAGACCGTGACCACCACCGACAGCGCCAGCCCGCCGATGATGGCGCGCGCCAGCGGCGCATACTGTTCGCTGCCCGCTTCTAGGCCCAACGCCAGCGGAATCATACCGAGCAGCGTGGCTATCGACGTCATCAGGATGGGCCGCAGTCGAACTCGGCACGCCGTAACCGTGGCTTCCAGCAGCGTCTCGCCCTCTTTGTGCAGGATGCCGGCAAACTCGACGATCAGGATGCTGTTCGAAACCACGATACCGGCCATCATGATCACGCCCATCAGCGACATGATGTTGAGTGTGCTTCCGGTCATCACCAGGATGAGCACCACGCCAACCAGTCCGGGTGGAATGGCCATAAGAATGATGAAGGGATCGAGGAATGAGGCGAACTGTGCCATCAGGATGAGATAGACCAGCGCGATGGCGATAATAAGCCCGATGCCGAAATCGTGAAATGCCTCGTTCATGTTGACCACCGCACCGTGCACAGTAAGCACAGTGTTGCGGTCATGCGGCGTTGAGGTGACCAGGCGATTGATGCGTGCGCCGACAGACTGCAGCGCCTCGGTGCGCGTGGAAACGTAGACGTCGATCACGGGCCGGATCTGGTAATGGTCGACCTCGGTCGGCGTGTTGATCTGCTGAATATCCGCCACCTCACCGAGCGGCACGTAGCCCGACCGGTGGTCGCCGGTGAACATGGCCGGCGAAACCGGATCGGCCTCCCGACCCTCCTCGCTCGGACTGTAGCCTGCAGGCCGCTCGCCGCGCAGGGGAATGTTGCGGAAATCCTGCATTGACATGTTGTCGATCCAGCGGTCTGCATACTGCACCGTCACCATGTAGTTGTTGCCGGTTTTGGGATCGATCCAATAACTGGGCGCAACCTGCCCGTCCGACGTCATCGCCGTAATCACATCGTCAACGACATCCTTTGCAGAGAGTCCGATCAGGCTTGCGCGCTCGCGGTCGATGTTCAGCTTGAGGCCCGGGTAGTTGATGTTCTGCGGGATGTAGACGCTCGCCACGTTGGGCATGGTGCGAATTTTGGCAGCGAGCTGCTGTGCCAGGGCATAAGCGCCATCGATGTCCTGGGAGCCGACCTGGATATCGATGGGCGCAGGCAAGCCCTGGTTAATCACTCCGTCGATCAGACCGCCGGCCTGAAAGTAAGTGGTGAGCTCGGGCATTTCGCGCGAAAGCTTGGCCTGCACGCGGCGCATATACTCATAGCTGCCGATACTGTGGTCCTCTTTCAGGCTCGTCTGCACGAACGCTGTGTCCATCGAAGCATTTGTCGTATAAATCGCCGAGAGATCGGGATACACGCCGATGTTGGACACGATCATGTCCAGGTCCTTCGGCTTCACCACGCTGCGGATCACCTGCTCAACTCTTGCGATGTAATCATTACTGACTTCAATGCGTGAGCCGCTGGGCATGTGCACGTCGATGATGAACTGCCCCGGATCCGTGCGCGGAAAATAGGCGCGGCCCAGAAATGGAAAGGTAATTACCGTCAGGATCGCCATGCCGGCGAAGATAACAGCCGTCGTCAGGCCCGGCTTGCGCAGCACTCTGTAGGCGAGCTTTTCGTAGCGCTCGACAAGCTGGTAGAAGCGGCGATTGAAGCCGATCAGGAATCGCTTGAAGAACATCGGCTTGCGTCCCGCGACAGCGTCGTGTTCGCCTTCGTGCTCCTTGCCCATCAGGTCGAGGCTGATGAACTTTGCGCAAAAGAGCGGCACCACTGTCATGGCGAAAAAATACGATGCGAAAATCGACAGCGCCACGCCCAGAGCAAGCGGCGTAAAGAGGTATTTGCTCACGCCATTGAACGACGTGACAGGGAAGAACACGATCGCCGTGGTGAATGTCGCTGCCAGCACCGCCATCGACACCTCGGTTCCCCCTTCGTCTGAGGCAACCTGCGGAGCTTTGCCCATCTCCATGTGGCGGAAGATGTTCTCGAGCACGATGACGCCATTGTCGATCAGGCGCGAAAACACCAGCGCCAGCCCGCCCAGGAGCATAGTGTTGATTGATCCGCCCATCCAGTTGACGATTAGCAGACACACCAACATAGAGAGCGGAACCGCGAGCAGGACCGCGATCGTGGCGCGCGGGCTGCCCAGAAACACCAGGATCATCACTCCTGTCATCAAGAGTCCGATTGCCGCTTCTCGCGAGACGTTGGCGATGGCCAATTTCACGAAGGCCGACTGGTCGAAGACGACTGCGGTCTTGAGCTGCGCCGGGATATCGACCAGGTGCTTGATGGCCGCCTTGATGCCGTTCACGATGGTGATGGTGTTGCTGCCGCCGCCCTGCTTGAAGATCGGCACGTAAACAGATTTCTGGCCGTCGATGCGGACGATGTTGTATTGCAGCGCTCCCGCGTCGACCGCCTTACCCACATCAGCCACCAGCACGGACGAGTTGCCGACCGACTTGAGCGGCATTTCATTCATGGCATTTGCGTCAGGGAACTGGCTGTTGGCGTAAATGTTGAAGTCTTTGCTGCCGATGCGCACATCGCCGGCCGGAAGGATGAGGTTCGAGTTGTTGACCGCCGTCACAACGTCGTTGAGGCTCAGGTTGCGCGCTTCCAGCTTGAGGGGGTCGACGTAGATCTGGATCTGGCGGTAGGTTCCTCCGTAGGGTTGGGGCACCGAGGCGCCTTGCACGTTCGAAATCTGGTTGCGCACCTGGTACTGCGCCAGGTCTTTCAATCGCGTTTCGTTCAGCCCTTCGCCCTTCAACGTCACCAGGCATACAGGTTGTGTTGAAGCGGTCATGCCCAGCACAACCGGAGGCAGCGTTCCCGGAGGCAGGCGGCGCAGGTCGGCCATGGCCAGGTTGGCCACGTTGCTCAGCGCTGCGTCTGCGTTGGTGCCGGGCTTGAAGTAGATCTTGATGATGCTTACACCCGTTAACGAGCGCGACTCGCTGTGGTCAACATTCGCGGCCAGGGTAAAGAATCGCTCGAATGTGTCCGTGATGTCGGCTTCGATCTGTTCGGGCGGCATGCCGTTGTAAAACGTCGCAACTACCACCACCGGCATGTCGATCGCAGGGAAAAGATCGACAGGCATGGTGATCACGGTCACCGTACCGATGAGCGCGATGACCAGGCAGATCATGAGGATGAAGAAGGGATACCGGAGAGCAAACTTGGGCATTATTGATTCCCTCCGTTGGCGTCGGCCTTCAGGTCGATTGTGCCGCCCGTCTCATGCACGGTCTCGGAGGCAGGCTCGGTGGTCACCAGCGGGCTCACTTCTTCGTTCTCCTGATATTTTTCCTGCCCGCCGAGAATGACGCGGTCGCCAAGGTTCAGCCCCTGGTCGATCTCGGCCAGGTTCGATCCCTCAAGCCCGACCTGGACGCGGCGAATGTGGACGTGATTGTTTGCGCCGAGCAAGTAAACCGTCCTCTGCTGTTGCGCATTGATCACCAGCGCATCCACCGGGATCGTCACCACGTTGTGGCCGCTCGCCAGTTGCAGGGCGGTATTCGCATACATGCCGGGAGCAATGGAGAGATTCTTGTTGTCTACATCCACTTCCGTTTCCATGGTGCGCGTCTCGAAGTTCACGCTTCGCGTAAAACGCACGATCTTGCCGGTGAAGGTCCGATTGATGGCATCCACCCGAACCTGCAATTGGTCGCCCTCGTGAACGTAGCGGATATCATCTTCCGGCACTGGGATGCGAAGGCGCAGCAGACTGCTCTGCGAGATGCGGACGATCGGGAGCGTCTGGTCGTTGGAGTTGGTGCCGCCTTGAATCAATGCGCCCGTATCTGCATAACGCCAGATCACGACGCCGGCGATGGGCGCGGTGACCGTGGTGTAGTCCTTGAGCGCCTGCACCCGCTCATTTTCGGCTCGCGCAGCCTCGGCGTGTTGCTGTGCAGCGGCCAGCGCAGACTTGGCCGCGTCCACCTGCGCCTGCGAATTCAGATCCTTGGCATTCGCATCGTCCAGCTCCTGTTGCGCAATCAGGCCGGGCCGGGTTGCTGCAGCCTGCTGCAAACGCTCCGACTCCGCATGCAAGGCGTAGTTCAAGGCTTCGGCGCTTTTCACTTCATGCTGGGCACGTGTGATCTCCTCCTGGCTTTGCTTGAGCTGAAACATTGTCTGCTGCAACTGTGCCTGCAGCTCCGGGACCTCGAGGATTGCAATCGTTTCACCCTGTCGCACAATATCGCCGATATCGACATTGATCTTTCTCATGTACCCGCTCACCTTGGGGTGAACATCAACCACCTGATAGGGCTGAAACTGGCCAGCCAGCGTGAGGATATGAGAAATATCGCCGCGTTGCGCGACGGCAACACGCGCCGACGGCAGCGTGGCTGATTTGACTTCAGAGTCGGAGCCGCCGGAATGGCAGGAGGTGATGCCCAAGGCCGCGCCCAACGCAAATATGGCAGCCAGAGTCAGAGGTATTTGCTTGTGCATGCTGATAATGCTCCAGGTCACAGTATTTTTGTAACTTTGTGAGGACCCGCGGGATGAGGCCCGACAACTCCCCAATGGCACTGGTATATTAAATGCCGTAAAACCAATGGCGCGTGCTGTGCCTCCAAAAAACTTGCACACTGAATAGCCGATGAACGTGAAGTTCTCAAAACGCGAGTTCAGCAGATCGAGCATGAAGGTCGTCACTGAAGCTTTTGCCTCCGGGTTATCATCGCCCGCATTCGCGCCCACGCCCCCGTCTCTGGTGCTTCGAATGAGATGATCCGCTGCGGCTTCTCGTCCTCGGTGATCGTGAAGGCGTCTTTAGTGAGCCCGTTCACCGCTGCGGGTCCGTTCTTGTTGTTGCTGAGGTTCACAATCGTGCACATTGGCCTGATTGCTATCCCGTAATCGTCAAGACCGGGCATAACGCCTCAGCGATGATTCGAAAGGCTCCCGACATTCGCATCTCTAGGCCCAGATGGGAGGTCTTGCGAATGCCCAAGACGAGAAGATCGATGGATCGGTCTCTGATGTGTTCCAGGATCCGGTCATGAACATTGCCGGTATCGACAAAAGTTCGAGGATGCGAGAAATCTTTCGCGTGCGCCGGAACAAACAGGTCGAGAGCATCGTAAAATCGGCTCCTGATCTCCGCCAACTGATCCGGATGTTCGATAGCCCTTTCGGGAACAACATTCAGCACATCGATTTCCTTCCCGCAGGTTTCCACCAGGGCTAGGCCGAAGACAATTGCGTGAGCTGCTGCTGGTGTGAAATCGGTCGCAAAGAGTACACGCCCGAACGGTAGAACAGTGGATGATGAGGATAGAGACGGCGACTCCGGGCCGACGGTAAGGCACGGCCAGCGCGTGGAGCGTAGAATCGCCTCTGCAACCGATCCGATAATGCCTCTCTCGATGCGGCCGCCACCATGTGTTCCTAAGACAATCATGCACGGTGCATGCGCCTCCGCGAATTCCGGAACTATACACCTGGGATCCCCTTCAAGAAGTGCCGGAATCGCCCCCAAAGAGCTGGAACTCAAAGCAACGACCTTACGAAGAAGAAGATGTTCTAGGTCTCTGCGTTGCACGCTTTCGAGCTTCCGTTCAGCTTCAACTTCCATTGCCGGCTGAGAAATAGTGAATGCATGTGTAATGATCAACGAGGTTTGGAAGTGCAACGCCAGAAGCCTTGCAAAGGTACCGGCGTTCTCCGAGCAGGGAGAAAAGTCTGTTGCATACACCACTGTCCTGACATTCAGACTGGGTTGATCACTTGATGCGTACACTTTTCTTGCCTCCCACACGGCACGAAACGTTAAAGCGCTGTTTCCTTCGATTGCGATAAGTCATTTCGCGCGCCAGCGCGCAGGCACACCCTTCGTTTCAGCATTCGTTTCCCGTGAAAGATTCGCGACTTGATGGTAATGACATTTACACGCAATGCATTCGCCGCTTCAATGTGCGAGAGCCCGTCAAGGGCGCACATCTGTATCGGGCGCGTACAGACAGAGCTGAGCTTGTCAATTTCGGAGAGCAGGATACTTTCCATCTCCCTGTACTCGCAACTCTCCTCGGGATCTCGACAGGGATCAGGAAGTTCGTACACGATAGGATCGTCATCCTCATTGCGGACATACTCTAGCGCCACGAAAACCTGCCCCCTTCGCTTTCGCACCCACTCGCGTCCGGCGTTGAGCACGATTACCCCAAGCCAGGTGCTCATCTGAGATTCGCCGCGAAACTGGGGTAGGTGCTTAAATGCCTTCAAAAGCGCCTCCTGCACAATGTCCTCGGCTTCTTCCCGGCTGTTTGCAAAGCGCTGTGCCAGCCGCAATAGCTGCGCCCGACGCTGCTGAGCGACCTGCAAAAACACGGCAAGTTTGCCGTCCCAAACGCTCGGGCCTGATTCGGCATCTGCGGCAGATGTCGGCTCCAACGTCTCCGCTAACTTAATGCCCTCGGGCAAAGCGGACGTATCGGTCATCTCTAAAGCTCCCGCGCTAAAGCTCAGCATTTCCGAACCTCCGCCAATCCTCCTCTTCGGTAAGCCGCTCTATTGTCGTGAGCAGAACCTCCGGGGCCACGGTGGGCGCTACACGGTCATCGTACAAAGCATCATCAAGAAAACCTTCTCCCTGATGAACCACCAGGATTCCGGCATGAGGCCATCTCCGACGAATCAACCGACACGAGTCCTTCAGTTCAGATAAGGAGAAGGTGCAGTGAATGACTACCGCGTGAATGCGTTCATGCTTCGGAATCGCCCACAGCCTTGAATAATCTGTTGCGATTGAGAGCCGGAAGTTTGCCAATTCGAGGAGCGCATCGTGGACAAAGTTGCCGCGATCCACTGGCCCCACAGAGAGCACGTGGATCGTCTTTATCCTCAGGACATCCCTCCGGTCCAGGCTCGCGATGGCGTTCCCGTTGTCGCTTTTAACGACTTTGCGGAGGCTGTTCATGCAACCTCCGCAAGGCCCAACTCGCCTTCCAGGATATAAAGCGGAGCGGAACCTTCCATGCAGGGGCTTGTCGTGATCAAGAAGATGCAAAGGCTGGAAGCGCCGCAGAAGGCCACGCTTTTGTCCGGGGGAAGACACTCCAGCACATTGATCAGATCGTTCAGTGCGACAGGAAGCACAAGCGACGCTGGGACGGGAATTGGTGTTGACTTAGCCTCTGCCCGCAAATCGATCACGATTATGTCGCCGCACTTATTGAGAACCGCCATGAACTCGCCGATTGAGATCCATCTCATTGGTCGCCCTTGCTTCTCTTTAGGCTTGGGTACGTTTGCAATATCCGTGGGCGGATCTGGAACGAATGGTACGGTGTCGCTGTGTTCGAGTCTTCCGGATCGTCTTGTCCGCCAGACGTAATACGTCAGCACTGCCAGCGCCATCGCTGGCAGAAACCAGAGGGAAAGCATGGTGTGTTCCTCCACTGAGAAAACGCTTCAAGATGCAGTTCGTTTCAGGGCACACGGCAAAGGTGCCGACTCAGACACGGAACCGTAGTGCCAACTATGCCAGGGAGAAGCGTTGTGGGGGGGAGCGGAATGGGATCAGGAAATCGAAATATGCAACGTCGCGCGTACATACGGGAAAAATGGAGGCTGCGGCACGGCTGTGGCTGGGCAGCTCCTGAATGGGGACGGGGAAAGCTTGTGAAGCGGGAATGAGATGCGACTTGGTGCTGAGACTGGAAGCTGCCGCCACAGAAGCATTACGCGGCTCGATCCACAATTTGGCAATCGGGATCCTCGCAAAGGTCGAATGGCGATGATAAAGGGATAGCTTATAACCGAATCCCCACAGCGCGACCGAAATTGCCAGCCCGATGAGCCCGAGAGTACACGGCCTGAATACCTGTCTCCACGAGGGATTTCTGCCCCGGATCTGTGTTCTCATCCCGAGAACGCTCTTCCGCGTGGCACCGGAGATTATCGTCAATGGACTTTGGGCCGACAATTCGTCGAACAGTTCCTTCTGCCTGCGTTGCAAAACCCAATTAGTATAGACTCCGTTTCGGACGGAATGTTTCTGTGCGATCGAATTCGTGTTGCCGGAATCACCATGGCCTCGCATAACCTAGGACGCGAGGAAGACATGCAATCCGTCGCGATACCCTGCGACCCAATTGGGGCCCGCCCCTTGCCAAGGCCGGACAACTCGTAGCTTCGGCCAGAGCCAAGAGGGCAAAGTTGGCGGTGCCTAGCCTGGTCGGACTGCCTGACTTCGCAGCCGGGGCCTGCGGAGTAGCAAGAATAATCTTGGAGTCGTCGTAGGAGTCGCTTCTAAAACCAGGCTTGCAACTGTCCACGACGACGCAACGCGCCGCGAAGGGCAACTTCGGGATCTGCAGATTGCCAAAGTGGCCGGCAACTGCGTCGGGCGCGTCACTGACGCCGCAGTCAATCAACACAACGTTGTCCTTTTCTTCGTCGGCCAGACCATCAAGCTAACCTCCGATTTGACGAAACTCGGGCACCGTTCAAATGCACCGCCTTGCGAGGATCTTGCGGCAACACCCGTTGGTTCGTGCTATCAGACTGTACCGCGGCGACGATATTCACGGCGAACCGCGGCACGAACTCTTTTCAGCAGCCGCTATTGTCTGATGTGGCTGTACTGGTCAACACGACCGCCTTGAAAGAAACGGTGATGCACCATCGCCAGACCGAGCAGATAAATGGCCACCACGAAGGAGACTAGAAGCAGGAACTGAGCAACTCGAAACCAAGGCGACATCTGTCTTTCAAAGGTTGTCGTATTCAAATTAGTTGTCATCGGAGCGCCCCTCCACCAGGCGATGCGGCTGCCCTCCGAGCTTCCCCCAAGCCCGGACTTCGAATGGTGTTCCGGCCGGTTTCTACACTTGCTTTGTGAGGTATGTTCATGCAACCTCCAAGCGCCTGAAATCGCCTTGCAGAACATAGAGTGGCGCCGAACCCTCCATACACCGGCTCGTCTCGATCATGAAGGTGCTCAGACGGGAAGCGCCGTAGAACACGATGCTTCTGTTTGCAGGGAGACACTCCAATACCCCCTCCAATTCGCTGATCGGGACCGGAAGCACGATTGCGGCCGGAACTGGAAACGGAACCCATTGAGCGTCAGCTCTGAGATCGATCACAATGAGATCGCGGCACCCCCTGAAAAGCCACATAAATTCGTCGGATGAGATAGATTTCAGCCGTCGCGTTTGTCTCCCGGCTGACTCCTGCACGATCCCCAGGGGGACAGATGGTTGGATAACGGATTGTAATCTGTTGCAGAATTCGCGCCTTCGAGATCGCCTGATCCGCCATACGGCAAACAATGGGACTCCCAGCAGAACTGCGAGCAGAAACCAGAGGGAATACATGATGTGATCCTCCGCTGTGAAAGCCGTTCGAGATACAGTTCATTTCAGAGCACACGACAACGGCGCCAACTTGGCCATGAAACTGCGGCGTCAACTATGCCAGGCGGAAATGATGCGCAGGCGGAGAGCGGAATGGGATCAGGAAATCGAAATACTCAACGCCGCGTCTGCACACGCGGAGAGTGCACGCCACGGCACGTTCGGGGCGGGGAAGCCGATGGGTGGGGTCTCGGAAAACTCGTGAAACGTGGAATAGGCGCGAGGGATCCTTGAGGCCGTAAGCCGCTGCCACGCGAGCGTCACGTCGCACGATCCACAATTTGGCAACTGAGGCCTGCGACGAATGAGTCGAATGGCGATGATAAAGGGATAGCTTGTAGCCAAACCCCCAGAACGCGACCGCGATTGACAGCCCGATAAGTCCCAGAACGAAGGGGTTAAATACCTGTTTCCACGAGGATTGCTGGCCCGGCGTCCGCATCCTCAGCGCGAAGAAGCCCCCATGCGAGCCGTTAGCGGTTGCCGTGACTGGCTTCAGGGCTGACACTTTGTTGAACCATTCTCTTTACATTGAGCGGAACCGGCCTGACACGGTTAGATTCCTTTTCCGGGGATAACGTTGTAGGCTCCACAATAAATATCTGCCATATATAGTCGCCGTCATAATTCTCGGCAACCTGATTCGCTCCGGTAGTGTCCAGCTTTTTTCGCAGTGCGCCGGGAGACCGGCAAGGAGTAGTCGGTGGAAGTCCGACACGATGAAGGAATAGCGAACCACATCGGCCCCGAGCCGTGCGTCGTCCTTCGCAAGGATGGCGACGAAGCGTCGGCAGGGGAGTCCACAGGCCAGCCATTGAGCCGCGTAAGAATAGAGTTCGGGTGCCGACGCCGTTGCGAAGGCGGAAGGCAACATATTGGGATGCGTAAATCGCGAGTGTCTCAACAGCCCGGCGTGGTCGTAGAACCTGGCATATGGGGAAGCTCTTTGCGCGGGAACCGGGAGATCCCAGGTCCGGCCAGCGGGCAGTCTAAGCTGGTCCGCACCGTGAAGGCGAGGAGCCGTAACCGGTGATGCACGGGCATGGGAAGTCAGACTCCGCCATAGTAGCGAAGAAGCTCGCGAACAAGATCGGGCAACCGGTCGCGGAGCGAGTGGAGCGAAGGGCGGAGGCCAAGGGAAATGCGGACCAGCAAAACACGCGCCGGGCACAGGACCGGATAAGCGTGTCCCATGCGCTGGAACGCATACGGCAGGCAGCAAGGGCAAGGAAGAAGGAACAGTTCACTGCGCTCCTGCACCACATCAGCATCGAATCGCTCCGACTGGCATATTTCGAACTCAAACGAAAAGCTGCGACGGGCGTCGATGGGTTGACGTGGAGCGACTACGGAGCAGGCTTGGAAGGCAACCTTGCGAGTCTGCACGACCGGGTTCATCGGGGAGTGTACCGGGCGCTACCGTCGCGACGACGGTACATCCCGAAGCCGGACGGACGGCAGCGACCGCTGGCAATCGCTGCGCTGGAAGACAAGATCGTCCAGCGTGCGGTCGTGGCGGTGCTGAATGCCGTATACGAAGAGGATTTTCTTGGCTTCTCGTATGGCTTCCGGCCTAGGCGCAGCCAGCACGATGCGCTGGATGCGTTGGTCGTCGGAATCACCGGCAAGAAGGTGAACTACATCCTTGATGCGGATATCCAGAAATTCTTTGATTCGGTCAGCCAGAAATGGCTTGCCCGATTTCTGGAGCACCGGATTAAGGACCCGCGCATCCTCCGCTTGATCCAGAAGTGGCTCAAGGCGGGAGTTCTGGAAGACGGAGAGGTCAAGATTAGTGAAGCAGGAACGGGGCAAGGATCGGTGATCTCGCCGTTGCTGGCCAACGTCTACTTACACTACACCTTCGATCTCTGGGCCGAACGCTGGCGACGGCGCGAGGCCACGGGCGACATGGTTTGCGTGCGGTATGCCGATGATATTGTGCTCGGTTTTCAGCACGAAAGCGATGCCTGTCGTTTCCGGGACGCGATGCGCGAACGGTTGCGGGAGTTTTCGCTGACGCTTCATCCAGAAAAGACCCGGCTAATCAGGTTCGGTCGTTATGCTGCGCAGCAGCGTGCAGAACGTGGACTTGGCAAGCCGGAGACTTTCGACTTCCTCGGCTTCACCTTCATTTGCGGTAAGTCGAAGCAGGGCAAGTTCCTGCTCTGCAGGAAGTCTCGACGAGATCGCATGCAGGCGAAGCTTAAGGAAGTCAAGGACGAGTTGCGGCAGCGAATGCATCACTCTATCCCGGAACAAGGGAAGTGGTTGCGGCAAGTCGTGGGCGGCTTCTTTGCGTACCACGCCGTGCCGACGAACAGCCATGCATTGGCCGCGTTTCGACATCATGTGACCGACCTCTGGCGGCGTTCGCTCCGGCGACGTAGTCAGAAGGACCGGACCACATGGGAACGTATGGCACAGTTGGCGGATGCTTTTCTTCCTCAACCGCGTATCCTTCATCCTTGGCCAAGCGATCGCTTCGCCGTCACTCACCCAAGGTGGGAGCCGAGTGCTTGAGATAGGCCCGCTCGGATCTGTGCGGGTTGCGCCTTGAAACTCATGAAGTTCAGTCTCCTGAAATGGAGGCCGCGGCAAAGCTTAGCTCGCAGCCGCGTACCAAGTCTTGCGTGATGTCCGGAGACGGCCATTGCGAAGCGTAGACCGGGAGGTTTGCAGGCCGAAACAGCAGTAAACGGCAATCTAGCCCCGAAATCGATCGTGGTGGAAGTAGCCGACCCTATCCCGTAACGGGGAAGGCAGAAGCTCAGTATGCGTTATGGCGAGTGTGCTGAGGTGCTTCCGGGGTTCGTACCGTCAGCATGCAACCAAAGGATTTCATGGGAACAAGGGAGAGCCGTCAGGCTCAAGCCTGGCTTGTAGGGTCTGACAAGCTGAACAAGTGAGGAAGATCCGAAGGCCTGACGGAAGTCAGACTGCCTGATAGTACTTCGAGGTCGGGAGAGCCGGCTACATGGGGAAGCGGGCAGCGGAAGTTGAATTGTTCGTGGGAAACATGAGCTCCATTCAAAGGGAGGATTCGGCCTTCTATGCAAAGAGAAGAACCGCCAGTCATGACAACAGGACTCGAACGAATAGCAGTCAAAGCTCGGTGTGAACCGAAGCTCCGGTTTACGTCGCTGGCTCATCACATCACAAAGGAGCGGGTTTGGGAGAGTCTTAGTCAGATTCCTGCCAAGTCTGCAGCCGGAGTGGATGGACAGACCGTAACTGAAGCGAAACAGAGTTTTGAGGAATGGGTTGCAGCCATGCTCCAATCTGTCCATCGCAAAGGATATCGAGCGCCCGTGATACGGCGTGTCTATATCCCGAAGCCCGGAAAGCAGGAAATGCGCCCTCTCGGGGTGCCGACTGTAGCCGACCGGGCACTCCAGCGAAGCGTCTCTCAGGTGCTATCCGCCATCTATGAACAGGATTTTCTATCCTGCTCGTTTGGTGGACGTGCTGGAAGAGGTGCCCACCAAGCGCTAGCAACGCTCCACGAGAGAATTGCTGGCGGGAAAATCGAGTGGGTGCTGGAGGCGGACCTCAAGAACTTTTTCGGGAGCCTAAGTCACGAGTGGATGCTCCGCTTCGTGGAACATCGAGTAGGAGATCAGCGCCTGATTAGTTTAATCCGGCGCTGGCTGAAGGCTGGCGTTTTCGAGAATGGAGAGGTTCATCCAAGCGAAGAGGGGACCCCGCAGGGAGGTTCGGTCAGCGTACTGCTGAGTAATATATATCTCCACTATGTGCTCGATCTGTGGTTCGAGCGAGTGGTCAAGCCGCGACTTCGCGGGGAGGCCTGCATGGTGCGATATATCGACGACTTCGTGCTGTGTTTCCAATTCCGTTCGGATGCTCTTCGCGTTCAGGAAGCGCTCGCCAAGAGGCTGAGTAAATTTAGTCTGACCTTGGAGCCGACGAAGACCAAGCTCGTTGAATTTGGTAGGTACGCGCATCGACACGCGAGCAAGCGTGGCCGTAAACGCCCGGAGACAATCTATTTCCTGGGCTTTACTCTGTACTGCACTCGCAATCAGAAAGGGAACTTTCGAATTGGAATGCTTACGGAAAAGTCACGACTGCGACGCGCGCTCATGCGCTTGCAAGACCAGATGCGGCGGATGCGGCACTTGTCGCTGCGAGAACAGGTGAATTATCTCAATCAGATGCTCCGTGGTCACTATGCATACTATGGCGTTGCTGGCAATCTTCGGGCACTGCTAAGGGTTCATAGGGCTGTGGAACATTACTGGCACAAAATGTTGAGCAGTCGGAGCTGGCACGGTACGGTCCGGTGGGAGCAATTTCAGCGGATCAAGGAACAGTTCCCGCTGCTTCGACCAAAGCTGCACTTTTCCTATAAAGAGCTGCAGGCTATCGCCATACTGTGAATCAACGTCTGACGAGCCCAGTGCGGGAAATCTGCACGCTGGGTTCTGTGGGAGCCGGGGGCGGGTGACTGCCTCCGGCCACCCAGTGGGCACAGGGTAACCTGTGTCCCTACCGCGATCTTTCGAGCACCGTCCAGTTCTATAAAGACGCATTTGGTGCAATCGAGATGTATCGGCATGAGAGCCAGGAAGGTATCGTAGCACGGCTCTCCATCGGCAGTTCGGAATTCTGGGTGAGCGATGAATCTCCAGAGCATGGAAACTTCAGTCCAGAGACTCTCAAAGGAACCAGTTTCCGCATTCTTATCACCGATCCCGCCCCGGATACCTCATTTGCGCGGGCGTGCGCTGCCGGCGCTGAAGTGGTCCACGCAGTTGTGGAAGGCCATGGCTGGCGGGTTGGTCGTGTCGTGGATCCCTTCGGTCACCACTGGGAGATTGGTCGACAGATCTGATGCGGGCGTCGCAGATTACTAGCAATAAACGCGCAAGGCTCTACAAAAGGGATTGTGTCTGGATGGTCGCCCACCCGTCAATTACCTCTTCGACAACACTGGGCTCACGCATTTTATTACTTCGCTTTTCTGTGGGCCGACGCGGCATTGCATGCGTGGGCCTAAAGATGCTTGAGAGCAAGCCGTGCGAGCGACTCTTCCGACGAACGCTGCTGATCCGGACTCTTTGCACCGTAGACCGTCAAAACGATGACATTGTTCCCCTGCCTCACTGACAGTGTCCAGGTATTCTGCATCCCCGAGAGCGACGCCGCGTCACCAATTCCGCTGACATCCGTCTTGGTCATGCCCTGAACGGGCATGATGGTTCGCGCCCAGGCTGAGGCATCGCGCAGCGCAATGCTTACTCCTTGCGGGCTGCCCTTCCACATGCAGCCAGTAGTGCCCAGCGGCATGGGCGAAACCGAGTTACCGAGCACCTGGGCGATTTCTTCCGCAGTCAACAGCTTGCACGGTTCCGCGGCACTCACAATTCGAGGCAGCGTAGCCAATAGTCCAAACGCCACGAGCACTCCCCATCGACGCGCTGATGCTTTCATGGTGAACCTCCCTCGCCTGTAGCATTCTAGCAAAGCAAAAAAGACCCCTGGATGGGCCGACGGGAGTGTCCATTGGTTGAGCTTGCGCCTGGATCGTCGTCCATGCTTCCCGATGACTTTTCTTCGGTGCGCCAGGATAAGCCCGGCGCTTTCAGCGGGTGCAATTCCCGCCCCGGCAAGGGGAAGAGCCGCCCCACCGGGAATCGAGTCTTGGGCTCATGAAGGTAACGACATGGGTTAAGCGTAGACAGAGCGATGACCAGGCCGTAACGCAAGTGAAGCGATTGAGCCTCGTGAGTCATAAACCCGGGGGCCGACAGAGTCGAAATTCTGGAAGGCTACAGTAGGCGACCGTCAAAGGCGATGGGCGCTGGAGACTCCGGCGGGGTCGGAGAGCACGGCATGGTCAGAAATGGAAGCGTCATGGCACCTGGGAGATCCACCGCTGTCTTGGTTCGGTAGTAACGGGCTGAGTATGTCGATCGAATGGCCAAACCTGAGAGAGACAGATGCGACGGTGGAAGTCGGACCTCGCTTATAGTACTTCGAGCGCGGGAAAGCCGCGTACATGGGGAAGAGGCGAGGCAGGTTGAGTTGCTGGTCCAGGGAAACATTCCCTGCACTCAGAGGTAGGAGAAGGATGTCTACAAAACTGGACCAGATCATGGAGAAGGCAAAGTCAAAACCGAAGCTGCGCTTCACCTCGTTGGCGCATTTGCTCACACCGGAATTCCTCACGGAAACCTGGAAGCGAATGAATCGGCGCGGTGCGGGTGGTGTGGATGGGGAGACGATGAAGGAGTTTGAACAAGACTTGGACACACGTGTTCAACAACTATGTGAGCGCTTGAAGCAAGGGACCTATAAGGCTCCACCGGTACGCCGTGTGGAGATACCGAAGGGTCCTGGCAAGGCAGGTACGAGGCCGCTCGGAATTCCGACCGCCGAAGACCGCCTGCTGCAACGAGCGGTGGCGCGGCTGTTGGAGGCAGTGTTCGAGGCGGATTTTCTGGAATGCTCGTATGGATTTCGGCCTGGACGCAATCCTCACAGTGCCCTTCGGGCACTGCGGAAGATCATCGTCACGAAGAAGGTTGGAAACTTGTTCGAGGCGGACATCCGGGGCTACTTTAACCACATCCAGCATGATTGGCTGCAGAAGATGGTGGCTTATCGAATTGCAGACCCGCTCATCCTGCGCCTGATCGGCAAATGGCTGAACGCGGGGTTCATGGTGGGAGGAGTTGTGACGCGGACGGAAGAAGGTTCGCCGCAAGGCGGTCCGATCAGTCCGATCTTGTCCAATATCTACCTGCATTTTGTTCTTGATCTTTGGTTTGAAAAGAAGATCAGGCCGACGTGTCAGGGAGAAGCATATTTGACGAGATTCGCGGATGACTTCGTGGTGAATTTCCAATACCGGCGCGATGCAGAAGAGTTCCAAAAGAACCTGACGGATCGATTCGGAAAATTCGGGTTGGAGTTGGCAGAAGAAAAGACGCGGATCATGCGCTTCGGACGATTTGTCCGGGGGAACCTTGTGAAGACCGGCCAAAAACCGGACACGTTTGACTTCCTAGGTTTTACGCATGTGTGCGGCATCGATCAAGGAGGCAAGTTTGCCTTGGTGCGGATTCCGTGCATCAAAAGCCGCCGAAAGTTCTTGGCCAAATCCAAGGAGTGGCTCAGGCAGCATAGGCATGGGACGCTGGAGGATCAGCAGAAGCAACTTACGCTGATGCTGCGCGGCTTCTACCAGTATTTCGGGTTGCACCACTGCAGTCCAAAGCTTAGAGATGTACGGCTCGAAGTAGTGCGTCAATGGGTCCACATCCTACGGCGGCGGAGTCAGCGGCATCGCCTGCACTGGTCCTATCTGCTGAGACAGCCATGGTTCGAACTGCCCTACGCCGTTGCAGTACTTCATCCCACGGTATGATCGCCCTCCCGTGAGTGCAACCTGTGGAGCCCGTTGCGGGAATTCCGCACGGCGGGTTCTACGAGGGGGGACGAGCACAAGAGGCGAACAGCCTCAAGGCTCGTCCCTACCCTGTGCCTCGCCAAAACGCAGTCGGCCTTCATTTTCATAGCTTTCCGGCGCATCATGAGTTGCGTGGGACAGCTCGCTCTTAACCGTTAAGATTATGCGGTTTCCCGGTCAGATGGAATTTCGACGAGGCACATGTGACTCGCAGGAACTTCGATCTTCTTTGAAATCAGCGTAATATCCTGCGAGTTCATTCTCGCGTAATCTTGAGCTAATGCTTCGAATATTGGGCCTTATCGTCGCTTTTTCTGCGAGGCTCTTCCGTTCTCGCCGCGATCTCCTGTTCGAAAACCTGGCCTTGCGACAGCAACTTTCGGTTATGGTCCGAAAGCGGCCTCGTCCACGCCTGACGTTGCCCGATAAGCTCTTCTGGGCTCTTCTGTGCCGCCTCTGGTCTGGCTGGAAGCGGGCGATTCTCATTGTTCAACCTGAAACCGTTATCCGTTGGCATCGAGCGGGATTCAAGCTGTACTGGAAGTGGATTTCTCGGCGCAGGATGAGCGTGGGACGAAGACCCACAAGTAAGGAACTGCGGGAGCTGATCTTCCGAATGGTAGCTGAGAACCCCACCTGGGGCGCGCCGCGGATTCATGGCGAGCTGAAGATGCTCGGCTTCGAGATCTCGGAAAGAGCAGTGCTGAACTGGATGCGGAAGGCTCCGAGAAATCCCGAACCCGCAAAGCGGTGGGCGACATTCTTGGCCAACCACCGTGAAGCGATTGCGGCCATGGATTTTTTCACAGTTCCGACGCTCACCTTTGGCGTGCTCTACGGCTTCTTCGTTATTGCCCACGGTCGACGTCAAATTCTGCATTTCAACGTCACGCGGCATCCAACCAGCGCATGGGTATCGCAGCAACTGCGCGAAGCGTTTCCCTATGATTCCGCGCCTCGCTACTTGATCTTCGACCGTGGCTGTAACTTTAACGACAGCGTTGTTGAGACGATCAGGAGCTTTGGAATAGAACCCAAACGAACCAGAATCCAAAGCCCATGGCAGAATGGCCTGGCCGAACGTTTTGTCGGGTCTTGCCGTCGAGATCTGCTTGACCATGTGATGGTGCTCAATGAACGCCATCTCAAGCGGCTCATGACCGAGTACGTTTGCTATTACCACGATGACCGAACCCATCTCGGATTGGACAAGCAAACTCCGGCAGCTCGAGAAGCAGCAAAAAGTCGTACGGTGAATGCGAAGGTGCATTCCATACCGCGGCTCGGCGGCTTGCATCATCGTTACGGTCTCGCAGCCTGACAGCGACGCCAAAAGCGACCACGGCTTCAAGATGGTTACAGGGAGTCGTGTGTTCAACAAGGCTGTTTGATCTGTTTCGAGCGCTTCCAATCAGGTCTCGCGACCCCATCTCATCTGCTCCAGCCATCCACATTCACGATGTCTGACGGTCTCAACCGTTAAGAGCCATCCGGTGCGCCCGCGGATGGAATTTTTGCGAGGAACAGGGTAAGTCACATGCATCTCGTTGTGGCCGGTCATCGCGGGAACCCGTACCAGCGATGCGGCATCGCCTAGCCGGGTGCTGCGAAAGTAGATCAAGGGGACTACGTGCATGTTGCCGGCGACATGCACGTAGCCTTTGCTGTCGAGCGCCATGGTCACGTAGTTATGACTGTCCCATCCAACAACCGTGGGCAGGGTTGTGTAGTGCCACTCCCGCTCACCGAGAGTTCGTTGTGCCACTGTCATATGCCGGTCTGGCGCGTAATATGCGACGTACTGCTGATCGCCGTGCGTGAGCAGAGCAAACCCTAAAGGCTGGCCGGACCAGACTTGCGCGACATCGAGATTGGTGATGCCGGCGTTGAGGTCTGGGTTAACGGGGGCAGTCTGTTGCGCTACAGAAAGAGGGCAGAGGATCATAACGGCAGTCCGCGTCGCATGCTTCAAACGTTGAGAGAAGCCGGGGCCGCGAGGACGTTGCGGGTCAAGCCAACTGAAAACCTTCATCTTTGAGCTTCCTCTTTTGGTCATGAATCGTACGCTGCGCATTGCATGAAAGGTTAAGCGAGCAATGATTTCTGCACCCGGATGAAACTCAGGCTAGGCCCAAACATTCATGGCTGCTTCCAGGTGGAAACCGGCTTGAGAACGACGCGTGTTGCGTCATTAGGCTTGGCGAACAAGACGGCGATGGTCTCGGCCTTGCTCTGGCACCCGCCAGAGTTCGCGTCATCGAAGGAACACGGAGTTGATCAAACAAATACGAGAATCGTGAGAGTCCCGACTGAAAGTGGATATCTGAAAGGTGTACGAAGGTGAGCGGTCGCGATTCCAATGATTTCCTCAACTCATTCCGTTGGTCTGGAATTCTACTCCTGACGATGATTTCATTATACTTATGCCCCATGCGCGTCGCCATATTAGCACTGCGAAAAGGATCGAGGGGGCACGGTTGCTTTGGTTTCATCACATCAGTGCCCATAAATGCCCTTCTATTCAGGAAAGAGTTGGTTTCCGAAGAGGCGCGTTGCACCGCGGGAGGCATCGTCCTGGGACTATGTGGCGCGGTGCCGGCGGGCTTTTTGTTGAGTTCTACCACGCGTCGGCCGCGTCGCGCCCCGTCTTGCTCGCATCCTCGGTTCTGCACCCGCGCCCGCTTTGGCCGCTGTGGCAATCCTCAGTTGGCGCGCAAGTTTCCTCGACCCGAGCGTTAAGCTGCGACAGGATTCGATGTTTCGTGGTTTGCGGTCTTTCAGGCCTACCTGACGGACGATTTCTCGCGCGTGGGGCCATCTCCGCACGCTCGCCCTGCGCTTGCGCCCCCGCCTCGCGATCCCCCGTTCCTCGCGCTCGCGAGTTCGACATTCGCGGCCGATCAAGCTCGCCTGATGAAACGAAAGTGCCTCAAGCTGAATGGTCGAGTCCGTCCCGCATCACCCCTATACGTGACTTACATCACAGCATGCCGAGTGGAATCGGAGGGGCAATGGAAGGTCGCCGAATACGCGAAACGAAGCGCTGCGAAAGGGCGTCGCATCGCTTCGATGCGGGACGCCTGAAGAGGAGGAGCTGCATGAACTATCCGGTCTGGGATGTAGCCTTTGGGGCAGGGCTATTGATTGCCCTGGTCGCTATCCTGCACGTATTTGTCTCTCATTTTGCGGTTGGAGGCGGCCTCTTTCTGGTTGTCACCGAGCACAAAGCCCGGCGCAACAACGACACCGCCCTGCTCGGCTGGCTTAAAAGGCATTCCAAATTCTTTGTCCTTGTCACTGTGGTCTTCGGCGCCATCAGCGGGGTGGGCATCTGGTTCACCATCGGGTTGATCGGGCCTACGGCCACAAGCAACCTGATCCATGCTTACGTTTGGGGATGGGCGATTGAATGGGTGTTCTTCTTTACTGAGATCACCGCCGCGCTGCTCTATCTCTATGGCTGGGACAAGCTGGAGCCCCGCCTGCACCTTTGGTACGGCTGGATCTACTTCATCGCCGCCTACCTCAGCCTCGTCATCATCAACGGCATCATCGCCTTCATGCTCACCTCCGGCAGCTGGATCAGGAATCACCAGTTCTGGAGAGGCTTTTTCAATCCCACGTACTTTCCTTCGCTGGCGTTCCGTACCGCGATTGCCCTTGCGCTGGCAGGCATCTACGCACTCATCACCGCCAGCGTCGAGAAAGACTCTATCCTCAAGGCCCGCATCGTGCGCTGGAGCGCATGGTGGATTGTGCCTTCACTGGCCGTTCTGCCGCTGCTGGCCTGGTGGTACATCAGCAGGATTCCCAAAGACGCATGGGCCAACGCCCGCGGCCTGATGCCCACCGCAACGCATTACGCCCTGTTTGCCGTGATTCTCTTGTCGGTAACGTTCCTGCTCGCGCTTCTCACTCTTGTCAAACCCGGCCGCATGCATCTGGCCTTCAGCCTGCTGGTCGCGGTCGTCGCACTCGGCGCCATGGGCTCATTCGAGTTCGTCCGCGAGGCTATCCGTAAGCCCTTCGTCATCTCCAACTACCTTTACTCGAACTCGCTCTACTCCACGCAGATTCCAGGGGACGCAGGCTTCAGCACCGACGAAGTCAGTGCCGCCGGTGTTCTCAAATCCGCCAAATGGGTCGACGTACGCGACATCACGCCCGCCAACCAGGTCACGGTAGGCGGCGAAATCTTCCGCGTGGAATGCCAGAGCTGCCACACGGCCAACGCCTATCGCGGACTCAAACATTACATTGCGTTGCGGCAATGGGATCAAAACAAGATTCAAGCCATGCTCGGCGGTCTTGAATTCATGCACAACGGCGTGATGCCGCCGTTCGCCGGTACCGATGCCGAACGCGGCGCGCTGGCGGCCTATGTGAATACCATCGAACCCATTTCCACTGAGGCCGCCGCTGCCGCCGCTGACGGCAAAACGGTCTTCAACCAGAACTGCTCCATGTGCCACCAGGTCACCGCCAATGACGCTCTCTTTAAGAATCTGCCTCCGGATCCAAACGCGGCAGCGGACGCTATGAAAGACCTCACCAGCCTCTTCCCGCTCATGCCGGACTTGAAGCTTACTGACCAGCAGCGCCTTAACCTCGCGCTCTGGGTCAACGCACAGCGCGCCGCAAAGGGAATCGCCGTCGCACCGCAAGGAGGAAACTGATCATGCAAACCAATTTGATTCCGGCTCTCGACCCGAACCCGCTGCCCGCGCCCTATTGGGTCTTCAAATTACTCCTCATTGTCACGTTCTTTCTCCATATCATCGCCATGAACTTCATGCTCGGCGGAGGCGTGCTTGCCCTGACTGCACGGTGGCGCTCGAGGAATCGCGACACCGGCCATCGCATCTTCTTTGACGTGGCCAAAAAACTGCCATCGCTCCTGCCCGCCACCATCACCATCGGCATCGCACCGCTGCTCTTCGTGCAGGTCCTCTACGGACAGTTTTTCTACACCTCGTCCATCATCATGGCCTGGCCGTGGTTCCTAGTGCTCGTCATGCTTACAGCCGCCTACTACGGCTTCTATTACGTTTCCTTCCACAGCGGTCAGCAGATGGGTAAAGCCGGCGGCGTCATGCTTTCGAGCGTCATCCTCATATTCCTCATCGGCTTTCTTTTCACCAACAATCTCACCCTCAGCCAAACGCCCTCGCGATGGGGAGCCAAATACTTCGCCCATCCCTCCGGCTGGAATCTCAACCTTTCCGAGCCCACATTGATTCCGCGCTTTCTTCACTTCTTCGTCGCGGCGGTCGCCGTGGGAGGAATCTTTCTGGTCTTTTTGGCGCTGGCCAATTGGAAGCGCGACAAGGAATACGCGCGCGAGCTGCTGCAATTTGGCGGCAAGGCATTCATGTACGCCACCATGGCGCAGATTGTGGTCGGCCTCATCTTCCTGGTGAGCCAGCCCCGTGACATGCGCATGCTCTTTATGGGTGACAGCCCCTTGGCCACAACGCTGCTTCTGGTCGGCATCACTGGCGCCATCGCGGCCATCTTCCTCATGTCCGGCGCATTGCGGACTGAGAACCTTCGCGTCGCTGCTTTCTACGTGCCCGGCATTCTTGCCGTCGTCATCCTCTGCATGTCGGTCATGCGAGACATCCTGCGCGACGCCTACCTCAAGCCCTACTTCCATCCCGAGCAATTCGCCGTCAACACGCAATGGTCCGTCTTTCCGCTGTTTCTCGGGCTGTTTGTCGCCGGCGTCATTCTTTGGCTCATCATGCTCGCCCGTTACGGACTGTTCGGCGGCAAGAAAGGATCTGCTCAGTCGCCGCCCCTCGATCCTCAATCTGCGAAATAGTCAAAAGATACGCGGCACCGTTCTTTGGCCTCTCTGCGTTGATGAGCGAGGGAATCCCCACCCCACCGATCCGCAGCCATTCCGAGCACTCAACCAAATGGTGTCATCCCGAGCAAAGCGCGTTTGAGCCCCGTGATCGCAGTGCGATCATAGCGTAAGTGGAGGCGAGAGCCTGCCCTAAGCGTCGCCGAATGGGGACCTGCTTCTGCTTTTCATCCCTCGGAGTGAGGCCCGAGCACCACTGACACGGAGTCCCGAGCGACATGTGTTTGTTCGATGGGGTGAAGACGAAACTCGATTTGCCCGGGGTGGAATTCTCAGCGGCCAGACAGTTTGCCAGAGCGGCGATCAAGGCGATTCACGAGGGCAAATTGGTGACGAGCCAGCGTACGTGCTCCGCGGTATCGCCCAGTCGCTTCCTGCTGGCTGCGATTGCCGCCTGCGAAACATCGAGAACCGTCAGCTTGGAGTAGCCGCGAGCGAGCAAGTCGTCCACCAGTGTCGACGTCCATATCTCCCACTTCTTAGCCTCCGGCCAGATCCCGGTCAACTCTGCTTCGGCTCGCGGCAGTAAAACACTTCGAAGTGCTCATGCGGGATCGAATACGAGTGGTAGCATGCGCGACTCAGAGAGGTGTTCGAGGTCGTCCTGCTGGCCCGTTATCTGCTTTGATCACTGATACTCCAACGTCAGAAGTTGAACTTCATCGCAGCCTGCAAAATGCGCGGAGGTGCGGCGCTGATCACACTGCCGAATGTGGAGCTACCGATATTGCCATCAACTGCAGACGGCCCGTTGAATTGGGCGTGGTTGAAGACATTGAAGCCTTCGATGCGGAACAGCAGAAATTTCGACTCTCCAAGGGAAACTCTTTTCGCTAAGGCCAAATCAAAATTGTCCGCTCCCGGCCCATAGAAGAAGCGCCTTTTTGCATTGCCTGGCGTGCCCAACGCATTCGTGTTGAATGCTGTTGTATCGAAGTAGTAGTTGTTGTTCGTTCGAGGGTTGTAGTTCAGGTGCAGCGGTTCGCCATTGAAGTCCGGTTCATCGATACTGCTGTTGTTGACGCCATTCGGATTGGTCCCGATGAGCGAATTGTCGCCGTTGTTGACCATCGTTACAGGGAACCCGGACGCAAAGCGCGAGATGCCAGAGAGGGACCAGCCGCGGGTTAAGCGGTTCACCCAGACAATTCGATCAATCGGCAACTGGTATTCGTAGCTCAGAACAAGATTGTGCTTTACGTCGAAGGACGAGAGCGCATAGCTCAGCGCCGGGTTGAACGGGTTCACCTCCTCGCCGATATTGGATGACTCATCCATTGATTTGCTATAGGTATAGGACACGAAGAAAACGAGGCCTCCGCTCGAATGACGCGCGCTGAGTTCCAAAGCGTTGTAGTTGGCAGCTCCAATGTTGGTTTGGAACCCGTTGCTGCCAAAGTTCGGTCCCAGCGGATCCCGTGTTCCGTCCACTGTCCGCCTCGCCGCTGTCACAAAGACATTGCTCTCTGCATTTGGTCCGCACGTGGCTGAGCCAGGAGCCACCTCGGAAGGAAGGCTTAGGCTCAGGCAAAGTGCAGGGTCGCCTGGGTTGGGCTCGCGGAGCACACGCAAGCGGTGACTTGAGGTGCCCGTGTAGGCCGCGCCGAAAACTGTATTCGGGCCAGCCTGCCGCTCGATGGAGAACATCCATTCCTCCGTGTATGGCGTACGGTTATGGATGTCGTATCCGGGTATGCCGCTGATCGGTTCAAACGAGCTCCAGTCGATGTTTGCGTCGGGATGCGCGCGCGAGGAGTCGAGCGGCGCAAGGTGGTACGGAAATGGCTGGCCGTAATTCTGACCATTCGATGCAGTGATGAACGGTGTCGCAAACAGAGGCGGCGCGGGGCTGGAATAGGTAGTGCCGTAGGGGGCGTTGCCGGCCAGAACACTGATCGAAAGTGCTTCTATGGATGTGTAGAAGTTACCGAAGCTGGCGCGAAAAGAAGTAGCTCCAGGTACGCCGAGGATCTTTGCCAGCACTGTGCCGGAGGACGCCAGCGGCGACCATGCGACGCCAACGCGCGGAGCGAAGCTAGAGTCTTCGGTAGGCGCCAGGGTGTTTGGAATCCCTGGATCTCCCGGATAGAGAACTCCCGCAGGCGCTCCAGGAAACATTTGGGACTGTGCTCCCGGAACAAACGTCGAAATCTGGTTGTATTTCTCTGTCCATGGAGCGATACGGTCCCATCGCAGACCGTAGTTGAACGTCAAATTGGGGCGAGCTCGCCAACTGTCTTGCGCATAGAGCCCCAAATATCTGTTCCTGGGATAGAACGAATCGAGCTGACTCTGGTTGTATTGACTCGGGATGCCGATCAGGAAATCGGCGAAATCGACACCCGTTTCCGTTCCCGAGAATACAAAATTGCCATTGAACTGAGCGATGGCAGCGGCGTTCACGCGGTCGAAATGGAAGTCGCCCCCGAACTTGAGAGAGTGATTGCCCAGCACCCTGGAAAAGCTGTCGGCGATTTGATACGTGTTATTCGCCTGTATCAGCTGATTGGCCGCAGCACCGATGGAATATCCGTTGAAATTGACGTTCTCCACGCTCTGGCCCTTTGGGTCGAGAGCAACAATGCTTGGAGTTCCGTCCGGATTTGCAAAACCCTGCGAGACCAGGCTGACTCCGCGCCCGCCCTCTGGCTGACCCAGATTGGTGAAGTCGCGCGTGTAGCTCAGATGAAACTCGTTTACCGCTTCAGCGCCAAGAGTCTTCGTGTCGCCCACCTCGACGAGCTGCGCGCGGCCTGATGTCAATGCGCTGAATCCCGGCACGCTGGCGCCGCTCTGCGCAACCGGATAGGGATTGTCGAGGAGAAAGTCGTCAATAAAGTAGTACACGGATACAAGTCCCCAGTGCGTCGTCGCGTCGAGCCGCGTCGCGCCTTTGTCGTCTCGCACCGACTGATTGTAGGCGGAGGTGGCGAAGGCACCGGAAGGTGTGTTCGGTGCTGGAATGTATTGGAGCAGTTTCTGCGCCGGAGCTGACCAGGCACTCTGCGGAATCAGCGCATTGGGAAAGACGCATTGTCCAGGGCTGTTGCAACCAACGGCGTAGTAAGGCTCCCCCGCAACGACACTGTAGCCGAGCTTTTGTGAAAGGAGACTTGCGAAATATGGTCCACTCACCGAGCCGGTCAGGTTGCTGGCCAAATCGAGGAGATTGCCGCCACGGTCGGCAACAGACGGAACACTGATGTCGCCCGTGTCGATGCCTTGTGTTTGCCGGGTCCCCTGATAATCCGTGAAGAAGAAAAGCTTGTCGCACCGAATCGGTCCGCCGAAAGTCCCGCCGAATTGGTTCTGCTGAAACGCCCCACGTGTAGGAGAAAAGTAGTTCCAGGCATCGAGATCGGTGTTTCGCAAAAACTCGAAAGCATCGCCATGGAAACGATTGCTACCTGACTTGGTCACGACGCTGACTTGCCCACCGCTGAATTCTCCGTACTCGGCATCGAAGTTGCTGGTGACGATGCGAAACTCCTGAATTGCATCGAGATTCGGGATGATGGCCGTGCCCGAGTTCACTGACTCTTCAGTATTGCTGCCGTTCACGATAAAAGAGTTCGCAGATTCGCGCTGTCCGTTGACCGAAAGCGTGCCTGGATTCAGATCCCCGGAGGGATTCAGGACAGTCGCGCCCACATCTTGCACCGTGCTGGATGTGATGGAAGTGGCCGGCGCTACTCCTGGCTGCAGCGACAAGAGATCGGTAAAACTGCGGCCGTTCAGGGGAACAGCCGTCATCTGCCTGTCGCTGATCACCTCACCTAATTGCGTACTGCTCATTTCGATATGCAGACTGTTGTCCGAGACGCTGACTGTCTGATGAACGCCTCCGATCTGGAGTGTCACATCGAAAGTGAGCGCCGCATTTGTGTCGAGGCCGATGTCCTTGCGCTGATAGGCGCTGAACCCCGCTCCCTTCACGTCCAGTTCGTAGCGTCCGACGGGTAGCACCGGCAGGATATAGAAGCCACTGTCATCGGTTGTCGTGTGGTTCGAAACACCAGTATTGACCTCCCGAACATCAACCTGCGCATTGGGAACGATTCTTCCTGAAGGGTCTTTCACCGTCCCCGAGATGCTTCCGCTGACACTGGCCCAGACGGCATGCCCGGCAATAAGCATAAGAAAACAAGTCAGTTGAACAATGTGCAGGAATTTGACCTTCGCTCTCTGCAAAGCGATCTCCTAAGCCCGGGGATGGGCTACTGCGTGGGGGATTCCGGGTTTGCACTCTGCAAACTCAATCTGCGACCAATTCGGTCCTCATTTAATATACGACAAATTAAGTCGGGATTTGTTGCGGTCATTTAAATCGCCTCAGATGGTGGGAAAACGAGGTCCGATTCACGCGCTTGGCCGGACATGCGGCAACTGGGACCTGAGTCTTTCACCGCCAACCACGAGCGCGACATAAGGGCCCTTTTTCCAGAATGTTCGGCATTACAAGGTGAGGCGGGAAAAGGAAAGTATTTTTTAGTCGCGGTCGTGAGATAAGAGAAACGCAGCGGCGATGTGAGGGCACCTGGATGCAGTCTGTATCCGGTGCACGAACCTACTTTAATCTGAATGCGTCTTCACACCCCGCCTTCTCGCATCCATATGCGGAGCGAATTCCCGCTGCAAGCTCCACGAGGCCATAAGTGCCAAATCTCCTGTAACGAACCATACGCTCGACGCGTTTGTGCAATTGGAGCGTTCGATTGACCGCTCGGCACAGGAGGTTTCGTAGTGTTGCCATTCGACGTAAGAGAGAATCGATTCCCGTCCAGTTTCGGAAGGTCGGTCTCCGGTCTTGCGATCTTTCTCGCGTTGTCCGCAGCATCGATTGCACAGCAGTTTAGCGCGCCCATTTCAGGGCCGGGAAATATAAGTGGCACCGTCACTGACGCCGATCATGCCATTGTCCCTGGAGCGTCCGTCATTCTAAATGGGCCAGGTTCTTTCCCTTCTCGCACACTTCTGGCAGATAACAACGGGGCATTCGACTTCGCAAACGTCGATCCTGGTGGCCCCTACCACGTAACCATCCAGGCGGATGGACTGCTCCCCTGGGATTCCCCTTCATTCATGCTGAATCCAGGACAATTTGTCATGCTTTCGGACATAGCGGTCCGGCTCTCAGGAGGCGTGACTTCAGTGACCGTCGCTGCTTCTTCTTCAGAACAGATCGCCGCCGAGCAGGTCAGCATGGAAGAAAGGCAGCGAGTTCTCGGGTTCATTCCCAATTACTATGTTGTCTACGATTCCCCAAATGCCGTGCCGCTCTCCGCCAGATTGAAATTCGAACTCGCGATGAAGGTTTCTATGAATCCCGTCGCGGCGGTGGGAGTGGCATTCATGGCTGCGACCAGGCAGGCGGCAGACACTCCTGACTATGTGCTGGGCGCCAAAGGATACGGCCAGCGCGTGGGCGCCGAGGTCGCCGACGGATTCAGCGACATCCTGATCGGTGGCGCCGTCCTGCCATCGCTCCTTCACCAGGATCCGCGCTATTTCTACCAGGGCGCGGGAACGACGGGATCGAGGCTACGCCACGCCATGGTTAGCCCCTTCGTGGCCAGGGGCGACAACGGCAGATGGCAACCGAATTACTCGACCATCGGGGGCGACTTGGCAGCCAGCGCGTTAATGAACACCTACTATCCGCAATCGAATCGAGGAGCGAGACTGGTTTTTGGGCAGTTTGCCGTGAATACCGCCGAGCGGGAAATAAGCGGCGTGATGCAGGAATTCGTTCTCCCCAGGCTCACACGCAAAGCTCGCCCAGGGAATTAGTGCCTTGGCCGAATGCCACAATTCTCCAATTCTGACCAATTGCTTTGGGTGATGTTGCGACGTCTGTGGCCCGATTGGCAACAGGCCCTGATTATCCCTCCAGCCTGACACTGTGGCGTGTTGGCACAAAGCCGGCTCCAAAGCTGTAGTTGAAATGGCTTTCGCGGCGCCGTGCGCGTGGTGCAGGAAGACCTGTGAGCAAGAGATGCCGCGAGCCGATCTTTCGAGTGGCGATCGAGAACAAAGCTCGGGTGCGCCGCGCATTCAGGGCGAGTGGAGGATGCTGGCCTTTGACGTTTCCGAACGAACCATGGCGCGCTTCCTGCAAATGGCGCACCGTCACTCCGATCCCGTAATACGCTGGGCAACATTTCTGAGCAATCATCGCGAGGCGATTGCCGCGATGGATTTCTTCACAACGCCGACACTCGTCTTCGGTGGACTGTGCTGCTTGTTCGTGATCGCGCGCGACCAACGACATGTCGTCCACTTCAACGTGACGCGGCATCCGACGAGTAAGTGAGTGGCATAACAAGTGTGCGAGGCCTTTCCTTACGGCATTGCGCCCGCTAGCTAATTCACGATCCCGACCGTGCGCAACTATGACTACCCCGTAGCAGGTGTTTCAGGCATCTCACCTCCCATTTCCTGTCTGCGCTGCGGCAGGCATCACAGTGGCAAGGAGTTGTCCGACGAACTCCTCCTCCGGCAGGGCGCCGCTGATGGACGCGGCTTCATTGATAATTGTATGCGGAACTCCGCGGACACCATAGAGGTGCGTTAAATCAGGGAACTGCGTCGCTTCGATCACATCAGCTTCAATTCGTTCGCTTTCGAACGCCAGCTGATGGGCTAAATGGGCCGCTGCCGGGCAATAAGGGCAAGTCGGAGTAGTGAACACTCGCAGATGAACCGGGCTGTTCAATAAATGAAGCTTTGCCTTGGTCGCGTCGCTTAGGCCTGAGTCGGAGTTCGAAACGAGCAAAATGGCTTCGATGAGAACTGCAAATTCGTAGCCAGCAGGCAGACCGTAGAGCCGAATGCCACGATCCTCAACGCCAAGCACAACTGTCGCAGGCACCTTGTCCACACCAAAACGAGCAGCCGTTTCGCGTGCAAGCTGGAAGTTGTGCACTTGTAACTTCAACTTCTCTGAGAGGTTGGTCAAGCCTTGCAAGAGTTGCAGAGTATCTTCGCACGATGGGCACTCCAATTGCTGCGTGAAATGTACCAGCTCAACCGGCCCCTTCAAAGTGGAGAACCGTTTTCGAATTAGCTGCTGAAATCCTTCATCAAGAAGTGATGTCATTGTTTTCCTCTCCTATGCGGCCTCCAGTAGCCGCTCCGGACCCACAACGGTGGATTCGAGAACAATCGCGCTCCTGAGGGTGCGAGAGACGAGGCACGAGCGCCCAGCTTTCTCGAGCAGCCGTAGTCCTCGGTCGCGGTCAACCTCCTTCGCGACGGTCAGCCGAGGTCTAACCAACATCCGTGTAAAGCTGTAGCTGTGGCCCTGTTTCTTCATGATTTTCTCTGTTTCCGGTGTCAAATCGGAAACCTCGAGGCGCTGATCGCTGCGTTCTGCATCCTCGACATACCCCTCCACGGTTACCTCGAGGGCCGCGGCTTCGAACCTTGAGATCTCAGCGATAGCGCGAAAAGTGGTGATGAAGCAGGAGGCGACAGCCGCGACCAGCATGTGTTCTGGCGTCCACAAGCCAGCTTCCCCGTGGAACTCCGGAGGGGATGAGAAAGCCATGGGAGAAAAGATCGAACTGTCATGGACAATGCCATTGCGAGCACCAATCCAGTTTGCGGTGCTTTCGTACTTATAGCTCTCCATGGAATTCCTCCTGTCCATGGGTACTCTTTTTAAAGAAACGCGCCCGGCGCCAATTTTGTTACAGGCAAATAGTTGAAAACGGAGTTCGGACTCCTAACGCGCAGACCCCGCAAGGGGCAGCCTCACCCCGCGGTACTGGCCGGGGCCGCTACGGATTGGTGATGTGTTGGAGCGGTGAGATCTGTCTCCCACAGGGGGTAGTCCAAAAGGATTGTGAACTTTCTCCCCCGCGATAGGCTGATGTAGGGCATTTCCCCGACTCAAAATCACAGCCCGTTCGATGAAGCTCTCCGTAGCCGCGAGTTGGTTATTCCTGTGCCCTGGTAGAAATGGCGCGAATCCTGTTGCGGCTCCCACGGCAGGATGGCACCACCGATCAGGATGTCGCTGAATCCGTCGGCGGCTTCAGCACCGAAACGCTAGCAGTAGCTGCGCCGATTTGATGACCTGTTGGGTTTCCGTGTCGCATACTTCCGCTGAACGGATTCCGAGAGATAGGTGTGTCGTTGAGCCGGTGACAAGACGGCAGAGGATCTGCTGGAACACCGCCGGTCATTCGTTCGGGTGAATTCGCAAGAGAAAAATTTATCCTGATCCTGTAACAAATCGACCCAGACCCGCATTTTATCGAACAGGGAGTCGAGACGGTGAGTTGTGGGTGAAGCCCTGGATTATCTCATTCATTATGGCTACCTGACGTTGGGTCTTTGGGTTTTCGCCGAGCAGATGGGGCTACCAGTGCCGGCCGTGCCCATCCTGCTCGCTGCGGGTGCTCTGGCAGCCGCGGGCCGCGCGAACCTGGTGGGGCTGACGGCTGTTGCACTTGGAGCGGCGTTGTCTGGCGATCTCTTCTGGTTCTTCGTTGGCCGTCGTCATGGTTCGCGAGCCCTGGGATGGCTCTGCCGGATATCTCTCGAGCCCGATTCCTGCGTGCAGCGAACCAGGAACTTCGTCGAGAGGCATGGCCTCCGCTCGCTTCTGGTAGCGAAATTCGTGCCGGGCCTCAGTTCCATCGCACCTCCTGTGATTGGAGCAATCGGCACTGCCTGGTGGAAGTTTGCAGCTGTCGATTCGATCGGATCGCTCTTCTGGATCGTCGTCTATGAACTCCTAGGATTCGTGTTCTCGCACCAACTGGAAGAGATTGCCGCCGACGCCCGGCGCTTCGGGGCCTTCATCACGATCCTTGTCCTCGTCGGAATCATCCTCGCCTACATCGCACTGCGATACCAGCGGCGCCGCCGATTTCTGTACGGCCTAAGGATGGCGCGGATCACTCCCGAGGAGCTCAAACAGAAAATGGATCGTCATGAACCGGTTACGGTAGTCGACCTGCGCCACTCCCTGGACTTCCTCTGCGAGCCCTCGATCATTCCCGGAGCGATCCGCATCCCGCTGGCGGATCTGGACAAGCGAAGCGAGGAGATACCTCCAGACCAGGAGATCGTTCTTTACTGCACATGCCCCAACGAAGCTAGCAGTGCGTTGACGGCGATGAAGCTTCGCAGTCACGGAATTACCCAGGTTCATCCACTTCAGGGAGGACTCGACCGATGGCGTGAACTTGGATATCCGATGGAGTCACTATGACCTCGTCGCTGAAAACGAAGGAAGCAGAAAAAGAGGGCGCGGCTTGCTGTGACTCGGAGTTCACGCCAGGTGGCAAAGCCCAAGGAGGTTCAAGCACGGCCTTTCTGACCTGAAGTCCCTGTCAGCTTCGCAAGAGCTGCAGGAAAGTTTCTAACGAATGAGGCACCTAACACGAAGGAGCGATTCTTATGGATTTCTTGTCAGACGGCAAACTGGTGATAGCGGGCGCAGCCGGCATGATTGGATCAAACATGGCACAGACGGCGCTGATGATGAGACTTAGCTCGAACGTCTGTCTCTATGATCCCGTTGCTTCTCCCCTGGAGGGAGTCGCAGAAGAGATGTTTCACTGCGGATTCGATGATGTCAATATTACCTTCACGTCAGACATCCAGACTGCTTTGCGGGGTGCGCAATACATCGTTTCCTCGGGTGGGGCGGCCCGCACAGCAGGCATGACCCGGGAAGATCTTCTGAAAGGGAATGCGGAAATCGCCGCTCAGCTTGGGGAAGACATACGCGACATTTGCCCGGAGGTGAAGCACGTCGTGATCATAATCAACCCAGCTGACATCACCGGGTTGATTACACTCCTATATTCGGGCTTGCGCCCATCACAGCTCACCACTCTGGCTGCACTGGACAGCATCCGCCTCCAGAGCGAACTGGCAAAGCACTTTAAACTACCGCGAAACAAAATCACGAATTGCCGCACTTATGGTGGACATGGCGAACAGATGGCAGTGTTCGCCTCCTCGGCATCGGTCGATGGAGCACCCCTGACTCATCTCATTGGAACAAACGACCTGACCGTCGAGGAGTGGAACAGCCTCAAGGACAGGGTGGTACAGGGAGGCAAAAACATCATCAACCTCAGAGGGCGCTCTTCGTTTCAAAGCCCATCCTACTTGTCCATGGAAATGCTGCGTGCGGTGATGGGGGGCGTACCTTTTCGGTGGCCTGTCGGTACCTTCGTCGGTGACGGCCGATTTTCGAACATCGTGATGGCAATGGAAACGGAGCTCACATGCAGCGGAGTCGCGATTCGCGAGATCGTGGGAACAGAGGAAGAGCAAAAGGATCTTGCGCGAAGCTACAGCCATCTCTGCGAGCTTCGCGACGAAGTAATCAGGATGGGTATCATTCCGGACATAAACGAATGGAAAACACTAAATCCGAATCTGGAGAGCCATCATGGGGAAGCCTGATTCTGACGGTGCTCTAACCGGGCGCAGCCTGCGGTGCACTCTCCGAAACCATGGCCGCGGGATCGAGTACTCCATGCCAAAGGAGAATCTATGACATCGGACACGCTGACTGTTACGGACAATCGCACCGGTTACACCTACAAAGTGCCCATCGACGATGGAACAGTAAAGGCGATGGACTTCCGCCACATCAAAACAGATGAAGATGACTTTGGCCTGATGCTCTACGATCCGGCGTTTATGAACACGGCATCATGCCGCAGCAACATTACCTTCATCGATGGCGAACGTGGAATCCTGGAATATCGCGGCTATCCGATCGAAGACCTGGCCGAGCACTGCACCTTTCTCGAAGTCGCCTACTTAATTCTCTTCGGCGAGCTACCGACCGAGACTCAGCTCGATGACTGGGTCTACGAGATTACCCACCACACCATGCTGCACGAGACCACGAAGAAGTTCATGGAAGGTTTCCGGCATGACTCCCACCCGATGACGATGCTGATTTCGACAGTGGCTGCGTTGTCGACGGTCTATCCCTGCGCCACCGAAATCCACGATCCGGCAATCCGCCTTCTGCAGATCAAGCGCCTGATCGCCAAGATGCCCTCGATCGCCGCGATGTCGTACAGGCACAGTCTGGGATTCCCTTATGTGTACCCAGATAACGATCTGAGTTATACAGAGAACTTCATGAACATGCTGTGGAAGATGGTGGAGCCCAAGTATGCAGCCAACCCTGTGCTGGCCCGCGCACTTGAGGTGCTCTTCATACTGCATGCGGACCACGAGCAGAATTGCGGCACAAGTGTGATGCGCGCAGTGGGCAGCGCTCGTACCAGCCCCTATCTTTCGATAGCGTCGGCCGCCTCGGCGCTGGCCGGCCCGTTGCACGGTGGAGCGAATGAGGAAGTAATCCGGATGCTCGACGAGATCGGCTCGACGGCCGATGTGCCTGGGTACATCCAGAGCGTGAAAAGCGGGCACGGAAAGCTGATGGGATTTGGTCATCGCGTTTACAAGAATTTTGACCCTCGCGCCACCCTGATCAAGAACATCGCCGAGGAGGTCTTTGAGGTTACTGGACGCAATCCCAAGCTGGATATCGCGCTGGAACTTGAGCGGATCGCTCTTCAGGATGAATACTTCGTTTCGCGCAGGCTGTATCCGAATGTGGACTTCTATTCCGGGCTGATCTACCAGGCCATTGGATTCAAGCCGGAAATGTTTACCGTACTCTTTGCTATTCCGCGGACGGTAGGCTGGCTCGCGCAGTGGCAGGAGATGATCGTGGACCCAGAGCAGAAGATCGCCCGTCCTCGTCAGATTTATACCGGATTTCGCTCGCGTCGCGTGGTTCCGTTAACGGAGCGGGAGGCGGCAGAGGTAACCGCATAATCCCAGATGAGGTTTGCAACGCGCCAGTAGGAGCAGGTAGTGATGCCTGCAGAATCGAAGGCGAACATTGATGTGGGTGATCCAGGACACGAATAATGCTTGGGGCGATGTAAAGAAAATCCTTGTCCCTCAATTTGAAATTGCATCAACCAGCAGCCTTTAGGAGCCGACACTTCCATGGCCACTGCTCCACAAACTATTGCGCTTCAGGTCCGGCGCGGCGTCCAGCCGTTACGCGCAGGGCAGGGCACCAGCTTTATTTGGCGCAAACTCCATTCGTTGCTCGGTATCGTCCCCATCGGGGCATTTCTGCTGGAACATTTGCTTTCGAACTTCGAAGCCTTGAAGGGACCGGTAGCCTACGGCGAGCAGGTCAAGTTCCTCAATAGCCTGCCTTTGGTCCGCGTGCTGGAGTGGGTATTCATTTTCCTGCCCATCCTCTATCACGGCGTGTATGGCGTGTGGATCTGGCTGCGAGGGAAGTCGAACATTATGTACTACCCATGGGCGGGAAACTGGATGTACGTGGCGCAGAGGTACACGGGGATTGTGGCCTTCGCCTACATCGTTCAGCATGTGATTCGGCAGCGGTTCATGGGCGTGATGCTACCGGAGCATCCCGGCGCAGCGTTCTGGAAGGTGCAGCATGAGCTGGCGAACCCCTGGATGCTTGCCGTTTACGCAATCGCCATGATCGCCGTCTGCTGGCACTTCGCCTACGGCGTATGGCTCTTCGCGGCCAAGTGGGGTATTACGCCGGGAGAAACCGCGCGCCGACGCTTCGGCTATGTGTGTATCGCTCTCGGAGTGCTGCTCGCCGTTATGGGCATTGCCAGCATCTGGGCGTTTGTGGGACCGTGGTATCCCAACGCCGCAATCCCCAAGCTTTAGCAATTCGTTTTGACTAGAAGCCAGTAGCTGCATTTGAAAGGATTCAGTCGAAAATGGCAGGTCCCAGGATCATCGTAGTGGGTGGAGGGTTGGCCGGGCTCGCGGCGGTAATCAAGATTGCCGAGGCCGGAGGCACGGTCGATCTTTTCTCCATCGTGCCGGTCAAGCGCTCGCACTCCGTCTGCGCGCAGGGCGGCATCAATGCCGCAAAGAATCTGAAGGGCGAAGGCGACACCACCGCGCAGCACTTTGACGACACGATCTACGGCGGCGATTTCCTCGCGAACCAAACTCCTGTGAAGGGTATGTGCGAGGCCGCTCCCGCGATTGTCGATTTGCTAGACCGCATGGGCGTGCCCTTCAATCGGACCCCCGAAGGCTTGCTCGATTTCCGCCGCTTCGGCGGCACGCTCTACCATCGCACTGCATTTGCCGGCGCCACCACTGGCCAGCAGCTTCTCTATGCGCTCGACGAGCAGGTGCGCCGCTACGAGGCCGAAGGCAAGGTGCAAAAGTTCGAAGGCTGGGAGTTCCTCTCCGCCATCATCGACGGCAAAGGCGTGGCACGAGGCATCGTCGCCATGGACCTGCGCTCGATGGAGCTGAAGGCTTTTCCCGCAGAGGCCATCATTCTGGCCACAGGCGGCATCGGGGCGATTTTCCGGAAAAGCACCAACTCCGTCGTCTGCACAGGGTCGGCACAAGCGGCCGTCTTCCAGCAAGGCGTCTACTACGCCAACGGTGAGTTCATCCAGGTGCATCCCACTTCGATTCCCGGTGAAGACAAGCTGCGCCTGATGTCAGAGTCGGCGCGCGGCGAAGGCGGGCGGGTATGGGTTCCGCGCGCACCCGGCGACAGCCGCGCCGTCAAAGCCATCCCCGAGTCGGAGCGCTTCTACTTCCTCGAGGAGTGGTACCCGAAATACGGCAACCTGGTTCCCCGCGACGTGGCCACACGCGCCATCCATAAAGTTGTGTATGAGCTCGGTCTCGGCCTCGAAGGCCAGCCCATGATCTACCTCGACCTGACCCACATCGACCGCGAGACGCTGCACCATAAACTCGGCGGCATTCTCGAGATTTACGAGAAGTTCGTCGGCGTCGATCCCTGCGTGGAACCGATGAAGATTTTCCCGGGCATGCACTACACCATGGGCGGCCTGTGGGTCGACTTCAACCAGATGACAAACGTTCCGGGGATCTTTGCCGCGGGCGAGTGCGAGTACCAATACCATGGCGCCAACCGCCTCGGCGCGAACTCGCTCGTCAGTTGCATCTACGGCGGATTCCATGCCGGACCGAATGCGATCAAGTACGCGAAGGGTGTTCCCGCTGCTGAAGGCGACGGCGGAGCGGCAGCGGAGATCGCGCGCCAGGCGGAGATCAATGCCAGTTTGATGAAGAGCGACGGAAGCGAAAACCCCTTCAAGCTATGGCGCGAGCTGGGCCGCGAGATGACCGAGCACTGCACGGTGATTCGCTACAACAAAAACCTTAAGGCCACCGATCAGAAAATTGTCGAACTGCTCGACCGCTACAAAAACATCAATCTGAGCGACAAAAGCCAGTGGGCCAACACCAGCTTTGCGTTCACGCGCCAGCTTAAGAACATGCTTGAACTGTCGCGTACCGTGGTGCTGGGAGCGCTTCTCCGGGACGAGTCGCGCGGCGCGCACTACAAACCCGATTTTCCCGAACGCAACGACGAGCGCTTTCTGAAGACCACGAAAGCCAGCTTTACCGGCTGCGTCGAGGGCCCGAGATTCGAGTACGAAGAAGTAGACACGCAGTTTATCAAGCCGCGCCCGCGCAGGTACGACGCGGCGAGCTAACGGAGGGAGCAGGGGCCTTTAGGCCGCTGAATTGGACGCATTACAACGCGGGCCTTCAGGCCCGAAGACAACGAAGGGGACCATGGCAGGACGAACCGTCACTTTTGAAATCAAGCGCCAGGCAAGCCCTGATGCGCCGGCCTTCTGGGAGCGCTTTGAGCTCGAATGGCGCCCTGGCATGAACGTCGTCTCGGCGATGATGGAGATCGCCACCAACCCCGTCACCGCCGACGGCAAGACGACCACGCCGATTGCTTACGACTCCAACTGCCTAGAGGAGATCTGCGGATCGTGCGCGATGCGCATCAACGGCAAGGCGCGCATGGCCTGCTCCGCGCTGGTCGACAATCTCGAGCAGCCCATCAAAGTCGAGCCGCTTACCAAGTTCCCGCTCGTCCGCGACCTGCAGGTGGACCGGTCGGTTCTGTTCGAAAATCTTATGCGTGTGAAAGCCTGGGTGCCTGTCGATGGCACTTACGATCTCGGCTCGGGGCCGCGTGTCTATCCGCAACAGCAGGAGGCCAACTACCCGCTGTCGAATTGCATTTCGTGTACCTGCTGCATGGAGGTTTGCCCACAGTTCAATGAGGCCACCGACTTTGTCGGCGCAGCCACCATCGCGCAGGTGAAGCTCTTCAACAACCACCCAACCGGCAAGGTTTTCAAAGAGGACCGCCTGCGCGCCCTGGCCGGCGACGGAGGCATCCAGGAGTGTGGCTACGCGCAGAATTGCGTTGAAGCGTGCCCCAAGCAGATTCCGCTTACCAACGCCATCTCCGACATAAGCCGCGACGTCATGGTGCAAAAGGTTAAGGACTGGCTCAGAGGATAGAAGTAGCAAGTTGGCGAGTAAACCAGTAAGCGGGAGCGGGTCAGAGCGGATTTCTATTTAGAGTCAGTATGTTCTCAATTTGCGTGATAAGGATGCAGCATCATGAAAAAGAGTATTCCGGTCTTGGAACTATGCCTTTTCGCCTACGGCACGGCCCCGATTGGCATTGTTGGTTCGTTTTACTGGATCACAAAACGCAGGGTTCCGGATATGTTCCTATATGCACTATTGGTCGTTCTCGTGAGCTGTATCGTAGCTGGAATCGTAAAGCGATTGAGGGAGGTTCGCAACAACACCGAAGAAAGCGGCGGAGTTATGCATTAGGCTTTCTTTGGCCACCTTGCCGCCGCGGCCTTGGCTGCGGCTTTCATGCACTGTGCCGCCGTCATGGTCTCCGGACGGCGCTTGCCGCCTGCCAGACCTACCTTGCGTCCCATTACCGACAGTTAGACCGAGATGCTGGCCGGATCGGGCGTGGGTGCATCTATCTCGCCTGCAGACAACCTCAACATTCCAATCCGCCGGAGGCCCACGGTCTTCAGCTTGAAGCCATCGGGACGAGCAACACAGAGTTGGAACTGTGTCGCATCACCGCTACAGCCGTCCGTCCGAGAGATCTGGAGTCGAGAATAGATTTATGTCCCGAGTCGATCATCGTCAAATCGACACTTTGCTCGCGGGCGGAGAGAACGATCTGCTCGGCCGCATTCCCCTTTCGAGAGATCTCGGTGATGTGGCAACGGCTTCTGGCCTCGTCTGAGATCCGTTGACAGAATTGCTCTTCTTGCTCTTGGTCATACGCATCGGTTTCTTCCGAAACGTGCAAGACAATAAGTTCTGCTCCGAATACCCGGGCAAGGTCGGCGGCCGATATGGAGCATGTGCGAATGTCGCCAATAGAATGCACAGGGCAAAGAATCCGATTCAGCCGATTCTTCTCGGGGGGGATCTCAGATCCTTTGACAATCACAACTGGACATCGTGCTTCGTGCGCCACGTTTTCAGCGACCGAGCCAAGCAAAAGCCGGGACACTCCGCTGCGTCCATGGCTTCCCATGACAATCAAGTCCGGTGGATTTGTCCTTAACCGATTAAGAATCACGTCGACCGCGTGGTGCTCAACGATTGAGACTGTAAAGGGTACTTGAACCCCGAGGTGCTGTCCGGCCAGCTTTCGCACTTCGCGCTCCAGAATCTCGCGTTGGCGGTCCATCTGCGACCGCAGCGTCTCCATCTGACCTTCTGTGAAATAGCGCGGAGCCTCGAACCAGTAGGCGTGAAATACTTCGACTCGCGCGTGGAACACTTGCGCAAGCAGTCGCGCCCAACTCAGGACCGCAGGTGACGCCGGGCCCATATCAATTGGGCAAAGAATCTCTTTGGGAGCGAATATTCGCATGTTCTTACGCTCCTTGCCCCCAGCCGCGGAAAACTGAGGGATTCCAGTTAAATAAACGCGACGAGAGCGAGGTTCGTTACAGCAAGTTCGACCTTAGGAACCTCTAGTGAGCGAAAACGTGTGACCGGGATCACGGCGGAGGGGTATCTTGCAGTACAAAGATGAGGAGTTTCAGGTTGAGTGACTTGCAATCCGCGGCAATTTCGAATCGACGAGCGTTGCGCACTCGATTGAGCAATAAATGCGGACATGTGACTGAGAATTGACGGCTGATGGATACTCACGGCGCACGATAGAGGACGGGGCGAGCACAGAGCGGGGCGGCATTGGACCCCAGTCATCGCAGTGCTCACACCACGCCTTGCTTCAAGCGCACTAGAGACTGGAAAAGGAGCGGTGCCTATGTCTGAGTTAGGAAGTCGACTTCCGCTGATTGGAGAAGATGCCCCAGCATTCGAGGCGGAGACTACGCAGGGCAGAATCAAGTTTCCCAGTGACTTCAAGGGCAAATGGGTGATTTTCTTTAGCCACCCTGCGGACTTTACGCCCGTATGTACAACGGAATTCATGACCTTTGCGTCGATGCAGGAAGAGTTCCGGGGCCTGAACTGCGAACTTCTTGGCCTGTCTATCGACAGCACGTTCAGTCACATTGCTTGGCTCCGGACCATTCGGGAAAAGGTCGAGTTCCGCAATTATCGAAACATCGAGGTCACCTTTCCAGTAATCTCCGATCTTACGATGGATGTGTCGCGGGCCTACGGGATGCTTCAGCCTGCCGCCAGCACAACTCAAGCCGTGCGGGCGGTGTTCATTATCGATCCGGAGAGCAAGGTCCGCGCGATCCTCTACTACCCTCTGAGCAACGGCAGAAATTTCCAGGAAATAAAGCGTCTGCTGGCTGCCATACAAACCTCCGACAAGTACGGCGTCGCCACGCCGGCCGATTGGCAGCCTAGCGAAGAGGTCATTGTGCCGCCACCCGGCTCCTGTGGAGCAGCAAAAGAGCGCGTCGAGTCCAAAGATCCATCGATCCGCTGCGTCGACTGGTTTCTTTGCTTCAAAGACCTCGATAAATCGCCTACCGCAAAGATCCAGTAGCAGTGCGGCTTGCCGATATGCTTTTTGGGGAGGCCAGGATCATCTTGAGCAGACCGCGCACAGGTCTCCTCGCGACCCAACGAAGCTGGGAGATTTGCGCGCCCTCTGCTCAGATGACTCACAATACTCAATCGAAATACAGTCATGGCAATGCAGGAGGAAGTCTATGAGCATTTCACCTTCACCCGGCCAGGAAAACCGCTCGAAGGTCTACGACGTGGTTGCTTTCGGAGCGCACCCGGATGACTTGGAAGCTGTCATGGGCGGAGCCTCCGTGAAATTGGTCCAATGTGGGCACTCGGTCTTGTTCGTTGATTTGAGCGATGGGGAGCCAGCGCGCTACGCCCAACCTGGCCTAAGAGGGCAGCAAGCCACGAAAGCGGCAAGCATACTCGGCGTGGACCGGATAACGCTCTCATTCAAGGACCGGCTTATCGTCGATTCAATAGAGGCGCGATTGCGAGTAGCGCGAATTGTGAGGGAGTGCAAACCAAAGGTGGTTTTTACGACTCTAGGTTCCGGGATCCATCCGGACCACAAGGCAAATACGGATATCGTAGTTGGCGGGGTCTTCTATGCGAGACTGCCGAAATGGGATCAGGTTCCTGGCGGTGAGGATTTGCAGGGCACCGAGCCGCACGAAATCGACCGTCTCTTCTTCGGACATTGCAGAATGGAGCCTCCTTGGGACCGATTTGACTTCGCCGTTGACGTAAGCAGTATTTACGAGAGAAAGCTCGAAGCGCTTCGAGCCTATGAGTCTGTCTTCAGCGGTGAACGTTCGTCTTTGCCGGACAACTACAGTGCGGAAGACCGATATATCGGCAGTCTGGTGAATGTCCAATATGCAGAGGCGTTCCGCTCGCGAAGCCCCCTGCTGGTTGAAAGCCCGGCTGTCTTCCTAAAATCGCGTTTCGGCTAACCGATTCACGACTTAAGTACTGTGGAGGCAGTTGGAGTCACGACACGGGAATCGGAGACCTCTCTTGCGCGAACACCGTGCAATTGAAAAAACCATAGAATAATAAAGACATCCCTTTCGACGGAGACTCCTCGGACATGCGCCCAGAATTGGAAGAAGCAATCGGATTGCTCCACGAGACCGATGCCGCGAGTGTTGAGAAGGCCCTCGAACTGCTGCACCGTACGGTGTTTTCCTTCGGCATGAAGGTGTGCGGACAGCGTGAAGATGCCGAAGATACGGCGCAAGAGGTGCTGATGAAGTCACTGCCGCATCTGGCGAAATTGGAGGATCCGCGTGCCCTCTCCGCTTGGCTATACATTGCCGCAAAGAATCGTTGCTGGCAGGAGCGGAGGAAACTCTCCTATCGCCGAGAGGTCGCCCTCGAAGACTTGATGCCCCGGCATGCGGACCTGAGTCCAGTCTTTCCAGTCGACCCCAGCGCCGATCCCGAAACGCTGATTTTGAGCCGGGAAGATCATCGCGTGCTGAACGAGGCCGTACTTCGCCTTCCGCCACGGTACCGGATTGTGCTCGTTCTCCGTGACATGGAGGAACTCGACACGAACCTGGTAGCGAAGATTCTCTCAATTGAGCCGGGAACCGTGCGGATTCGCCTGCACCGTGCACGTTTGATGCTGCGGAAGGAATTAGAGCAACTGCTCGGGCGGTCGCCGCAAAAGCCCTCTCCGCCAAAGAAGGCGCAGAAACGCTCGAGGGAGTGTCGGAAGGTTTTTGCTGATCTTTCTGTTTATCTCGACGGAGAATTCGCACCGGCAAGTTCCGAGCAAATGCGCCGCCACATCGAAGGCTGCCCGACCTGCTTGGTTTTCATCCAGGATCTGAAACAGGCTATCGAGCGTTGTCGGTCCTTGGACGTCTGTTCGGGTACCGACGCCGCCCCCGCACTTCAACGGCTTTTAGTCGATGAGTATCGGCGGTTGGTTGGGAATCCTCCGTCCCGAAAGGACTATGGAAAAGTCCTCGACTCGTAGCCTCCGGCCCCGCAGTGAGGGCACATGTTTTGCTTGTGCGGAATCTTAAGTCGCCAGATCCTTCATAACTCGATCCCGGCTAAGCAGGTTCTGACGCGCATCCCTTGCGGCAGATCAGGACTTTTGAGCGTCCACCAGGGGCTACTACTTTTTCAACGCTCGCAAAGAACCGAGTCAATAGGATCTCTTCCTGGCGTAAGAACGCGGCAGCATGCCCGGAGCCAGCCAACAGCAGACGAAGGTAAAAGAGGGCTTTTGTAACCGGCTGTGAGGGAACCTCGTGCTCCATGATGAGCAAGGTGCCACCAGGCTTCAGCACGCGAACGACCTCGTGCAATGCAGATTTTCGTGTTTCTCCTTTGAGTTCGTAGAAGGCGTGCGAACACGTAATTGCGTCGAATTGCTCCGAATCAAAGGGAAGAGTGGCGGCATCTGCTTGCACGAGGCGGATGTTCGTCGAAGTCTTGGTCTTCTCTTGGGCTTTCCGTAACATGCCTCGGGAAAAATCCACGCCAACTACGCGCCCATTTGCGCCAACTTTGGCTTCCAGGTAAGCAAGCAGTGACCCTGTGCCGGTGCAGACGTCGAGTACTGCCCCGCCAAAATTCAGGGGGAGTTGATCTGCGAGGAATCTTCTCGCAATATCCAGTTTGTCACGAGAATGCAAGGCAACGAAGCCGTCGTAAAACAGCGAGAAGACATCGTAGTAGAACCGCCTCCAGCGTCTCATCGATTCTGGACCATTCACGGGGTGGCGCAATCCTTCGGACCCCGTGCAGAAACCGCGATTGTAGATCCGGTTTGGATTAGTGTCACCAAGTCTCCAAATTCATGCTCAAAATGGCCAACGGCTTCAACGGACTTTTACGTTCATAATGATGTGGGCCTTCGAGCCAATGCTCTTTGAGGAGCGACCCCATACTGATCAGCCATCGATTGTCAAACCTGTTTAGCGGGTCAGAACCACGTATTTTCGCCCGACATAGAGCCGGAAGCCGCCTCTGGGATCAGGGAGCAATTGCAGCGGTATGGGCATCTTAAGCCCGTTGTCGGTAGCGGAAGCCACAGTCAAGACGTCACGAGCGCCTACGTCGGTCACGACGAACTTATCGTTCGCGATGAACCCAATTCCGTAAACTCCGGTCGAAAGATTTTGGCCATGGACTTTAATAGGAACTTCGGTAATGAGATACGCTTGGTACTTAGCCCTGATGCCCGTGCAGTGTCCGCTGGTGTCCACCATGGCGACCAAAACATAGGAGCCATCTGTAAATTTGATTCCACCCGAATTGCGAAACTGTATAGTGGACGTCAGCCCGCAGTAGAACACGCTGGGTGGAAGAATTCTCTGGGCATCGGCAGGCTTCAAGATGGTTGCATCGCCTTGAGCCCGAGTTGAGGCTGCCGTCATAGCCATTGCAGCGCCCAGGACTCCGAACACAGTCACCTTCATATTTCGTTTGAATTGCATCCCCAAAACCTCCTACTTCTGATTTTGTTTCGGCAGAGGTCTCAGAACACTACTGCCAGGAGGCGACGTTGCCTCCACGCTCCCAGATCTTCTCCGACCCGATCTAGCGAAAGGTCGGATCTTGCGACAGCCGCTTTGCAGATCCAAATGCCGGTTCAATCCGCACTGGCGTCAGTCGTCAGCCGTTTCGACGGAGGTCCCGAAGGCAGCTACCCATTCAGCAAACGATCCGGCGTATAGTACCGGATGGAAGCCGGCGAGCTTAAGTGTGAAGTAATCGAAGGATGCCTGCAGACCTCCGTGACAGTACACAATCACCTTTGCACCCGGCTTCAGACCAGCGGCGAGATAACGATCCCGAATAGTCGCCACAGGCTTCAACACTGGAATTTCCGTGCCAGCAAGATTCTCCACCCAGAACACATTTTTCGCGCCGGGGATGTGCCCCGTGCGTGCAGCTCCGACACCGCCATTCGCGCCTGCATACTCGACCGGTGCGCGGGCATCAATGAGGGGCACAGTTTTGTTCGAGACGATGCGCACAACTGCGGGAAGATCCGCGACTACCTCCGGACGCGGTGCGACGGTCAGCGTCGCCGGATGCGATATAACGACATCGCTGCTGAGCGGATGATGCTCCGCTTCCCACTTCTCGATTCCGCCATCGAGGATGGCCGTTCGGTTGCCCAGGTCCAAATAGTCCAGCGTGAAGTAAGCTCGGGCAGCGAAAAGGTCCTTGTAATCGCCATAAAGAATAATGCGGGTGCGATTACCCACGCCGTCTTCTTCAAACGCCGTTTTCAAACTAGCAGTTGGCGGAAGCTCAAGCCAGCCGCCTGCGTTCATGTTGGCTATCTCGTGGAGAGGCACGAACTGAGCGCCCGGAATGTGACCGGAATAGTAGGCTCGACGGTCGTTGCTGACGTCGAGGACGACTACGTTTGCATCCTTCAAGTGCGCAGCCAGCCAATCGGTGGTCACCAACATCGGCGGAGTTGGTTGGGATAGAGCAAATCGGTCGGACGACGTGAAGGCGAATACGAGCAAAAGAACGAGTAGAATACGATTTCTGTGGATCACTGCAATTCTCCCTGAATGCCGGAAAATGGCCTTTCACAATGGCGAGATTCGACATTTTGCATTCGCGACGGAGAGCCGGCCGCCCCAAACGCCGATTTCACCGTAGCACTGTTTTCCGTTGTCAATACTCTGTCGGACGCCGGAGCAATCAGCGCCTGCGTGCCAATTGGCAGACGGGTGTGAGAAGCAACGACGGCGCATTTAATCTTCAGCAGAAAGAAAATGTTTGCTGGGGAATTCCGGAGTGTCTCGAAGTTGCCCTGCCCTTTGGCGATGATCGCGTCTGCACGATTGAACACATCCTGGAAGGCCGAACTACAGTCATCCGGGATCGTCCCAGGAGCATCGGAGCCGTTGTCCATCACCGTTGCAACCCGATCGAGACCAACGACAGCGGCATCCGCAAGCGTGGCATCGTTGAGCACGGGGCTGCCGCGCACAGCGACTGTGACGCGTCCGGCGGGCAGTTGCTCGATCAGCAGGCGGTCGAAAACAATCTCACCCGCATTATCGGCGAGGTAGAGGATTCGCTCGGCCGCCATAAGCGTTGTGCGAAAGAAGTCTAGATCTCCGCTGAAAGGTTCTGAGAGAACCCGACGGTGTGAGCGGCTGACCTCACCTTCGCTCAGATTGCCATTGACGCCGAGGTCGATGATGTTGCCTGCGATGGCCAGCCGCAATGCGTATGCCAGTGGGTCTTCGGCTCGGGGTAGCTCCGCTCGAAACTCTGGAATGAGAGCCAGAGCAAGCGCGTTGAACCGGCGCTTCGCGTCTAGATAGGGATCGGCGATTCCGGTCAGCTCGCGGAGCCGGCGATGAATGCGCTGGCTGAGCAAAGGTGCCGGCTGGCCCGAGTCGCTAGATGCCACTTGAAGCGCTGCTCGCATCACTTTTGCATGTATCCCTGCATCGGGCGTCGCGGCGCGCGCCGCCTCCAGGGCGCCCCGAAGAAAACACGGAATGCAGTCGAGAGGAAGGCTCATACGCGATCCGATACGAGTTCATGCAGTCGGCATCTGTGGCTGGCCGCGGGAGTGCTCAGGAGCCGTCCCGAGAACACATGGAGAAACCTAATGATCACAGGCGTTTTCTCCCGAGACCAGACTCCCTCGCAGATAGTCGGCGACGAGCTTTTCAGGCGTTTCAACGGGTGCGCCGACAATCACTTGCACGCCCTGTTCGGCAAACAGACCGTGCGCGCGCTGGCCCATGCCTCCGGCGATGATCATGTTGACACCTCTCTCTGCCAGCCACGGCGGCAACAGGCCCGGTTGATGAGGTGGCGCCTCGATGTCATTGCGTCCGACGATCTTTTTTCGAGAATCGTCCACGTCGATGAGGGCGAAGTGCTGGCAATGCCCGAAGTGCATGGCAAGTTTTCCGTCCGCCATTGGAATTGCAATTTTCATCGTTTCATCTCCCCGATCTTTTCTGAAATTGCGAATCTCTTCTTGGGGTGAGAGCGCTGACCACCGGCAGGCTTCCTCTCGATCAAATATCAAATTCTGCGCACGTCAAAGCGTGATCACCTTATCGCTTTCTACCACCCAATCCGCCAGTTCCTTCATCGTCGATTTCTGTGCTCCTTCAAAATAGGGCTGGTTCTTGTAAATACCACATCGAACCATGCAGGTTCCGCACACTTTCACGGTTACTCCTTGTGCGATAAGCTCCTTGAGCATCTGTGATAAATCCTGATCGTAGTTCTCCGGCGGCTGGCAGGCGTCGCGCGCCAAATCTACTGCATCGTTCATTAGGAAAAGGCGTACATCATTTGATCCGGCGGCGAGCTTGCCCGCAAGCCGCGGCCCATTCCAGGTCACGTCGGTGTTGTCGTAGGGTTCACGATTGAATATGATGAGGACTTTCATCTACCAATGTCCTTCCACGTCGGCTGCCGTCATGGCCTTGAGTGAACCCATCCTGAATTCTTCCAGCGTCTCGGCGACTGTCCCGCCCGCTACGGGGTAGATGGCAACGCCGCCGGCTTGTAACGCCGCGAAGGCCTTGGGACCGATGTGTCCGGTGATGAGCGTCTTCACGCCCAAGTCAATGATCGTCTTGGCCGCCTGGATGCCCGCTCCCTGAGCGGCATTCAGGTTCACGGCGTTGCTCACCGTCGTTGCCGCCTTCGTCCCAAGGTCAACTACGACCGAACATTTTGCTCTGCCGAAACGCGGATCGACTGCGGACGCAATGCCTTCTCCTTGAGAGGTGATTGCCAGTTTCATTATGCTTCTCCGAAGAAGAGATTGCACGTCGTATGCCAAGTTCTTCGGAAAGGTCCGAGAGTATCAGGTTATTCATCACAACGGACTTACCGCTTGCCAAGAGGCAGAACTCCGGAGGAGAAACGCCGGAGCCGTTGCAAAATGCAACGCTACTTCTTGCGCACGGGAGGAGTAAGCGATTCGGTAGCCGAATCTGCGGCCTTGAGCCTTCGGTAGAGGGTGCTCGGATCAATTCCGAGTTCACGCGCCGTTTGCCGGCGCTTGCCCTGGTTGCGAGCAAGGGCCACTTCAATCATTCGCCGCTGAGCCGTGCGCATGTTCATCGCGGTCATCGAGGCGTCGGACTTTGCGTTGGCGGGACGGAGTTCGACTGGCAGATGCTGGACTTCGATCTGTCCTCCGCAGCACAACACAAACGCTTGTTCGATAATGTTTTCCAACTCGCGCACGTTACCGGGATAGTCATGTTCCATCAAGCACGCCATGACTTCAGAAGAAATTCCAGTGAGGTCTTTCTCCTGCAGGCGGTTGAACTTGGCCACGAGATGATCTACCAGGAGAGGCACATCTTCACGTCGTTCTTTAAGCGTTGGGATCCGCAGGTGGACGACTCGAATCCGGTAGAAGAGATCCTCGCGGAATTTGCCTTCGCGTACCAGTTGTGACAGGTTCTTGTTGGTGGCTGCCAATACCCGGACGTTTACTTTGACAGCTTCGGTCGCCCCCAGCGGTTCGATGCAGCGCTCCTGCAGCACGCGCAGCAGCCGGACCTGCATCGCAGGCGAAATATCACCGACTTCGTCCAGAAAGATCGTTCCCCCGTCGGCCAGCGTAAAACGTCCGGGCTTGTCTTTCTTAGCGTCTGTAAAAGCCCCCGCCTTATAGCCGAACAACTCCGACTCAAGCAGCGCATCGGGCAGTGCCGCGCAATTCACGGCTACGAATCGTCTTTTGCTGCGAGGCGAGAGGTAATGAATAGCGCGGGCGAAAAGTTCCTTGCCGGTGCCGCTTTCGCCTTCAATCAACACAGTGCTGGAACTGGTAGCGATCTGCGGCAAAACTTCGAAGAGACTGCGCATCGCCGCGCTCCGCCCCACGATGTCCTCAAACGTATAGCGGGATTCCAGTTCCTTACGCAGTTGCTCGATGTAGCTGAGGTCCTGGAAGGTTTCAACGCCCCCAGCAATTTGGCCATCCGGGTTGCGCAGCAACGCAGTTGAGATACGGATAGGAATCCGGTTACCGTTGACGCCGATGATGCTTGCCGTTGCGCCCACGACTGGGTTGCCGCTTGAAAACGTGCGCCGCAGTGCGCAGGCCTCTTCGCAAATGCTCGCCCGGAACACATCCGAGCATTGCCGGCCGAGGGCGTACTGGCGACGGACGCCGGTGATGCGCTCGGCGGCGCGATTGAATGCCGTGATGCGCCATTGGTGATCGACGGTAAAGACACCTTCATTGATCGAATCGAGGATCGGATCGCTGTGCGGATCAGCCATTTTGAACAGGGTACTTTCATCGCATTGCAATTTGCAGTGATCGCTCTCACAAAACCTGCAATTTGCAACGTCAAACCGGCGCATTGTTCGGGCAACTGCCTGTTTTCGTTACGAGTTATGGTTTTGGTCCGCCAGATGCATTGAATGATGGCGATGAGGATCGCGATCCCGCAATGGCATGGGCGCATTGCACCCGTCTTCGACGTCGCCAGTCAGCTCTTGCTGGTTGACGTAGAGGACAACCGTGAAACTCACCGCGAGGAAAAGCGCCTAGTCAAAACTGAATTGTCAGCCCGCGCAGGCGAACTGTCGAGTTGCAGGCCGGATGTTCTGATCTGTGGAGCGATCTCGGCGCCGCTGCAATTCAGGATTGCCGCTTCGGGTGTGCGCGTGAGCGCCTTCATCTGTGGAGCGGTTGACGAGGTGCTCGCGGCCTATTTGAGCGGTATGCTCGCGAACCCGGTATTTGCCATGCCGGGTTGCCGCAGGTGGCGCTGGAGAGGCGGAGAAGATGTTCTGCCCGTCGGATTCGGAATGGGCCGCAGGCGCGGCCGGTTCGGGCAAGGCCGGGGGAGGGTTCAGAGCCCCCTGACAAGCGAATGCCCTGGAGCCGCTAAGGCCGAGTTCTCTACCTGCCCAAAATGCGGCGAGAAAGTTCGCCTCAAAGCGGGTTCGAGCCAGGTGCGGGATGTGTGTTCAAAGTGCGGCGATCCTCTGGCGCCATTTTGAGATCGCGGCCACACGTCGATCTTCAAAACATAAGGAGGAATTGAAATGCCATTTGGAGATAAAACAGGTCCGCTGGGACAAGGCCCGATGACGGGCCGTGGACGGGGTTTTTGTGCAGGAAATGCAGCGCCGGGACGCTTGAATTCAGCGCCAGGCCTGGGGATGGGCAAAGGGGGCTGCGGTGCTAATGGCTGGCGCAATCGGTTCCGCGCCGGAGGATTGTATGCCGGTGAGACGCCAACCGCGGTCCCACCCGCACCTACAGATCGGCAGCAGGAAATTGCGGCATTGAAAGCTGCAGTCGGCGGTCTCGTTACCACTCTTGCGAGATCCAGAAACGAGTCGACGGGTTGGAAGCAGCACCGACAAATGAATAGGCCTTGGCTCGCAGAAGGACCGAATGGCGCCTGGTGGCGTTCATGCAGACATGATCGCCAAGAGCGAATTGGGCCCGTTCCGGCAAGAACAGCCCTCTGAAGACACAAACTCGATTGCGAGCCGCACATGAGTTATTGAACCCGGCGATACAAGACACCGGGAGAGGGGGAATCCGATGAGAACGATGCGCAGTGTATCGATGATCGCGATGATTTTGGCCGCCTGCTTTGCCGGGGGGGCCTTTGCTCAAGACGGTGCGGGCCGAAATTACAACCCGAACACGGAGATCGCCGCGAAAGGCACCGTGGAAAAAGTGACAAGTGTCACGGATAGGCAAGGTTGGTACGGTGTCCACCTGTTCTTGAAGTCGCAAGACCGAACATACGATGTACGCCTGGGGCCATCCGATTTCCTTTCGCAAAATAACTTTACTTTCGCTCCGGGCGATCGGGTCGAGGTCTGGGGTTCGCAGGTGGTAGCGACCATGAACACAGTTGTGGCCAGGGCAATTGAAATAAACGGCCAAACACTGACATTGCGTGATGCCGATGGTTTTCCGGTTTGGGCGGGTATGAATACGCGCGGCGGTTACGGAAGAGGGTACAGTGGTTGTCCCGGGTGCGGCTGCCGACATCACGGTTGTGGCTGCGGCTGCCGTGGTGGATGCGGTGGCAACTGAGCCGTGATCATTCCCTCAATCGACCGCGCCGCGGCTCACAACGCTCGAAGTGGTGGGATCTCCGCGTGACCAATCGAGATTCCAAGGGAAAAGTTCGCAGACAAATTTGTTCGAAGGCAGCAATAGGAGCATCGGCAGGAAAGCAATGAGAATCGCAATCGCCAGCGGCAAGGGCGGAACCGGCAAGACGACCGTCAGCACGAATCTGGCCCTTGCCGCAGTTCGGCGCGGCGTCCGCGTCGCGTATATCGATTGCGATGTCGAAGAGCCGAATGGTCAACTGTTCCTCAACCCGCAAATTACATCATCAAAAGCCGTCGGGCGCTTGCACTCAAGCGTAGATGAGGCCAAGTGCACGCACTGCGGCCTGTGCGGCGAACTTTGCCAGTTCAGTGCCATTGTGTGCATAAGTGAGAAAGTGCTCGTCTTTCCGGAACTCTGCCACGCCTGTGGCGGTTGCACTCTCGTCTGCCGTTCCGGAGCCATTACAGAAGTCGTTGAGCAGGCAGGTATCGTCGAGACCGGCATGGCCGGAGCAATCCGCTTCGTGCAGGGCACGCTCCGAATCGGCGAGGCGATGAGCACCCCGCTCATCCGTCAGGTTAAGAAAGAGCTTCGCGGCGAAAACTTAATACTGCTTGACTGCCCGCCCGGAACTTCGTGCCCTGTAATCGAAAGCGCGCGTGGCGCCGATCTCGTTCTGTTAGTCACTGAGCCTACGCCCTTCGGGCTGAACGATCTGCGCCTGGCTGTCGAAATGGTCGAAGCTTTGCATCTGCCGCTGGCTGTTGTCATCAACCGCGCCGGGATCGGCGACCAGAAGACGCACGAGTTCTGTCAACTCAGAGAAATTCCGATATTGGCCGAGATCCCCGACGACCGCCGCATGGCCGAATCCTACTCGCATGGCGAGTTGGCCTACGATGCAGTGCCGGAATTTCGTGCAGCCATCGAACATGTTTTGGACGAACTGTCTCAACCTGACCAGAGGGAATCGTTGGTGGAAACCAGGGTGGCGCGCCGATGAACTCGCTCGTCGATATTCGTTCTCGTGACGCCAGGCCGGTAAAGGAGTTGGTCGTCATCAGCGGTAAAGGGGGGACCGGTAAGACCTCGCTCGTGGTGTCGTTCGCAGCACTGGCAAAGAACGTCGTGCTAGCTGATTGCGACGTAGATGCTGCCGACCTGCATTTGCTCGCGGCTCCCCGCGTAATTCGCCGCGAACCGTTCACGGGCGGAAAACGCGCCAGGGTCGACGCCAATCTCTGTAAAGTCTGCGGTCAATGCGAGGAACTCTGCCGTTTCGCCGCAGTTCATTTGGAAGGTCCCGGAAACATGGCCTTCGTGGCGACATATCAAGTCGACTCGATGGCATGCGAAGGATGTGGTGTCTGCGCCTGGTTTTGCCCCGCACAGGCGATTGAATTGAAGCCCGTCGTGAATGGCGAATGGTTTGTCTCCGAGACCCGCTTTGGCCCCATGGTTCATGCCCAGCTCGGCGCCGCAGAGGAGAACTCAGGCAAGCTTGTCAGCCTGGTCCGCACAACTGCCAAGCAGATCGCGGAAAGACGCCAGATAGATCTAATGATCATCGATGGCTCGCCGGGCATCGGCTGTCCGGTCATTGCGTCAATTACCGGCGCCGACCTGGCCTTGGTGGTTACAGAACCAACTCCAAGCGGCCCTCACGACATGGAGCGTGTGGCAACTTTAACAAAGCACTTTGGCATACCGACCGCGGTTTGCATTAACAAATGGGACCTGAACGCCGAGATGAGCAGCCTCATTGAGTCAAAAGCAAGGGCCCGAGGAATGACATTGGTGGGAAGGGTTCGCTACGACCGGACTGTGACCGAAGCCCAGGTCGAAGGAAAGGCAATCGTCGAATACGGCAGGGACGGCAGCACCGCAGATATTCGCCGGGTGTGGGAAAAGCTGACGACGCTGCTTTCGGAAAACACATTCAATTCTGAGGCTCTATTGCGCAACGAAGAGATTCCTTCAGGCGCAATACGCTGACGCTGAAGGAACACCGTTTTCTCATTACCGGAGAAACCGAAGCAAGGAAGGGCGAACACAAGTAAAGATGAGGGAAACAGAAAATAGGAATCCAAGCCAAAAACGAATGAACGCTTCTCCACAAAACTCATGCTTTGCCTGCGGCGCTGAAAACCCGCACGGCATGCGGCTCCGGTTTGAAACGACATCCGCAGGTGAATCGGCCACTGAGTGGGTTCCGGATGGCTTTATGGAGGGGTTTCGCGGGGTTATACACGGAGGCATTGTGAGCACCGCACTCGATGAAGCGATGTCGAAAGCGGTCGCTGCCACTGGATTGCCCGCGTTTACAGCGGAGCTGCGCGTTCGGCTTCGGCGCCACGTGCGTCCTGGATGCTTGGTCCGAGTCCGCGGATGGATCAACAGCCAAACCAGACGCTTGATCAGGACCGAAGCCGCCATCACAGATTCGGAAGGAATCGAGCTTGCTCATGGTTGGGCGAGTTTTCTGACCGTGAGATAGACGCACCACTGCCGATGCGAAAAACCACAATCACAGGCTCCGTCGGTGGCGCTTCACATGAAATGAAAGGAACGGTGGAATCATATGTACGGGAGTAATCAGAGACGCCGATTAACAGCGAGAATTGTGCGTCGCCTTCTAACCGCAATCTTTGTTCTGACGGCACTTGCATCCGCGCAGCAGTCTCAGCACGAAAAGATGGACGAATTTGCCAAATGCCTTACTAAGAAGAACGTCATAATGTACGGCAGTTTCCTCTGTCCACATTGCGACGATCAGAAAAAGATGTTCGGCGATTCATTCAAATACATCCACTACGACGAGTGCTCGCAAATGGGACTGCCACAGGATGTGAACGCATGCAAGCTCGCCCAGATCCGCTACACGCCAACATGGGTTCTCGCCAGCGGGGAACGTCTTGTTGGCGTACAGACTCTGAAGCAGCTCAGCGATAAGACGGGGTGCCCATTGCCATGAAACTGACTACTCGATTCGTCATTATGCTCTTGTGCTTTTGCGGGATAGCACTGTCGATAGCATCTCTCCATAGCCATTACGCCACATCGGCCACGGAATACTGCGACCTCAACCAGATGTTTAACTGCGATTTAGTCAACCGCAGTAAGTTTTCCGAGATCTTCGGGATTCCGGTCGCTCTTGTCGGACTGATTGGCTATGTCGTTCTCTTGGGCATCACGTTCAAGAAGAACAGAGTAATCGAATTCCTGCGCTTTTATATGTCCCTCACGGGGCTTATGTTCGCCCTCTACCTGGCCTACATTGAGGAACACGTCCTGCGGACCTGGTGCCTGCTCTGCATCGGATCGCTCATCGCGATTGCCGGAATCACGATTGTCAGCGCCTTCGAGCTTTGGCGGCCAGGCCGAAGGCTGTCAACGCCATAACCGGTTTCCGATTTCGGCATGAAACTACTCCTGTGCGGAGAACACGCATGAAAGTCCTCATCGTATTGAATCGTGAACCGTATCACAACACCGATGTCATCTGGAACAGCCTGCGGCTGGCCGGCAGAGTCGCCGATGGAGACAGCAATGTGCGTTTTTCCCTGATGAACGACGCGGTCTGGCGCGCGACCCGTGCCGCCCGAAGGCGACGACCAGGATTTGTCGAAGATGCTCAAGAACCGATCGCGCGCAGCGCAACCGTAAAGGTCTGCGGAACCTGCATGGCCCGATGGCATGGCCTCCAACTCCCTTGCCAACGGAAAGTTGTCCGGGGCCAAAGAGATACCTGCGCACGGAAACATTCTCGTATTCTTAGGAGGAATAACATGAGTCATAAGTCCGCCGGTTTTGTCCGCATCTATCTTGCCAGTATTGCCGCTCTGGTTTGCCTGCCTTTGTTCCCAATTCGGATTGCGGCGCAACAGCAAGTTCCCAACGCAGCTACACAAGAGACGTCCACACAGGTTCCTCCGGTCCCTGCTGATACTCCCACCAAGGAAACAGTCGACGCCTTTCTCCAGGCCAATTGGGGATACATTGAGACGCGTACATGGCAGGTTCAGGCAATCGAGAAGACGCCCGCCGATGGTATTAGCAAGGTCATCGTTCTTGTGAACGACAAGGGCGACAAGCCGAAAACTGGGCAGCTCGAGTTCTTTACGCTTCCTGACGGCAAGCACATCATCGACGTAGGTAGCAACGAGTTGGTGTCCTTCGGCGAGCATCCCTTTGCAGAGGTCCGTACCATACTGCAACAGCGCGCCGATGGTCCCTACCGGGGTTCAGCCTCGAAAGATCTGGAACTGGTCGAGTTTGCCGATCTTCAGTGCCCACTTTGCAAAGAGGAACAAGCCAATATGGACAAGTTAACGGCGGACTTTCCCAAGGCCCGCATCGTCTTTCAGGATCTTCCGCTGGAGCGCATTCATCCCGCAGCTGCCAGGGCTGCAGCCTACGGAGTTTGCGTGAACAGGGAGGGTGGAAGCAACGCCTTCTTTTTGTTTGCTTCGACCGTTTTTGATGGTCAAGCGGGGTTGACTACAGCCGACGGTGCAACGCTGACCTTGAATAGCGCCGTAACCAAAGTTGGCCTGGATCCAGCCAGGATAGCCGCTTGCGCTGTAACTGCGGAGACCAGGGCCTTAGTGAGCGATTCGGAGAAGCTGGCCCAGGAACTGAATATCGGTCAGTCGCCTGGCCAGGTGCCTGTGCTGGTTATCAACGGCCGCGTGGTTGCGATGGGCGGCGTTTCTTACGAAACTCTCAAACAGATCATTGCGTACCAGGCCAAGTTGGATGGCGTGGCCTACTGAGATTTCAGCGGCTGGGCAGTTAGGCCACTTGAGGGTTAGCCTTCGGATCGGCACCGACGGGGATGGTGGCGATTTTTCGCTCGAGCCACCAGAGACAAAATTGGATTGCAGAGAGTGACATACTGTCAATAATTCGGGCCAGAATCACTGATCGGCGTCACGCTGCGAGGACGAGTGCCATCATCCGCCGTAGGTTCGCAAGAGATCGTTAGACTCGTGCCGCAACAAGCAATAGGAAACAGTTTCGATTTCTCTTATTCGTTGTAAGACAACCGTCGCGCTGGCTTGGATTTGCACAGTTCTTGCTTCTTGTCATCCTGGCAGCGGCCGTTTATCTGCTTGGACTGGAAATGGCGCATCACCGCTTCTTTCGGGGTGGCCATGTTGACCGGGACGGCCACATCGCACAATAGCGGCTACTGAAAAGAGTCCTTGCGACGCCAAATGCGTTCTCTCTCGTTCGCTTGTGCGGCCTTTTGCCGGCGGGAACCTTGAGACTGTCACCAGAGCCAGAGGTACGTCGACGGGCAGATGCGGGCCCCAAGAAAGTCTTGAGCCGAAGACCCCGGTGCAACCTTTTCCCAATCAGAGCATCTAACTCGGTAACCGGAGGCTTCCAGAAGATATTCCTCGAACGATGCTTCATTTCTAATGAGGGTCCCGTTTGGACCTCCTCTCACGCCCCCCTGTATTCCCTCCCTTAATAGCCTCTCGAGCGGGCCTGCCGGAAGGTCGGCCCGATTGCTTCCCCTTCGTTTGGCTCGCCGGAATCAGCCTCCCCGTGAGAATCCGGCAGAACCTCCGGAATCTTAGACCGGTTTTCTGTTCTGTCGTTCTCCGATTGCTGATTTGCAACTCTCAACCAATTACTCGAAGGAGGAGGCGTCAGAGCAGTCACCCGTGACACCGGTATCGATGCGCGTCGAGGGCGTTGAAACACGCTTCTACGGCCAGCCACACCTCCGGAATATCTATCGCGGCCGCTGCACCAAAGTATCCTCCACGGTGAAGCCTACAGCCAGCAACAGCGCTACCTGCAAATCTGCGTGTCCTTTGCGATAGTACTCAAGGAAAGCAAGAATTCCTACGTGTGCGAGCAATGTGCCGTGCGAGGTGCCCTGCGCTTTGTATTGATCCATCCCTAGCAGCCAGACGAGCGCGGGCTTGCTGCCGTGTTTCCTCACTCGTACCAGAGGATTTGCGCAGCCTCCAGTGGAACGATCACCTCCGGGTGAAAGGGAATGACTCTGGGCGTAAAGTCGCTCGCCGGCCGGTTTGCAGGAACGGCTGCCGAGTAGCGCCACGCATTTTCGTCAACAAGCGGCTCTCCTCGAACCATGACATGGCGAACTGGCTCTCCCTCTTCGAGAGCTTCGGCGTACAGTTCGACCCGGATTGCATCGGGGTTCATTTCGTCAAGGTAGACCTGCACTTGAAAACGATGCTCTTCTCCCTCGGTCTCAACTTGTACGGAGCCGAACCGTAACCTGGACCAGTGGGCTGAGAGCTGGCGGCGCCAATCGAGCAGACTTTCGACCGTCCCAGGTCCGTCGGCGCTTCGCCGCCGGTAAGCCGACGCCAGCGGTGCGTAGTGCTTTTCTGTATATTCGCGCACGCATCGGGTCGCGGAAAACGCCGGCGTCAGGCGGGCCATGCTCTCGCGCATGCGATGGATCCAGGCGAGCGGCATTCCAGCCTCATTTCGGTTGTAGAACTCCGGAATCACCTGCTGCTCCAACAGCGTGTAGAGTTGCTCCGCCTCCGCAGCGTCCCAGGCGGGATCGTCACCGTGCTCACGCCCGTCACCAAGGGCCCATCCCACGTCCGGCGTGTAGGCCTCCGCCCACCAGCCGTCGAGTTCGGAGAGATTGAGGCCGCCATTGACCAGCACCTTCATGCCGCTTGTGCCGCACGCCTCCCAGGGCCGACGCGGGGTATTCAGCCACACGTCGACGCCCTGCACCAGGTGCTCGGTCAGGCGCATGTCGTAGTCGGCCAGAAAGACCACCTGGGATCGGGCCGGCGTGTGGCGGATGAAATCAATCCACTCGCGGAGCATCTGCTGCCCTTGGGCATCTTGCGGATGCGCCTTGCCTGCAATCACAAGCTGCACCGGCCGGATTTTATTCGTGAGAATCGCCAGCAGGCGATCGGGATCGCGCAGCAATAGATTGGGCCGCTTGTAGGTGGCAAACCGGCGCGCAAATCCGAGGGTGAGCGTGTCCGGTTCGAAGATCTGCTCCACCTCGTCAATCTCCTCGGCCGATGCGCCATGCCCGGCGATTTGGCGGGTCAGGCGCCCACGAATGAATGCGACGAGTGCTTTGCGGGAGGCTGTACGCATTCGCCACAAGTGCACATCCGGCACACGACGGATATCTTCCTCGATCTTCTTCAGGTCGCTGTCCCAGCGCTGTTTCCCGCAGGCTTCGGTCCACAACTCATCGGCCGCTTCCGAATCCCAGATAGGTACATGAACGCCGTTCGTGACGTAGCTGATCGGCACTTCCGCCTCGGGCCACCGCGGAAATGTGTTCTGAAAGAGATGACGGCTCACACTACCATGTAAACGGCTCACGCCATTCACTGCGCCGCTGCCCCGCATTGCAAGCAGCGCCATACTGAACGGCTCGGATGCGTCCTCCGGATTTTGTCGCCCGAGCGCCAGAAAATTCGACATGGAAATGTGCAGTACATCCTGAGCATAGTGACGGAAATGCTGTTCCATCAAAGTTGGGGTAAACCGGTCAAAGCCGGCCTCTACCGGTGTGTGTGTTGTGAAGAGGTTGCCGGCGCGGGTGACAGCAAGTGCGGCGTCGAACGGCACCTGTGCCTCCTCCATGTAGTCCCGCGCCCTCTCCAAAACTGCGAAGGCGGCGTGTCCTTCATTGAGGTGGCAGACTTCGGGCCGGATTCCGAGTGCGCGCAGCAGCCGCCAACCACCAATTCCCAGCACCTCTTCCTGATTGATGCGTAGTTCCGGTCCGCCGCCATAGAGTTCGCTGGTGATGCCCCGGTACTCAGGCAGGTTTGCCGGATCGTTGGTGTCGAGCAGGTAGAGCTTTGACCGCCCCGCCTCTACTTCCCAGGCACGAACCCAAAGCCGGAACCCCGGCAAGTCGAGCGCAATGCGCAGCCATTCGCCGTTTGCCTGGCGAACCGGCCGGATAGGCAGTTGTCCCGGATCGTTAAAGGGATACAGCGCCTGCTGCCGTCCCTCCGCATCGATGCGCTGGCGAAAATAGCCAACCTGATAAAGCAGGCCGACGCCTACCACCGGGACACCTAGGTCGCTGGCGGCTTTGAGCTGATCGCCGGCCACGTTGCCGAGACCACCGGAATAGATCGGCAAGGCATCGCTCAGCAGAAACTCCATGCTGAAGTACGCTACGCGAGTGAATGGAGGCTCGCTGTACGTCCTTTGAAACCAGCTGGAGGTTTGCTCACGCCGTTTTCTTCTTTCGAGGACCTCATCGAGCCTTTCCCGGAACAGTGGGTCGGAAGTCAGGGCTATCAGTTTCTCCCGCGACACGGTCTGGAGCATGACCCACGGGTTCCTCGTCAGTTCCCACAACTCGGGATCGAGTTGGCTCCACAGTTCATCCGCGGCGTGGTTCCAGGACCATCGCAGGTTAAGCGCAATCTCCGTCAAGGCTTCCATCACGGAGGCATCTGGGGAAGGATCCGACTTCACGTCAATCTCCATTCGGCATGAGGATTACGCAGCGGGCTGCATCGTCGCACCATTAATGATGCGCACGGCGAGCGGAAGTTCGATCTCACGGGGCAGGAATTCGGTCACACGGTTCCGCAAATTGATCTCTGAAGACAATCGGTATTACACCGCTTGATGCCCAGTGGGAGTTCCAGGGTGGCCAGTCTAAATCAAATCACGAGATATTGTGACCGCGATCACACGTGTTTGTTATTTCATGGCGCATCCCGCAACCATTGGTCCTAGAACTGGAATCTATAGCTATAAAGCAATTTCGGCGGAGCGTAGCCAAAGAGGTCGGAGCAGCAGATTTGTCAGCTCAGGACTCATTTACGACCATCTCCAGTGCCGCGCGGAAAAGTGCCCTTCAGACGCTGCCACAGGACCGGTATCTATCATGGAGGCAGATATTTAGACCCTCTGCTCTCGCGCTCGTCGGACTGGCGATTGCGGTCGCTCTCTGGGGATTTGGCTACAAGCTATCTCTTTATCATCCCGATCCGACTCCCTCGTCGCAGTTCCCGGTAGCCAAGCTGTGGATCGAGCATCGCAACGCTTCCGTCACAGCGGTTTCCAGACTCAAGAGCACGTCTCATCTCATCCCCGCTCCACAGGTTTTCCCCGTACCCATTCAGCGGTTTCCCCACCGCGCCCGTGCCAACGCCTGCATTTTCCCCGTGCGAAGGCATACGGTTGCATATTTCGATTTTCTGATCCCATTCCGTTCTCCGCCTCCACATCGCTTCTGCCTGGCATAGTTGGCGCCGCAGTTTCGTGTTTGAGTTGGCGCCGTTGCCGTGCGTTCTCATACGAACTGTATCTTGAACGGTTTTCTCGACGGAGGATCACACCATGTATTCCCTCTGGTTTCTGCCCGCATTTCTGCTGGTAGTCCCATTGTTCGCCGTATGGCGGATTAGGCGATCTCGAAGGCGCGAATTTTGCAACAGATTACAGGCCGTTATTCAATTGCCTGTCCCCCTCAGGATCGGACTGAATTCAGTCAGGAGACCAACATGACGAATGAAATGTATCGCCAGGCGACTTTCTGTGCCTTCTTAACAAGTGCTGCGATCTCAGTATGACGAGTTCCTGCATGAATGGTTCAGTGCCACTTTATGTTGTGTAATGCAATCCTAGTCGCTTGGAGGTTGCATGAACATACCCATCAATCAGGTGTGGAAGCGGCCCGGAAATCCATTCGAAGTCCGGGCTTGGCGGAAGCTTGGAGGGCAGTTGCATCGCCCGGTGGAGGATCGCTCCGATGACGACCAATTTGAGTACGAGAGTCTTCAATGGACAGGTGTCGCCTTGGTTTCGAGTTGCACAGTTCCTGCTTATAGTCACCCTGGTGGTGGCCATTTATCTGCTCGGTCTGGAGATGGTGCACCACCGTTTCTTTCAAGGCGGTCGTCTTGACCAGTACAGCCACATCAGACAATAACGGCCGCTGAAGAGAGTCCTGGCTGACGCTCGCGGTGTATATCTTCACGGCAGGCTGTGCGTGTCAGGAGAATTCAAGAAAGGTGGGAAGTTATGGCTCAATACAAAGGAAGGGTTAAGTGGTTTAGCAACTCCAAAGGCTACGGATTCATCGGTCGCGAAGACGGGCCGGACGTATTCGTCCACTAGTCTGCAATTCAGGTGGGTGGGTACAAGTCGCTGAAAGAGGGCGATGAGGTCGACTTCGACATCGTCCTAGGCCCAAAAGGCCCCCAGGCGGATGCAGTAACCCGCTCCACGGCGCAGGCTGACAACATGGACGACCGGGCGTTGCCGCTAGGCCTTCGCAAGTTTGTGCATTTGAACGTTGCCGAGACTCCGTCAACTCTGCGGCTAGCTTGATGGTTTGGTCTGCGCAGCGAAGAGCAAGAATGCGCCGATCGACTGCGGTGTCGGGTATGCGGCTGACATAATTTCCGACCATTTTAGCGAACTGTACAACTTGACACTGCCGTTCGCGGGTTTCATCGCCGTCGCTGGCTAGTTTACGTGCAGTTCCTGAACCGACTCCAGGACGATTCCTGCTACTCGGTCGGCCTTTGCTACCAAATCAGGCATTGTTGCCGAGGCCTGGCACCGCCGGCTTTGCACCCTTCGTCCTGGCATGGCAAGGGCAACGAGTTGTTCGGCCATAACCAGGGTATGTCACATTGGGTCGCAGAGAAACGCGGCAGATAACTGCATCTTCGCAGATGTCAGATGCAGGACAACAATGTCATATCCAGACAGCAATGACGTGAATCATGGTCCCAAAAATTCGATTGCACAGAAACATTCTGTCCCAAACAGAGTCTATACTGGGTAGGTTTTCCACACAGGCATAAGGGACTGTTGAACGAATTGTCGGTCCAGAGCCCATCCTCGGCGACCACCGGAGCAACGGCGAAGAGCGTTCGCGGGATAAGCATGCAGACGCAGAGCAGGTATCCCTTGTGGAAACAGATATTTAGACCTTGCGCTCTCGGGCTCGTTGGACTGGCAATCGCGGTCACGTTGTGGGGATTCAGTTTCAAGCTGTCCCAATATCACCACCATACTGCCCCTTCATCGCGGATTCCCGTTGCAAAATTGTGGATCGAGCCGCGTAATGCTTCTGTGGCGGCAGCTTCCAGTCTCACCGCCAAGTCGCATCTCATTGTCGTTTCACAGGCTTTCCCTGTCCTCATTCAGCCGCTTCCCCGTCTCGATCTCGCTGTCACCTGCATCCTTGCCGTGTGTACACGCGGCATCGTATCTTTCGATTTCCTGATTCGGTTTCGCTCTCCCCCCACAGAACGCTTCTCGCAGGCATAGTTGGCGCCGCAGCTCAGTGTCTCAAATGGCACCGTTCAGCGCGCTCAAAAACGAACTGCATCTCGAAGCGTTTTCTCAGTGGAGGAACACACCATGCATTCTCTCTGGTTCCTGCCTGCAGTTCTGCTGGCAGTCCCATTGTTTGCCGTATGGCGGATTAGGCGATATCGAAGGCGCGAATTCGGCAACAGATTACAATCCGTTATCCAACCGACCGTCCTCGATGAGATCGTACCCAAGTTTGCAAAGGTGCAAACCCGGACGATGAAATGGATCTCAATCGGCGAGTTCATGACGGTTCTAACAAAATGCAGCGACCTCATCGTGATCGACCTTAGAGCAGACGCTCCATTTGTCCCGTTCCCGGTCCCAAGCGCGTTCGTGCTGCCCGTCATGCCAAGTGAACTGGTCAATGTATTGGAGTGGCTTCCTTGTGACAGAACCGTCGTGTTCTGCGGCGCTTCCGACCTCTGCATCCTCATGATCTCGACAAGTCGCTGTATGGAAGGTTCAGCTCCCCTTTATGTCCCGGAACGCGATTCGGCCCTTGCGGAGGTTGCATGAACAGCCTTGGCAAAGTCACGAAGCACCTTGACGGGAACGCCCCGACGCACTTGACCCTGAGGGCAAAGAACATCCACGTTCTCTCCGTGGGTCCGGTGGATCACTGTTTCATGGTCCACGATGCGCTGCTTGAGGTGCCGAACTCCAGGCTTTCGATCGCGGCTGATTATCGGGAGTTGTGGCTGGTTCCGAAGCAGCAAGCCGTTCACTTAGTAATCCTTCACAACACTCTTTCTTCTTTTGAACTTGAGGAATCATGTCGGCTTATTCGTCAGCAGTGGCCTCACGCCAAAATTCTGGTTGTTCGCAGGGGAGAAGGTTTTCTTGATGATGGATTGTACGACGAACGCGTGAGACCCACCGTGACTGCGGAAGGTCTACTTACCACAATTGAGCGGCTTTCTGGAGAGCAGGATGAATGGAGGTTTGGAAATGCTGAGCCGTAGCACAGGAGTTCCAGAAATGCCCGATACGTCTGCTTTGTCCGGATGCAATGGGTTAGAAGAGATATTTGGCCCAGTATCTGCCGCAGATACGGAATCTTGGCAAGATGCTTGGGACGGCAAGCTTGCCGCATTCCTACAGGTCGTTCAGCAACGTCGGGCGCAACTGTTGCGGCTGGCGCAGCGCTTTGCAATCAGTCGGGACGGAGCCGAGGACATTGTGCAGGAGGCGCTTTTGAAGGCGTTCAAGCACCTGCCCCAGTTTCGCGGCGAATCTCAGATGAGCACCTGGCTTGGGGTAATTGTGTTGAACGCCGGACGCGAGTGGGTGCGAAAGCGAAAGGGACGGGTTTTCCTGCCGCTGGAGTATGTCCGTAATGAGGATGATGATCCGATTGTGTTCGATCTTCCTGATCCCGGTCGAGATCCCGAGCAGAGTTGCGAGCACAGGGAGATGGAGAAGATCCTGCTCTCCGAAATTGACAAGCTCAACTCTGTTAGTAAGCGCCCGATACAGATGTGCGCCCTTGACGGGTTCTCACACCTTGAGGCGGCGAATGCCCTTGGCGTAAACGTCTTCACCATCAAGTCGCGAATCTTTAATGGGAAACGAATGCTGAAACGAAGGGTATGCCTGCGCGCTGGCGCACGAAATGATTTATCGCAATCGGTGGAAACAGCTCTTTAGCTGCTCGTGCCGTGAGGGAGGCACCAAGAGTGTACGCATCAAGCAATGAACCCAATGGGATTATCAGGACAGTGGTATATGCAACAGACTTTTCCCCTTGCTCGGAGAACGCAGGAAAGTACGCTCAGCTTCTGGCGCTGCATTTTCGAGCAAATTTGTTTGTCGTTCATGCCTTCACAATGTCGCAAGCCGCTCTGGAAGTGGAATTTGGTGGGAAGCAGCAGAAGAGTAAACAGAGGATGGATCTGCAAACGCTTCTCGACCGAAGGGCTCTTGGGCTGAGTTCGAGTTCTCTCAAAGTAGTTCCCGCACTTCTTGAAGGAGATCCTCACCACGCGGTTTCGATATTCGCCGAGACGCATGCTCCATCCCTGGTCGTTCTCGGGACACACGGCGGTGGTCGGATGGAGAGAGGGCTGATCGGATCGGTCGCCGAGAAAATCCTGCGTTCCACAAGCGGGCCTAGCTTTACCGTCGGTCCGCAGGCGCCATCCGTCTCCTCATCCCCGGTAGCGCTTCCGTTCAAAAGGATTCTCTGTGCTACCGATTTCTCGCCTGCGCCCGCGCGTGCAATTGGCTACGCACTTACGTTTGTGGAAACCCTCGGAGCCGACATCGACGTGCTGAATGTAGTCCCAGAACGGGCTATCGATCATCCGGACCGGCTGGCAGAGATTAGAAGACGTTTTTTCGACGTTCTTGATCAGCTTGTACCGGATCGAGCCAGAAATTTCTCGCACCCGCGAACGTTCGTCGAGACCGGGAACGCTCATGACCGGATCCTGGAACATATCAAAGACAGATCCATCGATCTTCTCGTCTTGGGCATCCGCAAGACTTCCCATCTTGGCATGGAGATGCGATCGTCGGGAGCCTTTCGAATCATCGCTGAGGCGCCATGCCCGGTTCTCACGATTACGGGATAGTCAGACGGCTACTTGACTCCTCGAGTTCCGGTCAAATTAGCTTCCATTCGGTCAAAGGGCACGAGAAGGGATGAATTGTCACACTTTAGGACGCTGCGCGAGGGGCCTGGTTGCTTGCAACCAGAGGAATTTGACTATCGAGCAAGCAACCTCATTTCGGAAACCGGAATCCATATACAGTGGCAAACTAACTGGTTACACGCAAAAGAAAGTGGTACGTCAGGTGTCAGCTGGGGGAACATTAACGATCGTCTCCGCTTCGACACGAAGAGCCGTTGTCCGCGTGAGGAAATTCGCTCGGCTGGCATATCCCTTGTGGCATCAGATGTTTAGACCCACCGCGCTTGGGCTTGGCGGACTGGCGATCACAGTGGCCCTGTGGGGCTTTGGTTACAAGATTTCTCTTTATTACCACCATCCAACTGCAGCTCAGCGAGCCACAATTGCGAAATTGTGGGTCGAGCCGCCAAATGCCTCCTTAATTGCGGTCCAAAGACTCAAGAACCAATTGCATCTCGTCGCCAGCCCGCAGGCTCTCTGTAATACGTTTTCGTGGCTTCCCCGCCTCGGCCGTGCCCCCGTTTGCATCTTCCCCGTGTACAGGGGCAGCGTTCTATCCTTCGATCTCCCCAGCCCGCTCCGTTCTCCGCCTCCAGAAGACTTCCACACAGCGTAACCGACATTGCAGTTTCATGCCGTGGCGGACACGTCTGTGCGCACGCTCTGAAACGTGTCGATTCTCAACGTCATATTACGTGGAGGAGTACACATGTATTTGCTTTGGTCTCTTTTGCCTTGGGTTCTGCCCGCGATTGCACTGACAAGTTTGCTCTATCATGCATGGCGGATTTCGCGATCCGGAAGACTTCCCTTGCTCAGCGAAATCCTCTCCATCTCAGAATTATCGCCGCCTCTTCGAATCGCGCCCAAACCTGCAGAGAGACAAAAACGGCCAACAAAGTGGATCTCGTTCGAGGAGTTCAAGGTACTTCTGGACAAAAATCCTCGCGACTTCATCGTGATTGATCTTAGGTCGGATGCTCCATGGTCTCCCTTTCCGGTCGCGGGCGTTTTCGTACCTGCAGTTACTCTGAACGAGTTGATGGAGACCCTGGAATGGCTGCCTTCGGACCGGAGCGCAGTATTTTACGACATTTCCGATCTCGGCATTTCCAGGATCCAGACAAGCGCCTCGATGGAGGGTTCAGTGCCGTTCTATTTCCTTGACGGCGGGCTCAGCCATTTGGAGGCCGCATGAATCCACTCCAGCCGTCGAAGGAGGCGGTGATGAAAGGATGTCGAGAGCGATGACAATGACGGTTGCAGAGTCAGCGGCTGGCTGCTCAGCTGACAAACTGGCCACATTCGTGGAAATGGCCCAGAAGAATCGAGCCAGGCTGCTGTGGGTAGCGTGGCGCATAACCAACAGTCGTGAAGAAGCCGAGGACATTGTGCAGGAAGCTCTTCTCAGGGCTTTCAGCGCACTGCCGCGGTTTCGTGGCGACTCGCGGATGGGTACTTGGCTGCATGCGATCGTCCGGAACATGGCGTTATTGTACTTACGAAACCGAAAAGGGCGGATCGAGCTACCGCTCGAACCGTTCCATATGGGAGACGAGGACGTTCCTTTGCACGAGTTTCCTGACTCGGGCGAGAGTCCTGAAGAATACTGTGAGCGCAGAGAACTGGAGAATGTGCTGCGTTCCGCAATGAGCGAGTTGACCTCACCGGGGAGGGTGGCCTTGCAAATGTGCATTGTTGAAGAATTACCGTACCGTCTCGTGGCAAGTGATCTAAATGTGAGTATCGGCACCTTGAAGTCGAGAGTCTTTCATGGCAAGCGCATGTTGAAAAGGGCAGTGTACCGGCGCACGCGTCTGGAGGATAACACGATTGCAACTCTCCCCATTGCGAGCTTTGAAGGAGTTGAAAATGTCACCCCGTAAAGCAGCAGAAACACATTCCGCACAGCAGTTGAGTGCTTAGGGTATTACGCGGTGCCCAGTTCAGGCGGCACCGTTGAGTCGCACTCTGACGTGCGAGTAGGAGTTGCGTCAAATAGCGGCATGGATGGTCCGTCTCATCGGACGTTTGGTCCACAACCTGCACAGTGGTAGTTTCCTGAATTTGACTAACCGGGGAGAAATAACATGACGGAAAATGCAAACTTTGAAACGGATGAAACAAATGTCTACGTACTGTCCGAAGAACAACTGGAGCAGATTCGGCGTCGGGCCTATGAATTGTACAAAGCTCGCGGGCAGGAAGACGGCCATGACGTCGAAGACTGGCTTCAGGCGGAAGCAGAAATCATCGCGGGCAATCCGCTCGCGGCAGGTCTCTAAGAGCGGTCTCATCGATGAATCAACTGTGAGTTTTCGGCAAGGATGCGCAGCATGTGAACCAACTGCCGAAGGGCGGTCAGGTCCCGCTATTATTGGCGAGCAGGGAGTCCATATCATCGCCGACGCCATAGCCCAGATTGTGGCTGATGGTGCGCACACGGTCAAGCCGGACGATTAGGGAGTCGCGGTCGCCCTTAGATAGCTGACAAGCGGCCTTGAGGGCCTGTTCGAACATGTTGACCAGAGCATCGAAGTAGCCTTCATCCTGGTAGCCGACATCGTTGGAGAAGCCAGCAGCACTTTCGCAAAAAAACACCATTAGCTCTGCGAGTCCGGCAGGTTCGCCAACCGCCTTTCTGTAACTGGAAACGGCCTGTTTCGCTTTTGCAACGGAAACATCCTGGTTGCGCAACGGGTCTGGCCAGAGCCAGCGGTCAAGTGTTTCTTTGTAGGGCTTAAGAACGTCCTCGCCCAAGCCAAAGCGGGTGTGAAGGAAGATCTGATTATCCTTGTGGGCGGCATAAAGATCCTGAACTAGGCCGATTAATCCTATCCGGTCAAGGCTGGTGAGCTTTGCCTTAACATCTGTCCATTTGGGCTGCGATCGTGGAGCTCGTTTCGTCATGAGCGTTCAGATTCTTACTCGTTGGGGAACGAATCATATGCCAACATTCCCGGTATGTAGATCAGAAGCAGTACCCCTGGGCCACCCAGTAATGCCAGTCTTTGATAGCTTCGCAGGTCGATTCATCCGGGCTAATGGCAGTTAGTTGAGAGAGCGGGACAGCCATGTTTCGGCTCTGCCAGTGGATCAGCACGAGCATGTCGGTCGAGCATGTATCTTCAGGCGCCAGACCCAGAACGTCTACAGATTCGCCCTTTCGCAAGGGAGAGATTACTTTGGAAATGGCGCATTTTGCCTTGAACGGGAAGCGGATCTTGTCTTCCAGATAGTAGTACCAGCCCATGGCCTGCTCCTCGGGCCCATATGCATCCACGATGATTTCCTCATGGATGCGCTCCTCGCGGACGGGATCGCGCTTTGATTTTGCCATGGCTCTCTATGACTGAAGGAGTTGACGGACACGGGCGAAGCGCAGCAACTCTTCCGCGCCCATTACGGGGTTTTCCAGCCAGACTTCAGCTTCTTCAAGGTCTTCGTCGGGTTCCGATTCAAGGTCAACCTCTTGAGGCGCGAGATATCTGGTTCGTTCCAGGTGATCGAGGTAGTCACGGATCTCCTGTGATGTAAACAGCCGTTGGATTTTACCGATGAAGGCAGGCACCTCGGCAGCGAACAGAGGATCGCGCTCGGCCGCGTGCAGGAAGGAGAAGAGTTTCTCGCCGATCAGATAGTTCAGCGCGTTCTCCAGGCCGAACTTCTCGCTGATACCTTCGGTTGCCGCGCATTGGTCGATCCAGATTTTGTGGAACTCTATGGGGGCGCTGTTCATGCTTTAGTTCTCCTGTCCAGGATACGACGAACCGAGGTTCGACCGATTTTGAGGCGGCGGGAGATTTCAGACTTGCTGAGGCCGGAGCGATGAAGCTTACGGACTTGGCCGGCACGAAGTCCAACGGTTAAGGGTCGGCCCAACCGCTTACCGTTCTGGCGGGCATGAGCGAGACCGGCCCGCACGCGCTCCCCGAGGAGTTCGCGCTCGAAGGCGGCAAAAACGGCCAGCAGCGCGGCCATTGCACGACCCGCCGGAGTGGTCAGGTCCAGGGCCTCGGTGAGCGATACGAAGCCGACGCCGAGATGCTCCAGTTCCTGCAGAGTCGCGAGCAGGTCGGTTACCGATCTTCCCCAGCGATCGAGCCGCCACACCAGCACGACATCGATCTCCCGGCGCCGCGCAGCTTCCAGCAGCTTCTCCCGCAACTGGCGCTGGGTCGCACCGGATCCGACTTCCTTCACTTGCATGGCGATGCTCCAGCCACGCCGTGCGGCATATTCGCGCATAGCGCGGTTTTGCATGGGCAGCGTCTGCTGATCCTGCGTGGAGACGCGGGCATAGAGACCGGCGCGAACCATTTTGGCGTTCTTTTGCCCCTGGCCGAAAACCTTGCCGGATTTCCTGATGCCGGACCGTTGTTTTAAAGGCATTCCATGAGGCTCCCCAGTCATGGCCGCAGACTATCCTTTTCGGCCATCAGGGATTCATCATAGCTCGGCCGAATCGGGGAGCGAAGCGGTTCTCGCCAGAGTCTCGCGATAGTACCATGGCATCCATTCCGCGGGGCAGGCGGCGAGTTCCTGGGAGTGGCGTTGTAACTCGACCAGGTAGTCGAAGGAGTTGGCGCCACACAACTGGCAGGTGTGGATCAGGCTCATGAACAGATCCCCGACCTCGGCACCGTTCAGGGTGCGATAGTACAAGGCGTTCTTGCGATGAAGAACCGCTCGCTTCAAGGCCCTTTCTACTATGTTGTTATCCAGTGGGGCCCCGGCCTGGCGGAGGAACAACGTCAGAGGCAGCCAGTGCCGCAGCAGATAGCTGATTGCCTGGCCGAGCCCAGAGTTAGGCTCGGTTCGGCGTTCGGCCAACTGCAACTCGAGCCAGACATGCAGCTTGTCCATCACAGGTGCGCTGCGTTCCTGATGGAGATGCAGCCGCTGGTCCGGCGTCAGCCCGAGATCCCGTGCTTCGGCATCGTAGCCGTACACCTGGCCAAGCATCTCCAGCACGTAGCGACATTCGGCGGGGAAGTTCTCCGCCACCTCAACGAACTGCCTGCGTCCATGCGCCAGACAGTTGGCCAGAAGGATCTCCGTCCCCGCAGCGAGACGGGGCACATTGCGCGATAGTGCATCGCACATCTGAATCGGGCCAGGCCGTTCTGAGCTGCGCTGTTTCAGCACGTCGGCAAGGTTTTCGCCGGCATGTTTGGATCCGGTGAAGTACAACGCGATCTTCCGTCCCTCGCAAGTGGACACGATCCCGCTGGTAAACACACCGGTGCGCTCGTCCGATGGATCGCGCTCGAGGCGCAGCACGCGCATGCTGGTGTCGTCATTGTGGACCACCTCGCCTTGCGCCGCCTGGCGGATCAGCTCGTCACGCGCCGGCTTGATCGGCCGCGCGGCTTTCTCGACGATCTCCCACTGCGTAGCCGCCGGCAAGGGAATGCCCAACTGCTTTTCCAGTTGCTCCAACCGGTTGAACGGCGTACCGCTGCCGTACTTGAGCTGAGCGATCATGGCCGCGGCCGATTCATCGTACTTATCCTCGCCCATGCCTTCGGGCGACTGCGCCGTGAACACCTGTCCACAGGCGCCGCAACGCAACCGTTCGAGTGAGTAGAGCGTAGCCGCCAACGGCGCTTGGCCCACGAACCGTACCAGCACCTTCGGCTCCTTCTGCCCGTATACATTGCCTTTCCCGCACTCCGGGCAGCGATCGCCGTGGGTCAACGTCTGGTGCTTGATCTCCACTCTTCGAGCGCCACGGAAGGCCTCGGCTCCGTTGCGGCCGTGTCCCGGTGGCGAAGGCGCATCTGGGTCCGGCTGCTTTCCACTGGCGCCCGCTTCGTCTTCGGGCTTCTCCACTACCGAACTGGTTTTCTCCGTGTTGCGCGGCCGCACCAACATCGCCGCCAGGGCATGCAGCGCCTCCCGCAGCTTGTGATGATCTTCTTCGCTCAGCGGTGCCTGACGTGCTCCATCCAGCACCCGGTCCAGTTCCTCCAGGTTCACATCGATGCGGCGCCGGGTCTGCTTCACACGGCACCGCCCAGCAGTTCGCGGAACCGCCTGGTCAGCGGATAGCCCAGAACCTCCTTGATCGACCGGTTCGGAACATAGCTGTTCGATTGCTTGCCCCGACCCGTCGTCCGACCCAGCAGCACCCAGTTAGCCGCCCGATAACAGGTCCCGCGAAAACGCTCCGGATCGACGAACGTCTCCAGGAAGTAAATCGGATGCCCGTACAGTTTCTCCCAGTCCTCAGAGATCCGCGCCGCCATGCGCCCCAGGATGTGCGAGGCCAGATGCTCCACGCGCACCCATGGCAGGATCAGGAAGCGCGTGTTGTAGGCGATAAAATGGATGCGGCTGCGCCGCGTCGCGGCATCCCAGCCGATGTAGTGGTCGCGGCTGGCCAGGTGGCGCGGCGCCGATGACCAGGCCAGGCAAGCGATGGGCCGACCTCCTGCCCACACCAGATATTTCAGGTGTTCGCCAACCGGCTGTTCATAGCCCAGATAGTGATGTTCCTCCATCAGGCTGTTGAACAGCGGCTCCTGCGCGGTCCGCCGCACCTGCTCGAACTCGAGCGGCTGCAGTTTGCGCAAGCGATCTTCGATGGGTGTCTTATCGATCAGCACCGGCTCCGGCCGGGCTCTGTGTGCAAGCGGATTATGCCGCACGTAATTGACCGGCTGTAGCGTGATCTGGCCGGCCCGCTCCAGCATAAGCAGCATGCCTCGGCACACCATGTCGCGCAACGCGCCATTCGCCTGGCGCCACTGCCAGGCTTCGCACAGACGGACCGACAGCTTGCGGCGGCTCTCCCCGGTGTGGCGCTCGATCAGCGCACGTATATATAGGATGTCTTCCGCGCCGATCTCCCGCCCGCGATATCGGAACTGGCTCATTGCCCAGCAGTATGAAGCGGTCTTTTTTGGAACGCAAGGGAAAAATGCGGCCTTACGCGACGGCGTTCACTCGCCGCCACATCGGCGCGGCGCGCACCCGCGATACATCGCCGGCTGCCATTAGCAACTGCGCCTCATAAGCCTCCAGCGCCTTGGCCGGTGAGTTCGATTCCGGCCACCACCGGAATTTTCCGTGGGAAAGACGCTTTTGCGCCAGCCAGTATCCCTGACCGTCATACGTAAGTACGCGTATCGACGTCCCTCTGCGGCTTCTGAAAACGAAAACACAGCCGCCAATCGGATCCTCAGAAAGCTTCTCCTGGCAGACGCGAACAAGAGAATCGATACCCTTGCGTCCGTCTACGGCCTCGATCGCAACCAGGACGCGCATCTGCGCGGTGATATGAATCATCGCTCCGCTTCCCGCCAGGCGCGAAGCAGGCTTCCCCAATCGGGCGCCCCGGAGCCCTTCCACTGAATGCGCATCTTGCCGCCACTCTGAGACTCGAACTCGATCACGCACTCCGCTCCGGCCGCCGCATAGGGCGCAACCAATTCCACGAATCCCGGCGTTCGAGACGTTTTCTTTTCTGCGATCTCTGTAACGCCTCCGAGCCGGCGCTTCAGTCCCATATAGTCCAGGCGCAGCGGATGCGCTACCGCATTCAGACCATGCTGACCCGCCAGTTCTACCGCCGCACGCCACAGCGCTTCTGGAATCCTAGCCCGATGCGCATGGGAACTGCGAAACTGATCCAACTGGCGTTGCAACTGCACGATGGGCTCTGGAATAGGCTTGTTGCTCTTGTCGTTCAATCTCACCCGACCTCAACGGATATCTGAACGTAACAATGCAACCTACCCGACGTCACGCAGCCCTGCCGAAAACACACGTTCTTCTGCGGCTCCATGAAACTTTCTTTGATTGTCTTCACAAGGAAATCAAAGAATTGAGTAACCTGAAATGGGTCACTTAAGTTCACAATTTGTTGCATCTTGTTTGCCACTCGCACCACGAGCAAGCCGCCGTCTGCACTGCTCGGGCTCAAGTAAACGACCAAACCAATTCGCCATTCATCATTCTCTTCATCGAAGCTAAGTGCCTGAGGTATCCCATGCCTTTCGCCGGGTTTTGCTTGGAACATCTGCGCCTCTTCATCCCAAGGCAACAGTCCAATATCTTCCGGGGGAATCTCACAATACGCGGTGAATTTTGGCAAGAGGTCGTTTACGAAATCCTTTACCGCTTCATTTCGACGGTTCCACTCTCTGCGTGCGTCCTTAGCCGCATGTACCATCTCTTCATACTTGGTCATCGCTCCCACACTTTCCGATTCTCTTTCACAGTCGGTTCGTTCGGGTCATCTGATCCGAAATGATTTGAGTGTGTACAGGGGGTATCCGGGTGGGCATTTGTCACACCTTGGGAAGGTGAAAGGGAGCGACATGTAAGTACCGGGTTTGAAAGTCTTCAGCGTGTCCTTGCGGTGCTGCTGGTAATGTCTAACCCGGTATTGTCCCCACCGCTCGATAACATCACCCGCTTTTGGCATTGAGGTCATCCCTCCCGGTTCACGTCAATGCTACTACTCTCCAGCACATCCCGCCTTCGCGCCAGAAATTGTTACCCGAAAATCGACATGGTACCGTGGGTAACGGATGGATTTAATCAACTCGCAGCGGAAGCTGGAGGACGAGGCGTTCGAGCGAAGAGTCTCAGAGCGTGCCGGAGAAGAGCCTACCGGGTTCTGGCGGCTGTGGAACGCATTGCGAGGTTCTTCCGGGCTCCGCATTGAGAGCCCGGAGTCGGGTCTCGTCTCAAACCGGCTCAATTAACTCAGGTCGATTGTTCCGCACATTTCCGACTGCTCGGCTCACCTTCCACGCCTTCATTTCTTCTACCGGAAACGGCTTGAGCAAATCGACGGGTGGATGTGACGGCTCACTCGGCTCTATCCATCTCCCGTAGTCCCGTCTGTGGAGGATCACCGGCATTCGATTGTGAATCGGCTCCAACAGTTCATTCGGGTCGGTTGTAATGATCGTGTATGTTTCCAACGTCTGTCCCGTGGCCTTATCCTTCCACGAGTCCCATAGACCGGCGAATGCAAACAGACCGTCGTCTTTCATCCCGATGGCATAGGGCTGCTTCGTTCTCTCATCAAGCTTTTTCCATTCATAAAACCAATCGGCAGGAACCAGACATCGACGATGCTTCGCTGCCTCACGATAGGCCGAACTCGTAGTGATGGTCTCCGCCTTGGCATTGATGGTGTTGAATGCCATCTTGGAATCCTTCGCCCAAAACGGAATGAGACCCCACCGCATTACCGTCAGTTCACGCTCACCTGTATCTGGACTGAGCCGCACAACCGGCTGAAACGTCTGCGGAGCGATGTTGTAGGAAGGGGCTAGTGGCTCAGGGTCATTGAACACATCCGTGTTGTGGGTTTGAAACCACTCCGCGATGCGCTGCTTGTCTGCCCGTCTACCGTATCGTCCGCACATGCATGACAGACTATCGCACCACTGTGTCCGGGGGTAGCCGGACAACGACCCTGCTTGCGCCGTTGCTGCTCTTAGTGGTGCAGTTTGAATTTCGACAGTCTAGCCTTTCGTTTTGATGCGGCGTAGACTTTGGATATGGAAATTTTAGCTCTTGAGCATTCTTGTCCGAAGTGCAAGGCTAAAGCGACCGAGCCATGCAAGAACGAGGCGGGAATTGCGATTCATGAAGTTCATACCGAACGCTGGCCCACGAAAAAGAAAACGACCCGCGAGGACGACCTGAACCAAGCCGCTGCCCGGATCGTCAGAAAGGCAACAGGGGGCTAATTGGTGCCGGTTGGGATCAGCTTGCCGCTGTCTTTTTCTGAAAACATGGGCGGCAAAGAACAGGTCTACCTTGCTTAGGTGTGAAGGGAACCGTAGTGGTGTCAGACCGTGGACATCGAATCGCTAAGGGCTTGGCCTGTTTGTCATGTGTTGCCGAGCGAACGATCCGGGATTCCTCCCGGCTTTGCCAGCTTTTTGGGGGGCGGTGTGGGGTATGTGCAGCAACTACTGGGGAGTGATTCTCATGGGGGGGGCTTGGGTGAAAGGGGCTGGCCGTTGAAGCAATTATATATCCGGCATTTCTGATATGTGTCTCGACTAGCAACAAAAATGCGCCAGTCTCGAACCCGTGAATCTGACCCGCGAGGCTGGCGCGTGCTGCCTTCCGGCAGAACTCGGAAAGATTATGTCCAAATTATTGATGGGTATCTTGCTTGTTTGAATCCATTGGCGCTTCGGGTGCAATTGCGGGTGCTGCTGTATTGGATTCTTGAGAAGCCTCCATTTCCAGCGCAGCTACCTTCAGAAGAATAATGCGCTTCAATTCGAGCAACGCGGGATCATCAAGGCCAACATCCGCGCCCTGTTCGACACTTCTGATCGTGTCACGGAGAATCTCCGCGAGTTGGCGGGAAGAATACATTTTGTTTGGCAGGGCTTCGAACTAGTGCCCAAGCGCTGAGTTTTGTGTCTCCCCCGACAACCCTCTGCCAGCCCTACGCCAGTGAGGTGCTGATCGCAAGGAATACGCTGTTGACCGCAGTGCCAACGTTCTGCACGGCGGCGATGGCCACCAGCGAGATCAGGGCAACCAGAAGAGCGTACTCGACCAAGTCCTGACCATCCTCGCTGTTCTTCAACGACTGCAATTTCGCGTACAGATTCAGAATTAGGTTATTCATTTAGCCCTCTCTGGAACTCGAAGTTGTGGTCTAGAAAGTGATGCGAGGGTCAACGGAAAGTTTTGGGGTCCGTCTGGACTTGACCCCCGCGCCACTGTTCCACTGGTAACATTGGAACCCGTTACCTTTGCCGGTTCAATGACACCTCTGTGCTATCCACTGACACTTCGGCAGCGTAAATGACATCTGGCGGCACTCCACCCAAGCCCAAGACTGAAGCCGTATCCACACTAAAACACCACTCCCCCCGGCGCAGCCTGAAAGCGCGGATGTACGGGTGTAGCCGCAAGCCTTCGCAAGGCGGTGGATTTGAACTGTGTGGCGGCTTCGTCGCTGCGGGATCAGCTTGCCGCTGTCTTTTTCTGAAAACACGCCCGACAAAGTACGGGTCTGCCTTGGCTGGGTGTGAAAGGCACCGTAGTTTCCATTCCGCATTCCGCGCAGATTGCCTTAGTCTCTGTGCGAACTGGCTTACGGAAACCGGGATTGCGCTTCGCCTTGCACTGCTTGCAGCGTTTCGGATCGTTCATAAACTGTTTGTCGTGAAAGAAAGACTGCTCACCAGCCGTAAACACAAATTGTGCCCCACACTCAACGCATTTCAACTCTTTGTCAACAAAAACCATACGCCCTCCCGGAAATCGGCGAACGAGCGGGAGCGCCTTTCCGGTCACACGATTCCTTGAAAGCCCGGTGGGGGAGGGTGTGTGAGTTCATGGAGCCGGGCGGCATCGCAGATCGGGAAGGAGGATCGATTATGCGCCCCTGCCTATCGGCGGTCAAGCCCCTTTCAGCTTCTGGTAGTGGTGTCAGACGTGGACATCGAATCGCTAAGGGCTTGGCCTATTTGTCATGTGTTGCCGAGCGAACGAGCCGGGATTCCTCCCGGTTTTTGCCAGCTTTTGGCGGGGGGCGGTGTGGGGTATGTGTAGCACTACTGGGGAGTGATTCTCATGGGAGGCTTGGGTGAAAGGGGCTGGCCGTTGAAACAATTATATAACCTCGGTCACGGTTCGCCCTTGACTTCTCACCTGTCACGAACATATTATCTGGTGTTTTCCCATTGCATTTCTCTGGCTGGCTGCTTGGCAGTGCCACGTCCGAGGTTGTAGGGAGGCACAAATGTTGGTCGAAACATTTAGCATGACACCGAGCAAGATAGGACTACATGTGGGCGTCGAAAACGTTCAACGCTTTTTTCCAGAGAGCATTTCCGAAATCGACCTACATCTAGGTCACCTGCAAATCCGATGCAGCCTGAATCCTGAGTTCTGGCGAGGTAAACCTGAGATTTTCGATGAGCGACTATCCTCTTGGCTTGAGTCGAAATATCTGCATGACAAGCGGGATAGAAATCCCATTCGCTTAGCGATGGTACCGAGAGGAACAGGAACAAATACCTTCCGCCTTAGACCTCTTTCTTTCGATGAACAGGGAAAAGGGAAGCAGGTGGATGTAGAGAAAGCTGTTCAGGTTGGTTGACAGATTATAGACCAGTAGCACGCCAAGCACACAAGCGTAAAGGATGAAAGGTCGGTTTATAATTCCCGTCCATGGCAAACATTTGGCATTGGCTTGCTCTCAACTATGCGTGGGTGGCGGTCTGTCTTACTGGTGCTTTCGCCGCATTCCTGTGGCTCTTCCCAAACCGCAAAGAATGGGGAGCAGACCGACAAGAGAGAGCTAACTTCAAGACGGACTTTAGAGTCTACGAAGCTCTCGGAAACCGCAGCTTGTGGAAGGGGGCGCGACCAACAAATGGAGCCGGATTCCCGCAGGTGTGGTGCGACGAAATCGCGGAGTATCTGAAGCTGGATGCAGAGGTTGTACACGATAGCCTTGACCGTCTTGTGGCTCAGGGCAGAGCGATCAAGCAGGATGGAACTCTCAGCGATGCACGGCCACGCTGGATTTACCTGCCCCGGTAAAGGCACTGGCGCGGTCCGGTTGGGATTCTGCTCTTTACCGTTCTGGACTCACACTGCACTCCTGATCCAAGAGCAGCCGTTCCGCCACTTCCATATTCCGCCTGACTCGTATCCACTGGGCAAAGATGGCACGGCGCTCGTGAGGTTCCATGCACTCATCTGCGAATGACCGCTGGAGCGATTCCCCCGGTGATCCTGCACAGAACCACTATCGCCTTCAAGGTGGAGATTTTGAGCTTCAGCGTGATCGTGCCCATGTCAGACTCCGAACGATAATTCCCAGACCCGGAAGTCGTCTCGGGTCTTTAGCTCATTTTTCCGCGTGGATTTTCAATTCTTCCACAACCTCTGCCCATTGGGACATTAGCTCATCGCGCAGCACGAACACTTCCGCTCTGCGTTCCTGACTCGTCAGCGGCGAATTGATTTCGTGCATGAGTGCGTCCCGCTGGATTTCGAGCAGTTCCCGCCGTGCTTGCAGATCAGAAACCCACAGTCGGCGGAGAATGTCCTGCAAGTCAGCCATATGCGGAGTAATTGTAGCGCGACCGTGTTAAGAAATCCGCTCAGCGGAAGACGGGTAAACCTGTATTGTGCCGTCTGTGCTTTAGGAAGAGCAAGGAACAGGCAAGCCGGGGTGGTACCGCCTGAGAACGTGATAGCGTGATGGCGTAAGGCCGGTGTTTAGGAGAGTTGAATGCTCTTCGTTCGCAGCCTGTTCCGCGTTGGCGACCAGCCCTTGGAATTCTGCTCTCACCCCATCTGGCTCCCGCCTCCCATCCAATTCGAAAGGTTCCACAGTCAAACCGCATGGCCTTGGGGAGCCGAATCTCGAAACTTCGCCTGTTTCCAATGCACGCGAGTGTTCGAGTATTCGGCAACCAATTGCCGTTGGAGTCCGATTGGCAGCAACGATCTTTTTGAGTTGTTAGAAGAAAGGGGAATTTACGAGCTGAATGTCCCGTGCGGAGAAGAAAAGTGCTCATGGCCGATTCGTATTCTGCTGGTGGCAAACCGGGAATCTGCACCAGCGGAAGATAGTGAAATGGTGCTGCGGCTTTGGGGAACGGCAATCCGTTGTGAAGGCGGACACCGGAGGGTCTTAGCTGTCGCCAACAAACCGTGGAAGCGCGTCAGAATGCTCGACGGTTTTGGTCTTCCTTAGGTAGCGTTCAACAAGAATGGGCACGATTATTCGCTGAATGAAATCCATCAACTTCTGACTCGGGAGCGACCCCAGCCCTGACTCCTGCTCACAATGGACTACGACACTTCCGTGGGCTGGCAGTAGATAGCATACTCTGAGCCATGAGAGCGGAAGTCAGGAGGCGCGTGGTGCTCACGACGTGCGTCCTCATCGTCTCCTGAGCGTAGCGTATTGCTCCTCAGTGAGCTTCAGGAATATCCCACCCCTCCCAATCTCAATCCCCTGATTCACCATCAGCCTTGAATCTTGGTCGGTGAATCCCCCCCGCGTTCCACGAGTTCAATCAGTTTGTCTGGAGACGCGAAATGCAGCTTGCGGGGTAGCGCAGTTTTAAGGTCGGCCTCAAGGAATTGGCAATGCCAGCCATCTCTGAGCATGAAACTCATGTAGATGCGGGGCATGAACGAGAGTATAGGCGAGAACGGGGAACGGGATTGTCGATCAACTACTCACGGATCGAGTACGAGCAGCACCATCCTTTTGCTACGAAGCTAAAGACTGCTTCATCGACACTCGTTCCGCAGATTTTCAGACCGCATCGAATCTTTCGACAATTTTCTTGAGATACTCCAACCTCGACGGATCACATTTGTGACACCGCTCGGCTAAATCCAAGTCAGCCTCGGAAGTTGCGGTGGCGACAATAACGTAGCATTTCTCGCAAATGGAATCTGTGGTTCCGTCTGGATTGGCTCGGCGCACAAAATCAGGTCGGGGCGACGACGCCATGGTGAACCTCCGAGGGGGAACGAAGGTGTGGTGGGTTCACAGCGTGGAGATGGACTCAGTTTGAATCCATTGGCGCTTCGGGCGGAATTGCGAGTGCCTGTATGCCGGATTCTTGAGAAGCCGCCTTTTCCAGCGCAGCTACCTTCAGGAGAATAATGCGCTTCAATTCGAGCAACGCAGGATCATTGGGGCCAACGTCCGTGCCCTGTTCGACACTTCTGATCGTGTCACGGAGAATCTCCGCGAGTTGGCGGGAAGAATACATTCTGTATGGCAGGGCGGGGGAACAAAAACTCTAAAGGCAAATAAATGCTCGAATTCGTCAAAAGGTGGTTTACAGCGTCGATACGAGGTCTGAATGCGTCATGACCCAAAGACAAAGTACGCCAGTCTCGAACCCGTGAATCTGACCCGTGAGACTGGCACATGAATGTGATGCAAGATAAGTTTTGAGGGTTGTTTAGGCTTCCGTGATTCCCATCATCTGAGGGTGTTTTAGATTTTGTGTAAGTGCAAGTTCCTCAAACCAAGGAGGAACGAATGGGAATCGACAAGGAAGTGATCGATAAGCTGCTTGCGAATTACAAGGGATCAGAGGATCTGATCGGCGAGCAGGGGTTGCTAAAGGAATTGACGCGCGCTCTAGTGGAGCGTGCGATGCATGCCGAACTGACCCATCACCTGGGATATGAGAAACATGCCGCCGACGGCAAGGGCAGTGGCAACTCGCGCAACGGGACGAGCGCGAAGACGCTGAAGGGCGATTTTGGTGAGGTGGAGATCGAAGTACCTCGCGACCGCAAGGGCAGCTTCGAGCCGAAGATAGTGCCCCGTCATCAGCGCCGTTTCGTTGGGTTCGATGACAAAATTCTATCGATGTATGCGCGGGGGATGACGACGCGCGAGATCCAGGGGCATTTGCAGGAGATCTATGGCGTGGAAGTATCGCCATCGCTAATCTCTGAGGTCACCGACGCGGTGCTTGAGGAAGTGAAGGCATGGCAGACGCGGCCACTTGAAGCGCTGTATCCGATTCTGTTTCTGGATGCGTTGATGGTGAAGATGCGGCACGAGGGCCGGGTGGAAAACCGCGCGGTTTACGTGGCTATCGGCATCGACCTGGAGGGACGCAAGGACGTACTGGGGCTATGGACTTCGGCCAACGAGGGTGCGAAGTTCTGGCTGCAGGTGCTGACCGAGCTGCGCAACCGCGGAGTGAAGGACATCTTTATCGCCTGTGTTGACGGGCTAAAAGGGTTCCCCCAGGCGATCGAGACGGTGTTTCCTCAGGCGCAGGTGCAGTTGTGCATCGTGCACCTGGTGCGGGCCAGTCTGAACTACGTGGGCTGGAAAGAACGCAAGCAGGTGGCGCAGGATCTGAAGTCTGTTTACCGCGCCGCCACAGAAGATGAAGCCAGACGGGAAATGGCCAGCTTCGCCGAGCGATGGAATTCAAAATACCCAACCATCGCGGCGCTGTGGCAAAGAAACTGGGAAAGGGTGATTCCTTTCTTTCAATTTCCAGCTGAGGTTCGCAAAGTGATCTACACGACCAATGCGGTCGAATCGCTGAATATGTCCTTGCGCAAGGCGCTCAAGACGCGGGTAGCTTTTCCCAGTGAAGAGGCCGCGCTCAAGGTGATGTATCTGGCGCTCAGAAACGTGATCGCGAAATGGGAAAGCCCACTGCATTGGAAGGCGGCGCTGAACCAGTTCACCGTGCTCTGGGAAGATCGGATAAAGATCGCGACCGGAGCGTAATCCTTGTTACCCCATGCCCGGAGAGAATCGATACGGCCGGCTGCGGCCGCCGTCAAGGCTCAAGATGAACTCGCTGCGCTCGGCCTTGACGGCGGTCCTCGCCAGCCAAATAATTGCAATAATCCGGGCATAGGGTAACAAGCAAAAACGAACTTGCCCTGACCACCGGGCCATCACCAGGGGAACGGCGTTTACACAAAATCGCGGACACTGCCCATCATCTAGGCGACATCAACGCTCTCCACTCCGACGCTGGTGAACCACGAGTTGTTCGGCTCCTTGCCTGATGCCGCCCTTGATGGGAGCCAAGAACGGCATCCTGCGATAGCAATCGAACTGACGGTTCTGGACGCCACCGACACCAACTGAAGTTTTCATATCAATAGTGTCGTTTGGAGCAGTTTTTAGCGACAAGCTGAACAGATTTCTTTGCCGTCGCCTGTGAGGAGCAATCGGGCTTCACTCTCATTCCAGTTGTCGAAGTTTTCCAAGCCCAGTGAACTTCACTTTCCGTTTCATGGGAACATCGCGGATTTCCCCGCTGAAGCCTATTCTCCGTCGAATTGCTGGGCGGTGATGAACCACAAATTTCCCGAATCCTCCCAGCTTGATTAAATAGCCGTCCTCGGACAGATGCTCAACGAGCGTGTCCTCCAAACAAGAGATGCAGACGTTCACCAGATACTCCGCTTCCTTTTTCGTGGCTAAGCTGAGTGCAGCCTGAACCCGCATTGCCAATTCTTCCATTCCTGCACGTGCTTTCGTCGTCAATGAACTACCTCCTTCGGAGTTTCCCGGCTTCGAGTCTGCAACGCAAGCTCATCTTCTGCCCAGCTTCGCGTACTGGTCTGCCGTGAGACTAAGGAATATCCCACCCCTCCCCATCTCAATCGCCTGACTCACCATCAGCCTTGAATCTTGGTCAGTGAATCCTCCGGCGCGTTCCACGAGTTCGATGATCTTTTGTGAAGACGCGAAATGCAGCTTGCGGGTAGTGGTGCAGTTTGAAAATCCACGGGCTAGTAGTGGCTCAAGTCCGAGCGTAGACTTTTGGCATGGCAGAGGAACCACACCTTATTTCCGTCAAAATCAAAGGGAAAGTCACTGGGGATTACAAGTGCTCCCGCTGCGATACAGTGTTTCGGCCGCATCCTGTTGGTCAGGGAGTAATGGCAAGAGAGTTTGCCGTGCACTTAGCGCAAGTGCATAAGCGCCCCAAGAGGAAACCCCGCGAGGACGTAAACCAAGCCGCTGCGCGAATCGTGAGAGAAACGAAAGAGGGTCTCTAACGGGCCGCCGCCTTCTCCCATTTCTCCAAGAGTTCGAGATGGATTTCTGTCTTAACGGGAGCGGTAGAGAAATATTTTCCATCTCCAAATGGCACGCCCTCTCGTCTTTGAACGGTGAATGCCGCAGTTCCGAACTTCGTTAGAAGTTGGTCATAGGTAATGCTCACCGCCGCCGCCTCGTATTCTAGCCTCCGGCCGAAATTTCTTTCCACGCGCTGCCCCATCCACTGACTCAGAAAGCCCCTCGGAGACGAGGGGCTTTCGTTATTGCACCCGCCTGAACACTCAATTAAACCTCAAAGGCCGAATCGACCGAGTGTTGAATGGCCTTCCCGGTAGGAATCACCCGCACGTTGACCTGCCGCTCCCTCGCCAGCCGAATCCCGGCAATGAGACACGCGCCGAGGTAGACCATTCCCCGGTTGATTCGGGGCATGTGAGCGTCGGGGTCGAACATCACTTCCTCGCGGTCCGCTGCTGGCGGGTGACGAGTTGGTCAGGTCGCCCGAGGAAGACCTCGCTCGGTCGGTACTGCCGAACTTCGCTGCACAGGGGACACTCAACGGTGATGGACTGGAAGGGGAACTCCTTCAGGCCGGTGGGCAGATCGCGGCGACAGCGTTTGCACTGCACGACGAAGGTTTTGCGGCCACAGGGGGTCGGGAACATGGGGGAATGATAGGAGAAGAAGAGGCGAAAGTCTAGCTGGAAGCAGGTCGTGCCCGAATTAGGCTTACCGCTCGTCAATTCGCAAAGAGCACGATACAGAAGCGCCTAAAGCATCCAGATTGGCCGGAGGCTACCCACTCCGTCAGAACAACGGTCTTTTAGACCGCAGACACCCTGTTTTTGCCCCTCAGAATTTGACTCACTTTTGACTTACTGAGCTACCAAATGAGGGTAAAAGAGGGCAAAAGAGTAACAAGGGCTTTTCTTTCAAGCCATTGTAAACCTTGTATTTAGGGGATTTGCGGAGAGATGGGTTAGAGTTTAGCAAACCGCCGCCTTCAGCCTCTCGGCCATCTCTCCGGCTCTCACAGGATTATACCGGAACTCTCACCGGCCGCCGCGCCTCTCCGCACAACGCTTCCTTCTTTCTTCATCTTCCTCGCCCATGTACATTCACATTGATGCGTCTCGCCAAAAATTCCCCGAACAAGAGAATGGCCCTGCTGCCTCTCATCGCGGCCACGTATTTTATGGTTGCTGGCGGGCCCTACGGTATTGAAGACATCCTCGGCGGCGCGGGCTACGCTCGAGCCATCGTCATCCTGCTTCTTCTGCCGCTCTTCTGGAGCCTGCCGACCGCACTCATGATCGGCGAACTCGCCTCCGCGATCCCCGCCGAGGGCGGCTTTTATGTCTGGGTGCGCCGCGGCCTTGGCCCCTTTTGGGGCTACCAGGAAAGCTGGCTCTCGCTGACGGCGAGCATCTTCGACATGGCGCTCTATCCCTCCATCTTCGTTCTTTACCTCGGTAAGTTCAGCCCCGCACTCACTGCTGGCGGGCGCAGTTATGTCTGGTCGCTGGCGGTCGTCGTCCTCTGCTGTGCATGGAACCTGCGCGGCGCGCCCGAGGTTGGCAACGATTCCGTCTGGCTCTTTGCGCTGCTCCTCGCACCCTTCGTGGTCTTCGTCATTCTCGGATTCTGGCGCGCCATCAGCGTGCACCCGGCCATACACTGGGGCCATTCTGCTTCTGGGCTGGGCGCTGAAGCCGGCCTCTCCACCGCCATCCTGGTCGCGTTGTGGAACTACATGGGCTGGGATAACGCCTCCACCATTGCCCGCGAAGTCGAGAATCCGCAGCGCAACTACCCACGCGCCATGATCGCCGCGGCAATCCTTACGGCCTTTACTTACGTTCTTCCGCTGGCTGCCATGGCTGTAGCCGGGCTTTCTCCCGAAGGGTTTTCTACCGGTTCGTGGGCCATCGCGGGAGGTGCAATCGGCGGGCCCATCCTGGCCACGGCGATCGTTGCCGGCGGCGTCATCTGTGGCATCGGCATGTTCAACGCGCTCATGATGAGCTATACCCGCCTGCCCATTGCCATGGCCGCCGACGGCTGCCTGCCGCGCATCCTTCTGCGCCGCAATCGTCGCGGAGTGCCGTGGGTGAGTGTCCTCATTTGCGGGCTGGGCTGGGCCCTCGCGCTCAAGCTGCCGTTCGAGCGCCTCATTTCCATTGACCTGATTCTCTATGGATCGAGCCTCATCCTCGAATTCGCCGCGCTCATCGCCCTGCGCCTTCGTGAGCCCGCCCTTCCGCGTCCCTTCCGCGCCGGCAGGTTCCCCTTTGCTTGTCTGCTCGCCGTGGGACCAACCGTGCTCATTGCCTACGCGCTCTTCGCCTCGCACAGCGAAAAGCTTGGCGATGCGAATTCGTCTCTCGCCAATGTCTCTGCTCTTGTATTCGCCTCTGTAATTGCACTTCTCGGGCCGCTGCTTTACTGGCTCACCGTAGCTCCGCTTGTCCGCCAGCGCCCGCTCGAATCCGAACCCGCGCCAGACTAGCGCTCTTCACCGCTCTAGCCCAAAGCCCCCAAAAGGCTTTGCGGGTTGCAACTAGCTCCAAGTCCCTTAGTCCCTATTCCCTAGTCCCTGCCCTCTACACTGCCACCTTCTTCTTCGCCTCATGGTGCTTTGCCTTGCCGTCGTTAAACTGCTTGATGGCGTAAGTCACCCGATCCCGCGCATAGGCTGCATCGCGCCAGCCCCTCATCTCCACGCGTTTCCCTTCAAGGTCCTTGTAAATCGAAAAAAAATGCGTAATCTCTTTCAGCATGTGCGGATAAATATCGGTGTAATTCCAGATATTCGCAAACCGCGGATTGTTTTTCCCCACGGCCAGCACTTTCTCATCCAGAATGCCTTGGTCCAGCATCTCCAGCAGCCCGATCGGCCGCACCTCCTGCACACATCCCGGAAAGCTGGGGCTCGGCACCAGTACCAGCACATCCAGCGGGTCGCCGTCATCGCTCAACGTCGAAGGAATGAAACCGTAGTCGCCGGGATAGTGCACCGGCGAATGCAGGTTGCGGTCCAGCTTGAAGACGTGCAACTGCTTGTCATATTCAAACTTCTGCGTTCCATCCAGCGGAATCTCAATCACCGCCCGAAAAACCTCCGGTGCGCGCTCGCCCACCGGCAGCTCCAGATAATTCACCATTGCGTTTTGATCTCTCCTTGGGGAATCGCAGGAGTTCCGCTCTCCGCCTCTTCAGCTCAAACCCTGCGTTCTGCATTCATCGGAGCCTGCTCCTTGCTCCCTGCCGGGGTCCCCGTTGAGCGATTTTTTGCTCAATGGGGTGGCTTGCTCCTTGCCGGGGTCCCCGTTGAGCGATTTTTGCTCAATGGGGTGGCTTGCTCCCTGTCTTTATAATCAGGGATCATGAAGGCGCATGTCTATGTCACGCTGAAGACATCGGTCCTCGACCCGCAAGGTCAGACCATCCAGAACGCTCTCCACAAAATCGGCTTTGCCGATGTCACCGGTGTGCGCCAGGGCAAGTACTTCGCGCTCTCCCTCGATGATCACTTGGATGCAGGCGCAGCTCGCGCGCAGGTGGAGCGCATCGCCCGCGAGGTCCTCACCAACCCCGTCATCGAAGAATACACATACCGCATTGAGGAATAGGCGACCGCCCCGCTCACGTCAGCCGCGCGAATCGCTTCGACGACTCTGGAAAATCAACGCCGGTGACGAACCACGTCATCGCTCCGCATGCCACGGCCAAAAGCAAAATCGAAGCATGCAAATCGAACCCACGCGGCAGCGGACCGGAACTCACCGTGGTGATCACAGCTCCGGAAACGACGGTCACAATCGCAATCCACTGGTAAAGCCGCAGCCCGAAGAGAATCTTCGTCTGCGGCTCGCCGCGATAAGCCTCTTCCACAAAGCGACCCATGCCAGACAAAATCAGGTAAACTCCCGCAATCAGCGTGGACGGGCAATGGAGAGCCAGCAGGCGCAGCAACATCAGCCCGACCCACACGTTCCACACGATCGAGTAAAGCGGCGTCGCATGAACGGGAATCCCCGCGAGATGCGCAAGCCGGCAAACGCGTGATCGCGGATGCGAGTAGCGAATGCCCTCCACCGTCTCGGCCGCGCACCCATGGCAACACCCCTGCACCAGGCAGCGCAGCCTTCCCAATGCCTGGATCCAAGGCGCGGCGACAGTGATGGCGGCAAGCGCGACCCACGCGTTCACGCCCATCAGCCCTGCCGGAATCGCGCCAACGATCGCTCCCGCCATCCCTCCGTAAAAGCCCAGCGGTCGCAACAGCGCCGGCGATCCCTCCACCCACTGCGCCCAGAGTGCCGCGCCCACAATCGAGCAAAGAAAGATGCCCAACGTCGCGAATTCATACTTCTCGCCGAGCAATCCTCCGATCATAAGTACGCCTGTAAACGCCGCCAGCGCCGCGTACCCGCCATGGTTGATGATTCGCATGGCTCCAATGCGCCGCTCGTGCCATGAGTTCGCCACCCGCTCCGCCCACTTCAGAAACCCTTTCCAGATGTCGCCCATCTTCAGCACAATCAGAAACGCCGCAACACCTGAGATCACATCGAGAATCGAATGCATTCCGGTCGTCACGCAGCTCACTGCCACCAGCACGGCCCACACCCACCACAGCACGCGCTTCGCTCGTCCGCCGCTTCCCAACACAGACGCCGCAATCAATGCCCACGCCACATGAAACGAGGGAAACGCGCCCGCTCCGGAATAAGGCGTGCGCTCCCGCAGTAAAAGCTGGCCAATCGATGTGGTCGGCGAAAGAGGCCTTGGCGGAACGAAAATCGGCAACAGAAGATAAAGCGAAAAAAGCAAAATCGATGCGCCGATCCCCAGCCGCATAAACTTGCGCAGCCCATCCCGATTCCGCAGCAGAAATGACGTGAGAATCACGACGACGTACGCGCTCGCGTAGATCAGCTCGGTCCATTGCACGATGGGGATGTGATTTTCAAACGGCAGGTAAGTCGAAATCGCGCCAGGCTGCCGGCCCATCAGCCAGATCAAGCCGTATGCGACCAGCCACGGTGCCAGCACCGTGATTGCAACGCGCATGCGCTGCGCCGCCGACGGCGCCAGTGCGTCATCCGCCATCGCGCGCGGCGCAACCTGCCGTCCAAATCGCCGTCGCAGGTCCGGCAATTCGTAACCGAGCACCAGCGCCGCGCATCCGAGCGCAACCGCCGGCGTCACCAGCCACAATCCACTCGCCGATCCAAAGTAGATCGACACTCCGCCGCATATAAAAATAAAGCCGCCGTAAATCGGATGCGGAATCAGCGCATACGCCCCTCGCCCCACAAAACGCTGCGACGGAAATGCATTCATCGGCAAGCCTCCGCCGAAAATCCAGAGCGACAGCATTCCCCAGATCATGATCCCCAGGCCGGCGGCAGCCAGCACTGTGCCCCACAGCGTCGATTGCAACGTAGGAATGTGGATTACATTTCTTGCCGCTATTGCCCACGCCATCAGCGCAGCCGGCAACACTGCAAGAAACAGAAAACCGTACAGGGCTTTGCCGATCGACCGCTTCAAACGTTCCAATGAACCACCTCGTGAATCACCCACCCCGACGAACAGTTATCATTTGTCTGCATCTCGCCGCGGCTACACCACTTCCGCTCCTCGATATTGAAAAGCGAATGCGGAAGCAGCTTCGCGAGCCCCGGCACATGCGACAGAATCGTCGATCCGATCCGGCCGCTTCGCAACGCGAATCCATCTTCGATCCGCAACTTCGCGCCGGCGGCCGTTACCCCCGCATCACCGATCGCGGGCGAAGCGCATTCCTCGCCATCGACAAACGCGAAACTGGTCTCGTGCGATCCTTTCCAATCCACCCACACCATCCAGTTGCGCGACGAAACAAATCTTCCCCAGCGCAGCACTCTCAGCGGGAGCCTCCACGGCGCCATTGTCAACGTCACGCACTCCGCATATCCCATACCGCTCAGCTCGCGGTCATCCAATCTCAACCGCACTCGCGATCTCGGCTGCATGCAGTTCCACTTCACTTTCCCAGCACCCGTCTCATAAACCACTCGCTCGCAGGCCGCACTGTCCGCATCCCACACGCCTGCGACGCCTTGCTTCGGCACTTCAATTGCGATCCTGTTCCCCGCTTGCGTAACCTCAAATGAAGAAATCGACGTTCGCGTTTCTACGCGATCTTCTGAACCTGCAAGCACGCTGTTGACGCTCGTGCAGATTCCGTGCCAGCTAATCTCGGTGCCATACACGATCGCAACTTCGCCCTCGTCGGTCACGCAGTCCAAATACCACTTCACCAAAGAGAACGAATCTGCTTGCTTCAGCGCAGTCCCCATCGCGGCGCGATCCTCTGAGTTGTTCAAGTGATTCAGTTGCTCCGATTGTATTCCTGCGCTCTTTCAAGACACGAGCATCCAGGCGCTTCGGCGCTGCACTTCGCAGTCGTAGATTGGAGATCTCGAAATGAGGTCTGAACTGGTTTTATAAATGGCTTTGTATCAGGGCACGGCTTTAGTCGTGCAGCAACCGCTGCAAGATGAATGAGGGCTTTAGCCTGAGGCTCGCTCCCTTGCTCCCTGCCGGGGCCCCCGGCGGCTCTGCCGCTGGGGTGGCTCGCTCCCCACTTCACTCGTACCGCAACGCCTCAATCGGATCCATCTTCGCAGCCCGCATCGCAGGAATCATTCCGCTCACCAGTCCTGTGACGACGAGAATGGCCGTGGCCACGATAATTGAATTGGGCGTGATGATCAGGCGAATGTCTGCCGCCTGGCCGTTCTTGGCGATGGCGCTATAAAACGTGATGCGCCCCACCATGACCGAGATGAGATACGCCAGGCCGATGCCGCCTGCCCCGCCGACTCCCGTAATCGCCAGCGCCTCCGCAAGAAATTGCACCAGGATTTGCCTTTTGCGCGCGCCTAGCGCTTTTTCAATGCCGATCTCGCGCGTTCGCTGCTGCACCGCTACCAGCATGATGTTCATCAGCCCCACGCCGGCAATCCCTAGCGTGAGCGCGCCTAACAATGACAGCAGCACTTGCAGCGCGATAGTCAGAATCTCAAATTGGTGTAACTGCGTTCTCAGATTCGCGACAAAAACCGCGTCGTGATCGGTGGGGCGAAAGTGGTGCGCCGCCGCCAGGTTCTCGCGGATTGTCCTTTCAATCTTCTGGTAATCGCCGCGATAGCCCAACCAGACCCCATCGATGTAAGTGGTGTCCTTCAAGTCGCTCATGGTGTTGAACGGCACGTAAACCGTGCGATTGATATCGTCGCCGCTCTCCTGCATCTTGGGTTGTAGCGTGCCCACGATCGTGAAGATCACGCCGTTCAACCGAATCGTCTCTCCCACCGCCCAGCCGCCCGAGAAGAGTTTCGTTTTGGCTTCAGAACCCAAAACGCAAACGTGCGCACGCTGCTGATCTTCAGCGCCGTTAAAGAATCGACCCTGGTCAGGAATCAGCTTGATGATGTCGGCGTAGGAAGGCCGCGAACCGATCACAGACCATGTGTAAGTGTGCAGGTCGTTCTGCACCGTCGTATTGTTAAACGCGAAGGGCGAGATGTGCGTGATCTCCGGCAGAGCCGCGTTGACACGGTCCACATCGTCAAGCGTCAGGCGCACTTTGACGCCGGCCTTGTCGCCCCCCGCCTGCTCGCTGGTCCGCCCGGGAAAGAAGCCGATCGTATTGGTGCCCCATTGTGCAAAGATCGTTTCGATCGCTGTACTGAAGCCTTTTCCATATGCCAGCAGCAACACTACCGTCGCAATACCCCACGCCATGCCGATCATCGTGATAGCAGTGCGTCGGCGATTAAAAAGCATCGCCTCCCACGCCTGCGCCAGAATGTCTCTCAGCATGATCTTGCTCCTTGCTACCAGCCCTCAGCTTTCAGCTCTCGGCTCCGTTCTACATTTGCGCGCCGTGATCTATGTCCTTCGTCTCGCCACAACCGCTCGCCCCCGCTCGATATAGCTGAAAACTGATAGCTAAGAGCTGACAGCTGCTTTTCATTCTTTCCGCAGCGCCTCCACGGGGTCCAGTGCCGCAGCCTTGCTCGCCGGATAAAGTCCAGCAGCCACCCCGCACACCACCAGCGACCCCAGCGCCAGCGCCGCTGACCACGGAACAATACGTGGCGGATCAAAGCCGGGAATCTTGTCTGTGAGCGCCGCCTGCAGCACGCCCATGAACGCTGCCGAACCCAGCACGCCGATGACCCCGCTGATCCCCGTCAGCAGAAGTCCTTCCCAGAAGAACTGCGCCAGGATGCTGCGCTGCGTCGCGCCGATTGCCTTCAGCACGCCAATCTCATGCGTCCTCTCCGTCACGCTCACCAGCATGATATTGATAATGCCCACCGCTCCCAATCCCAGCGTGACAATTCCAACGCTGCCCAGGAAGATATCCATCGCCGTGAAAATGATGCCGATCGTGTGTGCCTCCTGGATCGTATCCCACTCGTTAAACGCATCCAGCAGCGAAGGATCAAATCCGTGCCGCTCCGCGATCACCCGGTGCACAGCGATGGCCGCCGCCGTGTTGTCGTTCTTGATCGTTGGCCGGTATTGGATCGAGGTGAGCGCGTCCTGAGGAATGTTGTCTCCCTTGAGGGGAAACAGCTCCAGCATCGTGGTCACCGGGACATACACCTTTTCGTCATCGAAAGTATTATTGCCCCTGCCAATCCGCCCGAGACTCCCAATTACGGTGAAGGCCGCACCCTCGATCGTGATCGTTTCGCCCAGCATTGGGCGCCCTTGAAACAACAGGGCCGCGGTCTTCCATCCCAACACGGCCACGCGCCGGTTCTCGCGCACGTCTGCATCGTCCAGGAATCGCCCGCTGATTACCGGAATGTACCGCACCTCCGGATAACTGGGTTCCGTCCCGACTACATGACCCGAGGTGTTGTTCCACTGGCTCACTTCGTACAGATCCGATCGCAAAAGTTCGTCGGTCACCGCGCGAAGCTGGGGCAATTTCCGGATGGCCGCCTCGTCGCCAAGCGTAAGCTCATAAGGCCGCATTCCGGTGTGCTGATTTGCCAGCGCGGGAATCGTCCCGTTGAATACCATCACCACGTCGTCGCCAAATTGCGCCAGTTGCTTGTGCTGGCCGCTCCTGAACCCCTCGCCCAGACCCACCAACACCAGCAGCGACCCCACTCCCCACGCGATCCCGAACATGGTCAGAAAGCTCCGCAGCTTGTTCGCCATAATCGCGCGAAATACCTGCCCGAGCGTGTCGGCAAAACTGGTCATACCGATCAGACGGTTCGGATCCGCCGGCGCAACCCCATCGGGTGCAGTTTTGCGCCCCGTTCCTCCCCGCTACCCCACCCTTCTCAACCATCAATACGCCGTGCCCACCCAATCGGTTCCGCCACCAGCAATCTCACTGAACGGGCTAGCCGCTAGAAGCTAGGAGCTAGAGGCTCGTAATGCTCCCTTGCTCCCTGCCTCCATGTGTTCCCCCTCACACCCTGGAACCGCCGCCCTCCCGCCTACGTATTCCAAATCGAAGGGTGATCTCGCGGTTCCGTCGCCGTCTAAGCTTCTGACCGCTGCCCCGCTCTCCTCGCACTTCAGGGAGGACCTTATGGCTTTACCTCGTAAAAAGAGACGTCTCTGGATCTGGCTTGGCAGCGCGCTCGCTGTCATCCTGGTCGTCGCGGGCATCGGTCTCGTCCGTGTCGTCAAAGGTGACCCCGTCGACCCCAACAAGCTCGCCAAAGTCACTCGCGGCGACGTCGCCCGCTCCGTCATCGCCACCGGCCAAATCCAGCCCATCACCAAGGTCGAAGTCAAAAGCAAGGCCTCCGGCATCGTCGAGCAGCTATACGTCGATATCAACGATCGCGTCCACAAAGGCCAGCAGCTTGCCCGGCTCGATCAGCAGGAGACCCTCGACCAGGTTGATGCCCAGCGCGCGCAACTCGCCAGTGCCGAAGCCAACGTCACCACTTATGAAGCCAACATTGCGCAGGACAAGGTCAACGCCGCCGCGCCCGATCTCGTCATGTATAAGGCCACGCTCGATCGCAATCTTCAAATGCAGAAAGACGGCATCGTCAGCCGTCAGGCGCTCGACGACGCCAATCGCGACTATCTTGCCGCGCTCACCCGGCGCGATTCGGCGCAGGCCCAGGTCGGCGTTGACACCGCCAAGCTCAAGCAGGCCCGCGCCCAAGTCCTGCAATCGCAGGCCAGCCTCAAGCAGTTAGAGGAGCAGCTCTCCTACACCACCATCGTCGCGCCCATGGACGGCGTCATCCTCTCCCGCGATGTCGAAATGGGCGACGCCGTCAGCTCCATCCTCGTCCTCGGCTCAACGGCCACGCTCGTCATGACCGAAGGCGACACTTCCGAAGTCTACGTGCAGGGCAAGGTCGACGAGGCCGACATCGCTCACGTCTACCTCGGCCAGCCCGCGCGCATCAAGGTCGAAAGCTTCCGCGACCGCCTCTTCTACGGCAAGGTCACCAAGATCGCCCCCATGGGCGTCCAGAAGGATAACGTCACCACCTTTGAAGTGCGCGTCTCCATCAACAATCCAGGCGGTGAGCTCAAAGCCAACATGACCGCCAACGCAGAAATCCTGCTCGACGAGCACAAGGGCGTTCTTACTGTTCCTGAAAACGCCGTCGTCTACGACGGCCAGAAGAACGCCTCCGTCTTCATTCCCGATAACCACCAGAAAGATGGCCAGCGCAAGGTTGCGGTGAAAGTCGGCCTGTCCAACGGTTCCGTCACCGAAATCGCCAGCGGCCTGAAAGAAGGCGACCAGGTCGTCCTGCAGCAGTAATCTCCGCTCTCTGCTTCGCCCAACAGTCGTGAACATGGGGGGGTGACCACGGTCACGGCTCTCCCCTTGTGCGGCCGATAGCGTTGCAATTGTTCCTCCGGACCATGCCGGAGAACGCTTGAGCGACGGTCTCTTGGGTCAGATTCACGGTTCGAGGCCGACGCCCTACTGGGGTCGGATCGCCGTGCCAAAGGAGTGTGTTCCTCAGCCCTTGACGCACACCGATTCGGCGCACAATTCTGCCGTGAATCAGAAGCACAACCGTCTCCTTCGAGGAGGACCACATGATGGTTCATGTTAAATGTCCGAATTGTGAATACGTGAGCGACTACATCCCTCCAGCAAATATTCATCTGGGCCAGAGCTACGCGACAGCGTGCGAATTGTGCGGTCGGATAATCTACGGGACTCTACCTTTGTCCGATGTCCCTTCAAAGTCAGAGAGGGAGAATGGCTTAAGCCACTTGGATGCCGGAGGTCGAGCACTCGGGGACAGACAAGCGGTAATAAGCTCACCCGTGATCGCTCACCTTGGTTAGGGCCTTGGGTGAGCTAGGTTTCACTTCTCTTCGCAATCCAGTCTGAGAAAATGGCCGAGACATTGTCGAGTCGCAGAACCTTGGGCTCGGCCCCACTCCAACGCCGAGACCTGCAGGAATCTCACTCCGGAGGCCCCTCGACCTTCGGCGGCAAAAGCCACAACACCGCGACAATCCCGATCAGCGCGAGCGAGGCAGAAGGCCGCAAGTACGCCACGGGAATCGCTGCGAGATAAAGCAAAACGGATGCGATCTGCTTGCCCCAGCTCGCGTGCGCGGGCGCCGAGCTCTGCAACCGTATCTGGGTCCACAGCACCATATATCCGATCCCCGGGAAGATACTCACTGCAGCGTAGAGCGCCGCGTTGAACGACGACAGCCCCTTGACGCCGATCCAATCCGTGGCGAACGGAAATAGCGAGAGACAGAATAGGAACATCAGGTTGGCCCACAAGATCCCGTGGGTAACCGTCTCCGCCTCATCCACCAGATAGTGATGGTTCACCCAGTAAATCCCGATCTGCACAAAGGTGAGCAGATAGAGAAAGATGGTAGGGAACACAGCGCGCAGACCGGCTAAGCCATCCGGCCCCGGCACCTTCAGTTCCAGCACCATGATGGTAATAATCACCGCGATGACGCCGTCTGAAATCGCCTCCAGACGCGCCGGACTAAGGCCTTTTCTTCTCATTCTGATACCACCCTAGCACGCAGTCAGGTTCCCGCCTCCAGGATCAGACCAGTTCTCTGTTCTCTGTTCCCTATTCTCTGCTCTCTGAACCGGCGACTCCCAGTGAGATGATGGATGTGCCAGGTCGCGAAATCTGAATCTCCAGGACGGCGATGCAATGCAAGAAACGGCGGAACAGTATCGGAAGAGGCTGGCAGGATACGTCGAAGGGAAAGACCCTCTTGCCATACAACGAGAAACGCCGGCAACACTTGCGCGCCTTATCGACGGGCTATCCGATCAACAGCTGCGACACCGGCCGTCACCTGATAAATGGTCGATCATCGAGATTCTCGCTCATTTGGCTGGAGACGAACTTGCGACCAGCTGGCGCTATCGACAGATGATCGAACACGACGGTGAGATTCTCCTGGGTTTTGATCAGGAACTCTGGGCGCGGTTGGGAAACTATGCAGCGTGGAACGCGCGTGATGCGCTTGAACTGTTTCGCCTATTGCGCGAGGCGAACTTGCGCATGCTCAGCGCCCTGTCACCTCAGGAATGGGAACGCTCGGGAAACCACGTCGAGCGTGGAAGATTGACCGTGCGAGAACTCGTTCGCCACATGGCAGCCCACGATGTCAACCACGTGAAACAGATCGAAAAGTTGCTCGCCGTTCAAGAGTAGCCGCTTAGCAAGCCTCGGCAACCACAGTGCAAGCCGGCCCGAACGAACTGCCTACCAGGTAAAGTAGTGCCGGCCGATGGCCTGCAGGCTCGGATGCAGCCGAAGATTCTTCCCGCATCCGAACTCATACCGAGGCACGCTGTTGGCACTCTGGCCATACTCCTTCTTTACTTGGCGGGCCGTTTCCTCCGTCATAATGCGCAGCCTGGTAACGACTCTGGTCGAAGCCCCTTCGGGCTTTGCCCGCATATTGCCGGCGAGTTGGACTCCGAAAAGACAATCAAAGCGACTCGACATGGCGACCTCCCTTGGATTCCCGATGTTCTGTGTCACGCTTTTCTTCGCGTGACCTCGAACGCGTGAGTGCCCCGCGGCCACCCTCATTGCATAGTGAGGAAACAGAACCTGCCGTTACATGCGACAGCGCGTTCGTTCGTGGCTGCGTTAGCGAGGTCATACCTTCTGAACTGGCCCGCGCACGCCTATGACTAAAGCAAGCGACATGCCAAACGGCTGGGATAATGGACGAAAAGCTCTTGCCACTGAAACAGAATGAGTTAAGTCGGGACACGCAAGAAAGAAGGACAGGCGACGAGACGAAGTGACGAAAAAATAATGACGAAATTCCGTCATAGATGGCGTAAATTCGTCACCCGCGAGCGCGAATCTTTCATCCTCGAGTCAGCAAGGGAAAAGTAAATCCAAGCGCATAAGGGCACCGCTCCTGGGGGAGCGAAGAAGTTAGCCCCGGGTGGAGGACGCCGCCGTCAGCGGCGGACGGAACCCGGGGACTGCGCCCAACAACAGATCAAGCCCCGTAGGGGCGGCAGAACTCAGCCGTGATTCTCAACGGAGCGCAGCCGAGAGCCTGCCTTGAGCGAAGGTCGCCCGCCGTGGCGGGCGACCGAAGTCGAACGGGCACCTGCAGCTGCTCTTAACGATGTTCGCCGGGTGCGCCATGTCCCGATTCTGGGACGTGGGATACCTCGATACCTTCGTGTCACATGGATTTCGCAGCTTGTCCCTTAAAATTCAAGTATGTGCGGAATCGTCGGGTACGTCGGCAACAAGAAGGTAGTCCCTGTCATCATTGAGGGGCTCAGGCGCCTGGAATATCGCGGCTACGACTCGGCCGGCATCGCTGTCGGCAGCCCATCGCGCCCCAAACTCGAAGTGTGTCGCGCTCCCGGCAAGCTCGCCAACCTTGAAGAGGTCCTGCGCGACCATCCGCTCGACGGCACATTCGGCATCGGCCACACGCGCTGGGCCACCCACGGCCGCCCCACTGAAGAAAACGCGCATCCGCATCGCGACTGCACCGGACGCATCGTCGTGGTTCACAACGGCATCGTCGAAAACTATCTCGAGCTGAAGCACGAGCTCATCCAGCAGGGCCACAAATTCGTCACCGAAACAGATACCGAGATCATCGCCCACCTGATCGAACAGATCCAGAAAGACGCTGAATCTGCCAAAACGCCGATTCCGCTGGAAGAAGCCGTACGCCGCGCGGCCAAACAGTTGAAGGGCGCATTTGCCCTGGGCGTTCTTTCCGCAGCCGAGCCCGACAAGATCGTCGCAGCGCGCCTCGGCCCTCCGGTGATTATCGGCGTGGGCGAAGGCGAATGCTTTGTCGCCTCCGATGTTCCAGGAATTCTTCATCACACGCGCAATGTCTATTTCCTCGCCGATGGCGACATGGCGATTCTGACGCGCGCCGGCGTTAAGCTGACAGACTTTGACGGCCGCCCCATCGAGCGCGAGTTGACGCGCATCCAGTGGGATCCCATCCAGGCCGAAAAGGGCGGATACAAGCACTTCATGCTCAAGGAAATCTGGGAGCAGCCGCGCGCGGTCACCGACACCACGCTGGGCCGTGTCTCGCTCGACTCGGGCTCGGTGTTCCTCGGCGAGATGGAAATTCCCGACGAAGAACTGGCCCGCGCCGAGAGCATCAACATCGCGGCCTGCGGCACCAGCTGGCACGCAGCGCTCACGGGCAAGTACATGATCGAGCGCCTCGCGCGCCTCCCCGTGGACGTGGATTATGCCAGCGAGTACCGCTATCGCGATCCCATGGGCGGCCCGGGCGCGCTGGGACTGCTGATCACGCAGAGCGGCGAAACCGCCGACACCCTCGCGGCGCAGCGCGAGATGAAGGCTCTGGGATCGAAGACCGTGGCCATTTGCAACGTGGTGGGCGCCATGGTCGCGCGTGAGGCTCACGGGTCGATCTATACGCACGCCGGGCCGGAGATCGGCGTCGCATCTACGAAGGCGTTTACCTCGCAACTGACGGCGCTGTTCCTGCTGGCCATGAAGATGGGCCAACTGCGCGACAAGCTCGACAAGGCAGAGTCAATCGCACTGATCGAGGAGCTTGGCCGCATTCCCGCCAAGATCGAAGAGACGCTGCGCGGCTGCTCGGTGCAGTGCGAGGCACTGGCGAAAGAGTTTTCGACAGCGCGGGATTTTCTGTACCTGGGTCGCGGAATTCATTTCCCGATTGCGCTCGAGGGCGCGCTCAAACTCAAAGAGATTTCCTATATCCATGCGGAAGGCTACCCCGCCGGCGAAATGAAGCACGGCCCCAATGCATTGATCGACGAGACGCTGCCCGTCGTCGTGCTGGCCACGCGCGATGAAGCGGATCCGGCATCAAAGCTGCGCTACGATAAGACTCTCTCAAATATTCAGGAAGTGACCGCGCGAAGCGGCCGCGTAATCGCCGTGGCCACCGAAGGCGATAAGACGATCGGCGACCTGGTGGAGCATGTGATTCCGATTCCGCCGGCGCCGGAGTTGCTCGCGCCCCTCATCGAGATCGTCCCCCTGCAACTGCTGGCCTACTACATCGCCGTGCGCCTCGGCTGCGATGTCGACCAGCCCCGCAATCTGGCCAAATCCGTCACGGTCGAGTAAATCGGCGAGAATGTTTTGCCGCGGCAGAAACAAAAAGCCCTGCCTCTCGGCAGGGCTTTTTGCTGATTTAATGCCGGCGATCACCTAATCTCCCACACGGTCGCCCGTGCAGTACCATCGGCCCAGCGAGGCTTAACTTCCGTGTTCGGGATGGGAACGGGTGATCCCTCGCAGTATGGTCACCGGCAAGTCGAGGCGTTTTCAGGGCGTCTGAGCCCTAAGCCGAGATCCTGAGCCCGCCATGGCGGGCGAAGAATCTGCAGTTCGCCTTTGATGCTCGCAGGCGTTTGGCGGGATGGTTGTCCCGCACCCCAAATCCTTGAGCGTCACTTTTTGAGTTTCTCTCGAAGGATCTGCACTTCGCCTTGATCTTGGATGGCGCTTGGTGGGATGGTTGTCCCACAGCCGCCGCGACATCTACGTTGTCCCGGACTAGTACTCCCGGGCCCGCGCAGGAACGCGGACTGCAATCTGGCGCCAACAAACTTACTGAACAAAATGAATTGGGTGACAAGGCTTAATTAGAAGAGCGTCCGCTAACTGCGCGGAGTTAATTCTATGGTTAAGCCAAACGGGCGATTAGTACTGGTAAGCTACGCGCATCACTGCGCTTCCACATCCAGCCTATCAACCAGGTCGTCTTCCTGG
>CAVVUE010000015.1:0-893902 GCA_963751285.1 uncultured Acidobacteriaceae bacterium | reverse complement strand
TACCCCTAGCCCGCATTTCTCACATGCCGTCGAGATTCGTAGCGCCGGTCTCCAGACCGGCTGTCCTGGGGGCCTCCCGGCCCCCAGAGGCCTGGCTAGACCATGATTTTCGGGGTAGCCGGTCCGCCTGTGAGAAAAGCGAGCTAGGCAATGCCTGACGATTCCCGTCGCGGAGATATTTGGAAGCGCAGCGATCATTCGGAGTTTTTTGTGTGCTGGCGTGCGGCGTTGCGCTACTCCGCTTTGATGGTCGAAAGCACCACAATCTCTCCCGGTTGAATGACGATCTCAGTCGGAACATCTGAGACCTCGTTTACTTCTTCCATCCCGGTGCGCTCCATCTCGACCCATGGATGCGCAGCACCCTGCACTTTGATCTCACGCGCAGTGTCTGAGCGGTTCACGACGACGAGCGTCTCATTCTGGCCGTCGGCGAAAGCGGTGGCCAGCAGATCGGGATCGCCGCTCTCCGCGCCGATGCGCTTCATGCCTTTCAGGATGTGCCGGCTCCAGGCGCCCAGCACGCGCAACTGGTAGCTGGTGGGTACCGGGATCCATCCGCGTGTGCGGTCGGGCGCGAGCAACGAACGCGAGCCGGCAAAATTGGGCTGTTCCACGTCGAGCAGCGTCCAGCAGTACATCAAAGCCACGGCGTCGAGCTCGGTGAGGTTTTTATGGTAGAGCTGCGCGACGGCGAAGGCGATGCGGTACGAAGGCTCCTGGTAGTGCGGATCGTTCACGCAGATTTCTGTGGCGAGAAACGGCTTGCCGCCGGCAGCCTCATGCATCGCCTTCATGCGCGCGTCATAGAGATCGGGGTTGGCGATGAACTCCTGAAAGTCGTACTCGTGCGTGGCGGAGTAATCGATGGCCTGCCACGCCGCGGGATCTTTTTGCCACGCGCGGGCGCGGTCGATGCCGAGGAACATGTAGCTCGCATCGGCCATGTGAATCTTCGTCTGCGTGAAGCCGGCCTTGTCGAGCTCACGGCGTAGAGCTACTGCCATGGCATCAAAAACTTCGGGCGGCTGATCGACTTCGTTCTCAATGCCGACGATGGCGGGCGCCGCGCCGGTGGCGGCCTGCGCCTTCCTGCAATAGGTGACGACGATGCGGGCATACTCATCGGGGTTCGCCACGCGCTTGATGGGCTTGCTCCAGGTGTCGGTGGAGTTGGGGCCGTTGTTGGGGACCGTGGCCCACGAGGGAAGGGCCCAGAGCTCGTAAATCACGCTGCCGCCCAGAGCGAGAATGTGCTTGCTGTAGTCGAAGCTGGAGACTTCACTGTTGGGGAAGTTGTCGCCATAGTAATGCGGCGTGGCGTCGGCGAGGTCGTCGAGATTGCTCAGGTCGGGCTTCAGCGCTTCACCCATCGGATATTCGCGGAAGAGCAGAAGGTTGTAGCGCTTGAGCGTCTGCCAGTATTCGCGCTTGCCTTCGTCGCTGAGCTCGGCATACGCGGCAATGCTGGGGCTGCCGCCGAAGCCGAGCATGGTCTGGTGCACTTCTGCCGGATTGATGACGATGTTCGAGTGCTTCAGGTCCGGCATGAGCAGAGTGCCTTCTACCACGTCGTGCGCGGTACGCGAGGCGGCGAGCATGAGTTGGTGGCGCGTGACGTCAAACAGCAGCGGAGCTTCGAGGATCTGCTGGCCGTTGAGGAGCACGCGCACGGCGAGATGCGAGTCGGCGATCACGGTGAGTTCTCGCGCTTCGCCCGTGAATTGCCGCTCGTCAGTTAAGGTCGCCTTCTCGGGATAATTCCCTTGGCCCGTGTAAAGCGCCATCGAGTCGTAGTAGCGCTCTACGATGCGGAGTTTGCTCGAGGTGAGTTCGATGGTGAAGCCGGCGCGAGGGCCGGTGAAGATCCAGCGCAATGTGGCGCGCGGCGGAATGTCGCCGTTGAGCATGAGGGTGCGCGCGAACAGCGCGGGCAGATTTTCGTGAAAATATTTTCGCGCGATCTCGTCGCCGCGGCTCCAGCCGAGGGCCGCAGGGCCATCGGAGACGAAGCGGAAGGTGTCGGCGGCCGGCGCGGCCGGAACCGGCGGCGCTGGGAGCTGGATGGCTTGCTGGGCGAAGAGGCTTGCAGAGAAGAGGAATGAGGCGAAAAACCCGGTCCGTCGCATGGCCTCGATTATCGGAGGCGGCGGCATTGAAGTGTCAAGCGCAGCGTCGGGTCTGTTCCCTGATCCCTGACCCCTGATCCCTGATCCCTGTTCCACCAGAGGTGACCAAAGGGCTTCCGCCCATTGAATTTCGCACCGAACCGATCTTGACGGGTTGCTAAACTAGTAACTGTGAGCTCGCAGCAAGATAAGCGCTTGCGGATCGCGGCCATCGGATTCCTGAATCCGGCGCCGCTGATGTGGGATTTTGAGCATCCACCGTTAATGGATGCGCTCGCGAAGCGCTATCGCATTGACCGCATGACGCCGTCGGAGTGTGCGGCGCGGCTGGCCGATGGCCGGGCCGACATCGGTCTCATCCCCATTGCCGCGCTGGCCACCACACCCGGGCTGCGCATCCTGCCGGGCTGCACCATCGCCTCAAAAAGCCGCGTGCGCTCGCTGCTGCTGGTGCATCGCGCCAGCCGGCCGCTCACTGAGGTGCGCTCGGTTGCCGCCGACATCGCCAGCCGCACCACGCTTGCCTACGCGCGCATCCTGTTTCACAAGTGGGGCAACGGCGAAGTTCCGTTTTTGCCGCTGGCCGCCGATCTCGACGCCATGCTCGACCGCGCCGACGCCGCCATCCTCATCGGCGATCCGGCATTGCTGGCTCTTGAAGAGCGCAACAACCGCTTCGAGCGCACCGGTGAAGAGCTTGTGTATCTCGATCTGGCTCGCGAGTGGCACGCACTCACAGGGCTCGCATTCGTCTCCGCCGTCTGGAGCGGTGCTGCGCACGGCGGACCTTTGGATGAGAGCGTTACCGAGGACTTGATTCGCTCGCGCGACCATGGACTCGAAAATATCGACGCCATCGTGGCCGAGTGGTCCCGGCGCTTTCCCATCCCCGAAGAAACAATCCGGATGTATCTCACCACCAACATCCACTACGTGCTCGACGAGGAGTGCGTGGCAGGGATGCAGGGCTTCTTCCAGATGGCAGCCGAATATGGCGTCCTGCCGCCGTATACGGTGGCCGTGGAAGAGCTGGCCGCGCGATAAGCGCGGAAGAACCCGCCCGGACGACCACCTCCCGGAGGACTGTCCCCAAGTCTCGCGAATGGCCGGTTTAAACCGAGCCCTCCAAGCATCTCACGCATCTATGCTTTGAGTGCGTGCGCATACTTACTCCGGAGAATTCATGCTGAACACACAGATGTTGATAGCTCAGGCCTATTCCGCCTTCAATCATCGGGATATCGACAGCGCCCTGGCGCTCATGAGTGAGAACGTCAGTTGGCCCAAGGCATCGGAAGGCGGGCGCGCCGTCGGCAAAGAAGAGATTCGAGCCTACTGGACCCGTCGGTGGAAGGAGTTTAATCCTCACGTGGAACCACTTGAGTTAATCGACCAGCAAGGCGGCATAACCGGCGTCAAAGTTCATCAACTCGTCAAAAGCCTTGCTGGCGATGTCCTTTCTGACAGCGTGGTGTGGCACGTTTACACCATCGCGAACGGTCTCATTGAACGCATGGACCTCAAGGAGAGCGAAACAACCTCGGACCTAACCCCGTCTGCAGCATTCTCCAGACACTAGAGTTACCGGTGATCCCTCGTCCGACCACTGACCACTGCCACTGGTCCCTCGTTTTCAGCGCGTTGGCGGATGGCCCGGTTCTCGGGCTGTATCCGACCCACTGATGAATGGGTGCCCCAGGTCCCTCGCCTTTGGGGACCTGGGATAGGTAGGCCCCCTCATCCTCGTACTGGGAGCTGTGCCCCGTTCATCGCCTTATCGCGATGAGCGGGGCACAGCTCAAGCAGATCACTTCACGCAAACTGCGAGGCGATCGCCGGCAGTTCTGGCAGGACCGTTATTTTGACGCGAACATCCATGGCGAAACAGCTCGGTCCGAAGTGATCCGGTATATCCATCGAAACCCAGTCAAACGGGGACTAGTCGCATCCCCCGAGCAGTACCGATGGGGCAGCTTCAACCACTACGCTACCGGAATCCGAGGAGTCGTTGAAATCGAGTCGGAGTGGACGGCAAGAACTCGCGGCCCACTCATCGCGATAAGGCTGTTCAGTATCAGTACATGCTTTACAGGTTGTTATCAGGACATCCTTTACAGGTCAGGATCGAGTGATCGATTTTGAGCTGGGGGTAGGGGGATGTCGTGGAGGCTTGTGGGCGTGCGGGATCAGCGAGTGGAGTTTGTGGTTCGAGCCAGCCGCGGCGAGAGCCTGAGCAGCTTGTGCCGGGAGTATGAGATCAGTCGGCCGACGGGCTATGTTTGGCTGAAGCGTTTCGTTGAGCACGGGGTGGCCGGAGTTGAAGAGCACAGCCGCCGTCCGCACCTGAGTCCGCGCCGGACGGCGGGGGAGATCGAAGCGCGCATCGTGGCGCTGCGCGGCCAGCGGCCCGACTGGGGAGCGCGCAAGCTGGCGGTGCTGTTGGGGCGCGAAGGTCTGGTGTTGCCGGTGATCACGGTGCACCGCGTTCTGGTTCGCCATGATCTGGTGCTGGATCGGGAGAGCCGCCGGCAGGCCAGTGGCCGGTTCGAGCGGGAGCAGCCCAACCAACTGTGGCAGATGGATTTCAAGGGGCAGAAGGGCACCGGCGCCGCGATCGGCCCGTTGTCAGTGCTGGACGACCACAGCCGCTATCTGGTTGCGCTGGAGCAGACCGGCACGACGCGCAGCGAAGCGGTGCGCGAGCGGCTGGAGAGCGCCTTCCGCACCAGCGGGCTGCCGGACGCGCTGCTGATGGACCATGGCGTGCCGTGGTGGAATGCCCGTTCTGCCAGCGGCTGGACGCAGTTGATGGTGTGGCTGATGAAGCAGGGCGTGCGCTGCCATTTTTCCGGCGTGCGGCATCCTCAGACGCAGGGCAAGGTGGAGCGGTTCCATGGTTCGCTGGAACGAGCACGCAGCAGGGCTGGCGCGGAACAGTGGCTGACGCAAAACTGGCTGGACAACTTCCGCCACGAGTACAACGAGCTGCGGCCCCATGAGGCTCTGGGCATGCGCACACCGGCCAGTCTCTGGCGGCCCAGCACACGGGTCTACGACCCCAACCCGCAAGCCTGGGATTACGGTGTGGGAGCCGAGTTGCGCAAGGTCGGTCAGCAAGGGCACATTTACATCGGAGACCAGCGCTGGAGAGTAAGCCAGGCGCTGGCCTCGCATACGGTTCGCCTCCAACGCATCGACCAGCGCGTACTGGTCTACTTCTGCCGCACTCTGGTGCAGGAGATCGACCTCAGCGGAGGGCGTTCCACCGCGGTGGAACGCCCTCCGCTGAACCCCTGCCTGTAAAGGATGTCCTGATAACAACCTGTAAAGCATGTCATGGAACTTGACAATAAGGCCGCGATGAATGGGACACAGACTTACCCATTTGCGAAGCTCAAGCGGGTGGCTGGATCGGTGAGTGGGTCACCTGCCACGATCTGGACGAAACGCAGTACATTCTGACCTCGCGTGTCGACCTCAGGGGTTCGAGGTTCGCGGCTGGGGGGAATCCATGGGACCATTCTTCAACTTCTTGCGTTCGCTCCTTTCTTCTCGCTTTTCATGGTTGGATTTGATCCTGTTTTTTGCCCCGTCGCTTCGGATCGCCGGGTTATCCCGCCTCAAGGTCAGCGTTGGGAACCACGCGGGGAAGCGGAAACGTTATGGCTATCCCCAGGCTCGCGCCATGGGGCTATCGTCTTTCGCCCGCTCAAGCGGGCTAAGGCGTTGAGGCGTGAATCCATTCCTTGGCTTTTTGGATCCAGGCCCCCACCACGTGCCGAGTGCTGTAGGATACGCGTATCGGCCCCTTCACCCTTTCGCTTCATACCTGCTCTCATATCTCGTCAATAGTCGGGCCCTGCCGAAACGTGGAGGGACAGATGACTCAAGCAACGGGCGACCGCAACCTCAAAGTGCTTGTCGTCGATGACGAACGGCTCATTGCCGACTCACTCACGATGATCCTGGGCAAGTCTGGATTTGATACGCGCGCCGCGTACAGCGGCGAAATGGCGGTTGCGATGGCCCGGAACTTCTGCCCGGATATGCTGATCACCGACGTTGTCATGCCCGGCATGACGGGAATAGAAGCCGCGATTCAGGTCCGCGACATGCTGCCTTCCTGTAAGGTCCTGCTCTTTTCCGGCCAGCTGGCGGCAGAGGGCCTTGTTCAAATGGCGCGCGAACGGAATCAGGAGTTCGAGCTGATCAGCAAGCCCGTTCACCCGGATGAGCTGATTGCCAAGCTGCAAAGTGTCCTGTGCGTCTGAAGGGCCACACGGCCGAAGGCGCACGCCCCGGGAAACATAACCCGCTCTCCTGGGCATTCCTCTGACTGGCCGGGTCAAGGGCGCGACGCGTGGCGCGGTCCGCCGGGTGGTTGCACTCGCACGGTGCCCGGCTCTTGAGCCCGCGTAGCGGGCGGCATAGGCTAGCCCCATGTCGCAAGACTGGGGAACGAATGCACGGTTCCACGTGCCAGCCCGCTTCAGCGGGCGAAAGAACCGATCTCTGTTCTCTGATCTCTGATCCCTGATCTCTAATCTCTGTTCTCTCGCGCTCTGGCGTTCCAAAAACGCGTCAAAAAGTAGCGCGAAACCGCGTTTTAGAGGTCAAATAATTGCATTTAATTGCAAATAATTCCACTTTCGCGAAATGATATGGTGCGCTTTGCTCTATTTCGCAACCTGCGGTGGTTACAAATCGAATAAAACGGAACCTGGGAAGGTCATTGCGTCGTAAAATCGCAACCTCTGGTGGTTACATTTAGGCCCCAAATGTAACCACTTAAGCGAACATTTGAGGGGGTCAACGCACCACTTGCGCGAACATTTCGCATGATTCGAGGCACGTTACAGCCCCTGCACCGAAAAGCTGCACTAAAAGCAGTGCGGGGGTGTTTAACCCATCCCACCCATGCGCCAAAAATCCGCCACGGCGGACGCCGCGAGTGTGTGGGCCGGCTTCAAGGCTCTATTCGGTTGTCAGTCTGGTTGAGCGGCGATGGCTGGTTGAATGGCGATAGCTATCGGAGTCGCGATGGTGTATGGCGAGCCCGACGCTTCGCTAGCCGCTGTATCGGTAACGGTAAACACGTGAAGCTTGCCCGGACTTACCGAGTTCGACCCGTACGCGGCTCCGGTCAGGGTGAATGCGTATAGATGGTTGCTGTTATCCCACGACATCCCGCTGATGCTGTCGGCTGTGAGCAGGCTGGTAAAGCCGGTGATCGAGTTCGCCCCGTTGAAATGGAAAACCTGCAGCCCGCCTACTCCGCCCACGGCAAGAAGCGTGCCCGAGGACGAGATCTCAAGATCGAGAGGGGTGGTGACGGACGTCGCCGGCATGGTCGCATACGTGTCATTCGTGCTCAGGTTGCCATTGGCGTCGGCTGTGTAGGAGGCGAGTTGAACCGGCTGAGGAGCGCCGTTCACCGTGAAGTCGGGGTACTCCGCGATCGCGACGTGGTTGGCGGTATCGGTGGAGGTGAGTCCGGGAGTGTAACCGTTGATCAATCCCGGGGTCGACCCGGGCGGCGCAGCAATCAAGTGCACCGATGTGAAAGAGTCGTTGTGGTTCAGCATTCCGTTGCTGCCGCGCTCAAATGACATCAATGACCAATACATGCCTGGGAAGGCCGAATAAGCGAAGTCGTTTGTGCCGAGGAACGCAATGGCGGGGGAACTGTTATAGCCGATGTTCACATTGCCGAGGTAGCTCAGGCCCCCGGTGGATGGGTCGACGGCGAAGGAAGCAATTGCATTGTTGTTTGAGCAGTTGATGTTGCCCACAGCCGCATAGAGGGACTGCCCGGTGTGATCGAACAGGAGGCCCCCCATGTCGCCGCATGTGGTGTCGATATTTGACTGATAACCGGTATCTTGCCCGTAGTTGAATTGAGTGGCCAGGGTAAGCGCGCCATTCGATGCGATGGTGTAGGTGTTGATGTTCGGTTCGGAATTGGCAGTCGCCATGAGGTACTTGCCATTCGCCGCGATCGATGTGACATCTTGATTAAAAGGCGAGCCCGGTACAGCCGCAAGCAGTCCGTTGGCATCGGCGGTGAAGGCGACAACCTGGTTCGGTGTGCCGCTGTTGGACTGGTTAACCACGTAGACAAAGGCTGCCGTCGAGCTTGAGCCGCCGGGCTGGGGATTGCCGGGGCTGCCGGGATCGTTAATGATCGTGGTGCGGCCGCAGCCGCTCAGCATGAACGAGAGTAATGGCACCGTTAGAGAAATAAGGACGAGTCGCGGGAATCGCATACGAAGCCTCCTGAAGCAAAAGGCATTTAAACCTCGCCGCGTTCAACAGGTTCCGAGAAGCCCGCTTCCAGAATTTGTATTCGTACGTTTGAATCAGGCCAGAGCCCGTTCGTCGAGCAGAAAGAAATATCGAATGTTAATGTCACGCAAAGGCGAGACAAGGCGCCAGCCGTCGATGGTGAGGGTTCAGCGCAAATTGCAATCTAAACCATGAAACCGGGAAACTTCGAAACCCGGCATCAGCAAGGTTAGATGCATGCGCACGACACGAGATGTGTGCTTTGTCCGCGCACCTCGTTACACAATGGTTGCGCAGCAAAGGCCTGCGCAATGTAGGGCAACGAGTTTAGGCGGTTTGCCAGTGCTCGGGCGAGAGGGTGACGGTGGCGCAGCCGAAGGAGTAGTTATACCAGGCGTGTTCGGTGTTGGGAGTGGCGAAGAAGCCTTCGAGGTTGAGCGCGGAGGCGACGCGTGTGATGAAAGAACGCTGGCCGTAGAAGAGCGTGAAGAAACTGTCCCAATCGACGGTGAAGAGGAAAGAGTGGTCGCGGGCGAGGAGCGTGCCGCGCGTGGGAAACAGGATGGAACGCGTGGCCAGGTCGGCGATGGGAAGCGTGATAACGGGATCGGTGGCGGGGAATTCGGGGACGCAGATCAGTTCATCGGAGCCGGCGGCGGTGAAGGCCTGAAGCAGGTCGGATTGCAGAAGAGGCTCGAAGCGGCCTTCGACGGGCATCCAGACTGGCTGCGACTCAAGAAAGTTTTTGAGCGTGTCGCGGGCGAGGGGGTCGGCAAGGTGATCGGTGAGTGAGCCGATGGAGGTGAGCAGTGCCTGGTTGATGTGCGCGCAGGAGTTGAGGCCGGTGCGCGCGGCAACCTCGGACCACGTGCATTGTGCGCCTTGCGCGAGGATTTGCGCGTCGCCTGGGTAGTGCCGGGTGGCGCTCCATGCGAGCGACTGCGGGACGCGCACGAAGGGATGCAGAACGATGAAGACGGATTCGAAGAGCTCGCCGTAGGCTTCGATGAGCGGAATGGTGTAGGGCGGATAGGTGAATTCTTCTGGCTGCATGAATGAGGACGATAGCTGAGGGGATAGCGTTTTGCGGTGCTGGACGTCACCGGGATCGGTAGCCCACCCTAGCGGCAAAAACAAGAGAGCCGCGAGGGTGGGGCACCGATCTGCGGCAGGCGGCAGGGAATAGGAAGTAGGGAGCAGCGGATAAAATGCAGGGAAACGGGCGGGTGTGAGCGCCTGTCGGACGGTTGGGTTGGAAGGAGGTTCTGTGCGCGTTTTGGCCGCGATTGTCGGCGTTGTTTGCCTGCTGACCGTGCTGCTCGACGCTTTTCAGACCATCATTCTGCCGCGGCGCGCTACGGGGCGTTTCCGGCTGACCCGCATTTTCTACATCGTTACCTGGATGCCATGGGCGTGGGCTGCGCAACGTGTGCGCAATGCACGCAGGCGCGAGACGGCGTTCAGCTTCTATGGGCCGCTTTCGCTTATCTTCCTGCTGATGGTTTGGGCGGCGGCGATGGTGCTGGGCTTCGCACTGGTCTTCTTTGCGCTGGGCAGCCCGTTCAACGATGCGGGGCGGCATGCCGGTTTCCGCTCGGACATGTATGTGAGCGGGACGACGATTTTCACGCTGGGGCTGGGCGACGTGACACCGCTGGATCCCTGGTCGCGCGCTCTGGTTATTTTGGAGGCAGGCACAGGGTTTGGTTTTCTGGCGGTGGTGATGGGGTATTTTCCGGTGCTCTACAGCGCGTTTTCGCGCCGCGAGGTGAGCATTTCGCTGCTGGATGCGCGCGCGGGCTCGCCGCCGACGGCTGCTGAGCTAATGCGCCGGCATTCGTACGAAGGTGCGGAGCAGGCGCTGAGCATGCTGCTAATGGAATGGGAACGCTGGTCGGCCGAATTGCTGGAGAGTCACATCTCGTATCCGCAGCTTTGCTATTTCCGTTCGCAGCACGCCAACCAAAGCTGGCTGAGCGCGCTGACGGCGATCCTCGATACATCGGCGCTGCTGATTTCGGGCGTGCGCGGGCAGGAGGCGCGGCAGGCGCAGCTGACGTTTGCCATGGCCCGCCACGCGCTGGTGGACCTGGCGCAGATTTTTTCGCGGCGGCCGGCGAATCAGGCGCCGGACCGGCTGCCGCCCGAGCGCTATCAAAAGTTGTTCGAAGTGTTGTGCGCGAGCAGCGCCAGGCTGTGCCGCGACGAGTTCTCGCAGGAAAGGCTCCGCGAGATACGCGCGCTTTACGAGGGGTACGCCGAAGCGCTGAGCCGGTTTTTGCGGATGCCGCTGCCGCCGTGGCTGGCCGACGTGCCGCACAAGGACAATTGGATGACGGTGGCCCGGGTTCGCGCGCGAGCCGAAGAGGCCAATACGGACCTGCCTGCGCCTGCGCAGGATGCAGCGCGCACAATGCCGCCGTTGATCGATCATCATCATCATGATTTTTGAGCCGGGCGGATTTGCCGCAGCGCTCGCACCTTTTCGCGTCTTCAGTGAATCAAAACTGGCAGCGGGAAGACCAAACGAGGAGCAGCGGCGGATGCGGGAGTGGATGAAGGCGCTGGTGGATGAGGTTTCGGCTTGGCCGAGCGTGACAAGCCATGAGCATCGATTCGGCGGAACCGAGTTTCGCGTGGGCGGGCGCGAGATCGGGCATGCGCACTTGTTCGGCATCGTCGATATTCCATTTACCGTGCGGGTGCGGGATGCGCTGATTGCGGCGGGCAGGGCGGAGCAGCATCATTGGCTGCCGGACTCGGGTTGGACGACGGTGCGGGTGAGCAAGCACGGGAGTGAAAACGCGCGGGAGTTGATGCAGCTTTCGTATCTGAGGATCCGTATGAAGAGCGCGGATGGCGCGGTTGCGGACGAGGCTCGCGCGGAGCTGGGCCGGTGCGGGCTCGAAGAGCAAGTGCTGGAGGCATTAGGGGTTGCGGCCGCAATGGAAACGAAAAGTTGATGCGGCGGAAATGCGGAGCCGGCGGAGCTGACGGCTGGCACTTTCGGGAAAGTTTCTAACTGGCGACCGGCCCCCGCATTGTCCGCTTGCCAGCGAATGCCCGGCCATGACAACCTTGATTCAGGTGCGGTTTCTGCGCACATGAAGGAGCACCTTAACCCCAATGCCCATCCAAACGACAGAGAAGATCTGGCACAACGGCAACCTGATTCCGTGGGAACAGGCCACCATTCACGTGATGAGCCACGTGGTGCATTACGGCTCGAGCGTGTTCGAGGGGATTCGCTGCTACGCACAACCGCAGGGCTCGGCGGTGTTCCGCCTGCCCGAACACATGCAGCGGCTGCTGGACTCAGCCAAGATCTACCGGATGCAGATTCCGTTCAGTCTTGAGGAGCTTTGCGCGGGCGTGGTCGACACCATCGAGGCGAACGGGGTTTCTCCGTGCTACATCCGTCCGATTGTGCTGCGCGGGTACGGCGAAATTGGCGTGAGCCCCAAAGGCTCGCCGATCGAGGTGTACATCGCGAACTTTCCGTGGGGCAAGTACATTTCCGGACACGGCGGCGCAGATGTGTGCATCTCGAGCTGGAACCGGCTGGCTCCGAACACGATGCCGGCGCTGGCCAAGGCGGGCGCGAATTACATGAGTTCGCAACTGATCCGGATGGAGGCTGAGGCCAACGGCTACCAGGAAGGGATCGCGCTGGACGTCAACGGGCTGGTGAGCGAGGGGTCGGGCGAGAACATTTTCATCGTGCGCAATGGCGTGCTTTATACGCCGCCGCTGGCGAACTCGGCGTTGTCGGGGATCACGCGGGACAGCGTGCTGACGATTGCGCGTCATTTGGGGCTGGCGGTGACTGAGCAGGCGCTTCCGCGCGAGCTGCTTTACATCGCCGACGAGGTGTTCTTTACCGGGACTGCGGCGGAGGTTTCGCCGATCCGGTCGATCGACCGCATTGTGATTGCCGACGGAAAGCCGGGTGAGATCACGAAGAAGATCGCAGAGGAGTTCTTCGGCATTGCCAACGGATTGAAGCCGGACCGCTTTGGCTGGCTGACGCCGGTGAAGGTGGGCTCGAGCGAGACAGTGACGGCGTAAAGAGCAGGGAACAGGGAGTAGGGAGTAGGGAATAGGAAAAGCAAGAACAAAGACAAGAGCAAAGACAAGAACAAAGACAAGAGCCCTGCGGCGAGTGCCGCGGGGCTTTTTCGTTGGGCCGGTGCGGCGGCGAGCGGGCAGGTGTGGCTTCTGCCCTTGCGATGCTTCCCGTCGGCACTGCCTTGCGAGTTTGCAACGCGTATACTGTTTCGTGCCCAGGAACGAAAGAAAGCAGATTGGGAAGCCATGCAAGTCACAGCGCAGGAAGTGGACGTCCGCAATAAGCTGCTCACCGTGACCCTCGCGATTGAAATTGCATCTCTGGTTCTGCTCGGGTTTTTTCTTCACCAGAAAGTTGTTTCCGATCGCACTGGTATTGTGCTTCTCGCACTGCTGCCCATCGTGTTTGGGCTGCACGTGACCGAGGAGTTTGTGTATCCGGGTGGCTACATTTCGTGGGTCCGCGTCTACCGGCGGCGATTTGCTGACACTCCAGGTTCGTTTTACGTAAAGATCAACGCGATTCCGGGCATCGGCATGGTCTTGCTGCTGCTGGGCTCATTTGATTACCGTGGCGGCTATGGTCGTACGGCCCTTCACACCTGGATCACGCTGGCCGTGTTCATGGCGTGGAACGGAATCTCGCATCATCTGCGCGGCGCACTGGCCACGCGGCGCTATTCGCCGGGCATGATCACGGGATTGGGCCTGTTTCTTCCTCTCGCGGTAGTCAGCTGCACGCATTTTCTGCGGGCGGGGGAAGTAGGGGGCTACACCATGGCAGAATGCATCGCTATGGCTTTTGTAGTGCAGCCGGTTCTTGATCTGTTGAAGCGTCGCTGGGTGCCGCATCCGGCCTGAGGCCGCTGGTTATCATTAAGTCGAGGATGCCTGCCACGTGAAACCAGACATGAAAGTTTCGTTCGCCGGGCTGGAACTGGTGAATCCGATCATCGCTGCCAGCGGCACGTTTGGCTACGGCATTGAGTTTGAGGAGATCGTATCGCTGGAGCGGGTTGGCGCGGTCGTCACCAAGGGCATTTCGCTCGAACCCATGGAGGGTCACGCGCCGACGCGGATTGTGCAAACGGCCGCAGGCATGTTGAATGCGATCGGATTGCAGAATGTAGGCGTGGAGGAGTTTGTCGAGAAGAAGCTGCCGCCGATGCAGCGCTATCCAAATTGCAAAGTGATTGTGAATGTCTTCGGGCAGACGGCAAGCGATTATGTGGCGGTAATTGACCGCCTGAACGATGCCGAAGGGATTGCGGCGTATGAGCTGAATGTTTCGTGCCCGAACGTGCATGCGGGCGGAATGAGTTTCGGAGCGGATCCGTATTCGTTGGAAGAACTGGTGGACCGGACGAAGAAAGTCGCGATTCAGCCGCTGATGGTGAAGCTCTCGCCGAATGTGACTTCCATCAGCTATATGGCGCGGATATGCGAGGAGGCGGGCGCGGATGCGGTGAGCCTGGTGAATACGTTCCTGGCCATTTCAATCGACGCGGAAGAGCGGAAGCCAAGACTGAGCAACGTCACGGGCGGGTTGTCAGGACCGGCGATCAAGCCGATTGCGTTGCGCATGGTGTATGAGGTTGCCAATACGGTGAATATTCCTGTGATCGGCATGGGCGGAATTGTGACGCCGGAGGATGTGGTGGAATTCCTGCTGGCGGGCGCGACGGCGGTGCAGGTGGGCACGGCGAGCTACGCCGATCCGCGCGCGACGGAACGGTTGGCGCGAGGACTCGAGGCCTGGTGCAAGAGCCACGACGTGGAGAAGGTGGCGAGCTTGACCGGGGGGCTAAAGGCTGGGGGCAAGGGGCTGAGGACTAGAGATTAGAGATCAGGGAATAGAGAACAGAGAACGGAGAAATCAGAACGTGAGAGTGGTTTGAAAGACGATGTTGCGGTTGCCGGGGGTGGGGCTGCCATATGGACCGTTGGCGAGCGACTGCGTCTGGTTGAAGAGCGGTGAGAGCAGGACGCCGTTGGGCGTGCCCAGGTTGACCATGTTGAGAATGTTGTTGGCGCCGGCAACGAAGGTGAGATTGAAGCGGCGCGGCGCGGCGGCATCCAGACGAATGGCTGCGCCACCGCCGCTGAGCCCGCGGCCGCTTACATTGCCGTTTTCGCCTGGATTGTAGGTTTGGCCTTCGCCGGCCTCTTTGATGCGCGGCCCGATTCCGATTACTTTACTGATGCGAACGTGAAGAACCGCATTGGCCGGCCCCAATCCGACACCATATGGAACCAGAGGCTCATCTTTACCGATGGGATCGGTGTCGAGGCAGCCGTATTGGGTGCTGACAACATTTGAGGCGCCGCAGGTTCCGTAGGTCGGGCGCGCGTTGAACTGGTTGTTGCCGGTGAGGTCGCTTCCGATGGTGAGGTTGTAGGGCGTGCCGGATTGCGCTGCGAGCAAGGCAGCGATGACAAAGCCGTGAGGCGCAGTGTAGCTCTCAATGAGCGTAAAGCGGTGAGGGATGCCGAACGTGGCGCGGCCGTAGTCCAGACCGGGATCCTGCGCAACGGAGGGAAAGGAATTGACTCCCTGGGTGTCGCTCTTCGCCTCGTTGAGGGTGTAGTTGCCGCTGAGTGTCAGGTGCTTGAAGGCGATGCTCGACGAGAGGATGAGCTGATTCTGCCGGTAGAAGCCGCCGGACTGGTACTGATAGTTGTCGAGCGTGGGCGGCGGGCCGGTGGTGGTGTAGTCGGCCAGATCGAAGCCGGGCGCGGTGACGTTGTTGCTGAAGTACTGATGCACGCCCTGCGTGTAGAGGTAGGTGATGTTGCCCATGATCTTCTTGGCGAGCTGGCAGTCGACTCCGATGCCGGCCTGCATGTCGAGCGCGGCGTGGAAGTGCGGATCGATGGTGTGCTCGGTGGGAATGGATGAGGGGGCGGAGGCGAGGGTGGAGGCGGGAATCGGGGCAGGTGCGTTGGAATTGAATTGATTTGATGGGAAGGCGGAGTTCGGATTGTCGACGGTGTAGCTTTTCTGGTTGATGAGATTGTCGTGGATAAGCTGGATGATGTAGGGCACGGCGCCGCCGCCGTTGAAGGCAGTGGGCCCGGCGAAACGATTGAAGAACCAGCCATAGCCGGCGCGGACAACCGTTTTTGCGGGAGCCTTGCCGGTGCGGCCCGGGCTCCAGGCGACGGCGATGCGGGGCGCGAAGTCGGCGTGGTCGTTGATCCAGTTCTGGCCTTCGTAGCGCAGGCCGAAGCCCATCATGAGATTTGGTTTCCAGCGCCAGTCGTCCTGCAGGAAGAGCGAGCCGTCGACGACCGTGGCGCGTGCCAGCGGATTGGTGATTACGGTCGCTGAATATTGCGTGGGCGTTTGCGCAAGGTAGTTGGCCACGCTGGAAAAGTAGTAGCTGCCATTGACGCCGCCCTGGGAATAGTTGGCATCGCGATTGGCACGGATGCGCGCGCCGAAACGAAATGCGTGCCTGCCGGCGGTGGCGGTGAAGTAGTCCTGGAGTACGAGTTGGTCAGAGTGGTTCTGCGAAGCTCCCACGCCGCTGCCACCGTTGATGAAGGCGCCCTGCACGGTGACGGTCGGAGCGAGCGAATCGGGCGTCTGGCCGGTGCGAGTGCGATCCCAGGCGAAGCGCACTTCGCTGAGCAGACGCGAGCTGAGGATGATGGTGTCGCCGATCTGCAGCTCGTTGTACGTGGTTGTGCCGTTGGTTCCGAGGCTGGGTAGATCGAGCGTGCCGACGCCGCTGCCCGACTGCGTAAGACGGAAGAAGGCCTCGCGCACTGTGAACATGTTCTTCTTGCCGATCTGGAAGTCGATGCGGGGGCCAATGGAGAGGTAGGTGGTGGGCGTGGGAAACGCTTCAGCGAGATGCGCGCTGGTATCTTGCGGGTTGAGCGCGTTGACGACGGTCTGATTCTGGCTGCTGAAGCGCTGGGCATGAAAGAAGTAGGCGGAGGTTTTCGTCAGCGGCCCGCTGACATCGCCGTAGACGCCATAGCGGTAGTAGCTGAGTTGCTGCGCGAGGAAGGGATTGGCGGTGTTGAGCGCCGAGTCAATGCCGTAGCCGCTGATGCTGCCTTTCAATTTCTGTGAGCCGGGCTTGGTGATGATTTCGATGCGGCCGTAGCCGATGCGATCGAATTCGGCAGAGAAGGGATTCTGATTGACGCGGACCTCGAGGATGGAGGATTTGGGCGGGATCTGGCCGCCCTCGAAGCCGTCAATGTAGATCTGGCCGCCGTTGGGTCCGGCGGCGGGACCCGCGAGCGCCTGCAATTCATTCTGCAGTTCATCGGGATCGTCGGAGAGCGCGTCGAGATCGCTGCCCTTGATGACAATGGCGCCAGCATTCTGGTCAGGACTGAGGTTGACGGATTGGTTCTGCTCTTCGACCGCGACCTCCTGCTTTTCGACTTCGATGGTGAGCGGGAGGTTCAGTTCTTTCGACTGGCCGGGAGCGAGGGTGACATCAGAGAGTGTGAGCGGCGCGAAGCCTTTGGCTCTTACGGAGATGGTGTAAGCGCCCGGTGCCAGTGCATGAAACGCATACTGGCCGTCTGCAGAAGATTTTGTCTGGAGGGTTTGCGCGCCGGAGGTGAGCGAGATGGCGGCTCCGGGAATGACGGCACCGCTGGGATCCTGCACCTGGCCGTGCAATGCGGCGGTTTGCGCCGCGGATCGCGTAGGTAACGCCAAAGCAATGAAAAGCAGGAAGACAGTGAGGAAGTGAAGCCTGAAGGTCATAATCTCCTGAGCAAAGGGGAAGTTGGAGTTGGACCTGTCTTTTGTTGATACGGACTGGCCACGAAGGAAAACGGAACGACGGTTACGTCAACTTATACGAACGAACGCGCCGGCCGGTTAACAATCAGTTACGGTCGGGAACGGGATTTGGTTCCGCGGAGAACCATTCCATTAGACGTCGCGAACAGCCTGAATGTTCCCGTTTGCGACCAATTGATCCATCGGGCCCCCTGTCATATTTTCCGCAGGGCTGGGCGGTTTGGCACGCAGAATTTGCGGGAAATTGGAACGAATTGGGACCAACGTGCGCTCGGATCGATGCAACTACAGGCGCTTGATGAAGGCGAGGGCTTCAGCGAGTTGCGGGAAGCGCGATTCCTCGGCCTTGAATTCTCTGGAGTGAATGCAACGGCGCAGGCCACGCGTTTTGACCGGGTACTTGAGGTGGAGCATCTCGTGGTAGAGAAGATATTCGATAGCGTAGCGCGGGCTTGAGGGCCGGTCGAAGACGCGGCTGACGACGATGGTGTTGTGCGCGGCGTCGTAATGGCCGAGCGAACGTTTGGCGTTGTGCTCGCTCCAGGTGAGATCGGGGCGGCCGAGGAGCCCGCCGAAGAAGCGCGTGTTGAGCGCGTCGAACACCTCTTCGAGATGGAAGTAGCGGCCTTCGGGGCCAAAGTAGCGCTTGCTGCCACGAGTGGTGCGGACGAGTTCGGTTTGGCGCGCGACGGCGGCCGAGGAGGCGAAGCGCTTGTAGCGAAGGTTTTGCGCGGCGTTGACCGGCTTGCGATAGAGCTTGGCGAGAAGGATGTGCGCGATGGCGTGGAGGACCGACTCGGGCGCGCCCTCAAGCAGATCGGAGAGGCTGGCGTAGATCTGGCCTTCGCGGAGGCGGATGGTGGTGTTGAGCGAAGTAAAGCGGCGGAAGCGCACGTGGATGGGAGGCATAGGCGCGCGCGGGCGGAGGTCGCGATATTCTTGCTGAAAAATGGAGATGAGATCGAGGGGCACCATTGCCGAGGGTAACAGACGGCAGCTTCCTGCTTCCAGCCTCTAGCTGCCAGCTTTTCTCGAATCTGTTGGGACTCTATCGCGTTCAGAAATCCTTGAGCGCTGCGACACCAAACGGATCAAGATTGAGGGGCTGGCCCTACGATGCAGTTTGACGAATCGGGCTAGGAGCTAAAGGCTAGAAGCTAGCGGCTGCCTTACTGCGGTTCGTAGCGGTCCTGGCCTTTTTCATTTGGATGGGCTTTGAAGTAGGCTTCCTGGTCGGTAGTGAGCTGCTTGGTCTGGGTGGAAAGATCGTCGGCGCTCGAGAGCGCACTTTTGAGAGAAAGCTCAAAGCCGGGTTCACTGGGCAAGTCGTGCAGGACGCTTTGCCAGTGCTGGACACTCTCGTTGAGGCCCTTTAGCGATTTGCGAATGTCGGCCTTGCGCTGCGAATAGACGTCGAGATTGTCGCCCAGCTCGTCCATGAGCGCGCCGAATTGCTGAAGCTCGCCGGCGAGGCGCTGGCTGCGAGCGGGTGACTTGGCGCGCTTGATCAAGCCTTCAATCGTATCGGAGTGTCCGTTCAAAAACTTCACGTAGAGGTCGACGCGAGCCACAGGATCGATGCCGGCCTCGGCGATTTGATCCTGCTGGTCGGCGGTGAGTGGATCGTTCTTTTCATCGACTTGCGCGGCGAGCGGGGCGGCGATTAAGAGACAGAGAAAAATTGCAGCGAGAGCGCGCATGGCGGCCTCCGGCGGTTCTATTGAATCACATTTTCGGGAGCGGCGGAAAGCAGGCGCGAGATCGAGGACGGGGAGTCGCTACTTCTGGAAGACTTCCATCATGGTGGCGTCCTGCACCTGGTTGACCTGCACAAGGGTCTGCTTCACGAGCGGGCGGTCCTCCGCACTGGTTGCCTGCAACATTTCGTTCAGGCGGAACGCCGTGCGGTTGAGCAGGATCTCGGCATTCTTGAGACGCTTGTCGTTGCCGGTGAGCGACAGGTGAATTTTTTGTGCGAACTTCTGGATATCCCTGAGCATGCCGGTTGCCTTGCCGACATCGCCGGCCGAGTACTGGCGAATGCTGAGCTCGGTCATCTGCTGCACGAGCTGGGCATAAAGGAAGGGCTGCTCGCGCGGCTGGGCCACGTTGGCTTTTGCCTCAAGGGCTTCAATTCTCTGCTGGTCGATGAGATCGCTGTCGGCAGAGGAAGCGCACAAAGGCTCGACGGCCAGGCTCAGTACGAAGATCGCGGCGAATGGAACCAAACTCCGCATGGGACCTCCACAGCGCGGTGCAGCCCCCTCAGAAGTTGTGACTATAGTAGGCACATTCTGCAACGACCCGCAAGCACTAAGATGCGGGATTTTGATCTTGTGGTAACGGAAGAGGCAGCGCGGAGCCGGGCGGAGGGCCGTCGGCGTGAGGTTGGGTGTGGGCCAGCCCTATTTTTCGAGGAGTTTCAAGCGCTGGCGGGCCTGCCACTCCTGATTTGGGAAATTGCCGGCGGCGGCATCGAGGAATTGGTGATAGTAGGCGGCCGCCTGCTTTTTTTGGTTGAGGGAATCGTATGCCGTGGCCCAGAGGAAGAGGGTTGAGGCGTTTTCAGGCAAATAGCGTGAGCGCATGGTCAGCGCATGGAGCGTGACGTCGGGGTGGTGGGTGCGCGACGCGGTGAAGGCAAGGCCGCTCCAGGCGTCGGAGTTAGCAGCATCGATCTGCGAGGCGTGGTTGAAGGCGGCATAAGCCTCGTCGACCTTGGCCAGGTGGACGAGATTCTGGCCGTGGGCGACGAGCAGTTCGGGATCATCTGGGCTGGCGGCGAGCAGGCGGACGTCGAGCTGATCGGAGCCGGAGTAGTCACCGGCGTCGGCCAGGACCGCAGCCAGCAGGCGGCTGATGGCTGGGTCCTCAGGGTGGACGGCATGGAGCTTCTGCAGGAGCGGCAGGGCCTCAGCTTTATTTTGTTCGGCCAGCACCGTGGCGAGCTGGGCTGTGAGGGTGGGATCGTCAGGAGACTTGACGAGCGCTGCGCGGAGAAGAGTTTCAGCCTCGGAATATTGCTTGCCCAGGATCAAGAGATGCGCCAAGCCGATGGTCGCTGGGACGGAGGCTGGGTCCTTCGCGAGGACACGGCGGTAGGCAGCTTCAGCGGTATCGTTCTGGCCAGTTTGTTCAGCCAGTTCGGCAGCCAGAAGAGTATCGGAGGTGGTTTCCGGGGAGAGTTTCAAGGCCTCGAGCAGGTCATTGGATGCCAGGGTTGGGTTGGAAGTGCGATCGATGCGAGCCAGGGCGCGCCAGGCGCGAGCCTTGAGAGTGGGATCGGCGAGGCCAGGGTCGAGAGTGGTGGCTTCCACGAGCTCGGGGCGGGCATCGGAGAGTTTGTTTTGACGCGCGAGCAGTAATCCGAGCGACAGGTGCGCTTCAAACGATTTCGGGTCGGCGGCGATGGCTCGGCGATAGAGCGATGCGGCATCGTCGAGCCGATCTTGGGCATCGGCCACATAGCCCGCGTCGAAGAGGGCACGCGCATCGGTGGGATGCGCGGCGAGATACGCGTCCAAACGGGCCTGGGCGGTTTTCCAGTCGGATGCGGCGATCGCCGCTTCGGCGGCAGAGACGTCGCCCGGGCGTGGCTGGGAGTTTGCGGCGGGTGTATTTGCGTGCGCCGGTGGAGGAGCCAGGGCGGAATTGGAGCCCTGAGCAGAGGCAGGAAGTGAGTTCAAAAGGAACACCGCGAAGCAAGCGAGAATTACGTAACGAAATGCAACATGCCTCATACAAACAGTTTACCGGCGCGGTGCCCCATCAGTAACGATCGAAATGATTACCGGCAACAAGCGCTGTGGAAGCAATTAAGGACAACTGAGCTTGATCTGGTGGCATCATTTTAATAACAGCAGGAGCAAAGTCCGGAGGTCACTTGGTTCAATGCTCCTGTAAAAACGCTATTACTGTTCAGGTGAAACCATGAAATTCATCACCATGCAGCATATCCCCTTGGCGTCTGCTTATCTTTGTCCGAACTGCAACAGCATCGGCAATTGCGCAGAACGGTGCCCGGCGTGTGCCTCGCCGGCTCTTCTGGGTTTGGCCAATATACTAGATCGCCCGGTGGAAGACGAACTGATGGAAATGGAATATGTATACGTGCCCGGGCCGGCACTAGCGGCATAGCTTTTCCCACTTTGGCGCCAGGCAATCTCCGCAGCGAAACCGCACCTTTGCGGTGAGATTCTGCGGGGGTCTAAGTGTGCCGCGTGCGCGCGGCCGGCAATCTTTCAAGCCAACTCGTCCCGAGACGGCGATGAGCATCCGGAAGGCAAGAGCGCGGAGTCGCGCCTTATAATGAAAGATGGAGGGCTGCACCTCAGCGCTCGTGAAGAGCACTGTGGGGCTGCCCAAAAAGTCTTTCCGGTGCCTTCCCTTTGAACGATGCCATCGTCATCCGCAATGCGCGGACACACAACCTGAAAAATCTCTCTTGCGAGATACCCCACGGCAAGCTGACGGTGATCAGCGGCGTATCGGGCTCGGGCAAGAGCTCCCTGGCTTTCGACACCATCTATGCCGAGGGACAGCGGCGATATGTGGAGTCGCTTTCGGCGTATGCGCGGCAGTTTCTTGAGCGAATTGAGAAACCCGATGCGGACGAGATCGACGGGCTAGCGCCGGCAATTGCCATCAAGCAGAAAAACACCACGCGCAATCCGCGATCGACGGTGGCTACGGCGACCGAGATCTACGACTACCTGCGGCTGCTGTTCGCGCGCTGCGGAATGGTGCACTGCGTCTATTGCGACGGGCTGGTGAAGCGCGATTCGGTGGATGAAGTGGCCGAGAAGGTTCTGGCATTGGGCGAGGGAACGCGGCTCAACGTGTTGTTTCCCGTGATGAGCGGGGCGGCGGCAATTGCAGAGCCCGCTGTGTTGGGGGCGAGTTCGAAAAACCGGGGGGCGAAAGCGACTGCAAAGACCAGAGCTTCGGCAAAGACAGCGGAGGCTCTGCACACCGACACGCTGAAGGGGCGACTCAGCGAGTTGCGAGGCAGCGGATTCAACCGGCTGTGGCAAGAGGGAAAGATTTTTGAGTTTTCGACGCCCGAATCGCTGCTCGATCTGGATTTTACGGCGCCGATCTTTGTTTTGCTGGACCGGATTGTGGTGAGCGCAGAGAGCCGCGCGCGCATTGTGGATGCGGTGGAGGTCGCGTACCGCGAGGCGGGCGAGGTGGTGTTCGAAGAAGCTCCACGTGACGAGACAGCGGAGCGGAGACGGCTGCGTTTTTCCGGATCGTATGAGTGCACGAACTGCCATCGGCCGGGACGCGAACCGGAGCCGCGGATGTTCAGCTTCAACAATCCATTCGGCGCGTGCCCGCGCTGCCAGGGATTCGGCAACACTGTGGACTTTGACATGGGCCTGGTGATTCCAGACCAGAGTTTGAGCTTGGTTGGCGGCGCAATTGATCCCTGGAACCGGCCCAAGTACCGGCCATGGTTTACTGAGCTGCGCAAACGCGCGGCAGAACTGGACGTTCCGCTGGACGTGCCGTGGCGCGACATGACGGCGGCGGCGCGCGAGACCGTGCTGCGCGGCAAAGATGGGTTTGCCGGCGTGTACGGTTTTTTTGCGCAGATGGAACGGAAGAAGTACAAGCTGCATGTGCGAGTGATGCTGAGCAAGTATCGCGGCTATGCGGAATGCCCGGATTGCCACGGGCAGCGGCTGAGGGCCGAGGCCAGAGCGGTCCGCCTGGGAAACGCGAAAACCGGCGAGAAGAACATCTGCGAGGCGACAGCATTGACGGTTGCGCAGGCGAAGGAGTTTTTTGACACGCTTGAGCTTTCAGCAATGCAAGAGGAGATTGCCGGGCCGATTTTGACGGAGGTGCGTCAACGGCTGGGATTTCTGGTTGCGGTCGGACTAGAGTATTTGACGCTGGACCGGCTGGCTTCGACGCTTTCGGGCGGCGAGGCGCAGCGCATTCAACTGGCAACGTCGCTTGGGTCGCGGCTGGTGGGTTCGCTCTACGTGCTGGATGAGCCCTCGATCGGGCTGCACACGCGCGACACGGCGCGGCTGATTGCCATTCTCGAGGAGCTGCGCGACCTGGGGAATACGATCCTGGTGGTGGAGCACGACGCCGACATTCTGCGCGCCGCCGATCATCTGCTGGACCTGGGGCCGGGCGCCGGCGAGTTTGGCGGCAAACTGCTTGCCGAGGGAGTGGTTGCGGAAGTCGAGGCGAATGCCAACTCGCTTACAGGGCGTTACCTGAGCGGAAAGATTTCGATCCCAGTGCCCACGCGGCGGCGCGCGCCGGGCAGGGAAAAGCTGGTGCTGCGTGGGGCGCGGGCAAATAATCTGCACGGGCTGGACGTGACAATTCCGCTGGGAATGCTGGTTGCGGTAACGGGGGTTTCGGGATCGGGCAAGTCGACGCTGGTGCACCAGGTGCTATATCGCGCAGTGACGCGCGCGCTAGGACAGACAGACGGCGGCGATCCATCCAGCGTGTTTAGCGCGTTGAGCGGAGTGGAACGGCTGAACGACGTGGTGCTAGTGGACCAGACGCCGATTGGCCGCACGCCGCGCTCGAATCCAATTACGTATATCAAAGGATTCGACCTTGTCCGCGAGCTGTTTGCTTCGCAGCCTGATGCCAAGCGGCTCTCGCTCACGCCGGGGCATTTTTCGTTTAACGTGCCGGGCGGCCGGTGCAACACCTGCGAGGGCGACGGCACGGTGACGGTGGAGATGCAGTTCCTGGCCGATATTGAGTTGCCATGCGAAGATTGCAACGGTACGCGCTACCAGGCGAAGATTCTGGACGTGCATTACAAAGGCAAGAGCATTCACGATGTGCTGCAGATGACAGTGAAGGAGGCGCTTCGCTTTTTTGCCGGGCAGACGAAGCTGCTGGAAAAGCTGGCGGTGCTGGACGAGATCGGGCTGGGGTATTTGCGGCTGGGCCAGTCGGCCACAACACTGTCGGGAGGTGAAGCTCAGCGGGTGAAGCTGGCGGCGCACCTGGCAGCGGTGCGCGCGGTGAATGCCACGGCGAAGCCATCGCAAGCCAGCCGCGTGCTTTACATTCTCGATGAGCCGACGACGGGGCTGCACTTTGACGATGTGTCGAAGCTGCTCACCGCGTTCCGCAAATTGATTGACGGTGGCGGATCGCTGATTGTGATTGAGCACAACCTGGACGTGATCAAGAGCGCGGATTGGGTGATCGACCTGGGGCCGGAGGGCGGCGAAGGCGGCGGGTTGATTGTCGCGGAAGGTCCGCCAGAAGAGATTGCGAGTAATCTGCACTCGCATACGGGGAAGTGGTTAGCACGGGTGCTGTGAGGCGCGCCTCCCACCCTAAACGCAAAACGCGCGTTTAGGATGGGGCACCCCGATGTGAGGCGAACTATTCGCTCTGCGTGTGGATTGAAGGCCGTCGCGAAAAGCACCAGCCGTTGCCATGCAGCCAGCAGGTTTCATCTTTCTGATGCGGATCGCAGCGGAGGGAACGAACGCCGGCGCCTTCGTCTCGCTTGAGGGCATGGGCGAGATCGCTACTCACCTCCGGGTTGCGCGCACCCTCAAAGTCGACAAAGAAAACGGAACCACAGATCATGGCCGCGAAGTTGCTGGCACTTTTGCGGGTGAGGTAGGCCATGGCGCCGGGGCCGCGCGTTGAGGTGAGCGGGAAAAGCAGCTTGCCTTCCGGCTTGAGCGCGGCGAGCCAGGCGGGAAGCGGATGAGTTGCTCCGGCGCTGACGACGATGATGTCGGCCAGGTCGAATGGACCACGCGAGCCGTCGGCGTGGATGACTGTGACTTGCGTCCACGGCTCAAGCGCAACGCGCGCACGCGCCGCCAGGCCTTCGTCGATTTCGACGGCGGTCACTTTGCCGGTAGGGCCCGTAAGCTCGGCGAGGATCGCACTGTAATAGCCCGTGCCGCTACCGAGATGGAGCACCTGGTCGCCTGGGCGCACTCCGAGCATTTCGAGATGAATGGCCCAGAGGCTTGGCTGGCCGTTGTTGAGATGCTTGGATTCGTCGAGGACGATGAGCGCATCGCGATAGAGGCGGCGCGGATCGCCGTCCTCAGTGAACCAGGAGCTGCCGCCGGTTTGGATGATCCATGGGCCGGGACCGACGAAACGCTCACGTGGCACGGTGGAAAAGGCAGAGCAGATGGCGGGGGAAGTGATGCGGTTGACGCGGCACAGTTCTTCCGCATAAAAGTGCCGGGCTTGTTCGATCGAAACGGCGGTGGGCAGAGGCATCGTGCTGACCGGCGCGCCTCCAGCGAGCTTGGCAGGAGGCAGCGCCGCCTTACGCAGGGATTATAGGCTTGCGCGCCACTGATAGAGCGGTTGAGCGCCCCGAGCGGCCGGATCGTTAACGTTAATGTGGCTGATTTGCCAGCAGCGGGTTGGATTCGGTAGAAAAGGGAAAGCCTTTTCGGCGTGAATCGGCGGGACAGCGGAAGACCGCGACGTCTAGATGCGACGGCGCTTTTTGCGACGCGCGTTCGAGGAGAAAGGATTTCATCTTGAGTATTTCTGTCGGGCCGGTCAAGCGAGGAAACTCGTTATCCGAGAACAACGAAGACATTCATGCGCCGCTGATTCCCGCGGGGCGGTTGCTGCCGTTCCTAGTGGTGACGCCGCTCTTTTTTTTGTGGGCGATTCCGAATAACCTGACGGACATTCTGATCCGGCAGTTTATGAAGTCGTTCGGGGTGAGCGCTTCGGGTGCGGCCGAGCTGCAGTTGGGGATTTTCTTCGGGTATTTTCTGTGGGCCATTCCCGCCGGGCAGATCATGCGGCGCTTTGGATACAAGGCCGGCCTCATGACCGGGCTGATCCTGATGGGAACGGGATGCTGGCTGTTCTGGCCTGCGGCGCACTCAGAAGTTTACCTGTATTTCGTCGCGGCGCAGTTCGTGATTGGGAGTGGATTGTCGTTTTTGGAAACGGGCGCCAATTCATTTATCGCGCAGTTGGGGTCTTCGGGTTCGAGCGAGCGGCGGCTGAATTTCTCGCAAGCCTTCAACCCATTGGGGTCGATCACGGCGGGCCTGGTGGGCACGGTGTTCATTTTTTCCGGGGTGGAATTGACGACCGGGCAAGTGGCAGCGAAGAAGGCTGCTGGAACGTTCCAGGCCTATTTGAATGGGGAAACGCTCCGCGTAGTTCCGACGTATCTGGTTCTGGGTTCATTGGCGCTGTTGTGGGCCCTGATGATTCTGTTCACAAAATTCCCCGACATGAGCAGCGAAGATACTTCAGAGAGCGCGCCGACCGGCGAGATGCACGTGCGGTTGTTCCAGCGGCACTTTGTCGGCGCTGTGCTGGCGCAGTTTCTTTACGTGGGCGCACAGGTGGGCACCTGGAGTTATTTCATTCTCTACGTGCGGGCGGCAACAGGGTTGCATGACAAGGCTGCGGGCTACATGCTGACGGGGACGCTGGCGGCGTTTGCCGTGGGGCGGTTCAGCTCGGCGTGGCTGATGAAGCACTTCCATGCAAGGACCATGCTGGCGGCATATGCGATTGTGAATGTGGCGCTGGGCCTGGTTGGAGTGCTGGAGTTGAACTGGATGGGCGTGGTTTGCGTTCTGATCACAAGCTACTTTATGTCGATCATGTTTCCGACGATCTTTGCCATGGGGCTGAAGGGAATGGGAGATCAGACGAAGACCGCGGGATCTTTTCTTGTGATGGCGATTCTAGGTGGTTGGGCGTTGACGAAAGTGATGGGAGTGCTGCGGGATGTGAGCGGGGTGCAGGCAGCATACGCGATTCCGGTGGTCTGTTATGTCGGTGTCATGCTCTATGCGTGGCTGGTCGCGGAGCCGAAGACTGGTGAAGCGGGGGCGTGAGGAAGCGAGTCAGCGAATCGGCAAGTCAGCGAGTCAGCGACAAGGCCCCGAACGGGGCCTTTTCTGTTTGCGAGGGCGGAGAAGATTGTCGCGGCGGCTCGAGTCTATTCGGCGACGACGGGATTGACGAGTGAGCCGAGGCCTTGCAGCGAGACGGCAACGGTGTCGCCGGGGCGCAGCCAGCGCCGCGGCTTGCGGCCCATGCCCACACCCGCAGGCGTGCCGGTGGAAACGATGTCTCCAGGCAGCAAGGGCGTGATCGACGAGATGTACTCGACGAGGTCGGGCACCTTGAAGATAAGTTCGCGAGTGTTCGAGCTCTGCAGGAGTTCGCCGTTGATGCTGAGGCTGACGTCGAGCTGGTGCGGGTCGTCGACCTGGCCGGCGGGCACGATGGCCGGACCCATGGGGCAGAAGGTGGGAAAGCTCTTGGCGAGAGACCACTGCGATGTGGCCCGCTGCACGTCGCGTGCGCTGACGTCGTTAATGATGGTGTAGCCGTAGACGTGGTCGCGCCATTCCGATGCGGGAATGCGGAAGCCGCCTTTGCCGATGACGAAGGCCAACTCGGCTTCGTAGTCGGGCTCGGATGAATTCTTCGGCAGCACGATGGCGTCGCCGGTACCGATGATGGCCGTAGGCATTTTGAAAAAGACGACAGGGACGGAGGGTAGAGCCATCCCGGATTCGGCGGCGTGATCGCGGTAATTCAGTCCAATGGCAAAGACGCGCGGTGGATTGGTGAGTGGCGCGTGCAGACGGACGTCGCTTAGCTTATAAGCAACATAGGTTCCCGGTGGATCGACGGTCGTGACTCCGGCGGTGACCATCGCCAGGGTGTCGGCATAGGGCGTGGTGGAGAGATCGGCGACCAGGTTCATTTCCTCATACAGGGCACCCGGGATGGGTGCGCCGCCTTCAATTGAAAACGAAACAAGTTTCAAAGATGACCTCCGGGAAGAATGATGCGATGGCGCGATGCGCACGGTTAAGCGGCCGTCCAGCCGCCATCGATGGTGAGCAATGTGCCGGTGACAAATGCGGCCTCGTCTGAAGCGAGATAGCGGATGGCGGAGGCAACTTCTTCGGGCTGGCCTAGGCGCCCGACGGGCTGCCGTGCGCGGAGCTCTGCGCGCATCTCCTCTTTGTTGTGTTTGTGAAATTTTTCGAGATAGGCCTCGACGAACGGAGTTTGCACGGTGCCGGGACAGACGGCGTTGACACGCAGCGTCTTTGGGTATTCGACGGCGAGCTGGCGCGTCATGGCTACGATGGCGCCCTTGGTGGTGCAGTAGGCAAAGCGCTGCCTGATGCCGACGAGGCCGGAGACGGAGGCGACGTTGACGATGGCGCCAACGGCCGCGTGGCGTTCTTGCGCGGCAAGCAGTAGAGGCAGAAAGGCGCGAGTGACGAGGTAGACCGAGCGGACATTAACGTTTATGAGCCGGTCGAAGTCTTCAGGCTCGGTGGCTTCGATGGAGCCGACGTGGCCGATGCCTGCGTTGTTGACGAGGATGTCGAGCTGGCCGATTTGGGCGACCGCCGCGGCGATTGATTCAGGGTTTGTGACGTCGAGATACAGAGCCTTGGCGTTGGGGAGCAAGGCGGCAAGGGTCTGGGCGGCGGCGATGTTGATGTCTCCGATCCAGACCTGTGCGCCGGCGCGAGCGAGTTCTTTGGCGGTGGCTTCGCCGATGCCGCTAGCGCCGCCGGTGACGAGCGCGATGCGACCATCCAGGCGAAATGGATCTGAGTGAGTTTGCATTTTGATGGACGCGTCAGCTCTTGCGCGCATCCGCGATCACTTTCAGGTACGCGCGGGCGGTTTCGGTGATGGTTTCGGGGTGTCCGGAGTCGACGGCGGCGAGGTTGACGAGGTCGCTGCCTACGCCGAGGGCGCGGGCGCCGGCCTTGATGAAGCCTTCGGCAGTCTGCAAAGTCACACCGCCAGTGGGAATGATCTTGAGTTGGGGAAACGGAGCGAGCAGCGATTTCAAATAGCTTGCGCCGCCAACTGCCGAGCAGGGAAAGATTTTGACGTAGTCGGCGCCCGCATTCCATGCGGTGATGGCCTCGGTGGGTGTGAGCGCGCCGGGGCAGGAGATTTTTTTATTGGATTTGGTTTTGTGTATCACCTCTGGATGCAAGCTCGGGCTGACGACGAACTCCGCGCCGGCGTCGATGGTGGCCTGAGCCTGGTCACCCGTGGTGACGGTGCCGGAGCCGAGCAGAAGGTCCTTCGGACTGTACTCGTTTCGGAGTTCCTTGAGGAGGTCAATAGCGCCGGGGACGGTCATGGTGACTTCGACGATGGTGACGCCGCCGGCGATCATGGCGTCAACGACAGCGCGGCCCTGTGCAACGCTTTTTGCGCGCAGGACGGGAATGAGTCCGACGCGTTCGATGATTTGCTGGGTGGTTTCGGACATCTGCAAGCACCTCAAGAGGAATCGGGGCTAGCGGGGCTAGCCGAGTTAGTCAGCGGGTTCGTGGATTAGCTATTCGACCCTAGCGCAACAGAGACGCCGCCAGGATGCGGCACCCAGGCAAGTCAGCGCAAAGCGCGGTTAGCGCGCGATGCGCGCGGAGCCTCCTTTCATGATGCGTTCGACTTCAGCGAGCGTGGCCATGCTGGTGTCGCCGGGGGTGGTCATGGCCAGCGCGCCGTGGGCCACGCCGCACTTCACCGCCCATTCAATGCCTTTGCCGGCGAGCAGGCCGTAGATGAGGCCGGAGGCGAAGCTGTCGCCGCCGCCCACGCGGTCAAAGATGTCGATTTCGCGCTGGGGGACGTGAACGATTTTGTCTTCGTATAGCGCAATGGCGCCCCAGGCGTTGCGGCTGGCGCTTTGGGCGGTGCGCAATGTGCTGGCGACGAGCTTGAGATTGGGATATGCAGCGGCCACTTCGCGCAGCATATCCTCGTAGCCGGCGATGGGCAACTCGGCGAAGTCCTCGCCGACGCCCTTGATGGCAATGCCGAGCATGGCGGAAAAATCTTCTTCGTTGCCGAGCAGGACGTCTACCTTGCGCACGAGGTCGCGGTTGACCGCCTGCGCCTTGGTTTTGCCGCCGATGGATTTCCAGAGCGAGTCGCGATAGTTGAGGTCGTAGGAAATGGGCGTGGAGTATTTGCGCGCCGCGTCCATGGCTTCGACGGCAACTTCGGCCGTGGAGGCGGAGAGCGCGGCGAAGATGCCGCCGGTATGAAGCCAGCGAGAGCCGTTGCCAGGGCCGAAGATGGACTCCCAATCGAAGTCGCCGGATTTGACCTGGCTGATGGCGGTGTGGCCGCGGTCGGAGCAACCGACGGCGGCGCGCACGCCGAATCCGCGCTCAGTAAAGTTGAGGCCGTTGCGAACGCTTCGGCCCACGCCGTCGTAGGGAACCCAGCGGATGAGCGAAAGATCGACGCCGCCCTGCAGGATGAAGTCTTCAACTAGGCGGCCAACGGGGTTGTCGGCAAGCGCAGTGGCGATGGCGGTGCGCAGCCCGAAACAGCGCCGCAGGCCGCGGGCGACGTTGTATTCACCGCCGCCCTCCCACACCTGGAAGTGGCGCGCGGTATGGATGCGGGCTTCGCCGGGATCGAGCCGCAGCATCACTTCGCCCAGACTCAGGCAATCCCAGCGGCGCTTGGAGTCAGGAATCGGGAGCGTATTCATGGTCAAACAATAATGTAGCTCATCGGGGCGAAGGCGGGCAGTGTGATGCGAGCGCGCGACGGATCATTTAGGCTAGGTGTGTTCCATGATCAGGAGGACGGTTTGAAGGGGCAGGAACTTTTTGATTTAAGCGGGCGGGTTGCGGTGGTAATCGGCGGGACAAGCGGGCTCGGCCGCGAAATTGCACTTGGGTACGCCGCGGCGGGCGCTGATGTTGTAGCCAGCTCGCGGCGGCAGGCGCAGGTGGAAGCTGTGGCCAAGGAGATTGAGGCGCTGGGCCGGGGCACGCTGCGCGTCGCGAGCGATGTCATGAACCGGGCTTCGCTCGAGCGGCTGCACGACGCCGTGATCGAGAAGTTCGGCAAGGTCGACATCCTGGTAAACGGAGCAGGCATTACCAAGAAGGTGGCTACGTTGGAGTTCGATGAGGCGGACTGGCTGAAGATCGTAGAGACGAACCTGACCGGGACCATGCGTACGTGCCAGATCTTTGGGCGCACGATGGCCAAGGCCGGGTATGGGCGCATCATCAATATTGTTTCGGTGACGGCGTTTCGCGGGTTCTATCGCGTGGCACCGTATGCGGCGAGCAAAAGCGCCGTGGCCTCGCTGACCAAGACGCTGGCGGTGGAGCTGGCGGAATCGGGTGTGATTGTGAATGCGATTGCGCCAGGAGTTTTTCCGAGTGAGATGAGCAAGCCGCTGGTGATTGGGACGCCGCGCGGAGAAGAGATCCTGATGCGCACGCCGATGCACCGATTTGGCGAGCCGCGCGAGATCGTGGGGCCGGCGATTTTTCTGGCGTCGCGGGCGGCAGCGTTCGTGACGGGCGAGGTCCTTGCCGTGGATGGCGGGTACCTGGCGAGCGGGGTGAACTGCTGAAAGACAGAGAATAGGGATTAGGGAATAGGGAATAGAAAGACTAGGAGAAAGGGAAGCGATGGCGGAAGGGCGCAAGCTTCGGATGGGTATGGTGGGGGGTGGGCCGGGAGCGTTTATCGGGCCGGTGCATCGCATTGCGGCGGAGCTGGATGGACGGATCGAGCTGGTCGCGGGCGCGTTTTCGCAGTCGGCGGAGCGCTCACGCGAAGCAGGGGCAAGCTATTGCATCGATCCGGCACGCGCGTACGCGGACTACCCGCAAATGATCGAGGCGGAGCGCAAGCGGGACGATGGCATCGACTTTGTGGCGATTGTGACGCCGAATCACCTGCACCTGCCGGTAGCGCTGGCAGCGCTGGGGGCAGGCATTCCCGTGATGAGCGACAAGCCGGCCACGGCGAGCTATGAAGAAGCGTTGGAGCTCCAGACGGCGATCGCGAAATCGGGGCTACCTTATGGATTGACGCACACGTACGCGGGTTACCAGATGGTGCGCGAGGCTCGGGCGATGTGCGCGGCGGGGAAGCTGGGAAAGATTCGCAAGGTGGCCGTGGAATATTTTCAGGGATGGCTGAGTGGCCCGCTGGAGACGACGGGGCACAAGCAGGCGGAGTGGCGGACCGATCCGGCGCGAAGCGGTGCAGGAGGCGCGATCGGCGATATCGGGACGCACGCTTTCCATTTACTGGAGTACATCAGCGGCTTGCAGGTGACGGCCATCAACGCCACGCTGCGCAACGTGGTTGCGGGGCGCAAGCTTGACGACGATTGCAACGCGTTTGTGCGGATGAACAACGGCGCCGAGGGGACGCTTGGGTGTTCGCAGGTGGCCGCGGGCGAGAGGAATGAATTGTTGCTTCGCATCTTTGGCGAAAATGGATCGCTGGAGTGGCGGCAGCAGGATCCGAACCGGTTGATTGTGAAGTGGCTAGACAAGCCGGAGGAGATTCATCACGCCGCCTCTGGATATTTGGGCGAGGACGCGAAGGCGGCGGCGCGAGTCCCTGCCGGGCATCCCGAAGGATACCTGGAGGCCTTTGCGGTGCTCTATCGCGAGTTTGCCGATGCGCTGATCGCGTGGAAGCAGGGAAACAAGAATCCGCTGCCGGCCACGCTGCCCGGCATTGAAGCGGGGGTGCGTGGCATGCGGTTCATTGAGCGTGTAATTGAGAGCAATCGGAAGGAAGGGTGGGTGGAGTTTTAGAAGCAGCTATCAGCTTTCAGCTCTCAGCCTGGTGGTGCCGGGAAGAAGCGAACCTGAGGCAAGTGCGGTGTGGTGGGAACCGAGACGTGGTTTGAGGGGAAGAAGATGAAGACGATTAAAGGGCCGGGGATTTTTCTGGCGCAGTTTGCCGGAGATGCAGCGCCGTTTAACACGCTCGATGGGATGGCGGGGTGGGCGGCCGGACACGGGTACATCGGCATACAGATTCCGAGCTGGGACGAGCGGCTGTTCGATCTTGAGCGCGCAGCGGAGAGCCAGGCATATTGCGACGAGATGAAGGGAATCGCGGCGCGGCATGGACTGTCGATTACAGAGCTCTCGACGCATCTTCAGGGCCAGCTTGTCGCCAGCCATCCGGCGTTCGACACGCTGCTCGATGCATTTGCTCCATCGAATTTGGCCGGCGACGCCAAGGCAAAGGCGGCCTGGGCTGTGCTGCAGTTGCAGTGGGCGGCGAAGGCGAGCCGCAACCTGGGGCTGACGGCGCATGCAACGTTTTCGGGCGCACTGGCGTGGCCGTTTTTTTATCCGTGGCCGCAACGGCCGGCGGGACTGATCGATGAGGCATTCAAGGAATTGGCGCGGCGATGGACGCCGATTTTAAACGCATTTGATGAGGCAGGAGTGGATGTGTGCTTTGAGCTGCATCCCGGCGAAGATTTGCACGATGGCGCGACATTTGAGCGGTTTCTCGCGGCGGTTGGCGATCACAAGCGCGCGAATATTCTTTACGATCCGAGCCACATGGTTTTGCAGCAGTTGGATTACCTTGCGTTTCTCGATCTCTATCACGAGCGGGTGCGCGCGTTTCATGTGAAGGATGCGGAGTTTCGGCCGAGTGGACGGGCCGGCGTGTATGGCGGCTACCAGGATTGGATCGACCGGCCGGGGCGCTTTCGCTCGCTGGGCGATGGGCAGGTTGATTTCACCCAGGTGTTCAGCAAGATGGCGCAGTACGACTATCCGGGCTGGGCCGTGGTGGAGTGGGAGTGTTGCATCAAGCATCCTGAGCAGGGCGCGGCGGAGGGAGCGGTGTATGTGCGCGATCATATTATTCGCGTGACGGACAAGGCGTTTGATGATTTTGCCGGCGGCAAGGCGGATGCGGAGAAGAATCGGAAGGTACTGGGGTTGTAGGTTTCAGTCTCAAGGCGTTCGCGATTCGCTCCCACCCTTCGCGCGAAGAGACTGCGCGAAAGGATGGGGCAACCACGATCCGTTGGAGACGTCCGGGCATGGAGACCGGCGCTACAAAGACATGTCGGTTACGCCTTCGATCGGAATGGGCGCCCTTCCTGGTGCGACGATTCCGTATTTAAGATCGAGAAACTGCTGCAGCGCGGGGGGAAGGATCGCAGCGAGTTCCTGCCAGGTGAGGACCTTCAGCCGCGTGCGCATCTCTGCGCTTTTGACTGCAGACATGATCTGAAACCATTCTGCGCGCAGGTCAGGACGGCGCTCATCGTGAATGACGCAAAAGCTGCAATTTGAAGCATGCGCGGCCAGGACGCTGCGGATGAGCTGATAGCTCGCGTAGCCCTCGTCACCGGATGGGCGAAAGCTAGTGTCGACCGGAGAGAACAGTTCGGGATCGGCGAGAATGCTTTCGAATTCCTGCGATTCGTCTTCAGGAAATTCGCTGGCCCGCAACCAGCGCGAGGTGGGAATTTCAACGCGGGGCAGTTGATCGCGGTCAAAGACCTCATCGAAGTCGCGGTACGCTTCGACGATGGCCGCGATGCGGACCTGGAATCCAACTTCGGTCAACTTTGCCTCGACGAGCAGGGAACCGAAGCGCATATCCACTTCAGTACGGTCGAAGCGGCCGCTGGCAAGCGGCACGCGGGCCTTCCAGCCGAAAAGCGGTACGGCGCCGTCGTCCACGCCGAGCATGTTGCGCACCGCCGCGGACTCGGCCACACCGGGTGTGCAGAAGATGTTCATGAGCAAAGCATCGGAGCTCATGGAGGAATCGAGCTCGCGCCAGCGGCGATGAGGATCAAGCTGCGGTTTGGGGAGCGAACGCGCTGCTTGTGCGTGGACCTTGTCGAAGCGGCGCAGCCAATCAGGGTTTCGGATGATGGCGGCATAGGCAGGATCGAAGAAGTTGCCGTGGCGGTCGCCGTCTGGCGCGAACACGATGACCGGGTTGCCACCGTAGCTTTCCACGTGAGCATGCCCGCGGGCATAGGCGCGGTTGCGCAGGGTTAATTCCTGGCGAAGTTGCGAAGCATACAAACCCGCGGACATAAATTTATGTCAGGACGGGTGCGTCGGCCACACCGGCGACGCCGAAGATGCGGCGATAGCGCTCGGCTTCTTCGGGATCGCCCATCGCCTTGGAGTAATTGTCAGAGAGTTTGACGGCGGGCCGGCCTTCGACTTGAGTGAGTTTGCAGACCAGGCCGACGGGATTGAATCCGTCGTTGCCTTGCGGATTGCAATTGCGGAAGTCATTGGTGAGCAGAGTGCCCCAGCCGGCGCTGAAACGAACGCGGCGTTCGGGAAGCCAACGGACGGGATCGTGAAAGTCCGCAGCCGAGCGGAAATCGTCGGGAGTGGCGCCGTTGCGAATGGATCCGGCGAAATAAGCGTGCAGGCTGAGGATCTGTTCCACATCGAGCGCATCGCTGGCGATCAGGCGTTTCTGGCGCGGATCGCGGCTGTGCTTTTGCAGCCACGCAATGTATTCGTCGCCCGCGATGTATGCGTCCTTGCTGTCGATGCGCTGGCCGGTCCAGTTCGCCACCCAGTCGGGCGCATTGCGCAGAAATTGCGTGGTCCCGAAGGTATCAGGCAGGAGAATGAGCAGCTCACCCTGGTAGCTCTGCTGCCAAAGCTCGAGGAGCCGGTACTGTGCGTTGCGCAGTTCGTTCTCATCGCGAGCCAGGGCCGCCATGGCCATGGGCAGCTCGTGGCCATTGGTGCCGATGGCTTCGAGGTCGTGTTTGTAGGCGAGGTAAGCGTTGGAAGTGCCGGAGAAGCTCGGGCCGAGCGTGACGCGCATGGCGTTCACGACGTATTCGTGCCAGAGAAAACTGTGCCGGCGGCGGGTGCCGAAGTCGCTGATGCTGAGATCGGGCACACCGCGCAGTCGCTCCATTTTTTCCCAGAGGCGGGTTTTGGCGCGGGCGTAGAGAATGTCGAGCTCAAGCTCGCTGAGATGCTTGAGCGCGGCGCGGGTTTTCAGTTCGCCGATTTGCGCGAGCGCATAGATCTCCCACATTGAGGTTCCCGACCAAAGCCCATCGAAGCGAAGCTGGATTTGACCGTCTTTGATGGAGAGCTCGTAATCGGAGAGCCGGAACCCGTGCTCAAGCCAGTCAAGGAACGCCGGCTCGAAGATGCCGCGGCGGCCGAAGAAGCTGTTGCCGGCGAGCCAGACCAGCTCAGACTTGCGAAAACGAAGCTTAAGTGTTGCTTCAAGTTGTTCACGTAACTGAGGCAGACTGACAATTTCACCCAGGCGGACCGAGGGGGTGCGATTGATGAGGGTAAAGGTGGCCCGGGTGTGGGGAAAGTTCTTCCAGATGAACTGGAGCATGAGGAGCTTGTAGAAATCGGTGTCGAGCAGGGAGCGCGTAATAGGATCCATCTCCCAGTTGTGATCGTGCGCGCGCCTGGCAAGATCGATAATCACGATGCACTTACTTTACTTGAGCGGGACGGCAGTCTCAAAAGGCATTATGCGGAGTTTATATTTGGAGTGCGGAGCAGTTGATGAGCAAAGTGAACAGACGGAGTTTTCTATTGGGGACGGCGGCGGCCGCGGCGCAGGCGGGTGTGGCAGCGGCGATGCCGCAAGCAGGAGCGGGCGCGGATGCGCGAGCGGAGTCAGCCTCCAAGAAGCAGCGGCCGAACATTGTGATTTACCACTCCGATCAGTTTCGCTGGGATTTTGTGGGCGCGAATGGGCTGAATAGTTCCACGCATACGCCAAACCTGGACGCGCTGGCGGCGGGCGGAACGAATTTCACGCACGCGGTGACGAACCAGCCGGTTTGCGCGCCTTCCCGGTCGGTGCTGATTACGGGCCGCTACGCGACAGAGACAGGGGTTTGGCATAACGGGCTTGGGCTGAGAGAGGATCTGCCGACGATCGCCACGGAGTTGCGCAGGGCGGGATATACAGCGAATTACGTCGGGAAGTGGCACATGGCCCCAGGGTCGGCGTTGCTGGGCGGAGGGCCCGGGGCAGTGAGCCCGGAGCATCGCGGCGGCTTTCTGGATTTCTGGGAGGCTTCGAACGAACTGGAGCACACGACGCATCCCTACGAGGGAACGATCTGGGACCGCGACGGGAATCCGATCAACTTCAAGGATGAGTATCGCGTGGACTTCATTACGGATCGCGTGGAGAAGTTTTTGCGGCAAAAACAAGAGAAGCCGTTCCTGCTGATGATTTCGCAACTGGAGCCGCACCAGCAGAACGATCTGCATCGCATGGTGGGGCCGAAGGGATCGGCGGAGCGATTCATCAACGCGTTTGTGCCGGCCGATCTGAGCGCTCAGCCTGGAGACTGGCACGAACAACTGCCGGATTACTACGGCTGCTGCGAGGCCATCGACGCATCCGTGGGCCGCGTGCGGAAGATTCTTGAGGAAGAAGGGCTGGCGGAGAATACGATCTTTCTGTTCATGAGCGATCACGGCTGCCACTTTATGACGCGCAACCAGGAGTACAAGCGGAGTACGCACAACAGCAGTCTGCGGGTGCCGCTGATCTTTTCTGGGCCGGGGTTTGAGAGCGCGCGGCAGCTCCAGGAGATCGTGGGGATAGTGGACCTGGCGCCCACGCTGCTGGATGCGGCGGGTGTGGCTGTGCCGCAATCGATGAAGGGGCGGACCATTCTGCCGCTGGTGCACGATGCCAAGGCGAGGGCTGGCTGGCCGAACCGCGAGCTGGTGCAGATCAGCGAGTCGATGACGGGGCGCGCGATCCGAACGAAGGACTGGACCTATTGCATTGCCGATCCGACGGGCACGACCAAGGAGCCCACGAGCACGAATTATCACGAGTACCAGATCTACGATCAACGCAACGATCCGGCCGAGCTGGTGAATCTTGCCGGCAGGAAAGAGTATCGCGAGATTGCCGACGGCCTAAGCGGACAGTTGAAGGAACTGATGGCGCAGGCGGGCGAGGCGGAGCCTGAGATTGTGCCTGCGAAGCTTTATCCCTAGGAGCCGATCGTGGTGACCGTGGTTGCTGACCGGGCCAACGCAGCGGAAGTGGAGCAGGCGCGGGTCAGGACTGCGGAATTTTTGTGACGTTTTCCGCCTTCGGCGGGATCGGCGTTGCCGGCAGGCTGAAGTCGTCTACCGGATCGGGCACGGCGGGATTGAAGTCAGGAACATCTTTGGACAGGAACTTGCGCAGCGGAAGCTCATTACGGCGAATACCGTGGACGACGCAACGCGCGAGCTCATACGCGCCGTACTTGTTAAAGTGCGTGTTGTCGTTGATGGCTTCAGTCTGGTTAGGGAAACTGTTGGCGGGATAGTGCATGAAGGCCTTCAGGGTTCCCTCAGGCCCCATGGCTTCAAAGAGCGTCTTGCTCATGGCATTCAGGTCAATGAGCGCGGCATGTTGCTGCGCAGCAACCTCGCGCATGGCGTCAGGATATCCCGCGAGCGAGTCGGTGATCTTTCCATCTGCATCGAAGGTGCGGCGATTCATGCTGGTGACGAGAACCGGCGTCGCGCCTTTGGCACGCGTCTTTTCAATGTAGTCGACGAGGAGTTTCTTGTAGTCGTCGAGTGGAACGCCGTTGGGCTTCTGGTCGTTGTGAGCGAACTGGATGAAGAGGTAATCACCCGGCTCGATGAGCGACATGACTTTGGCGAAGCGCTGCTCGCCCACAAAGTTGCGGATGGTTTCGCCGGATTCAGCATGATTGGCGACGACCACGCCGGGACGGAAGAACCGGGGCAGCATCTGGCCCCAGGCGGCCCAGGGCTCCACGTCCTGATCGACAACGGTGGAGTCGCCGGCAAGGTAGATTGTAGTTTCGTGGATCGGCTCGATGCGAAGCTCACGGAAAGCGGGGTGGTCGGCGTTGAACTCGAGCGTGAGCTTGTTGTCCCAGTCGAGATTGCCGATCTCGCGCGGCTTGAGGTGCACGGTGTGGCCGGGATCCCCGGCGATGGAGGGGACGCGCACGTTCACGTCGAACTGGCGTTTGACGGAGCCGTGGGCCTGGACCGCAACATTTTCAAGCATGAGCCGGCGCGCTTCAGCCCACACCGTGGTCGTGGACGGCTGTGCGCCACCCAGCGTGACGGAGACGCGGTAGCTGCCTTCAGGCAGCGCGATGGAAAAGAAGAACGGTTTGCCGCTGGAACACGAGCCGGGTGTGACCTCGGGTGCAGTATTGAGGTCGAATCCGGGCGCAGCCTCCGAATAGATCGAAGCGGATGTGAGTGTCGTTACGCCTGATTGGCTCTTACCGCAGACGAAGGCTTGCGCGGGAACCGCAGAGGCGCAGGCAAGAAAGAACAGCGCGAGAAACTGTTTCATCACTTCAATGCGTCGGCGTGGGGTTTGTCGGATTGAACTGCGCTGCAAGGTCGGGCGTGGACTGGACGTCGGCGGCAGGCGGATTGACGGCTTTGTCAACCTCGACGCCGAAAACATAGCTGGGCCCGAACATGTTGCTGGTAAAGATGACGAGCTTCTTGTCGGGCGAGAAGCGCACGTTCGGCTCCTCACGATAGTTGTGGTGCGACATGTTGACCATGTGTTCGGAGTGAAAGACGCCGGGCTGCCAGAAGCTGGGATCGTTGAGTGCGCCTTCGCCGACCTTCTGCATCTCGGGATGCAGCAACTCAATCCACTCGCCGTTCTTGGAGCGAGCAACCTGGCCGGGATCGCCGCCATCGTCGCAGAAGAGCGAGAGATCGCGCGTCAGATTGAAGTGGATGCCCCATTCATCGCGCTGCAAATGGAATGCGGTGCGCTGGCCGGTCTTGAGGTTGTAGCCGGCGAGGAAGAAGTCCTCGCCCTTGGGAAACTGCCAGTCGTACCAGATGGTCTCGCCGTCGAGCCCCCAGAACTCGTGACCGAAGATCTCATTCACCATGGTGCGCTTGTGAATCATCGTATTGTGCGTGCCGTCGGTGTGGATCATCCAGATGCGGTCGACTTTTTGCCACGGGCCTTCGTGGCAGTACATCAGCAGTTCGGGATCGGTGGGCGAAAAGAGCAGGTGGTTCACCCAGTCGGTCGAGTGGAGGAGTTCCTTGATGTCGCCGGGTTTCTCGCCGTTGGGGCCCGGCTCAAGACGGATGGTGAAAAGGACCAACGGATAGTGAGCCGCGAGGCGCCGCTCCATCATCTGGCCTTTGTCGAGCGGCTGGTAGTGCGGGCCCTGCTCGGGGCTGGCAACGCGATTGTCTCCGCCACCGGTGGAGGCTTGCGGGCGCGCCGGCATGTTCTGGCCGTAGTCGCGATCTTGTTCATTGACCAGGTAAGTACCGGCGGCAAGGGTTTCGTCGGCATTGATGCAGACGATCATGCGCCGAGGGGGCAAGTCGACGAGCTTGCGGGTCTGGCCGGTGTCGACGTCGGCCTTGTAGACCGAGGTGATGTTAGTGTTGGGATTGGTCTGTGTGTAGAAGACGCTGTTGGTCTTGAATCCGGCAACGAGCGCGTGCACGCCATAGCGGAAAAATGCCATGCGGTCTTCGGGCGCGTTGGCGGGGCGCGGAGGATTAGGAACAAGCAGGCGGGTCTTCATCGTCGCCATGTCGAGCACATGGATGCCGTCGGGCGCAGTGTAGATCATCGACTTCTGATCGGGGGTGTAGGCGTTGACGTTGAAGTAGAAGCCGCCGGAGTTGGGCTCGTCGCTGAGCCGCCAGACGCGATGGCCGGTATCTTTGTCGACCCAGGTCTTGGGTGGATCTTTTGTCGGGGTGTCGGCGGCTCGAGTGGCAGCGGGCAACACAAGCAGGGCAGCGAAGGCGGCGAGGACGAGTCGCGACATAGGGATCAGCTCCTTGAACGGGGAAGTGCGGCGGCGTTCCGGCGATTTTCGGCTGGCTTTTATATCCGAATCAGCACGCGAGAAAGTTATACACCAGGGCAGTTACGTTTGAAAACAGTTTCTCTGCTGAATTTTGGAACTTTGTACGCGTGCAAAGCATGCGGGCCTGGAGGCCCGCATTACAGCCGGTCTGGAGACCGGCGCTACAAGTGGCCCTAGTAGCTTAGCTCCAGCACATTGACCGAGTACGGCGCAAAGGTTTCAGTGAACTTCGGGCCGGAGACGGAGATTGTGTGCTTGACCGGAACGACGGCGTTGGGGCTGGTGATGCTGTTGGTGGCGTTGGGTGATTTGCCGCTCATGGTGGTGAGTGTGGCCTGCGGGGCTAGTTTTTTGACGCCGGTAAGGTCGATGGCGAGCGGCTGCGCGGTCGAGTTTGCATTGACGATCTTGAGGAAGAGCTTGTGCGTTGCCTCATCGCGCTCGACGACAGCATAGACACGGGGCGGAGCGTTGGCGAGGTCATAGCTGACAACTTCGGTGCCGAAATGAGTTGAGAACATCACCTGCGTCCAGTAGCTGGGCGAACCGTAGCTGGTAAGCGCGTTGTAGCCAATGAGGTCGGTGGCCCACTGCATGCCGCCGGGATTGACGTTGACGAAGAGCGGCGCGTAGCTGTTCATGATGATGAGGTCGCTGTTGCGCTCGAGGCCGGTGAGCCAGGCGGCGTCGGCCAGGGCGGCTTCGAGGTTGGGTGTGGGGTCGCCTTCGCGCGTGGCCCACTCGCCGACAAAGATCTTGGGGCCGCTGCGGCTGGTGGAGTCGTAATGGTGCGCCTGGGAAAAAGATTCTTCGGCCGACATGTAGAAGTGTTCGTCGAGTACGTCGGGCGTCACGCTTTTGACTGGAGCCGTCGCGATGATCTGCAGATCGGGATAGTGCTGCTTGATGCCGTGATAGAACTGCGCGAAGCGGCCGTCGTAGGAGCCGGAGCGGTCAAACTGGTCCTCATTACCGACTTCGATGTAGTGAAGGGGGAACGGCGCGGCGTGTCCGTCTTTGACGCGCTCGGCTCCCCACTTGGTATCCGGGCCGCCGGTGACGTACTCGATTTCATCGAGGGCATCCTGCACGTAGGGTTCGAGCGCGGGGCCGGGATCGACGTGCTGCTGTGCGAGCGAGTAGCCGGCGTAGACAGCGAGCAGGGGCTCCATTTTCAGGTCCTGGCACCAATTCATAAATTCAAGCAGGCCCATGCCGTCCGACGAGCGATAGCGCCAGGGGCTCATGTGCCCGGGGCGGTCGGTCCATGGGCCGATGGTCTTCTTCCAGTCGAAGCGGTCAGCGATGCGTTCGCCCTCAAGATAGTTGCCGCCGGGCAGGCGCAGGAAGTGGGGATGCATGGCGGCGAGCAGATCCATGATGTCGGAGCGATTGCCGTCGGCGCGATCGTGGTAGGTGGGCGGGAAGAGCGAGACGAGATCGAACCACACGGTGGCTGGCTGCGCGATGGTCAAGATGAGGTGGTTATTGGATGAAGCGGGAACATCGCCAGTCTTTAGTGTGTAGGTGTAGCGATGCCAGTCGCTGGTGAGGCCGGTGACTGTGGCTGTGGCGGCAGTCGCGCCAGTTTGGTCATTTTGCAGACTGACGTTGACGGCGAGGCCCGGAGTATCGGACTTGGCGTAGAACGAGCCGTTGTACGTAGAGTGCGGGCGGACGGGGATGCCCCAATAGCCATCGTTCTCGACTCCGGCCGGATTGTCTTTGTCAGCCTTCGACACGGTGACGCGGAGGCTGCGCGGGAGAGCATCGCTGGGCCCTGTGGATTCATCGGCGGAGATATTCACGAGGGCGTTGCCGCGAGCCACCATGGGCCAATGATTGAGCGAACCGAAGCCACGGCCGATGGTGCGGTCGCGGACCAGTTCGCCATAGATTCCGCCGTCGTAAGAGTAGTTGATCTCTTCGGTCATGAGGCCATAGAAAATGGGGCTGACCTTTGCGGTAGGGTGATCGACCTGAACGGTGAGCGAGGGCGCCTGGGCAAACAGGCAAAAAGGCAACACAAGAGCGATGGAGCATAGAGCAAACGCGCGTGGCTTTTTCATGACCCCGCCATCGTAAAGCGGGTACGCGGCGTTTGACAACCAGAAAACGCTTACTGGCAGCTAGGAGCTTGTAGCCGGTAGCCCGGAGCTGAAGACCGGAATGCGAAGATGAGAAGCCAATTGCCACCAGCTACTGGCTGCAAGCTTGCATCTCTCAGTTTGCTGTTTTTTCGATTGCGGCGGTGATTGCGTCGCGCACGGTGTCGGGGAGTGCGGGCATGGCGCCGGATTGAGAAGCCGTCCAACCGCCCCAACGGTTGCCTGCTTCGTTGAGCAATGCCAGGCCGGCACCGCGCAAAAGGTAATGCGTGAGGGCCGCGGTAAACGCATCCCCGGCGCCGACAGCATCAGCGACTTTGACGGGAAAGCCGGGGTGCTTGTCCCACTCGTCGCGCGTGGCCAGCAGGCTTCCGCGGCTGCCGCGCGTTATGGCCACTAGCTGCAATGCCGGGAAGCCCCGGAGCAGGTGTTCCGCAGCAAGCCCCAAGAGTTCGCTCGCCGGGCGCGGGCTACCCGGCGCAGCAGCTTCTTCGAGGTCGATATTGAGCAGCTCGAGAACGAGCGGCACTTCGGTGTCGTTCATCTTGACGACGGTAGAGAGCTCCAGCGACTCCTCCAGGACTTCAGACGAGTAAAACGGCGCGCGCAGGTTGACATCGAAGATGCGAATGCAGGAGGCGGGGGTTGCGGCGGCCAGGGTCTGGATGGTTTGGCGCGAATGCCGATTGCGCTGCGCAAGGGAACCGAAGCAGATGGCGTCGGCTCTTTCGGCCAGTTGGATCCAATCGTCGGAAAGGTCCATGAAGTCCCAAGCCGCAGGGTCGTGGATGATGTAGTGCGGCTCGCCGGAGGAAAAACTCACCGTAACGCGGCCCGTTTCGTGAGCCGGGTCGATTTCAAGATAGCTGGTTTCTACGGGCATGGGATCGAGGCGATCGATGGCCTGGCGGCCCAATTCGTCGCGGCCGAGACGGCTGAGGATGGCAGCACGATTGCCGAGGCGGCCGGCCATGACGGCAAAGTTCGCCGGCGCGCCACCGAGCCTTGGCCCCTCCGGCAGCATGTCCCAGAGCAACTCGCCAATTCCGAGAATCAGATGCGATTCGTGCATAGTATGCAAACAGGGAGTGGCCAATAGGGAGTAGGGAATAGAAAACGGGAACTGCAATGCCCCGAGTTCTGATCGAGTCCTTTCGGTTTTCCTACTGGCTACTCCCTATTGGCTACTCCCTAGTCTCTGCCTTTCCCCGTCCAGCGGTAGATGGAACAATCCTCCCAGGTGGTGGCGGCGTATTCCGCGCCGGGTTGGCGTTTGAGGATCGTGCGGTCGGCGACAGCATCGGCATGGGACCGCCGGATGGGCCCACGGAATAATCTGGTGAACCCGGGCTCGCGCGCCAGCACGCTCTCCTGCTCGTTGTTGACATACAGAATATCGAGTTCCCCCGGCCGGTTGGCGAGAGTGCGACTCCAGCCGCGCAGCAGGCTTCGCAGAACCGGCGCCGTGAAGGGATTGAAGAGGAAGGCGAGGCACGGACCGGCGGGTAGAGGAAAATCGGCGACGTCGCGGCAGTGCATGCGCAGGGGCGCGAGGGGATGCTCTGACGCACGCCAGAGAGCGAGGTTCCTGCGCCCGATGCGGGCAAGGGTGGGATGCAGTTCGACGCCGGCGATGGCGCGGAACGGATGCGCGGATGCGAGGAGCATGGCGCGACCCATGCCTGCGCCGAGATCAACGAACGTGTAGGCATCAATGGGCGCGAAGGAGCGGCACCTGCGCCAGCGGACAATAATGCCGCGAAATACCGAGGGGGCGACGGCATAGTAGGCGGTTACGTGGCGGTCGTGCCGGTGGCCGGAGGCAAGATGGCGTCCGGCAACCAGGCCGCTGGTGCGCACGCCAAATTCGAGGTCGAAAGGGTGGCGGATGAGCCCGTTCTTGACCGAAAGACCAGGCAGAGAGCGCGCCTTTTTCCGCTTCAATTGAGTCTTCTCTTGCGCGCCGGCGTTCACGCTTGAACCTTAGCACAAAAAGCGATGAATCGCGGATGGATGCGGCTGCTGGTTTACGCCGGTCAGGAGAGGGGGAGGAATTGAACGTCTGGAGGGAGTTCGTCGCGAGGGATTTTTTCTTGACTCAGCCATCGGGCCTTTGAAAGACTGCGTGCGCATCATCGCAGCCAGTTTCTGTGTTCCCCCCGAATAAGCTGGCGAAAGTGCGAGCAGGAAATGCGGCTTGGCGGGTCAGAAGAAGGACCGGCGTGCCGGAATTCCTGGCGCGGGCCCTGAACAACAATCTGCAGTTCACCAAGGAGGAGTCATGAAGAAATACCTGGCGGAACTTGTGGGCACCTTCATCCTGGTGCTTTTTGGAGTTGGAACGGCGGTGATCGCCGGCGATAAAGTTGGCATTCTGGGCATCGCATTTGCATTCGGGCTGGCACAGGCGGCGGCCATCTACGGGATCGGCCCCATCTCCGGTGGGCACGTGAATCCGGCGGTAAGCCTCGGGGTTTGGGTTGCGGGAAGAATGTCTTTGAAGGACATGATCGGCTATTGGGTTGCGCAGTGTCTGGGTGCAATCCTTGCGGCGGGGGTTTTACTGGTGATTGCAGTGGGCACGGCAGGATACAGTCTTGCGGCGAACGGTCTGGGCCAGGATGGCTGGGGACCCGGTTATCAAGGCGGCTATAACACTGAGTCGGCCATTCTCTTTGAATTCGTCGCGACGCTGATCTTCGTAATTGTCATTCTTGGCTCGACGCAGAAGGCGGCGCCGGCAGGATTCGCGGGCCTTGCCATCGGCATCACGCTGCTCGCAATTCACATTTTCGGAATTTACATCACGGGAGTCAGCGTCAATCCGGCGCGCAGCCTGGGGCCGGCGATCTTTGTGGGCGGGCAAGCGATACGGCAATTGTGGCTCTTCCTTGTGTTTCCGAGTGTGGGCGGGATCGTGGCAGGGCTGCTGTTCCGGACGAAGCTGCTGGCGGCGGACTGAGGCGATGGGGAGTTGATTTGCGATGGCAGCTTTAAACGCAACCGCCTAAACGGTGGCTTCAAAGCGAAGGCGAACGTAATCCGCGGTCCAGCGGCCATCGTGAGCGCGCAGGGCCGGGGCCAGCAGCGCTACGGTTTCGTCCACCGCAGTTTTCCGCAGATCCTCGGGCAGGGCATCGAGCGCGCCCCGATAAAAGGTATTCAACCATCCTTCCATGCCGACGTCGTTCAGCGGGGTAGGGCGAGGGAAGAGAAGGATGCGCTTAACGGTAAAGCCGTGTCGCTCAAGGCGGCGTGTGTAGGCCTCTTGTGTGGGATAGTAGTTGTCTCGTTCACCCAGTTTGGCGAACCCGCGGTGTGCAAGCACTGCGGCGAAAGCCACACGGATGGCGGCGATGTTGCCGTGGCCTCCCATTTCAGCGACAAAGCGGCCGCCGGGACGGAGCACGCGCCGCACTTGCGAAAGCATATCGTCCTGGCCACGGACCCAGTGCAGTGCGGCATTGGAGAAGACAGCTTCGAAGGTATTGTTCGGATAGGGTAACTTTTCAGCAGGGCCGTGATCGGCATTCAATCCGCGGGCGCGCGCCGCTGCCACCATTTGCGGCGAGTCGTCAATGCCCGTCACGCTTGCTCCTGTGGCGACGATGCGCTGCGTGAGTTGACCATCTCCGCAACCGAGGTCGAGAATGCGCTCGCCGGGTTGCGGAGCCAGCCACTCGAGTGCGCCCTCAGCCAGGGCAGGCACGAATGCGGCATTTTTCTCGTAGGTCCCGGGGTCCCAATGTTGCGGCACAACGAACCTCCAAAGTAAAGCCGACGATGACGCCGGCATCAAAAAGAATGATGCCGTCTCGCGTCAGGCGAAGCGCCCTATTTCATGCTGTTATGACTTGCGAGTAAATGGGGATTCGCTCAGAGCGATTGTACGGGCAGGAGCGTGAGATCGTCGACGAGGCCGACCTCCTTTTGGACGAACGGCTCGCCGTAGCGAACCCCGCCAAGCAGGCCGTAGTGCCGTGCCTCAGCGAAGGTGCGCTCGCGGATTTCCTCTTCGGGAACGAAGAGGCCGCTGCCCGCGGGCTGATTTGCATATTGCGAGCGATAGGCCATGAGAGCCTGATGGCGCTGTTCGATGAAGGGAGTGATGTCGACGATGAAGCTGGGGCGCACGTCGGCGTAGAGACTGGCGTAGACGATCTTGAAGGGGCGATGGGGGTTCAGACCGGTATCGATTTTCTTCAGGCCGGAGAGGAAACAAGCTTCATAGCCGAGCGTTGCCACGATGGCATGGTCGGGGTGGCGTGCCTGCCAGTACGGCAGGATGACGACGCGCGGGCGGAGCTGACGAAGAACGTGGACAATTTCGATACGATTTTCGAGCGTGTTGGCAATGGCGCCATCGGGCAGGGTGAGCGCCTGGCGCCAGCGCACGCCGAGAATGCGGGCGGCTTCTTCGGCTTCATGCGCACGTTCAACGGCGGTGCCGCGGGTTCCTGATTCGCCCTGGGTGAGATCGAGAATGGCGGTGCGAAGGCCGCGCGCGGCCATGCGCAGCAATGTGCCACCGCAGGTCTGCTCAACGTCATCACGATGAGCGGCGATGGCGAGGACATCGGCCGCCTGCACATCGGAATCGTGAGCGGCGGCCATAGGATCAGTAGACGGTGTTGTCGGTGTCGGTCACGGCGTCCATGTAGGCTACGTCGTAAGCAGTGCCGGTCACGGTCACGTACTGGTTGTCGATGGAAGTGCCGTTGGTCGTGGAATAGATGTACACCTGGCCGCCCTCGGCCGCGTAAATCTTATGCAGGCCGGTAACGGCGGCAATGCCCGTGGCATCGCCGATGTAAGGCTCCAGGAGAACGACCTTGTTGGTGGAGGTGTTGTACATCGTCAGGCAGCCGTAGCCGCTGCTAGGGTTGGTTGCATAGCGGACGCCCGTTGTGCAGCCCGTCATGCCGATCCACAGAGTGTTGTCGTCGGCCTCGATCATGCGGCTCATCGCGCCGGGCTGGCCGTCGCTGATGGGCACGGGGCCGCTTGCCGTGTTGTTTCCGAGATTGACAACGGTGAGATTGCCGGCGAAGAGCGTCTGTCCCTGAATGACCTGTGGCTGCTGGCCGACAACGTACATGGTTGAGGTATCGATCAACGCATTGCTTGCTCCGCCGGGGATGGGGATATTCACCATGGGTTTGGCGTTGGAGTCGGGGCACGGCCCGTTCGCAGGAAGATTGCAGGGCAAGATGCCGGACTGTTGACCTTGAAGGAAGATGATTGGGGCCACCGGGACCAGGGAGATGGAAGCCGTTGAGCCTCCACACTCGGGACCGCAATTGAGGATATAAGCGGTGCTGCCGTCGGCCGAGAACACGGCCTTGACTGGGCGGTCGAAGACCAGCGGCGCGCCATAGTAGTTGCCGGTGGCATCGACATGGTCAGGGCTTTGCATTTGAAACAGGCACCATGAGGGCGCATTCTGCGGCTCGCAATCGACCGCGGCCTTGGGCCAGGTAGAGGGACCGCCGGAGTAGGAGGTTGTTTGCGCGGCCGAAAGCTGCCGCGGGTAGTAGGCGTAATTCGAGTTCTGAACAAATGCCAACGCCATGGAGCCGCCGGGGTTCACGCTGACGCGATAGACGCCGGGAAGGCTGAGGCCAATGGAAGAGCCGAGGGTCTGATTGACGGCGGTGAAGACATGAGCGGCCTGGCTGGCGGCAAATATATACGACCTGTTCCGCGTGATGAAGATGCTGGACGAAAGGCCGTTGAGACCGCTCGCGGTGCCTGACGTCTTTTCTCCCTGATAATCCGCCGTGGTAAAGCTGCCGTCACCGGAGCCATAGATGGCTCCCGCCTGCTCCTCGGGCATGTTCTGAATGGTGATGGGGATCGCGCCGCCAAATCCGGAGAGAGAAAAGGAAGCCGGCGTTCCGTTGTAAGCGCTGCGCTCATCGTAGTAAGCGTCGACGATCTCGAGCGATCCCTTGGCCAGAATGCCGGGGTTCTGAATGGCGATGAGGACGCGATTCTTGAGCTTGCTTGGCGGCAATACGCGGCCGGCAAAGTAGTATTCGGTGCCGCAACCAGCCAGCGCGACGGCGGCGGCCAAAGCTGCACAGGCGCTGATCCAAAGACTTCTTTTCTTCAAAATGCCAACCCTCGATCGGTAGCGCGGAACAAGCCGCGCGGTAGACAGATAAATGACGGCACAGACGCACTGGAAGGCCCGAAATCGCTGGGATCAGAACCGGTTTCCATCCATGCTATGACGCTGGAAGTATAACAAAGCGAGCCGGTCCTCCGGCACAGCGGAAGCGGCGCGAATCGGCACCCTTTTCGTTCGGGTGTCCCAGCGCAAGCGATGTTACGGTGCGAGCGCCTCTCTCGCAAAAGGGAGGGGCGCGGAGGAGGATTCTCTACCAAGCGAGACGCGCCAGGCGCTTGCCGGCACGCCGAGTTCCCGTGGATACAACCTTGCTGGCGATGCGATAGCATGACAACAGAATGAGCCGCTTTGCCGAGATGTTTGCCGACCGCCCCATACTTGCCGACGGCGCCATGGGTACGGTGCTGACCGCGCGCGGCGTGTTCATCAACCGCTGCTACGACGAGCTGAACCTTTCGGATCCCGGGCTGATTCTGTCGGTTCATGAAGAGTATCTGCAGGCGGGTGCGGAGATTCTTGAAACCAACACTTTCGGCGCCAACCGCTTTCGTTTGACGCGGCACGGGCTGAATGGGAAGTTGGAGGAAATAAACGCGGCAGGCGTGCGGCTGGCGCGCCGGGCCGTGGAAGATCTGAAGGAAAAGCAGGGAGGCGAAGCGTGGGTGGCCGGCTCGGTGGGGCCACTGGGCGTGCGGCTGGAGCCGTTGGGAAAGACCGGCCTTGAAGAAGCACGCGAAGCGTTCGCGGAGCAGATCGGCATCCTGGCCAAGAACGGCGTTGATCTTTTGATCATTGAAACGATGCCCGCGCTGAACGAGGCGCACCAGGCGCTGGAGGCCGCAAAAGCCGCCGCGCCGCACCTGCCGGTGCTGGTGATGGTCACGGTCGACGATGAGAGCGAAGGTCTTGACGGTTCTTCGCCGACCCAGGCGGCAGCACTGCTGGCCGAGTGGGGCGCCGACGCGGTGGGCGTGAACTGCTCCACCGGCCCGGCCACGGTGCTGACGGCCATTGAGGCGATGCGCGGGGCGACTTCGCTGCCGCTGGCCGCCATGCCCAACGCGGGCATGCCGCGCGCTGTGGAAGGACGCAATATTTATCTCGTATCGCCGGAGTACATGGCCAGCTTTGCGCGAAGAGCCATCGCCGCGGGAGCGCAGATTGTGGGTGGCTGCTGCGGAACTACGCCGAATCACATTCGAGCGATGCGCGCGGCGATTCGAGCCATGGACGAGCAGCCTCATATCGAGGTTGCAGGCTCGGCGCCGGCAATCAGCAAAGAAACGCCGCCGGCACCTCTGGCGCAACGCTCCCGCATTGGGGCGCTGATCGCGGAGAAGAAATTCATCACCATGGTGGAGTTTGTCCCGCCCAAGGGAATCAATTGCGCGAAGGAGATCGAGGGCGCGCAACTGATGGCACGGGCGGGAGTGCACGCCATCGATGTTTACGATGCGGCGCAGGCGTCGGCGCGGATGAGCGGGCAGAGCGTTTGCATTCAGATTCAACAACACACAGGAATGGAAACGATTCTGCATTACACCTGCCGCGATCGGAATATTCTCTCGATTCAGTCGGATCTGCTGGGAGCCTCGTCGATCGGTCTGCATAATATCCTGTGTGTGACCGGCGATCCGCCCAAGCAAGGGAATTATCCTGACGCATCTGCTGTATTTGACGTGGATTCCATCGGTTTGGTGAACATCGTGAACCGGTTGAATCATGGGCTCGATATCGGGTCGAACGCTATCGGCGTGAGCACGAATTTCACGATCGGCGTGGCGGCCAGTCCGGGGGTGCCCGACATTGAAAACGAATTGCGGCGCTTTGCTTACAAGGTGGAGGCCGGCGCCGAGTACGCGGTCACGCAGGCGGTGTTCGACTTGCGGTTGCTGGAGGAGTTTCTCGAACGGATCGGGGAACACCGGATCCCGGTAATCGCGGGGATTTGGCCCCTCACCAGTTTGCGCAATGCGGAGTATATGAAGAACGACCTGCGCACCGGAATGCCTGAGGAGATCATGCTGCGCATGGCGCAAGCAGGTACGGGGGAAGCTGCCCGGGCCGAAGGAATCAAAATTGCGCAGGAGATGCTGGCGGCGGTGCGGCCCTATGTGCAGGGAGTGCAAGTGAGCGCGCCGTTCGGCGATTATGATGCCGCCGCCGAGGTAATTGCCAGCGTGCTGCCGCCGGCCGCGCCGCGGAAGGAGTGATCGCGATGCCTTCGTTTGAAGAATCGCTGAAGAAGCTCGAGACCATCGTGGAGAAGCTGGAAAAGGGCGACCTGGCGCTGGAAGATTCCCTCAAGCTTTTCGAGGAGGGCGTCGCTGCATCGGCAGCCTGCAAAAAGGAGCTGGATGCGGCCGAGGGCAAAGTGCAGATGCTGGTGAAGCAGCGCGACGGATCAATGAAACCTGAGGCGTTCCCGGCAGAGAAGTCCTCCTGAACGGAATTCCGGCCGCAGGTCTGGTGGCCGTTTATCAAACTATCGTCATTTTGCTCGGGCAGTCTTGCTGTGCGCGCCGATTTGCGCTGCGAGCTGGAGCAGCGATTCATCCGCTTCACGCGCCGCGGCAAGCTGCATGCCCCCGTGTGCGCATGGAATGGCAATCGACGGCACGCCGGCAAGGCTGAAGGGCGATGTGTAGCGCAGCAATCGGCTGCGGGTCTGGCTGTGGTCGGCGCCGGCGGCGAGGCGCGCCACGGGAGTGGAGGGCATCAGAACGAGTTCGTGGGCAGCTACAAGCGAGTCCATGCGTGCGCGGAAATCGGCGTGACGCTGGCGCAGCGCGGAGATTTCGTCAGGCGTATGGCTCGCGCCCCACTTGATGCGGTCGGTGATGGAGGGCTCCAGGGGGAGGAAATCGCTGCGTTCAAAGTTGCCTGCGTGCAATCGCGCTGCCTCAGACGCCTGGATGGGAGCGAAGATTTCAACGGAATCTGCCCACCAGCCGGTGTTGATGGATTGTCCCTCAAGGCCAAGCTCCTGGAGGTCGCGGATCACGCTGTGAAAGTCCTCAATCACTCCTGGCTCGCAGTCGTGGAGAAACGAATCACCGACAAAGGCAAAATGGGAGAATCGTTGCGGCGGCGCCGCCTGGGCTGGAGCAAAAGGTGCGGCCAGGAGCGGCGCATCTCGAAGGTCGCGGAAGAGCCAGCCCATGGTGTCAAAGGACTCTGCCAGATGGGTGCCACCTCGCCAGCCGCCGCGGCCCAGTGTGGCGCGATAGCCCGCCAAACCGCCAAGCGCCGCGGGAGCTCGGACTGAGCCGCCGGTGTCGGTGCCGATAGCGGCGACGGCCGAACCTTCCTGCACGCTAGCTACCGCGCCGCTCGAGGAGCCGCCGGTGAGCGCGCCTGCGTCGCGCGGCTGCACGCAGTCGCCAAACTCCGGGTTTTCACCGGTGATGCCATAGGCGAGTGCATGAAGGTGCGTCTTGCCGACAATCACGGCGCCCGCGGCGCGCAGTTGCTCCACGAGCCAGGAGTCGCGCGTGGCGATTCCGTTGAGATCGCGATAAAAGCGCGTGCCGCAGGTCGTGGGCGTGCCGGCGAGATCGAAACAATCCTTCACCGCGACGGGAATGCCCCAGAGCGGAGGCCGGCCATCATCAAACGGGCCGCCGGTTGAGCGAGGCATGCCTTCTGCGCGGGCTGCTTCAGTGAGCGTCCAGGTGGCATCCTGCCAGAGATAGGTGTTGTGGCCGGCGTTTTGATTGGAGCGTGCGAGCGCGGCTTTCGCCAGTTCCGATGGGCGCAAAGCACCGGATGCGAGCGCGGTACGAAGTTCGTGAATTGATGAGGATGAAGCGGCCATGAACCGATTGTAGGATGTTGAGCGTGGCAAAGCAGGAATTAGGCTATCTAATCCGTCTGCTTCAGTGGAAATGAGTTCGGCGGGCGCACAACCGTAGGACGGAGTTGCTTAGCGCTCGATGGTGGCCTCGATGGTGCCATGTGGCTCGTCAATGGGCACAAAGATGTGATTGGGATTTTCGAGGCCAAAGGTGCCCAGGCTCGCGAGCAGATGATGCAGATTGGGCATGGAGAGATGGATGCGGACGATCTCGGGAGCGGCTTCGAGAGCGGCTTTGCCCATATCGAAGAGCGTGTGCTGCACACTCATGCTGTTGTGACCGGCGAAGACTTTCAGCATCGTGGATACAATGCGCGCGCGTACATCCGCGTAGTCGGGATTGTCGACCGCATAGTCCCATTCGACGGTGGCCCGGGTGCCGAGGATGCGATCAGTAGCCGGCTTGAGCGTGGTCAATTTGTCCTTGACGTAGCCGGTGAAGGCCGAGTGAGCGGTTTTCAGGATGGTGAGGCCATCGACCCCGGAGGTGATCTCCCAGTCACCACCCTTTTCGCGGACTGCGAGCGCAGTGCTCACTTCAGGTCCGCTCATTCTGAACGTTGTGGGGTCTGGCGCGCCGTCAACGATCATGTGCAGCCACGGCTCTTCTTCCACAACAATGCTGACTTTGGTGACTTGCACGTTGTTGTCGAAAAAATAATTTCCGAGCTCCCTGGCGAAGTCCTCAATCGTTGTGGCCCTGGAAAGACGCGCCACGACATACACGGTGTTCTTCATGGTGTCGGTGGGCAGAACCTTGCTGTTATCAGCTTCGGTGTAACTTGCGCCAAAGTCTCCGTACAACATCACGTTTACTGACCACTCGTTGAACTCATTGCGATCGTCGAAGCGCGTGATGCGCGACAGCCGGACATGTGATTTTCCGTAGCGGTTTGCTCCCAGTGTAGCCATTCCCTAACTTCCTCGATACGTGGTGTAGCTGTTGTCGCTGAGCAGCAGGGGAAGATGATAATGGGCCTCGCCGCCGCAGGTAAATGTGATCGTAATCTCAGGATAAATGCTTGCGCGGCCGGCGCGATTGAAATAAGTTCCGACTTCAAACCGCAGCCGGTAGACACCCGCCGCGGCATCGTGCATCAGGTCGCTGCAACGGCCGTTGGCTTCGGTGACACCGGTGGCGATCTGAATCCATTTGATGTCTTCTACTCGCTCGGCGCCTTCACCTACCGAACCGCCCTGCAGCCTCTCGAGCCGCACGAAGATGTTTGCAGCGGGCTTGCCAGGCACCGTGTCAAGAACGTGAGTTGTAATTGTGCTCATTCCACCAGCCACTTTCCCAGACGAATCTGCATGATTTGGCGTTGTTGTTCGGCGGCCTCGCGCAACTCATTTTCGCGCGTGCTTGCCAGGCGGCGCCTGAGAATCGCGAGCATCTCTTCGGCTGTCTTTCCCGTCGCGCACACGATATAGGTGAATCCGAAGCGCTGCTCGTATAGCGCGTTTCCCTCGGCAAGCTCAGCCAGCACGCGCTCACTGGCTGTGTTGGTCCGCGACTGCTCCTGACTTGACCACGCCGCCGACTGGCCTGCCGTGCCTGTTTTACGCTCTCCGATGCGCGGATGACAAGCGAAGGCCTCAAGCCAGTCCGGCTCCTGCATCGTACTCCACACACGGTCGGCCGCCTCGCTGAGTTGGAGCACCGTGCCTATGGGCCGCAGGTCCACCATTGCGGTTGCCCAGCGCTTCGATCCACAACACTCGAGCATGGCTTCAAGGGCAGCGACCTCCTCCGCCTGGTTCCACGCTTGGAGAACTGAGTTCACGGGTGCAATTCTCCGCGGCGCAGCTCGAGCAGGAACTCCTCAAGCAGGTTTACCGCCACGCGACGCCGGTACTCGGAGGTGGAGCGGATATCGTCAATCGGCTTTATCTCGTCGAGGAGCGCACTACGCGCCGCGAGCACTGTTTCGCGGGTGATGGCTTTGCCGAGCAGCACCGCTTCGGGGTCGAAAAGCCGGGTGGGATAGGGCGCGAGGCTTGCTGCACCAAGCCTAATCTCCTGGATCACATTGTTCTCGACCAGCGCGGTTGCGCCGAGCGCAACCTTGGCGATAGCCATGGCGCGCCGCGTTCCCACTTTGCGGAGGTATTGCCTGTGCCGGGCAAAGCGTCGCGGAAGATGAATCGTGTAGAGCAATTCGTCGGGGGCGAGGACGTTGCGCTTGTAGCCGGTGTGGAATGCGGAATAGGAAACGCGCCGCGTGCCGCGCACGGAAATCAACTCAACTTCAGCGTCGTAGGCGAACAACGCAGGCGAAGAGTCGGCGGCGGGCGAGCCATTCACGAGATTTCCGCCGAGCGTGGCGCGGCTTTGGTTGGCGATGGAGCCGATCCAGCTTGCGGCCCTGGCGAGCAGCGGAATCTCCGTTGCGATCACAGCATTCTTGCGAATGTCAAGAAACGTGGCCGCTGCGCCGATGGCGATTGTGTCTGATTTGGCCTCGATAGCGCGCAGGTCGGCAATGCCCCACAAGCTGACAAGTTTCGGCGCGTTCAGCCGTCCCGCGGAGAACGCAACCATCAACTCCGTGCCGCCCGCAATCGGCGTCCAGATGCCCGGCTCCGCGGCGAGCAGATCGAGCACCGCACCCAGGCTGCCTGGCGCGACAAGATCGTGCATGGCCGGATTACCGCGCATGGTGTGTCTGCTCCATCGTGTGTTCGTTCGCCTGCTGTGCATCGTGCGCGTCGGCCGCGGCCTGGACCGACTCGAAGATGTGCATGAATCCGGTGCAGCGGCAGAGATTGCCGGCGAGCGCCTCGCGAATTTCGGTGGTGTTCGGATGCGGGGTATGAGCGAGAAGCTGTGCAGCGGCCATCAACATGCCGGGCGTACAGATGCCGCACTGCGCGCCGCCATGATGAAGGAACGCCTGCTGCAATGGATGGAGATCGCCGTCGAGGGCCAGGCCTTCAACGGTCTGAATGTCGGCTCCCTCGGCCTGCAGCACAGGTACCAGACAGCTGTTCACGAGCTCGTCGTTCATGCGGACTGAGCAGGAGCCGCATTCGCCCTCACCGCATCCTTCCTTGGTTCCCGTCAGGTGCAGGTCCTCGCGCAGCACGTCGAGCAGCCTCTTCATCGGCGGCACGTGCACTGTACGGCTTTCCCCATTCACCGTGAATTGGATTGCGGGCCAGTGGCTGCTCGGGCTTGCGTCTCGCTTCGTGCTCATCGTGCCACCGGCTCCTCTGCAGGTTCAGTTTCAACGAGTCCAGCATAGAGATCTTCGGGTAGCAGCGGAATGGCATTGAAGCTGATTCCCGTGGCGTCGCGAATCGCATTAAGAATGGCGGGCGCCGGCCCGTCGTGCGGCAGCTCGCCAATGCCCTTGGCGCCGAATCCGCCGTGCGGGAAGTGACTCTGCTCAAAGTAGACGTGAATCGGGGGAACATCTTCAGCCGTAGGCATGATGTAGTTGGTCATCTGGTTGTTGGCCATGCGACCATCCTGTAGGACGACTTTTTCGTAGAGCGCGAAACCGATGGCCTGCGCGATGCCGCCTTCAACCTGTCCCGCGGCCATCACCGGATGGAGCAAGCGGCCCGCCTCCTGCATGGCCCAGATTTCTTCGACTTCGGCGGAGTAGGTGACGGAATCGACTGCCACCTGCGCCACGTAGACCGCCCATGCATACGCGCCGTAAGCTTCGCCGTGGTAGGTCTGATCATCCCAGTGGATTCCCGGCGGCGCCTCGTAGCGGCACAGTGAAAGGACTTCGCCTTTCGCGGCGCGATAGCGGTCGCAGGCAGCAAAGAATTCCTCGTGGGTATGGCTGGCGCCGAGGCCTGCGCGCTCGCGCAGCAAAGCGAGAAGCTGCAGGCTGGCGCGCTCGATGATGCGACCCACGACCATTGATGTGCGGGAAGCCACGGTCGGCCCGCTGTTGGGGACGATGCCGGTGTCGGGCGCGGCCATTGTCACGTCCTCGTAATCAAGACCAAGCGCCTCTGCGGCAACCTGCGTGAGAATGGTGTTTGTGCCCTGGCCGAACTCAGTATTCGATACGAGCACGCGCACTTTGCCTTTAGGCGTTACGTCGATGCCGGCCAGCGAATTCAGATACTCCTCGCCCGATCCAGTAAAGCCGGAGCCGTGATAGAAGGCGGCGATTCCCATTCCGCGCTTGATTGTGCTGCCGGCGTTTTCGCGTGCGAATTGAGCCCGCCTGGCGTAGTAATCACTCTCCCTGAGCGCGCGATCGAGCAGTTGATCGAGGATGATCGGCTCGCGCATCAACTGTTCTGTCGCGTTGGTGTCGCCCTGGTGCAGAAAATTCCTGCGCCGCAACTCCACTGGATCGATGCCGAGGGCGGCGGCAATCTCATCCATGTGGCGCTCCATGGCGAAGATGGCCTGGGGCGCGCCGAAGCCGCGAAACGCGCCGTAGGGCACCAGGTTGGTTGCCCAGGCACGGGCGTTCACGCGAACGTTGGGGCATAGATACGGGCCTGTCGCATGCAGCGTGGCCCGCGACAGCACTGTGGAAGAGAGTGTTGCGTAGGCTCCGCCGTTGGTGTCGAGATCGATTTCGATCGCGATCAGTTTGCCGTCGCGGTCGAGGGCGGTGCGATGGCGGACCCGCGAAGGATGGCGCTTTGTGGTTGCAGCCAGGTCTTCGATGCGGTCGTAGACAATCTTCACGGGGTGGCCGCATTTCATGGCAAGCAGCGCTGCATGGCAGGCGACGTTGGAAGGGAAGTCCTCCTTGCCGCCAAACGCGCCGCCGGTTTCGGTCTGGATGACGCGGACTTTTTCGTCGGGCAAGTCGAAGACGGACTTCAGCGATTTGACGACATAGTAGGGGCATTGCAACGAGCCCCAAACGGTGATGCCGCTGTCCACGCTATATTCGGCGATCATCCCCTGATTCTCGATGTAAAGATGTTCTTGCGCGCCGGTACGGTATTCGCCCTCGATGATGTGCGCGGCGCGGCTCCACGCGGAATCGACGTCTCCCTTTTCGAGCAGAAAGCTCTTGATCAGGTTGTTCGCGCCCCAGATGATCACATCGCCGCGCTCGCTTTCTTCGATGGTGAAGATAGGCGGCAGCGATTCGTAGTCAATGTGCACCGCGCCCACGGCTTCGCGGAGTTTGTGCTTGTCAGGATGAGCAAGCAGGAGGATGGGCTCTTCGCAGTGGTTCACTTTGCCGTCGGCAAGGCATGGTTGATCGGCGGTGATGAGTTGAATGCAGTTTTCGCTGGGAATATCCGCGGCGGTGACGATGGAAAACTCGCTCCAGTCGATGCGCCGATCGAATGTGATGGACCGAATAAGCCCACGAGGAATGGTGCTGCGCACCGTGGCTCCGTGCCACATTCCTTCGCGTTCAATGTCGTCGACATAGAGCGCCCGGCCGGTGAGTTTGTCCACACCTTCCTTGCGGGGAACGGGGGCGCCAACGATGCGGGTTGTCGCATGCGTGCTCATGATTGCCAAAGCCGACATCGCGATGCAGGTTGAGGCTTAGCATACAACAGCTTACAGAGGGCAGGGAATAGAGAACAGGGAACAGGGAGTAGCCAGTAGGGAATAGGAAACGGTGATCAGCGATCAGCGGGCAGTGAATCGTGGGGAGAGAGTAAGGAACAGAGAACAGGGCTACTGCTGACTGAGCTGCGCGAGAGTGCGCGAGAGAACGTGCACACCGCTGCCGATCCACTCCGGCGAGGCGAATTCGTCGGGACGATGGCTTACTCCGCCGCGGCAGGGAATGAAGAGCATGGCCGTGGGCGCGAAGCAGGAAACGAACGAAGAGTCGTGATAGGCGCGTGCGACCATCTTTTTGTATTTCTTGCCCGCAGCCTTTGCTGCGGTCTCTAGCACTTCCAGAATGGCCGGGTCGCAGGTGGTTGGCGGGTCCGCGTTGATGAATTCCGTGGTGATGGTGACGCCGCGCCTGGCACCTACCTCTCGAGCGGCGGCGGCGAGCGCTGCCAGTACGCCGTCACGACGGGCACGATCGATATCGCGTACGTCGGTGGTCATGGTTACGCGCGAGGGAATGCTGTTGATGGCGCCGGGAAAAACTTCGCAGATGCCAACCGTGCCGACAGTGTCGATGGCTCCGGTGGATTTTGCGGCCGCTTCAAGGGCCAGGATCAACTCCGCGGCAGCGGCCAGCGCGTCTTTCCGTCCCGGCATCAGCTTGCCACCGGCGTGGCCGCCTTCACCTTCGATGACAATGCGCTGACTGGCGGGCGCTGCGATGTGCGTAACCAGCCCAACGTCGAGCGATTCCTGCTCGAGATAGGGACCCTGCTCGATGTGCAGCTCGACAAACTGGTGAAATCGGCCAGGCTTCACGGCGACAGAATCAAGCGGGCCGGGAAGTCCTGCCTGTACGCGCCATTCTTCGAGGGTGCGGCCTTCCTTGTCGCGCAGCGCGAGCGCTTGCTGCGGCGTGAGGACGCCGGCCATCATGCGGCTGCCAAGGCAACCGATGCCAAAGCGCGTGGGTTCTTCCGCCGTGAAGATGACAAGTTCGATCGATCGCCGCGGCTTGAGTCCCATCTGCTGCAAAACGCGAATGGCTTCGAGCCCGCCCAGCACGCCTACACAGCCGTCATAGAGGCCAGCATTGGGAATGGCGTCAATATGGGAGCCGGTGCCGACGGGCGCGAGCGACTCGTCGGAGCCTTGCCAGCGCGCGAAGGTATTTCCGATTGCATCGTGCTGCACGTTCAGGCCTGCCGCCTCGCAGAGATTCTTCACGTACGCGCGGGCGCGCATGTCGGCTTCGCCGAAAACCACGCGCGTGACCACCGGAGGCTCGGCTTCGGAGATCTGCGCCAGCGCCATCAGCTCAGCCATCAACCGGTCGATCGAGAGTTGCGGACGAGTTGTGGCCATGGTATTCACGCTCCCAGAGGATGCCGGAGCCAATCCTTGTAGATGAGATATTTGGCGGGGCGCTTGCCGAGCGCGCCGAACCATTGCGGGCAATACGCGCGCATCCAGATGAAATCGCCGGCGTGAACGGGATACCAGGAATCGCCAAGCCGGTAAATGCCGCCGCCCTCGAGCATCAAAAGACCGTGTTCCATGACGTGAATTTCGACCATGCTGAGCGATGCGCCGGGGTTGTAGGTCATGGTGTTCACCGCAAAGTCGTAGGCAGGGACATTGGGAAGCAGCGCGCGCACCCGCAAAGCGCTGTCGCCCATTAGCGGCACAGAGGAAACGTCGTCCTCATCGCCGATGACGAGTGTGGGGGTGGGTGCCCCGGGCGCAGGCTCATATGGTTTTTCAATGACCACGGCGCGAGCGATTCCAGGAGCGCGAACGGAGTGAGGCGCGCCTTCCGGCAGATAGGCAAAACCGCCGGGCGTCAGCATGCGGCGCTTGCCGCCGGCCTTGAGTTCCAGTTTGCCGTCGAGAACGTAGATGAAGCGCTGCGCTGTGGTAGGGCCGAGCGACCCGCGGCCGGCGAATTCGGCGGTCATCTGCGTGAACCGCGCGCCCATTGGAGGCGCTGCATGGATCACAAACTCCACACCACGCGCGCCGGGCAGGGGAGAGCGGATAAATGTATCCGGCGTCTGCAGCAGATGATCGAACTTGAGACTGCTGCGCGTTGATCCCAAATCGTGCACTGGCGACCTCGTTGAGGGGGATTCGAAAAAATGCGCTTTTCGATTCTAGCTGACTTCCGTGGCAAGGCGCTTGAGGAATTCTCGACCCGCGTTGAGAGCCGCCTCAACATCTTCTTCGAGCACGGACTCATCGGGATGGTGGCTGATCCCTCCGGGACTGCGCACGAACAGCATCGCCGCGGGTACGCGGGCAGCCATGACCATGGCGTCGTGGCCGGCGCCGCTCGGCATCAGTTTTACGGGAAGCCCCACGGCCTGAATCGCTTCAGCCAGATATGCCGTGAGGCGTTCGTCCATAGGGACAGCGGGCTGATCCATCTGGCGCGCACATTCGAGCTTCAGATTGCGGCGGGTGGCGATGGATTGCGCGTCATCGAGCAGCGCTGCCACGGCTTCGCGGCGGATGGGGTCTTCGGCGTGCCGCACTTCACATGCCATGCGGACCGTGCCCGAAACCACATTGCCTGCATTGGGTTCGAGCTGCAACCTGCCCACGGTGGCAACAAGCCCCTCAGTCTTCTTTGCCCGCGTCTCTACAGCGGTGATGAACTCAGCGGCGCCAGCCAGGGCATCGCGACGCAAGCGCATTGGCGTGGTTCCGGCGTGGTCAGCATGGCCGACAAATTGCAAGCTGAATCGCGATTGGCCAGCGATCGACGTTACGGCTGCAACCTGCAACCCCTCGGCTTCGAGTACCGGACCCTGCTCGATGTGGGTCTCAAAGTAGCCGAGCACTTCAGCGTCGAGTGCGGCTTCTGCGATGCGCGCGGGATCGAGCCCAAAGGCGCGGATGGCATCTTCAAGGGTGAGGCCGGCGGAATCTTTCAGGGCGAGCAGCGCAGGATCGAAGCGCCCGGCCACGGCGCGGCTGCCGATGAATGGCACACCGAAACGCACGCCTTCTTCCTCAGAGAACGCAATGACTTCGACGGGTAGCGGGTGCTCGAGTTGCTGCGCCAGTTCCGCCAATTCGAGAGCGATGGTTACGCCGAGCACGCCGTCGAATGCTCCGGCATCGGGTACCGTATCAATGTGCGAGCCGAAGATCATGCGCCTGTCGCGAGAGCCCGGCGGCTGCCAGAGGCCACGCAGGTTGCCCACGGCGTCAACGCTGACCATCATGCCAAGCGCTTCCATGCGGCTGCGGAGCAGGGCGTGGACGTCGCGGACGGGCGGAGCGAGAAAACGCCGCGTGGTGCGATCCGTCTCTTCGCTCATTCTTGCAATGCGCCTGCACTCCGAAACGGCGCGAGCAGCTTGCTCCTTCATTGCCGCACCTGCTCCTTGCCTTGTGCCCCGCCGATGAATTGACCTCCGCGAAAGATCGGTTGACCGCGGAGCCACGTTTCCCGAACGCGCCCGCGCAATTGTGCACCGAGGTACGGCGAGAGCCTGTGGCGAAAGTCCAGATCAGAGGCAGCGACGGTCCATTGTTCGTCGGTGTCGAAGACGACAAAGTCAGCGTCGGCGCCGGCAACGAGCGTACCTTTTCGGTTTTCGAGGCCGGCCAGGCGCGCCGGCTTTGCAGCCATCCACTCGCCCAGCCGTTCAGGGCTCAGGCTGCGGTTGCTGATGGCCGTCCACATGACCGGAAGCGCGAGTCCCAGGCTGGCAATGCCGCCCCATGCACGGTCCCAGCGGCCTTCTTCGCGGCGCTTCATGGCGGGCGGGCAAGGGGAGTGGTCGGTCGTGACCATGTCGATCAGCCCCTCTTCGAGCGCCTTCCAAAGCGCTTCACGGTTTGCCGCATTGCGGATGGGAGGAGCGCACTTGTACTCCATGGCGCCCAAGGGAATTTCTTCCGCGGCAAACCAAAGATAATGCACGCAGGTCTCCACGGTGATGGGGAGCTTGTATTCTCGCGCCGAGGCAAGCAAAGGCAACGCTTGCATTGCGGACAAATGCACAATGTGGATCGGCGTATCAAAGTCCCTGGCCAGCCGCATCAGCATCTCGACGGCCTGAACTTCAGCCAGCGGAGGCCGCGAGGCTAGAAAGGTGAAGTAGTTGTTCCAGTCGGCACTGCTGGCGTTCAGCGCATTGGTTTTGGCACGCACCGGGCCGGGCACTTCGGCGTGCACGAGCAAGGGCAGTCCCGAACCACGCAGAATTTCGAGGGCCGCGCGCAGATCGGATTCACCCACCGAGGCGAAGCCGTCGATGCCGGAGTGAATGAGAAAGCACTTGAAGCCGGCGACGCCTGCCTGCTTGAGCGGAAGTAGTGATTCCGCGTTGCCGCGCACTACGCCGCCCCATGCGGCCCAGTCCACCCATGCTTTGCCCTGCGCGGCAGCGCGCTTGGCTTCAAGCGCCTCAACATTGATGGTTTCGGGGACGCAGTTCAGGGGCATGTCGACGAGCGTGGTGACGCCGCCTGCGGCCGCGGCTTGCGTAGCCGACTCAAACCCTTCCCAGTCGCTGCGGCCCGGATCGTTGATGTGCACGTGAGTGTCAACGAGGCCTGGCAACACCAGATGATCGCCGAAATCAAAGAGTTTCGCTTCTGAGGGCGGCGCGGCCCATTCGCGCAACTCAGCGATCCGTCCGTCCTCCACCATCACGACAGCAGGAGCGATACCCTGAGGCGTCAAAACACGAGTCGAGCGAAGCGCCTTTGCCATCTTTCGTTTGCCCTCGCTGTTGGGGAGAGCCCGAAATCAAGTTGCACCGCAGGAACGCGGGCAGCAGCGCGATCCGTTTACGAGTCTATGTCGCGATCCGGTTGGCCGATTGGAGCCCTCTTGCCCCGGAAGCTGCTCTATCGGCGCAGCCGAGTTAACAAGTCCTGGGGGTGGACGGGCTTGGCCAGGATCTCAAACTCGTAACCGTCGGCACGCGCCTTTTCGAGCAGGTCGGCGGTCGCGGCCTGGCCCGAAAAGAGCAGGATCTTGATTTCAGGCAACAAAGTGCGAATGCGAATTGCCGCGTCGATTCCGTTCAGATCGGCCATGATCACGTCGGAGATCAGCATGTCGGGCCGAAAACTTTCGGCGAGCTCAAGGGCCTTTTCACCTGAATAAACGGCTTGAGCGTGAAAGCCGCTCTGATTCAGGATCATGGCCAGGGTGTCGGCGATGACTCGCTCGTCATCAGCTACAAGAACTTTGGGTTTTGGGTTATTCGGCATAGTTTGGTTGCTCGGGGGCAGGGAAATATGGACGTAACCATGATACAAGGCCCAGCGACAGCGATGCGCCTAGCGGCCATTTTGTGTCCTGCGCATCCCTGTTGTTCAATGATACGCTGGCATGGCGCCGTGCTGCATGGCCCGGGCCAGGAGGACTTTTGAGCAGGGCGGGGGCGCCGGCGGCAACGGCGTTACTATTGGAAGCCTGCGTGGTCGATTCATCCCGCATCAAACCTTGAAACTTATACTGGCAGCAACGGATTAGAGTTTCCTGAAACCTCCGGCACGGAGAACCGCACATGCAGGAATCGGCCACCCTGAACCCGTCCCTCGATGCCCCGCAGGCGGCGGAAGCGATTATTCGCGCAGAGAAGATCGAGAAGTACTATGCGCAGCCAAGCCAGAATCGCATTCAGGTGATCTCGGCGACTGACCTGAACATCGTTCCCGGAGAGATTCTGGCACTGCTTGGCCCGTCGGGATCAGGCAAATCGACCATGCTGCGCATGTTGACGGGGCTCTCGAAGCCGACGGCCGGGCAGGTTTACTGGCATGGCAAGCCCATCGCCGAGGCCGAAATTAACGTCTCCATTGTCTTCCAGAGTTTCGCACTCTTCCCGTGGCTCACTGTTTTGGAGAATGTGGAAGCTCCACTTCAAGCGCGCGGCGCGGCGCCGGCTGAGCGACGCGAGCGCAGCATGAAGATGCTGGACATGGTGGGCCTGGACGGATTTGAAGCCGCATATCCGAAGGAACTCTCGGGCGGGATGAAGCAGCGCGTAGGCTTTGCCCGGGCCCTGGTGGTTGAGCCGGAGGTGCTGTTCATGGATGAGCCGTTTTCAGCACTCGATGTGCTGACGGCGGAGAACCTGCGCAGCGAGTTGCTGGAGCTGTGGACGAAGAAGACGATGCCGACGAAGGCCGTATTTCTGGTGACCCACAACATTGAAGAGGCGGTGCTGCTGGCCGACCGCATTATCGTGCTGGGGCGGAATCCAGGACGCATCCGCACCGATTTTCATGTGCTGCTGCCGCAGCCGCGCGACCGCAAGTCAGAAGGTTTTACCCAGTTGGTGGACTACATCTACAAGGTTCTTACCCGGCCGGACACAGAGCCGGCGGAAGCGCCGGGCCAGCCGGGGGGACCCCGCGTGCGCGACCAGCGCCAGATGCGCTACCAGATGCTGCCGCACGCACGGCCCGGAGGCATTGCCGGCTTGCTCGAATTGTTGATCGACAAGGGTGGACGCGACGACATGTACCGGCTTGCTGACGATCTTTCGTTTGAAATCGATGACCTGTTGCCGATTGTGGACGCCGGACAATTGCTGGGCTTTCTCAAGGTCGAAGAGGGCGACGCCACGATCACGCCCAGCGGTGACGAGTTCGCCAACTCCGAAATTCTGCGGCAGAAAGAGCTCTTCCGCAATGCAGCGATCGACAATGTGCTGTTGCTGCGGCAGATTCGCCGAGCGCTTGAGAGCAAGAGCGACCACACTGTACCTGAAGATTTCTTTCTCGACATGCTGGACGAGCAGTTCAGCGAAGAAGAGAGCCAGCGCCAGATTGAGACCGCGGTGAACTGGGGCCGCTACGCGGAGTTGTTTGACTTTGACGCTTCGCGCCGCCGGTTTGTGATGCCCGATGCCCTGGAGGAGGAAGTGGCTGAAGGCGAGGAGAGCAAGTGAAACTGTCGCACCCTTTCGCCCGGTCGCTGGTAACGGTACGAAGCTGGCCGTTCTTTATTGATCTGGGGCTGGCTGCCTGCGCGCTGGCGTTGTTTTTTGCCATCGTGAGTACCGGGGTTTACTGGTTTCAAAAGCCGATCCCGGTGGTGCCGATATCCAGCTCAATCAGCGCGCTTCCGGTGTACGCGTTTTACTCCATTGTGCGCATGGCTATTGCATATGCGCTCAGCCTGGCATTTGCCGTCGGCTACGGCTACATTGCGGCTTACAACCCGCGCATCGAGCCATGGATGGTTGCGGTTCTGGACATCCTGCAGTCGATTCCCGTGCTGAGTTTTCTGCCGCCGGTGGTGCTGGCCATGGTTTCGTTGATCCCGGGGCACCAGCTTGGCATTGAGATGGCCGTCATTCTGCTGATCTTTACCGGGCAAGTCTGGAATCTTGCCTTCAGCTTCTATTCCTCGCTCAAAACCATTCCGCGGGAGATGCTGGAGGCCTCGCGAATCTATCGATATTCCGGATGGCAGCGATTTTGGCAGCTGGAGATGCCATTCTCTGCAATCGGGCTGGTATGGAATTCGATCGTTTCTGTGGCGGGCGGCTGGTTTGCGCTCATCTTTTGCGAAACCTTCACCATGGGGAATCGCAACTTTCAGCTTCCTGGGTTGGGCAGCTACATCCAGGCCGCAACGAATGATGGCAACGTCCGCGCATTGCTGGCCGGGATTGCGACGGTGGTCCTGATCGTGGTGGCCACCGACCAGCTGATCTGGCGCCCGTTGATTGCCTGGAGCGACAAATTCAAATTCGAGCAGGTGGAGGCGGCCGACCAGGTCAAATCGCCGATTCTCGAACTTCTGCGGCGGTCAAAGGCCTGGCAAACACTACCGGGCCGGATCCTGAGCCGTGTGGACGAGCCCGTCTACCGGCATCTGGCCCAATCCGAGGAATGCCGCGTCGTCAAACCGATGGACGACACCAGGAAGGCCAAAGCCTCGCCGGTCCTGTGGGCGCTTGCCTTTGCGGGAGCGGTGGCCGTTTGCTGGGCGGCAGGGCAGGCCATTTTCATGCTCAGGACCATCAGCTGGCCCGACCTGCGTTTGTTGCTGGAGGGAGCGGCGGCGACGTTTCTGCGCGTGAATGCTTCGCTGCTGATCTCGGCGCTATGGACAATCCCAGTTGGAGTGGCCATCGGGCTAAATCCGCGGCTGGCTCGCGTTGTTCAGCCGCTGGCGCAGATCCTGGCGTCGGTTCCGGCAACGGCCTTTTTCCCCATTCTGCTGATCGGGCTGGTGAAGATCGGCGGCGGACTGGGTATTGGCTCCATCGCGCTCATGCTGCTCGGTACGCAGTGGTACATCCTTTTCAACGTGATCGCGGGCGCCATGTCGATCCCATCGGACTTGCGCGAGGTGGCTTCGCTCTATCGATTCACACGCTGGCAGCGGTGGACCAGGCTGATTCTGCCGGGGATCTTCCCATACTTGATCACAGGCATGGTGACGGCTTCGGGCGGAGCGTGGAATGCATCTGTGATGGCGGAATACTCGCACGTGAAGGATCAGACGCTGCAGACCATCGGCCTGGGGGCCCAAATTGACGCCGCTACCGATAGCGGGCGCTTCGCAATGCTGCTGCTGGCCACGATTTTGATATCTCTCATGGTGGTTACAATGAACCGTCTGGTCTGGCGAAAACTGTACCGGCTGGCCGAGACGCGATTCAAGCTCGAAGGGTGACTTTCACCATTACCTATTTTGGTTCCAGGCAATTTTGAGTTGATTATCAAAGGCGGACTCGTGATGCGCTAAAAAAATGTAAAACTAGCTATAACTGCTGGAATAGCTATAACATCCATAATAGATAGAAGTAATCAGTCAGGGTTAGGAGGTTTCGAGATGGCAACGATGACTTCAGTTGAGGCGCAGAACCACTTTGGCGAGCTGCTCGAAGCCGCGCAGCGGGAGGCTGTGGTGATCACGCGGCATGGCCGGCCTGCCGTTTTCGTGGTTTCGTCGAGCGAGATGGCCGATCTGCTCGAGCTGAGGCGCAGGCGCAAGCAGGCTGTGCGGCAATTCGCTGCCTGGAGGCGCCAGGCGAAGAAAACCACTCGGCGGGCGGCGGGTTCGCTGACCGACGAGCAGATCAGCCAGATGGTGCGTACACGGCGATGAAGGGGAGTGGGCGGGTGGTCTTCGACACTGGCACGCTGGTGAGCGCCGCTCTGCGCGCTACTGCGACCGCGGATCGCGCATTTTCGCTTGCTCTGCGCCACGGCGTGATCTGCGTCTGCGAGGAAAGCCTGGAAAGGCTGCGAGCTGTCCTGGGGAAAAGCAAGCTCGATCGCTACATGGGGAAGCGCGCGAGGTTGGCGTTCGCGGAAGTGCTTCTCAGGAATGCATGGGCATGCACAGTTTCGGCGGACGATGTCTCCAAAATTCGACCTTCGTGCCGCGACCGTGGAAACAACCTAATTCTTGCATTGGCTGCGGTTGCCGAAGCCGATCTTATCGTCAGCTGCGAGCCTGATCTGCTTGCGCGCAAAGCCTGGCGCGGGATTCCCATCATCACGCCGACTGAATTCGCCGATCGGTTCGACCGCGTATAGGTTCGCGCTCCGCTGCGTCGACTTCAATACAATCCTTGTAACTCCTGCTTGGAGGCGATGGGGACAAATGATGATTCGCGTAGGGCTGGTTGGTTTCGGCATGGCAGGCCGCGTTTTCCATGGGCCGCTGCTGTCTTCGGTGGAGGGGCTGGAACTGGCCGCGGTCATGGAGCGGACAAGCAATAAGGCCGTGGAACGTTATCCGGGGATTACGGTCTATCGCTCGCTCGAAGCCATGTTGGCCGATGCTTCGCTGCAACTTTTCGTTGTGGCTACGCCGAATGGAACGCACTACGCGGTTGCCAAAGAAATCCTTAGCGCGGGGAAGAATGTGGTGGTCGACAAGCCGATGACGCTGGCTTCGGCCGAGGCCGCCGAGCTGATCGGCCTCGCAAGAAAACGCAATGTCCTCCTCATCCCATTTCATAACCGGCGGTGGGACAGTGACTTTCTGACCGTCAAGAAACTATTGGATGAGGGTTCACTCGGGCGGCTTGTCTCTTTCGAATCGCGCTTTGACCGATGGCGGCCCGCTCCGCTGACAGAGCGTTTATGGAAAGAAAGCGCCGATGCGGGCGGCGGAACGCTGCTCGATCTGGGACCGCATCTTGTCGACCAGGCGCTGGTGCTCTTCGGCAAACCGGAGGCGGTAAGCGCCGATGTGCTGCGCGAGAAAGAAGGTCTGGGAGTGAACGACGCCATCACTATCCGCCTGCGCTATCCAGGCCTGATGGTCACGCTCGGCGCCAACAGCCTTTCACTGCCTGCCGGGCCGCGCTTTCATCTGCGCGGAACCGGGGGCGGCTACTTGAAATACGGCGTCGACCCGCAGGAGGCAGCGCTGAACAAGATCACGCGGATCGACGATCCGGCATGGGGCCAGGAAGCGGCCACGTCGTGGGGTGTGCTGCATGTGAGTGTTGACGGCACCACCGTCAGCCGGCCCGTTGCCGCGCTCGCCGGAGATTATCGGCGCTATTACGCGGGAGTTCGCGACGCGCTGCTGGGGAAGGCGCTCGCACCGGTGGCGGCTCTTGACGGTTGGCGCGTGGCGCAGCTGCTCGAGTGGGCCGCGGAAAGCTCTGCCGAGCGCCGCGAAATCATGTGTGACTGGAGCCAGGAACCGGCTTAGTCGTCCGTGTTCCACCCTGTGCGTTTACATTGCGAGTGAAAGTCAATGCTCAACAAAATCAACTGCTTGGTAAAACAGCGATCGAATTTTTGAAAGTTTATTCTCACTTCCGATGAAAGTATTTCCTTCGATTTACGCATTCGATGAAGGCGATATGTGCAGAGCTAAGCCAAGGCGAGGATTCGCTTGCGATCATCGTTCTTGACGAAGGGCTGCTTCGTTCCATTTCCCGATCGATTAACATACAGCAACTTGATACCCTTTGCTCTGCATCTAGGGGCTAGCGCATTGCACGATAAACCGCTTTGCCTAGCTAATGGGTTGAGGAATGTGAACCTTCGACGAAATTCCTTGATCATAGCGAATATGATTCTCAATGTCGCGCCCTTGTAGTACCCATCCAGCAACCTGAGCTTAATGAGACCGTGGATTACGTTTGGATCACAATCCAGGAGGCGGGCCGTTTCTGTCATGCTCTTGCTAACGTTTTTTTGCGGTGTCCAAAAGTGCGTGTATTTTTCACATTGTCTACCAGATAACTGAATTCCGCCCACCGTGCCGTCGGCAGAACCAAGAACCTGGATTTCGCCAGCCAGGACGGCTCTAATGATCCTCGCCTTGCTCCAGTGCGTTCCTACAGAGACCACACGCCATATTCGCGAATTGCTGCGTGCATAGCATCTGGAGCGAGATCCAGTTCCCCGGGCCAGGTCACGACACCGTGCTCGATCGTCACCTTGGCAAAAAAAGATGGGTCAAGCAACGCAGCGAAAACTCCTGCTTTCGGGGAATGGACCAACCGGGCCATTTCGACGATGCCATACGAGCCGTCGGCAAAAACTACCCGCAGCCGAAATTCTGGAAGAGCTTCGACACCCGTTACGCGCCAAGGCGATCTGGGTGCGATCTCCTCGACTAGAGCAGGGGCCGAATTTTTCTCGGCGTTTGATTCTGTATGCATAGTTCCCAATCTTTCATCAGTTCGTCACGATGTTGTTGTGCCCACTCCACTACGAGTGCCATTGCAGTTCTTGGCAGCTCCCCCCGAATGACTTCAAGGGTTTGAATGTGAATAAGCGCCTCGAATTCAGCATACAACGCATGAAAGTGTGGTGGAACATGATCTCCGAAATACATCTGGATCAATATCCCGTAAAATCTACTGATAGTTGGCATCTATTTCTCTTTCTTGGATTTACAAACAATGCTATGTATACGAAACCAGTTCCAGGTCTCCAAGGTCGGCAGCCGAGCAATCCGATCATTCGTCGTCGTCCGGCGACCTTTTTGAATCTTGGCGTGAGACTAAACACAGGCCACGCCTAGACTGATTGGTCTACCAACAAAGGACGCAAGTGGGTGATTATTTGGCGAACCATCTGAAAATAAGCGAGTTACCAAACTTTCATCGTGGTGCTCAAACTTTCATCAATGTGGCGTCAACTTTCATTCTGAGCGGCAACGCACACAGCCGCACGGGAATTATTGCCGGCTCGGTTCCTTCTCGATGAGCGGTACCCAGAAGCGAAAACGCGCGCCGCCGCCCGGAATGTTCGAAACCTCGATTCCGCCGCCGTGCGCGGCCAGAATGGCGCGCGAGATCGCGAGTCCCATACCGGAGCCCTTGCGCTTGCCGGAGCTTTGCTTGCCGCGATAAAACTTCTCGAAGATCAGCGGCATGTCCCGTGCATCGATGCCAGGGCCGTTGTCTTCCACGCAAAACTCGAGGCGATCGTCGCTACGCTTGCTGCTGAGCGTCACCCGGCAACCCTGCGGCGTGTGGCCGGCAACGTTCTCGAGCAGGTGGCGCAGCACTCTGCCTAACAGGTGCGGATCGAACCAGGCGGGCTTGTCCTGGCCGGAACCGTCCGCACCATCTACCGCGATCGTCACTTTGTGGGCAGCGAGAATCTTGCGCGACTCCTCTACGGCCTGATCAAGCAGGGCGCGCGGATGCTGCTGCGACATTCTTACCTGCACGACATTGGCGTCGATCTCAGCCATCTCAACGGATTCGCCGACGAGCATGTCGAGGCGGGCCGCTTCCTCGTCGATGATCCGCGCCATCTCGAGCCGGCCGGCCTCATCGAGTCCCTCCGATTCAAGAAGCGAGGTTGCCGCTGCGCGGATCGACGTGAGGGGAGTGCGCAGCTCGTGTGTCAGGGAGTCGATCAGCGCGGTGCGCAGGCGTTCTCCCTCGCGGGCCGCTTCCATGCGCGCCGTAGTTTCCATGGCGAGGGACCGCGCCACGGCAATGGAGACCTGGGCGCTGACGGCGGCGGCAACTTCGTGGGAAAGCGTGTCGGGCTGCCAGGACAACGCGCCCACGGGTTTTAATCCCAGCATCAACGCCGCGGTCTGGTAGCCGCCAAAGGATGAAACAGCCGGGCTCATGCCCTGTGTCACCGCCTGCATATGTGCCTTCACGCTGGCTGCAACTTCGCTGGTGGAGGAGTGGAAGCGGTCATAGTCGCCGATGTAAAGGACCACTCCCTGCAGAGCGAAAATCCGATCGATTGCACGGGGCAAATCGTGAAGCAGGCGCGCGGCGTCTTCAAAGAGCATCATCTCCTGGCTGAGGGCGTAGAGCCGCTCGACATCGGCTTGACGTTGTTCAGCGTGCCGCGTCTGTTGCCGTGCCCGTTCTGACAGGCGGCTGACCACAACGCAACTGACTCCAAAGGAAATCATTGCGACCCATGCTTGCGGCCCCTCGAGACGGAAGGTGCGCACGGGGGGCAGGAAGTAGAAGTCAAAGCAGATGGCGCAGAGGATCGCGATGTAAATGGAGAGGACGACTCCGGATTGCGTGGCCCACCACACGACGAGGACCAGGAAGACCATCCCCGCCGTGGCTGAGTTGGCGCCCAGCCAGACCATCAGGAATGTGGCCAGCGCGGCCGATGCCGTGGCTGCGAACCAGCGAAGAGCCTGCCATGAATAGGCCTTTGCGCCCATCGACTTCCCCTCACGAATCATACCTGTCCGTCGCATTTTGTGAAATGCCGTGCCGCAATGATGTAATCTTCCGTTGGAAAGAAGAACGACATGCCAGGAAGAATTTTGGTGATTGATGACGAATCGCAGATCACGCGAGTGCTGAGGGCCGCTCTCTCGGCCCAGGGCTATGATGTGCGCACGGCCAACGATCCGGAGGAGGGGTTGCGGGTCTTTCGGGACTGGCCGCCCGACCTGGTGATCACCGACCTGATGATGCCGGGCATGAGCGGCGTGGAACTGTGCCGGGTGATTCGTTCGCGGGCCACGACGCCGGTGCTCGTCCTCTCGGTTCGCGAGCACGAGCGATCGAAGGTGGAGGCCCTTGACGCTGGTGCCGACGACTACGTAACGAAGCCGTTCAGCATTCAGGAGCTGCTGGCCCGCGTACGGGCCCAGCTGCGTCGCGCGCCGGAACGCACTACGAACGCGATCGAGACTGGAGATTTTGTCGTGGACTCGAATGCCCACACGATCACTGTGCAGGGTAAGCCTGTTCACCTGACTCCGAAAGAATTCGATCTCCTGGTGCATCTCGCACGAAACCCAGGAAAGGTAATGACCCACCGCGCGCTTCTGAGCGCTGTGTGGGGCGCCCAGGCCGCGCATCAGCCCGAGTATCTGCGGGTGTTTGTCGGCCAGTTGCGCAAGAAACTCGAAAACGAGACCGGCCGCCAGTACATTCAAACGGAGCCATGGGTCGGATACCGCTTCATCCCTGAGGGCTGGATAGGCAACGAAGAGTAGGGTGTACCGGTATCGCATTAGGAGGCACGCCCTACCGGTGGCGTGCTGATTCGCGATGAGTTTCGCGCGCTCAAAGCCGGTCTTTACGGTTTATTTAGGAATTCTTTTCGATACTCAAACCTTGTTCGAGACAGAATCGGGTTTGGTCAGGCCGATTTGTGCGACCTCGTGGACGAATCGGCAATCGGCGGCGTTTGCGCCCTGCACAATGAGCGCTGCTGCCAATGTCAGAAGCGGTTTTTTCAGTGGATCTTCGTCGGCGCTGATCCGGCTATAACCGGGGGTTTTCGGGATGCAAGATGCAGTCATGATGCTGTTCACCGCAGTTTTCTTTGCCGTGGCGTTTCTTTACGTCAAGGCCTGTCAGAAGTTGAGGTAGCCCATGCACATGGATTGGATTTCGGCCACCGGCCTGCTGCTCTCAGTTCTCTTGTTGGTTTATCTCACCCTGGCAATGCTGTTCCCGGAGAAGTTCTGAAATGTCTTTCAATGGCTGGCTGCAATTTGCCGTTTATAGCGTCGTTCTATTCCTGCTCGTTCGTCCGGTGGGAACCTACCTTGCTCACGTCCTGGAGGGCGAGCGCACGTGGCTTGACCCGGTGCTCCGTCCGTTTGAACGGCTCATCTACAAGCTCTGTGGCGTACAGGCCGACAAGGAGATGAACTGGCGCCAATACGCCTACGCGGCGCTCGGCTTTTCGGCGGCGACCATGGTGCTCACTTACACCGTCGAGCGCCTTCAGGCATTCCTACCGTGGAACCCGCAGCACCTAGCCGCAGTTGGACCCGATCTGGCGTTTAACACCGCCGCCAGTTTCACGACCAATACCAACTGGCAGTTCTACACGCCCGAGTCGACCATGAGCTACCTCACCGAGATGGTTGGGCTGGCGACGCACAACTTCTGGTCGGCTGCGGTGGGCATCGTGGTTGCGGTGGCGCTGATTCGGGGAATCAAACGCACGCAGTCAGCGACCATTGGCAACTTCTGGGTCGACATGACGCGGACACTGCTCTACATCCTGGGACCGGTGTGCGTGATCTATGCATTGTTGCTGGTGTGGCAGGGCGTGCCGCAGAATCTGCATGCATACACAGTCGCGCATTCGCTCGAGACACCTTCCCAGGTGCAGACCATAGGGCAAGGTCCGGTGGCTTCGCAGGAAGCGATCAAGATGCTGGGCACCAATGGCGGCGGATTCTTCAATGCCAACAGCGCCCATCCCTATGAGAACCCGACGCCGCTGTCGAATTTCCTTGAGATTCTCTCGATCTTCTGCATCGGCGCAGGCCTCACGTATACATTGGGCCGAATGACCGGCTCGCCTGGCCACGGGTGGGCAGTTTTTGGCGCGATGTTTGTCCTGTTCGCCGCGGGGTTCGCGGCTTGCTACTGGGCTGAAGCGCATCCCTATAACGTGATTCACGGGGCCGTGCAGGCGCGCACGGCGACTGCGCCCGGCGGCAACATGGAAGGAAAAGAAGTTCGCAACGGCATCGCGGAGAGCAGCCTGTTTGCCACCATCACTACCGACGCGAGTTGCGGCGCGGTGAACGGTATGCACGACAGCTTCACTCCATTGGGCGGAATGATTCCGCTGGTCAACATCATGATGGGCGAGGTCATCTTCGGCGGCGTGGGATCGGGCTTGTACGGCATGTTGATCTTTGTGGTTCTCGCGGTTTTCATCGCAGGGCTGATGGTGGGCCGCACGCCGGAATACCTGGGCAAAAAAATCGAGGCCTATGACGTGAAGATGGCCATGCTTTACGCGCTCATCTTCTGCTTTATCGTTCTCACGTTTGCCGCCATCTTCGTGATGATCCCTCAGGGTCTTAGCGCAATGGCCAACCCCGGTCCGCATGGCTTCAGCGAGGTCCTCTATTCCTTCACGTCCGGCGCCGGAAACAATGGCTCGGCCTTCGCGGGTTTGGGATCGAACTGGTGGTACAACATCGCGATGGGTTTTGACATGCTCATCGGACGGTTCCTCATGATGATTCCTGTGCTGGCCCTGGCCGGCAATCTGGCGCAGAAGAAGAGTGTTCCACCGTCGCCAGGCACGTTCCCGGTGAATACGCCGTTGTTTGCCGTGCTGCTGGTGGGCGTGGTGGTCATCGTGGGCGCGCTCACATTCTTCCCGGCATTAAGCCTGGGACCGATTCTGGAGCACCTGCTGCTGCAGGCAGGGAAGTTGTTCTAAACCGCAGGAACTTTATCAGGACAAGGCAAAACGGACTGTTATGGCTGAGAAAATTAGCATTTGGAACCCGCAGATCATTCGCCAGGCAACGCTTGACAGTTTTCGCAAGCTGGACCCGCGCGGGATGGCCAAGAACCCGGTGATGTTTGTTGTTGAAGTAGGCAGCGTGCTCACCTCTGCGCTGCTCGTCGACAACTTTCTGCATCATCGCGTGGCCTTCGCTTTCAACCTGCAGATCACGCTCTGGCTGTGGTTCACGGTGTTGTTCGCAAATTTTGCCGAGGCCATGGCGGAGGGACGCGGCAAGGCCCAAGCCGACACCCTGCGCAAGGCCAAGGGTGAGACCATCGCCAAGCGCTACAAGGCAGACGGCAGTTTTGAAGAAGTCATCAGCGGACTGCTTCGCGCCGGCGACGTGATCTACGTCGAGGCAGGTCATTACATTGCCGGTGACGGCGAGGTGATCGAAGGCGTGGCGTCGGTGGACGAGTCGGCGATCACCGGTGAATCCGCTCCGGTCATTCGTGAGGCGGGCGGCGACCGGTCGGCGGTGACGGGCGGCACGAAAGTGCTGTCGGACTGGATCAAGGTGCGCATCACCTCGAATCCCGGCGAGACGTTTCTCGACCGCATGATCGCGCTCGTCGAAGGCGCTACGCGCCAGAAGACGCCAAACGAGATTGCGCTCAGCATTCTGCTTTCCGGGCTTACGATCATCTTCCTGCTGGCGGTGGTGACGCTGCAGCCGTTCGCCATTTACTCCAGCGCGCCGCAGACGGTCTTTGTGCTGGTGTCGCTGCTGGTCTGCCTGATTCCCACCACGATTGGCGGCTTGCTTTCGGCGATCGGCATCGCCGGCATGGACCGCCTGGTGCAGTACAACGTGCTGGCCATGAGCGGGCGCGCCGTGGAAGCTGCCGGCGACGTGAACACGCTGCTTCTCGATAAGACCGGCACGGTGACTCTTGGCAACCGGCAGGCGACAGAATTTATTCCCGCGCCGGATGTGAGCCAGGAACGACTGGCAAATGCCGCGCAGCTCGCGTCGCTTTCTGACGAGACGCCAGAGGGCAGGTCGATTGTTGTGCTGGCCAAGGAAAAGTACAACCTGCGCGGGCGCGACCTGGGCGGAATCCATGCCGAATTTGTTCCATTCACCGCGCAGACGCGCATGAGCGGAGTGAACCTGCCAGGCACGCGGATCCGCAAGGGTTCGGCGGACGCCATTGCGCGCTTCCTTGAAGAACAGGGAACCACAATGCCGCAGAAGGTCCGCGACTCTGTCGAGGAGATTGCCCGCGCGGGCGGAACGCCGCTGGTGGTGGCGGAAAACGCTTCGGCGCTGGGTGTGATTCACCTAAAAGACATCGTGAAGGGTGGGCTGAAGGACCGGCTGGCGCGGCTGCGTGCCATGGGCATCCGCACCATCATGATCACCGGCGACAATCCGCTCACGGCCGCAGTCATCGCGCGCGAGGCCGGTGTGGATGACTTTCTGGCTGAAGCCAAGCCCAAGGACAAAATGGACCTGATCAAGCGCGAGCAGGGCAAGGGCAAGCTTGTGGCGATGACCGGAGACGGCACGAATGACGCGCCCGCGCTGGCCCAGGCCGACGTCGGCGTCGCCATGAATACCGGCACGCAGGCCGCGAAGGAAGCCGGCAACATGGTGGATCTGGATTCGAACCCCACCAAGCTGATTGAGATCGTGGAGATCGGCAAGCAGTTGCTGATGACGCGCGGCGCGCTGACCACGTTCTCCATCGCCAACGATGTGGCCAAGTATTTTGCCATCATCCCGGCGATGTTTGCCGGAGTGTTTCCGGTGCTCAACGCGCTCAACATTATGTATCTGCACTCGCCGCAGTCGGCCATTCTGTCGGCGGTCATTTTTAACGCGCTGATCATCGTTGCGCTGATTCCGCTGGCGTTGAAAGGCGTGAAGTACGTGCCAAAGGCGGCGGATGTGCTCTTGCGGCAAAACCTGCTCGTCTACGGTGTAGGTGGCATCATCATCCCGTTTATCGGGATCAAGGCCATCGACCTGTGCCTTGTGGCGCTGCACTTGGCGTAAACAGTGGTCAGTCGTCAGCGATCAGTTGTCAGTTGCGAATTGGTGAGGGTTGGAAGAGTTGAAGGAGATTGATCGTGAATTCTGTCTCAAGTACAGTGGTTTCACAGGAGAATCCGGTTACGCAGTCTGACTGGACACCGCCGAAGACGCAAGATTCGCCCGCTGTGCACTCTGTGTGGAAGACGTCCATTCTCTTCACACTTGTTACAGCTGTGCTGTTCGGCGTGGCCTATCCGTTGTTGATGACAGGTCTCGCGCACATCCTTTTTCTGCGCCAGGCGTCGGGAAGCCTGATTCTCAACAACGGCCAGATCATTGGTTCCGAGCTGATTGCGCAGAGCTTCACTTCCGATCGCTACTTTCATCCGCGCCCTTCGGCGGCGGGAAACGGGTATGACGCCACATCGTCGGGCGGCTCAAATCTGGCGCAGTCGAATGCCAAGCTCGCCGCGCGCATTCAAGGCGACATCGACAAGCTGCAGAAAGAGAATCCAGGCAAACCGGTTCCCATCGATATGGTGACGATGTCAGGATCGGGGCTCGATCCGGATATCACGCCCGATAATGCGTACTACCAGGCGGCGCGGGTCGCGCAGGCGCGCGGCATTGGCCTGGATCAAATCCGCAATTTGATCGCGCAGCATACCACGCAACGGCAGCTTGGCCTTCTTGGCGAGCCGCGAGTAAACGTGCTGGAATTGAATCTCGCGCTCGATCAGATATCGAAATAAGTTTGAACGCAGCGGCTTCCCGAGCCATGAGCATACGGGAGGAGCCATCGTGCTCTTCCCGTTTTTTTTGAGAAAGCCCAAAGACGCCTGCCTTGCGATGAGCGGTGGGTCACACACCGAAAGTACGCGCCGGCCGCAGCCCCGCTGACTGGCTGACTTGGCGTCTTGCACTCACCCGAAGTACTCGAAATGCTTCCAGAACTCCGGCCAGCCCAACCGTGGCGGGCCGCAGACAAAGATGTCTGGGCTCCATCGCATCTCGTCGGTTTTCACGCCGTAGCGATTCCATAAGTACCCCGCCAGGTAGCATGCCTCGAAGTTCCGGTCGGCAGCTTCCCGAGTCTCTCCGACCACGATGAGCGTTTGCGGCGGCGGATTGCCATAGCCGCGCTGCCAGTTTCAATTGATTCCGCTGATCGCGCGTGGCAGTCCGTATTGCGCGCCATACAGATTGACGGCCCCTGCTTCCCCAGTGTCGTCTGCAAGGATTCCTAAATGCGCCTGTTCTTCTGGAGTGAGCGAATCGCGGATTCTCGCCACCTCTTGCACCATTTCCCGCCACCCGAATTCGGCGCGGAGTTCTGGTTGTCCCACCACGAGGGATATCTCAAACCAGTGTGAATTCACCGGTGCGATGGGCAGGTCGAACGCGATGATGAAAATCGTGAGGCAGGCAGTCAGCGTCCAGGTGATGGACCAAATCGTTACCGCGGCCCAGCGCCGCAATGTTGCCAGCCAGCCCTCGACCCAAACGGCGGCGCCGGCATAGATCATCGGATAAGCCGGGTATAGGTAGTAACTCTTAGCCTTCGCAATCGCAAAGATCAGCAGTGTGATGACATACATCCAACCAACCATGCGGAAGCGGCTGGCTTGACGGGAGAAAAAATAGAAATAGAGCCCTGCCAGGACTAGAGGAACAGGAAGGAACGCAATCCGCAACTGGTCGGGCAGAAAGCTGTTGGTATCGCCGCGGCGCACGTCGCGCGCATGAATGAACTTCAGCAAATCGATAGACACGAACTGGTGTTGCACCTGCCAGAGCAGATTCGGCAGAAAGATGAGCAGCGCAGCAGCCATCCCGATCCAGAACCACTTGCTTTTCAGATACCGGCGGGCACCGGTGAGCAGCAAGCCTGCGGCAATGCCGGCGGCAAAGAAGCACATGGCGTACTTTGCGAGCATGCCGAAGCCGATGCTAGCTCCAATCGCCACCCACCAGCGTGGATTCTCTGTCTTAAGCAGCCGCACAACAAAATACGCCGTGAGCACCCAGGCAAAGAAATCGAACGATACGTATTGCATGAGCGCGCCACCGCCGATAGCGTACGGCAGGCAGACCGCCCCCGCCAGAAATTGCGCGTTGCGCTTCCCGCCAAGGTCGCGCGCCATCAGCCCGGCCAGCACGACCGTGGCACCGTGAGCCACAGAGGCGAAGAAGCGGAATCCGGCTAACGAAGTGCCAAACAGGATCAGCGAAATCCGGCCAAAGATGGGAGTAACCGGTGGATATGCCGGATAGCCCCACGCCAGATGCCGCGCGTCGTCGAGCGTCGCAAGTTCGTCTCGATGGAACCCGTAACGGTTGCCTACGATTGCGTGGAGAATTACGGTGCCCAGCGCCATGTAGATCAGCACCGCAGTGCTGCTCGTCCAGATTGACGTTCTCGAATTCGAGGGAGAACTGCCGGTCTTCTCGCTCGCTTGTGCTTGCGCTAGCCCCGTTCCCATTGCCAATTCCTGTGGTGAATATTGGCTTCATTGTACCGAACCGAATCGATCGGCCGCGCACGATGTGATTGGGTTTTTTCCACCGAGATTGAAGAGGATGAGGCGTCTCCAAAGTTGCTCTCTCCAACTTCGGCTCAGTCGGCGCGGCACACCTCTCTGAGGTCACACGTTACGCACTAAATCTCTCTGCGGCCTTCAATTGCTCGCGCCATCGTTACTTCGTCGGCGTACTCGATGTCGCTGCCGGCGGGAACACCGGTGGCAATGCGCGTGATGCGCACAGGGAACTTGCGTAGCGCAGTCGCCAGCCAATCGGCGGTTGCTTCGCCTTCAAGCGTGGGGCTCATCGCCAGGATCACTTCGTCGACCTCACCCCGCTCCACGCGGTTGATCAGCGTGACTGCGCGCAACTGGTCCGGACCCACGCCATGGAGCGGCGAAAGCGTTCCATGGAGCACGTGATAGACGCCCTGGTACCTTTGCGTGCGCTCCACCGTATCAATATTGGTAGGCTCCTCCACCACGCACACCAGGCGCTGGTTCCGGACAGGACTGGCGCAGTAGGCGCAGGGATCGACGTCGGTTACGTTATTGCAGATGGAACAGAGGCGCAGACTGGCTTTAAGCCCGCGCACGGCGTCGGCCAGCGCGCCGGCATCCTCGTCGCTCGAGCGTAGAAGATGAAAGGCATAGCGCTGTGCGCTCTTGGTGCCCACGCCGGGCAGTTTTTTCAATTCTTCAATGAGCCGGGCCATCGGCTCGGCATAACGTGCCACGCAAACGCCTCCATTTATCCGCCCAGCCCGGGAATCTTCAGGCCGCCGAGCATGCCCTGCACGCTCGACTTGATGGCTTCATCGGCCTTGCGGCCGGCCTCGTTGACTGCGCCGACGATCAGATCCTGGAGCATCTCGACGTCGGCTTGGCCGCCGCTCAGGCTCACGACTGCGGCGGGGTCAATGACTAACTTCAGAAGCTCTTTTTTGCCGTTCATGGTTGCGGTGACGGCGCCGCCGCCGGTTGTTGCTTCCACCACGGTCTCGCCCAGCTTGCGTTGAAACTCCTCCTGCATCTGGCCTGCCTGTGAAAGCATCTCGGTAATCTTCAGTGGATTGATCATTGATCTTCTATCCTTTTCGCGCCGCCGTCACTTCTGCCTTAGATCAAGCACGCTGCGTACTTCGGCGTTGAAGAGCTCCTGCGCGCGCTTCACCAATGGATTTGCAAGCGCGGTCTCCTGGACGCTGCCGGCAGGAATCACGGGCGGTGTGACAACGGCTGCGGCGGTTCCCGCGCCGCCGGATACCATAAATCGCGCGTGCGCGCCTTGCCGCTGCAGCTCCTGCCGGATGATCTTCTCGGCAGCGGCATTCACGGTCAAGGTGAGCATCTTCTTTCCCATTCCCGGCACGGCGACGCGAACGCCTCCACCCTCGAAGGCCCATGCGCCCGAGCCGAGGAGGTGTGCAGCGGAACTGTGGCCGGCCGTGGCCAGTGCAGTAACAATTGCTTCGCGCAGGTGTTCGATGTTCGACCCGGCAGATACGGTGGCAGTTGCCGGATCGGGCACCATGGCCAGCGCGCCCTCGGTAAGAGTCTCGGGTGAAGAGTAGCCGGCTGTATGGGTGGCGACGGCGGGGAAGGGCGCAGGCTCCTGAACGGCCGCGTCGGCCATAATCGCAGACGGAATGACGGGCGTCCCATTGGGTTCGCGGGCGGCCATCTCCCGCACTGGAGCGCTCGCTTCGGGACTCCTTGCGGTCGATGCGGAAGTCCAACTGACCGCGTCGCGTGTGGAAGTGCTCGACGATGACGAGTGCCCACTGATGGGACGCGGCGCGCTGACGCTTGAACTTGCGCGAGGCGCGTTGCTTGCGGCGGCGGACCGCGAACCCGTGCCGGTTGCCGCGCCGCTGAGCAGCTCTTCAATGGGCAGCAGCCGTTGCGCGTGGATGAGTTTTAGCAGTCCAAGTTCCAGGTGGAAACGCTGCTCCTGGCGATAGTTCAAATCGTCAAAGGTGCGCAACACAATCTGCAGGTTGCGTGTCAGCTCCTCTTCGGTAAACAGAAGCGCTGTGCGGGCTGACCGCGAGCGCTCATCGGCCGAGATTTGCAGAAGCTCGGTCTGCTCGCCGCCCAGTTTCGCCATGAGGGTGTTGCGCAGGTAGCGAGCGAGTTGTCGCGCCAGAGCGATCGGGCTGTGACCGGCATTCACCAGCGTATTTGTCTGCTCCATCAGGTTGGCGCTTTGGCCGGCGGCCACAGACTCCATCAGCTTTTCGAAGACGGTATTGGGCACAGAGCCCATTAACTCGCGAATCTGCTCGGCCGAGAGCTTGGGCCGGCCTGCCTCCACCGGCGCCGAGGCGATGGCCTGGTCCATGATGGAGAGCGCGTCGCGCATGGATCCGTCACCAGCTTCAGCGAGCAGCGCCAGCGCGTCGTCTTCGGCGCCGATTTTTTCCGCCGCGGCGATCATTTTCAATTGCGCCAGGATGTCGTTAAACTTGACCGCGTGAAAGCTGAAGTGCTGGCAGCGCGAACGGATGGTTTGCGGAATATTCTCGGGCTCGGTGGTCGCCATCATGAAGATGACGTGCGCCGGAGGCTCTTCAAGCGTCTTGAGCAACGCGTTGAAGGCCGCGTCTGTAATCTGGTGCGCTTCATCGAGGATGTAGACCTTGTACCGGTCGCGCGCTGGCGCGTATCGAGCCGCATCGCGCAACTCGCGGATCTCGTCGATGCCGCGGTTCGTGGCCGCGTCGATTTCGATCACGTCGACGGCGTTGCCCTGGCGAATCTCGGTGCACGCATCGCACACGCCGCAGGGTTCGGGAGTGGGCCGTTGAGCAGAGCCGATCTGGGTGCGGCAGTTCAGCGCCATGGCAAGAATGCGCGCGATGGTGGTTTTGCCAATGCCACGATGGCCGGAAAAGATGTAGCCGTGTGCGATCCGATTCTGTTCGAGCGCATTGAGCAGGGTGCGCGTCACATGGTCCTGGCCGGCCACATCGGCAAAGCGCTGCGGGCGATATTTTCTGGCCAGAACCTGGTAGGGCATGCGAACTCGACTCCTGTGCGGCTGTTTGAAATCGAACAACCTAGAGGGATTCTATCGTTCCGGGGCAGGCGGCTGCCGGGTGGAAAAATGTGGTGTAAGCAAAGCACTTTGCATTGGCTGCTCCGATGGGGCCGCATCGTTCTGTGACAACCGAGCTGCGGTTGGAGTCTAATAGGAGGAGGAAGGTGGGCTCATTCCAGGAGCAGAATGAATCGCCCCGCGGCTGTTCAGGATTGCGGTGCGGAAGCGCGCGGCGATTGCTCGATTGGAGTGGGTTTATTTTCGCGAAGAGGGACTTTCAATTGAAATCGGGATTCGGCGCAGTGCTTGCTTTGGGTTGTCTGGTGGCGATAGTGCCAGCGCTGCGAGCGCAGACTTCAAAAAGCGACGAGCCCGCGGGCGCGGGTCAAAGCGACGGTTCCGGCCAAAGCCAACCGACGGCGAATTCCCAGAGCACGCCTGCGCAAGCGCCTTCCCGGACGCAACAGCAGGGCAATCAGAATCCGTTCCCGGAGGACACGAACTCAGTTCCGGTGATGCCGTCTCGAGACTCAGAGGGTTCGCTGCCGGTCCCCGACGATGAAGCCACGCACATCCCGATGCCTGCAGCAGATTTCGATCCGGTGCGAAGCCCCGAAGAGGCTGGAAACGCAGCCGAGGCGGGCCAACAGAAGTACAGTTCAAGCCAGGCAGGAATGAGCGACTTGCTGCCGCCCGCCGACGACGGCACAACACAGCCGGGGAAGAAGCATCGCAAGGACTCCGTGATTGAACCCGAGCACCACGAGAGTGCGCAGGAAGACGAAAACGTCGGCAACTACTATCTCGATAACAAGGATTTCAAGGGCGCGCTTTCGCGCTTTGAATCCGCCCTAGTGCTGGACCCTGACAATCCCGATGTGTATTGGGGACTCGCGGAGTGCCAGCGCCACCTGGGTAACTTTGCGGAGGCCCGCGCGAATTACCAGAAGGTGATGGAGTACGATCCGGGGAGCCACCACGCGAAAGATGCGCGAAAGGCGCTTGCGGATCCTGAGATTGCCAACGCGAAGCCGGGTTCATCCGCGGCTTCCGCGGCGCAGCCGCAACATTGAAGTGCGGCGGCCCTTGGCGCTAGTGCTCGGATCTGGTGATTTCGGAATCAGCTCATGATTGGTGCGGACGTGGACGCCCGCACGACAGCCGGTCAGGAGACCGGCGCTACGCTTCGCGGCGAACCTGTGAACAATGCGCTCTAAAATCCGGCCCAGTGCAGATAGCCTGCAAGAATCTGCTGCCCGCACAAGCCGCTGATGATTCCGCCCATGCAAAGAAAAGTGCCGAGTGGCAGCTTGGTGAGCGCCCAGACCTCGCCCCTTTTGCGTGTTGACGGAACTGCCAGCACAGCGATTGCAGCCGCCGCGCCCAACACCACGCCCAGGGCAAATGCGACCAGTGCGCCGGGCAGGCCGAGCCACGCGGCCAGCAGGGCCATCAGTTTTGCGTCTCCCAGGCCGATGCCCTCGCGGCGGCGAATCAGCCAGTAGACCCAGCGGATAATGAGAATGAGGCCGGCGGCGGCGAGAATGCCTACAACCGAACGTAATGCGGTCCGCTCGGCTCCGTATTTCATCGATCCAGACTCGGCAATCATTGTTCCACGCACCAGAACGAAGAGGAAACCGACGAAGGCCCCAGGCAGTGTGATCGAGTCAGGCAACCAAAGGTGCTCAGCGTCAAGTACGGCGAGCGCGATCAGCAGCCAATAGAGGATGAAGTTCCCGGTTCCGGTGGAGACGGCGATATAGATAGCAACCGGATGGGAGTGAGCAGATAGAAGTGGACCGAGTACCGATGGATCTAGCACCTGCCAAGCCGCCGCCGCCGACAACGCTCCCACCGCCAGTTCTACCGCCAAGTACCGCCATCCAATTTTCGCTTTGCAGCTGCGGCAGTGGCCGCGGAGCGCCAGCCAGCTTATGAGCGGGAGATTTTCCCACCAGGCCAGCGTCCGCCCGCAGCTTCGACAATGCGAACGCGGATGGGCGACGCTTTCGCCTGCGGGCCAGCGGCTCACGCACACGTTCAGAAAACTGCCGAAGGCCAGCCCCAGAAGGCCGGCAAAGACGGTTCCCAGAATGCGGATCATTCAGAGGATGAGTATACGGCTGTGAGACGGCCCCCTTCGCCGTCACGCTAAACTGGAATTGCATGGATCTTTCGCCAGTGAGCTCCAATGCAAGAGATTCTGCGCCGGGGAAGGTCACCGATCCGGCGCGCGCGGCAGCATTTTTTGAAGAGTCCGTGGCCATCATGGCCCGGCTGCGTGCTCCCGGCGGCTGCCCCTGGGACCGGGAACAATCTTTCGACTCTATTCGTAAATACACGCTGGAAGAAGCCTACGAGGTGTTCGACGCGATCGAGCGCCGCGACTTTGCGCACTTGCCCGAGGAGCTCGGCGATCTGCTTCTGCAGGTGCTGTTTTACGCCGAGATGGCTGCCAATGAGGGCCACTTCACCATTGCCGATGTGATCGACGAGCTGAACCGCAAGCTAGTGCGTCGCCATCCGCACGTCTTCGGCGACGAAGCTTCGCACGCGGCGGGGAACAAGGCACAGGTGGACGCGAACGTTGAGGGTTCCGCAGCCGCCGTTCTGCGCAACTGGGAAGAGATCAAGGCAGCCGAGAAGAAGAGTTCCGCGCAGGAAGTGCCCGAGTCAGCGGGGGCAGGGAATCAGCCTGCCTCGCAGCTCGACAGCGTGTTGCGCGCGCTGCCCGCGCTGGCAGAGGCCGCGAAACTTGGCGCAAAAGCGCAGAAATCGGGCTTTGACTGGCCGAGCTGGCGCGAGCTGATGCCGAAAGTCGTGGAAGAGACAGCGGAGCTTAAAGCCGAAGCTGAATCCGGTGACCCTGCGCGTGGGCAGGCAACCGAAGCTGAGCTGGGCGACCTGCTTTTCACCGTGGTCAACCTGGGCCGGCACCTGGGTGTGGACGCTGAGATGGCATTGCGCAACTGCAACCTGAGATTCCGGCAACGCTTCAGAGAGATGGAGCGGACGGCGACGCGCCCGCTCGAGGAACTTTCTCCGGCCGAGTTGGAAGCGCTTTGGGAGCAGGCGAAACGAAAGCTGGCAGCCGATGCCGCAGCGTCTCAAGCGCGAGAGCAGGCGCAGCCATGAACATTCAGATCCGCGCCTGCAAAGGTCTCGACGAGCTCGAGGCATGCGTCAAGATCCAGGTTGCTACCTGGGGCTACGACGAATCCGACGCAATTCCGCGCAAAACCTTTTTGTTGGCACAAAGGATTGGCGGGCAGGTGCTCGGCGCCTTCGTGTCCGGCTTCTCAAACGGTTTAGCAGGCGGGATAGCTGGAACCCTCTGTGGTTTCGCCATGTCTTTGCCCGGGATCAAAACGATCGAAGGTCAACCCTACCCCTACCTCCACTCTCACATGCTGGCCGTTCTGGAGTCGCACCGCAATCTCGGTCTTGGCGCACAACTCAAATGGGAGCAACGACGTGAGGCGCTTTCCCGCGGCATCAAACACATGGAGTGGACCTTCGATCCTCTGGAAATCAAAAACGCCTTTTTAAATATCCACAGGCTGGGAGCGATTGCCCGTGAGTACCGTGTGGATTTCTATGGTGTATCCTCTTCTCGACTGCAGGGTGGGCTTCCAACGGATCGATTGTTGGCAGAGTGGGAGCTGGATTCCCCGAGAGTGAAGGCCATTTGCGCTCAACGCCAGGCAGTCGCAACCAAGATCGAAGAACGGATTTGTGTTCCGGCCTCCATCGAACAGTGGAAGACCAATGAAGCAAGCAGAAGTCGGGCTCTCGCTGTGCAGATTGAGAATCGGCAGAGATTTCAAGAGGCATTTTCCCGCGGGCTGGCGGTTTTGGGCTTCTCACGGGACGCGGAAGGAAACGGAGTTTTTGAGCTTGGTTCCCTCGCCTCGCTGAAGCAGCAACTGTTCCAAGACGAGGATTTTTATGCAAATTGATGCAATCGTCCTACGTGAGCTTCATATTCCACTGGTTCGCCCGTTTGAAACCAGTTTTGGCGTCACCCGCAACCGAAGGATCGTGCTTGCCGAAGTCCACTCAGAAGGACTGACGGGCTGGGGCGAGTGCACAGCCGGCGAGCGCCCGACGTTTTCGAGCGAATCCACCGACACGGCGTGGCAGGTGCTGATCAACGAACTGGCGCCCATGCTGGCGGCCGAATCGCCCGAACATGGCGGCGAGTGCCCGAAGATCTTCCGCTCGGTGCGCGGCAACCCCATGGCGAGAGCTACGCTCGAAAACGCCATCTGGGATCTTGAAGCACAGCGCGAAGGCGTGTCGTTGTCGCGCCTGCTCGGCGGGGTACGCGACACCATCCCCTGCGGCGTGTCGCTCGGCATTCAATCCTCGATCGCTGAATTGCTGTCGATTATCGAGCGCGAGCTGGCCACGGGCTACCAGCGCATCAAGCTCAAGTGCAAACCGGGCTGGGACGTTGAGGTGTTTGAGCGCGTGCGCAACCGCTGGCCCAGTATCATGCTGAGCTGCGATGCCAACTCGGCCTACCGGCTCCGCGACGAGGATCACATCGTGTCATTCGACGCGTTCGATCTGCTTATGATTGAACAGCCACTGTGGCACGACGACTTCTACTTCCACTCCGTGCTGCAGAAACGTCTCGAAACGCCCATTTGCCTCGACGAATCGATTCATAACCGCCGCGACGCTCTGGCGGCGATCGAGATGGAGTCGTGCAAGATCATCAACATCAAGCTGGGGCGCGTGGGCGGATTCTCCGAGGCTATCGCCGTGCACAATGCGGCAATGGAGCGGGGGATTCCCGTGTGGTGCGGCGGCATGCTCGAGTCGGGCGTAGGCCGCTCGCACAACATCGCGCTTTCGACGCTTGAGGGCTTCAGCCTGCCGGGGGACGTGTCCGCCTCGGCGCGCTACTTTGCCGACGACATCATCGAGCCCCATGTGACGGTTTCGGCGCAAGGCGAAATTGCGATTTCCGACACGCCGGGCCGCGGCTACGAGGTGCGCACCGATCTGATCGAGAGGCTGACCGTGCGCAAGGAGACCATTCGCGCGATGGCGCTGGTGGCGTAAGCCGCTTGAAGTCCTGAAACTTTCACGCCGCACGCAGAAACGTGTCGTGCGGCGCGCTCAGCAAGACCAAACATACAATTTGTGGGACCAATGACACGTTCGCGTGTCGAGCGGAACTCTTTTCGCCTGCCCCGCGTATCTAATTCCGGCCCATTTCTGTCTGCGGGCCGATTACAATTGGACAATTGTGGAGGCGAACGGAATGAGTCGACTTGGCCGAATTGGAGTCCTGTTCTTTCTCGGCGGCGCGGCGCTTGCCGCGCAGGTGCAGATAACGCACGCGCAGAGCGAAGCGTCGAGCAACACGGAAAAGCCAGTCCCGCTGCTGCCTGCTCTCGACAAGCAGATCATGAATACCGGCGCAGACCCTTGCGTGAACTTCTGGCAGTATGCCTGCGGCAACTTCAGCAAGCTCTATCCGATTCCGCCGGACAGGTCTGGCTACGGATCAACTTCGATTGTCTACGATCACACGCAGGACGCCTTGCATCAACTGCTGGAGCAGGTTGCGGCGCCGAGCGCGCAGCACACCGCCAATGAACAAAAGATCGGCGATTATTACGCGAGCTGCATGGATGAAAAAGCAATTGAAGCCGAGGGACTGAAGCCATTGCAGGCGGAGCTGGATCGCATCGACGCGTTGAAGGACAAAAACGAGTTGACTGACCTGTTTGCGCATTACCAGATGGTCAACGTGAACGCATTTTTCGGCTACGGCGAGCAGCAGGATTTCAAAGACGCGCGAAAGCAGATTGCAGTTGTCGACCAGGGGGGGCTGGGGTTGCCGGAACGGGATTATTACTTCAGGGCCGGCGACGCGGCGGAGAAAACGCGCAAGGAATATGTGGAGCACGTGGGAAACATGCTGCACATGATGGGGGAACCGCAAGACAAAGCCACGGCAGACGCGCAAAAGGTGATGACGCTGGAGGCGGCGCTGGCCAAGGTCTCAATGGATGTCACTTCGCGGCGCGATCCAAACAACATCTATCACCCGATGTCGACGGCAAAGCTGGCAGAGCTAACCCCGGAGATTGATTGGCACAAGTTGTTCACCGATACCGGGGAGCCGGGCATTGCGGATTTGAATGTGGGCAATCCGGACTTTTTCAAGGGATTGCAGGATGTCTTAACCAATACCGATCTGGATACGATCAAGACCTATCTGCGGTGGCAACTGATCGACTCGATCCCCGAATATGCGCTGCCCAAGGCGATGAGCGAAGAGGATTTCAATTTCAACAACCACGAGTTGAGCGGGCAGCCGCAGCAGAAGCCGCGCTGGAAGCGATGCGTGGCAGCTACCGACGGCGCGTTGGGTGAGGCGCTTGGCCAGGTGTATGTTGCCGCAAACTTCCCAGCGGCAAGCAAGGCTTTTACGGTGCAGATGGTCCACGATATCGAAGGCGGAATGGGCGAGGAGATCAGCGACCAGGCGTGGATGAGCGCTGAAACCAAGCAGCGGGCAGATGCCAAGCTGCACATGGTGGCGGACAAAATCGGGTATCCCGATCACTGGCGCGACTACTCCAAGCTCGACGTGGTGCGCGGCGATGCCATCGGCAACGCATGGCGGGCTGCGGATTTTGAGAACAAGAGGGAACTCAACAAGATCGGCAAGCCCGTGGATCGCGGGGAGTGGGGAATGAGCCCGCCAACGGTAAATGCGTACTACAACCCGCTGATGAACGACATCAATTTTCCGGCCGGAATTCTGCAGGCGCCCCTGTATGATCCGCAAGGCACCGATGCGGAGAACTACGGGCATATTGGGTCGATTGTGGGACACGAGCTGACACACGGATTCGACGACCAGGGAAACCAGTTTGACGGCAATGGCAACCTTTCGGACTGGTGGACGGCGGACGATCGCAAGAAGTTCGACGACATGACGGATTGCGAAGTGAAGGAATATGGGAACTTCACCGCTGTTGACGACGTGAAGTTAAACGGGAAACTTACGCTGGGAGAGAATACGGCGGACAATGGCGGCCTGCGCATTGCATACGACGCGTTTCTGGCAGACGCAAAGCGCAAAGGCATCGATCTGAATGCGAAGCAGGACGGATTTACTCCCATGCAGCAGTTTTTCCTGTCATTTGGCCAGAATTGGTGCGGAGTGTTGCGGCCTGAGCAGATGCGGTTGCAGGTGCAAACCGATCCGCATTCGCTGGACGAGTTCCGCGCCAACGGAGTGGTCGAGAATATGCCGGAGTTTGGGAAGGCATTCGGATGCAAAGTGGGCCAGCCGATGATGCCGGCAGATGCCTGCCACGTTTGGTGAAGGCGAACACTCACACCCAGGGCAAGCGCTCCTCAATCCCAGGTCTCAAAAGCGAGGCCTGGGGCACCCCGGCCTGCCACGTTTGGTAAAGCGGGCATTGTGCGTGGGTCTCTGGCGCTGAGCTGGGTCTATTTTTTCTGATGGCCCCAGTTAAAGTAGTAACCCAGAATGCCTTTTACGATGAGATGGTCGGTTGCCGCGGTGGCGCCCCAACCCGCGCCGAAGTTGATCTCCCACCTGGGAGAGACGAAGAGATTCACGACCGGGAAGACCTGGTGCTGCTGGTTGTGGAGATTGACAAAGTGCCCGAATTCACCCCAGTAGCCGTAATACTCAACACCAAAGTTGAAGGTCTTGGCGGGCTGGTAGGTGACGGTTGCCGCCGGGCCGAAGGTGACGCCGCGCGGCGAGACATCGCGGTAATAATACTGCTTCTCTGATGCGGTGGTTCCGGGCGGCAGGCCGGTGGGATGAATGCCCCAGTTCATGGTCGTGTTCACGGACCAGTACCACTTGCCGACTGTCTGATCAACGATGGGCATGATCTGCCAGGACCACGTTGGGTTTGCATAAGCGGTGCGCGAATAGCCGATTTCGTTGGAGAGGCTGACGCCCACCGGCCAGTGCCACGACGGTGGGACGCGCACGCGGGGACGAATGTGGTCGCCCACCCACTGAATTCCTGTGCCGCTTTTCTCTTCGGTGAATATGTAGAACCCCACCTCGGACCAGTCGTTAATGCCTTGCGTAAACTCGACGGTTTCATGTTCCTGGCCCTGGGTGGAAAGCATGCCGTATTCGGTGTCTGTGGTGCCTTCGACCGTGTAGTTGCTGTGAAGCTCCGTTAACAGGACGCCGGGAGACATGGTTTCAGAAGGGTAGACCTGAATCTCGTAGTTCTCCTGCGCGCGGGCCGACGTGGCGACGGCGATGGCAGAAAGAAAAAGAAAGACGAAAAGGGAAATGGGGAACGGTTTCAAGCAGAACTCCGCCGCTTATGGATATTTTGCCAGAAACGCGTCAACATCGGGCCGCGAGGGCATGGATGCTGCCGCGCCCTTGCGCGTGACGCAGATGGCTGCCGCTGCGTTGGCAAATCGCGCCGCCGACCAGGGATCTTTGCCTTCGAGGAGCGCAACGGCGAAGGCGCCGTTGAAGCAGTCGCCCGCGGCAACGGTGTCGATGGCGTCCACCTTGAACGGCTTTACCCAGCTGACACGTCCGCCGGCAACCGCGACATATGCACCCTCACTGCCGCGCTTGAGGACGACGCCGCGCAGGCCTTTGGCCAACAGGCGCTTCGCACTTTGCACGGCGTCTGATTCATTGCCGACGTAATGCGCGGCCTCGGTTTCGTTCGGGGTGAACCAGGCAACCTGTTCCCAGACGGAACTGGGTAAGTCTGCTGCGGGCGCGGGGTCGAGCATGATGGGGACGCCGGAGTGCGCGCAGAATTCGAGCGTGTAGCTCAGCGTGTCCATGGGAATTTCGAGCTGGCAGAGGACCATGCCGGCGGAGCGGATCAAGTCGGCGTGATTGTCGACCGTGGCGCGATCCATTTTGCCGTTCGCGCCCGGAACGACGACGATGGCGTTCAGGCCGTCGTCGGCAACGAACATGGGCGCGAGGCCGGAGGAGCCGGGGACTTGCGACATGCCCGCGGTATCGACACCGGAGCGGCGCAGATTTTCAAGCAGAGCAGGTCCGTAGGCGTCGTTGCCCACCTTGGCGACCATGGCGACGGGATAACCGAGGCGCGCCGCGGCTACGGCTTGGTTGGCACCTTTGCCGCCGGGCGTGGTCTCAAAGCCGGTGCCGATGAGCGTTTGTCCGATCGCGGGAATGCGCGGCGTGCGCGTCACCAGGTCCATGGTGATGCTGCCGACAATCACGATTGGTTTGCGGGGATCAGTCATCGGATGGGGCATAGGATCGTGCGTAGGGTCGGGCCTTAATGCAGCGGGGCGACAGCGATCATTCCCAGCCCCACGAGGAAAAACAGAAACATCAGCACCAGCAGGAGGGCCGCTGCGCGCGGAGCGCCGGAGAACTCGCGCCATACAAACACGCCCCAGCATGCTGAAACCATTGTGGCGCCCTGACCAATGCTATACGAGACGGCAGGTCCGACAAGGTGCGCGCCCGAGGCGAGAAAATTTGCGACGCCGCCTGTACACCAGATGGCGCCGCCCAGCGTACCGGCCAGATGCCAGCCGAAGGGCGCCTTCCAGTAATCCGCGCCATTCACCGGTTCTTTGCCGTCGAGCGGCTTTTTCATGAGCAGCCAGTTTGCAGGGATGGTGGAGATGAGCAGGCCGATGGTAAAGAACATCGTGACGGCGTAGGGGCCGGGAGCCTGACTGCCGGGTTCGCCGTTGAGCGCCTTGGCCACAAACGGATAGAAGCAGCCCATGAGAACACCGCACGCGAGGCTGATGACGATGCCACGGACCGTGGCTGATCGGGCCGTACTTTCGCGCTTTTTGTAGGCCGCCGCGTCGAGGACGATGGCCACGACCACCAGCGCTACCCCGCCGAAGAGCAGCAGCGGATTGCCGACGGGCTTGATCACGTAATTCGAAATCGCGCCGATGACCAGAGCCAGGCCGATACCGATGGGGAAGGCAACTGCCATCCCCGCCACGTCAATGGCAGCTACAAGCAGCAAATTTGCCACATTGAAGATGGCGCCGCCGATCATCGCGTAAAGCATTGGCACGATGGGCGTCTGGCTCAGGTCGTTTAGGAAGGAAAGTCCCGCATGGCCCATGCTGCCCGCCGTGATCCCCCAAAACAGCGCGCCCACTGCCATCCCGATGGCGTAATCCCAATAAAGAAGCTGAAAACGAAAGCCGGGGCACAGCTTGAGCGTGTTGGCCCACGATCCCCAGCAGAGCATGGTGAGGATGGTCAGGGCGAGCGCGGCACCATAGGTTTGCGGAAGCAACATGCCGTAATGCCTCGTGTGCAATGCAATTTGCGGAACCCATGTACGGTACCGCATCGTCTGCCGACATGTACAGGCGGAAGTTACCGGGTCCGGGAAATGTCCTGCGTTACGTGGTAATGCCCAGGCGTGCCGGTGATGGCAATCGGAATCTTTGAGCCGGGGTGGTTCTTGCGCTTAAAGAGTGGCGAGAACGGCTTGATCAGCACGGATTTCCATCCAATCGCCGCGTGCGAGATTCCGGAGCTCATCTTGAGGGTGCCGACAAGATGAACGGATTGGCCGATCAAATTGAAGGTTCCGCTCAATTGAACGTGCGCACCGGGAATTTGAAGCATCAGCCCCGGCGTAGCAATCACACCGTTGCGAATCGTCACCGGGCCGGCAAGCGAAGAGAGCACATCGGCCTGGCCGGAAACGTGATTGGAAGCTGGATCGGCTGTGGATCCCGGATTCGCATTCCGTTCGCGCGCGCTGAACGCAGAGAGGCTGCGCTCAATGTGGGGATTTGTAGCCTCAGTTGAGGGCAGGTCGAACTGGCCTTCCACGCGCAGCCGTTCGAGAAAGGGTTTGCCGGTGGGGCCGATCCACGCGAGACTATGCAGCGACGCGGCGCCGGTCACGGGCGCATTTTCGTGCATGAACGGCCGCAGAATCTCTTCGGCGCGACCCTGATCCACTTCAAGTTCGATATTTGTGATCTTGGGCGAACCGGTTACCTGGCCGTGCGCGCGAATCGTGGTGTGCCCGCTCTTCACTTCAATGGTGTTGAGGATGACATCGCCGTTGGTTCCATTCACCGTGCACTGGACCGATCCGCGAATTTGCGTTGGCTGGCCGTCATCCACAGCGAAAGCTGGAGTATCGGAGACGGCGCTGGCCTCGATCGCGCGAAGCGGACCGCTGAAGCGGCCAGTAGAAGCCAGGGTCCCATGAAGTTCTCCGATATCGCTCAGCTTCACCTGGTTAAAGGTGAACCGTCCTGAAACTTGCGTAGCGCCAACATCCTGGGCATTCAGGGGACCGAAGGTTCCGGTCGCGGAGATATGGCCGGCCGGTTGCGGATTCTCCATGTCCAGGACGTAGTGAATCACGTGGCCCTGCTCGAGATTCTTGAGTTCAAGGGACCGAATGGCAAACCGCAGAGATTTTTCTCGATCGTACTGCACTTCGAGGATGGAGTTGTGCAGGCGCAACAACTCGATGGCAGTGCTCGGCCCGCTGAATCCACTGGCGCTTCCTGCCGGGAATTGCTCGCGGCGGGCACGGCTGCCTGCGGCCGGAATGATGATGTGCACGCCGGTCATCTCGACCAAGTGTACCCGGCGCCGCAGCAGAAGCAGGTCATTCCATTCACCCTGGACATAAAGCGTTTGAACTGTGCCGAATGGAGGCTGATGCGGGGCCGAGGGGCGGGTAATGGTGATGCCGGTAGCGATGAAGCCCGGATGCGGAAGATAGACGCGCCGATAGTGCGTCACCTTCACCTGGCTGCCAAAGATCTGGATGAGCAAAGGGTGAATTTCGCGATAGCGGTAAGGCCAATAAATGGCGGTAAAGCAACCGAGGACAAAGAGGCCGCATCCGGCAATCGAAAGAATGACGACGAAGGTTACCTTTCGCCGGCTGATGAAGCCAGCAGTTCTGCCTAGCGCGGACGGGATTCTCGATCGAGCCACGTTTACAACGATGCGGTCTTGCGGCTTAGGGGTGCCCGCGCAACGAGGCGTTGCACCGTGTAGTGTTCATTGCAAGTAGAGCATCGCCAGGATCGTCGCGCGAGAGGCCGCCAAGTAGGTTTCGGGAACTAGCACGGTAATCCCAGTCCGTTCGCGCAACAGATTATGGCGAACTAGGGACGGCAACGCCTTACGCGATCGCGCAACAGGCGTCGCTGAGCTATTTTGCTGCTTTCACCGCCTCGGTAAGCGCCGGAACCACTTCGAAGAGATCGCCGACGATCCCGTAATCGGCCACTTCGAAGATGGGAGCGTCGGGATCCTTGTTGATGGCGACGATGCATTGCGAGCCCTTCATGCCGACGAGGTGCTGGATGGCTCCTGAGATGCCGACGGCGAGATACAGCTTGGGTGCGACGGTCTGGCCGGAGCTGCCCACCTGCCGCTCCATGGGCAGCCAGCCGTTATCGCAGATGGGGCGGGATGCGGCTAGCTCTGCGCCCAGTGCGGCCGCGAGATCTTTTACGAGGCCGAGATTCTGTTCGTCCTTGATGCCGCGGCCAACACTGACGATGCGCTGCGCCGAGCCGAGGTCGACGGTTTGCGCTGCCTCGCGGAAAGGCTCGCCGGGTTTGGTGCGAATCTGCGAGGCGTCAAGATTGGGAGTGAAGCTCGTGATGGTTGCGGACGAAGCGCCGGTGAGGGCATCGGCCGCGTCGGCGCGAAACGCCCCGGCCTGCGTCGACACGAAGCAAGGCCCGTTGCCGCTGTGACGGTAGCTCGCGTTCAACCGCCCCTGCATGAGCTGCCTTGTAAATACGGGGCCGTCTGCGATGGCGACCACATCGCCGATGAGGGACTGGTCCATGCGCGCTGCGAGTGCCGGCGCATAATCGCGCACCTGGTAGGTATGCGGGAAAACCACTTGCGTGGGGTTCTCGTTTTGGATGAGTTGTTGCAAAGCGGCGCAGAACCCGTCAGAGGTGTACGGCGCAAGCAGCGGATGCTCCACGCGAACGACTTTGCCTACACCTTTGGCTGCAGCTTCGGCGGCGAGCGCCTCGGTTTGCGCGCTGATCACGACTGCTGTGATGTCCTGCGCGGGGCCAAGCTTCAGCGCAGCAGCCAGTGCCTCCCAGCTTGAGCTTCTGATTCGTCCGCCTCGCTCTTCAAGGATGACCAAAATGCCGCTCATAATACCCGCGCCTCCGTTTTCAGTTTTTCTACGAGAGCCGCCGCAGCTTCTTTGGGCGAGCCGGGCAGGATCTGCGTCGATTTTTGTTTCTTCGGCAGCGCGATCTGTTCGAGCACGGCCACGGGCGCGGCGTCCGGGCCGAGCTCCGCCGCACCAACGGATTTGAGCTGCTTTGTCTTGGCGCGCTTGATGCCCATCAGCGTGGCGTAGCGCAGCTTGGTGCCGCCCGATTGCATGGTCAGCACAGCAGGCAAGGGCATTTCGATCGACTGGAACCATCCCTCTTCGAGCTCGCGTTTCACGGTGACGCCGGCATCGGTCTTTTCTACGTGGAGAATCAGCGTAGCGTGGGGAAGGCCAAGCAACTCGGCGGCGATCACGCCAGTCTGGCCGAGCCCTATGTCTTCCGACTGCAATCCGGTGAGCACAAGGTCCGGGTTTTCGGGTTTGATGGCGGCGGCCAGAAGCTTGGCCACGCCCAGCGCATCCCGTGTGCCGAGATCGTCGCAGACCACTTGAATCGCGCGGTCTGCGCCCTTGGCGAGCGCCTCGCGAATGGTCTGGCCTGTGCGCTCCGGTCCGGCGCTCAGCACCACGACTTCGCCGCCGTTCTTCTCCTTGAGCTGCAGCGCCTCTTCCAAGGCATAGGCGTCGGGCTCATTCATCGCCCACTGCAGATCGGATTCGTCGATCCACTTACCGCTGGCAGCGATGCGGACGGGTGCATCGCGATCGGGCACCTGTTTGATGGCTACAACGATCTTCATTTATTCGTGCTCCATTGCTGCTTAGATGTCATTCCGGCAGTCCGCGCGCAACCAACTGCGCAATGTCCATCAATTCCGGCGCGCCTTCGCCGCGCGCTGCGAACGCATCCCGGAACATCGTATTGCAGAAGGGGCAGGCGGCGACGACGACGTTCGCTCCGGTTGCGGCCAGCTCCGCTGCGCGGGCGTGGCTCACGCGGTCGCCTTTTTCCTCCCCGAGGAAGGACAGGCCGCCGCCGGCTCCGCAACAGAAGCTGCGCTCGCGCGAGCGTGGTGCTTCGACCAGATCGCCGGCGAGCGCTGCGACCTGGCGAGGCTCGTTGTAGACGCCGCGATAACGGCCGAGATAGCAGGGATCGTGGAAGACGATTTTTTTCTGGTCTTGGACTGTTTGTAGCTGCGATGCGAAACGCGCAAGGAATTCGCTGTGATGCTCGACCGCCGGTGGCGCGCCGAACTCCTTCCAATCCTCCTGGATGGTGCGCACGCAATGAGGGCAGATCGACACGATTTTTTGCACTTTGTTCTGCGCCATGGTCTCAAGGTTGGCTTCAGCCAGTTGTTGGAAGGCGAGATCGTTGCCGAGGCGACGCACGGGATCGCCGGTACATTTTTCTTTGCGCAGCACGCCGAAGGTCGCGCCGAGGTGGCGCATGATGCGGACGAGCGCCAGCACAATCTCGCGGCCGCGCGGATCGAACGCGCCCATGCAGCCGAGCCAGAGGCAGTACTCCTGCGTGCCGTCGAAGAGGGGAAGCGCATTCTTCTCCACAAACTTGTCGCGCTCGGTGGCGCTCATGCCCAGTGCATTGCTTCCGCGCTCCAGAGCTAGAAAAAGCTTGGCCCCGTGATCGTCTTCCCACGCGCCGGTGTTCACTGCGCCGCGCCTGAGGCCGATGATCATGGGCAGATGCTCGATGCCCACTGGGCACTGGAATTCGCAGGCACCGCAGGTGGTGCACTGGAACGCAGCCTCCTGCGCGTTGTACTTACCGAGCAGCGGCTCCTCCGATGCAGGGCCATATTCGTTGAGATAACCGCGCAGACCGAGGACGATTTGTTTCGGGTTCAGGAGCTTGCCGGTGTTGTTGGCGGGGCAATGTTCGGTGCAGCGCCCGCACTCTACACAGGAGTAGGCCTGCAGGCTCGCGAGCCGAATGAGATCCTTGCCGGCGACCAACCCGAAATCTTCGTCACCGCTGAGTGGGGGAATATGGCTGAATCCGCCGCGCGACAGGAAGATGGTGAACGGGCTCAGAACCAGATGTAGATGCTTGGTATGTGGAATCACCGGAAGAAAAGCAAGCAGCGTGAGCGTGTGCGCCCACCAGAGCGCGCGGGCTGCGAGACTGTCGGCCGGCACGAAAAATGCGGCCAGATAGGTGACCATCAGCAGAAAGATCAGGAGGGCGACAAGGCCGGATCCCCAGGAAAGCTCGCCGAGCCACTTGGGCCGCACAAGAAATCGGCGCATGAAGAGACCGAAGATGCCGATGGCACAGGCTGCCGCGAATGCCGCCGCGATGTAGTAGTAGATTCGGCCAAAGGGCCCAGCCGGATCGAGAAAACCAGCTCCGAAAGCCGTGGCGCAGTGGTTCACCGTGACCAAAGCGAAAGTACAAAACGCCCAGAAGACGAATGCGTGAGCGAGGCCGGCGAGAGGCCGCTCGCGAATGACCTTGGCCTGGAGCATGACTTCCCAGACGAAATCGCGAATGCGCCTGCCGATGGGGAAGAGGTGAAAATCCGCGTCGCTCTTGGATGCGAGAATCTTGCGGAGAATGGCTCCAAACGGCTGCCAGAAGGCCCAGACCGATGCAACAATCAGCGCCGCAAAAAGCGCGGTCTCCCAGATCGCGAAGTGCCGGGGCTCGGCCAGAGTTGGGAGGGAGGCGATCATTGTCGAACGAACCAACGATACACGATAGGCCGCATTGCAGTCTGTGAATGAGGCGGGCCGAAATGATTTCCTCGCCAGTCGACTCTGGGAGGCGGTCCTATATAAAAAGAGCAGGCAAGGAGGCGATGTGGTTCCACTGATTGTCTTGCTGGTTTCGTTTGCCGTATTTCGGCTGGCGGGATTCGGCGTAGCCTATTTTGCCGAATGGCAACATGCACTGCGGGGCGCCCTGGGCGTGATGTTTCTGCTTACAGCGTCGGCGCACTGGGGAAAGCGACGGCCTGACCTGGTCCGCATGGTGCCGCGCGGCTTTGGCAACGCCGAATTGTGGGTGACTGTGACCGGCATTGCCGAGGTGCTGATCGCGGTTGGGTTGCAGTTTTCGCGCGCTGCTCTGCCGGTTGCTATTGCGGCGGTCGTGATGCTGGTGTGCCTGTTTCCTGCGAATCTGAAGGCTGCGCGAGAGGGGCTGACGATCGGCGGCAGGCCGGTGCCGGGATGGAGACTGAGGCTGCTGATCCAGGTTGTTTTTGTGGGGGCGCTGGTGGCGGCGGTTTGGCTCAGGTGAAGGTGCCGGGGGCGGCGCGAAGCCGAGGGCCGGCGTCACTCGCGTATTCTATGAATCGGGACATCATGATTGCTCTTCTGCCGTCACTTGTTGCCCGATTTGTCATAAAGGACTTTTCGTGACCCAATTTCTTGTTACCGGAGTGGCCGGCTTTATTGGCCGCTCGATTGCTGCGGCGCTCTTGGCGCGGGGCGAATCGGTCCGCGGCGTCGACAGCTTCATCACCGGAAAGCGCGCGAACCTGGCCGGTCTTGAAGCGATGGACTTCATCGTCGGCGACCTGACTGATCCCGCGGTGTGCGAGCGAGCCTGCGCCGGCGTGGAGATTATCTTTCACGAGGCGGCGCTGGCGTCGGTGCCACGCTCAGTAGCTGATCCTGTGAACACCAATCGCAACTGCGTGGATGCGACGCTGAATCTGCTGGTGGCTGCGCGCGCCGCTGGAGTGCGCCGCGTGATCTATGCCGGCTCCTCTTCGGTTTACGGCGACACACCGACGCTGCCCAAACATGAAGAGATGTCGCCGAATCCCGTGAGCCCCTATGCCGTGGCCAAGTTGGCGGGCGAGCACTACATGCGCTCTTTCACGCGTGTCTACGGGCTTGAGACGGTCACTTTGCGCTACTTCAATGTCTTTGGTCCGTACCAGGACCCGACGTCACATTACTCGGGAGTGCTGGCGATCTTCTGCCGCAAGATGCTTGCGGGCGAGCAGCCGACCATCTTTGGAGATGGTGAGCAGAGCCGCGATTTCACATACATCGAGAATGTGGTCCAAGGCAACCTGCTGGCTGCGGCGGCGCCTGCGGACAAGGTCTCAGGGCGTGTGATGAATACGGCTACCGGATCGGCGGTCACGCTGAATCAGACATTTGAGATACTCCGTGGCCTCACCGGCTATCGTGGCAAGCCGGCCTATGCTGAGCCGAGACAAGGCGATATCCGCAACTCACTGGCCGATATTCGCCTGGCCGGAGAGCTGCTTGGGTATACGCCGCAGGTGGACTTCCGGGGAGGGCTGCGCCGTACGGTGGAGTGGTATCGCCAAGGTGCGTGAAGTCGTCGCGGAGGGGTTTCGGCCTGCCAGAACAACCATTTCAGGCTCCGCTTTCTTATGTGACACAAAACACTAACAATCCCATTTGAATCGTAGACACTGGCAGGGAATATTCTGCAACTTTGCTGTGCTTTCTCTGACCCCACGGGTCTGCGTTACGTGTTTTTGGGATCGAGGTTTTGTTCGTTGCCGGGCCACTTGCCTATCGAGGAAGAATCTCTAAACAGCAAAGCGCTGCTGGCTTCTTCAGAAGCCACTCGCGAGGCCTCGACTTCGTTCCGCGACTTGTGTGGGATCATTTGGCGGCGAAGGAAGTTCATCGCTGCGATCGAAGGATCGCTTCTGCTGGCGTGTCTGCTTTACTGCCTGATTGTCCCCAATCAATATGAAGCTGCCGCCCGCGTGGAATTGCGCACGGCGCCGGCCTCCTCGCTGAGCCTCGACCCGGCGGAGACGTCTGCATCCTCATCGATCCTCTCCGCTCCAATTGCGCAAGAGACACTGGCCGACGTATTGCGCAGCGACCGCCTGGCGTGGCGCGTGATCACAGATCTCAAGCTCTACCAGGCGCCCGGATTTCACGGCAGATTCGACAGCAAGCTTCCCGGCTTCAATCCCGCGAAGCCATCGCCTGATGCACAAGCGTGGCTGCTCGAACGATTTTCGCGGCGGCTGCATGTGGAAGCGATGCCGCGCACTCTCCTGGTTGAGGTCCGGTTCCGATGCCGCGACGCTGTGCTCTCGGCCGCGGTGGTCAACGCACTTATCGGCGAGTATCGCGCGCAGGAAACCGACTCTCAGATTCAGGCCACGGCGCAGGCGTCGAACTGGCTCAGCGCTCAACTGGTTGAATTGAAGGAACGAGTCGACGCTGACCAGCGGCGGCTGGCTGCATTCGAGGCGCAGCACGGTATTGTGAGCGAGCCCGAGATGCTTTCGAACGGAGGCGCTGGCGAAACCGGACACACAGCAGCGCAGTTTGAGATGGACGAACTCAGCCGCCAACTTGTGGCCGCGACAACCGACCGCATCGTTGCCGAGGCCGAGTACCGCGCTGCGGCGCAAGGCGATCCGGAGCAGGTGATCGCCTCCGATCCGCGACTGCAGGCAGCAGGCGGCAATTTCGCTACTGCGCTGCTGCAGCAGATTCACACTCGCCGCAGCGATCTGGAGCAGGAGCAGGCACAGCTCAGCGTGGAACATGGCGCCAGTTTTCCGCGCGTAGTTGAAATCGGGCGGCAACTCGAGGACCTTGACCGGCAGAAGAAGATAGAGGACGCCAAACTCATCGAGCGTTTTCACGGCAACTGGCAGACCGCTCTCGATCGCGAACAACTGGTGCGCAAGAGCCTGGAGCAGGCCACGGGCGAGGGTATGAAGCTCAATGAGGCCGAAACGGAGGACGCGATCATGCGCCAGGAGGCCAACGCCAGCCAAGATCTTTACATGCGCGTACGCGAGAAGGCAGAAGAGGCGGGACTTGCCGCCGGAGTTCATGAATCGAACATTTCGATCGTGGATGAAGCACGCCAGCCGGTGAAGCCTGTGGCGCCGGACCTGCCGCTTTATCTTGCTGTCACGTTCTTCGCGGGGCTATGGGTGGCTTTGGGTGCCGCGCTGGTGAGGGAGCAGTCTCAGAAAGCGGTGGCGGGCGCGAGCGTGCTGCTCTTCATTTTGCTGATGGGCGGCGCGGGCCTGCAGGCGCAGGCTCCCACGCCCAGCACGTCAGGCCTGCCTACCGGCGTCGCCAGCTTTCCGCAGACGCAGGAAACGAAAAGCCTGCCCAACCCCAAGGAAGCGCCGGCGGTGTGGAATGGCGGCGCCGCTTCGGTGAGCGCAGGCGTATCTCCGCCTGCTGCGGCGCAGGCGACCGCGCCTATGCCGACGCTTATTGCTGCAGGCGATCTTCTCGAAATCAGCGAGTACCACACGCCGGAATTCCGATCCACGGTGCATGTTTCTGTTGCGGGAACCGTTACGCTGCCCATGATCGGGGAAGTGAAGATTGCGGGAATGGACGAAATCGCCGCGGCACACGCGGTTGAGATTGCGCTGGTGGCAAAGGGAATGCTTCTGCATCCGCTTGTCTCGGTGCTGGTGACGGCGTACGCAGGACAGGATGTGAGCGTGCTCGGCGAAGTGACGCGGCCGGGCGTTTATCCCTACGCCGTCCACCACCGTTTGCTCGATCTCATCTCCGCAGCGTTTGGACTGACACCCAGCGCGGGGCACCTAGTGAACATCATTCATCAGGATGATCCGAAAACGCCTCACCCCGTTGCACTCGACCCGAATGGGACCGACACCACCGGCGAGCACAACCCCGAACTGAGCGCGGGCGATACGGTCGAGGTGAGCCGCGCGGGGCTGGTCTACGTGGTTGGCGATGTGATCCGGCCCGGAGGATTCCCGGTCGATCCGGTGCAGGGGTTGACCATCGTTCAGGCGGTGGCGTTGGCCTGGGGCCCCTCGCAAAACGCGGCTGTTGGGAAGGCTGTGCTGATTCGCGAGCAAAAAGACGGCCGCACCATGATTTCTCTTGACCTGAAGCGCATGTTACGCGGCAAGGATCCCGACCAGCCGGTTGAGGACCGCGACATCATCTTCGTCCCCGACTCCATGGCGAAGAACCTGCTGAACCGCACGATGGAGTCGGCAATTCAATCGACGATCGGGGTCAGTATCTACTCCGGGCTCGTGTATTCGCAAAGGTATTAGCGATGCGAACCGCCGCGTGGGCCCTCTTGCTGATTTTCGTGTTCGCCGTCCCCTGGGAGTATTCGCTCGACCTCGGCCAGCCGCTGGGAAATGTGGCCCGGATCGCTGGGCTGCTTGTGCTTCTGGCGGCTGTTCCAGCCATGCTGCAAGCCGGACGCATGAGGACTCCCGGCGCATTCTGGTGGTTCACACTTGTCCTGTATCTCTGGCTCTGCTGTTCCTATTTCTGGACCATCGACGCTGCGGCCACCTTGGCGAGGGTGCGCGGCTATTTCCAGGAGATGATGATCGTCTGGCTGGTGTGGGAGTTTGCCGATACTCCCGCGGATCTGCGAAATCTGCTGCGCGCAACGGTCGCCGGCTCGTGGGTGCTGGCCATTCTCACCATCGCGGCGTTTCACTCGCCTGAGGCCATCGCGGCCGGACAAATTCGCTTTGCTGCGTATGGCCAAGATCCAAACGAGGTCGCACGATTTCTCGATCTCGGTTTTCCGCTGGCGGCACTGCTGGTGAATTGCGAACGCCGCTTGGCGTGGCGGCTCATGGCGCTGGGATTTTTGCCTCTCGGCCCTATGGCTGTTCTGCTGACTGCCTCGCGCGGTGGATTCATCGCCGCAATTGTCGCCCTTGTCGGTTCTGCTGCACTGCTGGCCCGGGGGCACGCGCGCCGCGTTCTCGCAGCCGTCTTTGCGCTGCCGCCGTTCCTGGTCGCGCTCTGGTTCATTGTTCCCCGCGGCACGCTTGGCCGCCTGGCTACGATTCCCGAGCAGCTTCGTGGCGGTGATCTGAACCAGCGCCTCAACATCTGGTCCGCAGGCTGGCGCGCGTTCACTCAGGCGCCTCTTTTCGGCACTGGTGTAGGCACTTTTGTGGCTTCGGCGCACCTTGCGCCGACTGATACGGCACATAACACGATGCTTTCCATTGTGGTTGGCGGGGGGCTCTGCGCACTCTTTCTCGCCTCTGCGGTGCTGGTACTTGCCGTGCGCTCGGTGTTCCAAACGCGCGTCCCGCTGCGTGTAGCACTGCTGACAGCGCTCATCGTCTGGGCTGTAACGTCGCTGGTCGCGACAGTCGAAGAGAATCGAACGACGTGGCTGCTTTTTGCGGTGATTGTGGTTGCAGGGCGGCTGGCGAAAGAGGATCCGCGAGAGCTCGCCAGATACTTCTTCGATCCGCGCGAGTTCTCGTCATTCGTTCCGAAAGGAGCTTTGCAAGCGTGGGGTGAAGGTGCAACAGGTGATATTCCGTCGTGAGAAATGGCCAAGCGCGGCGAGTTTGTGGCTGGAACGGACCGCGTCAGAATGCAAAAGGATCGAGCGTTTGGCAGCGCAAGAATAGATTCGCAGATCAGGGAGTTACGCAGCGATGACACTCAAATGGAAACTCAAGATCACGATTCCAATCGTCCTGTTTACGGTAGGGATCGTCTGTTGGTCTGCGGTTCCGTCCTTTCGATTTTGGATATGGGAAGCTTATTACTACGTTCGTCCGGTTCCGCGTGCTTGCAAAAGTAGGGCGGCCCAATTCAATGCTCGCGTGGAAAGTATCCGGCAAGAGGCCAAGAGCTCACTGAGAATCGGAGCAAAGAAAGATGACGTCGCCCGCTTCTTCGCGTCGGAGAACATTCCGGTGTCGTTCAATCAGGTTGCCGGGCACAACGTGGCTAGCGGTGAAGTCTATGTGGCTGGTATCCCGGAGTGCGCCAACGTTGCATGCGGAGACGATTCCGCGCTGATCGGTGTCAGAGTCAACGTGGATGAAAACGGAACGGTCATCTCCAATCCAGTCATCACGAGTATGTACACGAATTGCCTGTAGTTCTCGAATGACGCCCCGACCTGCAATTTGGTTCGCCTGATGTCCACGGTATCGCAAGTAACGATTCGTGCTTCAAAGTCGGCCAGGTTCATTGCCGACCATTGCAGTGTCCTGCACGCCGTTTTGTCGGTGGGCGCCGCTGGCATCATCGTGAAACTCGTCGCCGCCTGCAAGGAAATGGGGGTTGCGTCCGTCTATGGGCGCTCGGACGCCATGGACGCATTTTTTGTCGCGGCGCTCGTTCCCAGCCTGTTGGTCAACCTGATCTCTGAATCGATGAACCAGGCCTTGGTGCCGACGCTCATTCGGGTGAGGGAACAGGAGGGCCGCGAGCGAGCTCAGCAACTGGTATCGAGCGCGATGCTCGGCGTTTGCCTGCTGCTTGGAGCGGCCTCGGCTGCCGCGGCGCTCCTGGCCCACGGGTTCTTTCCGTTGATCGCCTCGCATTTTCCGCCCGCCAAGCTGCAGCTCGCTATCCACCTCTTTTACGGCCTGCTGCCCATCGTGCTCATTACGGGCATCGCCACAAACTGCACGGCAGTTCTGAATACGCTCGACCGCTTCGCGCTTCCCGCTCTCGCGCCCGCGATCATTTCCATCTCGATTCTTAGCGGCGCCATACTGTTCGGCGGCCGGCTCGGCATCTGGGCCATGGTTTATGCCACGGTTGCCGGCTCACTGCTCCACGTCATCATCGTCGGTGTGATGATGGAGGCTCACGGCTACCGGCTGCGTCTTCGCTGGCATGGAATGACCGAAGCCACGCGCCAGGTCACCGGTCAGTATGGCCCCATGCTGCTCAGCGGTGTCGTAGCATCGGGCGGTCTGCTTGTCGATCAATCCATGGCCGCCATGCTGCCATCCGGCAGTGTCTCGACGCTCGCCTACGCCAACCGCTTCGTCGCTGTGGTGCTTTCGTTGTCGGCAGGCGCTGTGTCCACGGCAATTGTTCCTCACTTTTCGCGCATGATCGCACATTGCGACTGGCGCGGTTGTCGGCAAACGCTCCGCACCTGGACACGCCTTTCAGCGCTCGTATCGGTCCCGATCGCGGCATTGCTCATCGCCGGCGCGCACCCGCTGATCCGCACCGCCTTCGAGCACGGCCACTTTGGCGCGCGAGACACCGTCGTCGTGGCGCCGGTGCTTGCCATGTATGCCATCCAGATCCCATTTTTCGTCATCAGCCGAGTGTACTACCGCTTCCTTGTCGCCATGCGCCGCACCGACCTGATTCTTTTTTGCGGGATTCTGAATCTCGGCCTCGATATCGTGCTGAACCTTGTGCTCATGCGCTGGATGGGTGTTGCCGGAATCGCGCTCGCCACTTCGCTGTGGACAGTGAGCACGCTTTTCTATTGCTGGTTCTGGAGCAAAAGGCTCCTCGCGCGGGCTTCCGCGGCGGAGGCCGCTGCATGAGGCCCGCGCCGGCGCAGTATCTGCTGCGCGTTGATGATCTCTGTCCCATGGTTTCGCGCGAGCGCTGGCAACTGTTCCGCGAACTCATTGAGGAATTCCGGCTGCAGCCTATTCTCGCCGTAGTTCCCGACAACCGGGACCCCGCGCTTCAAGTCTCGGCGGCGGACCCGCCGTTCTGGGATCAGATGCGTGCTCTCGAATACGGCGGCAGCATGATCGGGTTGCACGGCTACCGGCATTTGTGTCACAGCCGCGGACGCAGCCGCCTGGGACTCGATTCCGTGTCGGAGTTTGCGGGAGTGCCTGCGGAGACGCAACGCAAGTGGATCGGCGAGGGGCTGAACCTGCTACGCAGCCACCAGCTCAATCCCCGTATTTTTGTCGCACCGCGTCACGGCTTCGACGCAAACACGCTTTCGGCTCTCCGGTCAGAAGGCATTCCCCTGCTTTGCGACGGTTTTGCGCGCAGGCCGTTCCTCTGCGGCGAGGTCTCATGGATTCCGCAACGACTGTGGGCTGCTAAAGAGAGGGTAAGCGGCGTGTGGACCATCTGCATGCACCCCAACACCTCCAGCGATGCCGATGTCGCCGGGTTGCGCGCCTTCCTTCGCGCTCACGCCGGACGATTCACCTCCGTCGATCGCCTTCTCGACGAATTTCCTCCCACCACCATGACCCTGGCAGAGCGCCTTCACGCAGAGGCCGCGCTCTGCCGATTCAAACTCTTTCGCGCCGCCAGGCGAGCCCGCCAGTTTGCCGGATCGCGACTGAGCAACTCGAAATAGAGCTGCTCCCACTTGTCGAGCACGCGCTCGATGCTGAAATGCTCGAGCACATGTCTGCGCGCCTGCTCGCCCATCGCGCGGCGGACTGGCAGAGGCGCGGCCATCAGCAGGGTCATTGCGGCGGCCAACGCTTCAGGATCGCCCGGGCGCGACAGAAATCCCGTTTTCCCATTCACAATCACTTCGCGGGTTCCCGGGACGTCGATTGCGACGGAGGGGAGCGCGCAAGCACCGGCCTCAAGCAGGACCATGGGCAACCCTTCGAGGCGCGATGCGAGCACAAATCCATCTGCGGCCTGCATCCAGCGCCTCACATCCGGCTCAAAGCCCACGAACCGGACTTGCCGCGCAAGACCGAGCCGCCCGGCAAGCGCGGTCAACTCGGCACGCAGCGGCCCGTCACCCAGGATCGCGAGCCACGCGTTTTGAGGCATGCGTTCCATTGCCGCCAGCAGAGTAGGAAAGTCCTTCACGGCATCGAGCCTGGCCACGGCAAGCCACAGAAAATCATCCGCGATTCTCAACCCGTGTCGCGGCCTCGCTTTGGCCTGGCCGTCCGGTCGCCATGCGTCCACATCAATTCCGTTTTCCAACACAGTAAGCCCGCACTCACTCACCATGCGCGCAGCAAGATGCGATGCGGCTGTTGCGTGGCTCACCGCCGTCACATGGTCGGGCAGCCAGCGGCTGCAAAGGTAGCCGATCTTCCTGCCAAGGCGCCCCGCGTACGAACTGTGCAGCGTATCGACGACGACGGTCGCCGGCGCAGCCAGGCGTGACCATCGAACCAGCCATGACGCATGCGGAAGTTGCGAGTGGATCACGTCGGGCCGCGCGCGCCAGAGCCACAGGTTCAGGCGAATCCATCCCAGTGGATCGGCGAGCCCCTTGCGCATCCTGAGACTCAGAAAGGCCACGCCCGCGTTTCGCAGTTCGGCAGCAGCGGCGCCTCCCTTGCCCGAAAGAGCAATGACGGTCACGCGCCAGCCGCGCATGCAAAGCCCTTTGGCCAGCAGCACTACCTGCCGCTCTGCGCCGCCGATCCGATCGAGGCCGGGAATTGCGATGGCTGCGTGTCTCACAGGCGTTTCCGCACGTGCCTGTCGATCAGGTCCTCGTAGGAGCGGACGGAATCTTCGAACCGGAACTCCTCTTCGGCCCACTGCTTTTGAAATTTGAGGCCGCCAGTTCCCCTGCGGGCCACAAACGGCGGCAACAGCGCAACGACGGCTACGCCCAGGCACGCGATCAAGAGTGAAAGGGCAACAAGCGGAAGAGAACAGGCAACAGTCAATCCGGCAAAGCCGAAACGAAACCAGCGGAACACAGGGCCCTCCAGCGACTCCCATCCTGACGCGGGCAAGGGCCGGCGACGAAAGAGGCGTCGATGCGTTTCACGAGTGCCATGCTCCGAATCATCGCAACAGGAACCAGGCGAACCAGGCCGCTGCGGCAGTGCCGCATGCAGCAAACGGAACAGACAAACTGAAACATCTTTTGGAAAAAGGCTTATGCGGCTAAGCGGGTGAAATGCTCTATGAGATAAAAGCCTTTCGATAAGACAGTGGCCCGGCACACCCGTTCTTTGTTCGCCTATGCGCTCTTTCCTCTTACAACGCAAGAGGGGCTCTTAGGAAGCAGCCTTTGCTGGAGTGGAATCTGTAAATAAATGAAACACTCCTGCGGAGAGCATGTCAAGTTGTGGAACGCGCAGGGGTGATGATCATCACCGGCTCATTTGCGAATCAGTTGCGGATGTGTCGCCCTCGAGTGAGCAAGCGTCCTCCCGTGCGGGTGCGTCGTCGAAAGAGGGGAAAAACGAACGACGATAACGCTTTCCGGGCTCGAGAGTTTCAAGTGCAGTAAGCAATGTCGCAGCAAGAGACTCCGCAGTAATATCGGGGGCGAGCCATGCGCCGGGCTGTCCGCGCAGCAAATCCACAATTCCTTCCGAGGCCGGCGTCGCCACAAGAGGCAGACCTGCTGCGGCTGCTTCCAGAAGCGAATTGGGCATGCCCTCGTAGCGCGAAGAATGCACAAAGAGCGTGGCGCCCGGAAAAAACGCGTACACGGGAACTACGTATCCGACGAAACTGACCGCCGATTCAAGAAAAAGCGCCCGGCAGAGCGCCTTGAGTTCGGGCTTGTCGCGGCCTTCGCCGGCAATGATCAGGTCGGCTCCAGGATGCACATTGCGCACTGTCGCAAGAGCATTGAGCAGCAGATCGAATCCTTTCTCGTGCGACAACCTTCCCACGGCCAGCAGATGCGGGCCCGGCCCCATGCGGGCCGAAGGGGCCTGCATCGCCGCGCGGATTTGCTCCAGATCGACGGGATTGGGCAACACTGCAATCCTTTCTCCATCCAGCTTGAGCGTCCGGGTCAGATCATCGGCCATGGCGCGCGACTGGCAGATCACGCGGTTCGCGTGCGGGTAAAGCAAACGGTAGCCCCATCGCGTGTAGCGCGGCACACCGCCATAAGTCAAAGCTGATGAAACCGTGCCGTTCTGGCGCACGAGAACGGAGGTTCCTGGAGGGAAAAGCGGCCGAAGCATCAACGCCAGGAAATTGACTTCGGCTGCTCCCGACAGAATCACTTGAGGCCGAAGCCGCCACACCAGGCGCAGCAGCGGCACGGCTCCGTTGCGGACGCGCCGGGCGCCGAGCGCATGCAACTTCAGCCACGGAGGCAATGTGGTCCGGTCAGCTTCATCAGCAGCTACCAGGCCCAGGTGGATTTCATATTTTTCCTGCGAGAGTTTCTTTCCGAGCAGAGAGATTACATGCTGGGCGCCGCCTCCACCGAGGCGCGGGATCAGCAGCAGGAGTCGAATGCGCGGTGTCACGGATTCCCCCCGGATGGCGGGTAAGCGGAGCCCTGACCAATTCATTTGATTGTGTCACCGCGGATTGTGTCACCGCCGCCGGTGTTTCTCTTGTGCTCACAGTCACTAGTCACCAAGAGGTGTCTTTCATCACATTCGAGCTGCGCAGGCGGATGATAAGGTGACGCCAATCTTCTCTTAGTGATTTGCAGAATCTGAGCCAGCGCTAACGCCTTATGTGGAATTCCGGGCCCTGTTCCCTTCATTCTTTGCCACCGCGCGCAGGCAAACCTCCCACGATCCTCGTGGGTGTCACGCATCCGCAAACGTGCCTCGTCATGAGCGCGCGCCTCCGCACGCTGCGCGAAGCGGGCTTTCGCGTGTTGCTGGTTTCAAGCCCCGGCGATCTGCTTTGGAGCACTGCCGCCCGGGAACATGTGGAACCGATTGCGATTCCCATGGGACGCGCGATATCGCCATTCGCGGACATGGTAGCCTTGCTGCGCCTCTGGCGGCTTCTGGGAATTCGCAAACCAGATCTGGTCGAGTTCAGCACGCCCAAAGCGGGTCTGCTGGGAACACTGGCCGCCAAACTGCGCGGCGTGCCCCGGCGCGTTTACATGTTGTGCGGCCTCAAGTTGGAGACCTGCACCGGCCTCAAGCGTCACATTCTTGTTTGGGCTGAGCGCCTGGCGGCGGCCTGCGCGCACGTAGTTTTGTGCAACAGCGAGAGCCTGCGTGCTGAAGCGGCCGCTCTACGGCTGGCTCCCGTGAACAAACTACACCTGCTGGGTGAGGGAAGCACCCATGGTGTGGATAGTAAACGGTTTTCGCCTGGGCTCAGCCAGGTTCGCGCGCAAATGAAGATCGCGCAGGAGGCTCCGGTTATTGGTTTTGTGGGAAGATTGACCCGGGACAAAGGCCTTCCTGAACTCGTGACGGCTTTTGATCTGATCCTGCGTTCAGAACCTTCAGCGCACTTGCTGCTCGTGGGGTGGTTCGACGCGTCAGAAGATGCACTCGGCAGTAGTCTTCGCGCCCGCATCCAAAGTCATCCGCGAATGCATTGCACGGGAATGGTCCTCGACACAGCACCGTACTACCGCGCGATGAATGTGCTGGTGTTGCCCACATGGCGCGAGGGGTTCCCGAATGTCGTTCTTGAGGCCGCCGCAACAGGGATTCCCGTCGTGACCACGGTCTGTACCGGCGCTCGCGATTCCGTTGTCCCCGAAGTCACCGGTCTGCTCATCCCGCCCGGACATTCTGACGCAATCTGCGAAGCGGTCCTGAAGATTGTTCGCGATCCGCAGCGCGGCCGATGCATGGTGCAGGCCGCGCGCGCCTGGGTACTTGAGCACTACCCGGAAAAACTGGTTGTGAATATCGCAGCGGACTATTACCGCGAACTGCTTGAGATGCCGCCATTGGTCGAGCTTCAGAGCGCTTGATCTGGCTCGTTCTGCCCGCCAAACAGATCGGGCTGCTCGCCGCCCGGTTTTAACGATTGAGCGCGCTTGCGGCTTGCGGCTCCAATCAGGCTCAAGACCTCAAGGGACTGAATCGCGGGTCGCGGCACATAAATTCTCTGGGTATTGGAGCGGGTATCTGGTGGGGTTAGAAGCAGTCCTGCCCCGTCGATGAGTGACCGGTCATTGGCCGCCAGGCCATCCAACTCGTCGCCGTCGTTCAACGTGAGGCGCAACCACAGTCCTGCGGTGCGCGGACGAATCGAGAATCGCTTGCGAAGTAGCCGCTCGGGGTTCGCCTGATCGGACGAACCTGTGGGCAGGTCGCGCACGTAACAGACCCATTTGACCTGCCCCCAATGCACGCGCACCACCTTTCCTGTGAGATCCAGGACCTCCAGCTCAGGCTCCTGCTGGCCAAAGTTGGAGCCGGCGTATCCGGCGAACCAGTCACGGGAAAACTTGCGCACAATGACGGGTTTGCGTGCCGAGGCCATCGCTCTGGATTGTCGCACGCGGCGCGCTAGAGCGTGGCCAACCTCTATTGCTTTGTTAGGCTCCCCAGATTCTGGTAACTCGAACATTCCACGCGGTCCCACAGCAGAAAAAGTTGCAATTCCGGTGCAACAAACCTAGTCTTCCACCGCGACTTGTGTTAATGTACTGGTTTGCCATAGTTCGCGAAGTGCGTCGTAAGGCCAGCATCATCAGAGACTTGGCGCAGGGTTGAAACGACGAATGACAGGATAGTGCATGCCTGATTTTGTTTACTTGCTGGAAAATCGGCTTTCTGCCGACCAGCGCAATGCTCTTACTCAGTTGCGCTCTGCCGCCCGTGATGCGGGAAGCATTCTTTTCCTTACCGGGGACGCGGTCCGGGATCTCACCAGTGGTCACGCCGTCAGGGAACTTGAGCTTGCCATTCATGGAAATGCCCTTAAACTCAAGAAACCATTAGAGAAGCTAGGCGGAAAAGTTTGGGGAGAAGACGAAGCCTCGCGCAGCTTATATCTCTGCTTTCCGGGCACGGTGCGCGTCGATCTGGTGAGTACACACGCCGTTGAGTATCCCAAGCCGGGCAAGCCGGTCTATCGGTTTGCATCCATCCAGGAAGACCTGCGCCGTCGGGATTTTACCGTAAACTCCATGGCCATCTCGCTGAACGAGGGGTCGTACGGCCTGCTGATGGACCCGTTGAACGGCGCAGCGGACATTGAGGCGCGAATTCTGCGCCTGGTGTCAAATTATGGGTTCATTGAGGACCCGTCTCTGATGATACGCGCGGTTCGATATCGCGCACGGTTGAGCTGGGAGATGGATGCCCGAACTCAGGCTCGTTATGACAATGCCAAAACCGAGGGAACAATCGAATTCCTGTCGGCCCATGCCCGCAGCCAGGAACTGGAACAGATCGGGCACGAGGAGGAAGGGCTAAAGGTGTTGCGCGCGCTCGAGGCCGAGGGTTGGATGAAAGTGCTATTTCCGGCGTGGACCTCGGCCAAAGCGGACGAAGCGAAGCTTACCGCGCTTCACGACCTTGCGGTGGAACTCCTGGTGCAGGGGGTTCACCCTGATATGTCGGCGGCGCAAATGCAATTGCTGACCGCCAGGTTACAGTCGAAGGATCTGTCCGCACTCAAGAAGGCGCTGTTGCGTCCCGGCTTCGTCTCGGAATGGAACGAATTGGATCGGCAGGCATCAGGCTTTGCCAAGGTGCTGCTTTCCAAGCAGAATGCGAAGCCTTCAGCAAGTTACAAGCTGTTCATGAGCTATGATCCAGAAGCAATTCTATGGCTTGGTTTTACCAGCAAAGATAAAGCGGTGCAGGAGCGCTTTAATCAGTTCCTCAAGGTCTGGCCTGAATTCCGCCAGCGGATTCCTTATTTGCTGATGCAGGAGATGCGCATCACGCCTGAGCTACCCAGCTATGCAGATATTGCCCAGAAAGTCTTTCTGCAGCTGATTGACGGGCACCTGACAACACCAGAAGAAATGCGAGCTTTCCTGGAGCCGTTCTCTCCGCCGGCACCGCCTCCGCAAGTGACCATCAAGCGAACGAGGGCGCGTCGCTCCGAGGCGCGTCTGAAAGAACCGGTATTCGAGGAAGAAGCAGAGGCCGAGGAGGGCATGGCAGCAGACGAGGATCTGGAACCGGTCGGCGCCGACGACGAAGAACTCGACATAGTGCTGCCAAAAGGCTCGCTGGCCGTGGACATTGAGGACGAAGAAGAGGGCGAGGACGAGGACGAGCTGGAGGGCGAAGAGGAAAAAGCGGCAGGCGCAGGCAAGAAGCGCGGCGCAGCTCCGGCAGCTGAGACGAAAGGCCAAAAGGCAGCCGCCGGCAAAGGGGCAAAGCCGCAAACCGCAAAGGTGGAGACCGCTCGTGTTACACCGGCAGCAAACGCGAAGTCCTTACCAGGGGCTGCGCCAAAGGCGGCGGCAGCCAAACCCGCTGTGGCTCCCATGAAGGCTGCACCAGCCATCGCGCAAAAGGCAGCCGCAGCGAAACCCGCTGTGGCTCCTACGAAGGCAAAACCCGCCGCTGCGAAACCACGGACCGTTCCGACCAAAAAGCCGACACCCATTGCTGCGAAAATCGCGAAGGCGAGTAAGCCCGCCGCGAAGCCGAAGCCTGCGGCCAAGGCGATTGCGAAAACAGCTGCCAAGCCGACCGGCAAACTCAAGTCGTCACGCCCGCCCGCGAAACCGGCGAAAAAGGCGCACGCCAAACCGTCTAAACCCGCAGCGCGAGTGTCAAAGAAGCGCTGAAACAATCACAATTCAATGACCTGGCGATACCACCATCCTGTTGTGTGAAATGCGATAGGGACGGGCTCGCAATTTGGGCAACGCGCTGCCGGGGCCGGCGTCTAATCCAGAAGTGCCGCGTCGCCGGCGAATTACTGGATGCAACCTACCCGTCCCGAACGCCGCCCTGAGCTCGACGCCTTGCGTGGGCTTTTTCTTGTGTGGATGACACTGACTCATCTGCCTACGCATTTCAGCGATTTGATGAACAATCCCTTCGGTTTTTTTTCATCGGCGGAGGGGTTCGTCAATATTTCGGCGTTGCTGGTGGGCAGGCTTACGATTCGCGAAACGCACGAGAATGCGACCGGCGTCCGCCTTCGCCTGTGGAAGCGCACACTCCAAATCTACGGCTATCACCTGGTGATGCTTGCTCTGGCGTTCACTATCGCCGCGGCGTTCGCGGTTCACACGCAGAGGGCGGCCATCAGCAATCTACTCAACTTCTATCTGGTACATCCGGTGGTAGCGATTGTGGGCTCTGTGCTTCTGCTGTATTGTCCGCCCCTGCTGGATATTTTGCCGATGTACGTGACGTTCCTCTTTTTCACGCCGTTGCTGCTTTCGGCCGCGGTTCGCTTCGGGTGGCGGCGCATTCTTCTGGCCAGCGGAGTTGTGTGGGCGCTTGCCCAGTTCGGCCTGCGCGACCTGGTTCACAACTGGATCGTCCATCTCACGCATCTCCAGATTCCGCTACAGGAAACTGGCTCCTTCAATCTCTTCGCATGGCAGGCGATCTGGATTGTGGGTCTCTGGCTCGGCGCCCGGTTAGCCTTTCATAAGCCGATCCTGCGCAGACTTCCCGGCTGGGTGGCTGCGTGCTGTTGCTTCGTCTGCCTGTTCTTCATGGGGATTCGATACAGTTGGCTGGGCCCCCATCTCACGCAACAGGCTCTCGGTATCCAGCTCGACAAGTGGCAGCTCGGGGCGTTGCGAGTGGTAAACATGTTGTCGTTCGCGATCGTTCTTTACTGGATGCGGAAGTACCTGCTGCAATGGGTGGCGACAGAGCCGTTTCTTACCCTGGGCAAGGCATCGCTCCATGTTTTTTGCACGCATGTCGTTTTCGTCTTCATCGGCCTCGCTTTCCTGGTTCGCGATGTTGGCCGGGACGTCTCCGCCCCCGCCGAGCAACTCCACGGCGCTTCCGCCGCCATCCTGCTGCTGGTCACGTTCACAGGATTGATCCTGGTCGCGATCCGCCAGGTCCGCAAGCGGCGATCCAGCCGCCGGAGCCAACCATCGCAGAGTAAGACTCCGGAATCGCCAAGTGAGCCTGAAGCCGGCGAGCCGCAAAGCTGCGCGGAACTCACGGCGACTGATTCGGCTGCCTGACTTTCGCCGCCAAACGTTGCCGGATCAGGTTGCGCAACGGCGGAGTCACGTTCCTTTCAAGTTCCATCCCATTTATCGAGGCTTAAGGGCCCCAAATTCATCAAACGTTTGCAATCCATTTGCCTCGTTGCATTACTCTGTTCTTGGTTCCCTGCGGTCGACGCATCCCGAGCATTGAAAGGCCGCGGGACGAGGACTGACAGTTTGAGCCAATCCGTATTTGTTCTGGAAGATGACGCCGATATCGCGCGGCTGGTGCAACATCACCTTGAAGCGGCAGGATTTGAGGCCCGCCTCTATCACACCCCCACCAACGTGATACCCGACGCTGAACGTAAACCACCCGCCTTGTTTCTTCTCGACATCATGGTCCCTGGCGGGGACGGGCTGGATGTGTGCCGGCGCCTGCGCAATCACGCCGGCCTCTCCACGATTCCTATTATTTTTCTGACCGCGCGCGCGGGTGAGAACGACCGCGTTCTTGGTCTTGAACTGGGCGCCGACGATTACATTACCAAGCCATTTTCGACGCGCGAACTGGTTGCCCGGGTCAAAGCGGTTCTGCGTCGTTTTGAGCGCCCCACCACGCCCTCCATCATCAGTTTTGAAGAAGTCATCATCGACGCGGGCGCGATGCAGCTTAAGGTTCGCGGCGAGCTCACGACAACTACAGCGACGGAGTTTCGCCTGCTCGACTATCTTGCGCGGCATCCCGGGCGCGTTTTCAGCCGCGACCATCTTCTTGACGCAGTGTGGGGCGACGCGCGCTTCGTTACTCCCCGGTCTGTGGACGTGTATGTCCGCCGCATCCGTGAGAAAATCGAGATCGACCCGGAAAATCCGCGCTATCTGAAGACCGTGCGCGGGGCCGGCTATCGCTTCGAACTACCCAAAGGCGAGTAAAAACGAGCCGTTAGCTTTTAGCCATTAGCCCTTAGCCGCTGTTTTTTCGCTTCCAGCTTTCAAGAGGCCTGATCCGTTTTCTGCCGGACACCTTGAGAAGAACCGAGGGCTGCCAGCCATCAACTAAGAGCTAGAAGCTAACAGCTAAAAGCGAAGAGCTGTTTTCATGACCTCCAAAGCATTCACCAAGCTGCTCGGGCTTTTCATCCTCCTCCTCGTTGCGCAAACGGTGGTGATGGAATTCATTTTTCACAGCTTTGTGGAACATGCGGAGTCAGGCACGGTGCGTTCGATCGGACGTGAAGCTTTGTGGGCTGGCTGCATCGCCCTGGCCTTTGCCATTCCGCTGGCAGCCTGGGTGGCGAGCCGGCTATCCCATCGCCTGCAGCGCGTCGTAGATTTTGCCCGCCGCATCGCGGGTGGGGAACTCTCCGCGCGCCTTCCCGCCGAAGGCAAAGACGAACTCTCGCTGATGGAGTCGGCCCTCAATCAGACCGCCGAGCGCCTCGGCAACAACTTCACCGAACTCGAAAGCGGGCGTGACGAACTGGCGGTGATGCTCGACTCGATGCAGGAGGCCGTGGTTGCGATCACTCCATCGGGATACATCCGGTGGTCAAACGCCGTGATGCAGAGTATCGCCGGACCACGCCTCGTCGCCGGCCGACCACTGGTTCACTCGGTTCGCGACCCGGAGCTACTCGCTTGCGTCCGCGGCGTGCTTGAACGGCGCGAACTCTGCGTTGGCCGTGCCAGCCTGCTCGCTCCCGGGCGCGTCTTCGAGATCAATGCCGCCCCGCTGCCCTCCGGCGGCGCTCTGGTTGTCCTTCACGACGTGACCAGCATCGAGATTACGCAAAAATCACGGCGCGAATTCGTGGCCAACGTCAGTCACGAACTGCGCACGCCGCTTACTTCGATCCAGGGCTACGTTGAAACCCTCATCGAAGATCCCAACCCGAGCCCGGAAACTACCTTGGAATTTCTCGGGGTGATCCTGAAGAACGCCAGCCGCATGAGTCGGCTCACTGAGGATCTGCTGGCCCTGGCCAGCGTGGAGAGCCCCGACTACAAGCTCTCGCTCCAGCCTGTGCGCGCCAGCGTTCTGCTGCAGGACGCCATTGATTCCCTCGGCGGCATGGTCGTGGATTCCGGCGTGAAGCTGCAGTCGGCCGGCGCGCCCGACTCGCTGGTGATGGCCGATCCCGACGCCATGCACCAGGTCTTCGGCAACCTGATGGAGAACGCGCTCAAATACGCGCAATCCGGCCAGCGCGTCCGCACCGGCGCACGCCAGCTTGCGTCTGAAGTGCAGTTCACCATTCAGGATTTCGGTCCCGGCATTGCATCAGAGCATCTCGAGCGCATCTTCGAGCGCTTCTACCGCGTCGACAAGGCGCGTTCGCGTGAGTCTGGAGGCACGGGACTGGGCCTGGCCATCGTGAAGCACATCGTGCAGGCCCATGGTGGGCGCATCTGGGCTGAAAGCGAGCTTGGCAATGGAGCCAGCTTCCACTTCACGCTGCCGCTGGCGCCAGCTCCTCAATCCGCGCCACAGCCGCAGCCCGCGCAGCAAACGCACGCGGCTACAACACAATAAGTGAGCAGCGATCGAATCTAATTCGGCGACGGCTTCTCGATGTGATCGATCACAATCTCATCCAGTGGGAGTTTCGCCGGAAGCAACTTCAGCCCAAGCTGCTCCTGAAGCGCTGTGAAAATCGAGGGTTCAGAATCATTGCTTATCGGCAGGCTCATCCCCGGCGGCATTCGCGTACCAGGATCGCGCGCAAACGCCAATTTGAAATCATACTTCCCGGCGAGGCCCGTCTTGTCGACTACGGGGGCGTCTTCGAGGTCCTCGACGAGGTCGATCAACATTGAAATTGGAGCCGCCTGCCATCTAATGTGATTGAAGTCGATCGGAAAAGGCCTGGCCTCCTCATCATCAGGCGAAGCCTTCATGTTCTTCGGGCCGTTGTTTGCGATGAGGAGCTCCCATCCTGCGATCTCATGCTTTACATGGTGAGCCTTCAAATTGAAACGCTCAATGAGCACTGATTGCACCAACTCCCTTTTGTATTGCTTCAGCTCCTCACCTTGTAGCCTGCTCATGTCGGCAATATTCTGCGCCGACGATCTAGCCGTTATGTCGAACCAATCCCAAAACATCCATTTCTGTCCGCCCGGAATGAGCCGTTGCCTGTTGCTGAGATTGGAGTCCCGTAGATCGTAGGCGTAAACCAGGAGATCCTCGGCGGTGTAGTTTCTGCAGATGAAGCCGTCCGGCGTGAATTGGAAACGGTCGAAAGTGGGCCAGTAGCCGGGAGGGTGCGTCTTCACCGAGACAACTTCAAACGTTGGGAGCTCGGCTGCGTCGCTCGGACGCTGAGATTGAGTGACTGCCTGATTCGTCTGTGCGAGCGTGCTAGAGGCGCCGAGAGCGGCCACCGCGAAGCCCGCGGCTCCTATCAGCCCTTTTATTTTGCAATTTAGAAAAGCCATAGACTGCTCGTTTCAAGCAACACCTGTTCTTTCCCTTAGACAACCAGCAGCCTGTTTTTGTTCCTGAAATCGACGTGTCGGCACCGGGAAGGCGGCCCTGCTCCCCGGTTATCAAATCACCAGGCCCTTTCATTTTGCGGTTGTTTAGTGTTTCAGATGGCCTAAAGCGCTCGATCTTCCTCCGGCTCGCGGTCAGCGATTAAAGTGAGAATGTCGCGCGGAGAAGCCGCCCGCACGGCAAGGAGTGTTGATGTCATGGGTATTGGGAAGCTCTCACGGCGAAGCCTGATCGCAGGCGCAGCCGAGGCCGCGATTGCAGCCGCATTGCCAATGCGCGGCCTGGCGCAGCCACAGCAAGCCGGTGACAACGCATCGCAGCAGCCCAATGTTGGTTCGGGCCGCACGTTGTGGATGCAGGATGCACGCTATACGTGGGGTGTGATGACGCACTACCTGGCCGACTGGCAGGCGCGCGTAGACAAGCTCGATATGACCGTGGACCAGTGGAACAAGATGGTCGACGGATTCGACGCGGAAGCCATGGCAAAGCGCCTCGAGGAGGCCGGGGCAGGGCACTATCAGCTCAGCATCGGCCAGAACTCCGGTTATTATCTTTCGCCCAACGCCGTGTATGACAGATTCGTTGGAATCTCACCGAGTAAGTGTTCGCGGCGTGATCTTGTTGCCGATTTCTATGAGCCCCTGCATCGACGCGACATCAAGCTGATGGTCTATCTGCCCTCGGGCGCGCCCGGCGGAGACCGCGTCGCGCATGAGGCGCTTGAATGGCAGAACGGGCCTTACCGGAACAGGAATTTCCAGCGCAAATGGGAGCAGGTGATCGCCGAGTGGTCGCGCCGTTGGGGGACTAAGGTCTGCGGCTGGTGGTTTGACGGCTGCTATTTTCCCAACTCCATGTACCGGTCGGCCGATCCGCCCAACTTCGCGAGCTTCGCGGCCGCTGCGCGCGCGGGAAATCCGGATTCTGCGGTTGCGTTTAATCCCGGTGTGATCTACCGGCTGATCTCGGTGAGCCCCGACGAAGATTTCACAGCCGGAGAGATCGACAAACCGGATCTCGCGACAGTACGCCGCGCCGCTGATGGCCGCATGGACGGAACGCAGCTCCACATGCTGAGTTTTCTTGGCGAAACCTGGGGCATGGGAGCGCCGCGCTTCAGCACTGAACAGGTTGTCGATTACACCGGGAAGATTCGCGACCACGACGGTTCGGTTACCTGGGATGTGCCGGTCGCGCTGGATGGGGCGATCGGCGATCCGTTTTTAGAGCAGCTTACGGCGCTCGGCAAGGCCTTCCCGCGAAAGCTGCCGGCTCCGGTTCCGGCATAAACTCAATCGCTTGACGCCCGTGGGCTGTTGACCCAAATCCGATGAAGGTGAATAGCCGGAAATGGCGTCCAAAATGGGTGATCCCTGACCGCTGATCCCTGGCTTCCTGACCCCTTTTTCAACTCCCCGTAACATTCGACGTGGAGAATGAATGCGGCAGGAATCTTAGAAAGGGAGTTCATTGTGAAAAAGTCTTTGCTTGTCATCGCGTTGTTCGTGTGGGCCATCAGCGATGCTCACGCTCAACAGATCACCGCTGCGGGCGCCACGTTCCCATATCCCATCTACTCCAAGTGGTTCAATCAATACGGCGCCGCGCATTCCGGCGTAGAGATCAACTATCAATCGATCGGCTCGGGCGGCGGCATCAAGCAGGTTTGTTCGGGCGTCGTTGATTTCGGCGCTTCAGACATGCCCATGACCGACGACCTGCTCAAGTCCTGCGGCGTCAAGCTGATTCACATTCCGACTGTACTTGGCGCAGTTGTGCCCATCTACAACGTTCAGGGCGTTACCGACCTTCGCTTCAGCCCTGATACTCTGGCCAACATCTACCTCGCCAAGATCACCAACTGGAACGATCCCAGCATCGCGAAAGACAACCCTGGCGTCCATCTGCCGGACCAGAAGATCATAGTGGTGCACCGCTCCGACGGCAGCGGAACCACGTTCATCTTCACGGACTATCTCAGCAAAGTGAGCTCTGAATGGAAGGGCGGCCCCGGCAGCGGCACGTCGATTAACTGGCCTACGGGCGTGGGCGGCAAGGGCAATGAGAATGTGGCTGCGTCAGTGCGCGAGTACCCGGGCGCCATCGGCTACGTCGAGCTCATCTACGCGCTGCAGAACCACATCAACTTCGGTTCCATCCGCAACGCTGCGGGCAATTGGGTGAAGGGATCGATTGATGGCGTGACGGCCGCAGCGGCTACAGCCAAAATACCTCCCGACTACCGCGTCTCCATCACAAATGCGCCGGGTCCCGATGCCTACCCCATCTCAAGCTTCACGTATCTGCTCATTCCTACACAGCCGAAGAATGCGGCGAACGAGAAGGTGATCAAGGACATGCTGAGCTGGTGCATCAAGTCAGGCGAGAGCGAAACCTCGGCTCTCTCCTACGCGCCACTTCCTGAAAACCTGGCGCAAAAGGTGCTGCAAACCGTCTACTCCCTGCCGTAACGCTGTGCGAGGAGCCCGGCGCCTGCTGGGCTCCTCGCGCACTGCCGTGCTTCTTGTTCGAATCTGCCCGCCCTTCGACGCCCATCTACAAGCTGCCGAACGCACCTGGCCACCTGACGCAATCCCTCGAGAACATTGCGCAACAAACGAGGTGTGTGCTGAATTGCTGATGGCAGTTCATTGTGATTTGTTTGCTGGCGCCTGTCGTTTGGTACACTCTCCAAGGCCCGGGTGATACGATAATCCCCGATTCCATTGACATCGCAATGACATCTGTTCCTCCGATCTCAACGGTCAATGACCTTTTCTTTCGCGTTGGCGCGACAGGCAATGCGCGCGCCGTCCTATGGCAAAATGCTTCCGACGAGTGGCATCCGATCTCTTCAGACCAGATGTATCAGCGCGTGAGGGCCCTGGGGAGCGCGTTTTTGCGCATGGGGGCGAAGAAAGGCGACCGCATCGCGCTCATCAGTGAAAATCGCTGGGAATGGGCGGTGACTGACTTTGCGGTGTTGGCCATCGGCGCGGCCGATGTGCCTATTTACCCCACGCTGACTGCCGAACAGGTGGCCGAGCTGGTGCGCGACGCGGGATGCCGGATTGCGGTTGTTTCCACACGCATACAGTTCGACAAGCTCAACGCAGTTCGCGGGCAGACGCAGTTGGAATACATCATTATGATGGATTCACCTGCGGCCGATGACGCCATAGCCATGAGCGCGCTGCTGGCCGGGGCCGACGAGCGTGGATCGGAGCGAGATCCGGTGTTCGATGCAGTCGCGCACGCCGTGGACCCGCGCGATCTGGCCACACTGATCTACACCTCAGGGACAACCGGGGAACCAAAGGGTGTCGCTCTCACCCACGGCAACATCGCCGCCAACCAGAACCTGGTGGCGATGGACTTTGGTTTTGGTCCCAGCGACGCGTGCATCTCCTTTTTGCCGCTCTCGCATGTGACGGCGCGAGCACTCGATTACGTGATGTTCAACTCTGGCGCGCTGGTCGCGTACTGCTCGCAATTCGACAGGTTGCCGCAGGCCATGCGCGAGGTGCGACCGACGGTGATCGTCGGCGTACCGCGTGTTTTTGAAAAGATCCGCCAGGCGGTTGAACAAAAGGCTTCGGCGTCGCCCATCAAGAGGCGGCTGCTGGCCTGGGCCATCCGTCTCGGCGAGAAGCATGCCGATACGGTCTACGACGGACGCCAGCCGGATTCAATCTTGTGGAAGCTGGCCCGGAAGCTGATTTACTCCAAGGTTCGCGAGGCTTTTGGCGGCCGTGTGCGCATCTTCGTTTCGGGCGGTGCGCCGCTGGGCATCGACACGGCGCGCTGGTTCGCGTCGGCTGGCATCGCGCTTTGGGAAGGCTATGGCCTGACAGAGACCTCGCCGGTGATCTCTCTCAACACCCCCAAGCGCCACCGCATGGGCTCGGCGGGAATGCCGCTGAGCAACGTGGAACTCAACCTCGCAGAGGATGGCGAATTGCTGGTTCGCGGGCCTTCAGTCTTCCACGGCTACTGGCACAAGCCCGCGGCCACGGCTGAATGCCTCGACAGCCACGGATGGTTCCGGACCGGCGACATTGCCCATATTGACGCGGACGGATTTCTCTACATCACGGATCGGAAAAAAGAGCTGCTGAAGACCTCGGGCGGAAAGCTTGTGGCGCCCCAGCCGATCGAGAACAAGCTCAAGAACAACCTGCTCGTCGCCAATACCGCATTGGTGGGTGACCGGCACAAGTTCATCTCGGCGCTGATTGTGCCCAACTTCGTCGCGCTGGAAGAGTGGGCCCGGCATCACGGTGTGCAGGCGCAATCGCGAACCGAGTTGGTGGCCGACGCGCGAGTGATCGCGCTTTACGCCGAGGCGATTCGCGAAGCCAATATCGGGCTGGCGAACTTTGAGACCGTCAAGCGCTTCCGCGTTGTGGCCGAAGAGTGGACGCAGGACTCAGGTGAGCTGACTCCTTCAATGAAGATCAAGCGGCGTGTCCTCAACGCGAGATATGAGAAGGTGATCGCCGAACTTTACGCCGACGAAGCCACCGCCCGCGGTGAATAGGCGAGCCAGGCCGGCCGATCGCACGACGATCGATCACGTGCTTGCCCCACATTCGCTGGAGTGCGCGAAAGAATGGCGCGCCCCATGCTCCGACTGCGAGCAGCGCTCCGAAGATCACCACGGCGTCAATGCTGAGACGGCCCTCATGCGTCCAGTAGGCGTCGGGCTCCATGCTGAGCCATAGCGCAAACTCGTCGAGCGTGAGCGCCGCGCCCACGCCGTAGAACACTGCCATGAGCCGGCCGAAAAAGATGGACGTCGGCGAGTTCGACCACCCCAGATCGAGGAGCCCCCCGTATCCCACCAGGAGCAGGATCAATATGCCCCAGACCAGGTGATGAATATGGACTCCGCGCACCACAACCCACTGCAGATGTCCCTGGTGATTGACGATGCGGTGAACCAGAATCCGCACGCCCACAAAAGTGATGAGAAACGAAACCGAAGCAATAAACATCCGCTGTCGGGGACGGTCAGGAATTGTGGCGCGGATGAGATAGCCCAGCCGCGTCAACTCCAGCAAGACGAGGAGTACAGCGACGACGAGGGCAATAAACAGGAGCAGATAGTGTGCGCCGATTCCGGGCATACCTTATTGAATCATCTAGGAGCAGGGATTAGGGACAAGGATTAGGGACAAGGATTAGGGAGGAATCTCTGAGCCCAGGCCTGAAAGCTGTTCCGTGTATTCTCCATCACGATTGCCGTTGACAGGGGCGCGATACACTGTTTAGGGCGTTGAGGCCGGGGATTGTCCCCATTTCCGGCGGAGATTTGACGCGCGAGGTTCAGCCCGGCTCAATGAGCCACGGCGACATATCGAGGAGATTCCACGATGCGAATTGCTTTATTGACCGGTGGCGGCGATTGCCCCGGATTGAATGCAGTGATCTATGCAGCAGTCAAAAAAGGGATCAACCATTACGGAGACGAGTTCATCGGTTTTCTCAATGGCTGGCGCGGAGTATTGGATAACAACTTTATTCCGCTCACACTGGAGAATATCGACGGGATCCAATTGAGGGGCGGCACGATCTTGCACTCCTCGCGCACCAACGTGAAAAAAATTCCCGGCGGCATCGACAAGGTGCAGGAAGTTCTCAAGACCAGCAAAGTCGACGCTCTGATTGCACTTGGCGGCGACGACACACAATCAGTGACCCAGTTTCTCTGCGATAACGGTGTAAAGGGCGTTGGCGTGCCCAAGACGATCGACAACGACATTAATGGCACTGACGCCACGTTCGGGTACGACACAGCAGTTTCCATCGCCACTGAGGCTATTGACCGCATCCACACCACGGCCGACTCGCACAACCGCGTGATCGTGATTGAAGTGATGGGCCGCGACGCCGGCTGGATCGCCTACGCGTCAGGCATTGCCGGCGGAGCGCATGTCGTTCTTGTGCCCGAGAAACCCATCGATATCGACCACGTTTGCGCGCTGCTGAAGTACAACTACGATCACGGCAAGCATTACGGCGTCGTCGTGGTTGCCGAGGGCTGCCATCTTCCTGATGTGGGCCAGGTGATGGGCTCGCAGCAGGTAGACTCGTTCGGTCACGTGCGCCTGTCAGGCATCGGCGATGCGCTCGCCGATTTGATCGAGAAGAAGACGGGATTCGAAACGCGGTCGGTGAACCTGGGCCACACGCAGCGCGGCGGTGTTCCAACGGCCTACGATCGGCTGCTCGCTCAGCGCTACGGACTGCATGCGATTGACATGGTGCACCAGCAAAAATGGGGCCGCATTGCGGTTCTGCACGGCACGGACATTACCGACATCCCGATCAAAGAGGCCATCTCCACAAACCGCAAGCTTGATCAGCGTTTTTTTGATGTGATCTCGGATCTCGAAGCCAAGGTCTAGCAACAATCTGTCATCCTGAACGAGGCCGCCTGGGCGCCGAGTCGAAGGATCCGCATTTTATGCGTTGCCCCATCCTTTCCGCGGTTTCATCGCGGAAAGGGTGGGATCGCGCAATGTTCGTGCCGCCTTTCACAAATCGACTGATGTCTGCTCCGTGATCTCTCCCATGATCTACCGCCTGTACCACTCCGGCGACTTTGCGGCGCTCTACGCCGTGGAGGAGCTTTGCTTCGCGCCGCCCTACCGCTTCAGTCGCGCCTACATGCGGCAACTTGTGCAGAGCGCAAATTGCGCAACCTGGATAGCGGAAGAGGAGGGAGAGCTGATTGGGTTCGCGATTGTCGAATGGGGGCAGGAAGCGGAGGAGAACAGTGCGTACATCCAGACGATTGAAGTAACGCCATCGCAGCGTGGCTTGGGCATCGGCGGCGAGCTTTTGCGGCGGGTCGAAGATTCCGCGGTGGCTGCAGGCGCAGGCGCGATCTGGCTGCATGTTGACGCGGAGAACTCCGCCGCCATCTGCCTTTATGAGAGTCGCGGATATGTGCGCCAGGGCAGGGAAGAGCACTACTACGCGCGCCATCGCGCTGCGTTTGTCTACGCGAAATTACTCACGAGTCGTTGAGCCAAATGGCGCGGTCGTTAGTGTGCGCCGCTGTCGGCGCTCTTGATGAACGCCGCTACACGGTCGTGGAGCAGTTTGCGGCATTCGTCGCGGACGTATGCCATGTGGCCCGATTCGTACCAGTCATATTCGATGTTCTTGGTCAGCGATTGCGGAATGGGCAAATGCTTCTCTTCGTACTCCGCGGCAAAGAAGGGCGTGGCCAGGTCGTAGTAGCCGTCGTTCACCATGACCTTCAGGTGTGGATTCGTTTTCATCGCCTGAGCCAGGTCCGCGCTCACGTTGAGCCCGCCCGCGCTGCTGAAAGTGCGGCCGCCGCTCTGCCGAGACATATCCCAGCGGACGCCGTCAAACAGCGCGCTGGGTATGTACGTTTCGCCCGCGCCGTACTTCAGGTCCTGCCGCAAGTACAAATTGACCAGTGAAAAGTAAGCCGACGAAATCGCCGCGCTCTGCGGATCGTACTCCGATCCCTCGCTCAGCGGATCGAGCGTAGGACCTAGAAAACGCGTGTCGTATCGGCCCGTCGTCAGATCCTCGCCGTCGGCAAATGTCTTCTCAAACTCGCCGCCATTCACGCGCAGGTTGGCCTTGATCAGGTAAGCGACCGGGAGCCCAGTATATTCGTGCAGTTTCTCCGCCACCTGCTGCTTTTCCGCATCGCTCAAATCGTTCCCTTCCGCCAAGGCGTGCATATACTCGCCCATGGCGAACTCCTCAACCTCTTTCAGAAAGGGATCGAGCGCCGCCGGTTGATTGGGAAGCTTCTTGTGGTACCAGGCCGTCGCCGCGTAGGTAGGCAGTGCAAGCTCAAAGGGCAGATCCACGCCGGGCCGTCCACCGCCCACGCCCGCGCCCATCGGGAAGTTGAAGATCTCGCCCAACAGCATCACGCCGTTCAGGTCAATGTTTTTGTCGTTTTCAAGGACATTCGCCAGTACCGCCGACCGCGTGGTGCCGTAGCTCTCGCCGAACAAAAACTTCGGCGAGTTCCAGCGGTTGTACTTCGTCACGAACCGCGCAATGAAGCGCGCGAATGCCTCGGCATCCTGATCCACGCCCCAGAAAGCCTTGCCGGCATCCTTGCCGGTCAGGCTGCCAAAGCCTGTCCCCGGCATATCGATAAACACTTCATCGCTCAGGTCGAGCAGGCAGTCTGCATTGTCGACTAGCTTGTAAGGCGCCCCCGGCAGATGCTCGTCGCCGGCAGTCTCCACGTACTTCGGACCCAGCGAGCCCATGTGCAGCCACATGGTCGAGCTGCCCGGGCCGCCGTTGTAGAAGAACGTGATGGGCCGGTCCTCGGCTTTGGCGCCGTTCTTGAAATACGCCACGTAAAACATATGCGCCAGCGGCTGCGCTTCGGCCGGATCTTTGGGAGCCGAGAGCGCAAGCTGCGAGCCGGGCTGCGGTTTTCCATCCGCGCCAAGCTGCGCATCCTCCGTGTCGGTGGCGCCCACGGTGATGATGCCGGCAATCGCGGTGTAGTCAACATGCTGCCCGCCGGCAGCAATTGAACCCTGCGTCGTGGAGTCGGCTGGTGGTGCGGGCTCGGCCGCTTTCGTGCTCTTTTCGGTGGTTCCGGCTTCCGACGTCGCTGAGGACTTGTCCTCCTGCGCGCGGGCCGCAACAGAAAAGACCAACAAGGCAGCGGCAACCAGGACAGCGAACCGACAGCAAATGGATTTCATCGCATTCTCCGAATAGGGAATTGAGGAATCGTTAGTATACGGCGATTGGTTCGGGTGCGGACGACGAATTCGTCTCTTCTGCAATCAATTCCATCGATTCGTCCCTCTTTTGTCGCGGATTGATTCCAGATTCCCGGCACCGATCACTGCGTCTTCGAGATCTTCGCCCGCGTATTCGATTTCCGTAGCTTCGGCACTTCCTCAACCTTCCGGAAGACGAGATAGCAATAACCGTGCTCTGTCGGAAATCGATACGATCCTTGCGCTCTCAAGACATGGACAGTAACAGCCGTCATCTCCCAGCCCGTGTACTCATCGGCATCAAGGAATTTTGACGTGAGCTGCTGATACCCTTCCTTTTCGCCGAATTCGCACACGCGCTCCATATCGAGTTTGTTATGTTCTGGAATATTGGGATTTGCCCAACTCCACTGCCACGAATCTCCCTCCGTGGTGCCCACTACGGAACAATCAATACGCGCCCACGGTTTCCCCGCGTCCGAAAAAGTAGGTGTGGACGCTCCGTCGTCCCAGTCCCAACGGCAGCCGTGGTCGTGCTTTTCCCAGAATCTGTCGTTCTTTTCTATCGACTCATGGACGAGTGGATGAAGGAACTTTTGAAAGCAATCATCGCAAGCGGTCATTTGGCCCCCAGGGGCAGTCCTCTCATCTGATCCCTCACCCCTGTTCCCTTCACACCTACTCCGACGTTTTCTCAAACGGCTGTTTTACCGTGATCCGCGGCCGATTCTCTGCCTGAAGCTGTTTTGAAACAGCTTCGACCTCGCGAAAGACGCGCAGCAGGTTGCCGCCAAGAATCTTTCGGCAATCTTCGGGCGAGTAGCCGCGAGCCATGAGCGCCGCGGTAATTTTGGGCAAGTCGGCAGACGAGTTGAGCCCCTCGGGTAGTTGCCCCTGGATACCGTCAAAATCCGATCCCAGGCCGACATGGTCCACCCCGGCCACCTTGGCGATGTGGTCGATCTGGTCAATGAGCGCGGACAACGGCGGGCGTGGAATCCGGTCGGCATACGCACGCTGCAGCTTGTCAATCGCAGTTTGCAGCGCGGCACGCCCTTCCGCTGTCTGATCGCTTCCGTCTGCCGCCGCTTTTGCCTTCAGCTCGGCAGCTGCTTTGTCCGCCTTCAGCTCCATTGCCTTCTGCGCATTGCGATATTCCTGCGAAACGAATCCCGAATAAAAGTTCACCTGCACCACGCCACCCTTCGAGTCAGGTCCGCCGGCGTTGGCGATTGCACGCAGCATGTCGTCGGTCATGTTGCGCGGCGCATCACACAGGGCGCGCGCTCCCGAGTGCGAGGCGATGACCGGTGCGCGGGAGATGACGAGCGTGCGGTAGAACGTTTTGTCGGAGACGTGCGAAACGTCAATCATCATTCCCAGGCGGTTCATTTCGTAGACCACGTCCTTGCCGAACTCGGTCAAACCCTCCTTGGTGTGCGGCACGTTCGGGTCGTCGAAGTCGCCGGAGCTGTCGGCCCATCCATTCGAATTGCTCCAGGTGAGCGTCATATAGCGCACTCCCAGCGCGTAGTACTGCCGCAGCAGCGCGAGAGAATTCTCGATGGAATGCCCGCCTTCAATGCCCATCAACGCGGCGAGCTTGTGATCGCGGTGGGCCCGCTCGATTTCCTCGGGAGAAGTGGCCAGCTCCATCTGATCCGGGTGCTTTGCTACCTGTTGCTTCACGGCGTCAATCAGTTCCAGCGTGCGGCGCGCGTACTGGCCTTTGTAGACGACGGGATCGACCCAGATCGAGAAGAACTCCGCGCCTAGGTTTCCCTGGCGCGCCGTCTCCAGGTTAAAGTCGCCGCCGTTGAGCGGATCGCCTAAATCAAAGTGGTCGTCGAGAAAGCGCTGCGGTGTATCGGCATGCGTATCGATAATCAGCGCCGAGCGGTGGACTTCAGCAGGCGTGGGCGTTTTGGACTTGGCCATAGGTCGAGAGGTGGTGGGTGAGTTCTGGCCCAGGATAAGGGCAGGAACGGATGCAAGAAGAATTGTCGTCAGGAATCGGATGCGCATGGACTTGGCATGAGTCTATACCACGGTGGCGCACGCTGTGGCGCGGCCTCCGCAATTGACCTTAATCGGCGGCGCGGCAATTTTGATATCCTTACTCCCACAGTGTTCCAGTTCACTCGAATCCCGCGGCTTTGATGTCGCGTTGGCTTCCGCCTTCTGATCCTTATGTACACACCAAAGTTCAATCAGGTATCCGATCGCGCCATCCTTCTTGAAGCGATGCGTGAGAATTCGTTCGCCATCTTGTTCGGTCCACTCGGCACAAGCAGTACCGCTCCCGCGCACGCGGCGACGCATCTGCCGCTGATGATCAAAGACGAGGGTGAACACGGCCTGATCGAAGGACATTTCGCTGCCGCCAATCCCCATTGGAAGGCGATCGCCGGCCGAGAGACCCTTGTGGTTTTTGCGGGGGCGCACAGCTATGTTTCGCCAACCTATTACACTGAGGCGCTCTCAGTGCCGACCTGGAATTACATTGCGGTTCACGCCTATGGCATTCTCTCGCTGGTTGAGGACTTTCAAGACAAGGAACGCCTGGTCACTGAACTGATTGCCATTCATGAGCCCGGCTTTCTCGACCGCTGGCACGAATTTTCGGACAGTTTCCGGCGCACCTTGCTGGCCGGCATCATGGGCTTCCGCATCCCAATTGAGCGCATCGAAGGCAAATTCAAACTAAGCCAGAACCGGACTCCCGAAGAGCGACGCAATGTGCTTGCTGCCCACGCCGTAGGCACTCCCGATCAGCAGGAGCTTGCCCGCTGGATGCGGCGCCTGGAAGATCCAGGCCTGAATCTGCGCGACCATGAGGAGGCAAAGGCCGCTGGAACCGTAAAAGGCTAGCCGGCATTTGTCGGTGGCGGAGCGACCAAAAGGAAATCAAGGTCTGGTAAGACCTCTGAGGGCCAAGAGACTTTCAGGACAGCCGGCCTAGAAACCGGCGCTACGATTTTCCTTACGCAATTCAGCATTTGGTATACTGACGTTTGCGAGCGGAAGTGGTGGAATTGGCAGACACACCATCTTGAGGGGGTGGCGCCGTCAGGCATGCGGGTTCAAGTCCCGCCTTCCGCACCATCGATCTTCACGTCCTGTTGCCCAGGACAGTTTGGAAAGCAGCCTAACAAATGCAGATTCTGTTCTATTTCGTCATCGTCGTGCACGTGATTGTGTGTTTCTTCCTGATCGGCGTTGTGCTGGTTCAGCAGGGCCGTTCCGCGGACCTCGCCGGCGCCTTTGGCGGCCAGGGGTCGCAGACCGCCTTTGGCCCGCGTGCGGCCGCCAATGTGCTCACGCGCCTAACCACCTGGGCGGCGATTATCTTCATGTTCACGTCAATCGGCCTGGTGGTTCTTTTTCAGCGCTCCACGGGATCACACTCCGTACTTGAGAGTACTCACCCCGCTCCGGCAAGCGCGCCTGCCAAGCCCGGGAAGTAGGGCAGCGGGTCATCTGTCGCACGTTTGCCTGCCAATAGGCCAATCCTTCATCTAGACACAAAATGAGGGCAGATGGATCCGCCCCCATTCGCAACCGTTGCTCTTTGCGCCAACGCGATGGCGCTTCCATGAGAAATGCCTCGCAGAACTACTTGCCCTGCGGGGCTGATGCGCTGGACTGAACCGGTGTGTCAGGGGCAGCCGGCGCGGCTGGCGCGCTGTCTGCTGGCGGCGTTGCGTTCACGCCCTTGATTTTCGCGAGAGCCGCCTCCACGCGCTTTTTGAAGTCCGACTGGTCGTCGTGGCCCCAGCCGCTGTAGTTCGAGACCACCTGCATCTCGCAGCCCGGGCCCTTTTCCACGAGCCTTACGTGATTCTCCCGCTGCAACAGGACGCCGCTCACGTCGAAATGCACTTCATGCTTGGGCTGGAAGTCGGCCTTCATGTGGGCGTCGTCGGTGTTCTTGACGTTGTAGTTGTCCTTATGGCTCAGCGTATCCTTCACTGCGCCCCACATCACTTCGCAGGAGTCGGGATAGGTGGTCTTGTACGTTTCGCTCAATGCGGGCAGGGCGAGTGCCAGCGGCATGAACGCCGCGAGCACGTAACTCAGTTTCTTCATGGCAAGTCTCCTCGCATAGTCGTGCCTCTTCTCAAGCCAGGGAATCTGAAAGGGGACCCGGGACCCGGTTTTCCGACAAGCGAAGGATAGTCTTTTACGAGACGACGTCGGTGCGCGGGATCACCGTAGGGGGTGACTACACCAATTCCTGACTTGCTGTGGCCTTTCTGGTTTTCGCGCAAGGACGCAGCTCCCCGGATCTTCCAGCTTAACGACGAAGACACATCGTTGGAGATGTCAGGGGTTGCATCGACTCGGGTGTACCGGCTCCCGGATACAGTGACTCAGGGATTGCGGTAACGCTCTGCTGTCTTGTAGGCGCCGCGGCCGCAGGATTTCTACACAGGCGGCATCGCTTCCACCACTGGCACCCCCGCCGGCGGAGTGAACTGAAAGAGCCCGGCAGGAATCGTCGCGTTCGTCTGTTCGTTGGTGAACGTGAAGCGCGTGATCGCGCCGTCGGGCTCGTCCACTTCAATGGCGGTGATGTCTCCTTCGGCGGTCACCGTCAAGGAGAGCCGGGTGACGCGGTTTTCCTGGCCTTTGGGTTCTCCGGTCAGCGTGAAAGAGCCGTTTGAAGCGGCCGTCAGCTTCAGGCCGGTGACTTCTTTTTCAAGCTCGGTATGGCCGAGCAGAAAGCGGAGCGGCGAACGCAGGTCGTCCACCTCTTTTGCTGGAATGCGCTGCACCTGGGCGTCGCCTTTGGAGTAGAACCACGCATATTTGCCATCGAGCAAGAAGATCTTTCCGGGCGGCGAGCTGTACTGCCAAAGCATGCGGCCCGGTTTGCGCAGGAACAGCGTGCCGCTCTCGGTGCGATCCATGCCCAGACCGGAATAATTCTCGCTAAATCCGGCTTTCAGCGAATGCAGTTGGTCATAATGGCGATCGACGCGCTGCGCCAGCTCGTGCGCGGTTGGAGGCGGCGGGCTCTGTGCGAATCCGCAATTCGCGGCGGCGCAAAGAAGCAGTGAGGCACAGGTACCCCAGAAGTAGAAGCGTTTGTCGCGGTGAGACGGGGCGCAGAACGTCATTGCAACAACTGCGTGCAATTGGTGCCGCCGGCCGGATCATACTTGGCCGCGCCGCCGAATTGATCGGTGCAGAATCCACGATCGCCGGTTTTGCCCACCGCCTGCGGAACCGCAGTGATGGTATAGGCTGTGATCTTGTCGGTTCCGTTGATCGTGACCTTCTGGCAATTGGTGATGCTGAAGAGATAACCGGATTTGTAACCGGAGGCCAGATCCGCGCCGATCAGCTGCGCCGAAGTGGGTGAGGGAGCTCCGGAGCCGGGTTCGCCGCCCAGAGATGTCAGCGCGCAGGCGTATCCGTTGGCGGGATAAGTGGATTCGTACTGAATTTCGGCCTGTGTAAGAGCGCGCAAGGAGTTGATCGCGGACACTTCATTGGCGTGTTTCTTCATCACGCCAATCGTCGGGATGGCCATCAACATCAGAATCAAAATGATGGCTATGACGATCAGGAGTTCCATCAGGGTGAAACCATTGGGCGCATGAAAACGGCGCACGCGGTTGCGGCGGGAGAGCGAAAACTTGCAAGTCATGGGATTCCTGTCCCTCGTGGAGCAGGCCGCTCAGAAGCAGGCCGTCCGAGAAAATGCTACAACGTAAAGACGCGAAAGGGAAATGCGACGCTCGGAAGGCAGGGAATAGGGAGTAGCCAATAGGGAATAGGGACTGGGGCTTGGGAATAGTGATGATTGCGCTGGGCAAGCGCTCTCTCCTAAAACTTCGGTTGCATGGTAGTCGTGTTTCTGCGGCGTACCTCGGATCCGGGGTCCAAGAAACGCTTTGAAATTCACTGAGCGAGGTTCTTCTACTCCCTATTGGCTACTCTCTATTCCCTGTCCTCAACACACCAGCATGGCGCGGCTCAGCTTCACGCTGTCGAGGCGGCCGAGCAAAGTTACGGCGATGCGCTCCGGCTGGAAGAGTCGCTGCGCCATTGTCTGAACCTGTTCGGCATTCACCTCATCAATGCGGGCGATGATCTCGTCGGCGGTGAAGAACTGGTGGAAGTACATCTCCTGACGGGCCAGGTTCGCCATGCGCGAGTTGGAACTTTCGAGACCGAGCAGGATGTTGCCCCTCACTTGATCCTTGGCGCGTGTCAGTTCCTCTTCGCCGACGGGAGTCTCCTTCAAATTGCGAAATTCGGCAAGGATCAGATCCACGACTTCCACCGCCTTGCTTGCCGAGGTGCCGGCATAGACGCACAGGTTTCCCGTGTCCCGATAGGGGCTCAGATCGGAATACACCGAATACGCCAGGCCGCGGTCCTCACGGATGGTTTGAAAGAGCCGGGAGCTCATGCCGCTGCCAAGAACCGTATTCAGAATCAGGGTGGCGTACCGATTATCATCTGTGATGGACGGCGCGGGCACGCCCAGGCAGATCTGCACCTGCTCAAGAGCCTTTTTGTTGCGCAGGATAATGCGCGCGCTTGGCTCCGGCGCGGAAAGCTCCTGCGGCGGCGCACCGCTGGGCAGGGCAGAGAACTTTTCTGCAACAGCGGCAGTGAACTGGTCGTGGTCCAGGTTTCCCGCCGCGGAAAAGACCATGTTCTCCCCGTGAAACCGGGCGCCGTGGTAGGTAAAGAGATGCTGCTGGCCCAGCCGCCCTACCGTCTCGGTGGTGCCAAGGATCGGCTTGCCCAGCGGATGCCCTTTCCAAAAACTCTGCGTGAACAGTTCGTGCACCAGCACGTCGGGATTGTCTTCGTCGATTTTGATCTCTTCCAGAATCACGCCGCGCTCGCGCTCGATCTCCGTCTCGGCGAAGGTGGGGTTCAGCACCATATCTGTCAGCACATCCAGCGCGATGGGCACGTGGTCAGCGAGCGACTTGACGTTGAAGCAGATGGTTTCCTTGCTGGTAAAGGCGTCGAGGTTGCCGCCGATGGAATCCATTTCGCGCGCGATGCGCTGCGCCGAACGGGATCGCGTGCCTTTGAAGAGCATGTGCTCCACGAAGTGCGAGATCCCGTTCACCTCGGCGGTCTCGCAGCGCGATCCTGACTTGACCCACACGCCCATGGCCACCGAGCGGAGATGATCCATGCGCTCGGTCAGCACGATCAGGCCGTTCGGCAGTACGGTGCGGCGAAGATTTCGCTCAGCGTTCATCGGTGTCCTGTTGAACTCGATTGTAGGGCAATTGCAGCCTCTCAGAGCTCGTACATGTAATTCAGGAGATTCGAGGGAACAGGTCAAACTGCGCCGGTGCCAGCCAACGGCTAAGATAATCTCAGCCGAGCCCCGCGATGCCTAAACAATCAAATCAACTCACCCTATTAGACGCCTCGAACCTGCCGGGCGGATGCAAGCCGCCCCTGTTTGGGTTGGATGCAGAAGCGCTCGCGGCGCGCCTGGTGGAGCTTGGGGAGCTGGCTTTCCGCGGGAAGCAAATTGCTGAAGCCATTTATCGTCAATGGTTTAAGAAGATATCTGAAATCACAACATTGCCTAAATCGCTGCGCGGGCGACTCGAGAATGAGGGGTGGCAGATCGGCCGCCCGGGCATCTCCAGGGCCTTCCAGTCTGTTGACGGCACCGAGCGCTACCTGATTGAATTTGAAGGCTCTGGTCCCAAAAATGAGACGGCTGAGGCGGTCTGGATGCCCGAAGGCGACGGCGGTGAGGCCGGCGACGGAAGCGATGGAGATTCGAAAGCCTGGCGCCGGGCCACAGTTTGCGTTTCAAGCCAGGTAGGTTGCGCGGTCAATTGCCAGTTTTGCCTTACCGCGAAGCTCGGGCTGCAGCGAAACCTCAACGCGGGAGAAATTGCGGGGCAGGTGGTGGCAGTGCTCGATCGCCATGCAGTTCGCGTTGGCCGCGACCGCGTGAACCTGGTCTTCATGGGCATGGGCGAGCCGTTTCTGAACTACGACAGCTTCATGGCCGCGGTGCGCCTGCTGGTGCGCGAGGTTGGCCTTAGCCCGCTGCGCATGACGGTTTCTACGTCGGGCATCGTTCCCGGCATCGAGCGCTTTGCGCAGGAACCGCCGGACGTGCGCCCGAAGCTGGCGATCAGCCTGAACGCGCCGAATGACGCGATCCGCGAAGAGGTGATGCCGGTCAATCGCAAGTGGTCCATCGCTGCGGTTGTCGATGCCGTGCGCAAGGTCCCGCTGCGCCCGCGTGAGCGCATCACATTCGAGTACGTGCTGCTCGGCGTCGTCACAGACCAGCCGGGACATGCGCGCGAGTTAGCGCGCCTCGTGCGCCGAACAAGACTGCCGGCCAAGGTCAATTTAATCGCATGGAACCCTGGGCCCGGCATTGCCTACACGACGCCGAGTACTGCTGACGTTGAAGCGTTTCGGGCGCTGATAGCAGGGGAGGGAATTCCCGTTTACCTGCGTCAGCCTCGCGGACGCGACATCTTCGCCGCCTGCGGACAGCTCAAGCGCACCGTTGAGTCGCCGACGGCACAACCATCATCAAGCTGATTGCCGGACGAAAACTCGATGCCGGCGGATGAATGCCATAGGAATGCAGAAGGCGTGTGCCTAGTTGCTCGGCATCGGCAGAGGCTTCACACTGCCGCAGTCAGCGCCCTTGTATACCGAAGTCGAATTCATCGTCATAGTCATTGCCTGGCCGGTCGGCATCGCCATGGACAAATTCATGGTCGTCTTTGTTGTATTCGCATCCACGAATGTGGTCTGCACGGTGCCGGTCATGTTCATCCTGCCGGAGCAGGTCAGATTCGCGGTCATGCCGCTCGCAGTGAGAGAAACATTGGTCACCTGGCACTCGGCCGATTGCGGATTGGTATATGGTCCTCCATATTTATCGATCATTGCTTGCGTCACGCAAACCTGCTGCGTTTGCGACCCCATGTTCGGCATCGCGGGCATCCCGGTCATGCTCATGCTGCTGGTTATTTCCCAAAGGCCGGCCTTCCTCTGTCCCTGCGCCAGCGGCGCAAGAGCAAACAAACAACAGGCTATGATCGTCCAAATACGGGTCTTGCTCATACTTCCTCCGCGCAGCCTTATCGTCCCTGTTTATGCCAGGTGGCAGCGTGCATCGACTCTACCTCAATTCCGCGACGCGAGGGAGGCATGGTTTTCTGAGCGCTGGGTCTTGTCAATCCCCTCCGTCCTGTCGGAACCATCCAATCACCTGATTCCACGCGCATTTTGTTCTGGGCCGACTCTGCAGATCAATTCCCCGACATTGCTAAGCTTTAACGAGGGAAGTTCCTGCGATGACCGAAAACAAAGAAGCCGCGAATCGAGCCCAACAGCAGGCCAAAACTGTCGTAGACAATCTGCACCCGTTTCGCGAACTGCCGAATGTGGTCTTTTCACTGTTTGCGAGGACATATTTCGACACGAACTATTGTGGAATCAATAGTCGACCCGAAGAAACCATGTTAAATACCGGAGCGCGGAATTTTTTATCGCTCAGGAGGGCATTTTTCGACACTAACTCCTTGTAAATCAACAAATCGATCCGAAAACCGCGGTCAAAAAAGAGCAAAAACGTACGCAACTGAGCGAAAGATTGGGCGCCCCGGTGCTCTCGCATTTGGATGACTCCGGGCCTTCGCTCCGGTCGATCCAGGATGACCGTTAAGATGACTGCTCCATTGAAATGTTGAAGCCTCGCCACTGGCGGCCTATTGCGGCGCAGGTCCGCGCACCACTTGCACCAGGTTGTTGGTGTTGATCTCCTTGGCGAACGCGTTTTTCACGTCATCGGCGGTGAGAGCCATGTACTTCTTTGCCGCCAGCACCGGCTCATCCAGCGGCAAACCAATTACGGCGCGTCCCAGCAACCCTCCGGCCAGCGCATCCTCACTCGATGCGCTTAGCGGAATCTGCCGCAGGAGCAGAGCCTTCGCCTGGTGCAATTCGTCAGGCGAAACATCTGTGGTCCGCATCTGGTCGAGATCGCGAACGATCAGGGCACGCGCCTTCGACACATTCTGCGCATCGCAGCCGTACTGCACCGAATAAGTCGCGCGAGTCTTGGAGGCGTTCAAACTCACGTCCACGTTGTAGACATAGCCAGCTACCTGGCGCAGATCGTGGTAGAGGCGCGTGGCGTAAAATCCGCCGCCAAGCACATGATTGCCCAACTCAAGCGGATAATACTCGGGATCGAAGCGGTTCAGATTGATCTGCTCTGCGAGAGTGACCTGGTCCTGGACACTCTGCTGGTCAGGCACATTGACTGCTGACGGCATATTCTCCTGAACCGGGGGCAGCGTGGTGTTGGGCTTCGTGCCCGTGGCTTTCCAGTCGCCAAACCACTTCTCGATCACGGTGCGCGCCTCTTCGGGGGTCACGTCGCCGATGATGACAATCGTGGTGAGATCGGGGCGGACAGTGGCATCGTGATATTGCTTCACTTCATCGAGCGTCACGTTCCCAAGCGTGGCTGGCGTAGTTTCGCGCAGGATCGGATCGCCCAGGGGAACCAGCGCCTTGTCGAGCGCGCGGGATGTGCGATAACCGGGGCTTTGTAGATTTCCGGCGACGAACTGCGCCGTTTGGCCGCGCGTGATCTGAAATGCTTGTTCGGGAAGCGCCGGATGCAATTCGTTATCGGCCAGCAATTCCACGCCTCGCGAGAAATATTGCTTCAAGACGGTCAGAGAAAAACGATAGCCGGCGCTTTCGTTGGCGGCAATATCGTCCAGCGCCTTCTGAAAGGTGAGCCGGTCGAGCGTATGGGTGCCATAAGAATAGAGTTGATCGAGAACGCTGGACAGTCCATCTTCTCCGGCGGGTGTCTGCAGATCAGAGTTGTGCTCTACTTCCCCAACCACCGTTACCGTAGGGCTGGTGGTGTCGGTGCGCACAATCAGCCTGATGCCGTTGGCCAGCCTGGTGTCAGAGACGGGAAAGTAGCTCGTCGGCGGCTTGATCGCCTCGAGCGGCCCCTTTGCCCAGTCCGGCAGTTCGACCGGCTTGGTGGGCTGTGAAGTCACCTGTTCGGCGCCTCCGAAGCCCTTTTCGGCTACCGCTTCACCGCTGGGCACCGGCTTGAGAATCGCTGTGATGGTGCTCGTATTCAGCAAATACTGTTTGGCGACGCGATTCACGTCAGCAAGCGTGACCTTGCGAATGGCATCGATGTCTTCTTCCGGAGAGTTGCGGCCTTCAGCAGCAAGCGCGCCAGACCACACGTCGGCAAGACCGGGAATGGAGTTGCGCTGAAACTCGGCCTGCGCAATTTCGCTCTGCTTGGACGCGTCCACCAGATCTTGCGGCACGCCGTCAGTTGCATACTTCGTTAAGATCTGGCGCATCTCGGCGATCGCCGCGTCAGCGTCGACGCCCGAGGGCAGCGCCACCACGCCGTACCCAACGCTGGCCTTCCGGTAGTTCTCTGCAACTCCGAATTCGGCAGCCAGCGCCTTGCCCGCCGGAACCATTCCATATAAATCAGCGCGCTGGCTGGCCAGCACGTCGGCGAGGATCTGCACCGCGGCATAGTCGGGCGAATCGGTGCCCGGCATGCGATAGGCGATGAATCCCAGAACGTAAGGAAGGTTGCTGTCGATCGTGAAGCTCTGGGACTGGAACGGCTGCAAGTTGATTGCGGGCGGCTGGGGAGTGGAATGGCTCGGGATACTCTCGAAAAGCCCTTTGATCCTGGCGAGCGTCGCCGCCGGATCCACATCACCCACGACGACAAGGATCATGTTTGAGGGGGAATACCATTTGTCGTAAAACGTCTTCAACATCGCGCCGGTCGTAGCGTCGAACGAACTTTTCGTGCCCAGCGGATCATGCGCGTACGGCGTGCCGGCAAACATCGCGGTGTTGAGCCGGTCGACGAACTTGTAGGTAGGGTTCGACAGGTCGCGCTGTACTTCCTGCTCAATGGCTCCGCGCTCCTGTTCCCATTGCGCCTGCGAATCATCTACACCGCGCAAGCACGCGGCCTGCGCCTCGAGTGCTACATCTACGTCCGCTGCCGGGACGGTTGCGAAGTACTGCGTGATGTTCTGCTGCGTGTCTGCATTATTTTCGCCGCCTAGCAAAGCGTAGATCGCCGAGGTCTGGTCAGCCGACATTCCGGCGCAGCCGCGGAACGCCATGTGCTCCTGGGCATGGGCCGTCCCGGGAAAACCGTCGGGGGTTTCGTTGCCGCCCACCATGAAGTTCGCCTGAACTGTGACAACCGGAGCGAGCTTGTTGGGAATGATGACGACATGCATTCCATTGGCAAGCGTCGCGCGGGTTACGTTGGGCTCGGCTGGAGACGTGGTCTGCGCGAAGCAAGGAGTCACAACGTATGCGAGATACAGGAGAGGCAGCAATCGTTCGAGTTTCAAGATGGTTCTCCATTTCGGGGTAGCATTTTTTCGGTGGGGCAGCTTGCCAAATCTTTCGATGCAATTTGCGGGCCCGTTGAGGCATCAGATTCTTTTTCGAGGGCTGTTGGCAGCCAACTCCAGCAGCGCATCGGTTACGCGGTCCGCCGCGTGGCGGACGAAGGCGCCTTCGCTCGCAAAATCTCTGGCGATGCACCGGACACCCAGCGCCTCGATCCGGTCGATATCCGGCACGATAGCGGAAGCACCTTCAGCGGCGTAGCGCGCAAGTGTTTCGGGAGAAAACCGCCCCGTGTTCACAATCGCGTAGTCGAAGATACGGGTGCGCGTGTGATCGTAAATGCGCTCGATGTGCTCTGAGGCGGTCGGGTTCAGGCTCTCATTGGCCTGGGTCATCAGATTACAGATGTAAACACGCAGGCCGAGGGCCGCGCCCAGCGCCGTGGGGATGCCGTCGACCAGAAGATTGGTTACCAGCGAGGTGTACAGGGAACCGGGCCCCACCGTAATCAGGTCCGCGCGCTCGATGGCTTCCAACGTTTCAGGCATTGGTGCCGGATTGGGGGGATCAAGCGTCAACTCAACGATGCGCCGCTTGCTGGCGGTGATCTTTGTCTCTCCACGCACTTCGGAGCCGTCATCCATATTGGCGACCAGCGTGGCGTTGGCTGTCGTCGCAGGGTAAATGTGGCCGCGCGTGGCCAGAATCTTCGAGGCCAGTTGCACGGCCTGGGCAAAATCGCCGGTGATCTCGGTCAGGGCGGCAACAAAGAGATTTCCAAAATTGTGTCCCTTCAACCCGTTTCCACCTTTGAACCGGTGCATGAAGAGTTTCGAAAGCAGGTCCTCTTCCTGGCTGAGCGCAACCATGCAATTGCGGATGTCGCCGGGCGGCAGCATGTTGAAGTCCTGCCGCAGGCGGCCCGACGAGCCGCCGTCGTCAGTCACGGTGACCACAGCGGCCAGGTCGCCTATGGCGTTGCCCGCGGTGGCAGTTTCGCCGGGCGCAGGAACGTGCCGGCGAAGCCCGCGCAGCAAAGTGGAGAGCCCCGTTCCGCCGCCGATGGCAACGACGCGCAGCGGGCGCGAGGCAGTCGAATCCGAACGGCCGGGATTCGGGGTCGGCACGACGTGACGGTTGACGAGGATGGCGGAGTCCAAAACAGCCCTACGGAATCTCAGGATAAAGCAATTCGGTGAAGCGCGGATCGTCGACCATGTTTTGGAAATCGTTATCTGCGCGCGCCTGCAGCCGGTTCTTGGGGTTAAGCTCAATCGCTCGCGACAGGCTGGTAAGGCAGTCTTGGGCATGGCCGGTGATGGCTTCAAGAACCGCGAGCCCGTAAAACGCATAGTCGGCGTGTGGATGCGATGTGAGAATTTGATTAAACTGGTCGCGCGCTTCTTCGTAGTAACCGGTGTTCAGCAGGGAAATGGAGTAATCGTAGTGCTCCTCGGGCGTCGGGAACGAAAGGCTGGACTTTCCCATTTGCCGGCGGCACGTTGAGATGTACACGCGGCATCGGTCCTGAATCTCGGGTGGAGCATCGGGAAGGAGTTTTTCAAGCATGCCGAGAGCCTTCTCATATTTCCCTTGTTGCAACAACTGCACGGCGGCCTGGTAGTGCTGGAACACTGGCTCCGTGCCGGTACGTGCGCGGCCATCGGGTTTGCCGACCACGGGTGTCTTCTTGCGGCTTGGCGTTGCGGATCGAGCCTCTTGCGTCATGGTTGTAACGAAGGAGCACATTCCTTTCCCCCATGCGCCGTGCGTGTGGCGGGCGGGGAGCTTTCCAAAGGGAACTCTACTTAGGCCATGTTTATACGCAGAACCCGGCATTCCGTCAATGGGGGTCTCAAGGGTGCGCTACTGGTCACGCCCGGCGGACGTCTTGCCGTAAATCGCCGGATTGAGCGAAGGATCGTTGTACATCTTCAGTTGATGATAGACCTTGAACCTGCGCTTTCCATTCATGATCTCCCGCCACAGCGCATCAAGGCAGCCTGCGAGGCTGGCCCGTTGCTCTTCGAGGATGGTGAGACGCTCGTGGTTGCGCGTTCCGTGCCCCGGCGGCGCATCGGTTCGCCTGGCCTCTTCGCTCGTGTGGTAGATCTTCAGGGCAAGGATGGAGAGGCGGTCAATGATCATCCCCGGCGGCTCGGAGTTGAGCGGCGCGGCAAGGTTGAGCAGGCGTTGCGCTTCAAGCCATGTGAGCAACATGGCGTCCAGCTTCTCGATCAGATCGTTGCGGAACTGGTTGGTGCGATCGATTCGGCGCTTTACGGCTGCAATCTCGGTATCGCTTGCGGCTGGTGCGCGGGCTTGATCTTCGATATGCCACAAATCGAAGTTGGCGTAATGCAGGCGCGCTACCGCCTGGAGCCAGTTTTCGCGCGCCGGCTGTTCGGCGGTTTCGGGGTCGAGAGGGGATAAGACGCCGTCGAGAGCCGCTGCCGGCCGCTCGTGCCATTCCTTCGTCAGCCGATTCTGCAGGGCAACAATCTCTTCTGCGGAGAGCATTTCCAGCGTCCTTTATACAGGCAGCACTCCCGGCTTCAGTCTTCATGCTAGAACGTGGCTGCGTGGAGTTCAAAATACCACGTTGCGCGCAAGTGCTGAGGGCAGGACAGGATAGCCTGTGGAAAAACAGTGCTTGACATAATACCAACTAGTCGGTATGGCCCTACCAACTGGTAGGTACACCATGCCGACAATGACCGAAACACCTCACGATTCCCGTACAAAGCTCCTTGATGCCGCCCTCTATGTAATTCGAGCCAAAGGCTATTCTGCCGCCCGCGTGGAGGACGTATGCGAAGCAGCCGGATTGACCAAGGGGAGCTTCTTCCATCACTTTGCCAGCAAGGAAGACCTCGCGCTTGCCGCCGCCGAGTACTTTTCCGCCTTTGCTGAGAGCATCTTCTCCGTCGCCCCGTACCATTTCCTGGCCGACCCCCTCGAGCGCCTTCTTGGCTACGTCGACTTCCGCAAGGCCATCCTGCAGGGCGACCTGCCGGAGTACACCTGCCTGCTCGGCACCATGGTGCAGGAAACGTACGAAACCCATCCCGCCATCCGCAAAGCCTGCGACCGCTGTATCGGCGCGCATGCCGCCACGCTCGTCGGTGACATTGAAGCTGCGGTCGAAAAATACGGCCTCTCTCCCGAATGGACCGTGGAAAGCCTCGCCTACTACACGCAGTCTGTGATTCAGGGCGCGTTCATCCTGGCCAAGGCACAGCAAAGCTCGCTGGTCGCTTCGGACTGCCTCGATCACCTCTCCCGCTATCTCCAATTACTCTTCACCTGCCGCAATTCACCCGATCGCACGCAACCCCAACCCCCAATCCAATACGCGAAGGAGCCCCTGTCATGATAACGACCATCAACCTCACTCAAGAACCTGAAACCATCAACTTCCCCGCGGCGCACTACGTTTTTGTCGAGCGCATCGGCAACATCCCAACCAATGCGCCCCAGACCTGGAAGACCGTGGAGCCCTTAACCGCGGAAATTCTCAAGCACAACCAGATTACGGGCGCTGCCGCTCTCTACAAACCGACGAAGGGAATCTACCGTGCAGGATTTATGCTTGCCGCGCCGCCCGTCAATCTCCCCGCCGGACTCAGCTACGAAAAACTTAACGGCGGCAAATACGCGCGCTTCACGCTCACCGGCCCGTTCGATCAGCTACCCGAAGCCAATACCCGTGCGTTCGGTATCGTCGCCGAAAAGAACATTCCCCTGCGCGACGACTTCAACATCGAGCACTACCTGACCGATCCGCGCACCACGCCCGCGGAGCAAAACGTGACTGCGATTCTGTTCCCCACGACGTAGGCGGGGTTCCGCTTCGAAGCGAAATCCGCACGCCGCAGTCGATTAGTCTGTCCACTGAAATAAGACCTGCACGTCTTCGCTTCAACCGATGAGGCCGAAATGCTCGCCCTTGGCGGCGCTCTTCGCGCAGCCCATGCCAACAAGGATGCAGAAGGGATCGCCGAGCCCTATGGTCCGCATGCGGTCATCTACGATCTTGAACCGCCGCTCGCGCACAATGGAATCTCCGTTGAGCGCAAACGCAAGTGGCTCGCAACCTGGGATTCGCCGATCGATCTCGCGGCGCAAAGCGTCGCCGTACTAGATCGCCCGTTTGTATGCCGACCTGGGCGATAAGGAGAAGGCCTTCGAGTGGCTGGACACGGCTTATCGCGAGCACGATTTCCTGCTCAAAGAGCTGAACACTGCTTTTGAGATGGATAATCTCCGCGCCGACCCACGCTTCACCGAACTGGTTCGCAAAGTCGGATCGCCTGCGGTGAAACCAGTGTGACTGGATACCGAAACCACAGCACGCAAGTCTGGTGAGCTCGGTGGGAATCGAACCCACGACCCACGCCTTAAAAGGGCGTTGCTCTACCAACTGAGCTACGAGCTCGGTGAATGGCGCTATTTCAAAACTACCACAGTGTGAGAGACGCCGTTCCGCAGTGCACGCGACCGGCAACGCTGCACGGTTGGACGATTCCACGCGGTGTTGAACGTGCCTCGAATCACGACACGAGAAGGTTCGCGAACGCCTTCCCTGGGCTCTTCAAACACGGTAATCTGTGCAGTTGGTACCATGGTACTCATGACGTATTGACACATAGATTACTGACTGGGCATTCAACCCGCATCGCGCAGAAAATGAGGAATTTCACACTCGCCGAATGACTGAAAAGTGTTAGCGAGAGAACCTTGCAAGTGTTATTGTTCAGGTATCTACGAAGCCACTAGGATTATCGGAGAGAATACCCGCCATCCGGGTGCGCGTTCCCGGTGTTCCATATAGCAACAGCCGCGTCAGGGCTCTGTAAGCCTGGGAATTCGTGCGATGGCGGAAGTTGCTTGGATTACCCATGACGGAGCGCAAAGGGCAGTTCGACGAGAGCGAGACCCCAGAGGACGTGGCGTCGCTGTACTCCTGGGCGAATCTGCATGGCGCGAAATACCGCGACTTTTCCGCGTCGCGCGCGCAAACCCGCGAAAAGGCGCGGCAACGACTCGAGCAGGCCATGGAAGAAGAACGTCTCCGTGCTCGCCAGCAGACCGAATCGCAGCGAACGCCTGAAAACACAAACATGCGGGAGGGAGCGCCACCAACTCAAGCTGCGCCGCCCGCTCCGCCGCTTTCAGAATCCTCACATCTCGACGATCTCGCTGCCATCTCACGCGGTTTTTCTGCGCCGCCGCATTACCGCTCAACGCTGCCTCGAACTCCGCCTTTGACCATGCGCGAAGAAAGCCAATTTCCGCCACGGAATCCATGGCCGGCGCCGGATCCGAATGAGGCCGCCGGGCGTCCCGCATGGCTGATGCCAGATCGGCCAGAGCCGGCTGCGCAGCCCAGTGCTTCAGCCACGCCGGAAGATACGCTGCAGGGATCGCGCGAGCGCCTCGCCACACGCTGGTTCGCGCTGCGCGGAATTTATGAAGGGGGCGCGCCGCCTGCTCAGGCAGTGCCGGCGCCTGCCGCTCGCGCTCCGGTCATGGCGGTCTTTTCGCTTGCCGGCGGTGTTGGCAAAACCAGTGTCGTCGCCACGCTGGGCCGGGCTCTCTCGGCGCGCGGAGAGCGTGTTTTGCTCGTGGACACTGCCGATTATGGTCTGCTGCCGTTCTTCTTCGGCGCATGCGATCAGCGCCCGGGAATGCTGCGGACCTTCACCCCGCCATCCTCGAGCGGCGATGCGCCGATCCAGATGATCACGATTGATCCTGAGACGCTCGGCCCGGAGTCGTCCGCCACAGAGGCGCTCACGGCGGAGATCTCCAAGCTCGCACGGGGAGTTGGACGCGTCCTTATCGATCTGGCCACAGCCTCCGGCGCAACGACGCGCCGCATTATGCGTTTGTCTCCGCAGATCCTGGTGCCGCTGATGCCGGATATGAACTCGGTGGTGAGCGTCAGTTCGATTGACGCGTTCTTCGATCACAATGGCGGCGGGCCAGGCAAGCCCTCGCTTCCTCATTATGTACTGAACCAGTTTGACGCAACGCTTCCACTTCATCTCGACGTGCGCGAGGTGCTGCGCGAACAGCTAGGCGATCGGCTGCTGCCTTTCGTGCTGCGCCGCGCTCCGGCTGTGAGTGAAGCACTGGCCGAGGGAATGACGGTGATGGACTATGCGCCGAATTCTCCAGTTGCCGAGGATTTCCTGAGTCTTGCCGGTTGGGTCAAGAGCCTGTCCGCTCCCGCGAGTACCGGCTTTCGCGGCGTTCGTTGGAGCGAGCGATGACGCCAGCGGGACTCTGGCAGGATATTGGGGCAGGAGAGAATTTTTTCACAAAAGCTCTGCGCCTGCTTTTTCTCCTTGTAGCCGCATCGATTCTGTGTTTTCTCGCCGTTCTTCCGCTCAACTGGATGCAACAGGGGGTGCTGGGGCTGCTGAGCCTCGTGGTGGCGATGATTATGGTGCGCAGTTCCGACTCGTACCTGATCACGCTGACCATGATGATGCTGTCGATGTTCAGCACTCTCCGGTACGGATACTGGCGCGTGACGCAGGTTGTTCAGTATTTTCAAGACCCAGCCAATCATTGGGGCGCACTCGATATTTTCTTTATTCTGTGCCTGCTCCTTGCTGAAACTTACGCCTTCGTCATCCTCTTTCTTGGCTACTTTCAAACCATCTGGCCGCTGCGCCGGGCTCCGGTTGCCCTGCCTGAAGACCCGGACGACTGGCCGGACATCGACGTTCTGATTCCCACCTTTAATGAGCCGCTTGACGTGGTGCGCTACACCGCCTTGGGCGCGTTGAACATGGATTGGCCGGTCGACAAACTGCACATCTATCTGCTCGACGACGGCCGCCGAAAAGAGTTCGAGGACTTTGCGCGCGAGGCCGGCATCGGCTACAGGACGCGGTCCAACAACCAATACGCCAAGGCGGGGAATATCAACGCCGCTCTCGCATCGACTTCATCGCCGCTTATTGCGGTGTTCGATTCAGACCACGTTCCAACACGAAGCTTTTTGCAGATGACCGTGGGATGGTTTCTGCGCGATCCCAAGCTGGCTGTGCTGCAAACGCCACATCATTTTTATTCGCCCGACCCATTCGAGCGGAACCTTCAGCAGTTTCGCGTCATTCCCAACGAAGGCGAGTTGTTCTACGGTGTGGTCCAGGACGGCAATGACTTCTGGAACTCCTCGTTCTTCTGCGGATCTTGCGCGGTCCTTCGACGCGAAGCTCTCGACAATATCGGCGGCATCGCAACAGAGACGGTGACTGAGGATGCGCACACTTCGCTGCGCCTGCAAATGAACGGCTGGAACTCGGCCTACATCAATATTCCGCAAGCGGCAGGCCTGGCCACCGAACGCCTGTCGGCTCATATCGGGCAGCGCATCCGCTGGGCGCGCGGCATGATCCAGGTGATGCGGGTGGAGAATCCGCTGTTTGCTTCGGGGCTCAAGTTTCCGCAACGCCTCTGCTACTTCAATGCGATGGGGCATTTCCTGTATGCGATACCGCGGCTCATTTTTCTGACCGCACCCCTCATCTATTTGCTCTTCAACCACACGAACATTCCCGGCTACTGGCTCGCCATCCTCGCCTACGCGCTGCCTCACCTCGCACTCTCAAACCTGGCCAACTCGCGCATTCAGGGCGAACACCGGCACTCTTTCTGGAACGAGATTTACGAAACCGTGCTGTCGCCCTACATCCTGTTGCCCACGGTGATGGCGCTGATCAATCCCAAACTGGGCAGGTTCAATGTGACGACGAAGGGCGGGGTGGTGAAGCGGACATTTTTCGATTCACGCATCGCGCAGCCGTTTCTGGTGTTGCTTCTCTTAAACGTTGTGGGGCTCGCCATGGCGATCCCCCGCTTCTTGATCTGGGATGCCACCCGGCGCGGCACGGTGCTCATGAATGTAGCCTGGTGCCTCTTCAACGTGATCATTCTTGGCGTCTGCACGGCTGTGGCGCGTGAGTTGCAGCAGCGCCGCGCCGCGGTACGCATCCGGATCATGACACCTCTAGCGGTCAAGCTGCCGGATGGAAGGTCGATCACCGGCGAGACCATCGACCTGTCGCACGGCGGCGCCGGCATACGGCTCAGCGAGGCTCTCAAAGGCGAGCTTCCCTCGCAGGTGCGCGTGGCGTTTCCGCTTCCAGCAGGAGGCGACGGTCTGCCAGCGGCCGTGGTCTCACTGGAGGACTCGGTTTTACGCGTTCGATTTGAGGAGTTGTCGATCGCTGAACAGGAAGTCCTGACGATCGCCTTGTATTCGCGTGCCGACTCGTGGCTCGGCTGGGGCGAAGCCCGCGACCCCGACCACGTACTGCGCAGTCTCGGCCACATCTTCAGGGTCTCCATGCGCGGTTTGAAATTGACCTTCCTGAGCGTTGTGAAGGGAAGTAACCATTCAGACGGGAAGTCCAATCCTCTCTCGATCGCGCGCTCCGCATCGATTCTGTTTTTGGCAATGGCTTTCGCAGCCGGCGGCGCCAAATCGCTGGCGCAAACGCAACCCACTCCGCTCGTGAGGCAAGCCCCAATTACGTCCCCTAACCCCACTGCCTCCGCTAACCCCGCAAACTCTGCTAACACCGTTAGCTCCGCCAGCCCCGCCAATCCCCCTGTTCTTCCAGGCCAATATCACGACAACTTTACGCTCGCCGAAATCGGGTCGCCGCAGTTTGAGATGCACGGCGCCGACCGGATGCACAATTTCAATCTCACGCTGCCGCAAACGCATGTGCCGCGCACAGCGAAGATTCATATGTACTATGCGTTTTCTCCAGCGCTGATGCCGCAGTTGAGCCATCTCAAGCTCATTCTGAACGGAACGCTTTTTGCGACCGTTCAACCGACTCCCGGAAAGCTTGGGGGCTCTGACAGCAGCGATCAGGAAGGCGAGTTCAATATTCCGCCTGAACTGCTGGTGCACAACAACACGCTCACCATCGAGTTCATTGGCCACTACACGATGAGCTGCGAGGATCCGGCCAGCACGGCGCTTTGGGCCCGCGTTGAGCGCAACACGTATTTCGACATCCGCGGCGATCTGCTGCCACTGGCAGATGATCTCAAGGCCCTGCCGATGCCGTTCGTAGATCCGGCGGTCGCCCAGCCCATCATCCTTCCCGTAGTCTTTCCCACGCAGCCCTCGTACAAAGCGATCCAGGCCGCTGGCATTGTGGCGAGCTACTTTGGTCTTGTCTCGGCGAATCGCGCAATTCGCTTTCCGGTGCACATCGGAGCCATCCCGCCAGGCAACGTGATTGTCGTCGCCGAGAATCCCGCGAGCCTTCCTGCTGCGGTGAACCTCTCCAATCTCGCCGGACCGACAGTGGCCATGCGCACTAATCCGAATGATCCTTACGGAAAACTCCTGATCGTGACCGGCCCCACCGCCGATGACGTGGTGACCGCGGCGCAGGCAGTCGCGGAGAGCACCGACGTACTCAGCGGCGCCCAGACGCCGATCCAGAATCTCAAGCTGCCGAGCAAGCAGGCTCCGGATGCCGCTCCGCGGTGGGCAAGCACAGACCAGAAGATTCCGCTGTGGGATTTTTCGACTACCGGCGAGCTACAGGGCGATGGAAATGCGCCACTCAATGCCTACTTCCGCATCCCGCCTGACCTTTACTACGAAACGGGTGGACAGAACGCCCCGCTGCACCTTGCCTACCGCTACAATTCAGTTCCCATTGGCCCCATCTCAAGCATGCAGGTGCGCCTGAACGGTGCGTTTCTCGGGTCTACGCCGCTTATTCCGGGGCAGGAGGCTTCGCATAAAACGGAGACCCTCATTCCGGTTCCCATCGCAAACCTTCGGCCGTTCTCCAACACGCTTTCGTTTGATTTCGCATTCCAACTGCTCAAAAAGCAAAATTGCCAGGATACGACTCCCCTCAACATGGAAGGCGCGATCCTGCGCGACTCCTACCTGGATCTGCGGGGTTATCCTCACTGGGCGGCACTGCCCAATCTCGAGCTCTTTTCGAACGCAGGCTTTCCGTTCACGCGACTTGCCGACCTGAGTGAGACGACAGTCGTGTTGCCGCTCTCGCCCACTGCCCAGGAGATTGAGACGTTCGTTACGCTGATGGGCCACTTTGGACGTCAAACCGGTTTTCCGGGATTGCGTGTTAGCGTTGCCGGTCCTGATGCGCTGCGCAACGGCGCTGACACGGACTTTCTGATCATCGGCGCCGGAGACGACCAGCCTGCCTTCAATACGCTCGCCAGCCACCTGCCGGTCACGCTGAGCAGCGGGCAGGTCCAGGTGCACGATACGCAGGGATTCTTTGATACGCAGGGCTTTTTTGACCGTGTTCTCCACAATGCGTGGTGGAACCTTCAATTGAAACCGCACACAGAATCCGGCGAGCTTACCGCCGGTGGAACTCCTGACGCGGTGATCGAGGGCATTGAATCACCCTACGATCTGGCCGCGAGCCGCAGCATTGTCGCCATTCACCTGAAAGACTCGACCACCTTCGAGCCGTTCATGAGCACGTTTCTCACCGTCGAGCAAGCGAGCGACATCTCAGGCTCGGTAGCTGTTCTTCATGGCGATCAGTTCCAGTCTTTTCGAATCGGAACTCGGATCTATCATGTGGGAGTGTTGCCATGGTGGACGAAGCTGACGCTTTGGCTCACGCAGGTGCCATGGCTGGCGGCGCTGATTGTTGTTCTTCTCGCCTTTCTGCTTGCCGTCTGGATCCGTCAATGGCTGCGCGCCAAGGCCCGGGCACGCCTGACTATCATGGAAGAGTAACGCGAACGCTCCAACGGTCTTTTACCGCTTGACTGGCTGCGTCCTTTCGCGGTGCCGTAACCTGCCGCGCTCACCCAGGTGACTATAACTTCATTGCGCATCAGTCATGTATCGGCATGACCTCCGCGCAGTACGTTCGTCACAGGGGTCTATCGAATTGGTTCTGCGGCTGTAATCTCCCTGCAAAATACCCGTCTATAATTGCGGATCAGAATTGGTCGGGTAGGTGTGTATCTACCCGCTCCGGTGCTTCGGCAAGGGGCTCGGAAGAGATTGCAGTACTGTAGGCGCGCTCAGTGAAACGCGGGCGCAAAGCTGCCTTGGTCTCTCGCAAGGAGGAGGAATCATGATGCGCAGGACTTTGCCCTACTTTTTCTTTACCGGCATGATGACGGCCCTGCTGGCGGGATGCAGCTCCAATATGGTGATGAACACCGCCGTGACGCAATCGGCGGGCACGGTTCCGGTTTCAATCACCATGACCGACGACCCGCCCGCGGGTGTTTCCGTCCTCTTCTTCCAGGTGAGCTTGACCGATGCCACTCTGACGCCCACGACGGGCTCGCCGGTTTCGCTGCTCAGCAACAACACGCCCATCCAGATTGATGTGACGCAATTGCAGGCGCTCTCGGCGTTCTTGAGCACGGCCAACGTGACCGCGGGCACGTACAAGAGCCTGAGCCTCACGTTTGCCAGTCCGCAACTGGTGATCTTCAACCAGTCTGATACGGCGCTGGGCAGCACGTGCGCGGTGGGTAGCGTGTGCCAGCTCACTCCGACTTTCGACAACAACTCCTCCACGCTGTCGTTTACTTCGTCTCCGTTCCCGGCCACGGTCAGCGCGAGTTCGCCGCTCGGATTCCTGATCGACTTCCATCTCAATACCGTGATTCAGACCGACCTGTCGGTGAATCTCAGCGTGACCGATGGCGTCACGGTCTCGGAGCTGCCACCGGCTCCCACTCCTCCGCAATTCGGTTCTCTAACCGGCACGGTGGGAACGGTGACCGCGACCAGCAATGAATTCACGCTGCAAACGCCGTGGGGCAGGAGCTTCACCATCGACACTACCAGCAGCACTGCGTTCAATAACTTCCCATCGAGCGCCTGCAAGACGCCGGGCATTGCGTGCCTGGCGCAGGGGCAGATCGTTCAGGTGCAGATTTCGAGTGTCGGATCTGGCGGCGCGCTGACGGCCAGCCAGGTGACCTACGTGCAGGAGGCGACCGCACAGACCGTTGAGGGAACCATCATCAAGATCCTTCCGCTCCCAACCCCCGCGGGTGAAGAGATCGTCCAGATGCTTTTGCATGACAGCCCGATGGCAACGAGCAGCGTTCCCTTGGGCGGAGTAGCAGACGTCACGTTTGCAAGCACTGCAACGTACTCGATCGACAACAAAGGCTTCACGATTCCATCGGGCCTGAGCTTCAAGGGAACAGCTGATGTGGTCGTCGGACAAAATGTAACAGTGACCGTAGTGCCGGGTTCGTTGAGCAATACCGGCGGGGGACCGCCTTCCGGCGCATGGGCACCGCCGCGCTCGATTGCCTTCACCGCGTCGGCCGTCGAGCTTGAGCCGAGCCAGATGACGGGAATGATTACTGCCACCGATTCCAGCACAACCAGCTTTACACTCGGTGTCGGCGGCGGCCCGTTCTTTGCCCCGTGGCCTATGCCAGCAGCGATCGTCTCATTCAACGTGGATACGACAAGCCAGACGACCTACACGGGTTTCAACCCCAACAGCTTCAGCGGAATCGCGAAGGGTGAACTCGTTTCAGTGAATGGATGGCTTTTCGCGTCTCCGACGAGCGGGACGCCTCCCACCATCGCTGCACAATCGGTGGTACAGCGGCCGGGCTTGTTCTTCTAGCAAGGGCTGCGAGAAGACTGCGTATGCAACCGCCCCGGAGTTGCATGTTTTCATTCCCACCCTAAACGCAAAAAGCGCGTTTAGGATAGGGCACCCAACATATGTACGACCGGGCGCGTTCAGGCGAGGTGCCAGGGCGCGCGATAGGGGCGCGAGAGCAGTTCATTTGCCTCGGGGTCGTTGAGGATTTCTTCCTTCGCGACGTCCCAGTGAATCTTGCGGCCGGTGAGCATGGAAATGAGGCCGAGGTGGCCGGGAATCGTGGAGTGATGCCCGGTTTCAATAGGCGCGATAGTGGGCTTGCGCGAGCGCACGCAGTCGAGGAAGTTGCGGCGGTGCTCAGTGGAAACGTAGAGCTGGAATTTGCGCTCGGATTCCGGCAGCGAATCCATCTTGGCCCACTCCGGATTGGAGCTGTCGAAGCCGCTGCGGTCAACCCAGACCCAGCCGTCGGGGCCGATCCACTTGGCGCCCATGGCGATGGCAGGGCTGCCGCCGGCGATGGTCATGTGAACGTCGTTCGGGTAGCCGGTGACTTCTTTGCGATAGAGGCACTCGATGGTGTATTTGGTCGCGGCGTTCCAGATGGCGTTCGCCGGCGGGAATTCGCCGAAGCCTTCCACCTCGGACGGACCTGTGGAATCGAAACCGAGACCCCAGTGCGCGATGTCGCCGTGGTGCCCGATCCAATCCATTAACTGGCCGCCGCCGGTGTTGTAGTTCCAGCGCCAGTTCTGAAACACGCGTACATCAATGTATGGCTCCATTTTGGAGGGGCCGATCCAGGTGTCGTAGTCGAGCGTCGGCGGAGGATCGGTGACGGCAAGATTCCATGCAGGCGTGCCCGGAACGATGGTTGCGGGGTCAGTGATTTTTTCGGGAAGGGAAGAGAGTCGCGCGAGAAACGCGGGCAGCGTGTGCGGAAAGTCGTGATGGCCTCCGGGAAGGCCGACCTCGACGTGAGTCACGTTGCCGATGAGGCCGTTGCGGACAATCTCCGCGGCCTTGTGGAAGGTGGGCAGGGAGCGCTGCCACGATCCGGTCTGCCAGATCAAGTTGTTCTGCTCAACGGCGCGAACGATCGCTTGTTGCTCGTGGATGGTGCGCGCGAGGGGTTTCTCGCCATAGATGTCTTTCTTGCGGGCGGCGGCTTCTGTGGCGATGATGGCGTGCCAATGGTCGGGAACGGCGATCATCACGGCGTCGATGTCGTCGCGGGCAAGAAGTTCGCGGTAGTCGTGGTAAGAGGCGCAGTCCTTGTTGCCGTATTTGCCGTTGACGGCGTCGAGCGCCATCTGCAGGCGATTCTTGTCGATGTCGCAAGCGGCCACAACCCTGCAGTCGTCGTAGCCTAGGAAGGCTTTGGTGTTCGTGGGCCCGATCATGCCCCAGCCGAAAATGCCGATGTTGATGCGGTCATTCGCGGAGACGCGTGCGGCGCGCAGATGGCGGCTTGAGGCGAATGCGACTGCGGCTCCGGCGGTGGATAGAAAGCGTCGGCGGGAGATGGGCGATGAGATCATGGCGGCTCCAGTCTTTTGCCAAGCGGATTGAAATGCGGGGACAGCATAGCACAGCGAGTGCGATTCCATCCTCTCGGTCGCCGCGGAGACAGAAGGGGTGGAGCACGTGCGATACACAAAGACACGTATCCCTGGGCGCAGCGCAGGATCACAGAGCGCGGGCGAGTGGCGAGTCTAAAGACGAACTGGGACGGTCACGCGGTCTTCGCAATGAGCCGGCGGGCCGCCATCGCCATGGGAAGACGGGTGAACCCTGCGAACAGCATGCTGACACCAATGAGAGTGCCGATGGCCCACTCGCTGCTCGATGGCCAACTCAGACTGATCATTGCACCCAGAATCAGGGAGATGATGCCATCGAAGAAGAGCCACCCGGAGCCTGACAGCGGACGAATGCGGAAGGCCAGAATGAGCACCAAAATCCCCTTGGCAAAGAGATAGCCTGCAAGAAGGAGCGTGAGCGATGCGAGGCCTGCGACCGGTCTTGCCAGCAGGTAAATCCCTAGAGCGAGGTAAAGCAGGCCAAGGAGGCCTTCCCAGAAGAGGCCTCCAGTTGAACGCACATGCCAGGCGAAGGCCAGGTGCGCCACACCGCCGAGAAGCAACAGCCATGCGACGAGAATCGCCACCGCGATGCCTGCGGCAGGCGGAATGACAATGGCAAGAATGCCGGCGAGGATCAACAGAATGCTGAGCACGATGGCCCAGCCTGCGGATAGTTTCACGATTCCGATCGGGGATGAATCGGCCATTTGTTCCTCCAGATTCGATACTTCAACTTGCTTGAGGGGGTCGGTCCAGACAAACACATCACCTGCCCCGGCTGAATGCCGAGGCCGGTGAATCAGGGCGAGGGCAACACTATACACCGGGAAGGGCTGGTCGCGGACTTTTAATTATTGGCCGCCCGAGAAGAGAGATTCCCCAGTCGATTCGGCCACGATGGTGACAGGCATCGTCTGCTTTTCCAATGGCGGGTCGTTCATGTTAATCTTCTAGTAGACACTGAATAGTGAATCTGAGAGTGAATGAGGAGTAACTGACGCCGTGCTGGCGACCGAAAAAAAGACTGACCTGATCAAACGCTTCCGCACCCATGAAACTGATACCGGGTCGCCGGAAGTGCAAATCGCGATTCTGAGCGAGCGGATCAGCGACCTGACCGAGCATTTCAAGACACATAAGAAGGATCATGCTTCCCGGCGTGGTCTGCTCATGCTGGTCAGCAAGCGCCGCCGTCTGCTGGATTACCTGAAGACTCACGACACGGACCGCTATCGCGACGTGATCGCCAAACTCGGTATCCGCAAGTAGTCAGAGCCCACATTGAACCGGAAGCACCCAGACCGGACCGTGGTCACGGTCATCATTCGAGACGGAATACCGGACCCAAGCAGACCTGGCGGCGTGAGAGCGCAGCCGAGGGCTTCGAGGAGGTATTCCTTCTGCGCCGATGGCGCCTTCCCTACACAAGTTTCCCAAGCGAAAAAAACGAAACGAGGACATTATGTCTACCAAGCATGAAGTAGCCGTCGAGCTTGCCGGCGGCAAACGACTGGTTTTTGAAACCGGACGTATGGCAAAGCAGGCCTCCGGCGCAGCGCTGGTGTCAACGGGCGAGACCGTTGTGCTGGCGACCGCAGTGGCTTCGCAAGAGGCCAGGGAAGGGATCGATTTCTTCCCCCTCACGGTGGATTACCGCGAATACACCTATGCCGGCGGGCGCATTCCCGGCGGCTTTATCAAGCGCGAAGGGCGGCCGAGCGAGAAGGAAATCCTGACCGCGCGCCAGATCGACCGGCCCATCCGGCCGTTGTTCCCCGACGGATTCCGGAACGAGACGCAGGTGATTGCGCTGGTTTTCTCCGCGGACAAAGAGAATGATCCGGATGTTGTGGGAATTAACGCCGCCGCTGCAGCAGTGGCGCTCTCCGACATTCCATTTGGCGCTACGGTGGCTGCAGTGCGCGTAGGGCGCGTGAACGGCGAGTTTGTGGTGAATCCCACTTACGCCGAGCGCGCAGGAACCACGGTGAACATCATGGTGGTTGGTCACAAAGACGGCATCGTGATGATTGAGTCGGGCGCAAAGGAAGAGACGGAAGATGTGATACTGGGCGCCATCGCATTTGCGCACGATGAGATCAAGAAGATTGTTGCCGCGATCGATGAGCTTGTAACCAAGGCCGGAAAGCCAAAGCGTGCGTTTACGCCGCCCGAGTTTGACGAAGCCTATTACAACGATTTGAAGGCGAAGATCGGCGACCGGCTGAAGGACGCGCTCGATACCAAGACGCATGGCAAGATCGAGAGCTACGCTCTGATCGACGGGATCAAGAAAGAGCTGGCTGCCGCGCTGCCTGCAGAGGACCCTGACGCGAAAAAGAAGCTCGGGCACTATTACGAAATTCTGCGCGAGCGGCTGTTCCGCGAGCAGGTGACGAAGGAGCGCATCCGACCGGACCGCCGCGCATTCGACGAGATCCGCCCCATCAGCATCGAGACCGGCGTGCTTCCGCGCACCCACGGTTCGGCACTGTTTACGCGCGGCGAGACTCAGGCGCTGGTGACGGCAACGCTGGGCACCATGGACGACAGCCAGAGGCTGGAATCGTACGAGGGTGAGCAGCGGAAAAGCTTCATGCTTCACTACAACTTTCCTCCCTTCAGCGTTGGCGAAACAGGACGTATGACCGGCGTCGGTCGCCGCGAGGTGGGCCACGGGGCGCTGGCCGAGCGTTCGATTTCCGCAATTCTGCCGGGCGCCGATGAGTCGCCGTATTCGATCCGCATTGTGAGCGACATTCTGGAGTCGAACGGATCGTCCTCGATGGCATCGGTATGCGGGGCGAGCCTGGCGCTGTTTGATGCAGGCATCCAGCTGAAGGGCGCGGTGGCCGGAGTGGCCATGGGCCTGGTGAAGGAGGGTGACGATTACGCCATCCTGACCGACATTGCCGGGGCCGAAGATCACTACGGCGATATGGATTTTAAAGTCGCCGGGACGCGCAAGGGCATAACGGCGCTGCAGATGGACATCAAGATCGGCGGCCTGACGCGCGAAATCCTCGAACAGGCAATGGAGCAGGCCAGGCGCGGAAGGCTGTTCATCCTGGACAAGATGGATGCTGTGCTGGACGGCCCGCGTGTGGAGCGCTCGAAGTATGCGCCGCGCATCGAGACCGTCATGATCCCGACCGACAAGATCCGCGACCTGATCGGCAAGGGCGGGGCGACCATCCGCGGCATCGTGGAGCAGACGGGCGCGAAGATCGACGTGGACGACACGGGCAAGGTGAGCGTGGCGTCAAGCGATGCCGAGGGGCTGAGGAAGGCGCTGGCGATCATCAGCGACCTGACCGCAGTTCCCGAGGTGGGCAAGACCTACCTGGGCAAGGTGGTGCGCCTCGCCGAGTTCGGCGCCTTTGTGGAGTTGTTCCCGGGCACCGACGGCCTGCTGCATATCTCTGAGATCGCGGAGCATCGCGTGAAGGAGGTCAAGGACGAGCTGCGCGAAGGCGACCAGGTGATGGTGAAGGTTCTGGCCATCGAGGGCAATCGCATCAAGCTAAGCCGCAAGGCGCTGATCAAAGAGCAGAAGGCGAAACTGGCGCACTCCGCTCCGGTGGAGACCGAATACAGCGAGGCTCCTGCGGCGCCATCGGTCGCGGCGCCTGCGCGGCCACGCCACGAATTCGATGAGCGCCAGCCGAGTTCTAATCAGAGCACTATCCTCATCGAAGGCGGCGAGGAGTTCGAGGGCGAGAACGGGGTCGAGTTCGATGAAGAGAATGAACCGAATTTCAACCGTGTCGATCGACCAGCCGTTCCTGCAGGCCAGCAATTCGGTGGAGGAGGGCGGCCCGGTGGAGGGGGAAGCGGAAGCGGAGCCGGAGGCCGGCGCCGTCGGCGTCGCGGCGGAGGCGGCGGCCGGGGGCCCGGCGGCGGACAACGTTAGCCGAAGGCGAAGCATAAAGAAGACCCGGGCGGGATGTCCGGGTCTTCGTGTTTCTAGCTAGGTTTTAGTATAAGGTGGTCGGGCATCTTGCGCCCTGGAATGCGGTTACTCCGCAGTCTGCAGGTTGGGCCGTCCTTTTCTAACCGCATGAGGTGTTGGGAGGAAGACGGGTTGAGATTGCTCCGCAACAACGACCTTGGCTGCGTTCTTGCCCGCATACATACGAAGATCGGCCGCGATGCAAAGGGCTTCCGCATCGGGCGCGTCATCGGGGAAAACGGCGATTCCTACGCTGGCGCCGACGTGAACGCTATGCCCGTCTACTTCAAAGGGATTGTTGAGGAGTTCGGTTAGCAGCTTTGCAACTCGCAGAGCGTCCGCGCGGGTCATGGGCTCTTCCAGGATGACGGAGAACTCGTCACCGCCGGTTCGTGCCACGGTGTCGGAGCGGCGTACCCGTCCTGTGAAAAGTTCGCCCACATGCTTGAGCAGCTCATCGCCGACATGATGGCCCACGGTGTCGTTCACTTGCTTGAAGTCGTCCAGGTCAACCAGCATCAGTGCCACTTGCGATCCGGTGCGGCGGGCGCGGGTCAGTGCGCTATTCAGGCGGTCCTGAAACAGGCGGCGATTGGGAAGGCCGGTCAATTCGTCGTGCAGGGCCAGGTACTTGGATTCTTCAATCTGGTTTTCGAGGAGCAGGAGGATCATACCCACAGCGACGACGTACTTGGGGAGGTTCCAAACCTCATTTTCAAGATGAAGGTTCGGGAAGGCTGTCTGGAACCAGGGACCTACGACAAAAACTGCGGCCCACGCAAAGAAGCCCGCAATGGTGATGAAGGCTCCCGCCGTGGCGCGCCGGTAAGCATACCAGAAGTGAATGGAGCAGCCGAGATAGACGGTAAATAAGATGGCGTTCAATGCGAGCGCCGCTCCGTTACCAGGCCGCCGCTCAACGATCAAAAGGAAGACGGAAAGAGAGCAGTAGAGGCCGACGATCCACCAGCGCAGCGGATGGGTGAATCCCGAGAGTGTAAGCAGGGCAATGATCAGTGGCAGGGCGCCGAAGAGAATCGCGGCCGGCGCCAGGGCCCAGGATGCAATTGGATCGATGACCAGAAGACCCAGATAGAGAGTATTGGTGCCGAGCAGAGCAAACAGCATCCACCGGCTTGAGGTTCGCTGGCGGCATGGCACCGCAGCCCACATGAAAAGCACCCCGGCGCAGGCAAGCGTGGCAAGCCCAACAAAAGAGGAGATTTCAGCCCAGGGGCTGGGGGCTGGCAGAAAAAGAAATGCGGCAAAATGGAGCATGATCATGATCCAGCCGAGGAGCCAGAGACCGGACAACGCACTTTGCCCACGCCGCGCTACGGAAGCGAATGCGGCGGTCAGGAAAGCGACGGCAACTATGTTGGGAAGTTTGCTCCAGTCAACCAAGGCGCACCTGAGGACTGCATATGGACTATCAGAACGCTGCAATACGTACTAAAGATAGGATCGGTTATTTTTGAAAAACTGCGATAGCGCTTTAGTTGAATGCGCTTCAGCGATAGATTACACCAAAGTAACTTAAAGATCTCGACGCATTATGTTAGTTGTCTGCGAATTTTGCGTGATTCTCTTCTTGCTGGGGGAGGAAATTTAGAGCTTTCGAGAGAATGGATGCAGTTTTGGGAGGAGAGGGTTGCCGGGTTCAGCATGAGGGCGGCGGATGCAAGTCGCGTCGATCATGCGCCATAGGCCATCTGGTTTTACGCACTCCACTTCTTCTGTGCCGACCATCACAGGCCAGCGTTCACTTACCCACATCGGCACGCAGTTTCCCGCCGAACCCAATCATGCAATCGCTTCTTCGTTTTCTCTCTCATGCCCATTGAGTTCCTTTTCGCCAAGCGGGAAGGTGGAGATGCGCACGCTTTAGAAAGTACTAAGCGATGCGACCCGGCGGGGAATGGCCGGGGCTCTTCTTAAAGACATGCTGCCTTGGGCTTTGTGGGGGGCAGGCAAAAGAGAAAGGGACTCATGAGATTGCTCATAGCCGAAGATGACAGGGCGCTCGGCCAGTTTTTGAGCCGCGGCCTGGAGGCCGACGGGCACAGGGTTCGTCTGGCATGCGATGGCGGCGCCGCAGTGGAGGCGTTTCGGCAGGAGATGCCGGACCTGACGATTCTCGATCTGAATATGCCAGTGAAAGACGGCGAGCAGGTGCTCGTCGAACTGCGCTCGCTCGATGCCGATTTGCCGGTCCTGGTGCTCACTGCGCGCCAGGAGGTGGACACACGCGTGCGTTGTCTCGATCGGGGAGCGGACGATCTGATGATCAAACCCTTCAGCCTGCACGAGCTGCGCGCGCGCTGCAGGGCGCTGCTCAGGCGCAAGCGTGAGACGCGGCTTCAATTGCGTATCGCGGACCTGGAACTGAACCGGCTCGACCACAGTGCGCGGCGCGCCGGACGCAAGATCGATTTGACGAACAAAGAATTTGCCTTGCTGGAGTTTCTGCTGCTCAACCGCGGCCAATGCGTTTCGCGGGTTGAGTTGCTCGACTCGGTGTGGAACATGGAGCCGGCGCAGACCACCAACATCGTGGATGTGTATGTGAACTATCTTCGGCGGAAGATTGCCGACCCGGCGCCGGGGCGCCTCATTCGCACCGTGCGCGGGCGGGGATACATCGTTCCGCTGGAGAGCGAACTGAATTTGAGCGCGCCAATCGGGGTGATGGCGACGCATCCAGAGGAAGTCGGCGCGGGCGCGGCGGTCGCCGCAAATTAGTGGCTGGTGCCAGCCGGGTTGTGGTGTGGTTCGATCGTTCATTCGTCAGGAGGCATGACATGCAGGCGTTCCCGGTTCCAGTTCTTCCATCGCATCCACGCATGAAGCCGCGCACTGCGCTCGTGGCCAGCGCCGACCGCAGCTTCCGGCAACGGCTTACCCACGTGCTTTGCGGTTTGCGCTGGCAGGTTCGCGAGGCCGAAGGCGGGGCGCAGGCATGGGCCGAGGCCGAGTCCGCTGTGCCCGAGGCGATGATCGTCGATGCGTGGCTGCCGGATCTCGAGCTGAACGAGTTTGTGCGCGACTTCCGCGGCAGCTTTCCCGGCGTGGATCTTGTGACAGCTGCGGGATCGAGCGCCGAGAACGGCTCGCGCGGGCCGCACCGGCAGGAGCTGCTATACGCACTGCGCCAGTCGCAGGAAGTCGACACGGCCGCGTGGAACACGGCTCCGGCCTCTGCCCCCGCGTGCTCATCGCCTGCGTCGCCCAGCGATGGCTTGCAGCCGGAATTTGGCCGTTCAACTTCGGCGATTACGACGCGGAAAGAAGCGCCATCCCTTCTCCGCGGCGAATCGGATGCAGTGGCTCTATTCGCGGCAAAGCGAAGTCCATGCGAAAGCGATACCGGCGCGAAAGAACTGTTGCCGGAGCTGGTTGGCAACGCTCCGTGCATGCTCGAGGTGAGCCGCCGCGTGCGCCTGGTGGCGCCGAGGATGACCCCGGTACTGATTGAAGGACCTACCGGCTCGGGAAAAGAACTGGTGGCCGAAGCCGTGCACCGGTTGTCGGCTCGCAGCCGCAAACCGCTGGTGACGATCAACTGCGCCGCCATTCCTGAGGCGCTGCTGGAGGCGGAACTCTTCGGGCACACGCGCGGCGCCTTTACCGGCGCGGTGCAGGGCCGCACCGGCCGTATTGAAGCGGCTGACGGGGGCACTCTTTTTCTCGATGAGATCGGAGAGATGCCGCTCGGGCTGCAATCGAAGCTGCTGCGCTTTGTAGAGTGCGGAGAACTGCAGCGTGTGGGCGACAACGAAACGGTCAAAGTGGACGTGCGAATCATCGCCGCCACGCATCGGCCGCTCGCGCAACAAGCCCATGAAGGCGCCTTCCGGTCTGATCTCTATTACCGGCTGGCGGTGTTCCTCATTCACACACCAGCACTGATGGACCACGCGCGGGATCTGCCGCTGCTGGTGGAACACCTGTTGCGGAAGCTGGGCAGGGATGTGCCCGTCAAGCGCATCGATCCGGGGGCGATGGCGAAACTTGCCGCGCACAACTGGCCGGGCAACGTGCGCGAACTCGAGCATGTGCTCGAGCGCGGCGTGATTCTGGCGGGAGACAGCCCGGTGCTGACAGCGCAGGAGATCGATTTTGGATTCGCGGTGAATTGACCTCGCCTCTCTTTTCATTCGCCGCAGCGAGCGAGAATGGCGGGGCCAACGGGTCGACAGGAAGGAAGCTCGAAATGGGAATAGGGATCGAAACGCAATTGAGCGACCAGATCACCCGATATTTGGATCTGGCGGCCGAGACCAAGCTGACGGCAGCCAATATGGCCAACGTGGATACGCCCGGCTATCGCACGCTGGGCATGGACTTCGAAGCCGAGATGCGCGAGGCCATGGACGATGCGGGCAGCGGCCAGGCGCCGCGCAGGATTCGCGTGTCGGATGTTGAGGGATTGATCACGCGCCCCGATGGAAACAACGTTTCGATCGACCGCGAAAGCCTGAACCTGGCCGAGGCGCAGCTCAAGTTCCGTACCGGCATTGCTCTGCTGAAGCAGGAGTACCAGCGCGTGATGGATGCCATCCACGCCGACGGCGGAAAGTGAGCCCTCGATCGCGGTGCGTAAGCCGTCGTGCGCATGCTGTGAACAGGGTTCACAGTTCGCGAATGATGAACCATGAATTGGGGTGGGCGATGAACTTGTTTGGACTGATGGAAACCTCCGGCAACGCCATGCAGGCCGAGCGGATGCGCGCCGAGGTGGTGGCGGCTAATATGGCCAACGCAGAGACCACGCGTACGGCGTCAGGTGGTCCGTACCGGCGGCAGGAAGTGGTATTTGCCGCAGATCGCGGCGATGCCGGTTTTCTCGACTCCATGACCGCTGCGTCAGCCAACACCGGTGTGTCGGCGAGCAGTTCGACTTCCTTTGCAGCCCTGCAGCTGCCGGGTGCGCCCGAGGCGGCGCCTGGCGTTCATATTGCGCAAGTGGTTGAGGACCCCACGCCGCCGCTCAAGCGGTACGATCCCGGCCATCCCGACGCGGGGCCGGATGGATATGTCGCCTATCCCGACATTAATCCCCTCACAGAGATGGTGGACCTGATGGGGGCGACGCGTGCATATGGCCTGAACGGTTCTGCGGTGCAGGCTGAAAAGGGCATGATCACGTCGGCGCTGGAGATTGTGAAGACGTAGGGGCTCGGGACTTAGGGAACCGGAAGTAAGAGACTGTCACTCGGGAAGGGAAGGAGCGAAATGATTTCAGCATTGGGCACTGTCTCCGCTGTGACGGGAGTGGGAACTTCAGCGGGGATCGCTTCGACCTTGAGACCTGACGCGGCGGCAGCGGCTTCGGCGCCGTTTTCCGATTTGATTACCGATGCAGTCGGTCAGGTGAATCAACTTGAAGAGCAGGCGAACGCCGCCGTAACCGGCCTGATGATGGGGACCGGCGTGGATGTGCACATGGCGATGATTGCCACGGAAAAAGCGAATATGAGCTTCGAGCTGGCGCTGGCCGTGCACAACAAGGCGGTGCAAGCGTACCAGTCGGTGATGGGAATGCAGTTCTGAAAGGGCAGCATTTTGCTGCCAGCTCATCCGGAAACGCTGAGAGACGATGGCCACGGGAACACAGTTGGAGAGAAGTTCACCGGCAATCTCCGGCCAGCTTCAGGCGGGAGGCCGGTGGTCCGGCCTTTGGAGAATGGCCAGAGTGCGGTGGGCGCAGCTGGCTCCCGGACAGCGCGGCTGGGCGGTTCTCACCGTGCTGCTTCTCGCTGCCATTGTTGGCGGGCTGGTGTGGTACGCGATGCGGCCCGATTGGCGGATGCTTTACGTGGACCTCGATCCTGATGACGCACGGCAGATGGGCCAGATCCTGGCCCAGGCACAGATTCCATTTGAACCCACGCCGGATGGTGCGGGCATTCTTGTGCCTGCGGCCAACTTGGACAAGGCGCGACTGGCGACGGCAGCCAAGGGCGGAGTGAAAAGCGGCCGGTTGGGTTTTGAGCTCTTCGACAAGCCAAATTGGGTAGGCTCCGAGTTCGACGAACAGGTGAACTACCAGCGCGCGCTTGAGGGCGAACTCGAGCATACGGTGGGCACGCTCTCCGACGTGGCGTCGGCGCGCGTGCATCTGGTGCTGCCGCACGACTCGCTATTTCGAGAAGAAGAGCGGCCTGCGAAGGCCTCGGTGGTGATCAAGCTGCGCCGCCGCTCGCTGGCCGACGGCGAGCCGGAAGCGATTCGCAATCTTGTGGCGTCGGCAGTCGACGGCCTTTCGCCCGACCACGTAGTGCTGGTGGACGCGGATGGCAATCTGCCGCTGGGGCCGAAGACACGCGAGGCGATGGAGTTAAGCGCCGAGCAGGCGCTCGAAGACAAGATCGTCACCACCCTCGAACCGGTGACGGGCATTGGCAATGTGCGCGCTTCCGTGACGCTCGCTTACGATCCAACGGCCACTGACGAAACGCAGGAGAGTTACGACCCGGAGAAGACAGTGACGCTCCAGATGCAACGGAGCGAGCAGACGACGGGCGCGCAGGCAGTGGCCGCGGGAGTTCCCGGCGCCGCCTCGAACGCGCCCAACACGCAGGCTCTCCCCGTTTACCCCCACGAAACCACTCCCCCGACGTCGGCCAAAACCGAATCGTCAAGTTATGGAGTCTCGAAGACCGTGCGGCATACAGTGGATAACGGCGGACGGGTGCGGCGCCTGACTGCGGCGATCGTGGTCAACGACCGGTTGATTCAACCCGCAACCAAAAACCATCAGGCAGTGTGGCAGCCGCGATCTGCGGATGAGCTGCGCAATCTGACGGCGCTGGCCCAGGCGGCCGTAGGCTTTGATGCGGCGCGCGGCGATGCGCTGACCGTCGCGGACCTGGCGTTCGATGGCAACCGCCCTGAACCCGCAGCCGCGGTTCCACAGCAACTGTTGAATGCAGCGGAGGGTTCGCCGGTCCTGTTAAAGTACCTGGCTCTGCTCGCAGGTTTGGTGGTGGTGGTGGCGTTCGGCATACGGCCGGCGATTCGCTCCGCGGGGACCGCATTGGCGATCCGGGGAAGCGCCCGGGGCGCTCGCGAAATGCCTGCGGCCGCTGCGTCGCCGAGTACATTGAGCCCTCCGCAAATGGCCGAGGCTGATCCGGAACGAATGCGGTCGCAGGAGATCTTCGAACAGGTGGCCACGCATTTGAAGCGCGAACCCACGCAGAGCTCGCGCCTGCTGCAGAGTTGGATTCACTCCGAGTAGGGTTGCTGAACAGAGCCCCTCGACACGGGAAAGGGCGACACGAACGGGAAGACGCGGGGCGCGCGAAGACGCGGGACGGGGAGAAACGGGAAAGGGACTGGCCTTGAGTGAGCAGGGAAGCGAAAGCGGAGCAACGCGGCACCGCCAGTCGGCGAACGTTTCCGGCGTGCGCAAGGCAGCGATCCTGCTGGTCGCCGTTGGCGAGGAGCTGGCCAAAGAAGTTCTGCGCGCGTTGCCGGAGGCCGACGTGCAGCAGCTTACCGAGGAGCTGGCCGATTTGCGCGGCGTCACACCCGAATTGTCGGCCGAGGTGCTGGAGGAGTTCTGGCAGCTTCTCGATACGCAGAATTTCATGGTGCACGGCGGGCTGGACTACGCCAGCCGCCTGCTCAAGGATGCCTTCGGCAAAGAGCGCGCCGATGATCTGCTGCAGATGATGCGGCGCTCGCAGGAAGCGGCACAGGGCAATCTGGCCAAGCTGCAGCGCACCGACCCGCAGCAACTGGGCAAACTGCTTGAATCCGAGCATCCCCAGACCATTGCGCTCGTCTTGGCTCATCTCGATCCGCGACGGGCTTCGGTGGTATTGGACAACCTGAGCGAAGAGCATAAGGTTGTGGCCGTGCAGCGGCTGGCGGAGATGCGGCAATTTTCGCCCGAGATGGCGCAAAAGGTGGCGCTGATTCTGCATCGCCGCTTGGAAAGCGTGGGCGACACGGCGCGCCGCAGCTACTCCGGGTTCAAGGCGGTTGCCGATCTGTTGAACCGCCTGAATGCGGAAGAGTCGAAGAAGATTCTCGAGGCAATTGAGGAGAATCGGCCGGAGCTGGCGTTGAACATCCGCAATTTGATGTTTACGTTTGAGGATCTGATCACGGTGCCGCCGGCGACGATTCGCGAGATTGTTGCCGGCGTCGACAAGCGGCAACTGGCTCTCGCCCTGCGCGGGGCCAATGATGAATTGCGCGCGCAGATCTTCAAGGCCATGAGCTCGCGCGCGGTGGAGATGCTGAAAGAGGACATGGAGGTTCTGGGGCCGGTGCGCTCGCGCGAAGTGGCGCAGGCACAACAGGAGATTCTGAACCTGGCGCGGCGCCTCGAAGCCGAGGGCAAGGTCATTCTGAAGCTGGAGACGGGCGACGAAATGCTGGCGTGAAAAAGGCAGGGAATAGGGAATAGGGGCCAGGGAAATGGAAACAGCGCAGGGCCGGTACCCCGGGCAAGAATGAGGTTCGGAGCAGACGATGGGGGCACAGGACAACAAAGCGTGGGGTGAGGTTCAGGTTCTTCAGTACGCCGCCTGCGCGAATGCGCAGTCATTGCCTGCATGGGACGGCTGGGTGGAAGCAGACGAAGGGAATGCGGAGGGATCGGCGCACGAGCGGAGCAGCGAAGGGCATGATGGCGGCACGGGTGGGGCTTCGAGCGAGGAGACACAGGAAGAATCGCGGCGATCGTACGAGGCTGGGCGTGAACGCGGGCAGCAGGAAGGCCGCCAGGCGGAACGCGAAGCGCAGGCCGCGCGGCTGGTGGCCGAGGAAGGCCGGCGCAAGCAGCAACTTGGGGCGCTCGTCGCGCGCTTTTCTGAAGAAAAAGACCGATTCCTGCACGCGGCGGAGCAGGAGGTCGTGAAGCTGGCCTTGGCGGTGGCGGCACGCATCCTGCGCCGCGAGGCGCAGATGGATCCCTTACTCCTGACTGGAGCCGTGCGTGTGGCGCTGGGGCAGTTAGCGGCCTCGTCGGAAGTGCACTTGCAGGTGCCGGCGAAGGACGCGGGCTTGTGGACCGAAACCATCGCGCTTCTGCCCCATCTGGCAGTGAAGCCGATCGTGGTGCCGGTGGAGGGAATGCGCCTGGGCGATTGCGTCATTGAGAGCAACGCAGGGACAGTCGACTTGGGAGTGCGATCCCAATTGGGAGAGATCGAACGCGGTTTTTTTGATCGCGCAAATACTGCGGCAACGCCGGCTGCAGACATGGATGCGCGGACGATCGATTCGACGCCGCATACGGCAAACGATCCGGTGCAATCATGACCGCACTCCTTGAACGGTACTTTACGCGCTTGGAGCGAAGCCAGCCCTGGCGCTGGAGCGGCCAGGTTCTCGAATCGGTGGGTCAAACCATCGAGTCGATTGGACCGCCAGCCTCTGTGGGCGAGTGCTGTGAGATTGAAGACCAGGCTGGCCACGCGCACCTGGCAGAAGTGATTGGATTTCGCGGATCGAATGTAGTTTCGATGCCGCTCGAGACGACCGAGGGCATTCGCTTTGGTGATCGAGTCTGGTCGCTGGGAATGAGGCCGGAGATCGAGGTTGGGCCGGCACTGATGGGCCGCGTGCTGAATGCACAGGGCCAGCCAATTGACGGCGGCCGTGCTCCTGCTGCCTTGGCGGCATTGCCGCTGGACGGGGCGGTTCGTGCGCCGCTTGAACGCGTACCGATTCATGAGCCGCTTGGCACCGGCATCCGCGCCATCGACGCATTGCTGACGGTGGGCCGCGGGCAGAGAGTCGGCATCTTTGGCGGCTCCGGGGTGGGGAAGAGCACTTTGATCGGGATGATGACTCGGAACACCGAGGCCGAAGTGACCGTTGTCGGCCTGGTGGGTGAGCGCGGCCGCGAAGTGGGCGAATTCCTTCGCGACTCACTGGGTCCTGAGGGTCTGGCGCGCGCCGTGGTGGTGGTTTCCACTTCCGACGAGTCTCCGCTCAAACGGATGCGCGCGGCGCTGGCGGCGACGGTAGTGGCGGAGTTTTTTGCGGCGCAGGGCAAACATGTGTTGCTGGTGCTCGATTCCCTGACGCGGTTCGCGATGGCGGCGCGCGAGCTTGGCCTGGCCGCGGGCGAGCCGCCGACGGCGAAGGGATACACACCCTCGGTGTTTGCGAGGCTGGCGCGGCTGGTGGAACGGGCCGGGAGCTTCCGCACGGGATCGATCACAGCCTTTTACAGCGTGCTGATGGAAGGGGATGATCAGCAGGATCCGCTGGTGGACGCAGTGCGGTCGCTGCTGGATGGGCACGTGGTTCTGTCGCGGGCCCTGGCGGCAGAAGGCTGGTACCCTCCGATCGCGATCCTGGATTCGATCAGCCGGCTGATGCCTGCCGTGACGGGGCAAGAGTACCGGCAACAGGCCGCGCTGGTGCGCAAGTTGATGGCCGTCTACGCGCGCTCGGAGGACCTGGTGCGCATCGGCGCCTACAAGCCCGGCGCAGACGCGGATCTGGATCGCGCCCTGCGCGCGCGAGATGCCATGCGCGTTTTTCTGACGCAGGACGCACGCGAGCAGGCCAACTTGCCAGCCGCATTGAGCCGGCTTGCTGCGCTGGCGGCAGAGGTGTGAGCCATGGCAGTCTCTCAGGCGGTTTGGCGCCTGCTGCGCCTGCGGGAGATCGAAGAGGAGCAACGCGCGGCGGCGCTGGAATCGGCGATTGGAGAATGGAAGTGGCTCGAGGCTGTGCGCGAGGCGGCGCGGGCACGCGAGCGCAGTGGGCGCCTGCTGGTGGCGGAAAGCGCAGCGACGGGCGAGCTGGCAGACCGGGTTGCGGGTGTCGAGCAGGCACGCTCTGCAGGGCGGCATGCGGCTGCGCTGGAGCCGAGGATTCGAGCGGCGGAACAAGCCGTCGCGACGCGGCGGCAGGAGTTTCTTGCAAAGCGAGTCGAGCGACGCCAGGTGGAACTGCTGATCGGCCATGCCGAAGCCGAAGAGGCACAGGCAGTCGAACGGCGAGCGCAGAGCGAGACTGATGACTGGTTCCTGCGGCGGGCGCGGTAAAGAGTGCGTAAGGTGCGGACAACTTGTGGTGAAATGATTCGCGTTACCAGCAGCAGCCGCCACCGGCTGGGGATCTCGCACATCTTGCATCGGTACGAACCGACTTGCCTGCACGGGCGGCAATCCGGCGCATGAAGCTGGCACCAGGTTCAGTGGCTCGGCACGCAGCAAATGAGAGCGCAAACTTGAGGCGAAATTGAGGTTCCGACTCGCTGCTTCCGGAATCGGGAGAGCAAGTCCCAAACCTGATAGTCTTCTAACCCATTTTCATTCCCTTTGGCACGGCATCTGCACCTTCCGCCGGCATGAACCTGGCCCTCAACGTGGAAGGTGGCTCGGAAACCTCGAAGGCTGCCGGCGCAACCACAGTGATGCAACTGGCAGGCGGCGGCGACGCGGCACGGATGCTTGAGGTCAGCCAAAACATGAGTTGGCCGGCCGATGTGCGGGGTGGCTTCGAGGCGCATTCGCATTCCGGGGGCACGAGTTTTCAATCGAACTGGCAGTTGATGCTGCGTGCATTGGGAGCCGGGAATGGGATGGCGGGCGAAGCGGAGAGCACCAACAAATATGGGGCAACGGGGATAGAGATAGACGGAGCCACGGGCGACCGTGCATTGGATCAGGGCAATGCATCTTTTCCTGCGACCGCCGACGCTTTGGCGGGCTTGAGCACGACTGTGGCACGGAGGAGCCCGCCTGCAGTGACCGTGCGCTCACTCGAGTCGACTCAGCCACAGAGCGACGCAATGGCGCACAGCGCGCGGCCACAAGCTCCCATCCGATCGGTTGAAAATCACGCGCAGGAGCCTTTGCGCTCGCGGGACCCCGAAGCTTCCGGCAAAGTGCCCGAGCCTCGCAATTCAATCAGCAAGAGGCAGGAATCCGCCGCTGAAAATCCGGTTCCGGTTTCGCCAGCTTCTGCGGTCTTCGCAGCACCAGGCGACACAAATTTGCCGGCACCGATTGCAGCTCCGGCCGCGATCGCGATACAGGCGCAGGCTGCGCCGGCCGAATCATCAGCTCCGCCGGAGCTAAGAGCCGAGGTTGACATTTCCGCGCGAGCGGACTCATCGGCCGCACCGGAATTCAGAACGGATGCCGTCACCTTCGTACCAGCCGCATCAACAACCGCGCCGGAATTCAAATCAGAGGTTGCCTCCTCGGATCGCATGGCTCAAGAGAAAGGCAGCACATCCGAGACGGCGGTCCCGCCGGCGGTTCCGGTGATGCAGGTGGCTTCGCAAACTGAGACGGTGCGATTGTCAGTTTCGCAAAGAATTGCGGCACCGGGTCGGCAAGCAGATAGCAGTTTGCCGGATGCGCCTCAGTCCCACATGACCGCATCGCAGAGCAGGCCACTCGGCGAGAAGACGAGCGGAACCTTTTCTGCCGCATCAAACCAGACGGCCTGGGGCAGGGAAAATGCTCCCGCTGTTCCATCGGGCATGACAGGATCGAAGCATTATGACAGCGCACAACATTTGATTCAGCCTCAGCAGATCGAGCCGAGTGAGAGCAGGGAAGTGCGGGAAACCAGTGTCCAGGTTGCGAACATCCCGGTCGCGAATATCGAGGCCGCGACGGTCAGGTCCACGAACGACCCTTCGGCGAACAGCGGAGAACTGCGTCAGGTCGAATCGGGCCGCTCGGGATTTGTTGAAGCTCCGACAGCGAACGCCGCGAACCAGTGGAGTCTCGACAGCAGCGGGTTGGCAACCAGCGAGTCGCGCAACGTAGCGGTTCCTGAAACCAAAGCCGGCGCAACGAATACTTCAATGAAAAGAAGCTCCGCCCAAACGGTGAATCCCACAGCAGTCGCTTCGGGCTGGGCGCACGCTCCTGAGAGCGTGCAAGCCGGTGCAATCACGAAGCCCAACGCCGCGGGCATCGGGGACAGGACTCCGCTGCCGACCGCAAGAGAGCCATTTTCTGCGCCCGATATGGGAACGGCAGTCAGCGCGCCGAGATGGACTCACGCCGGCGGTCATCAGGCGGAAGCAGGATTCGAGGACCCTGCGCTGGGCTGGGTAGGCGTACGAGCCGACTTGAACGGAGGCAGCGTCCATGCGGCGCTTGTGCCCGCGACAGCGGAGGCAGGACAGGCTCTCGACGCTCACATGGCGGGGCTGAGCGCATATCTCGCTGACCAGCACTCGCCGGTTGCGGTGCTGACGCTGGCCGATTCCGCGGTGGGGACCGGGACTGCGGGTGCAGAACAACACATGCAGCAAGGCGCAGGGCAGAATGCTGAGGCTGGAAGCTCAACGCATGCGGAAACATCGCAGCAGAGCGGCAACCTGGCGATGGCAGACGCGACGGCGCAACTGGCGCAGATGCCAGCCGGGGTGCTCGACACAGGGCTCCTTGGTGAAGGCTCGCGCGGACGGCACATTTCGGTGATGGCATAACCAGGAATCATGGGCAACCCCTGGCGCAGGAACTGGGGATCAGAGATTGAGAATCAGGGATCGAGGATCAAGAATCGAGAATCAGGCAAGAGGGAGGGGCGATGGCAGCAGCAGGGCTTTTCAATCACGCGGTGATGGCAGCGCAGGGTACGCAGGGGTCGCCGGCGGACAGTTCCACGACGGGAACGAATGGCACGAACAGCTCATCCGATGCCAGCAGCAATTCAGCGACGATTTCCGCCAACGATTTTCTGACGCTGCTGGTAACGGAGATGCAGAACCAGGATCCGACAGCGGATACCGATCCCAACGAGTACATCAACCAGCTCGTTCAGGTCAACAGCCTGGAGCAGCTCATCGATATCAACCAAACGCTGACTACGGGTCTCGATGGTACGCCGGCAAGCGCAGGGAATGGCGCCTCCGGGCAAATTGCGGGCGCTACGTCAGGTACACCCGGCTCGGATGCCGAAAGCTCAACCGTCCTTCAGCGCATTTCCACGGGCTCGGCCGGAGCGTTGCCGGCGATTGCATCCGAGTCGAGGTTGGGCAGCGCAGCGGCCGCGCAGCGCGTAGCCCACGCGCTGGATGGGCGAATACGCGCACAACCCAACACGAACATTCTTTCGGCAGCACATTGAAGTTGAGTGAACCCCGCCGGCCGCAAAGGCTCGCGCCACACGATGGAACCTGAAAAGGAGATGAATCATGGCAAGTTTCTTTATTCCACTGACGGGCCTCGAATCCGATTCGACAGCTCTGAATACGATTGCGAACGACCTGGCCAACATGAACACGACAGCATTCAAGGCGGAAACGACAAACTTCTCCGATCTTTTTTACCAGCAGATCGGCTCGACGGGGGCCGGTAATCCGATCCAGGTGGGTGCGGGCGTGCAGGTGGCCTCGAACGAGCTGAATTTCTCGCAAGGCTCGATCAATTCCTCCGGCAATGCCACCGACGTGGCCTTGAACGGCAACGGGTTCTTTGTGATCAGCAATGGAACCGGTTACGAATTGACGCGCGACGGCAACTTCACGCAGGCGGCGAACGGCAATCTGCTGTCAAACGGCATGAGCGTCATGGGCTATCCGGCGGTAAATGGCGTGGTGAACACGACCGCGCCGCTGACGGCGGTCAACATTCCGGTCGGCGCGGTGCAGGAATCGAAAGCAACCGCGACGATGAACATGACGGCGAACCTGGATTCGGCAACGGCGCCAGGCACGGAGTTTCCGGCGCAGGTGACGGTGTACGACTCTCTCGGCCAGGCCCATACTGTGACTGTGACGTACACGGCTGAAGGAAACAATACGTGGAACTACTCGGTTGCACTGCCGGCATCGGATTATTCGGCCGCGCCCCCCGCTCCACTTATTTCAGGAACGATGACGTTCGATGCGAACGGCAACCTCTCCAAAGTTGCCCAGGGAGCAGGTCCCGCCACGCCCGTGACCGGGCCAGGCGCCGTCTCATCAATTGCCCTCAATCTCAACCCCGCCGGTCCGCCGGCCTACCCGCTGGCCGATGGCGCAGCCGGCCTGAACAACATCCAATGGAACCTGCTGGGCTCGGCCAACACACCGAGCATCAGCCAGGTGGATACCACATCGGCGGTCTCAGCGACCTCGCAGGATGGCTACGCCAGCGGTCAATATTCGAGTTTTGCGATCGGCTCCGATGGGACGGTCACTATCACTTATTCGAATGGTCAAAAACAGAATGTGGGTCAATTGGCGCTCGGCAATGTTTCCAATCTCCAGGGCCTCGAATTGATGGGCGACGGAAACTATACAACCACGCGGGCGAGCGGACCGATCTCCTTCGGAGTGTCCGGCACGTCTGGCCTGGCGACATTGCAGGATGATGCGCTGGAAGCATCGAACGTGAACATCTCGACAGAGTTTTCCGATTTGATCATTGCGCAGAGAGCGTTCGAGGCGAATGCCAAGTCGGTGACCACATTCGACACGGTTACGCAGGACACCATCAACATGGTGCACTAAATCGTGCACTGACCTATGGTGCCTTTCCGGCAGCGGGGCGGCCTTCGGGCTGCCCTCGCTTTTTTGACTCCGACACCTCGATAAAGAGCCCTTTGGCATGGGCCAGCAGCTTGTCTTCCGCATTCAAGATGCGGGCTTCGACCCAGACCTTGCGCTCTTCGGTTCGAAGGATACGGCCCTCAATGCGGAGCGGAGCGCCGCTGGGAACCGGGCGGAGATACTCGATCTCCATCTTGCGCGTCATCGACAGCCTGCCCGTGGTACGCACTGCTTTGCTCATGGCTTCATCGAGCAGTGTGGCGATAATTCCGCCATGCAGGTAGCCGGGATGACCTTCAAAGGCATCGGCGATGATAGGCAGGCTCACGACCGACCCGTCCGGCGCGAGAAAGAATTCGAGGTGGAGACCGGTTGGGTTGGCGGGGCCGCAGCCGAAGCAGCGGTTGCTGGCTGCATGGGCAAAGGGAGTGAGATGTTCTTCGTGTCGCTTCATGCCGACCTCACAGATGGGAAGGAGCCATCGAGCGCGGCGAGAAACATTTCGCGGTCGACATTTCCGCCGGTGAGAATGATGCCGACGCGCTTGCCGCGCAGGGCGCTTTTCTCCTTGAGCGCCGCGGCCAGGGCGGCCGCCCCGGCGCCTTCAGCGATGTTGTGCGTATCCTCGTAATAAACACGCATCGCGTCGGCGATCTCACTCTCAGAGACTTCGGCGATTCGCGCGACATGCTTCCACATGATTTCAAGTGCCTCTGAGCTTGGCTTGCGGCATGCCAGGCCGTCCGCGATGAGAGACTGAGCCGGCGCCTCGGTGAGCCTGCGCTCCCTGAAGCTGATGGCGCTGGCGGGAGATGTAGCGGCTGTCACGCCAATGATCTCGGTGGCGAGATGCAGAGCTTCCCGCGCTGCGGCCATTCCGCAGATCGATGAGCCCATGCCGATTGGAGCATAGACGATATCGAGGTTGGGCGCGGCCACAAACAGCTCGAGCGCGCAGGTGGCTGTGCCCCATACCAAGCGCTCGTGAAACGATTCGAACATTTCGAAGCCGCGCTTCTGGGCCAGGGCCCGTGCAAATTCGAGTGACTCCTGGAAATCCTGTCCATGCTCGATCAGTTCCACGCCCTGCGCTAGCATGCCGCGATTCTTCTCGATGCTGTTGCGGTGAGGCACGACGATGACGGCCTTTATCCCGAGAAGACGGGCCGCCATCCCCACGCCCATGCCGAAGTTGCCGCGCGTCGCCGCCACCACTCCAGCCAGTTGGGGATGCGTGTCCTTCAGCCACGTAGCGTAAACCAGGGCTCCGCGCAATTTGAATGCGCCCACCGGGGTGTGGTTCTCATGCTTGATCCACGCTTCAGTTTCCAATCGCTGGTTGATCAGGGGCCAGCTATACTGCGGCGTGGCCGGCATGTAGTGATAGATCAGGTCCTGCGCGGAGCGGATTTGATCGAGCGATGGAAGCGCCATGAAACCAGCATACCGGCTCGCATTGCGGAAATGCCGCAGAGGAAACCGCCGTATGGCGATACCGTTTCCGGCGACTTGACCTCGCGAACCGCGCCCCCTCAGACTGAAGAAGCGGATTCCTGAACAACGTCCGCTGATTCGGGTTGCTATAGCGGGCCTCCCGGAGGATTTCCCCATTTCAATTCAAGAGTGCCGCGAATGCCTGGCGAGCCGCGGAAGAGAATCCCGGGACACGAAGAAATGTGTTGCTCTTTGGGCAGGAATAATTGGTTACCTGGCGATCGGTTTCACTGGATGCAGGAAGGCGCCGAATCTGACGCCGGAGCAGGCTGAAGGAAAGCACGTGTACGACGTCGGTTGCGCTCATTGCCATGAGGAAAACGATCTGCACCTGAAGAAGGTGCCGCCGAATCTGCATGGCCTCTTCAACCATAAGGCGCTGCCTGACGGTGAGCCGGCGACAGATACCGACGTCGAACATGTATTGATGACTGGGAAGGGAATGATGCCGTCATTTGCCTACCAGTTAACCAAGGAGCAGATGGATGCGCTGTTGGCATATTTGCATACAGGGATGCGGGATGAACAAAGTCCTTAGAAGGGAGAATAGATCATGAAGATCGGAGTTCTCGGTTCGGGCGACGTAGCCCAGACACTCGCAGCCGGGTTGATCAAGCATGGCCACCAGGTCATGGTCGGTACGCGGGACGCGGCAAAGCTGGAAAAGTGGCGCGGGACGAATCCGAAGGCGCAGATCGGCAGCTCCAAGGATGCCGCTGCGTTTGGCGAAGCCGTGGTGCTGGCTGTAAAAGGATCGGCTGCGGCCGACGTATTGCGCGCTGCGGGCGCCGGCAACCTGGACGGCAAACTGGTGATGGATGCATGCAACCCCATCGCCGATGCGCCGCCCGTCAACGGCGTTCTCAGGTTCTTCACTACGCTGGAGGAATCGCTGATGGAGCGGCTCCAGCGCGAATTCCCCAAGACGCACTTTGTGAAGGTGTTTAACTCTGTCGGAGCTCCGCGAATGGTGAATCCCCAGTTCAAGGGCGGCAAGCCGACCATGTTTATTTGCGGCAACGATGACGGCGCAAAGGCCGTGGTTGCGCAGATCCTGGAGCAGTTCGGCTGGGAGAGTGCCGACATGGGAAAAGTGGAAGCGGCGCGCGCCATTGAGCCTCTGTGCATCTTGTGGTGCATTCCCGGATTCACGAAAAATGAATGGACGCACGCGTTTAAATTGCTCCACGAGTAGCCGTGCGCCAGGTGAACTGGAATTCAGGCAGGCTGCGGGCGTTTAGGCTTAGAGCGGCCGAAACAGCATTCGCCGTATACTGAGGGGGTCTATGGCAACCGACAAAACATTTTATTTAGAGACCTTCGGCTGCCAGATGAACGCCCATGACTCCGAAAAGGTGATCGGCACGCTCGAGCAGCAGGGCTACCGGCAGGTGGAGTCGGAAGAAGAAGCTGGCCTTATCCTCTACAACACGTGCTCGATCCGCGACAAGGCGGAACAGAAAGTCTTCAATCGCCTGAACGACTACAAGAAGCTGCACAAGCAAGGGAAGCGCTTTGGCGTCCTCGGCTGCGTGGCGCAGCAGGAGGGCGAGAAGATCTTCGAGCGCGCGCCGTATGTGTCGCTCGTCTCGGGGTCGGCCTCATACCGGAAATTGCCGGAGATGCTGACGCGGTTGGAAGCAGGCGAAGGCCGCATCACCGGCCTCGACGACCGGCAGACAGACGAAACCTTCGAGACCGAGTTTACAGCGCGGCAAAACCCGTACCGCGGATACATCACGATCATTGAAGGCTGCGACAAGTTCTGCTCCTACTGCGTGGTGCCATACACGCGGGGCAAAGAGCGCAGCAGGACATCGACATCAGTTCTGCATGAAGCGCGGCGCATCGCCGACCTTGGCTACACCGAGATTCAATTGCTGGGCCAGAACGTAAACAGCTACCGCGATCCGGAAGGGAAGATGAGCTTCGCGGAGTTGCTGGCGGCGGTGGGCGAGGTGCCCGGCATCCGGCGTGTGCGCTTCACCACCAGCCACCCGCGCGATTTTACGCGCGACATCGTTGAGGCTATCGACCGCGTCCCCACTCTGTGCGATCACGTGCATTTGCCGGTGCAGTCAGGCTCGGCACGGATCCTGAAAGCGATGGCGCGCGAATACTCGCCGGAGTGGTATCTGGAGCGGGTGGCGTGGATCAAAGCGTCGCGGCGGCAGATCTCGATTTCGACCGATATCATTGTTGGATTTCCCGGAGAAACCGAAGACGATTTTATCCAGACCATGGACCTGCTGGCCGAGGTCGAGTACGATTGCGTTTTCGCATTCAAGTACTCCGCACGGCCCAATACGCCTGCGCTGGTGATGATCGATTCCATCCCCGAAGCGGAAACGGCGAAGCGATTGCAGGCGCTGCTCGACCGCCAGCGAGAGATTCAAAGAGTGAATTACTCGAAGCAGATCGGTGAGATCATTGAGGTGATGGTGGAGGGCACGAATCCTGCGCGCGGGCAGATTGCCGGGAGGAGCAGCCAGAACAAGCCGGTCAACTTTACCAGCCCGCATCCCATCGCGCCGGCACCGGGAAGTTACCAGCGGGTGAAGATTACGGGAGCCTATCCAAACAGCCTGGTCGGTGAGAGTGTATAAAGACAGAGATCAGAGAACAGAGGTCAGGAAACTGAAATGGGTGGCCAAAAAAAATAGGGAATTCGTGCAAAGCCGGGGTGAGAGGCGCGTCAAAAGAAGTAGAAGGAAGAGGGAACTGATGGATATCGAGGTGCGAATTCGTGGCCTGATGATGGACCCGTCCACCAACATGCCGATCGTGGTCCTGAAGGACGTGAAATCCGAATCGGTGATGCCGATCTGGGTGGGGATCTTTGAGGCGAACGCGATTGCACTGGAGATCGAGAAGACGCCGCCCTCGCGCCCGATGACCCATGACCTGGCGCGAAACTTGCTTCTGTACTTGAATGGTGAGCTGGAACGTGTTGTTATTACAGAACTTAAAGACGACACATTCTATGCAGTCCTCTGGGTAAAGCAGGGAAATGAGCAGCTTGCGGTGGATGCGCGCCCCTCTGATGCGATTGCGCTCGCGCTTCGCGCAGATTGCCCGATCTTCGTGGCAGAAAAGGTGATGGATAGCGCCAAGCTCAATACTTCAGGTCCGCCGGAAGGCCCCACGGCAGAGCAGCTGCGCGGCTGGCTCGAAGGACTCAATGACGAAGACCTGGGCCGCTACAAGATGTAATCCAACCAGAAATTCCAGAACTGTTGGGCCGCTCTAATCAACGCGGGAGCATATCTGTGCGCGCTGATGCGGAGCTGCGGCACCGAGACGCGTTTCTGCCGGAGCTCGCACACGTGCCCGACATACCATTGCTCGAGACCCAGCTCGGTGACCTCCGGGTGGAACTGGAGCGCGAGGGCGTGCCTGGCTACTGAGAATGCCTGGTTTTCATAGAGATCGGTGCGAGCAAGATGGAGAGCTCCAGCGGGAAGGTCGAAGGTATCGTCGTGCCAATGGAACACATGGAGATTCTCATCGAGGAGGGGCGCAAACCAGGCGGGCGCCGGTTGAGAGCCGGGCTGGATCGGGAACCAGCCGATTTCCGAGCCGTTAGCCCCGGGATAGACTTTTGCGCCGAGAGCTGCAGCCATGAGCTGGGCACCGAGGCAGATCCCGAGGGTGGGTTTCTGCGCCGCGAGGCGTCGGCGGAGCGATTGGATTTCGGCGGCCACGTACGGGTAGTCGCCGGCGTCATATACGCCGATGGGACCGCCCATGACGACGAGCAGATCGCAGTGCTCGGCCTGCGGCAGGGGAAAACACGCAGTTGCTACGTCGATGGCCTCAATCACAAAGCCGCGTCGCTCCAGTACTGGCCGCAACGAACCGAGGTCCTCGAAGGGAAGGTGGGTGAAAACGACAGCCTTAAGAGCATGGACCGGCATAGATTCAGGCTCCCTGAGCGGGTGGGATGGCTTTAGTTAACAGAATATCTGTTATCAGACATGATGTATCCTGCGGCAGCGCCTGGGTCTCAGCCCGCGAGCTGCTTCCGAAGCACCACGAAATACAGATCATCCCGCTTGGGCCTGCCGAACCGGCTATCGCCATACGGAAACGGCCTGGTTTCCCCTGTCAGCGCATAGCCGCGTCGTTTGTACCAATCGATGAGCGCGGCGCGAAGGTTCACGGTGGTCATTCGGATCTCAGTCGCTCCGCGCTGCTGCGCCCAGTTCTCTGCCGCCTAAAGCAGCTTGCGGCCCAAGCCTGCATTCTTTTCGCGAGGAGGAATGGCAAGTTTGCCAAGATACCAGACACCGTTGTTGACCGGTTCGAGCCAGACGCAGCCGAGCAAGGATTTGTCGACTTTGCGCCAAAGCAGCATCGTCGCATGCGGATTCGCGGTCAAGTCCTCCCTTAGCAAATCCTCGGTGATCCGGGTGCCTTCGATGTACTGCTCCCGGATACTCCATCCCGCGTCTTCGCCGCTTCCCCGAAATGCGAGATTAATAAGAGACACCACGGCCGGCACGTCGGCGTCTGTAGCGATAGTCAACTTGGGAAGCTCGTCCATCATCGAAAGGTAAACTTCGACATCGGCCCGCCTGACGCGGCCTCTGAACCTGACTCCGCAGAATCTATCCAAAACATATCGAGGCTCTAGTGGTGCCCGCCCCCGCCCGACGAAGAAGCGCTCGAGCCACTCGATGAACCACCGGACGAGCCAGCGGATGAACCAGCCGGTGAACCGCCCCCACCGGATCTGCCAGCACTTCCGCTTCCGGAGCTCACGCCTCCTCCCCCGCCGTGGTATCCGCCGCCGCTTGAGCCGCTGCCCCCACGAGATCCGCCACCGGAATAGGAACCGCCGCGCGAAACTCCCCCGCCGCCCGAAACCCCTCCCCCGCCATAGTAGCCGCGAGATTGCAGGCTGCCGTCGCGGTTGCCGACGGGCGCCATGACAGTGACGCTCCGGCCGCCCTGCATCACCTGGTGCGGCATCACGAAAGCCTGCGACTTGTGATCAAAGGTGATGGGGATGCCGGGCGACCTGCCCATGTTGTTCCTGGCCTGGGTCAGATCCTTGACCTCGTGAGCCAGAACGTGCGGCTCCTCGGCGCGCGCAAGGGGCGGCATAAATTCTGTTCGAAACGTTCTTGGTGGCTCGTTGAGCACCTCGATCCCGCGGTCCGGCTGCAACTCGACTCGCTCGATCGGATGGGCACCCTTGGGATCCACGGCAAAGACCCCGCTCTTGCGGTTCACAGGAGGCCGACCCTTGACGTCGTACGGATGGATTGGGACAAAGCCGACCTTGTTCCCGTTTTTGAGCCAGCGCACGGGCAGGTGATGAATGGGCTTGCCCGCTACCCAGACATAGTGGTTGTTGCGGTAGATCCAGCTTCCGGAGTGGCAAACGGCCCATTCCCACGGCGCCCCGGAGTACCACAGAGCCGGATCGAGCATCTGAGGGCCTGCAAGCATATTCCTCATGAGGAGATAGCGCACCTCACCCGGCATACATGGAAAGAGGGACTCCATAGCAGTCATGTCAGCAAAACCGGCGGAAGACTCAGGACCGGAATTCGGCATCGGCTTGCCAAGGAACCCAATCTTCGAACCAGGCGACGCAGGTTGCACATCAGCTGGTGAGATCGCGGCCTGCTCGACTGGCTTGTTTTGTTGGGCGCTTGAGGCCGCCAGGGCATTCCCTGCCCCCACATTTTGCTGGGGGTTTGGCTGCCAGCAGGTTCCATAGGGTTGGCATGAGAAGAAGGATCCCTCCGCAGCCAAATCCGCCAGGCCGGGTATCGGAGATCTCAGGCCGGACGCCTTCAGAGCAGCAGCTGTCTCTTTCTGCCGCTCCGCGTAGCGGGTTGCAACCCAGTTGTCCCACGCGGAGTAATCCGGCGGATGGATCGGTCCGGCTTGGATGATCGGACGGGCATCTTTGTAATAGAGCGTCTTGCCCGGGGTGATGGTCTCGACTTGATTCCCGGCGGTTATGAGACCGGACGCGACCAGCGGCGTGAGCCCAATGCCATCCATGTAGCTGTTAACACGGAGGTTAGTAGCACCTGGATACTTCGTTGATAAGGTTTCAGTCGGTGTTTTAAGCACGAACCACTCGCCTGGAACCCCAGGCTCGATGTGCAGCGTGACTATGCCCGAGAGCAAGGCAACCTCGGTGCGAGGAACGCCTGCGGTTGTATGAAGATCGTTGAAGAGAAGAACCGAGTCCTCCCCGAGATAGAGTGTCGAGTCGTTTTCGAACTCAATTTCCGCGCGCCCCTTGCCCGTGACAAGGCTGTACCCGGTCTGGAGCGGGAGGTTGGCGACGGCCTGCTCCCAATCCGAGCCTTTGCTGTGTTTGCTTTCTTGGCCGCGCGAAACGCGCACGTCGCCCTCGGCGTAGCTGACGCGGGCAATCTGGGGATAGATCGTATCCGTATGGTGCTCGCGCATGATAAAGAGGGCATCCTGCTTCAGCTTTTCTGAGGAGTCGCCATTCAGAATTTCATCGATCTCGGCCAGCGCGCGCTTTTCGTCGTGGCGCATCAGCGAGGCCAGCGCCAATAATTTCAATTCGTCGCTCTGCTCTGCGCTGGGCTGCACAGGCTCTCCGTTGCTGGCGCGAATCTCGATCTTGAGCGCGCCGCATTCCTCGATCCAACTGCTAACCGGATACTGGTGCAGCAATGCCGTGCAGGTGTCCAGTGCCATGCTGGACTCTCCCAGTTTGTTCTCGGCGTATGCCTTCCAGTAGAGAGCGCCATCGGCGTAATCGCCGCGCTGGTCCGCGAGTTTCGAAAAGATTGCAATGGCGTCATTCCAACGGCCCTGGTTGATGGCGCGTGTGCCGTCGGCGAACGACGCACTGCTGGGCGAGTTCCCCGCTGCCGGTTCGGCGCTCAACGCTGCTCGGGCACCGCCGCTCAAAAGATCTTGCGCCTGCGCCGCACATGGCGCGAAGGCAACCGCCGCAGCCATCACTGCAACCGGGATGCACATGGTCTTCATATCTTGCCTCCTTCAGAAGCTGTGCCCATTGCCTGCTCCGTCGCTGGAATCCTTGATCGGAGCACTCTCACCTCAAAAAGCAGTCTGTCTGCGTTCATCTCCTTTTGCAGACGCGTTACGGCCGAAGGATCTAATTCTGCCGGCTGATCGGCCAGTTCTGTGAGCAGACGGTCGAGAGCGTTGAGAGTCTTTTCAAGCTCGGGGTCGTCACTCTTTTCTGCCTTGCGCTGACAGACCCGATTGGCCGGCAGCAGATTTCGTGCCTCGTCGCGCAACGGAGGCAGCATGTCAGAGTCATCAGCATCGGTGTGCTTCAGCTCGACCAGCAGCCTTTCTGACCGGTCCAGGTGATCGCTCATCACAACCACGACAACCTGCTTTGGCGCCGGCGCTGATGCCGGGGCCCTGGCTGTGGGAACAGGCGTCCTGGAGTGTTCCCAGATGCGTCCCGCATAGAACGTGGCGGCCAGCAGCAAAGCGGCGGCCGCCGCATAGGCTAATCCCCGCCACAAATCCAGTCGCATCCACAGCTGCCTGCGATCAGGCCGCTCCGGCAGCGAGCGCGCGATCGAAGCCCAAACCCGCTGGCCGTACTCGGCATCGCGAGGCGGAGGATCGAAGCCGGCCAAATCGGAGAGATCGGCTTGAAGTGCGGTATAGACGGCTCCGCACTCCGCGCACGATGCAATGTGCCGCGCGGCGTCACCGGCATCCCGAGCTCCGCCCGAGGAATACTGGTGACGGTCCTCGCAATAGTAGTGTTCTATGAGGTCCTCTTCGGTCAGATGCTTCATGCTCGTATCCTCAATGCCGCCAGGCGCTGCCTGAGCTTGTGTACCGCGCGATACACTGCTTGCTTTGCGGAGTTCGGCGCGATTCCCAGAGCCGTGGCGATCTCATCCATGCTGCGTTCTTCCAGGTGGCGCAGAACGAAGGCCGTCCGCTCGATCGCAGTCAAACCATGCATCGCCATCTCCTGTAGCGCCCCGATTTCACCACCCAACAAAATCCGCTCCGGTCCGGCGGCCGTGTCAGCCAGCTGAACAGTCCGTTGCTCCGGGTCGTCATCTTCCGCAATCTGGCTTGATCCGTCCGTCTTCCGGTCTGCGATTTTATCCAGCGCGCAACGCACGGCGATTCGGTAGATCCATGTGCCGAAATCCGAACGCGACTCGAAACTCCCCAGTTTCCTGTAGCCGCGAAAAAACGCTTCCTGGACCACGTCCTCGGCGTCGGCCTCATTCCCGGTGATGCGGTAGGCGGTCCGAAACAAAGCGTGACTGTGCCGCTCGACCAACGTCCCGTAAGCTTCTTTGTCTCCGGAGAGCACTGCACGGATCGAAGCGTAGTCGTTCTTGCCCATGCGGACCCTTAGACAGAATTTTGCCAGGTGCGGTTAGGAGAGATTACGAGGAAGGAATCTGCCGGAACTGTGACCTGGGCTCGGGACTCCCCGAGCGGCTTACGGGAGATGAGGCTGGCTGCGTGCATGATTTGGAACTACCGACGAGGATACATCGGATTCCCTAGATCAATTCCGAATTTCCGCAAGAAGATTCTCCACTTCGGCCTTTTCGTCTGCCGAAAGCCCCAGAAGCGGAGAGCGTGGGCGGCCTCCGAAGTAGCCATTGAAGTCGCATGCGTGTTTCACACCCGCGATGCCCATCTCGCTGACAACGCGCTTGTTGACGCCGGCGATGCGCTTCTGCTTTTCGGCAGCGAGCGCGAGATCGTGATCCTTCCACGCGAGATAAACCTCCTGGCTGGCCTGCGGAGCGCACGCGGCGAAGGCGAGGATGCCTCCTGTGGCTCCTGCCTGGAGGGATTCGAAGAGGGCGCTCGCCGAGCCGCAAAGAACCTGGAAGCCGACTTCCCTGCTGCGGGTCTTGACGGGAACGGCTGGGGGTGGCGCGGCGACGGTTACTCTGCCGGAAAGATCGGTAGCTGGAACAAAGGAGCCGGATGGCTCGGAGGGCGCGTTCATCATGCGCGCGGTGACGGCCTCAAAGACCTGAGTGACCGGCACCGTGCGCCGCGGCGCGTTCTGGGTGGCGGCAACGGTGTCGCGGATGCGGTCGACGCTGCCGCTCGAGTCCTTGATGCCGATGATGTTGGGGTGCTGCGCAAGTTCCGCGATCAATTCAATGGGAATCTGGTACGGCACGCACTTAGGAATGTTGTAGAGGATCACCGGCAGCGGTGACCGGTCTGCCACGCTGCGGAAGTAGTGAAGCATGGCTGGCGCAGGCAGATTGGTTGCGTAGTAGCTCGGCGGACGGACCAGAACGGCATCGTACTGGAGCTCCGCTGCCGCTTCGGCCAGCGCAACCGTGCCTTTGACGGATTCCCTGCCTACGCCGGCGATGAGAACCTTCTCGGGAGCCGCTGCGTTGACAAAGGCCTGCAGGACCTCGCACGTCTCCGCATCATCGAGCGTGACCGCCTCGCCTGTTGAGCCGAGAACGATCATCCCTGCGAGCAGGCTGCGCGAATAACGGGCCATGTTGGCCTCAATTTTGCGGAAATAAATGCGCTCGTCCGGATAAAAGGGCGTGGTGAGAGCAGCAAAGATGCCTTCCATCAACATGGGCTTATTGTAGACGCGGATTGCGTTTCCTGAGCCAGGCGGAAGCTGCGGGAGGTTCCGTTCGATGGCTATCGGCGGAAAAAGTCGCGCATTTAGGTCGACCCGCCTCAGGTGTGCAATAGCTTTTCTTGTACATTTTCAGAAAAATGTTCCACGCGGAACGCGAAGTTATACCTGTATTTACGAGTTTTACCGAGTTTTTCCACAGACGGAGGGAAGTTAGCGTGCCATTCCCCAGCTCCGGGTGGCCGAGCTCAACGGCCGCGGAAAAAGCCTCCTGACATGTGACAATGTACGGCGCGCTGGGGGGCAAGTCGAACCGCGAAAGACTCGATAGATGATGTTTTGTCCGTACGATAAACAAACGGCATGACTTGAACGAAAGAGAGTACAAGTTCATTGCGCCAGTCGGCAGGAGAAAGGCTTGTTTACCGCCCGTTGGCCGTATGCAGCGCCTGAAGTGCGTAGACTGTCACGCTGTGTTTCTGCATTGCGGCAATGCCCTCGGCGGCGGCCTGCGCGGCAGCGAGCGTGGTAATGGTGGGCACGCGAGCGGTGACTGCTGCGCGGCGAATCGACTTTTCGTCAAAGAGCGCATCCTGGCCGCGCGGCGTATTCACGACAAGCTGAATGCGCCCTTCCTTGATGAGGTCCACGGCATTGGGCCGGCCCTCCTCCACTTTGAAGACGCGCTCGACGATGAGGCCGGCGCCTTCAAGCACGTTGGCTGTACCTTCTGTAGCGACAATCTTGAAGCCGAGATCGACGTAGCGGCGCACCAGCGGAATCGCGGCCTGCTTATCGTGGTCGTTCACAGTGAAGAAGACCGTGCCGCTGGTGGGTAGCAACTGCCCAGCGGAAAGCTGCGCCTTGGCAAACGCTTCGCCGAAACTCGACGCGACACCCATCACTTCGCCGGTGGACTTCATCTCCGGGCCGAGAACCGTATCGACCCCGGCGAACTTCGACCACGGGAAAACCGGGGATTTTACGTAGTAGTGTGCGCCGGTGCCGAGGTCTTTGCCGGAGGCCACTTCGGCAGGAAGCAGTTCGCAGAGCTTGCGGCCGGTCATGAGTCGTGCGGCGATCTTGGCCAGCGGTATACCCGTAGCCTTTGAGACGTAAGGGACGGTGCGTGAAGCGCGGGGATTCACTTCGATCACGTACACGTGGTCGTTGCCTTCGTCGTCGCGCTGGATCGCGAACTGGAGATTGACGAGGCCAACGACTTTGAGCGCGAGGGCGAGCTTGCGGGTATAAGCACGAAGCGCTGCGAGCGTCTCAGGACGGATGCTCACGGCGGGCAGCACGCACGACGAATCACCGGAGTGAATGCCGGCTTCTTCGATGTGTTGCATGATGCCGGCGATGATCACATCCTTCGAATCGCACAGCGCATCGACGTCGACTTCGACGGCGTTTTCAAGGAAGTGGTCGACGAGGACGGGCCTTTCCTGGGAGTATTCGACGGCCTGGCGCATGTAGCGCGTGACCGCATCGGCGTCGTACGCAATCACCATGGCCCGGCCCCCGAGCACGTAGCTGGGCCGCACCAGGACGGGATAGCCGATCTGCTCGGCAACGGCCAGCGCCTGCTCCACGCTGGTCGCCGTGCCTCCGCGGGGCTGCGGAATCTCGAGATCCTCAAGCAATTTGCCGAAGCGCTTGCGATCCTCAGCAAGGTCGATGGAGTCGGGTGAGGTGCCAATAATGGGCACGCCGGCAGCCAGCAGCCGCTGTGCGAGATTGAGCGGAGTCTGGCCGCCGAACTGCACGATCATGCCAATCTTTGCGCCCGATTGCGCCTCGTGATGGTAGATGGCCAGGACGTCTTCAAGGACGAGTGGCTCAAAGTAGAGGCGGTCGCTGGTGTCGTAATCGGTGGAGACGGTCTCAGGGTTGCAGTTCACCATGATCGTCTCGTAGCCGTCATCCTTGAGCGCGAAAGCAGCATGGCAGCAGCAGTAGTCGAACTCGATGCCCTGGCCGATGCGATTGGGACCGGAGCCGAGAATGATGATCTTGGGCGTCCTGGTCGGAGGCGCCTCATCCTCTTCCTCGTAAGTGGAGTAGAGGTAGGGGGTCATCGATTCGAATTCGGCGGCACAGGTGTCCACGAGCTTGAAGACGGGGCGAATTCCCTGCCCTTCGCGCAGTTCCCTCACCTGCTTGATGCCGTCGTGTCCTTCGAGCTTCCACTCCGTCGCAATGCGTTCGTCGCTCAGTCCCAAGCGCTTCAAGCGGCGCATTGCTTCCGGGCTTATCGCTTTCGGCGTCGTTTGCGCAATCGTCATCTGCTCGAGAGTAATCTCGCGCAGTTGGTGCAGGAACCAGGGATCCATTTTGGTCAGGCGCGCGACCTCGCGAACACTCATGCCGCGCTCAAATGCGTAGCGAAGGTAGCCGAGGCGCTCAGGGCGCGGCGTCACGAGCATCTGTGTGAGGCGGCGTGGATCGAGGATCTCCGCGCCGGTCTTCTTGCCGGTTTCAAGCGATCGCCAGGCCTTCATCAGCGCTTCTTTAAAGGTGCGACCAATTGCCATTACTTCGCCGACAGATTTCATCTGCGGCCCGAGGGTTTCGTCTGCGCCGGGAAATTTCTCAAACTGCCACTTGGGAATTTTGACGACGACATAGTCGATGGTCGGCTCAAAGCAGGCAGGCGTCTTGCGCGTGATGTCGTTGGGGATCTCGTCGAGCGTGTAGCCGACGGCAAGCTTGGCGGCAATCTTGGCGATGGGGAAGCCCGTGGCTTTGGACGCGAGCGCCGAAGAGCGAGAGACGCGCGGATTCATCTCGATGACGACCATGCGGCCGTCTTGCGGATTGATGGCGAACTGCACGTTGGAGCCGCCAGTTTCAACGCCGATCTCGCGAATGCAGGCGATGGCCGCATCGCGCATCTTCTGGTATTCGCGATCGGTGAGGGTTTGCGCCGGCGCAACAGTGATGGAGTCGCCCGTGTGCACGCCCATGGGATCAAAGTTCTCAATCGAGCAGATAATGATGACGTTGTCGGCCAGGTCGCGCATCACTTCGAGCTCGAATTCCTTCCAGCCGAGAACGCTTTCTTCCACGAGGCATTCGTGGACCGGAGAGAGATCAAGGCCGCGCGAAAGAATCTCCATCAGCTCTTCGCGGTTGTAAGCGATGCCACCGCCCGTACCGCCGAGCGTAAAACTAGGGCGGATGAGGACCGGGAAGCCGAGTTTGCTGGAGAAGTCGAGTCCGTCGCGCAGGTTGTTCACCAGGGCGGAGCGTGCAACCTCGAGGCCGATGCGGATCATCGCGTCTTTGAACAGCAGCCGATCTTCTGCCTTCTTGATGGCTTCGAGCTTGGCGCCGATCAGCTCGACATTGTAGCGATCGAGAACGCCGGTGTCGGCGAGATCGACGGCGAGATTGAGTGCGGTTTGGCCGCCTACCGTCGGCAGCAGAGCAAACTTGCCCGGCTTCGGCTGCGAAGCAAGCATCTCTGCTTCAATGCGGATGATCTCTTCAAGGTATTCGTGGCTGAGCGGCTCGATGTAGGTGCGGTCGGCCAGCTCGGGATCGGTCATGATGGTGGCCGGGTTCGAGTTGACCAGCACGACCTCGTAGCCCTCCTGCTTGAGGGCCTTGCAGGCCTGCGTACCGGAGTAGTCGAACTCGGCCGACTGCCCGATGATGATGGGCCCGGAGCCGATTACGAGAATCTTCTGAATGTCATTTCTGCGTGGCATGTTTATTCGGGGTTCATTCTTTCCAAAAAACAGCGGAGCCAAAAGCCCCGCTGGTTTGAAATGCCGATTCTTTTGCTCATCGCGAAGCTCATCCCTTCCACTCCTCCATCATCTTGCGGAAGTCGCGGAACAGGTAATGCGAATCATGCGGGCCGGGAGCGGCTTCGGGGTGATATTGCACGCTGAAGAGCGGCAGCGTCTTGTGGCGCAGTCCCTCGAGCGTCTGATCGTTCAGGTCGACGTGGGTGAGCTCGACCTCGTTGGCGTTGATCGAATCCGGATCGACGGCGAAGTTGTGATTGTGAGCAGTGATCTCCACCTTGCCGGTGGCGTTGTTGCGCACTGGATGATTGCCACCATGGTGGCCGAATTTGAGCTTATAGGTGCGGCCGCCGAGGGCCAACCCGCAAAGCTGGTGGCCCAGGCAAATTCCAAAAACGGGCACGCGGCCCAACATGCCGCGAATGGCACGAACGGCATAATCGACCGGCTCCGGGTCGCCTGGACCGTTCGAGAGGAAGACCCCATCGGGCTTGAGGGCAAGGACCTCTTCAGCGGTGGTTTCTGCTGGAACCACGGTCACCCGGCAGTCTTCACGCGCTAACATGCGCAAAATGTTCTGTTTAATGCCAAAATCGTAAGCTACAACGTGAAGTATTTTCCTCAGAGTACTTTCTTGGGGTACGAATCCTTCGGTCAGCAGCGACTCCCCCATCTGGCTGCGCGGGTCGGAAGCGTCGAAGGTGTAGGCAGCTTTGGTAGAGACCACACGAGCCAGGTCGGTTCCCTCCATCTTGCGGATTCCTCTGGCCTTTTGGACGAGTGCATCGGGGTCCGAAATCTCGGTCGAGATCACACCACGCATGACGCCGCGATCGCGCAGATGGCGAACGAGGGCGCGGGTATCGATTTCGGCCAGAACCGGCACGCTGTAGCGCTCCATGTACTCGTCGGTCACCTGTTCGGAGCGCCAGTTCGAGCTGATCTGGGAGAATTCGCGGACAATCAGGCCTTCGATGTAAGGCCGGGCGGACTCATTGTCAGCCCGATTCGTGCCGTAATTACCAATCTGGGGGTTCGTGAGGACGACAATCTGCCCTGCGTACGAGGGGTCCGTCGCAATTTCCTGGTATCCGGTAAGGGAAGTATTGAAAACGACTTCGCCCCGGCATTCGCCCGGGTGTCCATGGCCGTGCCCACGGAAGATGCGCCCGTCTTCGAGCGCGAGGATCGCCTGCATCGCCTCTCCGAGGAGTGGATTCAATCGATTTTAGCAGGTTATCCGGAGTCATTTTGCCCGGTTTTTCCACGGGCGTGACGATTGCGTGAAGGTGGTTGTTTTACCGTCGCTCAAATTCCAGGAGATTTGATGAAACGGTGAGATTGTTGTCGCCAGTACCCATTAGTGAACGACGCCGAGATCACGCGCGGGCCAGTAAATGAAGACCGCCTTGCCGTAGATCAGCGAGCGATCGACAGGTCCGAAGTCGCGGCTGTCAGACGAGATCGAGCGGTGGTCGCCCATCATGAAATAACAACCCGGCGGAACGATGATCTCGGCCATAGAGCGTGTATCGCGGTAATCCGCAGGAACGTACGGTTCGCGCAGGCTCCTGCCATTCACCCATACGCGGCCGCGGTCAATCCGGATCTGGTCGCCGGGCAGGCCGATCACGCGCTTGATATAGCTTTTTTCGGGATCGCGCGGGTAATGAAAGACCACCACGTCGCCGCGCTCGATAGCGGCGACATGGTAAACGAATTTGTTGATGAAGAGGCGGTCGCTATCCTCAAGCCGAGGCAGCATGCTGGTGCCTTCAACCCGCACTGGCTGGTAGAGGAACGTGATGATGAGGATCGACGCGGTTGCCGAGATCACGAGATCGCGCAGCCAAAGAACCGCGCCCGCCGGTTTTCCGCTCGAAAGCGCTGCTCGACCACCGGCAGGTCCATCGGGGGCTGGCTGTGCGCTTTCGCCGGAATCAGATCCTGGGGTGTCTTGAGTAAAAGTGTCCATCCGTCTCTAGATTACCCCCGGCCCGGCCCCTGGAACAGAGATTGCGAAGCTTTGCCGTCAACGGCCTAGCCTGTTTTTCCTTTGATCAGCTTGTGATGTTTGCAGTTTTTGTCCGTGAAGATTCTCCATGACGGGAAAGTAATAGCCCTTTCGGAGGATTGTTCGATTACGAGGCATCGAGTTAGTAATCATTTGTATGTAACTTCAGTGAAAGTGAGGCGGTGCCCTTCACCCGAATTGGAGACTATGTCGACTTGCATTGAATCCCCCAAACCACTTGTCGCCTACGAACACAAGCGATCTGGCGCGTCTCAGAATGATCTCACCCGGCTGGTGCTCCCGATGCTCTATGCAATCGTGGGCATCTCGCTCGGAACCCTGGCGGGTGCTTCGCTGGCACTCTCCTCTGAACCGACCGGTAACTCGATGGCCTATTACCACTCCACCCCGCCTAGCTCGCCGGCCAGTTCCAGCGTGACTCAGGCAGTTACGCTTCCCATCGTGAGTTCAGCTCCGATCCAGTCAATGGTCAGTTCGGCCCCGGCTCCGATACAGAGCGTTCTGTCGGCTGTCCTTGTTCGGCCAGCCGCTGAGTTCGTCAAACCATCATTCACCTTTGACCATCCGGCTGCGAGCCCACTTTCATCGGGTATCAGGCAATCGCATCATCCAGTGAAGGCCAGGCACATTCCGGCCTCCCAGGTCAATCCGGCAAAAGCTCCCGCCGCCGAGAGACGACCGGAATTCCGTGTCGCGCCTGAAGATCACCCATCGAGGCCCGTGGCCCACCCAGTGACCAGACCTGCTCGCACAGTCCTGGCCAGCGCGACACTGGATTCGCCCGAGCCGCTCAGCGAGCAGCCCAGCATGGACAGCCCCGCCCCTTCTTCGGCTTTCTACACCGAAGGGGACCTGACGGTCGCTGCCTATGACGCCTCATCCGGAACCATTCAGAGCAGCGACGGCCGCACGTTTTTGATCGGCTCAACGGTAAGTCTCAGCACTGCAACCCCTTGGAGCGATTACCATTCCGACGTCCACTACCGTTGCGCCGCCAATGGAAGCTGCACGCTGATGCGTCCGGGCGTACTGGCATCGAACGCACGGCTCATTTAGGAAGGGTTCGTTTACGATCGAGGGCCTAAGGAAGGGTGCTGACGTTCGTGCCTTGGAATCTGTTCACTCGCAACCCAGGCCTCCGGCCGGGCACAGAATCCGCGGCCGGTGTCTTTCAATTGGCTTGGGCTGATTGGCAGCGGGCACCAGAACAGGAGCAGCACCTGGTTGGGCTACGCCGGCCAGGTTTTCTTCCTCAAGCAGCAAAGGCCGTTGCAGAACCATCTCAAGCTGTGTTCCAGCCGGGATATCGACATCGGCGTTGCGCGTGAAAAGCGAGACGATTCCGACCGTGGCCAGGCCGGCGCCCAATCCGGCCAGGCCGCCCTCGATGGGATGCCCGGATGCCGCTCCGCCAATGGTCCCCACGCCGGCTCCCGAGGGTAGCGCGATCTCGGCAGTTCGGCCCGCATTGCGGCCTTTGTCGCCGTCCTGCTGAATTGTTCCTTCGCCATCGTTCTTTACCGTCTGCTTTTTGGCGCCGGGCATGCTGTCAACCACGCCTGGGATTTCAACCACGGTGCCGTTGGGAAAGATGATCGAAGTGAAGTGCATGTCGAGTTGCGCTTTGCCTTTGACGCGCCCGCCCCGCTGGACGCGATCAACCATCCCTTGCACATAAACCCCGGTCGGAATCATGACGCGGTTGCCGACTACGACCGGAAAGGTTGAAGACAAGTAGACACCGTCGCCGGCCTTGGCGCTTTTGGTGTTGATAGCGCTGCGCAGCTCAAGCAGAACTTTGGTGCCCGCGGGAACTGTATAGATCTTCTTCTCAGGAGCGATGCCGACAGCATCGGAGGCAGGCTGCGCGCCTGCGGGTGTTGCCGAGGCAGATGCCGACGAGGAGGAGCCGGCGGCTGGCGCCTGAGTCGCGGAAGCTGCGGAGGCATTTCCGGCCGCTTCCGGCTGTGCGGGCGTTTGAGCCGCGCAAAAAATGGAGCCCGCTGCGAAAACGGCGGCAAACCCTGCAGCCCGCAACCAACTCTGCGGCAGAAACATGCGATCCTCCTGCACCTGCAAGGATAGACGAAACTGTTGACCACAAGGATAGCGTGACTGTTCCCCGTCCGGCGATGAATCGTGCCACACTTCTTGGCTTGGGCGCAAGACGCGTTACCATGCCAGAAAGCGATGAAATTTGAGGACCAATCGCAGGTTTCCGGCAACCGTGGGTCAACAAGCCGGTTCGGAGCCGCCTATCAGGTGCTGGAGTCGGCGATTGCGGCGCATGCCTTCCCTGGTTGCGCGTTTGGTGTGCTAGCAGGCGGCGAAGTGGTTCTGAACGATGCTCTGGGGCGTTTCACGTATGAACCGGACGCATCGCCTGTCGCAGCCGGAACCGTATACGACATCGCCAGCGTGACGAAGGTTGTTGCAACAACTGCTGCTGCCATGCTTCTTGTCGATCGCGGCAAGCTCGACCTGGCCACGCCGCTGGGCAAGGTGCTGCCGGGGTTTGTGGCAAGTCGGGCAGCCGGTGACCCTGCCCGGCGGGTTGAGTTGCGACACTTGCTTGCTCACAACTCGGGCCTGCCTGGATATCTGAAATTGTTTCGATACGCAAATACGTCGGATGCGCTTCTGCAAGCGTGCCTAGAATTGCCATTACAAGCCGAGCCAGGCGCGCGGGTCGAATATTCCGACCCAGGCTTCATCCTGTTGGGCAAGGCGCTTGAGACTTTAATTGGCGAAAGTCTCGATTCCTTCGCGCACCGGAAGATCTTTCAACCGCTCGGCATGAAGTCGACGGGATTCTGCCCCGCGCAGGCTGCACGATCCTCAATTCCGCCAACGGAAGAAGACACGACGTTTCGCCATCGCCGCATTCAAGGCGAAGTTCAGGATGAAAATGCGTTTGTGCTCGGAGGAGTGGCCGGCCACGCAGGCCTTTTCTCCAACGTTCCTGACCTGCTGCGATTCGCCGGAGCGATCCTGGGTGCCCTGAGTAATGACGCCGACGGGCCGCCATTTTTGTTCGACCGAACGATGGTAAATCGATTCGCTATGCGACAGGAACCGGTCGGCAGTTCTATGGCGCTGGGATGGGATACGCCATCGCAACCATCTTCCTCCGGCACGCAGTTTTCGCAGCATTCGATCGGACATCTCGCCTACAGTGGTTGTTCCCTCTGGATCGATCTGGATGCCGCGATCGCCGTCGTGTTGCTGGCCAATCGCACGTGGCCTGACCGCCGAAATCAGTTGATTCGCGAAGTGCGGCCGGCTTTCCATGACGCCGTTCGCAGAGCCTTGTAGGGCGCGTTAACGGTTACGGCCCCAACGACAATTTGCTGACAATTTTGTTGTAGGGGGTTGCGCGTTTTTACAGATACAATAAAAGTTGGGGAGTGACGCGATGCTACCAGGCATAACGTTGCAGGAGACGGCTGGCTCCCATACTAAAAATAACAATCACGATCATGCCACCCTCCTCCAACAACTGATCACAGAGAGCCAGAACGAGGCCTCACAAGGATTCGACACCAAATCTGCACTTGAAATTGCCCGCATCATCAACCATGAGGACGCCAAGATTGCAGGGGCGGTGAAAAAAGCCATCCCGGAGATTGCCGAAGTTATTGACCTTGTCGCTCGGAGTTTGCGTGACGGCGGCCGGTTGATTTACATCGGGGCAGGCTCCAGCGGGAGAATTGCGGCGCTCGACTCTTCCGAATGCCCTCCCACCTATTCCACCGCTCCGGGACAGGTGCAATACATCATGGCAGGCGGACCCAAGGCATTGGCGTCGGCTGTCGAAGTGAATGAAGATTCCGAGGAGCTGGGCCAGCGGGATATCGCGCGCCGGCGCCCGACACGCAAAGATGTGGTGATTGGTGTGTCCGCGTCCGGTCGCACACCTTACGTTGTGGCAGCCGTGGCCTATGCACGCGCCCGAGGTGCCAAAACCGCAGCCGTCACCTGCAATCACGGAACGCCGTTGGCCGAAGCCGCCGATATCACGATGGTGGCTGATGTCGGCCCTGAGGTCGTGGCGGGCTCCACGCGCATGAAGGCAGCAACCGCCCAGAAGATGATGCTCAATACCATCACCACCGGTGCCATGGCGCGACTTGGTTACGTGTACGAAAACCTCATGGTGAACGTGCACATGCAGAACTCCAAGCTCGTGGAGCGGGGTATTCGCATCCTGATGTGTGCGTGCAATATTGACCGTGCGACAGCCGTGGAGACCATCAAAAGCGCGGGGCGCAGCGTGCCCGTGGCCCTGGTGATGTTGAAAGCCAGGGTGGATAAACCCGAGGCAGTGCGTCGGCTTGCGAAATCGGACGGCAATGTGCGCCTGGCGATCGAAGACACGGTCCTGGAGCTCTCAGCCGCAGACTCCCGTTTGAACCTGATCTAAAAAAGCCACTTCCCTGCCCAGCCGCAGCGCCTTCGTGTACATGCCTCATCTAACTGTAAGGAACCACGGCGCCTGAGACGAATGCATTCTCATTCCCCGAAATGAGATCGAATTCTCTCAAACGCTCATGGCAGCACGCGCTTGATGTGCAGGAAGAGGATCAGGTTGAGCAGGAGACCGATGCAAAGCAGGCCGATCACAACCGCAGTGCCGATCTTGACCTTCTTGCTGAACGCCTTCAGATCCTCGAGCAGCTCCTGCTGCTCCAGCGTATTGCGATCGGTCGCTTCGCGCACCATCCCCAACTGATCTTCCACCCGTTTGAGCGAAGTGTTCTGCTCCATCACCTGGTCGCGCAGGCTGCGGTGCTGCGTCTGAAGTTCGGCCAATCCATTCTCGATCGGCGCCAGGTCTACCTTCGGGGGAGGAGGCGCAGGGCTCGGGTGAGGAGTGAAGAGATTGGCGATGGCCGTCGCGATGTTGCCGTCTAACAAAGGCAGAAGCCGTTGTACCAGCGGAAGAGCCGCGCGAACAGCGCTAATGGCGCGCGTCAAGCCGGAGGGCCCATCTGCTGCGGCAGGGGCAGGCAGCGCGCGGCCCGAGGGACCTGCGGGGAGATGATTCCCGTTTCCCTCAGCGGACGGAAAGGGAAATCGCCTGCTTGCGCCCATGGGCAGCGGAACTCCGATCGTTCGCGGGTGTGCCTCAGCGGCTCTTGGCGTATACGGACTGCGATCAATGGACTCAACGCTCTGGGGTTCGCTCATGGGCTTTCCTCTGTTTCGACTAATCTAAGGATCAATCCCCAATATATAGCCCATTCGGCTCCAGATAGGATAAATCTATCTGCATTCCCGAGGCGAATTCAGCACTCAAGCGAGCCACGGTATGCTCGTAACCAGGAGAGGAATGTGAATCCACATTTGAGCCGCACGCTCGGCAGCGTGCAGCGAAATATCCTGGCTGGAATTATCACCATCGGCCCGCTCTTTGTAACTTACCTGATCTTCAGCTTCCTGCTGGAAACACTGGCCAAAGCGGGACTGCCGATCGTACACCTGTTTGCCGTCATCTTTCCCTTCGACTGGTTCAACTCTCCGTGGCTGCAGTGGCTCCTGGCCATTCTGCTCACGCTCGTCGTGCTCTACGTGGTCGGACGTGTCACCTCCCTCGTGGTAGGCCGCGAGGCCTTCGGGCTGTTCGAGTCGTTGCTGGAGCGGCTTCCCTTTGTCGCTAAGGTGTACACATCGGTGCGTCAGCTCATCGATTCCATGATGGCCAAGAAAGGCGCAAGCCAACGCGTGGTGCTGGTGGATTTTCCCATTCCCGGCCAGAAAAGTATCGGCTTTTTGACGCGCACCTTAAGCGACTCCGGAAGCGGACGTCCGCTGGCGGCAGTACTGATTCCCAATGCCATCAACCCCACGTCGGCCTTTTTGCAGATCCTTCCCTTGGAACGTGTGATCGAAACCGACCTGAGCATGGAGCAGGCAATGAGCATGGTGATGACGGGAGGCGCCGTGGGGCCGGAGACGATTCAGTATTCGAAGGCGATTGCCAAGCCCGAAATCGCCGAGCCGCAGGCGCCGCAAACCTGATTCAATCGACTGATTACGGCGCTACGGTGGAGTCGCTTCTTTCGGCCGCAACCAGGTTCTCCTCTGCATGTTCGCTTTCCACCGTCACCTTGCGAAGGCTCACGTGGTCAAAGCGGGCCCAGATCAAACCTGCTGGAATCACGCTGAGAGATGTCGTCACAAGCAACATGGCTGCGCAAGCGGTCGACGCCTCAGGAGCGGCGCCGAAAAAGCTGGAGAGTGCCGCGGCAACAAAGGCGATTTGGGAAAACCACCCCACGAACGGGAGTTGAAGCACGCTGACGCCTCCGCTGATCATCATGATCAAAGCGCATTTTGGAAGGCTCATTTCCGCGAGCGCCGGACTCGCGGTGAAAGCATGCACCGTCTCCGCATAAGAGAGTCCGATCAGGATCCACATGCCAATTGAGAGCGAGGCAGAGATGCCAAAGTCGGAAAAGCTGCGCATCACGTCGAGGTCGGCGTGAAATGTCCGAACCTTGTGCGCGATGGCGCGGCCAATGTTTTTGGAAATAAGGCCGAAGGACGCCTCAAAGAAGCTGGCCACCGCGGCTCCGGATAGTCGCACCACCACCAAAACCAGAACGCCGGCCAAGGTGGCCAGCAGGGCCCCAAAACGGGCGAAGACTTGAGAAAGAATCGGAAAGCGGTGGAAGAGCGGCGCGAAAAGATGGGAGATGAATCCCGATTGGCCGGGGACGCCGGCCAAACCATGCTGCGGAATCGACAGGAGAGCAAGCGAAGTAAGAAGCGCCATGGTACCAAAATCGAAGAGGCGTTCGACGATGTAAACAGCCACTTGCGAGCCCAGCGGTTCGCTTGTCTTTTTAGCGACAAGGTATGGCCTGACCGGATCGGCGACGCGGCCAATCAGCGACACAGCGGTAAAGCCGATAACTTGGACTCCGATGAGCGAAAAGAGCGGAACCTTTTTGTTGTGCCGCATCAGCAAGGCCCAGCGTGCTCCACGAAAAAGATAGGAGACGGCGATGAAAACGACCGCAAGGACGATTTTGCCCCAATCGGCGCGAGCCACCTGTTCATCAAAAACGTGGAAATCGAAATGAATTCGCGAGCGAGCCCAAAAGACCAGGGCAGCCAATGCCAACAGCGCAACCAGGCCCAGGATCCATTGGCTTTTTTTCACGCGATCTCCGTTCGAAAACTTGCCATACAGGTCTATGCGTATGTTCTCACGCGCACATACTTGACGCATCAAATGTTGAGCCCCGCACATGCGGAGTCAATAGCTGTCAATGCTGAATGAACGAGATTGGATGGCCGGAAGTACGCGCAGTTTTAGTGGGATGCGGCTTGACTTGCCACCGGGGCAGGAGCGTTCACCGCGGCTTTTCCAGTAGCGGCTTCTCTAGCCAGCACGCGACGATTGAATTCATGAATGACCCGAGCAACGTAGGCGCGCGTCTCGTGGTACGGCGGAATGCCGTGATATTTGTCGACCGCCTCAGGGCCTGCGTTATAGGCAGCCAACGCCAACGCCAGGTTATCGTGATATCTGGTGAGCAACGAGTCAAGATAGGTCGAACCCCCGCGCACATTCTCGGAGGGCTTAAAACTGTCGCGCACGCCCAGTCCCGCAGCGGTCTTGGGCATAAGTTGCATCAGGCCCTGCGCACCAGCGGAGCTCACTGCATGTGCATTGCCATCGCTTTCGGCCTTCACCACGCTGGCCAGCAGGTCGACGTCCAGGTTGTGCACCGCCCCTGCGCTGCCCAGCATTTCGCGCAGGTCGGCCGGGGTTAAATTTGCTTGGCGTTGCGGGTCGGGCGTTGGCGCCGGTGCTGGCACAGCTGGCGCAGGCGGATCCGGAATCGTTTCGAATGCGGAGATCTCGCCGGGAGCGAATTCCATGTAATTATCTTCGCCGGCGCTCAAGTAAACGCGGATGTGCCCATCCACCTGGGCATGATGATCGCAACGCAGGGCAAATCCATTGCGCAGGGTCACTTGCTCCGCAGCGCGCACCTGGAGCGCGAGGCCCATGACGGAAAAGAGTGCCGCAGCCGCAGCCAGAAAATGTCTGCGGGCGCTTCGATTTCGATGAAACACATCACTCATGCTTTTGCTTCTGCCAATTTCGCGAGCGCCGATTCCAGCACGACCGCGACACCTTCGTCGTCATTGGATGGCGCCTGCTTCCAGCCGCGCGTCTTGGCCAGGGTTCGCAATTCGGCAGCGGCATTTGCCATCACAATTCCCTGCCCTGCCCACTCCAGCATACCCACATCGTTCCAATTGTCGCCGATGGCCATGGTTTCCTTGCGCTCGACGCCCAGTTCTGCGGCCAGCCGTTCCAGCGCCCATCCCTTGGTAACGCCGGGCGGAAGCAGATCGAGGATCGAGAGGTCGCGCGCCGGATATTCGGTCCGCGCGCACCCGCACGCATCACGCCACTCGCTTGCCTGCAACGCTCTTTCCGCCTCTTTCATTTTGTCGATGCTTCCCGCCGCCATACCCTGGATGGGATCTTCGCCGTCCATCAGCGCAAGTTCCAACGGCTTCACGATCTCGATTGCATTGCGATTGCCCTCGACCCACATGGCGATCCGCCCGTGCGCCTGTTCCAGATCTTCAAGAACAAGCTCGCCGCGCCCTGGCCGGTTGAAGGTAAACACCACGATTCCAAACGGTCGCAGCACGCCGCACAGGCCCCGCGCAACATGCGCCTGCATATGGCAACACTCCACCACCTCGCCTGCCAGCGTGCAGGTCACTGCCCCATTTGACGCGATAACGGGGGTGTCCGCTCGCAAGCCCAGGCCCGCAAGCAATGGAGCGGCATAGGCAGCGCGCCGTCCCGTGGCAAAGACCACCGTGATTCCCGCTTCCTGGGCGGCGCGCAGCGCCCGCACATTACGCTCGCTGATGGTGTAGGAGTGCGCCGGCAGCAGCGTGCCATCCAGGTCGATCGCCACCAGGCGAAGTGGCGGATGCATAGGCTCAGTGTACGGGACTGCGGACACAGGGACCAGAGAACCGGGGGTAGCCAATAGCTAACAGGGATCAGAAAGACGAGGAACCGGATGATCCGGTAATCTTTGATGAATGGAACGGATTTGCAGCCAGTGTCATGCGGTGATGGGTGAGGAAACTCAGGGCGACTGGTGCCCGGCGTGCGGCGGCGCGATTGTGGAGCGTGAAGTTTCCGAGACCCTGCGGAGCGCGAACGGGCCAGCGGAGGTCGACCATCGCGGCATTATGCTGCCGCGGCGTCACGCATTGGGCGGGATTATTACCCCCCAGTAGCGTTGCCTATTCGTACCGCAGCGCTTCCGCCGGCAGCACCCGGGCGGCTGACGAAGACGGGTACAAGGTGGCCAGAAGCGAAATGCCGATCGATGCTGCCGCGACGATCACCCCGTGAATCGCACGCGGGGCGAAGGGGAGCGTATCGATCGAGTAGACTTCGGCCGAGAGATGGATGAAATGGTAGTGGCCCCCGGCCCATGATGCGATATACCCGAGAACGAGTCCCAGCGCCGTGCCCACCACGCTGATAAGAATGCCCTGAAAGAGAAAGATGCGGCGCACCTGGTCCGGCGACACGCCGAAGCTCATCATCACAGCAATATCGCGGGTCTTCTCCATCACCATCATGGTGAGCGCAATGAGAATGTTGAGCGCGGCCACAATCACTATCAACGCGATGATGATGAAGGTGACGATCTGTTCTTCTTCGAGCGCGGTGAAGAGCTCGCGGTTCTGCTCCTTCCAGTTGTTGGTCATGTAGCCAGGGCCGGCAGCTTGCTCAATGGTGTGAGCGATCTCGGGAGCACGATTAGGATCGTCGACCTTGAAGCTGATGATCGACACCAGATCAGGTTCATCGAAGAGTCTCTGCGCGTCGGCGAGCCGCAGAAAACCCATCTCGTCGTCGTACTGGTAAAAGCCCGAGTGGAATGTGCCGGCGAGGCGGAAGCGCACGTACTTTGGGACCTCTCCGAGAGGCGTCATCTCGCCCTGTGGACTCACAACAAGGACCGAATCGCCTGCGGCAGCGCCGATGGTTTGGGCCAGATCGCTGCCCAGGACGATGGGCGGAAGCTCTCCGCTGTTCGTTGATGCGGACTCGGGCTGCGGTTCGAGAATATTCACCGCACCGGGTGAAGCCGTCGAAAGAAGGTCGCTGACGTTTCGTTCGTCGTCCGGCAGGACGCCTTCGATCATCGCGCCTCCGCTGCGTGCGCCGCGTGCCGCAAGCACCGGTTCGAACAGGCCCGGCGACGCGGCCACCACATGCGGAAGGTGACTCAAGCGCTTCACCAGGGGTTCCCAATCGCGGATTCCGCGGTCTTCAACCTGCATGAGCTGAATGTGTGCGGTAAAGCCCAGCAACTTGTCCTGCAGGTCGCGCTGCATGCCCGTGGTGATGGCCAGGGCAATGATCAGCGCCGCCACTCCCGCGGTGACGCCAGCGACAGAGATGCCGGTCACCACGCCGACTACAGCCTGCCGCCTTTTGGCCTTCAGGTACCGCGCCGCGACGTAGAGCTCAAACCGCATCGGGCTTATTGCTCCTGCGCAGGGATCACGGTTTTGGCCACGCCAACATTGTCATAGCGGTCATAAGCACGCACCGTGATCAGGTGCTCACCGATCTTGCCATCCTCCGCATCCACTGTGACGTGAAACTCATAGTGTTCGCTCTTGGAGTCGGAGAGCATACCCACCGGATCGACGTATTGCCAGGGCCCGGCGTCGAGGGAATACTCGGCATGCGCGACCGGCGAAGTCGTATCCACAGCACTAAAGCTGATGACGAACGGCTTGCGGCAGTGCGACTGCTCGCAGGTGGCCGGCTGCCCGGCTGCTTTGAAATCGGTGATTGCCGGCGGCGTGGTGTCTACCACGAAACGATCGCTGATTTTCTCGCCGGTCAGCGCGCCGCCCGGCGTGTGCGAAGGTGCGTCAGAAGCCACCACCTTCAGCTCGTAACCGCCGTCAGGAATCTGCGTGGCGTCAAAGCTGTATGCTTGATCCTCAATTCCCTTCTTCAGCAGCCACCAGCCCGCATCGCCGTCGCCTCGCAAATAGAGAGAATAGACGAGCTTGTCGCCATCGGCATCATGCGCAGCCCACCGAGCGGTGATTGCGGTTCGATCCTTCGTCGCCTGCAGCGCCGTGGTGCTGCTGGTGTCGTAGGAAACTCCAGAGCTCTGGCCGGACGATGGGAAGTTGATATTGACGGTCTGGCCCTGGGAAGTGGAAGTTTGCGGATTCAGGCGGGCTCCGGGGACCACCACCAGGTCGTCCATGACGGGCGCCGAGTTTACGGGCAGATAGTCGACGCCGACGCTGCCGAGGTCGCCCTCTGAGTGCAGCACGGCTTTCCACTGCAAAAAGCGTCCTGGCGGCGAAATCACAGATTCACCCTGAAGTGCCTGCCAGTCGCTCCAGCCCCGCACCGGCTGCTCCACATTCCCTGTGCGGGTCAGAATTTCGTATCCCGAGGATCCCGGCTCAATCTCGATATGGCCAAAACGCGCAAAGGCTCCGGCATCCAGAACGTCGCTGGCATATTCGTGCGTTTGCGTCGCGCCCAGCGAATACACGCGGCCGGTATTCCCCGTGCCGATGAACGTCGTCGTGGAACTCTGGTTAGAAGCCAGGCTCAGTCCCTGCTGCGCTTGCAGGTGACCAATGTCGGCGTAGCTGCCGTCGTCTCGAATGTGAAAGATATGCCCGCGGTTTCCGCTGATCGCCAGCACCCCGTCAGGGCCCGCCGCCAGCGCGTAGACGATGTCGTCCTTGCTGGACCAAAGGGACCGCGGCGCCTGGCCCTCAGTCAGAGCATAGATTTCAGTACCCTCGGGCACCGAAGCGCTGGCATTGGCGGCCTGCATCGATTCCGGCTGCACAACGGTGATAGTGATCGATGCCATTCCCTGCACTGGCAGCGGCGGAAGCGGATTGTGGCTCTTGTCGCCGACGCTGGCGACGTAGATGCTTCCTTTGGCGCCGACGGCGACGCTCGTGATCTCCCTCCGCGGAGCTTCGAACAAAACGTAGCCCTTGCCGTGTGCATCAATGCGATACACCAGTCCTGAGCCGTCGGAACCGGCGATCAGGTTCCCGGCTGCGTCCCACGCCAGCGCCCGAATATGCGCGTCATCGCTCTTGAAAAAGAGCTCAGGCGCTGCACCAGCTTGCGCAGGGTCAACGCGATAAATGGCCCCCGGACTCCCCGCAGCAATATAGAGCCGCCCTTCCTTGTCGAAGGTCAGCGCCCAGATGTAATGGGTCTGGGAACTCGACGCAGCCGCCTGCTTGGCTGCGCCCGCTGCCGTGTCGTCCGCCTTGGCGGCGTCAAAAACGACCGTGGCGCTGCTTTCATCCAGCTTCGTGGTTGCGTCCGAGTTCAACTTGTAGACCTTACCGCCTGGCACCGTGGCTGCGTAGACCGCGCCATCGGGCCCGATGCACAAGGCCTGAACGGTCAGGTCTCTCGATTCAAAAAGCGTGAATGGCTTTTCGCCTTGCCGCGCGCTCAGCCGCAATACGGTTGCGGGCGAACCGGTGCCGGCAAAGATGCGGCCCTCTTTACCTTCAGCCAGAGACCAGACGAAAGTTGAAGGGGTTGTGGCCAATTCGGTCAGGCCGGGGCTCGGCCGCAAATGGCCATCGCTCTCAATCGCAACGCCTTCGGGTGTGCCCTTCTCGAACTCTTCCATCTGTGATTGCAGCCACAGGTGGGTGCCCTGGGCCGCTGCCAAGGGGGCGGTTGAGATGGCGCCTGCCGCCATGGCGGCAAAGATCACGTTGCAACAGAGAATAGACAGCGGACGACGAACGAAGCGGATAGAACCAAGCATTCTTCCGTTGAGTCTACTAGACTTTGGCGCATTCAGCATGCCGTCGTTTGGCCGATGCCGATGCCCCGGTGTGGTTCCGCTCGCTGGTCCTCCGATTCGCGAAAAACGTCGGCGAAGCTTTGCTCGAAGAGTGAGCAGCGAACCGTGATTCAAGCTCGGCAAGGACGGAAGCCGGAAAAGGCTCATTTTCGGCCAAAGAATGTGAGCCATCGCACAAACTTGATGTGATGAACCGCCAATCCTGTTTTATCAATACGACTTTTGCACAACTCGCGGGGCATGGTCCACTTTTTCCCACAATGATGTTGCCAGTCGTATTTTTCGAGGACTAGTATTGCCCCTAGTTTTTAAGGCCGCAACCACGGCCAAGCCTTCGCTTCAACATGCATGCAGTTGTTCTCAAGTTCACAGAGCTTCATCAACCAGCGGCGCTTGACAGTATGGGCGCGCGCGGACGGAGTGTCTCGTCATGGCATGGTATGCCTACTGCATCGGCGAAAAACAAGCTTTTCCGGCATTAGCGCGTCATCGTAAACCGGTTCCGATGGAATCGGTCCTTGGAGTCAGTGGCAATCAAGTTTTTCTTTACCCGGCCAGTGATCTCGCAGTCATCGTCAGCGAGCACAACCCTCAGGAAAGCCTCAATCAGAAGTCAGGCGTTGATCACGCCCGTGTGATCGCCGACTGCTTTCAACACTCCACCATCCTTCCCTTCCGCTTCGGCACCATCTTCAGTGACGATGAGTCATTGCGGAAGTCGATCCGCTCCAATCAGCGCCAGTTTCTCGGCCATATCGACAAGCTGCGTGGCAAGACAGAGATGCATTTGAAGATCTTTGTCGACGATTGCTGCGCCCGCGAAATCGAACGCCACCTGGGCGGCGAGGGCGTGGGCCGCGAATATCTGAGCAATCTGCGTGAAAGCGCCTCTCGTGCGCGGGAGCGCCAGACGCGGGCTCGCGCGGTCAGCTTCCAGATGCACCGGCTGTTTCTCCCTCTCGACGAAGAGGTAAGCTGCCGGCTAATGGACAATGGCAAGATGATGCTCGACATCGCTCATCTCATCGATCGCAAATGCGTCGAGCGGTACCATAATAAATTTGTCACTACGAGCGCCATGATGCGCGACTGCCAGATGCAGCTCTCGGGCCCGTGGCCACCGTATCATTTTGTGCACCGCCTCACGCGCACGGTGCATACGCAGGCTCAAACGGCGGCAGCAGCGCCCGTTCCGGCTGCGATTCCTGCCGACGCCTCTGCGCTGCCTCTCATGGAGCCGGCCGTGGCGCTGGCTTAGCATCACCAACCCTTCGCAATTCCAAAACCCACAAGCTCCAGCCACGGCTGGAGCTTTTCTTTCGATTGTTCTTCGTCTCTCGTAATGCCGCCGCAATGTCCTAATCTAGAAGCATGAACGATCAAGTGGTGGGTCCGCCAAGGGATACCTTCTTCGATCTTCTGGTAGTCGGCGCAGGGCCAACCGGCCTGGCTTGCGCAATCGAAGCGCAAGAAGCCGGATTTCGCGCGGCTCTGGTTGATAAAGGCTGCATCTGTAATTCAATCTTTCACTATCCCGCGCACATGACATTTTTTACGACTTCCGAGCTCCTGGAGATTGGAGGAATCCCCTTCCCCAGCCCTAACGCCAAGCCGACCCGCAACGAAGCGCTCGAATACTACCGGCAGGTCACGGCATATTACCGGCTCGACGTGCGCCAATATCACAAGGTGGAAAGCATCACGGGAGCCGACGGCGATTTCATCGTGCACACAACCGACCGCTTTGGCCGTCACAGCGATCTGAAAGCCCGCAAGCTTGCGCTTGCCATCGGCTATTACGACCTGCCCAACTGGATGGGCATTCCCGGCGAGACCTTAAGCAAAGTACACCATTATTACCACGACCCACACCCTTACTACGGCATGGACGTGGCCGTCATCGGAGGCAAGAACTCAGCGGCGATTGCGGCGTTGGAATTGTGGCGCCATGGCGCGCACGTAACGCTCATTCATCGGGGCGCTGGCATGCACCCCCACGTAAAGTACTGGATCAAACCGGACATTGAAAACCGCATCAAGAACGGCGAGGTGAAGGCATATTTTTCCTCGAAGGTTGCGGAGATCACGCCGGACACGGTTGTGGTCGATACTCCCGCGGGCCGCGAGGTGCTGCACAACGACTTTGTCTTCGCCATGACGGGATATCACCCAGATTTCACCTTCCTTGAGCGCCTGGGTGTCCGCTTCGAGGGCAAGGATCGGTGCCCCGCGTGCAACTCTCAGACCTTGGAAAGCAATATCCCGGGTATCTACCTGGCCGGCGTCATCGTGGCCGGCTCTCGTACGAACGAGATCTTCATTGAAAACGGCAGGTTTCACGGCCGGCAGATTGCTGCTTCGCTGGTCTCGAAAATCAAGCCGCGGGAGGAGAAGCGCGATGCCGTCGCAGCAGGCGATCCGACAGATTGACGCTACTCGTTTTATGGACTGAACCTATTCATTTTTTCGGCGGGGGTGGGGTTTTGCGCATGCGCTGGTGGCCGCGATCCATTCGCTGGCAGATGCTGGCCAGCCTGGTCGTGCTGGAGGTACTTTCGATCGGTCTTTTCGCGGCCGTGCTGGCGCGGCAGCAAACTCATCGAACCAGGGAACGCGCTCAGTATTGGCTGGAGTACGAATCGACTGCCTTGGCCGATCAATCCGCCGAGGCTCTTGAGCAGCAAAGACCAGAGTGGGTGGATCTGGCCGTGCGAACGACTGTTCAGTCTCCGACCGTACAGTCAGCCATGATTGTCAACCCGTCGGGTGAAGTTCTCTTTGTTCACGGCGACCGTCCGGAATCGGGAGAGTTCAGCCCGGCTGAACGCGCGCAAGCCTCCCTCGTTAAGTCCGGGGAGTCCAGAGTCTTCACGACAACAGGCGGCAAGTGGGAGGCGGTCCGGGCCATCGTTACCGGAAACCATCTGCGGGGCTACGCTTTTGTGACCTTCGACCAGAGCGCGGCTCGGCAGCAGCTGGATTCTCTCCTGGGTGACACGGCGATCTTCGGTGTCATCTGGGTTGTGGCGTCCGTGCTGTTGGTGCTCTTGCTGGCGCGCGCCATTACGCGTCCGCTGGCTGTTCTCCATCGCGGCGCCACTGCACTGATGACCTCGGAAGGGGATCAAGGCCACTTCCCGCTTCCAGTGACCGTTCACAACGAAATCGGCGACCTGATCGAAACCTTCAATCGCATGGTGGCGTCGCTGGCCGAGCAGCGTGCGGGGCTGAATGACACGCTTTCCCTTCTCGACTCCATGCTGGCGAATGCTCCCATCGGCCTGGCGTTCGTCGATCACGGCGCGCGATTTGTGCGCGTCAACCGCGTCTTCGGGGACTTTACAGGAGTTTCCGTCAGCCGCCATCTCGGGCGAACTCTGCGCGACCTGCTGCCGCAATCGGTGGCAAACGATATGGAAGCCGCGGTGCAGCGTGTCTTTTCAACCGAGGAACCCGTCCGCAACCTCGAACTCAATGGCGCAGGTGGCAAGCCGAGCCGCCCGTGGACCTGGCTAATGAATGCCTACCCGGTCAGAACGATGCCGAACCAGGTGCGCTGGGTGGGAATCATCGTGCTCGACGCAAGCGAGCGAAAACGCAGCGAGGAAGCCCTGCGCCGAAGCGAAAAGCTGGCTGTGACCGGGCGCCTTGCCGCGTCGATTGCTCACGAAATCAACAACCCTCTCGAAGCGATTACCAACCTCCTTTTCCTCCTGCGCAATTTCAGCGAACTTCCCGAGGCGGCGCAGGAGTACGTGACGATGACCGAATACGAGGTGCGGCGCATTTCTGAGATCACGCAGCAGACCCTTCGCTTCTACCGGCAACCGACGCAGCCCGCGCGCACAGCACTGGCCGAACTGCTCGATTCGGTGCTGGGCCTTTACCAAGGCCGCATCAACACTCTCGACCTTCGCGTCGAGCGGGACTACGATCGCGAGATGACTTTGTTCTGTTTTGCCGGCGAAATCCGCCAGGTGTTCGCGAACCTGGTCGGGAACGCCATCGACGCGAGCACTGCGGGCGGCCGTTTACTGGTGCGCGCGCGGCGTTCGCATCATTGGAAGAACCTCGGGCAGACAGGAGTCCGATTTGCCATTGCGGACACAGGCTGCGGCATGGAGCCGGAGGTCCGCGAGCATATATTCGAGGCCTTTTTCACCACAAAGGATATAACGGGAACTGGGCTCGGCCTTTGGGTGAGTCACGAGATCATCCTCAAGCACAATGGCCTGGTGCACGTACGCAGCCGGGCAGCTTCTTCTGATTCCGAGCCGTCGTCAAAGCCATTCGGGACAGTGTTCCAGCTGTTTATTCCGGACGACCCGAATCTGGCCGGCGCTCTAAGTTCGACAGTGGATTGTACGGGCGAGTCGCCGGAACCGCTGGCGGCCAGTTCCGGCGACTCGGCAGCGGTACGCCCCGTCCATGATGCAGCTCCATTTGAATGAAAATTTTCCTCCTGCCGGAGCTTGACAACGCCGGAATTGATGTGTTACATACAGTAACACTATGACCGGTAACACCAACCTCGAACACGACCCTGCCGATCTTGGCGAACTGGAGCGCGACCTTCTGCTTCTTGTCTGGCGGCTTGGCAGCACCACCGCCGACCAGGTTCGCGAGGCACTCGGCCGTCCCCTGAAAGACTCGACGATCCGCACTGTTTTGCGGCGCCTCGAAGAGAAAGGCTATCTGGCGCATTCGCTGGAGAATCGTGCGTTCGTCTATCGTCCCGCAGAATCGCCGCAACTCGTCGCGGGTCGCGCCGTCAAGCGTATCGTCGACTGGTTTTGCGCAGGATCGGTGGAGGCCCTCCTCGTTGGTATGGTCGACTCAAAGGTCTTGGACAGGCATGAGTTGCAGCGTCTGGCGAATCGTATTGCTGCTCCTCAGGCAACTCACACCGAGCGAAAATCCCCTCGCAAGAAGGAGGAAAAGCCATGACTGGTTCGCTGTTGCCCATCTTGCTTGAATCGGCGATGCGCGCGCTGATTGCAGCCGCTGCCATTTGGGCCGGTCTGCTTGTCTTTCGGGTCAGAAACGTGCCGGCACAGAAGTCTGCCTGGGGACTGATGCTGATGGCAGCTCTCGCCATGCCGCTGATGATGCATCCCTCGTGGCTCCCGGCATGGGCCTCGGTCAAATTGCCTGCGTCGTTGCTGTCGGCAAGAACGTCGCACGCCGCAACAGCCGCAGTTGTATCTCGCACCGCATCGCAGCTGGATGCCCTCGAGGCTGAAATGCAGGAGTCAGTCGCGGACGAGGCAACAAGTCTTCAGCCTGCACCGCCTGCTTCGACTGCGAAGCCTGATGCGCCGTCAAATCTCGAGCCTGAGAAAACGCCCATATCAACGACGCCGTCGATGCAGCAACCTGTGACTCATCCATCCCCGATGCTCACCTCCCTGCTCACTCCCGAGCGCATGCTGGCCGCCGCCTGGAATCTTTATCTCGGCGTCTGCGCCTTCCTGCTTGTGCGGTTGCTTTGGGGCTTGGCGCTTTCGTTCTCGCTCTGGAAACGAGCAAAACCCGTCGACACTCCACTCGAGTTTGAGTTCCCTGCTCCCATCCGCGTGCGCTCGAGTTCCCTGATCGGCTCACCGGTCAATATTGGTTCGGGAATCCTTCTGCCCGCGGACTACGCGGAATGGGCCGAAGAGAAACTGCGCGTGGTACTGGCTCACGAGCTCTCCCACATCCGCCAGCGCGACTTTTATCTGCAGTTCCTGGCTGGCTTCTACGCGGCCCTCACCTGGTTCAGCCCGCTGGGCTGGTGGCTGAAGCGCAAGCTCTCCGATCTGGGCGAGGCCATCAGCGACCGCGCCGGCCTCGCGGTGGCTAAAAGTCCGTCAGCCTATGCCGGACTGCTTCTTGAGTTCGCGGCTCTTCCGCGCCCAACCCTGAATGGAGTCGCTATGGCACACTCTCGGAACCTCTCTCATCGCATTGAGCGCCTGCTCAACGAAGCAAGCTTCCGTCTTGCCTTTACCGGCAGGCGGCGCGCTCTACTCACCGTGCTGATCTCTTCTTTGCTGATCGCCGCGACGGCGATGGTTCGTGTCGAGGCTGCTTCAGCTCCGCAACAGGCTGCGTCTTCGCAGGCCGCACTGCCGCAGAATCAGGCACCCTCTTCAGCGGCCGTGGTGAGCCGGTCCACTCCCGAGCCGGCGCAGGTAACCGATTCGGCGACAGGACAAGCGCCAGCGCCTGCAGCGAGCCCGGAGCCGGTTCCCGCACCGCCGATGCCAGCCGCCGTTCCCAGCACGGCCCCCGAGGCATCGCCTGCTCCCGTGGCGCCGCAAGCCCCTGAAGCCGGCATGCAAGAACCGCTGCCGGTAATGCCTCAAATGCCGCCCATGCCCCGCATTCATGTCGACGTCAACATTCCGGAACTAGCGTTCAAAGCGGAGATGTTTGACGATGCAGGCCGGGGGCGTTGCTTCGGAGATGGTGACAGCTATGCGATCGTGGGCGACCCCGGGACCAAAACTCGATTCTGCGGTGACTGGGACGATGAAGGTTCGAGCGACGTCGATAAAGCGCGAAGCGCCGCACACGGACACTTCTTGCTGTTCCGCCACGAGGGCAAGCTCTACATTGTCGACGATCCTGCAACGGTGAGCCAGCTCGAGGCCATGGACAAAGCAAGACAGGATATGAGCGACCAGATGCGTGCGCTGAGCAAACAGATGCGCGATGCCGGCCAGCAGGCGCGCGAGGCGGCGCGTGACGCGGCGCGCAAGGCGCGCGAAACTGCCGACAATCTTCCCGCGCCCGACTTGTCAAAGGAGATTGCCGCGCTGGATGCAACCGCCGCAAGCCTGAAAGATAAGCAAGGCGGCACGGTGAGCCGCCAGCAGTTGCAGGAGCTGCAGCGCGAGATTGGGGAACTTCAGCGCCGCGTGTTCCAGGCGGAATTCGGCAACATGAACATGAAAGAGTTCAGCATCGATATGTCGAAATTTGGCGAAGAACAAGGCAAATACGGCCAGCAGATGGGAAAGCTGGGCGCGCAGATGGGCCAGACGGTGCGCGAGAACAACGACAAAATCCGGTCGATCATCGACGAGAGCCTGAAGGAAGGCAAGGCGCGGCCGGTAAATTGATTCGCATACGCATCGCGAATCACAACCAACGAACGTCAACCGCCCCGGAGCACTTGCGCGAAAGCCGCCTCGTCTCATGAATCGAACGACCGGCGCGTTCTTTCGACGCAAACGCTGTTGGTGTGTCCAAAGTGAGGCAGGGCTTTTGCTCCGCGCGGAGAAACAGCCGGATCTTCCGCCCTCCGCAGAGATCCTGCATCCGCAACCGTGGGTTTCTGCGGAATGGAGACTAGGAGCCGTGAAAGCGCTCCGCACGTATTGTTAACCGGGAGCCTTGCCCCTCCGTTTACCTTTTGACTCGGATGCTCTTGTCATATGCAGTCGAATTGCAAGTGCTGCTTCCGCGTTCCGAAATCTCTGGGCCGGTTGATCACGATCTCCTTTAAGGGATCCTTATAGGATCTGCCGATCAAGTTCGAAGCGTTGTTACAGGATTCATCAGGGCCCCTCAGATTGCCGGCTGTTTCCGGCGCACGCCTTGACCCGAAAATCGGCCTTGGCGCATCGATGCCCGGTACAACCAGCCCGCCGCACGTGTAAGCGAAAACCAAATTGAACATCCGGGAGGAAACGATGATTCGACTCCTGCAGGGAATCCTTGTCCTGATTTTGATCGCACCCATCGCGGCCCCTCAACTAAACATACCTTCTAACCCACAGGCAAAGGCAACGGCCACGGCATTCACGATCGGGCAGCTGAGCAAGCCGCACTTGCTGCGCCTGATTGCGCTCAATGAAGCTGCGGTTCGCAGCGCTAAAGCCGGGCACGAAGCTCCGGCGCGCATAGCGCAGATCTACGAAAACCTCGGAGGCTTGTATGCAGACGCGGCTCTGTATCTGAAGTCAGAAGACGCCATGCGGCGGGCAATTGCTTATTTGAAGAACGGATCATAGCCGGAACTGGCAAATGAGATCGGACAATTAGCGGTGGTGGATCTCGAATTGGGAAACCCCAGGCAGGCCGAGCACGATGAGCGACAGGTGCTGCGCATTCGCCAGGAGATTGGCGATCCTGTGACCACTGCCCTCGCCTGGAACGAACTTGCCGGCCTGTATGATGAGCAGCAAAAGTTCAAACAAGCCGTGCATTTCGCTGAGCGAGCCTATGAGGTCCTTGGCGACCGGCCTGATGTGAGCGCAGGCGGCAGAATTTCAGTTCGGGAAGCGCTCGGATTTGCGCTGACCGGCGCCAGAGATTGCGCACGCGGGATCCCGATTCTGGAGGAAGGGCTCGCCATCGCGCAGAGCCATCATGCAGAAGATAGCCTGCAGCTCGGATATGCCGAGTACGCTTTGGGGTTCGGCTATTGGCACTGCGACGATCAAGGCAACGCGGCACTTTGGCTCGAGCGGGGGACGACTCGCATGAAGGCAGACTTCGGATGGAACCGGAGCATCTATCTAAATGCGATGAGACAGTACGCTCGCTTTCTGCGTTCGACGGGCCAGATTGAGGCGGCGGCATCGGCAGAGGCAGTGGTCAACGAGGCTGATGCTGTCGTCGATGCCCAAAGCCTTACCGGAAGAGCCGATGGGTTCCTGAGCAATCCTGGAAAATAGAGCTCATCCCCGCGACGTTCTTGATGGGTGATTTCGAAGAAACAAACCTGCTACGGAATATCAGAACAAGTTCAGGCCGCGAAGTTCGTGCACGTGGAGCGGATCGAACGTGTGCGACGCCTGGCCCGCAGCGGCATGGGTCATGCAGTGGCCCTGCTGGCGGATGGGCCCCGTCAGGTACGAACGAGTCACGTGCAGGCGGTCCATAATGATGTATCGCGTGCGCAGGCCGTTGATGGTAGCCGGAAGCGTGGCGGGAACCTGATTGCGGTCGACGTAGATCACCAGTGCAGCTTCCCTGGGATTGTCGAAGCTCTGCCCAACGCCCACGCCAAAGAACGCGGGATACTGCTTCATCAGGCTCTGCGATACCTGCTGTTTGGCGGCGATGGCCTGTGTAATCACGCTCGCCGTCAGCGTGTGTGGCCCGCCTGACTGCAGCAACGAATGCGGAGCCGTGCCCGCGGCAACAGCCTCCGCAGTGGTCGGGATCACCTCGGTCCTCACGCCGTTCACTGCCTGCGGCGCGGTGACATTCATGTTCTGGTCGACATAGAGAATGACCGCTGCCTCGCCGGAGTGATCGCTGCTCTTCCCTGTCGCCGTCCCCAGGATGCCCGCAGTCGGATTCACGAGCATGCGCGCCTGGGTAAGCGCCTGCTGGGCGCGGCTCGTCTGCGCGCTCGAAAGTGTGACGGCCTGGGCCGCTGTCGCCGTCCCTGTTGCGTAGTTGAGGCAGCTCACTGGATGATCCGTCGTGCCTACGAAGGTGAATGTCGTTCCCTGCTGCGAACCCAGTTCCGCCAGCACGGTACTCACGGGGTTCGCCACGCCTTCACTGGTACCCGTCTGATCCACGCCTCCGGCGAAGAACAGACCCACAGGCTCAGCGTCACTCGTATCCACCACCAGCGAGCCGGAGTCGCCCGCATCGCTGAATTCGTTGCCGGCAATTTCAATCTGATTCGTGTAAGTCTTGGTGAAGTACGGCTCAGTCTCTTCACAGTTCTTGTAATAGCCCACCTGCACGTCTGCGTTGATCGCAGAAATGCTGGCGCAGGTCAGCCCTGTCGTGCGGCCGCTTTTCGCTACGAGCATTCCGATTGCCGGATTCTCGCCCTTGCCGTCCGTGGACGAAATTCCCGGAGGAGCCGCAGCCAGCGAGCCACTTTGCAACGCGCCCAATTCTTCAATCGCGCCGCTTGCATTCACGGCGCCGGAATCCACCTGGGCGATGGCCGCGTCCGCGTTGGTTGTCGCCGAGTTGAGCGGCAGCCAGGCTGTCAAAACGCCGACCGGCGTGGTACCGGATCCGACACCGTTGGGTGTGCAGCCGTTGTCAATCAGACCAGGCTGGACAATCATTTCACCGGTCGTGGCCTGGTCGCTACGCGCCAGAACGTGATTGTTGCTGAGCAGAAATTGTGTTCCGGAGGAGTTCTGAATCATCGAGCCCAGCGTGCCGCCGCAGCAATCGGAGATTGAGGTTTGCCCGCCCTGAGTTTGCGTGTCGTAATCGTTATTGTTACCGCCGGAGGTTCCCAAATTGACGGGCGTGGCCTGCTCATTCTGGTGATTGTCTGGATTGCTCGAGATGCCTTCGGTGTTCAAAAGCACGGCAGTCGCAGTCTTTGATGAGGATGTGCCCACGGTAGCGACGACAAATGTTGAAGCATTCGACGAAACCGTGTTCGGAGCGGTATAGGCCACCGCGCAGGAGGTAAATGCATTCGCGTTGCGCGTGCAAGTCGGTGTGCCCAGCGAACCCTGCCCGCCGCTTGAACCGTTTGCTGTGCTCGAAACCGCGTAGTTGATGCCGGTGCTGCCGCCGGCTTCAGCAATGTAGCCGGTGATGGTCACGGTTCCACTGTTGCCGAGTGCGACATTTTCTGGCGAGAGCGGCTGCAAAAATCCGGGAGTCACGGTGACGGTAGAGCTGGCTGTCGCGCCCATCCCGGTTCCGGCAGTGATCGTCGCCGTCACGGTGACCTGCACACTGTCCTTGGTCAGATAAGGCGGGGGTGTGTACTGGCCGCTGCTTGGGTCTATGGATCCCGGGCCGGCATTCGCGTCCCCTCCGGTCACAGTCCAGCTCACTGTGGCCGCACTGCCGCTTTTCAGCGTAGCCGTAAATTGCTCAACCGCCGAACCTGAGCTGTTGGTCGCATTGCAGCCCGTGCAGTTGGTATCGATGGCAAGGGTTCCCGGCGAGATCGAGAACGTGCTGTTGGAGGAGCTTGTCGATGGGGTCCCGCCGCCGCAACCCACAAACAGAATCAGGGCCGGCAGGCCCGTCATCGCCAGCAGCCGCGACGGCCACGCCTTCATTGCATGGGCCATCGGCGCGTCACACCCTGCGTGCTCGGTGCGCCGCCATGCTGTCGTCTCTGCCGCGGTCTCACTCAAATGGTCGGGCGCCTTTCTATTCTTTGTTATTCGCTTGCTTCCATTTAGACAATCCTGCGACCCCGCAGTAAGCGCCGGTGCCTCCGCAAGAGCTTAACCGGCCGCACTCTCCCCTTCGCAATGCCATATTAGACCCGCACTCGCCATAGAGAGTTGTCTCACGAGGTGCGCACACAGAGAATCCAATCACTTTAGATGTACTCAGCGCAATGCTACGAAAGTACTTAAGACAGTTTTGGGTACACTATAAGCTCAAGACGGCGGTCGAGGTCTTCGTACAGTTTAATTACAGATGAGACCCGGCCTCGCCCGGGGAGGGGCAATCCCTTACTCGGAACTCGCCCTGATGTTCAGACGTGAATTCTTTGACGGCGCTTACGCCATTTCCCAGCGTGCCCAGGCGTTGCGCGTATCTGCGCATGGCCGCAGCAGAGCCGCAATCTAAACTCAAAACAGGAGCAGCGATGGAATACCTCAATCTTGGCCACACCGGTTTGAAAGTCTCTCGCATTTGTCTCGGCTGCATGACCTACGGAAGCCCCGTCACGGGCAAAATCCTGCCCGGCCGCCAGGCCTGGGCGCTCAACGAAGCAGAGAGCCAGCCATTTCTCCGGCAGGCACTTGATTTGGGCATTAACTTTTTTGATACCGCCAACGTGTACTCGGGCGGCGAAAGCGAGGCCGTCGTCGGGCGATTTCTCAAGGCCAACGTCCGCCGGGAATCGGTGGTGATCGCAACCAAGGTGCATGGCGTGATGCGCGAGGAGCCGAACGGGCGCGGGCTCTCGCGAAAAGCGATCCTGTTCGAGCTCGACCAGAGCCTGAAGCGCCTCGAAACCGATTACGTCGACCTCTACCAAATTCATCGCTGGGACTACGAGACGCCCATCGAGGAGACGCTCGAAGCCTTGCACGACTCCGTGAAGGCGGGAAAGGTGCGCTACATCGGTGCCTCATCGATGTATGCCTGGCAGTTCGCCAAGGCGCTCTATCTCTCCGATCGGCACGGCTGGACGCGCTTCATCTCCATGCAGAATCACTACAACCTGCTCTATCGCGAGGAAGAGCGCGAGATGATCGGGCTGTGCCAGGCGGAGGGCGTGGCCGTCATACCCTGGAGCCCATTGGCGCGAGGCCGGCTGACACGCGCCTGGAAGGCCGAGACCACGAGCAGGACAGAGACAGACGCGTTCGGGAACAAGATGTACTCGCAGACGGAGGAGGCCGATCGCAAGGTCGTGGACCGGCTGGGTGAGATCGCTGAAAAGCGCGGCATTTCGCGGGCGCAGGTTGCGTTGGCATGGCTGCTGGCGAAACCGGGAGTGACTGCGCCCATTGTGGGCGCAAGCAAACCGCATCACCTTGAGGACGCCGTTGCTGCTCTCTCAGTTCAGCTCACTCCGGAGGAGATGAAAGCGCTCGAAGAGCCGTACGTACCGCATCCCGTACTTGGGTTCAGCTAAGCGTTCCTTCGACATCGATCTACGAGAGGCCCGTGCGCCGATTACGCGAGTTTCATCGCGTCCGGGTCCCAATTCACAATCGCGCCCCGATCCACGCTGAGATTGCTCAAGAGCGCGGCGCCCGCGGCACGGAATCCGAAGGTCGCATCTTCAACCGGCTGCTTGCGTGTGCGCACAGAGTTGAAGAAGTTTTTGAAGTGATCGTAGCTGTCGCTGTAGCCAGCCGAAGCCACATACTTCTCCATTCCCACCGCCGGCGGGCCATCAGGATGCGTAACCGGATACTCTTTCCGGTACTTCTCCAGAAATGCCTTCTGCGTCGCCCGCGTGAACGTGTCGATGGTGTAACCGGGTTCCCTTTCGCGCGGCACGCGATTCACGGTCACCGTGTTGCCCGCGATCTCCATTGTCCCTTCGGAGCCGGTGAAGATGAGGCCTTCGCTCTCCTCGCCGCCGTCGACAAAATTCACATGCAGGCTCAGGTTGAATCCCTCGCGATAATCGAATAGCCCGAGCATCACGTCGGGTACGTCGCGCCCATCTTTCCAGAAGCGCAGCCCGCCCGTCGCCATGCCGCGCGTGGGTCCGTTTGACCCGGTAATGAAGTGCGTTCCGCTGAAGAGATGCACGAATAGATCGCCGGCCACCCCGCTTCCGTAGGCCTTCCATTTCCGCCATTGGAAAAACTGCTCGGCATTGAACGGGATCTTTGGCGCGGTGCCAAGAAAACGCGGCCAGTCGCAAGTCTCAGGCGAGGCATCCGGCGGCACGGTATAGTCCCATGCGCCGATGGCCGAATTACGATCCCATCGCGCGGTGACCATGTTCAGGTGGCCGATGGCGTCCGAAGCCAGCAACTCCTTCGCCTTGGCGTAGATGATCGAGCTGACACGCTGGCTGCCAATCTGGAGAATGCGTCCGCTCGCGCGCGCTGCCTCGATCAACTCCGGCCCATCGGCATAAAGATGAATCATGGGCTTCTCGCAATAGACGTCCTTGCCGGCCTTCATCGCGTCCACCGCGGCCTGCTTGTGCCAGTGGTCAGGCGTGGCAATGATTACCGCATCAATGTCTTTGCGGGCGAGAATCTCGTTATAGTCCCGGGTGGTGAAAAGATCGTCACCCCAAACTTCTTTGCAATGATCGAGACGGCCGCTGTAGCAGTCGGCAACGGCAACCAGCTTGACGCCGGGGACCTGCAACGCCGTTCGTGTGTCGCCCTGCCCCTGGCCGCCAGCGCCGATCAGCGCGATCTGGATGCGATCGTTGGCGGCGACTGCACCTGCGGGTTCGGCTTGCGTCGCGGCCAGCGCGTGGATTCGCGCGCCAAGAAATATTGTCGCCGATGCAGCGCTTGCCGCTCTCAGAAACGATCTGCGATTCAATTCAGGCATTGAGACAGCTCCACCAAGCAGGATTTCAGCCGCATACAACGATACAACGCCGAGGTTGGCCGTCGTTAAGCGCAATCGGATCGGGAAAACTGGCCGCGAATCGGAAATTGTGAAGCTAACGACGCGGAACGAGAATGCGCAGGGCATTTTGAAGGAGTGACACCTGCATCGGAAGTCGGCCGAGCGACTCGCCGTCGGCCTCGACATAAGGCGCCGGGCTGCTCAATGCGCGGCAGGAGAAGGCAGACACCCGAATACATTGATGGAACGGATTGAGGCGGCGCAGGCCGAGCCAGCCGGACAGAAACCACAAGGGCAACGACACCAGCGCAGGCGCCTGGAGCAGATGAAGGCACAACTCGGAATCCTGAATCGACGCGTGCCCATCCGTGAGGCCGCGAAAGATCCCGCCGAGATTCCCGATGCGCGTCGCCATCACGCTGACCGCCATACGCGTGACTGGCGAATCCGAGGCCGCAGGCGTGAACTGAACCTCAAATGCAGAAAAACGCCGAGTGGCGAAGAGACGCGCAGCGCGAAAGTAGTACGCCAACCTGCCAAGCCTGGCCTTCTCTTGCGCCCCAAGGCGGTAGACAAGCGCGCCGTCTGGGCCGGCGCCGGCCATGAAAGCGAAGTATCGAACAGCGCCGGCGCAGTCGACTTTGCCCACCGGAACAGCGCACGGGCTGCCCTTTAGCTGCTCGAGAGCTGCGACCACCGGATCAAGCGAAATCCGCAGATGCCGCGCGAGCACATTAGCACTGCCCAAAGGAACAAGTCCGAGCGGACACCGCGGCACTCCCGCTTCAGTGACGAGGCCTTGCAGCACCTCATGCACGGTCCCGTCTCCTCCGCAGGCAAAGATCACATCCGCAAAGGCTGCGGCCTCGCGGGCCTGAGCCGCGGCCGAACCGGGCCCGGTCGTGCACAATGCATCCACGCGATGGCCTTCAGCGGTCAGCGCCCCGGCCACTTCGTCCAACTTCCGCAGGCGCAGGTTCCGTCTGCGGCCCGAGGCCGGATTGTAAATCAGGATGCAGTGCACCCCCTCATCTTACGGCGGCGTTCGCATATTGGGGTCGCAATCGCTCTCGCATCGCGCGAATTTCCGCACTGCAAGCCGGCACGCGAAACACGCGAATGAGATAGCATCCAGTTGTGCTTAGCCTCGGCGATCAGGTGCAGTTTGTGCGCGGCGTTGGACCGCACGTCGCGGAGATGCTTGCCGAAAAAAGCATCCATACGGCGGAAGATCTGCTTTATCACCTTCCCTTCCGTTACGAAGACCGGCAACATCCGCGCAGCCTCGACGAACTGAAGCCCGGCGAAATGGCCAGCGTGATCGGCGAGGTGCGCGGATCCATCCTGCTGCGCACGCGCCGCATGCCGCTCTTCGAGTTGACTATTGGACAAGGCCGCCACGCGCTCAAATGCATCTGGTTCAATGCACCCTATCTGAACGGGAAATTTCAGTCCGGCCAGACGGTTGCGGTCTACGGCAAGGTTGAGCCATCGCGCTCCACAAGCAACTTCAAAATGATTCAGCCGCAGTTCGAGATTCTGCCCGACGCGAGCGACGACGCCGAAACCAGGTTGCTTGAGGTGGGCCGCATCACGCCGGTGTATGAATCGCTGGGCGGCAGCCGCCTGGCGTCTCGCTGGCAGCGCAAGGTGATCTTCAACCTCCTTGAGAACATGCGCGGAGCAGTGGCGGAATGCCTGCCGCTTTCGATGCTGGAGGAGCTCGCCATGCCCGATCGCGAAACCGCGCTGCGTGAAGTGCACTTCCCTGCCGAAGGGACACCGCTCGCGCAGTTGCAGAGCGCGTCGACGCCGGCGCACCGCCGCCTGATCTTCGAAGAATTGTTTTTCCTGGAGCTCGGTCTTGAGCTCAAGCGGCGCCGCATGAAAGAGCGCAAGGGCGTCGCGTTTGCCACCGGCGACAAAGTGCGCGAGGCGATCCGCGAAGTGCTTCCTTTTCATCCCACTACAGCGCAGAAACGAGCGCTGGGCGAGATTGTGACTGACATGCGTGAGCCCACGCCCATGCGGCGCCTGCTGCAGGGCGACGTTGGTTCAGGCAAGACGATTGTCGCGTTTCAAGCCATGCTGGTGGCCATGGAAAACGGCTACCAGGCGGCTCTGATGGCCCCGACGGAGATCCTGGCCACCCAGCACTACCTCGCGGCGCGCAAGTTACTCGAACGTTCGACCCGCAAACCGCGCATCGTACTGCTTACCGGCTCACTCGATGACGACCGCAAGCGGAGCAACCGCGGGCTGATCAACCGCGGCGACGCCAACCTGGTGATTGGGACGCACGCGCTGATCGAAGAGAAAGTCGAATTCGACCGGCTGGGGCTGGTGGTGGTGGACGAGCAGCACCGTTTCGGCGTCATGCAGCGCTTCAAGCTGATGAAAAAGCCGAACCAGCCCGAGCCTGATGTGCTGGTCATGACTGCCACTCCCATCCCGCGCACGCTGGCGCTCTCGCTTTATGGTGATCTGGACCTGAGCGTGCTCGACGAGATGCCGCCGGGGCGGTTGCCCATTGTCACGCGACGCGTTCCAGGCGAACGGGCCGCGGAGGTTTGGGATTTTGTGCGCAAGCAGGTGAAACAAGGCCGGCAGGCTTATATCGTGTACCCGGTGATCGAGGGCGCGAAGGACGACCAACCGGAGCTGGATTTTTCGCAGGACGAGACGGAGGCCGTCATAATCGCCGACTCCCAGCCCCTACCAAAACGCGCAGCAAAAGGAAAGGCGGGCAATCTGTTCCCGGCCGCTTCTCAGGAGGCTGGCCGATCCGCTAAATCAGGCCTCCGGTCTGCGATGGAGATGTTCGAAAAACTTCGCTCGGGTCCGTTGGCCGGGCTTCGCGTGGGGCTCCTTCATGGCCGCCTGGATGCGGACGAGAAAGAGGTCATCATGCGTCGCTTTCAGCGCAGCGAGATTGACGTGCTGGTCTCGACAACCGTGATTGAAGTCGGTGTCGATGTCGCCAATGCCACGGTGATGGTGGTCGACCACGCCGAGCGGTTCGGACTGGCGCAGCTGCACCAGTTGCGCGGTCGCGTCGGCCGCGGCGCGGCAAAAAGCTACTGCGTTCTGATGACCGGCGAGCACGTTTCGGAGTTGGGTGAACAGCGGCTCGATGCCATGGTGCGTACCCAGGATGGATTCGAACTGGCCGAGTTGGATCTCTCCATGCGCGGCCCCGGCGAATTCTTCGGCACGCGCCAGGCGGGCCTTCCGGAGTTTCGCGTGGCCAACCTGCTGCGCGACCGCCAGTTGCTAGAGCTCGCCAAGCAGGAGGCCGCGCGATTTGCCACTCAGCCGGACGCAACGGTTACCGAGCCGGAACGCGCGCGTGTATGGGCGCGGTTGAAGGAGGCATGGCAGCGAAGATATGGGCTTGTCGAAGCCGGTTAAACCGGCCGCCCCAAAATGCTACAGTGATCGACCTACATTCTTCCGCGCATCTGCATGCCGCCGACCATTTCCACGGGAAGAGTCTGGATGTCGAGATCCACGCTGGCGATTTCGACGCCGCAGTCCGGTGGCTGGCTGCGGGTGCACTGGCAGAGTTCGGTGAAGCGGATGTGACCGCTTTGGCTAAGTTCCAGCCCTGCGGCAATCAGCAGACCGTAAATGTCGACACACGATCGCCGCTCGAACTCAAACAGCATGCTGATTCTTCCCATGTCGTTTGCGCCGCGACTCAATACCCATCCTCCACAACCCAGGATTGCACCGGTGAGAGACTGCACCAGCCGTGAAGGCTCTTCCGCCGACGTCGCCCTCATTTGAATTGCCCAGGGGATGGTCGCTGCACGCATTGCGCTTTGATCGGGCATCCGCAACCTCACAAACGGTTTATCGGAGGTCCGCCAAACCGAATGAAAGTTGTTGCGGACCCGAACGGTGCCTGACCGCGTTTGAAACACATTCGTCTTGCAGCACTTCGAAAAGATCGGATGAGGGTAATTGAGCCGCCCGACCGCGGGGTAGATTTTGACCTCAGAATGCATTTTGATCGCAGGATTCATTGGGCGTAGATTCTCTGCGAACCCGCCGGGGCCTCGCACATAGCCGGATGTTGTAAGTTGAAAGAAAGGACGTGGCGCCAGATGATCGTTGGCACAGGAATCGACGTTGTGGAGATTGACCGGATTCAGCACGCCATCGATCGCTTTGGCAAGCGCTTCCTCGACCGGGTCTATCTTGCAGGGGAGCAAGCTTACTGCCAACGCAAGCGCAAATCGGCCGAGAGTTTTGCTGCCCGCTTTGCTGCCAAGGAGGCTGCAGCCAAAGCGCTCGGAACCGGGATTAGCTACGGTGTGAACTGGCTGGAAATCGAGGTGGCGCGGGAACTGAGCGGGAGGCCCGTCCTCCGGCTTCATGGCCGCGCCGCGCAGATCGCTGAGCGCCTGGGCGCGGTTCGCGCCTCCCTTTCGCTCACCCACACCATCGCGGTTGCCATGGCCAGCGTGGTATTCGAGGACGGGCGGTAAATCCGCCGGTTCTGCTATGCTCTAGAACAGTTTAGGAAACTCGGCAGGGTATGGTTTTTGGTTCGGGTTGCTGCACCCTGTTGCTTCGACCCCAGCGACAATTACCGGTCGTTTTGGGCCTCGGGTTGACCAGACTGCAATACCTTGAGCGCTCTTATACCCTTTCCGGGACTGGTAGGCGTCGACCCGCTCGATGATGTAAGAGGAGTCAAGTGCCAAGCCGCAAAGAGATCCAGTGGTCGCAACTGAAGGTGGGGATGCTGGTTCTGGTCGCCACCGCCGTTCTCGTCGCACTCATTTTCCTCATGACCGGGGCCTCGGGCGGACTTTTTGCGCACCAGGTCGTCTTGCGGTGTTACTTCCCCAATGCCTCCGGATTGAAAGTTGGGGCTCCGGTGACGCTGGAAGGCGTGACCATCGGCAATGTCGCGCACATGCGGATCGACCAGTCGCACAATCCCAACCCGGTCGAGGTGGTGATGCGGGTGAGCGCCGAGTCGTTGCGCGACCTGCATACCGATTCGACTGCACAGATCACCACCGCCGGAGTCCTGGGCGACAGCTTCGTCGATATTGATTCCAAAGACGCGACAGGCCCCCCGCCGTTGAACAATGGCGAACTCCAGCAGTCAGGCGCGCCGACCATCCAGTCGGTTATCAACACCAGCCAGGTCTCCATCCAGGAGATCAATCGACTGATCCGCAAGATTGAGGTACTGACTGACACCCTGAATAGCAGCCGAGGCACTGTTGGCGAACTCCTCAACGATCCAGCGATGAAGAAGAAGGTGGTGTCGATCGCGTCGGATCTCCAGACGATCACGGCAACTGTCGCACAGGGGAAGGGTTCGCTGGGCGAATTGATCAGTGACAACACGCTTGCTACAAAACTGAATACGGCGGTAGACCAGCTCAATACACTCACAGCCAATCTGAATGCCGGCAAAGGCACGGCAGGCAAGTTTCTCAATGACGAAACGGCGTTTAACAATTTCAACTCCGCCATGTCGAACCTGAACCAGATCCTCGCTTCGATCAACGCCGGCAATGGCGCAATCGGCAAAATGACAAAGGATCCCGAAACTGCCAAAAAGCTCACCGATTTGATCGCAAACCTCGATAGCATTTTGAAGAATCTGAATGAGGGCGAAGGGTCGGCGGGCCAGTTCCTCAAGAATCGTTCGCTTTACAATCACGCGGACCAGACTTTGGACCAGGCACAGCAGCTGGTCAAAGGCATGCGTGAAGATCCAAAGAAGTACCTTGTGATCCAACTGAAATTGTTCTAACTGCCAGATTCAAGCGCACTCGACGATCGCGCTGATTCCGAATAGCGCTCGTTCAGTTCGCCGGTAAAGGTCTGGCTTAGCCTACGCGGAAAACCTGCCAGAACTCCACGAACGCCTTGAGCCGTACCACCTGGAAGAAGTCGTTGGCGATGCAATAGACGACAAGAGAGACGGCCAAGGCTGCGTGCAACGCGCCTGGCCCCACTTCCTGTACAAATGGGACCGGCGCGGACGAAAAGACCATGGCCAGCACCAGAAGCGCTAGCTTGACGATGCCCATCACGAGGTTCACCTCGGCGAGCTTGCCCGTGAATCGTTTTCCGAGCCTCAGGCTTTGACCAAGCGCAGAGAAAACTGAGCGCCGCTCCAGCAGAGCCACGAATGCAGCGATTGAGAAAGGCCAGCTCAATAGCGCGAATGCTGTGAAGAATCCCAGAGAGAGAAAGATCGCCCAGACGAAATAGCCGACCAGATCCGGTTCGGCTCCCACAGAGATATGTGTGGCGGCCGTCCATTGCATCGAGCGAAACCATCCCCAGTACGTGAGCCCCAGCAGAATGAGCCAACCAGCCTGAAGCGCAATCATCGTCAGGGGCCGGAACGGCACCTTTCCTACGGCAGACGCCGCATTTTGCCCGGGGAGCCGCACCAAGAGCCAATTGCGCCCCAGGCCGGAGAGCACGACCCATGCCAGCGCTGCTGCTGGTAGCAGCCATTGCATCACGGCCAAAACATGGGGCTGGTAATACGAAAAGACGTTGGCGATTTGCAATGACGAAGCCCAGGGATCCTGCAAACTCACTGCGTCGAATCCTGAAGAGTCGAGAGGATACGCAGCGAGAATTTGCTCGATCTGGTGCCAGCACACGAGAAGAAACGGGATCCCAAACAGCCAGCGCCACGCAAGCTCAATGCCGAGCAGCGAAGGCCGGCGGATCACGTCGCTGATGTGCTCAACCAGCAGTTGCGTCCCGCGAACCGGCCGGCCGGCAGAGTCGTCCGCTATGGCAATTGCCTTCACTTCACAACCAGGTTGACAGCCCTGCCCGGCACCACGATGACTTTGGCAACCGTTTTGGAGGCCGTGCGGAAGCGCACTTTTTCATTGGCGAGTGCCGCGACTTCGATGGTTTTTGCATCGGCGCCGGCTGCAACGCGTACGACAGAGATGAGCTTGCCGTTGATTTGCACCGGAATCTCGATCTCGTCTTCTTTGGCGAGGCTGGGATCGCTCCTGGGCCAGGGTGCGCGCAATATTGCGCCCTCTTCGCCCAACTGCTCCCATAGCTCCGCCGCAAGAAACGGCGCGAATGGCGCCAGCAGCAGAGCCAGCGTCCGCAAAAGCTCGCGCACGACGGAAGCCGGAATCTCACCTGCCGCCAGCTGTGCGTCCGCTGCCTGCAGTTCGTTCACGAGCTCCATGATGGCCGCCACGCACGTGTTGAAGTGCCAGCGCCCTTCAAAATCGAGCGTGATCTTGGCGATCGTCTGGTGCAGCTTCCGCCGCAGTTGCACGGCGCTTCCGTTTGCAGAGATCGGGTGCTTCGCGGCCTCAGATCGCGCGACCGGAGCGTACTTCGTCGCGAGACGCCACACGCGGCCCAGAAAGCGGCTCACTCCGGCGACGCCGTCTTCCTGCCAGTCGAGATCGCGGTCGGGCGGCGCCGCAAAGAGCGCGTACATCCGCGTTGCATCGGCGCCGTAGCGGGCAACCATGTCGTCGGGGGAAACCACGTTGCCCTTCGACTTCGACATCTTGGCGCCATCCTTGATGACCATGCCTTGAGTGAAAAGTCGCTCGGCAGGCTCATTGTTCTTCACCATTCCGAGGTCCCGCATCACTTTGGTCCAGAAGCGCGAGTAGATCAAATGCAGAATTGCATGCTCCACGCCGCCGATGTACTGATCAATGGGAAACCAGTACTGCGCAATGGCGGAGTCGAAGGGCGCCTGCGTGTCCTTCGCGTCGGTGTAGCGGTAGAAGTACCAGCTCGAATCGATGAAAGTGTCCATCGTGTCCGTTTCGCGCCGAGCCGGACCACCGCACTTTGGACAAGTGGTGTTTACGAACTCCGGCACTCGCGCCAGCGGAGAGCCGCCCTGCTGCGTAATTTCTATCTTGTCGGGCAAGATGACTGGAAGCTGATCGTCGGGGACCGGAACCAGTCCATCGCGCTCGCAATGAATCATGGGGATCGGCGTCCCCCAGTAGCGCTGCCGGCTGATGCCCCAGTCCTTGAGGCGAAACGTCACCGCCGCGTTGCCAAAGCCATCCCGCTCGGCAACTTCCTGCAATCGCCTCTGCGCTTCGGCGCAGGTCAGTCCATCGTACTCGCCGGAGTTGACCAGGACGCCGTCTTCAGAGAGGAACGGCAGGAGCTTCGCTCCGTCCTCGTTTTCGACTGGCTGAATCGGCTGGATCACCTGCCGAATCTCGATTCCATATTTCGTCGCAAATTCAAAGTCACGTTCGTCGTGCGCCGGCACGCTCATAATGGCGCCGGTACCGTAGTCCATAAGGATGTAATTCGCCACCCAGATGGGCACACGTTCGCCGTTATAGGGATTGAGCGCGAAGCGGCCCGTCGGAACGCCGTGTTTCTCAATCCCACCCACGTCGCCCGCTTCCCTCGCCTTACGCTGCTCTTCGATCAGCTCGCCGACTTTTGCCTTGAGCTTCGGATCGCCTGCTGCGAAAACCGCGACTAGCGGGTGCTCAGGCGCCAACTGCACGCTCGTCGCGCCAAAGATGGTATCGATTCGCGTCGTAAACACGCAAATGCGCTGGCTTTCTGTTCGCTTGCTCCCTTGTTCCCTTGCTCCCTGCTCTTCCAGGAAGAAATCAACCTCCGTCCCTTCGCTGCGGCCGATCCAGTTGCGCTGCATGGTGCGCACTTTTTCGGGCCAGCCTTCGAGCTTGTCGAGGCCGTCGAGCAGCTCCTGCGCGTAAGCAGTGATGCGCAAGAACCACTGCTCCAGATCGCGCTGTTCAACCTTGGTATCTTCATGCCGCCAGCAGCAGCCGTCCACCACCTGCTCATTGGCCAGAACCGTTGCGCACTCGGGGCACCAGTTCACCTTGCTCTTCTTGCGGTAAACCAGGCCCTTTTCGAGCATGCGCAGAAAGAACCACTGGTTCCAGCGGTAGTAGTCGGGCAGGCATGTAGTGATTTCGGTTGCCCAGTCGTAGCTGAAACCCATGCGCTGCATCTGCCGCTTCATGGCGGTGATGTTGCCCAGCGTCCACTCACGCGGAGGCGCGTTGTTTTTGAGCGCTGCGTTTTCGGCCGGCAACCCGAAGGCATCCCAGCCCATGGGGTGCAGTACGTTGTAACCGCGCATCCACATCTGCCGAGCGAGCGCATCGCCAATCGCGTAGTTGCGCACGTGACCCATGTGCAGTTGGCCGCTCGGGTACGGCAGCATCTCCAGCACGTAGTATTTCGGCCTTCTACTTGTAGCCGGCTCGGCCGCGTACAGTTTGGGCTCCGCGGCCCAACGCTCCTGCCACTTCCGCTCGATCGCCGCCGGATCGTAACGCTGTTCTTTCTCTTCTGCCATCACTTTTCAGTGTAAACGGGCGGATGGCAGCTACTGCGGAGGCGCTGCGGCGGGTTCAACCTCGTCCGCGCTCGGGCACCAATCCATTGCAACTTCCCTGTTTACGATCTCGTACCCCGGCGGCATTTGAAAGATCGAAGAATCCGGCTCGGCCTGGCTGAACTTCACCAACTCCCTGCGCGTCTTGCCCTGTTGCGGATCGTCGCTCACCACGCGCACCTCCAAGCCTCTCAATCCGGGAGCGACCGCCGTCCACAGCTCGAAGGTGTTCACCTGCGATTCCTTGTGTCGCTTTATTTTTCTCGTCGTTGTCGTGGTGGTTCGCTGCCCCCTTGCCTCAACCCCCTCGATCGTCTCTGTTCCGAGATCCTCTACCTTGGTCTTCACGCTTTCAACTCTTTTTCCAGTACGTCGGCTTATCACGGTGAACGATGCCCAACTCGCCCCACAAGGTTGTGCGGCCGCAGGGATGGGCACCGCCGACACCGTTACTTCCTTTCCTGGCGACGCCCAACTGATCCTGGTATGAGTCATGGGATCGAAGACCGTGAAGTGTGTCTGAGTCGCCTGGCCTCCCTGCGTTGGAACCGTTGCCGTCGCGTTCATTCGCCGGCCCTGCGAATCAATGGCAATCACCTCTGTAGTTTCACTCGTCATGGCGGTCCCATCGAAAAGCGTTCTCACCTGTGTCGTTTTGAATTCCGCCATATATGGCAATCGTGCGTTGTGCGGGGCATCGCCCACTTGAGCAGTTACGATTCGATTCCCGGAAACCTGGCTCGAAGCTGGAAACGTCAAAGCTGCTGCCGCAAAACAAATCAGGAAAACTGAAATTCTCACGCCCATGTCTTGCCTCTGCGCGTTTGTTGATGGAAAATGGCCTGCGATCTGCTTTGGTGTTCGCTTAGGCCGCGACGCCGATCCTACTTTTTCACCAGCCGCTTCAGCGCCTGCACATTCCGCTCCTCGTCGCCCTCTTCATCAACGGGAGTTTCAGCGATGAAGGCGCAGTGGTCGAAACGCGGATCATTGAGCAGCCAGCGGAACGGATCGAGTCCCATCGATCCCTGCCCGATGTGCTCATGGCGATCGAGCTTCGATCCGCGCGCGGCCTTGGCATCGTTGCAATGCCACACGCGGACAGCATCGAAGGTCACCGTCGCAGCGATCTGCTTCATCGTCTCCGAGTACCCTTCAGCACTCAGCAGATCGTAACCGGCCACGTGCGTGTGGCAGGTATCGAGGCACACGGCGACAGGCGCGTGATTCTTCAGCCGTGCAACTAACTCCGCAACCTGCTCGAAGCTGCCGCCCAGCGAGAACTCCGCTCCAGCCGTGTTTTCGATCAAAATATGGAATCCAGTTCCCTGCCACGGCAGTTTGTCGATCGCGCGTCCAATGGAATCGGCCGCGTGCTTCAACCCTTCATCGCGTGTCATCCCCTTCCACGAACCGGGATGCAGCACGACATATTCGGCGCCAAGCACCAGCGCGCGCTCAATCTCGCCGCGAAATGCGTCAATGCTCTTTTCGCGAATATCACTGGACTGGCTGCAGACGTTGACCAGGTAACTGGTGTGAATGACCAGCGGGCCGACGTCGAGCTTGGCGCGAAGCTCGTGCATGCGCTCGCCTTGTTTGGGGTCCACTTTCGGCGCGCGCCACATGCGCGGGCTCGAAGAGAAAATCTGGAACGTGTTGGCGCCGATCTCCCGTGCGCGTTCGACTGCATTCGACGCTCCGCCCGCTGTCCCCAGATGCACGCCGATGCGTTTGGCCATGGGGCCAGTCTACAGGGCGAAAACGGGAGCTGTTATTCGCCTAATTTTCGCTCTTGCCGTATAATCCTACCATGGACTTTCAGCTCGTGAGCAGCTATAAGCCCAAGGGCGATCAGCCGCGGGCCATCGACCAGATTCTGGAGGGGTTGGCGGCGGGCGAGAAGCACCAGGTTCTGCTCGGAGTCACCGGCTCCGGCAAGACCTTCACCATGGCCAAGGTCATCGAGCAGTCCAACCGGCCGGCTCTCATCCTGGCGCACAACAAGACCCTCGCTGCGCAGCTCTACCACGAGTTCAAGCAGTTCTTCCCTTCGAACGCCGTCGAGTATTTCGTCAGCTATTACGACTACTACCAGCCCGAGGCCTACATTCCGGCCGGCGACCTCTACATCGAAAAAGAAGCAACGATCAACGAGGAGCTGGACAAGCTGCGGCTCTCGGCCACGCGCTCGCTGTTCGAACGGCGCGACTCCATCATTGTCAGCTCGGTGAGCTGCATCTACGGTCTCGGCTCGCCTGAGGCCTATTACGGCATGCTTCTGCTGCTCGAGAAAGGTCAGAAGATCTCGCGTAAGGACATCACGCGTCGGCTGGTCGAAATTCTCTACGAGCGCAACGACAATGATTTTCGCCGCGGCACCTTTCGCGTGCGCGGCGACGTGATTGAAGTTTTCCCTACTTACGACGAGAACGCCTACCGCATCGAGCTCTTCGGCGACGAGATCGAGTCACTGGCGCAGATCGATCCGCTCTTCGGCACGGTCAAGCAGAAGTATTCGCGGCTGCCCATCTATCCCAAAAGCCACTACGTGGTGCAGCCGGAACGCAAGGCCGAGGCGATTGACTCAATCGTGGCCGAGTTGAACGAGTGGGTCGCGCACCTGGAGTCGGAAGGCCGCATGGTCGAGGCGCAACGCGTTCACCAGCGCACGCGGTTCGACCTGGAGATGATCAAGTCGATGGGCTACTGCCACGGCATTGAGAACTATTCGCGGCATTTCAGTGGACGGCTGCCGGGCGAGGCGCCGCCGACCCTGCTCGACTACTTCCCGCGCGACTTTCTGCTCTTCGTCGACGAAAGTCACGCCACCATTCCCCAAGTTCACGGCATGTGGCATGGCGACCGCAGCCGCAAGCAGACGCTCGTCGACTACGGGTTTCGGCTGCCTTCGGCGATGGACAATCGCCCTCTCAAGTTCGACGAGTTTGAGAACCGCGTCCAGCAGGCCGTTTACGTCTCGGCCACGCCGGGTCCCTATGAGCTCACGCGCTCCAGCGGTGTCGTCGTCGAGCAAGTCATCCGCCCCACGGGTCTTGTCGATCCTGAAGTTGAAATCCGTCCGGTGAAGGGGCAGATCGACGATCTCCTCGCCGAGATTCGTGATCGCGCCAAACGCAACGAGCGCGTGCTGGTGACCACGCTGACGAAGCGCATGGCCGAAGATCTCGCCGGCTACTACACCGAGGTGGGCGTGCGCTGCCGCTACATGCATTCCGAGATCGAAACGCTGGAGCGCGTAAAGCTTCTGGCCGGGCTTCGCAAAGGCGAGTTTGACGTGCTCATCGGCATCAACCTGTTGCGCGAAGGGCTCGACTTGCCCGAAGTCTCGCTCGTGGCAATTCTCGATGCCGACAAAGAGGGTTTTCTGCGTTCCTCGGGATCGCTGATCCAGACCATGGGCCGCGCGGCAAGGCACCTCGAGGGTCGAGCCATTCTTTATGCCGACAACATGACCGACTCCATGCGCCGGGCCATTGACGAAACCGATCGCCGACGGGCCATCCAGCGCGCATACAACGAAGAAAACGGCATCACGCCGCAGTCGATTCTCAGCCAGGTTGAAATGGGCCTGGCCCACATCCTCAAAGCTGAGTACGGCGAGGTGGTCGAAGAAGAAGCGGCCGGAATTCCCGAGTTTGCCAACCAGGCCGAACTCGATGCCTACATCGCCAAGCTCGAGACCGACATGCGCGAGGCTGCCAAGAAATTCGAATTCGAGAAGGCCGCACGTCTGCGCGACACCATTAAAGAGTTGCGCGACAAGGAGTTCCTTTTCAGTTAATACTCGCCTCGGCCCCCGGGCAACCGGAATCCTTTCGGCGCCATCTAAAGGTCCAGGCAATATAGAAAGAATGGGTGCGCCGGTCGGGGTTTTAGCGTGCCTAACGGGGACATGGCAACCATACTCCTGGTCGAGGGCGACCCCCTTCAGGCATTCCTCACAATGGCGGTTTTGGGCCGTCAGTTTGGTGATGTGTGCCGAGCCACCGACGCCGCTGAGGCGCTCTGCCTCGTGGAACAGCCCGACTTCGCGAATAAACTCAGCCTGGTCATCTCCGGGCATCAAATTCCCGGCATCACAGGGCCTGCATTCGTGGCTGAATTGCATTCGCGCATGCCGCAGATGCCTGTGCTGGTGCTCGCCTCTCCCGACTCGGTGCCTGCCGATTACACAGACCAGCCTGTGGCCTTTCTCCACCGCCCCTTTTTGCCGGAGAAAATGTTGTCGATGACTCGCGAGATGCTGTCGCACCATCGAAACGCAGTGGTCTGATCAGGCGATCCCACCTCATTTCCTTCCCGGTCCCATCGTGTGAGCTAAATCACACTCAAACGGCCTATCATAGGTAGACAATACCTTCGGCGGGTAGTTCTCCGCTTCCCTTTCGTGCGTGAAAGAATGGTCTTGGAGCATTCATGGCCGCGTTTGGCAGTTTTTGTCTTCTTATTGCTTTAGTTCTTGCCGCTTACAACCTGCTGGCGGGAGCACTGGCGTTGCGGCTGATTGCGACGGGTCAGCCTGCGCGAATCTCCCCTGAGCGCCTGGCCGATACCGCGCGCCGCGCCGGCATCGCAGGCTTCTGGGCCGTGACCGGCGCTGCTTTCGCGCTGGTGTACTCGGTCTTTACCAACGATTTCTCCATCACTTACATCCTCGATCACTCCAACCGCGCGCTGCCCATTCCTTACAAATTTGCGGCGCTGTGGAGCGGCCAGGAAGGCTCACTGCTCCTATGGGCGTGGCTCCTGGGAACCTATGGCTTCGTCCTCCGGCTCCTTCACAGGACTGATGTAAAGCTCTATGCCTACGCCGGCTCGATCCTCGCCGGAATCCAGGTCTTCTTCCTGCTGGTGCTGAACTTCGCCGCTCCGCCTTTCGCGCTGCTTAAGGGCGCGGTCCCACCCGACGGAAACGGCCTCAATCCCCTTCTCCAATATCCGGAGATGGTGATTCATCCTCCAATGCTGTATCTGGGATACGTGGGATTCTCGGTTCCGTTCGCCTTTGCGCTTGGGGCTCTCATGATGCGCTATCCCGGTGAAAAGTGGATCCGGATCACGCGCGCATGGACCATGGTTACGTGGATGTTCTTGACGTGCGGGATTTTTCTCGGCATGCACTGGGCCTATGCGGTGCTCGGCTGGGGCGGATATTGGGGCTGGGATCCGGTGGAGAATGCGAGCTTTATGCCCTGGCTCACGGGAACGGCCTTCCTGCACTCAGTGATGATGCAGGAACGGAAAGGCATGATGAAGAGCTGGAACGTCTGGCTCATCTTCTCCACCTTTCTGCTCACCATGCTTGGCACCACGCTCACGCGCGGTGGTCTCGTCAGTTCGGTTCACGCTTTTGCGCAGTCATCCATCGGCACCTGGTTCGTGGTGTTCATGGGCATTGTGCTCGCCATCTGCATTTTCACCTACGTGCTGCAGCGCGGTCACTTGAAGACCGAGCATCACCTCGAATCCCTGGTAAGCCGCGAATCCAGCTTTCTCTTCAACAATCTGGTATTGCTCACCGCCTGCTTCGTAATTTTGTGGGGCACGTTGTTCCCCATCATCTCGGAGTATGTGCAGGGCACCAAGGTGACTGTGGGCGCGCCTTTCTACAATCGCGTGGCGATTCCGATCGGACTCTTTCTCCTGTTTCTTACCGGCGTGGGGCCGCTGCTGCCATGGCGAGCCACGTCGTTCAAGGCCATCAAGCGCAATTTCGTTCTGCCGGTCATCGCGCTGTGGGCTACCGTGATTGTCTGCCTCGCTGTGGGCGTCAAGCCCTGGCAAAATGTCGCGATCGATACCGGCAGCTTCTACGCGCTTGTTTCCTTCGCGGTCGCGGCAGCAGTGTTGACAGCCATTGGCTCGGAGTTCCTGCGCGGAGCCAGCGTGATCTCCCGGCAAACCGGGCGCAACCTGATTGCGGCTACATGGCTGCTCACGCGCCGCAGCACGCGGCGTTACGGTGGCTATCTCGTCCACATCGGAGTGGTTGTTGTAGTCATCGGACTGGCCGGTTCAGCCTTCAACCGCAGTGTCGAAAGCGAAATGGCTCTGCACGACAGGATCCAGATCGGGCCTTACACACTGGTCCAGGTGGGAGCAACTCAGGACTCAAACGACAACTACAACTCTGAGTACGCCATGCTCGACGTGTACAAGGGCGGCAAAAGGCTCTTCCAGATGACGCCGGAGAAGCGCTTCTATCTGGCCAGCGGCCAGCCGCAGACCATGGTTGCCATTCACTCCGTACCAGAGTGGGACCTCTATGTCGTCTATGAGGGCACGAATCCCGACACCGCGCAGCCCATCATCAAGGCGTTTCTCAATCCGCTGGTGGGCTGGATCTGGCTTGGCCTCGTGGTCATGGTCGTCGGAACGCTCATCGCGCTGGTTCCCAGCCTCACGCCGGCTACCGCTTCGTTGCGTGTTCCCGCGGCGCGGCCAGTGACTGAAGCTGTGCTCAAGGGAGGCGACTGATGAGCGCTTCCACTCGCCTGCCGGCCTGGGTCAAAGCGCTCGAGGCAGCGTTTCTAGCCGTCGCCATCTGTTTCTCGCTCGGCGCCAGCAGCCCCGCCTCCCGCCTGGATACCCTGAGCCACCGGCTCATGTGCCAGTGCGGATGCGCGCAACTATTGGGCGAATGCGATCACGTGGGCTGCCCCGACCGCGACACAGAACTCTCCCAATTAGCCACAGGGATTGCGGCGGGCCTGAGCGATCAACAGATTTTCGATACGTTTGTCGCCAAGTATGGAGCCACCGTGCTGGCCGCACCGACGACGCACGGCTTTGACCTCGTGGCATGGATCGCCCCGTTCGCGGTGTTCGGCGCGGCGTTGCTCTTGACAATCTTGCTCATCAGGCGCTGGGGCGGCCTGGGGGGCAAATCGCAAGCCGCGTTCGCCGAACCGGCCTTTATTGATCCCGCCGAACGCGAGCGCATCGAGCGCATTCGCCGGGAAACGAGTATCGACACCGGGAGCGAGGGAGGATATTGACGATGAACGAAACCGCGGGCCTGATCGCCGGAATGTTTCTCCTGTTCGCGCTGGTGCTTTACACGTTCTGGCCGGAGAACGGATTTGCCAGTCAACGTGAGAAGTCGCGGCTGGACTTTCTGCTGGAGCGCAAGGAACAGCTCTACGAAAATCTGCGTGACCTGAACTTCGAGTACCGCGCAGGCAAGTATCCTGAAGACGACTTCCAGGCGCAGCGTGCCCAGCTTGAGCATGAAACCGCAATGCTGCTGGCAGAGATTGAGCATCTGCAGCAGACGTAAAAAAGTAGCGCCGGTCTCCTGACCGGCTGTCGTGCGGGCGTCCACGCCCGCACTTGGGAATGAGACCAAAAGAAAGCTATCCGCAAAAATGAAATCGATACGAATCATCTCAAGCACTTTCGCACTCTGCCTTTTTCTAAGCAGCGCCCTCGCTCATGCCGCCACTGTCACCGGCACGGTGACCGACAAAACCACGGGCAAGCCGGTCGCGGGTGACGCGGTCGTTCTGCTTGAGCCCATGAGCGGAATGAGCGAAATCGGCCGCGCAACCACCGACGCGCAGGGCCATTACACGCTGAATCTTCCCGGCGCCATGCCCTATCTGATCCGCGTCACGCACCAGGGCGCCGACTATTTCATCTCCGCGCCGCAGGGAGGAGGCACAGGGGATATTCCCGTATACGATGTGGCCGCCAAAGTGAACGGCGTTTCCATCGGCGAGCATGTCACCGGAATTGAGACTGACAATGGGCAGTTGCGTGTGGTGGAGCGTTACGAGGTCCGCAATGCCAGCTCGCCCCCAACCACGCAATGGAGCAAAAAATCGTTTGAAGTGATTCTGCCCGACGATGCCGCTGCCGTCGAAGCCTCAGCGCAACGGCCCGGTACCGGAAGCCTGCCCACCAGCGTGAAGCTCGACCCGGCCGGCGCCAAAGGACACTACTCCTTCAACTTCCCTATCCAGCCTGACGAAGGCGGCAAGGGCACCCTGTTCCAGGTGCAATACGAGCTACCTTACAGCAGCGCCAAATACTCATTCCATTCATCGATCACGCTACCCGCTCAAACCGCCTGGATCGTTCTACCCAAGTCGATGACATTCACCGCTGGAAGCGGTGCGAGCTTCGAGTCGTCTCCCCAGGATCCCTCTGTGCAGACCTTCATGGCCCGCGATCTGGCGCCAGGCAAAACCGTCGATTTTTCTGTGTCGGGTACCGGATCGTTCCCGCGCGAAGACCAGGGGGCGCAGGGCGGCCAGGGAGACAACGGCGCACAGGCACAAAACGGCCCGGGCAGCGGACCCGGCGGCGGCATCGGCACGCCGATCGATACACCTGACCCGTTATCGAAGTACAAGGTATGGATTATCGCCGGACTTGCGCTGCTGTTGGCGGCTTCGGCGGGATTTCTACTGCGCAAACCGGCGATGGCCGGAGTTACTGCTCCAGCCGCTGCGGGCCCAATCGCCACTGCTGGTCCCGTGGCCGTGATACGGCCAGTTTCCGCACCCGCTGCCGATCCTGCCACCAAAAATCATGCGTTGCTCAACGCCCTGAAGGAAGAGTTGTTCGCCCTCGAGAGCGAGAAGATCGCCGGCACACTCCAGCCTGAAGAGTACGCAGAACAGAAGGCCGCCCTGGAAACCGTGCTCAAGCGCGCGTTAAAACGAGGCTAAACATCAGTTCCATGCTGTTAGCTGCTAGCTTCGGGCTTTGAGGCACGGCACTCGCCAATTTCCAAGGGAACCCGGCGCACCTTTGGCGCGTATACACAGATAATGGGCAGTTTTGCGCCTTTCTGCTTCCGGCTGCATCGAAAAAAACGGAATGAGCGATGGAGCTAGCGGCTAGAGGCTAGGAGCTCGATTTATGAACGCCTTCAAGACGACCGTTCTGCTGACCATCCTTACCGTGTTCATGATTCTCGCTGGAGAGTATTTCGGAGGCGAGAACGGCATGATCATTGCCTTCATAATTGCAGCGGCGACGAATTTCTTCAGCTACTTCTATTCCGACAAGATCGCTCTGGCCATGTACCGGGCACAACCGGCGACCCGCGAGCAGTTGCCCCGCGCGTACGATGTCGTCGAGCGGTTGACGCGCAAGGCCGGCATTCCCATGCCGAAGATCTACGTCATCCCCACCGAATCACCCAACGCCTTCGCCACGGGCCGCAACCCGCAACACGCGTCGGTGGCCGTCACGCACGGAATTCTTGCGCTGCTGAACGATGAAGAACTCGAAGGCGTGCTGGCGCATGAGCTCAGTCATGTGCGCAATCGCGACATCCTTACCAGCTCGATTGCCGCTACGCTCGCAGGAGCGATTACGATTCTGGCGCGGATGGCATTCTGGTTTGGCGCGATCGCCGGGGGCGGAGGAGGCGGCCGGCGCAGTCGAGACGGCGGCTTGGGCGCGCTGCTCATGCTTCTCTTCGCGCCCTTTGCGGCAATGCTGATTCAATTATGGGTTTCGCGCACCCGTGAATACGAGGCCGATGCATCCGGCGCGCATTTGACCGGCAATCCCTACGCGCTCGCCTCGGCCCTCGAAAAAATTGCCGCCACCAGTCAGCGAGTTCCCCTTCTCGCGTCGCCAAATTCTGCCCACCTGTTTATCGTGGCGCCGCTGCTCTCGGGCGCAACCTTCGCCAATCTCTTCAGCATGCACCCGCCGATCCAGAAGCGCATCGAACGCCTGATCGGCCGCCCGTCGGTCTACGGATATATTCGTTAAGATCGCGGCCGATTGGCAAATCTCCGCGCCACCCCCGGACGTGCTGTGCTGTGCATCTCCTGAGAACACCGCGGATCACTTCTTCTCATGCGACGTGCTCAAATCGAACTTGCTGACCAGCACCTGTCCTTCATCGCTGTCCAGGGGCGTCAGCGTCATGTCGCTCAGGCGGCCGCTGTCGCCCATGATGTACTTGTCCTTCACTTCGAAGTAGTAAACGCCGCCGGCCTCAGCCGTAAAATGGGCCGCGGCTGTTTGATGACCTTCTCCCACAATGACAGTCGTCTGCCAGCTTGCGCATAGGTGGTGCACTCCGGGGTCAACGGAAAAGTAGAGATAGGAATTTCCGTGCATAGCGCCCATCCACTTTCCATCAAGGCCCGCCCTGGTTGTGGGTTTGGGAAATGAGTTGAAATTCGAATCGTCTTCAACGACGAAGACCAGGGCCTTCCCGGTATCCGGACGATCAGGATGCTGACCTTTGCTGGTCTTCACGTCGAATTTTGCGGCAGCATCGCCACAACCGGGTGCGCCAAGAGAATCAGGCGCGCTTCCCCGAGCCCAGCAAGGCAACAACGCATATGCAACACCACAGGCAATTGCCAGAATGATTGCACGCTTCATGATCTATGCTTCCCCTATCCTTTGCGCTCGAATATTCTCGCGCAACGATGGTATCAGGATTCGGGGACTTTACGGCGAGCATCCGTGCTGTCAGTTTGCAAGCAGCTTGCGGGCCTCTAGTATCCTTCCTCAATGAAGACCCTGCTTCGCATTCTGCTTTATCTCGCTCTCATCGTCTGGTTAGGCGCGGAGATCTTCTTCCCCATCGTTGCAGCCATCACCTTCGGCACATTGCAGCCCGATACCCACACCGCAGGAACTATCGTGGGCCAGCTCATTCGCATCCTGCACAGCATGGGCCTGGTGTCGGGAATGGTTGCGTTGGCAGTGATGGCACTGGCTCCCGCGTGGGGTGTCTACAAGCCGCGCGCGATGCTCGCCCCTATGATTCTCGTCGTCGTGATGCTCGCATGCACGGTGTACTCGCAATTCAGCATCATTCCCGCTATGGATCGCGACCGAATGGCCGCGGGAGGCGCGATCGATGCAACGGATCCCTCAAACGCCATCACGGCTCACTTCAACAAGTTGCATATCCGCAGCGAATACGTTGAGGAGACTATTTTGCTCCTGGGCCTGGCGACAGTCGTGCTGGTGGCGCGGGCAGAGACCACGCGCAGTTGATGTGTGGCGCCCCTCCCAGTGCTGAGGAAAGGGCGCCACACGGAGTTGAATCAGGAACCGGGCCCGTGACTACGGCCTGGCTCCCTGCCCTTGGCTATTGCCATGTCCTCCGAAATCGAACATGTCGTACAGATCGCCGATGGCCGGCGTATTCAACGGCACATAGGAATTCGCAGGATCAGCTTTGGGATTGGGGAGATTGTCGCGGCTGCGGCCGGTCAGCGGTTGCAGCCCCCAGTTCCTCTCAATGAATTTGAGAATTGAAACGTGGTCCGTGTACACATGCGAGATGTGTCCCGGCTTTGTGAATTTCGAGACCACCAGCAGCGGAATGCGTGTCCCATCGCCGAAGAAGTCGAGCGGCTGCACGTAGCCCGAGTCGTAATATCCGCCGCCTTCATCGAAGGTGATGAAGATGGCCGTGTTGTTCCACAGTTGTGGATTGGCCTGGACCATGTCCACAATCTTCATCGAAAAGCCCTCGAACAGATCGAGCTTCGATGATGCCGGATGCCCGTCAACGAGGCCGCTCGGCTTCACATACGACACCGCCGGCAGCGTTCCGTTCTGGATGTCGTTGTAAAGATCCGTCGTATCTTTGATGTGTTCCGAGCGCAGCATGGGGTTGGTCATAATCGACGTGGAGTACTGCAGGAAATTGCAGATGTTGCAGTACACGTCAAGCGGATTCTAGAAGTATGGATCACTCACGTAGCGATCCCACTGATCGCCAAAATAAGCGAACGAAACGTTCTGCTCCACCAGTTCATCGCCAATTGTGCGCAGTGTCGACGGTGGCACTGTGAAAACCGTATTGCGGTTGTTGGTGTCGGAGTAGGCGTTGGAGCCGTTTCCGAAGTACCCGGGGTTGTAGTTGTTCAGCAAATAATAATGGCCATCGTCGCACTTGGGGTCAACCGGACGCGGCAACGACTGCAGGTAGCTCACAATCTGCGGAGCGCCTGGCGCACCGGGATCGGAGCAGTCGCTGTAACTGCCGCCGCCGTAGGATGGCGATCCTGAAGAACCGCCTCCGTAGCCGTCTTCGCTGTACCAGTTATTCGTTCCGGTGGCAGCATTGGGGTCTTCTACTTCGTCCACGATGCCGGCGTTCGCAGTCCCCGCCGCGACCATCTGATTATGCGGCGGCTCCGCCGGATTGCCGTTGCCATCATTGAACCAGATGGCGTCGCCTGTGCCCATCTCGATGTGGTTCATGCCGGTGCCGCCTGCGGCTGCCTGGTGGTAGTTATCGCTCATCGCAAAGTGGTCGGCAAGGTATTTCAGGTAGGGCGCATCGCCCTGCTGCATGTTATAGAAGCCCATCGATGCCGATCCCTCGCCGGTGGATGCGTCAGTAAACGGGCTTGGTGCCGCCTTGCCGTTTGATCCCGCGCCGATCGTGACCTCAACCCACGGGAACAGATCCATCCTGCAGCCGCTTGGCTTCCATTGGTCGGCATAATCGGTACTGCAGTCCATTTGCTGCCACATCTGATAGAAGCGATGCACCGGGCTTGCGGCGTATGCGTCGTAAGGAATGCCGGGAGTGATCTGGAATGGCCCCGGCGGCAGGTTTGTCGCGTTCGGAATGCGCGTGTCGACCGCACCGCCCTTCAGTCCGGTCCCACCGGTGGTCAGATAGGCATAGTACTGCGTGTTAGGAAGACCGTTTTCAGCCGCCTCAGCCTCAGTTATCGAGGAGAAGAAGGGTGTCGTGGGTCCGCCGGCTAACGGCGGAGGCAGAACAGCATAGGTGCTCTTGTCTTGCGGATCGATTTGATAACCAAGATTGGACGAATCGACCGCTTCGTATTGCAGCGCCAGCGAGTAGTTGGGGCCGGGAGTTCCGTCCGCGTTGATGATGCCCTTCGAAAGCAGGTTGTCGATCCTTTGTTTGCCGACTGACTTGTAAGTGGCAAACACATGATCGAAGCTCCGGTTTTCTCCGATGATGACAATCACGTGCTTGATCGGGCTCTGGGTATCGTTGTCAGGCGAATTTGCGCTGTTGTTATTTTGCGCGAATGCGGGCAGAGGCAGACCCACAAACACTTGCAGCACCGCGACAATCAATGTGCCGCACTTCAGGCTTATTGCTTTCAGGTGGGAGCGCAACATGGAACTCTCCAGGGGATTGGGGGAAATGAGAGTCTGCTCGCGCCGATCACCAAACGCGCGAACAGCGTGCGTAGAATAGCTCCGGTTTGCGCGCCGAATTTGAACGTGCGAAGACCTGGAAATGAAATGTCGGAAAAATCTCCGGCGTTGCGGGCGCCGTATGGCAATCTCCTGCCATTACTTCTCGGAACGGCAGACTCATTGAATACGGCGGCGCGTGGTCGCGGAACGTGTAACCTTCACCGGCTCGCAGTTGATGACGACGCTCTGACTTCCGCGCCGCTCGATGTTTCTCTCATCATGTCCCGGGCCGACCGTCCTGTAGAATCGTAAAGGCCCGAATGCACCGTTTCCTTGTGTTAACGGGCTAAGATGGAACGATTATGAAGACCGGCATTATCGGCCTGCCGCAGGTAGGCAAGACGTCGCTGTTCAAGATTCTGACCAAAGCCAAAATTGACGAACACGGACGCTCGAATCCGCGCGAGGCGCACATTGGCGTGGCGCGCGTGCCCGACGAGCGGCTCGAAAAGCTGTCGGCACTATACTCGCCGAAGAAAACCACCTTTGCGTCGGTGGAGTATGTCGATGTCGCGGCCATCGGCCAGGAAGCGCTGAAAGAGACCGCATACCTGACGAATCTGCGCAGCGTCGACGCGCTGATCCACGTGCTCCGAGTCTTCGAAGACGAAGCCATTCCACATCAGGGCCCAATCGACCCACTGCGCGACGCAAAGAACGTTGAATTCGACATGATGCTGAGTGATCTTCAGCAGGTGGAAAAACGGATTGAGCGCGTCGAGAAGGACCTGAAAAAGGCGCGCACCGGCGACCTGGAGCGGGAGCACGCGCTGCTGCTGCGATCAAAGGAGTCGCTCGAGAAGGAGGTTCCGCTGCGCGAGCTGGAGATGACGCCGGAAGAAAAGAAGCTCATCCGCGGCTTCATGTTTCTGTCGCAAAAGCCTATCCTTTATGTGCTTAATGTGAGCGAGAGCGCGACGCTGGGAGACGATCTCGAAGCGGCCGTCAGTCGCTACAAGCTTGAGGCAATCGCCCAGCGGCCCAATGCCGGAGCAACGGCAATTTGCGGCAAGGTTGAAGCGGAGCTGGCCGAGATGGATGACGCTGAAGCTGCGGAGTTCCTCTTGAGCTACGGCCTGCGCGAAAGCGGCCTGGTGCGCCTCATCCGCAAAAGCTACGAACTCCTGGGACTGATCAGCTTTTTTACCGCGGGCGAGGACGAGTGCCGCGCATGGACCGTACCGATTGGGGCTAAGGCGCCGCAGGCGGCCGGCGTCATCCACACCGACCTTGAGCATCATTTCATCCGCGCTGAGACGATTCGTTGGGATCAGTTGCTCGATGCCGGCTCTGAGGCAGCAGCGCGCGCCAAAGGAACCCTGCGCCTTGAAGGCAAAGAGTACATTGTGAAGGATGGCGACGTTGTACACATCCGGCATAGCGGGTAAAGGACAGCCGCCAGCCTTCAGCTTTTTAGCTCTCAGCTTATGCCGCTGAGATCTTCTCACCTGATGTTGATGACCGCACAGAACGTGAAAGTGTAAGGCGGTACATGCTCAAGGTTTCTCTCGTTTTGGGCGTAATTGCTGCGCTGGCCGATGTCGCCGGCGGCCTGGTGCTGGTGCGGGCGCGCGGGGTGGAACGCTACCTGCGCTACTTTGTAGCGCTTGGCGCTGGCTTCCTGATGGCCACAGCGTTGCTCGAGATGACTCCGGAGAGCCTGAGACTGAATCCTCGCCTGGGAGCCGTCCTGATCATGTGCGGCTACTGCTTCATTCACCTGTTGGAGCACACCATCAATGCGCACTTTCACTATGGCGAAGAAACACATCACGCGGAGTTTGTCTCCGCGCACACCGGTTACTCGATTCTCGGTGGCTTGAGCTTCCACGCGCTTTTTGACGGGGTCGCGATCGGATCAGGCTTCGCGCTTTCCGACTGGCTCGGCTGGCTGATTTTTCTCGCCATTCTGCTGCACAAGGCTCCCGAAGGATTCACCATGGCCAGCGTCATGTTGGCCAGCGGGCGTAGTCGATCAACTGCATTCTGGTCCGCGGTCGCACTCGCATGCGCCACCGTCGCGGGCGTGCTGGTCATCCAACTCGTGCCGCGGTGGGTGCCCTATGGATTGCCGATTGCGGCCGGAGTCGCGCTCTACGTCGCCGCAACAGATCTGGTACCCGAAGTAAACCGCGAGCCGGGCATTCGCATGGCGCTTGTGTTCTTCGCGGGTGTCGGCGCCTTCTTGCTGCTGCGTATGCTGCTTCCGCAGCTTTAAGAATCTTCGCGCTGGCCTTTGCTTTCACCCGCGCCCGCGTGGGCTTCGCCTTCGGGCGCTATCCTATCGAATGTGGCGAGTGGCGTAGCACCTGCAAAAAAAGCCGTCAGCGAGTCGCGGTTGCTACGCCTGCGCTTCTCTTTCGAACTGCCCGGGATTCTGCTCTTCACTCTTTTCGGTTTCCTGGTGATGGGCTACCATCCCGGCCTCGAAGATGATGGCCTCTATTTAGCTGCGGTTAAAGCTGACCTCAACCCCGCCCTTTTCCCGCACAACGCAGATTTCTTCCGTCTGCAAATGCGCGGCACATGCTTCGATACCTGGATGGCGCACTTCGTCCGCTTGACCGGGATTCCGGTGGCCTGGGCGGAACTGTTCTGGCAACTCGTTTCGCTGTTCCTGATTCTTTGGGCGGTCAAGATGATCGCGAACCAGCTCTTCGCCGAGGAGCACGCTCGATGGGCAGGTGTGGCCATGGTCGCCGCCATGTTTACGCTGCCGGTGTCGGGAACCGCCCTGTACCTGGTCGACCAGCATCTGCACCCGCGGACGCTTTCGACCGCCATGGTCTTGCTGGCGATTTCGCGGATCCTGAGCAAGAAGCCATGGCAGGCAGTGCCGCTGTTGATCGTCGCTTTGCTTCTGCATCCGTTGATGTCAGCGTTCGGAATCTCATTCTGCATTTTTCTAGCTCTGGCGCTCTCGGCGTCTATTTCGACGAGCGTTCACGCGTGGCGCAATTCGGCCGCGGCGGCAGTGGTCCCCTTGGCGTGGGCCTTTGCCCCGGCCGGCCCTGCGTGGCGCACCGCGCTCAATACGCGAACCTATTACTTCCTTTACAAATGGACCTGGTACGAGTGGCTTGGCGCGCTCGCGCCGCTCTTCTTTTTCTGGCTAGTATGGCGAATCGCACGCGATCGCGGACATCCATTGCTCGCGCGCTTCACCTTCGCGGTCTTTGCCTACGGCGTCTTTCAACAGGGGCTGGCCATGGTGCTGCTGTGGCCGTCTTCTCTGGTGCGCGTCACTCCGTTTCAACCCATGCGCTATCTCCATCTCGTCTATCTTCTCTTTGCGCTGACCGCCGGCTGCCTGTTGGGAAAATTCCTGCTGAAACAAAGCCTCTGGCGCTGGGCGGCTTTTTTGCTCGTTGTCAACGGGGCCATGTTCGCATGGCAGTGCTCGGAGTTCAGTGGCAGCCAGCACTTGGAAATGCCATGGCAGCAACCGGCCAATCCGTGGCTGCAGGCATTCGCATGGATCCGTACAAATACTCCCGCAGACGCATACTTTGCGCTGGATCCGTATTACCTCGAGGCGCCCGGCGAGGACTACCACGGATTCCGCGCCCTGGCCGAACGCAGCGAATTGGCCGACGCCGTGAAAGATGCGGTTGTGGTAACAATCGTTCCTGAGCTCGGACCTCAATGGCTTCGCCAGGTGCAGGCTGAAAAAGGCTGGAACCGCTTCACGCTCGCCGACTTCGAGCGCCTGAAAGCCGAGTTTGGTGTTGACTGGGTACTGGTTTCGTATCCAGCACCGGAAAGCCTTGCCTGCCGCTGGCACAATCGTCTGCTCGCAGCGTGTCAAATTCCTTGACGAGATCGGCCTGAGAATCGTTCTGATCGAAAGTCTGCTTTGCAGGATGCGCCTGCATCCGCGAGAATGGATATGTCCCCTATACTCGGGCACAGACACCTTTCATGCTCAACCTGGTTCAGCGTCTCATTCTCGGCTGCTTGCTGCTTTTCTGCCTGACCGTCGGGCTCGTGCTCGTGGCGCACAAGGCGTTGGCAGCTGCAGGACATCTTGATCTGGCCTACGTCATCGTGCTCGCTTCTCTGGGGGTTGCCGCCGGAACCATTTACTTTGTGCTCAAGCCGATTCGCGTGTTGGCCAGCGATGCCCATCGCATTGCCCAGGGCAACCTGGAACATCGTGTTGAATGGAGCAGCCGCGACAGTTTTGGTGTAATTGCCAGCGAGTTGAGCCGGATTGCCGTCCGGTTGCGAGAGCTGCGTGATACCGAGGCAGGCCGCAGGCAAATGGAATTCCAACTGTCCGACGCGGTGCTGCAATCCATCTTCGAACCCATTATCGTCACCGACGGCAAGGGTCACGTGTTGAAGGTGAATCAAGCGGCGGCCGACCTGCTGGGCGAGGCTGCCGCTGACCGCATGGCGCTGGCCACTACACCCGGCGGAGACAAAATCCTGAGCGCGATTCGCGATGCGGTTTCCATGCAAAAAGCCGTGGCGGCGGAAGACGAGGCCTCCATGCTGCCGTTGCGCATCGGCCAGAAGGAGCGCAGCTATCGTCTTCGCACCACGCCAATGCGCGACTCCGAGGGCAGATTGCTGGGCGCTGTAACGACACTGGAAGACGTAACCTCTCTGCAGGACACCGATCGGTTCAAGACGCAGTTCATCGCCGTGGCCAGCCGTAAGCTGCGCGACCCGCTTCTGCAGTTGCGCCGCGGGCTCTATGCGCTGGCCAAGGGCTTCAGCGGCGAAATGACTCCGTTGCAGACCGAGTTGGTAGACTCAGCAAGCAAGGAAGCTGAAAAGCTCGACGATCTGATGAGCGACTTGATCGATGTAGCTGAGCTCGACACGGGCAGGCGCGAGCTGAAACTGGAGCGCGTGCGCCCGGTGCAAGTGCTCAACGAGGCGCGCGACCGCTTTTGCGATGAGGCCTCGAAGAAACACATTCGCCTCGAGGTGAGCGCCTACCCCGATCTCTCTGCTGTGATGGCCGATCGTCGAGCGCTACGATCGATCTTCGACAACCTGCTGTCGAATGCGCTCCGATTCACACCCGAGGAAGGCGAAATCCTTCTAGCAGCCGAAGAGATCAAACACTTCGTGCAGTTCACCGTGCGTGACACCGGCCGCGGAATCGAAGCGGAGAGGCTGGGTTCGATCTTCGACCGCTTCAACACACTCTCTGACAAGGGCACCGGGCTTGGCCTCGCGCTGGCCAGACGATTGGTGGAGTCGCTTGGCGGCCAGATTGCCGTTGAAAGCCGGCTGGGCCACGGGGCAACGTTTCGATTCACGATTCCCGTAGCGGTGGCGGACCACCTCCATCACCCTGTCGAGGTGGGCTGAGCCATGGCCGAAATCACACTCGAGAGGACCCAGGAACCCGCAAAGCTTCGCATCTACATCGGCGCTGCACCCGGTGTGGGCAAGACCTACATCATGCTCAACGACGCCAACCTGACGAGGCAGCAGGGTGTGGACGTCGTAATTGGACTGGTTGAGTCGCACGGTCGAAAGGAAACCGAGGCGCAGATTCGCGATCTCGAGATCGTGCCACAGAAAGTCATTCCCTATCGCGGCGTGAATTTGAAAGAAATGGATATAGACGCGATTCAGGCGCGTCATCCGCAAACCGTGATCGTCGACGAGTTGGCCCACACCAACGTGCCTGGAAGCAAGAACCGCAAGCGGTATGAAGATGTGCTCGAACTGCTCGATGCGGGCATCAACGTTTGGACAGCCGTCAACATCCAGCACCTGGAAACACTGAACGATGCCGTTAACCGTTCCGCAAACACAACCATTCGCGAAACCGTTCCCGACAGCTTTTTCAAGCGCGCCGACGAGGTGGTCAATATTGACCTCACCGTAGACGAATTGCGCAATCGCCTGCGTCAGGGAAAAATCTACGCGCCGGAGAAAGTGGAGCAGTCGCTCGCCAACTTTTTCCGCAAGGGCAATCTGAACATGCTGCGCGAGCTTTCGCTGCGTACCACCGCTGAGCAGGTGAGCAACCGCGCTGCCGAGTATCGCCGCACGCAGGGGCTGGAGCAGGCGCCAATTCCAGAGAAGGTGATGGTTTGCCTGAGCACAAGGCCCGGCACCGAGCGGCTCTTGCGAGTCGGCGCGCGCATCGCCGGCCGCCTGGCAAGCAACTGGTACGCCGTTTACGTCAATCGTCCCGACGACAAGGGCCACGGCGATCCTGAGGCATATCACCGCCTCGAGGAATACCAGCGAATGGCCCGCGACCTGGGCGCGCAAGTCGTCATGCTCACTGACCGCAACGTCTCCGACGCATTGATCCGCTTTGCCCAGCAGGAGAATATCTCGCACGTCGTCTTCGGCCAGTCGGCGCGGTCGCGTTGGGACATTTTGTGGCGCGGCTCAGTGCTTAATCGCTTTCTTTCTGAAGTCCGCGATGTCACTGTGCAGGTGGTCCCGATGCAAAAGCCCCTGCGCCGCGCCCTGGGTTAACCTGCTACTTCGTTACGCGGATCTCCAGTCCTATATCCGACTCCGAAATCTCGCTGTGAGCGAATTTTGTTTTTGCCAGCATCGCGAGAAAATGCTCCCTGGTATAAGCCCTCTTCAGCAGAAACGTCCTGAAGGCGAGCTTGGTCATGATGCCGTTGAACCAGGTCAATTTCATCTGTTCCACTTCCCTGCTCAGCTCGGAGGGTGAAGCATTTCCTTTGAGATCGATGATCAGCCCGCCACTACCCGGCTTCAGCACGCGGCACATCTCCTCAAGTGCTGCAACCGGTTGGCCAAAGTTCTTGAAAGCGGCGCGGCACAGCAGAAAGTCGAAACTGTTTGCCGGGAAAGGCATGTTGGATGCCGAACCCTGCTTGAACGCGACCTTAGCGCTGGCTTCCGCGGCTTTCTTTGCGGCGATCTTGACGAACGTGTGGCTCAGGTCGAGCCCGGTAATCGAATACTCTCCGCGCTTCGCCAGTTCGATTGAGGAATAGCCGGGGCCGGGCGCGACTTCCAGCACGGAGCTTCCCTGCGGCAGTTCGGCAGCGATGCGATCGGCAAGTTCGACATATTGATTCATCATCTCAGCGGTGTTGGCCGCATACCATTTCGCGACCATGCCTTCCATTCCGCTGTCACGGCGAGCGGCGGGGCATTGCAATCGTTGTCATGAAAGTCTCCTTATTTTGAGGCGTGAGATGGCGCTGGCGCGAGCGAACCACAAGCGCCCATTTCACGCAGGTTGTCGTTGTGAACCTTGAGGAGGGAGCCGGTTTTCTCGCTCCCTTTTGCTGTCCTATTCGCAGAAGACGCGAACTTTGGTATTGTTCCCGTCCTTGCCGTCGACATCGACAGTCAGATCTTCGAGGTGGTCGATCAGTTCCTCAAGGTTCTCGGGCTTGATTTGCGAAAGCGTAAGAGGAACACCGTGCCGGCTGAGAGCTTCATCCAGTTGCTCGTGGGCCTGCGGCGGAATGAGGCTCGCGAGCCTGACGCCGGCGCGCAACAACTTCATCGGAACCCGCACATTCACGGTGGTGGGTCCCTTCATGCCGGTCATGGCGGGGTCGGCCTCGACCAGCACGCGCAGATATTTTGCGTGCGCCTTTACGTTCGAATCCTGGGAGCCATTGCCGCTGGATCCGGCGGAGGTGTGTGTGTAGGTGCGCGCGGACACGGTTGAGCCGGGCTCCAATGCAGACAGCAGGCGCTCGGCTTCATCCGCGGTAATCTTGCCTGCGGCGAGCATTTCAAGTATTTGACGGCGATTCTCGTTCATCTTTGTGCTCCTTGCGGATGCGTGTTGATTGAATGCGTTGGTTGAAAAACCTCGGTCATAGCGGGCAAACGTCGGTCACAGCGGGCGAAGAGGCCTCGGCGAATTGCCGCAGCCACCGCAGAATCCTCGTTGGACTCAGTTCCAGTGCAACCAGCAAGCGCTCGGCTTCGTCAGCGGTGATCTTGCCCGCGGCAAGCATTTCAAGAATTTGACGGCGATTCTCGTTCATAAAATATCTCCTCGAAAAATGAGGTCATAGAACGCGGACGACCACCTTCGTGTCTTCCGCGGTCACGCGCACATGAGTTCCCGGCAGGCTGCAAACGATACCCCAGATCACCGACAGGGCACGCAATGGATCGACCCTGCCGGCAATGGAAAGCCCGACGATCACCAGCAAAAGAATGGGCGAAAGCAGAATCACAGGAATCCACAGAAGGAACAGCGGAATCCAGAGGGGGATGCTCCGCCAGTTCGGAGTTTCAATTCGAACGACGGCAATATTCGGGGTCACTTCAGAGCCTCCAGTTCGCGAATGGCATCGGCGGCGGTGATTTCTCCGTTCTTGAGGCGCTCCAGCACCTCCGTTCGCGAAGGAGTGGGGCTGGTGTCAATGAACTCAAGTTGGCTTGCGATGCGGGTAAGCCTGGCTTTGATCGTGGGATAGCTCACGCCAAAGGTCTGCTCCATTTCCTTGATCGTGCCGTGGGAACGGAGAAAAGCAGTCACAAAGACCTGGTCTTCCAGGCTGAGCCGGGCGAGTTCGGGGAGGGTGAATTGGCCTTCGACGGCAATTTCCTTCTCCGGGATCCGCACGCGTTCTATCACCAGCGTTGAGCCTTGGGCGATGCGGAGCAGGTCTTGCCAGTCTGAAGCAGTTTTGGGGTTGGTGGTCATCGGTTTATATCGTCGTTCTCAATTACAGGTAGGACAATAATTAATATTATTAATAATGTCAAGAATATTTTGTAATGTTTATTGATTTTCGACGAGACTGCAGAGTTATTCTGTCAGCGATGGACACAAAACGAACGCATTTTCTAACATGGAATCATCTGAAACTAATACACTTATCAAACAATCTCTCGAGTTTTTGGCACCCGTAAGCTGCCTTCCCAGTGTTAGCTCGAGAAAACCCCACGCCCGAGCCCAAAATCACCTGACCCAAAATCGCCTGATAGGATGGGCTGGAGTTTTTTATGCCCTCTGCAAAGATCAGCCCCCCTCAATGGAGATGGCTGCGCGCCCTGACACTTTGCCTGCTGACGGCAGCGTGCGCAGGGCCAGCGTGGAGCCAGAATGCGCCGGCGAATGCAGTCCCGGATTCCGCTGGCAAAACCGAACCCTACGACATTGTCATCGTGAATGGGCACATTATTGATGGCACGGGGTCGCCATGGTATTCGGGCCAGGTAGGCATTCGCGGCGGCCGCATCGCCGCCATCGGCAGACTCGACGATGCGCCGCGGCGGCAGACGATCGACGCCAAGGGGATGGTGGTCGCTCCGGGATTCATTGACATGCTGGGTCAGTCCGAGCTCAGCATCCTGGTTGACCCGCGGCTGCCCTCCAAAATCTACCAGGGGATCACGACGGAGATCACGGGTGAGGGCGATTCCGTGGCCCCGCTCAATCCGGCGATGATCGCGGCCGATCGCGCGGGATACGAGCATTTGAAGATTACGCCCGACTGGACAACGCTGCGCCAGTATTTTGCGCGGCTCGAGCGCCAGGGCATGGGCATCAACCTGGCCAGCTACGTAGGCGCAACCAGCGTGCGGCGCATGGTGCTGGGCGACGCGGACGTGCAGCCAACTCCTGAGCAACTCCACGCCATGCAGGGGCTGGTGCGCCAGGGGATGGAGGATGGCGCCGTGGGCCTGTCGACGGCGCTGCAGTATCCTCCGGCTCCGTACGCCAGGACCAGTGAACTGATTGCGCTGGCTCAAGTGGCGTCGAGATACGGCGGCATCTATGCGACTCACTTGCGCAGCGAAGGCGACGCCGAGCCGCAGGCCATCGATGAGGCGGTACGCATCGGCCGCGAGGCGCACATCCCGGTCGAGATATGGCACCTGAAGGCAGCTGGCAAGGCGAACTGGGGCAAGATGCCGCAGATCGTGGCGCAGATCGAAGCTGCGCGCGCGGCGGGCGCCGACGTCAGCGCCAACACTTACGCTTACACCGCGTGGGCCAATGGACTTTCGGCCTTTATTCCGCCCTGGGCACATGACGGCGGCGATGCAAAGCTCATCGAGCGCCTCAAAGATCCGGCCACTCGCGCCCGCATCCGGCAAGACATGCTGACACCGAGCAGCGCCTGGGACAACGAGTGGCAGGAGATTCCCGGCCCCGAGGCGGTTCAGATTTCCGTTGTGCAAAATCCGGAGCTCAAGCCACTCCAAGGCAAGCGGCTTTCAGAGATCGCGACCTTGTGGCATGAAGACGCTATCGATGCGCTCTGCGATTTACTCATCAAGGATGAGGCTTTCACCGAGGTGGCTGTGTTCGGCATGAGCGAGCCGGACGTCGAACTCGCTCTCAAGCAGCCTTGGGTTTCGATCGACAACGATTCCCAGGGAACCTCGCCGGAAGGTCTGCTCGGCGAAGAGCATCCGCACCCGAGAGCTTATGGCACCTTTCCGCGCATCCTCAGCAAATTTGTTCGCGAGGAACATTTGCTCACCCTGCCCGACGCCATCCGCAAATTCAGCGCACTGCCGGCGCAGCGCATGCGATTGACAGACCGGGGCGTGCTGAAGAAAGGCATGTGGGCCGACGTGGTGATATTCGATCCGGCGACCATCCGCGATCTGGCCACGTTCGAAAATCCGAACCAGCTTTCGCAGGGAATGCAGTATGTCCTCGTGAATGGAGTGCCGGTGATCGCCGATGGCAAAATGACCGGCGCGCTGCCGGGCAAGGTGCTGCGCGGCGCCGGGTATGTGGCGCAATAAAGGCTTGGGACTCGCTTTCGTATAATCCTCGCGATCAGCCAAAGGAGCTGCATCGTTGCCATTCAAGAGAGGGGTACTGCCGAAGAACGGACCGCGGCCGACGAGGCACGAGACCTTTGGAATGTCTCCGCAAAGCCTGCGAACGCTGCGCGCGCTGAAGACGCCGGCCCGCATCCAGAAGTTTGTCGATGCGCTCGGGTATCAGTACGCGGACACGGCATGGTCCCCCGAGCACGTTTTACGCGAGCGCAAAGGCCATTGCCTTGAAGGCGCGCTGCTGGCTGCTGCCGCGCTGCGCGTGAACGGCTATCCTCCGCTGGTGATGGATCTGGAGGCGGTGCGCGACGATGACCACGTCGTGGCCGTTTACCACGAGCACGGCTTCTGGGGCGGCATTGCCAAGTCAAATTTCGCGGGGCTGCGCTTTCGCGCGCCCATCTATCGCACGCTGCGCGAACTGGCGGTCAGCTATTTTGAGCACTACTACAATCTGCGCGGCGAGCGTACGCTGCGCGCCTACTCGCGCCCGGTGAATCTCGCCCGTTTGGATAGCCAGCACTGGATGACATCAGAGGAAGACGTGTGGTGCGTGCCGGAGCTGCTGATCGCCGCGAAACACTACCCTCTGCTTCCTGATAAAGTGGCGCGCGAGCTGCCGCGACTCGATCGCCGCAGCTTTCAGGCCGGAATGCACGGCTGGGTGAAGCATTGAGGGGGCTGGCCGCTTCAGTCGTGCCGAAAGGGCGCATGGTACAAAATCCCGCAGCCCGCCACTTAGGATGAGGTGTCGTCGACCGCGGCAGAGTCATCCGCCGCCGCAGAATCATCGGCTGGTGCTGATTCGTCCGCCGAAGGTGTGTCCTCTGCCGGACCCAGCTCTCCTCCATACTCGCCCGCTGCGCCGGAATCGTCTGCATTCTCCTGCTCGTTCTGCGCGGCGTCGCCGTAAACCTCGGCGCCTTGCGCATCTCCTGCGTCGGCATAACTCGCGGCGCTTTGCGCATCCTCGTTTGCGGTTTCCTGGTCCCAGTTGGCCCAGCTCTCGTCCAGAGACGCCTGCCAGGTTGTGTCCGTGTTGTCCGGACCTCCCGCGTTGGCCACGTCCTCTGAGGCCTCGTAGGCCTGCTGCGCATCGTCCTGCGCAGTCGAGTAGTCGCCTGAAGCGGCCGCCTGTCCCTCTGCTTGCTCGGCCTGCTGCTCGTTATATTGAGCATCGCTCAGGGCATCATTGTCGGTCGAGGTATCCGAGTCCGTCGTAACGCCGGTCGAGTCTCCAGTCGAGTCAGTAGCTGGGTCGGTGGCTGCAGTGGGATCTGTGGCGGTGGTGTCGGTATCGGGGTCCGCGATCCCGGTCGTCGCATCGCCGGCTCCGCTGTCAGAGGTGTCGCCGGCAACCGTGCCGGACGCGGATCCGTCACTGGCATCATAGGGATCTGTCGCGGTGCCATCGTCTCCGATTCCAGGTGAATCCGTGGCAGGATCCGCGACGCCGGCGGGGTCATCCATCCCCGAGGTTACGGTCGGGTCGACTGGGTCGGTCGCGCCGGTTGAGTCGTTAGGGTCAGTCGCGATCCACTCGCCCGCCGTGGCCGAGGAATCATCGCCGGGCTCAACGACAATTACTTCTTCCACTCCGGTCGCGTTTACCGAAGCATCGGCCGCGCTGTCGCTCGCGTCGAGCGGATCGAGAATGACATCGATGATCTCATCACTCTCCGATCCGGAATCAGACAAACCGGTGGCGTCAGTCAGGCCGGCTGTGGATGCGGTGGCATCTTCCGGCACAATCACAACAACTTCACTGGGGCTATCGTCTGGCATGGCGAATCCTCACTTTCCTGATTGGCCCGATCAACTTTTCGCGGCAACAGGCGCCGCCGGAGAAGCAACGGGGCTAGTTTCTGCGCCGGAAGCGACCGGAGGAGGAGAAGCCGGCTTGGGGCGCAACGTGAAAACGTTGCGGCACTGCGGGCAGCGCACATTGAGCTGCTGCTTGCCGCGCAAAACCGCGAGCGGAACGCGCACTGCGGCCTGGCACTTGGTACATAGGGCACGAATGGAATCAGCGGGCGCCGCGGCTGGGGAAGATGCAGCAGTTGGAGCGGGCGAACCCGCCGCCGGCGCAGCGGCTGCGACCAGCTTTTTCCGAACCGGCTGGATACTCTGGCTCCAGCGCATCAGCTCAGGCTCGCGCGCAGCCGCGCCCAGCAAGCGCAGGCGCCGCGTGGTGTACATCGAAGATGAGGTGGTCATCTCAGAGAACCGAGTCATCTTGTCGTCGCTTGCGTCTTCCTGCTTCATCCACTCTTCGAGGTTCACCTGCTTCAGCAGCCGGGCAGAGCGAATGGACCAGGCGAGCAGCACACGGCGCGCCAGGGCATGGTCCCCGACGGCGAGCAACCCGGCGCGGTCGGCGGTGATATCCGATTGGCGCGACCAGGCCATCAGCGGCATCTCCACAGCTCCTTCAATCAGCTTCGTGGGGTGAATGACATTCAACAGCCCATTGGAGAGCAAGCCACTGTGCATGCTGATGTCGCCGGCAAGAAAACGCGTGACAGTCTTCCAAAGAGCGTGACCGGCGCGGCAATGCCCCATCTCCCGCGCCAGGAGAAAGAGCATCTCGTCGTTCTGGAAGTTGGTGACGACGGCAGTGCCGAGGACAATGAAGGAGCTCGTGTCCGTGCCGAAGGTGTAGTTTTCCCACATCTGCCCACCGGAGACATAGACATCGGGCATGTTCGGTAGACCGAGAATGCGCGCGGCGAGCACGGCGCGCTTCCACACGTCGGGGAGCTGGTTCGGGCCGAGGCGAATGCCGTTGAACGTCGATTCAATCCAGGGGCGGCCAACCTTATCTGACACGGACCGGACGACCGTGTGGAGCGCTGGGATCTTTTGCAGGTGGTTCATGGCCTGCCCATCCTGCGCCCACAAAAAGACCGACCGGTCGAGTTGATAGCCGGGAAGCAAAGGCCGCAGCCATCCGCATCGCGGGCACACCTCCTGCGCGGAGGTGAGAAGGCTTCCGTTGCCGCCACAAAGACCGCAGCTCGGCGGTGCGGTTGCAACGGGAGGCAGCGGAGCCGGCGAATTTGCCGCCGCCGGCGCTGCCGCAAGCGACTGGGGCGGCATCGGAGCTTCGAGTTGCGGCGTCGCGGGAGCGAGCGCAGTCACCAAAGGCGACCCGCACAGCGTGCAGAATCGCGAGCCGGGCGCAGCAGGTCCATGGCCTTGAGGGCACAGAAGCGGAGGATCGGTGGTGGATACAGCAGTTGTGGTCGCCAAGGAACCCTCCATATCAAAAGGAATTCCAGATTCATCAAATCTTCGGCCACGCAAATTCACATGGCAGCGATCGCTATTTTCCGGGTTTCAAAACTGGGCCTTCGTCGCTCGCAATTCGACGTTTCCAAGAGGCCCGGCCCGCGCACCCTTTCGTTCAATAGCCCACGTAATGAAAGGTCGCCAGCTTGAAGAACCAGCTGATGAAATAGAGCGCAGTCCCGGCATAAATTGCTTTGGTAAAAGCTGCGCTCTCGGTAATCCGTCGAAACGAAATGCGGCGCCAAAGGAGAAAGACGGCCGTCGGAATAGCGGACACAGTAACAAAAAATGCCAGTACGCCGAACGGATTCACCAGGAACGCCCGCCAGAAATGGAAGTGGGCCGCCCACGCGAAGCAGGTGGTCAGCCCGCAGCTCGGGCATGGCAGATGCGTCAGGCGCAGGAAATTGCAGGGTGGCAGGCCGAGCTCGGTATGCGTTCCGTAACCGCGCGCAGCGGGCGTGAGCCAGCGAGCCACACTGAGCACAGCGCAGGCTGACACCAGCAGGCCCACAGCAACCGACTTGTCGGCGCGGCTGTACACGGTGAAGCTCCAATCGATCTCAGATTTCGCGCAGCGCTCTCAGAAGTGGCGCAGCATTCCCAGCCTTCCCCAGAACAGGCAGATGCCGAGAATAAACAGGCCCAGGGCAATGATGTTCAGGTAAAAGGCGCCCTTGGCCCAGCCTTCATTCCATTGCGCGCGGCCCGCGGCAATATCATCCATATCTTTCTTGGCAAGAAAGATCCCCGGTATCGCCGTAAAGGGTCCGCAGCAGAAAATGCCTGCAATACCCAGACCGACGGCCCACTTGGTGTTGTTTCCAGCCGGCGCGACGGGCGCCATCGGAGGATATGCGCCGGGTGGAGGCGGAGGATAACCCGCCGGAGGTGGAGCAAATCCGCCCGGAGGCGGAGGCGGTGGTGAAAATGTGTTCGAGGGTGGGGGCGGAGGTTGATTGCTGGCTGGCGGTTGCCATCCCGCGGGCGGAGTACCGCCAACAGGAACTCCGGGCTGTTGAGCGGAAAGCGGCGTTCCGCAGTTTCCGCAGAACGCTGTATTTGGCGGACTGCTCACGCCACAACGTGGGCAAATGACTGTATCCATTGCACGTCACCTTAGAATTGCCTGATGAAATTCAGAACCGCTCTAGAAATGCACCCGGCGCTTCGGCGCGGTTCAAAAATCGCGGCCGGAATGGCGAGTGCGCACCTAACAAATTGCGTGGCCCGGTTGCGTTTCAACAGGGGAGAAAATTTGCGCAATTATAGCCGAGCGATCAGCGAGAAGCAATCGCTATGATTCATCGGCATCGGTTCAACCGGTCCTGGCCTGAAGGATACGCGGTGTTTGGCCGCACGATCGCTCCGGTTCCCTGCCCTGCTACTGGCTTCCCGGCTGCGATTCCATCCAGTAGTTGGCGCGAGCCACAATCCGCGCTCCATAATCCTCGGCGGTTCGCACCTTGATGGTGTGCAACCCGGGCGTCGGGTCGGAGGGGCTGAACGTGATCAGGTAGCGGTTGCGCGCATCCCGCGCCGCGGACAGAACCCGTGCTTCAAACCGCTTGTCGCCGACAAATGACGTGTACTCGCCCCCGCTCATCTGGGCAACCTCTTTCGTCACGTTCTTCTTGAAGGCCTCAAGGATCATCGCCAGCGCCGACACCATATTCAAGGTTCGGTCATCGCCGTTATCTTTTACGTCGTGCCCGAGCTCCGCGAGCGCCGGCGAAAACGACACGCTCAGCACCAGCACATCCGACCCGCCGATTTTCTCCACCAGCTGCGCGGGCCTGGTGTGCTTGCTGCCGTGGTCGTGCTCCTCGCTGATCAGGAGAAGAATGCGGCGAAATTCCTTGGGCTGCGTTTCCAGCAAGGTCACGCCATAGTTCACCGTATCCAGAATCGCAGCGCCGCCGTTACCGGGCTGCAACTGCTGCAACTCGGCATCTACTTCATACTCGTTGTGCGTGTAGTCCTGGATCAGGTGCGGAACGGAGTCGAAACCGACCAGCGCCACTCGGCTGCGCGGATCTGCAAGGAAGACATCGAGCAGCGGCCCCATTTTGGCGAGCTTGTTGAACTCCAGCACGCTTGCGCCGCCCAGTTCCACCGCGACCACCAGCGCCACCGGTGCGGTGTCCATTTCCTCTTGCACGCGAATTTTCTGCGGAACTCCATCGTCTTCGAGTACGAAGTCGCCGGCCTTGAGACCGTAAATGATGCCGCCGCCTTTCTTCTCGACGAGCGTCGGCACCAGCACTTCGGTGGTGGTGACGCGCAGGTTGGCGTTGGCGGGTTTCGTCGGCATCGGCTTGGGCGGCTCGATGGGCGGAAGCTTCTGCGCATGTGCCGCCGATCCGAGCAAACATGCATAGATAAGTGCAAAGTAAAGGGAAATGCGCATTCTCATGCTGAATCAAACTTCAGAACAATCTTCCCTGCCGGATTGGACGCGGCAGCACTCCAAACCGATCAAGTCCTCGCTTTGCGAACTGCCTCGCTCGTCAACCCGCCGCCTCCACGCCTTTGCTTTCCTGCTTCCTACTCCCTACTTGCTATTCCCTGCCCTTTCACACGCGCTTGCGCGCTTCGCGTTCCAGTCGTCCCGTCCAGGCGAGGAAGTGCAAAAGCTCCCAGCGTGTGGCCCACAAAAAACCGAGCACACTCTTCGCTGACTGTTTCTCGGCCCATTGTCCTGAAAAAGTCTCCACGCGCCAGCGCAGGTACTCGCTCCGCCAGGGCGCAAGGCGATGGCCGCGTGTGGCATTCCAGATGAAACGAAGGGCGGCGAACAAGGAATACTCTCTCGCCCTGAGTATAGAAGAGGTCACGCCAGAAATGGCAATGCGCCGGGGCGCCCGCGCTGATCCTACCCCTGCAGCTTGCTGAAGAGACTGTTTGCCGGCGATTCAAGCTGCGCAATCACATCTTCGAGCGCGGTTTGCTGGGTCTCAGCGGAAGAAAGCTGTGTGGCGATGGAGGGAATGTCCGCCTGCATCAAGTTGGTTTGCGCTGTGGTCAACTGCGTTTGCTCGTTGGTCACGGCCCCCGACGCCGCGCCGAGCTGGGTCATTGAATTGTCAATGGTCACGCGCTGCTGCGAAACGTAGTTCAGCGCCGTGCTCAATGCCGCAGTGTCGCTGGCTGCCTGTGAGGAGTTAACGGCGCCGCTCGAGAAGTCGGCCACCAGAGCGTTCAGCGCGCCGAATACACTGTTCGTGCCGGCGCCAAGAAAGACCTGGTCACCCGGAACGTTGAGCTGAATCTTCTGGCCGTTGGGCATGACCAGGTAATTCACATCCTCGTCGCCGTTGTAGCTGGTCAACGCAGGTGAACTGGTTGTCACGGTCGAAAACGGGGCGCTAGTCGTTTGCCCGCCGGCAAAAATGTATTGCCCCTGGTAGCTCGTGTTGGCCAGCGATTGCACTTCATCCAAAATGCCCGAGATCTGGTTGGCGATGGATTTCACATCACTCGTGTTCATCGTGCCGTTGCTTGCGCTGGTTGCCAGCGAAACTGCTTGTGTCAGCTCGCTCACTACGCTGCCCAGCGCCGAATCTGCTACCTGCAACTGCCCGGTCACCAGGTCAGAGCTTTGTGTAAACGAATCGTCCTGCTGAATCTGATTGAGAAGTAACACATTCTCGCCGGCACCCAGCGGATTCTGGCTGAGCGACGTAATGCTCGCTCCGCTCGACAACTCCGCGCTCATCTGCTGCTCGTTGGCTTGCGTCTGATCGAGCGAGCTGACGAGATTCGAAATGTAAGTTGGATCGACCCGCATTTCACAAGCTCCTGGCATCCAGCATTCAGCTCTTAGCTTTTGGCTTTACCTTCCGTCGGTTCCCTGTATTCTGCCTCAGTCTCCTCAGCAGTTCCCTTAACAACCAAACTTTGCACCATCACACCCTAGCTAGGAGCTAGAAGCTAACAACTAGAGGCTGCCTTTACGCCACTGCCGTCTCCACACCAAGATTCAGCGCCGACGACATCACGGTGTTCAGCAGCGTGAAGACCTGCGAAGCTGCCTGATAGCTGTTCTCAAGCGTCGACATCGCCGCTGCTTCATCATTGAGATTCACGCTCGAAAGAGCGTTGTTCTGAGTTTGCAGCTGCGTTACCGAAGCGTTCTGCGCCGCGTTTTCTGACTGCACTTCCTCCACGGTTGACCCCAGCGTGGAAACGAAGTTCGAATAAGAATTGATCGGCGTTTGCCCATTCACGATGGCACCGCCGGCCAGGTTGGCCATGGCCACGGCATTCGAATTGTCACCTGTCCCTTTTCCCGCGCCCGCGCCGGCAATCAGGCCTGGATCGGTCATCACCACGCGCATCGCCGCCGCAGCACCTGAAACATCTGTTCCGTTGGTGACCTCGTTCGCAGCATACGTCGGGGGCGGCGCGAAGATATCCAGCGTCATCGCTCCCGTTGTCGAGCCCACGACCCCTGCGCCTGTGTTGCCGCTGCCATCGATGCCCGCATTGTTCTGCGCATTTACCGCCGTCGAGATGCCGTAAGCCAATTGATCAAGTGAACCGAGTGCGCCGGGAATGTCCACGTCCCGCGCCGTGAGGTAGCCGCCCAATTGCCCGCCGCCTGTTTCGAGCTGCTCTGTAATATCCGAACCGCCGAGAGAGAAGTGCGTCACGCCATTGACCGTGCCCGTGGTCAACTGAAAGTTCTGTCCCTCCGAAACCAGCAACTGCCCTGAAGTCGTCGTAATCGAAAGGCCATTGTTCTCGGTTGTCACCTGGTTGATACCGATGAGTTGCGAGAGTTGACTTAGGTCCTGCTGGCGCTGGTCCTCGAGCGTTCCCGCATCGGCGCCTGGCGAAGTCGATTGGATCTGGAGATTCAGTTGAGAGATCGTCTGGGTGAGAGAATTCACCTGGCCCACCACGCCCGACGCCTCCTGGTCCAGCGCCGCATTCTGCTGGTTCAGGCTGCTCGCGGCGTTCGAAATGTCGCCTGCCAGCGTCGATGCCGACGAGAGCACCTGCTCCCGCATGGCGTTGTTCGTGGGATCGCTTTCAAGAGACGCAAACGAATCGAAGAAGCTCGCGATGTCGCTGCCAATGTCGCCTGCCGTCGCTGAAGATGCCCCGGAATCGGGCGTGAACACAGCCTGCATATTGTTCAGTGCCGTCAGCCGCGCGCCCGATGCCGACGCCAGCTGCTGCTGCTGATCGAGCCGAGCCTCCAGTACGCGATCGCGCTGTGACGTCGCACCCGTTTCCGTCACGCCGTCGCCGAATGAAAGCGATCCGATCGAGATTGGGGCGTTCTCCTGCCAGTTTGGCTTTTCTTCGGCGTAGCCGGCCGTGTTGGCGTTGGCCACATTGTTGGCTACGATACTCAGCGCAGCCTGATCGGCATTGAGCGCGCCCGTCATCACGCTGAGTGCGGAGTTAATCGATCCCATGTCCGTCCTCCGCACCCCGGCCGCCGCGAACCTGGCTCTGACTGGCGCGCACCTGGTGCTCGCTATATTCCAGCTTTGCCGTTCGTAATTCTCGAAGCCGGCCCATTACCCGCAGATTGGAGCGTGTGGCTTCGAGTACACGCGCAAACACGGCCATGCCGGCCGCAGCCTCGCGCGCCTGATGTGCCAGGTCTGCTTTCTCCTCAGCGCTCATCTTATCCAGGCCGCGATTCAGTGCTTCGCAACTCAGAGCGAGTTCTTCAAGACGCGCCGAATCCAGGCGCGCCAGCGCACACGACGCCTCTGCCACAAGTTCCCTCAGCTTCGGATTAATCTGGCCCGCACCGGGATGTCGCATCACGTCGGTCTTTCTCTTACGGCGTTACTGGGCGCCCGCCATCATTGCGACGACAAGTTTCGAGGCCACGGCCGATGCGGGCACGTTGTAGGTTCCGGCAGCAAGCGCCGACTGCACCGCCGCAACCTTATCCGCACGCACTCCCTCATCGGAAACCGTCTGCGCCATCTCGCTCGCTGCACTGCTGAGCGTGGCACGGTCACTTCCAAAAGCGCTTGCCTGCGCTGCGCCCGCATTGCTCCTGGCTTGCGGCGCAGAAGGAGCCGTCTGATTCACTCCGAACAGGGATCTCAATCCTTCCAGGCTGTTTCGAATATCCATACGCATCTCTCCTTGCTGGATGTATCGGCCGCATCTCTTATGACGTTAGTGATTTGTGAGTTTTCATCACGGTATTACCGTGCGGGTTTTGGGTTACCGCCGTGGCTCGATGTTGGTTACCGGAAGCTGAGAGAGTGTGAATGATCCGGTCGGCAACCCCGAATCCTCCGCGCAAGCTCAGCGCCTGGCCCAACGCCTCCGATGCAAACTCGCCGAGCGCGCCTCCCGCACCCATGCCTGCATCCGGGTCATCACTGGCGCCAGTCAGCAGACCATTCGAGGTCAGCGGCTTCAGTAACTCCTTCATCATTTGCCCTTCAAACTCGTGCGCCGCCCGCACCAGCCGTGGCGATGGCGCGACTTGGCCCATCTTGTCGTGCGCCGTCACTGCATAACTCCCGCTCAGCGCTGCCTGCATCCGCCACTCCCTCGTTCCGTAGCTCCCTCGCGCCCTTGCTCCCTTATTCAATCTCTCTACAGCACTTCCAGGTCGGCTTCCAGTGCGCCGGCTTCCTTCATCGCCTGCAGAATCGAGATCACGTCGCGCGCGCCTGCCCCGGTTCGTTGCAATTCCTTCACCAAATCCTCGACGGTTGCGCCTTCTTTCAGGTTGATCTCGTTGACCGGCTTGTCCTGCGCCTGGACTGTCGTTTGCTGCACCACTTGTGTCGTGCCCGCGGACAGCGCATTGGGCTGCGAAACCTCGGTCTGGGTGATCACGTTCACACTCAATCCGCCATGGAGGATCGAGACCGGCTGCAGCCGCACCGTGCCGCCGATCACCACTGTCCCAGTGCGCTCGTTCACCACTACCTTGGCTCGCGGATAAACCTCGATCTCCACCTGCTCCACTTTGTCGAGCAGAGCCGCGGGGTCTTCATTCGCCAGCAGCGCGATCTCAACCCGGCGGCTATCGCCGGCGTGCGCCCTTGGCCCACCCAGCGCCTTGTTGATCGCGCCCGCCATTTGCTCGGCAGTATGGAAATCAGCATCATTCAGCACCACGTTCACGGTGTGCATCTGGCTCAGATCGAAGGGCACCCCGCGTTCGACCAGGGCTCCTGAGGGAATCCTCGCAGTGGTGGGATGATTCATCTGCTTGGTGTTGCCGCCCCCTGCAGCCATGTATCCGCCCAGCACCAGTGCGCCCTGGGCCTGTGCGTAAATCTGGCCATCCGGGCCATCCAGCGGCGTCATCAGCAAAATGCCGCCTTCAAGCGAGCGCGCGTCCCCGGCCGACGAAACCGTCACATCGACCTTGTAGCCCGGTCTGCTGAAGGGCGGCAGCGTCGCCACCACGAATACCGCGGCCGTGTTCTTCACCTGCATGTTGCTGGCGCTGTTCGATCCCGTCTGCGGCACGGTCACGCCCATCCGCTGCAGTGCGGATACGAGAGTTTGCGCAGGAAAGACAGTCTGCGAGCTGTCACCAGTGCCCTTGAGTCCCACCACCAGCCCGTAGCCGACCAGCTGATTGTCGCGAATGCCTTCGATGGCGGCCACATCCTTCACGCGCGCCATCTGTCCCGGCTCCTGTGCAAGACCCCACACTTGTAGCCCGATGTATGCGGATGCGGCTGCCAGCACCACCCAGGGCCGTACCACCCGTCCGCCGTACCGGCATTCTTTCCTCGTATTCGCTGTCCGCACCGTCATGCCCGATTCCTTGCTCCCTCACTCCCTTGCTCCCTGTTACTAAAACACCACCAACTTCTCGAGCAGTCGCACCAACGGGTTCTGCCGATAAGTGGAGTCGTTGACGATGCCCTTACCGGTCACTTCCAGTTCAAGATCGGTCATGGCCGTCGACTGCACCTGGTTCTGGCTGCTCACGTCCTCAGGCCGCACCAGGCCGCGCAAGCTGATCAGTTGCGTTTGCTGTGAGAAGGTCAACTGCCGCGTCGCCTGCACCACCAGCATTCCGTTGGGCAGCACGTCCACCACCTCGGCCCCAAACGTCGTGGCCAGGCTGGAATCCGTGGTGCTCTGGCCCTGCGCCGTCAGACCCGATGCAGCGTTCGCGCCGACGAGGTTCTGCAAAGCATTCGAAGCTTTGAGCGCGCCAAAGAGCGACGTGACGTTGGAATTGGCGTTCGATGCCCGCGTGTTCTTCACCTGTCCGCCGGTGGATGCCGACAAACTCTCACTCACCACGATCATCACCACATCGTGAACGCGAAATGCCTTCACATCCGTGCAGAGCCGCACCAGCTGGCCGTCCGAGCTCCAGATCGATCCCGGCGTGCGCACCTCTTCCGCCTGCTTGGCGCGTACCCGCGCAATGTAGGCGCGCAGTGCTTCTTCCGGCGGAGTCGCTTTGGCTTGCGCCGCGTCTGCCGCGTGCTTTTTGCTCGAGGCCTGCGCAGACGGCATCAGCGACGCGCAGAACAGGAGCAGCGCCATCGATATAGCGGGATAGAAGGGCATTCTCATTGGGAACCCTTGTCCTCCGGCTCAAGCATGGCGCGGCCGGGCCCGAGCGCCATCACGCGCACCACTCTGCCGCCGATCCTGAGCCGTGCCTTGAACTGAGCGTCCTTCGACGCCGATCTGAGCGCGATCGCTTCAAGGCGCGCATCCACCACGGCTGTATGCTCCTCAACGATCAACGCATCGCCGGCGCGGATCACCGGTTGGCTTTCAGCGATTGGCGCGCGATCTTTCGCAGCGCCAGTTCGTGTATGAGACTGCTGTGCCGCGAGCACCAGCCGCCCAGGTCCGCCGGGGTGGTCCGAATCACGAAATAACAACCAGACCGCTCCCGAATGCGGGTCGTCGATCTCGCGATAGAGATTCTGCTCGCGAATTCCCTGAACGTGCGGTGTGGCTGCAGCCGCGTTCGTTCCGGATGGTGCGGAGCCACCAGACACGCGGCTGATGGGTGCCTGACTGACTGCGGGCAGCGCAAGTGCCGTTACCACTAACCAGGGCGCCGTCCATTTCGTCATCTCAGCCTCCCTCCCCAACATTCCGCCAACCGCACCCCGTTCTTCATGCAACATCCGAACTTCAGTGCGTCATGTTATTGACCTGCGAGTACATATCATCCGCAGCCTTGATCACTTTCGAGTTCGATTCGTAGGCGCGCTGGGCCAGCACCATCTGCACAAACTCAGTCACCACGTCGACATTTGAATTTTCGAGATAGCCCTGCTGCAGCGTGCCCAGGCCTTCGGTTCCACCGGGATTCCCCAACACCGGGTCGCCGGAGCTCAGCGTCGCCTGCAAAAGATTCGATCCCATGCTCTCCAGGCCCCCGGGGTTGGGAAAGGTGGCCAGCTGGATCTGGCCGAGCTGCGAGGGATTCTGCTGCCCCGCCAGCGTCGCATTGACCACGCCGTACTGCGTGATGGTGACCGCCGTGGCGTTCGAAGGAATGGTGATCGTCGGAATCAGCGGATCGCCATCTGTGGTGACCACGGTGCCCTGGTTGTTCAAGTGGAACTGGCCGGCGCGCGTGTAGGCAATCGTTCCGTCGGGCCGCTGCACCTGGAAAAACCCCGCGCCCTGGATCGCCACATCCAGCGGATTGTCGGTCTCGTTCAACTCGCCTTGCGTGTTGATCACCTCGGTGGCCGCCGGCCTGGTGCCGAGGCCGATCTGCAGCCCTGCCGACACGGTGTTCTGGCTCTGCGCCGCGCCGGGCGTCACCATGTTCTGATACACCATGTCCTGAAACTGCAGGCGCAACTGGCGAAACCCTGTAGTTGAAGAGTTGGCAAGATTGTTGGCAATGGTGTCCAGATTCATCTGCTGCGCGCTCATGCCGCTGGCGGCTGTATACAAAGCTCGAATCATTTTCTTCCTCGTCTCGGATCAGATCCGTGGGAGATCTTCTGTTGCAAACTTGTTGAACTCGGTATGGAAGACGGTCAGCGCGCGCTGCATCATCTCGGCCTGGCGCTGCATCATGATCAGATTCAGCGATCCCTGGACCACATCCTGATTTGCGGCTTCCAATGCGCCCTGGTGAATTGCGGCATCCTTGGCCGCTGATGGCGTGATCCCCGTCGGCGCCACGTAACGGTTGGCGCCTTCGGCGCTGAGTTGGGTCCCTGCGGGAAACGCGAAGACACCCAGCTGGGCGACCACTCCGCCTGCAACCGAAATTGCGCCGTCCGCTCCCACAGACACTTCGCCTGGCGGAATCAGAATTGGTTTTCCCGCCGCGGCGAGAACCGGCTCATCGGCCTCTGTCACCAGCTGCCCACTCTGCGCGCGATGAAAGCTGCCGTCGCGCGTGTAGCGCGGGCCACTGGCGGTCTGCACCAGGAAGAATCCCTGGCCTTCGATGGCCAGATCCAGCGGATTGCCCGTCGGCTCAAGCGCGCCCTGCGCCATACTCAACTGGTCGCCGCCAAGCAATCCGTAGTTGTTTACTGTCCGGCCGAGTTGTGAATCGAACGCATCCGGCCCCAGCAGGGCCGACCGGAAGAACTCGCGCTCCGCACGGTAACCCGGCGTCTGCGCATTGGCAAGATTCGCCGCGGCCGTGTCCAGGGCTTGGGTGCGCGCCACTAACCCCGTCATCGCCGCGTAGTAGCCACTGTCCATCTGGAGGGCTCCTCTGAGGAGGAGGAAGAGCAGACGGTGAGCCAAAAGATGATGGAGAGAGATTAGAAGAAGCTGAGAACAGAGATCAGAAGCCCGGAACGCCCTCGGTGGCGGGCTATCTTGCACCCTCGCCCCTTTGCTCTCTCGCTCCCTGATCCCTGAACCCTGGCACTACTGGATGCCATCGCAGACAATGGTCACTTCGAAGACGTCATCGCCGAATCGGTAGACGTGGTGCACCTGAAATTCGGGCGCCTGCACGTGCAGGCTGTAATCCCGGCCTGTAATCACTGCCGGAATCGAGAGGCCGCAATGAGCGGCGAGCTCGGGGACCTTCCCCTTCCACGAGCCGGCCAACATATTGCAAATCTCCCCCATTCCATCCTTCACGGTGTCGTCGACCTCGACGAACTCCATGCCCGTCATCAATGCCGCAATTCTCATGGCCGTGCGGGCGCTCGCGCGAAACACGCATGCGCCGCTGAGCAGGCCGCCAAATCCAACTACTGCGGTCACCGACTCATTGCCTACAGCAGGCGATTCCGGATGCCGCTGGCACTCGATGCCCAGCATCAGCTGGAAGACTTCTTCGACACTGGTATCCAGATTTTGCGGATCCGAGACCTTCTCCACAGATTCACGCAACGATACGGCCATCCCGCTCTTCCCTCCGCTTGCTCCGCCTGGGGCGACGTCTTCAATGTTTGTGCTTCCTGCGCGGGCTCTTCCGTCGCTTTGTCCCGCGATAGCTGCGGCGCGTACTCCGTTTAACAGCACTCGAACCTCCTCGCCGCTGCACTCTCCCGCCTTATGTCACCCGCCGCACGCTCGGCATTTTCTGCTCTTTTCGCGTCGGCCAGACCTCATGCCGCGCGGACCAGCGGCAACACGCGTTCCTTCACCTGTTCCGCTGTAAATGGCTTGCGAATGTATCCTCGCGCCCCTGCCAGGATCGCCTGCTTGACATGCTCTTCGCTCGATTCGGTGGTGATCATTACCACCGGAACGCCGGGCGCCAGATTCTGCGCGCGAATCTGGCGCAGAAACTCCAGCCCGTCCATGGTCGGCATGTTGATGTCGGAGAGGATCAGATCCACCGGTTTGGAGCGCAGCACATCCAGCCCCTCGATACCGGTTCCCGCCTCATGCACCACCGTCAACTCCAGCCCGGCCTGTCGCAGCGCCCGCTCCACGATCTTCCGCATCACCGAGGAGTCGTCGACGATCAGGGTTCGAATCTCGCTCATGTCCAAGCCCCTTCCCTGTCTCCCTTATCGGCGGATTCGCCCGGTCCGTGAGTCCCGCTTTTCCACTGAACGTGTTTCGATCTGCCGACTTTTGTCTCGATCTGCCGATCGCCGCTCCGCCGCTCCATTGGCCTCGCCCCTGGAGCATGCCGGTTTCAATGCGCGGTCGTGGAACCGATCAGGTCAAGAACTGTGCCTAGTTGCGGCAAAGGGCCGGTCTGAGAGCGCAACCACATCCTCAGCCAGAGACAGTCATGCACCCGGGCAAGACGCGCTTCCACCGCGCCCACGCGCTCCAGAGCCGCAGCCAGCGCGGCGGCCAGCGCCGGCTCCGTCGCCGCCTCCATCAGCTCGGCCGGCGGAAATTCGGCCGCGAGCATGCGGCTGTGCGCCGGACGAAACGCGGACTCTTCTACCAGCCCGCTCTCGACACGCAATCCGGTGATGCGCTCGACAGCCAGCGCCAGCGCTGGATCAAGACGATCCGCAAAGCCCAGGTAAAGAATCTTTCCGGCGGCCACGCGCAACGGCAGCGCGCCAAAAGCGTCGACGAAGAGCCGGGGCACGAGCGCGGTCAGCCCATCGGGTTTGTGAGCATCCATTCCAAGCACCGGGCAGCCCCATTGCAGTCCCAGCGCGCGCGTCACCAGTTCTTCGCTCGCGCTTTGCTGGCGCACCAGCCACCAGCCCAGCTTGCCCGTTCCCGCAGACCTCGGCGCCGCCAGCGCCGTGCGCAGGTCCTCCGGCGTGATCCAGCCCTGCTCCAGCATGGCGAGGCCCAGCGGAATGCGGTGTCTGTGACCCTCCATCGCGCTGCCACGGCCGTCCATCTCGCGCGCCAGCGCAGCTTCCACTCGCGCCAGGGCGCATTCCTCCGAGCAACACCATCCCCCTTCGAAGACCGGCGTCTGGCTGCGCCATAGCTGCAGCCAGCCGGAACGGCAGTGCGGGTTGGCGCAGGTCGCGAAGATTCCTGCGCGGCCACCCGCAGTGCCTCCCGGCCTGACGCCAGGCGGTCGATCCGAAACCTGCGCCTCGCGCGCAGCTCGCGTGTTTTCGGTTCCGCGCTCAGAGCGCGCAACGCGCCTGCTTAGAAGAGACATCGAATCGTCTCCAGCCGTTTTCTGGGCGCGGCCACCTCGGTCACACGCAGACCGAAGTTGCCGTTCACCAGCACCACTTCCCCGCGCGCAACGATCTTGTCGCCGACAATCAGGTCGACGGGATCGGCCACGTGGCGGTCCAGCTCGACCACATCGCCGGGACCCAGGTCGAGAATTTCGCCCAGCGGCATCTCGCGCGAACCAAAACGCAGCGAAGCTTCCAGCTCGACGTCGAGCAGCAACTCAAGTCCCGGGCTCAGCGCGGGAGCATTTGCCGGTTCGCGAGACTCCGCCTGCGCCGCACGGTTCGCGCTGGCAGCGAAATCAGGCGCCGCGCCAGCCCGGGCCGCCTCTGCCTCCGCCATGCGCACCTCGTCCCGCACCAGGATGCTCCAGGCCCGGTCGCCGCTGCGCATTTGAAACGCGTGCGTGACCTGGCCTTCGGCAGCCGTCTCTTCGAACTTGACCACCTGGCACTTTTTGTCCGCGCTTGCCAGCAGATCGCCGGCGGCGGCGCTGGCCGCCTCACGCACCAGCTCGCTCCACCCTGCTTTCTGATCGCTTCCTTCGCCGAGCAGCGAAGCCTCCAGAAGCGCCCCGTCCAGCATGACGGTGAAACGGCCTTCGGCCTCGCCGCTGACTGTGGCAGCCCATGCAAACGCGCCCGCGCCCAGAGGCTTGGGCAGCGACTCGACCAGCGCCGGCTCGCCCACCAGCGCCTGCGAAAACAGCGCCGCAGCCACACCGGCCCAACAGTCGAAATACGTTTTCACGGTTCACCTCCGCTCAGGGCTCGCTCAATGCGCGCGGCACGATGTGCGCCGTACCGCATGGCCCGCGCCACGGTTAGGGGCCTGCCGCCCACACGCAACTCCGAGAGCGCGCTCGCTCCCACATCGAGACGCAGCACGTCGCCCGGCTCCAGCTGCTCGAGAGCGCCGGCCGCCAGGCGCACCGGGGGCAGCTGCAGCGAGCAGCCGAAACGGATACGCTCGGCCGCGGCCGCCATCTGCGCCCGCGTTTCCCCCGCGTGGCGCCGCCGCCGGCCCCAGTCCGTGGTCAGCCGGCGCAGGATGGTGTTGGCCACCACCGCGGGAAATGCCAGGTTCAGGAGTCCCGAGTTGTGCGGCATGCGAATCTCAAAACTGAGACACAACGTCTTTTCAGCCACAGAGATAATGCGCGCCACCTGTGTCTGCATCTGGCGGCGCTCGAAGACAAAGGTCAGCCCGACTCCCTGCCAGGCCACGGTGAGCTCGCGGCAAACGATCTCGATCACGCTGCCGAGAATCGATTCCTCAATGTCGGTCAACTCGCGCAGCGGGCCGTCTTTGCCTTCGCCGCCCAGCAGAAGATCGATGATCGGCGGCGCCAGGCCCAGGTCGAGCTGCAGCACGGAGAGAGCTCCGAGCGGCTCCAGCCGGATCGAGGCCACATAAGAGATCTCGGGAATTCTGAGAAGAAACTCATTGAACTGGATCTGTTCGGCGGAGACTAGGTTGACCTGAAAGCGCGTACGCAGCCAGGCGGCCAGGTTGTGCGTGAGATTGCGCGCAAATAGGTCGTTGAGCATGCTGATGGCGCGCAGCTGTTCTGTCGAAATCTGCCCGGCGGAGGAAAAGTTGTATGGAACCACCTTGGTTCGCACTTCGGCCGGGGCGGCGTCCGGCGCCTGGCTGCGCGCTGCCTCAAAGAGAGCGTCAATCTCATCCTGCTTGAGAGTCTTTTCTGTCAACGTTCCCGCCTCCCTGATCGTTTCCCTGCAAACTTCGCGTGTAACCCGGCAGTCAGCATATCTCCACCCAACCGACGCCCTGTGCCTCAACCGCCTAGCCTATGCCCGACGTGCCGGCCTGGCATGGTTTCTCGTCGCCAGGTCGCGCAGCGCGGCGCGCAGATGCACCACCGCCGAGGCGTGCACCTGCGAGATTCGCGATTCCACCACGCCCAGCGCCAGCCCGATCTCGCGCATGGTCATCTCTTCGTAGTAGTAGAGCGTCATCACCAGCCGCTCGCGGTCAGGCAGATTCTGGATGGCGTCGGTCAAACGCTCCTCGAGCTCGCCGCGAAGACAACGAAAGAGCGGATCCTCGTCCGGCCGTCCGGGAACGTAGGCCAGTTCTTCCTCGCCGGAGTTCTCGTTGCGCTCCACATGCAGCGTGCCGATCTCGAGACCCTTCAGGTCGCCAAGCAACTGCTGATAGTCATCGAGCCCAAGATCCATTTCGGCGGCGATCTCGGCCTCGCCCGGGGCACGGCCCAGCCGCGCTGTCAGGATGCGAATCGCCTCCTCCACCGCGCGGCCCTTGCGCCTCAGCTCGCGAGGGCTCCAGTCGAGCGTGCGCAGGCTGTCGAGAATCGCGCCGCGAATGCGGAACTGCGCGTAGCTGCGAAACTGCACCTGCTTGTCGGGATCGAACTTGGCGAAGGCGTCCATCAGCCCGACCACGCCCGCCGATACCAGGTCTTCAATGTCCACGTGCTGGGGCAGGCGCTCGTGGATGCGGCGGGCCAGATAGCGCACGATGGGAAGATGCTCGAGCAGCACTCGCTCCTGCTCGCTGGTCAACGACCCGTCCGCCGCGGGCGCCGGCGGATAGCCGCTCGCCGCCGCCGATCGACGCACGGGTTTCGGTTGCCGTACTGCAGTCGCCATGTCCAATCCCATCGCATCCCTCCCAACCTGTCGCGCTTCAGCGCCTTCATTCAATGCGGTCGGCCCCGGACGAATCTGCCCACCTCAGCGCACCGTGCCCAGCGGCCGGAGACGAATCTCCGGCGGAATCTCTCCTGCCGCCACCACCGCCAGCCGCGGGAACAATGGTTCGAGCCAGCGCTTGACGAAGTAGCGGGCCGGACTAGGACACAAGAGCACGGGCGGTGCCGAGGAGGAGGCGAAACCGATAAGGGATCTCACAGAATCGGTGAGACGGCGCACCACCGGCGTTGCGGGCACTGCGGCGGAGGCAAGGAGTCGCTGGCCTCCGCCCTGACCGCTTTCCGGCGCCAGCGTTCCGAGAATCTCTTCTTCGAGCGCGGGATCGAGCAGCAGCACCGGAAGCTGCCCCTCGCCGTCGAGCAGCGGCTGCACCAGCCGCCGGCCCAGCGCCTGGCGCGACGCCTCCACCAGCGCCACCACGCTCTTGTTCACTGGTGCGGTTTCGAGCAGCGCCTCCAGTATTCCACCCATGTCGCGGATCGAGACGCGCTCGCGCAGCAACTGCTCCAGCACCCGCGCCACCTCGCCGAGCGTCAGCAGTTTGGGCACCAGCTCTTCCAGCAGCTTGGGATGGCTCTCGTTCATGGCGTCGAGCAGGCGCTTGATCTCCGCCCGCCCCAGAAGTTCTCCCGCATGCTGCCGGATCAGCTCGCCAAGATGCGTGGTGATCACGGTGACCGCATCCACCACGGAGTAGCCCGCGGCGATCGCCTGCTCTTCGAGCGCGGGCGCAATCCAGATGGCGGGAACGCCGAATGCGGGCTCGCGCGTCTCTTTGCCGGCCAGCGGCCGCCGCGCCGGGTCGCCTGACACAGCGAGCAATTGCGGCCCTTCGGTCTGCCAGCGGCCGATCTCGATCCCGCGCAGGGAGAAGAGATACTCGCGCGGCCTCAGGCGCAGGTTGTCCGAGATATGCACCGGCGGTACCAGGAACCCCATCTCGCCCGATAGGTGCCGGCGCAGCGCGCGCACGCGTTGCAGCAACTGACCGCCCTGCTTCTCGTCGACCAGCGGAATCAGCTGGAAGCCGATCTCGAGGGTCAGGTCTTCCAGGCGCAACAACGCGGCCAGGTCGGAGCCCTGTGCGCTCTCCGCCTTCTTCTTCTCGGTCGGCGTCTGTTCTGCGGGCGCTGGCAGCGAAGGGTGTGCCGCCAGGCGTCTTCCGCCCACAAAAAGCCCCGCAGCCACAGCCAGGAAAGCCAGCTTCGGCAATCCGGGAATCAGGCACATGCACGCCGAGACCGCGCTCGCCATATACAGCGTTGCAGGCCTGCCAAGGAGCTGCTGGCGAATCTCACCGCCCAGCATTCCGGCAGAGTTGGCGCGGGTCAACGTAATGCCGCCGGCCACGGATACCAGCAGGGATGGGATGATGGTAACCAGCCCATCGCCAACGGTCAGCACCGTGTAAGTGCGCGCCGCCTCGGCCAGGTCCACTCCCTGCTGCAGGGTTCCAATCAGCAGGCCGGCCACAATATTGATCGCAGTAATCAGGATGGTGGCCAGGGAATCGCGCTGGTTGAAGCGCGCCGCTCCATCCATCGCTCCGTAAAACTCGGCCTCGCGGGCGATGGCCTGGCGGCGGCGCCGCGCCTCGGCCTCATCAATAAGTCCCGCGTTCATGTCGGCGTCGATGGCCATCTGCTTGCCCGGCAGCGCATCGAGGGTAAAGCGCGCCGTCACTTCAGCGGTGCGCACGGCGCCGTGCGAGACCACGAGGAACTGAATCGCCACCAGGGCCAGAAACAATACGAAGCCGACAACATAGTTGCCGCCCACCACAAACTGCCCGAAGGCCTCGATCACCTTTCCTGCCGCGGCCGTTCCCTCCTGCCCGTGCAGCAGGATGCGGCGGGTGGAAGCAATGTTCAGCGACAGCCGGAAAAGCGTGAGCAGCAACAGCAGCGTGGGAAAGACCGACAGCTCCACAGCGCGGCGAATCTGCACCGCGGAAAGAAACACGATGATTGATGCCGCCATCGAAAGCGCCAGCAGAAAATCCAGTCCCGCAGCGGGCACGGGCACCAGCATCACGAAGATCACGCTGATCGCGGCCAGCGGCAACAGATAGTCGCGCAGCCGGTACCAGATGGAGTTAGGCGCGGCAAGCGTTCCGGCAGGCAGGGCGGCTGTACTCATCGATTTCTCTCTCCGAAACCTCGAAGCTCAAAGCCCCTCATCGCAGCCCTCCATTCCATGCCGATCCCGTGGCGCCGGCTGAAGCACCTGCAGCACGCCAGCCCTGCGTCTGCGTGCGTGCCGAGGCTTCGCGCGCGCGGCGATCGCGGATCTCCGCTTCCACGCGCTGCCGGTAGAGATAAGCGAGAATCGCGGCCACGGCGGCATAGAGTTCGACAGGAATGGCCTGGCCCACCTCAACCGAGCGATAGAGCGAACGCGCCAGCGGCGGATTTTCCACGATGGGCACGCCCGCCCAGCGCGCTTCAGACTTGATCTCTTCAGCCAGCAGGTTGCGCCCCTTGGCCAATACCTTGGGCGCCTCCATGGTCACGAAATCGAAGCCGAGAGCTACGGCATAGTGTGTGGGATTGGTGAACACCACCGCGGCCCGGGACACATCGGCCTTCACGCGCCGGCGGCGCATCTGGCGTTGCAGATTGCGAATGCGGCCGCGAATTTGCGGGCTGCCCTCGGTCTCCTTGAATTCATCGCGCAGATCCTGGCGGCTCATTCTCAGCCGCGACTCGCGGCTCTGCCATTCCACTAGGTAATCGATCGCCGACCAGCCGAAGAGCAGCCATGCTGCCGCCAGCAGCAATCCGTAGACATCCTTGCCCAGCAACTCGAGCCGCACTGAAGAAAACGGTGGAACCGTCAACTCGCGCCCGATGCGCTGCGCGGCGAAGACGGCGAGAAAGCTGGCGGGGATGAGCGACTTGCCCATCCTCGCCGCGGCGCGCAGCGAAAACAGGTTTTTGACATTGCTCAGAGGATTAACCCGATCCAGCTTGAACCCGATCGCGCCTGCATGGACGGTCACGCCGCCGGTCTGCGCCATGCCCGCTGCCAGCGCGGCTGCGGCCACCAAGGCCATCATGATGGCCGGCGGCCCCAGCACAGCCAGCGACAGCCGTCGCATGGCCACCAGAGTGGGCTCGAGCGTAGCCGGCTCCCAGTTGCTCTCTCGGCCGAGCGCGAGAAATCCAGCAAACGCTTCTCTCCACGATTCCACGATGCGGCTGGCCAACGCGCCCAGTGCCATCACGCCCGCCAGCATTCCCGCAGCCGCCGCCAGTTCGCGGCTGTGCAGGATGTCGCCCTCCTTGCGCGCCTTCTCGCGGCGATGCTGCGTGGCTTGTTCGGTGCGCTCTCCCGCCATGACCCTAGCCTCCCCATCCTGAAGCAGCGGCGGGCGAGATCGAGATCAGGCGTTCGGCCATATCCAGCAGCGCGGCAAAGCGCGCCTCGATAAAGCGCGGCCACAAGGCCAGCGACCCCGTCAGGATCACGAACCCGGTGAGCGTCTTCATCGGCACGGTCAGCGCCATCACCGGCAACTGCGGGCTGAGCTTGCCTAACAGAGCCACCGCAACTTCTACCAGCAGCGTGGCGGCGAGTACCGGCGCAGCCAGTTCGAGCGCTGCCAGAAAGATGCCGCTCGCGGCGCGCACGATCGCGAGGGCCGCGGGAGGCGCAAAGGCGTACGCGCCAAGCGGCACCACGCGAAAGCTGCGGATCATCGACGCGAGCAGAATCCGGTCGAGACCCGCCGTAATCAGCACCAGCGTGCCCATCAACTGAAACAGGTTGCCAAGAAGCGGCGTCTGGATCGCGGAGTTCGGATCCATCAGGTTGACCAGCGAGAAGCTGAACTGCAGACCTGCAATCTGCCCGGCAAATAAAAGCATCTCGTTGAGCAGCGCCAGCGAAAGCCCATACACCAGTCCCACTGCCAGCTCGCCCAGGATCGCGGAGCAGCTGATGGTTGCCTGGGCGTGAGGCAGCACAGCGACGAGTGGTGCCAGCAGAATCGCCACTGCCGCCACAAACACTGCTTTCGTGCGAATCGGCAACGACGTGGAGCTGAAGAACGGAGCGAAGGCCACCATCCCGCTCACCCGCACCAGGGCCAGCGTCATTGCACTCAGAAATGCCGTCCAATCCGTCATTTCATCCTCTGACTACTAGCTCCTGGTCTTTAGCTCTTCCTGCACTGCCCGGTGCTGTTTCTAAGCAGAACTGTGAAGTTCGCCTCTCGTTTTCCCCTTCGGCAACTCGCATTCGTTCAGCCATTGATAACCATGTGGTTCGCGCCAGCACTTTCGGGCTAGGAGCTGGAAGCTAGTAGCTGTCTTTACCCCAGATAGCGATGAAAATCTCCAAGCAACACCCGCGTATAAGCAGCCAGCCTCTGCAGAAACCACGGCATCCCGACCAACAGGATCAGCGCCACCGCGGCCAGCCTTGGCACCGTGGTCAGCGACTGCTCCTGCAAGCTCGTTAATGTCTGCACCAGGCTCAGCACAAAGCTCAGCCCCGCCGCCGCAATCAGCAGCGGCGCGGAAAGAATCATGGCCTCCTTCAGCAATTGGCGCATCAGTTCGGCAACCATGTCCGGTGTCACAGGCGCTCCTTCAGAAACTCTTCAGCAACGATCTCGCCAGCAGATTCCAGCCATCGACCATGACAAAGAGCAGAATCTTGAGCGGCGTCGAAACGACCACCGGCGGCAGCTGAAACATGCCGATGGAGGTGGTGATCGCCGCCGTGACCATATCCACGAGCAGAAAAGGCAGAAACAGGACTGCGCCGATAGCAAACCCCGCCTTCAGTTCGGACAGGATGTAGGCCGGAGCCACCACGCGCATGGGCAGATCGTCAGGCGTGTTGGGCCGGGGAAGCTGGCCGGCAGCGGTGAAGAGCGCAAGATCTTTCTCGCGCGCGTACTTGAGCAGAAAATGCTTCACCGGCTGCGCGCCCCGGTCGATGGCATCCAAGCCGGTGATCTGCCCGGCGCGATACGGCTCCACGGCCTGCTGGTCAACTTGATTCAGCACCGGCGCCATCAGGAACCACGACATCATCAGCGCCAGCCCCATCAGCGTGGGATTGGACGGCGCCGTCTGCGTGCCCAGCGCCTGGCGCAGGAAATGAAAGACCACCAGGAGCCGCACCAGCGGCGTCATGGCCATCAGGATCGCGGGTAGAACCGTGATCAGCGTGAGAACCAGCAGAATCGTCCACGGCGTCGCGTCCGAAGGATGCAGCTTGGCATTGAGATCGGGCAGCAACGGGATGCTGGCCGAAGCCGCCACAGCGACGCGAGTGAATAGTGCAGCTACCATGAGACCCTCGCGGGCCGAACCGTTGCTCGCGGCGCGCTGTTGGCCCCGGCCCTCGTCCGTTTGTCCCTACTCGTGCTGTCATTCAGGGAGAAGAATGCCGGTGCGCCTTCGGCAGACGTCGCCACCAGAATGCGCCGGCCCTCGGCCTCAATCAGCGCAAGCGACTGGCGCGGCGCCAGCGTAATCCGCTCCACCAGAGCCAGTCGCGCCGTCGCGGCTTTTCTCCCACGCAACCTCTTCATCAGCCACCCCGCAATTCCGCCCACCTCGCCCGCCATCCGTGCAACCCTCCCCTTTGCCTCGCTCACGTTGACCATTCGCACCCGATCGCCGCCCGCCACCCTTACGCCAGGTGCGTGATGCGCACCGCCAGGCGCGTTTCCACGACTTCAAACTCGCTCCATGCCAGCTGCACAGCGCCTGCGGCCAATGGCAGGTCGTTGCCCGGCACCCACTGCGTCTCAACCAATTGCCCCGGAGCCAGCGCCAGAAGATTGCGCACGCGAAACTGTCGCACCGGAACAGCTACGTCGAGTTCCACCGGCAAGCCCATCACCGGCGCGCTGAACTCAATCCCGTCGCCCTCTCCGGGAACTCGAGGAACGGGAACCAGAGCCTTCGCGGCCGCGGGATCGGCGGGAACAGCCTTGGGGGCCTGTACCCGCGCGGCCTGATTCGCAGGCGCCGGAAGTGGATGCGCTGTGGCCATGCGCAATGCACCCCTGCAGAAACGTGTCCAGAGAGAAAAGAAACAGATTGGAATGGACTCAGAATTGCGACCCGGTCAGCTTTTCGCCGTACCCCACCCGATCCGCCGCAGTCGATTCGCTGCTACACTAAATGTGGGAATCCTGTGCGGCGCTACCATCCAAAGGGACGGGAGACCACCGCAATTCGAGGTCGAAGAACATGCCCGAACCGGGAGAAGACAAGAGATTTACAGGGACCACCCTGCGGCTGAAAGTCGGCTTGGCCGAGATGCTCAAGGGCGGCGTCATCATGGACGTGATGAGCGTGGAGCAGGCACGCATCGCTGAAGAAGCAGGCGCCGCCTCGGTGATGGCTCTGGAACGCGTGCCGGCGATGATCCGCGCCGAGGGCGGAGTGGCCCGCATGGCCCGGCCAGCCCTGATCAAGCTGATCATGCAGGCAGTCTCGATTCCCGTCATGGCCAAGGCGCGCATCGGCCACACCGCCGAAGCGCAAATACTGCAGGAACTGGGCGTCGACTACATCGACGAAAGCGAAGTCCTGACGCCCGCCGACGAAGCGCACCACATCGACAAGCACGCATTCAACACTCCGTTTGTGTGCGGCGCGCGCAACCTGGGCGAAGCGCTGCGGCGGATCGCCGAGGGCGCCGCGATGATTCGCACCAAGGGCGAGGCCGGCACCGGCGACGTGGTTCACGCCGTGCAGCATATGCGGCAGATCACGCGCGAAATGCGCACGCTCACCATTCTCACCGAGCAGGAACTCTATGCCGCAGCCAAAGACTTGCAGGCTCCCTACGAACTGGTTCACATGATTGCACGGGCCGGCAAGCTGCCCGTGCCCAACTTCTCTGCCGGAGGCATCGCCACGCCGGCAGACGCCGCTCTCATGATGCAGCTCGGCGCCGAAGCCATCTTCGTGGGCTCCGGCATCTTTATGAAAGAGCGCGCCACTCCGCTTGACGTGGAGAACGATGCCAAGGAACGCGAGGAGGCCGTTTCCCGGGCCAAGGCGATCGTGATCGCCACGACCCATTACAACGATCCGAAGGTGCTGGCAGAGGTCAGCGAACAGGTGACCGGCACCATGAAGGGTCTGGCCGCTGCTTCAATTGAAGAGGGCAAGTTGCTGCAAACCCGCGGCTGGTAGCTCCCCCTGGCCGACCGCTTCAGAACCAAATACGCACCACATCGCGAGATGCGGGCGCAGAATCCTCTTTGGACGCGAAAGTGAAAGGCACGACTTGACTTCAGGCAGCCGGCAGGCCGGCTTCCTGTTGATGGGATGCAAGCAACTTTTCCCGTTAGCCATCCCACTCGTCTGAATTTGCATGCGTCCAAGTAAAAAGTAAGAATTACCTCAACCCCGTGGGGGTCTTGATGCCGTCCATCTTTACGCCCATTCCGCCGGAGATAGAAAGGAAAGCTCCAGGAACCGGCGGCAAACCGCCGGTTGACCGGCGACCCACCGGCGGCGGAGGCGGCGGTGGAGACGACGAATGGAAAAGCCCGCGGCGGGGGCCCCGCGAGGCCCTGCATCGAACGCGGGCCTTTGTTTTCTGCGCGCTGGCCGGGGACATGATGTTCTTTTTCGTGTTGGTCACGCTTTTCTACGCGCGCCAGGTCGGCACTCGCATGGACCCCGAGACCTTCCGCCAGATCGGCGACTGGCATCCCGTCCTGCTGCCGCCCATTCTCTTCCTCAATACCGCAGTGCTGCTGTTGAGCAGCCTGACCATGGAACGAGCCCGCCAGCACATCTTCCGCGAATTCGATGTCTTAGAGGAATGGCTTGGACTGGGACGGCCCGCTCTGCGCCGCACCCTGCCCTGGGTCGCCGCCACGCTGGGCCTGGGGCTGCTCTTCCTGATCGGGCAGATCACAGCGTGGAAGCAATTGACCGCGGAGGGCTTTGCTTTCGATCGCTGGGCCACGCCCGCAAGCTATTTCTTTTATGTCATCACGGGATTGCACGCCGCCCACCTCGCAGTGGGCCTCGTCGCTTTGCTGTTCTGCCTCTGCGCGCTCACTCGGCTCAAACGGGTGGAATCCCGCCAGATCGCCGTCGACTCGACCACATGGTTCTGGCACGCCATGGCCCTCGCGTGGCTGGTGCTGTTCACAGTTCTCGTGCTGGGACAGTAGAAAAGCAACTTTTAGCCGCTAGCTTCTGGCTTCCAGCCTGCAATCCTCGCAGGTCGCGGAGAATCGTAACGCCGGCTTCTCGACCGGGGCCCCCAAGAAATGATTTTTGTTTCTTGGGGGGGCAAACCGGCCGTCCTGAGCGCCTCCTGGCCCTCAGCTTTTGCCTCTCAGCTCCTTTTCTTCATCTCAATGGCCTTCTCTACGCCATGCGCCTACCCAACATCGCGCGCAAACGTTCCCCGATCGTGGGCACTTCAGGGCATGCTAAATAAACTTGACGATTCACTGCCATCAGCAACTGCATGGCCTCGAGCCGCGCATCGTGCGTTGAAAGCGATCCACCCGCATGCGCGAATTCGTCGGCGAGATACTCAATCGCGTGCCCGAGAATCTCCAATGCGCGGCCGGCCTCGGGTGAGATGCTGCGCCGGCGCCGCTGTGTTTCCCGGCGCGCGGCTTGAGCCACCGGAACGTAAGCCATGAAGGCGTAAGCCGTAATCGTTGTGCTCGAGCCCATACGCACGATCCTCACCCGTTGCTTCGGCACTTTTTCATTTTTTGAATAGAGAACCAAAGTACTGATGCAAAACAGCACACGCGCGAGGCCGCCGAATCGATTTGGGAAAACTCAAGCGCGCTCAATAGCGCACAAGCGAATCGAGAGACGCTGGGAGACAAGCAGAGCACAGCAACGGAAGTCGCGAGCGCGCCTCGCCTTGACGGGATGAGGCTGAAAACCTAATCTCAAATCAGGATGATGTGTTGGCGGGGATGCTTTCCTCTCCGCCAAAAGCTGTGAATTGTATCGATTTTCTTCCGACTGGGTGGCGATGAGTCCAATTCCTTATGAGTGGCAATATCTCCCGCTGTTGATGCAGATCATTGCCGCGATTCTCCTTGGAGTCTTCATCATCACCGCATCATGGTTCGTCGGCCGCCACCGCAACACCACCGTCAAGCTCGACGCGTATGAATGCGGCATTCAAGCAGTCGGTGACGCGCGCGGGCGCTTCAGCGTGCGCTTTTATCTGGTCGCCGTCCTCTTCATCCTGTTCGACGTGGAAGTGGTTTTCATGATGCCCTGGGCCGTTGTCTACCGCCGACTGCCTGCGCTGACCGGTTGCTCACGTCTCTTCGGCTTCTGGGAGATGCTCGTTTACCTCGGCTTTGTGGCCGTGGGACTTTACTACATCGTGCGCAAGGGCATCCTCAACTGGAGCCATGACAAAGCGGACCTGTGACCAACCGAACGCGATAAGGCTTAGGGATGACAAGTGAAACTAAGACATTGTCCGGCAGGCAGGCAGTCCTTGAAGGCATGCCTGACCATCCTGCCCTCAAGGCCATTCTTGCCTGGAACGCCGATGCTCTTACCGACGCCAATTTCGCCTACGGAGAGCTGACCCTCACCATCAACCCCGAGGCAATCCGCGCCGCCTGCTCCACCCTCCAGGCCGCGGGCTACAACTTTTTTGAGGATATGACTGCAATCGACTGGTTCCCTACCTCGCCCCGCTTCCAGCTGAGTTATCACATCCTGTCGCACAAGCTTCTCGATCGCATCCGCCTGCGCGTGATGCTCGATGAAGCGGATCCCACCGTCGACTCCATCACGCCAGTCTGGCCCGGCGCGAATTTTTTCGAGCGCGAAGTCTTTGATCTGTTCGGCATTCGTTTCGACGGGCACCCCGACCTGCGTCGCATTATGATGCCCGACGACTGGAAGGGGTATCCCTTGCGCAAGGATTACCCGGTGGAGGGATACCGCTGATGAGCGAGAATCCTGGCGCGCCCGTTCTCGAGCTCCCCGCGTCGGAAAACTCCGTCGAGCGCCGTATGGTCCTGAACATGGGCCCGCAGCACCCGGCGACGCATGGTGTGCTGCGCCTGGTCGTCGAGATCGACGGCGAAATCATTGTCAGCTTGCGTCCCGAGATCGGTTACCTGCACACCGGCATCGAGAAAACCTGCGAGGCCAAGTTCTACCAGCAGGTGGTGCCGCTCACGGACCGCATCAATTATCTCGACCCACTTTCCAACAATCTTTGCTACTGCCTCGCCGTCGAGAAACTGCTCGGCCTCGAAATTCCCGAGCGCGCGCAGTGGATCCGCGTCCTGCTCACAGAGCTGAGCCGCCTCAACTCGCACCTCATCTGGCTGGGCACTCACGCCATGGACATTGGCGCGCTCACCGTGTTCCTTTACACCTTCCGCGAACGTGAGGAGATTCTAAGAATCTTCGAAGCGGTTGCCGGCCAGCGCATGATGACCAGCTACTTTCGTATTGGCGGCCTGGCCATGGAGCCGCCACTCGATCTCTTCGATCGCATCCAGGCATTCATCAATACGTTCCCGGAAAAAATCGACGAGTACTCGAATCTGCTCACCGGCAATCCCATCTTCATCAACCGCCTGAAAGGGACCGGCTATCTCTCTGCTGCCGATGCCATTGCGTTTGGCGTCACCGGGCCCCCGCTGCGCGCCTCCGGCGTGGATATCGATTTGCGCCGCGATATGCCCTATTCGAGCTACGAAAAGTTCCAGTTCAAAGTGCCCACTTCCACGGTAGGTGACAACTGGGCGCGGTACGAAGTGCGGCTCGTGGAGATGCGCGAGAGCACCAAGATCATCCAGCAGGCTCTTGACGGCATGCCCGGCGGGCCGGTCAAGGCCGACGCGCCCAAGATCGTTCTGCCCGACCGCGAAAAGATGAAGACGCAGATGGAGGCGCTGATCCATCACTTCAAAATTGTGACTGAAGGTTTCAGCGTTCCCGCCGGCGAGGTGTACCAGGCAATCGAATGCGGCCACGGCCAGATGGGTTACCACATCGTCTCGGATGGCACGGCCAAGCCCTACCGGGTGCACATGCGCTATCCGTCATTCGCCACGCTTCAAGCTTTGGAAACGATGGCCAAGGGCGGCTTGATCGCCGATCTGGTCGCTGTGATCGGTTCCATCGATATTGTTTTAGGAGAAATTGACCGGTAAACGCCAGGAGTGTTTCATGGTGGATTACGCCAAACTTATTGAAGAGGAGACAGCCCGAAAGGAGTCACCCATATCGACTGCCGACGCGCAATGGAAGCTGGAGATCGATATGCTGGCATTCTTCCGTACCGTGGAAATCGCGCTGGGAGAAGAGATGGCTAAGGCAAACCGGGAGCTGAAAAAGCGCGCTGCTCCTACCATCTCTGGTCCATTCCGCCCCATCAAGGAGGAGGAAAGAATCGAACTCGCATTTGGCACCCGCCGCCCGTGCTGCCGCTTGACGCTTCACGGCGCGGTATTGAGCTCAAGAACGTCGACGATTCGTGCCGAGCTCGTCGACGACCTCGGCAAAGGAATGGGCAGGGCAGAATATGTGATTGAAGCAGAACCATCGGCCGTGAAAGCCTTTCGCTCCCTCGTGGAAGGATTCCCTGATCGCTCTGCTGAAATGACAGCCTCTGAGATCGCACAGGAAATCATTTCGGGGATCATCCGTGGCCGCTTCGCTTGATCAAAATTGCGCCATCTTTGCCGAGCTCTGGATCTCACTCGCATCCCTGCTCCGCAGCTATACGGCCGCGCATGGACTCAACAGCAACCGCCACGCCACAGTCGAATTGCAGGAGAAAACAATCAGCGTCCATCACGGGGCGAAATGGCTTCGCCTTGAGCGCGACAACGCAATCGTAACCTGGACGCGCGAAAATGGAAGCAGCGGAAATTTAGAGCTGACCGAGCATGGCCGGCTGCGCAGCAAAACCGGCGAAGAAGAACTGGACCTTGCAGCAGAATTGTGGGCACGCGAATTGATGCAGGAGCACTCCAAGGAGTTGACGCGATGAGCGCGAACCACCCGAATCCCGAATCGATGCCTGTATTCTCGCCCCAGCTCGCCGTCCGCTTTGACGCGCTCATCGAGAAATATCCCGTCAAGCGCTCCGCCCTCATTCCCATGCTGCTCTACGCGCAAGATGAGGTGGGCTACCTTTCTGACGCGGTCGTCACCGAGGTCGCCCTCCGCATCGGCATCACCGAACTCGAAGTGCGCAACGTTGCCACTTACTACTCGATGCTGCGCTTCAAGCCTGCCGGTCAATTTAATATCCAGGTCTGCACCAACATCAGTTGCATGCTGCGCGGCGCCTACGAAGTGTTTGAGCGCTTCCAGGAAGAGCTCGGTGTGGGGCCGCATGGGGTCACACCCGACGGTGTCTTCTCGCTCGAAGAGGTGGAGTGTGTCGGCGCATGTTGCTGGGCACCCGCGGTGCAGGTGAACTACGACTTTCATGACGAGCTCAAGCCCGATCTCGTTCCCGGTATCCTGAGCGGCTATCGCGGCAAGGCCAAGGCAGGCAGCAACGGAGCTTCGTCGCTTGCGAAGAATACAAACAGCAAGGAGCCTCATGCCTAGGCTCGTCTCCCATCCCGACGAAGTAAAGATTGTCTCGCGCCGTTTCGGCATGGGCGCAGAAAAGATCGATCGCTATCTCGAGCTCGGCGGCTATGAGGCGGTAAAGAAGTGCCTCGCGCAGGATTCCGATTGGATCATCAACGAGATGAAGGCTTCGAACCTGCGCGGCCGCGGCGGCGCCGGATTCTCGGCGGGCATGAAGTGGTCGTTCGTCCCCAGGCAGTCTGCCAAGCCCAAATACATCCTGGTCAATGGCGATGAGAGCGAACCTGGCACCTGCAAGGATCACCTCATCTTTCTTCATGATCCTCACTCCGTCATTGAAGGCACCATCATCGCCGGTCTCGCCGTCGGCGCGAAGATGGGCTTCATTTATCTGCGCGGCGAGTATCGCTATCTTCTCGAGATCACGGAGCGGGCCGTCGCCGACGCCTACCAGCGCGGCTTCCTCGGCAAGAACATCTTCGGCTCCGGAAAAGAATTCGAAATCATCACCCAGACCGGCGCGGGTGCGTACGAAGTGGGCGAAGAGTCCGCGCTCATGGAGTCGCTCGAAGGCAAACGTGGCGTGCCGCGCATCAAGCCGCCGTTTCCTGCGGTAGTCGGGCTCTATGGCGGCCCCACGGTCATCAACAACGCTGAGACCATCGCGACTGTTCCTCACGTCATCAACATGGGTGCGGCGGCCTACGCGGCTGTCGGCACCCCGCGCAACGGCGGCACGCGACTTTTCTCGATCAGCGGTCACGTTGAGCGGCCCGGCGTCTACGAGCTGCCCATGGGCTACAACCTCAAAAAGATGATCTACGATGTAGCCGGCGGCATTCGCGGCGGGCGCAATCTCAAGGCCGTCGTTCCCGGAGGCTCATCGACACCCGTGCTGTTGCCACAGGAGATCGACATCGGCATGGATTTCGACCAGGTGGGCAAAGCCGGCTCCATGCTCGGCTCCGGCGGCGTTGTGGTCATTGACGACCAGACCTGCATCGTCGAGTTCGCGCTTCGCACCATCAGTTTCTACGCGCACGAAAGCTGCGGCTGGTGCATTCCCTGCCGCGAAGGAACCGACTGGCTCAAGAAATCGCTCACGCGCTTTCATGCGGGCTTCGGCGCGCCAAGCGATATCGACAACATGCAGTACCTGGCCGAAAACATGCTCGGCCGCACCTTCTGCCCGCTGGGCGACGCAGCGGCCATGCCGACCATCGCATTCATCAAAAAGTTTCGCAAGGAGTTTGAAGATCATTTAAACGGCAAGCCCTGTCCCTTCGCGCGGGAAGGCGTGCCGCAACTGACCGTGGTGTAACTGGTAGGTACGGGCTCTGGCCCGTACATCAACCAAGAAAATGAAGCGGGGCTTTAGCCCCTGAGGGACGACAAACACCGAATGCCCGACGTAACCTTCACAGTCGATGGAAAGAAGCTCACCGCTCCCGCGGGAACGCTGCTCATTGACGCATGCCGCAAGGCCGGCATCGAGATTCCGGCTTTCTGCTACTATCCCGGCCTCTCGCTGCAGGCCGCGTGCCGCATGTGCGTCGTGCGACAGGAAAAAGTTCCTAAGCTGCAAACGGCCTGCACCACCACCGTCGCCGAGGGCCAGGTGTTTGTCACCGAGTCACCCGAGATCGCGCAGGCGCGCAAAGCCACCATCGAACTCCTCCTCGGCAACCATCCGCTCGACTGCCCCGTCTGCGACGCCGGCGGCGAATGCGAGCTGCAGGACATGACCTTCAAGTACGGTGCCGGCGAAAGCCTCTATGCGGAGGCCAAGCATCATCGCGACGAGCAGCAGTGGTCGCCCGCGGTGTTTTACGATCGCCCACGCTGCATTCTCTGTTATCGCTGCATCCGCATGTGCGGTGAGGGCATGGACGTGTGGGCGCTCGGCATCCACAATCGCGGCGCCGACTCCGTGATCGTGCCCAACGACGCCCACCAGCTTGACTGCGAGCAATGCGGCATGTGCATCGACGTGTGCCCCGTGGGTGCGCTCACCAGCGGCAGCTACCGCTACAAGACTCGGCCTTGGGAGATGAACCATGTCTCCACCGTCTGCACGCACTGTGCCGACGGATGCAAAGTAACTCTCGGCGTGCGCTCCACCACCGACGGCGCTGAAATCATCCGCGCCGACAATCGTGATAAGAGCGGCATCAACGGCGACTTTCTCTGCGCCAAGGGCCGCTTCGGATTCGATTTCGTCGAGAGCCCCGATCGCCTCACGCAACCGCTGGTGCGCAACGCCGCTGGAAAACTGGACCCCGCTACCTGGGAGCACGCGCTCACCGTGGCCGCGCACAAGCTAAAGGAGATTCGCGACTCGCGCGGCGGCAGCGCCATCGGCGTCATCGGTTCCAACCGCACCACCAACGAAGAGAATTACCTGCTGCAGAAGTTCGCGCGCACGGTTCTCGTCACCAACAACATCGATCACGAGCGCACAACCGACTACGCTTCCTTCGCCCGCGCGCTCGCCGGGCATCAGGGCAAAACCGCCAGCCTGCGCGACATCGCTTCGGCCTGCGCTATTCTTCTTGTCGGCACCAATCCAACGGACGAGCACCCGCTCCTCGCCTGGCTGCTGCGGACCGATGTCCGCCTCAACCGCGCCCACCTTTACATCGCCAACCACGCACCCATCAGGCTCGAGCGGCAGGCTCGCGCCATGCAGGGGCTGCCGCCGAACGGCTACAAAGATCTGACCACCATCCTCGATCGCGGCGAAACCGACCTCGCCAAAGCCGTCAAGGCGGAAGAATTTCTCGTCGTGATCTTCGGCTCGGAGATTCGCGGTGCGGCAATCCACAATCTCGTCAATTGGGGCCTTAATCGCGGCCCCAATCCCGATTCCGTCCGCTTCGCTTGCCTCGGTGATCACTCGAATTCGCGCGGCGCAGCCGACATGGGCCTCTTCCCTGACCTGCTTCCCGGCTACGTTCCCGTCACCGAGCCAGGTACCTTCGCCGAATACGCCAACCTGCCCCCTGCTGCCGGCAAGACCCTTCCGCAAATGCTCGACGCAGCAACCGCGGGCGAGCTGGGGGCACTGCTTGTCGTCGGCGCCAACCCGGTTTCGCGCGCTAGGCTGAACCCCGCCGCGTTCAAAAATACATTCCTCATCGTGCAGGATCTCTTCCTCACCGAGACCGCCGCTCTCGCCGACGTGGTGCTGCCGGCCGCCAGCCTCTACGAGAAATCGGGCACTGTCACCAACACCTTTGGCGACGTGCAAATCGTACGCAAGGCCGCTGATCGCGCCGGCGTCAAGCCGGACTTCGAAATTCTTGTCCGACTCGCCGAAGCCATGGGCGCACCCATCAAGAGCCTCGTCCCGTTTGACCACGCAGGCACCACGGCAGACCTCGGCCAATCGCGCGGCGCACAATCGGGCGAAGCCGACCGCCACGCGGTGTGGCTTGAGGCCAATGGACTGGAGCCCAGGCTCAACCCCTTCGATCCCTTTGCCCTTCTCGACGAAATCGAGCGCCTCGTCCCCGGCTACGCCATTGACCGCATCAACCTGATCGCAGGCAACGATGTGCACTCCGAACCGGCCTCACCGGGATTTGTCCCGGTGACTTCTCTCGCCGGCGAAGATCTCATCGTTCCCGCGCACGACACGCTCTTCACTTCAGGAACGCTGGGCCGATACAGCGCAGCGCTCAGGCAACTGGAAGAACACCAGGCAAAGGAACTCGCAAAATCCGCAGCCGACTGAAAGGTTGTGGGTGTCCCATCCTAAACGCGCTTTTGGCAATTAGGGTGGGATCAGACAAACGGAGAACTCGTGCCAGGGCACAACAATCAACTCGGGGGCTTATCCCCTGTGGCAGCAGTCGCTGTTCTAAAAGGCTAAACGCACGTGACGCTACTCGAATTCCTTTTTTGGAGCCTGCTCAAGGTTGCCGTGGCCACGGTGGTCATGCTCATGGGCATCGCCTACACAGTGCTCCTCGAGCGCAAGTTGGTGGGCCGCATTCAGAATCGCTGGGGGCCCAGCCGCGTCGGCCCTTTCGGCCTTTTGCAGCCGCTTGTCGACGGCGCCAAGTCCTTCCTCAAAGAGGACCTCATTCCGACGGCCGTGTATCGGCCCATTTATCTGCTGGCGCCGCTCATCTCGCTCAGCTGCACGCTCATCTTCATTGCCGTGGTGCCCTTTGGACCGCCCAATATGGGCCCGCATCGCTTCGACCTTTTTGAGATCTCCAATATCAATATCGGCCTGCTCGTCATCCTGGGCATTACCTCAATGGGCGTCTACGGCGTCGCGCTCGCCGGCTGGTCGTCGAACAACAAATACTCGCTCCTCGGCTCGCTGCGCTCATCGTCGCAGTTGATCAGCTATGAGCTCGCTCTCGGCCTCTCGCTTGTCGGTGTCGTCCTGCGCGCGGGCTCGCTCAACCTGCGCACCATCGTCGAACAGCAGGCCACTCTCGGCATGGCCACCTGGAACCTCTTCGGCGGATTTCAATTCGTCGCTTTCTTCATCTACCTGATGGCCGCCTTCGCTGAGACCAACCGCTCGCCCTTCGACCTGCCCGAAGCCGAAAGCGAGCTCGTCGCCGGCTATCACACCGAATACAGCTCCATGAAGTTCGCCATGTTCTTCATGGCCGAGTACGGCAACATGATTAACGTGGGCTGCGTGGCCACCCTTCTGTTTCTCGGCGGCTGGACCAGTCCTTTCGGCGATCTCTTCCCGCAGCTTCAAAGCACTTTCATCAATCTGTTCGCGCCCATCTTCTGGTTTGTGATCAAGGTGTTTGCATTTCTCTGTCTCTACGTCTGGGTGCGGGGAACACTGCCCCGCTTCCGCTATGACCAACTGATGAACTTTGGGTGGCGATTCCTGCTTCCGCTCGCCATCCTCAACATTGTGGGAACAAGCCTATGGCTCGCGTTTCAGTGAGGACAGAATCGGGTTACCTCATCCATTCCGCGAGACGCCGAAACGCCTCGCATCAAGGGTGCGATAAAGCAGCCTCATTTACAATCGGGAAGGGTTTTCTCGCAAAAGATTTTGTCCTGCACCATCGTCCTTTCCCATAACCTGCCGGCTTTTTTGACCGGCTCTTGAAACGGTTTCAGCGAATTCATGTACCTGATCCTGTTTATCGTGTTTGCCGGATTCTGCCTCGCTGGAGCCATCAATCTCCTGCTGCAGACGCACCCCATCAACAGCGCCCTGTCGCTGATCGTGGTGATGACTTCGCTTGCCGTGCTCTATCTTCTGCTCGGCGCAGAGTTCCTGGCCATTGCGCAGATTATTGTTTACGCCGGCGCCGTCATGGTCCTTTTCACTTTCGTCGTCATGCTTCTGAACGCCGGTCGCGAAGAACGCACTCTCGGCAGCCGGGCCGCGCGCCCCATCGGATTTACCGCGGTGGTTGTGCTTCTCGCCGTTCTCGCCACCGTTATCCTTCGCGTGCAGGGCCTCAGCTCGGCAGTTCTGGGCCACGGGCTCACCAATGCGCCCAACCAATCGAACCTTGTCCTTCTCAGCCAGGTGCTCTTCCATGAACTGCTCCTGCCGTTTGAAGTCACGTCGGTTCTGATCCTCATCGCGATTCTTGGCGCCGTTGCCATCGCCCGTCGCGAGGGCGCGGAAAGGACGGCCGAAAAGTGAGCCTCCTTAACCAAGCCATCCCGCTTAACTGGTATCTGCTTCTGAGCGCGGTCCTGTTTTCGCTCGGCGTCATCGGATTTCTCATCAAGCGAAATCTCATCACCGTTTTCATGTCGATTGAGCTCATGCTCAATGCCGTCAATCTCACCTTTGTGACCTTCGCCTATCAATGGAACGCGGTCAAAGGTCAGATCTTTGTCTTTTTTGTCATGATGGTCGCCGCCGCTGAAGCCGCCGTCGGCCTCGCCATCATCATTGCTGTTTTCCGCGCGCGCGGCACTTTGGCCGTCGATCGCATCAACCTGATGAAACTATGAACGAATCGCTCCATCTCTGGCTGATTCCGCTGCTGCCGTTCATCGGCTTCGTGCTCAACGGAATCCTCGGCTCGCGCCTGCCCCGGCGCCTCGTCACCGTGATCGGCCTGCTGGCGCCGCTCGGCTCGCTGGCGCTCGTGCTCAACGCTGCGGCGGCAACCATGATCTCTGCCGCCACAGTCTGCCAGGGGTGCGGCCAGGTCACTGCTGTGACCTTGCCCTACGGCGAGATTTGCCCCTTCCCCTGGCTGACTGCCGGCGCGATCCACGTCGATTTCAGCTTTGTTCTCGATCAGCTTTCACTGGTCATGCTTCTCGTCGTCACCGGAGTCGGTTTTCTCATCCACGTCTACTCCATCGGCTACATGAAGGAAGACAAAGGCTACGCGCGCTTCTTCAGCTTCCTCAATCTCTTTCTCTTCTTCATGACCGTGCTCGTTCTCGCCGGCAACTTCCTCGTGATGTTTGTCGGCTGGGAGGGCGTGGGCCTCGCATCGTATCTGCTCATCGGTTTCTGGTTTGAGAAAAACACCGCCGCTGAAGCGGGCAAAAAAGCCTTCATCGTCAACCGCATCGGCGACTTCGGCTTCCTGATCGGCATCTTCCTGCTGATTTCTAACTTCGGCACGCTCGCCTTTCAGCAGATTCGTATTGAGCTTGGAATGAGTACGTCGTGGCATGGCGGCGTGCTCACGGTCATCTGCCTCTGCCTGCTGCTCGGCGCCGCCGGCAAAAGTGCGCAGCTTCCCCTGTACGTCTGGCTGCCCGACGCGATGGAAGGCCCGACGCCCGTCTCCGCGTTGATCCATGCAGCCACCATGGTCACCGCGGGCGTGTACATGATTGCGCGCACGCATTTCCTATTCGACCGGTCGCCGTTCGCGCTCGCCGTCGTGGCGATCGTCGGCGCGGCAACGGCTCTCTTTGCCGCCACCATGGGACTGGCGCAAAACGACATCAAGCGCGTCCTCGCCTACTCCACGATTTCGCAGCTCGGCTACATGTTCCTTGCCTGCGGAGTAGCCGCTTACTCCGCGGCCATCTTCCATCTCTTCACGCACGCCTTCTTCAAAGCTCTGCTCTTCCTCGCGGCAGGCTCCGTGATTCACGCTCTCGGCGGCGAGCAGGACATGCGCAAGATGGGCGGCCTGCGTAACAAGCTTCCCGTCACCTTTTGGACCATGACTGCGGCGGTGTTCGCCATCAGCGGGTTTCCACCCTTCGCCGGCTTCTTCTCAAAAGACGCGATCCTTTACGCCGCGTTCCTTCAGGGAACCCTCGGCAAAATTCTCTGGTTCGTCGGCCTGCTGACGGCGCTCATCACGGCGCTTTACATGTTCCGCCTCTGGTATATGACTTTCTTCGGCGGATCCCGCACGCCCGATGCGCATCCCCACGAAAGCCCCTGGTCGATGCGCGGCCCCATGGTGATTCTCGGTCTGCTCTGCGTATGCGGCGGCTGGATAGGGATTGACCGCTTCACCGAGTATCTCGCCCCATCCGTCGGCCTGCACCGCACCATATCCAGCGGCAGCATCGGTCTCGAGCTGGTCCTCAGCGTGGTCGCGGTTCTCGTGGCCCTGGAAGGCTGGCTGATCGCAGACAAGTATTACCGCCGCAAACCCGAGCGCCCCGCAGAGCTCGCTGCCGCCATGCCCACCGCCTATAAGATTCTCTTGAACAAGTATTACGTCGACGAGATTTATGGCGCCGTCATCGTCAAGCCGCTGCTCATCCTCTCAAGATTCGTTCTGGGCGGAATCGAAATTCTGCTCGCAGGGGTGGCATGGCTCCTCGGCGGCATCGCCATGCTCTCCGGAATGATTTTGCAGCGCTGGCAATCCGGCAATCTCCGCTCCTACGTGGCCTGGCTCGCTCTCGGAGCCGCCGCCGTTCTTCTGTTTTTGCTTTTGCATCAGACCGACTTTGCCTTTGCAGTTTTGGTGAGGCGCTGAGAATATGACGAATATCGACCAATCGATTCTCACCCTCATCCTGCTGATCCCGCTGGCGGGCGCGATCCTTGTCGCGCTCCTGCCCGACCGCGCAAAACTGCCCAACTGGATCGCCTTGCTGACCTCGCTGGTCACCTTCGTTCTAACGTTGCATCTTCCCGCGCACTTCGCCTACGGCCAAAGCGGTTTCCAATTCGAGCGCAACATCCCGTGGATCGCGAGCCCCGCCATCTTCTATCACGTCGGCGTCGACGGCCTCAGCCTCTGGCTCGTCGTCCTCACCGGCCTGCTCGCGCCCGTCGGCGTCGTCGCCAGCTGGAAGGCAATCCAGACCCGGCGCAAAGTCTTCTATTCACTCTTTCTTGTCCAGCAGACCGCCATGTTCGGCGTGTTTGTGTCGCTCGACCTCATGCTCTACTACGGCTTCTGGGAGCTCTCGCTCGTTCCCATGGCCATCCTCATCGCCATGTATGGTCGCAAAGAAGGCCCCCGCGCCGCGCTCAAGTTTTTCCTCTTCACCTTCGTTCCATCGGCGCCGCTGCTTGTCGCCATCCTTTGGCTCTACGTCCGCACGCACACATTCAACTTCGCCGACCTGCAATACCAGACCGCGAGCGGCGTGCTGCCGGCCGGCGCGCTCTTCTGGGTTGCACTCGCGTTTCTCTTCGCCTTTGCCGTCAAGGTGCCGGTATTCCCGCTCCACGGATGGCTGGCTGACACGTACAACGAGGCGCCTGTCGCCCTCGCCATGGTGGTCGCAGGCAAGCTCGGCCTCTACTCCATGCTCCGCTTCCACGTAGGCCTCTTTCCTGCCCAGGCCCACGCAATCGCTCCGTTGCTCATCGCTCTCGGTGTGATCGGCATTCTCTATGGAGCGTGTCTCGCTCTCGTCCAGCGCGACTTCTGGCGTCTGCTGGCCTACGCCGCTCTCAGCCTCTTTGGCCTCATTGTTCTCGCCATCTACGGCCTCAGCTTCACTGGCTGGTCGGGCGCCGTCTTCCAGATCCTTTCCGACGGCGTCGTCGATGGCTCGCTTTTTCTGCTCCTCGGCGCGCTCGAAGTGCGTTACGGCACCAGCCTTATCTCTTCATACGGTGGCCTCGCCGCAAAGCTGCCCCGCGCGGCTTCGTACTTTGTCATTGCCGCGCTTGCCTTGATCGGCCTGCCCATGTTGAGCGGGTTCATCGGCGAATTCATCATCCTGTCGAGCACGTTCGCCTTCGTCAGCCACGGTTGGGCCGTGGCCGCGGCGCTGGGCGTGATTCTTGGCGCGGCCTACATGCTCTGGCTGGTGCAGCGCCTGTTCTATGGACCGGAAAGCAACCTCGCGTCCTCGATGCGATCCTCCGATCTCGGCTTCGGCGAGCTTTCGATTCTGACTCCGCTCGTCGTCCTCATGTTGGTCATGGGCCTGGCGCCGAATCTCTGGCTTAACTCGATCCAGACCGGCATCCACCCGCCTCAACATCCAACGAACGTGATATCGATCCAAAAGCCACAGGCCTCCACAAAAATCTCTGTCATCCTGAGCGAGCCCGCCAACGGCGGGCAAGTCGAAGCACCTGCGGTTGCTTTTTCGCGAGACGTTGCCCCATCCTTGCCAGCGGATCCATCGCTGGCAAAGGTGGGTACTCACGAAAAGCAACTCGCGTCGGCATCGGAGGCCGCCCAATGACCTCCGTCCCCGACATCTACCGCATCCTCCCCGAGCTCATCCTCACCTTGACCGGCGTCGCCGTCATGCTCATTGACGCCTCGCTCCCGCCCGCCTGGTCGCGCCGCTACCTCGGCTTCCTTGCCGCCGTGGGCACCACGATCGCCCTCTGGGCGAGCATTCTTCAGCTGGAATTCCCCCAGGGCACCGGCTTCTTCCAGACCGTCGAGACCAGCGCATTCACCGTCTTCTTCCACGTTCTCATCTGCGGCCTCGTCCTAGTCGCGCTTCTGCTTGCAATAGACACGCTACCGCCGCACACTCACCACCAGGGCGAGTTCTACGCCCTGATTGTTTTTGGCGCAGTGGGCATGTGCCTGCTCACCAGTGCGGTCGAGTTGCTGGTTGTCTTTATCGCACTCGAAATCTCCTCCATCTCCACCTACATTCTCGCCGCCTACCGAAAGCAAACAGGCCGCAGCCCCGAGGCCGCGATCAAATATTTCCTCCTCGGCTCCTTCGCCACGGCATTCCTGCTCTACGGTATCGCGCTGGTCTTCGGCGCCACCGGCACCACGCAGATCTACGAGATCGCGCATCTCGCCCCAACGGCGCAGAACCACACTCTCGTCGTTGCCGCGCTGGCGCTGATGCTCGTCGGCATATTGTTCAAAGTTTCGGCCGCGCCATTCCATGTGTGGACGCCCGACGTTTACGAAGGCGCCCCGTCGCCGGTGGTCGCACTCATGTCCACCGCGCCCAAAGTTGCCGCCTTCGCCCTGCTCCTCCGTGTCGTCTATGAGATGTTTCCCGATCTCCGCTCGCTGTGGGCGCCGCTGCTCTGGATCGTTGCCGTGCTGTCGATGACCGTGGGCAACCTGGCTGCTCTTCGCCAGCAGAATGTGAAGCGCATGTTGGCTTACTCCGCCATCGCGCACGCCGGCTACCTGCTTGCAGCCTTCGCCGGCATTGGCGAAGTTGGCATCGCCGCCGCCGCCTTTTATGCCGCTGCCTATGCCGCAATGAACGTGGGCATCTTCGCCATCATCACCCTCGTCGCCGGATACGACGAGCAGCTTTCGCTGATCGACGACTTCCGCGGCCTCGTCTACCGTTCGCCGCTCCTTGGCTGTCTCCTCATCTTTTTCCTCATCTCGCTCATCGGTATTCCCTTCACCGGCGGCTTCTTCGGCAAGTTCTACGCCTTCACAGCTGCCGTGGGCGGCGGTGCCATTGCGCTGGCTATCATCGGCCTGCTCAATTCAGGATTGGCTGCGGCTTATTACCTTCGTCTCGCGCTGGTCGCAGCGCAGCGCCCAACCGCCGACCAGCCCGTTCCGCGCAAGCCTGAAGTCGGAGTCGCCGTCGGCGCAGCCCTTTTGCTCGCAGTCATTGCCACGCTTGTGCTCGGCATCATTCCCGGAGCAACGCTCGACGCAGCGCAGTCCGCCGCGCACACACTGCAGGCGCCGCCAGCCCTCACACCTTCGCCGGCCCCCGCCGCTTTGCCACAGCCTGCTCCAGTACAATCACCTCAATGAAGCTAGGCGAATTGGCAAGCCTTTTGGGCGCGGAACTCCGCGGAAACCCCGACCTGGAAGTCACCGGCGTCAAGGGCATTGAAGAAGCCGGCCCCACCGAAATCACGTTTGTCGCCAATCCCCGCTACACGGCCCTCGCGCGCAGCACGCATGCCGCCGCAGTCATCGTCGAGCCCGAATTCCAGGAAATCTCCGCAGCGACCCTGCGCGTAAAGAATCCCTACCACGCCTTCAACAACGCGCTCGGCTTCTTCTATCAGCCACCCGCCTATCCCCCGGGAATTCACCCCACGGCCGTCATCGATCCCACCGCCATGATCGGCCTCGATGCGCACATCGGCGCTTACGCCGTCGTCGGGCCCAACGTCCGCCTCGGTCCACACGCAACCCTTTTGCCGCATGTTGTCCTCTATACCGGCGTCCAAACCGGCAGCCATTTTTTCGCGCACGCCCACTCCGTCGTCCGTGAGAACTGCATCCTCGGCGACCACGTGACGCTCGAAAATGGCGCAATCATCGGCGCTGACGGCTTCGGCTTTTCGAAAAACGAGAAAGGCCAGTGGGAGAAGATTCCGCAGTCTGGCCCCGTCCGCCTCGGCAGCCGAGTCGACGTGCAGGCCAACGCCACCATCGATCGCGCCACCGTGGGCGCGACCGAAATCGGCGACGGAACGAAAGTCGACAACCTCGTCCAGGTCGGCCACGGCAGCCGCGTCGGCAACGACTCGCTGCTCTGCGCGCAAACCGGACTCGCCGGCTCTTCCGTCATCGGCAACAACGTGATTCTCGCCGGCCAGGTCGGCATCGCCGGCCATTGCACCGTCGGGGATGGTGTCATCCTCACCGCGCAATCCGCCGTGTCGCACGATGTGCCGCCCGGCAAAATGATCTCTGGCTCGCCCGGCTTCGACAATCGCATCTGGCTCCGCGCCGTCACGATCTTCCAGCGCTTGCCCGAGCTGGTCAAGCGCCTCGATCGCCTGGAGAAGCTTGTGCAGAAGCATTTCCCTGCCGAACCAGCGCAGCCGGCAGCATCAACCAAAGACGAGCGCGCAGAATGACTCGCCGTTTATCCGAGCACAAACCGGCTCGTCGGCCCATCCTTGCGCCTGATTTTTGGCGCAAGGATAAGAACCACCACAAGTTGTCGATCGTTTCCTTCCTCTTCGCCGCGCTCCTCGCCTTTTCAGCCTGCCACTCCTACCACATCGATTCCACCATCGTGAATCGCACCGGGGCTCCGGTGCAGCTTCTGGAGGTGGATTACCCCTTCGCCAGTTTTGGCGCGGATGCGATTGCCCCTGGCGCCAGCTTCCAGTATCGATTCCAGGTGCGCGGCAGCGGCCCACTCAAGCTTTCCTACACCGGGGCTGATCACAAGCAGGTGCAGATCACCGGCCCCGTGTTGTCCGAGGGCCAGCAGGGTCAACTGCGCATCGTCCTGTTGCCCGCCGGCAAAGCACAATTCCTGCCCAGACTTACGCCACCGCGCTGAAGGACAATCCACGTCTGCCGGTGATCCCCGCCTCCCAGAGTCATTAAGGTCAACAAAGAGCCATCCGCCCCGCCCTATTCCTTCGACAGTTTTCGCCGATAACTGAATCGGGTGAACTGTGTTGCACGGCAAGCCTGCGTCAAAGACCGCCCGGTTCTCGATGTGCTGTTTGCGCAGGCACGGGTTTGCGGTCCGTCTCGCGGGATGTTTGGTCTCGGTCATCGTGACCACAGTGTTTGTCGGGCTGGCGCCCGAAGCCGACTTGATCTGGGTCGCCAACGGCGTGCTGCTTGCGTACCTGCTCCTGGCTCCTCGCAGGCGATGGCCCGCCTACATCAGCGCCGCGTTCGTTGCACAATTCAGCGGTGGCTTGCTCGTCGGTCATCACGGAATCATCAGCGGCCTCCTGCTGACATTTCTGAATGTTGCTGAATCCCTCATCAGCGCGCTGCTCCTGCGCCGCCGCACTTCTGAGCTGCCCGATTTCACCAGCCCGTCCTATATTGCGCGATTCATCGCATTCGGCGTCTTCGCCGGTCCGGTCATTGCGGGTGCTGCCGATACTTTGCTGTCGCCGCTATGGCACACCTCCTCCCCGCTCTGGCAAACCCCGTCTTCGGCAGCGGAGTTCCTCGAATGGGTGGCCGCCGACGCGCTCGGCGCCTGCGTTGCTACCCCAGCCTTCGTCGCCATCTTCCGCGCTCGTTTTCATCTTTCTCTCTTCTCGTTCAAGCATTGGGCCCACCTGCTGCCGGTTCTCGCGTGCAGCGTGGCCGCGTTCTGCCAGGCGCGACTGCCGCTGTGCTTCCTTCTTTATCCGCTGCTGGTTCTGGTCGTGCTCCGTCTCGGCCTCGGCTGGGCTACGCTTGGCACGCTTTTTGTTGCGGGCGTCGCCAGCTCGTTCACGGTTCGCGGCCAGGGGCCCTTCGCGGCCTCCGGACCGATTTCGGCCATGGAATCGGCTCTCCTCCTGCAGCTCTTTATCGCCGGAGCCATGGTGCTGCTCTATAGCATTTCTGTCGTTTTAGAAAGCCGGCGGGCCACGGAACGGCGCCTGCAGCAGGTGGCGGCCCTGCACGATCTGGTGATGGAGAACTCCCGCGACGTCATGATCATTGCCGACTTCGACGGCAACCGGAACTTCGTTCCCGCCGCCGGCACCGAATGGGGAGGCTGGTTCAAAGAGGACCTTATCGAGCATTCCAGCCTTGAACTCGTCCATCCCGACGACCGGCAAAACGTTGCGACCACCCTGCTGGCATTGCGCTCAGGAAGAGACGGAGCGCTGGTGGAATGCCGCGTGCGCAAGCGCGATTCGAGCTATGTCTGGGTTGAGGCCAGCCTGCGTACCATTCGCGATCCCGTCACCCATCTTCCTACGGGAATCCTGAATAATGTTCGCGAGATTACCGAGCGCAAGCTGGCTGAGCAGCGGCTCGCCGACGCCTACCGCGCCGTGGAAGAACTGGCGATCACTGATGCGCTCACCGGTCTGGCCAACCGGCGCCAATTTGAGCAATGCCTGGCCAATGAGTGGCGGCGAGGACTGCGCGAACGCATGCCACTCTCGCTGCTGCTGATCGATGCCGACCTCTTCAAAACTTACAACGACACCTACGGTCATCTGCGTGGCGACCATTGCCTCAAGCAAATCGCTCAGGCGGCGCAGGATGTAATTGCCCGTCCCGGAGATCTTGTCGCTCGCTTCGGCGGCGAAGAATTTGCCGTGATCCTGCCTAACACGGGCAGCAGCGGTGCGCAGCGAATGGCGCACGAAATCTGCAAGGTCCTGCACGACCGGCAAATTCCGCACTCTCTCAACCCGCTGGGCGTGGTCACGGTTTCGATCGGTTCCGCAACGCTGACTCCGCAGCTGGGCCAACCCGCTGTCTGCCTCGTGGACACTGCCGACAAGGCTCTCTACCAGGCCAAGCGCAAGGGACGCAACCAGGATTGCAATTACGAAGCACCGGAAAGCGCCGCAGTTGCAGGAAGCGACAAATTGATCGCTATCCGATCAGCCTGAAAAACGCGGGTCCCTTAGAAGGGGGTCGACGCCGGAGCAAATACCGGCGGGTGCCCACCCCGGGGTCCCCACAGACAGGTCTCCGTCCGTGGGGTGGACACTCACCGCGTCTCTGTTTTTTCGGCTAGGGTGGGAATGCGGCAACGCCCTCAATGCACCATGGTTTGAAACAGCGGCGACTGCAGCAAAGCCGAGAATTCGGAGTCCGAGCTCGCAAAGTGGATGGTCAGGTTCCCCGAGCTTGAGCCGATATCGGTTGCGCTCAGCGCCTGCTTTTCCGTGTCTGAAGCCGTCATCTTGCGCAGCATTACTGCCGCCGTCATCAGCGACGAGATCGTAGCCGCGGCAAACGAGTCGCCGGTCTGGATGGTCAAATCGAACTTCACTCCGTGGCTAAAGTCCATCGAATACCACGAGGCAACAAGCCGCTGTTTCACAGTGTCAAAATCTGTCACTGATCCGGCCTCGCCCAGCAGTTGCTTCATCATCGTCTGCGTGCCCTGGCTGTCAAGAATGCTCCACAGCGGATTCGAGTCCACGCTCTGCATCGCATTCATCATCGTGCCGTTGGTCAGCATGCTTGAAGTCATGCCATCGCGCGCGTCCAGAGCCTTGGTCACCGAATCCTTGCTGCCAAACACCATCGTCGAAGGATCGACGAAGCACAACACCATCCCGGTTCGGCTCATCGGGTAAATGCTGTTCGCCCTCACGACGGTCGGTTTCAATTTCTGCGTGCGAAAGCTGGCCAGAATATCCTGCGTGGGGAACTGGCCCTGGGCGATGCCCACCATCTGCAATGCATCGCTGCCGGGCGACGGCCGGAACAAGGCGAACGCCAGTTCGTCCACGTACTGATCAATGGGTTCGCCACCCTCGCTCGAGGCAGACTTGCCAGCGGATTCGCCGATCTTCAGCGTGAACTTGCTCAGAGCCTCATCGAACTGTTTCAGCTCCGGCGGCATCACGCGATTGCGCAGGTCCATGGCCGCGGTTGAATTCTGCATGGCGCGATAGTCGATCACCACCAGTTGCTGCACATCGCGTGGAATCGCGCCGCGTGCGTCCGTCGACAACTGTGCTGCCGGAGCGAATGTCGCTCCTGCAACCAAAATACTGGCACAGCAAACTCTAAACAACCCCTTAAGCAATTTCTTCCTCCCTGCTGCATATACGCCACTTATAAGGCGCTTAATCCCCGACGCCATACATTCCCGAGAGCCCCCGCACATGCGTCGCATGTTCTTTTTGACGGCTCAGCAGATCCATTGTACCTTTCTGTCGGCTGCGTATCACCCTCGCCAAGCTCAGCGCTGCACCGCCCGTTTCACGCAGCGTCAATTGCCCGGCCACGCCAGCGGATGCGCCAGCCGCCTTTCCAGGATCTTGGTCTGCTCGTCGAACTCTACTAATTGACGCATCCACTCGCTTTCCCGCTCACAGGCGGCTTCGGGAACCAGGCCGATCAGCTCGCTTTCTGCCAATACTGCCTTGTGGCGCGCAGCCAGGCTCGCCACCTTGCGGTGCACCTGCGAGAGCGGAGTCGCCTCAAAATCGGTGATGTTCAAAGAAAGCTGGGCCCGGCCGTGCGCCAGAGCGCCCATGGCCTTTACGCCCTTCAATCCGCCAGACGCGGCGCGGATCTCGCGGGCCATGGCACGCACCATTGCGACGTCACTGGAATCGAAGTAGATGTTGTAGGCCACGAGGAACTTGCGCGCTCCAACGGCACAAGCCCCCCCGGTCGGATGCAATGCCGGGCCGCCCAGGTCAGGCCGCCGCGAAGGCTCATGTTCGATGGCGTCGCGCAATCCTTCAAACTGTCCGCTCCGCACATTTTCCAGGTTCACACGGTCGGGCCGGGATGCCGCAGCTTCGTAGAAGTAAACAGGGACGCCGAATCGCCGCCAGATTTCCAAGCCCGCCTGTCGCGCCAGCAGAACACATTGCTCCAGCTTGATGCCATTCACCGGCACAAATGGAATCACGTCGGCCGCGCCGATCCGTGGATGGACTCCCTGCTGGCGAGTCAGATCGATGAGTTCGACTGCCTTGCCCGCTCCACGCACGGCAGCCTCGACCACCGCCGCGGGCTCGCCTGCGATCGTGACCACTGAGCGGTTGTGATCCGCGTCCATCGACCAGTCGAGCAAATGTACCCCGGCGACATTCATGGCGGCCACGATCGATTCCACTCGTCCCGCGTCTGCGCCTTCTGAAAAGTTGGGTACGCACTCCACTAACGGTCCACTCATCCCCGCCCTGCTTCCCTGTTCTCTTTCTCCTCCGCCTTGACCTTCGCCCGGAAACGCTCCCAAGCCCCGCCTTCTTGTTCCTCTATTCCCTCGTTCCCCGCCGGGCCCCCATCGAGCGATTCTCGCTCGATGGCGTGGTTTGCTCCCTGTCTCTCTTCACTTCCAGAACGTATATCCCACCTGCACTTGAACACTGCCGTTAACGCCGGGGTTGCGGTCGCCCAGCGAAGCCGATGAAATGTGCACTCCATTCACGTTGATATCGATCGACCGCTTTGGCCGCAGAAAGATGTGAACTCCACCACCACCCTGTGGCGAGAAATTCCAAACACTTGTTCCGCCGTCGATCGGAGGGATGGAATTCGGATCGCTCAGGTAATCCGGAGGAAACTTGTGCGTCGTGTAAATCAGCCCGCCCGCAGCCTGGAACCAGGGCTGAATCCGCTTCGAGCGAGTGAGAAAGTTCCAACGAAAGATCACTGGTGTCAGGCCGACTCCATAAAACGTCCCGCCGCCATACGGGTAAGGGCAGGAATACGCTTGCCCCGAAGGGCTCAGGCAGGTGATTTCCGCTGTGTGCGGAGCTGGCGTGTACGCCTGCCACAGCGGCATGATGTTTCCCGCAAGCTCAAACTGGCCCGTCATGAACCCGGCATGCAGCACCGGTGTCATCACTTTGCCCAGCTCAAACCCGCCCCACAGGAACTTGTAATCCGAACGGTTCCCGACGCCTGTTCCCCAATTCACAAACGGCCCGTACTCCCAGCCGCGCTCATTCCTCACCTGCGCCACAGGGTTCGCGTTGTCAGCGGCATTCGCGGCTGCGCCATCCGGCGTTTCTGCGGCGGCCACCAAAGTTCCAGCCGCCAAAATCAGCACAAGAAGTTTTCCGACTCGCCTCAAGTCCTTTCCCACCCTCCGGTCCTCAGCCCCACTCCCAATTGGCTATTCGCTATTGGCTACTCCCGGTCTTTCCCAAAAAAAGACCGCCACAACCGGGCGGCCTCTTCGTTGCCTGCCTCGCACGGGCCTATCCTGCGGCGTGCTCCATCTGCTCGGCGTCCATGTCAAAGTTCGAGTGCACATTCTGCACATCGTCCAGATCTTCCAGAGCCTCAAGCAGGCGAACCATCTGGTTCGCGGCCTGTCCTTCAAGTTGGGTATAGGTTGAGGCCAGCATAGTCACTTCGCCCATCACCGTGGGAATGCCCGCCGCCTTCACGGCACTGGCGACCGCCTCATACGCGTGTGGATCGGTGATGATCTCCCATGTCTCGCCTTCGTCGCGAAGATCCTCACCGCCGTGCTCCAGCACGATGTCCATTAACTGCTCTTCGCTGGCGGCGGATTTTTCCACTGCGATCAGGCCCTTCTTTTGAAACATGAATTTTACCGAGCCGGTTTCGCCAAGGTTTCCGCCATTTTTCGCGAGGGTATGCCGGATCTCGCTTACCGCGCGATTCCGGTTGTCGGTCAGCACGTCCACAAGAATGGCGACGCCTCCGGGGCCGTAGCCCTCAAAGGTGACCTCCTCGTAGCTCACGCCTTCCAGTTCGCCAGTACCGCGCTGGATTGCCCGCTTGATGTTGTCGGCCGGCATGTTTTCCGCCTTGGCCGCCAGGATCGCCGTTCGCAGCCGCGGATTGCCGTCCGGATCGCCGCCAGCTTTCGCGGCAATCGTGATTTCCTTGATTAGGTGGGTGAAAATTTTGCCGCGCTTGGCATCGAGCGCGCCCTTTTTGTGCTTGATGGTGGCCCACTTCGAATGGCCTGACATAACTACCTCAAAACGCGGTGAAAATAGCGGTCTTCCCGCACACCTGACCCAGTGAGTATACCATCGGCAGGCATGCGAAGATACGCCTCGACAGCTACATTTCGAGCCGCAAGCCAGCCCCCCATTTAGCCCGACAGGAGCGACGGAAGCGGCCCCATACCCAGCCCCGTAAGAGCGCCGAAAGCGATCCTGCATTGAGCCCCGTAGGGACAGCGGATGTTAGCCCCGGGTAGAGTCCGGAACACGCGCATGCGTGTTGCGGACGACACCCGGGGAAAGCCCAAGAGTGGAACTCAAGCCCCGTAAGGGGCGAAGGAAATGTGCTCGCACTCGCTTCCCTTCCCGGTCCTTCCTATGGAACGACGACCGAATCGGCCCCTTGCCTCACATCCCCGGCAATTCGCCGCCTGCCTCCCCGACCGCCGCGGGCCAGCGCCGGATTTCCATGAAATCAAGACACAGTGCAATGGCGACGGAGCCGGCCAGTGAAATCATCGCCACAAAATACCTGTCGCCGGTCTGGTGTTCCGACAAAACGATGGCGATCCCGCACATCACCGCATTCAGGCTCAGCCAAATGCAGGCAATGCGCCGGTGCCAGAACGCCAGCGTGCACGCCGGGGCCACGGTCAGCCCATTCACCAGCGCAACCAACATGCCGAATGGCGCGAAAACCACTCCCATGAATACAAGGGGAAGCGTAAGAAACGGCATCCCTCCCCAAAGCAGCCCCACCACGAGCAAGGCTCTCAACCAGAACTGCCGCATGCGCGGCTTTTCGTTAATTGTCATTGCGCTCCGCTGACTTGCCGACTCGCTAACTCACTGACTCACCGCTATTCGAATACCTCCGCCGCTCGCAACATCTTTCCCTGCGCGTCCTTCGCCGATACGATCACGTCTTCAGCCTTCACCGGCCACTGGATCCCGATCTCCGGATCGTTCCACACAATTGTCCGCTCGCTCGCCGGAGAATAATAGTCCGTCACCTTGTAAGCGAACCCCGCCACATCGCTCAGCACCAGGAACGCATGGCCCAGGCGCGCAGGAATCCACAGCATTCTGCCGTTCTCGCCGCTCAGTTCTACGGCCACATGTTTGCCGAACGCGGGCGAACTGCGGCGCAAATCCACGGCCACATCCAGCACCGCGCCGTGGGTCACCCGCACCAGCTTCCCTTGCGGCTGCGTCACCTGGTAATGAATGCCGCGCAGAACGTTCTTCTTCGAAAGAGAAAAATTGTCCTGAACCCAATTTTCCGGGAGCCCCGCCTCCGCGATCTGCCGCAGATTGAATGTCTCCAGGAACGCGCCGCGGTCATCGCGGTAGATCGTCGGCGATAGCACCAACACACCAGGCAAACCAGTCTCTTCAATCTTCATTAAAACAACTCCGGCAGATCATCGCGGGCACCGCGCCGTCGGCGTCCGCCGCGGTGGATTTTGCGCCTTAAGTGGATCGCTGACTTCGAAAGTCACTCAGAGCGAATCACTCCTGGCAGCGAAGTACGGCTCGCGCAGCAGCGCCAGCAGATATTGTCCGTAACCGCTTTTCACAATGGGCACGGCGAGTGCTTCCAATTGTTCGGCAGTGATAAATCCATGCCGGTACGCGATCTCTTCGGGGCACGCGATGTCGAGTCCCTGTCGGCGCTCAATAGTGTGCACAAACAGCGCGGCCTCCAGCAGCGAATCATGCGTTCCCGTGTCCAGCCAGGCCATGCCGCGGCTCATGATCTCCACCTTCAACTTCCCCGCCTCAAGGTAGCGGCGGTTCAGGTCGGTAATCTCCAGCTCGCCTCGCGCTGAAGGTTTCAGCGACTCTGCAAGTTTCACCACGTCACGGTCGTAAAAATACAGTCCCGTGACCGCGTAGCGCGATTTCGGCACCGCCGGCTTCTCTTCCAGGCTCACTGCGTTTCCGTGAGCATCGAACTCCACTACGCCGTACCGCTCCGGATCCTCCACAGGATACGCAAACACCGTTGCGCCGTCATTGAGCCGTGCCGCCGTCTGCAATTGTTTTGAGAAGCCTTGCCCATAAAAAATGTTGTCCCCCAGGATCAGCGCGCTTGCGTCGCCGGCAATAAAATCCCGGCCAATCAAGAACGCCTGCGCCAGGCCATCGGGGCTCGGCTGCACCGCGTAGTCGATCTCCAGTCCCCAGCGCTTGCCGTCGCCGAGCAATTCAGCAAAGCGCGTGGTATCCTGCGGCGTTGAGATGATGAGGATCTGCCGCAACCCGGCCAGCATCAGCGTGCTCAGCGGGTAATAAATCATCGGCTTGTTATAGACCGGCAGGAGTTGCTTTGAGACCACATGGGTCACGGGATACAAGCGCGTGCCCGATCCGCCGGCAAGAATGATGCCTTTCATAGTTCCACTTGCTCCTGAAGGGTACGGGCTTCAGCCCGTACAATTCCCGCTGCCTGAGCCTCTCGGGGTTCTAGTCCTTGTTGCAAAGCTCACTCCCTACACACGTTGCCGCTCCGCATAATTCTTTGCGATCCACTCCCGATACGCCCCGGTTCGCACGCTGTTCACCCACTCGCCATTGTCCAGGAACCAGCGCACCGTCTTGCGCAATCCGCTTTCAAACTTCTCTGTCGGCTGCCATCCCAGCTCGCGCGCAATTTTTCGCGCATCGATCGCATAGCGCCGATCGTGTCCGGGCCGATCCTCGACATACGTGATCAACTTCCGCCGCGATTCCGCGCCCGGCTGCGGCCGCATCTCGTCAACAAGGTCGCAAATCACCGTCACCACATCGATATTCGCCCGTTCGCTGTTTCCCCCAATGTTGTAGGTCTCTCCCGGTCGCCCGCTCGCGAGAACCTGCCGGATCGCCCCGCAGTGATCCTCTACATACAGCCAGTCGCGCACATTCTTCCCATCACCGTAGACAGGGAGAGGCTTGCCTTCCAGCGCGTTCAGAATCATGAGCGGGATCAGTTTTTCAGGAAATTGATACGGGCCGTAATTATTCGAGCAATTCGTGGTCAGCACGGGAAGCCCGAACGTGTGAAAGTACGCCCTCGCCAAGTGATCCGATCCGGCCTTTGACGCCGCGTACGGGCTGTTAGGAGCGTACGCCGTACTCTCGCAGAACGCCGGATCGCCGGGCCCGAGCGTGCCGTACACCTCGTCGGTTGAAACATGCAGAAAGCGAAACGCGGCGCGATCCGGCTCATTCAGCCCCGCTCGATACATGCGCGCCTGATCCAGCAGAGTGAAGGTGCCTTGCACATTGGTGCGAATGAACGCTTCGGGTGAAACGATCGACCGGTCGACGTGGCTCTCCGCCGCAAAATGCACGATGGCCCTCGGGCGATATCGTCGCAACAGCGAGCCAACCATCTCCCCGTCGCAAATATCGCCGCGCACAAACGTGTGGTGTGGGTCGTTCTCGAGTGACGCAAGGTTGGCGGCGTTTCCGGCGTAGGTCAGCAGGTCGAGATTCACCACCGGCCCGCCTCCGCAACCGATCCAGTCCAACACAAAATTTGAGCCGATAAAGCCCGCCCCGCCCGTCACTAAAATCGTGTCGTTTGTTTGTCCCATTTGAACCGAGTATACGTCACAAAATACGCCACATGAGCCCAGCAACTTCGCTGGGCAATGGACTCCGTCCCCCATAATGAAAGTTCGTTTTCCATTGACGGCGGTTTTTCGTTATATTAAAAGCAGCGCAGTTCCCCGATGCGGACGGGGCTGCTCACGCAAACCCTCTCGACCCAGAAAGCGATTTTCGCCGGCGAAGTCGCAACGTGGATGTGTATTTCGGAACGTTCACCATTCCGCAACGAAAATACTACTCGCAAAGGGTGCCATGGACAGAACGAATCGCCGTCTCCGTATTCCGGACCCGCAAGGCCTCTATCATCCTCGCGATGAGCACGATGCCTGCGGCATGGGTTTCGTCGCCAATATCCGCGGTGAAAAAAGCCACGAGATCATCCGCAAGGGTATCGAGGTTCTCATTAACCTCACCCACCGCGGAGCGGCAGGCTGCGACCCCGAGACTGGCGACGGCGCCGGCATCCTGATTCAGATTCCACACGCATTCTTCTCCCGCGAGTGCGCCGAGCTTGGCATGTCCTTGCCCGACCCGGGCGCGTACGGCGTGGCCATGTGCTTCCTGCCCGTCGAGCGGCATAGCCGCCTGCGCTGCGAAGGCGTCTTTGAGCGTATCGCCCAGGAAGAAGGACTTCGCCTGCTTGGCTGGCGCGACACGCCGGTCAACGGCGACGCCATTGGCCGCGAGGCCCGCGCCTCGCAGCCATACATTGAGCAGCTTTTCCTTGGCCGCCCCGAAGGGTTGGACGAAGAGGCCTTCGAGCGCCTGCTTTATCGCGTGCGCCGCCGCACTGAGAACGAGATCGCCGTATCCGACATCGAGGACAAGGACACTTTTTACGTTCCCTCATGCTCCTGCCGCACCATCATTTACAAGGGCCTGATGCTGGCCCCGCAGATTGAGAAGTTCTATTTCGAGCTGGCCAATCCACTGGTTACCAGCGCGCTCGCGCTCATTCACCAGCGCTTCTCCACCAACACCTTTCCCAGTTGGAAGCTCGCGCATCCTTACCGGTACGTGTGCCATAACGGCGAAATCAACACCATCCGCGGCAACATCAGTTGGATGAACGCGCGCCAGTCGGTCTTTGCCAGCCCGCTCTACGGCGACAAAATTTCCGATCTGTACCCCGTGGTCATCCCCGGTGGCAGCGACTCGGCTTCGCTCGATAACGCCGTCGAATTCCTCTATCAGTCGGGCCGCGCCCTTCCGCACGTGATGGCCATGCTGATTCCCGAAGCATGGTCCGGCAATCCGGACATGGATGAAGACAAGCGCGCCTTCTACGAGTACCACGCCTCGCTCATGGAGCCATGGGACGGCCCCGCCGCCATCGCCTTCACTGACGGGCGCGTGATCGGCGCCACGCTTGACCGCAACGGCCTGCGCCCCGGCCGCTATATCGTCACCAAAGACGATCTGGTGGTTCTCGCATCTGAAGCCGGCGTCATTGAGGTCCCCGCCGAAGACATCCTGAAAAAGGGCCGCCTGCAGCCGGGCCGCATGTTCCTCGTTGACACTGTGCAGCAGCGCATCGTCTCCGACGCCGAAACCAAGAAGCAGCTTGCCGCGCGCCAACCCTACGCCGAGTGGCTCACGCAGCAGCAGGTCAAGCTGGCCTCACTGCCAGAGCCTACGCGCACCATCGCTTCAAACTCCGAGACGCTGCTGCGTCGTCAGCGTGCCTGCGGCTACAGCGAAGAGGATCTCCGCATTCTTCTCACTCCTATGGCAGCCAGGGGTGAGGAACCGGTCGGCTCCATGGGTACCGACGTGCCCCTGGCCTGCCTCTCTGACCGGCCGCAACAGCTCTTCAACTACTTCAGGCAGCTCTTCGCGCAGGTCACCAATCCGCCCATCGATCCCATCCGCGAAGACCTGGTGATGTCGCTCATCAGCTACATCGGCACCGAGCGAAACATTCTGGATGAGAAGCCGGAGAACTGCCACACGCTCCGCTTGCCTCACCCCATCTTGTCCAACAAAGATCTCGAAAAGCTGCGCCGCGTTTCCTCCGGTGATCTGCTGGCCACCACGCTGCCCGCGCTCTTCCGTACCGAAGATGGCGAAAAGGGCCTGCGCCACGCGCTCGACGACCTCGGCATCCGCGCCTCGCGCGCCGTTGAATCTGGCTACACACTGCTCATCATCTCCGACCGCGGCGTCGACGCCACCTTTGCGCCCATTCCCAGCCTGCTGGCATTGGCGGCGGTGCACAACCGCCTGGTGCAGGAGAAAACTCGCACCCTGGTCGCCCTCATTATTGAAAGTGGCGAGCCTCGCGAAGTTATGCACTTTGCCTTGCTCATCGGCTACGGCGCGAGCGCGATCAACCCCTACCTGGCCATCGAGACCATCCACGACCTCAAGGGCCGCGGCATGCTGCCCGCCGACATCACTGCCGAGCAGGGCGAGAAGAATTTCCTCAAGGCCATCGAGAAGGGCTTGCTCAAGACCTTTTCCAAGATGGGCATCAGCACCCTGCAGAGCTATCGCGGGGCGCAGGTGTTTGAGGCGGTGGGCCTCAACCGCTCGCTCATCGACGACTACTTCTGCGGCACAGCCTCACGCATTGAGGGCGTCGGGCTCGAAGTGCTGGCGCGCGAAGCGCAGATGAAACACGAGCACGCCTTCCAGCCGCTCACTGACTCCGAGACCGATCTCGTCGTGGGCGGCCAGTACCAGTACCGCGAAGGCGGCGAATACCACCTGCTCAATCCGCTCACCATCAGCAAGGTGCAGCACGCCGTCCGCACCAATAATCCGTCCACTTTCCAGGAATACACCGACCTTATCGACGGCCAGAATCGCACGCTCTGCACGCTGCGCGGATTGCTCAAGCTGAAATATCTTGAGAATCCAATTCCGATTGAAGAGGTCGAGCCGGCCAAGGAAATCGTGAAGCGCTTCACCACCGGCGCCATGAGCTTCGGATCAATTTCCAAAGAGGCTCACGAAACCCTCGCTATCGCCATGAACCGCATCGGCGGCATGTCGAACACCGGCGAAGGCGGCGAGGACGAAGCGCGGTTCACACCCGATGCCAACGGCGACTCGCGCCGCAGCGCAGTCAAGCAGGTGGCAAGCGGCCGCTTCGGCGTCACCACCAACTACCTCGTCAACGCCACCGAGCTCCAGATCAAGATGGCGCAGGGCGCAAAGCCCGGCGAAGGCGGCCAGCTCCCCGGCCACAAAGTCGACAGCGAGATCGCGCGGATTCGCCACTCGATTCCCGGCGTCGGACTCATCTCGCCGCCACCGCATCACGACATTTATTCGATCGAGGACCTGGCGCAGCTCATCTACGACCTGAAGAACGTCAATCCCAAGGCGCGCATCGCGGTGAAGCTCGTCTCCGAAGTTGGCGTGGGCACAGTCGCCGCGGGCGTCTCCAAGGCGCATGCCGATGTCGTTCTCATCTCGGGCGACACCGGCGGCACCGGCGCATCGCCGCTCAGTTCCATCAAACACGCCGGCCTGCCGTGGGAACTTGGCCTCGCCGAAACGCAGCAGGTGCTGCTCCTCAACGATCTGCGCAGCCGAATTCGCGTACAAACCGACGGCAAGTTGCAGACCGGCCGCGACGTCGTCATCGCCTGCCTGCTCGGCGCCGAGGAGTTCGGCTTTGCCACAATGCCCCTGATTTCAATGGGCTGCATTATGATGCGCAAGTGCCACTTGAATACCTGCGCGGTCGGCATCGCCACCCAGGATCCCGTTCTGCGCGAGCGCTTCACCGGCGCACCGGAGCACGTCATCAACTTCTTCTTCTTCATCGCCGAGCAGATGCGCCAGCACATGGCCAAGCTTGGCTTCCGTAGCGTCGACGAAATGGTCGGCCACGTGGAAAAGATCGACATGCACATTGACGATGCCCACTGGAAGGCGAAGGGCATCGATCTCTCGTCGATCCTTTATCAGCCCGAGTTGCCTTCGCGTGTTGCGCGTCGCCGCACCACCTGTCAGGATCACGGGCTCGGCCCGGCGCTCGACCACGCTCTCATTGCGAAGGCGAAACCCGCGCTCGAATCGCAAACGTCCGTGACCGGCAGCTTCAATATCCGCAACGTACATCGCACCGTGGGGGCCATGCTCGGCGGCGAGATTGCGCGCCGCTACGGTTCCGCGAGTCTTCCCGATGGAACCATTCACTTCAAGTTCCGCGGTTCGGCCGGCCAGAGCTTCGGTGCTTTCGTGCCGCAGGGCGTCACGCTCGAGCTCGAAGGCGACACCAACGACTATCTCGGCAAGGGCCTTTCCGGCGGCCGCATCATCGCCTATCCACCCAAGACCTCGAGCTTTCTGCCCGAAGAAAGCATCCTCGTGGGCAACGTGGTTCTCTACGGCGCCACCAGCGGCGAAGCCTTCCTGAACGGCATCGCCGGCGAACGCTTCGCCGTGCGCAACTCGGGCGCCACCGCCATCGTTGAAGGCGTCGGTGACCACGGTTGCGAATACATGACCAACGGTCTCGTCATCGTGCTCGGCGCCACGGGCCGCAACTTCGCCGCTGGCATGAGCGGCGGCATCGCCTATGTCTACGACGATCAGGGCGACTTCTCCACGCGCCGCTGCAACAAGGCTAGCGTCGATCTTGAGCCGCTCGCCGACAGCGCCGATATCGATCTGGTTCGCAGCCTGCTCGGCCGTCATCGTGACATGACGGGCAGTCCTCGCGCGGCCTGGGTGCTCGAGCATTGGGCCAGTGAGCAGCCCAAGTTCATCAAGATCTTCCCGCATGAGTACAAGCGTGTGCTGGGCGTGGCGCGCGCTGAGAGTGTCTACGCTTCCCCGACCACTTCGCCGTCTCTGGTGACGGCAGCGGCGGAGGCGCAGCATGGGTAAGGTCACAGGATTCCTCGAACTTCAACGCGAGCAACCCACGCGCCGCAAGGCCGATGAGCGCATCAAGGACTGGTTCGAAATCTACGAGCCGTTCCCTGAAGAAAAGCAGCGCGAGCAAGGCGCCCGCTGCATGGACTGCGGCGTGCCCTTTTGCCACACCGGCTGCCCGGTGAACAACCTCATCCCCGACTGGAACGATCTCGTCTACAACAATCGTTGGGAAGCAGCCATCCGCCGTCTGCACTCAACCAACAACTTCCCTGAGTTCACTGGCCGCCTCTGCCCCGCTCCCTGCGAGGCTTCGTGCGTGCTCGGCATCAACCAGCCCCCTGTTTCCATCAAGCTCATCGAGCGTTCGATTGTCGATCGCGCATGGGACGAAGGCTGGATCCGTCCCGAGCCGCCGGCGCAATCCACCGGCATGCGCGTGGCGGTCGTCGGCAGCGGACCGTCAGGCCTCGCCGCCGCGCAGCAGTTGCGCCGCGCCGGCCACTCCGTGACCGTGTTCGAGAAGAACGACCGCGTCGGCGGCCTGCTCCGTTACGGCATCCCCAACTTCAAGCTCGAAAAGCAAGTCCTCGACCGGCGACTCGAGCAGATGAAGGCGGAAGGGGTCGTATTCCAGACCAACGCGCATGTCGGCGTGAATGTCTCCGTTGAATCGCTCACCGAGGGGTTTGACGCTGTGCTCCTCTGCGGCGGTTCGGAGCAACCTCGCGACCTGCCCATCCCCGGCCGCGAACTCAAGGGCATTCACTTCGCCATGGAGTTTCTGCCCCAGCAGAACCGCCGCAACGAAGGCGACCCTGAAGAAGCCATCCTCGAATCGATGCGCGCCGCGGCTCCGATCCTCGCTACCGGCAAACGCGTCGTCATTATCGGCGGCGGCGACACCGGCGCTGATTGCCTTGGCACCAGCCATCGCCAGGGCGCGATGAATGTGCATCAGTTTGAGATCATGCCCAAGCCGCCCGCCGAGCGCGCCACATCCACACCGTGGCCGCTTTGGCCGCTGCAACTGCGCACCGAAAGCTCCCACGAAGAAGGCGGCATCCGCGACTGGGCCATCAATACCGTGAAATTTACCGGCGACGAGCACGGCAATGTCAAGCAGCTCCATTGCGTGCGCGTCGGCCCGCCGCCGAAGTTCGAGGCGCAGCCCGGCACCGAGTTCACGCTCGACGTCGATCTTGTTCTTCTCGCAATGGGATTCCTCGGTCCCGTGCGCAACGGCATGATCGAGCAGCTCGGCCTCACGCTCGACAACCGCGGCAACATCGCCACGACCAATTACATGTCATCGCGCGAAGGCGTCTTCGCCGCCGGCGACATGCGCCGCGGCCAGTCGCTCATCGTCTGGGCCATCAGCGAAGGCCGCAAAGCCGGCGCCGCCGTGAACGAGTACCTCGCCTCAAAATCCGAGGCCCACGACCGCAAGCACCACACTGCCGCCGTCCCCACCCGCTAACATAAACGATTCACGAAATCGAACCAATCGGTGTCATCCCGAGCGGAGCGCGCTTGGGAGCCCACGATCGCAGATCGATCATGGGGTAAGCGGAGCCGAGGGACCTGCTTTTGCTCTGGTTGCCCCATCCTAAACGCGCCCTTTGCGTTTAGGGTGGGATAATGCAAGCTTTTTGATTCGTCATCCTGAGCGACGGAAAACCGCCGCCAGCCCTCTCCGCCCGATTCATTTTCCGCTCACAATCTTCCGAGCCCGCGGCAGCGATCCCAGATTGAAAGCCTGCGTGTACCCTTTTGCCTGCAGTTTCCGTTTCGCCATTCCGCTTCGCATCCCGCTCTGGCAGTGCAGCAACAACACAGTATTCTTGTCCGGCACACGTTTGGGTAGTGTGGTCTCGATTCCGTCCAAAGGCAGATGAATCACGTTGGGCAGATGGCCCGCCGCGTACTCGCCCGGCGTACGAACATCAATCACAAGTGCGCCTTTTATCAGGTGCTCCCGCGCAGCGTGCGCTGAGATCAGCCCCGCACGGCGCAAGACCACCACCAGCAGCAGGGCTGCCGCAAACAAAAGAAGCATTGCCCAGTTCATGAATCCAGCTTAGTGCAAAACCAACTCGTTCGCCCGTAATCACTGCGTTTCCCCAACTCCGATCTCTGTTCTCTGACCCCTGAACCCTGATCCCTGATCCCTGACCCCTTAAAATAGAACCGTCACCATGTCCAACATTCTTGAACATCTCCCGGTTGGCCAAAAAGTCGGCATCGCCTTCTCCGGTGGGCTCGACACCAGCGCCGCCATTCACTGGATGAAGCTCAAAGGCGCGGTGCCCTACGCCTACACGGCCAACCTCGGCCAGCCCGACGAAACGGACTACGAGGAGATCCCGAAAAAAGCTCTCGAATACGGCGCCGCCAAAGCCCGCCTCATCGACTGCCGCGGCCCGCTCGTGCGCGAAGGCCTGGCCGCGCTTCAGAGTGGTGCATTCCACATAACCACCGCGGGCGTGGCCTACTTCAACACCACTCCCATCGGCCGCGCCGTTACTGGAACCATGCTCGTCAGCGCCATGAAAGAAGACGACGTCGGCATCTGGGGCGATGGCAGCACCTTCAAGGGCAACGACATCGAGCGATTTTACCGTTACGGTCTGCTCGTCAATCCAGATTTGAAGATATACAAGCCGTGGCTCGATGAAGCCTTCATCGACGAGCTCGGCGGGCGCGCCGAGATGTCGGCCTTCATGAAGAAATCCGGCTTCGAATACAAAATGTCGGCGGAGAAAGCGTACTCCACCGACTCCAACATTCTGGGCGCAACGCACGAGGCCAAGGACCTCGAACAACTCAGCTCCAGCATCCGCATCGTCGAGCCCATCATGGGAGTGGCCTCGTGGCGCAACGATGTCGACGTCAAAGCTGAAGAGATCACGATCAGCTTTCACGAGGGCTGGCCGGTCGCGCTCAACGGCAAAGAGTTCCCCGACTCCGTCGAGCTTATGCTTGAAGCTAACCGCATCGGTGGCCGCCACGGCCTGGGCGTGAGCGATCAGATTGAGAACCGCATCATCGAAGCCAAGAGCCGCGGCATTTACGAGGCTCCCGGCATGGCTCTGCTCTTCATCGCCTACGAGCGCCTTATCACCGGGATTCACAACGAAGACACGATCGAACAGTACCGCGAAAACGGCCGCAAGCTCGGCCGCCTGCTCTACCAGGGCCGCTGGTTCGACTCGCAATCCATCATGCTGCGCGAAAGCGCGCAACGCTGGGTGGCCAAGCCGGTCACGGGAGAGGTCACCCTCGAGCTGCGCCGCGGCAATGACTATTCGATCCTCAATACCGTCTCGCCCAACCTGACCTTCAAGCCCGAGCGCCTCACCATGGAAAAAGGTGAGTCGACATTTTCTCCGCGTGACCGCATCGGCCAGCTCACGATGCGCAATCTCGACATCACCGACACGCGCGACAAGCTGATGACCTACGCACAGTCCGGCCTGCTCACCACAAGCAACGAAATGGCAATCCCGCAATTGAAAAGCGGCGACGACAAGAAGTAGTGCCGGTCTCCTGACCGGTTGTGCTCAGGGGCCTCCTGGCCCTCAGAGCCTTCGCTGGTTGCCCCATCCTAGCCGCGCTCCTTGCGGCTAGGGTGGGGTCTCATCCCTGACTCGCCGACTCGCTGACTCGCTTCACTTCACGCAGGCAACCCCCGCATTCCCGTTGGCTCGGGCGGTTATTCTAAGCGAAGCCCGCTTCGAGGCGACGGATCCCGATGAGGGAGGAGATTGGATGCGAAGAATCGTGAGGGCCGGTGTGTTGCCTAGCATTGCGGTGGTCTGCTGCTTCATGTCATTCGCGGCAACGAGCAGCTTAGCGCTACGTGCTCAAAGCACGATGCAGGGCAAGGTATCGAGCCTGCAAACGGCTCAGGCACTGTTTGTGAGCGACATCCATTTTGAGCCGTTCTGGGATCCATCGAAGGTGGAACGCCTGGCAGCCGCTCCGGCCGCGGAATGGCAGACGATTCTCGCCGAGCCCGATGCAGCCGATCGCCAGGCGCGGTTCGCCCAGCTCCAGCAAGCGTGCCACACGCGCGGCGACGACACTTCCTATCTGCTCTTTGCATCGAGTCTCACGGCAATGCAGACACATGCGGCCGAGGCGAAGTTTGTCATCGTGAGCGGAGATTTGATGGCGCACGCCTTCACCTGCAAATACGAAGCGCTCTTCCCCAGGGCTGCGCCGGGCGAGTATCGGACCTTTGCGGAAAAGACGGTGCAGTATGTGATTGGTTCGCTGCGCAGTGCCTTGCCCGGTGTGCCGGTGTATGCCGCGCTGGGCAACAACGATTCCGATTGCGGAGATTATCAGCTCGATGCGCGTGGCGAGTTTCTGGCTACTGAGGCCGGCGTTTTTACGCACGGATTTGCTCGCGGCGATCGCGAACAGGCAGCGAGGACATTCGCGTTGGGAGGGTACTACAGCGTAAGCCTGCCCGCGCCCATGCGACGGACGCGGTTGCTGGTGCTGGACGATCTGTTCATGTCGCGCCGATATCAGGCGTGCGGCGGAAAGGCGGATCCGGCGCCCGCTGCGGAGCAGATTGCCTGGCTGGAGCAGCAACTGGACTTGGCGAGGAAGCGGAACGAGAAGGTTTGGGTCATGGCGCATATTCCGCCGGGCGTGGATCCATATTCGACGGCGACGCAGGGGAAGAATGTTTGCGCAGGGGCCAAGCCGACCATGTTTTTGTCGTCGGAGACTTTGCCGGAGACACTGGCCCGATTCGGCGATGTCATCCGGCTGGCAATCTTTGCGCACACCCATATGGATGAGGTGCGCCTGCTGGAACCCGGGAATGACGATGCGAATCGTGCCGGCGTGGCAGTCAAAATGGTTCCATCCATTTCGCCGATCAACGGAAACAACCCTTCGTTCACCGTGGCGGCCATCGATCCTGAATCGGCGACAATGCTCGATTATCGCGTGATTGCGGCGTCGAACAAGGCCGGAGCCGACGCAACGTGGGCGGAGGAATACGACTTTTCGAAAACATATAACGAGCCGGCATTCTCAGCGGCAACGGTGCAGGATTTAATCGGGCAATTTTCAGCGGATCGCGGCGCGCACGGCAGCGCAAGCCAGAGCTACATTCGCAACTATGATGTCGGGCAACCGATTCGTGAACTTGGACTGCTCTGGCCGCTGTATGCGTGCGCGCTCAAAAACGACGCGGCCGCCGCATTAAAGTCCTGTGTGTGCGGGAAGTGATGCGAGTCGGGTACGAGCTTTTAGCTCTTAGCTTTTAGCTCGAAACGGTGAGTGAGCCGTGGCGGGCGCATAGGCGCGGAACAATTGCCATCAGGGCAACCATTTCCAGCTCCGCTAACTCCGCAACCCCAAAACACCGCCGTCTTGTGCTATACGTTTCCTCATGACACGCTCTACATTCATTTCCGCTACTCTCTTCGTCGCTCTCTTTCTCGCCCCGCCGCTCAGCCACGAACAGACTCTTGCTGCTTCTCCGCCCATGGGCTGGAATAGCTGGGATTCCTACGGGCTGACCATCGACGAGGATCAGTTCAAAGCCAACGTTAAAGTGCTGGCGTCGCTCGAGGAGTATGGATGGAAGTACGCCGTCGTCGACGAAGGCTGGTACATGGCTGACCCCGCGGGCAAAACGCTGGAGCAGCGCAAATATCTGTGGAACGGCAATGGCCTCCTCATTCCCGCGCCAGACCGCTTCCCTTCCGCTGCCGACGGGGCCGGCTTCAGGCCGCTTGCAGACTGGCTTCACCATCAGGGGTTGAAGTTCGGCATCCACATCATGCGTGGCATTCCGCGGCAGGTGGTCGCGGCCAACCTGCCCATCGCCGGCACATCGTTCCACGCCGAAGACGCCGCCGACAGAACCTCACCTTGTCCATGGGACGAGGGCAATTGGGGAGTGAAAGACAACGCGGCGGGCCAGGCCTACTACGACTCGATGTTGAGGCTCTACGCATCGTGGGGTTTGGATTTCCTGAAAGTGGACTGCATCGCCACCAACCCCTATCGCCCTTCGGAGATTCGCCAGATTGCCGAAGCCATCCACAAAACCGGCCGCCCGATTGTCCTCAGCCTTTCGCCTGGGCCTACGGCGCTCGACGACGCTGCGGAAGTAGCGAAGTACGCACAGATGTGGCGCATATCGAACGACCATTGGGATGGCTGGACCTTCCACGAGCAGCCTTATCACGACGAATTTCCATTTGGCCTCAAGGGCGACTTTGATCGCCTCGCCCAGTGGTTCACTTACACCAGCCCCGGCGCCTGGCCTGATGCGGATATGCTGCCCGAAGGCTGGCTCGGCCCCAGCCCGGGGTGGGGCCCTCCGCGGCAGTCGCATGAAACGCCAGACGAACAGCGAACCGAATTCACGCTTTGGTGTGTCGCGCGTTCGCCGCTCATCTTCGGCGGCAATCTTACGCGGCTCGATGCTCTCTCGCGATCGCTGCTCACCAATCAGACGTTGATCTTCATCGATCAGAATGCGAGCTACAGCCGCCCCGTCGACACTGCCAACCTGGGTCCGGGCTTTGAGAACGCGCGCGTCTGGCGGGCCACCATCGCACAGCCCGGCGAACGCGGCTATGCCGAGTATTTCGCGTTTTTCAACCTCGGGGACAGCCCCGCCACGTTGCACACCACCTGGAAGCAGCTCGGCCTCGAAGGCGCAAAATACTCAGCTCGCAACGTGTGGGACGATTCGGTGGTTAAGGAATCAAAGGAGATGAGCGTAGCGTTGCCGCCCCACGGCAGCGCACTATTCGAGTTGCGCTGATCTCACCGGGCGGCCCGCGATTCCCGCGTCACCTGCTCGGCCGTTCGCCCGTAGGCGCCTTCCACGAAGGTGTTACATGGCGCACCCGCCCACCTGTGCGAAACTAATCTGTCTGCGAAGCGCGCTGTCCGCCGACTCTCGAAATGCCCGCCCCGGCGCGCTCTCCGGCAGAGGCAAGTCATGCCCATTCTTCGTTCCGGCTTCATTGCTCTGTCTCACAATCGCCCGCTGCGCCACTTCTTTGAACATTCGACTCTGGGAACCCGCCTGAACAAGCGATTCATCGCCGGCATGAAGATCGGCGATGCATTGCGCGTCGCCGAAGCTGTAAACAACCAGGGGATTGCCGTCACGCTCGACTCGCTTGGTGAAAGCGTAAATTCAGTGAGCGAGGCCCACCGTGCCGCCGAGGTTTACCACCAGTTGCTCGATTTCATCGCTCAGCGCCACCTGAACGCCAACATCAGCGTCAAGCTCACGCAGATGGGCCTTGAACAATCCGCCGAGCTGGCTGAGTCCATTGCAGGTGACTTGGTGCAGCATGCTCGCTCAACCGGCAGCTTCGTGCGCATCGACATGGAAGACTCGAGCCTTACGCAGGTGACGCTCGACATCGTACGCCGCGTTCATGCGCGATCCGGTTTGCGCGGAGCCGTGGGCGTAGTGATTCAGGCCTATCTTTATCGCTCGCAATCCGACGTGGAGCAGCTTCTCGCGGACGGCATCCGCATCCGGCTTTGCAAGGGCGCCTACGATGAGCCGGCCGAAGTCGCTTTCCCGCGCAAGGCCGAAGTGGACGTGAATTTTCTTGCGCTGAGCAAACTGCTCGTAGACAGCCCTGTCTATCACGCCCTGGCCACACACGATGAAAGGATCATCACCGCGGTAAAGGCATACGCTGCTGCGCATAACATTGACCGCAGCCACTTCGAGTTTCAAATGTTATATGGAGTCCGCCGCGATCTGCAGCGAAAGCTGATCGCCGAGGGATACAACGTGCGCGTTTACGTTCCGTTTGGAACCGAATGGTATCCGTACTTCATGCGTCGTCTTGCGGAACGCCCGGCCAACGTGATGTTTCTCGCCCGGAACTTCTTCCGCTCCTGACTTGCGCCGGATCGAAAGCTAAGCGCGCTGCCTCGTTCGCTCCTCATCCCTGCGCTTGCGAAGCATGACGTTGGTCTTGCACGTCCTGCATCGCCAGGGGTAGAAACCAAAAAACGAATAAACCCACCTCTGCAGAAAGCCCTCCCGGTAGATTCGGTACACTCGATCGCTGCCGCAATACCGGCACATCACCTCGCCGCGCACGTTTCCCCGCTGAGCCAGAGCCCCAGTCGCGCCTTGTTCCAAACTCCCTTGTTGCACTTTCGCCTCTCTGATGATCCGCTCAGCCCTTTTGAGAAAATCGGCGTCAATCCGCGTTCGTCTTGACGTCGTGAAATTGCCTCCGTCATTTTCCAGTACTCAAAGCGTCGTGGGAACGAAGAATTTGTAGAAGACGATGCGATGATTCTAGCGCTGAATTTCAATTTGCAAAATGAAAAATCGCTCGAGCCCCGCACTGTCGCGGTAACCACCCTGGCCGTGACCCAAGTAAATTACTGAGGAGGATTCGGCTCATTCAGGCGCTTGTGGAAAATTTCCTCAGCCGCGCCAGGCCCTGCCGGGCCAGATCGGCAACCGCCCTGGCCAGCGTCGGCGATTCGTTGAGTGACTCCGGCCTCTCGAGCCGCATTCCGTGCTTTGCGGCATACTCGCGGAAGTGTCGATCTACGTCATAGAGGATTTCGACGTGATCGCAGAGGAACCCGATCGGCTGCAAGACCAGTGCCTTCACGACACCGGCGGCGATCGTATCGAGCGTCTCTTCAACACTGGGCCCAAGCCACGGCCCTCCGCTCGCGCCCTGGCTCTGGAACGCGAACCACCACTGCGAAATTTCTTTCACGCGCTCCGCTACCAGTTCAGCCGTATGCCGCGCCTCATCCGCATAAGGGTCTGCGCCCTCCCCCGGCCAAACTGGCTGCCCCCCCTTCGCCGCGTCTTTGTCATCGCGGCTAGGGCGGGGAGCGGAATCCGACTTGTCTTCCACCAGCGCTTCCACCGTCCGCGTTGGCACGCTGTGCGCAGTGAACAAGACCGGCACGGGCTCGCCAACTTCAACGCGCAACTTTGCCAAAGCCGGGCGCAATCGCTCAGCAAATGCATCCGCCAGCAGCGGATGCCGCGCCCAGCCTTCTGTGAAATCAATGCGGAGTCCCGCCGCCTCCGCCTCAACCGCGCGCCGGTAAAGCCCCACGCTGGTGCGCGAATTCTGCGGCGCCATGCAGATCACTGCGGCCTCTTCAATTCCATCGGCGCGCATCTTGCGCACCACCTCTGGGATATACGGCCGCCAGTTCCGCATCCCCACATACACCGGAACGGCCTCTCGAGCCAGCTCCGTCTCCACCAGCCGCGCCTGCGCAAACGTAATCTCCGTCAGCGGGCTGTGACCGATCAACGCATAGCGGTGCTGAATCTCTTCAACCACAGCCTTCGGCACCGGCCTCCCGCTTACCACGTTGCGCAAGTATTCCGGAATCTGCTCCACGGTCTCCGGCGTTCCATGCGCGAGCAGCAGAACCGCCTGTTTAGGCATGCGCATCCTCCAGGCGGAATTCATGCACCATGCGCACCACCGCCTGCACATTCTCCACTGGCGTGCCCGGCACAATTCCGTGCCCAAGATTGAAGATGTGCCCGGCGCGTCCGCCCGCCGAGCGCAAGACCTCTTTCACGCGCTGCTCCAGGATCTCGACCGGCGCAAACAGCGTAATAGGATCCAGATTTCCCTGCACCGCATGCGTCGCGCCCACCGACCGCCAGCCTTCATCGAGCGGCTGCCGCCAATCCAGGCCGATAACATCTGCTCCCGTTTGCGCCATTTGCGCGAGCAGCCCCGCCGTCTCCACGCCGAAGTAGATCACCGGAACACCCATCGCCTGCACCGCGCGAACCAGCCGCTTCGATGCTTCAAACGCATACTCGCGATAGTCGCTGAGCGAGAGTGATCCGACCCAGCTATCGAAAATCTGAATCACGTCGGCGCCGGCCTGCACCTGCAGCCGGCAATACTCCGTAAGTACCGTGACCAATTTATCCAGGAGGCTGCTCCATGCAATGGGATCGCGGTACATCATCTTCTTGGTCTCGATGTAATTCCGCGATCCGCCACCCTCAATCATGTAGCTCGCCAGCGTGTAGGGCGCTCCGCAAAACCCAATCACGCCCAGGCGATCGCGAAAGTGAGCCGCCACCTTCTCAATGGCCTGCGCCACATACGCCAGCGCATCGGCGCGGTCGGTGCGCAGCGCGAGCACGTCCTCAGCCGTCCGCAGCGGATGGTGCACCACCGGCCCTTCGCCCGCAGCAAATTCAAAATCCAGCCCCATCGGCTCCAGCGGCAAAAGCAGGTCGGCAAAAATGATCGCCGCATCCACGCCAAGCTTCTCTGCCGCGGTGATCGTCACCTCCGCGGCCAGTTCGGGCTTTTTGCAGATCTCCACAAGCGAGTGGTGCCTGCGCACATCGCGGTACTCCTGCATGTAACGGCCGGCCTGGCGCAAAAACCAAATCGGCGTGCGGTCCACCGGCTTGCGCAGGCACGCGCGCACAAAGCGGCTTCCATCCAGGATCATCTCGGCCGCATTCTGGCCCTCTTTGCTTGCATCCATATGAATTCATTCTACCGGCCCACAATCCCGTTCCGTATTCGTCTAAATTCCGTGCTTTTCCATCGCTCTGTCCTGTATCATGACGCTGCTGCAGGAGTCGCTCTTCCCTTTCGGCAGCCGTCTTCGGAGGCTCTTCATGACCGTCGAAAGGTTCGTCTGCTCGCTCTCTACCCTTCTCATGGCCGCTGTGCTCGGCGCTTCCGCGCAACAATCTCTCCCCGCAATCCCTCTTCCCTCCCAGGGCATCAAGCTCGACGTCACCGTCGACTCAAAATCGGGTCAGCCAGTCACCAACCTTGCCCAGCAGAACTTCACCATCCTCGACAACAAAACTTCGCGGCCCATCACCTCCTTCAAGATCGTCGGCGCCCCCGGCGTACCTACTCGCGTCATCCTGTTACTCGACGCAGTCAATATGCCCTACCAGGCACTTGCCTATACGAGAGAAGGCGTCAAAAACTATCTCAAAGCTCATGAAGGCGCCTTGCCGTATCCCACCACCCTCGCCGTCCTCACCGACAACGGCGTACAAATCGTCAACGACTTCTCCACCGACGGCAACGTGCTCAACGACTTGCTCGAGCACCAGCAGATCGGTCTGCGCGAAATCAATCGCGACTCTGAGTGGAGCGGCATCGAGCGCCTGCAGATCTGCCTGACCGCCTTTCATCAGCTCGCGAAGTTTGGCTCAACTCTCTCCGGCCGCAAGGCTGTTGTCTGGATCTCCCCTGGCTGGCCGCTGGTTTCAGGCCCTCGCGTTTACCTCGGCAACAAGCAAGAACAGCAGATTTTCGACGATGTTGTCTCTCTCTCAAACCAGCTAAGGCGAGATGACGTCACCATCTACAACGTCAACCCCTGGGGCGTCGGCGAATCGCTCGACCGCGCCGATTACTACGAGACCTTCCTTAAGGCCCCTGTCAGGCCCAGCGACGTCCAACTCGGCGACCTCAGCATCCAGGTGCTCGCCATTCACACCGGAGGTCTCGCGATCGAATCGAATAGCGATGTCACCGGCATGATCGACAAATGCCTCGTTGACCTCCGCTCCTGGTATGAAATCACTTTCGATCCCCTGCCTGCCGACAAACCAAACGAGTATCACCACATCGAAGTCCAGCTTGGTCAGCGTGCATTGACTGTTCGCACCACGGACGGTTACTATGCCAACCCGCAAGTCCTCGAGCCGCAGCGCTAACTTGCCGCCCACACTTCCCTCGCTACCCGCGCGCTTGCCGTAGTATCATCCCCATCGATATGAAAAACCCACTGAAGATTGTCGCCGTAGTCGGCATCGTTCTGGGCGGAGTGCTGGGCATGCTCGGCACCTTTGTGTCGGTGCAGAATATACGCGTCATTTCGTGGGCAATCGACGGCACCGCGCTCGTGGTCGCAACTTCGATTCTCGCTCTGATGTACTTCAGGAAAGGCAACGAATGTGTCGCCGCCGGCTTTCTGGTCTACGCCATCGGCGAGGCTGTCATGCTTTCGGGAACCGCGGGCAGTCTCGAAGCGAGCGTTCCTTCTTTTGCCGCGGGCACGGCGTTGTGGTCCGCCGCCCTCCTGCTCACAAGCGCTCCCAATGTCTTTGTGATCTGGACGCGTGTCGCCGCGCTCGTCGCAGCCATTCTGTTTGCGATCACCTCGCTGAGAATCTTCTGGGGCGAGCCCCTCACGCCGATCGCAAAACCGCTGCCTTATTACGCGTACCCGTTCCTTGTCCTCACGTTCATCGGCTGGATCTATGCGCTGCTTAAGAAGACTGACTGAAAGTTTCCACCTCGAGATCGCCTGCTATCGCCGTTCCCTGCTACCCACTCCCTATCGGTTACTCCCTGCTCCCTGCCTTCTCGCTCCCTGCTCTTCTCACCGCCAGCGGAAGATGCGCAGCGCCACAGCAAACGGCAGCACCAGCCACACCAGCAGAATCACAATCGGCGCCGTCATCTGCCCCAATTGTGCCCCCTGCAGCATGTTGCCGCGCATCGCGTCGATTGCAGCCGTCAAGGGCAGCGCTTTGATGAGCGGCTGGACAACCGCAGGGAACCGCGACGCCGAAAAGAACACTCCCGACAAGATCCACATGGGAAACATAACCAGGTTCATCAGCCCGCTCACCGCTTCCATGGTCTTGGCACGCGACGCCACCAGCAAACCCAGCGCGCTGAAGGTGAATGAAGTGATAACGCAGACCAGCCCAAGCTGCCACAGCGGCCCGCGGAACGGCACCCCAAACACCAGCCAGGCAAAGCCCAGCAACACGACCACTTCAATCACCAGCAAGCCGAGCCGCGACAGAAGATATCCGGTCAGGTATTGCCATCGCGGCATGGGCGAAGCGACCATGCGCTTGAGCAGCTTCTTCTGCCGTGCATCGACAATCGAAAATCCCAGCCCCCACATCGCCGAGCCCATCAGGTTCATCCCCAGCAGCCCTGGCACCACAAAGTCGATATAGCGCGAGCCGATTTCGTGAACAAGTTGGTTCTGCGCGGTCACCGCGTCGCGCCGCCCGGCCGCTCTCTGAATCGCGCGGTCCGCCAGCAGCCGCGCCGTGCGCGCATCGGGATTGGTCTCGTCGTAGCGGTACGTCACCCCGTCGCCGGCCTGGATCGCAAGCAACACAATCTGGCCTGTCACCATGGCGTGCAAGCCCGCGGCCTCATCCATCTCGGTGGCCTTCAGCCCGCTGTCCGCCGCCAGCGCCTGCGCGAGCTGCGCGGTTGTTGCGCCCACGGGCAACACCTCCGGCGGGCGATTGCGAAACGCAATCCCCAGCCCGACAGCGAGCACAATGGGAAACACAAAAATCCAGAAGATCGCCTCCGGCTCGCGCAGCGTGAGCTTGAGCCGCGTGATGGTCAATTGATACAGGCTACTCAATTCGAGGCTACTCATCCCGCAAATTCCTTCCCGTGAGCCGCACAAACACATCTTCAAGTGTGGCTGAGTGCGTTCGGAACTCGCTCAAATGCAGCCCCTGCTCCTCAAGCGCGGCAAAAATGCGCGGAACCGCCGTGTGCAACTCGCTCACCGAGAGCTGGTGCACGCCGTTATCATGTCGATGCGACTGAACCTCGGGAATCGTCGTCAGCCGCTCCACATCGATACCGCCGCGTACTCCACCCAACTGCTCATCCTGAGCGGAGCCCGCCCCTGCGGGAGCAGTCGAATGATGACCCGCATTTGTTTTTCCGCCCACTGCAAACTCCACAATGTCCTCGCCGCCCACCGTCGCAATCAGCTCCTTCGGCGTACCGAGAGCAATCACATGCCCGTGATCCATGATCGCCACGCGGTCGCACACCCGCTCCGCTTCTTCCATGTAGTGCGTCGTCAAAATGATCGTGCGCCCGGCTTCCTTCAATCTCTCGACCAGGTCCCATAGATGCCGGCGCGCCTGCGGATCGAGTCCCTTCGTCGGCTCATCCAGAAATAGCAGTTCGGGATCGCCCACAAGCGCCGTCGCCATGGCCAGCCGTTGCTTTTGCCCGCCGCTCAACCCGCCCACGCGCGACCGGCGCTTCTCCTCGAGCTGCGCCATCTCGATTGACTCATCCACCGTGATGCCGCGGCGATAAAAACTTCGGAACAGCCGCAGAACTTCTTCCACCGTCAACTTGTCAGGAAACTGCGTCTCCTGCAGTTGCATTCCGATTCGCTGCCGCAGTTCTTCGGCGTCCGTCTGCCACTTCAGGCCCAGCAGTTCGACAGTCCCTTCGTCCGGCGGAGTCAGCCCTTCGCAGATCTCAATAGTCGTGGTCTTCCCCGCTCCGTTCGGCCCCAGCAGGCCAAAGCACTCGCCCACCTGCACCTCGAGATCGATGCCGTCCACAGCGCGAACGTCTGCGAAGGATTTCCTCAACCCGCAGATGCAGAGCGCCGCGTCGTCGCACCCTCGATCGCGCGATGTCGGACCTGTTGCGTGATTGCCCTCTGCACTCACAGTGCCAGACTAACGTATTCCAGGACAGCTTTCTCGCTCCCCCGTTTTCTCGTTCCTGTCTTTCGGTACCTGCTTTTCTATTCCCTACTCCCTATTACCTGTTTACTTGATTCCCACCACCATCGAGTCCGGCCCCACCAGGTGCTCCACGCGCGTCGCATTGAATCCCGCCTCGCGCATCCATCCCTGGCAGTCCGCGCCCGTGTAATCGAACCCGCCATGCGTTTCAATCATCATGTGCATGCTCATCATCAGGCCAAAGGCATTCTTCGAGCGGTCGTCGTCAATGATCGCGTCATAAACCAGCAGCGCGCCGCCCTTGGGAAGGGCCTCGTATGCCTTTCCGATCAGCATCCGCTTTTCCGCAAGATTCCAGTCATGCAGAATGTGCCCCATCATAATCACATCTGCCTTTGGCAACGCATCGCTGAAGAAGCTGCCCGCCTGGAACCGCAGCCGCGAGGTCAATCCGTTAGCTTCAACATATTCCTCGAAGATCGGGCCCACCTCCGGCAAATCGAACCCGACGCCGTGAAGGTGCTCGTTCTTGAGAAGCACTTGCGTCAGCAGATCGCCTTGCGCCGGTCCCGCATCAACTACCGTCTCGTACTGCGCCCATGGAAACTTCGCCGCGATAGCCATGTTCGCGCCACGGCTCACGCCGCTCATCGCCTTCAGAAACTCCTTGAGCCGCGCGGGATCGGCATAGAGCGCCTCAAATACAGGCGCGCCTCCACCTCTCAACTCGCTCTGCGGCAACCCGGTGCGCAGTCCCTCCGTCAGATGGTTCCAATGCCCATAGGACCGGTGGTTACACATCTCCAGAATCCCGCCGATATACGACGGCTTGTGCTTGTCCAGGAACAGGTCCGTGTCCGGCGTATTGGAATACTTTCCATCACGCCGCTCCAGAAATCCAAGCGCCACCAGCGCGTCAAGAAAATCACGTGCCGACCGCGAATGCAGTCCCAACCGCCCTGTCAACTCCACTAAGCCTTCAGGACGTTTTGCCAACTCGGTAAACACGCCCATTTCCACTGCGCTCAAGAGCGTCTTTGAGGCCCAGAATCCAAAGCCAATTTGCATGATGTGTTCCGGTGTCGGGTGCTCGCCCACAGGTACCTCCTCTTTCGTTTGTGATCGCGTTTCAGATTTTTGGGAACAGCGTGAATCCGGATTCGAGGGGGGAAACCAGCACTCCGGAATCGGGGAATGTGACCAATATACCCTACACGTCAGCCGCCTGTCGTCATCTAGTAGTGGATCACATTGGATCGTTTGAAGGGGCACGGCTTCAGTCGTGCCGCAAAGCGCCCAAAATGAATTTGGGCTTCAGTCCCTGAGGGATGGTTTCAAGGAAACTGATCCGCCACCCGCCATCCGTTGAGCCGGCAGCCTCATGCGATACTCGCCTCATGCAGCTTCGCCCCGCCGAACCCGCAGATGCCCTCGATGTGGCGCGCGTTAATGTTCGCTCGTGGCAGCAAGCTTATCGATTCCTGCTCCCCGATGACTATCTCGATCAGCTTCGGCCGGAAGACGGGGCGCAACGATACGATTTCGCGAATCCAGATCCCCGCGCGCCATACACCATTGTGGCCGTCGACAGCGGGTCGATTGTTGGCTTTGCGACGACCTCGGCCTCGCGCGACGAGGACTTGCCCAAACACGGCGAGTTGCTCGCCCTCTACGTCGATCCTGGCTACTGGGGCCGCCGCATCGGCGCAGCGCTGATCGCATCCGCGCGCGCCCGGCTTTGCGAGCTCGGATTTCGCAAAGCACTGCTCTGGATGCTCCAGGGAAACCTGCGCGCAGATCGCTTCTACCAGATCGACGGTTGGTCGCTCGACGGCCAACACCGCAGCCAGACAATCTGGAACATCGCCTTGAACGAATCGCGTTACCAGCGCGACCTCGCCACATAGGCTCGTATACCTTCTCTGGTCTCTGATCTCTTTTCTCTGCTCTCTATCAGCCGCGAATCAAGAACAGGATTCCCGAAGCCAGCAGCACAAACTCAATCATTAAAATGAAGACCCGTTCAGGCAGCCGGTCCAGAACCCGCATGCCCAGGAACGATCCAGACACCATCACCGGCCCGAGCGCGAGGCCGATCAGCACATCCGGGCCGGTGAGTACTGCCGTGTGGCGATAAGCAATCAGTTTTGTTACATGCATCACCACCGTCGACAGCGCCTCGGTCCCGATGTACGCGCCTTTCACCAGGCCGTAGGCCAGGAAAAACGGCGCCATCAGCGGCCCCACACTACCCAGCAGCGCCGAAAGCAGACTCGCGCCCGCGCCGATGCCGGCAAACACTGGCGTAGGAAATGGCCTGTTCCAATGCGGCTTGGCATGGCGCAGAACCACAACCAGCAGCAGGAACGCGCCAAGCATCCGCGTGAGCGCGTACAGCGGCGCCACCGCAAAGAGATAGCCACCGACGAGCGCCAGCGGAACGCCGCCTAACGCAAACCATGCCACCACTTTCCAGTTCAGTTCGCGGCGATTGAACCAGACCCGGCTCCCGTTCCCGATCAGTTGCGCCACTGTGAGGATGGGAATGGCATCGCGCATCCCGAACGCCGCCACCAGGAACGGCAGCAGCACCGCGGCTCCGCCAAACCCGGTAACGGCGGCCAGCGTCGACGCGAGCAACGCCGCCATCAAAAGAGCTAACCACTTTAAGATCTCAGTCATCGCTCTCTTGTGAGTCTATCTTGGTTCCCGTTTCGTTTTGAACGGTGCGGGTTCAGCGAATTTGCACCCATGCAGAGACTGGCTGGGGCACCCCCGCATCAGGCAGAGTCTTGTGCTAGACTCTCTGACCATGGGCCACTGAGGTGATTTGTGGCAACCATCCAGCGCGCATGCATCCCTGCATGGGGCGTGCAATCATTTGACGGGAACCGTCTGTTTCAAGCCGCAGAGCGCCTGCGGCTTTTTGCTTGTCCGCAATTACGCCGTTGCCCAATTTGCGAGCAAAGCAGCGAATGCAATCCGCGCCATGCCCGGAAATAGCGAAATACACCGGCAAATCTCGAACGGAGCGCGACGATGAACATCTTGACAGTAGGCAGTACAGGGAGAGTCGGAAGCGAAACGGCTCTCACTCTCGCAAAACAGGGAGCCAGCGTCTCGGCACTCGCGCGCGGAGGCAGAAACCATCCGCGGGCAGGGCAACTCGCCGAAGGTGGAGTGCAGATCGTTGAGGGCGACCTCTGCGATCCCGGCAGTTTGAACCGTGCAGTGAGAGGCATCGAAGCCGTTTTCTGCAGCGCCACGTCCATGCCGTCTCCCGGCAGTGATGGACTGCAGAAGGTCGACCACGATGGAACGCTCGCACTTATCGAAGCGGCCGATCGCCATGGAGTGAGCAAATTCATCTTCGTCTCCTACTCGGGAAACCTGCGCTACGACAGCCCGCTGGAGACGGCAAAACGCGACTGCGAAGATCGACTGCTTCGCAGCAGAATGCAGGCCATCATCTTGCGGCCTTCCTTTTTCATGGAAGTCTGGCTGAGCCCCATGCTGGGTTTCGACCCACTCAACGGATCGGCAAGGATCTACGGTGCGGGCGACGGAAAAGGCAACTATATTTCCAGCTCGAACGTTGCGGACTTTGCTGTGAAGCTTGCCACTTGGCCCATCGGCGAAAAGAACACCATCCTCGAGCTGGGCGGCCCGGAGGCTCTATCGCAGATCGATGTGGTGCATCTTTTTGAGCAACGTCTCGGTCATCCGATCAAACTGGAGTATGTCCCGGTTGATGCGCTCGCTTCGCAGCATCAGTCTTCCGATCCAGTGCAGAAGTCCTTCAGCGCGCTCATGCTCGCATACGCCGCTGGAGATGTAATTGAGGATGCGGTGACGAACGCCCGCAAATACCGGGTCGAGCTCCGAACTGTCTCTGAATACGCGGACCATGTCTGTTTTGACGCGCTTCACGCCGCCGTGTGACAAAAGTGCTCGACCATCGCCGCGCGTGCACGCTGCCTCAACTGATCGTGCGCGCCGCCAAGTTAATGGTCACCACGTCGTCGGGCGTCTTCGTTGTGCCGCCATCCGATTCGGGATGGAACTCGATCCTCATCGTCGTCGCATTCACCACGATGCGCAAATACCCGTAGTCCGTATCGTCATAGCTCTCCAGGATCAGCGTGTTGTCAATCTTGTACGGAGTGCGAACCGTCGACCGCATCTTGCTCAGCGGCGAATGACCGCCGCACCCTGCCACCACGAAAGGAATCTGATAGCTATTCGCGATGCGCGTATAGCGCTGGTAATTGTGCGCATGACCCGAAAGCACCGCATGCGGCCACACCCCGGCTGCCGTGCAGGCGCTGTCGATATCCGCCAGCATCAGCGGGCTGCCGCCGTGATCTGAGCCGCCCGTAAACGGCGGATGGTGTGTGGCGATAATCAGCGCGCCGGAATACTTGTCGCTCTTCACCCGTTTCAGCGCGGTCGTCAGAAAAGTGATCTGCCTCTGGTCGAGCGTTGGATACGCGCCGTTCTGATTCGAAATCACGCCCGGATCCTCCAGCACGTTGCTATACAAGCCCAGGATGCGCACAAACGGCGCGTCAAACGTGTAGTACACCGCGGGCTCGATCATCGTCGTCCTCACCAGTCCACCCGCATCAGGCGATACCGTTGCCGATGCCGCGCAAAAATTCCTCAGATACGCTTGGAGCGTCGTCGCCTTGTCGCTCGGATACACAATTCCGTCGTGATTTCCCGGAATTCCCAGGATCGGCGCCGGATAATTCCGGTACGGCTCATAAAACTGGTCGTAGTAGTACTCACCTTCGCCGAAGTAATACACCACGTCGCCAAGATGGTAGTAAAACGATGGGACGTCGGCTGCGCTGGCCTCTGTGAAATCCGTCACCATTTTGTCTGCTACCAGCGATTGTGTTCCCGGGCCTTTGTCGCTGCCGGTGTCGCCAACGCAATGAAAAACAATCTGTTGCGCGCTCTCGATTTTCTTCACCATCGCCGCGCCCTGGCTTCCATATACCTGCGCCAGCGTCAGCAAAGGTTCTGCTGCTGCGGTTGCCGGTTGCGGAACGGGCTGCACACCGGCGGCTTCCGGATCCTTCGAATCGGTAACGGGATCCTTGAAGGTCGTGGGATCAGGCGACGGAACGGGCTGCGCGAAGACCGGGCCTCCGCTCGATGAGCGAATGCCTGATGCGGAAATTCTTGAGCTGCCGCTGCTTGCCGGGTGTTTCTTCGTAGAGGGATGCGAAGAACGTTTTTTGGTTTTGGACATGGCGCAGACCTCCTGCGCCGTGAGTATAACCAGAACCTGCGCATGGCGCGATCAACAGAACGGGAAATCTCGCGGGAACGAGAAATCTCGCGATGGGATGATCCGGAGCCTGCGTGATGATGCGCGCACTACTTTTTGTGCAGGTTTTCGGCGCAGCCGACGTAAGGCGCGTCGAATCATGCGGAATGTTCGCTCAAGTGGTGCGTTGACCCCGTCAAATGTTCGCTTAAGTGGTTACATTTGGGGCCTAAATGTAACCACGAGAGGTTGCAGTTTTGCCAGACATTGACCCTCCCAGGTTCCATTTTTCGTACAAATGACACGTCCGCAGGTTACGAATTGGAGCAAAGCTAACCGTGTAATTTCGCGAAAGAGGCCTTAAATGCATTTTTTCGGCCTCTAAAACGCGGATTTCGACCTCATTTTGACGCGATTTTGCGCGATTTTGCGCTCAGCCCGCTTGGGCGGGCCTAGGCCTCCGCGATGACGGCGATCGACACGCGCATGCCGGGGCAAAGAAAAAAGCGGGCAGGGGCTAAAGCCCAAATTGTTTTTTGGGGTCTCATCGGCACGGCTCAAGCCGTGCCCTGATACAAACCTCCGCTCGCGAATCGGTGGAGCGGCCCGAGGATCGGGGCGTCATCGCAGAATCATCTCTCACAGCGTACTGGGGTTTTGGGTGCTACCCCTTTCCGTCCGGCACGGCGCCTCTCAGGGAACTGAAGGGCAACCGTCCGCTAGCACGGTTTGCCTTAGCGGGGGACGCCTCTGTGATCGACCACTTCGGCTGGTGATCTTTGGCGACCCATTTGCGCTCAACGTGGGACACAGAACGGAAATTTCCGCTCATCATGGCGCACCTTTCGCTGGGTAGCGCTCCGCAAATCGGACACTGGAATTCGAGTGAGAAATCAAAACCGGCCATGTCGGTCTTTTACCGCGATTCGGCTGGCGATGATGCTCAATTTTGAACACTGCAAGCAAGCAGAGCGATTTCAGGACACTGCCCCAAGTCCGCCCCAGTTTTCCACCGCCTGGCAACTGGATTCCCACCGCGGGTGTCCCATGGCCTGTCCTGAGCGAAGTCGAAGGATCTCGATTTTGATCCCTGGGAAACGACGAGATCAAATCCATTGGGCTTGTATCAGGGCATGAGATTACTCGGGCCCTGATACAAACCTCCTATTGCCCGCATGTGCGCAGCAAAACTCCGGCTACGCTTTGATACCCTCGGGCTACACAGGAGTTGTTTTTATGAAAAAGGGAGCGGAATACAAGGTTTTTGAAGCCCTGAATCCATTCTTCAACGTCGTCCTGAGAGGGCTGAGCGGGTTGGTCGATGGAGAACATTTTTTCGAAACGTTCGCCGAAGACGCAATCTTCGAGTCCCGCTATCAGTTCCCGGGCTGGCCTCAAATGATTCGAGGGCGAGCCGATCTGATGGCCAGCCTCTCCGGATACGGGAAGACGATCAAGCTTCACTCCGGCGATGGACTTGTCGTTCATCGCTCCGAAGATCGTCGCGTCGTGATCCTCGAATACGAAGTGCATGGCAAGGTTCTTTCGAGCGGTGCTGGTTATGACAACAGGCTCATCTCGGTCGTCACAATTGAAAACAGAAAAATTGTCTATTGGCGGGACTACATGGACTCATTAGCTGCATGGACGGCACTGAACATTCGTTAGAAGCGATTCAGCGTATATCCGTCTCCCAAAAAGCCCGCGTAGCGGGCGATAGAATTTAGCCCCATGGCGCGAGCCTGGGGTATAAAGGTTCCCATCTGATCCAGCAGCCCCGGAGGCGCGCAAGAATGGCGCACACCTTCACCAGCCTGCTCACGCATGTCGTCTTCTCCACCTCCGACCGCGCGCCATTTCTTGCCGACGCCATTCGGCCCGAGGTCCACGCCTACCTCGGCGGAGCTCTGCGAGAACTGCGCGCGTTCCCCATCGCGATCGGCGGAACGCGTGACCACGTTCACATCTTGACGCGGCTACCGGCCGAGGTTGCCGTCGCCGATTGCTTGCGCATCGTGAAAACGAACTTCTCTCGCCGAATCAAGGAGCAGTGGCCGGAGCGGCGCTCCTTCGCGTGGCAAGGCGGGTATGGAGCGTTCAGCGTCGGCGAATCCAGCCGCCAGACGGTCATCCGTTGTATCCGCGATCAGGCGCGACATCACGAGCGGATTTCGTTCTGTCGTTGTTGAAGAAGCATCGCATGGAGTTTGAGGAGCGCTATCTGTGGCAATGAGTCTTACGCCCGCTGAAACGGGCTGGGGCTCGGAAACGCCCGCTCTTTCCCCAGTCTTGCGACTGGGGCTAGCGTATTCCGCCCGCGTTGCGAGCTACGCTACCGGTGAGCTGGGCACCGTCGAGATCGAGTCGCACTGGACCGCTGCCCGACGGGGACATCAGTTGCCGGAGATGCTTCCCTATCGGCTGCGGAAAGGTTGGGCTCCGTGGTCTTCCGGGTCCTCCGCCACGGCGGACGGATCCCCACCCCACGGACGTGGACCTGTCCCTCCACCCCAAGAAGCAAGAACCGCTTCTTGGGGGCCTCGGCTCCGTGGGGACCCCGGACCCGGGGCACCCATTTTCGTGGTCGGTTTGCATCCGCGAACCCGGGCCGCCCGCCATGCGAATCACCCAGGAAAGACTGACGCCTCTTACAAACCCCTAGAGGAGGTTGCGGGAGATGGAGCGCAGTTCTTCCGGGCGATCGCGCAGGTAGGCCAGAAGCTTTCTTCTCTTTTCTCTTCCGCGCGACGCCCCTTCAACATCCGATTGCAATGTGTCGCGCACCAACTCAGGCAGGTGATCGGCAACGCGGCGATAGATCGAAACCCAGGCCTTCTTGATCGCCGGGACTGAGGTCCCCAGCGTGCTCGACAGTTGCTCGTCTGTCGCTCCCGTCAGTGCCGCAGCGAGCACCCGTTGTTCCCTGCGATTGAAGCCGAGAAGCGGTCGATGGTAGTCGAATAAGCAGGCAACCCACGAGGCAGCGGCCAAGCCGGGCCGCTCGAGCAGTTCTTTTCGCGCAACGCCAACCACGTGGGGTCTGCGCACGAAATATTCGGCGTTGCCATTCAGTGAGTCGACATAGCGACCCGCTGCGGCATCCCACAACAATCCACCGGCGTTCAGGGTCCAATGCAACCGCTCTGCGCTCTCCACCTGAGCGTTGATCACTTCCTTCCAGAGATAGCCTCGATGTTCCTGGATAAATGTGTCCATCACGAAGCGGAGCAGCCCGGGGTCGCTCTCAAATTCGCAGAGAGCGCAGCCCTCCCAGACCACGAGATTGAGGCCGTCGCCGGCATTCGCGTCGCGGATCTGCTTATCGGAGAGAAGAGGAGATTCGCCGCGCAGGATTCTCTTCGTCAGCTCCGGACCATGCCAGAAATGTGGTGGGATCTTCAGGTCGCGCACAAAATCGTCGTTCACAATCACGCCGACGCCGACGAAGCAGATCGGTGCGTGCTCGCCTTCGTCTACGTGGAAGACCCAAGCGTCTACCGCGTCGGAGGAGAGCAGGCGCAGCCAGGCTGCTGGTAGATCCGCGATCAAGCTCCCGTAGCGCGGGCCAACCACCGGATGTTTCGCGATGATCTCCACGGACTCGCGAACGTCGCTCGGCTGCATGGGGCGATAGCGCACGATTTACCTCCCGGTACGAGGTGGCGGAGGTGTTGGGGAGCCTATTCAGGGGCCTAATAGGACCCTTGTTTATAACACAGTATTGGCGATACTTGCTATCAAGGCTTAGCCCAGCACGACCCGGATCTATCCCCAGCCTGCCCAGCAAAATTCAGGACTCCTTCGGGAGGAAGCTCATGAAACGTGTGGCAACCGTTCTTGCCCTTTCAGCGGCTGTTTTTCTCTCCGGGTGTGGTGGGTCGCGACAAGTAACACAAGCGACACCTCCCACGACGCAACCTCCCCAAAACTCGACCTACATCATTGCCGGCAACTGGCAATTCAGCGCGGTTTCCAGTGTGCCTGGGAAACCTCCCCTTGCGATTGCCGGCAGCATTGGCCAGGCTGCCACCGCGGCCACCAGCGCACTGCATGTCAATGGTTCCAATTGTTTCGATCAACTGGCCATCCTGGACTTGGCGGGCACCGTGACCAATGACGTTACCACCCTGACCTCCGCCGCCTTGAATGGACAGGTTGTGACTCTAACCGGGAATTTCACTGACACCACCTTCACCGGGACATACAGCGTGAGCGGTGGATGCGATGCCGGCGACCAGGGAAGCATCACCGGGATGAGCATTTCCCTCTCCGACGCCGACAGTTGGGACGGAACATTCACCAGCTCCGCTCAGAAGACATTCAGCGTGACAGGCAACTTTGCGCAAGGCGCCAGCGCCAGCCCTGAGGGTAGCTTTGGAATCACTGGAACTGCCGCCTTTGATACGCCGTGCTTCAGCGCGCAGACCATCAGCGCGGGATCGTTTCCATCCGGCAGCTTTGTCCTGGGTACTGATGTGTCTATTGAGGTCGACACCAACAACGGCACCCTCGATTTCGTCGGGGTGGTGGACCCGAGCACCGGGTTCATCAATGGGACCTACAGTGTCTCAGGCGGCACCTGCGATCAAACCGGCACAGCAGCGCTGGCGTTAACCGGCCAATGGGATTACTGAGTCTGGTTTTTTAGTCGTTTGCGGGGTGCCCCATCCAAGCTCCGCTTCGGTGGGGTTTTGTGCTGTCAACCCCTCCACTCTCCCGCGCCCACCCATCCCGCTCATTCCAGACGCAATCTTTTTTCCGCCCACTTTGCAGATCATTTCCGCGAAATCGCTAGACTGGGAAGAGCATGGACCAAGGGAAAGAAAGTGCAGGGGTTAGGTATGACGAGGTATGGGGGGGTATGTGTCCTTCCGTAACTCCTTTGGAATCAAATATGGAGGTATGGCCTACCGGGAGGGGGGAGAGACGCAGGACGGGGGGTACGGGCCGTGGATCGTGAGCTCGTCCCCTTTTCCTAACCTCAGGAGCTAAAGCCCCTCACTCATTTTGCTGCGGTCACGGCACGAGTGAACTCGTGCCCTGACACAAGACTCGCGCACGCTGGGTTCATCAAACGCGGATTCGACCGCATTCGCGCTTTCTTGTTCCCTCGTTCCCTGTCTTTTCTGACCCCTGACCACTGATCGCTGACCACTGGGGAGGCCGGAACTTCGCTAAACTAGAAGCATGGCGGAGATTCAGCGCAGAAAAACCCCTACTGTCCGCATCGGACACGTGCGCGTGGGCTGGGAAGTTCCGGTGGTCGTGCAGTCGATGACCAACACCGACACGGCCGACGTTGCGTCCACCACGGAGCAGGTTGCGGCACTGGCACTGGCCGGCTCGGAACTGGTGCGCGTGACGGTGAACAACGAAGATGCGGCAGCAGCCGTGCCCCACATCGTCGAGGGCCTGGAAAAGCGCGGCCTGCGCGTGCCGGTGATCGGCGACTTCCACTACAACGGGCACATCCTGCTCAAAAAATATCCTGCCGCGGCGCGCGCGCTGGCCAAGTACCGCATCAATCCCGGGAACGTGTCGATCGGGCGCAAGGATGACGACAACTTTCGCACCATGGTGGAATGCGCCGTGGAGAATCACAAGCCGGTGAGGATCGGCGTGAACTGGGGCTCGCTAGATCAATCGCTGCTGACGCGCATGATGGACGAGAACAGCAAGCGGCCCGAGCCGTGGCCCGCGCGCGACGTGATGATTGAGGCGATGATCGCGAGCGCGCTGCAATCGGCCGCCGCCGCCGAGCACTACGGGCTGGGCCACGACATGATTATTCTTTCGGCCAAGGTGAGCGGCGTGCGCGACCTGATCGACGTGTATTCGGCGCTGGCTGCTCGCTGCGATTATCCGCTGCACCTGGGGCTGACTGAAGCGGGCATGGGATCGAAGGGGCTGATCGCTTCGACCGCGGGACTGGCGCCGCTGCTGCTCGCGGGCATCGGCGACACCATTCGCGCGAGCCTGACGCCGAAGCCCGGCGGCGACCGCACGGAAGAGGTGCAGGCGGCGCAGCAGATTCTGCAGTCGCTCGGGATCCGCAGCTTTATGCCGCAGGTGACGAGCTGCCCCGGCTGCGGGCGCACCACGAGCACGTACTTCCAGGAACTGGCCGAGCAGATCCAGACGTATCTGCGGACGCAGATGCCGGAGTGGCGGAAGAAGTATCCCGGCGTGGAGGAGCTGAAGCTGGCCGTGATGGGCTGCGTGGTGAATGGGCCCGGCGAATCGAAGCACGCGAATCTCGGCATCAGCTTGCCGGGGACGTTTGAGGATCCGGTGGCGCCGGTGTATATCGACGGGAAGCTTTCGACCACGCTGCGCGGCGACACGATTGTGGCGGAGTTCAAGCAGATTCTGGATCGCTACGTGGAGAGCCACTACGGGAAACGGGCGAAGAATGGCGAGCTGGTGGGGACCCGGTAGAGATCAGAGAACAGAGATCAGCGAATCCCACCCTAAACGCAAAGTGCGCGTTTAGGATGGGGCACCCGGTGCGGTGGACTTGCGGGCGCACGGTGATGAGTGCGCGTTCAGAGAAAAGGATTCGCGATACGCACGCCTTCGACAGTTTGCCCGTGCTGTAAATCCTCGCTATACACCATGCTGCAACGGCTCTCGATTGCCGTAGCAAGAATCAACGAATCGTAAATATGGAAGCCATACCGTCTGCAAAGGCCAAGGGCAGATTCATGCGTTTCGAAAGTCATAGGGAGAGCCCGGCCGCATAGTTCCTGAACGACGTGCAATGACTCAAGAATGCGCGGCCAATCCCAAGAGATTTTGTTGCGGCACACTTGTACGAACTCATTCAGCACCTGTACACTCACCCGTCCCCCCGCGATCAGGAGTTCCTGAGCTGCATCGCGCCTTTCATCCCGGCCCTTGCTTTCTCTGGAGCCGAATGAGTACACGAGGATGTTGGTGTCGAAGAAGACTTTATCGCTCATGGATTGCTTCGCGGTCGAACTTGTAGTCGGCGGGGATGGTAAACCGAAGCTTCCTGAGTCTCTCAATTGCCTTTTGCCGCCTGCGATCGCGGCTCACCTGGAACTGATTCTCACCAACGACCTCAAGTTCTACTTCTTCTCCGGCAGAGAGCTTCAATTTTTCGGCGATCTCTGCGGGAATTCGAATGGCGAGGCTGTTTCCCCATTTTGCCAGTTTCATTGAGCCTTCCTTTTGGATATACATGAGAGATGTATATCCGCTCCTCGATCATATCATGATTGCCATTTCTGCTCGATCGCGCTACCCTTACCGCAATTCCCCGGAAAGCGGAGCGCATGCGCTACAACCGTTTCGTGGGATTGTTGTCGCTGGCTATCCTCCTTGTGCCAGCAGTTTCTTCCGCCGCAAAATCCAGGCCCTGCTTCAACGCCGACCAGGCTGCGCAAATGCTCAACAAAGACATCTGCGTGTCCGCGCATATCTATGATGTGGTAGAGCTTCAAGATGGCACGCGGTTCCTCGACGTGTGCTCGCCTGAGACTCCTGACGACAAGTGCCGCTTTACGGTGATCAGCCTGCGGGAGGATCGCGACGATGTGGGCGAGCTGGGCAAGTTCCGCAAACAGGATGTGCAGATTCGCGGGACGGTGCAGCCCATGCGAGGCCGCGCGGGAATGGTGTTGAGCCGTGTGCGACAGTTCTATGGAGGGCCACCGAAGTTCAGGCCGAATCCCCTGCTCGCGCGCGGGTTCTCGGCGGACCAGGAGCGCGCGCCGGTGAGCGATCCGAACCTGCGGCCGCAGGGTGGACGGCGGGCGTTTATGAATACGAGGGATCGGGAGATGGTGAAGTAGCGGGGTTGGCGGAGTTCTAAACCACCCAAGCAGAGCTTAGATCCACCCCAAGGACGAAAGATCTGTCCGTTGGGGCCCGGCGATGGGGCACCCATGGCTGGGTTTGTTAAATCCCAACCTAAGCGCAGAAAGCGCGTTTAGGATGGGGCACCCCGTTCCTCGAACGGTGGGGCGAAGCGGGAGCCGTACCAGAGAATCACAGACGCGAGCACCAGCGAGATAAGCGTTGCGCCGAGGCCGATGCTGAGGTTGGAGCGGTCGCTGATGGCGCCGATGATCTGCGGGGAAAACGTGTCACCGAACATGTGAATGCAGAAGAGGTTGATAGAGATGGCGGTGGCGCGGACGGCGCCGTTGACCGAGTTTACGATGGCGGCATTGAGCGGGCCGGTGTTGAGAAAGATGATGAACTCGGCAACGAACAAGGCGGGGATGGTGATTGCGTGGGGGCCGAAGAAGACGAGGATGCCGAAGGGCAGGGTCAGCAACGCGCTCCAGAAGCTGAGCAGGTAAAGCGCGCGATGATTGGTACGCTGCCAGCGGTCCGCGATCCAGCCGCCGACGATGGTGCCGCCTATGCCGTCGACCACGGTAATGCCGCTGACGACGAGGCTGGCGTTGGCGACGCTGAGGCCGTTGGCGCGATGCAAGAAAGTGGGCACCCATGCCGAGATGCCTCCGAGGGCGAAGGTGATCTCGGCCATGCCGAAGGTCGCGGTGAGGAACGCGGGATTTTTGAGGATGCCCCGGAATGTGGATCGATTGTAGGCGGGGCGATATGCATCGGTGCTGCCACGCTCCGGCTCGCGGCCGAAGAAGCCGTAGAGCACAGCGACGATGAGCCCGGGAATTGCGCAGATGAGGAACGGCCCGCGCCATCCCCACAACGTGCCCAGTTCTCCACCTGCAAGGTAGCCCAGCGCAGCGCCGACAGGGATGGCGAGATAAAAGACCGAGAGAATGCGGTTGCGCTCGCGCTCGGGATAGAAGTCAGAGAGTACAGCGGGAGCGAAGATGCCGAAGGTGGCCTCGCCTACTCCGACTAAAGCGCGGCGCGTGTAGAGGCTCCAGTAGCTGTGAACGAAGGCTGAGCCGAGGGTGGCCAAGCTCCAGAGAATGGCGCCGACGATGATGAGCGGCTTGCGCCGGAAGCGGTCCCCTAGCCAGCCGCTGGCGGGCGCGGCGAACATGTAGAAGAAGAAGAGCGCGGTGGTCAGGGCGCCCATCCGCTGGTCGGTTGCGTGGAATTCGCGCTGGATGAGGGGCTGCGCGCCGGGAAGAATGTAGCGGTCAATGTAGTTGAGCAGGTTGAGAGCCAGGAGCAGCAGGACGGTGCCGAGTGCGGCACTCATGCGGGGGCGCAGACGCGAGAGCAAGGTGGGCAAGAGAGTTCAACCCCGCGGTGAACAGCAACTCACGGAAAGCAACGAATATCATACCGGGCCGTGGATGGCCCATCGGCGAAATGAGAATTCAGGATTTGGGCCGGGGCCAGCGCGCTTCGATGGTGGTGCCGATGCCGCCGCGGGGACGGAATTCGCCTTTGACCACGGCCCACACCGGGCGGCAGGCTTTGACTACGTCTTCGAGCACCTGGTTGACGATGTTTTCCTGAAAGATGCCGAGATTGCGGTAGCTGAAGAGGTACTCCTTGAGAGATTTCAGCTCAAGGCAATGCTTGCGCGGCATGTATCGGATGGTCAATTTTCCGAAATCGGGCAAGCCGGTTTTGGGGCAGACCGAGGTCAGCTCCGGATCGTCGATTTCAATTTCGTATCCGGGAAACTGATTCTCCCAGGTCTCGATGTCAGGAAAGGCAAAATCGAGGCCGGCGCCGGCGTGTTTGGCAGTATATCTGCGCGTTGATGCCATGCCCATATTGTAAGAGCAGGAAGACGGGTGACTGCTTCGGTTCCGATCATCTTTCTGCTTCTTCGGCGCATGTTTTTGCGTCTTATATACTGACTCTGGTTAATTGCATGGCTGAAGCAAGATCGCAAACGGGCCGCCGGTGGCTTTGGGCCGGAATTTTCGTCATCCTCATCGTCGTTTTCTTCACGGCGCGGTACTTTCTCCGCGAGAGGCTGCCGGTGCGCGTGGCGCAGGTGGGGCGCGCTGATCTGACGAACACGGTCCCCACCAACGGCCGCGTGGAACCAATCGTGCCTTACCCGTTCTACAGCCCCATCAACACTACGGTGAAGGCGGTGTATGCGCAAGAGGGCGACACGGTGCCGGCAGGAAAGCTGCTGATCAAACTCGACGATGCGCAAGCGCAGGCGCAGGTGGCGAGCGCAGAGAGCGGTGTGAAGACCGCCCAGGCATCTCTTGAAGCGGTGACGCACAACGGAACTTTGGCGGAGCGGCAGGCTGCGGCCGCGACCATGGAACAGGATCAATTGGCGCTCAATCAAGCGCAGCAGAACCTGGATGCGCTAACCAAGCTGGCCGCTACCGGTGCGGCTGCGCAGGGCGAAGTGCTGGCTGCAAAATCGCAATTACAAACCGCGCAGGCCAACCTGAAAGCGGCGGACGAAACGGCAAAGCAGCATTATTCGTCCGGCGATGTTGCGCGCGCGCAGGCTGCGCTGAGCGATGCGCAGGCGGCATTGGCGGCGGCGCAGCACGTCGAAGCGCAAACGTCGATCGTTGCGCCCATCAAGGGAACCATCTACACCATCGACGCGACGCCATCGGAATACGAAGAAGCAGGCAAGCTGATCCTGGAAATGGCCAACGTTGGGGAGGAGCGCGTACGCGCCTACTTCGATGAGCCCGACCTAGGACGGCTGGCCGTGGGCCAGAAGGTGCTGATCCACTGGGATGCGAAACCTGCGAGTGAATGGCACGGTCATATCGAACGCCTGCCCGCCGCGGTGGTCACCTACACCACACGCAACGTCGGTGAAGCTTTGGTCGCGATCGACAGCCGACCCGACGGATTGCTGCCCGACACCAATGTCACGGTGACGGTGACGACTTCAAGCGAAGCCAACGCATTGACCATGCCGCGCGAGGCACTGCACGAGCAGAACGGAAAATATTTTGCATTCAAGGTCGAGGGTGGTGAGTTGAAACGGGTGGCGATCACCATCGGCACGCCAAATCTGACGTCGGTTCCCATACTTTCCGGGCTGAATGACGGCGACATTGTCGCCACCGGAACCACCAGCGATCAGCCCTTGCAGGAAGGCATACCGATCAAGGAAGTGCGGTGATGCGCCCCGAGATGAAGATTCGCATTGTGTCGGCGTGCCTTCTGGCATGCGCATGCGGGCTAGCACACACACAGATTGCCACCGCGACTCTGACCGAGGCCAGCGCGGATTTGCAGGCCGGCCAGGCGGACAAGGCGCTGGCTTTACTGACGCCACTGCCAACGACGGGCACGGGCGCTGCTGAGGCGCAGAACTTGCTTTGCCGGGTGCGATTCACTCTGCAGCAATGGTCGCAGGCTGTCGCGGAGTGCCAACAGGCAGTGAATCTCGACCCAAAAAACTCTGACTATTACATGTGGCTGGGGCGGGTATTGGGCCAGGAAGCGAGCCACGCCTCGATCTTCTCGGCATACGGCGACGCCAAAAAATCGTTAGCCGCAATGCAAACTTCAGTGCAGCTGAATCCGCAGAACGGCCCGGCCCTTTCAGACCTCGGCGATTATTATGCCAATGCTCCCGGCATCGCGGGCGGCGGAACGGACAAGGCGCAATCGGTGGCGTCGCAACTGGATAAAGTGGATCCGGTGAGAGCCGCTCAGCTCAGGGGCGACATCGCCATGGCTCAGAAAAACTACACTGCCGCCGAGCAATACTACAAGCAGGCGGCGAGTGCGGGGTCAGCACCCGCCGACGAGTGGACGGTGCTCGCGAGCTTTTATCGTGGGCGCCAGCAGTGGACCAACCTGGACGCGGCGATTCAAAGCTGCGTGACGACGGCGGCGAAGGTCGCGAACTCCGGCGCGGCCCTGTATGACGGCGCGGGCGTGCTGATTGCCGCGAGCCGCAATCCTTCGCTCGCTGCGACCATGCTCGAAAATTATCTTGCGAGTTCGTCGATGACCGAGGAGGCACCCGCTTTCATCGCGCACATTCGCCTTTCCCGGCTGAAACAACAACTCGGCGATGCGGCGGGCGCCCAGAGCGAGTTGGCCATGGCGGCAGCGATGGCGAGGGAATTCAGCCCGTCGCAGGATCCCCAACATTGATGCGGCAAAAGCAGCAAACAAACCGAAACCGAATGGGTAGATCCCGGGCGCTGATCCTGGCCAGCCTGGTGCTGGCCGCTTCTGCCTTGGCTTTGGCGCAGGTGTCACTTACCACTGTGGTCGAAATGGCTCAGCAAAACTCGAGTGCCGTCAAACTCGCTAACGCTGACCTTCAAAAGGCGCAGGCCGCCCTCGACCAGACAGAAGACGCATATATCCCCGACTTCGTCATCGGATCCCAGGTCGGTTACTCGCACGGCTTTCCAACCGGCCAGCCATCTGTGGGGAGCGCTTCGATGCAATCCCTGGTTCTGAGCTTCTCTCAGCGTCAGTACGTCAAGGCTGCACGGGCTGGTGTGGAGGCCGCCAATCTGAATCTCAAGGACGCAAAGGAGCAGGTCGCTCTCGACGCCTCCACCGATTACATTGAGTTGGACACGGTCAAGCGTGAACTTAATGCCGTCCGCGCGCAGGAACTGGATGCAGCGCGGCTGGTCGCGATTGAGCAGCAGCGTGCCGAGACCGGGGTCGATCCGCTGAGCCGGTTGCTTGAGGCGCAGTTGACTGCCGCGCAACTCAAGTTCAAACGCCTGCAGCTTGAAACCCGCGCTGCGACCCTCGCCAAACAGCTCGAGGCATTCACCGGGCTGCCGGCGGATTCCGTCGCGACCGATCATTCGAGCATTCCTGAAATTCCTGCCGTCTCGGCCGACCAAGCGCCAAATCCCCTTGTCGGCATTGAATCTTCAACTGTCCTGGCGCGCTCCAAACTGGAGGAGGCAAAAGGAGACGACCTGGCGTGGCGTCGCCCATCGATCGGGTTCGGGGCGGTCTACAATTACGACTCCAACGAGCTTAACAATTACAGCACCTATTACAGAAACTTCACGCCTAACAACGTCAGTTTCGGTCTCCAGATTTCGGTTCCCTTCTTCAACTTTGCTGTTCGCGCAAAAGCCAAGGTTTCCGCGGCCGAAGCGCTGCGAGCCAAAGTAGAGGCAGAGGAAGCGCAGCACCAGAATGACATTCAGATCGCGACGTTGACCGCCAGCCTGCGCGAGCTTGACGCGCAAGCGGAGATTGCCAGCCTGAAACAGCAGCTTGCGGCCGAGCGGATCAAGAGCGTGGCGGCGCAACTCGAATTAGGCAACGGCTCCGCCAGCACTCCGGGTGCGCCGCCCCAGCTTTCGCCTACTGCGGAGCAGCAGGCGCAGATCGATGAACGCCAGGATTACCTTGAATCGCTGGACGCCGGCTTCGATTTGAGCAAGGCGCGGCTGAGCCTGCTGCGCGCCCTGGGGCATATGCAGGACTGGCTGGATGAGTTGCACGCGAAGTGAGGCACAGAGAGGGAATCCTGGGGAATCCTGAAACCAACCCCCTGCGAGCACCTATTTATGGATTGGCCTCGCGATCATGCTCTGATTCCATAGGGTTTATGCGACAAAGTCTTCCCTATTTCTGGATTGAAATAGATGGTTCGCGCGGCGGGCAAATGCGTCTAAGAAAAGAGACTGAATGATAGAATTGAAGGGATGCCCATGCCATTGAAAACACTGTTTCTGAACCCTCCCTCGTTTGAGAATTTCGACGGCGGCGCGAGCTCGCGCTGGCCGGCGACTCGCGAGATTGAGTCCTATTGGTACCCTGTCTGGCTCACTTATCCGGCCGGTCTGCTCGAGGGTTCCCGGCTGCTGGACGCGCCTCCCCACCACGTTTCCGCCGAGGAAACCATCAAGATTTGCAAGGACTACGAGTTCCTGGTGCTTTTTACTTCCACGGTTGGATGGGAGGGAGATCAGCGGCTGGCCGAAGCGATCAAGTCGGCGAACCCGTCGATCCGCATCGCCTTTGTCGGGCCGCCGGTCACAACCGATCCCGACCGCGCGCTGAACGAGTGCTCTGTGCTGGACTTCATTTGCCGCCGCGAATTCGACTATTCGGTTGTTGAATACGCAAACGGCAAGCCGCTGAACGAGATTCTCGGCATCAGCTACAAGAAAGACGGCAAGATCGTTCATAATCCCGACCGTCCGCAGGTGGAAGATCTTGACGCGATGCCGTGGGCGACCGAGATCTACAAACGCGACCTCGACGTAACGCGCTACAACGTGCCGTTCCTGCTGCATCCTTTCATCGCGCTCTACTCCACGCGCGGCTGCCCGGCGCAGTGCACCTTCTGCCTGTGGCCGCAGACGCTGAGCGGGCATGCATGGCGCAAGCGCTCCAGCGACGATGTGGCGGCGGAGATGAAGTGGGCCAAGCAGAACTTCCCGGCGGTGAAGGAATTCTTTTTTGACGACGACACCTTCAACATTCAAAAGCAGCGCACCGTCGAGCTATGCGAAAAGCTGAAGCCGCTGGGGCTGACATGGAGCTGCACGTCAAGAGTGACCACCGATCGCGAGACGCTGAAAGCGATGAAAGACGCCGGATGCCGGCTGTTGATTGTCGGATTTGAATCGGGCGATCCGCAGATTCTGAAGAACGTGAAGAAGGGCGCCACAGTGGAGCGCGCGCGGGCCTTCGCCAAGGACTGCCACGACCTGGGCCTGGTGATTCACGCCGACTTCATTCTCGGCCTGCCCGGCGAGACGAAGGAGTCGATCCGCAACACCATCAACTTTGCCAAATCGCTCGATTGCGAAACCATTCAGGTTTCCGTCGCGCACGCCTACCCCGGCACCGAGTTTTACGATTACGCGGCGAAGAACGGGTTCATCACGAACAACAATATGCAGGACGGCGGCGGCCACCAGATGGCGCACATCGAGTATCCGGGCCTGCCAACCGATTACGTGATGGAGATGGTGCACCGCTTCTACGACGAGTACTACTTCCGGCCCAAGGCCGCGTTCCGCGTGGTGTGGAAGGCGATTGTGAATCGCGATATTCCGCGGCTGTATGTTGAGGCCAAGTCGTTCCTGAAGCTGCGCTCGCAACGTAACAAGATGGTGAAGCAGGCGCGCGCCCAGCAGGCATCGCCGACGACACCTGTCGGCGCCGGCGCGTAGTCGAAACTTCAACTGTGGCGGCCGCATCCAACTGAAAGCCACGATGCATCAGCACTCTCTTTCGCCACGCCAATACGTGATCCTCGGCCTTGTCGCGATTTGCGCACCGCTGGGTGACAGCTGCCTTTCGCGCGGCATGACGGCGATGCCGGCGATCTCCGTTGCGCATCCCGGCGCGCTGATCGCGGCGGTTTTCACGCCTTGGATCGCGCTGGGCATCGCCCTGCTGATCGGCTTCTTCGCCAGCTACCTGACGGCGCTTTCGTGGGCCGATCTCACTTTCGTGCTTCCGGCCACAGCGTTTGGATATGTCATCATCGCGCTGCTCGCGAAGTTCTGGCTGCATGAAAGCATTTCGCTTGAACGCTGGGCTGGAATTCTGCTGATCACGCTGGGCGTGGGCTTTGTTGCGCAGGGACCTTCACGCACAGAACATCCAGCGCCGCCGGTAAACGAGCCAGAGCGCAAGGATCCCGACGTGAAAGAGCCGCCTGCCAAGCGGCCCGATGTGCAGGAACCGCCAGCCAAGGATCCTGGCGTCAAGGAGCCAGGAATCCGGGAACCCGAAGCGAAGGAGATGGAAGCATGACACCGGCCGTTTGGATCGCAGCGGCCATGATCGCCGCCGTAGTGCTCACCTCCACTACGGGCGAAGTTTTTACTGCGGCCGCCATGAAGTCGATCGGCGACCTCGACGTGATTCGCGAACGTGCGGGGCTGGGCGGCGCCATTCGCGCTGTGCTCACCTGCCCGCTGTTTTTCGCCGGAGTGTTTTTTTTGGCGATCGCGTTCTTCTCGCTGCTCTTCGCCCTGAATCATCTGAACCTGAGCCTGGCTGGGCCGGCGACTGCGTCGCTCACGCTGGTGACGAATGCGATTGCCGGGAAGTTCTTCCTCAAGGAAAATGTCGATCGGCGGCGCTGGGCGGCGGCGGTGCTGGTGTGCGTGGGGGTGTATCTGCTGGCGCATTGAAAAGCAGCTACTAGCTGCTAGCCGCTAGCTCGTGGTTTAGGTGTCGCCGCTCATTTCGACTGATTCGCATGGCTCGCTTGCTCAAATTGGGATCGAACAATCTGCTAGCAGCTAGGAGCTGGAAGCGTTCTTTACTAGCCGCATGAACCCTCTCGGCTTGAGGTCGGGAACCAGGAATCTTCGCGGTTCGTTGAGGGCGGCGCAGACGGCTTCGGCGCCGAGGTGGCCGCTGCGCGCGGCGCTTTCCATCGTGGAGGGCCAGCCGGTTGCGATCCAGTCGCCGGCGAGGACGCAGTTGGGCCAGGGTGAGACGGATCCCGGGCGAGCTCTGTCGATTCCCGGTGGAACGGTGAATGTGGCGCGGACTTCCTTCACCAGCGCGGCTTTCTCCAGCTTCGCCGCGCCCACTGCCGGAAAGAATTCGGCCAATTCGCGCACGGCGAGATCGATCGCATCCTCGCGGCTCAGCGCCGCAAACTTTTGTGAGGCGCTCACTACAAGTTCCAGGTAACTTCCCTTCCCTTTGCGCCACGGTTGCAGGCGACTCTTGTTGTACATCCAGTGAATCTCGCGGTCGAGCAGCACGGCGTGGTCGAGGCCTGTGATCTCGCGATCGAACCAGAGATGAGCGCTGCAGATGGGCCCGTGCTCGTGGCGCTCGATTTTCGCGGCGAGTGCCTCGGCGCCATCAACCGGCGGCATCTGCGGCAGAAGTTTGGCCATGCCCTCAAACGGGACCGCGAGCACAAGAAAATCCGCGAACAGAGTGCCCGCGCGCGTCGACACCGCCCACTGCGAGGTTTCCTCATCCATCGCCGCGCTCTCCACGCCGGCGTTGTAAACAACTTCGCAGCCATGCTCGCGCAAAAAGCGCTCGGCGCCGCAATAGAGCTCGCTCAACGGCACGGTGGCCATCCCCATGCTACCCGCCTGCGCCGAATTGAGAAAAAGCTCGCGGATCACCTTCGCCGCGTAGGGCAAGGCGATCACGTCGACATCGGCATTGAGCGCGCTCGCAATGACCAATCGCCAGAAGCGCTCAATGGCGCCGGGAGTTTGGCCATTGCGATGGAGCCACGCGCCGAGCGTCTCGGATGAATTTGCTGGAACCGGGCGCATGAGCAGGCGAAACGCGCGCGCCAGGGCCTTCTTGTCGTCGCCATTGAGAGCCTTGGCGGCGAGCAGACTGGGCAGGCCGTGCAGCGGAGGGGGAAGCCACCGAGAGGAACCCAAGATCGTGCGCCGGCCGCCGGGCTCAATCATGGTCATGCTGCCGGTCCAGTGGATGTGGTCGGCCGCGCCGATGCGCCGGTAGAATCCGATCAGGTTTGTGCAGCAGCCGAAGAGGACATGCTGGCAGTTGTCGATCACCTCATCCACGCCGGGATGACGGTAGGAGCTGGCACGTCCACCAAGATAGCCGCGCCGCTCAACCAGCTTGACGCGCAGCCCGGCCTCGGCCAGGGCGCAGGCCGCGCTCATGCCGGCCACGCCGCCGCCCACGACGATTGCGGATTTTTCCGAGGCTGGCTGCAAAGCGCTCATGCTCTCATGTGCCCGTTAGAAGGGTCTCTCTTATCATCGCCGATGGCGCGGCAAATCGTAGCGCCGCTCTCCAGAGCGGGGTCCCCAAGAAACGGTCTTTGTTTCTTGGGGTGGTAGAGCGGCTGTCGTGCGGGTCTCCGGCCCGCATCGTTTCTGGCGGCGAGGACGCCACCAGTACAGCCGGCCTGGAGGCCGGCGCCACAATCGTCAGAAGCCCATGCGCGAGCGGAGCAGGCGCACGCGGTCACGCGCGACGGGGAGCTGGGTCGCTCGCGCGTCTTTGAGCGCGACGACGGTTCGTCCGGCGAATGAGATATCGGCCTGCTTCACCCAATCGAGATTGAGCAGGATGGCGCGATGAATGCGCAGGAAGCGGGCGGGATCGAGCTTCTCCTCGAGCGCGGCGATGGTTTGATCGACGCTGTGCTCTTTGCCGTTGCTCACCGCATAAGTGAGCTTGTCGCGCGCAATGAAATGCGTGACAGAGCCAAGGTCGAGGAACGAGATGCGATCACCGACGCGCGAGGCAACGTGGCGCGGATAGTCGCCACGCCGGCCGCGGAGCGACGCGGCGAGATCCTGCAAAACGGCGGGAAGATCGGGACTCAGCTGCCAATCCGGCTTGATGAGAGGCCGCAGACGGCCCAGCTTGGCCAGCGCGCGCTCGAGCTGATCGGTCTCAATGGGCTTCACCAGGTAGTCGATCGAGTTGACCTCAAAGGCGCGCAGCGCGTACTGGTCATAGGCGGTGGTGAAGATGACGAAGGGTTGCACGGCGAGGCGCGAGAGCAGCTCGAAGCCATTCATTCCCGGCATCTGGATATCGAGAAAGAGCACATCGATGCGCTTGCCGGAGTTTTCCCGCGCAGCGCCAGAGAGAAACTCGACAGCCTCCGCAGGATCGGTGGAGCTGCCGGCGATCTCGAGGAAGTCGTAGGGCGCGAGCATGCGTGCCAGCCGCTCGGTGGCCAGAGGTTCATCGTCGACTAGATAGGCGCGCAGCGGAGCAGCTTCCATAAGAGCTCACGATTCCGCGGGGAACGAGATGCGGACGACCGTTTTGTCATTCTCGCGCGCCACGTCCAGATGTCCTGCGCCGCCGAAGAGAAGCTCCAGCCTCGCCTTAAGATTGCCGAGGCCGTGCTCGGGCGCCGTGGCGTCGAGCGAAAATCCCGGGCCGTCGTCGCTCACCTCGAGCCGCAGCGTGCCGGCATCGACCCTCCCCGCAATTTGAATCTTAGCGCCCTCGGTACGCTGCGCGGCGACATGCTTCACCGAGTTTTCGGCGAGTGTCTCAAGCGCCAATGGGGGCACCTTGATAGATCCAAGCGAATCCGGGACGAGGATTTCATAGCGCAGGCGCGGGCCGAAGCGCGTGGACTCGATCTCGAGATAATCGCGGACGATTTTCAACTCCTGCTGCAACGGAACGAGGCCGCCCTGTTGCGCGTTGAGCGAGAAGCGTAGGAGCGATGCCAGCTTGCCCACCATGGCTTCCGCGTGCTGCGGGTTGGTGGGGATGAGCGCGGCAATCGAGTTGAGCGTGTTGAAGAGAAAATGCGGATGGATGCTCGACTCGAGCGAAGAGAGCCGCGCCTCGGCCAGCAGCTTGTAGGCGCGTTCCTGTTCCACCTGGCGTGTGCGCAACTCGATCTCGGCTTGCTGCAACCTGTGCCGGAGCGTCTCATAGGTGGCGATGCTGAGACCGATGGCGAGGGTGATGATGACGCTGAATGTGAGAGATCCCCTGAACTCAGCCCAGAAGGCGGCACGCGGAGTAAGACCAACCGTACAGACTGCGAGAGCCGCCATAAATGAGCCGGTCGAGGCCGTCGCAACAAGGCACAGCGCCTGGATGAGGATGATGGCACGAGGAAACCTGGCTGTGTAGCGGACCGAGACCCAGGTGGTGAGCGCCATAGACGGCAGCGCAATGCAGGCCGAATAGATGAAGATCGCCAGAACGTGCTGGAGGGTACGCGACAGATTGAGGTAGCCCAAGGAATAGAAGAGCAGCGCAATCAGAATGGTTGCGCTGGGAATGAGCCATGCGGCGGTCAAAAGGTACGAGCCCAGCAAGCGAGCTGACCGCCTGGCGCCGGATTGCTCATTTTCGATCTCGCAGTTCATAGCTGAAATCGGACTCCCGCCGATGTGGCCGCGGTGTAAGGAGCTGCTCCAAATTCCGAGGTTGCACTTCCCAGGGGAGCCTCCATGTGCACATAGGCCGAAAAATGATTGCCGAACCACCGGCTCACGTCGAGGATGCCCGTGCAGCTGTGGTCGCTGAGGTTTGCCACAACGGAGCCGGACACGCTCCACTGCTTCCATCCGGGCCGCTCACGAAGCCGCGCTTTGCCAGCATTCAAGAATACATAATGCTGGCGGCCGGCGAGCGCAGAAACTCCCGAATCGCGAAAGTATGGGATGTTGGGCGGCGTGAAAAACTCGCCGATGAACGTAATGTTGGCGACGGTGTACTTCGCGCCCAGGAGCAGTGCCGGATGCTCGCGCCATGCCGCTTCGGCGTGCAGTTCCACCGCCTGGCCGACGACGCGGGTGAAGGTGAGCGCGCCGAAGGAATCGCCGCCGCGATCGTGCCCGCCAATCAGCGACGTGTCGAATCCATGCACCAAAACGTTATACCGGAAGGCTGTAGTGTCGTGCAGGTTGGTGCCCGCAGGGGCAAGCGCAGCCGTCGACCAGGCCGCGGAGATCGCCTGCGTTCCGTGAATCCAGTCGGCCTTGACCATGTCGCGGCCTTCATTCACGTTGAGGCGATCGCTGGGATCAGTGGGAATGCGCGGCGGGTCAAGCACACCGGCCGCTGTGAAGGCGTAGCCCGTGCCCCAAAGCAACATTTTGCGGCCTGCGGTGACGTCAAAGTTGCCGGCAGAGAAACTGGCATAGGTTTCGCGCACGCGGAGCTGGGTGTTGGTGTCGGAGTAGTTTGTGCTGAGGCCGATGAGGCTCGACGAAAAACTCCAGCGATCGCGCTCGCGAATGGCAACCGTCGGCTCGACCAGCACTTGATTCAGCACCCTGGGCAGCGGGGCGCTTAGCCCACTGTAAAGTGTGGCGTCGTTGATCACGTTCACCGAATAGCGGGTTTCATAGCGGCTTTCTTCCTGCGGTGCATTGCCTGGGGCGGGGCTTTGCGCGCGGCCGATTGGGCTCGTCGCGAGGAGGATAAAAGCCGGAATGACGCGCGCGTTCATGGTCAGAACCTATCGGCGTTCCCCTGGTAAAACAGCCTGTCGGGCAGCGTGCGTGGCGCGGAGCCGGAGTACTCAAGCACGCTGTGCGAGTTGTGAAGCACCTCGTCGTAGAGGGTGAGCTTGTGAAGGAGCATCTGGCCGCCAGTCAGGCTGAACTCATCGAACGTGGCGGTCTTGATGTGCTTGCCTGAGGTCAGGTAGAACTCGGCCTTCACCGGGCGCGCATCCTCAGTGCGCACCCAGAAGACGATTCGCTGATAAGTTGCGCCCTTGCGTTTGGCAGTGAGTTCGAGAACGTAGCACTCGATCGTGCCAACTTTCTCAGTGCGCAAATAGACCGGCGAGTAGTCGGCCGCGTAGTTGGTGCGAGCCACGTCGCCGTTCGAGGCGTCGCCGGTGAGGCGCTCGAGCGGCGTGATGCGCACCGGCCGGCTCACGTCAGGCAGATAGACCCACATATCGTCGCCCAGCATGAGCAGGTGTTCGCCCTTCTCACGCGGGCTCATGAACTCGACGTAAGTTTTGTCGGTTCCCTTCTGCGAGACGTCGTAGAGGTGTTGCTCGTCGGGCTTACCGGATTCGTAGTCGGTGATTTTCACATGCACCACGAACGAAGGCCACCCATTGCGGAACGTGTCGGACCGCTTGAGCAGGGTCTCGGCGTTGGGCGGCGCAGGAGCCGCGTGGCCAACGACGACACAAGTCACCAACAGGCCGATCAGGAACAGGAGCAGATACCATCGCAGGAAAGTATTTACATTAGACATGGGCCAATGCCTCCACAATTTGCAGCCGCGATGCGCGCACCGCAGGCAGGATGGACGCCAGAGCCAACGAGACGATGACCAGGACGGAGGAACTGACCATCATGGCCGGCACGTGCAGCACGCGGAAGGGAACGCTGACGGTGTAGCCGGGCGGCGGTGGAAGATGCAGACCCGACGCGTTGAGCAGCGCGCCGAGCAGGTTGCCGGCTGCGAGACCAGCGGCCGCGCCGAGCACTCCGAGCAGCGTGGCCTCGGCAATGAGCAAAAGAATGATCCAGGCGCGCGGCGTACCCATGGCCAGCATGGTGCCGATTTCGCGCGTGCGCTCGAACATTGCCATCAGCAGCGTGTTCACGCTCGACATGAGCACCATGAAAAAGACGATGACGCCCATGAAAAGAAAGATCCCGTTGAAGAGGTTGCGCACCTGCTTGTAATAGGTGGCGAGGTCGATCCATTTCTTCACGGTCATCTGCTGTGGCAGGCCGCTGAGCCGCGGGATGAGCTCGTTGTAGACAGTGTCGGTGTTGGCCGTGTCATCAAGGCCCACAACGAGGTTGGTGATGCGGTCGCTCTGCAACAGGCGCTGCGCCGACGGCAGCGTAATGCGCAAATAGCGCGCATCCATTTCGGCCACGCCGCTTTCGACGATGCCGGCGATCTGCACATCCACGCCGTTCAGCGCGCCGTCAGAGGTGACGGCAAAGAGGGTGAGGCCGTCGCCTACTTTCACGTTCATTGACTTGGCCAGGCCCGCGCCGATGAGCGCTTCGACGTCACTGCCCTGGTTGCCGTCGAGGTCCTTGCCGGCGGTCAGAAACGTGCTGAAGCCGAGGCTGCGTTCGGCATCGGGATCCACGGCGCTGCCCATGAAGATTGAAGATTTTTGGCCGTTTGAGACCATGCCGTAGAACTCAATGCGCGGGGCGATGCCGCGCACGTGGGGAGCAGTGCGCACGGTGGCGGCCACCTGTGCCCAGTTCTCGATGCCGGTGTCGAGGACGCGGATTTCGTCGCGGCGAAAGTGCTCGGTGGTGAAGATCTGCAGATGGCCGAGGCCGTTGCGGATGGTATCTTCGCGCAGGCCGTGGGTCATGAAGGCAAAGTAGCCGCCAGCGAGCAGGAGGCCGGTGACGCCGCCGCCGACCATCAGAAGAGTCATAAGCGTGCGGCGGCGATTGCGAAAGATATTGCGAAAGGCAAGGAGCAGGAACTTAGCCATGAACCACCTCCGCGTGTTGCATGTCTTCGACCACCTGGCCGTCGCACAGGCGGATGATGCGCGGCGTGTGCTCGAGCAGCCGCTGATCGTGCGTGGAAAAGATGAAGGTGAGCCCGAGCGTCATGTTGAGTTCGCGCATCAGGTCGATGAGCTGCGTGGCATTGTGCGTGTCGAGATTGGCCGTAGGCTCGTCGGCGAGCACAAGCGCGGGACGATGAACGATGGCCCGGGCCACGGCCACGCGCTGGCGCTCGCCGCCGGAGAGCAGGTCGGGCCGGTGCTGGGCGCGCGTGGCGATGCCGACGCTTTCCAGGGCGTCCATGGCTCGGGTGCGGCGCTCGCTTGCGCTCACGCCCTGCACCAAAAGTGGAAATTCAACATTTTCACGCGCGGTGAAGACAGGAATCAGGTTAAAGGTCTGGAAAACGAAGCCAATCTTCTCACGGCGAAAGGCCGAGAGTCGCGCGGGGCTGAGTTTCGAGGTGTCTTCACCGTCGAGAACGATGCGGCCCGAGGTGGGCTTGTCGATGCAGCCCATGAGATTAAGCAATGTTGATTTGCCGCTGCCGCTGGGTCCCGCGATGGCCAGAAACTCTCCGCGCTCGACACTCAGGCTGGCATCGTCAAGCGCGCGAACCTCGCTATGATCCAGCAGAAATCGCCTGCTGACTGCTTCCACGGTGACCAGGTCGTCCATGCACGGCTCCTCTCAAAAGTTCTTGAGGAGACGGTACGGCAGCAGGACAGGCAAAAATCGTGTAGATGGATGGAGGGTTGAGGAAGCGGATGAAGGGTTGGAAAGCGGGGATGGGCGGGAGGGCGGCAGCTCAACCGCCATTCGGGCTTCACCGCGGCGGCCTTAGTCCGCTGCCGCTTGCCGCAGTGGCTTGCCGAGCCGTAGTCCGCCGCGGCTGACGAAGGCTGGTGGGCAGTGCAGGGCTCGAACCTGCGACCTCCTGCTTGTAAGGCAGGCGCTCTAACCAACTGAGCTAACCGCCCAATCGCGTGCGCGATGCGGCCTGTTTTGATGATAGCAGCGAGTTCGATTTGCGGCGGGCACCGAGTGCCCGATTGATACACCCTCACTGAAGACGACACCGGCGCTGACACTCGGATCCGACGAGCCGTCGATGCCAACCCTACAATCCGATCGTTATGGTTTCACCACTACGGCGAGCTGATGCGGAGGGATTGTGAGCTGAACCGGCAAGGTTGCTTGCCGATCGGCTTGGAATGGGGTTGCTACTTCGACGCTGCCTGAAAGGCCGTCGAGGCTCACGGTGACGGTTTGCGGTGTGCGATCAAAGTTGACCACCACGCACGCTTCTCCACTCTTATCCGGCTCCAAATGCTTGAATACGGAGTAGCGAATATTCGGGCCGCCATGAACGGTTGCGCCCATGGTGTCGTTGAACCGGCCGAGGAAGAGAAGGTCAGCGTACTGCTTGCGAATGCGGATCAACTCGCTCACGTAGCGGGCGAGCGGGCGCGTCAGGGGCTCGTCGACCGACTCGCTGTAATGGCGCGGCGCCATGTCCCACACGAAGCCGTAGCGCATGCCGTTATTGATCTCGTTGTAGTCACCGGGAGTCGAGCCGAAGATGGTCGCGGTCCACTCCGGAAAGGTGTACTTCAAGACCGGCGATCCCATATCGATGTTGCCCATCCGCATGTACGAGATATCGACGTACGGCATCGCGCGGTCAGACCAAACTTCGCCGGCCAGCGAGAAACCGGGATCGATGGCTCGCGCCGCCGGCAGCAGCTCCTTGAATGTATCCATGATGCCGGCAAAGAGCGACTTGTCTGGGGAAACCGGAAGCTGCGGGTTGAAGTCGAGCCGGCTTGAGCCGTTTGACTTGTCCATCTGGAAACCGTCGGCCCCGTCGCGCACAAGCTGGAGGTACTGGTCCATCTCCATCTTGCGGAACGCAGGATGTGCGGGGCTCACCAGCGTCATGTTCGATGGCGTAAGGCCGGCGGTCGCGCTGATGGTTCCCTCTCCCCAACCGAGGATGGTCCAGTCGGGCGCCCAGAGGTCCTCGGCCGCGTACTGCTTGAGCTGATCGCGAAAGAGCGGCGTGGCCGTATCCGCGACATCGATATTGGTGAAGATGAGCGGATGAACGCCGATGGCGCGCATTTTGGCAAGCGCATCGCGAAACTCTTCCGGCGTTCCCAGGCGCGGATCGGGTTCGTATTGCGGGTAGCCGCGATCGATGCCGCCGATGTTCCAGCCGAGAATTTCGAAGGTGGTGATGCCATATTTTTTGGCGTCGGCTGCCAGCTTGGGCAATTCGCTGAAGCGATGCGCGATTACGTCTTCGCCGTTGGAGAGAATGATGGATTGCCATGCATTTTCTTTGCGAAGCCAGTCGGGCGGGCGGCGAACGGTAAAGTGCTGATCGAACCAGGAGCGATAAATTTTGCTCGCCTCGTGCCAGTCTCCTTCGTGCACTTCGAGCGCTACGGGCCCCGACGTAAACGTACCTTTGCTCAGATAGGGCATGTTGACCCAGCCCATCGTCAGCCCCTCGGGTTCGCCCGGCGGAAGCTCGGATGGAGCGGGCCAGTTGTCGTCGACCTCGGCGCCCGTTGCGTAGGGGCGAAGCTCCACATCCAGCAGCATCAGCCGCGTGTCGGGATCCTGGTTGGCGTAGTAGTAACCGATGCCCGCCCTTGGGTTGTAGATATCGACCCAGCCCATCGACATGGCTCCCGGATAAGTGAAGGACATTGCATCGTAGGGGACGCCAAAGTTTCCACCTCCGCCAAAAAAGCCCGGGCGAAAGCGCGTAAACATGACGGGAGACAGATTGTCGTTACCTCCGGGCACCATCGATTTGGTATCTAGCCTGTCGCCGATTCCCTTTTGCCCACCGATGATGCCGTACATCACTTCGGCGAGCTTGCGGTCCGTGGGGTTGTCGACCGCGATGGAGAAATGAAGCTGGCTGCCGCCCTGAGTCTGGACGGCTTCAATCCGGTAGCGCACTTTGACCGGCAAGGTTTCTCGATCGTTATGCAGCGCTTCGTATGTGCACTCGACTCCGCCGGGGATCGCGCTGATTTGCGTTACGCGCTGCTCGCGGCTGTTGAAGTAGTTTGCCTCGTAGCCTTTTTGCGGAATGAGGATGCGAAAGTTCTCGCCGAGCCGCGGCTCGCCGATGACCTCGAGTGCAGGGCTTTTCCAATGGAGCCCGACCAGGTCGCCAGTGTTCTCAGAGAGGCGGAGCGTGGCCACAGGAGTATCGATGGTGCGAATCTGCGCTGAGGCGGAAAGCGCGCATAAAGAAACGGCGAGAGCGGCAAGAAGATGGAGGGAAGGCTTCAACGTGTGCTTGTTCATGCTCTCAACATGGTAGTCGAGAGAGCATCGCTGGCCGTATCAGTTCCGCATCACTCCCGGATCAAACAGCAGCGGAAAGAACTGGCCTTCCATCTTCTGCCCCTTGGGAATGACCGGCACGCCGGCCAGCAGTGGCTCGTCGCTCGCAGAGCGCACCCCGTCGCGGAACACATTCACCAGCGTCGCCCGCCGCGGCCGGTCAGATCGATTCTCATACGAGCCGTGCACCATGAGCGGATGGTGGAACGAGCACTGCCCCCGCTTGAGTTCGATCGGTACCGGACGGAACGCCTGCTTCTGCTCCTCATTCAGCACGGTCATGATCTCGTTCATGTCGCCCGCCAGTCCCGTAATCGGCAGAAGGTCCCACCTGTGGCTTCCGGGGACGTAGTAGAGGCAGCCATTGTCGCGCGTACTATCGTCGAGCGCGATCCAGCACGTCAGGTGCGTCATCGGCTGCGTCCGCGTCCAATACGAAAAGTCCTGGTGCCATGCCACAACGCCGCCGTGATGCGCCGGCTTGCAGAAGAGCTGGTCATGCCAGAACCGCACCGGCCCATCGAGCAGTTGCGACGCCGCCACCAGAAACGCCGGGCTCCACAGCACGTCGTGAAACGCCGGCCCGGTGCGCCATGCCCCTAGCGCATGAAACAGGATCGTGTCCGGGTTGCTGGATTCGTTGGAGTGGTACTCATGGAAAAGCTGGTGCGAGGGATGCGATGGCTCCATCAGGCCGGCCAGCTCTGCGCACAGCGCCTCCACCCGGTGGTCGTCGAGCACCTGCACGCCGGCCAGAAATCCATCGCGGTGAAACCCCTCCACCTGTTTCTCGCTGAGACGATAAGGTTGCCAGTCCTGTTGATGCGCAGGCAAGGAGCCGAGCGCGCCGGTGGGTGTGTGCAATATTGAGAAATCCTGAAGCATGCGACATGATCCGTGAATGGGGATTCGGGCTCGAGCAAGGCCCTCGCCGGTGTTTCTACATCACCGCACCCGCGGATGGCAACCCGACTGCCTCCAAGCAAACACGTCGTTGATTGCAGATTCCAATGAACGCGCAAGAACGGGAGCTATTCCTGCGGGATGATGTCGCGTAAAATCGCTGGATACGTCCTCTCAAGGCGGCACATGGGATTGCGAAATTTCGCGTGCCCTGGAACTTCCCCTCGCTCACCCGCGTAAGCACCAGCCGCGCCCTGGAGGGTTCTGAATGCTCTGGTTCTACAAAGCTTTCTTTCCCGTGGTCTGGATTGTCTTTTTTGTCTACTGGCAGATCAGGGCCGCCAATACCAAAACGACCCAGCGCCTCGAGCCGGCTGCCTCGCGCATCCTGCGCCTCTTCATTTTCCTGATTGCGATGGTTCTCCTCCTGCCAATTCACATCCCGCTACCCTGGCTTTACCTCCCGCTCTGGCCGGTTGGCCTTTGGCCCTTCTGGCTGGGAGCTGCCGTCACCATCGCCGGCCTACTGTTTTCTGTCTGGGCGCGAGTGCACCTCGGCCTCAACTGGAGCCGTTCCGTCACCATTAAGCAGGGCCACGAGCTGATCACCAGCGGTCCCTATGCCGTAGTCCGTCATCCTATCTACACCGGCATTCTGACCGGGCTCCTTGGCACCGCGATTGCCCTCTCCCAAGTGCGCGGGTTTATCGTTCTCGTTCTCTTCTTTATCGCGTTCTGGATCAAGCTCCGCATGGAGGAACAGTGGATGCGATCCGAGTTCGGCGAAACTTATGACAGTTATGCTCATCAGACAGCTGCTCTGGTGCCTTACCTGCTGTGATCGCTGCGAAATTATCAAGGAAACATCCATACAATTGCTGATCCGCCGGTCGCGCAGGTAAACTCCTCCTACACTTTTTGGAAGCGGGCGAACCGTTGCCCTTTGGCAAAGGCCTGGTCGTTTTGACAGAATTGAATCATCTAAATCCAAGAGGGTTCATGCGAATCGGGATCACGTGCTATCCCACTTACGGCGGTTCCGGCGTGGTGGCTACGGAACTTGGCATCGAGCTGGCCGCGCTCGGCCACGAGGTGCATTTCATCTCGTATTCGCAACCGTTTCGCCTGAATGGCCGTGACGACGGTATTTTTTACCACGAAGTTCCGGTATCGAATTATCCGCTCTTCGAGTTTCCGCCCTATGACCTGGCGCTGGCGTCGCGGATGACGGAAGTGGCCGAGTATTATTCGCTCGATCTGCTGCATGTGCATTACGCGATTCCGCACTCGGTTTCGGCGCTGCTGGCGCGGCAGATTCTGGCCACACGCGGCCGGCGCCTGCCTTTTGTGACGACTCTGCACGGCACCGACATTACGCTGGTCGGTCTCGACCGCAGCTATCTTCCCATCACCCGCCACGCGATTCAGGAGAGCGATGGGGTGACGAGCATCTCCAACTATCTTCGGGAGAAAACCATCGTCGACTTCGACGTGACGCGCCCCATCCAGACCATTTCGAACTTCGTGAATTGCGACGTGTACACGCCGTTCACCGATGAGGCGCAGAAGGCCGAAGCGCGCAGCCGCTTTGCGCAGACCGACGAGTTTCTGCTGATGCACCTGTCGAACTTCAGGCCCGTGAAGCGCGTGACGGACGTAGTGAAGATCTTCGCGCGCGTGGTTCGCGAAGTGCCCGCGCAACTGGTGCTGATCGGCGACGGCCCGGACCGCTCCACGGCCGAGTGGCTGGCGCACGACCTGGGCATCCACGCACGCATTCACTTTGTCGGCAAGCAGGAGCGGGTAAGCAACCTGCTTGGCCTTGCGGACTTGTTTCTGATGCCGAGCCAGCTCGAAAGCTTCGGGCTGGCCGCGCTCGAAGCCATGGCCTGCAAGGTTCCGTCAATTGCCACGCGGGTGGGCGGTGTGCCCGAGCTGATCGAGGATGGCGTCACGGGGCTGCTCTTCCCTGCCGGCGACGTGGACGCGATGGCCGCAGGCGCGCTGAGCCTGCTGACCGATCCGCCGCGGCTCAACGCCATGCGCGAAGCTGCCCGCAAAGACGCCAAAAAGCGATTCTGCGCGAATCTTGTTGTTCCGCAATATGTCCGGTTCTACGAGCAGGTGCTGGGTGCGAACTCACCCTAAACGCAAAAAGCGCGTTCAGGATGGGGCACCCGGTTCTTGGGGCACCCGGTGGACGCGTTCAGGATGGGGCACCCGCGTTAAGTTCCACTGAAAATATTCTTGGTAATTTCACAGCTTTACGGCATATTCTGCTTCCACCGGAGGTCGGTCATGCACGTTTCGAGAGGGGTGTGTCTTTTGGCGGTGTGCGCGCCGCTGGCGCTTTTGGCGCAGGCGGCGGGTGGGCGTTTCGACGGCAATTGGTCCACGAACATGTCCTGTGAGGCGAGCACTCACATGCCTGCGTACACATGGACGTTTCAGAGCGTCATCAAGGCCGGAAACTATCACGGCCAGCATGGAGAAGAAGGCGGGCCGGGATACCTGGTCGTGGATGGGCCCATCAACGCGGATGGCAGCGCCAAGCTGCACGCCAAGGGCACGGTGCAGGCCGGAAAAGCGGGCCTGGTAACCCAGCTCAAGGGCAACAAGTACGACTACAACATTGAAGCCAAGTTCTCTGACACGTCGGGCACGGGTAAGCGCGACGAGGGAGCGGGGATTCTGGGGCGGCCATGCAGCTTTGAGTTCACAAAGCAGGCTGACTCGGGAACGCCGCCTGCGGCGCCGGCTCCTGCGATTCCCTCGTCATCGCAGTAGCCGCTCTCACACCAATGGGAATTATCCCACCCTAAACGCAAACTGCGCGTTTAGGATGGGGCAACCCGTTTTTGTTGAAGCGAAAGATTGTGTCGATTCCCGGACCTCAGAATCGAGATGTGGGGCTCGTTCCCGCGCTCCGCTGTTCCCTGGCTCCCTGCTCCCCGCTTCCCGCTCCCTGCATTTACAGCGTGCGCTTGAACAGCGGAGTTGCTATGAGCAGTGTCGCAATCCCGAAGATGGTAAGAAACGCCAGGTCGAAGCGGATCGCGATCCAGCCGCCGTCTTTCAGAAGAATCGACTTGAAGCCGTGAATCGCGTATGTGAAGGGATCGATAACGCTCATCGCCTGCATCCACTTGGGGAACGACACCGTGGGATACATGGCGCCCGAGGGATATAAGAGGAGCACATTGAGCACGCCGAACATGGCGCGTGGCACCAGCGGATCGTCGACCCTAACCATGAGCAGAAACATCATGCCGTTGAAGGCAATGGAGCCGGCAACGATGAGGCTCAACATCTGCAGCATGATCATGGGATGAAAGACAACGCCGAGCCCCGCGATGAGCGACCCGATGATGCCGATCGATAATCCGCTCAGCGTCGCCTTGATGGCGCCGGCGATATTCAGCCCAAAGACCAGCTCCAGTTTCGTAATCGGCGTGACCAGGTAACCCTCATGCACGCCGCGCGCCTTATCGTCGATATAGAGCATGCCGCCGCCGATCATCACGGAAATATACATCGCCAGCGCCACCGTCATGGGGAGCAGATACTTCAGATAATTCACATAGGGGTAAAGCTCGACGATTTCGAGAGCGATGGCCTTATCGAGCCTGTCCTTGACCGTCGGATCGTTGAGCGCGTCCACAAGCGACTGCATCTCCGCCTCAAGGCTGGCCGAGGTGAAGAGGTCGGAGTTGTCCACCACAAAACCGAGCTTGGGCGCATTATCCGTATAGACACGGCGGGAATACTGTTCCGGAATGATGACTGCCGCGTCGATCTTGCCCGTGCGCACGTCTTCGCGCGCCTGCACTTCGTTGCCGTAATCGACGGTGGTGAAGGTCTTGATGTTTACAGCAATCGCGTCGAAGGCTTCGCGGACTTTCAGCGCCTGCGGCCCGTGATCGTGGTCGACCACGCCCACGTGCGTGCCCACGATCTTGCCGCCGAACGCGTTGCCGATGATGATCAGCTGCAGAATCGGCAGCATCAGCGACATGATCATGAGCGTGGGCGAGCGGAAAAACTTGCGCATTTCGCGCTCGATAATGGCATACATCCGGTTCATGGCTGCGCTCCCGGCCGCGGCGGCATCGTGAATACCGGCTTCACCTGCTCGTCGCGAAGCTGGCGGCCCGTGTAGTGAATAAAGACGTCGTCAAGGGTCGTATTCTGAACGCTCAGTGAGGTCAACGATTCGCCGAGGCTCGCGGCCAGCTCTACAATCTGCATCGTGGTCTTGGAACCCGACTTGGTAATCACGCGATAGAAACCGGAACTCTCGGGCTGGACGCTGGTCACGCCTTCGAGTGCCTCGAGGCGGCCCTGCCATTCTTCGGTCTCGCGGTCAAAGTGCACTTCAACCACATTCGCGCCAGCAACACTGTTCTTGAGTTCTACGGGCGTGCCGAGCGCGACCAGCTTGCCGTGATCGACAATGGCGATGCGGTCACAGAGCTTGTCAGCTTCGTCCATGTAGTGCGTGGTAATGAGCATGGTGAGATGGCGGGTGGTCTTCAGGTTGTTCAGCATCTCCCACACCGCAATGCGCGAGACTGGATCGAGGCCCGTCGTCGGCTCGTCCAGAAAAAAGATCTTGGGATTGTGTACCAGGCCACGCGCGATCTCCAAACGCCGTCGCATGCCGCCCGAGAGCGTCTTGGTCTGCGCATCTCGCCATTTCGTCAGATCCACCGCTTCCAGCACATCAGCAATGCTCTTTTCGCGTATCGCATGCGGCACGCCGTAGAGCTTGGCGTAGATCAGCAGGTTTTCCCCGACGGTGAGGTCCTGGTCGCTGGTCAGCGCCTGGGGAATGACGCCAATCATGCGGCGCACTTCGTCGGGTTCTTTGGCCACATTGTGACCGCCGACGATCGCTTTGCCGGCGGTGACGGGAATCAGCGTGGTCATCATGCGGATCAGCGTGCTCTTGCCGGCGCCGTTGGGGCCGAGCAGGCCGAAAATCTCGCCGTCGTGCACGCAGAAATTCACATCCTTGACCGCTTCGAAGTCGCCGTAGCGCTTGACGATGTGCTGAACTTCGATGGCGACCGGGCGGTCGTCGCAACCGCCGTTGATGGCCTGGCCCAAGTTGGGCGTGGCGCTCACTGCTTCACCAGCTTTGCCTTGGGAATGTACACATACGCTGTCATGCCCGGCACAAACTTCTCTCCCTGATTGGGAATGAGAAGCTTCAACTGGATGGTTCTGATGTCGCGCTTCATGCTGTTTACGTCGCGCTGCGTGGCGAAGTCGCCCTCGGCGGACTTGGCAATCACCTTTCCATACACGGTGTCGCCGCTGGGCATGACCACGCGCAGCGAATCGCCAAGCTGCACGCTGTCGGCCTGTGTCTCGGGCAGCGGCGCATAGACCCAGGTCTGCGTCAGGTCCATGATGGTGACGATGGGCGAGCCTGCGGACACCACTTCGCCCTGCCGCGCGGCCCACACGTCCACCTTGCCGTTGATCGGCGACACGACCTGCGCATAGCCCTCTTCTACGCGAGCCTCCTGCGCCAGTGCGCGCGTATTGGCTTCAGCGTCACGCGATTCATCCACACTGCGGGCGGAAACCTGGGCGAGCAATTCGTGCGCCTGCGCTTGGCGCAACGATGCCTCCGCGGCTGCCACGTTGCCCTTGGCCGTATTTACAGCGGCCTCGGCGGCCTGCAAGCTTGTTTCGGCTTCATCGCTCGCCTGGGCGCTCATAATTCCCTGCTTGGCAAGCGCCACGGTACGCGTGGTGTCCGCACGCTGATGGTCAAGGTTGGCTTGCGCCTGCGCCAGCGTCGCCTGGGCGGCTCTCACTTGCGCCGCGGCGCTTACTGTCGCGCTCGACGTCTCGCCCTCGTTCTGGCGCTCTGTCTCGACGGCTTCGCTCAGCTTCCACTTATCGCTTGCCGCAGTGGCCTCGGCTGCTTTCGCCGCTGCCTGCAAGTCAGCGCTCTCGATGGTCGCGATCAGCTCGCCGGCCTTCACTTGGTCGCCCTCCTGCACTGTCAGCGTCTGAATGCGCCCCGGAATTTTCGAGCTGACTTCGACCTCGTTGGCATCCACGGTGCCGATGATTTGCAAATCACCGGTGCGCTTTGTGGTCGCGAGATACCAAATCAACGAGCCCACCAGAAGCAACCCCAGAATCAGAAAGACTCGATTACGTGCGTTCACTTTTCTTTGACCTCCAGGCCTTTGAACTCTGCGAACTCGGGCATGGGCGTCTCCTCGAGAACCTTCGCCGCAAGTTGCGCCCCGTGCTGCCGGTCTTTGAAAATCGCCTGTCCCAGAAACTCAACCAGCGACACTCGTCTCGCCCGCAGAACCTCGGGAGCGAAAGGCTCCACGGGCACCACCAGCCGCCACACCGGCGCGCTCAAAAAGTAAAAAACGTTGCTTCCCAGCGCCGAAAGGATCATCTGCATCCAATCCGCTTCGATCAGTTCACCTGACGCGATTCCTTCACGCACCATCGAGAAGAACATTGCCTGTAGCGGCGCGAAGATGCGCTTGACCAGGATGGGCAGCTCACCCTCTTCGCCTTTGTGCAGGCGCATCATCTCCTGCTGCATCAGGCTCTGGAACTCGCGCTGCGTGAGGATGCGATCGAAGTGATCGAGCGCGGCGCGCACCAAACGCTCGCCGGGAGTCGCGGCGCGCAAAAATACCGCCATGGAGCGGTCGCGCACACGACCGGAAACCATCTCGAGCGTGGCGGTGTAGAGCTTTTCCTTGCTCTCAAAGTAGTAGTAGAGGAGCGCCTTGTTCACGCCGGCAGCGGAGGCAATCTGCTCGGTGCGGGCGCCGGCCAGGCCGTGTGCGGCAAACTCGCTCAACGAAGCGTCGAGGATGCGCGCACGGGTTTCGGCGGAACGGTCCGCCTGGGTCTCGTGGGAATCGGGTGTGGAGTGGGGCGACATGAAATTAACTAACTGGTTAGTAAAATACACGAGGTTGACTTCCGATTGCAAGTCCGGTTGATTTGTTTTCTCAATTGATGGGTCTAACCTACAGACAATGCGGTAGATAAATAGATCAATTGGGTCGAATGGTGCTCATTTGCTGCGCGCCACGCACTGCCGGATTGGCTCATTGTCGGCATATACCTGCCACTCCGCCACCTTGCCTTTCTCGATGCGGGCGCGGAAAACGGCGGGCGTTTTCCAGCGGTTTTCCGGCTTCAATTTGCCGTCCGGCGCGTAGGTTCCTTTCGCCTCGCCCAGCATCACCACCACCTGCCCGGCGCCATAGCATTCATCAATCGCGATCATGTAGTCGGGAACTATGCAGAAATATCCCTTCCAGGCCGCTCGCATCTTTTCGCGTCCGTCCACAACGTTGCCCATGGAATCGACGAAGCGGTGTCGCGGCGTCATTAAATTGCAAAGCGCGTCAACGTCGTGCCGATTGATGGCCTCGGCAAACGCCCGCGCCACAGCCTCAGCTGATTCACTCATACTCACGCTGCTTTCTTGTTGCCTTGCTCCCTTGGTACCTCGTTCCCTGTCTCAGTCGAACACGACGGTCTTGTTGCCGTAGCAAAGGATCCGACGGTCTAGGTGCCAGCGCACGGCCCGGGAGAGGACCATGCGCTCCAGATCGCGGCCGCGGGCGACGAGATCTTCGACCTGGTCGCGATGGCTGATGCGCGCGACGTCCTGCTCGATGATGGGCCCGTCGTCGAGCACCTCGGTGACGTAATGGCTTGTGGCACCGATGAGCTTGACGCCCCGCGCGTGGGCCGCATGGTAGGGCCGGGCGCCGGTAAACGCCGGCAAAAAGGAGTGGTGCACATTGATGATGGCCGCGGGATAGCGCGCGACGAACTCCGGCGAAAGAATCTGCATGTATCGTGCAAGCACCACGAGCTCGATTTCGTGGCGAGCCAGCGAAGCGAGTTGGCGCGCTTCGGCTTCGGCTCGCGCTTGCGCTGTTACGGGCACATGCTCGAATGGGACTCCGTAAAAGGCCGCGAGCTTTTCTACTTCGCGGTGGTTCGAAATGATGACGGGAATCTCGCAGACCAGCTCGCCGGTGCGCCAGCGGTGCAGCAGGTCGGCCATGCAGTGCAGATATTGTGAGCAGAAGAGCGCGACTCGGGGGCGGCGAGCGCTCGAGGTCAGCTTCCACGTCATGCCCAGCTCGGCGGCCATCGGCACGAATGCAGCCTTGAAGGCCTCGAGGTCGAAACCGTCCAGTTCCCACTCGACGCGCATGAAAAAGAGGCCCAGGTCGTGATCGATGTGCTGATCGGCATGGAGAATGTTGGCGCCGCGCTCGTAGAGCAGCCCGGAGACGCGCGCCACGAGCCCCTTGCGGTCGGGGCAATCGATGAGCAACACGGCGGAGTCCTTCATCGTGTTTTCAGATTACCCGATCGGTACGCAGCTCCAGCTTCCAGGCCGACTGTAATGGCGGAGCCTATGCAGAGCAAAGCCAAAGATCCGCGCCAGTTTCGCTGTATGGGCCGGGAGGCCCACACTACAGCCGACCAGGAGGTCGGCGCTACACATTGCTCGACCGCCTCAGCCTTAATCGCCTCAGTCGTAATAATCCAGTCCAAGGTGCGTGACCAGGTCTGCGCCCATGATGTGGCGCAGCGTGTTCTTGAGCTTCATGGACTGGATGAACAAATCGTGCTCGGGGTAGAGGCCGGGCGGGGTCTGCGGCGACTTGAGATAGAAGCTGAGCCATTCCTGAATGCCGATGGAGCGTAACTCGGGCGTGCGCTTCGCCAAGTCGAGGAAGAGCACCAGGTCAAGCGCGATGGGCGCCGCAAGAATCGAATCGCGGCACAGGAAGTTGACCTTCAACTGCATGGGATAGCCCAGCCAGCCGAAGATGTCGATGTTATCCCACGCTTCTTTCTCGTCGCCGCGCGGCGGATAGTAATTGATGCGAATCTTGTGGTAGATGTCCTTGTAAAGCTCGGGATAGAGATCGGGCTGAAAGATATATTCCAGCGAGCCCAGCTTCGATTCTTCCTTGGTCTTGAACGATTGCGGCTCGTCGAGCACTTCGCCGTCGCGGTTGCCGAGAATGTTTGTGGAGAACCAGCCCTTCACGCCGATCATGCGCGCCTTGAGCGCAGGCGCAAGCACGGTCTTCATGAAGGTCTGGCCGGTCTTGAAGTCCTTGCCGCAAATCGGCGCCGAGTTCCGCCTGGAAAGCTCGATCATTGCGGGAACGTCGACGGTCAGATTCGGCGCGCCATTGGCGAAGGGCACGCCCTCTTTGAGCGCCGCGTAGGCGTAGATCTGCGAGGGCGCAATGCCGATGTCGCTCTTTTCGAGTCCGCGCTCGAAAGCTGCGATCGTCTGATGCACCGCCGTCGGCTCCATGAAAATTTCGGTCGAGCCGCACCAGATCATCACCACGCGATCCACGGTCTTCTTGAAGGCGCGGATGTCGGCGATCACCTGCTCGGCGAGATCGCGCTTGTTCGTACCTTTCTTCACATGCGTGCCGTTGAGCCGCTTGACGTAGTACCGGTCAAAGACCGCGGGCATGGGCTTGATGCTTTCGAGATATGGTTTGAGCTCGGCGAGCGTTTCGCTTTTCAGCACCTGCGCATGAGCGGCTGCTTCATACACGTTGTCCTCAAAAATGTCCCACCCGGTGAAGACCAGGTCGTTCAGATTCGCCAGCGGAACGAAGTCCTTGATCTTTGGCGAATTGCTATCAGTTCTCTTCCCCAGGCGGATGGTTCCCATTTGCGTGAGCGAGCCGATGGGCTGCGCCAGGCCGCAGCGAACCGCTTCAACGCCGGCGATCATCGTGGTGGCAACCGCACCCATGCCAACGACCATGATGCCCAATTTGCCCTTCGCGGGCTCTACTTTTGATGCAGCGGTTCCGGACCGCGGAGATGATGCTTTTTTCTGTGCGGCGCCGGTTGTCTGGCCGCTTTTCCCCTTCGTTGCCATTGCTTCTCCTAACCTCTCTTTGTTAAAGATCCCGAATTCTACGCTTCGTTTTCTGCGCGCCTGCGATTCAGGTGTGACCAAACAAACCACACGACTGCCGCAAGCAATGCCAACTCGACGGCAAGATGAAAACGGTGAAACAACTGCTCGAGCCGTGGGTCGCTGTTCCACTTTTCGCCCAGCTTCAAGCCGACCCAGGCGAGGCAGAAATACCAAATCCCGGAGCCCACGGACGTGTAAATGTGAAATCGCACTCGCGGCATTTTCGCAATTCCGGCGGGAAAGGCGACAAAGGTTTGCACCACCGGCAGCATGCGCCCCACCAGAATTGCGATCGATCCATAGCGATCGAAGAACCAGCTCATGCGGTCCAGATCGTGCCGGCTCATCAGCACCCATCTGCCGTAGCGCATCACCAGCGGCCGTCCGCCTTTGGCGCCGATCCAGTACGCGATTGCCGAGCCGATATTACAGCCCACCATTCCCGCAGCCGCAACGCCATAGAGATTGAAGCGGCCCAGGTATACGAGATAGCCCGAGAACGGCATGATGAGCTCGGAAGGAATCGGAATGCCGCCAGAATTCAGCGTGATGAGCGCGACAATGCCGCCATATCCGCCAACGTCGATGACATGGGTGATGAACTGAACCAGCAGGGCGAGAACTTTTTCGCTCATGAGCGTTTTCAGTATATAAGCCGCTGAATCGCTTTCCCGTGATCAACGAGTCACTTTGCAGCGAAAAGAGACATGCACACGTCTGCAATTCTCATTTGTTAGGATGAGGTGGGATCGCTCCCACAATGCAAGGAGGCTCCGTGCCCGATTTTCCCCCGGTTCCACTCACTCTTGAAGGCTCCAGCGTGCTGCACCAGTTCTTCCGCTTCGACTGGAAATCATGGTGCGGCTACGCGCCGAGCGAACGTAAATCCGGCGCGGACGGCGAACGTAAAAGCCGCACGCAGCGCGAACGCAGCGAGATTGCTGCGGAGGCGATGGCTGTGTTGAAGAAACTGGAGCGCGCCGAAGCCAACGCGCCGTTTCACTCCGCGATTTATTCGCAGCTTGGGCACAAAGGCGACCTGATGCTGATTCACTTTCGCGATTCGCTTGAGGCGCTGAATCGCATCGAGCTCTCACTTGCGCAGACGCGGCTCTACGACTTTTTGGAGTTGCGGCACTCGTATGTTTCGGTGGTAGAGCTGGGGCTGTACGAATCGACACGCAAGACGTATGAAGCCGCAGCGGCCAAGGGCTTCGAGCCGCACTCACCGCAGTGGAATGCTGAAATCGAAGCGTCGCTCGCGCGCGCTACGGATGCCATGGCGTCGCGGCTGTTCCCCGCGATTCCCGACGCGAAGTATCTGTGCTTTTATCCCATGGATCGTATGCGCGGCGAGGAAGCGAACTGGTATACCGTGCCCTTTGCTGAGCGCCAGCGCATGATGCACGAGCACGGACTGATCGGCAGAAGATACGGCGACCAGGTGAAGCAGATCATCACCGGCTCGATTGGAATGGATGACTGGGAGTGGGGCGTGGATCTCTTCGCCGACGATCCTGTCGTCTTCAAAAAACTCATCTACGAAATGCGCTTCGATGAAGTGAGCGCGGTGTATGCGCTGTTTGGGCAGTTTTTTATCGGGCTGCGGCTGCAGGTGGAGAAGCTGCCGGACTGGCTTGAGGGGAAGCTGTAAAGGGCGCAAGCGGGTACAAATGGACTCCGCGGGATACGTGATTAAGGCTGTGCCGGAGCTTAATTCGAGTGGAGTAATGAAACGCTCACAAAATCGCTCTCGCTTCGCATGTCCCTTTTGTGGGCACTCATCGCGGCCGTGAGAATTTTATTGACTTGGGGTCTAACTTCCGGCGGCCTTTCTCCGGAATTGGTTTCGATTCTTACCCTCCTCTTCATTCCGATTGTTCTCATGCTTGAGTGCTTAATTCTAGTGAGGGCTGTTAAAGAATTTCGCTCCAAATCGACGGCCCCACGGAAGGGGTGGGACGCCCTGGAACTTCACCCGGGCAAGATTGGCATAAGATCAATGCAATTATCCTCGGGCTGCTCGTTTTCGCTCAGCCATTCGGGTTATGGGATTCCCGGCTGGTACCTGAGGCGACGCTACCGGACCTCGTTGGCTGCGCAATGAATTTTCTTTTTGTGAGCGTCCTCGCCAACGCAATTGCGATCCACAAAAAACGAAACGAACAGGCAAAGTTGATTGTTCCATAGCCGAATATAGTGCTGCTGGACAGTAAGGCAGTTTTGCCTTACAATGAATGTTGAGGGTATTTCATGGCAACGCTTACCGTAACCGCAAAGGGTCAGATCACTTTGAAGCAGGAATTGCTTCGGCATCTGAACGTCGCGCCCGGCCAAAAAGTGGAAGTTGAGAAACTGCCCGACGGACGTCTCGCTGTTGGGGCCGCCACCAAGAGAGGCTCAATCGACAAGTTCATTGGAAGCCTGGAACAGAAGGGCGGTCCCAGGCTCACCATCGCCCAGATCAAGAAGATTACTGAAGATGCCTGGGCGGGCAAGCGATGACAATTGCGGTGGACACCAACATTCTCGTTCGTGCCGCAGTACGCGATGATGTGCATCAGGCCAAGGTTGCAGCAAACATCCTTCGCAATGAAGAATCGATCGTAATCCCCATCATTGCCCTTTGCGAATTTGTTTGGGTCATGCGACAAGGTTTTAAGATGCCCGCCACGGAAGTCGCACGATCCATCCGAGCTCTGGTGGATAGCGACAATGTTGTCACGAATGCGCCTGCGGTCGAGGCTGGACTGGAGGTTCTCGACAAAGGCGGCGACTTCGCCGACGGCGCCATTGCCTACGAAGGCCGTTGGCTGGGCGCGCAAGAATTTGTCAGTTTTGACAAGCAGGCAGTCACCATTCTCCGATCCCAAGGCCAGAAAGCGCGACTGCTTTCGTAGTCCGTTAGGCTCCCGCAAAGCACTCGCTTCACACTTCACGCGTCGATGTGGTTGCGGAAAAACTCAGCCATCGCCGCCTTGTGCTCGTCGGCAATCGAGTCTGAGATGCGGCGCATCTCGGGTGCGGGCAGCGGCGCAAAGTTCCACGCCAGTTCCGCGTTCTGTCGCACGTACTCGCGTTTCGGCATCCCGATCACGGCCGCGCTCACCGGCAGAGACATGGAGTAATAGACCAGCTTCCCAACCGGAGCTTGGCCCAGCAGCCATTCCTGCCCGAAGACCTTCATGGCAATTACGCCCAGCTTTTTGCGGTTGGCCACGGGCAATGCGACATCTTCAAAATTGCCGTGCGGCATGGGAATCGCTGTCGTCTTCGCGCCGAACTCCATGCGGGTGAGTCCTGCATTTAGAGCCATCTGCGTGCAATCGAAGTCGTGCCGCTCGAGCGCCGCGGCCAACGTGTGCGGATCGCTGTGGCTGGTTACACCCACAAAGCGCGTCATCTTCTGGTCGCGCGCCCAGTAGAGCGCCTTCAGCGCGCCATCCGGCGCTTCAATCTCGGCCAGTTCGTCGGCGCCCCCCAGGCCGTGGATGTGCAGCACATCCACATGATCAGTCTGCAAGCGCTGCAGGCTGGTCTCGATCATGCGCTTGGCCTCGTCGGCCTTGCGGCCGCTGAACTTGGTCGCCAGAAAAACCTCTTTGCGCCGCGTCTTCATCACCTCGCCGATCCGCATCTCGCTTTCGCCATGTTCGCCATACTCGTGAGCTGTGTCGATGTAGGTGATGCCGAGATCGATGGCGTGGTTCAGCACGGCGATTGCCTCATCTGCATCCTGATACATGAGGTAACGGCTGCCTCCGCCGAAGGCGAGGATCGGAACCTTCTCGCCAGTTTTGCCGAACGAGCGCATCGGCATCTTTTTGGTTTCAGCGAAAGCCCTGCCGGGAAGGAGCGCCGTGGCGCAGCCCAGTGCGGATGTCTCAACAAATTGACGACGCGAGATTCTCATGATTCCCTCCAGCGCATCTATCTTCGCACGATTGGCGAGGTGTTGGATCGAGGCCCGCGCGAACGCTTTCGCTGGTGGCGCCTGCACGCTCAGTCAGACGCAGGCTCGCTTGCAGCCTTCACCACAACCACTCCGATGGGTGCTTTGTCGGGCTTCAGCTCCAGGCCAAGCTGCTCGCGCAGCGCAGTGAAGAGGCCCGGATATTGAGCGTCCTGAGGGATACCGTGACCGTTATCCTCAGTCCAATCCAGCTTGAAGTCGTAATCGCCAGTCAGCCCTGTTCGATCAACGACTACGCGGTCGCATTCAGGCTGGTAGACGAACCAATCGGCAAAGCCGCTCATCGAAAGCGCTTTTGCCGTTACATGGCCGTCATTGTCATGAATGCTGTGATCCCTGTCGGTCTTCGGCTTCCCGTTTTCGTCGAGTTGTGGCGGCGACTGCGTCAACTTTGCGCCCTTTTTCGCGACGACAAGCGCATAAACCGGGATGCTCCGCGTTTCCTGGCTGATCTGGAGCCGAAAGCGATCGGCAAGAAGCGCCTGCAGTGCGAGCCGCACCTCCTGAAACCTTTCCCGCCCGGTCATTTTCTGCATCTTCGCAATTTCAGCATCGCCGAACTTGGCGTCAATATCAAATGCCTGCTTCCCGATCCAGTCGGGGCCGCCGAGCACCTGCGAGTCCGATTTCAGGCCATACGCAGAGCGAATCAGCCGTCGAAGCGTGTAGTTCTCAATGGCAACCCGGTCGCCCCCGCTGTTCCAGTTATGGTTCTCATCATCCGGCTTGCTGGGCTTGATGGTTGCGACCTCGAAGGCCGGCGGCGTGGCGGCTGGTGTGGCCTGCGCGGCTTGCTGAGCGTCGATAAGTGAGGTGCCTGATAGCACAAGCGTGAGGAGGGCGAACGATACGCATCCAAGAAGAGCCGCGTAACGCTGGGGCAACTTCCACAACCAGTCCTCACGCAAATCGGTCGAACAGTCTTGTAACATGGGGCTGCAGAACTCCTCAGGAGCTTTATGGCTGGAACGAAGATGACCAAAAAGAGCGCAGCGAAAAAGCGACCGGCTGCGCGGGGCCCTGCTAAGAAGATACCGCGCCCCGTACAGACCAGGACGCCCGCATCTCGCGGGCCGCTCGCCCCCGAACGCGTCGCCGCCATCCTTAAAGCGCTCGATGAAGCCTACCCGGAAGCAGTTTGCGCGCTCCATCACCGCACGCCATGGGAGCTGCTGGTGGCAACGATTCTTTCGGCGCAGTGTACTGACGTGCGCGTGAACATGGTCACGCCGGAGTTGTTCCGGCGCTTCCCTACCCCGGAGGCGATGGCCAAGGCGACGTTGCCCGAGCTCGAAGCGCTCATCAAGACCACCGGCTTTTTCCGCAACAAGGCCAAATCCATTCAGGGCGCGGCGCGGAAGATCATCGCTGACTTCGGCGGTAAGGTGCCTCAGACGCTGGCCGAGCTGACAACGATTCCCGGCGCGGCGCGCAAGACGGCGAATGTCGTACTTGGAGTCTCCTACGGCCTAGCCGAGGGCGTCGTTGTCGATACGCACGTCTTTCGCATCTCGCGGCGGTTGGAGCTGGCCAAAGGCGACACGCCGCAGAAAGTGGAGCAGGAACTGATGCAGGTTCTGCCGCGCGACCGCTGGATCAGCTTCTCGCACCAGGTGATTCAACATGGACGCAAGGTGTGCATCGCGCACAATCCGAAGTGCCGCGAATGCAACCTGGAACCGCTGTGCCGGTCGAAGGACAAAACGTGGACTTCGTGAAGAAGCGGGGCTAGCGGTAATACTGTTCACTTAACTAAATCTGTGGCATTCTGTATGAGACAAGGACAGGAGGCCACGGTTGGCGCGTACGGTTGCGGAACTCCCTCCGGGTGCCCGGATCACGGACTACATCAGCCTTGGCGTAATAACCAAGACGTTTCCTCTCTCCAGCATCGGGCCAGTGCTTTCAACCACAGGGAGGTCCAGCATTCGTCAGCGCGATCTGCCGGCACAGGTGGTTGTCTACTACGTCATCGCTCTGGCGCTGTACATGCCATCGTCCTATCGCGAGGTATTGCGTTGTCTTCTGGAAGCAGTCCAGTGGCTGCGCGATCCGTCATTGGGTGTGCGGGTGGCTGGGAAATCGGGCATCTCTCAGGCCCGAACGCGGCTGGGCTGGGAGCCACTGCGGCAGTTGCATGATGAGTTGGTCAAGCCGGTGGCTGTCGGCAGCACGCGGGGCGCGTGGTATCGGAGGTGGCGCCTGGTGAGCCTGGATGGCAGCACATTCGATGTTGCCGACGAAAAGGCCAACGAAGATGCTTTCTCTCGTCCTGGAGCCAGCCGCGGTTCAAGTGCTTATCCTCAAATCCGTTTTGTGTCCCTGGTGGAGAACGGCACACACGTGCTGTTTGGAAGTCACATGGACGGTTACCGGACCGGAGAAATCACGCTGGCAAAATCGGTTCTTCCGGCTTTGCGTAAAGGCATGCTCTGTTTGGCTGACCGGAACTTCTTCGGCTTCGAACTGTGGAATCAGGCATCTGGCACGGGCGCGGACTTGCTCTGGCGGATGAAGAAGAACATGCGCATGGCCTCAGAGAAACGCCTGCCCGATGGCTCCTATTTGAGCCAGGTGTATCCTTCCGAGCGCGACTGGCGACACAAAACCAACGGACAAATTCTTCGCGTGATCGATTACCGCCTGGAAGGAATCGCGGGCTCCGAGCCGATCTATCGCTTGGCGACCACCATCCTCGATCCTGGCAAAGCTGCAGCCGATGAACTCGCCGCCCTTTATCACGAGCGCTGGGAGATAGAAACGGCATTCGATGAACTCAAGACCCACCTGCGCGGCGCCAAGATCGTGCTGCGCAGCAAGACACCGGATTTGGTGCGTCAAGAGTTCTACGGACTTTTGATGGCTCACTTCGCCATCCGCGGCCTGATGCACGAAGCCGCCCTCAAAGCCGATGAAGACCCCGACCGGCTCTCGTTCCTCCACGCCGTGCGCGTGATCCGCCGCAAAATGGGTGTCTATGGCGCCATTCCCCCCTGCGAAGAGGAGAGCCTTTCATAAGGCGGTGCTTGGCGAAATACTCGAGGAACGCGTCGTCTCCAGCCGCGATCGCCACAATCTTCGCGGGGTCAAGCGCAAGATGAGCAACTTCCCGCTCCGTTCGCGCCACGGCAAGACCCTGCCCGCGATCAACATCCGAGCAGCCATCAGGATAGCTAAGTGAACAGTATTAGGGCTAGCGGAGTTGGCGGCGTTAGGCGGCCTTCAAACTATCGCGGTGCAACCTTCATCTTGAACTCGCGCACGTGCGAGCGATACTCGCTGCTGGTCTTGCGCCAGCCTCCCGGCGGCACAGAGCCAGCGAGTCAGCGAGTCGGCAAATCAGCAACGGCGGCAACCAGCCCCGGGATATCGTGAGAATGGGCTTCAGCAGCCGGTTCGCAGCCCAACTCGCGCAGCGTCTGGCTGGTGATGGGGCCGATAGAAATGGCGCGGACTCCGGAGAACGGAAACTGAAGGCCCGCTGCGCGCGCGGCTTCGGCCAGGTGCGTCACGCTCGAGGAACTGGTAAATGTCGCGGCGTCAATTCCCTTCTTCAACGCTTCGCGCAAAAGCTCCGGCGCTGCCTCGGGCATGACGTTCCGGTAAGCGTCCACGACGTCGACCGTGGCGCCGGCGGCGCGCAACGCATCAGGAATCACGTCACGAGCGATTTCAGCGCGTGCCAGCAGGACGCGACACCCTGCAACTTGCGGCGCAAGCTCAGCAACGATGCTTTCGGCAACATACTCTTTGGGGATGAGAGATACGTTTAGACGGGCCAGCGTTTCCAGGGCTTGGGCGGTGGCGCGTCCTACCGCGGCAATTCGCGCAGTGAGATTGGACAGCGGTATTCCAAGGTCCAGCGCCCGAATCTGAAAGATGGGAACGGAATTTGCGCTGGTGAAGACAAGCCAGTCGTAGCTGTCCAAATTGCGGAGAGCGGTATCGAGAGGCTCGTAGCTTTCAGGCGGCCGAATCTCCAGCACCGGAACCTCGACCGGCTCCGCACCGAGTTCACGAAGCGCATCGCTCAGTTTGCCGGCCTGGTGTGCGGCACGCGTCACCAGCACGCGGCGGCCTGCGAGCGGCAGCGTCGTCATCAGGCTGCTCCGCCGGCAGCCTCTGCGCCAGCCGCCAGCAATGGACCCGCGCCTTCGGCCATCAGCATCTCGGCAGCTTCGCGCCCGAAGGTGATGGGATCGCTGTTTTCGCGCGGAGCATGCAGATGCACGCGCAGCACGGTATCTGAGTTGGGCGAAGCGACAACGCCAAAAATTTCATCCCACGCGCCCGTTTCTCCGCTCGCCTGCGACGCGCAGGGCCGGCAATAAATTCCGATCGGCACCTGGCAGCCTCCGCCCAGCGCAGCCAAAGCCGCGCGCTCCGCCGTCACCGCAAACCGTGTATCGGCGTGATCAAGAAACGCGATGGCCTCGATGGTTGCCGCATCGTCCTTGCGCGTCTCAATGCCGAGAGCGCCCTGCCCGGCAGCAGGACAAAAATCCCAGGGGTCGAGCCGCTCGCGAATCCAGTCGGTTCTGCCCAAACGGTCGAGGCCGGCAGCGGCAAGCAGAATGGCGTCCACCTGTTCTTCGGCCAGCTTGCGCAGCCGCGTGTCCACGTTGCCGCGAAATTCCACAGCCTCAATGTCCTTGCGCAGCGCTCTTAACTGCGCGCGCCGGCGCTGGCTGCTGGTTCCCACGCGCGCACCCTTTGGCAGCGCGGCAAGGTTTGCATATTTGATTGAGACAAGCACATCCCGCGGATCGACCCGGGCCGGCGTCGCCGCCAGCGCGAACGGCTCCGGCAGTTCGGTGGGCAAATCCTTAAGCGAGTGCACAGCCAAGTCGACGCGCCCCGCCGCAAGAGCCTCTTCAATCTCCTTGGTGAACATTCCCTTCGAGCCCACATCGGCGAAGGTCACCTCCTGCAGGCGGTCGCCGGTTGTCTTGATGATTTCGAGTTCGACGTCGTGCCCCTGGACGCGCAGAAGGCCCGCAACGTGATTGGCCTGCCAGAGGGCAAGCTGCGATCCGCGGCTGCCAACGCGCAGCTTCATCGATGGGCCTCCCAGTTCAGTTTAGCGATTTTCGCGCGATCTTTCAGTTCGAAGTCATGAAGCTCTGACTTTCTTCTCCGCTTCTTCTTTCTTCGACTCGGCAATCTCGCGCGGCACCTCGCCGGGCCCGTCAGACGAAACCGCCCACTCCTCGCACAACGCGTCCAGGCGCGCCGAATCGCCTTCGCGCGCAGCCTGCTTGAGCGCCTGCATGGGCGGATGGAGGAACTTGTTCACCAGCCCGCGCGTGAGTGCCTCGACAGCCGCAAGCTGCTCTTCAGTGAGCGTGCCCAGGCGGCTGTGGATGCGGTGAATCTCGGCCAGGCGAATCTCCTCGGCCTTCTTCTGCAGAGCGACGATCGCGGGCGCGGCGGAAACGGTGCGCTGGCGCTGGTGGAATCGTTGCACCTCCGCGGCAATCAGCGCTTCGGCGTCAACCGCTTGCCGGCTCCGCTCCTGCATATGCGACGCCGCCACCTGCTGCAGATCGTCGATGTCGTACACGAAGATGCCGTCGAGCTTGTTCATCTCCGGATCCACATCGCGCGGCACGGCAATATCGATAAAGAACATCGGCCGGTTACGGCGGCGGTGCAGAAATGCCTGCCCGTGTTCCGGCCGAAAGATGGGATGCGGAGCGCCGGTCGAGCTGATCACGATGTCAGCGCGGCTTGCTGCTTCATACAGGTGGGCAAAGTCGATGACCTCGGGAACGACCGCACCCTGAATCTCTTCTGCCATACGGCGCGCACGCTCGGCCGTACGGTTGCTCACCAGGATGGCTCCAGCGCCCTGCTGCACCAGGTGGCGTGCCGCCAATTCGCTCATCTTGCCCGCACCGACCAAAAAGACCGTTCGTCCCTGCAGCGATCCGAAGATTTTGCGCGCCAGGTCCACGGCGACTGAAGCGATCGACACCGAGTTCGATCCGATGCCGGTTTCGCTGCGCGCTTTTTTGGCCGCGGCAAATGCGCTTTGCAGCAGGTGCTCCAACTGCGTTGAAACCGTGCCCGCCGCGCGCGCAACAGCGAATGCTTCTTTCACCTGACCCAGAATCTGCGGCTCGCCCACCACCATGGAGTCGAGGCTTGCGGCTACATGGAAAAGGTGGTTGACCGCTTCATTATCGTGGTATTCGTACAGGTGCGGGCCAAGCACGGTTGCATCGATTCCAAATTGCTGCGACAGGAATCCGGCGACTGGGGTTTCGGCATCTTCAACCACGGCCAGCAGCTCCACCCGGTTACAGGTGGAAACGATCATGCACTCCGTGATACCGGGCGTTGTCGCCAATGCGCGCGTGGTTTCTGCAAGTTCGTCGCGGCCGATGGCGATCTTTTCCCGCAGCGCGATAGGCGCCGTTTTGTGATTCACGCCAATGAGCTTGAGCGTCATTGGGGACCGAACCTGTGCACCTGGCTGAAGAAGTTCACGGCCCACACGGCCATCATCACCACGAGTGCCGCGCCCGAGACATAAGCCGCTTTTCGACCGCGAAGCCCGATGCCGCGGCGAAACAAAAGCAGCGTGACGTAAACGATCCACATGGCAAACGAGGCAAGAATGTTGGGGTCGAGAAAATATGAGGCGCCCAGCGAGGTCTGCTGCACCAGCACAAAGCCAATGAGCAGGCCGACCGTCATGCATGGAAATCCGAATTCGAGAGTGGCCAGGGCAATCCGCTCCAGCGTATCGAGCGGCGGCAGCCAGTCGGCGGGCGACCACCCGGATGTTCCGGGCCTGACCTTTGACTTGATGCGCCGCTCCTGCAGCAGATAAAGCATCGACGCCAGTAGGCTCAAAAACAGCGCTGCGTAGGCCAGCAGCAAAGCGATAATATGCACGACCAGCCAGCTCATCCACACGCGCTGCGAGGGGAACCGGCGCGCGCTTTCTCCGAGAGCGGGGGCAAAAACAAGAAAGAAGGTCGCCGGCAGGGCAAAGATTCCCAGCGATATGGCGTCGTAAAGCCACCACAAAAGGAAGAAGAGGCCGGCCACGGCAAAGCCGAGCAGCGACTCGATCTCCCGCATGCCGACCGGCATCCAACGGTGCGCAACCACCAGCATTTCGACCACAGACACGAAATGAAAGAAGAAGGCCAGGCCGCTGAGGTGTACGCAGGTCTTGCGCCAGCGCTCGGAGTTATAGAGCACCGCGGGGAAAGCGGCAACAGATCCTGCCGCATAGAGAATGGCCGCAACTCGTAGCCAAAGCAGGTACATGGCAGCTTTTACCTTACGGTGTTACCCCTCAGTATACTGTGATCCAGATCACCTTTCGAACCCGGCAAACCGCAGCATTTGCTGCGTCCGAGAGTTTTGAGAATGCCGTGGCCGGCGGCCTGTTCCCGTGGTTTATGGGCCCCATCGCGCGGGAACGGCAACAGAACCGGAGGCGCCCCCCAAGTCGCTTATCGCCCCATTCATCCTATAGCGGAGCGCGCCGTTGGGAGGCAAATCCGACCGACGGCTGGATACAGCGCTGGCTGCCACTGGGGCTCCGCCAACCCAAAATGTCTGCCGAAGGGTTACTGACGGCTGGGCTACGATATATCCAGAACCTGCTTGAGCTTTTGTTGCCTTCCCACAGAAGAATCGGATATGGGTGTAGGGGGCGGCTGATTTCTCCAATGATGGTATGCAAAGCGGCTTCGCCGGAGGAAAGCATGAGGATGAATCGACGGAACGTTTGGTGGATGTGGCGTGTCCCTGGGCTGGCAGCGCTGGTTTTGCTGAGCCTTGGTGCTGCGGCGCGCGCGCAGGATGACGGAAGTACCGAGGTCGTTCCGGGGATGGAGGATGCGTGCATCGAGAATTTTGGTTACACGGGGTGTACCGCCGATGGCATGCCAAAGCCTCCGGGCGGGCAGCAGCTTATCGTGGTCCACTTTGCAGCGGTGGCGATATCGCCAACGACCATGACTGCCGGAGCATCGCACGGACAAAACTCTCAAAGCAGCGCGGAGCAGACGGCTGTGCAGAACTGCAAAAGAAATGGAGCGGCAGATTGCCAAGTGCTGACATCGGGAGAGAACAATTGCATTGGACTGGCAGAGAGCTATGCGGATAAATCTTATGGTTTCTATGTGGGAAGCAGCCGGGATGAGTCTGCGGCTGGAGCGCTGGCGAAATGCCAGTCTGAACACGGCAAGAACTGCGTGACGGTCACGGCGCCCTGCGCTGCCGACGACGTTCGCTGGTCGTCGCCGCTGCCTTTGCCGCCGGGAGGGTCAACAGCAACGGTCGATCCGAATATGGTGGGAACGTGGGAGCTCTTCATCAATCCGGGGCGCTGGATTTGGCGCGTGGCGCCCAACGGCACTTACGAATTGCATAGCGAGGCGATGGACAATACTCCGTCGAATGCCGGAACGTTTTCGGCGAGTAAAGGCCACTACACGCTGCACGCGATCACGATGAGCTGGGATGACGCGGGCACCTACCAGGTGCAATCCCCGGGAGTCGTCGTCGCAACAGGCAAGCTGGGGACGGGAACATGGAAAAGGATCGGCGGTGCAAGCGACAATGTGACCCAGGCGCCACCGCCGGCGAAACCAAGCGGCCCGCCCATCACCATCAGGAAATAAGATCGCGGTTGAGCGAGTCGCGGGTGGCATGGGGAGCGTCATGAGCAATCAATGGTACGCGAGACCAGTGCTGTTCGTTTTTGAAATCGACAGGTCCGTCGATTTCTACGTGAAGCAGCTCGGGTTCACGCAAGCGTGGCGATATGAGGAGGAAGGAAAAGCGTGGGTCGCGCAAGTCTACCGCCATGGTTGCGAGCTCATTCTTTCCTCTCAATGGCCCGATAAAGTGGGCAAAGGCCTGATGTTCATCTCGCTCGATCCCGGCGTGCTGGATGCCTTGCGCGCGGAACTGGAAGAGCGCGGCGTGGAAGTAAAAGACGGGCAATGGGGCTACCGGCTCATGGTGATCGCAGACCCGGACGGAAACGAACTCTACTTCCCCTATCCGAAGTCGCCTGCCGCCGATTCCCTTGTCGCGCCGAACTCCGGGCAATAACTTGAAAGGCAGGGTTCTAAGGAGGTCCTCGAACCGGATCTTCCGTTCATGGAGCAACACCGGGACATTGATTTCGGTTTACCTGGACCGCTCGTCCACTTCATGGAAAGCTCGTGGAAGAAAGACGGCTCTGGACGATCTGTCGACTCTGGCGAGGCTTGGAAAATCGGCCTAAAGCCGGTCCTTCGATGTCAACAATCCAATGTGCTCCGCCCCCGCGCCCTTTGCGATATCCATCACTCGCGCAACCGTTGAGAATTCAAGATTGTCGTCCCCTTTGATACACATTGCTTTGTCCGCCCGAACCGCAAACACGGCGCTCAGGCGGCTCCCAAGGTCGTTGATGCTCACGCTATCTTGATTGATTTTGTAACCCGGTAGTCCATCGCGGGTACGAATGATCTGCACCACAATAGGAGTGTCGGGGCTCGGAATCGAGCTCGCGGACCGCTGAGGTACTACTGCGGACAGGCCGTGAGGTATTTCCGGGGCAATGACCATGAAGATGATCAGCAGCACCAACAGAACGTCGATGAGGGGAGTCACATTGATGTCGCCCTGCAGTTGATTTGGAACATGACCATTCTCGACTGCCATCGAAATATCCTCCTCGCTCACGGGTTTCGAATCTGAGACTTCATAGGATTTAGACACCGCAGGAGGCCTGTGAGTTCCCGTCGAACAACTGTGCTCCCTCAGCCAATTGACAGATTGAGATCAACCGCCGCGTCAAGGGAAACGATGATCAGGCGCGCGTTGCCGGCATCGGTTATTCATAGCGAATCGCCTTCACCGGATCGAGACAGGCGGCACGCCGCGCCGGCAGCCAGCACGCGAAGACGCCGACTGACGCCAGGCCCAGAGCGACAACCACGAAAATCGGAGCATCCGATCGCGCCATTCCGAAGGGCAGCCACGCCATCAGGTGCGCGAACGGCAGCGCCGCGATAAGCCCGAGCGCAAGCCCCGCACCGATTTGCCACAATCCGCGCTGCATCACCAGCAGCAGGATGTTGCGCATCGTCGCGCCCAGCGCCAGGCGGACTCCTATCTCTTGCGTTCGGCCGTTCGTGGCATGCGCAATCACTGCATAGATGCCAACAGAGGCCATCAGCATCGCAATCAGCGCGAACCCCAGAAAGATTCTGCCAAACACTCGCAGAAACCAGGTTTGGTGCTCGAGTGCATCCTTCACGACATACGGATCGTTCAGCGGCAGTTCGGGATCGAGACTCTGCACCGTCTTGCGCATCGCCTGCAGCGGATCGGTGGCCGACTCGACCACCAGCGCCATGTTGCCCCAGCCTTCCTGCCGATACGGAACAAAGAGCAGCGGCCTCGGGTCGTTCTCCTGAACTTCCTGCACAAGATTCGCCGAGATACCCACGACCGTGATCCACTCGCTCGGCTTGTTCTTGTCGTCGTAGAGACGGAAGCGCTTGCCCGTCGGGTTTTGGCCGGGCCACAACCGCGCCGCAGCATCTCGAGTCACAATCGCCGCCTCGTGATGCGCCGTGCCGTCGATGTCGTTAAAGTCTCGACCCTCGAGCAGCGGCAGACGGATGGTTTTGAGATATCCGGGAGACTGCGCCACGAAAGCGACCCACGGCCTTTGCGCCGGGTTCGCGATCGGCAGATGTTCCAGCTCGATCTGTTGCCGGTTTGCGCCCAGTCCCGGCCCATCCGAAGCAATTACGGCGTGCGACACCCCGGGCAGTTCGCGCAGGCGAGGCAAGAGCTGATCGTAAAAACGCTGGCGCGCATCGGCATCTTTGTTGCGGGTGTCGGGCAGTTGCAGCGATGCCATCGTCAAGTGCGTCGCTGGGACAAAGAGATTGATCGAGAGACTGTTCAACAGCGCTCGGACAAAAATGCCGGCTCCGGTGAGCAGCACCAGCGTCAACGCAAACTGAAACACCACCAGCCCTGCCGAGAGCCATCCGCCACGGCGCCGGCCCACGCTGTGGGCGCCCTCTTTGAGAACCGCGGCCAGGTCGGGTTTCGACGAGCGCAGCGCCGGCGCGATGCCGAACAGCAGTCCGCTCACAACGCACAGCGTGGCAAAGTAGCTGAAAACTGTGAAGTCCATCGTGAACTCGATCCAGGAGGGCCGGATGGTCTGCGTCGAAAGATCGAACCAGCGAATGCCCGCCTCGGCCAGGCCCACGCCCAGAACGCCTCCTACCGTGCTCAGCATCACGCTCTCGATCAATAACTGGCGAATCAGGCGCCGGCGCGTTGCCCCCAGCGCGGTGCGGATCGACATCTCGCGCTGCCGGTTCAGTGCTCGGCTCAACATCATGTTGGCCACGTCGGCGCACGCAATCAGCAGAACAAAGGCCACCGCTGCCAGCATCAGCAGAAACACAATTCGGATATTCCCGCCATTGAAGCGCTGCTGAAACGTCAGCATGCTCACACCCAGATCCTTATCGACGGGGAACTGCCGCGCCAGCCGTTCCGCGATGCCATTGATTTCCGCATTCGCCTGCCGCATCGTAACCCCGGGCTTCAGGATCGCGTAGCCGCGAAGCTGCCGAATGTCGCGCTTGGCCATGTCGGCCGTGGGAACCAGGGGCATCCACAGATCCACGTCGCTGGGAAAGCGGAAGCCCTTCGGCATGACGCCGATAATCGTCGCCGCCTGCCCATCCAGACGCACAGGCCGACCGATCACGCCGGCAAGACCGGCGTACCGCTCCTGCCATACGTTGTAGCTGAGCACGAGCACTGGTTCCGCTCCGGCACGATCGTCTCCGGGCAGAAATGCCCGACCGAGCAGAGCATTGGTGTGCACCATCGCGAAGAGGCCGGCAGTTGCGCGCGCAACATGATACCGGTGCGGAGGATTACCGCTCTCGCTCAGAATGCCGCGTTCATCGTCAACGGCCTCGAACGACTCAAACGACTTCGCCTGCGCGCGGTAATCCTGAAAATCCGGATACGAAAATGGCATACTCCTGTCGGACTGCGAACGAAGGCGGCTGTTGATGGAGACAAGACGGTCGCCTTCGGGCACGCCAACCGGCTTGTACAGCACCGCATTCACAAGGGTGAAGACCATTGTGTTCAGACCGATTCCCAGCGCGAGTATCGTCACAATCGCCGTCGAGAACCACCGATGTGCCAGAATTCCACGCACAGCGTAGCGGATATCCTGCGCAACCGTTCCCAGCCACCAACCCGGTCTCTGCCGTTCGCATTCGTCGCGCGCTGCCTCAACGCCACCAAACTCGATCAGCGCCTGCCGCCGCGCTTCATCGGCGGGCAGCCCGGCGGCAACCTTGGCCGCGATCGACCGCTCCAGGTGAAACCGCAGCTCATCGTCAAGCTCGCTCCGCTTCTTGCGGAACATCAGGAAACGGCTGCGCGTCAGCAACTCCATCATCATCACGGCGCCTCCACGGTCCTGCCCAGCACCAGCCCGATTGCGGTCGACAGCCGATCCCAGGTCTCCAGTTCGCTCTCCAATTGCCTGCGGCCAGCCGCCGTCAACCGATAGAATCTGGCCCGCCGGTTGTTCTCCGAGTTTCCCCACTCCGCCTTGATCCAGCCCCTGTATTCGAGCCGGTAAAGAGCCGGGTACAGCGAACCCTGCCCAATCTGCAGGGCCTCGTTTGAAACCTGCTGAATGCGCTGAGCCACGCCCCAACCGTGCATGGGCTCAATTGAGAGTGTTTGCAAAATCAGCAGGTCCAGCGTCCCTTGCAGCAGATCAGTCGAAGTCGGCATCTCTTCCCCTCGATATTCGACAAGATCATGCAATAATCTCCTGTCGAATGTCAAGGGATATGGCGAAAGTGCCTGCAATCCGACTTCCGCCGGGGCCGATAACGGACGGCACCCATGGCGCGTCTTTAAGGCAGCATTTGGGAATTCGTGCGACACGCGTTGCGGGGATCCGGGTGCGAAAATGCGGGAACGGGGGCTGGCCGAGCGTCGCCTTTCGTCGGGTAGCTTGAAAGGTGGCGAGGGGACGGCGCGGCCTCTTTGAGATTCAAACACAATTCTGGCGGGTCGACTGGAGGTTGCCTTGAGGATGCGATCGATTGCGGGGACGGTTCTGTTTGCGGCTCTTTCCGGACTGGTTTTCTCGCAATCCACTCCTTCAACTACGGCGCCGGCCGAAGCGGCTGCTGGAACTCCGGCTTCGGCGCCGGCTCCGGCTGCGGCCACGACGCCGGTCAAGTTTGAGATTGCCGACATTCACCCGAGCCCGCCGCTCCGATACCCCTTTTTCGAGGGGGCGTTTCTCGAAGATGGCCGCTACATTGTGCGACAGGCGACCATGGCGGACTTGATTTCGACCGCGTACAGTCTGAAGGATTCGAGCTACGTGGACGGAGGACCGAGCTGGCTGGAATGGAATCGGTGGGACGTGATCGCGAAGGTTCCGCCCGGGACGACCGAGGCGACGGCGAAGCAGATGCTTCAGTCGTTGCTGAAGGACCGGTTCAATCTCGTGGCGCATAACGGAAGCGGACCTGTGCCGAGCTACGTGCTGACGCTCGAAAACGATAAGCCGACCTCCAACCTCAAACCATCCAGCGGCGCGGAAGATGCCGCATGCAAGGGCGAACCTCCGCCGCCGGGTCCGCCACCTCCCGGCACGATTGTCCCTGCATTGCTTCACTGCCACAACATGACCATGGAGAAGTTTGCGCAAGTGCTGCCCGGGTTTGCCTTCGCATATCTGCAGAAGCCGATGGCGGACCGGACCGGCCTCAAAGGAGCGTACGACTTCGACGTGCACTGGACCAGCCGGGTCGATCTCGCACGAGCCGGTACCGACGGTATTACCGTTTTCGACGCGCTCGACAAGCAACTGGGCCTCAAGCTCACGCTTGGGACCGCCAACGAGCCTGTGTTTCTTGTCGACAGCGTGAATGAAACGCCCACGCCGAATGCGCCTGATCTTGCCAAGATCATGCCGCCATTGCCGCCGGCGCAGTTCGAGGTGGCGACCATCAAGCCCAGCACTTCGAACGAGAGGCAGAACGGGAGAATCTCCGGCGACGAGGTCAACGTCCATGGCTTTCCGCTGAAATTCCTGATCGTGATTGCCTGGGACCTGGACCCAAACGACAACGGAGAGCTGGTGGGTGCTCCCAAGTGGGTGGACACGGACAAGATCGACGTGGAAGCCAAGGTGGCGAGCGAAAATATGGTTGAAGGAGCCCCTAGAGGCCCTGGAGATAGACGACCGACCATATCGTTTGACGACCTTCGGGAGATGCTGAAGGCGCTGCTGATTGAACGGTTCGAAATGAAGGTGCACATGGATGACCAGATCGTGGATGCCTACGACCTGGTTGCGGTGAAGCCGAAGCTCACCCGGGCCGATCCCAATATCCGGACGAACTGTCACCCTGGCCCTGGGCCGGATGGAAACGATCCACGGCTTACCCACCCCATCCTGAATATGCTGGTGACCTGCCAGAACATGACCATGGCGGAGGCAGTGAAACAATTTCCGACCTTCGCCGCCTACTATCTCTATTACCCACCCGTCGACAAAACCGGGCTCAAAGGCGGGTGGAACTTCACCCTAAGTTGGAGACTCCGGCGACAATATGCCCGGCTTTAACGGCGGGGGAGGGCCGCCGCAATCGCAAAATGAAACCGCGGTCGATCCGAACGGAGCGGTGTCGTTCTATGACGCGGTGAACAAGGAACTGGGCCTGAAGCTGGTAAAAGTGAAGCGCCGGGAACCGGTGCTGGTGATCGACCACATTGACGAGCAGCCGATTCCGAATTGAAGAGAGCGGGTTAGTCCGGAACGCGAGGACCAAGCCTACGACGCCCTGTGAAACCAGTCCGATTGCAGGGTCAGATCGCGCCAGGCTGTGGCCAGAAAGTCCTCCACCCGCTCCTTCTGCATCTGGAGCAGGCAATCCTGCGCATCGTAAACGAGACTGCGGGTTACGGCGAGGTTCGCCGATCCAATGGAGCGCTCAATGGCAATCAGTTTCTGCAGCAGGACGGTGAGATTCATTTGGGGACCTCCTCGGGCTTCCGAGGAACCCAGTTTGCCTTGGGTGGGGCCTCATGAATGTGATTTAAATCACTCCTGCCTTGCAACCCGCCGGCCGAGGGTAGGGCCTGAGGCGGTTGCCCGAATAGGGGTGCATCACCTCTTGGCGCCCACCGCCGCGGACGCCGGAGAGGGGTGAAGCTTATATTTCGCGCCGACCCAGCTACTTCTGCTTGGTCGCTACGTAGGTTGATGTGCGATTTGAAAGCTTGTCGTTGTCCACGACCGTCATGGTCTTGCCGCCGGCTGCAACGGTCATGGTTGAAACATCGGTCACCGTGCCGCCGCGCTTGTCGGTTTCTTCAATGGAGTGGTCGTTGATCTTCTTGAGCGAAACGGCATCCCAGCCATACGCATTCTTGACGGGATAGTCGCTGCCGTCGAGCTTGGCCGTATAGCTTTCGCCGGAGCCGGAGGTCATGGTCAACTGGTCGCCGTCCATTTTGTAGGTCGTCATCAGTCCGTTGCCGCTTCCGCTCTGCTTTGTAATCACCCAGTTGCCTGAAGTAGCATGCACTCCCGACGCTGCTACGCCGCTGCGCTTGGCAACGGTGTCATAGGTGGTTGCCGCACCGCCACCCATCGGATGATCGGTGGTTTTGACGGTGAGGGTTTTGCCGTCGGCGGAAACGGTGCGGGTCTGTTCGAACATGACCGTGCCGCCTTTCTTGGCTACGGCAGAGATGGTGTGAGGGTCGACGATGGTTACGCTGATCGAGTCGTAGGCATGGCCCGTAACGGGGTGATCCTGGCCGTCGGCCGCAACGTCATAAGCCGGGTTGCAAGAGCCAGTGCAGTGATACCATCCCTGGCTGATGTAGAAGCTGAGGGGCTTGGGACTGAACTTGGTTTGTGCGAGATTAACCTGCCAGGTGCCGTCGAACGGCGATTGCGCATGAGAAACCGCGGCAACGCACAACGCCGCCGCAAGAAACAAGGAGCCTGCAACGTACCTCTTCCATTGGTTCATTTCGATCTTCCTCCGCGGGGATCTGGTTTTGGAGCTTCCGCCGCCAGGGCAGGCGAAAGCTCCGGTCCATTCCGGTCCATGGGACCGCGATGATTCTACTCGCTGGAACGCGCGGCCGCCTGGCCAAGTTTGACGACTTGCCCTTAAGGTCGCTCTGCTCGGTCCTACTTCTTCTTCGTCGCGATAAAGGTTGAGGATGTGTCGCGCTGCGGGTCGTGCGCCACGATAGTGATCGTTTTGCCGTCGGCTGAAACGGTCATCTTTGACACGCCGACCACCTTGCCGTCTCGCTTGTCTGTCTCCTCAATCGTGCGCGCATCCACTTTCTTCAGGCTGACGCCGTTCGCTCCGTACGACTTGTAGGGATAGTCGTTGCCATCGAATTTCGCCGTATAGCTGTCGCCGGTTGGATCGGTCATCGAGAACTGATCGCCATCCGATTTGAACGTGAATGACAGATCTGCCTCGGTGTCAGTGAATTTCAAAGGCACCCAATTGCCCGAGGTGGCGTGGACGCCGGGGCGCAGCATTCCGACGCGCTTGAGCGACAGAGATGAGTTTTGCGCTCCGCTCCCGTTCAACGGATAGGTCACGCTCTTAATCGTTGTGGTCTTTCCGTCGGCCGTAACCGTAACCGTGTCCTCTTCAATCGTCTTGTCGCCTTTCTTGCTGACAAAGGTGAGGGTGTGCGGATCGACAACCGTTACACTCTGCGTGTCAAACGATTGACCCGAAACGGGGTGGAATTGCCCATCGGCCTGAACATCGTAGGCAGGGGTACAACTGACGCAGTGATACCATCCCCCGCTCAGGTAGACGGTGAACGGCTTCTGATCCATCTTGGCTTTGCCCGGATCAATCCGCCACGTTCCGTCGAACGGGGACTGGGCGTGAGAGACCGCTGCGACGCACAATGCAGCGCAGAGGAACAGAGCATAAACAACGTACCGCTTGAATTGATTCATCTCGAACTTCCTCCATGGGGAACCCGGTTGCGGCGCTGCGGGGCAGTTTCAAATCACCTTGCAGGCCTTCATTGCGTTAACGGTCGCCACTTCCTTTGCCCAAGCGGCGAAAATCCGCCTGTGGGCATCCGCGAGTTGATGGCCGCGTCGAATTACGCCCGGCTTCGGTTTGCTGGGAGTGCCAACATGAAGTTGCCGAAGGCCGGTTCGGGGAAATCTGCGTGGCCCGGGGGACAGGGAGCGATTGTACACGCTTGCGCCTAAGTCTGCCTATTGCAATCCGTTTTTGCCGGGGCGCAGACGGCAGAAAGTCGCCGCGCCGAATGCTAGCGGGCGGGAGGGTTCGCGTCCGGCTATCGCTTGGGCTTGCTGCCGCGATAGTCTTAGAACCAGCGTGATCCAAAACGATCTGCAACCCGGCGCGGAGACCGAGCGCTCCCGGCTTTTTGAAGAGAGCCCCGAGCCGCCGGAGGCTGCGCAGGTGCCGGCGGTCGAAACTGCGGCGGCCACGCCAGGCGAGCCGGAGCCGGAGTTAGCGCTTTCTTCCGTTCCCGCCCGAAAAAACCCGCCGCACAATGCTTCTGCCGGGAAAACCTCGCCTGATCTCACGCCCTTTATGCGCCAATGGACCATGGCAAAGCAGCAGAATCCCGATGCGCTGATTTTTTTCAGGATGGGCGACTTTTACGAGCTCTTCTACGACGATGCCGCAATCGCCAGTCGCGAACTGCAACTGACGCTGACGGCTCGCGACAAGGAGCGCAATGTCCCCATGTGCGGCGTGCCTTACCACGCGGTGGAGCAATACCTTACGCGGCTGCTGCGCAAAGGCTATCGGATCGCGCTCTGCGACCAGATGGAGGACCCGAGGCTCACCAAAAAGCTGGTGAAGCGGGAAGTGACACGGGTGCTGACACCGGGAACGGCGCTCGATGCGGCGCTCGGCCAGGAGCAGAACAATTTTCTGGCGGCGCTGTATGAGGCAGTTCCCCATCCTGGCGGCAAAGACAAAAACGCTGCGAAGGCGGCGCACCAGGAATCAGTGTGCGCGCTGGCGCTGCTCGATGTTTCCACGGGCGAGTTTCGCACCTCGGAATTTCGTGGCGAGCATGCGCGGGCGCGGGCGATGGATGAGCTGCTCCTGGCTGCGCCGAGCGAGGTGCTGCTGGCTGCGAGCGCCGAGGCGCCTCTGCAACTCGAACGGATTCCGGCGAAGACGCGCGTCGAGGACTGGGTGTGGACGCCGGAGTTCGCCGTTCCACTAGTCGAGCGGCAACTCGCCGTAAAGTCGCTGGAGGGATTCGGCCTGAGTGGGCACGAAGCGGCGGCCATTGCAGCAGGTGCGGTGCTGCACTACGTGCGCACAACACAAAAGAACGAAGCGCTGCACATCGACACCCTGAAGTTCGAGGAACACTCAACGGCGCTTGAGCTGGACCAGGTGACGGTGCGGAATCTTGAGCTGGTTGAGCCGCTCTTTGCCGGGCAGGATGACCCGACCACGCTTTTCCGCACGCTGGACGCATGCCTGACGCCGATGGGCAAACGGCTCCTGCGGGCGACTATTCTGCGGCCTCTCAACGACGCCGCACAAATTGAAGCGCGTTTTGAGGCGGTTGCCGAAGCGCACCGCGCTTTGCTGAAGCGCGAAGAGGTGCGGCAGGCCTTTGGCGGAATCCTGGACCTGGAGCGGCTGCTGGCGCGCATCTCGCTGGATTCGGCGGGACCACGCGACGTGCGCGCGCTTGCGGCGAGCCTGGCGCGTTTGCCCGGACTGAAAACAGCGCTCGACGCAATGACGGCTCCGCAGTGGCGCGCGATCGCAAAACATCTCGACACGCTGGATGACGTGACCACGCGCATCGTCAAGACACTGGTCGCTGAGCCACCGCTCACCCTGGCCGATGGCGGCGCGATCGCCGCGAATGTGGACGCGGAGCTGGATGAATTGCGCTCCGTTTCCACTACGGGACGGCAGGCGATCGCGGCCATCGAGGATCGCGAGCGGCAGCGCACGGGAATCGGATCGCTCAAGGTGCGCTACAACTCGGTCTTCGGCTATTACATCGAGATCACCAAGTCGAACCTGGCGCTGGCGCCGGCGGACTACGAGCGCAAGCAGACGCTGGTGAACGCGGAGCGCTTTACGACGCCGGAACTGAAGGAGTATGAGCGCAAGATTCTTACCGCGCACGACCGGTGCATCGAAATCGAAAAGCGGATTTTTGCGGAGCTGCGCAAAATTGTGGTTGAAAATGCCGGCCGCATCCGGCGCAGCTCCGCAGCCGTGGCCGAAGCGGACCTGCTGGCCTGCTTCGCGCACCTGGCAGCAGAACGGCGCTACGCAAGACCGCAACTGACAGATGAGCCGGTGCTCGAGGCCGTTGCGGCGCGGCATCCAGTGATTGAGCAGTGGATGGAGGAGACGCGCGAAGGGCGCTTTATATCGAACGATGTCTATTTGAATTCCGGAGACGAAGGCCCCTGCCTGCTGCTTGTGACCGGACCGAACATGGGCGGCAAGAGCACGTATCTGCGGCAAGCCGCCATGCTCGTGCTGATGGCGCAGATGGGCAGCTTTGTTCCGGCGGAGAGTTTGCGCCTGGGATTGGTCGACCGCGTCTACACGCGCATCGGAGCCAGCGACAACCTGGCGCGCGGACGATCGACCTTCATGGTGGAGATGACGGAGACGGCGACCATTCTGAATACGGCGACAAAGCGATCGCTGATCCTGCTCGACGAAATGGGCCGGGGCACGGCAACCTTCGACGGGCTGAGCCTGGCCTGGGCGACGGTGGAGTATCTGCACGCCGAGGTGGGCGCGCGCACGTTGTTCGCCACGCATTATCACGAACTGACGATGCTTGCCGAAAAGTTGCCGCGCGTGCGCAACCTGCGCGTGGGTGTGAAGGAAGGGGCAGGCGGCATCGTGTTTCTCCACAACATCGAGCCCGGCGCGGCCAGCAAAAGCTATGGCATTGAAGTGGCACGCCTCGCCGGATTGCCTTCTGCCGTGATCGAGCGAGCCAAGCACGTGCTCCGCCAGCACGAGAAGCAGGAGCGCCAGAGCGTGCAGGTGGAGACGGCGGCCGAGCCAATGCAGTTGACCATCTTCACGCCGCTCTCGCAAAAGATTGTGGACCGGATCGAGTCGACGGATGTGAATTCGCTGACGCCGTTGCAGGCGCTCAACCTGCTGGAAGAATTGCAACAAGAACTGAAGAAGGCAGGGAATAGGGATTAGGTATTGGGGATTAGGGAGCAATAGCAAGGAGCTTGAGTTGAAAAGAGTAGAAAGTTTGCGACGGGCGGCGGGGAGTTTGCTGGTCGTCGGGCTCGGCGGCACGGAACTTACGGCAATGGAGCGCGCGTGGCTGAAGCTGATCCGGCCGGCAGGAATTATTTTATTCCGGCGGAATATTGCGGATGCGAAGCAGACGCGAGCCCTGCTCGCCGAGGCAAGAAGGCTCTGCACGCCGCGCTCTGCAACTTTCGTAGATGTCGAGGGTGGAACGGTGGACCGGCTGCGCGATGTGCTGGCTCCCATTCCCGCGGTGGAGGCTGTTGCGCGGGCTGCACGGACCACCGGCAACGCCGCGCTGGCACGCGAGCATGGTGAACTTGTCGCGCGCGCAGTGAAGGCGTTTGGATTTAACAGCTCGTTCGCGCCGGTGCTGGATCTCGGGCTTCCCGAATCGAAAGACGTGATGCAGACTCGATGTGCGGCTCCGGATGCAGCCGGTGTTGTGGCCTACGCGCACGAGTTTCTCGCCGGACTGGCAGCACACAATGCAGCGGGCTGCGGCAAGCATTTTCCCGGCCTCGGTGGAGGAATGCGCGACACGCACCTTGAAACGCCATCGATCCAGCGGACATGGCAGCAGCTTTGGCAGGAGGACCTGGAACCCTATCGCGCGTTGTGCCGGCAGTTGCCCATTGTCATGGTGAACCACGCTGCGTATCCCGCGACAGCCGGGAAAAAGACGCCGGCCAGCGTCTCGAATTTCTGGATCAACCAGGTGCTGCGCAAGCGCATCGGCTATCGCGGAATTGTGGTGTCTGATGATCTTGAGATGGGCGGCATCACGAAGTTTATGCCGATCGAGGATGCCGCGGTAGCAACCGTCGAGGTCGGCTCGGATCTGGCCTTGATCTGTCACCATCCGGAGCCGATATTGAGCGTCTTTGAGTCGCTCATCGCGGAAGGCGAGCGCTCGGCGGCGTTTCGCAAAGTGCTGATGGCGAGGGCGCGCGAATCCCAGAGAAAGTGCGCAAAGGTGTTTCCCAAAGAGATGGCACAAACTTTGAGCACCCGGCAGTTCGAGGGGTTGCGAGCGCGCATTCTGCGCTTCGGCGAGACCATCGAGAAGATTGCGCCGCGCGAATTGGAGGCCGGGCCGCCGAAGCCGCCCTCGATTGTGGAGACAGTATGAGCGCGAAGGCGATGACGGTTGCCGGCGTCATGAGCGGCACTTCTGCCGATGGAATGGATGTTGCCTTGGTGCGTGTTGAGCCATCCCACCCTTGGCGCAAAGTGCGCGCCAAGGATGGGGCAACATCAGTTCCGAAGGTCACGCTGCTGGCGCATGAGAGATTTCCTTATCCTGTTGAGCTCCGCAAAGCCGTGCTTGCGGCAATGAACGCGCAGTCGACTTCGACGGCGGAGCTGGCGCGGCTCAATTGGCGGCTGGGCCTCGCGTATGCGGAAGCGGTGAAGGAAACAGCGAGGCGTCATCGCCTGCGCCTCGACCTGATCGGATGCCACGGGCAAACGCTCTATCACCAGGGGTGCGCGGAGCGGTACGCGGGGCGGAAGTTTGCATGCACGTGGCAAGCGGGCGAGGCGCAGGCGATTGCTGCTGAGTCAGGCGTGCCCGTGGTGTCGAACTTCAGGCCTGCCGACATGTTTGCTGGCGGTCAAGGCGCGCCGCTGGTGCCGCTGCTCGATTATGTGTTGTTCGCAGATGCGAATCGCGGACGCGTTCTACAGAATATCGGGGGCATTGCTAACTTGACTGCAATTCCTCCAATGGCCCTGCCGCACGCAGTGCTCGCATTCGATACCGGGCCGGGCAACATGGTCATCGACTGGCTCGCGCAAAAGCTCTTCAACAAGCCGTTCGATCGCAGCGGGGCGCTGGCGGCGCGGGGCGAAGTGCTGGAGCCGATGCTCAAAGAGGCTTTGCGGCATCCGTTCTTCCGGCAGAAGCCTCCCAAGTCCGCAGGGCGCGAGCAGTTTGGGCGCGAGTATGCCGCGAAGTTTCTTGCCGCATGCCGGAGGCAGAGCAAAAGCGGCGAGGACGCGCTGGCCACGGCGACCGCACTCACCGCGGAGAGCATTGCGCGAAGTTACGCGAAATTCGTTGTTCCGAAGTTAAAGAACCACGAAGTGGACTTTATCGTCTCGGGCGGCGGAGCTCGTAATAAGACACTCGTCTCCATGCTGACCGAGCGCCTTGGGCCGCTGGGATGCACCATGCACATCAGTGAGGACTTCGGCATGCCAGCGGCAGCCAAGGAAGCGGCAGCATTTGCATTGCTGGCCTGGCAAACGTGGCATCGGCTGCCGGGAAACGTGCCATCAGCAACGGGAGCAAAGCGCCCAGTAATCCTGGGACAGATTAGCTATGCGTAAGGCTCGCCGGCCCAATTGGTTGGGATTTACCTTTTTGGGAACGGCGGAGCTTACGCAGGATTAAATCGGGACGATGCGCGCAGAACTCTGTGCGCCCGGTCGCGGTTCGTCCATCACTGCTCTGCTACCATAAGGGTGATTGCGCTCTCGGCGTCGAGCTGATTTCCCGCCCTTTTAGGATCTGAGCATCGCGGCGGCGGAGCTACTGAATAAGTTGAGTTGTTAAAAAAGGAGATTCCTATGCCTCTTGTAACTATGCGACAGCTTCTGGATGAAGCTGCCAAGGGCGGATATGGCGTTGGCGCGTTCAACGTCAACGATATGGAACAGATTCAAGCCATCATGATGGCGGCCCGGCAAACCAAATCGCCTGTGATTGCGCAGGCCAGCCGTGGCGCTCGCGCATTTGCTGAGGATCTTTATCTGTTCAAGTTGATCCAGGCAGCCGCGGAGCTGAATCCCGACATTCCTATCGCCATGCACCAGGATCATGGCAACAGTTTTGAAACCTGCAAGAGCGCCATCGCGCTGGGATACACATCAGTGATGATGGATGGCTCGCTCAAGGAAGACGGCAAGACTCCATCAACATTTGAAGAGAATGTCGATGTGACTCGCCGCGTGGTCGACTATGCGCATGAGCGCGGCGTCACCGTGGAAGGCGAGATCGGCGTGCTGGGCGGCGTTGAAGACGGCCACGGCGCGGGCGGCTCCGGCCTTGAGCACATTACCGATCCGGATCAGGCCGTGGAATTTGCCGAGCGCACGGGCGTCGATGCCCTTGCGATTGCCATCGGCACCAGCCATGGCGCTTACAAGTTCAATAAGAAGCCCGACGGCAGCGTGTTGAAGATGGACGTGCTGATTGCGATTCACAAGCGCCTGCCACACACGCACCTCGTGATGCACGGCAGCTCGTCGGTGCCGAAGGAACTGCAGGACATCGTGAACGAATACGGCGGCAAGCTGAAGCAGACATGGGGCGTGCCCATCGAGGAAATTCAGCTCGGCATTCGCAACGGCGTGCGCAAGGTGAACGTGGACACCGACAACAGGCTGGCCATGACGGGCGCGATCCGGAAGGTGCTGTGGACGCAGCCGGAGAAGTTCGACCCGCGCGACTACATGAAGCCGGCACGCGAAGCAATGGCCAAGGTGGTTGCGGCGCGCATGACGGAGTTTGGCCAGGCCGGGCATGCGGGCGACTATGCGCCGATCCCGATCAGCGAGATGGCAGCAGGCTACAAGAGCGGCCGGCTTGATCCACGGCCGTCGCTGGCTGGCGCTCGGTAAGACAGCGAATCAGATCGCAAAGGCAAAGGCCGCTCCTCGCTTGGGGGCGGCCTTTTCGCGTTCTGCGAGCGATTGAGGTTTGTGCAAGCAATCCGCTCAGCACATCTGCGGAAGCTGCGATCCTTACGGTGCCGAGGTCTGGCAGAAACAGAGATTCGCGCCGTTGGCATTGCCAAAATCGGACCAGGGGTTCCACAGAGGGATGGGCGGTTGGCCACCAGACGGCGTCAACTGCCAGCTCGACCAGACATCTCCATTGCTCCCAACGCCGAAGGCTTGAACGCGGCCGTCCTGAGTATTGCCAACGGCCAGATCAGAGCCCAGCGGCATAAGACCCAACGGCACCCACGGACCCCAGAGGCCTCCCGGAGTCAACTGCGCAACCGCATAGACTTGCGTGACTTGAGCCGAGTTGCCGTGGCCGCTTCCTTGCTTCTGCGCAGCGAAGAGCGCCAGCGTTCCGTCGGCATTCTGGCCTGCCACAAATCCGGTATCGATGGGCATGCCGCCGAGATCCTGCGGCTCGCCCATTGCGCCTCCGGGCGTGGCCTGCGTGAACAGCCAGACGTGCGAGCGCGATCCTGCCGCGAAGACGGCCAGCCGGCCGTCGAGATTCCGGGCCGTGGCGAACCATGGCAGCAGGTCGGCGTTTTTGAATGCGGGTGCGTCAGTCGGCATCTGGGTCCAGCCCACCCAGCCGCCGGTGTTGTTCTGCGCATTCTGCCAAGGCTGGCCATTCCCGTCGATGCCGAAGATTTCGAGCAGACCGTCGAGATCCTGGCCGACAGCGAAGCCAGGTTGAATCTGCGTTCCGGAAAGGTCGCTCCATGCGGACCAACCAACCTCCGGCGCGCTTTCCCGCGCGGTCCACACATCGCCATTGGTGCCGAAGCCAAAGACACTCAGGCTGCCGTCAGCATTGTTGGCCGCTCGCAGCGCTGTGATTCCGGCGCTCCCGGTGCCCATGTCGACCCAGCCGTTCCACGCGCCGCCGGGAGTGGTTTGCCAGTTATGCCAAACATCGCTGTTGCTCGCGGGCACAAGGATCTCGAGGGTCGCGTTCTGATTCTTCACAACAGCAGGGCAATCCGCTGAAATCGATGGGAATGGCGTATCCGTGCGAGTTGGTAGTCACTGTGACCGTGACGGGGCTGGTGGGAACGGTTTGCGCGGACATCACGCCAATTGAGAAAAAGGCGGTCAGGAATGCGCATGGGACGCCTTCGATTTTCATGAATTCCTCCGGGGGGGTATGGGTGTGGCCTGGGCACCGATGCACGGTCGGAGGATCCCTGGCAGAAGGAACCTTGAGTGATCGGCTCGTGGGGGGCAGAAAACATGGAACCTGGGATGAAACGAAGTGCGGGGAAATCTCAGTTGGATGGTTGGATGCGTGGGCTCACATTACAGGTTGCAACAGATGATGATCGATCACGGGCGACGTCTCGACCGAAGCCGAAGAGAGCGGCCGGCGCAGTCTCCAATGACATCCGTAGCAAATATCTGCAATCTGTATGAGGAGGATGCGGGAACCATTCAAAGTAGAGGATGAGAGTTTTGGTTCCAGTCACCGAGCTCGCAGAGGAATCGGGCACCCACAGGCGCAAAAAGAATGCGCCACCCGGCAACCTGGGGCGGCGCATTCTTTTACCCCGCGGAGGCGTGCGGGTAAAAACTTGTGTCGATCCTAGACTTCGAAGTCGCTATCTGCGACCTCTCCATTGCAGTGGACGGGCAATCCTGACACTTTGATCTCGCGCGGCAGAATCACGTTCCGCTCCACTTCTTCCTTCACCGTCATGGCGTTCGCGACGCCAAAGTTCATGGCGATTTCGTCGAGCTTGTCCCCGTATTGCCTGCGAAGGACAACGAGCTCCTTGCGCAGTTCGGCGCGCTGCTCGGCATCTTCGATTTCAGAGGATTCCCATCGAGCAGTAAGGATAACGGAAAAACGCAGGACGGCGAGCCCTTCAACAGCTTGCGCAAGCTGCTTCCCGCGCGACTCGCTGATGAAGCGTGAAGCTGGCCCGACCACTGCCGGATCAAAAGGCGATTGAAGAAGTTCCGTGGACACTGCAGTCCTCCCTCCGGGGAATTGGCCCGGGGTCGATCAACTCAGATCAGCGGAACAAGAACGGCATCAAGAGCGCCGGGAAGGTCCGGAGGAATGCACTTCCCGCCGAATTGACCCCAGTGTGATGCTGGATCTTAAAATCCGCTGTGAGCTAAATCACTTGTGATAGGTTGCAGAATTCAGCCCGATTCGGCGATTCCCCATTTGTGTTATTTGGGTGTATGAGGAAGGTGCTTGAGGTGGGTGGCGGCTGCGCAGCACGGCGCGGAACTTCGCGGGCTAACTCGCAAATTCCTTCATGCGCAGGCCGGCTGGCGCATTCTCTTCGCCGCTCTTGATGAGCAGCCAATAGTGGAAGCCATCCACGATGGCCATGAGCGCCGCCTCGTTCAAGTCGCTGCTGACGCCGGCGGTGACCCAGGGCTCGTGGCCGTCGGCGTTGAAGCTGACCGTAACACGAACGTGGGCTGCCGAGTCGTGTGCCCGCACGTCGAGCGCGGCCACGGTGAAGGTGCCGAGTTTCATTTGCGCGAGCACGGGATAGTGCTTGTCGAGCTCGCGGCGCATCGCCTTGGTGAGCGCATCCACAGGGCCGGCGCCTTCTGCACGCGAGACGGCCACGTTCGATCCGCCGACGGTGAGAACCATGTGAGCCTGAACGTAGCGTCCGCCCACCTCGTCGGACTCATCGTGCACGCGCCAGCTTTTCACGGTGAACCAGTTGCGCAAGGTTCCCAGCGTTCGCATCGCGGCCAGGCGGAACGAAACTTCGCTGGCGGTATAGCCGCCGCCCTCCACCATCGCCTGGTTTGCATCCATCAGGGCTTGCGCTTGCACCGAACTGAGCTGAACGCCGAGCGATTCTGAAAGCAGAATGATGTTGGCGCGGCCCGATTGCGCATTCACTCCGATGGTCGGGTTGGCGCCCACCAGCGACGGGTTGCACCATAAATATGCGCCGGGGTTTTTGCGCTCGCTCGATCCATGCATGCCCGCCCATGTGCCGAAGGCTCCGGGACCCACGATGGGCGCGCCGTGAGGCGGCTCAAGCCCGAAGGCCGCGTAGGCCGAGTGGGCCAGGCTGGTCAGGCCCCTCAACGCTTCGGGCGAAACAAAATCAGCCTCGCCGCGAAGCTGCATGGCGCCGACGACCGTGGTCAGGTTCACGTTGCCGCAACGTTCGCCGGTCCCAATCAGAGTGCCCTGCACGTGCATCGCGCCCGCCAGAATTGCGGCGCGCGTGTTGGCAATGCCCAGTCCGCGATCGGTATGGCCGTGAAATGCGAAGTGCGCACTTGGATAATCGCGCGTGAGCCCTTCGACGACGCGCGTGACTTCCTCGGGACTTGCGCCGCCGTTGGTATCGCAGACCACGATGCGGCTCACGTTCTGGCGAACGCATTGATCGACAAGCTGGCGAAAGTGATCGAGGCTGCGCCTGGTGTAGTCGTCACTGCAGCGATTGCCGTTCTCGCAGCGGCCACTGTTCGCGTCCATCGCGTGCTCAAGATCGATGAGCACTTCAAGGCCGTTGGCGTGCAGGTATTCGATCGTCTCCCAGGCCATCAGGAGATTTTCTTCCGGAGTGACGCCCAGCGAGCGCTCCACGTCGAGCAGGCGCGATTTGACGACCACCACGGCGACGGGAATGCGGCGCTTGTGGCGCACGATGAATTGCAGGTCGGGCCACTCTTCAACCTTGGCGCCGCGGCCGCGCGTGCGGCCGAAGAGAGCGAGCTTCATGGCGCCGGTATCGACGGGAGTGACAGCGCTGGTGAGGTCGGCGACGAACTGGTTGGCGCCGGCAAAGCCGATCTCGGCGTAGTGCACGCCAAAGCCGGCCATGCGCCCGAGCAAAAGCACGGCGTCCGGCACCGAGATCTCAAGCTCGGGCTGCTGCAGCCCGTCGCGGAGGCTGGTGTCGAAGAGCTCGACTTTTGGTGGCGTGTGGTCTGTCATCTTTTCCTGCAGGGCGTGGGGTGGGGTGGCGCGATGAGCTCATCGCACCGATGATCCCTTCTTTCATCATAACGTGAAGGCAAAGCGGGTGGAAAAGCGACCGCAGATCCTTCGACTCCGTCCGCAGTGGCGGACTTCGCTCAGGATGACAGGCTGATTTAATGCGAATCCTGGGAACAGGAAGCTAAATCGCCGGGGCGGTGGAGGGTTCGGGCGATGGCGGTGCGAGGAAGCCCGTTTCCTGATCTTTGTACTGCAACTGGTAGAGCTTCCAGTAGAGGCCGCGCTGCGCCAGGAGTTCCTGGTGCGAACCTTTCTCGCGAAGCTGGCCTTTGTGCATCACCAGGATGGTGTCGGCGCGCTGCACGGTGGAGAGCCGGTGAGCGATCAACACGCTGGTGCGGCCTTCAACCATGCGCTCCAGCGCGCCGCGTATGCGCAACTCGGTGTCGGTATCCACGCTCGAGGTGGCTTCGTCGAGGATGAGGATGTGCGGATTGTAGGCGAGCGCGCGCGCGAAATTGATGAGCTGCTTCTGCCCGGTGGAGAGCGAACTGCCGCGCTCGCGCACCGGCTCGTCAAAGCCATGCGGCAGGCTTTCAACAAAATCCAGCACATTGACGTCGCGCGCCGCGCGGCGCATGGTCTTGTCAGTAATGCGGTCGTTGCCGAAGCGGATGTTCTCAGCGATGGTGCCCGAGAAAAGGAACGGATCCTGCAAGACCACGGCAAAGTGCTGGCGCAGCGCGGTCAGGTCGTGCTCGCGCAGGTCAACTCCATCCAGCAGAATGCGGCCCGCGGTGACCTCGTAGAAACGCATCAGCAGACTGGTGAGGGTGGTTTTGCCCGCGCCGGTGTGACCGACGATGGCCACAGTCTGTCCCGGCTCGATGGTGAATGAAACGTCCTTGAGAATCCATTCGATGCCGTCGAGCGCGGCCAGCGCGGCGCCATCTGCGGTGGAGCGTACTGCCTTCGCGACCGCTTCCTTCTGTGCGTCGGTCAGCGGCTGATAGGTGAACCACACGTGCTGGAACTCAATGCGGTTGGAGCCGTCGCCGGCGACGGGATGCGCAGGGCTCACAATCTCCGGGGCCGAATCCATCAACTTGAAGATGCGCTCGCAGGCGGCCATCGCAGCCTGCAGGATGTTGTACTTGTCGCTCAAATCCTGGATGGGCCGCCAGAAGCGCAGTGAGAATTGCGTGAACATAATGAGCACGCCGATGGTGACGGTAGGCGGAAGGTGCAGCACGCCAAAGCCGCCGCGCCAGACGACAAGAGCAATAGCGACGGATGAAAGGAAGTCCACCGCGGGGTAATAGAGCGCGTAGGCGAAGATGGTGTCGATGAACGCGACCATGTGCTGCCGGTTCACCGCTTCAAAGTCCTTGAAGGCGCGGTCTTCGCGATTGAAGAGCTGCACCACGCTCATGCCCGAAATGTGCTCCTGCGTGAAGCTGTTGATGCGGGCGATTGCGGTGCGCACGCGGCGGTAGCTCTCGCGGACGTGGTCGCGGAAGATGCGCGTGACGAAGAGGATGAGGGGCAGCACGGAAAATGCCAGCAATGCCAGCCACCAGCTGATGGCGATCATGACGGCGGCCATGATGGTGAGCATGAACGCATCGTTCACGATGGCCAGAACGCCGTCGGTGAACATGTCGTTCACGGCGTCCACGTCGGAGGTCAGACGCGTGACCAGCCGGCCCACGGGATGGATGTCAAAGAATCCCACGTGCATGCGCTGCATGTGCCGGAAGATGTCGCGGCGCAGGTCGAACATGATTTTCTGACCGGTCCACTGCATCAGGTAAACCTGGATGAACTGCAGGGCATAAGCAGTGACCAGAAGGGCCAGGTAAATCTCGGCCAGGCGAGTGACGCCGGGAACGGCGGCCGCGGGGAGCAGGTGCGCCAATGGGCTGCTGTTGGCCAGCCAGTGCGCTACAAAATTCGAGGCATCATTGTCGCTTGATGTGGGAGCAAGATAGCGATCGACGGCTACCATCACCAGGATGGGTCCGGCAACATCGCAGAGGGACTTGAGCGAAACCGCCAGCGACGAAACGCCGGCCTGCAGCCAGTAAGGACGCACGTATCGGCCGAGGCGGCGCATGAGCCGCGCATCGTAAACCTTGCCGGCGACCTCGTCGTCGGCTTTGCGCCGGGCCTGCGGGGTGCCGGATTGACTCGCTTGTTTCTCTGTCGTGTCCGCCATGGAATGGGTGAGGCGCGCCTTCCTTTCTATTTTACGGGGAGACGCTTTTTATTGTGAGGGATGCCTTAGGGCGTGTACCGGATTCATCTTGAGCACCGGGGCGACGCCTGTGTCTGGTTGGGGAGAAGGATCAACTCACGCAGTTGATCGCCGCAGCGCTGGCGGGTTCCGGGTGGGTGCTGACCGACTGCAAAAGCAGTTCATCGCCCCGGTGCGTCTTTTGCGGCGGGCTTTGGCGTGGGCTTCGGCTTGGGGATGGGCCGCGAAACACCCATACTCAGCAGGAAGTAGCCGAATCCTTTTTTTAACTGGTCAAGCACGCTCATGGTTGCGCTTCCCTTTCGTGTTTCGCGGCGACGGTCCTGCACTTGAATCTCGAAATATTATTTTGGCGGGGCTTTGGACGGGGCCGCAGCCGGCGGCGCAGCGGGCGGCTGGTCACCACGCACAATCGCCAGCGCTCCCGGTGGCAGCGGTTTATCCGCATTGGCCAGCAGCAGGCTCACCTGCCAGATTTCGGTCGGCGACAGGGTCTCGTTGAAGGCGGGCATGCCCGTGAGCCGGATGCCGTTCGCCACCTTCCAATAAGTCTCACCCGGTGGGTCGTCGCTCACGCCCACGGCCGATCCATTTTTGTGTTTCTGCCACAGTTGCGGCGCCCTGGGGTACATGTGACCGGCAAATTTCGAAGGCTTACCATAAAAGCCGTGGCACGCCGAGCACTGGTCGCGATAAATCTCGGCGCCCACATTGAGATTTGCCTCATTGATCTCGATGGAAGGGGCGCCAGGCTTGTCGCGGTCAATGCGCAGGTTCAAGGGAACGTGAACGATCTGCCGCTCGAAAGGCAGTGGCGGATCGGCGACGGCCACCGGTGGATTTCCCCAGTGAAACCATGCCAGCACCAGCAGCGGCGCCAGTATCAAGCCCAGGATGATGCCAAACAGGATTCGTCCCATTCGTCCTCGCGCCTCCGTATCTTTTCATCCTAGAGCATGGTGGCACTCCAGGGTTCGCCGAGTCGTCGCCGTTGTTCCCGTAATGCATGTTGCGAAACGCCCGGCCGCTGACTTGCCTGGCAATCTTCGTCAGGGGACTTCACGATTTCCAACGCCGGTTGGCCGAGCCATGCGTCCAATGAATGCGAGTCAAATCACCAGAGCAGTTTCGGAAATGCGGCAAGGGCAAAGCGCCGGTGAAGGACCTCATTCGTTCGCGGGCCCTCAGAGCATCGCCGAAACTGCTGGAGCTGCAGCACAAGGCTGCCCCTGGGATGGTTTAATACCAGAGGGGGAAGCACTGCATCCGGTCCGCCGCAAAGTCAGGGTCCGCAGGTAGGATTCTGCTTCTGGAAATGGCCGGCGGATGTGCTTCCGTACTCCCGTGGAGGAAATCCGAACCCGATGCAAGCATTTCGCCCTCTTACTCTTTTGCTGGCACTCAGTTTGCCGGCAATTCCCGCAGTTCTGGCCCAAAGCTCGAGCAATTCTTCATCCAGCGCACCTCAGGATCAAAGCCAAAGCACCGGCCAGAGCTCCGACGCGAGCCAGGCCCAGCAGCAGCCTGCCTTGACTCAGGGGCAGATCAGCGTGCAGGAACGCATCCGCCAGCGCCGCCAGCAACGCCGCGCCACCGCCATTCACGATGCCTACGACCACCGCTGGGAAACCTACATGGACATGGGCTACCTGCGCTTTCAGCCCGGCCCCTCTCTTCAGCGCCTCACTTACTACGCATGGGAAACCGCGCTCACGCGCTTTTCGACGGAGAGGCTGGGATACATATTTGACGGGCGTGGCTATTTCGGCACGGCTTATGTTGGGCTGAATCCATACAGCCAGGGCCAGTTCACCCGCCCCGCAATCAGCCAGTACGATGTGCTCGGCGGGCCGATTTACCGCTTTTATCTGCAGCCGAAATACTCGATTTCAGGCCGTGCGATGGCCGGCTGGGCCCACGGGAATTTCTCCGGCGACACCAACGGCATCTCTCCACACCTTCTCGGCCTCTATTCCGACGCCGATACCTTTGCCGCCAGCGCCGCCGTCATCGCCGAATACAATCTCACGTCAAACGTCGGGTTCAAGCTCGCTCCCGAGTACTTTTTTACCGGCTTCGGTTCGACAGTGCAGGCCAGCCGCGGATTCACCATCGGCATGGTCTACCGCTTCGGCAAGCAGTGAACGAGAATAGTGATCAGTGGTCAGTGGTCAGAGCGTGAATCAGAACTCGCTTCATAAATAACCTTCCGCCGGGCGCGGAGATTTCATTCGAAGATGTTGCGCGCTACAAGACATGCTGTGCTCGGCTTTGCCGCGTTTTTCGTCACCTTCTACACGGCTGTGGCTCAACAGCCTTCTGACCTGCGCACGCCACTGCCTCCGCCCACTCCGCACATCAACGGACCAGAGGTCTACGGCGCGCGGCCGGGGCACCCGTTTCTTTACCGGGTTCCCTGCACGGGTACAAGACCCATCGTCTTTCATGCGCGCCACCTGCCCGCTTCGCTCCGGCTCGACGCGAAGACGGGCATCATCACCGGCACGGCGCCGGAAAAGCGCGGCACATATATCGTCGCCTTGGACGCAACAAATTCCCTCGGCCGCGATCGGCGCGTGCTCAGGATCGTTATCGGCGACTCCATCGGGCTGACCCCGCAGATGGGCTGGAACGACTGGTACAGCTATTACTCGCGCATCACGGACGAGGAAGTGCGTACTGCCGCGAAGGCCATGATCTCTTCCGGCATGGCGGATTTCGGCTACCAGTTCGTCGATATCGACGACTGCTGGGCGCGCAAGCCGAATGCGCATGATCCGGATCTGGCCGGCGAGACGCGCGATCCTCAAGGCAACATCCTGCCCAATGCGCGTTTCCCGGATATGGCGGCGTTGACGGCTTACATTCATTCGCTGGGGCTGAAGGCCGGCATCTACAGTTCGCCCGGCCCGCTGACCTGTGCCGGCTTTGAGGGCTCGTACGGGAACGAAGCGCGCGACGCAAGGCAATTCGCCTCCTGGGGTTTCGACCTGCTGAAGTACGACTGGTGCTCGTACACCCGCGTCGCAAAAGACAAATCGATCGAGGAGCTCGAAAAGCCTTACATCAAAATGGGCGGCCTGCTCAAAGACCAGCCCCGCGACGTGGTGTTGAATATGTGCCAATACGGCATGGGCGACGTGTGGAACTGGGGCCGCGAAGTAGGCGGCAACTCCTGGCGCACAACTGGCGACCTGGGATTGCAGGCAGGCAGTGCCCTGCCGGGGTTTTACAAAATCGGCTTTGCCAACGCGGCGCACAGCCAGGATGCCGGCCCCGGTGGATGGAACGATCCCGATTACATCCTGATCGGCACGGTGGGCGATGCACGCAACCAAAACGCGCCGGGAAGACCGACATCGCTCACGCACGAAGAGCAGTACAGTTATATGTCGATGTGGTCGCTCATGGCGGCGCCGCTCATCTTCTCTGGCCAGATGGACCATCTCGACGCGTTCACGCTGAATGTCCTGTGCAACTCCGAAGTCATCGACGTGGACCAGGACGCATTGGGCAAGCAGGCGTCGATTGTGCGAAAAACGGACGAGGAGTTCGTGCTGAAGAAGCCACTCGAAGACGGCTCGGTGGCGCTGGGCTTGTTCAACCTGACGACCAGCCCGCGCTCGATCTCCGCCGATTGGAGCCAGTTGGGATTGCAGGGATCGCAGAAGGTCCGCGACGTATGGCGGCAGCGCGACCTCGGCGTCTTTGCGCAGAACTATTCGCCGGTCGTTCCGCCCCACGGCGTCATCATGGTACGCATCACTGCCACGCACCCGGCCCATTGATGTAATGTTTCAGGTTGGAGAACCAAGGGAGTCTCTTCTGCCATGAAAAATTCCTTTTCTCGCCGCAACTTTATGCAAACCAGTGCGCTCGCAGCCGCGGCTGCGTTTTCCAGCGCCGCTCCCGCACATGCCGAAGCCATTCCTGCCTCGGGAAAGCCCTCGCCGCTCAAGCTTGGCCTGGCCAGTTACACCTTCCGCAACTTCACGCGCGCCCAGGTCATCGACTTCATGAAGGAGCTACACCTCACCGATCTGAACTGCAAGGATGCGAAGGATCATCTGCCCATGGATGCCACGCAGGAAGCGCAGGCGGTGGCTGACTATGCCGCCAACGGCATCAAGCTGCACGCCGTGGGCACCGTGTATTTTCCCAAGGACGAAGACGACGATATCCGCTCCAAGTTCGAGTATGCGAAGCGCGCAGGCGTCAACGTGATTGTGGCCGGCGATCCCGAGCCGGCCACGCTGCCGCGCATTGAAAAATTCGTGAAGGAGTACGATATTCGCCTCGCCATCCACAACCACGGGCCGGAAGACAAGATTTACCATTCGCCCTTCGACGTGATGAACGTGGTCAAGGACATGGACCCGCGCATCGGCTGCTGCATCGACGTGGGCCACGCCGCGCGCGCGGGAACCAACCTCGTCGAGGCCATTCACGCCGTGGGACCGCGCATCTATGACATGCACGTTAAGGATCTGACCAGCTTTGCCAACAAGGAGAGCCAGGTTGCGGTAGGCGAAGGCATCCTGCCCTTCCGCGAGATGTTCCAGGCGCTGATCGAAATTGATTACAAGGGCTTCATCGATCTCGAATACGAGATTCACGCCGACGATCCCATGCCCGGCGTGATCGAGAGCTTCGCGTTTATGCGCGGCGTGCTGGATGGGATGGGGTACCTGACAAATACAGCTTCCAGCTCCTAGCTATTCGCTACTAGCTCGCTTACTCCGCGATGATCCCAATCGTTGCCAGCCACGTTTCCACCAACTGCGGCCAAACGGTGATGGGCAGCTTCGCGCGCCGCAATCCGAACGCGTGGTTTCCCTGGGCATACAGGTGCATCTCTGCGGGAACGCCGGCTCTCTTGAGCGCGATGTAATACGACAGCGAATCGTAAACGCTATCGATATGATCGTCTTCGGCCTGCAGCAGAAATGTCAGCGGTGTCTGGCTGTTGACGTGGAGATCGAGATTCAGCTCAAGGTCGGGATCGGCGATCGTCGCATCCTCGGGAGGAGGAAGCGCATATTTTTTCGTGCCCTGCCGCGCATCCCATTCCGATGCGGCATAGGACAGATGGCCAGGGTAAATGGCGACAGCAAAGTCAGGACGGCAGCTTACGTCATCGGCCGAGTCGACAGGCGGATACAAACGCTTGTCAAAGTGCACACTCATCGCAACGACCAAATGCCCGCCCGCGGAAAACCCAAGCACGCCGATCTTGTTGGGATCAATGTGCCACTCCGTCGCGTGAAAGCGAACCAGGCCGACCGTTCTCTGCGCGTCCTCGAGAGCCATGGGTGATTCGGGATAGGGACCCGATTTCGGATACGGGCCCACATCGGTCACGCGGTACTTCAAGAGCACGCAGGTGATTCCCTTCTGCGTGAGCCAATCGCAGACTTCGGTGCCTTCAAGATCGATGGCCAGGATCTGGTAGCCTCCGCCAGGAAAAACCACCACTGCTGCCCCGGTGTTAATTCCCTGCGGCGCGTACACCGTCATCGTGGGCCGCGTTACGTTGGAAACGGCTGTCACCGTTTTTCCGGCAATCAGCGCTTTTGGATCGGTCGTGACCAGCTCCGGCCCTTTGACCAGCTGAGGATCGGGCGCCGCGCCCGGCCATATGGGAATTTGCGTATGCCCGGGGGCCGGCTGCCAATCGGAAGTTTGCGCGCCCGCCGCACAACAAAGGAACAAGACGCTTCGTGCAAGGAACATGGGTTTCATCAGCATCTCCGCGTTTTGCATGGTACATGCTTCGACGTCACCGGGCGGTCGATGCCAAGAGCCATCGACCCCATGAGCGTACATCGCAGAAAGCTGCAGCGCACCCTCCTGGTTTCACGAGGCCCGGAACTCTGCGAGTCCATCCAGTGTCTAAGATAGAGACACACGCCGCGAAGTTCCCCAAAGGCCGACAACCTCGATGGAATATCCAATTCTGACTCACGAAGTCTGGAAGTCTTACGGGACGGTGCAGGCTGTTCGCGGCCTCAGTTTGAAAGTGCCGCCGCAGAGTGTCTATGGCTTTCTGGGACCGAATGGAGCAGGAAAATCGACAACCATCCGATTAGTGCTCGGCCTGCAGCGGCCCGATCGCGGAGATGTTTCTTTGTTTGGGCGCCTCCTGGCGCGTGAACGTCTCACCGTGCTTCGCCGCACCGGCTCCCTGGTTGAAGCTCCGTCACTCTACCTGCACCTGACCGGCCGCGAAAATCTCGAGATCCATCGGCGGCTGCTCGATCTGCAGAAGCGCGATATCGACGAAGCGCTGGCCACGGTTGATCTGACTCCGGCGGCTGGTCGCCTGGTGCGGAGCTACTCTTCGGGAATGAAGCAGCGGCTCGGATTCGCGCAGGCGCTGCTCGGCAATCCCGAATTGCTGATTCTCGATGAGCCGACCAACGGACTTGATCCCGCCGGCATTCACGAAATTCGCGAACTGGTACGCGACTTGCCGGCGCGTCGTGGCGTGACCGTTTTCCTGTCCAGCCATTTGCTCTCGGAAATCGAGCAGGTCGCGACCCACCTTGCCATCATCTCGAACGGCGAGTTGAAATTCGAGGGCACGCGCGACGATCTCCGCGAGTTAAGCCGCCCAACAATACGAGTGGAAGTGGACGACACGGAGCGTGCGCTGGCCTTGCTCAGCGGCCTCGGATTCCACGCCAGGGCCCGCGGTGGCCGCATCGAAATCGCCCCGGGGCCTTCGTCGGTTGACTTCCCTGATATCGAAGCACCCGATGTCAACGCCATGCTCGTCGGCGAAGGCATTCGCGTCTCGCACTTGTCGCTCGAGCATCGCAGCCTGGAAGAATTGTTCCTCGATTTGACGCAATCGCCGGGTGAGCGGGAGGCTGCCGTATGACACTGCTCAATGTCCTGAACGCCGAAATGCTTAAACTAAAGCGCACCATCGCGGTGCTGATGGTCGTGCTCGCGCCCGCGCTTATTACCTTGTTCGCCTTCGTGATGGGCGCAAACGCGCCCTACTCCATGGTCAGCCGCTACGGCGTCCCCGCCGAGTGGGTGGTGTTGACAAGATTTTGCTTGCGCTTCTGGGTCTTGCTCATGTTGCCTTTACTCATCACGCTTGAGACCGCGCTGTTCGCGGGCCTCGAACATTCTGAAAGCCAATGGAAGAGCCTGTTCGCGCGCCCCGTGCCGCGTTGGAATTTTTACGCAGCCAAACTGCTGTTTGTCCTTGTTCTGACGGCGGCAAGCACCGGCATTCTGGCCCTCGGGATCCTCGTCGACGGAACGATCCTGCCTCGCGTTCAACCGGAGCTGGACTTCTTGAGGCCCATCCCCTGGCTCGATATCGTGCGTCAGAGCGCGGAAGCGTTGGGCCTGGCGTTTCTGCTGCTCGCCATTCAGAATTGGGTCGCGTTGCGATGGAAGCCGTTCTCAATAGCGGTCGGGGTCGGCATTGTGGGACTTGTGACGGGCTTCTTTGCGTTTGTCGCCGGGCAACAGGGCGCGAAGGAGTACCAGTTATTCCCCTGGTCGTTGCCGATGCTGGTGCTTGGAAATGATAGGGCGTCGCTCGATGTTGGGACCGGTCTGATCTTCAGCCTCATTGCAGGAACCGTTGTCGCCGCCATAGGATGCTGGGACTTCTGCCGCCGCGAAGTTCAGTGACGGGCAAAGAACTGCCGCGGATTTCTCTGAATGCGCTGCGCCCTGTTGCCACGCTCCCGTGCTCCCTCGTTTCCTGCTCTTACTGACCCCTGATCACTGAACCCTGATCACTGTAATATCGGAATCCCGGCGATGCGCTGCTGCCACTCGGCGGGGCCAGTCTGGTGCACGCTGGTTCCTTTCGCGTTCACGGCCACGGTGACCGGCATATCTTTGACTTCGAATTCGTAGATCGCTTCCATGCCGAGATCGCCGAAGGCCATCAGCTTCGATCCGCGAATCGCCTTCGAGATTAGGTACGCCGCGCCGCCGATGGCGATCAGATACACCGCGCCGAACTCGCGGATCGCCTCGATGGCTTCGGGGCCGCGCTCGGCTTTGCCAATCATGCCGAGCAGGCCTGTCTCGGCGAGCATCTGGCGCGTGAACTTGTCCATGCGCGTGGCCGTGGTGGGGCCGGCGGGGCCGATGACTTCATCGCGCACCGGGTCCACCGGGCCGACGTAGTAGATGAAGCGGTTGCGGAAGTCGACGGGGAGCTTTTCGCCGCGCGAGAGCATGTCGCTCATGCGCTTGTGCGCCGCGTCGCGCCCGGTAAGCAGCTTGCCCGTCAGGAGCAGCACCTCGCCCACCTCCCACATGTCGGCTTCAGCTCGTGTGACGGTGTCGAGATTCACGCGCCGCGCGCCGGAGACATCGTAGGTGAGTTTCGGCCATTCGTCGAGGTTCGGCGGATCGAGGAAGACTGGACCGGAGCCATCGAGCACGATGTGCGCATGGCGGTCGGCGGCGCATTGGGGAATCAACGCCACCGGCAGGTTGGCCGCGTGCGATGGGGCATCGAGCACTTTCACGTCAAGAACAGTTGTCAACCCTCCCAATCCCTGCGCGCCGATGCCCAGCCGGTTCACCTTGTCGTAGAGCTCGACGCGCAGCTTTTCGGCGGTGGTTTTGGGGCCGCGGGCGATCAGTTCCGGCATATCGATCGGGTCCATCAGCGATTGCTTGGCCAGCAGCATCGCCTTCTCTGCCGTGCCGCCGATGCCGATGCCGAGAATGCCCGGCGGGCACCAGCCGGCGCCCATCGTGGGAACGGTTTTGAGCACCCATTCGGCCACCGAGTCCGATGGATTGAGGATGGTGAACTTCGATTTCGCTTCCGATCCTCCGCCCTTGGCGGCGACGGTGACTTCGACGGTGTTGCCGCGCACGAGCTCGACCGTGACGCACGCCGGCGTGTTGTCTTTGGTGTTCTTGCGCGCGCCAGCGGGATCGGCGAGGACCGAGGCGCGAAGCTTGTTGTCGGGATCGAGATAGGCGCGGCGCACGCCCTCGTCAACCATCTCCTGCATGTCCATCGGCCGCTCGCCGGGGCCGGGTTCGAAGCGAACGTCCATGCCGAGCCTGACGAAAGCGTTCACGATGCCTGTGTCCTGGCAGATGGGCCGGTGTCCTTCGGCGCACATGCGGCTGTTGATGAGGATCTGCGCCATGGCATCGCGCGCCGCCGGCGACTGCTCGCGCTCGTAGGCTTTGGCCAGCGAGGCGATGTAATCCACCGGGTGGTAGTAGCTGATGTACTGCAGCGCGCCCGCAACGCTGGCGATGAAATCTTCCTGCCGGATGACGGTCATTTCGGTCCCCTCAATCTTCTAGGGTATTCGATGACCGACGGCGTCTGTAACGAGTTAAAGCGCCGTCGCGAGGCTGTCGCGAAGCCGGCGAAGAGAGAGGACCAGGCTGCACTGTGGTTAGACCAGCCCTGAGGTTGTATCGACATATAGGGGTGTGCGTCGTTGCGAGTGAAAATCGGGTCAGACACCGGGGTCCCCGCAGACAGGTCTTCGTCTGTGGGGTAGGCGAGGCGGAGGACGACGGCTGTGGCGGGCCCACAGCCTAGGACGACAACGAAGTATGGCGCGATTTTCGCCGCAACCCTGTGGGCCGTGGCCGATTTTCCCGATTTCGTTGTCGCTCCTCGCTAGGAGACACCCGGTATCCGTCACTCGTCGCTCCTGGAACTGGGGAAAATCGGCTCTCGGCGACACGCGCCCCTATATGTCGATACAACCTAGTGAACGGTCTGCCCACTGGCCGCGAGCGGCTCGCTCAACTGCCGGCGCAGGCTGCCGGCAAGATCGGCCACAACGCGCAGGCGCTCGGCCACCGGCGGCGGCACCTCGCTGCCGTTGAGGGCCAGTTGTGATTGCAGCAAAAGGCCGGCGACCGTCGTCTTGAGCTCGGCCTCGATGGCCGCGGCAGCAGCGCGGCGTGCCAATGCCTGCTCCCGCTCGCGGCGGTGGAGTGCCGAGCGAATCTCGCGGATGAGGCGTGCCGCGCCGGAGAGAGCAAAGTTGATCTGCAAGGGAATGGCCAGCCCCGCGGACTCGCAAATCTTGTCTGCAGCCGCGGGATCACACTCGGCCAGCGTCTCGTCAATGAGCACCGCCAGGTACTCTTTGCGGCGCAGCGCAACCAGCGCTTCCTTCCGGCCCTGCGCCACTTCAACGTCCAGGCCCAACTGCTTGCCCACTGCGGCGGCGCAGTTTTGCGCGCCTTCGATTCCGGTCACCATGAGAATGCTCATCTTGGAACTCCCCATCTCTCCCTGGGCAGTTTGCTGAGAGCTTCCAGCTGCTAGCTCCTAGCTTCTAGCCCGTCGGCTTGAAAAAAACTCTGCCTGTTAAGACAGGCGTCTCGGCTAATCTCAGCCATTTTGTTGTTTCTTTTAACAGTTTCCTGACGAGAGGCACACAGCTGATACTGACGAGACAAGCTAGCGACTAGAAGCTAGGAGCAAGAGGCTGCTCTTTCACTCTTCCTGCCGTGGGTCGGCGATGCCGTACTCCTTCAGCTTGCGGTAGAGCGTGGTCTTGCCGATGCCAAGGAGCCGGGCCGCCTGCAGCTTGTCTCCATGGAGAGTGCGGATGGCGCCGAGGATTGCCTCGCGCTCCAGTTCCGCCAGGGTCTTTAATTCGGGCCCTGCGGCCGGTCCGGGTTCCACGCCGGCGGCAGCCGCTGCGCGACGCTCTTCCAGGCCTTTCTGCTGCAGCTGCGTGGGCAGGTCGCCGAGATGGATGACCGGCCCCGACGAAAGCGCGCAGGCCCGCTCGATTGAATTCTCGAGCTCGCGCACGTTGCCCGGCCAGTCATGGCGCATCATGGTGCGCAGCACCTCGTCCGAGAGGGCGAACTTGCGGTGGTGCTCGCGGCTGATGCGATCGAGGAAATGCGCCGCCAGCAGAGGAATATCCTCGCGCCGGTCTCGCAACGTGGGCAGGCGCAGGTTCACGACGTTGATGCGATAGAAGAGGTCCTTGCGAAAGCTTCCCTTCTCCACCATCGCGGCCAGGTCACGATTGGTGGCGGCTACGATGCGCGCCTTGATGGGGATGCGATGGTTGGCGCCCACCGGACGCACTTCCTTTTCCTGCAGGGCGCGCAGCAGCTTGGCCTGCAGATCGAGCGAGAGCTCGCCGATCTCGTCGAGGAACACGGTTCCCCCTTCAGCCGAGACCAGCAGACCGTCCTTGGAGCGGTGGGCCCCGGTGAATGCTCCCTTGACGTAGCCGAAGAGCTCGCTCTCTATCAGCGTGGGCACCAGCGAGCCGCAATCCACGGGTAGGAACGGCTTCTGCGAGTTGGGCCCGTAGGCGTGGATGGTCCGCGCCACGAGTTCCTTGCCTGTCCCGCTTTCGCCCAGGATCAGCACCGGGTGCGTGCTCTGCGCCACTTTGGAGAGGATGCGATAGATCTTCTCCATCTCCGCCGAGCGGCCGATCATGGCTCCGAGGCCTTCGCTGAGGCGCAGCCGCTCGCGCAACTGGCGCGTTGCGGTGTCGGTCATGTGGTTCTGCGCCGCGCGATCGAGAACCGTCGAGAGCTCATCCATGGCGAAGGGCTTGGTCAGGTAATCGCAGGCGCCGCAACGCATGGCCTCCACCGCCGCGTTCACCGAGCCGGTCGCGGTCATGGCGATCACCGACGTGTCGGGATAGAGCAGCTTGACCTCTGAGACCAGCTCGAGCCCCTCGTTCGATGCCGCAGGCAGGTTCACCAGCAGGATGTCAGCGGTATGGCCGCGCAGCAGGCTACGCGCCTGGCCCAGGTCGCCTGTGCTCTCCACTGCGTAGCCCAGGCTGGCTGCGATCTCCGCACAGGCCGAGCGCACGGCGGCATCCGCGTCCACCACCAGCAGGTGCAGCCGTATGACCGGCTCAGCGAGTTGTGGAGCGAATTCCATGGCCCGTGAGTTGAAGACTGTATCCAGCATTGTATTCGCCTCGAGTGTTGATTGGCAGCTATCAGCTTTCAGCCATCAGCCACCAGCTTCAAGTTTGTCGTGATTTGTCTCGCCCGCCCGCAAAGAAGCTGGGAGCTGACAGATGAGTGCTAAAGTCTGCTTTCCCGCACCGGAAGCTCGATTTCGAACCGTGTTCCGCCCTCATTGCGGCTAACGGCAACGATGCGCCCGCCGGCGGTCTCGACGATGGAGCGTGTGATGGCGAGGCCGAGGCCGCGATGGGCAAGCGCCCACGCACCCTCAGATTCGCTGTTCGCGCGCGTGGTGTAGCCCGAGGTGAAGACCTTTTCGAGAGCAGATTCCGGGATTCCCGGACCGTTGTCCTCGACAGCCAGCGCCAGGCACGCCGCGGTGCCCGCTGCCGCCGGCCGCTCGCGCAGGCTGATGGCTATGCGCCCGCCTTCGGGCATCGCTTCCGACGCATTCTTCACCAGGTTCACCAGGATGCGGGTGAGATCCTCGCCTGTAAGACGCACCGGCCGCGCGCCCCCGTCTGCTTCCATCGTCAATGCGATTGCGGGGCCGACCAGCGCAGAGAGCAGGTTGCGGCTGGCCAGGAGCTCGGCAGCAAGGTTCGCTACCGGCACCGCGGGCAGTAGGTCCCAGCGGTGGTTCGCCTGAGGCTCGCGTTTTGGATCCATGCCCGGGACGCCACTCTGCATCGAGTTCCTCGCCGCAGCGGTGATCAGGGGCCATCGCCCGGTGTTGCGCCATGCGTAGGGCTCGGTGGCCGGCGACGAGCCCGCGTGGGCATCGAGCGCCACCAGCTTTTCTACAAGGCGCCGGCTGGCTGCCGACACGAGCCGCAGTTCGTGCCCGTAGTGCGCGTAGGGAGCCGCCAGCACTCCCGGCTCCTCCAGAAGATCGCAGTAGAGACCGAGCGCCGTGACCATGTTGCGGGCCTCGTGCGCCACTTCAGCGAGACTCTCTCCTTCGCTGTGAATGGTCGCCAGCGTCTGCATCACCTGCTCCACCCGCTTGCGCTCTGTGCGATTCGTGGTCTGCGTTGCATCGTTCAATGCCGGTGTTGGTTCTGTCTGCTGCATAGGTGTCTTCCTTTCGTTGAGAGAACAGTGGTCAGGAACCAGCTTTGAGCTTTTACTTTTCGCTCTTCCCGTTCCTGCTTTTGCGTCAGGGTTTTGTGCTGTTTTCATACACGTAGCGTGCCAAAGCAGGATGCGGATTCTAAGTTGGTGATAAGGGAGGAGATGAAAACCGGGAGGGAGAGCTGGACACGCGGAGGAGGCTTCCGGAATCTCCCGAAATGGAATGGGCGCTTCGGGCTGAATCGCTGCAAGTGGAGCCATTTCAATGGATTAATGAGTTTTCCCATTGCGGGACATGAGATTCGGCCTTTCCCATCGCGGGACGCACATCTCTGCTTCGCGCCGCAGTTCTCCGCTCCCTTACAATCCGTCTATGCTAGATTCGGGGCAAAATTCAGTGCAAACATCAAGCGTTTCTTATCGCGCGGGCGGCAGAGGCCTGGGCCAGTTGCGTCCGCTCACCCTTACGCCGGGATATGTCCAGACCGCCGAAGGCTCGGTCCTGGTCACGCTGGGCAACACGCGCGTGCTGACCTGCGCGACGGTCGAGCAGGGCGTGCCCGGCTGGCTGCGCAATGCAGGCCGTGGCTGGGTGACCGCCGAATACGCCATGCTGCCCCGCTCCACCGTGACCCGCACGCCACGCGAAAGCGAGCGGGGACGGATCGGAGGGCGCACCCACGAGATCCAGCGGTTGATCGGGCGCAGCCTGCGCTCGGTGGTCGACATGCAGGCGCTGGGCGAGCGCACGGTGATTCTCGACTGCGACGTGATCCAGGCCGACGGCGGCACGCGCACCGCGGCGATTACGGGCGCGGCGGTGGCGCTGGCGCTGGCGCTCAACGCGCTGGTCAAGGCGGGAACGCTCAAGGCATCCCCGCTCAAGCAGCTGGTTGCCGCCACGTCGGTTGGGATCGTGGACGGCGAGCCGCTGCTCGATCTCTGCTATGAAGAAGACTCGCAGGCCGAGGTGGATATGAATGTGGTGATGACCGCTGACGGCGGCCTGGTGGAGACGCAGGCCACGGCCGAGAAAGGCAGTTTTTCGCGGGCGCAATTGAATGGACTGATCGATTTGGCGGAGGCCGGGATCGGGGAGATCTTTGCGGCGCAGCGAAAAGTGCTGGGGTGATAAGGCAGGGAACGAGGGAACGAGGGAGCAAAACGAGCGATCAGAAAAATTTGTCCAGAAAGCCGCTCTGCGATGTTCTCCGGGCTCTGAGAGCACTCTCGCCGAAAATTGGTGCATCGATTCACAGCGTGTGTGAATCCATCTACCGAAGCGTCCGGAATCTGCAGCCTCCGCACCGGGCGGGAGAATGCTCATGCCAAAGAAGAAAGCTTCAGCAGCCGCTGATCACGAGGCGGCCTTGCGGCAACACCTGCTTAGCCTGCTCAACGGTGGTCACGCGCACGCCGATTTTTCCTCTGCCATCCGCAACCTTCCACCCGCGCTGCGCGGCAAGCGGCCTAAGGGCGCGGAACATTCGCCGTGGGAGATTCTCGAGCACATGCGCATCGCGCAGTGGGACATCCTGGAGTTTTCGCGCGATCCCAAACATCAGTCGCCCGAGTGGCCCGGCGGATACTGGCCAACGTCTGCCGCGCCGCCAAATGAAAAAGCATGGGACAAGAGCGTGCGCGCGTTTCGCAAGGACCTGAAGGCGATGTGCGACCTGGTCACCGATGATTCGACCGATCTGTATGCAAATATTCCCCACGGTAACGGTCAAACGATCCTGCGCGAAGCACTGCTGGCTGCGGATCACAATGCCTACCATCTGGGCGAACTGGTGCTGGTGCGGCGGCTGCTGGGAGCGTGGTGAGATCAGCTTTCAGCCGTCAGCTCTCAGCTCTCAGCTCTCAGCTTTCAGCTCCTGGATGGTAGCTGAAGGCTGAAAGCTGTGAGCTACTTCAGCACTGTCGCCAGAAGCAGCGTCACCGCCAGCCCAGCCACCGACAGCACCGTCTCGAGCACGGACCAGGTTGAAAGCGTCGTCTTCACATCGATCTTGAAAAGAGAGCCCACCAGCCAGAAGCCGGAATCGTTCACATGCGAGAGGATGAGCGATCCCGAACCGGTGGCGAGCACCAGCATCTCCGGTCGCGCGCCCATGGTTCCTGCAAGGGGCGCGAGGATGCCTGAGGCCACAGCGATGGCCACGGTGGCCGATCCCATGGAGACGCGCACGGCGGCAGCAAGCGCCCACGCCAGCAGGAGCGGCGGCATATGCGCTCCCATCGCGACTGTGACGGCGGCCTGCGCGGCGCCCGAGGCGCGCAGCACGCCGCTCAATCCCCCGGCCGCGGCCAGAATCACGAGCGGGCCGGCGATGGGCACAAACGAATCCGCGGTGAGCCGGCGCAAGCCTCCGCGGACGCGGTACGCGCGATCCTGCACGCGGCCTCCCAGAATCACGAGCGACACCAGAGCGGCAATCACCATGGCGACATCGGGATAACCGGCCAGGTGCAGAAGCTGATTGGGCACGCTGCCGCGAGTAGCGAGACTGTCGGCCCAGCCGCCCACCAGAATCAGCACGACCGGCAGCAGGATCACAACGAGCGCGCGCAGAGAGTCGGCAGGAGCGGGGATGCGCTCGGCATCCTCTTCGACCGACGGTGCCGGGGAACTGCCTGCGCCGGAGGCCGCTTCCCTTCTGCCGGCTGGCGCCGTCGCCATCGCGCCGAGCACGGGAGGTTCCGCCGGAAGACTAATGTTGCACCAGCGCAAAATGCGATAGAGCACAACTTCCAGTGCCGGACCGGCGAGCACCGCTGCGGGAACTCCCGCGACAATGCCCCATAGCATCACGGCAGAAAGCGGTGCGTGATAGACGGTAGCCGCGAGCAATGCGCCCGGATGCGGCGGCACAAGACCGTGCATGATGGAAAGCCCGGCAAGCACCGGCAGGCTGACCACAATCGGAGGGCGGCCGGCGCGCCGCGCGGCGTCCACGATCACCGGCAACAGCAGCACCAGCCCAACCTCAAAAAAAACCGGCACCCCCACCAGGAGGCCGAGGCAAAGCAGCGCCCACGGCATGCCCTTCGCTCCGCAGCGCTCCACCAGTGCATTGCCCAGGGCGGCGGCGGCGCCGGAGCTCGCCAGCAGTTGGCCGAGAATCGCGCCCATGCCGAGGATGATGGCGATGTGCCCCATCATGTCACCGGCGCCCGCGGTGAACAGGAGGGGAACTTTTTCCAGGGGAATTCCCGCAGCCACACCCAGGGCGAGGGCGGCGACCGACAGGCCAACGGCGGCGTGCACCCGCAGGCGGCCTACAAAAAGCAGGAGCAGGCCGACTGTGCCGGCCACACAGGCCAGCAGATATCCATCGTGGGCGCTCGCGGCGGCGGGACTCACGGGGCGATTATATCGGTTCCGCAAATGACACAACTGCAGGGTTTGCGGGAAGTTGCCGGCGCTCCTCGCAGATCCTGAGACGGGATTTCAACCTTTTGAGGCACTGTTTCGTCTAGGAAATGAGAATCTTTATCACTATTCCTGGTAGTTCAGGACCGTGGAGTTGAGGTTTATGTTCAGCGGGGAAAGATCGTGTGGGCCGGTTGCCTCATTGGTCGTGGCACTGGCGGCGCTTCTGTTGGCGGCCGCGCAGGGAGCGCGGGCGCAGGCAACGCGCTATCTGGGCACGATTACCGCCATCAGCGGCGATACGCTGACCGTGAAGACCGACGCGGGAGACGAGCACCAGGTCCAGGTCCCGTCGACGGCGCAACTGAAGCAGATCGAGCCCGGGCAGACGGACTTAAGCAAGGCGCAGCCCCTCGAATTCAGCGGCCTGACGACTGGAGATCGCGTGCTGGTGAACCTTGATCCCAGCGTCACCAGCGGCACGCCGCAGGCACTGCGGGTGATCGCCATCAAGCACGCCGATGTCGCCAAGATGCAGGAAGCGGAGATCGAAGCATGGAACCAGGGCGTGCACGGCCTGGTGAAGAGCATCGATCCGGGAACGGGCGCCATCGTCGTGAACATGCGGGTAGGGACGGCGACCAAGGAAGTCACCGTGAACACCACCAAAGCGACGGTGCTCAAGCGCTACGCTCCGGGCTCGGTGCGCTTCGACCAGGCGCAGCCCGCGCCCATCGGTGACATCCGCGCCGGCGACCAGTTGTGGGCGCGCGGGACGAAGAGCGCCGACAATCCGTCAATGGATGCAACAGGAATCGTCTCGGGCACCTTCAGGAGCATTCCCGGGACCGTGCTTTCCACAGATACTTCCGCTTCAAGCGTGACTGTGAAGGACCTGTCCACCAAGAAGCCGGTCACCATCCACATCGAGCCGGATTCGCAGTTGAGGCGGCTCGATGACAACCAAGCGACGTTTCTTGCCGCGCGCCTGAAGGGGAACGCGGGAGGCCCTGGGAGCCGTGGTGGAGCGAACGGCGGCGGAGCTCGTGCCGGTGCCGGTGCGAATGGCCCAGGCAGCGGAGGGGCGCAACGCACCTTCAGCCAGGCAGGCAGCGCATCCGGAAGGATGGATCTGGAGACGGTGCTGGAACGCGCACCGCAGATTCAGCTCCCCGCTTTGAAGAAAGGCGAGGCGGTGATGATCGTAGCCACAGAAGATGCGTCGGGCCTGAATGCGATCAAGCTGCTCGCGGGAGTCGAGCCATTGCTTGAAGCTCCGGAGGCGCAGGACCTGCTTTCGAGCTGGAGCCTGGACCAGGGCTCACCCGATACAGGGCAGTAACTTTCATTTTCATTTTTTCGCAAAGAGAATTAAGAGGAAATCGTGTATCGCAAATTAAGTTGTTGGATTACCTTCTTGTTTTCGGTTGCCATGGTTCTGGCCAATGCTGCGGTGCAGGCGCAGACCCCGCAAGCTGCGGGAACTGCTGCATCGAGCACGCAGCCGGCCGCAGCCGTCCGGGCGCCATCAGCCACTGCCGCGGTTGCGGCACAGACCGCGCCGATGGTAACCGGCACGTTGCACGGGCACATTGCCGATCCTACGGGCGCTCTCATTCCGGGCACGATTGTGACCGTTTCGACAGCCAACGGCAAGAACGCAGGCAATGCGACCGCCGACGCCGCCGGCGCATACCAGGTTCACGGCCTGCCCGCGGGAAGCTATGTGATTGAAGCAACATTCGAGGGCTTCGCGCCTTTTGTTTCGCAGCCCATTCCGCTCGCCGCCGGCCAAACCAAAAACGTCGACATCAAGATGGCGATTGAGACCGCGCAACAGCAGGTGGTAGTGACAGAGGAGGAGGGCCCGACCGTCAGCACAGATGCCGGGAACAATGCCAGCGCACTGGTCCTCAAGGGCGCTGATCTGGACGCGCTGTCGGACGACCCCGATGAGCTGTCGAATGAGTTGACTGCGCTCGCCGGCCCCTCGGCCGGCCCGAACGGCGGGCAGATCTATATCGATGGATTCACGGGCGGGCAACTGCCCCCCAAATCCGCGATCCGCGAGATCCGCATCAACCAGAATCCATTTTCGGCGGAGTTCGATCGCATCGGCTACGGGCGCATTGAGATTCTCACCAAGCCCGGAACCGACAAGCTGCACGGCCGGGTCTATGGACAGGGCAACGACAGCGCGTTCAATACAGGCAATCCTTTCCTGAGCCCGCTGCCATCGTATTACAGCTTCCAGTACAACGGCACGATCAGCGGCCCGATCTCGAAGACGGCTTCGTACTTCTTCAGCGTGGAACAGCGCAATGTGAAGGACGATTCGGTTTACTACCTGAAGGATGCGCCGATCTTGAATTCAACTACGGGTCTTTACAGCGAAGGGCTGCTCTCAGGAAGCGTGTACAACCCTTCAGACCATCTCGAGGTTTCGCCCCGCGTGGATTTGCAGCTCGGGCAGAAGAATACGCTGACGATGCGGTACCAGTTCTTCCGCAACAACCAGAGCGGGAACGTCAATTCCCTTGCTCTGCCCTCGACCGCCGGTTCTGCAAATACGATTGAGAACACCGTGCAACTGGATGACTCGCAGATCATCAACGATCGCGTGGTCAACGAAACCCGCTTCGAATACCGGCGCGGGAATTTGACGGACACACCGGTGAGCGCGACTCCGTCGGTCGGCGTACCCGGGTCATTCTCGGGCGGCGGCAACGGCACGCAATCCTCATCAACGCATTCCGATCACTATGAGTTGCAGAACTTTACCACGATGACGGCGGGACCGCAGGCCATCAAGTTCGGCACATGGATACGCGACAACCGCGATGCCCAATCGACGAACGGCAATTTCAACGGGAGCTTCACCTTCCCCTCCGTTGCTGCTTATGTCGATACGGTCAACGGTCTCGCGCAGGGAAAAACGTTCGCGCAGATCGCCGCGGCTTGCCCATCCAGCCAGAAGGGCGGCTGCCTGCCGACCAATCTGACGTACACATCGGGTCCGCTGGGCTTCAAGGCCAACATCTTCGACGCGGCGCTGTTTTTCCAGGACGACTGGAAGTACAACAGATTTCTCACTCTCTCCGGCGGCCTGCGCTGGGAGACACAGAATCACATTGCCGATCACGACGACTGGGCTCCGCGCGTTGCGTTCGCGTATGCGCTCGACGGCCACAAGAAGGGCGGCGTATCGAAAACGGTTCTGCGCGGCGGCTTCGGGTTCTTCTATGACCGCTTTGCAGTAGCCGATGAGATGGGCCTGGTGCAATTCGACGGCACCGCGAGCAGCCAGAAGCAGGTCACCATTACCGATCCGCAGTGCTACACCAGCACCGGCCTGAGCTCGATCCCAGGCGGGGTGGCAAGCTGCGGCACGGGCAACGCGGTTGCGCCGATCATCGACACGATCACCCGAAGTTACCACTCGCCTTACATGGAGCAAACCGGCGCCAGCCTGGAGCGCCAGCTGACGAAGGTTGCCACACTGACCCTCACCTACATGCACTCCGGGGGATTTCACCAGTTGGTGACGCGCGACTCGAACGCGTATCTGCCCGGCGATTACATTTACAACGCGAGCGGCCCGCCGACGATTCTCGCGCCGCGGCCTGATGCGAACCTGGGCATCGTGGACCAGTTCTATCCCGAAGCGGTATTCAATGAGAACCAGCTCATCGTGAATCTGAACGCCCGCTTCTCGCAGAATCTCAGCCTGTCGGGCTTTTACAACGCGAGCTGGGCAAAATCAGACGGCGGGGGCGGTTCGAACCCCACGAACTCCTACAACCTGATGCAGGACTACGGACGCGCCGGTTTCGTGCGGCCGCAGTGGCTCTTCCTGGTGGGGAACTACAACGGCAAATGGGGAATTTCGTACAGCCCGTTCCTCATCTTCCAGGGCGGAAGGCCATACAACCTCACGACGCCATACGACCTGACCGGCGACGCCTTCTTCAACAGCCGGCCTTCGTATGCGACCAGCGCATCGAATTCGAACGTGGTCGATACGAGCTTCGGCAATCTCGACACCATTCCTCAAAGTGGAGAGGCGCTGGTTCCCGCCAATTTGGGGAACAGCCCGTCAGGTTTCGCGATGAATCTACGCATCAGCAGGTCGTTCGGGATTGGTCCCAAGGTCGAATCGTCAGGCGGCCCGCCTCCAGGTGGCGGTGGCCCCGGAGGAGGAGGCCCACCGCCGGGCGGTGGTGGCCGCGGTGGTGGTGGCGGAGGTGGCGGCGGTTTCGGTGGCTTCGGCGGCGGCCCGTTTGGCGGCGGTGGCGGTGGTGGCCGGGGCGGCGGCGGACGCGGAGGGATTGGGAATACCGGCCGGAAATACTCGCTCCAGTTCAGCGCGCAGGCATTGAATGTGTTCAACAACATCGACCTCGGGACGCCAGTAGGCAACGTGAGTTCCAGTTCCTTTGGTCAGTCATCCAGCCTTGCCGGTGGGATTTTCTCCACCCGTTCGGCGGCACGGAGAATCTTTGTTCAGGCAGCATTCCAATTTTGATGTCTCTTGGGAGACAACTTCAGCGGGCCGAGGCACCATGCTTCGGCCCCTTCTTTTGTAGTCGGCAGGCGTCAGGGATTCCCTGATAGCCGTTAGCTCGCTTCCTCTTTTTCCGTCGAAAATCGTGGCGTCAAGCCCTTCTGCCCGTGACTCGCTCTATCTGAGCTACTTAGCTTTGCGGACTATTTCGCCGTTTCCCGCACAATCAAGATGAGCATAGGACCCGGAAGGTCTCTGACCGCTAAGGCTCGTACGAACTGGGTGCCCCTGGTCTCGATTTTGAGACCAGGGAATCACGAAATCATCCGGCGAATTCATGCGGTCAGAGACCATGCGAGGAACCAATGAAAAACATCACCGTACCCGTACCCACCGATACGTACTACCGCGCTCACATGTGGACTGGCAAGCACCATGACTTCCTCTCACGCAACATTGCCAAAACTCTGTAGCAAATGGCGCTGCAAACTCACGCATGCACCGCTTCTCCTGCTCAAAAAAACCCTACTGTGAAACTGTAGAACTGTGAGGTTTTTGCTCTAAGTTATTGATTTAGCGCGATCCACAGTTTCACAGTTCTACAGTTTCACAGGCGGCTTTGGCTTTTTCGTCGAGAGAGGTTTCGTCCGGCAAACTCGTATCCTTCAGGACAGCGAGTCTCGAGACCGCTACGATCCTTCGACGACCTCTGAGAAATGCCGGTTAGCTATTAGCGGCAACCCGTTTGTACAACTCCTCCCACGCGTTAACGGTTGCATCCAGGCTGAATTGCTCCTGTATCCGATTCCGCGCCGCGTGCCCAAGCTGCGCCCGCTCTTCCTTGCTCCTGCGCATCATGGCAACCATCGCTGCGGTGAGCGCCTCGGGATTCCTTGCCGGAATCAGCGCGCCTGCGTCTCCAAGGAGCTCGCGCACGCCCCCGGCGTCGGTTGCCACCACCGGCTTTCCCATGGCCATGGCTTCTCCGACGGCCAGCGGCATCCCTTCCCATGCTGATCCCAGCACGAATGCGTCGGCTGCATCGAGCAGCGCCGGCACGTCGCGGCGAAGGCCCAGCCAGCGGACGTGGTCGCGCATCCCACTCGTCATCGCGGTCAGCCAGACGAAGCTGGCTTTTCCGTCGTCGTGGCGGATCACTTTTGCGTCCAGGGGCGCTCCGGCAATCCACAATTCTGTTTCGGGGAACTCCATCAGTGCCTGCCTGAAGGCCTCGATCAAATTGGGAAAATCCTTGGCCGGCACGAGCCGTCCCGCGGTAAACCAGACGAAGCGCGCGCCGGCGTTCATCGACGATCGCGTGACGGCACGCCGTTCAGCGTCGGGCGCGAACTCGGCCAGGTCGATTCCGTTATGAACAACAAGGCTTTTGCGTGCCGGAATTGCTTTGAGCTGGACAAAACGCATGGCTGCAGCCTGGCTGACGGCGACGGTATGCCGGCTCAAAGGATCTGTGACGCGGTATGCAAGCATGCGCAGCCGGCCGCCTTCGTAGACGTTGTGCACAGTGGACACAACGCGGAGTGAGGGAGCCGCAATCTTGAGGACTCGGGCAAAGATGTTGGCGTGGAAGCTGTGGCTATGGACGACGTCAGGCTTGAAATCGCGCAGAAACCGGTGCGCACGCAGAATGCCGGCGAAAAAACTTAGCGGCGATTTGCGCATATCCAGATGAATGGTGGGGAGCGTGGTGTGCCATTCCTCCGGCAGGAGCGGCCGGAGCACAAGCACTTTCACCGCATGGCCGCGTTTCGCCATGCGCTCCGCAACAGCCAGCGCCTGCTTTTCTGCTCCTCCCACGCCGAGCGAGATGAGCACTGTAACGATGCGCATGAACCCGAGGCCTTAATGAAAGATCGTTTGCACCGATCATACCGCGGAGCGCACTTCGCGTGCCGGCCGCGCCAATCGGCGTCGAATGAGCGTGTCGATCGAAAACAGGCCGGGGCCGAGGATGAGAATAAGGAGCGCGGCGAACCAGTAGGTGTAGGGAGTGGCGTTATAAAAGTCGCTGGGATTGGAAAACATGTGCGAGAAATTCACGCGATCGTCGGGGACGCTGAGGTAGGCCATGGTCATATTCACGAACAAAACCAGCGAGACCAGGCGCGATGCGAGACCGAGCACAAGCAGGATGCCACCGAAGAATTCAACGGATGCCACGAGCGTTGCGGTCGCGCCCGGAGCGGGAAGATTCAACGAGGCGAAGAAATTTGTCACGCGGGCCAGATGCGTGAGTTTGCCCCAGCCATCCTGCGCGAATTGCCATCCCCAGTAGAGGCGGATGGCGAGCAGCAGCGGGCTTTGCAGACGATTCAGAAATGCAGCGGCACCCGCATAGCAATTGCGCACAAATCTCACCAGCGTTTGCATAGGCTTCTGTCCGGTTTCTTAAAGCAGAGATTCAAGATCGGGAGCGCAAATCCAACCCAGCTCGGCCCAGTTGGTGAACCACTCGCGAACGTGCGCGGCGCGGCGGGACTGGCCAATGCCCGAGCCTGCAAATCCAGCTTCAATGGCCGCGGCAAGCTGGGCCCCTTCGCGAATCGCGGCGAGCATCTGGAATTCTTCCCTTTCCAGGCGCCGATAGTAAACCGAGAAATCGACGCGATGCGTGGCAAGCCAAGTGGGCCGCCGGCGCAAAGGCGGCAGGCTGAGGGGCGCATCGTTGCCGTCGTCGCGGCCCACTCCGGCTTCACTGGTCTGGCGCTTTTCCCGCTGGTGCAGACTGAGAACGAGATCGTCGGCCGGATACTCAAGCGCGACAAGACGCAGATGCGGTTGCAGGCCGAGCCGGGAATTGCCATCGAGCGTAGTGATCTGGTCGAGCGTGAGCGGGTCGCGCTCGGCCGAATCAAACGCCTCAACGAAAGCCCATTCGATGCGAGCCACGTCAACGGCAAGGCGGTGGCGGCGCCCTGCCAGTTCCGGGCAGGCGGCCAGCCAGTCGGGCAACTTTGAGCCGAGATTGCGCAGTGTGAACGAGCGACTGGGGTGTTCGGTCAGGTAGGCGGTAGAGAGTGCTTCAAAGCGCCGGCCGCCGATCACGGCGCGCAGGCCAGGAAAATCCTCGGCAAGAGAGCCGAGCACACGGAACCAGTACTGACGGTTGTAGATTTCGAGACGTTCGAACGGCGTGAGGCGGCTGTTGGGCGCGATAAACGACTCCGCGACAGCCGACATCGAGCGGCCGTCCCGGGTGGTCCGGCGCATGGATTCATCGGCGGTCAGCGGCTGCATGACGGCCGCGGCCATCTCGCGCTGCAATGCGGCCAGATCCTTCGGAGGCTCGACAGCAGGATGGTTCATCGCGCGGCCTCCGCCACTTCGGCCTCTTGCGGGTGCAAATAGCGCTCGGCCTTCTTCGCCTCGGCGTGCACTTCGTCGAAGCTGGGGATGTGGTCATCCCATTCGAGCAGCGTCGGTGTAGGTCCGCAGCGCTCGATGGCGCGCGCATAAAGCTGCCACACGGGATCGATGACCGGATGGTCGTGCGTGTCAAGAATGTACTTCTCGTACTTGGAATGGCCGGCGATATGAATCTGCGCCACGCGATGCGCAGGCACGGCGTTCACATAGTCCATCGGGTTGAACTCGTGGTTCATCGCGGAGACATAGATGTTGTTCACGTCGAGCAGAATGCCGCAGTCCGCGCGCTCGACCACCTCATTCAGGAACTCCCATTCGGTCATCTGCGATCCGGTAAACGCCGCGTAGGAGCTGACGTTTTCGACCGCAACGGGAATTTCGACGTAGTCCTGCACCATGCGCACCCGCTCGACGGTGCGCTCCACAGCCTCCCAGGTGTAGGGCAGCGGCAGCAGGTCGTGCGTGTAGGTGCCGTCGACCGATCCCCAGCAGAGATGGTCGCTGAGCCACGGAGTCCTGGTGCGGCGGGTCAGCTCTTTCAGGCGCTTCAGGTGTTCGGGATCGGGCGCAGTCACCGAGCCGAAGTACATCGATACGCCGTGCTGGACCACGCGATACTGTTCGAGAATCCGGTCGAGCGTAGCCAGAGGGCGCCCGGCATCGATCATGAAATTCTCTGAGATGATCTCAAACCAGTCGACGACGGGTTTGCGCGAAAAGATGTGATCGTAGTGCGGAATGCGCAGGCCAATGCCGACGCCGTGGTTTTGAAACGCATTGAAGCGATTGCGCATTGGAAGTGATCAGGGATCAGTAGTCCGCGATTGGAATCGATATTCTGGGATCAGCGGGCCGGGAGGTGTTTCGTTCGCGCCCGGCCGCCGATCCCGGAACACGACGTTGTTAGTCAGGCATCTTGGAGCCGTCAGTGGCGCAGCCGCCCTTGCCCTTGCAGCTATTCTTGCCTTTGCATCCGTTATCGCTGCTCTTGCAGCCGCCCTGTCCTTTGCAGTCGTTTTTGCCTTTACAGGAGTGCTTCTGGGTGTCGGCGTTGGTGTTGTACCGAAGACCGGCTTTCATGGCCTTCACGGTGGTGGCACCGTTCGTGGTCTGGGCATGAACCGCAACGGTGGTTCCGCCGGTGAGCCCGGCCAATGCGGCTGACAGGAGAAGTGCATTCATTTGGTTCTTCATGTTTTGTTGACCTCACATGGGGAGTTGGGCGGAGGAGATCCGCGGGTTATGGCAAGGCAGGATCGGTTTGGGTCCGTCCCGCAGAATCGGTGGTACGCAACCTTGGAGTGGAGGGCCCACGAAATGGTTACAAAGAATTGCGATGCTGGCAAATGAATTTTTGTTGTGGGATGCGGGCGTTCCGGGTCCGGGAAATCCTGAAATCTCGCATTGGCGGCCATGTGGCTGGTGCGCTACCCTGTTGAAACCCCTGCCTGGAACTTTCCTGCCGCGGAGGCTGTTTGGAAAACACAAAAGGATTAAGCGTCTTGTCGGGCGCGAGCGTGGCAATGGCGCTGTTGCAGAGCTTTTGCACGGCGGTGCTGACCATCAACGGCATTCGCCTCGGCATTGGACTTGCCGCGCTTTTCGCCGGCGGCATCGCCATCCCGTTACTCTCCTTCCACCGCGATGCCATCCGTATTCCCATGCTTACTCTGGCTGTCATCGGTTCGGTGGTGAATCTCACTGTGCTGGCTTGGATCCGGCATTTGCGGGCGCGCCCTGAAGCGCAATGGCGGCAGCGCGAAATCACGAAGAAACAGCGGCGCTCCGAACGGCTCCAGTTCGCGCTGTCGATTCTTACACTCGTCCTCGTTGGCGTGGAGGTTTGGGCGCATCCCATCGTGCATCGCAATCCGTTCGCTCCCGGCGCTGCGCAAACAAGCCCGCGATAGTTGCAGGCGGGCAGAGCCAGTGGAAGCTTTTAAGGCTCTGAAACTTCCAATTCCCGTTCCAGCCTTTCATGCAGCCGGTGGCTGAAGCCGGCGGGCAGCTCGAAGACGCGGTCGTCGGCTACCAAAACGACCACATTGCGCGTCGAATCCAGCACGGCTGAGCAGATTTCACAGGTCTCCAGATGCTTGTCGATTTCGGCGCGCAGAACCACGTCCACCTCGCCATCGATGTAGGCAGAGATGTGTTCCCACACGTGCTTGCAGTCGATCCTCATCTGGCCCACCCAAACAGCTTGCCCGCCCGTTTGGGGACAAACCCTTTCAGTTTCGGAGCCAGGCTGCGTTGCAACAGGGCGCGTGCCCGGTGCAGCCGAACCTTCACGGCTCCCTCGGTAATTCCCAGTACGGCGGCGGTTTCGCGTGCATCCATCTCTTCGATGTCCCTCAAAAGCACGACGTTACGGTAAATCGCGGGCAGGCCGTCGATGGCCTGGCGCAGCACCATTCCCAGTTCCTTGCGCTCCAGGGCCTCTGCCGGCACCTCGCGCCAGCTTGTCAGGATGGCCGGCGTGAAGTCTCCGGCCTGATCGTCCATGAGAGCGTCCAACGAGTCCTCGCGGCGGTTCTCTGCCCTGCGCAGCCGGCCCAGGCCTTCATTTCTGGCGATGGAGAGCACCCAGGTACGGAACTGCGACTCCCCGCGGAACAAGTGAAGGTTGCGATAGACCTTGAGCACAGTCTCCTGCGCGACGTCTTCGGCATCGGCTTCATTGCGCAGGAGCGAGAAGAGCAGGAAGTAAATGCTTCGCTCACAGGGGCGGATCAGCTCATGAAACAACTGTTTTTCCCCCGCCAGAATGCGACGAATGCATTCGGCCTCGTATTCCGGATTGGGTGCTTTGTTCATGCTTTCGCAAATGCCGAACAGGTGGACAAACCGGCGTTTCGCCCCGTTGCAGTGAACTATACAGCGGCAGCCGGGCCGGAAGCCGGGAAAGGACATCAAGATTTCACGGTAAGCTTTTCTTTCTTAAAAGAATCCTTGCCGGAAAAGGGCAAATGGGCTGTACAATTCCTCAACAAGGAGACCTATGGCCGGAGACATGCAAATTACTTGCAGCGACTGTGGGCAGGAATTTATCTTCAGTGCTGCCGATCAAGCGTTTTTTCAAGAACGCGGTTACTCGATCCCGAAGCGATGCAGACCTTGCCGCCAAGCAAAGAAAAACGCACAGGGAGATTCCGGCTACCGTTCGGCTCCTTCACAGGGAACACCTGTGATTTGTTCGGGTTGTGGCCAGCCAACCACCGTTCCGTTCGAGCCGCGAGGGGACCGGCCGGTATTTTGCCGGTCGTGCTACACCGCGCGGAAAGGCACCAGGGGTGGGTCGCGGTCGCCTGAAGCCTGAAGGCTGCTGAGCGACGGCGGTATCGGAAACAGAGTAGCGGCATTCAAGGCGCGTTCGTGGCCGCCGGGTTGCGGCGTGTCTGCGCAGAAGTCTTTGCGCGGAGCCGTGACCAGGGAAGTTTTGCGCATTGCGACGGCGGGGCGCGATCTTCTCGGCGAGGCCCGGATGCCGGCGCTGGATGCACTCCATGCCTGAGACAGTTCCCTTCCGCGGAGTGAAGGCGTATCGCCCCTGGTTGTGCCGGTGCTGCGCAGGATGAAAACCGATGGAAACGCGAGGCAAGTTCCCGCGTTGAAGGCGGGCAATCGAGCGAGCAACGACTTCAGCAGGCGCAGACCGGGCGCAAGCATGCCGCAGTGCCTCATTCGATTCCGCACTAAAGTCCCGAATGGACAGAATACGCGCCACCCGGTACACTTGCGCACAAGGCCCCTCCCTGAAAAATAGCCAACGAGGACCTTTTTTTAGATCATGGCCTCCCAACTTTCCTTTACGGGATTCGCCTGGAAAAATCTCTGGCGCCGTCGCCTTAGAACGCTGCTGACCCTCTTCGGAATCACGATGGGCATCGGCGCATTTGTCGCGCTGGTGGGGTTTTCGCGCGCCTTTGAGCATGAATGGATGCGCCTCTACACGGTCGCCGGCACCGACATCGCTGTCGTAGAAAAAACTTCATCAACACTTCGCTCGATGAGTCGCTGGGTCCCAAGATTCGTGCCGTCCCGGTAGTCGCGCGCGCGATGCCGATGATCTTTAACCTCATCGATCTCACCCCGGATGTCAACGCTCTCGTGTACGGATGGCGCGCCGACTCCTACGAACTCGATTCGCTCACGATGCTCTCAGGGCGGAGGTTCCACGACGGCCAGCCCGAGGTGATGCTGGGCCGTTATCTCGCTGATGATCTAAAGAAGAAATCCGGCGACATTCTTCCCATCCAGGGCAAGGATTTCACGGTGGTCGGCGTTTTTCACGGGGGCACTGCGTTGGAAGAAGGCGCGGTGATCATGGCGCTTGACCAGATGCAGCAGATCTCAAGCATGCAAGGAAAGGTGACGGCCTTCCATGTGCGTCTGAAGCCCGCGCCTGCCGGCGAATCGTACGACCACTACGTGAAGCGCGCCCAAACCGAAATCGAAGCGGCAGTGCCGGGCATCCACGCCGATCCCGCTGCCGACCGCGCAGCGAACAATCAGCTTGTGGAGCTGGCGCATTCCGTGGCGTGGGGCACATCGTCAATCGCGCTTCTGATCGGCATCCTCGGTATCGCCAATACTATGGCGATGTCAGTCTTCGAGCGCACGTGGTAGATTGGAATTCTGCGCGCGCTGGGCTGGAAGGGACGGCACGTTATTTTGCTTATTCTGACTGAAGCAACAGCGCTGGGAATCGCCGGGGGGCTTCTTGGCATTGTCACGGGATTGGGCATGCTGCGATTGCTGTCGAATCTGCCCCAGACCGCGAGTGTCGTGTCACCTTCTGTCTCGCCGCTGCACCTGGTGGAATCCATGATCATCGCCGTCGCTTCAGGGCTGCTGGCTGGAGCTTACCCGGCATGGCGCGGCGCGCGGCTTTCGCCGGTGGAGGCGTTGCGTTATGAGTAACCCTCTTCTGGATGTGCGCGGCCTGGTGAAGACCTACGACAATGAGCGCGTGCAAGCCCTGCGCGGCGTGGACGTGACGATCGATGCCGGGGAATATGTCGCGATCAGCGGACCAAGCGGCAGCGGAAAGTCCACGCTCCTTCATCTGCTGGGCGGGCTCGATACTCCCACCAGCGGTGAAGTTCTGTTTCGAGGCTCACCGTTGGGAACGGCTGTCGATCTCGATGGCTATCGCTCGCGCCAGGTCGGCTTCATCTTTCAGGCGTTTCACCTGCTGCCCACGTTGCGCGCAGTGGAGAATGTCCAGGTGGCGATGCTGGCCATGAACAGCCGCGCCAATCACCGTGCCGAGCGCGCTGCCGCGTTGCTTGAGGAGATGGGCCTGAAGGACCGCATGCGCCATTATCCCAACGAACTCTCCGCCGGAGAACGGCAACGCGTGGCAATTGCTCGCGCGCTGGCCAACGATCCCACCATCCTGCTGGCCGACGAACCCACGGGCAATCTCGACAGCGTGAATTCGGCGCACATCATGGAATTGCTGTGCAACGTAAGGCTGCAGCGAGGCATGACGCTGGTGATTGTGACCCACGAACAGGGGATCGCCTGCTCGGCCCCGCGCCACATCCGCATCCGCGATGGAAGGATTGAGGCATGAAGGCGCTGCGGGCGGCATGGCTGGCAGCACTCGTTCCGGCGCTCTGGGCGCAGACCGCTTCAGTCCACGATCTGATCGCCGCTGCGCGCCAGCGAATTGAAACCGCTGACCTGCGCGCCACAGGGCACCTGGTCGCGGTGCAGGAGAGCGGAGCGCGAATCAGTTATCCCATGATCATCAAGGCGCACTGGTTCCCGGGCATCCTGCGCATCCGAGTCGATCTGGGCCAGCCGCCGAATACGCAGCGCGATCTGCGCGAGCATATTCTACTTGAGATGCGCCCCGGCGGCGACGACACGATTCGCCTTGCCGAACCGGGCGATGCGGCGCCGCACATCGTACCCTTTGATAAGTGGAACACGAATGCGCTCGGACCCGGCTTCAACTACGAGGACTTTCTCGAGCAGCAATACTTCTGGCCAGGGCAAACCGCAGGTGGCAAGCTAAAGTTCGGCGCGCGCGATTGCGAGGTCGTAAAGAGTACGCCCGGCTCCGCGGACAAAACCGATTACAGTGAAGTGAAGACCTGGTTCGATCCCACCATCGCATTTCCGGTTTACGTGGAGAAAACAGTGAAGGAAACCGGGGCGGTGAAGGAATTCACGTACTACGGCATCCGCCATGATGAAGGAGTGTGGTCGGCGCACCAAATCGAGGGGAAGATTCGCGGGAAATCCGGATCTACGCTTCTCATCGTTGATCGCGGCACTGTGAAGGCACATCTCACAAACAACGATTTCAGCCCGGCTCAGCTCGCGCGATTCTAGGAGAACCATGGCTATCGCCCTTTATCTTGTCTCGTCCTTGGTGGTTCTCGTTGCCGCCGGCTTCGTGTATCAATGGATCGGCAGCCGTCGCGACCGGCGCCGGTACACTGAAGGACGCTGGATTCGTATTGGTCGGCACAACCTCTACTTCTTCGAGCGTGGCAAGGGAGAACCGGTCGTTCTGTTTGAAGCAGGAATCGGCGCGACTCACCTGAACTGGCGGTATATTCAGGATTCCATCGCGCAGTTCAACAGCACGGTCTCGTACGATCGCGCCGGATTGGGATGGAGCGGACCGAGCCGAACTCCGCGCACACCATACAACATCGCGACAGAGCTGCGCGAAGCTTTGCAACTCGCCGACGTCAACCCGCCGTACGTCCTGGTTGGACATTCGTTCGGCGGACTTGTGATGCGCCGCTTTGCCCTGCTCTTCCCGGAAGATGTCGCCGGCATCGTTCTCATTGATCCGATGCGGTGCGAGGAATGGCCACCGCTCGACCCCTCCAAGCAATCACAACTCGACCTCGGCCGCAAACTCATTCGATTCGCGATGCCGGTCACACATTGTGGCCTGGCGCGTCTGCTGGTTTCATTGCTGTTTTGCCGCGCGGCAAAACTATCCCATCAAATTGCCGGCGCCGCCGGCGCCCATTCGCGCCATGTTCTGGATCGAGTCAAGACCGAAGTGCAAAAGATGCCGCGTGAGGTTTGGCCTGCTGTCGCGGCGCACTGGTCGCGGCCGGGATTCTTTGCCGGCGTACGCTGCCACATTCAGTCGATTCCGGAGACCGTGAGAGAGATGGATGCGGCCGAGCCGATCGCCGATACTCCCATCACTGTCCTGACACCGGGTAATGCCGAGCCGCTCTCGCAGGAGCAACTGGAGCGCATCGGCGACAACATCCGACAGGTTGTCGCCAGGAAGAGCGAACACTGGATTCATCTCGACGAGCCCGATCTGGTGATTGATTCGATTCGCGATATGGTTGCGGCTTCGATCTCGAGTACCGTCGCGGCGGCGGACTGACCGGATCGCAATCACCGCGGCTAGGCACTGGCGGCGCGGGGCATGATAAACTATAGGTATGTCAGGATGGTTCGCCGATTCCCCACTCCTGCGGCGTACACCTCTCGCGATTGGCCTCTGCTTGCTGGCAATCCTCTTTGCACTCGAGGCGAAGACGGCGTGGTATGGGCCCCCGGCTGGTCCAGGAAGCGAAATCAGCGCCGCAAAGGCATTGCCCGTGGGCTCGCCGGAGTTGGTCGATCACGGCGTCCCGACGCCCGATCCTGCACATCCCAGAGTCGAATTTCCTACTTTTCCCGTGAGTACAGTGGCATCGCTGCTGCGGATCAAGATCTCCTCGCTCGGGGAGATCCAGCGAAACCATCTATTCTTCTTTGCCACCTGCATTTCGCCTCCGATTTTCTTCCGCCCACCTCCGGCTTCCTAGCGAATACGCCTTTCTGTCTTCATTGCGTTTCCGTCCTGCCTGAAAACATTGCAAGTAGTTTTCGCGCGGTGACGGCTTCGGGTTTGCTGTTGCTTCGAGCGCGCGTTGTTTCTGACAACCGATCTTTTTGCACGAAGCGCAAACAAATACTCGTTTCTGACGGTCTGGCGTGTGATGTGGGCGTGGAAGGTTCTCTGGCCAGGCTTCCACGTAGGTGTAGGTTCCGGAGATAACCGCACGGTCAACCAGCCTTTTCAGGGTGGCATCCAATTGGTTATCCCCCGGGTTTCATCGAATTCATTTTCTTTTCATTCCAGGCACCGCGCAGGAAAGCGGCATCCTGGACCAGGAGCAAGTTCGACATGAATAAGCGATTGTTTTCCGCCTCGGCTGCCGGCGTGGCATTCATCGCGGCGCTGGGGATCGCCTCCTGCCATGACGGCAGCTCCACTTCAGAAGCTAAAGCCGCCACGGTACCGTCGGCGCGTGTCGCCGTCGCGCAACGTGGCGATATCTCCCAGATTCTCACGCTGGCTGGCCAGTTTCAGCCCTATCAGGTGGTCGATGTTCACCCCAAAGTGAGTGGGTACATGAAGAAAATCAATGTCGATATCGGCGATATTGTGCGACAGGGTGAAACGATTGCAATCCTCGAGGTCCCGGAGCTGCAGGCACAGTTGCAGCAGACAGTGTTTCAGCTCAAGCAAAGCCAGGAGGAGATCACACGTGCGCAGCATGAAGTGAAAAGCGCCGAGGCCTTGAACTACGCCTTGCATGCGGAGTCGGAGCGTTTGCAGCAGGCTGCAGCAACCCGGCCCGGCCTGATTGCGCAACAGGAGCTGGACGATGCGAATGCCAAGGATCTGAATTCGCAGGCGCAGGTGGACGCGGCCAAGTCTGCGCTGGCCGCTGCACAGCAACACGCCGAGGCTGCGCGAGCCGAAAATGAGCGGGTGCAGGCGCTCAAGGACTACACCACGGTCACCGCGCCCATCGCCGGCGTCGTGATCTGGCGTTATGCAGATACGGGCGCATTGATTCAAGGCGGCACCAACTCCAACGACCAGACGCTCCCGATCGTCCGCATCTCGCAGAGCAGTCTGCTGCGCCTTCGCATCCCAGTGCCGGAAGATGATATCCGCTACGTTCACGAGGGCGACCAATTGCAGGTTCGGGTGGATGCCATCAATCGGACCTTCACCGGCAAGATCGTGCGTTTTACGCGAAGCGTGAACTTCGAGACGCGCACCATGGAAACGGAAGTGGATGTAGACAACAAGAATCTCTCCATTGCTCCCGGCATGTATGCGAATACCGCCCTGCAACTGGCGAGCGGCCACAACGTGGTGACGATCCCGGTGGATGCGCTGGTGATCAATGCGCAACAGCAGAGGACGGTTTACTTGCTCGGCGCAAACAATCACGTCCACATTCGCCGCGTCCAGGTCGGGCTTGAGGGATCGAACCTGGCCGAGATCGACCAGGGGCTGAACCTTGGCGACCGCGTCATTCTCGGCGGGCAGGAAAAATATCAGGAGAACGAAGAAGTGAGCCCGCTGGTGACCACCGAGCCTGCCTCCGAGACCGTGCATGAGACGGGCGGCACAATCGACCTGAAGGCCGACGCCAACGGAGGGAATCAATAATGCCCAAGTTTGCTCTCCGGTATCCCTTCTTCATCCTCATGATCTGCCTGGTCATCGCGCTCATCGGTACGGTGACCGTGATCACCATGCCTGTCGATCTTTTCCCTGCGATCGACATGCCGGTGGTGGTAGTTGCGACGTTTTACAACGGCATGCCGCCCGAACAGATCGAAGCCGACATCACGGACACATTCGAGCGATTCTTTACCCTGGCCGCGAATGTTGACCACAGCGAGTCGCGCTCGTTAACGGGTGTAAGCATCATCAAGATCTACTTCAAGCCCGGCACCAACGCAGACGCAGCGCTGAGCAACGTGGCCAACCTGGCCATGGCCGACCTGCGCCGCCTGCCTCCGGGAACGCTGCCTCCGGTTGTGCTGGGCATGACCGCTTCAACACAACCTGTATGCCTGGTGACGTTGAAGGGCGAAGGGCTGAACGAAACGCGATTGAAAGACCTGGCGCAGTACCAGGTGCGCAACCAGATTTCGAACGTGCAAGGCGCCTCGGTGCCCCAACCCTACGGAGGAACCTACCGCCAGATCCAGATCTACGTCGACCCCCTCAAGCTGGAAGCGCGCAACCTGAGCCTCAACGACGTTGTGACGGCGGTCAACAACTCGAACCTCATCCTTCCGGCCGGCGATGTGCGCATCGGCAGCAAAGACTTCAACATTTACGCCAACAGCCAGTTCCCTGACGCAAATGCCATGAATGAAATGCCGCTCAAGTCGGTCGGCAACTCGTCCGTGCTGGTGGCTGATGTGGGTAAGGCGGTCGACGCGGGAGCGCTGCAATACAACATCGTCCGCATCGACGGCCAGAAATCTGTTTACGTGCCCATCTTCAAGCAGGGCGGCGGCAGCAACACCATCACCATCGTGAACGGCATCAAGGCGGCCATCAAGCACCTGGTCGATATCCCGGCGCAGCTCAAGACCGCAGTCGTCTTCGACCAGTCGGTCTTCGTGAAATTGGCCATCGCCAACGTCTCGCGAGAAGCGGCAATCGGACTCTTGATGACAGGAGTGATGATCCTGGTGTTTCTGGGCAGCCCGCGCGCCACGATCGCGGTCCTGCTCGCGGTTCCGCTCTCTATGTTGGTGTGTCTGCTAATCGTCAACTGGATGGGCGGATCAATCAACACTATGCTCCTGGGCGGGCTGGCGCTGGTGTTTTCGCGCCTGATCGACAATGGCGTCATCGTGCTCGAGAACATCTTCCGCCACATGGAGATGGGCAAAGCTCCGCAGGTTGCCTCAGACGAAGGGGGAACCGAGGTGTCGATGGCGGTGCTGGCAGCGACGTTCACCACGGCGATCGTGTTCTTCCCTGTCACGTCGTTCAATGGCGTGAGCAAATACCTCTTTACGCCGCTTGCTCTGGGCGTGGCGCTGTCGATTTTCGCTTCGTATTTTTTCGCCATGACAGTGGTGCCGCTCTTTTGCGCAAAGTTCATCAGCCTCGACCTGATGGGCAAGGAGCACGAAGGCGAACACGACGCTGTCGAGGGACGCAAGCCGATGTTCTTCAAGCGATTCCTGATCGGCTTCAATCGCCGCTTCTACCAGCTTGTCGAGCGCTACGAAAAGCTCGCCTACAGAGTGCTGCGCAAGCCGGGCCTGACGACGGCTGTCATCTTCGCCGGCATGGCGATCCTGACGGTAATTACCTTTCCATTTCTGGGCCGCGCCTATTTTCCGCGCACGGATCCGGGGCAGTTCATCATCGACGTGCACATGCCCAGCGGCTCACGCATTGAAGTCAGTAATGATTACATCGCAAGAGTTGAGCAGGTGATCCGCAGCGTGGTGAAGCCGAAGGACCTGGACATGATCGTGTCCAACATCGGCGTGTATCCCGATCTCTCGGCGATTTATACGACAAATGCTTCGATGGACACAGCGTTCGTGCAGACGAGCCTGAAAGAGGACCACAGTATCGGCAGCTATGAGTATATGCGCCGCGTGCAGGCCAAGCTTTCGCGCGAAATGCCCGAGCTCACCACTTACTTTCAGGCCGGCGGTCTGATCGACGGAGTGATTAACCAGGGCTTGCCTGCGCCCATCGATATCCAGGTCGGCTCCCAGGACATCGATGGCGCTTATGCCCTGGCACAGCAGCTCGCTGCCAAAATTCGCACCATGCCCAACGTGGCGAGCGTCTACATCCCGCAGAACATCAACTACCCGGGCCTCAAGCTGAACATCGACCGCGAGCGCGCAAGCCTGATCGGACTCTCTGCAAAGGATGTCGTTGACGATGTGATTACGGCGATGACGTCGGACGGGCAGGTTGCGCCCAGTTATTGGATCGATCCCAAAACCGGCAACAACTACATGGTGACGGTGCAGTATGCAGACCGCTGGATCGACAACATGTCAATGCAGGATTTCCGCAACATTCCCCTGCGCGGCGAGCGGCCTGCAGGCTACAGTCCGAGCGAGGAGGGTCGGGAGGCCGATCCGGTTTCGCCGGCCATGTTCACCGGCGACCACCGGTCGGGCTACGTGCCGCTCGGTGAGGTGGCGGATATTCAGCAGATCAACACGCCGACCGAGGTCGACCATTACCAGATCCGGCCCGTGATCGACGTCTACGTTTCCACGCGCACCGAGGCGCTGCAGTCTGTCGGCGCACGCATCAATCGCCTGGTCACCTCAACGCCGCATGACCGCAACACTGTGCTTACTGTGCACGGTGCGGTGGTCAACATGAACGAGGCATTTCACGATTTCGGCATCGGGCTTATTATCGCCATCGCGCTGGTCTATCTCATCCTGATGGCACAGTTCGCCTCATTCCTCGATCCCTTCATCATTCTTATGGCCATTCCACCCGGACTGGTTGGCGTGGTGCTCATCCTGGTGATGACCGGAAGCACACTCAACATCATGTCGCTGATGGGCGTGATCATGATGGCCGGTATCGTGGTTTCGAACAGCATCCTGATCGTCGAGTTTGCCGGCATCCTGCACAAAGAGGGCGAGACGCTGCTGGAAGCCACGGTTACGGCGTGCCGAGTTCGACTGCGGCCCATCCTGATGACGTCGATAGCCACGCTGCTCGGTATGATTCCGCTGGCGTTGGGCCTAGAAGCGGGCAGCGAACAGTATGCGCCGCTGGCGCGCGCCATCATCGGCGGGCTGGCGCTGTCGGTGGTGGTCACGGTCTTTCTGGTTCCAGCCGTATATCTCCTTATCCATGGCCGGAGCGAGCCGAAGCCCGCAGCGGCGGAGGGAACTGACCATGAGTAAGCAGCCATTGATTGCACATCTCACAGTCGCCGGCGCCGCCGTTTTCGCTGCCGTTCTTCTTGCGCCGGCGGCCGGTGCGCAGGCGCCCCAAAAGACACTGCCCGACGCGCCATCTGGGCAACTGATTGCCGTCCTGGGGCAAGCTCCCGCAATGCAGGGCCAGCCGCAGACCGCAACTCCACAAACACCCGCTGCCTCGGCCGCAACAGCGCCGTCTGGGCCGCAGCTGACCATTGCGCAGGCCGAGCAAATGGCTATTCAGCACAATCCCAACATCAGCATTGCGCGGCTGCTGGCGCTGGTGCAGGGACAGGTCACGCGGCAAGTGCGCTCAATGGAAATGCCTACGGCCGAAGGCGCTCTGACCGCTGTCGATGCACACGATGGCAGCCGCATTACCGCCGGTGCTTTGTCTAACCCGTCAATTTACAATCGTGCCGCCGGCGGCCTTGTGGTAAGCCAGCTGATCACGGACTTCGGGCGCACGCATCACCTGGTTCTCAGCGCGCAATCGAATGCAAGGGCGCAACTGGAAAGCGAGCACGCTACGGAACTCGACATCACGCTGACGGTCGACCAGGCCTTTTATCAGGCGCTCACCGCACAGGCGGTGCTCAAGGTGGCGCAACAGACAGTAGCGCAGCGCCAGGCGACGGTGGACCAGGTCGGCGCGCTCACTAGGGCGAAGATCCGCTCTGATCTCGACCTGAGCTTTGCCAACGTGCAAATCTCTCAGGCCAAGCTGCTGTTGCTTGACGCGCAGAACAACGAGCAATCGGCGATGGCCGCGCTCAACAACGTGCTCGGCTCCGACCAGGACGAGCAGTACACGCTGGTGGATGAAACCGGCGGAGCACCGCCGCCCGCGCCCGACGACCCGGAAGCGATGGTGAAAGCTGCGTTCACCGCGCGTCCCGATCTGGCTTCGCTCAACGACAAATACATCGCGGCCCGCCAGTACAGCACAGCAGAACGCGATCTCTGGATGCCGACGCTATCGGCAATGGGCGCGGTGGGAGGAACGCCAGTGCGCGCCGACCAGATCCTTTCTTCGTGGTATGGCACCGCAGGCGCCAACATCAGCATTCCCGTGTTCAACGGCTTCCTCTACAACGCGGAGGAGAAAGAAGCCAAGCTGCGCGCACAGGCAGCGCAGGAGGACGTGCGCAACCTGCGCGACGTGATCGCACGCGACGTGCGCACGGCCGTGCTGAACGCAGAAACGGCTTATCAGCGGATCGCGGTAACGCAGCAGTTACTCGACCAGGCGAACTTCGCCCTCGATTTGGCTTCGGCGCGATACAAGATCGGACTAAGCGGCATTGTCGACATCACGCAGGCGCAGCTCAACCAGACTGAGGCGGAGATTGCCCACACGAATGCGCGCTATTCGTATCAGACGGCTCTGGCCGTGGTGCGTTATGAAATTGGGCAGTAAAAAGGACAGGGAGTAGTCAATAAGGAATAGCCGGTAGGGAGTAGCCAGTAGGAATTAGATTTCGGCTACGCGAGACACTTAGTCGCTGCCCCAATGTCCAAATAAGATCTGAAATTTGAGATGTGATTCCCCGTCAGAGGATCTTTCTATTCCCTATTCCCTACTGGCTATTCCCTGCTTTTACGAGATTCGGACGCTCTTGCCGCGCGAAAGCACTGCGGCCTTGCGGCGATCCTTTGAAGCGTGATCGATCTGCTTCCAGAAACCGATGAAATAATCGATCGCGGAAATCGTGGAGACCACCACGGTAAAGTAAATTGCGGCGATCGCGTACCACTTGACCGGAATCACCACGACGCCGATCACCCACTGATCCCAGCGGTGTGCAAGGATGGCGGAGGCAACCGAAACGATCTGCACCACGGTCTTCAGCTTGCCAAGCTCGCTTGCGGTAATGGTGAACCCTTCCGATGACGCGATCGAGCGCAGCCCGGAGATGAGAAATTCGCGGCCGATGATCACGACCACGATCCACACCTTCACGACTTCGGGGTTGTAGGCAACGAGGGCGATGAATGCGGCCGCGACCATGATCTTGTCGGCCAGCGGATCGAGCAACATTCCAATGGTCGTGATCTGCCCGCGCTTGCGCGCCAGGTATCCATCAAGGCCGTCGGTGATCGAGGCCAGCACGAAGAGGATCGAAGCCAGAATCTCCTGCTCGCCGCTCAGCCCCCGCACGGGAAAGTGAGATGAGAGAATCCACAGAAAGAGCGGGATCATGATGATCCGCGTCATCGTGATGGAGTTCGGCAGGTTCATACAGCTCGAGCCACACTCTTGGTCTCTGGTGGCGGTGGCTCCATTATTGCACTCCCACGGATTTTCGGCTTTGGGCCGGGAGGACGCGCGAGACAAGCCGGTCCACAACGTGGAACCAACATGATTGCAGAGGCTTGGGTGCTATGCTAGGGTGATATAGGACCAAATTGGTCGTAATTAGTACTTTTGTATTTTGGGCCAGAATTGGGACTCGGAATCTGTTCCCTTGAACTGCCCCTCGCCGCCTTTGCAGCGGCCGGGCAGATCAATAAACAAGCGGCGGCCCTGGTGAAGGTCTTTTGGCGAAGCATCACCAGGGCCGCACAACCGGCAACTCGTGAGCTGACGGCTTTCCTAGCATAGCGGAAACGTCGGCCACCATTCCATTCCTGAGAGGAGATTGATGGCTTTCTCACCGCACCTGTTTTTCCTATTGCGGCGCCGGGAACCTGGCACTCCCTGCATTCGTCGCATTTTTGATTCTCGCAATCATACCTGGCACAGGACTGCCCTTCTCAGTTCGGCGCTGCCTCTGTTTTTCGCCCTTCTTCTTTCCACTGCCGCAGGCACCGCCGCCCGCGCGCAGGAACCACCCTATTTCGTGACTTACTCGCAGGTGCTGGAAGAACCGGGCAATCTTGAAATCGCGCAGAAAGGCCTGACCGGAGCTCCGAAAGATTCAAACGCGTTCTACAGCTCAACCCTGGAGCTGGAGTAGGGCGCCAAGGCGTGGTGGACGACCGAGCTTTACCTGCAAGGCCAGGCCACTGCGAAAGACTCGACCATCTTCACCGGCTTCCGGTGGGAGAACCGCTTTCGCGTGCTGCCTACCGAACATTGGATTAACCCGGTGCTTTATCTCGAGTACGAAGACGTGAATGGAGCCGACAAGAGTGTTCTCGAAGTGACCGGGCACGACAGCATTACTGATTTTCAAGGCCGGAACGCCGAGAGCCGCGGCGACATTTCGCGCACGATGGAGGGAAAACTGATTCTCTCGAGTGAGCCGAAAGGCTGGGATATCTCCGAAAACTGGATCATGGAAAAGAACATGATGGGCGGCGCGTGGGAGTTCGGCTATGCGCTCGGCGCAAGCCGGCCGCTGGCGTTCACCGGGAGAAGCCGCGAGCGCACTTTTTGCAGGCAAAACTTTAGTGCCGGCGCCGAACTATATGGCGGGCTGGCGACGGTGCACGACTTCGGACTGCACGATACATCGCACTATGCCGGACCAACGTTGGTCTTCAACCTGCCCCACGGGCCAACGCTCGGATTCTCACCGCAATTCGGGCTGAGCAGCAACAGCGCAGGCGTTCTATGGCGCGTCACGGCTTCTTATGAGGTCCAGCAATTCCGCGACCTATTCCGCAGCAAGGAGGCACAATGAAAAAGCTGACGCATCTGTGTCTCGCGCTCATCCTGTTCTTCGTCTCTGCGGCTGCGCTCCTGGCCGCCGATGGCTCATGGCTGCATAGGGTCCCCGCAATAGAGCGGCACCGCGTCGATCCCTACAATAATCAGCCGCAAGCTATCGCCGCGGGCAAGTTTCTATTTGCCGAACACTGCGCCCAGTGTCACGGCAGCGATGCGCACGGGAGGCACAGTCATCCTGATCTGCGCAGCGAACGCGTTGCCCAAGCGACGGACGGTGAATTGGCGTGGCTGCTGCGCAACGGCAGCCTTGCGAAAGGCATGCCCTCGTGGAGTACGCTGCCTAAGCCGGAACGATGGCAGATCATTGCTTTTCTACGCAGCCTGCCGCGTGACGCGGAGCCGGTCCGTGTCGCAGGCCATCAATAGTGAACTGGACAAGGCAGGACGAAACAAATCCGCGGAAAAAGAACGGCGCGAGGAATCCGATCTTCCTCCCGCCGCACATCTTTCCTGGAACGCCGTACGCTCTACGCGTAGATGCCGCGCTGCTTGATGGTGTAAGCCACGCGGTCAATCGCCAGCATATAGGCAGCGATGCGATTGTTCACGTCGTGGGCTTCGGCGTAACGCACGACGTCGTCGAAGCTGTCGCGCAGTATGCTCTCGAGCTGCTCATTCACGACTGATTCTTTCCAGAAATATCCCTGGCGATCCTGAACCCATTCAAAGTAGCTGGCGGTGACGCCGCCGGCGTTGGCCAGGATGTCGGGCACGATGAAAATGCGCTTTTCGGCCAGGATTTCGTCGGCAACTGCGGTGGTGGGACCATTTGCACCCTCTACCACGATGCGGGCACGGACCTTGTCGGCATTGCGGCTGGTGATCACATTCTCGGTCGCCGCGGGGATGAGAATGTCGCAATCGGCAATAAGCAATTCTTCGCTGGGCATCGCCTCCGCGCCGCGGAAGCCAAGGATCGTGTTGTTGCGGTACTTGTACTCGAGCAGTTGGTGAATGTCGATGCCGCCGGAGTTAAAGAGACCGCCGTCGCGCTCGGCGATGCCGATGATCTTGTAGCCTTGTTCCTGCATCAGCCGCGCGGCATTGGATCCCACATTGCCGAATCCCTGAATGATGACCCGGCAGCCTTCAACCGGCATGTTGAGGTAACGCAGGCTCTCGCCGCACACCACCATCACGCCGCGTCCAGTGGCTTCAATCCGGCCATGCGATCCGCCAATATTCAACGGCTTGCCGGTCACCACGCTGGTGACCGTCTGGCGCATATGCATGGAATAGGTGTCCATGATCCATGCCATGGTCTGCTCGTTGGTGTTCACATCGGGTGCGGGAACATCCTTCTCCGGTCCGATAAACTCGATGATCTCCGAAGTGTAGCGACGCGTCATGCGTTCTAGCTCGTTGCGGCTCATGCTGCGCGGGTCGCAGATGACGCCGCCCTTTGCCCCGCCAAACGGAATATTCACTACCGCGCACTTCCAGGTCATCCAACTGGCCAGAGCGCGCACCTCGTCCAGCGTCACGTCAGGGGCGTAGCGGATACCGCCCTTGCACGGGCCGCGCGCCATCGAGTGCTGCACACGGAAGCCAGTGAACATATCGATCATGCCGTTATCGAGTGCGACAGGAAAATGAACAATCACCTCCCGCGACGGCGAGCGCAGTACCTTCCACAACCCTTCATCAAGATTCAATTTCCGCGCGGCAAAATCGAAGCGCGCGCTTTGCGCCTCCCAGGGGTTGATTTCCTGGTCTAACGTCACGTTGGTCGCACCAGTGGACATATCGAACTCCATCTCTCGTTGAAATCCCGGTGAATGGGAATCGTACTCGCCTTCTGTTTTCAGAAAAATCCTGCTCTGGCGCGCTGGGTTCGCCCCTCACAGCCCGCAGGCCCAAACCTCAGTGAGTCTAGGCTCAGAGGCCTTCGACGTCAAGCGGGATGAACCCGGCGCCTCAACACATTCCCAAACCGGCCCGATGGCTACCGCTCGAGCCCTCATGCGGAAGACCGCGGAGATGGTTGCATAAGCCCCCCGAAGCCGGCTGTAAAACGTCCCTCAGGGGCTAAAGCCCCGCATTTCATGCGCCTTTTGCGGCACGACTAAAGTCGTGCCCTTTTACAAAGCCATTTATGCAACCAGGTCTAGCCGCTCTACTGGAGCAGTTACACTTAGGCTGTGAGTTCCGCTTCCCGCTCAGCGCTTCCCAGCCGCAAAGAGTTTCTGGCCCTGGCCCGGACGCACACGCTCGTGCCCGTATGCCGGACGCTGATGGCCGACCTGGAGACGCCCGTCTCTGCCTTTCTGCGCGCGGCGTGGCCTGAGCGCGAGTGCTTTCTGCTGGAATCGGTTGAAGGCGGTGAGCAGGTGGGCCGGTACACGTTCATTGGCCTCACGCCTTTCAAGCGCATCGTGGCGCGTGGCCGCCAGATCGCCATCACCGAAGGTTTGGGTTCCTCGCGCCCGAAAACGGCGCACGTTGAAGGCGACGTCTTCGCTGTGTTGCGCGACGCGCTGGGTGGCCACAAACCGGCCCGGTTGCCGGGGCTGCCACCGTTTACTGCCGGCGCCGTGGGCTTTTTTGCCTATGACGCGGTTCGCCAGATCGAACGTCTGCCCGCGCTGGCGAAAGACGAGCTCGGAATCCCAGACGCATGCCTGCTGTTTTTTGATGAGGTGCTGGCTTTTGATCATGTGCGCAAGGAGATCTGGCTGGTGGTGACAGCAGACGTGAGAAACGGCAATGCCGCGGCCGTCTACGATCGCGCCGTCAAGCGCCTCGACAAGCTGGAGAAACGGCTGGCGCAACCGCTGCCACCCCTGGAGCGCCGGAAGCCACAATCGCACGGCAAACTCAAGGTGAAGTACCGCACGGCGAAAAAGGAATTCACGGCCGCAGTGGCACGCACCAAGGACTACATCCGCGCAGGGGATGCATTTCAGGTTGTGATTTCGCAGCGCTTCGACGTCGAGCCGGGCGTGGACAGCTTTCAGATTTATCGCGCGCTGCGCACCGTGAACCCGAGCCCGTATATGTTCTTCCTGCGCTTCGCGCCAGATGGGCCGCCGGGTGCGAGACACGCTGGCACGCCAACTCACTCCTCCAAGAAATCAAAAGGGGCGGAGACCCTCGAACTTGCCGGTTCGTCACCTGAGCTTCTGGTCCGCGTGCACCAGGGCAAGGTCGAGTACCGGCCCATCGCCGGCACGCGCCGCCGCGGCGCAAGCGAAGCCGAAGACCACGCGCTCGCCGAGGAAATGATGAGCGATGAAAAAGAGCGCGCCGAACACGTCATGCTGGTTGACCTGGGCCGCAACGACGTCGGCCGCGTGAGCCGCTACGGCAGCGTGAAGGTCGACAGGCTGATGTTTGTTGAGCGCTACAGCCACGTAATGCACATAGTGAGGCTCGATCGAAGGGAAACTGCGGCCCGAACTCACCGCGGTCGATGCGCTTCGCGCGTGCTTCCCTGCCGGGACGCTCTCAGGAGCGCCCAAGGTGCGAGCCATGGAGATTATCGAGGAGTTGGAGCCTGCACGGCGCGGCACCTATGGTGGAGCGGTGCTCTACGCCGACTTCTCGGGAAATCTCGACTCCTGCATTGCGATTCGCTCGATGCTCTCCGTCGGCGGCAAGGGCTCGGTGCAGGCGGGTGCGGGCATCGTTGCTGACTCCGTGCCCGAGCTTGAATACGAGGAGTCGATCAACAAGGCCCAGGCCGTCCTCCGCGCCATCGAGCGCGCGAGAGAGATTTAATGCTGCATTGCCGAAGTGAATTCACATTAATCTGCGAGCAACGGATGACGCACGTGCGTCTTTAGTGGAAAGTCATCGCTTGCGGGAGGGCAAGATGCAGAAAGCGTGGCAGTGGACGAGGAATGGACTGGCGGTTGTTGGCGTATTGGCATTGGGGTTCTGGCTTGGGGCAGGCCGAACTGTGAAGGCGTCGAGCTATGACTCGGGCGGACTCGGCGTGCAGTTTCAACTCGCCGGGTTGAGCCAGTCGAGCGCATTGCTGGTCTACCAGCCGGAAACCAAGACGGTGTACGTCTACCAGGGTGCGACGCAGGGCAACGCGGCGCTGCAATGCACGTACATGTTTCACATGGACAGGCCCGGGGGCGTGATTCGCCGCATTCCCTGCGCGGTACCACAGCTGAACCCGTAGGTTAAGCACAAACGAATGCGGAGCACGGACTACAACCGGCCGGGAAGGCAGCGGACAGGTATCTGTTCCCTGTTCCCTGCCTCTCTCACTCTGCGCCAAACACCCTTTTGAAGAACCGCCCGACCCTGCGGAAGAATCCGGGCTTCTTCTTTGTTGCAGGCGCTTGCGCGGGTGCAGGAGCCGCTGGGGCTGCTGCGCTGGATTGGGGTTGCGGAATGGTGACTGTCTGCGGGGCTTGTGTACCGCTGTTGTAAACCATTGTGGTCGCAACCTGATCATTTCCTGCCGGCTGCTTGATTGCAGGCGCCGGCGGTGAGTTCGAAGCGGATGTAAGTCCTTCGCTCTGCGCCAGCGGAAATTCATTCGCTGCAGCTTTGGGCGACGGGCATCCGCAGGGCTCCTTCTCTTCGTCGACCACCTCGTGCAGGCTGCCATTTTCGAACATCACGCGCTGGCCAGGCTGCACGCGATAGACCCCACCATCGAAAACGCTGGTCACCACCACATAGGGCGCATCCGCCCCCGCGTTATCCACGCACGTATCGCCGTGATCGCCGAGCCGCACCTTCACATCCGCGGCGCTTGGCCCACCGATGAGGATGCGGAAGTAGGGCGTTAGCAGAGTGTCTGCGGTGCGTTCGCGGGCTTCGCTCGCCGCAAAGCTCATTTCCACCGCACCCTGATCGAGAGCAATCAGCAGCCCCGGCACCTGGTCCGTGGGCATGCTCGAATCCGCTGCGAGCTTCACTGTGCTCGACGCGCAGACGCGGAGTGTTCCGCGATAGGGCAGCGTGACTTGTGCCGTTGCGTCACCCGCAGTCACTGTACCGCTTGAGGTGAGATACGCTCTTCCGTTCCGGGCCTGCAGCGGTCCCGCAACGTCAAGCGCCGCGCCGGGAATGGATTTGTCGATAGGCACGATCGCCATCGGGCGCCCGCTCAGCACCGGCGGCTGAGTTGCTTCGGGCGCAGACGGAGTCGCCGTGGGCTGGTCCGCAACTGCGGCACCGGCAGATTGCGCCGCATTCGCGGCAGTCGGTGGGGATTGTGCGCGCGAACTCCGCGCCCCTGCAACGGCTACGCAAAGCGCAAAGACGGAAAGCAGTCCAGCAGCGCGCGACAAGACCGCTGGGTCCGTGGTGGCGTCGGAAGCAATTTCCATGCGCTACATTTCCAGGAAGTTGCGGATCATCTGATGACCGCCCTCGGTGAGCACGCTTTCGGGATGAAATTGCACGCCTTCGACGGGCAGGCTGCGATGGCGCAACCCCATAATCACCGGTTCGATACCCTTCTCAGACCGGGAACGGGCAGTGACGGCAAGCTCGGCCGGCAACGATTGTTCTTCCACGATGAGCGAGTGGTAGCGTGTGCACGTAAGCGGTGTAGGCAGGCCGGTAAAGATGCCGTTGCCATCGTGCTCCACCGCGCTGGTTTTGCCGTGCATGATAGTTTGCGCGCGCACGACCTTGCCGCCAAACGCCTCGCCAATGGCCTGATGACCGAGGCATACACCTAGAATGGGAACCTTGCCGGCCATGTGGCGGATGAGCGGTACCAGGATGCCGGCCTCGTGCGGTGTGCACGGGCCCGGCGACAGCAGAATCCGCTCCGGCTTCATGGCTTCAACTTCCTCGGGCGACAACTCATCGTTGCGGCGCACCACGATCTCCGCGCCCAGCTCACCGAGGTACTGGACGAGGTTGTAAGTGAACGAGTCGTAGTTGTCGAGGACAAAGACCATCGTGAATTCCAGTGTAACGCGGCAGTATCAGCCGAGATGCGGCGTGCCGATTGCAACGCCGCATGAGCGCGGAGTCACGTTACCTCGCGCGAAATCTCTGCTTTTTTGCTTGACTTCATTTTGAGCATGCCCTTAATCTGTCGCCAATCGATCAAAGAGTCGCACGTAAATTAGATCCAAATCAGGGGCTGTAAAGATCTTCATGCCAGGGGTCTTGCTGACGGTCCTCACGCAAGCGTGATCTTGCAACGTTAGAGTGCGGTCAGTACGACGAATTTCTTGAAAGCCTTTGCTCTCCGCCTGGCTCTGCCTTGTTCCTTCTCGAGTTTTGTTTGCGACTCATGTGAGCTGAATCACATTCAATCGACTCTGAAACAGCGTACAAGAGGAGCATATTTACTCAAGCCCTATCTAAGGATGGTCAAGGATTCCATGAGAGTCAGTTCGCTCTGGGCTTCTGCACTTTTTTTGTGCGCATTGCCCGCATTCTGTGATTCCAGCATTGTTGTCAGCAGTCCTCAAGCAGGCGCGACCGTTGGCGTGCCCTTTGTTCTTGCGGCAACCGCCAGTCCCTGCTCAGGGCAGACCGTTTCCGCCATGGGCTACTCGCTCGATTACGGTGCAACCGCATTTGTGTACGCAGCTTCGATCAATGCGTCGGTGACAGCAGCGACCGGCTCGCACACACTTCATGTGAAATCGTGGGGCAACCAGGGAGCAGGCTGCGACACCGATGTTCCGATCGGCGTGTCGGCATCGGCCCCTCCCGGGCAGTATACGGATGTAACCGTGAGTCAGCCCAACAACGGGGCTGAGCTGGTGTCGGGATTTACGCTCGCTGCGTCGGGCACGCAGTGTGAATCGCAGCCCATCGTGGCGTTTGGTTTTTCCATTGATGACAGTAGCCAGACCACGTTTGCGATGGGAACTTCGGTCAATGCCCCGGTATCCTCGCCCCTCGGCGCTCATACGCTGCGCGTCAAGTCATGGGGGAATCAGGGAGCAGGCTGCGTGACCAACGTCGCCATCAATTTGGTGCCTTCTCCTGTCTCTCAGCTTCCATCCAACGCCATTGCCGTGCCTTCCATCCAGAATCTTGTCAACTGGCAAGCCGGGTTCGATACGGGAACTGGAGGGGGTGCTTCGTCTTCCGGCGTTACCGTTCTCACTGCTTCGCCTTCGCTCAGCGGATCGAGTCGGGAGTTCTACACCACGTCGGCGAACTATGGCGGAGAGCGCTATGACATTCAATTCGGCGCAGATACATCGACTTCCAATTTTCTTTACGACGGCTGGTTTTACCTCACCGGCCCTTCGGCCAATATCGCCAATCTGGAATTTGACCTGTATCAAACGATGGCGAACGGCCAAACCGTGATCTTCGGGTTCCAATGCGACTCCTGGCTCGGCACCTGGGATTACACGGCCAACGCAGGGACTCCTGCCGCGTTTGTGGATGAATGGCTGCCCTCAACTCAGACCTGTAATTTGAGCAACTGGGCGCAGAATTCCTGGCATCATGTGCAGATCGAGTATTCGCGCGATGCGAACGGCAACGCCACTTACCATTCGGTGTGGCTCGACAACGTGGAGCAGGATCTGAACATCACCGTGCCCGATGCGTTTGCCCTCTACTGGGGCCCGACGCTGCTCACCAACTTCCAGGTGGATGGATGGACCGCGGGCGAGTCAACCTCGACCGTATACATGGATAACTTAACGGTGTACCGCTGGTAGCTGCGTCTCATGTAGCGAGGTATTCTCGGGCGTGGGTTGCAGATGGCTCGTGCGGCGCGGGGCTAGCGAGCACGATCTGCGCAGCTCGTCTTCAACTTCACTTCCGACTGCCTGGAATCCCCGGCCTGCCAACGCCGGTTTCCCTCACCGCGCGGAATGCCGGCCGCCATTGGCCACACCGATTCTGATTCCTCATGAGTGCGAACCGCGCTGGCTCGCACGACATCTCATTTTTTTACTTGACATCGTTTGAGCATGCCCTTAAGCTGGCGCAAATCGATCAAAAAAGAGTCGCACGTAAATTAAATCCAAATCAGAGGCTGTAGGGATCTTCACGCCCGGGGTCTTGTTGTCTGTCCTCAAGCAAGCGTGATCTTGCAAGAATCGTGTGCGCTCAACAGGACGAATTGCATGAATGTCATTTTTCCCTTGGTTTCTGCACTGTTCGTGTGTGCAGTCCCCGCGTTGTATGATCCAAGCATCGTTGTCAGCAGTCCTCAAGCGGGCGCGACAGTTGGCGTGCCCTTTGTTCTGGTGGCAACCGCCGGTCCCTGCTCAGGCCAGCCACTTTCCGCCACAGGTTACTCGCTAGATTACGGCGCAACGACAATCGTGAACGCCGCTTCGATCAATACACTGGTGACGGCATCGACCGGCTCCCACACGCTTCACGTGAAATCGTGGGGAAACCAGGGATCAGCCTGTGACACCGATGTTCCGATTGTCGTGTCGACATCCCTTGTTCCTGCGTTGCTTACAAACGTAAGCGTGAGTCAGCCTAACCCTGGGGTCGAGCTCGTATCGCCGTTCACGCTGATCGGTTCCGGCACTCAGTGCGAGTCGCAGCCCATCGTGGCGTTTGGCTTCTCCATCGATACGAACAGCGCGACCACTGTTTTCACGGGTGCATCCATCAATGCCTCGGTTTCCTCGCCCGTTGGTGCTCACACGCTGCACGTCAAGTCCTGGGGTAATCAGGGAGCGGGTTGCGATACCGACATTGCGATCCAGGTAGTTCGGTCTCCAGTCTCTCAGCTTCCATCAACCGCCATCGCTGTGCATTCCATCCAGACTCTTACCGGCTGGGAAGCCACGATCGATACGGGCACAGGAGCAGGCGCTTCAACTTACGGGGTCAGCAGGTTTAGTTCCTCGCCCTCACTGAGCGGAAAGAGCCGCGAGTTTATGACAACGGCCACGAGCTACGGCGGGGAACGCTATGACGTTCAGTTCGGCGCCGATACCTCGGCTTCCAATTTCCTTTACGACGGCTGGTTTTATCTCACTCCCTCGGCGACCAATATCGCCAACCTGGAATTCGATGTGAATCAGGTGCTGTCGAATGGCCAAACCGTGATCTTCGGGTTCCAGTGCGATGACTGGACCGGGACCTGGGATTACACAGCCAATGCGGGGACGCCTGAGGTTTATGTCGATGTGTGGATCCATTCAATTGCCCCTTGCAATCTCCAGAGTTGGACGCAGAATACCTGGCATCACGTGCAGGTCAGTTACTCGCGCGACGACAACGGCAACGCCACCTACCATTCAGTGTGGCTGGATAACGTTGAGCAGGATCTGAATGTCACCGTGCCGGATGCCTTTGCCCTGGGATGGGGTTCAACACTGCTGACCAACTTCCAGGTGGACGGAGCGACCCTTACCGAGTCAGCCTCGACCGTGTACATGGATAAGTTAACGGTGTACCGCTGGTAGCCGAGGCTCGTGTAGTGCGGTGACCATGTCGGGTGTTTGACCTCAGACCGGCATGCGACCCCATTCGGATTATCGACCGTCTTCTCTGCTTGCGCGCGCTCGCATGCATCTGCAAAACTGGGCGTGGCCGGTCCTCATGGTTCTCCACTTTCTCATTCAGGGGCGTGTGCAGGGAGTGGGCTTCCGCTGGTTTGTGCAGCGCGAGGCCACCGAGCTCGAACTGCGCGGATGGGTGCGCAACACTGAAGACGGCGACGTGGAGGTGGTTGCGGCCGGCGAACCTGACGATCTTTCCGAGCTTCGCGCGAGCCTTCGCCGCGGACCGCGCGGCGCCCGCGTCGACCGTGTTGTGGAGCACAACCTGAATGAGCGTGAGGTCGAAGGCCTCAGATCGTTCCAGATTGACGGAGCGTGGTGAAAAAACAGGGAACAGGGATTAGGGAATAGGGAATAGAAAAACCAGGTGGGCAATACTTCCTTCCTACGCGCGGATTGCCTATTCAAATCATTCACAATTCCTGCGACCACACCCCGATGTTCTCTGTTCCCTGTTCCCCTCTTCCTATTCCCTATTGGCTACTCCCTATTCCCTATAATCGATTCATGCCCAAAGAATCGAAGCCTGTGAACGTAGAGGATCTGAAAAAGCTCGTCCGCACTGTACCCGACTTTCCCAAGCCGGGGATTCTCTTTTACGACATCACCACGTTGTTGAAGGACAAAACGGGCTTTGCGCAACTGATTGACGCGCTCGCGGCGCATTACATTGGGCGCAATATCGACCTGGTCCTGGGTATCGAGGCGCGCGGATTCATCTTCGGGCCGGCGCTGGCTTACCGGCTGAATGCCGGTTTCGTTCCCGTGCGCAAGCCACGCAAACTGCCCGCTCCCGTCGCGCGCGTCACCTATGATCTGGAATACGGCTCCGACGCGTTGGAGATTCATGTGGATGCGATCGCGCCGGGACAGAACGTGGTGCTGGCCGACGACCTGCTGGCCACCGGCGGAACCATGGAGGCCACGGTGAAACTGGTCAAGCAACTTGGCGGTCGCATAGCAGGGCTGGGCTTTGCCGTCGAGCTCGACTTCCTGAAGGGGCGCGATCGCTTCAAGGAGTACGACGTTTTCAGCCTTCTGCACTACGACGAGTAGCCAACTGCAATCGGCGCGTTGTCAGGCCCGGCTCTAGCTCTATGAGGGATCCCCAGGCGGGTCTTGTGATGCCTGTGCGTTGGTTTGGGCTCCCGGCTCGTCCTGGAACATCTGTGCATCCGCGAAGCGATAGCCGACATAAACATCCGTGAGCAGATAAAGGGGATTGGAGGGGTCGTCCTCAATCTTCTTGCGCAGCTGGCGAACAAAGGTGCGCAGGTACTCAACCTCCTCGCGGCAATCTGCGCCCCAAACCGCCGTAAGCAATTTCGCGTAGGTGATCACGCGGCCGGCGCGACTCATCAGGCAGTACAGAATGTCGAACTCCTTGCGCGTAAGCTTTACCGGCGCGCCGCGCTTGGTCACCCGCCGCTTGGCCGGCTCCAGCCGAATCTTGCCAATCTCGATGGGAGCGTCCTCCGGCCGGGCTGGAGCGTGCACGCGGCGGACAGCCGAGCGAATGCGCGCGACCAGCTCCCGCACGCTGAAAGGCTTGGTGACGTAATCATCGGCGCCCATATCCAGCGCCTCCACCTTGTCTTCTTCCTGGTCGCGCACGGTGAGCATCAGAACCGGCAGGCGGGGCGCGAAGGTGCGAATGCGGCGCAGCGTTTCGATGCCGCCAATGCCGGGCATGTTGATATCAAGCAGCACAGCATCGTAGCTGGCCGCGCGCAACGCCTGCAACGCCTCTTCGCCGCGCGAAGCTTCGGCCACTTGGAAGCCCAGTTCAAGAAGCGGCGGCCTGAGAGCGCGGCGAATCGCCGGCTCGTCGTCAACTACAAGGACACGAATGGACGACTGGTTCATCACGAACTCGCTTTCTCTACTGTAAGCGGAATGGCCGCAAAAAACGTGGTGCCTTCCTGCTCATCACTGGTCACCCAAACATATCCGCCATGAACCTGCGCGGCGCGCTTGGCGACGGAGAGTCCAATGCCCGTGCCCGGCGCGCGATTGGAATAGTTCGATGAGCGATAGTACCGGTCAAAGATGCGCTCCCGATCGGCCATGGGAATCACCGGCCCGTAGCTGTGCACGGAAAAGATTTCCTCCGCGCCGACTGTCAACGCGCGGATGGTGATGGTGCTGCCGAAATGCGAATACTTGCACGCGTTATCGATGTACTGGGTAAGGAGCATCACCATCAACTGACGGTCGCACTGCAACACCAGCTCTTCATTTTCGATTTCGACAGAGACTTTCATACTGGCCAGCCGGTCTTTCAAGGCGGCCAACACCTCTTCAATGAGCGAACCCGCACTCAGCGGCGCGACATGAATGGAAACTTCGCCCGCATCCAGGCGCGCGGTGGTCAAGAGGCGCGTGGTCAGTTCGCCCAGCACGGTGGTTTGCTCGTCAATGAGCGAAACCAGGTCCGCCTGTCCCGGGGAAAGATGGCCCATTTCACCGAGGCCTGTTGAGGCGGCGCGGATGGCGGTGAGTGGCGTCTTGTAGGCGTGTGCGAGACTGTCAAGCACCGTGGCGCGTAATTGCTCGGTGCGGCGTTCGGTTTCGATCCGGCTCTCGTTGGCAAATGCGCGATAGCGGTCAAATGTGATCGCGATCAACGAGGCGATCGCATTGTTGATCAGCGGATTGGTGTCGCCGCGAACGACCAAGCTGCCGATAGGCACGGATCCCAGGCGCACAACGCGGCGCCCCATCCCCAAATCCGGATCGTCGTCGGATGTTTCAAAGTAGTAGACGTTCTGCGCCATCTCCTGCGGATCCACACTCCAGAATCCGGCCTGATAGACCTCGTGTAGATCTGCGTCAAAGACGGCGACGGCTTCAAGCTCGAAGATCTCGTGCACCAGCTCCGCGAGCTCCTGCCCCGGCTCCATATGAAGATTCATCTGCAGGGTGCGCCGCGTGAACTCGTAGAGATCATGCATCTGCCTTTCGCCAATCTCTGCCCCGCGCGCGTGAGCCGTAACGCGGGCGGACAGGCGGCTTACCGTCAAAGCGACAAGGACAAAGACGACCAGTGAGATCGAGTTGGCCGGATCCGTCGCGATGGCGAAATGCCGCTCTTGTACCGCGAACCAGCTATGCGCCACGACCGCCGCGAGCGAAACAATCACGGCCTGCCGGAATCCGCACAGCAGTGCGATGGGAACCACAACCAGCAGATATAGGAGGCCGGCTTCAGGGTGCAGCCAACTGAACCAGTGGGCCAGTGTCGCAAGCAGGATGACGGCGACCGTTCCCAGCGCGCACTCCAGCGCAAACAGGAGCAGTCGCGAGCTCGAGCCACGCGAACGCCCCAGCCGGAAGACGGAACGCGCAGAATAGCTCTGAGGCAACCGGTCACTCACCTTCCGTTTTTGGATTCACTGCCGGCGCTTATCTGGCGCAGATCACGACCTCAGATAGCGCAGTGGCCGATACCTGCCCCGCCGATTCCCGAGAACCGATCCCGATTCACCAAGGGAATTGCCCTCAATTTGCAGGGTCTGAGCGAGGAAAATTCAAGTTTATCAGGTTCCGGAAGGGCTTTTGCCGGTCGCAAGACGGCGGGCTAGGGACGCGCAAGCAGTTGAGGCCAAAGGGATGGTCGCCTCCTCAATGTCTTCCCGGAACGGAATCTGGCTTCAATCCTCACGTCTTCCTCACGCGTTCCTCATATTTTCTTTATGCGTTGTTTGCATTACTGGTGCTAGCACGATTTGCTCAAGTCACGGCGAATGTCACCTTCACTTGATTGCCAACCATGCCGTTGGCAATCCCGGCGGGGCGTAGACGCAGCAGCGCAGCTTTCAAGCGCTGGATCCAATTTTGCAGTGAGCGAATTCCCATGTCTCTCTGCGGCCTGAATTTATCTCGTGTCATTCAAAAACCTTTCTGGAGGTATCAAGCCGATGAACTGGAACGCCAAGCTCATTCTTCGATCGATCGCTGGGGCTACCATGACACTTGCGCTCGCAGCGGGTGCGCAAACTCCTGCGCCGTCTGACGCTTCATCGTCGACGGGGGCACAAACTTCTTCATCCCAGCCCGCAGCCGCACAAACCCCAACAGCGGCTCCGGCTGCGCCTGCGGCGGCGCCGCTCAAGTTCCCCTGGAAGGTTGGCCCCATGGCTGTAACAGGTTTTATTGATGGCTATTACAGCTACAACTACAACCAGCCCACGACTTCGGCTAACAATCAACTCAACGACCTCTATAACTTCAACGACAGGACGGACACGGTCGATTTGAGTGCGGCTAAACTCACGTTGAACCACGACCCGGCCCCGTTCGGCGCGCACTTTGACTTTATCTATGGCCGGACGAACGAACTGGTGAATGCCGGCCTGCAGGCGGACTACATCGAACAGGCTTTTCTGAGTCTGAAGCCGGCTAAGGCGAAAGGCTTCGAGGCGGACTTCGGCAAATTCGTCACCTCGGCCGGAGCGGAAGTGATTGAAGCGAAGGATAACTGGAATTATTCGCGGTCCCTGCTCTTCGCGTGGGCCATCCCCTACACAAATTTCGGCCTGCGCACATCTATGCCGGTATCTAAGACTGAAACCATCGGCGTGCAGGTGGTGAACGGCTGGAACGAAGTGACCAAGAACAATGGCTGGGCAACCATCGGCCTGACCAGCGCCTACGTAAAGACCAAATACACGTGGGACCTGAATGTCTACACAGGCCCCGAAAACGCATTGCCGGGTCACGGCTACCGGAACCTGGTCGACACGACGTTGCTGCTTACGCCAAACAGCAAGTTCAACGCGTATATCAATTACGACTACGGCAGAAACCACGACTCCGTGGTCGGCACACCGCCATATACCAGCGGCGATCACAACATCAACGATTGGCAGGGCATCGCCCTTGCCGCCCACCAGCAGATCAATGCCACGACGGCGATCGCGGGGCGCTATGAATTCTTCAACGATGCCAACGGATTCCAGACGGGCACCATTCAGCACCTGAATGAGTTCACAGGAACGTTCGAATACAAGGTGCCTAAGCTGCCACAGACGTTGATTTCACGGGCGGAATACCGTCATGACCAGTCGAACCAACCGTTCTTCCATAAGAACAACAGGGATATGGTTGATGGGCAATCAACTGTGACGGTGGGATTGATCCTGGTCCTCGCGCCACACCAGTAACGCAGCTTCAACATCTTGAGAGGGCGTGTGGTATCGGCGTTCCGGCCATGAGTTCAATTGTCAGGAAGTCCAACGCCGACTGCATTGAAGCTGCGGCGCTTAAGGACACCCTCTCGTCCGGAATTTTGACGACGGTAAATTTCAATTTCTTATTTCGTCCTCATGGGACGATCGATAGACTCGCAGCACTGCAAGGGAAACCGGAACCGGTCATGCGACAGGCAACGCACCTGGCGAGTCCGCTCCGGTGAGCGTGAAGACTCCAACTCACGCGGCATTGAACGCACAGCAACCAGTTGTAAAGAGATTCCCCGGGGGTCAATCACCGGGAGCACTCAAACGAAATTCCAATCTCAGGAGAATGCTCATGGCAGAACAGAAAGCACCTCAAATGCAGGCTACGCTCGGACTTACGGGCTTGACTGCGAATGCAATGGCGCTCATCGCCCCCGGCGCCTTCCTCTGGCTCACATTTGTCATTCAGGCCGGAACTGGAACCACCGCCCCGGCTATGTGGATCGGCATCTTCGCGGCGCTGCTGCTGTGTTTAGCTACAGCGGTCGCATACGCCGAGATCTCCAAGCTCTATCCGGGCACCGGCTCAAGTTACTACTATGCCGAGCAGGCCATGCTCTCCAAGGACAAGGCCTTCAAATACGCCCGCATCGCCAAGTTCGTTGTCGGCTGGGGCTCGCATCTCTACTACTGGGTCTATCCCGGCGTGATGGTGGCCGTTACTGGAATCTTCGTCGGCTACGTTGTTGGTTTCCTCTATCCCAACTTCATGAGCGGCTCGAATCCCGGTCCGGTGTTCATGGGATTGATCGCCGTTCTCTTCTCGTTCTTCGTAGCCTGGATCGCTTCGAAGGGCGCAGGCGCCTCGACGGCGGTGAATATTGCCATCAACATCGTGCAGATTTCGGCGCTTGTGGTCTTCAGCGTGCTGGCTCTTGGTTATCGCGCAAGCCACCCGTCGGGCACACCAGGATTCCAGTACGACGGGCAGACGCTCGCCACTTACGGCTACCAGTTTGCTACGAACCCCAAAGACAGCTCCATCATGCGTGATGCCAGTGGCACGCCTCTGCCGCTGCTCGGAAGCGACGGCAAGCCCGTCCCTTACACCATTACCTATCCCGATAAGGACTCGAGCGGCAACTTCCTGACCCACGGCTCGGCGCTTTCGGTCGTTTCGGCCCACAATCTGAACTGGATGTTCATTCAGGCCACGGTGGCGATTCTGATCCTCGTAGGCTTTGAGTCGGTTACCTCAATGGGAGGTGAGGCCAAGAACCCGACCAAGCATATTCCCATCGCTGTCATTGCATCGCTGCTCATTCAGGGGTTGTTCTGTTACTTATTCGAGTACTTCTGTGCCAACTACTTTCTCAACTCCGGGTACACCATGCAAAGCGCAGTCACCTCGGCCGCACCGATTGGCGACATGATGATCATGGTCGGCGACGCGTTGCTGGGCCAGGGCCATGGCAAGTACTTCATGCTGATCGAAGCCTTCACGGTATTCCTCGCGCTCATCGGCACCACGCTGGCCTGCATGAACACAGGGGCTCGCGTCACCTACGCCATGGGAAAGGACGATGAAGCTCCCGAGCACTTCGGCATGCTCCATGCCAAGTCGCTCTCGCCGCGCCGCGCCATCTGGACGTTGGCCGTCATCTCGGCCGTCATCGGAGTCATCGCCGTGTCGCTGGCCTTCGGTGACGCCAGCGCGCCCACGGATGCCTCCATCGCCGCGCTGCCCCATGGCATCTTCTCCAGCTTCGGATACAGTAGCCACGCTACGATGGCGGCGATGCCCAACTCGCTGCTTGCCATTACGCTCACCTCGAACTTCGGCACATTCATCCTCTACGCCTTAAGCTGCCTGCTGTGCATCGTCGCCTACAACAAACGGCCGGACCACAACGTGCTGACGCACACGCTCATCCCCGGCTTCGGCCTCCTGGCGAATGTGGTTTGCATGGCCTTCTACCTGATCAGCCCGGTGTTTGGCCTGGGAACCTTCAAAGAACCGCTTCTTGCGCTCGTCATCTCCGCCCTTTGGGGCTTGTATGGCGCAATCTACTTCATGCGCTCCTCAAAGGCCAAGGGCAAAGCGGTTCTGTTGACGGCAAAACAGCAGCAACAGGTCTCGTAGAGCACTCGTCAACCAACCTAAAACCTATGGGTGGATTCTCTCCTCAGCCTGGATATGAGAGGCTGGGGAGGGAGACCACCCGATCGTTCTTTTCGGGACATCACCTGCATCACTTTGAATGAACCGCATCCGGGGCGTATCGACGCACCGGGATGCCCTCTTCGGCGGCGCACATGTTGGACGTACAGTTCGGCCAGGCAAGCGACTTCGGCAAAGTCCGCACCAATAATGAAGACGCTCTGGGGTCCTTCATCCCTGCCTCACGCCAGCAGGCTCGTTCTCACGGATTTCTCTTTGTGGTAGCCGACGGGGTCGGCGGACTGGATCTGGGCGAAGTTGCCTCGGCCACCGCCATCTCGGTGATCACCGATTCGTTTGCCAAGGCACAGCCCGGATCCATGCTCATCAGTCTGCTGCCGAAGCTTGTCCAGCAGGCGAATGCCGCCGTACACGACTGCACGCTGGCGCCGGAGCATCACGGCCATAAGATGGCTACCACTGTTGTGGCGTGCGCCATGCGCTATGATCAGGCCGTCGTTTCCCACGTCGGCGATTCGCGGTGCTATCTCGTGCGCAATGGGCAGGCGCGGCAAATCACGCAGGATCATACGCTGGTGAACGAGCAGCGAAAGATGGGGCTGATTTCAGCCGGCGAGATTCCTGCTTCTGACGCGCGGCACGTCCTGATTCGCTCTCTGGGGCCCGAGATGTTCGTATCGCCCGATACCAATGCCCTCACGCTGCAGCCCGGAGACGTTCTGGTCCTTTGCACCGACGGCCTGCACGACGAAATGGGCGAGGCGGAGATCGCCACAATCGCTTCGCAAAAGAAAGACCCAGCCCAGGTTGCCCGCGAACTTGTGGCGCGCGCGGTCGAAATCGACGGCGGGGATAACACATCCGCAATCGTGATTCGCGTGCGCTCGGTGGAACAGGTCGGCATGTACCGCGGCCGCCCCTACCGGCTTCCAATTTGAAGAGCAAAGGCATCCGCCCATGTTCGTTTGGAAGTTTGGTTAAAGACGTGCTGGATGCGGCCGAAAACACTTACAGAATCCTTACTTCATCATTTACCCTGTGCCGGTAAAGTAAAGAGAGCCATGGAGCAACCTGCACGATGAGTTTTTACGACGCCCTCGAGCCGGGTTCGCAGCTCGACTACTATCGCATTGACACGCCTGTTGCGCGGAGCGGGATGGCGACCATTTACCGCGCTACCGACACGCGTGACGGCCGCAACGTGGCGCTCAAAATTCCTCACCCCGACATGGAAGCCGACCCCATCTTCTTCGACCGCTTCAAGCGCGAGGCGGCCATCGGCGAACGGCTCAATCACCCCAACGTGATGCGCGTCTTCAACAGCGAGAAGCGCTCCCGCGTGTACATGGTCATGGAGTGGTGCGAGGGACGGCTGCTGCGCAAGATCCTCGATGAAGGCCGCATCTCGAAGGAGCGGGCCATCCGCATCGCCATCGAAGTTCTCAAGGCGCTCGACTACATCCATGCTAAGGGCGTGGTGCACCGCGACTTGAAGCCGGAGAACATCATTGTTGACGATCACGATCACATCAAGCTGATCGATTTCGGGATCGCCGGCGATACGGCGTCGCGGCGCCTCACCTATGCGAATTTCACGGCGACGCTGGGCACCCCGGATTACATCGCTCCCGAACAGGTGAAGGGCAAGCGCGGCGACGGACGCACCGACATTTATTCCATGGGCGTGATCCTGTATGAAATGCTGACGGGGAAGCTTCCCTTCTCCGGGCCGACGCCACTGGCGGCCATGAACGACCGTTTGCTGAACTATCCGTTGCCGCCGAGCGTGGCCGACCCTTCCGTCTCACCCCAGTTACAGGAAATTCTTTACCGGGCGCTGGAGCGCGATCCCAAAAACCGGTACGCTTCAGCGCACGAATTTCTCACGGATCTTGAACACCCTGAGGCGGTGGGCGTAGAAGACCGCCCGGAAATCCGCGATTGGCAGAAACGCAAATCGCAGCTTACCCGCAAGATCCTCTATTACGGAGGGCTGGCGATGATTCCCGTGGTGATTCTCCTGTTGATGGTGCTGATCGCCCGCCACCATTAACGACCGCTTTTCCCACATTGCCCATCCCCAAAATCTTCACGAGTTCTTTATACGACAAGCCCTACGATTTCCTTGAATACTCTGAAATTCAGACCCCTTCCTGAGGAGATCTATGGCTAAGTACAAACTGGAATACATCTGGCTTGATGGTAAAAAGCCAATTCCTGAACTGCGCGGCAAAACTACGATCAAGGAATTCGACAATCCACCCAGCCTGTCCGACCTGCCCCTGTGGGGTTTTGACGGCAGCTCGACCATGCAGGCCGAGGGCCATAAGTCCGACTGCATTCTGAAACCCGTGGCCCATTATCCAGATGCCAGCCGCAAGAACGGCTACATCGTGCTAAGTGAGGTGATGCATCCTGACGGCACGCCGCATCCCACCAACATGCGCGCCACTGCTCCCGACGATCCCGATCTCTGGTTTGGATTTGAGCAGGAGTACTTTCTCTACAAAGACGGCAGGCCTCTCGGTTTCCCTGAGTCCGGATTCCCCGCGCCACAAGGTCCCTATTACTGCGGCGTCGGCTACAAGTACATGGGCAGCCTGGCTCGCCAGATCGTAGACGAGCATCTTGACCTTTGCCTCGCGGCCGGCATCAACCACGAGGGAATCAACGCCGAGGTGGCCAAAGGCCAATGGGAGTTCCAGATCTTTGGCAAGGGCTCGCACCGTGCTGCCGACGATCTGTGGGTTGCTCGCTACCTGATGGCTCGTTTGTGCGAGAGGTATGAAGTCGATCTCCAGCTGCACTGCAAGCCCATTCGAGGCGACTGGAACGGATCGGGCATGCATACCAACTTCTCCACCAAGCAACTTCGTGAAGTTGGCGGCAAGGAGTACTTTGAAGCGCTGATGGAGGCTTTCGAGAACAACATCGAAGGCCACATTGACGTGTACGGACCAGACAACCATCTGCGTCTGACGGGCCTTCATGAGACGCAGGCGATCGACAAATTCAGCTATGGCCTCTCTGACCGTGGCGCGTCCATCCGCATGCCCGTCAACTTCATCAAGAACGGATACAGAGGATACCTGGAAGATCGCCGTCCCAACTCGGAGGCCGATCCTTACCAGATTGTTGCGCGGATTTGGAAGACGATTCAGACAGTTGCAATGGCGGTCGCGGCGTAGAGAAGCTCCCGAGCCGCCCGGCATTGCGTGTTTCAAAACCCAGGGGAAGTGGTGAGCGATTTTCGCTGACCGCTTCCCTTTTTCCCGTTTGCAGTTTTGGTTGCGATGCTTCTGGCGCGGATGGTAGATTTTGGGGAGACAAGGAACACTCTTTCTCCGCGCTTCAAAAATGACCCTGGTTGCAGAGCGGTCCCGATGCCGTTAATCGACCGGCTTTGCAGCGCTGGAAACGCGCAACCTGAAAGCCAACGTCGACAAAATGAACCGGGGCGCGGCCCGCGAACTCCGCGAAGATCACCTCTACGACCTGACTGACACGCAGCGGATCAAGGCTGTCGGTGGATTTTCCGGGTTCCGACGTCCGTCAAAAAGCCCTGTTCCCTTGAGCGCGTATCCGCCACAATCATGAACCGCCGTTCGAACCCAAAGAAAGGAAGGATTAGCAAAAATGCCGCGTACCCCGAATGACGTGAAAAAGCTCGCCAAGGAAGCCGGCGCGAAGATCGTCGATTTGCGATTTATCGACCTGCCGGGCATGTGGCAGCATTTTTCCCTACCCGTAGAAGATCTTGACGACGATTTATTCAGCGAAGGCATCGGCTTCGATGGGTCGAGCATCCGCGGATTCCAGCAGATTCATGAGAGCGACATGCTTCTCATTGCCGATGCCGACACTGCCGTCATGGATCCAACCCTCTCGATCCCCACAATGAACATCATCTGCAATGTCTTCGACCCCATCACCCGCAAGCCCTACAGCCGCGATCCGCGCTACGTGGCGCAAAAGGCCGAGGCGCATTTGAAGAAGACCGGCATTGCCGACATCAGCTACTGGGGTCCGGAGGCGGAGTTTTACATCTTCGACAGCGTGCGCTATGACCAGACGGCACACAGTGGCTATTACTATGTCGACTCGGTTGAAGGCATCTGGAACACCGGCAAGGAAGAGAGCCCCAATCTCGGCTACAAACTGCGTCACAAGGAAGGCTACTTCCCGGTGCCGCCGTCTGACACGCTGCAGGACATTCGTTCGGAAATCATCATTGCACTCAGAGGAATGGGCGTGCCCGTTGAGGTGCATCACCACGAAGTGGGCACAGCAGGCCAGTGCGAAATCGATATGCGTTTCGGCACGCTGGTCAAGATGGCCGACAACCTGCTCACCTACAAGTACATCATCCGCATGATTGCCAAGAAGCACGGCATGACGGCAACCTTCATGCCCAAGCCGCTCTTTGGCGATAACGGCTCCGGCATGCACGTGCACCAGAGCCTTTGGAAGGGCGACAAGAACGTATTCTTCGATGCCAAGGGCTACGCGCTGCTCAGCCAGACCGCGAAGTACTACATCGGCGGACTGCTCAAACACGCGCCGGCTCTGCTGGCCATCGCAGCCCCGACCACGAACTCGTATCGCCGCCTGGTACCGGGCTATGAAGCTCCTGTGAACCTGGCGTATTCGAAGCGCAACCGCTCGGCGGCCTGCCGGATTCCGGTCTACTCCACGAGCCCCAAATCCAAGCGCATCGAATTCCGCTGCCCCGATCCATCTACCAACCCCTATCTCTGCTTCTCGGCCCTGCTCATGGCCGGTCTCGACGGCATCAAGAACAAGATCGATCCCGGCGAGCCGCTGGATAAGGATCTCTACGAGCTCGAGCCGGCAGAAGCGAAGAAGATCAAGAGCACGCCCGGGTCATTGGGCGAAGTGCTCACGGCTCTCGAGAAGGACCACGAGTTCCTGCTGCAGGGAGACGTGTTTACTCCGGACCTGATCGAGACATGGATCACCTACAAGCGCGAGCGCGAACTGGCTCCTGTGAACCTGCGGCCCGTGCCCTACGAATACTTTCTCTATTACGATCTGTGAGGCGAACTCGGCCGCAATTTCAGAACAAAGTGTGCCCCAGGTCCGGATTCTCGGACCTGGGATACGTTGAGCGTCGAAATCCAAATATCCATCAACGCGGCCAGCATCGCGTGATGCTGGCCGCGTTGTTTGTGGTGATCTTCCGGCAGCGTCGCCCCCCGTCGAGCCGTCCCCTTGCCCCACATGTCCACAATTCCCTCGAAGATGGACCGGTTAGAATCGTTGCATAGCCAGTACCTCGCGAACTCAAAGCTCGGGGAGCAGTATGTCGCGAAGTACTGTCGGGTCCTGATTCCGGTGCTGCGGCGCGGGCATTAACCGGAACTAGCAACGCTATCATTTGTTGCAACGCATCCTCGCACCGCGCCGCGATGAACCGCCGGCTTCCACGCCAACACCACCTGGCATCGCAAAAGGAGATCCATGTCCAACGACTACCGTAATTTTCTAGCTCTTTCCTACGATGAGCTGGAGACGCTGAATCTGAAAGCCAAGGCTGACCGCGTGAACCGCGTGCCTGCCGATGAAGTTCGCGAAAAACGCCTGAAGTATTTGACCGACGAGAAACGCATCAAGGCCGTGACCGTTCTGTTCTCAGACCTTGAGGGTCGCCTGCACCTGCTCGATTACGACAAGAAATTCCTGCTCGGGTCCTATGGGAACCTCACCTTCGATGGCTCGTCGATCCGCGGGTTTACAGCCCAGAAGGAAAGCGACCTCCGCCTGGGCATCGACTGGAGCTCGTTCTACTGGGTACCGGCCGACGTTTTCGGCAATGGCAAGGTGCTGGTCTTCGGCGACGTCATCGACAAGGACGGAAGCCAGTATCCCGGCGACATGCGCGGCGTGCTGAAGAACTACGCCGACAAGCTGGCTAAGGACAAAAACTACACCCTGAATGCCTCCGCCGAGATTGAGGGCTTCCTCTTCGCGGGCAAAGATGCCGAGCAGCGTTACCACGAGACCGGCAAGTTCGAGTTCATCAACACCGGCGGCTACTACCACGTTCTGCCGCTTGATCCGCTGCGCCAATTTATCGATGCATCGGCAGAAGTCCAGCGCGCCATGGGCTTCCAGAATGAGAAGGACCACCCTGAAGTTGCTCCCAGCCAGTTTGAGATCAATTTCAGCTATGCCCAGGTGGTGGCCGCGGCCGACCAGATTCAGCTTTACAAACTCCTTTGCCGCCAGATCGCCAACAACCTGGGATACACCGCGAGCTTTCTGCCCAAGCCGATCGTGGGTGTGAATGGAAGCGGGATGCACACCAACGTCTCGGTGTCAAAGGGCAAAACCAATCTGTTCTGGGATGAAAAGGGCGAGGAGCAGCTCTCCAGGTTTGGATGGGACTTCCTCGATCGCATCCTGACCCACGCGCTCGATCTCTGCCTGATCTTCAACTCCAGCGTGAACGCGTACCGCCGGCTCGATCCGCACTTTGAAGCGCCGAACCAGATCCGCGCTTCGGCGGTCGACCGCGGCGCCATGGTTCGCGTGCCCATCGGCAACCACCGCTCGATGCGTACCGAGGTGCGCGCAGTCGCGCCGGATGCCAACCCCTATCTTTCGCTTTACGCCATCTTCAAGACCGGCATCGACGGCGACATTTCCAAGGCGAAGGATCTGCGAGCCGGCGGCCGTTACCTGCCCGACAATATTCAGAAGGCGATCGCAGACTTCAAATCATCGAAGTGGATCGCGCAGATTCTGGGTGCAGACGTGCAGGGCCGTTATGCCGATCTGAAGGAAGGCGCTGCCAACCGCTCTCCGCGCGAGTTGGGGTCGATCGTCAAGGCGTCAGAGGTGCAATTCCACCACGCGGTCTACAACCAGTCGCTATGGAATCTGTTTTAAGCGGCGCGAACTAAACCACAGGGCGGGAACACTCAATTCAGAAGCGGCCAGCGTCAAGCGATGCTGGCCGTTTTCATTCCGGCCGCAATTTCCTGGGCGAGAATCTCCGCCGCGTCGATGCAGTCTTTCCGGCTCACGTCGCGATGCGTGACAAGGCGAATCGCATCCGGTCCAAATGCGCCGGCGAATATGCCACGCTCCTTGAGCCGCGCTACCAGATCGGCAGCGCCGCGCCCGGCCGTCAATCGAAACACGACTATGTTGGTCTCGACGGATGGGAGATCGATCGAAACGCCCTCGGTATTTGCCAGCGCTTCAGCCAGCAGCCGCGCGTTGGCATGATCGTCCGCGAGCCGCTTCGGTCCCTCTTCGAGAGCAATCAATCCCGCAGCCGCCAATACGCCCACCTGGCGCATGCCTCCGCCCATTGCTTTGCGATAGACACGCGCCCACGCGATCCGTTCCGTCGAGCCCACCAGCATCGATCCCACCGGCGCGCCCAATCCCTTCGACAGGCAGAACATTACCGTATCGAAGCCGCGTGTCAGCGTCTTCACGTCGACGTTCAAGGCAACGGCTGCGTTGAAGATGCGCGCGCCGTCGAGATGCGTCGGGAGTTTGTGCGCGCGGGCGCCATCCCATATCTCTTCCAAAAGCTCCACACGCGTCACTCGGCCGCCGGCAAGGTTCGCCGTGTTCTCGACTTCGATGAGTCCGGTGGCTGCGCGGAAGCCGCCGTAGGGGCTGATGACCGGCTCGATATGTTTCCACGTCAAAATCCCGCCCTCGGCCGGTACGGCGCGAATCAGGCAGCCTGAGAAGACCGCCGTGGTCGCCATCTCATAGTCAAGAATGTGCGCGCGCGACTCGGCGATTACTTCCTGGCCCGGTTGTGTGAGCGCGCGAATCGCCACCTGGTTGCCCATGGTGCCCGTGGGCACAAACAGCGCCGCCTCACGCCCGAAGATCGCTGCGGCGCGCCGCTCCAGCAGATTGACGGTGGGATCCTCGCCGTAAACGTCGTCGCCCACCTCCGCAGCCGCCATCGCCGCACGCATTTCAAGCGTCGGCTTCGTTACTGTATCCGAACGTAGATCAATGATGCCTGACAAATGATTTTGCCCTCTCAATCGGGTGAGGAAACTCAATGCGAATGTCCGTAGACCTTATACAAGAAATATCCGATAAAACAAAAACTGGTGAGCGCGTATATTACGACTGTTCCCCAAAACTGTGTCGGTTCCTTGGTGCGGTAGGCGAAGGTAGTATAGCGTCCGTACGTTTTTCCGGTGCATATCGAAGCCAGAGCCCCAGAAAGAAAAATGCCCCCTAGCATCAAGTAAATATACGGCGGCCTTAAAAGTGAGTACCAATCGGGCATGAATAACATCCCATTTTCTTGCTTGTTGCATAATCCCCAGCTGTCACCGCAGCATCGGTCTCCTACCCCCTATTGGCTACTCCCTATTCCCTGTCTTCACGGTATCTGCGCCATCGGCAGCTCCATCACCGGCGTCCGCTTGCCGTCCAGGTCTGCCACCGCCCACAGCCCGTGAAAGTTCGCGCGGATTCCCGGCTGCACCTTCAGGAATGCGCTCAAGACGGCTGTCGCCTCGGTACGCTGGGCCGCCGGGTCAGTCACACCTGTCGATTGATAAACCACGCCCAGATCCGGCTCATGCAGCGAAGGGTCAAGGACGACAGCCTCGACCTTCCAGGTCCGGTCGCCGGTTTGCAGCGTCAGCGGCAACGCGTTCTGGGGCGAAGGTGTAATGTCCGATTGTTCCTTGTGTAGCCTCTCAAGATTCGGCGACGAGAGAAAGTCCACGGGCAGAAGCAGGTAGTGCGCTGCCTCGTAGCTGTACCAGGCGCTCCACGGATCGGCTTTGGCCAGTTCCCGCCCGCGCACCCAGTACCAGACGCCATCGTGCCCGTCGAAAGTACCTGCCCGCAAGGTCAGTCCAGCCAGCTTCCAGGCCGTCGCAGCGCCGTCCCACGCCAGAACCATGCCCATCTGGCCGGCCAGCGGCGCGCCAACGGCATCGGCAATGGCCACCGCATAGCGGCCCGGCGGGAGCGCGTTCATGGTGATGGTTACAGTGAGCGAACCTGACGAGTTGGAGCAGAAAAACTGCGTGGTTTCCGGCGTAGTTTGGGCAGTTGCATCGAGCAGATACAGATTTCGCACTTGAAATTGCCCGCCCTTCACCAGTGGCACACCCTGCTCCACCGCGGCGCGGATCCCGTCCCACGCCGATGCCTCTTCCGGCAGCAGGTCGGCCTGCAGCGCAGCGTAATTCTGGGCCAGCACGGCGCTCGCCAAGCGGCCGGTAACGACGGTGAGCGCGTCGCGATCGAGCGACCCCAATTCGGCCTGCGACGTGCAAGTCACAGCGTAGCTTGCCAAGGGCGCGAGCGCCAACGCAAACGCCGTCAAAATCTTCATGAGGAAGCGCATTCCTCCCCACAACCTCTCGGACCGATGACAAGTTTTCGAGCGTACGCCGGCCACTGCTAGTCTAGTACAGTGAGTGGCTTTGTATTCGAGCGGCGCCAGGCGCGCGCCAAGCCGCGATCGAACCGCCAGGAGCCGGTTCCGATGCGTAAATCCCACACGCCGCAAGCGGAATCATCGCAAAGGCTGCCATCGCGCCTGCGCTGCGCCAAGTGTACGCGTCAAATCCATCGGATCTTCCTGGCGATTGCAGCCCTGGTTGCTCCGGCCTGGCTGATGGCAGGCACGACGCCTGCGGCGCAGACTGCGCCTGCTGCCGTCGCACCGACCGTCGGTACGCACAAAGCGGCCGCTACGCATAAACACCTTGCCCAGGCACCTGCAAAAGCTATATCCCTGCCGGAGCCAAAGCCAATACCGGCTGCTCCCAAGCCTCCCGATTGGCCTGCCAACGATACTCCCGCTCCGGCGAACGTGGTCTGGGACAGCCACGGCCTTTCGGTAACGGCCACCAACTCAAGCCTGAAGCAGATTCTGAAGGATATTTCCGTCGACATCGGCACAAAGATCGAGGGTCTCGGCCAAGATGAGCGGATCTTTGGCTCCTACGGGCCGGGCCAGCCGCGCGATGTCATCTCCCAGCTTCTTGATGGCTCGAATTACGATGTCCTCATCATTGGCGACCAAGGCGGGGGGACCCCGCGACTGGTTGTTCTGACCGTCCATTCCGGTGGCGCGCCGCCTGCCAATAATGCCAATTCAAACCAGCCGAGTGAAGAGGATAACGGAGCAGAAGAGCAGGCGCAGCAGCCCGAAGAGCCCCAGCCTGCACCTCCGCCTCTGCCCCAGCAACCGCGTGCCAACCCCAACGACTACCCTGGTCAGGCGCCGGGCAGGACGCAGCAACAGTTGATCGAAGAGATGCAGGAGCGCCAGCGCCAACTCCAGCAACAGCAACAACAGCAACAACATCCTCAATAAAGAAGAGTTGCTGTAAGGAGCTGACGGCTGATAGCTAAAGGCTGATTTTTAGGAGATGCGCGCGATTTCAGGCTCTGCCTTTACCGGTGCTGGCCGCTGGCGCGGACGCAGAAACGCAAAACCGACTCGCAGAATGGCATAAGCGGCGAGAATGCCGAAACCCATGGCTCCGGCCGCTGCGCAAATTAACATCAACAAATCCAACAAACCTGCCATTCCAACCACCCAAAGGTAATTTAGATGCGATCAAGACTGCAGTGTAAGATTCGTGCCGCATCGTGGAGTTGCGCGTTCGATATCCACCTTTGTGATTGTCGCAGAAGATTTGCTGCGTTGACCCTGATTTCTGTTGGCAAATAGAATACCTTAGTAACGAAATTTGCACTGAACTCGCGACACTACCGGCCGAAGGCATCCTCCGTCCCTGATTCTTGACCATGGCAATCACGCACATTTCGGTGCGCGGGGCGCGCCAGCACAACCTGCGCGACATCAACGTGCGCATCCCCCGCAACGCCCTCACGGTGGTCACCGGCCTCTCCGGGTCGGGAAAAAGCTCGCTTGCTTTTGACACCATCTATGCCGAGGGCCAACGGCGGTATGTGGAGACGCTCTCGGCTTACGCCCGGCAGTTTCTTGACCAGATCGAGCGTCCCGATGTGGACTCCATTGAGGGCCTTAGCCCGGCGATTTCAATCGAGCAAAAGACCACCAGCCGAAGCCCCCGATCCACGGTGGGAACCATCACCGAAATCTACGATTACCTGCGCCTGCTTTACGCCAGCGTGGGTACGCCGCACTGCCCAAACTGCGGCCGTTCCATTACCCGCCAGACCGCCGAACAGATCGTGCAGCGCATCCTGGAATTGGGCCGTAGCGAGCGCGTTACCATCATGGCGCCCGTGGTCCGCGGACGAAAGGGCGAGTTTAAGGATTTGCTGGATCAGATTGATAGCCAAGGCTTTCGCGCACGCGTCGATGGCGAGATGCGCGACCTTTCCGAGCCTCTCCAGCTTGACAAGCGCAAGAACCACACCATCGAAGCCATCGTGGATCGCATTCTGCTTCGTCCCGAAAATGCGGGTGGTCCCGGTCCCGCTTCCGAGCCGCGGGAGGGATCGAAACGGACCACCGCACAAGTCGGTAAACCGTCCGTGGAAAAGCGCCTGGAACAAGCCGTCGCCAAGGCGCTGCAACTCGCGAACGGACTGGTCCTGGTTGCCTTCAACAACGCGGACGAGCAATTGTTTTCCTCGTCGATGGCCTGCCCTGACTGCGGGCTTGACGTGCCCAAGCTTGAGCCCCGCAGCTTTTCGTTCAACTCGACTTTTGGCGCGTGCCCCAACTGCCACGGCCTTGGTTCGCTCTACGACTTCGACCCTGCCAAGGTGATTACCGACTGGTCAAAGCCGCTGCTTGATGGCGGCCTCGGCCCCGGCTCGGGCTCGCAATACCTCATCCGGCTCATCCAGCTCGCCGCCGATCGCTACAAGATCGACCTCAAAATTCCTTTTGAGGATTTGCCCCCGAAGCAGCAGCATCTCCTCGTCTATGGGCCGCCCAAGGGCGAAGCGCCGCGCACCGGCTTCCATGGCATCCTCGCCTACCTTCGCGACAACGTGGAAGAAGCGCGGAGCGACAGCTATCGCGAGTACATGATGAGCTTCATGTCGGCGGCTCCCTGCCCGGTCTGTCGCGGCAAGCGGTTGCGCCCCGAGTCCCTCGCCGTTAAAGTCGGCGGCCTCTCTATTGCCGATTTCACGGCGCTGCCGCTCAATCGCGCGCTTTCAGCGGCCATCAACCTCAAATTCACTGAGCGCGAGGCGCTGGTGGCGGAGCGCATTCGCCGTGAGATTGCCGAGCGACTGGAATTCCTTTGCGCCGTCGGCCTCAACTACCTTTCGCTCAACCGGAGCGCCGCAACGCTTTCGGGTGGCGAAGGCCAGCGCATTCGCCTGGCTACACAGATCGGCTCGCGGCTGCGCGGCGTGCTCTACGTGCTCGACGAACCCTCCATCGGCCTGCACCAGCGCGACAACAACCGGTTGATTGAGGCGCTCGAAAAGCTTCGCGACCTCGGCAACACCGTCCTCGTCGTTGAGCACGATGAAGAGACGATCCGCCATGCCGACTACGTGCTTGATCTTGGACCCGGCGCCGGGCGCCTGGGCGGCAATGTTGTCGCCGAGGGCACGCCGGAACAGATCATGGCAACGCCGACATCTCTGACCGGCCGCTACTTGAGCGGCTCTGCCACCATGCTGCAGCGCGAGAAGCCGCGTCCACTGAGCGGCAAATGGCTGGCCATCACCGGAGCGCGCGAACACAATCTGCAGGACGTGAACCTGCGCGTGCCGCTCGGCGTGATGACGGTCGTCACCGGCGTAAGCGGCAGCGGCAAGAGCACGCTGGTCAACGACATCCTTTACCGCTCGCTGGCACAGATTATCTACGGCTCGCGCGAGGAACCGGGCGCGCACGACGCTCTCACCGGCACCGAGCAGATCGACAAAGTTGTCCGCATTGACCAGTCGCCCATCGGCCGCACGCCGCGCTCGAATCCCGCCACCTACACCGGCGTCTTCTCGCCCATCCGCGACCTGTTCGCCATGCTGCCTGAGTCGCGCGAGCGTGGCTACAAGCCGGGGCGCTTCAGCTTCAACGTCACCGGCGGCCGCTGCGAAGCCTGCCAGGGCGACGGCCAGCGCCGCATCGAGATGAACTTCATGCCCGATGTCTATGTGCAGTGCGAAGTATGCAACGGGCGCCGCTACAACCAGGAAACGCTCGCCGTGAAATTCCACGGGCACTCCATCGCCGACGTTCTCGACCTGACCATCGAAGATGCGCTGCCGCTGCTGGCCGATGTGCCCCAGGTGCACCAGAAGCTCCAGACTCTCGTCGATGTCGGCCTCGGCTACGTGCATCTGGGCCAGAGCGCCACCACGCTTTCAGGCGGGGAGGCGCAGCGCATGAAGCTGGCGCGCGAGCTTTCAAAACGGCAGACCGGCAAGACCCTCTACCTGCTCGACGAGCCCACCACCGGCCTGCACTTTGACGATGTGCGCAAGCTCCTTGAAGTGCTGCATCGTCTTGTCGACCTCGGCAACTCAGTCATCATCATCGAGCACAACCTTGACGTGATTCGCAACGCCGACTGGGTCATCGATCTCGGCCCCGAAGGTGGTGAAGACGGCGGCCGCGTGGTCGGCGAAGGCCGCCCAGCGAAAATTGCAGCGACGCCCGGCTCTTATACCGGACAATTCCTCAAGCGCTACTACAAAGCCAAAAACGGCCGTCTCACGCTTGCCGAGCCGGAAGAAGAGGTTGTGGCCGCGCCAACTACAAATGGAGCCGACCCTGGCGATTCATCGCTGAAGGAAAGCCGTTCCGCAACTGCGCCCGAAAACAAATCGAGACGCAGGCATCAAAAGAATCCAGTGGCTGCATCTTCACGCCGCGAGAAAACATCGAGTCTTGCATGAACAGTTCGCCGGAATACCAACCCCCGCAGGTTGAGTCAACCGATCAGGCCGGTGAGCCGGACGTCTCTCGCGAGGCTCCAGTCGCAGCGCCGGAACCGGTTCCATTTTTTCCGCAAGAGCCGTGGTTCCCGTCGCCGGCGCCCCCTGCTCCTCCGCCGCAGCCTGAGCCGCGCTATCCGCCGCGGATCCCGCATCTGGGACACCTGGTGTTCCTGCTGCTGGCTCTCGCGCCCATCGCGTTTCTCGCTATGGGTCTGCTTGTGGGGCTCGCCATGCACTACTACCTCTTCGGCGTCTATTCGGCGCAACAGGCGGTCGGCAATATTCATTACATTCTGGGCAGCGAAGGCCTGCTCTACCTGTTTACCTTTGCTTTAGCCCTGCTTATCTTTCCGGCTTTCTGGCACGAAAGCCTGCTTGCCGGCCTACAATGGAACGGAGCGACCGCCCTGCGCCTGCGCAAGTGGCTCTTCAGCGCTGCAGTCATTTGTTTTCTGCTGGCCCTTGTGAGCGGCGAGTTTTTCCATGGGCCTACGGACACGCCGATCGAGAAGATCTTCCGCACCCCTGGGGCGGCATGGCTGCTGTTTGCCTTTGGCATCACCTTTGCGCCGTTTTTTGAGGAGATGTTCTTCCGGGGCTTTCTTCTTCCCGCCCTCTGCACGGCTTCCGATTGGATCGCAGAAAAGATTTGTGCCGACGGTCCGATCTTTGTGGATGCGAATGGCCGTCCTCATTGGCCGACGAGCGGCGTCACAACCGCCGCCGTCTCCCTCCTTAGCATCCCTGTGGCATTTTTTCTGGCGCTCTATATCAAAGACGGGCATTTCGCGCTTGAGATTCTTCTTCCGTATTTCGTTCTGATTTTGGCGTTCTTCACCATTCTCGCCATGCGCAAGAGCCAACCCCCTCACGACGTCGCGCGCCCGATCGGCGCCGACGGCCATCCGCTATGGTCCACGTCAGCCTTGGTGATCGGATCCTTGGTCACCAGCATCCCATTTGCCGCCATGCACGGCGAACAGACCGGCTACGCCTTCGGCCCGTTTCTTCTCCTCGTTGGCGTCAGCCTGGTGCTGTGCGCTGTCCGCTTGAGCACGCGCTCTCTCGCCGCAAGCACCCTGGTCCACGCCTGCTACAACTTCCTGCTGTTCTCGTTGATGCTGGTAGCCTCCGGGGGCTTTCGCCATCTGGACAAAATGTAAAAAGCAGTTGTCAGTGATCAGTGGTCAGTGATCAGTTCCAGCTCGTCACCTTAAAATGATCTCGATGCCCAGTCCCACCTACGCCCAACAACTCCTCGCGCTCCTTGCTAGCCTTAGCTTTCGGCTTGGGCAGTTCACGCTTTCTTCCGGCGCCACTAGCGACTACTACATCGACTGCCGCACAACAACATTGCATGCTGAAGGCGGCCGCCTCACCGGCCATGCCATCCTCGAGTTGCTTGAAGGAAACAGCGTTCAGGCCGAGGCTGTCGGCGGGTTGACAATGGGCGCTGATCCCATTGTCAGTAACGTGGCGACGGCCAGCGCATGGCGTGCGCAATCGCGTCCTGCCGCGCCTCTGCTGCACGGCTTCCTGGTGCGCAAAGCCGAGAAAGCACACGGCACCGGCCGCCGCATCGAGGGCTTTTGCCGTGAAGGCGCGCGCGTGGTGATCGTCGACGATGTCTGCACCACCGGCGCATCCACCATCGCCGCCATTGAAGCGACACAGCAGGCCGCCATGACGGTCGCCGCCGTGGTTTGCATCGTAGAACGCGAAGAGGCCCAAGGCCGCGCTGCCGTCGAGGCAGCGGCAAAAGGCGCTCCGTTTCTGCGCCTGTTCACTGCAAACGAAGTCCGCGCGGAACATGTGAAGCAGCTTTCAGCGGACGGATCGTAGCCCTCCGCACAAAAACAAAAGGCAGACCCGATCCTGCTGGGTCTGCCTTCCGGCGTTCTATGAAACTGCTGTCAGTGCGAAACTGTTTGCATTACTCTTCCGGAACCGTTGTTGCCTGCCCGCCTGCGGGAGGAGCTGCCTGCCCCGTCTGCCCTGTTTGCGCTGCCGGCGGCTGATTATCGGCGCTCATATTCGAGAGCAACTGCACTTCTACGCGACGGTTCTCCTTGCGTCCTGCAGCCGTGGTGTTCGCAGCCACGTATTCATCCTTCCCGATCCCAATCAGGTAGAAGCGATGGGCGGGAATGCTGTACTTCGATGCAAGGTATTGCACCACCGAGTCGGCGCGGCGTTGGCTCAGGTCGTAGTTATACTGTGCCGGGCCGACTGAATCCGTTCCTCCGGTCACTTCAAGAATGTAGCTCTTCGCCGAGCCGAGACTGCCGGCAAAGCTGTCGAGCTGCTCCTTGTCATCCTTGGTGAGCATGGCCTTGTCGAAGCCGAAGGTCACCGAAACCTTCGCCACCTGCTTGTAGTTGTCGAGGCCCTTCACCACGCTGTCAAGCGAGTCGGCGCGGTGGGCCACGTCGTTGGCAGCACTGTCGGCGGCATTGGCCGCCTGGTTGGCGTTCTGGGCAGCCTGGTTGGCCTGATCGGCAGAGTCCTGCGCCTTGCTGATTCCTGCCTGCGCGCGATCATTCACATCGTGAATCTGCCGGTTATTTTCGGCGGTTTTTTGGTCCAACTGGTCAGTATGATCGATAAGTGGACCGGTCTGGGTGCGCACATAATTCTTTGTGGAGCAACCCGCTACACCAAACATCACTAGCGCCGCAGCCGTCAACGCGAATCCAGAATGTTGCATGGTCATTTTTGTCACCCCTCTATCTCTGCTTGCGGGTACAAAGCGTCGGCCCGGCAGAGATACATGTTTCCTCTGTCCTGATAAAGATGGCACGCCACTATCCATTCCCCTTCCATGCTGCAATCGATTGAAAAGGCAGTATGTTAAAGCAGCGCTGTGAATTTCATGTGCAGCAAAGATCTGTGTAATTTTTACCGCAATCGGTAAGGATTGCCCTGTTTTCAGGCGCCACGCTTCGGGGCCGTCGCCTCAGACTTGCCATGGCAACGACGCTCCTCAATTCCCGCTATCCTAGGATTTGGGCCTTCACACCGGCCACAACAAGAGTTCGCCGACCCGACACCCCCGAATGGATCTCTACGAGAAAATCCGCACCCTGCCGACCCAGCCCGGCGTGTATCTCTACAAGAACCCCGAGGGCGAAGTCATCTATGTCGGAAAGGCGAACAACCTACGCTCCCGGGTGCGGTCGTACCTGCTGGAAGCGAGCCAGGCCAATGCCAAGACCGGCTCGCTGATGCGCGAAGCGGTCGATATCGAGTACATCCTGGTCGACAACGAGCACGAAGCCCTGGCCCTCGAAAACAACCTTATCAAGCAGCGCAAACCGCGTTTCAACATCCTGCTGCGGGATGACAAGACCTACCCTTATGTGAAGCTCACGCTGGCTCACCGTTTCCCGAAGGTCTTTGTCACACGCCGCCTGCGAAAGGACGGCTCGGCCTATTACGGACCTTATTTTCCCGGCAACCTGGCCTACCGGGTGGTCGAACTCATTCACCGCAGCTTTTTGCTGCCGAGTTGCAAGGTTGATTTGTCACGGTACCATCCACGCGCCTGCCTGCAGTACTACATTCATCGCTGCCTGGGCCCCTGCGTCGAGGGCCTCACCACGCCCGAAACGTACAAGGAAGCGGTGCGGGACGCGCAGCTTTTTCTCGAGGGCCGCCATGCCGAACTGGAGCGCACGCTCACCACGCGCATGATGGCCGCCGCGGGAGCGGAGCAGTTTGAGGCCGCTGCGCGCCTGCGCGACCAGCTTTCGACCGTGCACCAGCTCCAGGAGAAGCAGCGCATCGCCACGGCGGAGCTCGATGATGACGCCGACGCCTTCGGATATCACTTCGAAGACGGCTCGCTCGCCGTCAATCTCTTTCACATGCGCAACGGCAAGATCGTCGATCGGCGCGAGTTTTTCTGGGAAGACCTGCCGAGCCTGCTGGAAGCGGTTGAAGACGGGGATCAGGGGTCAGGGATCAGGGGTCAGGCAGAAACACCTGACCAAGATTTCTCTGATACGTCTGTCATCCTGAGCGAGTCGCCACAGCAACGAGTCGAAGGATCTGCGGTTGCTTCTCCAGAGCAGAATGCCCCCGCCTTCAGCGCCGGCGCCGTCTTCTCCGCCCTCTTGAAGCAGCTTTACATCGACCAGCACTACGTGCCGCGAACGATTCTCGTGCCGGTCGACTTCGATGATCGCGAGACGCTTGCCACCCTGCTGAGTGAGCGCATCGGGCACAAGATCGAAATCGCCGTCCCGCAGCGCGGCAACAAAAAATCGCTGGTGGACCTTGCCGGGCAAAACGCGAAGCAGTCGTACACACAGCGTTTCCGCGTGCTCGAGCCTTCGCGCAAGGCCATCCAGGAAGCCCTAGCCGACACCCTCATGCTGCCCGAGCTGCCCCGCCGGATTGAGTGCTTCGATATCTCGCACATTCAGGGCGCGGAAACCGTGGCCTCCATGGTCGTGTGGGAAGACGGCAAGATGAACAAGTCGGCCTATCGCAAGTTCAAGGTGAAGACGGTGGCCGGCGTGGACGACTTCGCCGCAATGCGCGAGGTGGTGGAGCGCCGCTACCGCCGACTGAAAGATGAAGATCAACCCATGCCGTCACTCGTGCTCGTTGATGGAGGCCTCGGGCAGCTTCACGCCGCGGCCGAAGCCCTGGAATCCCTCGGCTTCACTTCGCAGCCGCTGGCCTCTATCGCGAAGAAGGAAGAGATCATCTATCTTTACGGGAGCGAGAATGAGCCCATCGTGCTCGACCGCCGCTCTCCCGTTCTGCATCTTGTGCAGCTGATTCGTGATGAGAGCCATCGCTTCGCCATCGGCTACCACCGCCAGCGCCGCGCAATGAGAGACAGGGATTCCGAGCTGCTAAATATTCCCGGAGTAGGCCCGCAAACTCGCCAGCGTTTGCTCACGCACTTCGGCAGCCTGCGCGACGTACAGCAGGCCACGGCCGAGTCGCTTGCCGCGGTCGTCTCGCGCAAAACCGCGGAGACCATCTGGCAGCATTTCCACCAAACGCAGACTGCAGGCTGACGAATTTTCCAATCGAATAAAGCCAGGCACCTAGAGTGGGCGTTCATGCCCATCAAGGTCCAGTTCAAACTCACGTTTGACGACTACTTGCGAGCGCAGCAGCTCCGCTCACTCCGCCTTCAGCAGCTCGTGCTTCTTCAATACAATCCGCTGGCTGCACGTGGGGCATGAGAATTTGTCGAAGATCCCGACGCCGCTTACCTCCGCGCCGCACCACGGGCAGGTTCCGCGCATCGCGTTCACGCCCATTACAGGCCCAATCAAAGGCGCCAGCACGCCTGCCACGATCAGAGGAATGCCGAGGAAGATGCCGAGGCCGGTGAGGCAGATCATGCCGCCCGCGATAATCAGCACGGGAGCGGCGATGAGCCCAAAGAACAGACCACTGAACGCACCCTTCACCGGCGCTCTTTCATGAGCGTGATGCGGCTCGGCAGCTTCGTGTGTTTCGCGCACGCGTTCCACGCCACACAGCGGGCAGAACTTCCACGCCGACTCAAGATGCGTTCTACATTTCAAGCAGGACTCATTCATCGACCGACTCCTCCCCCAGTCCGCGCTATCAGGATCAGGGCACGCAATGGAAGATGGGCCTGCTTCGCCTCGCTCGCCAGCTCGACCGACGATCTAGAGCGATTGCAGGCACTTCCCTCTTTGGCCCTGGTTCGAATGCAGCATGAGAGTACGCCCGCTCAAAGACCCTTGCCCGTGACAGGCATCACTCCAGCCTCCACGCCGCAATGCGCCTCGCTTGATTGATCTAAGATGCTACATGGAATCCGCACAGACCCTTTGCTTGTGCGCTGCCCAATCGCCTTGGAGGCTCGGGAATGGAATTTGCCTGTCCAGTTCTTAAGTTCGTTCTGAACCGCATGCGCACATCAGCAGCCTTCTTTTCCCTGAGCGTCGCCTCATGGCTCACGATCCCGTTCCAGCTTCCCGCGCAAATGGTCTCGCCTTCGATTGATCACGCGGGCCAGCCGTTCTCCTATTACTCCAAGCCCACCGATGAGATCGGGGTGATGGGCGCAGAGGCCGCGACCGAAGTCACGCCCGAAGGCTACCTGCGCACCGGCTTTGAGGAGCTGATGTTCTTTTCCGGCCCCGATTTCGAGCCGACCAATGTGCGCATTCGGACGCTCGAACAAGGACACCTGCCGATTATCCATTACGACTTCGTTCGCGATGGCATCGCTTACCGGTTCACCATCTTCGAGGCCAGGATCGATGTGGGCGCCATCGATCGCGCGCGCCAGCACTCCCCCTTTCCCTTTCCGCCCGGCGTTTCACAGGCGAGCGGCCTGACGGAAGGGCCGCTGGTGAACTTTATTCGCGTGGAGATGCAAAACACGGCCCGCGAGCCGAATCGCGCAATCTTTGCCACTGGAACCCGTTACGACGGGCCCAACACTGCCGGCGCGCTGCACGGCGACAACCGATTCGCGCGCCCCGTCGAGGGCAAAGTCCCTGGAGATTTCCGGCAGATCGGCGAAGAGTTCAATCCGAACTGGATGAACTCATTCGACGATGGCCATTTCTTCCGCTTCAATCGCGATCTCTACGGATTTCCGGCGGACTATGCCGACCGCACCTTCATGTTGCGCGACGAAGATACCGGGCGCGCGAACCGAGACGTCCTGCGCTCAACGCGGCTGAACGCAACGCCTACCACGCCCATCGGAATCGTCACGTATTCGCGCCTGCTCAAGCCCGGCGAAACGATGACGCTCGACTTCAAAATGCCGTTGATTCCCACCGCCGATCCGTTTGTCATCGCCGCAACCGACCAAACCAGCTTTGACGACGCAGAAAAAAAGATCATCTCCTACTGGAACGACATTCTCGCCCAGGGCATGCAGATCGACCTGCCTGAGCCGAAGGTGGTGAACACCTTCTACACCAACCTGGTCTACGACCTCATCGCCATCGATCACATCGGTTCGGACTACATTCAGACGGTCAACAAGCTCCATTACCATGCTTTCTGGCTGCGCGACGGCGCCGATATCGTGCATAGTTACGACGTCACTGGCTATCCGCAGATTGCGCGCGAGTGCCTCGATTTCTTCGCCAAAAAGCAACAGCCGGATGGCAATTTTCTATCGCAGTCACAACAATACGACGGCTGGGGCGAGGCGGTCTGGGCCTACTCGCAGCACTACCGCATCACGCACGACAAGGCTTTCGCCGAGTGGGCGCTTCCGCAGATTGATCGCGCAGTCGATTGGCTGCACCAGGCGCGCGCCGCCGACCCATTGCACATTGTTCCCGCGAGCAACGTACGCGACAACGAGTATGTGCCCGGCCATCTCACCGGCTACAACTTCCTCGCGCTCGACGGCCTTCGGCTCGCCATTCAAATGGCCAACGAAACCGGCCACAGCGATCTCGCTCAGAAATGGCAGGCTGAATACGACGACTTCCACCAGGCATTCTTCAAAGTCCTCGATGCGCAAGCGGCCGCGCACAATGGCTACATTCCACCTGCGCTCGATGGGCAGGCCGGCGGCTACGATTGGGGCAACCTGCTCTCCGTGGTTCCCGAGCCGACTCTCGACCCGCAGGACGCTCGCGTGACCGCAACCCTCAAGGCGACACAAGCGAAATACGCCGAAGGCATCATGACTTACGCCGACGGAAAATTTCTGCACGACTATCTCACCATCAAGAACACAATGACCGAGACAATCCGCGGCGACCAGGAACAAGCCGTAAACGAACTGTATGCACTGCTGGTGCACACCAGTTCAACGAATGCCGGTTTTGAATACAACATTCGCCCCTGGGGAGATCGAAATTTCGGGAACAACCTTGCGCCGCACGGCTGGTTTGCGGCCGAGTACCGCACGCTTCTGCGCACCATGCTGGTGCGCGAGCAAGGCGATCAACTTCACCTGTTTTCAGTAATGTCGCCCGCGTGGATTGGCAAGGGCAAAACCATTGCGGTTCGCCAGGCTCCGACGAATTTCGGCTCCCTTGCCTTCACGCTCACCCAGCCGCAGGACGGGGAGGCCTTGCTGCATCTCGACGCGAACTTCACGAATCCGCCCGCGGTGATCGTTGTGCATCTGCCATGGTTCATGGATTTGCGATCGGCGACCGCCGATGGCAAGGCGGTGAGGGCCGCGAATGGAGCCATCTCCGTTCCAGCGGGCACGCACATCGTGGACCTTCATTGGACGATGAGGTCGAACACGCCGCGCCTCAGCTACAACAGCGCAGTTGCTGCGTATGAAGCCGAATACGCGCGGCGATATGATGCGTTCATGCACGGTGGTGCAACTGCCAAATAGCCTGCCGGCAACTTACGCTGCGGCTGTACCCACTTGTCTGAGACTCTCAGACACTTTTGCCAGCAGAACATCGGGATGAACAGGCTTGCTCAGGAGGCTGAAATGGTAGCCTGCTCTCTCTGCTGGGGCAAGCAGAGCGGTGGTCACTGCGCGCCCGGAAAACAACAGGATTTTGCAATCGGGGAAAGTACGTTGGATGGTGACGGCGAGTTCGATTCCGTTCATGCCCGGCAACATTACGTCTGCGATCAACATTTCCGGCGGGGTCAGCAATGCTGTTTCTAAAGCTTCGTCTCCATCATACGCAGCGACCGCCGCGTATCCGTTTCGTGAAAGTATTTCAGTCAGTGTGTCGGCAATGATGATTTCATCGTCAACCACCATTACAACTGGCCGATAAGGATTGGTATCTTCGGGCGGTACCTGACCGATCGGAACTACTTGGGACCCTGGTGTTCCACTCATGTTTCGCACCTCATTCCCGGAAGCTAGCAGACTCTTTCCATTACGTCTTAACTCTTTTCAATGGAGCAGTTCTGGCGGATGAATGAGCGGAGGAAGGTTTAATCGCAGACCTCTTTTGCATCTGAAAGCACTCTTCCACAGAAACTGCATAGGATTGCTCTTGAAATAAGGTAGGGATACCTATTGCTATTGACTCGAACTGTCAATATACTGGGAGCGTTGCGTCAGGTTTATGCAACGTTTGCGATACGATAAATCTGGACCCCGTTGAGGACGAACCCATGGTAACCAAGCAGCTTGAACGAATTAACGCCTCCGATGAGAGTTTTCCAGCGATCCTGCAAGCCGACGTTCCCAAAGGACGCGATGGAAAACACAAGCGCGTTGTCACTCGACTTCTGGCGGACATTCTCGCTCTTAAACATGGAACAGCCCTGAAGGTTCCGCTGTCTGCCTTGCCCGATTCAAAAGAGAACATCCGATCCGCGCTCAACCGCGCGGCAAAACAGCGCGGTCTCGAAGTGGCCACCTCGAGTGACAGCGAACATCTCTACATCTGGAAGGTTGAGCCTAAGCCATAATTACAGCAATTCCTGAGTTGCTGTGACCTTTTGAATTCTGTGCAAGGTCGCCGCTCCTTGTGGTCGCGTCGACTTGGGTGTTGCGGCTTCGGGATGCAGTGACTCAGGAATTGCGATAGCGCCGCGCGTCCGCCACAGCGCACGAAGCTGAGAACGCGCGGTGCTATCAAGTGCTCATCCACGGCCGAGCGGCTGCTAAGCAGCGGCGTGGCGATCGACTCCTTCTGGACTGAAGGCGCTATGCCACTGTGATCGCACGTCCGGCGCTGTTCGCCTTAAGCTGTTCCCCGACAATCGTCAGAAGATCCTGGGGCGGCACGGGCTTGTTTAGCAATGTGAAGTGGTGTCCGGCCCGGCCGGCGGTTGCGAGCAAGTCGGCTGTCGATGCCTGCCCTGAGAACAAGAGGATCTTGCAGTCCGGAAAGATGCGCTTGATCGTAACGGCGAGCTCGATCCCGTTCATTCCGGGCAGAGCTACGTCGGTGATCAGCAGTTCCGGTGGTTTCAGCAACGCAGTTTCAAGAGCGTCATTCCCGTCGTACGCAGCGATCGCGGGATAACCACTCAGTGTGAGAATCTTGGCGATGGTGTCGGCGATTGCAGATTCATCGTCGACAACCAGAACTCTCGCCCGAGACGACGGCGCATTGCCGTTTGACACGATTGGGGAGTTTCGTGTTCCGTTCATAGCAATATTCCTGCTCCTGACCTGGCATTGTTGCAAGACGCGTTCCATACTGGCCAACTCGCTACTTGCCGTTATTAGATGAGTGTTTTACGCAAATGAGCGACCTTCAGAGAGCAAATAAATCACGTCCCACTCGGATATGCACTTTTTACACTTGTAGGTTATTTTTACCTGCAAAATAGCTTTACGATACTCTTCGCATACGATTCATACTTCGTCTTCAGATTTTTCAGCAACCGGCGGTGAAAAATCACACACGCCGGCGCTCAAACACGGTGGACATACACGTTACACTCTCGTGCATCTCATCAAAACAGAGGAACATAAACTGTGGTGCGCGACCACACGGCAGACTCCGCTGCTTTTAAAATTCAGGAAGTTCGCCAGAACGAGGTTCCCAAGGGCCGCGAAGGAAAACATAAGAAGGTCATTGAACAACTTCTGCGACATATTGATGAACTCGCCCCCGGCGCCGCGCTCAAAATCCCGCTTGCTGGTCTGCCTGCCACCAAGGCCAACATTCGCGCCGCGCTCAATCGTGCCGTCCACAAAAAAGGCATCTCTGTCGCTACATCCAGCGATTCGAGTAATCTTTATATCTGGAAAGTAGCGAGAGGAAAATCGTGAATCGATTTTCCTGCTTCGCGGGCAATCACAGTGGACGCAGTGCGCATGGACAAATGGCTTTGGGCGGCGCGATTTTTCAAGACGCGCTCTCTGGCCTCGCGCGCCTGCGATTTGGGCAGGATCGAGTCGAACGGGTTCAAGGCCAAGCCGGCCCGCGAGGTTCGATGCGGCGACAAGCTCACGATTCAGAACGAAGGTGGCCGTTTTGAAATCGACGTTCTCGCGGTGAGCGATATGCGCGGTCCTGCCGCCATCGCCCAGACTCTCTACCGCGAAACGGATTTGAGTCGCGAGACCCGCCTGAAGGTCGCAGCAGAGCGCAAAGCCACGGAGCAGTTCCTACCTCGGTTCCCAGGCAGGCCGACAAAACGGGACCGGCGACGCATCATTCAATTCCGCGGGCACGGTTAAAGCCGGCGCCAAACGCACAAAACCCGGCGCATGGCCGGGCTTTGCATGTAAAACGGTTCAGCGATATCAAATCAGGCAATCAGTCGTTTGACCTTCTCTTCAATCACTTCCTGCGGCACGTAGCCCACGATCTGGTCAGCGACCTTGCCACCCTTGAAGAATAAAAGCGTTGGAATGCCACGAATGCCGTACCGGGACGGAGTTGCGCCGTTCTGGTCGACGTTCACCTTGGCGACCTTGAGCTTTCCCGAGTAAGTTGCCGCCAGGCCGTCTACCACGGGTGCAATCGCTTTGCACGGACCGCACCATACGGCCCAGAAATCCACCAGGACGGGCTGCTCACTCTTCAGCACCTCCTGATCGAAATTTGCATCATTTACTTCCAAAACGCCCACTCCAGCCATGATCCTCCTTGCGGACCGCACCTGTCATTGTACAGGAACCGGTATATTCAATCGGATGCAGATGAGGAGGCTAAAGTCGCAACGGGCGCATTGCGCCTGCTTAGATGCATTTATGCAAGCGGATGATGTAGTGAGCAGCCGATTATGCACAGATATGCGTGCAAAGAGAAGCGCCCGGATCCGCTTTGGATCTCGGGCGCTAGAGCAGCCCTCCCCCAGAACTGCTCACGGAGCGAATGTAAGGTGTTTAATCGATAAATAGCAAGCAATCTTAGGTAATTGCACAAGTAATCAACAGAGTGGTGACTATGCACATGATTACCTGACTTAACTTATTGATAACGCATGGCATTGCAGACGGCCTGCGACGCTGATGAGCCTAAAGTCCTTTGATTTCAATGGATTGACAAGCGCCAACCCTCGAAAACCGGCTGGATACGAGTTCCACCACTGCGCGATCTTTCACCGCTTTGCGAATGGCGGCAGAGGCTGTCGTTAGATGACTTTCGTGATTGACGACCACCAGCATGGCAGGGCCCGCGCCGCTGAGAGCCGCTCCTGCGATCCCGTGTTTTCCGACCAGGGGAAGCAAAAGCGGCATCAGCGGGCAGACGCGTTCGCGGTACGGCTGATGAATGCGATCGGTCATGGCAAAGCGCAGTAGTTCCGGCCGCTCCTCAGCGAAAGCGAGAACCAGTACCGCGACCGATTGCAGGTTTGCGACCACGTCTTTCATCGGATAGGTCTTGGGCAGAACCGCGCGAGCCTTGCTGGTGGCGAGAGGCTCGGCGGGAAGCGCGACGATGGCGCGCCATTTGCGGGGAGGGTCCACTCGAGCGACGTGAACTTTGCCCGCCTCGCAAGCTGCCGTGACGAATCCGCCCAGCCAGCAGGCGGCGATATTGTCGGCATGGCCCTCCAGCGCGTACGCCTCTTCAAGAACGCGATCGGTGGTCCAGGCAAGCCGGCCGAAATGCCGGGCCAATGCGATCGCGGCGAGACGCGCGGCTGCCGACGAGCCGCAGCCCATCCCCAGAGGAATCTCGTTCCGCATTCGAATCGCCAAGGGCACAATCGGCCGGCGGTGATCGCGCAGGATTTGCTTGTAGGTCTCCAGGATCAAATTGTCGTTGAGACGGGCACAACGATCCGCATCGCGCCCGGTGGCTGTCACGGAAAACTCCTGCGCAGCCCGGGCATCGATCTCAAGAAAAAAGTCGAGTGCCACGGCTACCGCGTCAAAGCCGGGGCCGAAATTGGCAGAAGTGGCGGGCAAACGCATGCGCAATTTGCCGGTGGGCTGACGCTCTTGAAGTGCGTGGGGCCTGACTTTGGCGCTCATCCTTTGCTGCCCTTCAATGCGGCCAGCACCGCCTCCGGCGTCGCCTCCACGTTGATCGCGTTTCTTCGCAGAGCTTCGATCTGCTTGCCGGTTCCCTGCTTTTCTTCGTCAGTGAGCAAAGTTCCGCGATGAAAGTCGATGGTGTAGTCGGCGTCTTTGAGCGTATGCCCGGTCAGCACCAGGACCACCGTATCTGCCGATCGGATCGCGCCCTGCGCGCGCAGCTTCTTCAATCCGGCCAACGTCACCGCGGAGGCGGGTTCGCAGCCCAGCCCCTCTGCGCCGATTTCAGCTTTGGCAATAGCAATCTCTGCCTCCGTCACATCCAGGCACTGCCCGCCGGTCTCCTCGATGACCCGCGCCGCTTTGCGCCAGGATGCGGGATTCCCAATGCGAATCGCCGTGGCCCGGGTGTGCGCTTCAACCGGCTCCAGGACCGCGCCGTGGTTGTCTCTCAGGCTGCGCACGAGCGGGTTCGCCCCCACGGCTTGGATCACGCTGATCTTCGGCAGGCGCGCCACCAGCCCCAGCTCACGCAGCTCGCGAAATCCTTTGCCCAGCGCCGAGCTGTTGCCGAGGTTCCCGCCTGGGACAATCGCGTGATCTGGCACATTCCAGTCAAACGCCTCGGCGATCTCGAATGCCGGCGTCTTTTGCCCCTCGAGCCGGTATGGATTCACTGAATTCAAAAGGTAGATGGGCGCCTGCTTCACCACCTGGGTGAGCAGCCGCAGGCATCCATCAAAATCGGCTTTCACCTGGCAGGTCAACGCGCCGTAGTCCATGGCCTGCGAAAGCTTGCCCCACGCGATTTTTCCATCGGGAATCAGAACCAAGCTTTTGAGGCCCGCCCGCGCCGCGTAGGCCGCCATCGACGCCGAAGTGTTTCCGGTCGACGCGCACGCCACCCACTCGAATCCACGCTCGCGTGCCACGCTCAGCGCCGCCGTCATGCCGGTATCCTTGAACGAGCCGGACGGGTTCATGCCCTGGTGCTTGGCGTAGAGCTGATCGATCCCCAGGGCCTTCGCCGCGCGCGGCAGATGGTAGAGAGGCGTGTTTCCTTCGCGCAGCGAGACCGCGTTGCCAAAACTCTCGAGGATCGGCAGCAGCTCGCGGAAACGCCAAACTCCCGATTGGTCGAGGGCTTCCGACGAGCAACGCCGTTCGCGCCACAGCCATTTCAGCGCGCCCGGATTGGGCCGATCGGGCCCGCCGCGCTGAATCCAGCCGGGATATTCGACCTCGAAGAGATCACCGCATTGCGCGCAGCGGAAATCCGGCTGCGCGTCCGCGCCCGCGATCCGGCTCCCGCATCCAAAGCAGCGCAACTGGTGCAGATTCTCACTCATAGCTAGTGTTAGCCTACCAGTGTGTGGCGGCTTTTTGCTGTGGACGGGAAGGAGCACCACGCGTGGCGAAGAGAGTCTTGCTTGCTCTGTGTTTGCTCGTTCCGTTCGCGCCTCTCTGCGCGCAGGCGACCCTCCGCCTGGCCGCCGCCGCCGATCTTGAGCCGGTCCTGCCGCCTATCCTCGCCGGATTCGAACACGCCACTGGAATCCACGCCGAAGTCACCTACCAGGCCTCGGCGATGCTCACCACGGAAATCGAAAACGGCGCGCCGTTTGATCTCTTTCTCTCCGCGGACCTGAGTTACCCCAAGCGGCTCATCGATGACGGCCTTGCCGACGCAGCCGGCTCCCCCGATTCCAGCACTCCCATCACCTACGCCAAAGGCACGCTGGTGCTTTGGGAGCGCAAGGATTCGCACCTGCCGCTGTCGCTCGAGCTTCTACGCGATCCGCGCCTGAAGGGTCTCGCTATCGCCGATCCCGAGCGCGCCCCGTATGGACGCGCTGCTGTTGCCGCCCTCAAGAGCCTGCGTCTCTACGACTCCCTCAAGCCGCGCATTGTTACCGCGGAGAATATCGCTCAAGCCGCCCAATTCGTCGACTCCGGAAACGCGGACGCCGGCCTCATCTCACTGACTTCCGCTCTCACGCCACGCCTCGCATCTGCGGGCGCGTACTTCGTGATTCCACGCGATCTTTATCCGCCCATCGAGCAAGGTGCAGTGATCGTCAGCAAGACCACGCAGCGCGCCGCCGTGCACAAGCTGCTCGACTACCTCCTGTCAGCCCCGGTTCAGGCCCAGCTTGCTATAAGTGGTCTCACTCCGGTTCATTGAATCCATCCTCGCGATTGCCCCACCGTTTTTCCGAACTGAGAAAAGAAGACCGCAAAAAGGGTGCGAAAACGCAGGTTCAAACGTTAGTCTGTTGATTGGCAATCATGGATTGGCAAGCATTCGCGCTGTCACTTCGCCTGGCGACCGCGACCACGATCATTCTTCTGGCTATCGCTGTGCCGCTCTCCGCGCTCCTGGTGCTGGGCCGAGGCCGCTGGCTCGCCGCCCTTGAAGCGGTGGTTACGCTGCCCATGGTATTGCCGCCCACAGTGCTTGGCTTTTTTCTTCTCGTCCTGCTCGGGCCCCGCACCGTCATCGGGCGCGGCATCACTGCCGTGCTCGGCCACCCGCTCGCCTTCTCCTTCGATGGCCTCGTGATCGGTTCGGTGATCTACAGCCTTCCCTTCGCTGTGCAGCCTCTTGTCGCCGGATTCGCTTCGGTTGACACCGCTCTCGTCGATGCCGCCCGCCTGCTCGGCGCCGGCCCCGTGCGCCTTGTCCTCAGCATCCTCGTTCCTGTGGCCCGCCGCTCGCTCCTCGCCGCTATGGTGCTTCCCTTCCTTCATACCGTCGGGGAATTCGGCGTCGTTCTCATGCTCGGCGGCGACATCCCGGGTGCAACGCGCACGCTTTCCATCGTGCTTTACAACCAGGTTGAGAACTTCGACTATGCGGCGGCCGACCGCACCGCGGCGATCCTGCTGGCATTGAGTGTCTTCGCCCTCGTGGCCATCTACTCCACAAGCGTCAACCGCGGAGCGCGCCGTGCTTGAACTCGCATTAAATGCGCACCGCGGCAGCTTCCATCTCCAGGTGGAGTGCGGTCTCGCCTCCGACTGGACAGTCATCTTCGGCCACTCAGGAGCAGGCAAAAGCACGCTCCTTCGCCTTCTCGCCGGCCTGGATCGCGCTCGCCGCAACGAACCGGCGCACGGCCGCGTCGCATTCAACGGCAATGCGCTCACGGACACCGAACGCGGCTTGTGGCTTGCGCCCGGCCATCGCTTCACCTCGCTGGTCACACAGCAACCCGCGCTCTTTCCGCATCTCAACGCCGCCGCCAATGTAGCCTACGGGCTGCGCAGCCTGGACCGCGCTCGCCGGATCGAACGCGTCAAAGAAATGCTGGAGCTGGTTGGCGCCACCGACCTTGCGTTCCTCCGCCCGCAGGATCTCTCAGGAGGACAGGCGCAGCGTGTCGCGCTCGCGCGCGCTCTGGCACCCGGCCCGCGATTGCTGCTGCTCGATGAGCCATTTTCCGCACTCGACGGGGCCGCCAGCGATGCACTCTTGCTGCGCCTGCAGAACTGGCTTCGCGAAGGCAACGTGCAGGCGGTGATGGCGACTCACGATGTGACGGACGCGCTCGCAACCAGTGCAGAGGTCCTGCTGATCCGCGAAGGCCGCCTCATCGCGCAGGGCCCCGCCGCCGAAGTGCTCGCCAAAGAGCGCGAGCGTCTGCACGGGCGTCTGCAAATCGGAAACGGCTGAAGCCGCGACCTCTACTTTGCTGCGATGACCATAAGCGTTGCGTCATCGTGGAAGCGCGCCTCGCAAAACCTCGACACTTCGGCGAGCAGCAGCCTGTTCATCTCTGCTGCAGATCGCGCTCTGTGGACGAGTGCGAGCGCCGCCAGATTCTCCTCGCCGAATTCTGTTTCGACGCCGTCGGCGGCTTCTGTAATCCCGTCGGTAAACAGTAACAGCCGGTCGCCGGGCCGTAACGCGATCACCACGTCCTTGTATACCCATGCCGGGAAGACGCCCAGCACCGCACCTCCCTCGTCCAGCATCTGCGCCGCGCCCCCGGTGATGTGTATCGGATAAAGATGCCCGGCGTTGCAGTATTGAAAGGTTTGCGCTTCCGAATCGAGGACGCCGTAGAAAAACGTGACGAACTTGCCGATCGCAACGTTTTCGCACAGCAGGCTGTTGACCTTGGAGCATATACTCGCCGCGCTCTCCGCGCTGCTTGCGAAAGCATGCACCGCTGCCTGCACATTGGCCATCAATAAAACGGCAGACACGCCCTTCCCGGCCACATCCGCAATGCAGATGCCCAGTCGATGGCTGTCCAACTTGAATACATCGTAGTAATCGCCGCTTACGGTGCGCGCCGGAAGCCATGCCCCTGCGACCTCGAATCCCGCAAGTTGAGGAATCTCCCTGGGCAGAAGCGATTGCTGAATCTCGCGTGCCCGCTGCAACTCCTGCTCCTGCACTTCGAGTTGCGCGGCGCCTTTCTCGATGGACTTCTGCAGCTCTCGGTTGCGCCGCTCCAGTCGTTCCCTGGAAATGCTGTAGAGATACGTGACCACGCTAATAACAAACGTGAACACAAATGGGAGCTTCCAGGCGGTTCTCAGCAGGTGAAAGAGAGTCTGTGGAGTTGGAGGCGCGAACCACCACACCACGACGCTGGCAACAACATAAACAGGCAGCAGCAGTGGCAGAATGACAAGTAGAAAGAAAAGCCAATTGTACGGAAAGCGCCGTTTCCAGTAGACGAACTGAAGCGCTTCTGTTGCGGGCATAATCAAGTTGCCGATCATGAGAGAGTACAGGAGGACCGTGCCCGGATTGATCGGCTGCCCGATGGCCCAGAAGAAGCCGGCCAGAATCGCAGCCAGCGCGACACACAGGATCTGCCGTCGGATAAGGACTTTCGGGCACAGGAAGGCCGGGAGCATTGGAGGCACGCCCTCTCTGACCTCATTTGGGGATTGTCGGGGATTCTACACCGGAACGAATTTGACTGCCGTGCCGGGCAGCAGCCTAGCTATCTTCTCCAGCGAATCCAACGAGTTCCGGCTCCTTCTCAAGCCGGATACCAAAGCGCGTTTCGACCGCTGAAACGATGCGATCCGTTAGCGCAAGAATCTCCTCGGCCGTCGCGCCTCCGCGATTCACGATGGCCAGCGTGTGTTTTGTCGAAATGCCCGCCGCGCCCCATGCGTATCCCTTGGTAAACCCCGCTTGCTCGATCAGCCACGCCGCAGGAATCTTCACGTAGCCTTCGTTTTCCGAGCCCGGGCCTACGGGAAAACTCGGAGGGGCGACGTCGCTTCGCTCGGCGATCGAACTGAATTGGTCCTTGCTTACAACAGGGTTCTTGAAAAAGCTCCCCGCGCTGCGGGAATCGGGATCGCCCTCGACGAGCAGCATTCCCTTGCTTTGGCGAATCCGCCGCACAGACGCAGCTACCTCGGCGAGACTGGGGTGTTCGAATTCCAGGAGCGCCCTCGCCAACTCCGGGTAGCGGACCGTCGACGCGCCGCCGGGTGTCAGCCTGTAATCCACGCGCGTGACAACGTAACGCCCGCGATCGGTCGTGTTGAACCGGCTGCGTCGATAGCCAAATGCGCACTCGGCGGCTGAGAACTCAACGAAGGCACGTAACTGCAGGTCGAATGCACGGACGCGTTCGATGACCGACGCCACCTCCTGCCCGTACGCGCCCACATTCTGCACCGGCGAACCGCCCACCGTGCCGGGAATCCCCGCCAGGCACTCTATTCCCGCGCAGGCGCTAGTGACGGCGTGCTCGACGAATGCGTCCCAATCCTCCCCGGCGGCCACGCGAAACGACCCGCCCTCTCGCTCAGTTCCCTTTACCGCAATCCGCAAAACCAGTCCCTCAAATCCCGCATCTGCGACGAGCACATTGCTTCCGCCGCCCAACACAAAAAGCGGAACTCCGCGCCCGCGCGCCCAGTCGCTCGCCTGCTCAATCTCCTCTTCGCTCGCGGCCTCGACCAACCAGCGCGCCGGGCCGCCAACGCCGAACGTCGTAAACGGTGCAAGGAGTTGACTTTCCATGATCCGCATCGGTTCAAGCCTACACTGGCGAGGCCGCAGACGATAGAATGGAGACAGGCAACTTCCCCTGCACCGGGACTGCAAGATGGTTTCACCGGGACCGGTGAAGAGCGATGGCGAGACTGCGAGCAATGAGCCGATCATTGCGGTTCAGAGTACGAAGTCGCGCAACCAGCCGGAGGCAAACATGTACCCAGAAATTATGGTGATTCCTATGCGCGAAGAACTCTCGCGCGCCGGAATCAGCGAGACCCGTACGGCCGAAGAAGTCGATGCAGCACTGGCCGAGCCGGGAACCACCCTTGTTGTCGTTAACTCCATCTGCGGCTGCGCCGCCGGCAAAGCCCGTCCCGGCATCCGGCTCGCCCTCGCCAACTCCGCCAACCAGCCTGATCGCAAGATCACCGTCTTCGCGGGACAGGATCGCGAAGCCACCGAACGCGCCCGCAGCTACTTTGAGGGCAATCCGCCGAGCTCACCATCCGTCGCCATCCTGCGTGACGGCAAGCTGGTGTATCTCATGCAGCGCTCCGTCATCGAACAATCGACTGCACAGGAAATCGCCGGCGAACTCGTGCGCGCCTTCGACGAATTCTGCGCCAAGACAACCGCGTAGATTAGTTTCAACCGAGCCCCAAATCGAACGGCCTCCCGCGTTGGGAGGCCGCTGATTTGTCGCGAATTTTCCGCCGCTCAGTCCGCCGCCGCTACCTTCGCCAGCTTCTGCACCTTGCTGTGCTTCACCGAGTACGTGAAATAGATCAGCAGTCCCAACAAAAGCCAGCCGATCATCACCTCCCACGTGATGAGTGCAAGATTAGCCATCAGATAAAGCGCGCTCAAAATGCCCAGAATCGGCACCAGCGGCACGAGCGGCGTTTTGAAAGGCCGCTTCAGTTCAGGATGCCGGACGCGGAGCACCCAAACGCCCGCACTCACGATGGTGAACGCCAGAAGCGTCCCGATATTTACCAGATCGGCCAAGCGACCGATGGGCAAGAATGCGGGAAACAAGGCCGCAAAGATGCCAAACACAATGGTGGTGATCCACGGCGTACGAAACTTCGGATGAACCGTCGAGACCCACTTCCACAGCAGGCCGTCCTTCGACATCGAGTAGAAGACGCGTGTCTGGCCAAGGAGCATCACCAGCATCACCGAGGCCAGCCCAAAGACAGCGCCGATCTTCACCAGAATGGAGCCCCAGCTCACGCCCGTCGCGTCGATGCCAATTGCCACCGGTGCGCCCACGTTCAGCGTCTTGTAACTCACCAGCCCGGTGAGGACCAGCGAAACCAGAATGTAAAGAATGGTGCAGATGAAAAGCGAGCCGAGGATGCCAATGGGCATGTCCCTCTGCGGCTTCTTGGCCTCCTGCGCTGCTGTCGAGACGGCATCGAATCCGATGTAGGCGAAGAAGATGCGCGAGGCGCCCTTCGGTATTCCCGTCCATCCGAAGTTTCCGTGTGCGTCTTTCGGCGGAATGAAAGGATGCCAGTTTGTCCTGGCCAGGTCAGGATGGCGGAAGAGGAAATAGCCGCCGATGACCAGGAAGATCGCCACCACCGTGAGCTTGATGAACACGATAACCGAGTTGAAGTTTGCCGATTCCTTGATGCCGATGACAAGGATGAACGTGATCACCATGACGACCGCCATGGCAATCAGATTGAGTGCAGCGGTCACGTGGGGCAATCCCGCATCGCTTACGCCCGGCGGCAGCGACATAATCGGCATCCACTGATGGTGGTAGAACACCAGATGTGTTCCGGTCGAGGCCGTCAGCTGCGGCGGAATGTAAATCCCAAATTGTTGCAGCAGGCTGTTGAAATACCCTGACCAGCCCGACGCCACGGTCGATGCGCCGAATGCATACTCCAGGACAAGGTCCCACCCGATAATCCACGCTACCAACTCGCCCAGCGTGGCGTATCCGTAGGTGTAGGCCGAGCCGGCGATAGGAATAATGGAAGCGAACTCGGAATAGCACAGGCCGGCGAAGGCGCACGTAATGCCCGCCAGCACAAAACTCAGCGCTACGGCTGGGCCAGCGTACAGTGCCGCGGCCTGGCCCGTCAGGACAAAGATGCCTGCACCGATCACGGCGCCAATCCCAAGTGTCACCAGATTCACAGGGCCGAGCGAACGCTTCAACGTGTGCTCCCCTTGCTCGCCTGCCTCGTGCGACAGCATCGACATGGGTTTAACGCGCAGTAGTCTGGACTTCAATGGCCAACTTCCTCCGTAATGAATTGGACGGGGAAACAAGCGTTTGACCGATTCTACATGCCGGGACTCGTTAGGCCATCATACGACAGGAGACCTTGCAGCCCTCAGACATCCAATGGACGGCCCGTCGTGGATTTTCGTGGCTCTCTTAGACTGTTGCGTTTTTAGACAAGGAATGTATCAATTCAGGGCAGACTGCCGCTTCTTAAGCCATCAATGCCTCAACCTGAGACAAATGCTGTCTCGTTTTGAGACACAGCGCGCAGCCCGAACCTACTCAAGCAAATTGAGCCACTGCCGGAACTCCGCCGCAGGATCAGCAGCGCGGAAGATCGCCGCAGCCACCCCGATCGTGGTTGCACCCGCATCCAGAACGGCCGCCGCTGTCTCGAGCGTCACGCCGCCGACCGCAACAAGCACGGCACTCGCGTCTGCTTCTTTGCGCAGTTTGCGCACACCCTCCACTCCAATTGGAGGCTTTGAGGTCTGCTTCGTGGTCGTCGCAAAAACCGGGCCGATGGAAAAATAATCCGCTGGCTCCTGAAGAATGCCGGGTAGCAGTGCTTCAGTCCCGCCATACGTACCTACGATCTGCGCCGTGCCCAGCAGCCGGCGCGCCTCTGCGGGAGCGGCGTCACCCGAGTCGACGTGCACTCCATCAAAATTTGCCTGCCGAACCAGATCAACCCGATCATCGAGAATCAGCTTTACCTTGCCTGCCGGCATCGCCTCGCGAAGAGACTCAGCGTCATCCAGCAATTCCTGATCGGAGCCGTTCTTGTTGCGGTATTCGAGCAGCGTGACGCCGGCATCAGTTAGCGCGCCGCCAAGCCGGCGCAGGAATTCCTTCCGGCCCACGCTCGGAATGACCGAGCTATCCAGGATGGGATAAACCTTTGGAAATGAAAATGGCATGGATCAAGAGTAGATCAGAGGTCAGGGGACAGCACCCCGGCAGTAGCTTGTAGCCAGTAGCCGGAAGCTAAAAGGCAAAGCGCTGCAAGCTCGAATTCTTGCACCCTCGCCCCTTGTTCCCTTGCTCCCTCGTTCCCTGCTCTCTTCACATTTCATCCGCCGAGGGCCCGTATGTTCCCGGCACTTTCGCATTGAGCAGCCGCAGATAAACGCTCATCTGCCCGCGATGGTGAATCATGTGGTCCAGAACCGCCTCGCGGAACACCTGGTGTTTCGGCTGGTCGATATAGGCGGTTCCGGCATACACGAATTTCCAATTCCGATCCCACGTGTCTCCGGTCGTCTTCACCAGCGCCTCACGTGTCCCCACCAGCGCCTTTTCAAACTTCTCGAGCAGCGCTGCCTTGCTTGCTGGAACATACGGTTCCCACTTCTGATCCCCGCCGAACTCGACCTTGTCCTTGGTCAGGGTGCCCATTGCCCAGTCACCGGCAAAGTCAGTCAAATGACCCGCGAGATGACCCAGGCTCATCGACTTGGGATGAGGTTTGTAAGTGAAGTCCACGCCTTCCGGAAGGGCTTCGAGCATCTTGCGTGTCTTGGCGGCTTCCCGATCAAATTCAGCAATCAGTTCTTTCTGAGCATCCATGATGCACCCTCCATGTTGCCAACACAGCATACCCGAATTCGGCCCCGAAAGGCGAAGAAACAACGAAAATATCTGTGAATTTCTTGCGGGGTCTAGCTCCGGCCCAAGCGTTACCGGAACCTGCTCGATTCGAATCCGGCCGTAAACGCCTCCTGCCATCCCGCCACGCCGCCTGCCGGCGCTGCCGAGCCCTGCGGAGGCGCATCCACCGGCAACGCCAGCTTCGGAACCGGAGGTGCATTGATTTGCAAGTAATTCCCGTGATCGAAGTTCCAGGCATCGGGAATCATGAAGGGCGATGCGAAGTTCGCCGGCAAGCTTTGCACAGGCCCGCAATGCCCGATGGCCGCGTGCCACCACGGATGGCCCTGCGTCAGAATGCCGGCAACAAAATTCCCGAGCGGAAACAAGTGCGATAGCACCGTGTCTTTCATGGATGCCAGAACGGAGATGGCTCCGATCTTCTGGGCAGCCTTCTGGAATTCCGAGTTCAGGCAGTCGTCGTCAATGGCTCCAGCCATCAGAGTCAGCCGCCTCACAGGCATCTTCATGTTGTTGATTGTGGCGAGCACCACCCGCGCGCCCAGGCTGTGCGACGCAAAGGAAATGCTGGCCGCGCCCGCAAAGCAGGTGTCGATAAACGGGCCGACCAGCGCCCCGGCGTCGTCAGCAACCCTGGCCTCTCCCGGATAGTCCAGGCCGTGCGCCCAAACCGAATCGCCCGGCCACAGGAATCCCACAAACGCCGCGCCCGAGCCGAGCTGCAGTAAGCTTCCCCAATTCGACAGGCTGGCAATTCCGTTTTCGCGATTGACGTTGAAGCCGTGCGTGGCGATCAGCACATGGCGCCCCTGGATTGCATTCAGCAGATCGCCCATGATCATGCCGGTGTAATTTGCCAGGCTCGTGCCCTGGCACACGGCGACTTGCTGGGCGAGCTCACCGCCAACGGGCTGAATCCGCACGTCGAGAAACTGCGTCATACGCGCCTACTTCTTCAAGAGCTGCATCGAATTCACCGCCGCCACCAGCGCACTCGACAGGTTCTTGGCTACCGGCGCCAGCGGGACGGCAAGTACGCCGGCAATCAGCGCGCGCCACAAGTCGTTTGAGCCAATATATTCAGAGAAGCCGCAGCCCTTCACCACCCATCCGCCCGCAAGCGCGAGCAGCACGGCAAAGACTCCCGCCCAGGTACGCGTTCCATTCGTGTATCGCTGGTCGCCGTTCTGGTATGCCTCGTCGAGCATCGCCGTCAGGATCAGGTCGAATCGCGCAAACACGTCGCTTTCACTCGAAGTCAGTGCTGTTCCCGCAGTCATCTTCGTCGCCACCGATTGCAGCACCGCGCGATCGACTCCTGCGGCATCGGCCACCGCCGCGGCATTTCCGGCATTCAGAGCTAGTTTGATCAGAGACTTCGCCACTGCCTTCTGGCTGTCGAGATCCTGCCCGTTGTACCAGTTGGCGCGCAGCGTGCTGATGATCTTCGCCTGGCTCAACCCGTTTGCCGCCTTTCCCGGGGTTAACGTTGTTACCGTTGCTTTGATTTTTCCGAACCCAATCCGGTTCACGCCGCCCCAGAACACCTTGGTGGAGTCCACCAGCCCGAAAGCCGCAGTGCCTAGACCGCCGATCGCGGTAATGATGTGTCCGAGCTGCATCGATGAGAGGGAGACACTCATGATCCTGCTCCTTTTCGTGCAAATCAGCGATTCACCCGTTTGCGTAATGCGCTGCGAACACGCCGTGGAGCGTTTTCACCTGGAAAACGCCCAACCGCAACCTGACAGGAACCGGGGAAACGCTGTAGTTGTTCTTATACCGCGAAGGATAGCAGAAACTCGGAATTACTATGCAACGGACCCGTTACTTTGGAATGGTCGGGGCGATCGCCGGCCCATGAGGACTTAGGGATGACTTAGGCAGGTCGTTTTTCCTCTTCGGCGCGTTCCGCTTGCGCTGCGAGGAATCGCTCCATGAATCCCGTGTCAAACTCGCCCGCGCGAAAGTCCGCGTCCTGAAAGATTGCCTGGTGCAGCGAAATGGAGGTCTCAATTCCCTGGACAATAAACTGGCCCAGCGCGCGCTCCATTTTGGCGATCGCCTCCGCGCGGTCAACGCCATGCGTAATCAGCTTTGCGATGAGCGAGTCGTAATACGGAGGGATCACTCCTTCGGCATATTGCGCCGTGTCCACGCGGACTCCATTGCCGCCCGGCACATTGAATGCCGTGATCTGGCCCGCCGACGGAGTGAATTTTCGCGGGTGCTCGGCATTGATCCGGCACTCGATCGAGTGCCCGCGCATCTCCAGCTTCGGCGGCAGAATCGCGTCGAGTTTTTCGCCCGAGGCAATGCGCAACTGCGCCTTCACAATGTCCACGCCTGTGACCGCCTCGGTTACTGGGTGCTCCACCTGGATGCGCGTGTTCATCTCGATGAAGTAAAGCTGATGTTTCGCATCCATCAGGAACTCCACAGTCCCCGCATTCTGGTAGCCAATCTGGCGCATGCAGTGGCAGAGGATCCGCCCCAACTCTTCGCGCAGCTTAGGTGTTACCTGGAGGCTTGGAGCTTCTTCAATCAGCTTCTGATGCCGCCGCTGGATCGAACATTCGCGCTCAAAGAGCGAAGCGACGTTGCCATGCTCATCGGCCAGCACCTGGAACTCGATGTGGCGCGGATTCTCGATGAACTTCTCCATGTAGAGCTCGCCGTTCCCGAATGCGTTTGCCGCCTCGGTAAACGCCGCATGGAAAAGATTCGGCAGATCCTCCGGTTCGCGCACAATCCGCATGCCGCGCCCGCCGCCGCCGGCCTTCGCCTTCAGAATCACCGGGTAACCGACCTTGTGGCCCCACTCGAGCGCCTCTTCGGCCGTCATCAGCACGCCATCCGATCCCGGCAGGATCGGCACCTTGGCCTTCTTCATCGCCTGGCGCGCCTTCTCCTTTTCGCCCATCAGTCGCGTAATCTCCGGGGGCGGCCCAATGAACTTGATATTCGACGCGCGGCACACTTCGGCAAAGTTTGCGTTCTCGCTCAGCAGGCCGTAGCCAGGATGAATCGCTTCAACATCGGCGATCTCCGCCGCCGAAATCACCGCGGGCACGTTGAGATAGCTGTCGGCTGCGCGCGGCGGACCGATGCAGATAGCCTCGTCGGCAAAGCGGACGTGCAGTGCGTTGCGATCCGCCTCGCTGTACACGGCAACCGTGCGCACGCCCAGCTCCCGGCACGCATTCAGAATGCGCATCGCGATTTCGCCACGATTGGCTACGAGTACCTTACGAAACATGGATTCCTTAGATAGAGGAGCTAGCGGTGTTATACCGGGCGAATCGCGAACAGCGGCTGTCCAAATTCGATGGCCTGTCCATTCGTCACCAGGCACCTGACGATCTCGCCTGAAACGTCAGACTCAATCTCGTTCATCAGCTTCATGGCTTCCACGATGCAGATCACCTGGCCTTTTTCCACGTGATCGCCGGGTGAAACAAAGGCCGACGAGCCTGGCGACGGCGAGCCATAGTATGTGCCGACGATCGGCGACTTCAAAAAGTGCAAGCCGGCATCGGGATCCGCCGCAGGCTCCGGCGCGGAAGCAGCAGGAGCAGACGGGCCCGCCGCAGCGGATGCATGTGTGGCAGCGGGCGGTGCCGCCTTGAGCAACCGCGCCAGTTCGCTCAGACCCGCCGATCCGCTTTCGTGCGGATGAAATTTGAGCCTGATCTTCAGGTCGCCGCGGTCCACGTCAAATTCAGCAACCTGGTGTTGCTTCAAGAACTCAATCAGTTCCCGCAGATCTTCAATATCTTGTTTCTTCATTTTTCCTTGACTCTCCACCCGCCCGGGCCGAATCCCTGCAAGCGGATTTCAAAGTTCGATCAACGCCTTGGGCGCCGGAGTCAGCACCTGCCCCCCGCTCCGCGTCACAACAACCATATCCTCAATGCGAACGCCAAACTTACCCGTCAAATAAACACCGGGTTCGATGGTGATGAGCATTCCGGGCTGCAACCGCGTGCGTTGCCCGGCGCCAACCCTCGGCGGCTCATGAATCTCAAGACCGACACCGTGGCCGGTAGAGTGCGAAAACGCCTCCGCCAATCCTTCCCGGCGCAAAATGCTCCGCGCGGCCTCGTCCACCTCCGCGCAGCTTACACCCGGAGCAACGGCGTCCACCGCAGCCTCCTGGGCCTCCAGCACGGCCTGGTATGCGCTCCGTTCTCTGGGCTTAGGCGTGCCCAGGAAAACGGTGCGCGTCATATCCGAACAGTAACCCTTGAGGATTATACCGAAGTCTAGCGTGACGAACCCCCGCCGAGGCAGCGGCGTTGTGGTCGCGCGGCCGTGCGGCATTGCCGACCGTTCTCCTGAAGCGACAATGGTTTCAAACGACATTGCTTCGGCACCAAGGATGCGGGCCTGGTGTTCCAGCTCGGCAGCCACCTCGATCTCCGGCAGCCCCGGCCGCAATACGCCCAGGATGTGTTCAAACAGCTTGCAGCCGATGAGTGCAGCCTCGGCCATCAGCGCCAGTTCGTCCTCATCCTTCACGCAGCGCAATGTTTCGACAAAGGGCGCCGGGATCGACTGAAAGAAGCTGCGCCGCAAGCGGCTGGGCAGTTCACGCTTCCATCGCGCCAGGTCCGCGACCGTCGTTCTGGCCGGATCAAAGCCTGCCATCGTCACGCCCGGCTGAGCGGCCAGCCATTGCACCGCCGCAACTGTCGGCGAGCCTTGGGCAATCTCAACCTGAGCTGCCTTCGCCTCTTCCGCGGCCTGGGCCTTGTATCGGCCATCGGTAAAGAGTCGTGCCACCCTGCGCGTCACGGCCAGCGCAGCACTCGATCCGGTGAAGCCGGAGAGATAGCGTATATCTGGCGGGTGCGTGATGAGGAGCCCGGGGAGCCCGGCGCGCGTCATCTTGCGTCGCAGCGCGCCCATGCGGCGAATGTGGTCCATCGGGTCAGTTGTAACACAGGGGTCAGGTGTCAAGGGTCAGGGTTCAGGGATCGGCCGGCCGGCGTCGATCACGGGAAATTGAAAGCTGAAGGCTGAAAGCTAGTAGCTGCCCATTACACCGCCGGCTGCACCGGCTTCTTCTTGCTCGGGTCGACTTCGTTGCCGCCGGAACGCAGTTCGCTTTGCCGGTCCATCCATTCATCGAGCCGGCTGCGCTTGAAGCGCCAGCGATTGCCCAACTTGAAGGCGGGCACAAATCCCTCAGACGCATACTTATAAAGAGTGTCGGGCGAGATACCAAGGTAGCTGGAGGCTTGGCGGATGTCCATCACCTCGCGCACTTCAGGTACCAGCAGATTCGAACGTGCTGCTGCGTTGCGCATAATTGCCTCCCCGCAAATGAAAAGATGCAAGCGGGCATGTTCCGGTAGATCAACCGGTGCTTTTGTTTATAGCGCGGGTTCATGGGTTCATTCAAGGAATTTCCGGAAGTTGATGTAACTTCATGGGGTTTTTCGCCTTTTCTTTCCGGTGGAGGGGCCAGATATCCCCCCGAGAGCGACGCGAAAACCCATCCCCTTGCGCACAGAACCGGTGCCATCCTCAGCCGGTTGGGTTATTACTGCAGATGGTTCACTCCCAACGCCAGCCTGCCATTAGCCCGGCTCGCCAAATGCGAGGAACCGGGATCACCAAGATCTTTGCGCTAACCCCTGCGCTCAGTTGCTTACGTTTTTGATCTTTTTTGACCGCGGTTTTCGGATCGATTTGTTGATTCCAAAACGGTTAGCGTCGAAAAACGTCCTCAAAACCGCAAGAAAAATTTGCAACTCCGGTTTTTAACCGGTTTTCTTCGGATCGGCTGTTGATTCCACGATAGTTAGTGTGGAAAATGTCCCCCAAAACGGTAAAAACCGCACTCCGCGACTGGTGCGGAGGATGGTCTACGACGCTCTTGACCCACAGCGAATGGCGCCGAGGGCGATTCGGGCAGCACCGAAGTAATTTTCGGCCTGTTCCTGGCTGATGGTTTCTGTGAGCAAGGCAAAGGTGACGCAAGCAATAAAGTCACGAATGTTCTTGATGCCAGCGAGAGGCGGCATGGCACGAAGATAGGCGCCTCTGCCGTCATTTTGGGCGTCTTCGGAGGTCACAGCCGGATCTTTGGACAGGCATCTTTTGAAGGCGCGGTTATAGGCCCGGATCGAGCGCAGGACGGCAGGGTTTTCGGCGGGACGGTCAATCCCTGCGATGTCATTGAGTTTGGCCTCAAGCTCCGCTGTTGGGTTCGGTTCGGATTCGACAGTTTCGACTTGTTCGGTTTTGGTCATCGTAGAAACTTCCTTGATTAAAGCTTAGCGATTTCGGGGAAATAATCTGCAGAGTTGGCCAAGGGAAAAATGCGAGTGGAATCAGGTGGTTGAGGTGGTTCCGACATGATGGAGGGGGTTGACAGGATCCACTGATGCTCGGTGCGCTGGTCCGTGCAGGTCCCTGAGCATCACCTACAAACACTCAGGCCATCTTCCCGCGTTGGAGAAGATGGCCTGCTTTGATGCGTTCGCTGTTGTCGGCTCGGTCCCTGTTTCTTAGTTCTGGTCGTCGCGACGGTGCAGCGTTGGCGGACCGTCGCCCGAGTTTCCGGAATCGTTGCCCGATTGCGCGCTCGTGTCGTTCGGATTGCCCTGGTCATCGGGTGAGGTGCTCGCCCTGCGCAGGGATGGCCGCGTCACGCCCTTGGTGTCGATCAGACGCCGCTTGTTCTCAATTCGCGCCAGCCGTGCCTTCACCTCGTCGAATTCCGACGTTGTCACCAGATACTCGTCTTTTCCCGGCAGAATCCGCGCAATCTCTTCCTGACTGTGAAGAATGCGATCGGGCGTCTGCGGATGGTCGCTGAATGCCTTGGCCACCAGACCTGGCTTCCGCTTCTCGAGCGCCTGAATCTTTTCAAAGAAGCTGATGAACGCCTGAGGATCGTAGCCGGCCCGGTACATGTACTGCACGCCAAGGTAGTCGGCCTGCGCCTCGAACTCGCGCGAGAACTCCAGGAAAGTAATCGGGATGGCCAATTGCGCGGCCTCGTAGATTCCGTATCCCGTCCACGAATACCCGGTCATCATGATCAGCGGAACCATGCCGATCTGCGCGTAGTTCAAGCGCGTCATCTCGCGGGCCGCATGGTGCGCGCAAACGTGCGCAATCTCGTGCGCCATCACACCGGCCATCTCCGCTTCCTCGTCAGCCGCCAGGATCAATCCGGAGTTCACATAGAAGAACCCGCCGGGCAGCGCCATGGCGTTGATCTCGTCCGAATCGATCACCTTGATCGTGAAGGGCACTTTGCAGTCGGAGTTCTTCACGATGTTCTGGCCGATCCGGTTAACGTACTCGTCCACGACTGGATCGGTAATAAAATGCGTGCTCTTTTCGATCTCGTCAGCGTACTCCTTGCCCATCTTGATTTCGCTGTCGGTCGAGTACCAGTTGCCCAGCCCGCGGCCGCCGATTTCACGGTTTCCCACGGCGCCCACGTCTTCAATGCTCCCGGGTTTCACTTTGATCATGTCGCTTCCGGGGTCAACGATCTTGGTGGGATCGACGCCTTTGGCCATTGCCGCGCAGTCGCCACCGACCGGGGTGGTGCCGGGCTCAACGTCGCCCGTGTCCGCATCCTTGTCCTTGTCCGAATCCTTTTTGTCCTTTTTCTTGTCTTTCTTGTCTTCCGCCTTGGGCGCCGGGCAAGGGGCAAGCTGGCCATTGTTTGTGGCCGAAGGCGATCCGGACTCGGGCTGCTTGGCCGGAGCCGGTGAATCACCGCCCACTGGTACCGTTCCCGGGGCCGGCTGCGCCGTGGGATTCGTCTGGCCGGTCGAGGTCCCTGGCCCCGTCGTTCCCGGCGGCGGCGTAGAGTTTGGCGTTTGGGCCGTTGGCGTGCTGGTTTGAGGATTGCCCGTTGCCGGGCCGCCCGACTGCGCCCAAACTCCAACTGTCAGGGCAAGCGCCAGGCCTGCCAGAACCGCCGCATTGAATCCGATGCGATCCGATGCCCTCATGATGTTACCTCCGCGGCGGCTGCCGCCCGCCGCCCGGCTACACTACGCTCACACTCTTAGACGTCAGTATCTGCCACTTTGGCAACAAAGAAAAGGGCGATTTCTGCCGGATGCCTCGCCTACTGCGTCGCCGCGACCTTGTAAAGCCTTGAAGGCCACTCTCCCGCATAAGTCGTTGAGGGATGTAACATTCTGCGAGTAGAGTGAAGAAAACATTCTGGAGGCGCCTTGAGGCTGAGGATCCTGGTAGCAGTCTGGTTGGCCGTCTGCGCAGCGGCATGCCCCGTCGTTGCCCAGCCCGCTCATTCTGCGCCTAAATCCTCCACTGCCGTTTCGCCCAGGCAGCGAGACCAGGCCAAGCCGGCCCCAGCGTCAGCGACCCCCCAAGCTGTTTATGATGCTACGAGTCTGGGCTCGCCCATCATCCTTGATAAGAATTGGCGTGTCGGAATTACCTCCGATCCGGCCGCTTCGACACCAGGTTTTGACGATTCGTCGTGGGCGGTGCGCAACGCTCAAGCCTCCTTTGCGGAGGTTCCGGACGAGGAAGCTGCGGGCGCATCCGGCGGCAAGCTGGCGTCAAAAGGCAATTCGCGGCGCTACGCCTGGTACCGCCTGCACATCCAGCTCGCTCCCAATCACGGTCCGGTTGCCCTTCTGGTTGAGGTGCCCGTCTCCCAGAACACCTCAATCGGAGTCACCACTACGGAACTCAATCCCGACGTCTTCGTCAACGGCCATCAACTCCAACCCAAAGGACCGAACGGAAATAATCCCGAGCGTTACCAGCAGATTTCGCGCATCTACGATCTTGACCTCGACCCTTCCGATACCTCGCTCACGCTCGCGGTGCGCACGATCTACATCCCTTACGGCTACGGCTCTTACACCAACTTCTTTGAAAACCGCACCCTCTCACTGGGCAATCCCAGCGACCTGCAGCGCGAGCTCAATCTCTGGTCCAATCGCAATCTTTTCGAGCGTTTTCCGCGGCTTGTCTACTCGTTGCTGCTTGCGGTTCTGGCTGTCTTTCTCTTCGTCCTCTATTTCGCGCAGAAAGGTCACGTCGAATACCTGTGGCTTGCCCTCCATGAACTGGTTCAGTCTCCAATCGGATTTATCGAGTATGCGGGCAGTTCCGCGCATCTTGGCATCTTCTGGTATGCGGCGATGGTCTTGCAGCTTGTGGTCATCTCCGCGTACCTCTTTTTCGAGTTCCTGGTTGCATTTCTTTCCCTGAAGCGTCGCTGGTACATTGTCACCCTTCGCTATACCGCGCCGATTCTGGCGTTCGTAGGGCCCACGCTCGTTCTGATCGGCCATGGAAAAACCATCGCGGTCCTTTTTGCCATCGTGTTTCCCTGCAGCCTTGTCTGGATCATCGGTTGGTTCTTATTCATCTTCATCACCCTCATTGTTGCCGCTCTCAAGCGCAACTTTGAGGCTGGGCTCTTTCTCATTCCGATCATCTTCAGCATCATTGGATTCGTTGAGCCAATCGTCACCTCCATCATCAGCGACGAAACCGGCAAGGCCTTCCGCTCACCGCTTACGCTCCAGGCCGGTCCCGTGCCCATCCACTTCGCTGCCTTCGGCGACTTCACCGGGATCCTTGTCATCATCATCATCATCTTCTTCCGGTTCCTGCGCGTTCAGCACGACCAGGAGCGCGTAAGCAATGAACTGGCAGCGGCGCGCACTGTGCAGGAATTGCTCATCCCACAGGAAAAACTCTCGACGCCGGGCTTTGACGTCGACTCAATCTACAACCCGGCGAATGAGGTCGGCGGCGATTTCTTCCATATACAAACCGTCGGCCGCGACGGCCTGATCGTGGTCATCGGCGATGTGGCAGGCAAAGGGCTCAAGGCCGCAATGAACGTTTCGCTCCTCATGGGCGCGTTGCGCCGCACCCAGGAGCGCAGGCCGGCCAAAATCCTTGAGTCGCTCAATCGAGTGCTGACCGGAGCCGAGAGCTTTACCACCTGCCAGGCTGTCTGGTTCGGCGCAAATGGCGAAATGATCATCGCCAACGCAGGCCATCTTCCGCCCTATCTCAACAGCCAGGAGATCGGCCTGCGCGGCGAACTGCCGCTCGGCGTGCTGGCCGACGTCAATTATGAAGAAGCTCGTTTCTACCTCCATCCCGGTGATCGTGTTCTGCTTCTGTCTGATGGCGTGGTTGAAGCCCGCCAGCCTTCCGGCGAGCTGTTCGGCTTCGAGCGCGTCCGGCATTTCAGCCAGCAGTCTGCGTTTTACCTTGCGGAAGCCGCCAAATCTTTCGGCCAGCAGGATGACATTACTGTCCTCACCGTCCGCCGCCAAATTGAGGTACTGGCGGCATGATGCTAACAACGATGCATCGCACCAACGACCACATCGTGGACAAAACCGGATTATGATTCGCTCGCGCTCCATCAAAAAGACACTGTCCTGAGGTTCTATGCCAGCCAATCCTCCCGCACCCAGCCACACCGGACCACCGGCCGCCAGCCATTCGTCTCAAGCGTTCTCCCGCTCCGTCGAGGCGGGGATCCTTCTCGCGGTGATTTTCGGCGTAATTTATCTCTTCAGGACTAATCCCGCCACAGGCCGATGGGTGCAGGGCTACGATCCGACCGGCCACTGGCAGCTCTCCACGCTGATCGCCGCCCTGCCGGTCGTGGTGCTTCTCGGCGCTATGGCCATTCTGCGGCTCAAAGCCCACATTGCGGCGATTGCCGGCCTCGCAACTGCGCTGATCGCCGCCATCGTCGCTTTCCACATGCCAATACGCCTGGCCTTCTCTGCCGCGGCCTACGGAGCCGGTTACGGTGTCTTCCCCGTTTGCTGGATCATTCTTCCCGTCATCTTCCTCTATGACCTCACCTGCAAGACCGGCCGCTTCGTCACGCTACAGCAGAGCCTGACCGGCGTGACTGCCGACAGCCGCCTGCAGTTGCTCCTGATCGCTTTCGCCCTGGGCGCATTCTTTGAGGGGACTTCGGGTTTCGGAACGCCAGTCGCCGTCTGCTCGGCGATCCTCATCAGCCTCGGCTTTCGCCCGCTTCAGGCCGCAGGGTTGTCACTGCTTGCCAACACTGCCCCCGTAGCATTTGGGGCTATGGGCATTCCCATCGTAGCGTTGCACGGCGTGACCGGCATCGATTTGCTGCCACTCACTCGCACAACCGCCACGATTCTTGTGCCGTTCGATATCCTTGTCCCCTTCTGGCTCATCTGGGCCTTTGCCGGCTTTCGTGCCATGATCGAAGTCTGGCCGCCGATCCTGGCAGCCGGAGCAACCTTCGCCGTCACGCAATATCTCATGGCCGCCTACAGCGGCCCCTGGCTCGTCGCCATCGTCGCAGCCTCAGCCACAATCGTTGTGCTGGTGGTGTTCCTGCGCTTCTGGCATCCACGGCGGACTCTGAACGTAGATCGACAGGACGTGACCGGACAGGTACGCCAGAGCCATGGCCACAGCGCATCGACGATCTTCAAAGCATGGCTGCCCTGGCTGGTTTTGAGCGTCGTAGTTTTCGCGTGGGGCCTTCCACGAATCTCCACATGGCTCGATGCCGGCACCACCGTCAAAATCACTGTCGCCGGCCTGCACAACATCGTGCAGCGTGTTCCACCCGTCGTCGTTGCGCCCACCAAAGAGAGCGCCATCTTCAATCTCAACTGGCTCAGCGCCACCGGCACTGGCATTCTGCTGGCCTCTCTGCTCGCAGGCCTCCTGATGGGCCTTGGGCCCGCCACACTCGCTGCGGCCTTCGCGCGTACCGTCTTCAACATCCGCTACACCATCGTCACCATTGCCGCCATGATGGCCATCGGCTACATTACCCGCTATTGTGGCCTCGATGCCACGCTCGGCCTCGCCTTCGCGCGCACCGGCGTACTTTATCCGTTCTTCGGCACGCTCATCGGATGGATCGGCACAGCCAGCTCGGGCTCCGATACCGCCTCCAACGTGCTCTTTGGCAGCCTGCAGCAGATGACGGCCCGCCAGATCGGCGTCGCTCCCGTCCTCATGGCTTCGGCCAACGCGGCCGGAGGCGTGATGGGCAAGATGATCGCCGCGCCCAGCGTCGTTGTCGCCACCACGGCCACGCAGACCTATGGCCAGGAGGGCACGATTCTGCGTTTCGTGTTCTTTCACAGTCTTGCTCTCGCCGCTCTTGCCGGCATCTGCGTCTCGCTCATGGCCTATCTGCCGCTCTTCGCCCGGCTCGTCGGCCACTAGCGCGGCATCCTGACGCGGTGCTGCGCTCAGGGAATTGTGTATCCGCATGTCTCGGTTCCCGTGGCTGCGGAAAAACTCCTCGAAAGGGCCGCTTTGTAACAAGGGCACGGCTGCGGCCGGGCCGCAAGCGACTGCAAAATCAAAGTGGCCTTTAGGCCCTGCTGCAAGCTTTTCGCCGACCTCGCCTCACTTTCAGAGATTTTCCGCACCCCATCCAACCGAGAACCACTCTGACCGAGACCCAACAAAATGAACAGCACTTTACAGCAAACCGCAAACTGTCAAATTACAAACTGTCTCACTCAAGCGGTTCACCTCAGAGAATGTCAAGGGCTACGCTCTCGCGCACAAACCCATCCCGATCATTTCAGACAGAATCTTCCTCCGGGGACATTGCGGGTTAATTCCGCGAAACCCCTAAGCTTGTCTTAGGTTCCCATGAGCTCGGGACCGGAACCGGAGATTTCCTGGTCTCTCGGTCCCTTGGTTCCTGCTCGGTTACCCGGGGTTATACCCGGCACATAAACCTTTTGTTTTCAAATACCGAGGTATGGCATACGTGGGGGGGTACCAATCAATAAACACCTGAGCCGGCCAGGTCCGGGAAAACGTGCGTGAATCGTCTGCATAGGCCCCGCAGGAAGCGTGCGAACGGTTATAGCTCACGGCCAACAATCTGCCGACCGTTGGCGCCTGTCACCCCTGATCGCTGCTCCCTGTTCTCCGCCTTCGATTTTTCGCTCCCCCATCTTCCATTCGAGGTGCTACGATAGCGGGGATTGATCGTGAAATAGTTTCCTAGGTGAAAAGAACGGCAATGCGTACCTGTTTTCTTCTTAAAGTTCGCCGAGAAAAGCTTGATGAGTACAAATCCCGCCATGCGCGCGTGTGGCCGGAGATGCAAAAGGCTTTGCGTGAAGCCGGCTGGCATAATTATTCCCTCTTTTTGCAGCCTGACGGACTGGTGGTCGGGTATGTCGAGGCAGACGATTTCAAGAAGTGTCATGAAGCGATGAAGAATCACCCCATCAATGCGCGCTGGCAGGCTGAGATGGCGCCCTTCTTCGAGTCACCGAACGGCGGAACTGCAGACGATTTCATATATCCCCTTGAAGAAGTCTTTCACCTCGATTAAGTTTCCGCGCAGCGTGCGGTAGCCGCATGCCCCCTCAGGCGCTAAGATGACTACGCGCCAAAGTCCGTCGAGAAAACAAGCTGAAACCAACTAGGAGGATCCCTTGAATTACTTCGATTCGATGCGTCGCGATTTTCTGCGCTTCGGCAGCCTTGGCATGGCCGGGGCCGCTTTTCCTGCCATCGCTCTTGGCGCTTCAAAGCCAAAGAATGCTCCTGCGCAGCCGGGAGTTTTAGATGTGCGCCAATTTGGAGCCACTGGCGACGGCAAAACTCTCGATACCGACGCCGTGAACAAGGCGATCGAAGCCGCGGCTACCGCCGGCGGGGGCGTTGTTCTTTTTCCAACCGGAACTTACCTTTGTTTCTCCATCCGGTTGAAGAGCAATGTACACCTGCATCTCGAGCAAGGCTCAACAATTCTTGCCGCCGAGTCTCCCAAGCCGGGCGAAACCACAGGTTACAACGGTGGCACCTACGACGCCGCTGAGCCCAACACGGCCTGGGAGGGCTACCAGGACTACGGCCACAACCACTGGCACAACTCGCTCATCTGGGGCGAGGGCATTCACGACATCTCGATTACCGGCCCCGGCCTGATCTACGGAAAGGGCCTTAGTTTTGGCGCAGGCCCCGGGCGTCCACCTGTCGCCGGGCAGGAAGGGTCTGGACCTGGATCTGCGAGAGGCGGCAACGGCCAGCCGCAGCAAGGCGCCGCCGCGCCGCCCGCCAATCGCCCCGCCTTCAATCCCGCGCGCATGGCCCGCGGCGATTATCCCATGTACCAGGCCGAGCAGCCCGGCGTCGGCAACAAGTCGATCGCCCTGAAGAACTGCTATAACGTCGTCTTTCGCGACTTCTCCATTCTCAAGGGCGGACACTTCGGCTTTCTGCTCACCGGCGTCGACAACGTCACCATCGACAACATCAAGATCGACACCGACCGCGACGGCATCGATATCGACTGCTGCCAGAACGTTCGCGTCTCCAATTGCACTGTCAACTCGCCATGGGACGACGGCATCTGCCCCAAATCCAGTTATGCGCTCGGCTACGCCCGCCCCACGCGCAACGTCACCATTGCCAACAACTTCGTCAGCGGCTGGTACCAGCTCGGCTCGGTGCTTGACGGAAGCTGGAAGAAATTCCCAGCCGATCGCCGCGCCTTTGGCACCGGCCGCATCAAGTGCGGGACCGAATCGAACGGCGGTTTCATCAATTTGACCATCACGGGCAACGTCTTTGAGGGCTGCCTGGGCTACGCGCTCGAGTCCGTCGATGGGGCGCTGTTGGAGGACGTGACCATCTCCAACACCACCATGCGCGATCTCGGATGCGGTCCTCTGTTTCTGCGTCTTGGGTCGCGGCTCCGCGGCCCAAAGGACACCACCAAAGTGGGCACGCTCAGGCGCGTTCTCATCTCGAACCTCGAGTGCTACAACGCGCCCATGCGCCAGGGCTCCATCCTGTCTGGGATTCCGGACTATCCAATCGAAGATCTCAAACTCGACAACATCTACATCCAGACCGTCGGCGGCGGCACGGCCGAAATGGCGCAAGTCGCGCCTCCCGAAGGCGAGGACTTCTATCCCGAGCCAGGCCGTTTCGGCCCCATGCCCGCGTCGGGCTTCTTCCTCCGCCACATCCGCAATCTCGAGATGAGCCACGTCGAGGTCGCCAACGCTATTGCAGATGCGCGCCCCGCGTTCTCGCTTTACGGCGTCGAGCGCGCGGATTTCTTTGCCATCACAGCGCCCCGCAACGCAGGCGGAGCGTTTGCCCTGCACAACGTGAAAGATATTCGCATAGGATGGAGCCGCGCCGCGGCCGACGCCACACTCGACACCGTCGACAACAAATTGTTGTAGCGTCCGCCACCACGCCTTTTGGGTGCCCCGTCCTAGCTTCGCTAGGGCGGGGCATTGTGGGATACTCAACCCTCGCGGCGCATTTTGTCGCCAGGGTGAGGATTCATCGACCCGCTAATTCGTTCCTTCTCTCACTTTCGCCACGGCTGCGTCTCACCGCGCTCGCCCCAGCTCGCAATCGGCGCCTGCAGGCCGTCTTTGATCCACAAAAAGCGCCCGTTGACTTCCGCAGCCTCATCGCGCATCAACTCAGCCACCAAGTCCGCCGCTTTCTCCGGGTCGTCGCCTCCCGTCTTCTCCACCCACTCGGCCCATTGCGTGTAGGCATCGGCCATCGCGCCCAGCCGGCCGGAGTCAGCCTTGATCGTGGCCCACATCTCCGTCTTCACATCGCCGGGATGAATCACATTCGCTGTCACGCCCGTCCCGTTCAACTCCGCCGCCAAGTGCCGCGTAAACCGGTTCAGGGCCACCTTGCTCGTTCCGTAAGCGCTGTTCAACGGCTCCGGCTCGTGCAGCGCCGCGGCGGATGACACGTTCACAATCCTTCCCCATCCCCGATCGATCATTCGGCCGACAAAGGCGCGGCAGGTTAGGTAAGGCGCAATCGTATTCACCATAATGGTCTCGATCCACGCCGCGGGATCCGTATCTTTCACCAAATCGATGGGTCCAAAGACGCCCGCGGCATTGACCAGGACGGACACCGCGCCCAGCTCTCCTTCGATCTCGTCTTTGGCGCGGTCGATCGATTCTGGCCGTGACAGATCGCTGGCCACTACAAGAGCGCGAGCGTCCAATTCCTCCATTTTCTTTTGGGTCTCCCTGAGTCCCGCCTCGCCGCGCGCCACCAGCGCCACAGCCGCGCCCTCATGCCCCAGCCGCCAGGCGATTCTCTGCCCCACACCGCGGCTCGCGCCCGTCACCACCGCAACCTTTCCGTCAAGCTCCTTCACTGTCGTCTCCTGAATACCCCGGTGCGAACACCTCGCCGCCTTCGCCGCTATCCTAAGTCACTGGCGTTGCTCATGGCGTCCAGTTCAAGTTCGCTTTCCCAGGAATCCGGCGGGGCCTGCCAAATCCCGCCGTGCAGAATTGGCGGCCCGCAGCGCCTCTCCCCGTTACCAAATACTTCCCCATGTTGCATTTTGTTCTTCCCGCCGCTCCGCACCTTTGCTACGCTCACAGCAATGCGCGAGAGAGTCCCCCATCTTCTTTGCGCTGCACTGCTTCTGCTCCTGCTGAGCCCCGCCGTCAGTGCACCGCAACGGCCAGCGTCTGGTCCCAGGAAACCCCACGCGTCTCACGGGGTCAAGGAAACCGCGCCACTGCCGCCTGCGCATCTCATCACCGTCGGCGATTCGGCAATTCCGCTCACAGGTCCGTGGAAGTTCTCTCCCGGCGATTCGCCAATGGAAGGCAATTCTCCCGTCTGGGCACGGCCTGATTTCGACGATTCGAGCTGGTCCACCATTGATCTCACGCCTCAAACCGACCCATTTGATCTCACATTGAGCCCAAGCAGCTTTGTCCCCGGCTGGACGGCGAAGGGCTTCCCAAATCTCAATGGCTACGCCTGGTATCGCCTGCGCGTGCGCGTGGCAAACCCCGGCCAACCGATTTCGCTCAAAATGCCGGTCGATTTCGACGATGCCTACGAGGTCTATGCCAACGGTCAGCTCGCGGGGCAATTTGGCCGCTTCGACTCATCTCCACCTACAATCTTCATGTCCAGGCCCGAAGCCTTCACTTTGCCGCCGCCGGGGCCGGATGGAGATATCGAACTCGCGCTCCGTTTCTATATGTCCCCGGTCTCCACTTTGGGCACTTCCGGCGCCGGCGGCATGCATGAGCCTCCGATCCTCGGCCTACCCCTCACTCTGAACGTCATCGCGAGCAATCAGAACACGGGCCTCGCATTCGGCCGCTTCGGCCAGTTGCTCACGACACTTCTCTTTCTTCTTCTGGCGCCGGGCGCGTTTTGGGCATGGCTGCAGAATCGTCGAGAGTTGGCCTTTCTCTGGCTCTTCATTGAACTGGTGACGGGCGTTCTTTTCTTCGTCGTGGGTTGGATTGCACTTGCTTCCTGGCTTCCGGCTGACTCAGCGCGGTTCTGGTGCTTCGGTGTCCTCGACTCGATTTGGATCCCCGGCTGGATCATGATCTGGTGGTATTGGTTCGGCCTCAACGAAAAGCGGTGGATACCCTGGGCCGCCTGGCTCCTGGCTGCTGCCGATCTCGTAGTTGAAGCCCTCGCGCTCGCGCCGGTCCGTGACATCAACTTCCTGTCTTCAGACCTGCGCCACTCATTGAATGACGTCTCTCTGTTTCTCGTCGCAGCCGTCTGCGTATTGCTCCTGATCGTTCTTGTTGAAGGCTATCGCCGCGATCGCACGGAAGGCCTTCTCGCAGCCGCACCCATCCTCCTGCTGGAGATTGGCGCCCTCTTCAACTACTTCTCGCCGTTATTCAATGTTCCCTATCCCAGCTTGCACATCTTTGCTCTCTCCATCTCCATCGCCAACATCGCCTCGATTCTTCTGGTTTTGGTCGCCGCCGTCCTGGCCGTGCGGCGCTTCCTGCGCAACCGGCTGCGCGATGAGCTCGCCAGCCAGGTCATCGAACAGGATCTTGAGCAAGCACGCGAATTACAGCAGCACGTGCTGATTCCCGAAGAGATCAGTTCACCTGACTTCAATGTGCAAGTCGAGTACCACCCCGACCAGCTTGTCGGCGGTGACTTCTTCCAGACCATCGCCGGCCGGGATGGCAACCTCCTGGTCATCATCGGCGACGTTTCCGGCAAAGGAATCAGTGCCGCCATGCTGGTATCGGTCCTGGTTGGCGCCGCTCGCACCCGCGCCAATGACTCTTTCGATCCGGCCTCGATGCTGGCCGTCCTCAACAAGCAGCTCATCGGCCGTGCGGGTGGGCACTTCGCCACCTGCCTGATCGCGGAACTGCAGGCCGACGGCCGCCTGCGCATGGCCAACGCAGGCCACATCGCGCCCTATCTCAACGGCGCTGAAGTTCCCTTCACGGGCTCGCTGCCGCTCGGACTCTCAGGCAAGATCGAACCTTCGCTCCAAGCGCTTCAGCTCCGCCCCGGCGACCAGCTTACCTTTATAACGGATGGCGTTGTCGAGGCGCGCGACGCAGCCGGCGAGCTCTTCGGATTCGCGCGCGCCCGCATCATCTGCAATGAACCTGTCGGTGAGATCGTGCGGCGCGCCCAGCAGTTCGGACAGAACGACGACATCACAGTCCTGCGCGTCGATTACACCGCCGGGCGCCGGCAGATGTTCGCGATTGAAAAGAGCTAGCTTTCGCGCCTCTACTTCACCTTGCTCAAATGCGACAGCATCCCATCTGGAGGGCCATTCAGCGAACCATCGCTGGCCACTGTGAGCTCTGTCGTGTCGCCTTCGCAGATCAGTGAGATGGTCTTCCCGCTTTGCGTGTAGGTGCACGAACTGGTCATAGGGCCCATAATGGCAAAAGCCTTGCCGCCTGATTGAAACTCAATCTTCACCAGCTCTCCATTGCCAGCATAGGTATGCCCCGAAACGCTGCTTCCGCACGCGGTCGCGCCCAGGCACAGCAGCGCAACTCCCGCACTTGCCAGAACACCTTTAAGGCTCGCTTTCATCTTCTCCTCCGGTTCACATGCTTGGCTTCGAGCACTCCACGCATCTCGGCGATGCAATCGAGAGGATGCGAAGCAGCAGTTGCGCGCAACTGCCTTCTGCCGATCGGCCAGCCCAAAAGACTCCATGGAATGGGGGTCCGACCGCACAGTGCCGCTTGCTTCGGATTTCCAAATTGACGGGGAATGCTACTGCAGAGACTCTACCCACTCCCGCCCTTGCAGGCAAGCACAATTTCATTTGAGCCTCGCTGACATCATGGGCTCACGCCTTCGGTGCGGCTCCCAATTGCGGCTCCGCGAGCGCGCAGTGATCAGCAGGCCGCGCACCCCAAACCACGGAACCCGGCTCCCTGAATCCAGAACCGGCTCTTTTGCATCCATTAGATAGTTGTTGGAACGACTATTATCCTGCGAACCGGTCCCAGCAAGGCCAGGAGTCTCAATGCTCGCAAGTCCCGCGCGTCAGCCGACCCTTTTCCTGCCTCATGGCGGAGGCCCCTGTTTTTTCATGGACTGGACTTGGGGTCCGGCAGACACATGGCACGCCACACAACGATTTCTCGAAGGAATCTCCGCCGCGCTTCCCGCTCCGCCGAAAGCCCTGCTTGTGATTAGCGGCCACTGGGAAGGGGCCGCCTTTACTGCCGGCTCGGCAGCGCGCCCGCAACTTATCTTCGACTATTCCGGTTTCCCTGCGGAGACTTACCAACTCACGTGGCCCGCGCCGGGCGAACCCGCGCTCGCCGCACGCGTCGCTCGTCTGCTCGCCGATGCCGGTCTTCCCTCTTCGTCCGATCCTCAGCGCGGCTACGATCATGGCGTCTTCGTTCCGCTGAAGGTCGCGTTTCCCCAGGCCGAAATTCCCGTGGTCACGCTCTCACTCGCATCTTCACTCGATCCCGCTCTGCACATTGCCGCAGGCCGCGCCCTCGCTCCACTGCGCGACGAAGGTGTGCTGATCATTGGCAGCGGCATGAGCTTTCACAATCTCGGCGCCTACTTCCAGCCACAAACGGCGCCTCGCGCCCGCGCCTTCAACGAATGGCTTACGCAGGCCGTACAGTCATCTGCGCCCGACCGAGACAGCCTTCTCACAAATTGGCGCAGCGCGCCATTCGCGGCCTTCTCGCATCCGCGCGAAGAGCACCTCGTACCGCTCTTCGTCGCTGCCGGAGCTGGTGGCGACGCACCTGGCATGCGCATATTCACTGACGAGCCCATGGGCGCGGCCATTAGCGCCTTCCGCTTCGACGGGTGAATGGGCCAGGCCCTCACGGCAGCCTGACTTTGCCGCACGGGTCGCCTCCTCTGATCTCTGATCTCCACTTTCTGCTCTCTGCTTCTCTCGCTCTACCCGCGATCCACAAAATTCTCCGCCTGCATTGGCTAAAGTCTCCTGTATACTTCGCTCTGCCAGACATCCCCTGAGCAGCACTGGCCAAATCAAACCTGGAGATCGAAATGAACAGAAGATTTTAGACCATCTTCGCGGGATTGTTCGGGCTCACGACCGTGATCCTGTTTGCCGTTCCATCAAACGCACAGATGCAGGAGGTGAAACCGAAGCCTCCGATGTACTCGTATGTCGCCAATTGGCAGATTCCACGCGCCAACTGGCCTGACATGGGGAATGCAATCGCGCCGGTCAGCGCCATTATGGACAAGGCGATGGCCGACGGAACCATCATCGGCTACGGTGCCGACACAAACCTCATCCATCAGCCCGACGCCGAAACCCACGACAACTGGTGGTCATCGATGTCGATGGCCGGCCTGATCAAGGTGCTGGACCAGATCCACGCATCCGGCAATGCCAACTCACCTGCGCTCAATGCCGCCACCAAACATTGGGACGAGGTCTACGTCAGCCGGTATTACAACTGGAAATCGGGTTCCTACAAGAACGCCTACACGCACGTTTCGGTGTACAAGCTCAAGAAAGACGCACCGGACGACGCGCTCGACAACCTTGCCCAGCATCTCGTTGTGCCCAGCCTTGAAAAGCTGCTTGCCGACGGCACCATCCTTGAATACGAGATCGATACGATGGCGATTCACACACAAGCGCCTGGGACCTTCGTGATTGTGTACCTCACGCCCACGCCGGAGGGTATTGACACCGTGCAGGCAGCAGTGATCCAGAGCACCAAGGACCACCCGCTCGGCATCCAGGCGTTCGATTCCTATACCGACTACAGTGCGCACCGTGATGAGCTGTACAAAAGCGAGGGCGCGTACAAGTAGTTCAATCTGAGCGCGCTACACTTCACTCCCACCAGAACTGAGAATGCCCATCCTTGACGCAGCTTGTATGCGTCAGGGATGGGATCGCTTGGCGCCTCAGAGCGCCGTGAAAGACCACCCTATTGGTTTGAAATCTGCCCGGCGCCGGCCGCTACGCCGCTTTAGTCACCGAAGGCCGCTTTGAGCTTAGCCGCGGTCCGGATGAGCGCATCATGGTAGGCCGTGGGGTTGTAGTTCTCCCCTCCCTTGATGAAATCGTGGTCGGCTCCAGGATAAGTGACGAGTTCGAAGGGCGCGTTGTTGGCCTTCGCGCCGGCCTCAATGTCGCGCGCTGTTTCGATCAGGCAGCAATTCAAAAAACGGTCAGACTCTCCGGCGAACATCAGCACAGGAACGGAGATGTGCCGCGTGAAATCGGTAAGCCTGGCGGCAAAACCAGTCGCGGGGTACCAAACGATGTCAACCGCGACCAGGTCAGGCAAGTCTGAGCCGAGAGCCAGCGAGAATCCTCCGCCGAGAGAAACGCCAACCAGGGCAACTTTGCCGGGCAGGGCATGCGGCAGTTGTTGAGCAGCCCGAATGGCAGAACGCAGATTGTCACTCGGCTTTTTTGCAATTTCCCTGCCATCGCAAACGTAGACATCGTAGCCGAGGGCCGCGATGGCTTCAGAAAGAGCTTTGTCGTGCTCGGGGCCGGCGATTCCTGAGACGAAAACAACAACGTGCCCCTTGCCCTGGGGAGGAGCGATCTCCTGCTGAGCGAAGGCGCATGAGGCAAGAAGAACCGCCATGGGCAGTAGAGCGGTGAGCGCGATCAGCCGGAGCGATGAGATCGTCATAAACGTCCTTTCAGGGAATTCGGCTGCAAAGCCGGGTCTGCAGTCTGTGGCAAGAGCCGAAAGCGCTACTGGTAGTTGCCGATTAAAACAAATGGCGCCCAGTAATACGGATGGCCATAGCCCAGCGACGCAGCGCTTGCGCTGGGGACTGTGGCATCATTCTCGTTTGCCGCTTCGAATCCTCGCTGACTTCGCGCGCTGGCCACATCGAGCCGGCCTTTGAGCAATGCAAGCTGCGCGTGGCGGAGCGCTTCAGCCTTGCCTGCAGCTGGGTCCTTCAACCAGCGGGCGTAGAAATCGCTCATCAACATGCTGGTGCTGGCATCATTTACATCCCATAGCGTGGCCAGCACGGCTTCAGCCTCCTTTTGCTGCGCAACCATGCCCAAGCTGTCCATCTCCACACCGTCGCGCGAGGTGTAATTCTTTCCCGTGCTACACGCAGAAAGCGTTAGCAGCCGCGTGCCATGAAATGCGATGGTCGAGTTCTCCAAATCGGAGAGGGGCCAGGCGAATCCCTGATCGGTGCCGGCATTATCGCCACCGAGCATGAGGTAGGGCCCCACCGCGCCACCGGCCTCCGCGACAAAATGGCTTGCAATGTGCACGACCGAGAAGCCCTGACCGGAACCGAGTTCGGTTTTCAACGCTGCTAGCGTGAACTGATCGTTGGGCAAGAGCCTGCCGGCCATCGGACCGTGCGACTGCGGAACGCTCGGATCGTGCACGATCGATTCCAACTCAGGCAAAACACCCGGCAACGCCGGCAGCCCGCCATAACTTTTAGACAATCCCATGGCCAGCACACTAGGTGCACTGGCGCTTTCGACGGGCGCATCGGTCATGTGCCCATAACTCTCAGGGGTAAAGAGAACATTGTTGAATCGCTCGAGCAAGTACCGGTGGCCATCGTAGAGCGCAGCCATGGGCAGATATCGCAGCGCGTCGTCGAGCGACCACAGCAGAGTTGGGACCGTATCGGGCGCGCCAGGCGCGCTTTCCAGCGGCTTCAGCTCGCCTTCGAGCGGAGCCACAATCATCTTGTAGAGTTCGGTGAGTTGCGGCCTGGGGTCCTGGTTGTGCTGGGCAAGGACTCTCAGCGTCTCCAGCGCATGGCTGCGCAGATCTGCCGGCGCTGTACTCAGCTCAATCGCCTTTCGCGTGCTGGCGGTGACCACGATCTCGTAGACGTGATCGTCGCCTAGAAGAAGACGAATGCCGAGCACTCGAGGCCCGAGTTTGGCGAGCGTATTTTGCAGGTAGCTTTGCGCGGCGGGGCCGGGTGACGCGCCGGCTGCGACCACCGGTTGTTCCAGAATGCTGTACAAACCGCCGGCAAAACTGGTGAGAAGCGCCTGATTGGCCTGGTCGAGTGTAGCGGTGAGCTCTTTCAGGCGGGCAGCTTCTTCGGGCGTGAGCGAGGATTTTTCTTCGAGGGCGGCTGCCTCCTCACTCTGCAATTCGAAGGTGATCGCCGGATCTTCCAGCGCTGCCAACGCGCTCTGCGCTTGCTGCTGTGCCGCAGTCAAGCTGAACGGCGCGAATTTTTGTCCGGCATCGGGAGCCGCACCGCGCACCACATCTTTCAGCTCCTGTTCCTTCAGCAGATCGAGAATCTGCTCGGCCTCACCGAGACGTCCGGTCTCAATCAGGAGATCGGCGAGGATGCGATAGGTCATCGACTTCGACTGCGCAAAACCGGCTTGCAGGTCCTTATCCATCTCCGAGATGTTCTTGCGAATCGTCTGGAAAGCGCTCACCGCCTGCATGCCGAAAAAGATCGCTTCTTCGGGATGGTGCTGATCGCGCAAGCCGATCATGAGGGCGGTTTCGATTCCGCCCTCAATGTCAGGATCCTTCGCCTCTCTTGCCAGTGCCAATGCGACCAGTTCACTCATCAGCGCTTTGTCCCACTCTTTGAGCGCGTATTGTGCCCAGCCGATCGTCATCAGCGCCAGCGCTTCGCCGCGCCGTTCTTTCACCTGGCGCCAAAGTGCCAGCGCCTGCGTATCGACATCGAGCGATTTCTGCACCTGGCCGAGGTCGAAGTAGTCGCGGCCCATGTTGTTCAAGGTCATGGCTTCGCCGCGCGGATTGCTGCTCTCCCGCCAAAATTGGAGAGCCTGCACGGAGTAATCGATCGCCTTCTGCGGCTGGCCCATGTCGGCGTAGGCGCGGCCAATGTCGTTCAGCGCAAGGCCTTCGCCTGCTTTCGTGCCCGTCTCGCGAAAGATTGGCAGTGCCTGGTTGAAATAGTCCAGGGCGGACTCCTGCAAACCGAGGTCCCGGTAAAGCCGCCCGATATTATCGAGCGTGAGCGCCTCGCCCTGGCGATTGCCAAGGGGTCGCCAGATTCCCAGTGCCTTGTTGAAAGCATCAAGAGAGTTCTGCTTCTGGCCCAGGTCGGCGTATGTCCGCCCCATGTTGTCCAGCGTGAGCGCCTCCCCGCCCTGTTGGCCGACTTCTTCCCATATCGGCAATGCGCGATTGAAGTAGTCGATGGCTTCAGTGCCGCGGCCCATCGCCGTGTAGGTCTGCCCCAGCATGTCTAGTGTGCCCGCCTCTCCATCGCGTCCCAGCTGCTCCTTCAGTCCGGGAGGCAGTGCATCATTCAAATCCTTCAGCGCGCCCCACTGCCCGATGTCGTGCATCCGTTGCCGGGTGCCGATCATCCGCTTGCCCTCTTTGCCTTCCCCCTGCTCGCCGAGACTTTTCCAGTATTCGAGCGACTCGTTCAGGTACTTAATCGCCTCATCGCGTTTTCCCAGGTTGTAGTAAACCTTCGCAATACTGTTCAGCACCATGGCTTCGGCGGGTTTGATTCCCAGTTGGTCCCAGATCGCCCACGACTGCTTGAACAGGTCCAGGGCCTTGTTCTCATCGCCCATGTCGGAATAAATTCGGCCCATGGTGCTCATGGCGAGCGCCTGCGCGGCCTTGTTGTTTACGCTCTGTTCGATGGACAGGGCCTCGTTCAAATCCGCGAGCGCCTTTTGCGTCTCCCCAGCTTGCCGGTACAGGTAGCCGAGAATGATCAGGTTAAGACCCACATCGTGGACGTGCCCCGCAGCGCGCGCTTCGGCAAGCTTCTGTTCGTACTGTGTGATCTGGGTTTGAACCGGGGCGGATTGTCCGCTGCCCATCGCTGCCGTCAGGAATCCGGTGCTCAGGCAAGCCACCATGCACAACGTACGTGCCGGGCTCATGCGAGCCTCCTCCGACCCCCAACGTGATTCCCATCCAGCGTGCGCTTACGAAGGGCTTGCCGTCAACGTGCATTTGGAAATTCACAGCACCGGCGCGTTTGGTGATAGTGAGTGCCGCACCTTCGGGTATAGAATAACGCACCCGGGGAACCGTAACTTGAACCCCGGCGAAAAGAGAGGTCGAACCAATGTTAGGAGACAAGATTGGTGAAGTGAAAGGCAAGAGACTGGTACGGCGCGTGATTTCTGTCGATCCCCCGACAGTGGAAGTGACGTTTGAAGATAGTGGCAAGATGTTCGGCGTTCCCGTCACGGGCCTGGGGAGTTACACATCCGTTATCCGCCCCGATGGCTCTATCTTTGGCAATGGCCAGGGAATAGAGACCACGGAAGATGGCGAGGGCTTGACATGGACAGGAACAGGGCAGGGCCGCTTCGGGCCCGGCGGATCGGTGAGCTACAGGGGCATGTTGTTTTGGAGGACGACGTCAAAGAAGCTGGCGCGCCTGAATAACGCCTGCTCCGCATTTGAATACGAAGTGGATGCGAAGGGCAATACCGTCTCAAAGTTATGGGAGTGGAAGTAGGGCCGGTTCGTTGATGGGCCCTGCAACTCATCAAGCTTCCCCCACTTGATTCCTCAAACGTGATGAATGCGCGCGGCTCACTCGCCGTGAGACGGGTGAGCGCTGTCTGCGAGGGGTTTGTGGAAACCTGAACAAGTTTCAGTTCAGAGTGAGGAGTTACAAGCCACACACCACCGGCAGTCGGCTGCTATCCACGCAGCCAGTCTTTGACCTTTTGCGTGAGGACATCACGGCCCACGTCGCTGATGGCGTTGGTGAGGGGAATCTGCTTGGGGCAGGCCTCGACGCAATTCTGCGCGTAGCCGCACTCCTGGATGCCGCCATCGCCAGCCAGCGCCCGCAGGCGCTCTTCCTTGAAGACCTTGCCCGTCGGATGGTTGTTGAAGAGCTTGACCTGGGCGATGGTCGCCGCGCCGACAAAGTCGGTGGCCTCGTTGAATTGCGGGCAGACTTCCATGCAGCAGGTGCAGGAGATGCAGTTCGAGAGCGGGTAGTTCGCTTCCTGCTGCTGCGGGTAGACGCGCGGCCCGGAGCCGAGATCGTAGGTGCCGTCGACCGGAACCCACGCTTTGACGCGCATCAGATTCTCAAACAAAACAGACCGGTCCACCTGCAGATCGCGGACCAGAGGGAACTTGGTGAGCGGCTCCACGCGGATGGGCTGTTCGAGATTGTCAACCAGTGCGGAGCAGGCCATGCGCGCGCGGCCGTTGATTTTCATTGCGCAGGAGCCGCAGATCTCTTCGAGGCAATTCGAGTCGTAAACGATGGGCGTAGTGGGCTTGCCTTCGGCGGTCACAGGGTTCGTAGCGATCTCCATCATCGCGGAAACCACGTTCATGCCCGGGCGCCATTCGAGCTCAAAGCGCTCCCAGACAGCCGGCGCATCAGGGCTGGCCTGGCGCTTGATTTCAAAGGTGACGGTTCTCGTTGCCATGGTCCCTTTCAAAAAGTTCTAACGTGCAGGCTCACTTCGCCGCGTCATACCTGCGCGGGCGCGGCTTGATGTATTGCGTGTCCACTTCCTCAAACTCAAAGTGCGGCCCTTCGACGCAACCGGTAAAGCTCGCTTTCGTGGTTCGCAGAAACTTCTCGTCGTTGCGCTCGGGAAAATCCGGTTTGTAGTGCGCGCCGCGCGACTCGTCGCGGAGCAGCGCGCCCAGAACAACGGTCCGAGAAAGCTCGAGCATGTTTTTGAGTTGCCGCGTAAAGGCAAAGCTGGTGTTGGCCCACTGGCTCTTGTCGCTCAGGTTGATGTTCTGGAAACGCTCGAGCAGCTCCACAATCTTTTCGTCGGTGGCCTTCAGGTCCTTGTTGTAACGGATCACGGTGGCATGCTCGGTCATCTCGCGGCCCAGCTCGCGCCAAAGCTTGAAGGGATTCTCGCCGCCTTCATTTCGGAGAAGCTTGCCGTTGATCTCCGCCTGGCGCGCGACTTCCGCCGCTGCGCCGCCGTCTCCTTCCGCAGCGGATGCGCTCTTCGCGTACCTGAGCGCATTCGGCCCCGCCTGGAATCCGCCGTAGATGCAGCTCACAAGCGAGTTCGCGCCGAGCCGGTTTGCGCCGTGGTACTGGTACTCGCACTCGCCGGCGGCGAAGATGCCGGGGATGTTGGTCATCTGGTTGACGTCAACCCACAGGCCGCCCATGGTGTAGTGCATGCCCGGGAAGATCTTCATCGGCTCCAGGCACGGATCAACGCCCACGAACTTCTCGTAGATCTCCAGAATCCCGCCGAGCTTGTGGTGCAGCGTGGCACGGTCGATGTGCGTCAGGTCAAGGTAGACCATCGGCTGGCCTTCGAGCCCGAGACCCAACTCGTACACAACCTTGTGAATGGCGCGCGTAGCTACGTCGCGCGGGACCAGGTTGCCGTACTTTGGATACCACTCCTCGAGGAAGTAGAACCGCTCCGATTCAGGAATGGCCTTGAAGGCTCGATTGTCGCCTTTCGTGCGCGGAACCCACACGCGGCCGCCTTCGCCGCGTGCCGACTCCGACATCAGGCGCAGCTTGTCCTCGCCAGGAATGGACGTAGGATGCACCTGGATGAACTCGCCGTTGGCGTAGTAAACGCCCTGCTGGAAGACGGCCGATTGCGCCGAACCGGTGCAAACGACGGAATTGGTGCTCTTGCCAAAAATTGCCCCGATGCCGCCGGTCGCGAGAATAATGGCGTCGGCCGCGAAAGGCCGCAACTCCATCGTGCGCAAGTCCATGGCAACGATGCCGCGCGCAATCCCTTTGCCGTCGATGATGGCCGATAGAAACTCCCAGCCTTCGTACTTGTGCACTTTGCCTTCTGCCTCGTAGCGGCGAACCTGCTCGTCGAGCGCGTAAAGAAGCTGCTGGCCGGTAGTGGCGCCGGCGAACGCGGTGCGATGATAGAGCGTGCCGCCGAAGCGGCGGAAATCGAGCAACCCCTCGGGCGTGCGGTTGAATGGCACTCCCATACGATCGAGCAGATCGACAATGGCCGGCGCCTGCTCACACATACCCTTCACCGGCGTCTGGTTGGCCAGAAAGTCGCCGCCATAGATCGTGTCGTCAAAGTGCTGTGCGGTGGTGTCGCCCTCACCTTTCAGATTTTTTGCCGCATTGATGCCACCCTGGGCACAGACCGAGTGCGAGCGCTTGACCGGCACGATGGAAAAAAGATCCACAGTGCCGCCGGCCTCGGCAATCTTGATGACTGCTGCGAGCCCAGCCAGCCCTCCGCCGACCACGATGATTCTGGGTGCTGCCATGTTCGATCGAATCCTTTCGCGCGAGCTACGCAGAAAAATCGAGAAGCGCAACGTGTGGCTGCGCAGGCTCGACTTGCAGTTGAATAAAAGAAAGCGGCACGTTCTGCGGAGCATTCTGGTACTTCGGCCCCGTAAACGCCCAGATGCTGGCGATTCCCATGGCCGCGAGCAAGACGCCGAGCACGGCACAGACATAAGCAAAGCGGCGGCGAGCAACTTCTCCCGGCGTGATGCCCCACTTGGCCGCGAAGAGCCATACGCCATAAGCAAAGTGCCAGCACACGCAGATCATTGCAATCACGTAAACCGCGACCATCCATGGGTTCGCGAGCTCATGCTGCACCTTCCAGAAAGCGGCGCCGGGATGCTCCGGTAACATCACGCCCATGAAGCGCTGCCGCAGCACGTGCTGGATGATGTAGGCGAATGCGACAATGCCGGTGTAGCGCTGCGAAAGGTACATCCAGTTCCCTGCCCACGGGTAGTACACGATATTCGATTTACCGCGCAGCCAGATGTAGACACCATAGACACCGTGATACAGAATCGGCAGGAAAATGAAGACCCACTCCAGGACGCGAACAAGAGGCAGGCTGTTGAGAAACTTTACCTGCTCGCCGTAAGCGACCGGGCCTTTGAGCGCTTCGAAGTTCGACAGCAGGTGCTCCAGCAGAAAAGCGCCAATGGGTACGATGCCGAGCAGTGAATGCAGCTTGTGCCAGATGAAACTGGTGCCCTGGCCGGCACGCAAAGGCTCGACGCCGCGGCGGACTTGAGGCACGGCAGAGGATTGAACAGTTGCCATGGAGAATGTGGCTCCTAAAGAGTGCAGGCCGAAGCTGTCTTAGATTGAGAGACGGAAGCTCGCGCTTTGATCCACTTGCATTATTCGAGTCCAACGCTGTACACGTCAAGGCGCTGCTCTGTGGCTTTGGGTCTTTCACGAGAGATGTGGCATGTCAAACGCCCAACAACGGCAGCAAGGCCGCAATCGCCCGCCCGCGATGGCTGTGGGTGAGTTTGGTTTCGAGATCGATCTCGGCCATGGTTTTGCCAAGGTCGGGCAGAAAGAATAGCGGATCGTACCCGAAGCCGCCGGTGCCGCGCGGAGCTTCCAGAATTTCGCCTTCAACCATCCCGTCTGCGATCTGGCAAATCTCACCGTCGCGTGCGGCAACCAGCGTGCAATGGTAGTGAGCAGTTCGCAGCGCAGCTGGGATGCCGTCCAGTTTTTGCAGGAGCAGCATGTTGTTCCACACGTCGGTGTTGTCGTTGGCATCCGGCGAGTCGACGAGACCGGCGTCGGCGGCATAGCGGGCCGAGCGCACGCCGGGCGCGCCGCCGAGCGCATCCACTTCCAGGCCGGAATCATCGGCGACCACTAGTTCGCCGGGCGCGAATCGCGAGTAGTAGATCGCCTTGGTTGCCGCATTGGCCAGGAAGGTGTCGCCATCTTCTTCGGGCGCGGAAGTCCCTTCGATGCCCGGAAGAGGCTCAATGGTGACCGAATGCGCCCGCGCGGCGGTGCGAAAGTCGCGCAACTTGCCGGCGCTCGTGGTGGCGGCGTAAAGGCGGAGGGCCATGCAACGAGTGTAAAGGTGTAGCGCCGGTCTCCCTACCGGCTGTCGTGACGGCGTCCTCGCCATCACACCACTTCTGAGTTCCCCATATGTGCGGGTCTGGAGACCCGCATAACAGCCGATCTGGAAATCGGCGCTACATCAGAATAGCGGCGCACGATTGACAAGGCGTGGAGGCTTTTCATAAGGTTCATCCGTCTGAGAAATCCTTCCTTATGAAAAATGCAATGTTTCGTCCAATCGCGTGGGGGATCATTTTGAGCGCGGCGGCGGGCTTGGTTGCGCAGCAGCCGGCGACGACTGCCGGCGCTGTGAACCTGCAAGTGAACAATCTGAAGACCCCTCTGGGAATCGACGATCCCACGCCGCACTTCTCATGGCAGCTGCAGGACCCCAAAGCCGGGGCGAAGCAGAGCGCCTATGAAGTGCAGGTGGCTTCAACTCCTGAACTGCTGAACCAGGATCAAGCCGATGAGTGGACCAGCGGCCGAGTCGAGTCTGACCGATCCATCGACATTCCGTATGGCGGACCGATGCTCAAGCCATCGACCCGCTACTACTGGCGCGTGAATCTCTGGAATGCGGAAGGCAAATCCTATCCCGCAAGTGAAGCAAGCTGGTGGGAAACCGGCCTCATGAATCAGGATGCCTGGCGCGCGCAATGGATCGGCTACGAGACGCCGGAAGAAGCCACAGTGCGCCATGCGCCGGCAAATTGGATCGCCAACCCGGACGCCAAGAGCCCCGAGGTTGGCGCCGGCCCCGAACAGCGCTTTGCCTACCGGACGACGATCAGTCTTGCTCATCCAGTGCGCTTCGCCGCGCTTTACGCGACCGGGCAGGATACGGTTGCCGCGTGGATCAACGGAACGCAAGTGCTGACCGAAGATCCGCTTCCGCCATACAAGCAGATGCCGTGGAAAAAGTTTGTGCGCGCCGATGTGACGAAAGACCTGGGCACCGGCGCGAACACAATCGCAATCGAAACGCTGCACTATGTCGTGAATCCCAACGGCATGGCCACGGACGATGCACCGCCGATGATCGCCACACTGGTTGTGGAATACGCTGACGGCACGTTGGCGAGTTTCTCGAGCAATACAGACTGGAAAACGGCAATCGATCCCCGCGATGGAAGGCCCGGCGAAGGGTGGCACGAAACAGGTTTTGACGATTCCGAATGGAAGGCGGCGCTGGTTTGGAAGCCGCTCTCGTCGCGGCGATCAGAGTCGCTGGGGCATCCGTGGATTCCGGATTCGGTGAAGGAGCTGCGACATGCGTTCACCGTAGAAAAGCCGGTGAAATCCGCGCGGCTTTATGCCACGGCGCTGGGCGCCTACGAGATTCGCCTGAATGGAATCCGCATAGGGACTCAGGTGCTGGCGCCGGGATGGACGGATTATCGCGAGCGGGTCGTCTACCAGACTTACGACGACGTGACGCACTGGATCACACAAGGAAAGAACGCAATCGGAGCGCTGCTCGCGCCGGGGTGGTACGAGACGCCGCTGGAGTGGTTCCAGCAGCCGAACAATTATGGAATCACGCCGCCGGCGCTGCGGGCCGAGTTGCGCATCGAGCATACGGACGGGAGCGTGGAGTGGGTTGCGACTGATCCAAGCTGGCAAGCGAACACATCGTACATTCCCCACTCTGAGATTTACGACGGCGAGAGTCAGGACCCGCAACTCGCGCAAGCCGACTGGGCAAAAGCGCCCTTTGCGGCGGAGGGATGGAAGAGCGCGATTGCAATCGAACCAAAGCCGGTGAAGATTGAGGCTCAGGACTTTCCGCCCATTCGCGGGGAGTTCCCGATGGAGGCGAGATCGCTCACTCAACCCAAGCCCGGCGTCTTTGTTTACGACTTCGGGCAGAACTTCTCTGGGGTAGAAAATGTGAGGATGAGCGTGCCGCCGGGCACCGTTGTGCGTGCGCGCTTTGCGGAGGTTCTCAATTCTGATGGAACGATTTATACGGACAACCTGCGGACGGCGAAGGCGACGGATACGCTTGCGCCGACAAGCACGGAGGCGTATGGGCTTTTTCCGCAATTCACTTTCCACGGCTTCCGTTACATGGAACTGACGGGCCTGCCTGCGGCTCCCACCAAAGACGACGTTGCTGCCCTCGTCATTCACACCGACGCACCCTTCACCGCAAAATTCTCAACCGGCAACGTGATGATCAACCAGCTCTGGAGCAACATTCTCTGGGGGCAGCGATCGAACTTTGTCGGAGTGCCCACCGATTGCCCGCAGCGTGACGAGCGCCTGGGATGGATGGGCGACGCACAAGTCTTCTGGCGCACGGCCAGTTACAACATGGACCTCGCCGCCTTCTCCCGTAAATTCGCCGCCGACATGCGTGGTACGCAGGTGGGAACGCCTTTTTATGGCATCTTCTCTCCGGGTACCGTGTCCCCGAATGCCGGCTGGGCCGCCGCCTGGAGCGATGCGGGCGTGATTGTTCCCTGGACCTCGTGGCTGCAAACCGGCGATACGACAATCATCGAGCAGAACTGGGCGGCGATGACAAAGTATCTCGATGCCATTGCAGCCGAGAATCCCGATTTCCTTTGGAGGAACGACTACGGCCAGCCCTTCGGCGACTGGCTCTCGCCCGAAGGTAAAACCGATGAGGTGCTCATCGCATCCGCGTACTGGGCCTACGACGCAACGCTGATGCAGCAGATGGCTCGCGCCACCGGCCGAACTCAAGAAGCTGACAAATACGCGCAGTTGTTCGAGAAAATCCGTGCTGCGTTTCAAAAACAATTCGTTCACGCCGACGGATTCGTCGCCGGCGCCGACAACAGCGCGTCGCAATTCGGCGTGATCAACAATCCCAATGCAAAGAGCAGCGGCGGCGACACGCAAACCGGATACGTGCTGGCGCTGCACATGAATCTGGTGTCCGAGAATTTGCGCGCGGCGGCCGCCAAACGCCTGGTCGACAAGATTCACGCCAACCACGATCTGCTCGGCACCGGCTTTTTGGGCACGCCCTATCTGCTCGAAGAGTTGACCAAGGCCGGATACTCGAACCTTGCCTACACGCTGCTGCTCGACACGCGGTACCCGTCGTGGGGCTACATGGTGGAGCACGGCGCAACAACCATGTGGGAGCGCTGGAACGGCGACCAGATGCTCAACGACCCCAGCATGAATTCATTCAACCATTACGCTTATGGCGCTGTGGCCGAGTGGATGTATCGCGATGCGGCAGGAATCGATGCTACACCGCTGGATCCGGGTTTCCACACCGTCGTTCTCCATCCGGTATTCGACGCGCGGCTTGGCCATCTTTCCTTCGACTACGATTCCGCTTACGGCCCAATCCACTCCGACTGGACGGTGACGGGATCAACCGCCGAATGGCATCTGACGATTCCAGCCAACGCGACCGGCTGGCTCCCGTTAAGCGCCGATGAAGCAGCCAGGTACACGCTGGATGGCGCGCCATTGGTCAAGAGCAGGGACGCGAGCGCGGATTCACTCGGCGGCAGCAGGGGATTTCGGTTGGCGCCTGGCAGCTACACGTTTCTCGTTCAGCTCTCTTAATGCTTTTCTTTTCGTTGCTGTACAAAGTACAGATGCAACCGATAGGCTGTGGTTTTGCCTTTCAACTTTGAGTGTGAGCCGCTCGCAATGCGCGGGAATGGAGCAGGAATGTCAACAACGATTCTGGCTGGCATCGGATGGCACCTGTTGGGGGCGGCATTCGCCGCGTCGTTCTATGCGCCGATTGAAAAGGTAAAAAAGTGGTCGTGGGAGACCACCTGGGCCCTGATGGGTTTCTTCTCGTGGATTTTGCTGCCTCTCTCATTGTGCTATTTCGTGCTGCCGCACTTTCACGCTTTTTATGCCTCAATCGATCCTAAAACCATGTGGATGGTTGCGCTCTTCGGCGCCATGTGGGGCGTGGGCAACGTGAGCTATGGGCTTACAATGCGCCACCTGGGCATCTCCCTCGGCGTTGGCGTGGCCATCGGCGTCACGCTGGTTTTCGGTACGGTCATGCCGAAGATCGTGCAGGGCAATTATGAAGATTTGATTTCCACTCGCAGCGGCCACTGGAATATGGCTGGGATACTCGTGGCACTCATCGGAATTGCGATCGTTTCCTATGCCGGTCACCAGAAAGAGATGCAAATGGGCGCGGAAACGCAGGAGTTTCACGTCGTGCTCGGGCTGGCGCTCGCCGTGATGTGCGGCATCTTCTCGTCCGGCTTTAACTTCGGGCTTTATGCGGCAGAGCCAATCCGCAGTGCCGCTCTCACTCTCGGGGTAAGTCCCCTGTTCGCGCGGCTACCCTGCTACGTGCTAATCATGGGCGGTGGCGCGATCGTAAACATGTCTTACTGCTTCAGCAGGCTGGCATTCAAGAAGAGCCTTTCACTCCGCGCCGATCTTGGACAACCGAGTGGCGTGATCGCGAAGAACACAGCCCTGGCGGCAGCCGGCGGCATCATGTGGTATCTGCAGTTCTTCTTTTACTCGTGGGGCGAGGCCCATATCCCACAGAGACTCGATTACGTGAACTGGATGCTGCACATGAGCCTTTACGTGTTGTGCGGAGGAATCGTTGGACTCGCGCTCGGCGAGTGGAAGGGCGTTGGCAGGCGGCCGGTTCGCCTGCTTTGGGCCGGCATCCTGGTGATTATTGCCGCCGCCAATATGGTTGGGCTGGGTATGGCATCGTAGAGACAACTCATCAGCGATCCAAGATCAACCATGCTTCCTGAAATGCTTCTAGAAATGCCACACGCATCCGGTCGACAAGCGGACAAAGTTATTCGGCAAACCCGGGATCCGGTAGGGAATATTGGGAGGACCGGGAGGAGCCAGGTTAAAGTTGGACCATTGGTACCCCCCGTCTATACGAAAAGCGAGCCGACGGGTGAGCGGCGTGTCAAAACCGCCGCCCAGGAGCGTCGCAAACGACGCCGTTTCGCCCGAAGTTGCGTTGGCTCCCCAGTTTTGGTTGATGCCGCCTTCCCCTACAAGCGCCTCGACAAAAGCAGACTCCCTGCCGAATCGCCGGCCATATTGCCCACCGGCGATGACAAAGTACGGGTGCTGCGGCGCATTCAGGTTGGTCCCAAGGTATCCGTAAGTTTCCATCTTGAAGCGCAAGCTGCGCCACGCGGGAAAAGCAATAGAGGCATCCCATCCATTCAACGGCTGGCGCGAACCCTGTACCCCATTGATTGAATTCGAAAGGAAGGTATAGCCGCCATATACCTGGTAGCGTCCATGGGATTCGGCTTGTGCGAACAGCGCTGGGGGAAGGCACAGGAGCGCGATCAGCGAGAATCGGCGTACCAAGATTCAGATCCTCAAAGCCCGCTTCGTTTTCAAAACCTCCTTCATCCTACCCGTTCGGCGGTCGTGTTGGGAATCCACCCAGGCGATGTGTGCCGATGTTGGACCTTCTACGCGGGAAAGCAGCAAAAAGTTTGCCTGTCTTCGCGAACGACATTAGACTGACGCCATCACCGTACCCGCAATAGATCGCCAATTCGGGTTCCTTTTGATCGAACTTTACGAGTAACCCTTGTGAGACACCAAGCCTCTGCGTTGTTTCTTGCTCCGCAGCGTCGCAAACGTAATTCAGGCGGCAATGCCCGTGTCGCGATGCTCTTCGCCTCATTCTGCCTGTTTGTGGCGCGACAGGCGCCGGCGCAGGGGGCGGAGCTGGGATCCGGTCAGGTCGCTTCCGGCCAAGCTGTTGTAGTTACTGGAGCCTCGTCCACGACAGACGCGACACTGACCTCGCCATCTGAGACCAGCCTGAGGCCCACCCCTGAAAGCGAGATCATCGTCGAAGGACTGGCTTCCTACGGCCACTACAGGCTCCTTGCCAGCGGATCAGGATGCCATGTCTATGCCGCAGGCTTCGAGTACGACCGTCACTCATGGGGACGTTTGCTGGGAGCGCGGTTCGACTACACGGCAGAGATTCTCCCTCTCATTCTCCTGGACAGTCCCACTGTATTTGATATCTGGGGAGATCCCCGATCCCCTAACCGGAAAGTCGTGTATGGGGTCGGGATTTCTCCCATTGGTCTGCGCCTGATGTGGTTCGACAAGAAAGCCTGGAAGCCCTACCTGATCTTCAAAGGCGGCATGCTGTCCTTTACTCAAAAGGAGCTCTCAAGCAAGGCAACCTATGAGAATTTCACCTTTGAACCTGGCTTCGGGTTGCAGGTCAGGATGAATGAACGGGTCGATCTGCGCCTGGGTTTATTCAGCGACTTTCATTTTTCGAACGGCTTCATTACGCCGGTCGATCCTGGCCTGGACGTGATGGACGCGAATCTGGGTGTGAGCTACCATCTCGCGCAAAGGTCGCGGCGGTCGACTCGCAGATATCATCTATTCCCTGATTAGGCCTGTTCCGTGGCGAACCCAAAGCAACGATTCTTCAAGGCAGCGGTAATTCGGCATCCAGTTTTGACGCGCGAAGATCGGCGCGCAACTTTTCGACGTCCGTGAATATCACGCCCTTCATTCCCAACCGGATTGCGGCATCCACGTTGTCCTTGCGGTCGTCGATGAAGAGCGTTTCTCCGGGCTGCGTCCCCAGCTTTTCCAGAACGTACCGATAAATCGCAGGGTCGGGTTTGGCCAAACCAAGCTGATAGCTCCACACCAGCACATCGAATCGGGAGAGCCAGTCGAATTTGGTCAACATGTATTCAAGTACCGCATCACCCATGTTGGAAACGATGGCTGTCAAGAACCCGCGCTCCTTCAGGGCGGCCTGCCATTCCAGCATTGCCCCATTGACGGAGGTCCACATGCGCGCATCCCACCGATTCAGTTCCTCGATTTGCGATTCACTCAGGTCGATCCCGGCCTCCGACCCAATCTTCCGCCAAAACTCGCTACCAGTTAGTTTGCCCTCGTCGTAGGCATGACGGTCGGCCCAATACAAGCCATCAAGGCGGTCCGCAGCTAATCCGGTAATGCGCTCGAGCTCGGCGTGCGCAACGGGGTCCGGCGGACCGGTCAACACCATTCCATAATCGAAAACAACGGCACGCAACGCCAAAACGAACCTCGAATGCGCCCGTGTATTGTTGGAAAGGACGCTCCTCTCATTGTGCATGACGGGTGTGCATGAAGGGCGCGACAGCGTTGTTCGGCCGGCGGCGAACCCGCGCAGAGCACTGAGTTGTGAAGTAGACGTAGCCATGCGATTTTCTCAGAGAACGGGATGGAATACCGAGGAAAGCGAGCTGGCACGGGCGCACCGGTCGAGGCTGCAGGCCGGTTTGCCGATTGCCGACCTCACCGCCTCGAATCCCACGCGCTGCGGATTTTCCTATCCCGCAGGCCTGCTCGACGCGCTCAATGATCCGCGCGCCCTGGACTACGATCCGCAGCCCAAAGGCCTTCGCATGGCGCGACAGGCGGTGTGCAATTATTACGCGGGCCACGGCGTTGCCCTTGATCCAGACCAACTCGTGCTGACCACAAGCACCAGCGAGGCATACAGTTTCCTCTTTCGTCTGCTCTCGGATCCAGGGAGTGAAATCGTCATCCTCCAGCCCGGTTACCCGCTCTTCGACTTCCTTGCCGCGCTCGATGACGTGCAACTGAAGCCCGCGCCGCTGATCTACGAAAACGGCTGGCAGATCGACTTGGGCGGCGTTCGCCGGGCAATCTCAGACAAGACGCGTGCGATTGTCCTCGTGCATCCCAACAATCCCACCGGGCACTTCACCAAACCGTGGGAGGCGGAGGAACTCGCCCGTCTCTGCCGCGAGTTCAACCTTTCGCTGATTGTCGATGAGGTTTTTCTCGATTACGGAATCGGCTCCGCAGGTTCGAGCTTTGCCTCGGGCCTCGAGGGCGTCCCGGTCTTCGTCGTAAGCGGGCTGAGCAAGATCGCCGGGCTCCCGCAGATGAAGGCAGCCTGGATAGTCGCTACGGGCCCGGAGCGCGAGCAGGCGCTGGCGCGGCTCGAAATTATCGGCGACACGTTTCTATCAATCAGTGCGCCGGTGCAGTGGGCGCTGCCCGTGTGGTTCGACCAGCGAGGCCCGATCCAGGACCAGATTCGGAAGCGGGTCGCGGCGAACCTTGCCTCGCTCGACCGCCAGCTTTCCGCGCTCCCCGCTTTGCAAAGGCTCAAAGTGGAAGCCGGATGGTACGCAGTCCTCCGCATTCCCGCGATCGAGCCGGACGAGCACACCGTTTTGGCTCTGCTCGCCCGAGGCGCCTGGCTCCATCCCGGCTATTTCTTTGGCATGCCGGAATCGGGCTGGCTCGTCATGAGCCTACTCTCCCAGGAAGAGGAATTCAGTAACGGATTAGGCATCCTGATTAACTACTTTAGAAAGGATCAGAGAAGTAACACAATTGTGGGATAAGATAACGTATCTCTTAAATAAACGCCGACATCTTACTGTTATCTAATCACTTACTAATTTTCAATTTCGCTGCTGTTGCGTTTGCAAAAACGGATTGCTGCTCCGCTCTTCTCCCACAGTGGTTGCAGGACCATGGCCCGGCAAGACCCGCGTTTCATCGGGCAACGCGAGAATCCTCGAATGAAGAGAGTCGATGATCTGGTGAAAATCGCCTCCAGGAAGATCGGTGCGGCCAATGCTGCCGGCAAAGAGCGTGTCGCCCGCGATGAGTAGCTTGAGCGGCACAAAATGGAGGCAAACGGACCCCTGCGTGTGACCCGGCGTGTGAAGCACCTGGGCCGGGTAGTGTTCGAGTCCGACAATCTCACCATCTGTCAGATTTCCATCGGGGGGCGCCGTTTCCGGCGTCTGCACCCCGAGCCAGGCGGCCTGCGCTTCCATCATCTTCAGTTGGGGCAGGTCAGACTCGTTCAGGAAGATTGGCGCATTGGTGAGCCGCTTGAGTTTGAGCGCGCCGCCCACGTGGTCAATGTGGGCGTGCGTGACCAGGATCTGCTTGAGTTTCAGCCCCAATTCTGTCAGCCGGCGATGAATCCGGCCGACTTCGTCCCCGGGATCAATGACAATGGCCTCCCGGGCTTCTTCATCGCCCAGAATGGTGCAGTTGCAGGCAAGGGGTCCGACCGGAAAAGACTCGAGGATCATGGCTTGATTGTAGGCCGGATCGGGAGAGATCAGGTTTCAGGGGTCAGGGATCAGGCTCGGGGTACGAGCCGTTTCCCAATTGAGCCATCACTGGCCGGCGTATTCAATCAGTTACTCCGGATCCAAAAAACAAATCTTGCGCTTCGCTTTTTATTCGCTATAATGCCCGCATGGCTGTCACACGAAGGCAAAAAGAAGTTATCGATTTCCTTGAAGCATTTGTGACCCGCAACGGCTATTCGCCTTCCTTTGAAGAGATTGCGCGCGGGATGGGGCTGAAGAGCCTAGCAACGGTGCACAAGCACATCACCAACCTTGAAAAGAAGGGGATGCTGGACCGGGTTCATAACCGGAGCCGGTCAATCGATTTGCTGCCGCCTGGTTCCCGTACACGGTCGAGCATGAAGCTGCCGCTGGCAGGCCGCATTGCCGCCGGATTGCCATTGGAAGCCACAGAGACGCAGGAGACGATCTCCCTGCACGACGTTGTGGGCAACCGCGACGTGTTCGCTCTCGAAGTGCGCGGAGACTCGATGCGCGATGAGCACATCATCAACGGCGACTATGTGCTGGTGGAGCGGACGCGAACCGCTCGCCAGGGCGAGATCGTGGTCGCGCTCGTTCATGGAAGTGAAACCACGCTCAAGCGCTTCTACCCCGAAGGCAACGTGATTCGGTTGCAGCCTTCAAATCTCGAGATGGATCCGATCTACGTGCCCGCTGCGCAGGTGGCCATTCAAGGCCGAGTGTTGGGCGTCTTGCGCAAATACAGATAGCGGAGCAGACGCGGAATCGGACCCCAAGGCATCGCTAGCCGGCCGACTCTGCCATGCGTTTCGCTCGCCAGATCGCGCCATCGAGCGCCACCGTCTCCGTCATTCCCACAGGCATTTGGGGCGCTGCTGCGTGCAGGCCGCCGAAAAACTCTTCCCTCACGATCCTCATCTTCCCGATGACACTGCCGGTCCAGGCGACCGGAACCTCACCGGCAATCTTGTGTTTACTAAGCAGCTTGGAACGCACCAGCAGCACGTTCTGAATCAGATCGGCTGCAGCCTGGCGCAACACGCCAACTGAAACCGCATCGCCTGCTTCGGCCAGTTCGTTAATGGCCGGCGCCAGCGCGGCAAAATCGGGTCCTGGCGTGCCGTCGCCCAGGTTGATGAACTCGTCCATCTCAGGCGTTCCCCAGATTTCGCCCACCGTTTTCAGCACTGCCTGCGGCTCCTCGCGATCGTACGCATTCAGCGCCCGCCGGATCGCATGCAAACCTATCCAGTAGCCTGAGCCTTCGTCGCCGAGGCGCGAGCTCCAGCCTCCCGCGCGCTCGCGGCCGCCATCGGGCGCGCGGCCCACGGTATTCGTACCGGTCCCGGCAATCTGCAGGATTCCCGGTCCTCCCTGGAATGCCGCGTCGAGGGCGATCACTTCGTCGCCGACCACCTCAGAGCGCTCAACGCCAAAATCGTCGAACACGGCGCTGATCCACTCGGTGATTCCCGGCATGCTGGCGCTGGCCACGCCGCATGAGGCAGCCCGCACGTCTTTCACGCCGGCCTGGGTGTAGATGTCGTTCAGAAGCTCGCGCAGATTGGCTTCAGCAGCTTCGGCGCCCACGCGCAGCCTCTTGATGGAACCACTTTGTCCACTTGCCACGATCTTTCCGTCAGCCACCAGAGCGGCGCGGGTGTTTGTGCCGCCGCCATCGATTCCGAGAACCACATTCATCTCTTTTTTCATTCCCTTTCTAATTTTTCGGCGCGACGCCGTTGTCACGCAGCGTTCCCGCCAGGATATTCAGGCTGCCATCGTTTTTCGGCGGATCGAGGCCGAGCATATGCGCCATCCATGGATACAAATTGACGTTATCAAACGGAACCACGGTCTTCCCTTGCGCAAGATCCGGCCCGGCGGCAAAGAAGCTGGCCTTCATCTCGGGCAGGATGTGCGGATCGAATCCGTGCATTCCCGTCTGCGGCGGATGATCAGCGCTTCCAGCCGGCGCAGCATGCGCGCGCAGCGCATAAGGCCCTGTGGCCACCACCACCGGGTCGCCCTCGCGAGCATTCGAGTTGAAGTTGAGATTTGCCGGCACATTCTTCAGCCGATAAACCATGAACTGCGATGTGGCATGCTTGAGCTGCTCGTAGACACGCGCGCGATCCTCTTCGGTCTTGCCGTAAAGCAGTGCGCCGGTGACTTCGAATCCTGTCAGGTCCGCGAACTGGTCAAGGTTGATCCAGTCGCCCTCGGACTTCACCATGCCGTGATCGCTCACGATCACCAGGTCGATGGGCAGTCCTGTGCCTTTGAGCGCCGCCTCGAGCCTGCCGATGATCGCGTCCATCTTGAGCTCGGCGGCCCGCGTTTCGCGCGCATCGGGGCCAAACTCGTGGCCTTCGTGGTCAGGTTCTGAAAAGTAGATAGCGATGAAATGCGGGCGATCCTCGGCGGCCAGATGCAGCAGGGCAACGGTGTCGTCGATGCGCGCCTGTTGAGCTTCCGGCGTTGACTGTGTTTTCGCGTCAAATTGTGCGTAATACGAGGGGCGGAAGCCGGCGATCTTCGCCTCCGAGCCGGGCCAAAGCATGCAGGCTGTGCGCATCCCGTGACTCTCTGCCAGGCTCCAGATGGGGACACCGCTATACCATGAGCCATCCGTCGCAGCCTGCGGGTCGGTGTAGGAGTAGCGAGCTCCGCGCGCGGCATCGAGAAAACTGTTGGCGACGATTCCGTGATGCTCGGGATAGAGCCCGGTAACGATGGTGAAATGGTTGGGAAATGTGAGCGAGGGATAGCTGGGCATCATGCCCTCAGGCGCCCACACCCCTCGCTTGCCCAGCGCCAGCAAGTGCGTCGCGTTCTCGCGCTTTGCGTAGTCCCAGCGAAAACCATCGAGCGAAACCAGAATCAAATAATGCTGGCGCTGAGCCCAGGCGCTGTTGAGCCCGTTGTCGACGTGTGTGAGCGGAAGCGCAGGATTGAAGCTGCTTCCCTGCCCCAAAAGTGACGATGGGGTTGCAGCAAGCCCAAAGACGAACACGAATGCGGCGAGAGTCAGACGCCGCAGGGCGCGTAATTGCATGAAAATTACCCCCGAACAAGCTTATCGTATGGGTTGGACTCAGGATTGGATGAATTGGGCAGCGACGATCGTGCAGAGCTCATCGTGTAAAGACGCGCTCCCCTGCGGTCCAGGCGAGGCCCGCCGCGAGGATCGCCAGCTTTTCGAGCAGCGGCACTTTGGCTTTGCGCGTAAACACGTCGTAGTCGGCCGCAGCGATTCGTTTCAGCAGCCTGTGATAGATCGTGACCAGCACCCAGAGTGCGGGCCGGCTCTCCTTATTGATTAGCGGCATCAGTTCCCGTGCCGACGCGTAGTAGCGTTCCGCGCGCTTTGCCATCTCCTCAAACAGATTGCGCTCGTTCATCGCGGGTGGCGCGCCCGGTGCATGATGCAGCAGCGAGTGAACCGAGATCTTGTGAGCGCCGAGATCTTCAAGCGGTAAATACACGCGCTTGCGGCCCGCATCCTCGGCCACGTCGCGAAGAATGTTGGTGAGCTGGAAAGCAATGCCGGTTTCCTCGGCGAGTTTTTCGGCGCGCGGGTCGCTGTAACCGAAAATGCGAATGCACACCAGTCCGACCACCGATGCCACCAGGTAGCAATAGCGATAGAGATCGGCAAATGTCGCGTACGTGTCTGGCGCGCCATTGCTCACGCGAGCCAGATCCATCGTCACGCCCTCCACAAGCTCGTCCAGCAACGCCAGCGGAATCCGGAAACGCGTGGTCGCGTCGCGGACAGCCACGAACACGGGATCATTCGACGCTGCGCCTGCCGCAACCTGGCGCCACGCGGCAAGCCACGCATCCAGCCGGCGACGGCGCTCCTGGCGCGAAAGGCTCTCGTCGTCGGCAAGGTCGTCGGCCTGCCGCATGAAAGCGTAAATGGCGCAGATGGCGTTGCGGCGCACAACTGGAAGGGCGAGAAATGAGTAGTAGAAATTCTTGGCTTCGCGCCTGGCGATCCCGCGACAGACCTTGTACGCTTGGCCCAATTCGAATCCGGTAGATGGAACCTCTTGCGTCAAGCTGCCTTTCCTGCAGATCGTGGATGGAGCCGTAAGAACGGTAGCGCCTTGCCGCTGAGCGCCCGCAATGCAAGCGCAAGCTTCGTGCTTTTTGAAATGGCCGGCCGCGCGCTCAGTACATCATAGTCGCGGCGCTCGATGGCGCGCAGAATTTCCAGGCCGCCGCGGCTGAAAAGATCGAGATCGACCGCCAGATCACGGTTCACTCTTCCGATCAACGGCAGTCCCTGCTCAAAAAGGGACCGCGCGTATTCGACTTCGTGCCGCAACAGCTTGCGGAACTCCGGCGTCGCGATGCCCTGCGCGATCGTCTCGTCGCTCACGCCAAAGCGGCGCATATCGGCTTGCGGAATGTAGACGCGGCCCTTGGCGTTGTCCACGCGCACATCCTGCCAGAAGTTAGCGAGTTGCAGTGCCGTGCACGTCGCATCGGAAAAGCGGAAATTCTCTTCGCTCACCTCGCCGCAAGCATAGAGCACCAGCCGGCCGACGGGATTCGCCGAATAATGGCAATAGCCAAGCACATCTTCCATCGTGGCGTAGCGCGTGACCGTCTGGTCCTGACGAAAGGCGACGAGCAGATCGGCAAACGGCTTCTTGGGAATGGAGCAGGCGCGGATGGTTTCCGCCAGCGCCACAAAAACCGGATGGCGCGCGCGTCCCTCATAACAGGCATCGAGCTCGCGCCCCCAAAGATCGAGCAACGCCAGGGCCTGCGCCGTGTCGGGAACCTCGTCGCCCAAATCGTCGGAGATGCGGCAATACGCGTAGATCGAGTGGAAGTGTGGACGCAGCGCCCTGGGCAGGAACCAGGTGGCGACATGGAAGTTCTCGTAGTGCGTTTCAGCCAGTCGTCGGCACCAAGCGCGTGCTTCCTCGAGCGTAGGCGCAACGTCCGGAACCCGATAGCCGGGCGGGAGCGCAGCCCAGCCACGAGCGATAAGTTCTTCGGTCGACGTCTGGGCGGATGCGGGGGGCATGGGCTGTTTGCATTCCCTCAGGGGCTAAAGCCCCTTTATATTTTGCGCCTTTTTCGGCACAAGTAAACTCGTGTCCTGACACAAGACCTTTAAGTTGAGTTTCGCGCTATCCCACCCTAAACGCAAAGAACGCGTTTAGGAAGGGGCACCCAGCTTCTCCGTGCATTCTGCGGATTACGGCACGATGGCGGTCTTGATCTCGGTGGAGCGGTTCATCAGCTTCTCGAAGACGCGGTTGAGCTCGTAGAGATGAGCGCGTCCTGTGATGAATGCGCCAGCCTGGAATTTGCCGCCGGCAATCAGCGCCAGCGCCTTGCGGCAAATGGCCGGTGTGTGGTGAAAGGTGGCGCGGAGCGTGATGTCGCTGTAGTGAATGCGGTTGGTGTCGAGGTTGACGTGCGTATTTGCAGCGCACCCGCCGAAGAAGTTCACCGTGCCGCCCTTGCGCACCAGTTCGACGGCCTCCTGCCAGGTCTCGGGCAGCCCCACCGCCTCAATCGCAACGTCGACGCCGCGGTTGTTGGGCGTGAGCGCACGGGTGTCCTGGATTGCTTTGCGGGCTGTTGCGCTCTGCACGATATGCGCAGCCCCCAATTGACGAGCGGCTTCGGCCTGTCCATCGTGCTTCACGATGGCAATGGTTTCGTATCCTGCCAGCGCAGCCACATGCAGGATCATCAACCCGAGCGGGCCGCCGCCGATCACTGCAATCGTGTCGCCCTTGTGTGGATCTGAATCAACGAATCCGTGCACGGCGCAGGCCAGCGGCTCAGTCAGAGCGGCATGCTCCAGCGGAACATTTTCCGGGATGCGCAGCGTGTTCTTGGCGACGATGCGCTCGGGAATCTTGATGAACTCGGCATACGCGCCGTTGTTGAAGAGCAAATCGTCGCAGAGATTCTCCTGACCGCGCATGCAAAAGTAGCACTTGCCGCAGGGCGCGGAATTGAGCGCCACCACGCGATCGCCGGCCTCAAAATCCGCAACTCCCTCGCCCACTTCCACCACGGTCCCCGCCTGCTCGTGGCCGAAGAGTGCCGGCGGAACAATCATGCGCGCGTGATATCCGCGGCGAAACACTTTGAGATCGGTTCCGCAAGTGAGAGCGGCACCCACCCGGACAACCAGCTCGCCCGCGGCAGCCCTTGGCACCGGCACTTGTTCAATGCGGACGTCTTCGCGGCCGTGCAGAATGGCCGCCCTCATCGTCACGCGGTGGAGAAGCGCATTCTCCACAGTCTTGCGGCCCTGGTGGACGGCAGTCTGGACCCTCTTGCGGCCTTTAACGACCACAGTCTCGACTGTGTCCAGGCCGACCTCGACGACCGTCTCGACTGTGTTCAGGCCTCCTTCGACGACGTTCTCAACCTTCTTGCGGCCCTCTTCGACAACAGTCTTGACGGTTTTGCGGCCCCGGAGGATTGCGGCCTTTACCGTGCCTGCCATCAATCTCCTCCCTACTGTGCCCCCGCCCCAGGTGCAGGCTCCATCATAATCTTCATTGAGCTCGCACCCGGATTTGACGCAATATGAATTGCCTCAACCGCTTCTTCCAGCGGGAAACGATGCGAAATCAATTGCGTCAGGTCGAAACCGCTCCGGTAACCGCCAAAGACCAGGTCGGTTACCTCACCCAGAATCGGGAACGAAGATGAGTATGAGCCGAGGAGGGTCTTTTCGTCCACACATACAGCGGCAGGGTCAAAGATCGCCTCGCCATGCTGGGTCTGGGCAAAGAGCATCACCTTGCCTCCCGGGCGCACTGCATCCATCGCCGTCTTGATCAGGCCGTTTCCACCCACGGCAATAATCACCGCATCCGCGCCTCGGCCCTCGGTCTCGGCAATCACTCGCTCCACCACATTCTCCGTTCCGGCGTGGATCGGATTCGTAAGTCCGTAGCGCGCAGCAATAGAATGGCGCTCGGGGAAAAGATCGGAGGTCAGAACGCGAGCTCCGGTACGCTTGGCCATCAGGGCATGCATCAGTCCGATCGGGCCCTGGCCAATCACCAGAACCGTGTCGTCGGCAGCGAGGTTCAGCAGCTTGGTGCCTTTGAGCACTGTCATCAGCGGCTCAACAAACGCGGCCTGCTCAAACGGCACCCCTTCAGGAATCTTGACCACGCCGCCCCTAGCAACCAGGAAGTCCATGGCACGGAGGTACTCGGCAAAGCCGCCGCCGGATGGCGCAAAGCCTGCAGTCGCGCCGGTCTTCAGGTAGAGCGGACATTGCGCAGGCGTGTTTTTGCGGCAGTAGTAGCACTCGCCGCAAGGCACGTGATGAAAGGTCATCACGCGGTCCCCCACCGCATAGTCGGAGACGCCGGCGCCTACCTCCGCCACCACCCCGGCCATCTCATGGCCGAAGATGCGCGGCGCTGAATGCGAGCCCAAGTGAATCTTTTTGAGATCGGTGCCGCAGACGCCGCAGGTGGCGATCTTGATCAGCAGCTCGCCGGGCCCGATGCTCGGGACCGGCACGGTTTCGAGGCGCATGTCGTTGATGCCACGATAGACAACAGCGCGCATGGACGTGGGGATCTTCGAATCAACCTGGAATTTAGGACTTGAAATTTGGGTGGCCATTCTGTTTTTCTGATGCGACCTCATTCATCGGAAAATCGTCCATCGAGGAAATCACTGAGTGACTCCGCGATGTTTTGGGAAGCTCGCTTACTATTCTCGCCCATCCGGAGGAGCGCAGGCCAGTACCAGGGCCCCAAGGTGGTATACAAAGTCAACCGTGCCAGCCGGATTTGCCCGGTGGGCGAGAGAAAGCGGTTGAAGTCAGGCAGCCGGTCTGTAAAGCCGTCACTCACCCCTTTGATGCAGTAAAAAGGGATGTCCCGTGCGGCGGCGAGCCGTGCGACCGCTGCCGCTTCCATGTCGACCAGGGCGGCGTTGTAGGTCGAGGCGAGCCGGCGCTTTTCGGCCTGGTCGGCGACCTTCGGGCTGGTCGCCAGCCACAGCTCACCGGCGCCCGCTTCACAATGAAATCGCTCACCGGTTCGAACGTCGATGACGCCGGCGACGTTGTGGGCAGAACCGGCGGCAATCTCGAGCCGGAGGGCCCCGGCCCAGCCGATAGAGAAGATCAGGTCGACGGGGCCGCCTTCTTCAATGCCGCCAAATGCGCGAGTAGCCGCATCCTGGCCCGCGCCGGCGCAGGCGGCGATCCATTCCTCTTCCTCGTTGCGCTGCGCCCAGAAACGAATGCCGTTTCGCGTGCTATGCGGCCATCCGCGCACGAGCGGCTTAAGCTCACCAGGAAACGCGGCAATGATGGCGGTGCGGGTCATGCGCGGGCCCGCGCAGTCTTCGCAGGCGCATACCCGTTCGCGCGGAACCACTCGATCGCGGCGCGCATCGATGGATACACCGGCATCACGCGAAAGCCGAACTCCTGCTCGGCATGAGCGCTTGAGGCATACATTTTTTTGCGCCCCATGCGCACCTCTTCGAGCGTGGCGCGCGGCTCCTTGCCGCGAATGCGGCCCGTGATCCACTCCTCAAAAAACGCATAGGTGGCGGCGACGGCAAACGGAATCTTCACCGTGGGCGATGGAATGCCGGTGATGGCCGACATCTTGTCGAGTATCTGCTTCAGCGTCAGGTTCTCTCCGCCAAGAATGTAGCGCTTGCCTGGAGTGCCCATGGTCAGAGCCAGCACATGGGCGCGAGCAACTTCGGCGACATCGACGAGGTTCATGCCGGTGTCTACGTACGCTGGGAATTTGCCGTTGAGAAAATCGACGACGATGCGGCCGGTTGGCGTCGGCTTGCGATCGTTGGGGCCGATGGGAGTGGTCGGATTAAGGATGATAACCTTCTGCCCGCCCTGCGCCGCTTTCATCGCCTCCTGCTCGGCCATGAACTTCGACCGCTTGTAATGGCCCACCATGTCGGCGATCGAGACCGGCGTGTCCTCATTGATGATGATGCCGTCGGTGCGGAAGTGCATCGTCGCAACGCTGGATGTGTAAACGAAGCGCTTGACGCCTGCGTCGCGCGCGAGCCTCAGCAGTTCACGCGTGCCGTCGACGTTGGCGCGATACATCGCCGCCGGATCAGGAATCCAGAGCCGGTAATCGGCGGCCACATGGACAACCGCGTCGCAACCACCAAGCGCCGGCTTGAGCGAGTCGGGAACGGCAAGATCGCCAACCACTGTGTCGCCGTGAATGCCTTCAAGATTGGCAAGGTTGCTGCTCTTGCGGACCAGAAGGCGCAGGTCCGCACCATCGGCAGCAAGCGCCTTGGCCACATGATGGCCGACGAAACCCGTTGCGCCTGTAAGGAAAATCTTCATGCGAAAACGCAACTCTATTGTAATCGGGTGCTTGGAGCGCTGGCGCTCATGTCGTGAGCTTAAAGAGGATTGGGCCAACTATGGAGAGCTTCCTTCACCAGGAGTTTCTCTATCCCGGGGAAGCCGTGGGACAATCGCTTGGGTATCCTCTTTTTCAAGGACCGCGCACCTGGAAAGAATAGTCGAGGGCTGTCGCATTCGCGGCTGTTTCATTTTCTGGGCGTCTCTGACTTACGAATTCGGTTGAGGTCGTCCCCAATGAAGAGATATGGTGTCGCTGCTTTGTTGGTGGCCCTGGCGGCCGGCGTCAGTCTTGCGCTCAGGCCAATGCTGACCAACTTCCCCGCGCTCACCCCACTCCTGTTTCTCGGTGCCATCGCCTTCGTGGCACGATATGTTGATTTTGCGGCGAGCATCTTTTCGCTGCTCATCTCTGCGGCGCTGCTCGATGTTTTCTTTTTCCCGTCGCTTCAACGGCAATCAATGCTCGGCCTGGCGCTGGTCAAGACGGTCGCGTTTATCGCTGTCAGCGCTGCAATTTGCACTCTGATACGGAAGCTCCGCAATGCTCGCGCCAGCCGGGCAAGACTGGCGGCAATCGTCGACTTTTCGAACGATGCGATCATCAGTGCGGATCTGGATGGGATCGTCACGAGCTGGAACGCAGCCGCGGTGAAGATGTTTGGCTTTGCACCCGATGAGATGATCGGGCAGCCGATTCTGTGGATTGTTCCCGAAGAATTGCACGAACAAGAAGAGGCGAGTCTGCGCAATCTGCGGGACGGAAAGGGATTCGATCACTTTGAGACGGAGAGAATTCGCAAGGATGGTTCGCGAATCAAGGTATCGCTGACGATTTCGCCATTAATGGATGCAGAGGGGCGCGTGGAGGGCGCATCGAGGATCGCCCGCGACATTACCGAGCGGGTGAAGATGCAGAATGCATTCATTGAATCAGAGAAGTTGGCAGCCACAGGCCGAATGGCTGCGGCGATTGCTCACGAGATCAATAATCCCCTCGAGGCGGTGACCAACCTCGCGTTTTTGATCAATACCAACGAGAATCTGGATCCTTCCGCCAAAGAATGCTCGGAGATGCTGATGAACGAAATCCATCGAATCAGCAACATCGCCAAGCGGAGCCTCACATTTTTCCGCGACACGGGGAAACCTGCCGAGTTTGATCTCGCCGCAACGTTGGATGGCGTGCTCGATCTGAACAAGCCACTGTTTGCACAGAAGAATATCTCGGTACGCCGCCACTATGCCGAACCTTGCATGGTGTTTGGTTCGTCGGCAGAGATGCGGCAGGTGTTTTCGAACCTGATCCGCAATGCCATCGACGCAGTTGCATTGGAAGGGCTGATTGAGGTGCGTATTCGCGCTTCGCGAGGACGCAATTGGAAGGTTACCGTCGCGGACAACGGGCACGGCATTCAGCCTGGCGCGCGGGAGCGGCTCTTCCAGCCGTTCGTAACCACAAAGGGAAACACGGGCAATGGGTTGGGGCTTTGGATCAGCCGCGGGATTGTGGAGAATCACGGAGGCCAGATTCGGGCCAGAAGCGCTCTCATCGCGGGAAGATCCTGGACGGTGTTCTCAGTGGAACTGCCCGCAAGCGCGGCAGCGGCCAAAGAAAACGCGACCGCTGCAACGGCGAATTAGCCTGGCCTACTCGAGCGCATCAGGATGCAGCCCGATGTTTTTTTCGCCGGCGGCCTTCTTATCGTTCCAGGCTTTCACCCAGTCTTCCCAGTGCTTGCCTGCGGCGCGGTCTTTCCCGAATTCGAGGCGGGCAATGTCGGCGTAGCTGATCTTGCGCTTCTCGGGCGCGCTTGGCGTGAAGTACTGCACCCAGGATTCGGCCAGCGTCGCGCCGGTCTGGCGGTTGAAGATGAAGGCCTCAATTCTCTCGCCGGATTTGAGCGTGATGGTCACGTCGCCACGAAAGTCGAAGGCCTTTTCGAGAGCCCGGCGCAGGTCTTCGTCGTTCACGAGCTCAGGGACGGAGCCCTCGAGCTCTTCGTGCGTGGTTCCCGGAGCCAGTTCCAGCGCTTCAATTTGCTCGCGGGTGTAGCGCTGCACTTCGGCCGTCATACGCGGGTCTCCTCAAGCGCGCGATCGGGGTGCGTAATCTGCACCAGCGACGAAGGCCCGGTGGGCATGGGCTCATTGAGCAGATTCAGTGCGTGCTGGTCGGGATAAAGCGAGAAGCTGCCCTTCACCATGGCGAAGAATCCTTTGAGCGACCCGAACCCCTCCAGAACCGCCGATGGCTCGTAGCCGCAACTGACCATGCAGTTCGCGCACTTGGGATTGCCGCTGCCCACGCCGTACTCTTCCCACTTCGTCGTCTCCATCAACTCCTTGAAGGTGTCGGCATAGCCATCCTGCAGCAGGTAGCACGGGCGCTGCCAGCCGAAGATGTTGTAGGCGGGCGAGCCCCACGGTGTGCAGTCGTAGTTGCGGTCGCCCATCAAAAACTCGAGAAAGAGCGGCGACATGTTGAACTTCCAGCTCTTTTTGCGGTTCGACAGAATGGCGCGGAAAAGTCGCCGCACGCGCGCGCGGCCCATGAAACGATTCTGGTCGGGCGCTTTGTCGTAGCTGTAGCCCGGCGAAAGCACCACGCCCTCGACGCCGATGGCCATCACTTCATCGAAGAACGCGCGGACATGATTCGGATCTGTGCCATCAAAAAACGTCGCGTTCGGCGTGACGCGAAAGCCGCGCTTGACGGCGTCCTTAATGCCCTCAATCGCCAGGTCCCATCCGCCTTCGCGGCAAACGGAGAAGTCGTGCTCCTCGCGCTGGCCGTCGAGATGCACGCTGAACGTGAGGTACTTCGACGGCGTAAATTCGGGCAGGCGGCGCTTGAGTTCGAGCGCATTGGTGCAAAGGTAGACGTACTTCTTGCGCGCCACCAGACCGTTGACAATCTCCACGATCTGCGGATGCAGCAGCGGTTCGCCGCCGGGAATCGACACCATGGGCGCGCCACATTCCTCGATCGCAGCGAAGGCCTCCTCCGGTGTGAGCTGCTTCTTCAGGATGTGCGGCGGATATTGCACCTTGCCGCAGCCGGCGCACGCCAGGTTGCAGCGGAACAGCGGCTCAAGCATGAGCACAAGCGGATAGCGCTTGTTGCCCTTGAGCCGGTTTTTGAGGACGTAGGTTGCCACCGTCCACATCTGTGAAATTGGAACTGCCATATTCGGGTAAACCCTCCGTCACAGCCTCTAGCTTCGAATCGAACACATTTAAGGAATCAATCCAAAAGCTAGCGACTGGAAGCTAGAAGCTGGAAGCTGCTCTTTCCATCGCCCGCTTGTAACTCGTCAAAGCGAGCAGCGGAAAATAATCGCGATAAATCGTGTACGCCAGATAAAAGACTCTCGGGAAGCCGGTTCCCGTGTACAGGGCCTGGCGTCGAATACCTTCGCCGGTGCTTTCGTCCCAATTGCCGTCGGGCTGCTGCCGCGTGAGCAGCCAGCGAACGCCCTTTGCAATCGAGTCGGAGCGGTCATCGCCTGCTGCCAGCAGTCCGAGCAGCGCCCATGCCGTCTGCGACGGTGTGCTGGGACCGATGCCGCGCGTATTCGTATCATCGTAGCTGCCGCAGGTTTCACCCCAACCGCCATCGGGATTCTGCACCATGCGAATCCATTCGGCGGCCTGCTGAACTTGCGGCTCGAGATGGTCCACGCCGATCGCATCAAGCCCACGCAGCACCAGGTAGGTTCCATAGAGATAGTTGACTCCCCAGCGGCCAAACCAGCTTCCATCTGGCTCCTGCTCATTGAAGATGAACTTGACAGCCTTTTCGACTCGCTTGTCGGCGCGGCTGTAGCCGTAGCTGGCCAGCATCTCAAGGATTCTTCCGGTAATGTCAACCGTCGGCGGATCGAGCATGGCATTGTGATCGGCGAAGGGGATGTACTCGAAGATCATCTTGGTGTTGTCTTTGTCAAAGCTGCCCCAGCCGCCACTCTTGCACTGCATCGCCAATACCCACTGAATCGCGCGCTCAGCCACGCGAAGCTGATAGTGCTCGCGGGGGTTGTCCACCTTGCTTAACGCAAGCAGAACCTGCGCTGTATCATCGGTATCCGGATAAAACTCATTGTTAAACTCGAAGTACCACCCACCGGGATCGCACTTCCGCACCTTTACCGCCCAGTCGCCTTTGTGACGCACTTCCTTGGACAGCATCCAGTCGACGGCTTTGATCAGGCGCGTGTCGTTGCGCGGCACGCCGGCCTCTCCCAGAGCGAACACCGCCTGCGCCGTATCCCACACAGGGCTCATGCAAGGCTGCATGCGGAGAGTAGGCTCGGGCATTTCAGGGGTGGGTGGTTCCTCAATCCCCAGCTTCTCGAATTCGTCGCGCGCGCGGATAACCTGTGGATCGTCCTCGGAATAGCCCAGGCAACGCAGCGCGATAATCGCGTTCAGCATTGCCGGATAAATGGCGCCCAGGCCGTCGGTCATCTCCAGCCGTTCGAGTATCCATTTTTCCGCTCGCTTCAAAGCCAGTTTGCGCAAGGGGCGGATGTGAACAGCTTCAGACCAATGCATGATCCGGTCAAGGATGATGAAAAAGTTGCGCCAGCATATGAGCTTCGTGCGATCTCTGCGCAAGCGCAGTATGGAGTTGGCGCGGCCGCCCACGAAGAGCTCGTCGATTCCCTGCTCCGGCGGAATCTTCTTGAATGGCTTTTTGGCGTACATGATCGCCAGCGGGACAAGAATCGATCGCGACCACGAAGAGATTTCGTAGATATTGAAGTAGAACCATTTGGGAAAGAGGACGATCTCCGGTGGAATAGCAGGCACCGCATCGTATTCGTACTGGCCCAGGCCGCAGAGGTACATCTTGGTAAACGTATTGCACGCCGTGACGCCGCCATGCGCGAGCACCCACTCGCGGCATTTGGCCAGGCTCGGATCTTCCGGCCTCACTCCCATAAGCTTGGCTGAAAAGTAGCACTTCACCGAAAGCGAGATGTTTCCCGGCCCTCCGGGATAAAGACTCCAGCTGCCATCCTCTTTCTGGTAGCGCATCATTTCAGTAAAGGCGCGCCGCAGCCGGTCCGGATCACCGCTTTCCAGCAGCGTATGCAGGAAGATGTAGTCAGCCTCGAGCATGGAGTCGGCTTCGAGCTCGCCGCACCAGTAGCCTTCCGAGTGCTGCAGCGTCAACAGAAAGTCGCGCGCGCCGGCGATCGCCGACTCAACGTCGGCCATGTCTGCATCGAGCCGGCCAAATCGTGGCGCCGCGGATTGCATCTTCTGTTGCTCAGGAGTCATGCAGTCTGCAATGTCTCAACTATTCTCCGGAACTCGGGCGAATTCTCCCGCCACTCCGGCTTTTTGGCGCATGCGCGAACTGTGTTCCCCCTCTATGAGATGCCGCTGGTCAGTGAACGGGAACAGGCGCAGAGCCACTTGCGCTGCCAATGGCTTGCACAATTTCGGGAGGCAGGCCGAAGCGCACATTTTCCGGCATGACCTCCACTTCTTCGACGTCTTCGAATCCGTTCTGGCGCAAATACTTGACGACGTCTTCGACAAGGACTTCGGGGGCCGAAGCGCCGGCCGTGACTGCGACATTTTCAACTCCAACCAGCCATTCAGGATGAATGGCCTGGGAGTCATCGATGAGATGACCCATGGTGCCGAGGTTGCGTGAAACCTCAACGAGGCGATTCGAATTGGAACTGTTGGTGGATCCCACGACAAGAAGTAACCCGGCCTGGTGGGCAACGTTGCGCACGGCCACCTGCCGGTTTTCCGTGGCGTAGCAAATATCTTGAGAGTGCGGGCCGACGATGTGGGGAAACTTTTCCTTCAGTGCGTGGATGATGTCGCGCGCCTCGTCCAGGCTGAGCGTGGTTTGCGTCAGGTAGGCGACGCGGTTGGGATCCGGAAGCTCGAGAGCTTCCACCTCTGCAACGTTCGAAACCACGTGGGTCACGTCGGGCGCTTCGCCAAGAGTGCCTTCGATCTCGTCGTGGTCGCGGTGGCCGATGAGCACCAGCGAATAACCTTGCTTGGCAAACTTCACGGCTTCAAAATGCACCTTGGTCACCAGCGGGCAGGTCGCGTCAATCACCTTCAGATTGCGTCCTTTGCTGCGCTCGCGCACTGCCGGAGACACGCCGTGGGCGCTGTAGATCACGCGCTGGCCGTCGGGCACATCGTCGATTTCGTGGACAAAAATCGCGCCCTTCGCCGCCAACTCGTTCACCACATAGCGGTTATGGACAATTTCCCGACGCACATAAATCGGGGCGCCGAACGTCTCAAGGGCGATTTTGACAATATCGATGGCGCGCACCACACCGGCACAAAAACCGCGCGGTTTCAGCAGCAACACCCTTTTCTTGCTTGGGGAAGCCGAGCCAGGCCCGGGTTGGGGAATGGAGTCGAGGACTGTGTTCGTCACACCTTCAAGTATACCAATTAGCAAGATGAAACGACAGGTTCAGAATACGAAGGTATCGGCATGCCCAACTGCCGATTTCGTTGTCGTTCCGTGAGGATGTCCCTTTCGGCCGCGATCTCGCGCCGGGTCAGAGCGGGGCGACATGTATTCAGCTCTTTACAAGTCCCGAAGGCGGCCGGTCCGCCTTGGCTGCAGCCCATTCTTTGTTTGGTTTGCTGGCCATGCGAAATCGCAGTTCACCCCCGGCAACAATCTGGCCATGCGTAAGCCACGATCGATTCCACTCCCGCCCGTTGAGTTCGGCGCTCTGGATATAAACATTGTCTGGCGAGTTGTTTTCGGCAATGATGTCAAGCGTCGCGCCGGTTTGCGGATTGCGGATGGCAGCCCGGCTTACGCTCGGGCTTCCGATCACGTAGACCCCCGTGCTGGCGTTCACCGGATAAAAGCCCAGCGCCGCAAAGACGAACCAGCTTGCCAACTGGCCGCAGTCGTCATTGCCGGGAATGCCCGCCGGTGTATTGTTGTAAAGCCCCGCGACCTTGCGCACCCAGTACTGGGTCTTCCACGCCGCGCCGGCAAAAGGATAAAGGTATGGATTGTGATTGCTCGGTTCGTTGCCCTGCGCATCCTGGCCGACCATGCCGCTGATGTCGGGCTGCGGCCACGGAGGACCGGAGACGTAGGAGGGCGCGGTGAACAAGGCATCGAGCTTGGCAACAAATGCCTCGTCACCCCCGTGCAGGTCAATCAGGCCCTGCACGTCGTGGGGAACGCTGAAGCTGGCTTGCCAGGCATCCGTTTCGACGTAATCCTCATATTGAATGTCCGGCTCGAAGGGATCGCGCCATTTGCCGTCCTTCGTCTTGCCGCGCATGAAACCGGTCGATGGATCGTACACGTTCTTGTAGTTCTGGCCCAGCTTGTAGAAGAGGGCCGCATCGTCCTGCTTCCCCAGCAGCTCCGCCATGGCGCCCGCACACCAGTAGTCATACGCTAAGTCGAGAGTGCACGAAACCGAACCGCCATGCAGGTCCATGGGCACGTACCCGAATTGGCGAAAGTTCTCCTGCAGCTTCCCGTTGTCGCGCGATCTTCCAATGTCCCGGGTTGATGCGCCAGGAGGCTCTGAATCGCGCGCGCCGAGTGCAGTATCGCGAATCGCTGAATACGCCGCTTCGGCGTCGAAGTCACGCAGGCCCCGCGTATATGCACCGAGGATCATTCCCGCGGCATGGAAACCGGTCATGCTCCAGGTTTCATTTCCCCACAGCGGCCACATAGGCAGCGTGTGCAGTCCAAGCTGTTCGTAATCGGCAACCAGCGTGCGAACGATGTCACTGGTCCGGTGCGGCTGCATGAGCATGATGAAGGGAAACTCGCCGCGATAAATATCCCAGATGGAGAGCGTGGTGTATTTCGTAAAGCCGGGATGAAGATGATTCTGGCGATCCTGCCCGCGATACGTTCCATCAACGTCGTTGAACGTGGCTGGAGCAACCAGGCCGCGATACGCGCCGGTGGAGAACGTATCCGTCAGTTCCATGCTGGGCAGGCTCGCGTCGAGCACGCCCAGTGCCTTGCTCCACTCATGCTCGGCCTCGCGCACGACGGCGTCGAAGTCCCAGTGCGGAATTTCGGCGGCCAGGTTCTTAGCCGCGCCCTCCACGCTGGTGCACGAAATGCCTATGCGGATGACCAGGGGCTCGTTGCCCGGCGCATCGCCGAAGATCGCTTTGATCTCGTTTCCGTTGAACTCGCTTCCAACGGAAGCCGTGCTCACGGCGCCATCCACACTCACATCCATCGACGTGAGCGGCCGCGAGAACTCCATTACAAAGTACGCTTGCTTGTCCTCGGCCCAGCCATGCGTCGCCCGCATGCCGCTGATGCGCGTGGCGTTCTCAATATTCAGCTCGGCGTGATAAACCTTGCAGCCGATACCATGCTCCAGGTCGAGAATCACACCCCGACGAGTCGCAGCCAGCAAAGCGGGGTAGCTGTATCGGTGCATACCGCAGCGCGTAGTTGCGGTTAGCTCGGCCTCCACATCAGGCGTGACCAGATGCACACTGTAGTAGCCCGCGCGTGCGGTCTCCTGCTCATGCGTGAAGAACGAGCGATAGCCCGGCACCGCCTTATCGAACACCCAGCCGGAGTCCGGCCCCAACGCCTCGATCTGCTCCTCTGCCAGATCCTGCGGGATCCCTGGGTCGAAAGACCAGTTCTTCCCTTCCACGACCGGCATCAGCAGGATGTCGCCCAGGTCGCCGCCGCCGGTTCCCTGCACGTGCGTGTGGCTAAAACCGATTAAGACGTTATCGGGGTAGTAGTAGCCGGGGCAATGATCCCATCCTGTATAGTCGCCCCTTTTGTTCCACTGGATCTCCGGCGCGCCGGCGGTGTCCGGGCTCAATTGCACCAGGCCAAAGGGAGCGACGGCTCCGGGAAACATGTGGCCCCGCCACCCGGTACCGATCTCCGGCCGAACGCTCTGAACCCCGTCTCCGCCCTGCTGGTTTTTCCCCGACCCGCTTGGCCCAGCGAAGCCTCGTACTGGCCCCAGGAGTGCGCCGAACGGAGCCATTGTTCCGGCTGTCGCCGCCCCGCACATCTTGAGAAACTCCCGTCTCCGCAACTCCGACCATCCCCGATACCCCATGCAAGCTCCCTGTTCTGAAGATATTGACGATTATAGTGCCAAGCACAGGGAACAAGCGCGGGTGGGGGTTCCATCCTCCGGGCTGGAGTTTGCATCGAACTCGCCATATCCGCGACTGGCAAGCAGAATTCCAGGCGGATCGAGGAGAGATGAAGATGGCAGACACAAAGAAATGTGCGAACCCGCCGTGTGACTGTAAGCCCACTGACGGGTCAAAGTACTGCAGTGCTTATTGTGCGGGAGCGGAAGAACGAACCGACGTCGTGTGTCACTGCGGTCATGCAACTTGCGATGGCGATGTATCCAACGTGGGAAACCGAATCGGTGCCACCCACAACGCCTGAAGCCGACATGAGAGCCGGTATCTCTTCGCCTGCGCAGGCATCGCCGGAGGCGAGTGACCGGTCACCAACGGTGGTCAGAAAAGGACGCCACGAAGAGGCGGCGCAACCATGCCTGGCTCCTGCCGGCGCAACGAAGCGGGAACTCCAAATGAGCGGCCGTCAACGGTAGGGGATGTCGCGAAAAGACGCACGCGTCAAGGCGCAACGCTGCTCTTTCACCGGGCTCGCTGTCCGCGCTTCCCGCCCTCGCGCCAGCGGCGAAGAGTGAGGAATCGGGCGGAGCCCAATGGCGAAAATGAGTTAGCAAGGCTCCCCCAGTTTCTGCAAGGGCGAAGCCTGGCGCTGGAATTCTGACCCGAGATCAACCTGAAGAAACGAGCAGGCCGCTTAGGGGCTCAGCGGTGATTTGCCGCTTCGGTAGCGAGCCTGATCTCTCGTTTTGCCTGGTCGAGCAGATCTTTTGCGCGGGCGGCATGCCCTCCCATGTCCCACTCGTTAGAGCGGTTCCTTAGTAGTTATATCCGCAAGGGCGAAACGAGGCTAAGGTGAAGTTGGCGACAAGTCCGCAACTGAGCAGATGCCACGAGCCTATTCAGACGACCTGCGTTCGAAGGTTTTGAAAGCCTATGCAGCGGGGCGAGGGAGCTTGGAGGAACTGGCGAGCCAGTTTGTCGTCAGTTATGGATATACCAAGAAGATCCGCCGCCAGCAGTTGCAGAGCGGACGGCTGGAGCGGCCGCGCCAGTTGCGCCACGGGCCGACAGGGCAGTTGAGTGCGGAAATCAAGCAATATCTGCGAGCCGCGGTAGCAAGACAGCCGGATGTGACGCTGGCGGAGTTGCAACAGCATTTGCGGCACGCTCATCAGGTGCAAATCAGCTGCTCGCGTCTGTGGTATTGGCTGCGCGACCTGGGCCTGCGACATAAAAAAAACGCTGCGCGCCCAGGAGCAGGAAAGCGGTGAGAGTCTGTGGCTGCGGCAAGCGTGGTGGGACGTGGTCGCCGAGATCGATCCGGCCTGGCTGGTGTTTCTGGATGAAAGCGGCGTAACCACGGAGATGACGCGCCGCTACGGCTGGGGCCCGCGCTCCGAACGGGTGCGGGAGGCGGTTCCTGCTGGTCACTGGCGCACCTTGACGGTATTGGCGGCGCTGACCACCGAGGGCGTACTTACCAGCATGAGCATTGAATCGCCCACCGACGGAGACGTCTTTCTCGCCTTTGTGGAACAAGTGCTGGCGCCACGGCTCCAGCCAGGCCAGCTTGTCATCCTCGACAATCTGGGAGCGCACAAGGTCGATGGGGTGCGCGAACTCATCGAGAAATGCGGTGCATCGGTGCTCTATCTGCCGCCCTATTCACCCGACTTCAACCCTATCGAACAAGCTTGGTCCAAGCTCAAGCAACTGCTACGGGGCATCAAAGCGCGGCTGCTCGATCAACTCGAGCCAGCCCTGGCGCGGGCCATCGCCGCTATCACTCCCGCAGACGCCAAAGCCTTCTTTCGCCACTGCGGCTACCGGATACAGCAACTATGAAAATGCTCTAGCCTGCTGAGCAGCAACAATCCGGTCAAAGGCTTGGTTGATCAGCCGTCGTGCCTCCATCAGGTTGGGGTGCCGGGGTCCCTGTGCGACCAGCACGCCACCCGTAAAACTCGCCAAGCAAAGAACGGAGCCCAAAACGAATTTGCTTCTTGTCATCGGGGAATCCCTCCGGCAGTCAAGGTAACAGAAAGAGGCAGAACCTTGGCAACAAAAATCTATGAACAACCCGCCAGGTTGGCGTCGGAATACTGAAATATTCCGCCCCTGCACCCAAAGCGGTGCTAAGCTTGACAGCCATACGGACCATGGAGGGAGCCTTATGGCCAAAGCCAAGAAGTGCGCAAATCCCGCCTGTAGCTGTGTTCCAAGTGACGGATCAAAATACTGCAGCGCCCACTGCGAGGGCATCGGTACTCGCGCCGAAGTAGTTTGCCGGTGCGGCCATTCCGACTGCGCCGGCAGCATAAATACATAGGGTCGGCTCGTAAAAAGCGAATCAGGTTTCAGCATCCACTGACTTCCCTGAGGCGCTGCCACTGACACATCCTTCAGCCATGAGGATTGGCGTGTGCGAATCAAGCGCCGAGTGTTGGTGACCATCATTGCGGAGCCAATACCAATTTTTCCTCAAACTACCTCGATTTCAACCGCAGCTTCGATAGCTTTGCGCATCTCGCGCCGCGGCTAGAATCAATGTAGCCATGTCAGAATTTACCCACCTTCATCTGCACACGGAATACTCCCTCCTCGACGGAGCTTGCGACGTTTACAAACTTGTCGATCGCGTCGCCGCGCTGGGGCAAAAGTCCGTCGCCATGACCGACCACGGCAATATTTATGGTGCGGTGCACTTTTTCACTGCAGCCAAGGAAAAAGGCATCAAGCCCATCCTCGGCTGCGAACTCTACATTTGCAAAGCCGAAGATCATCGCGCCGAGACACCGAAAGATGAGTACAACCACCTGCTGGTGCTGGCTGAAAACGAAGAAGGCTACCAGAACCTGATCCGCCTGACTTCGGAGGCGAGCCTAAACGGGTTTTATCGCCGGCCGCGCGTGAGCAAAAAGTACCTCGCGGAAAATTGCAAAGGGCTGATCGGTTTTTCCGGCTGCCTGAGTGGCGAACTCTGCGAGACGCTGAACAACCAGAAGCTGGACCAGGCGGCGAGGTACCCGAAGGCAAAAGACGTCGCCTTGCAGTACCAGAACATCTTCGGCAAGGGAAACTTCTTCCTCGAGATTCAGGACCAGGGCCTCGACGACGAAAAGAAGATCAACGGTGATTTGCACCGCCTGGCGCTCGAGCTCGATATTCCGTTGGTTGCCACCAACGATTCGCATTACCTGTGCGGCGAGGACTCGCATGCGCACGACGTGATGCTTTGCGTGCAGACCGGCGCAAAGATTCACGAAGCCAACCGCTTCAAATTTGACAGCGACCAGTTCTTTGTGAAGAGCGCCGACGAGATGGCGCGCATCTTCAAAGATTCGCCCGGCGTGCTCAAGCGGACGATGGAGATTGCCGAGCGCTGCAACCTGAAGCTGCACGCTATCGAATCTCCCTTTCCCGATTTTGCTGTGCCCGAAGGTCACACCACCGCGAGCTATTTTGAGCAGGTGTGCCGCGAGGGTTACAAAAAGCGCCTTGAGACCTCCATCAGGCTGCTTGAATCGCGCGGTATGTTGCGCACGCCGATTCACGAATATGATGCGCGCCTGGAACACGAGATCGCGATCATCAGGCAGATGAATTACTCGGGCTATTTCCTCATTGTCTGGGACTTCATCAAGTACGCGCGCGACCACGGCATCCCTGTCGGTCCCGGAAGAGGGTCGGCAACCGGGTCGCTGGTGGCCTATGCAATGGAGATTACCAATATCGATCCGCTGCAGAATTCGCTGCTCTTCGAGCGATTCCTGAATCCCGAGCGCGTGTCGATGCCCGATATCGACGTGGACTTCTGCATGAACCGGCGCGGCGAGGTCATCGACTACGTGACCCGCAAGTACGGGCGCGAGCAGGTGGCGCAGATCATCACTTTCAACACGATGGCGGCCAAGGCGGCGATCAAGGATTGCGGCCGCGCGCTCGACATGCCGTATGGGGATGTGGACCGGATTGCAAAGCTGGTTCCGGCAACGGTGGGCATGACGCTTGATAAGGCGCTCGAAGACGTTCCCGACCTGCGCAAGGTATACGACAACGACAAGCAGATTCGCGAGCTCATCGACACTGCGAAAAAGCTGGAAGGCTTGGTGCGCGGGTCCGGTGTTCACGCGTCGGCAGTGGTGATTGCGCCGCGTCCCCTCATCGACTTGGTTCCGCTGGCCAAGACCAAGAACGACGAAATTGTAACCGCCTACGACATGAAGGCCGTGGAGAAGATGGGCCTGCTCAAGATGGACTTTCTGGGCCTGACGACGCTGACGGTGATCGACGACTGCCTGAAGCTGATTGAGCAGCACCGCGGCGAGAAAGTGGACATTGAGGCGATTCCGCTGGACGACGCGGAGACCTACAGCAAGGTGTTTCACACCGCGCTGACCTCGGGAGTGTTCCAGTTCGAGTCGAGTGGCATGCGCGATATTTTACGGCGGTACAAACCGGATTCGGTGGAGGAGCTGACGGCCTTGAATGCGCTCTACCGCCCGGGACCGATGAGCATGATCGACGACTTCATCGAGCGCAAATGGGGCCGGCGCAAAGTGGAGTACATGCTGCCGGAGCTTGAGCAGGTGCTGAAAGAAACGCTGGGCGTGATCGTCTATCAGGAACAGGTGATGCAGATCGCGAACGTACTGGCAAACTACTCGCTCGGCGAAGCCGACCTGCTGCGGCGCGCCATGGGGAAGAAGAACGCCGAGGAGATGGCCAAGCAGCGCGATCGATTTGTGAGCGGCGCAGTGGCGCACGGTGTAAAGAAGGATACGGCGGGCGACATCTTCGACCAGATGGACAAGTTTGCCGGCTACGGATTCAATAAATCGCACTCGGCAGCATATGCGCTGGTGGCGTACCAGACTGCTTATCTCAAAACGCATTACCCGATAGAGTTCATGGCGGCGCTTCTCACGTCGGAAACGTCGAAGCCCGACAGCGTGGTCAAGTATATCGGCGAGTGCCGCGAAATGGGGATTCGCGTGGAACCGCCCGATGTGCAGGTTTCAGGAGCGCAGTTCACGCCGCACGGCGAAGCCATCCGCTTCGGGCTTGCCGCCGTGAAGAATGTCGGCGGCAATGCCATCGAGTCAATTCTGAATGCTCGCAAGGAGGCAAGCGGGCAGTTCAGGAGCTTTTGGGAGTTCTGCGAAAAAGTCGACCTGCGACTGATGAACAAGCGCGTCATTGAATCGCTGATCAAAGCAGGTGCTTTGGATTCTCTCGGCAAACGTGCCCAGCTCACGGCGGCTGTCGATAAGGCGATGGAACGCGCGCAGAAGACGCAGCGTGATGCGGAGCAGGGCCAGAGCGGATTATTCGGGCTCTTTGACGAGACGCCCGCACGCGGCCGCGACGCCGCTGCGCTGCCGCCGGCCGCCGATTGGGAAGAGGGCGAGCGGCTCGCGAATGAGAAAGAGGTCTTGGGGTTCTTCGTCTCAGGCCATCCGCTCGACAAGTATGCTGAAAAGCTGCGCAACCTCACCGGGGTGATTTCGACGTCTGAAGCCCTGGAACGCAAACCTCCTGACCGGCGCTGGGGCGCACAGCCCGACATGGCCGACGAGATTCAGGTGGCGGGAATCATTCACGGGTTGCGCGTGCAAAAGAGCCGCCGCGATCAAAGGCTCTACGCCCAAGCGGCGCTCGAAGATGCGACGGGCAAGATCGAACTGATCTGCTTTGCGCGGGACTATGAACGGCTCGCGCAGCATTTGAAAATCGAGGCCCCGGTGCTGGTGCGCGGAACGCTGATGGGAGACGAGGATGCAGCGCCCAAGATCGCCATAAGCCAGGTGCAGCCGTTGGAAGATGTCCAGGTGAAACTGCCAACGGGCGTGCGCATCCGCATTAATCTTGACCGCGTCAGCGAGGAGATGCTCGCCGGCCTGAAAAGCGCGGCTGACGCTGCGCCGGGCCCCGGCAAGGTGATGCTCCATTTGGAGAAGAGGGGCGAGTACGCGGTGATTCTGGAGCCGGAAGGTATGAGCGTGTCGGCGGATCGCGGCTGGGTGGAGCGCGTGGAAGAGTTGGTGGGCAAAGGCACAGTGCAGGCACTGTGATAGAGAGAAAGAGTAGTTAATAGAGATTGGGGAGTTGAACCACTTACATCAATGACGTTTTGAAGGGGCGCGACTTTAGTCGTGCCCCAGAATGCAGATGCGAGCGTGGGCTTTAGCCCCTGTGGCACACTCCGCTGTTATTTGTGCCATTCGTGCAGCTGGAATCGGGAATTTGAAAACGGCAGTCAGAGGCGAATAGCGACTCGTGAGATATAGACCATTAGGCCGCGGCCCGCTAGAAGTTTCGGAACTGAGTTTCGGCACCTGGCTGACGGCCGCGGGTGGCATCGCGCGCGAGCAGGCTATCCGCTGCATCCACGCTGCCCTCGACCACGGAATTACCCTCTTCGATACCGCGAATCAATACGGCGCGGGCGAGGCAGAGCGCGTGCTTGGTGAAGCTCTGCGTACTTTTCCACGCGATCGTTATCTGATCGCGACAAAGCTATACTTCCCTGTGGGCAGCGAGCCGGATCATGGACTCACCGCGGCGCAGATTGAGAAGCAGTTGAATCGATCGCTCCAGCGCCTCGGCGTCGACTGCATCGATCTTTACCAGTGCCATCGCTACGACAAGGAAACGCCGCTCGAGGAGACGATGCGCGCGCTCCACCGGGCGGTGCGCGAAGGCAAGGTGCGCGCAATCGGGTTCAGCGAATGGACGGCTGAGCAGATTGACGCGGCGGCGAAGATCGCCCGCGAAACCGGTCTGGTTCCCTTCTCTTCAAGCCAGCCGCAGTACTCGATGCTCTGGCGAAAACCGGAGGCGGCGGTATTCACTGCGTGCGCGCGCCACGGGATCGGCAACCTGGCATTTTCTCCGTTGGCGCACGGTGCTCTTACCGGAAAATACGCGCCGGGTCAGCCGCCTCCGCCAGGCAGCCGCGCGGCAAACGACAAGATGAACATGTTCATGGAAACTGCGGGCCGGCATTATCGCTCCGCTCCGTTGCTCGCTGCCATCGCCCGGCTCAAGCCGATTGCAGAAGACCTTGGCCTGACCATGGCGCAAATGGCGCTGGCGTGGGTGCTGCGGCGGCCCGAAATCGCTTCGGCGATCATCGGCGCAACGCGCCCCGAGCAGATTGCCGACAATGTCCGTGCCGTCGGCGTTACCCTCTCTGCAGAAATCCTCGAACGAATCGATCAGGCACTTGATGGGGTCGTGGTTTGGTAGTGGCAGCTTGTGGAGCAAGGCTCCACAATCCTCAGATCCAGCGCGAAACAAATTCAAACCAACTCAATGACTCCACTCGTAGGTCACGGTCTGCGTGACCTTGGCGCCCTCGTCTTTCTCCTGCACCGTTTCAAGGCTCACATTCGAGAACATGCGGCTCAGGCTCGCCATATTCCCCGAAAAGAAAGCCGGGCTCTCGCCTTGCGGCTGCATTCCCTGGTCGTCGCCGCCGGCGCTTGCCGTCTTGTCGAGCATCGTGAACAACGCACGAAAGTTCTGCTGTTCGCGAGGCGAATGCCGGTAAGCAGCGGTATACGTGACACCGGCTTGTGTGCTTTGCGTTGAGTCCTGCCGCCGGGCGAGCATCTTTTCCAGCAGGTCGGAATCGTTGGCAAGGAACAGTTGCTTGTCGCGCACCGCGACATATAACGGCACGCGCCCATCCAACGCAAAGTAGCTTCCCGGCGACCCGGATCGCCGCACCCAGTCAACGCCGACGCGGCCCGCCGTGAGCCCGGGCTGTATAGCCGTAACCAGCACATCGCGCACCGCTGCATCATTCCAAATCTCGTCAGCCTCAACAACAACGCCATCGGCGATCCGCTGAAAAACGCCGTTGCCGGGTGCCTGTGTGGTATAGACGGTGAGCATCGCCGCAGGTTGCATTGTGCCAAGCAGCTCGCGCAGCGGCGCATAGGCATCCGCCTGCGCGATGACGACAGGGGCCTGATCGATGCGCACATCGAGCATCGCAGCGCTACCGGTATCTTCGTTCGATGGAGGCGGCGGCGCGGTGTTCCACTGCGCTTGGACATTTGCGGGCTTGACTTCAAGCAGGTTCTCACGCAAAATCCCGAGCACAGCTTCCGCCTTTGGCGATGCCTGCGCTGAGAAAAACGACGCATCGTCCGGTGCGAGCGCGGCGAGTGCGGACACATCGCCGGTCGCCGTCGCCGCCAGGCCCGGCTTCCGCACGAGCACGCGCTCTTCGCGGTCGTTCGCCGCGGTTCGGTAAAGATCGCTGACCGCCGCGCTGTACTGTTTCATCTCCGTCACATTTTGCTGCACCCAATAGCTGCGGAAATACGGCGATGAAACCAGCTTGTCGAGATTCAAAACCATGCGCAAATCGCCCTGCGGCCCGTTCGCCTGCTTGACCGCGTCTGCAAACCACCCTTCCCCGACGAGGCTCCTGGTTCCGGACGACTGCAGCCGGTCAAGCACGCCCGCGATCAGATCCTCACGCGTCGCCAGAATCAGCCAGCCATTGCTGGCCGCGAAGGCCGCGGTACGTCCAGACTGCGAGTCTTGGCGCACGTAGAATTGCGTTCCGCCTTCACTGCGTTGCTCAAAGCTGGAACGCAGCTGCCAAAGCGGTGTGCTCTCTGCCGTGTGCTCGTCCATGCGCGTGAGATAAACAAACGCGAGATTCCCAATGTCGTAGATTGCGAGGCAGCTCTGCTTGCCGGCCACCGTATTCAGAAATCCGTAATCTGTCGCAAGGCCCGCAGCCGTTGAGAACTCCTGCTGCGCCCGCGACAGGCGCTCAAACAACCGTGAGCGGCTGAAGGCCTGATAATTATCACCGGCCAGCCAAACGCGCTTTTGCTCTGAACCGTTCCAGTCATTCAGCAGTGTGTCGAAATCCTTCGCTTCGATATACACCAGCGCGCCCTCCGGCATCATCGCAGGCAGCTCCCGAGCGGAGGTCTGTTGCAACTGCGCCACGGCCCAAAGCACGACGAGGCCCACGGCAAGCAATCCGGCAGCACTCAACGCAAGACGCTTCATGGCTGTGCCTCCCTCGCCGGCGCTGGCATAGGTGCAAACGGTTGTTGTGGCGAGATCTGCGGGCGCACGATACGATCCTGGACAAGCTCGGCGTGAATATTGGGCTCGCGCGCGTTGTTTTCATTTTGGCGCCAAAGCTCCGCGCCGATTTTTTTGAGTTCGTCTTCGAAGGGCTTGCACAACGACGGATCGTGCAGAACAGACAAGACAGACTGCGCGATGCTCGTTGCCTGAGGCAGATTGTCCCGCAATTCTTCTGCGCGAACGAGGTGCGCGCCAAGCCATGCTGCGTCGGCGGGCTTCATGGGAGCGAGTGACAAGGTCGGCGGTGGCTGCGTTGCGCACGCACCCCCTTCGCCCGACGGAAAAACGCACCTTTGAAATGCCCCGCCGTCACCCTGCGGACCATAAGGTTGCGCGTAGGTCCCAAAGTCTTGCTGCTCGTAGCCCCCAAAGTTCTGGACGATCGGCTGCGCGGCCACCAACCCTTCGTTATCGCGCCCCGCGGAAAATGCCGCCCATATATATAGGAGGCGAAGTTGCGCATCGGAGGGCGCGATGGCCAGAGCTTCGCGCAGCATGGCCTCGGTCACCCGTGGGCTCGTGGCACAGGCAGCCGCGCCCTCGCGCGCAGCGACGAAGAATCGCTTGTTCGCCTCAACCTCGGTGGGACAACCGGCTTGCGCCACCAGTTGCAGCTCCGCACTGCTACTTTGCGGTGCGCCATGACCCTTGAGCGCGCGTGCGGCGGCGACACGATCGGCGTACTCCGCCATGGGATCGCCTACGACGGCGTTGAGTGCTGTGAGAGCGTCCTGAGTATTCTGGTTGGTCGCAAGCTCAGCCGACGCCAGCCGCACCTTGTAGCCGGCATTCCAAGGAGAAGCACCGACCAGCGTGCGCAGGAATGGAATCGCCTCTGCGTCTTTGTGTCTCTGTTCGAGAAGCTGTGCGGCGGAATCAGTGTCGGCATACATATCGCCGCTCACCAGAGTCATGCGCTTCAGCAAATCCAATGCCCTGGCAGTATCCCCTTCATCCAAATCAATCGCGGCAAGGCCAAGAAAGTTCGGCGCGGTCAACTCACGCGCATCGAGCGCCCTCTCGTAAACAAAGCGCATCACCATGCGTCGGTCCTTCTCACTCAATTTCGACGAGGCATTGCGCAAATCGTCCTCTGCCGGCGCAGAGCTTCCCTGCTTCTTCCATTGGTTGATCAGCTGGCTCAAGTTTCCGTCTGCTTCGGCCACGGCGAGCACGGCCGGCAGCCACTCGGCTCGGATAAGCTGCTCTGCGCGAATCTGCGCAAGCGCCGCGCGCGCGTCGGCAAACTTCTTCTCGTCCACGAGCGCATTCACCCAACGCTGCCGCAATGTGTTGAGCTCACCTTCATCCGTGCCCGGATTCTCCTGCACTTTCTTTTCTGCCATCTCCACCAGGCGCATCAGAATCGCGCTGATCTGATTGTGCTCGATCCATCCGCTGCCGTTCTCAGCCTCGCCGTTCGAAAGCACCGCTTCTAGAAGTTCCTGAGGATCATGAGCGGCCGATGCCATACCCAACAGCCAATCAGCCGAATCCTTGTTGGCTTTGTACGCGGCTTCGACGAGCGGCTCTACGCGGTAGGAACCGTTTCGCACGATGTAAACACGCAGCATGGCATCCACCGGCTCGCGGACAGAATTATACTGGGCCGCCGCACTCGCATCGCCGACCACCTTCGGGAAGTCAACCCAGAAATTCTCCGGCACTGGTTGTGCGTCGACCTGTTTTGCAAGAAGCTTCACCGCTTCGCCCCATGCTGCAATCGCATCAGCCTGCCGTCCCGCCTTCCATTCAACCTTAGCGATGTTGTCAAACACCGCCGCCTGGTCTGGCCTCAGCTCCAGCGACCTCTGGTAATCGCCCAGCGCCGCGTCGGTTCTGCCCGCATCCGCCGAGGAGTTGGCAAGCTGCAAGTAGGCCGCCGGACTTTCCGGCGTGTGTTCCAACTCCGATTCCAGATAACCCTCCGCGTTCGGGTCCCTGTCGTCGTCAAGGTATTCGCCGTAGCGCGAGCCGTAGTAGAACCACACTTCGCCGGCGAGTTGACGATCGCGATCCGCGGGGTGCGCAATGCGATCGCCAATGGTTGCGTTGATGTCGAGCGCCTGGGCGAATGCATCACACACTGCCGGCTCGTAATCGTCGCGATTGAGGCCCGCCAGCGCAGTGTAGGCGCTCTTCCACACCGGCGGCCTGGATGCAGAACGCGCCGCAATAGACTTGATCGCTTGATTAACGTTTCCTCGTTCGACGAGGAACTGAACGGCGGCGTCTTCTGAGCTTGCCAGGGACGCGAGCTGCTGCGGACGCTGGTTCCAAAGCAGCTCATAGTAGCGCCTTTGCTGGTCGCCGCCGATAACAACGATAGCGGCGAGTTGCTGTAGCGCGCGCAATTCACCCTGCGCGTTGCCGGTCTTGTGATAGGCATCTGCTGCATCCCGCCAGATCATCGCCCGTTGCCTCGAGGGAATGTCCGCGGCGATTTTTTCCAGAGAAGCGCCAACGGTATTCAATTCGCCGCGCTGCTCCTCAAGCTCAATCCACGCCGAAAGGTCACCAGCGTTGAGCTGCGTGCCGTTCCACGCCAGGTTCCACATCCAACCTGCTGCTAGGTCGATCAGGTTCGCTGCCTGTGCGGCCGGCAAATAGATTGTGCGCATTTCCGCGGCACTCGCCGATGCACATGTGGACTGCAGCCAGACAGCAAACTGACCTTTCTGCTCCGGTGTGTAGAACTCGCCCGCCGCGCGGCCCATCGCGGCCAGCGCTGAAGCGAAGCCCTGGGTCGCGCGGATGGTGCGGTCCTTCTGGCGCTGTTGTTGCCATTCCTCATTCGTAACCGCAGCTGGACCCTGTTGCATAACCTGCTGCACGACTGCCGAGATTGGCACGTTCGCCGCCTGCTGGCGCGCCTCCATCAGCCGCGCATAACCTACCGGCGCCTGCCGTTGGCGTGCAAGGATTCGCGCGTACGTTGCAGCGCCGGTTTGATCGGCAGGATCGACCAGCAAATCGGCGCCCGCCTGCTCCAGACCCTGCTCGGCGTATTTTCGCGCTTCGTCGAGCAAGCTCCACTGCTCAAGCTGCGCCGCAACGCGAAAAGAATCCGCAGCCTTCTGCGGCCTGCCCGTGATCCATGCAGTCTCGAGCGCCTTCACCGCATCCGCGGTACCGCCCTGGCGCGCGCGCAATTCGGCGATCTTTTCCATCCACTGCGGATCGTGATAACTCAGCGTGTAGAGCTTTTGATAGTTGTTGACCGCATCGTCAAAACTTTGCAGACGCTCCTGCAGCTCGGCCTCCGCAATGTACAAATCCTGCCGTTCAGGGCGAAGACGAATGGTTTTCTCGTAGGCGTCAATCGCCATCGGGAAGTCTTCCGCTGCCGTGGCCATCCGTGCCAGCACCAGGCTCCAGCGAGAATCGCGCGGAGATGCCGTAATCGTCTTCTGATAAAAACTGAAGAGCCGGTCGCGCGCGCCATGTGCCTCCGCGTAAAGAGCGGCTTCCTGCGCCAGCGCGGCATCGTCAGGGAATGCGTTGATCAGCTCGATGTATTGGTCGACGGCTTCATCGGTGCTGCCAAGCAACGTTGCAGCGGCGATCATGCCTCGTCTTAACTGCGCCACGCGTTGCAGTTTTTCATTCTGTTCGAGCGGCGCTTGCTGCACGATAGCCAGGCGCGCTTTGTAGAATGCCTCAAGTCCGGCCTGATCCCCGGCGCGCGCGTAGTTATCGGCCATCGCCGCTTCGCTGCCCGAATCAAGTCGCTTTTCGGTTAACAACGCTTCCAAAATGCTTCGCGAGCGCTGGTACTCGCCAAGATCCGTAAGTTTGCGTGCGGCTTCGAGCTGGAAGGCGCTCTTCAACTCGGGATACGCAACTTGCGCTGCATCGAGGAGTACCGTAACGGCCTGCTGCTTGCGATCGTGCGCCCAGTCAAAATCGACGGTGGAGCGCACGACGCCGAGAATTGTGCTGTGGTCCCGATCGATGGCATTAACCTCCGCTGCCGCAACCTGCGGATCGTGCCGCTGATAGAAGTCCACGAGCTGATAGCGGAGCTGGAGGTTGCGCACCGGATCGGTGGTGAGCGCGACCTGCCGCTTGAGCGCCGCTTCTTCCACATCCGAAAGCGAATCACTTCGCGCCGCCTGCGTAACTGCGTCGAGCACGTCGAATGACAAAGTTTGCGCGACGAGATGCGCGAGTTCGCTGGCCAGATCGTCGCGGCGATGCTCCGCATCAAGGATGCCCGCACGTAACTGAATCGCGACCGCCGTGGGCGATGCCTGCTTGAGCAGCCCCGCTGTAGCTTCCTCAATCACCGCGCGCTGAGCGGCCTTTCGTGCAATCTCGATCAATCGGTCATGGCTTTCGCTCAACGAAGTTTCGGCCAGTGCGCTCGCAACATATTCGCGCGCGGCCGCAGGCATGTCGCCGCGGCTCTCTTCAACCGCGCCTGCCTCGTAACCAAAAAGCGTGGGCTGCTTGAGCTGCGCGCGCGCCTTTTCGATCTCGGTCATCGCATCGGTGAAATCGTAGTAATCCCAGAAGACCGTGGCCGACTGCAAATAGCCGTCGCTCTCGCCGGGATGCACATCGCCCATGCGCACCCAAAACGGACTGGCTTCGGCAAACCGGCTGCGGTCGGCATAGATATCGCCGATGCGCGCCATGCGATCGAGATCGCCCGGCTGCACTCCGAGCAGGTGCTTCTCAATGGCGACGGCCTTGTCGGTATCTTCCGGATGGAAGTACGCGAGCGAACGGTAAAGCGATGCTGCGCGCTCGCCCACCTCCGTGTCGGCGGGATACGCAACGGCAAGTGCATCGGCCGCACCCACTCCCTGCTCAAAGTGCGACTGCCAGAGGCAGGCTTCCATCCACAGGCGCTCCGCTGCAGGATTGCGCGTAGTCAATCCGGCCCAATCCGCCTTGTCAATCTCGGGCGATTGCTCGCGCAACTGATCGAGGACCTGATCGAGCCTGCCCGTGCGACTCAGCAATTCGAAGAGTTGGTCGCGCAGAGCCGGCGACTCGGACCAGTGTTCCCACAAAAGCTGCTCAACATCTGCGTCGCGATGCGCCGCGCGATATTCATTGAGAAGGTTCTGGACAAAGCGCAGATCGTGCGGGAAACGCTGATGCGCGTAGAGATTCACTTGCGTCGCAAGTGCGCGCCCCGGCACAGGCGCCTGCATCAGGAACTGCTCCAAATCCGTGCCCGAAAAGCTGCCCGCCACTTTGTGCATCAGTCCGTTGTAGTCGGCGGTACGCCGTTGGCGCAGGTAAAGACGCGCCAGCTTCGCGTACCAGGATTCATCCTGGAATTGATTGATGGCGCTTTGGTAGACCTCCTCTTCGCGTGCGTTCAGCGCATTTTGCTCAAGGAAGTTGGCCAGCCGCTGATAGAGCCCGGGATCTAGCGGGTTGCGGTCGAGTTCGCCGCGCAGCACATTCAGCGCGTCGGGCAACCGCTGCAACGAGACCAGGCGCGCGAGGTAGCGATCGAGCACCTCGGCGTATTCCTGGGAGCGCGCGTTTACGCCGGGCTGAACCACAGCCGAGACGTTTTCATTAAAGCCCGGCGGGGGCGGCGGAGCCGGAAATCGTGGTTGAATGGGCTGGCGGAATCCGACCGTTTGCGCGCCCAGCGGAACTCCATCGGCGCGAGCCGCGAGCTCCTTGAGCAGGCTTTGATAGAGCGCGAATTCCTTCTCCGTTTGCCCGGTTCGCGCATACGCCTCTGCCACCTGCATGGCCACGCTAACACGGCCCGCGAATTGCGGGAACTGAGCGAGAATCGCCGTGCCTTCGCGAATCACGGCGTCATTTTCACTGTACGCCGCGTAGGCATTCAGCAGGTCAGCGTGGATTTGCGCGTGCTCCGGCTCGTCAGGGAATCGCCGGTCGATCTCAGCGAGCAATTCTGCGGCTTTGGCGCGATGGAAGTACGGCACGGCGCGCTGATCTTCGCTTGCGTACACCTGCTCCGGGTCCTGGCTGTTGAGCAGGAGCGAAAGAATGCCGTTCAGGTAGCCGGGGCCGCGATCCATGGTGGCAATGTTGCGATAAAGAGCAAGGTTTCCGGCGCCTACCCGCAACGGCTGGTCCGGAGCCGCGAGCAGAATGTGCGTGAGTCCCACAAGGCCTTTCTGCTCCGCTCCCGGAGTGCTGTGGTCAGCGGCAAGCGCATAGTCATAGCGCGCCGCTTCGGGGAAATCCTGGATCGATTCATAGAGCTGCGCGAGCGTGTAAAGCTCGTCGGCGCTCCATGCCGCGCCGTGCCCGTCCTTCTCTTCGCGATAGGAATTCAACACCGCCTTTGCGGAATCGAGCTGGCCCTCTTGCTGATCGAGATAGAAGAGCCGCGCTGCATCACGAAGATCATTGGGATCAGCGGCCATTTTCGCGCGCAATTCATCGGCGAATTGCCGCTGGCTCCGGCTGGCGAGAACCAGCGCAAAATAGCTCTTGATCAGCTCCGAAGGCCACAGCGGCTCGAAGGCGCTCTCATAAACGGCCAGGCCGTCCTTCGCCGAGCCACGCTTCATAGCCAGATTCGCTTCAGCCTCAACGGGAAAGACCTTGTCTTCAGGAAATGCCGTGCGGTATCGCGTAATCAGATCGGTCGCAGCGGCAAAATCACCACCGTCAAGAAGAAAAGCAAATTGCCGCTGATAGAGCGACGGTTCGTGCGGGTAACGTTGGACCCAGTCTGCGTAAATTTGCGCGGCAGCCGAGTGTGGCAGCGCATACTCATTCACAACGTTCAGCGCGCGCTCCCACGCGAGCCACGAGCGCTGCGACCCTACCGGGGTCCAACGTTCCTGCGCGCTTGCCGGAGCCTTGCCCACAACCTCTAGCGCGGCCAGTTCTTCCTGCGGCTTCAACCGCCGCTCGTAGAAATCTGCGAGGTCGAGATAAGCGCCAACGCGATCGTCAGACTGATCTGCCCAGGCCTTCCAGTCGCGCTCAGCGGCGTCGAAGTCCAGTGCCTGTTCTTCTTCAAGCGCACGCAGCGAATACAGCACTGCGGTCTTTTGCGTTTGCTGCTGCGCAGTAATTGCCGGAACGGTTTCGCGTGGCGGGCGGCGGAAGAGAATCTCCCCTCCGGGCAGTTGCATCAGTCGGTAGAGCGCTTTTTCGACATCCGACCCGCTCTGGACGTTTTCAACCCATCGCGCAAATCCATGTCCTGGAACGAAGAGCAATCCCGCCGGATGACGCAGCGCCTGCGGAAGCGCTGCTCCAAGCGCCCCGAGCAGCATTCCGGCCGCGATCCACCCGGCGCGCACTTCGCGCTCACGGAACCACTTCAATGCGCACCTCCCTGCTGCCCAGATTGTGCGCCACGTCCTCAGCCGTCACGGTGAGCAGATAATCGCCGGCGGGAAGTCCCGGCGGGAGCCACAATTGCCCAGTGCTGGCATGCGCGTCGGGATTCCATCGCAGACTTACCGGCGCCAGTCCTTCAACGCGAGCGGTCAGCGTGCGCGTGCTGTCCGAAGCATTCACCGTGAGCGGCACCATCTCGCCGGCATGGTATCGCATACGCTGCAATCGCACACTCACCGTCGGCGGCTTCGACAAGACCACAAAGCTCTTTTGCTCGCGATAAACCTGGCCGTCCTTGTCGCGCAGCACGAGCCGCACCGCGTAGCTGCCGTCGTTCATCCCCGGCGGCGCAAGGAAGCGCGTCTCCCAAACGTCTTCGCCACCCAGATAGCGCAACGGCTTTTCCAGTCCGAAGGGAAAGAGCGCAATCACTGACACAATTGCGGGATCGGTGTGAATGCGCAGAACCGGATCGCCCGGCCGAATGACGCGCGGCCGCAGCAGGGCGCGTGGCGCAGCCAGAAACGATGTATAGGGCGTGACGAATTTGTATTGGCGCGCCAGGCGAATGATCTCTTCAATCGCAGCTTCCGTCTCGCCTTCGCGATCGATCTGTTCGAGCAGCGCCCGCACGCGCGCCCACGCCCACAGCCGCGGCAGTTGATCGTGCTCAAGATCCTGCGCGGGCAGCGCTGCTTTCGCGTCGGCCCTCACGGCCATTCCATCCTGCTGCCCATCGACGCGGAAGGTCGCGTTCTTCACCGGCTTGAGATACTGACCAACCCAGTCTGCTTCGCCACCGTCAAAGACTGCGTCGTCGAGCGGATAAACTTTGTCGACGGCGGCTTGCGGCGAAACCGTCAGGCGCAGATCGCCGATCGGGCTCTGGCCCATCTCCGAGAGAAATGTTCCTAGCTTGTAGTCGACCGGCTCGCTCGACAGCACCTGCTCCATCACGCCGTTGTTGCGGGCAAGCAGCCGCAGCAGTGGAACATTCGCGTCGTCGCCCACGGCAAAGATGTCGGTCTTTGGCCTCTGGCCGGCGGCGATCTGATTCCATCGCGCCGCATACCATGGCGCAAGCTTGCCGGTCGAAACCAACCCGCGATCCGCGCCGCCGTCGGTAAGCAGCACCAGCGCAGAATTGGGAGCTGTTGCCTGTGCCAGCCCCGCGTCGAGAGCCTTCTGCAAATCCGTCCCGCCGCGCAGGTGGCTGCTGCGGAGCCAATCCATCGCCGCCATCACGGTTGTAGTATCTCCAGCAACCGGCGCCGGACGGAAACTCTCGACCGCCGTATTGAAGAGCAGCAAATTGAAATGGTCCTGCGGACGCAGCGATTCAAGCACTTTGGCCGCGGCCGAATAACTACGCTCAAGCTTCTCCCACTGCATCGAGAGCGAAGTATCCATCAGCACAATTACGGTGCGTGCGGCGGGCTGCGTACCCGGTTGCGACTGCGCCGCCATGGGCGCGGTCAGCTCTGCCGTCGCCTCAAAAAATCCCGGCTGCAACTGCGCAGCCTGCTGCTTCTGCTTCTTCTTGCTCTTCGCATTGCTTTGCTCGGCCGGTCGCTCCGGCGCTTCGAGCGACGGGCCAACGGTTTGAGCGTTGGGATCGCGGTAGGTAATCACCTGCAGTGCATTTCCCGGCTCGTTCACGCCCCACGTAACGGCAAAGTCCTCGGACAGGTCGGTGTTGCTCGCGTCAACCGAGCCTCGTACCGTGTGCTCGTCCTGTTGCTCCACTTTGAATGGCAGCGACTTTGCCTGCGCTGCGAAGTCTTTAATCGCCGCAGCCGACTTGAGATCAAATTGAATCGAAAAATGCGCCACATGCTGGACGGCGTAGGCATCCGGCTTCAGTGACAACAGAAAATAGCACTTGCGCGCGCTCACGCGAATGCGCTGGTGATACTCAATCTCCAGCCGCTTGGTTCCCCACGCAGGGATCGGCACAATGTGGGCGCTGAACAGCGAGTTGCGGCGCGCGTCATCCTCGGTGCGTTCGCCCTGCTCGAGCAACCCGGGATCGATCGCCTGGTTTTTCAGCTCCTGATAAATCGCCTCGGCGCGTTTTCGCTCCAGGATCACCGCCGGAATGCGCACCGGCCCATCCCACACCGCAAAATCGGAGACCTGCGTGCCGCTGGGCAGAGCAAACACATAGCTCCCTTCCTCGGGCCTGCCAGTGTGGTTTTCGAAAATTTGCCGGATCCACACCCGCGCATCGCCGTTGTCGATGTGGATCTCAACTTCCATCTCCGTCATCGACAGAATCGAAGGATCGGGCGCTTCTTTGTCCGAAGGAATCAGAACGCCGCTATCGGCAAAGGCAACAGGAGCCGCGGCGAGCAGCAGCGTCACCAGCGCTGCTCCAACCCACTCAACGCGTCCCCATCCTCTTTTCATGCGGCGTAACCAATCTATACCCAATCACGATGAAGATTGCTGAAATTTTCAGAGCTTCTCCTCGGGAATCTTGACCATCCCGTTATCCGTGCCTACGTAGACCATCCCTTTGTCGATCGCGATTGCAGTCACGTTGAGCGACGGCAATCCGGCAGTCACCGTGTGCCACCGCGTTCCGGATGCGTCGGCCACGAGCAACCCCTGGCTCAGCGTTCCCGCCAGTACCAGCCGGCCGTCGGCGAGCAGCGCCCCGGGGTTCACAATCGTTCCATCTTTCGCTGCCTGGGTCGCATTCACTGTACCTGCTCCGTCCATGCGAAACACGCCCGCTCCATAGGTCCCAATCAACCAGTCGTCTCCCACTTTGGCCAGGGCCGTAATCCAGTTGGCTTTCAGCCCGGAGTTGGCGGTGGTCAGGTTGCGCTGCACCTGGCCGCCAGCCAGCAGCGAAAGCCCACCCAACGTTCCCACCAGCAGCCGGTCGCTTCCGGTTCCAAGCGCGTACACATGGTTGTTCACCAGGCCTTCAAAGGCATAAAGGCTATGCGGACCGCCCGCATCGAGAAACGTGATGCCCGCGGGCGTAGCTGCCACCATGCCGTCACCCACGAGCGCCACATCGGTCACATGGCTCGCGATCAGCCCGGAACTCCGGTCCAATACCTGCCGCTGCCGACCGTCGCGGTCAAACAGCGCCAGGCCATTGGCGGTCGCTACGGCGATGTCGCTCTTGCGCGCGTCCTCCACGATCCGGTTCACGCAAAAGACGCGGTCGTTTTCCACGTGTGTGGGCGCTCCGCCTGTCGCCGGCAAAATATCCAGGCCGCGATCGAAATATCCAACCCAAAGCCGCCCATCCGACGCAATCATTAATGAAGAGATGTCGCGGTCGGTCAGCAGCGCCTCACCCCCAGTGAGAACCTTGCTCCAGCCGCCATCTGGATCCTGCCGCAGCAGTCCCGTTCCGGTTACGGCATAGTCGGTACTACCAACTGCGAGCAACTGCTCGACGGGACTGTCGGCGGGCGCAGGACCCTTGCGATCATCCAGGTCATCGTGGATCCCAATCGCGTGGCGCATTCTGAGCCCGGGCCCCGGTTCATCAAGACCAACGCGCAGAATTCCGCCCTCGAATTCTCCCACCAGGAGCACGGCAGGCGAGGCAAGCAAGGCATGGGCAAAGCGGCCCGCCGCCAGCGTTCGCGCTACCTTCGCAGCTCGAATCTCTGCCACGCCGACCGGCGTCCCCACATAAACGCTGTCCCCACTCAGAGCAATCGACTCGACTCGCCCATCCGGCAAGCCCTGCGCCACGCCGATCGGCTCAGTTTGCCCGCCGCGCCAGTGCAACACGCCCCGATCGAGCGTCCCGATCCAGAGTTCGGCCTCGGTGCCGGCCAGCGCCGTGATGTAAATGTCGTTGGTCGTCGCATGAAATCGGCGCAGCGTCTTGCCGTCGTATACCAGCAGACCGAGCTTGGCGGTTCCCATCAGCAAACGTCCTGAGGCAAGCGGCAGCAGCGCCGTCACCTGCCGCGCCTCGGGATCCGCGGGTCGAATCTGGCGGAAGTTTTGCCCATCGAACGCCAGCACGCCCCCGCCGCGTGTCGCAATCTGCAGCTCCGGCTGTCGCGCATCGGCCAGGGTGCCAACGGCCATCTGGCCCAGCGGCGCGGCCGGCAATTCAAGCCCGGCGCGAAAAATGTGCTCGAGCACCCCGTCTTCTGTATAGGCGTACAGGCCTGCCGGCCCGGCCAGGTAAAACTTGCCGTCAAACTCTGCCCCGCTTTTGAAGACTGCCGGAGCCTGCACGCCTTCAAATCCCGGATTGGGTTCCAGGGCCAGCGCGCGCACCGTTACCGGCATGTCTTCACCGGCTGCCAAGTTATGTTCTGAGCGGCGGAGCGCCCGCTGCGCTCGCCACACCACAACCCCAAGCCCCGCCGCGCACAGCAAGCTCCCAGCGATTGCCAAAACCGCTATCGCCCGACGCTGGAGTTTCATTTTTTCCCCGCGACCTGCCGCCACAATGACACTACAACATCCGGGCGGAAATGCGGCGCAAGCCCATGAATCGAGACGGCGACAAGCTGCTTCGAGCCCGTGCAATCCCACATTCGTGTCCAGATGCGAACAGTTTAGGCCACTCTTCCGTGCAATTTTCTGTGTATGCTAGGTATATCCGCCGTGGAATTAGCCATGTCGAAGGCCGGATCCGTTCTGGACGACCGCCTGACGTTGGAGCTTCATATGTTTCGCAGTTTTCGTCTTCTGTTGGCCGTATCTTTGTTGGCCGTTGCGTTACCCCTTTACGCGCAAAACGGGTGCACTGATTCTCCTGAATCGCCCACGATCATATTGGCCTTGGTGGCCGGCATCACAGCAATCGCGGTTGGCCTGAGGGCGATGCGCAGGCGCAAAACGTAGTTTTTTCGCCAGTCGTCCGGCGCAAGGCGTAAAAAAGCTGTATGTGCTCGGCTTGGGGCTCATTCATCCGGCCTGGGAATTCGATGATGAACGTTCCCCGTACTCTGCTCCTTCCCTCATTTTCGTTGTTTCTGGCTGCAGCCGTCGGTTGCGGCGGCAGTATTTCCACCTCCGGAGGTGGCGGATCCGGAGGGGGCTGTCCCTCCCGCACACCGGTCGCAGGCGTCTCGTTCACGGGAAAAGTTCTTTCCGGCTCGCAGCTAGTTAGCGGAGCGTCGGTGCAGCTCTATGCCGCTGGAAACGCCGGCAACGGCTCCGCACCCGTTGCGCTACTCACCAGTTCCCTCACGACCGCCGCCAATGGCACTTTCACCGTTCCTTCCGGATACAGTTGCCCGTCGTCCCAAACCCCGGTGTACCTGCTCTCAAAAGGCGGCCAGGCGGGAACTGGTCCCACCATCCCGTCCGTCTGGCTCATGACCGCTCTTGGACCATGTGGCAGTTTGACTGCCGGAAGCTCCTTCGTCATGAACGAGGCGACAACCGCCGCCGCAACCTGGGCGCTCGCTTCATTTATGTCGAGCGGCGGGAGCATCGGCGCGAGCTGCACCAATACCACAGGCCTCGACATTGCCTTCATGACGGCAAGCGATCTTGTGAATCCGGCGACCGGCACGTCTCCCGGCGCCGGGCTTCCCTCCACCCTGTCCGTCTCAACGAAAAAGCTGAACACGCTCGCCAACGCGCTCGCTTCATGCACCATTTCGAGCGGCGGCAGTTCCTGCTCCACCCTGTTCACTGCCGCCACATCCGGAAGCGCCGCGCCCACCAACACGCTTGATGCCGCGCTCAACATCGCCCACGCGCCGGCCAATAATGTCGCGGCAATCTATGCGCTCGCAGCCGGCAGTACAACCTTCACGCCGGCTCTTTCCGCGGCGCCGCCTGACTGGATGGTCCACAACATCATCAGTGGCGGCGGCATGGCCTCGCCGGCTTCGGTGAGCGTGGCCGCATCAGGCAATGTGTGGGTCTCGAGCTACTTCAACACGATTTCGGAATTTCTTCCCAGCGGCGCAACCACCTTTCCTTCGGGAATAGCCGGCTACGGCATCAACCAATCCTATGGAATGGCTCTCGACCCGCAGGGCAATGTGTGGATCGCCAATGAGCAAACCAACCCCAATAGCGGGAATGGCGACGTGAATGAACTGAGCTCTTCCGGCGCGGCATTGGCAACAGGACTCACCAGCGGCGGAATCGACTTTCCCATTGCCGTCACCGCCGACTCCAACGGCGACGTCTGGGTCGTTGACTATGGTGACTCCAAGGTTTCGCTCTTCAATCGTTCTGCCTCCGCGCTTTCATCGTCTGCCGGCTGGGGCGGTACTTCACTCGCATTTCCTGTTGCGCTTGCGGTCGACGCCAATCACAACGCATGGGTCGCCAACCAGGCGGGCGTGCTTCCCGTGACAAAAATCTCGGCTGACGGCTCGCAGGTGATGAACTACAACTGCGATTGCAACGGCGCGTCGGGCATTGCCACCGATCAAAACGGGAATGTCTGGATCGCCAATTACTACGGAAACAGCATCAGCGAAGTCACCACCGGCGGCACACTCGTCCTTGATGCCGCTGCGGGCGGCGGCGTCGATCATCCCCAGGGCATTGCGGTGGATGGCGCAGGAACGGTCTGGATCGCCAACTATCTCGGCAATTCCATCTCCGAGGTCAAGGGCGCGTCCAGCGCCGCGTCCGGCACTTTCGCATCGCCGTCAACCGGCTTTGGAAGCGACGCAGCAATTCTTCAGCCGTACAGCCTTGCCATCGACGCCAGTGGAAGCGTATGGGTCTCGAACTTCGGGAACAATACGCTGACCCAGTTCATCGGCATTGCAGCACCCGTGAAGACGCCCCTGGCTGGCCCGCCACAGCAACCCTGAGGCTCGAGAAGCCTAGCTCACCTGTTAACTTGTTTGCTTGTTCGCATAAGCTGCTGGTGCGCTTTGCGCGTCGCGCATTTCGTCAAGAGTGTTGAATAGGAGAAGAATGGATCAGGCGCCCCAGCCCCGCAGATGAGGGGAAAGCAGTTTGGGTCTGTTTCCGGCCGTACTGAGGAAAAAGAAGCAAGAGCGCCGGTCTCACCTTACCCGATTACGGATTTGGTTTCCGGGGAATTCACGGGCAAAGGTATCAAGCTTGCAGACAGGGTGACACGTCGCATCCGGTCCAATTTGCGGAAGGGCAAGCGGGAGATTAGGATAAATCTCAGCGGCCGCCGGAGTATCGAAACTTCAAGTGAACCCTCGGAGATATCCGCAAGCTGCTGGTTATACTTTGGATACGGAGGGGACGACTGGCTCAAACTTGAGGCGAGCGCAGCGAGAGCCCGCAGCAGAAATCCCGAGCGAGCTTGCGAGTCAAGGGACCTTTGACTGGGATATGGCGGGGACGACGGGGCTCGAACCCGCGACCTCTGCCGTGACAGAGTCGGATTTTCAAGTATTTCAACAACTTACAGGCTGCTTGGGACTGCCAAAATACCTCAAAATACGCAGTAGCCGAAGCGAAGTCGGGTTGGTAAACGGGTTGGGAATCGTCATTTCGCCTCTGCCCTAAGGAGTTTTCCACCTAGACTGTTCGCCTATTCTTCTCCTAACATTCTGCCATGTTCCCGACGCCCAATGGCCGCAAAACCTTCGTCGTGACATGCAAGCGTTGCCGCCGCGACGTGCCTTCGGGTCGGGAGGAGTTCCCCTTCCAGTCCATCACCGTCGAGTGCCCCCTGTGCAGCGAAGTTCGGCAGTACAGGCCGAGCGAAGTCTTTCTCGGTCGGGCAGACCAACTCGTGGTTCGGCAACAGCGTGCCGGAGGCCGCTGATGTTTGACCCGGATGCACACATGCCCCGTATCAATCGGGGGATGGTGTACCTCACTGCTGCTCGGTATGGTACTTAAACGACACGCTCAAATTTGTACGATAGACCGGCTTCCCGTCCTCAATGTGTATGTCCAACTTAATGACTTCAGCCACACGCAAATCGCGCAGCGACTTGGACGCCGTCCCCAAGGCTAGAGCAGCCGCCTTCTCCCATGACTCGGTGCTGGTGCCGACCAATTCAATTACTTTGTAAACGCTCTCGGCCATTTTGCCCTCCTTTAAGCCAAGATTTCCTTTCTGGCTTCGGGTCGGCGGAATTTTACCATTGGAGTGGTACTCGGCGGGGGAATTCTTGAGGATTGGCCTTTTGCGCGGCTCCTGTGGCGCAAAGAACCGAAGATTCACCACGCTGCGCCTTGCAGTGTGTCAACTCTGCTATTGCGGATTCTCACGACGCTACTGCCTAACGAGCCCCCGGTCTACTCAAATGGTGGCTGCGGCGTCGAAAAGCGGCATCCGGTCGGGAGGAGTTCCCCTTTCAGTCCATCACCGTCGAGTGCCCTCTCTGCGGCGAGTTGTGCCGGTACCTGCCCTCTGAGGTCTTCCTCGGGCGTCCTGACCGACTCGTCACTCGCCAGCGTCGGACTGGAGGGCGGTGATCTTCGACCCCGATACGAACATTCCGCGAGTGAGCCGGGGAATGGTCTCCCTAGGCGAGTGCTTGATTGCCGGTTTCCGGCTGGCGCGTGAGCGGCAGGTGAACGTTCGAGTGATCCCCACGAGGACTACGATTGAGGAGTCGGTCGATTTGGCGAGGCGGTGACCTTATGGCGAATGACCTTCTGATGCTTATCAAGCTGGATACTGACACCATCGCCCGTCTGAGCCTTATTGTTAGCATCGTTGCCGTAATAGTGAGCTTGGTTAGTGCCCTAGCTGCCATCTTTGCTGCTTTCTACTCCAAGAGGGCAACTACCAAGGACGACCTAACACGGGTGAAGGAGAACACTCAACGCCTTGAGCAACTCAGTAACAAGGTTTCAAGCATCGATACTCGGAGGCACCAACAGGAGGAACCGGAAGCCTTAGAGGCTCAGGCTCAGCGTGTATCCATCTCCGTTGAGGGTGAAGCTGTCGGAGACGTTCCGGTCGAATTGCTCGTAACCCTGAAAGACTCATCAGTTCGTGTCAGCCGTGTTGAAAGGCTTACCGAAGGCGGGAGCACCCTTGGCTCTTCGCCATGTAAGGCAACTGACAATGCCCTAGTATTCAAATCCATTTTTGCCCAAGAGAAGGTGAGGCAGTGGTGGGACGCGGGAGAGTCAACCAGTGATGGGGGAACCAGAAGTGTTCTTAGAGTCTATCTGCTGCTCGATGAAAGCGGGAGAGAGGTCTACCGTGACGTGCCGGTTTCAATCGTGGAGGGGTTGCGGAATGTCGGCATAGCTGACTTGGTCGTTTGGACTATCAAGGGGAGCATCTAGCCAATCTGGAGGGAACTCAGTGAAGTAGGTCGCTGCCTTGTTACCCCTGCTGCTGATGCTTTTCTTTGTCGCGGAAAACTGCGGGGACTTGAAGGAGAAAGACTCTGGAATGACAAAAATCGGATTGCAGAACGGGTAGGAGGCCATGCGAATTGGCTCAATTCTCACGCTACATTGGCATCGACTACTCCGGCGCTGAGACCGCAGACTCCAGTTGCAGAGGGCTCCGCGTTCCCGTGGCTACTGTTCACCCCTGCGTCGTATTTCCACAAGTATCACTTGCCATTGCGGACTTTAGCCCGTTCCAGCAATTCTCGCTCCGCCCGCAGCCAATCCTGCTCCGCATACCCATCCTGACATCCGCGCTCAGCCCAGAAAATACGTGCAAGCTGCTCAATCTCCTCGCGAGACGGCTTCCGAGTCTTCGCTGCTTCAGCAGCTTTTTCTTTCTTTGCAGCAGTCCTGCGTGGCTTCGCTGTCGCCTTCGTCTCCTTTACTTTCATCGCTTCCCCCAAATTGCCTGTTGGCTCTGCCGTGTTCTGTTGACTCGGGATCATACGCCTCTTCCGGTGACCGTACAATCTGCTGATGCGCCACAGCATCACGATTGTCTACCGTGAAGTCATGGCTGCAACGGGCAGACCTGAGCGGCTCTCTCGGGACTTTCTTTCATCCGCCGTTGACGTCCGAGGAGCAAGAGGTCGCTGCCGTTGAGGGGTGGATACTGGGAGTGGTGTGAACTGGCGGCATCGCAATATCAAGGATTGAAGAGACCGATGGAGTCGATCTTGCCCACTGCCAAGTTGAGAGAAAAGTCGTCGCAGGTGGTCTGTGATGAGCAGGAGTCAATGCAGCAGTCGGTTCTTACGGCGGAGTTGAAGGATTTCATTCGGCGAGTGATCGTGCCTCTTCTTGTTGGCCGCTACCTAACGAAGACCAAAACCATCGAGCATTCTGACGCGCTTCCAAGGTTTGTAGGCGACAGCTAAGACTCTCCGGTGTCCGCCTTCGCAACGGATTGCCGTTCCCCAAAGCCGTAGCACCAGTTCACTAGCTTCCACTGGAGCAGATTCCCGGTTTGCCACCAGCAAAACACGAATCGGCCATGAGCACTCCTCCTCCCCGCATGGAACAGTGAGTTCGTAGATTGCCGCTTTTTCCAGCGTCTCAAGCAGAACATCGCTATCAATCGGACTCCAACGGCAATTCGTTGCCGAATACTCGAATACTCGCGTGCATTGGAGACAGGCAAAGTTTCGAGATTCGGTTCCCCAAGGCCACGCGAATTGACTGCGAACGGTTTCTATTCGGACGGCTGGTGGAATCCGGATCACGTGACCGCATTTATTCCGCAATTGATCGCTGATGTGAAACAGGCCGCGAACGAAGCGCATACAACTCTCCTAAACACCGGCCTTACGCCATCGCGCCATCACGTTCTCAGGCGGTACCACCCCCGGCTTGCCTGTTCCTTGCTCTGTTTAAAGCACGGACAGCACAACGTAAGTTTACCCGTCTTCCGCTGAGCGGATTTCTTAACACGGTAGCGCTACAATTATTCCGCATATGGATGAGTTGCAGGACATTCTCCGCCGACTGTGGGTTTCTGATCTGCAAGCACGGCGGGAACTGCTCGCAATCCAGCGGGACGCACTCATGTGCGAAATCACTTCGCCTCTGACGAGTCAGGAACGCAGAGCGGAAGTGTTCGTGCTGCGCGATGAGCTAATGTCCCAATTGTCAGAGGTTGTGGAAGAATTGAAACTCCACGAAGGAAAATGAGCTTAAGACCCGAGACGCCTCCGGGTCGGGGAAGCATAGTTCGGAGTCTGACATGGGCACGATCACGCTGAAGCTCAAAATCTCCACCTTGAAGGCGATAGTGGTTCTGTGCAGGATCACCGGGGAATTACTCCAGCGGTCATTCGCAGATGAGCACATTGAACCTCACGAGCGCCGTGCCATCTTTGCCCAGTGGATGCGAGTCAGACGGAATATGGAAGTGGCGGAACGGCTGCTCTTGGATCAGGTGTGCAGTGTGAGTCCAGAATGGAAAAGGGCAGAATCCTAACCGGACTCCGCCCCTGTGCCTTTACCCGATATATCCGATATTCCTTATCCAAATGTTCTGAACACAGAGTCGTGATGTGAGTCACGGAAGCCTAAACAACCCTCAAAACTAATCTTGCATCAGATTTATGTGCCAGCCTCACGGGTCAGATTCACGGGTCGGGACTGGCGCATTTTTGTTACTAGCCGAGACACGTAACAGGAATGCCAGATATATAATTACTCTAACGGCCAGCACCTTTCACCCAAGCCCCCACGAGAATCCCTCCCCAGTTGTTGCTACATATACCCCTCAGCGACCCCCAAAAGCTGGCAAAAGCCGGGAGGAATCCCGGTTCGTTTGTTCGGCAATTAATGAATAGGCCAAGCACTTAGCGATTCGATGTCCACGGTCTGACACCACTACTAGAAACTGGCAGGGGCTTGACCACCGACAGGCTAGAGCGCATAATCAATCCTCATTTCCCGATCTGCGATGCTGCCCGGCTCCGTGAATTCAGATGCCCTCCCCAGCCGGGCGTCGATACAATCGTCCGACCGGAAAGACTCTCGCACTCATTCCCCGATTTCCGGGAGGTCGCGTGGATTTCGTTGACAGAGAGCTTAAATGCATCGACTGTGGAGCCATTTTTGTGTTTACAGCGGGTGAACAGGTTTTCTTCCACGACAAGAAATTTGAGAACGACCCGAAACGCTGCAAGCAGTGCAAGGTGAAACGTACCCGTGGTTTTCGAAAGCCTGTTCACCCGGTTCGGCCTGAGACTCGGATAACGTGCGCTGAGTGTGGCTCGGAGACTACGGTTCCCTTCACGCCCACGCAGGGCAGACCCGTACTTTGCCGTTCTTGTTTTCAGAAAAAACAGCCGCAAGCCGAACCCGCTGAGCTTCGGAACGTGGGTGCGGCCAGTGACCGTGCGGCGGGTGTGGTGATCTCCTTCCGGGCGGCGAAGGGATAGGTTTTTACCCGAAGGCGACGGACCTCTGCGACGAACACACAATAGTTAAAATGCGATGCGATGCGACGGCCATGCGGCTACACCCGGACATCCGCGCTTTCAGGCCGCGCCGGGGGCTGTGCCCTTGACGCGGATCACTGCATCCGCTTGCGAACCTTTGGAACCTTCGACGATGTCGAACTCAACCTCGTCGCCTTCGTTGAGCGTTCTGTACCCACCCGATTGAATCGCTGTGTAGTGGACGAATACATCCGGCGCATCATCTCGTCCGATGAATCCGTAGCCCTTGGTGCTGTTAAACCACTTAACAATTCCTTTGTACTGAGCCACGGGTTCCTGCCTTTCTTGCATGGGATATATGCGCCGATATAAATTGTGACGCGATTCATCGACAAATCGATGCCTCACACCAAAGCGATGGAGAAGATCGCATTCGCGGTGTGATCTACCTCACAGGCGAGCGGTCGCTCGATTGACGAAGTACCATTCTACGCTGGCAGCATGTGTGGCGCAGTTCACGTTCAAGAAACCCCACCGAAGCAGGTGAACCGTCGTCTTGCAGGGGGAAGGTGTGGCGTCCACTCGCTTCAGTGGAATCAGGTTGCGCCACCTTGCCCTACTGCTTCCTGTCCTCCTCGAACTGCACTAGCAGCGTTGATCCGGCATTTCCTCTCAGGAGCAGAACAGCCCCCGAACGAATCGGTGCCGAACAAGAGTTCCGGGCAAAGGTTCTTGTCCTGAGCGGATCAAGTGCGTATACTTGTTTACCTTCCCCGCCGAATCTTTCAGCAGTTGCTTGAACGGCAGAGCCTTTGGGCAGTTGCTGAACAAAGTAGTGTGTATACAGTTCCCAATTCGACGGGTGAACAAGGAGCTTCGATGGCAAAAATCAACATTGGTCGTGTCATTATTGGCGGTCTGGTTGCGGGAATCGTTGCAGATGTCTTGGGATACCTTGTCGATGGCCTCTTGCTGGGGCATCAATGGGCGGATGGGATGAAGGCGCTCGGTCACGGCGCTTTTTCGGTCAATCAGATCATATGGTTCAACCTGCTCGGACTGATCGGTGGCATTGCACTGATCTGGATATATGCCGCCATCCGGCCTCGCTTTGGTGCCGGAGTCATGACTGCGGTCTGGGCTGGTTTGGCCTTCTGGGTTGTCGGCGTGGTACTCCCTAATGTCAGTTTCATGTGCGTCAGCGGCCTTTTCCCGCACCGTCTTTCGACGCTGACCACCCTCGGCGGTGTTGTGGAGATCGTCGTTGGCGCGATTGCCGGTGCTGCTCTTTACAAAGAGTCAGCCAGTTAGGGAGCCTCCCGAATTCACATGACTGAGGAAGGTGGCCGGAGGGTAGTGTTTTCCTTCACCCCGGCGACCAGCGCCTCTTGCTGGCGATCCCGGTTTATACCCCTCGGGGAGAAGCGGCGGGCGATTTCATTATTGGGTTGGGCGTGGGGCTAGGTGGTCATGGACTGAACCGCTCAAAGTTACAGAGAATGGGAACGATTGTGACCTATGTGGAAACGAAGTCAATCCGACGCCAAAGGCATCGGCTCCGTCCCAAGCTCGGAACATACGGTGCAACCCCTTTCGGTCGTTGAGGCCGCAGGTCACAGCGGGGTTTCGACTGGCAACGAGACGAACATCGTTAAGGGCCTGTCCATTAAGGGAGAGATCGCCGGAGAGGATACGCTGTTTATCGACGGGACTGTCGAGGGCACCATCAACCTTCCCAGCAGCCATGTAACTGTAGGCCGCAACGGTCAAGTTAGAGCCCCCGTCACTGCCCGAGAAATTCTGGTGTTGGGCAGTATTTGGGGCAACGTTACCACTTCGCAGCGCGTGGATATCCGCGCCGAGGGCTCTCTCACCGGCGACGTGGTATGCGCCAGCATTCATATCGACGACGGCGGCTACATCAAGGGCAGCATCACCATCCACGAACAGAACGACAAGCCAGAAAAGGTGGAAGATTTGTGACGGCCATCACAGATTGAATTCTCCGCAATAGAGACAATCACCGCGTCAACATGGTTCGGAGGGCGCGTAAGAAAGTCCCCCCTTGAGCCGGGCGACACGAGGCAGCAGCGGCAAGGGGAACCCGCCGCGACCTCCGCAGAGTGCAGGGATCACCTGTAGTCACGCGCTACCGATCTCCAGTGATGGCTACTGGTTCCCTCTTTCTTCGGCAAATTGCAATATGAACGCCTCCGAAGCCATGTGTTCCTTCGGAGGCGATTTTTTCTGTCTTGGGAAGGACAGCCGTGCAATAGTGCCCATCCTCGGGAATGCTTTCCTATTAGGTGCCTGTTCCCGTGACTGCTGTTCACCCCTGCGTCGTGTTCCCGCAAGTATCATCCGCAACTGCGGACTTTAATCCGAACCACGTTCAAAAACACTGAAAGCCACTTTTCGTCGCCCATTCAGTGAGTGTTAAGGTGAGTGATCATGGCATCCCCACAGTTAACACCGGAGCAGGTGCAGCAACTCTCGGCTGCGGTCGCGCAGTACATTGCTTTCCAACGTAAAGCATTCTTGCCCACATCATCTCCATTAACTTGGGAGCAGCGTCTAGCTATGGAAGGGTTCTTCCTCCATGTCGTACTCGATAAGGCTCGACTAGTCGTCCTCCAGAACACGGCACACTCGGTCTTCGAGTTCGGGGTAGGCACTACCAAGGTCAGGGAAAGCGAGGCTTCTCTCGACCGTCGCAAATCTCAGACAGACGAATCCAGACTCGTATATAACGGATGCATTGCGGAGTTGTAGCGATGGGGACGCTGAGAGGGAAAATCGTCCCGCCAATAAATGGCTTCGTTCTCTCCGAGAATTGGCGGAAACGGCGGGGTCACGAGATTGCCCTATGGACAAATCTCGAAACTGACGGGGTAGTCTTTGAAGCCAGTTATGACGAATATTGGGGTGCTCAGAGTTTGAAAGTGGCAATCGAGATTGAAGTCGGACGTTGTAGCCCTGCTTCGCACGTTCAGTGGTTGTAACATGACCACATTCCGGGCGAAGAACTTCGCTTGGTTCCATCAGGTGTTTAGGGAGAATAGGCACCTTCGCAAACAGTGCAAATGAACTTCAACCTCAAAGCACGGATCAACCGCTCTGCCGCCCTGACAATCCGACTGGCTCTCGACCAACTCGCTGCCAAAGGCTCGGTCAGGAAAGATGGCGACGAGTTCGTTGTCGAAGCCGAGATGGAAGGAGCCAGCGCGAAAGAACTAAACCGCACGCTGCTTTCTGCCCTGAGAAGGGTCGAGAAGCGGACGACGCTCCGTGCGGAATGGACTTCCGGCGACACGACCGAGCGTTTCTTTGATTACGTCCTCAAGAAGACAATCAAGGGCTCTGGCTGAGCCATCGCATTTGCCTGTTGATTTGCTCAGGCCGTACCCGGCAGAAGAGATGAGAGCATGGAAAGTGAGCCGGGCAGTTGGCAACGTGAGAAACAACAGTCCGGGATTGATTGTGCCAGCCTGAAACCAGTCCATGTGCAAGTGTGGGCGGCGAAGAACCCTGAGCCCGTCGCGTCTCGACACCAGTTGCACATCTCTTACGACTTGGAGGCCAGCTTGCGCTGGAGGACAGATTTCCAATGCTTGAGCCAAGAGGCTTGTCGCAGCTTATAGACTCTGCCGGTCGAATCAATTGCTTGCCAAAAGTCGATGGTTGCAACGTCTACGTCTGATTGGCTCAAAAAGGTCATGATGTATTCGCCCTCTTTGATTTCATGAGCCCACTCGGGTTGAGTGTCCATACAAACGAAGGGTTCCGTCGGATAAAGACACCAAGCCCCTGTGTGCGTAATTATCACTGGACGGCGACCCTTGTTGACGACTTTCAGGATGATTAGAGTCGTTCCGTCATGGCGGGGGTCTCCATGGGTCATCATGTCAAGGCCAACCGTCATTTTGATGAATACGCGCTCACTGATAACCTGTTTCACAACGGCAATTGTCGAGACCACAGCACCATACGCGGCAATGATGGCGGTCACCGTCTCTGCTGTGGTCATGACCTGAATCATAAGCCAAGCCCGATAGTCCGCAAGTGGTAGAGTGTTGACATTCTCCGCTGGAGGTAGCAGGGAGAACGCTGATTTGCCCGAGAGGGTTATCTCAACAATGGAGCCCGTCTATGACGACTCTATTTCTTACCGGGCTGGCCTTGCATTTTGCGGCATGGTTCACAGCCAAGCACGTCAAACTGTCGATAAAAATAAAGGTCAGTTGTCACTAAACCTCATCCTGCTAGGGCTGTGAACCCTAGCAGGAAGGGGGTTCGGCTACTCCTCTAAATTCCTGCTCCTCAAATCGGCAACTCCTGTAGCATTCCAAGCATGAAACCACCCAAGCATCGCCTGTCGTTCAACAAAATGTCGGACTCCGACTTCGAGGAGTTCACGCTCGACTTGCTGGAAGAGTTGGGCTTCGTCAACCTCGATTGGCGTAAGGGTACACTCCCACCTTTCCGGGTTTTCAAACGGTATTTCAAATCCCATGGCACACCGACCCTGTTATCGAGGCGACAATCGAGCCGGACAAATTAAAGAATGTGGTACTACTTGCCGAGCGGCACCAACGAGTTTTTCAGACTGTAGATTTGTATGCCTCGAAGATTTTGCAAGCGCGGCGTGAAGATGAAGCGGGTGTAGACCTCTGGTTTGTAGTGGTTCCAGACGAGGTTTACCGCTATTGCCGCCCCAAAATGAACGTGGAGCCTTCTCTTCGAAAGAAGGACGAAAGCCTTATGAGCCGGACTGAGGCTAAGCAGTGGATTTCTGAGCCATCCTTATTCGACGAAGCAAATGCTGCCGTCGAGCCATACCTGTTCGAGCCAGACTTTCACAATCAGTTGAAGGCAAAACTCCTGTTGAAGGGTAAGCGTGTCTTTCTGGCCGTCTGGCCGTAATGGCTAAGCTCAGCGAAGCTCATTTGTGGGGCGGTGTAGAACCGCGACCGCGGAGGAGCGTGTATGGAATTGGCGATTCAGCCGGTAGCGGAGAGCAGTGCCAAACGGCGGTATCGAACGGTTGAGGAGAGGCGCCGCATCGTCGAAGAGACATTGGCGGAGGGTGTGTCGGTCGCTGTTGTGGCGCGCCGGCATGGCGTGAACGCCAACCAGGTGTTTCAGTGGCGCAAGCTGTATCAGTCGGGTTTGCTGGAACCATCCTCGCAGCAGCGGCAGCATAACGCGACGCGGCTTCTGCCGGTGACGGTGGTGGACGAGGCGGAGTCCGTAGAAGAGCAAAATGCTTCCGTCACTGCGCCGTCGAGCGGAGCGATTCATATAGAGTTTCCGGGCCGGGCGCTGGTCAGCGTGGAGGGCAGCGTCGACGCGGCGCTGGTGCGCGCTGTGCTGGAGAGTCTGCGCGGATGATCCCGACCGGCACACAGATCTGGATTGTAGCGGGATTCACGGACATGCGCTATGGGTTCACAGGCTTGAGCGCCAAGGTACAGAACGTTCTCCACGAGAGCCCTCTTTCGGGGCAAGTGTTTATTTTTCGCGGGCGCCGAGGCGACCGGATCAAGATTTTGTGGCATGACAGCGACGGTTTTTGTCTTTTTCAAAAACTGCTCGACCGCGGGCATTTTGTCTGGCCCCAAGCCGAGAGCGGCACGGTATCGTTGACGCGGGCGCAGCTTTCGATGCTATGCGAGGGGATTGATTGGAGGCGTCCAGTGCGCAGCGTGCCGTTGACCATGGCGGTGTAATTCTGCACATCGAGTTAGATGAGTTATCGGATAACTTATCTTGATTTTCATGCTCACCTACTTGTGAGTTATGGCATAGTTAGATCATGTTCGATGCGCCCGCGACGCCACCTGATTTAGACGTGCTGGATCGAGCGGCCGTGAAGGCGCTGGTGGCAAGTCTGTATGCCGAGATCGAATATCTGAAGCTGGTCGTCGCCAAGCTGCGGCGCATGCACTTCGGGCGCAAGTCGGAAAAGCTTCAACGCCACATCGAGCAACTCGAACTCCAGTTGGAAGGACTCCAAGCCGCGGCGGCGCCGCCGATGCGCCCCGTAGAGAAGCCGCAGTCCAGGCCTGCGCCGCCGGCCGAGCGCAAGGATCGCGCTCTGCCCCGCCATCTGCCGCGTGAAGTTCACACTCATCCTCCCAAGGAAAAATGCTGCCCGGAGTGCGGCGGCGCACTGCGCAAACTGGGCGAGGATGTCTCCGAGATGCTGGAGTACATTCCAGCGAGTTTCTTCGTGATCCGCCATGTGCGCCCCAAGCTGAGCTGCTCGCGGTGCTCGTGCGTTGTGCAAGCTCCGGCACCCGAGCGGCCGGTAGATCGCGGTATGGCCGGCCCTGGTTTGCTGGCTCATGTGCTCACGGGAAAATATGCTGATCACCAGCCTTTGTACAGGCAATCGCAGATCTACGCCCGCGTGGGCGTAGACCTGGACCGTTCCACGCTGGCCAAGTGGGTGGGCGAAGCGAGCACACTGATGGAACCGCTGGTCGAAGTGCTGCGCCGCTATGTGATGAACACCATAAAGCTGCACGGCGACGACACGCCGCTGCCCGTGCTGGCGCCCGGCAACGGAAAAACGAAGAAAGCCCGCTTCTGGACCTATGTGCGGGACAACCGTCCAGCCGGCGATAAGTCGCCGCCGGCGGTGTGGTTCACTTACTCGCGCGACCGCAGAGGTGAACATCCACAGCGCCACCTGGCTAAGTTCCGCGGCATCCTGCAAGCTGACGCGTTCGCAGGTTTCGATAAGCTTTACGAGAGCGGCGCGATTCAGGAAGCGCCGTGCCTCGCTCACATTCGGCGCAAGTTTTACGACCTGATGGAGGCTCACCAATCGCCTATTGCCACCGAAGCCGTGGAGCGCATCGCCGCACTCTACCGAATCGAAGCCGAGATTCGTGGCCGTCCCGCCGAAGAACGTTGCCAAGTGCGCCAGGCGCGCGCCAAGCCCCTGATGGAAGAGATGCACGACTGGCTGAAGATCTCGTTGTCCATGCTCCCGCCGAAGTCTGAGACGGCTGCAGCCATCCGCTATGCGCTCGGGCTGTGGGACGCGCTCATGCGCTATCTCGACGATGGCCGCATCGAAATCGATAACCTGATCGCGGAAAGAGCCCTGCGCCCCGTCGCCCTGGGACGCCGCAATTACCTCTTCGCCGGTTCTGACCACGGAGGCCAAAGGGCAGCTGTCCTGTATAGTCTCATCCAGACGGCGAAGATGAATGGCCTGGACCCGGAAGCCTACCTGCGCCATGTGCTCAGCCGCATCGCCACGCATCCCATCAACCGCATCGAGGAGTTGCTGCCGTGGAACGTCGCCGCAAACCTGTCTCCCGTCGCTCAGGCCGCCGCGTAGAATCACGGTCCGCTTCCCAGCCAGATCCTGTTCGCCTACCCTTGCCGCACATTGAAGAACTCATCGAGTTCGGCGAAATTATGGTGGGCAACAAGTACCCCATCGGCGGCGTCGCCGTAGCCAGCGATGAGCACAACGCCCTAGCCATGCTCGTGCGCCGCGACGGAGAAACCCTGGCCCAACTGCTCAGCCGCCTAGACCAGGCCGTTGCCAAAGCACTCGACGAGGACATCTACACCGACGAGATCAACCCCAGTTCCTGACCTCTCTTATCCACACAACCAGTCGTGTCCACTTCGAAAAACTTGTGGACACGACCACCCATTCCACCACAACCGACTATCACTTACCAGACGGCCAGAAAGACCTTTCAATTACCCACAACTCGGCAGCGGGTTGGAGCAGCTATTGACGAAGTGGATTCTGAATCAAGTCAATCACTTATAAGCTCCGACGATTCATGGCCAAGTAGATACCATGAGAAAGAACCAGCGGATTTTGGCCACGAGTTGTCGGCAGCCGTCGGGTACAGGCGCGGAAGACTGGATCGGAGCGGAAGTGGCGGGCTGCTATTTCCGGGATGTCCGGCACGGCAAGCGGCTGCGGCAGTTGTTGGAGCAGTTTTCGAGCCGCATTGGCGCGACGACACCGTGGGCAACTCAGGACTGGGCCAATACCAAGGCCGCCTACCGCTTTTTCGCCAACGATCGGATAAGTGAGGCCAATATCCTGGCCGGCCACTTTACGGCGACGCGAGAGCGGTGCGCAGCCACGTCGGGCTTCCCCCTCCTGGTTCTTCACGACACTACCGAGTTATCGTATCGCCACGAAGAGACGGCGCCTATCGGAATCGTGATGAAAACCATCACCGGCGCCAGCAAGCCTGGGCGGCCTCGGTATCACACCAGTTGCGGCATTCTAATGCACTCCAGCCTGGCGGTGACTGCGGCCGGGCAGCCGCTGGGGCTGGCGGCAATCAAGTTTTGGAACCGGGACAAGTTTCACGGCGCCAATCGTCTGAAGCGCAGGATCAATCCCACGCGCGTGCCGATTGAAAAAAAAGAGAGCATACGGTGGCTGGAAAACCTGCGCCAGTCGACCGGGTTGCTGAACGATCCTGAACGTTGCGTGCATATCGGAGATCGGGAAAGCGACATCTACGAGCTGTTCTGCCTGGCGCAGGAACTGGGCACGCATTTTCTGGTGCGCACCTGCGTGGACCGGCTCGCCGGAGATGGCGGGCGCACGGTGGGCGCGGAGATGAAACGGTTACCGGTTCAAGGCCTGCATCGTGTCGAAGTGCGCAACAAACGCGGAGAATTCTCGACCGCGGTGCTGGAGATTCGCTATCGTCGCCTGACCGTCTGCCCACCGATCGGAAAGCAAAAGCAGTACCCAAACTTGATTCTTACTGCCATCCATGCGCGAGAGAAGGAGAAGCCCAAAGACCGGGAAAGAATCGATTGGAAGCTGCTGACCAATTTGCCGGTGCGCTCGTCGAGGGCGGCCGCCGAAAAGCTGGACTGGTACGCGCAGCGGTGGAAGATAGAAACCTTCCACAAGATCCTGAAGTCCGGCTGCAGAGCGGAGGAGGCGAGGTTGCGAACTGCAGAGCGGCTAGTAAGCCTTGTTGCCATCCTGTGCGTGCTGAGCTGGAGAATCTTCTGGATCACCATGCTCAACCGTACTCGTCCCGATGCTTCGCCGGATCAAGCCTTCACCGAGTTAGACCAGTATCTGTTGGATGAGTTGGCGCCTGACAAACCCACTACGCCTCCTCGACCGACTCTGGCCCATTACATCGTCAAGCTCGCCCGGCTGGGCGGCTATCTCGCCCGCACCCACGATCCGCCACCCGGCAACATCGTCATCTGGAGAGGGCTATTCCGACTAACCGACATCGAACTGGGCATCATCATAGGAGCGAAACTTGTGGGTAATTGAAAGCAGAAAGACACGCTTACGTTGAAGGAAATTCCGACGCAGGTAGTACAAGAAAGCACGTTAACGCCCGAGGAATTCATCTCTGAACTTGGACGACCGCTGCGCCGGGTAGATAAACCATCCACGATTGCATGGAATTTAACAACGGCTGCGTTCTATAAGGCGAGTGGCCGACCTTGGAAGCTTGACCGGGTTAGGCCGGGTGTTTGCTACCTTGGCCTTGCATTTAAGCGTGACGACCGAACTGGCGACGAACGGAATGCATGCTGCGCTGCTCAGATGTTTCTCGATTCTGGAGATGGCGTCGTATTTAAGGGAGCCGTTGGGCCGTGGTACTCCGGCAGAGGCGATTTTCACCTCACTAGAGACGCGGCTAAGCAAGTAGTGACGTTGGCAATCGACAGCTACAAACGGAATCGCCACAATCAGCGACCGCCGTCGGAGTTATTCGTTCATGGTCGTACACGGTTCAACGATGAAGAATGGCAGGGATTTCAAGATGCCATTCGGAGCGAAACTCGGGTTGTTGGTGTTCGCATTAGACAATCTAAAGAATTGAAGCTGTATTCGCCCAGAGAGTACCCCATCATGAGGGGTTCTGCTTTCGTACAAGATTCAAAAACCGCTTACCTGTGGACTGTTGGATATACACCGCGATTACAAACTTACGTCGGCAAAGAGGTTCCGAATCCACTTTATATCGAAATCTCGCGAGGCCCTGCTTCAATTGCCCGTGTATGTTCAGACATTCTTGCCCTGACCAAACTTAACTACAACGCTTGCATATTCGGCGACGGAGAGCCTGTCACACTGAAGTTCGCAGACGCCGTCGGCGAAATACTGACAGCCGCCCCGTTCGAGAAAGACGCCCCGCCATTGCCATTCAAATACTACATTTGAAGGCGAGTGGTGGCATCGTTCGTGCGTTTTGTTGCCAACATAAGGAGACTCGCGAAAATGCTTGCCAAATGTCGTTCACTCTGACCAGCACAGAACTCGCCCACATGGCCGAGCACTTCTTCGGCTATGGCAGGTGGATGCGCCATATTGGTTTATGGGCCTCCGCCCACTACACTGTTTGAAAGAGTCGCCATTAAGTAAGTCTGGAGGACAACGCCTCGCTCAGGTTCACGACATGAAAGAAGAAGAGAAAATCCGTGCAGCCGTTAAAGAGCGGAAGCAAAGAGCAAAAGAACTTGGAATCGTCGCGACGGTTTTTGAACTCTTTGACAAAAACCTTCGACATTTTAGTTCAAACCCTGATTCTCCGTATTTGCCAGAGGGGGCAAAGGTCGTTCGAGATGAGAAGTCTAAGGATTTGGAGACCTTCATTCTTCATTGGGAGGATAAACAGTTTACGTTCCTTTGGTTCTCACGCCGGAGCGAATGCTTCGATGATGGCAGGTGGGTTGGAATCCTCTCTTTACGTGTCGCTGGAGAGAAGGTCTTGGAATTCGACTGTGTCTGCAAACCCGATAAGGATGGCACCGCCGAGTGGAAGGTTTCAAATTCTTCGGATGTTGAAGCCTTCATTGAGGGTAGTTGGGTAGAAGAGATAACCAGATTTGCATCTACGGTCAAGAAGATTGAAGAACAGATTATTGCTGAATTCAACGAGGCCGAAAAGGTAAAAGAGCTAAGCGACCTAAAGAAGAGATTTGGTGTCCCGTAGGGGGAACCCTCTGTAAATGGTCAGGAATCTAATTAGCGCGTCCTGATTTCGGTTCGAGTTCTATACCACATCCAATGCTGTGACCCATGAGACCGCCAACCGACGTGCGATGGGGCAGTCTCTTCTTGCAGCACTTGCACTCGAACTTCCACGTTCCAACTTCTGGAAAAACTACGTTGAACCGCTCCATAAGCTGCGAATGCAAGGCGTAGACTTGTTCCCCGGTCATCGCGGACGGCCTCGCTCTTGAATATGGCACATCGCGCTTTTCGGAGTGCCCAAGTGCGTGTCCTCCGAGTCTGATTGGGGACTCGGCGACATCAAATTGCCCCCAGCAGCATTTGCAAACGAAACCGGTGTGTTTCGGCGGCTCGACGCTCATATCGAAGGTCGCCTCAAAACACTTGCGGATTTCCTCGCTGTGCTTCCATGCCTCCCAAGCATTGACCTCCATCTGACGTGCCCCCTTTTAATGCACTCCCAGTCTAACGCTGCCTAGAACTGACCTCGGGACGCCTCTTAGCTACTTCCACGGGGTGCTCTTCAGCTTCCAAACGCCGCCTATACATGTCCGACTCGCGCCTTATTCATGGACGCCTGAGGAATCTCAAGTAGAAAGCTGCGAACACCAAGACAATGCCTATATTCACTGTCAGCCGTTCCCAGAATCGGTCTCTGAAGAATACGAAATCTACACCGACTATGACGGCCACCATCGCCACCACGTAAAGCACGATAGCTACCTGTCTGCCCATTTCAGATTCCCCGCTCAAACCGGAGTTTCCATCTTGCCTCCCGGCTGCAACCCAATATATCCCCGTTTGCCAGAGCATATACAAGTTTAATGGTCTCCTTGAACACTCAAACGCTGAGTCGCGTCCTCATCCGCGTACGATGCCACGATTTCTCCAAAATAGATTCGGTGGAAGTCACCTTTCTTATAGAACTGCTCACGCAAGCTCTGCACCAATGCATCGGGTGGCATGTCAACTCGATTGACAGTTCTGCACTCGTAATGCACAACGCATTCTTTGATGATAGGTGAACGCACTTCGCGGCTTGGGATAGGTGTCAATTGCGCCTCCTGAAACTTATCATGCTCCCGTCCAGATACGCTTCCGCACAGGCTGGCAGCAGTCGTCAGTTCCCTCGGAAGTAGGTTTACCGTGAAATCGCTAACCTGCTCCATTAGACTGTGGCTGTGGCGTGACGGCCTGACTAGCACAACGAAGATTGGGCGAGCCCAAATCGAGCCAATCGTTCCCCAGCCAATGGTCATCACGTTCGGTTTTCCGTCAGCGCCCGTGGTCACAAGTAACAATCCTTCCTCCTGCATGTGCTGGATTGTCAAAGCAAAGTAATCCGCGTACTGCACTAACACTTTCGCCATGTCGCTTTCACCTCGCAATATGGCGAGTCACCCCTTGAATGTCGGATGTAACAAACGAGAACGTATCCTCCCAGCCTTCCGCGCTCTCCGGTCGAATTCATTGAAATTCCGACGATACATGGTGACGCTGAGGTAAGCCCAAACGAGACAGCCGAGGATCACTATGAGAAACCATCCCATACGCATAGAAGAAACCCCTCGATGCCCACAAGCATACGCCGATTTTGTGTTGGTGGAGCAGAATGGTTGCGCTCTGACCAGATATTGGGCTCCCACGGTTGCGCTCCCCGATGTTGCGGGAGCATCATTCTTGCCATGCAGGAACTACTCTCAAAAAACCCCGATCCAAATACTCCCTTGCCGGATCAGGAATATTATGAGTTGAGCCTCCTTGATGAAGCCAATGGCGTGAGAACTCGATATTGCGTCCGGCAGGTCCGCGCAGTGCGGGTCGAAGCGGATGGACAGTTCATATGGAATCACGAAGAAGTCGAGTATTTCTGGATTCTGGCCGAGGCAAAACGACGATATGAGGAGCGCAAACGCGCATTGGCTGAGAAGGGGTTCATCTACTCGGATATTGACTCCATCCTGTGACTTTTTGCCGGGAGTATCATGTTCTCGGATTCCGACCCATCATGAGGGCGAGAATGAGAACGCCTTTATTGTTCCTGGTCGCGCTACTGGCATTTGCCCTCACGCCAGCCGTGGCACAGCCGATCTCGGCAGCAGATGCCAAGAGCCATGTCGGCGAGAAAGTCATCGAAGCCAAGTCAGACGACGGAATATATATCGGGCTCGATGATGGAACTAAGTGGCTAGTCGAAAAGTCCGGCGCACCGACAGTTCGCGGATGGGTACTCGGCGAGGACGTGGCGGAAATCGGTAAATCGAAAGACTGCGTTGGAACGAGGTTTGTCGACACTGACGAACATGGCGAGGCGGTGTGTGTTCGCGACGTGAGTGCCGACACCGTGCCCATTACAGCTATATCGGAAGACCATGAGCATCTGGCACTACATGATGGATCAAAGTGGCTGCTGCCCTCCTATGCTGACCGGAGCACGGCATTCGCTTGGCACGTGGGCGATCATGTTTTGTATATTCAGGACTCAAAGACTTGCTCGAATGTCGAGATGATAAACGTAGACGAATATGGAGAGGAGGTGTGCGCTCACTCCGTCAGTTAGATGAGCGTAGAATATCTGCTGTTCGAACATCAAGATGGAAATTCCATAGTGATTTCCAATGACGGAGCAAAATCCACCTGAGGTTTTGTGCCATGCCGATCTCTCCGCAAGATTCTCAACGCCGCCTTTCTTCGGGCATCCTGCTCGTTCGCATCCTTGTGGGCTGGGTCTTCCTTTCGGAAGGTATCCAGAAGTTGCTATTTCCCGCCGCGCTCGGCGCAGGACGCTTTGTGAAAATTGGTATTCCTGCTCCCCAGTTCACGGGTCCGTTCGTGGGTGTCGTAGAAATCGTATGCGGGACACTTCTGATTGTCGGCCTCTTTACCACTCTTGCGACTGTGCCATTGTTCATCGACATTGCGGTCGCAATTGCGACCACCAAGGTGCCAATGCTGCTCAAGCAGGGATTCTGGGCGGCTATGCACGAGGCCCGTACGGATTTCTGCATGTTGGTTGGACTCATTGCAATTACGCTGCTCGGTGCCGGAACCTTGTCTCTTGACGAACGGTGGCGACGTTCCGGCTGAACCTTGGACTTGGTCAGGGGTGACCTTACTACCGCTTCTCTGTCCCCGAGTGCTCGACTTCCAGCTCAACAGAGTCACTCGTATGGCTTAGGCCGTTCTTTTCCTCTGACTTTAGAGGAACATCGGACAGCGGCAGCGTCCCGTATATGATTCGGTGACACAGTTCGCATTCTGTCGAGTAGCTTTGTCCCGGATGAAAGTTTGCCGGAGGGATGAAATCGCTCACATGTTCACAATTCGGACATTTAACAGGAATCAGCATGAGGGTTCTCCCCAAGAGCTAATTTACGGGCGCGGTGGCTCCTCGCTATTCATCGCGTCGGATGCCTTTTCAGGATCGCGTTTGTTCGGGCCTGTGTGTTGGAAGAACATGTAGATTTTCCGGCGTAAATACCACCCCGTGGCGACGAGCGCAGACCCGACAGCTTGGACTGCCAGCAAGCCGGAGCCGGGGTCAACGTAGGCATAGGCGGGGCGCTCAAATAAAATCGTCGCGCCCAACAGCATCAGCACAAGCGGAAGGACACTTACCCATCTCATCGAGACTTTCTCTTTTAACTTGAAGATGGCACCATTCTACGCTCAATTTGGTGGTCGAGTACTGGCCTGATGCAGACTGTTTAGCGCAGCGCGGAAATACTCATCTTTCCTATCGGCTTCGTGAATGATGGTGGTTGGAAGGCTGGAGAGGCTGAATTTCACAGATACGAAGATCGCGTACTTCCTCGATAGCCTTTCTGTAAGTTTGTTCGATGTGCCGAGAACTGTGACCGAGATTCATGAGGTTCGACAGCGTGGTAAGCAAAGCGAGAGTATGATTGTCTAGTTTGTCGGGTTCCATCCTTGCTCCTCTTTTGTCAGTCGAGCCGGACGCCTATCCCCGGCGCTTAAATCGTGTCACCCTCGGCTTGCCTTTGTTCTTTTCTTTAAAAAGCATGAGCGACAGAGCACAGGCTTTCCATGAACCGGCTTGAATGGAACCATGGCTTGCGCCCCGCATTCACTGCATGTAATGGAAGTCTCAATGCGTGCCTTGCCCAGCGCGGCCTTATGGCGTGCCCTGCAAATCGGGCATCTCTTGGGCTCGTTGGTATAGCCTTTGTCGTGGAAGAAAGCTTGCTCACTTGCTGAAAACAGAAATCTCGCCCCACATTCGACGCAAGTCAAAGTCCGCTCAACGTACTCCACATCGAGCCTCCAATTTTGGGGAAGTGGATAAGTTCTACGCCGCACGCTGCGGTGACGTAGATCAAGGGGAGACCTATTCTCAGACGAGCGAGCCTTCATTTGCAGCGGCAGGGATAGCTTGCGATTACTATAGCCTTTCAGCCGGGCAAAGGGCGGAGCAGATGCACTCATGGCCTTGCTCAGACGCCTTCCGCACGTTTTCCATTCCGCCCAAGTGCACTGCTCCTTCCGGCAGTCAAACTCGCACACCGCAATGTCTTTCGGCACTTCTTGGGCGATCTGGTCTTTGACACAGCCCCAGAGCCATTTGAAAAAATCGCAGCTCTGCGACGTTTTCATGGGAACCCATTTGTCACCCGTTTTATTTAACGCTTTGGTAAGCAAAAAGATTCGTAATTCGTGTTGATGTGCTCAAACCCTAGATTCTTGATACGCCTTCATAGCAGGGATCAACTGAGGAATGAACTCAAGCTGCGTGAAATCGTCCACGGCGATCTCACGAACTACGCGCCCATCGACACGCCGCTCCCATCCATCGGCAGCAGATACACCAGCACCGCCAACACAAACAGCATCAGCGTCACTGGAGCCATCAGGTCTGCATCGTGCCGCACGAATCCGAGCGCGATGAGGACGATGGCGCAAGCAGCCAATCCGGCGATTACGACCAGTCGAAGCAGATTGTTCATTTGCCACCCCCTCCAAAAACCGGAGCCGTGGAACTCGATGCAGTAGCTCGGGTTCTCCTTCAATTTCTGCCGCGAGTGTAGCGCCGTCTCATACGACCTTCAATGGAATCTTCCGGTCATTTCGTACGAGTTCGGCTGTGATGTGTTGCTTCTCATGATCCTCGGTTCCTGTGGTCACAACGCATCACCAGTGGTGGATATGTGAAAGGATGGCACTTGCAATCAGGCAGACCTGACGACATCACACTACAACCACACAAAACTCTCTTTCATCCAGTCAAATTTTCGTTGAAGTGAGCAACATGAATTGATCCTACTTGAAACCTTTACGTCGATCCGAAGTGTTCCACATCACATTCCTGAATCCAGCGGCCAATGCCATCGTAGCCGGATCATTCGAACAATTCGTAGAGTGTGGGGGGTAGCGATTCAAAGAACCACTGGCGCTCTCGGTCCCGCAGATCATGGGGAAACAGTTTGGGTTCTGTTCCCGGCCATTAGGGGCTAAAAGGCGAGAGCGCCAGCTTGACATTAACAAATGACAGGGTCACGTTCCGGCATTTCACGGTAAAGAGGAATCAAGATCGCAGACAGCCCCAACGGCCAACTGCAAGATTTCTGCAACTACTCCAGCTTCTCGGATTCGAATACAAGTTCCTGTTGTCTGCTCCGTTCGCGCTGGTAGACCTGTTCGAAATGAGACAACCTTTTGATGTGTGACCGTGATGAGGCGGGGAATACCGTCTGCGTATACTGGCGCGGAGCCTCAAAAGATGTGAATTATGTTTCCGGGAGCATCCCATGGGAGGGGAAGATATGACCCGCAAAGTCATATTGGAAGCCGGAGCGAAAGGGGGCAGCAGCCGGGAGTATATTGGTTGCCGGGAAAGCAAAATGGAAATCCCGGTTTAACGGAGAGGAGGGTCGGATGGCTTACTCCAGTCAATTCATTTGCGATGTGTGTGGCATTCACAAGAAAGTCATGAACAAATGGTTTCTTGTTGATGCTTTAGATGCTTGTATCTGTATAAGAGCCTTTGATAGTAAAAATGCAAAACAAAAACGTTTTGCAATCCTTTGTGGCGAAAATTGCTTGCAAAAGTACTTGTCACAGAAATTAGCTTTGCTGCATACCCAACCGCAATTGCAAGTTTCTCGTAAAACGACGTTCGCGCCCAGAGACGTTGGAGCACCGGGCGGGATTTGAACCCGCGTATACAGGTCCAGACCTTCATTTCCTCTGCCGGGAACAGTCTGAGCAAATCAACGGGTGGATGTGACGGTTCACCCGGCTCGATCCATCGCGCATAATCCTTTAAGAAACACTCCGAACTTTTGCTTAAGCTACTGAAGATTTCATATGGTTTGGACATCGAATCAGAGAACGCACTGAAGGTAAACGCATAGAAGTTGCCTTGCCGCCTGTCCCTCCAAGTCCTACCATAAATTCAAGGACAAGCAATCATGGACGCAATCGAAGCAATCAAGACCCGCCGATGCATTCGTGCGTACACCGAGCAAAGCGTTACGCGAGAGATCATCGAGGACATAATCGACTGCGGTCGTCTTGCCGCTACCGCACGCAACGAGCAGCCGTGGGAATTCGTGGTTCTGACCGACCCCAACCAGCTACAGAGAATTGCCAAGAAAACCGATTACGGGCATTTTATTGCTCAAGCCCCGTTGTGCATTCTCGTTCTGTGCAAGGATACGAAGTACTACCTTGAAGACGGCTCTGCTGCCACTCAAAACATCTTGGTAGCCGCCAAGGCGCATGGGCTAGGGGCGTGTTGGGTTGCTGGTGACAAGAAGGAATACGCCGACGAAATCTGTCGTGAAATTGGCGCTCCGAAAGGATACAAGCTGGTCAGCATGATTCCTATCGGCCACCCGGCAGAGCAGCCGCGTAAGGAGAAGCGGTCTCTTCACGAGGTTGTTCACTGGGGCAGGTTCTAGCTGAACTCGTATCGCGGGTGCGCCGGACTCTGGCAGTCTGTCCGGCCTTCATTGCCGACTCAATGGCCTTTGCGATTTCAGGCAAGCAGGAGTCAGACGGCAGGTCGAGCGTGTTGATCCGGTCGCTCGCCTGAAAACGTGCGAGGCTTGATTTGCGCGGGGGAGAGTCGGTGAGCTTGGGTGCCGGAATTCCTCTTTGACAGCAAAATTGTACGACGCGATACTAGCTGACTAAGATTGCCGAATTTATAATTGAAAATATCTGAATATATTGGCCCTAACAAAAAGCGATGAGCTTCACAGGCTACATACTTTATGGAGATAGTGAAACGGCCATCTTTGTCCAATCTTCGGACGGATACCGGGATGCGAATATCTCTGAGCAGGCCGAATTTACAAACCCTGCTTAGTCTGAACACGTAGTCGTGGTCTTCGGCTAACTTTATTTTTTCATCAAATCCACCGACTGATTCGTGGACTTCTTTCTTGCAGAAGATGCAGAAACCGGGCGCATGGGGGGAAAGCTTTTTCGTCGTCCGAAAATATAAATTAACTGCTCCGTGTAGGAATCTATCAATTCGTCTGTCGCTTAGAGGATCAATCAAACATGTGGCGACGGAAAAATCGTGTTTTTGTATTTCCGCCATGGTTCTTTCCAGAAAATCTCGCGGCAGGATCACGTCGGCATCCAAAAAAAGCAGCCATTCACCCTTGGCGACTTTCGCGCCGTTGTTGCGGCCACGAGCTGGCAATCCACCCTTGACCACCCTTGCGCCGGATTTCAAAGCAATCGACCGTGTGGCATCAGTCGAATTGTTATCAGCCACTATGATTTCCAAATCATTGAATGTCTGCTCTTTAAGGGACTCCAAAAGATAGGGCAGGAATCTTTCTTCGTTAAAAGTTGGGATGATAATGCTTAGCATGTACTTTCGCCCAAGTGTTTAGGTGATGGGTTAACCGGAATTTCCGTTTTGCCTTTCCCGGCTGCAAGCGAATATATCATCGGTTGCCTCCGCTGCACTTGTCACCGGCCTCGTCGCGGACAAGTCGCCAAAACTGCGCCATGAAATGCGGGAACTCTACAACGATTCTGCGGCGGCTCCGGTATGACTGGTGACAGGTCGCTTCCCGCCTCGTCGCGGTCAGCCCTTGAATGTCGGATGTAACAAACGAGAACGGAACTTTTTAGCCTTCCGCGCCCTCCGGTCAAATTCATTAGAATTCCGGCGATACATGGTGACGCTGAGGTACGCCCAAACGAGACAGCCGAGGATCACTATGAGAAACCATCCCATACGCATAGAAGAAACCCCTCGATGCCCACAAGCATACGCCGATTTTCGGGTGTAGGGGTTTCGCGGACTCGTTTTCATGCCCTTGGCGATCCGCAAAGGGACGCACCGCACGCTGCTGACACGGAGCCCATCGAGGTCGCTCGAATGCTCAAAACATCCGCTTGCACAAAACGAAAGTTGGAGCGATGATTCAAGTGCTTCCCTTTCAGGAGGCTCAGCCGACACTCCGCGCACAGAGCTTACGGCTACTCGCTTCAAGAACTTTGTCCGCAAGGTTCGACCGCCTGTGGGTGATGTACTGACCAAAATTGTCGTGAACGTTGCAACCGAAGCGGCTAAGAAAGGGATGGGCATCCAATGACAGTGATTGAGATTGAGCTTCCAATGGATTCTGCGTTTGAGGTATTTGAGACAAATACAATTTCAGTCGGAATGACGAAGGACGCTCCGGGTGGTGCGGCGATTCGGCTTCAACAAATGCCTACGCAGATGCGGAAGCGTCATCTTACGCACGATGCGGCTTCCCTTTTCTCACTCGCCGTGACCTTTGGGAGCGATGTATCCGTGGGATTGTTTGTGACATGGCTGGTTTCCAAACTGATGAAGTCAAAGCGTCCTTATATTCGTATTAGCAAGCGAACAGTGGAGGAGATTACCCCGGATTCGCTTGAGAGAATTATCGAAGAGACAACCGAAATTGAAGACTAGGAGTAGCGGCTTCAATTGAAACAACTTTGCGCTCCTTAGATTACAGATCGACTCTAGCCTGTGCAGAATAAAGCGGAGACTCAAAAGCGGATTGTCGATTAGGAGTACACTACTTGCCATGACGGTCTTTCTTCTCCTGTCAAAACAGGGATTCTCGCCCATTACTGTTACATGCGCGATTAGCGGTGACACGAGTGGGATGCGCGGAACTGTTCGCCAATTTGATGGGATTGGCGATCTTGAAGAGGCACTTAAAAGTGCGGGGATTTCAGGTCACGAAATAAACTTTGCAATACAAGTTATCCGTAGCGGATTTCCATCATTCGTTTCGGTCGGAGTGGAAGTCGCAAAAACACTCAAGTTGATAGACGAGCCTTGATCCATGCTTGGCGCTTAAAGATGCCGGACGCACTGCGGGAACGCCGGACTGGAAGAGGTATTCGAGATAGGCATCCGCATCACTTGCCTTTGTCCTGTCATGCCAGATTCGTGCGATCATGACATCTATGACGGACGAGGAGCGTATGCAGCGGGAGTCGAATCTGATCACGACTATCAGGAAGAAGCTTCCCGACTTTGCGAGGATGTGCGACGATGCCTCGGAGTTGGTGATGCTTCATCAAGACGCATTTGCTGCCGACTACCAAGACGACGAATACATACTGCTTGGCATGGCAATCAAGTACGCAGGGCTACGCGGGAAGGAAGTGCGCGTAATCGGGAAAAATCGGAGCAGTCTTGGCGAAGAAGAAACGATCCAATGAGTCCTCTAAACGCGGGGAATGTGCTGAACGATGGGTCGTTTTTCGCCCCGGAAAAGTCAGCACTTGAATGTCGGATGTAACAAACGAGAACGGAACTTTTTAGCCTTCCGCGCCCTCCGGTCAAATTCATTAGAATTCCGGCGATACATGGTGACGCTGAGGTACGCCCAAACGAGACAGCCGACAATCACTATGAGAAACCATCCCATACTCATGGCAGAAGCCTCTTCACGCCCACCAGCATACGCCGATTCTCGGTTAGTGGAGTGAGATGATTGGTTTCTCCCGGAAGAAGCAATCGTTGACGCCGCATGAATTCGGGGGTAGATTGATTTCGTACGGGGAAGGGGGACAATCAAAAAGATGCAGAGAGTCTCTTCCAGCATTACAACCCGTGAGGTGGCTGTGGTTTAGGGCATCGCGCCCAGACCCCAAGGTGGCCTCTATGTAGAGAATTCAACCGCATGGGACGCTACCGCATCTCTTCACGTTTTGATGCATCCTTCGACCCGATGTGCGGGATGGCATTTTTCCGATGGAGCGACTACGCTGTCGCCCAAGGAGGCCGGTCTAACCGGTGACGCTATCAGCAATCGCGGCTTGGGGGCATGAGTGAAAATGCTCGGGCACTCGTGGCAGCGCGATGCACTTCTTCCAATATCCACAGTTCGCCGCGACGGCCTAGGCACATTGTCTAGGCCGTCGTTGCTTTTGGGAATAAAAGAGAATCGACACAAGGCGATAATCTTGGAGCCGATTCACTTTTGCAGACTGTGGAAGGTAAAGGTGGGACATTTTTCAGCGAGAATCGATGCATAGCCCGTAGGTGTGCCCAGTGGCGGGTCGCTTACCTGAAATCTTCAGATGCTCGGGCGAGATGCTTGGTGACCCTACTGCTTGAAACCCGTGGGTAGGAGTTGCGTCTTTTCAAATCGACAACCCCTCAAAATGCCCGGTGTCGTTCGCGGAACCTGCCGATTTTGTTGCTCTTTCAAATTTGCTGATGACAAAGCTGTTTTTTAATCTTAAAATGGCGCGCCACAATGTGGCTGTGAATCCGGCAATTATAGGAGACTTCCATGGGAGATTCAGCGAAGAAGACAAAGGCGACTGCAACGCCGCTCATGGGCTCAACAAAGACAGAGAAGGCAGCTGAAGTGGCCAAGCCGACCACGACACCGCGCAAGGGAATTGAACTTGCTGCGAAGGTCGAGGCACCGAAGAAAACGAAAGCTGCTGCAAAACCGCGAAAGGCTGCGACTAAGAAAGACAGTGTTGGTGCAATTTCACAGCCAGCGGTTGTATCCCGCGAGTCGATTGAGCAACTGACATTCAGAAGCAGATCTGCCAACTGTTCGGCTTCGCAACAAACATCAGAGGCTTATTCGGGGTTGATTCGCTCGCAATGCTCGTACAAAAGAGCCTGATTGTCGACTACGTGTCGTGGTGCATCAATGAACGGAATGTAAAAGGAGAATCGCTAAAGAGCCATCTTGGGCGCCTCGATGTTGCGATGCGCCAGCATCCGTCCTTTGCGACTCTGAACCTGTCCTGGTTCAAGCCTTTGTTGGAATCCCTTCCGATAGAACCTGAAGCTGAGCGCAGAATGCGGAAAGCGCAGAAGTATCTCGACTACTCAATTATAGAGGGCATTCCGGCCAAGATACACGCCCTCCGACTTTCAACGCCAGCGAACTGTGATGCTGATCGCGCCGAGTTGGCGACGGCGGAGTTTCTGATTAGGTGCTTGCTTACGCTCCTTTGGCGTCAGAGAAATTTAAGAGAATGTCGCATCAGTGGATCGAGGCCTAATATCTTCAAGGCAAAGATCCCCACCCACATTCCAATTGACCTGCCAGCATGGGTCCGGGCTGAAGAGCAAAGGAATCCTGAAGCAACGTTTTGGCAGATGCACTTCAACCCCAAAGAGACAAAGACCGGTCGGGAGATTCACGCATTCGTTCCGCGCCAGTTAATCACGCCTCTCGAGGAATACCTGAGAGAGTTTCGACCTCTACTATTGAAAAACGGTGATCCTGGGGCACTGTTTGTAACTAAGAACGGGGCGCCAATGAAGCCGGGCCAGGTGTACAACCTCATTACAGGCATCACTTGGCGGCACGGTGGCCGGAGTGTCAACCCGCATCTTTTTCGTGACATCGCGGCCTTCGCATGGCTCAAAGAGCACCCAAAGGACTACCTCACTCTCTCGAAGATTCTTTGGCACTCGAACATCAATTACACGATCAAGGTTTATGGCAGTCGATTCGATGAATCCTCGGGCGTATGCGCAATGGAAACATGGCTCGAGGAGCGGGAGGCGAGATCGAAGTGACAGACCCGTCATCACTCGCAACTTTGTCGTCGAGGCCGCTTACACCCAGTGAGGCCGCGGCGTATCTCGGCCTCGATGTGAAGACTATTACCCGGTGGGCGCGGCAAGGATATCTGCCGGCCCACCCCCTCGGAGAGGGCAAGCGTAAGTTCTGGCGCTTCATGGAGAGTGAGCTGGCTGCGTGGCTGGTCGCCAAGACCAACGCTCCGGAGCTCGCGTGAAGCCGGTCCCTTTCAATCTCGAACCTGACCGGCTAAACTCGACCGCAGCCATCAGTGCGCGTGCAAAGGAGATCATCCGAATGCAGGCGCAACGCTACCAAAGAGGTTCCTTGAGTTTGCTGAAGCGCAAGAGCCAGCCCGATGCATGGGTGTTTCGCTACTACGCAGAGAAGGGCGGTCGCCGTGTCTACAAGAAGAAGATTGTAGGCACGCTGGTCGAATTCCCGAAGCGAATGGATGCGGAAAAGGCTGTTGTGCAACTCAGGGTCGACGCGAACCACGGAGCATCATTTGCTCCGATCAACCTGGGGCAGCTCGTCGCACACTTCAAGAGCGTAGAGCTTCCACACATGGCCTATTCCACTGTGGAGGGATACAACAACTACCTCGACCTCCACATCCTGGCGAAGTGGGGTCACTACACGCTGTCGGCGATTAAGAGTGTCGATGTCGAGAGTTGGCTCCGCAGCTTAAAGAGGGTCGACGGCCAGGCGGCAAGCCCTGGCACGAAAACCAAAATACGTAACCTGTTTTCCACCGTGTTCTCGCACGCCATTCGCTATGAGTGGGCTGCGAAGAACCCCATTACCCCGGTTCGGACGTCAGCTAAACGGTGCGCACTCCGGACATTCTGACTGGCGACGAGTTCAAGGCGCTTATCTTGGTGCTTCCACAACGCGTACGTGTCATGGTCCTGCTGGTTGGGAGCACAGGTCTCAGGCGCGGGGAACTCATCGCGCTTCGTTGGCGCGATATCGACTTCGACGGGAGACAAGCGAACGTCACACATTCGGTCTGGCGAAACGTTGAAGGGGACACCAAGACGGAAGCGTCGCACAAACCAGTGCCGCTTCACTCAGTGGTTGTTGATGAATTAAAGGAGTGGAGATCCACCACGCTTTACCGGAACGATGACCACTATCTCTTCCCTTCGATCGCAAAGAACGGATTGCAGCCCATTTCGCCCGACATGATCTTGAAACGCCATATCCGGCCGGCGCTGGTGCGGATTGGGGTCAAGAAGCGGATCGGCTGGCATTCGTTCCGGCATGGGCTTGCGACCATGCTCAGACAGAAAGGGGTTGATATCAAGACAGCCCAGGAAATGTTGCGTCACGCCAACAGTCGCATCACCCAGGACATTTATCAACAGACCGTGGGCGAAGAGAAACGGCTCGCCCAGGAACTCGTTTTTCGGGGCCTGATTGAGGGAAAGTTGCTTCAGCACCCTTCAGCACCCTCGGAGGGTACATGAAAGAAGAGCTCACGCTCATAAACCGTGGGTTCTAATTGGTTTATGGCGGGGACGACGGGGCTCGAACCCGCGACCTCTGCCGTGACAGAAGTGCTTTTGAACATAACTCATTGAAAACATGAGCATTGATGGCCATCAAAAGCACTCAAAAGCGGTGGAAAACACGGGTAGAAATTGCTTCAGCACCCTCGCCAGCACCCTCGCAATCCTTCGCGAGACCTCTGCTGTGCAAGGGCAGCAACCTGGCTGCAAATCGATGCCTATCGTCACCAACGAATCGGAAACGGGTTCCTGGCAGAGATTAAGAGACTATACAGCGAATGAGGAATCCCACAATTCCATCGACAACATTTCAGGAGAGATCCGCAAAAAGGTCCTTTGGGGAGACCGAAAGCGCCTTCGCCAACTTCACAATGTTCTCCAAAGCCACATTCCGCTCTCCGCGCTCTACCCCGCCAACGTAATTGCGATGCAGCCCCGCCCTTTCTGCCAACTCTTCCTGCGAGTAGCCGCGTTCATCACGGAGCTTCCGCAATGTGAAGCCGAATCGGGACTTAACGGAGCGTGTTGCCACACTCTCATACTTGAGTCTTGACCACTATGAGTCTACACACGATGCGTGTGATATTGTGTCAAACGAGAGCTGATGTAGTTCGGCAGCCCTGCCTGCTCTCATTGGCAAAAGCTTGTCAGAATGTGGAAAAACGCCACAGATTTTCCCAGAAAGCTTGGCGCTTGAGTGTGCAATTCTAAGAGGCTGAGAGGTAGTGGTCTATGCAGGACGAATACGTCGAATGTCCTGAGTTGTCGGGCAAGACGATCCAAACCCTCCGCATTTACAAGGACACTGGAGACGGGACCAACGTGCAGATTGAATTGACAGATGGAACCAGTTTCTCGTGTCGTCTCTGCCATCAACCCTCCGTAAAGGCATCCTTATATGAAGGCGGAGTCGGGACCCCCGAAACCATCCGCAGCTACGAAATATAGGCACTTTCGCGTCTACCCGCCCTGCCGTTATTCCCTAATTGCATAACGCCCCCCCTGGAATTCATTGGACGTTGCCGGCTAAGCGCGGCTAGTTTTGCGCCAAAGCAGCAGTTATTTGGCTGCTCCCGGAGGTGCCCATTGATTCGATTTCCCCGAATCCAAATCCTTATCCCGCGCCCATTCTGTTCACGCACGCCATGGATGCGCCCAACCGTCACTCTTCTAGCCCTGATTGTCATCGTCCCCGCGGTCGCGTTCGCCCAGTCGGGCGGCACGCCGTTCGACACGGGATTCACCGCTCTCCAAAACCTCTTTACCGGAACTATTGCGAAGGTCGCCAGCCTGATCGCCATCGTGATCGGCGGCTATCAGTTCGCTCACGGTGAACCAGGGGCGAAGAAGACATTAGCAGGCGTAGCTGCCGGAACCGGCATCGCCGTGCTTGCCGTCAACGTCCTCAACTGGCTGTGGGGCATTTGATCGTGTGCCGCATTCCCTATCACAATCATGACCATTCTACTTCACTAAGTGTGAGGGGCTTTCGATGCAGACACACACCGATAACCGGCGCAGGAACCGGGTTTACAAGAGCCTGCACAAGCCCCTCACGTACCTGGGTGTCGAACGCACGCTGTTTTATTTCGTCTGTGTCGGGGCCGTTGGTGCATTCAATCTATTTAACAGCCTGCTTGCCGGGATTGCAGTGTTCATCGGCGGATTCGCGTTCGGAAGCTGGGTCACGAATGCCGATCCTGCTTTTCTGCGTATCCTGGCAAAGTCAGAGAAATACAAGCCCCGCTATGACGCGGCGAAACAGGGCACCCTTCGCGTGGAGGTGGTCTGATGCTACGCCTCGATAAGGTCATCAAGCCCTGGAAAGAAGCTGCCACGCTCTCGGACCACATCAATCTGTACGGCTTCTGGAATGACACCGCCTTTCTGACCAAGAGCGGCGACCTGGGCATGGTCCTGAGTGTCGCCGGGGTGGACTACGAAAGCCTCGACCATGGAAGTCAAGAATACGCCGTTAAGCGGCTTGAAGCTGCGCTCAGATCGTTCGGTCCCGGCTTCCACATCTACCAATACCTCTTCAAGAAGAACAGGCCAGAGATTCCTTTTGCGCACTATGGCGATCCGGTAGTGCAAACCGCAGTCGATCAGCGGCGCGAGTTTTTCGCTGCAAAGGCAGAGAGTCTGTTCCAGATCGAGATTTACTACTGCATTTTGCTTGAGGGCTCACGATCAAAGGCCGGCGTCGGAGCGGCGCTGAAGCAACTCTTCCGCGATCCGGCCGGCGCCATGAACGAACTGAGGACGCAGTTCACGAGCAACAGCATGAAGACGCTGTTGCGGTCGCAGGTCGAGCGCGACCTTGCGCGGTTGGAACAGCATGTTCAGTCATTCGCACGCCAGCTCAGCGATTTTGTACAGATCGAGATTCTGAACCAGCGGGGTCAATTCCGTCTCTTCCGTCGGCTGCTCAATTACGACGCCTGGCGCATTGCAGGCAGGCCGAAGAACACGCAGTTTCTCGATTATCAGGTAGTGAACTCGGACATCGAGGCCGAGCGCGATCATCTGCGCGTGGGCGATCACTTCATCCGCGTACTGACCATGAAAGAGGCAATCGGCGAGACACGACCATTGGTGCTTGATGCACTTCTCAAGATCCCAGCGAACTTCTGCACCGTCACGGAATGGGAGCCGGTCTCCGCGGAGAAGGCGCGCAAGGAAGTCAACAAACGCCGCAAGCACTTCAACGTGTCAAAGACGGGTTTTGTGTCGCAACTCGGCAACGACCCTGCTCAGACGAACCCGCGCGATGTGCTCGTGGATGAATCGAAGCAGGCGGACATTGAGAATCTGGGCGACTGTCTGCGGATGCTAGGCGATGGACAGTCATTAGGCGAGTTCTCGCTGACCATTGTCGTTTACGGCAAAGACCGGCAGACCCTCGAACATCTCGTAGGTGAGTTCGCCGGCGTCTTTACCAATGCGGACGGTAGTTTGTTCGTCGAAACCTATAACCAGCTCAACGCCTATTTCGCCACCGTGCCGGGCGGCTATGCCTTCAATCTCCGCAAAATGTATCTGCTGAACACAAACTTCGCCGACCTCTCGTTTCTATTCACGATTCTGCCGGGCGAGAAGGTCAACGCGCATCTAGGCGCCGAATATCTGGCGGTGCTCGAAACCGATAATGCCACACCATACTTTCTCAATCTTCACAACGGCGAGGTGGCACATACCCTGATCCTCGGGATGACAGGCTCTGGCAAAAGTTACCTGGCTAACGCCGTCCTCCAAAGCGCGCAGAAATACGCGCCTCTGACCTTCATCTTCGACATCGGCGGCAGCTTTGAATCGCTCACCACTATCTTCGGCGGCAGCTACTTGAACGTCGGCCAGGAGGCACGGGATTTCACCATCAGCCCCTTTTCTCTTCCACCGACCAAAGAGAACCAGCAATTTCTCTTCAGTTTCTTCCGGGTGCTGATCGAGGGCAACGAGCAGCGGTACAGGCTCGACTTCAAAGAAGAACGCCGGTTGTGGGATGCGATCGAGCGGATCTACATGCTGGAAGCCGGACAGCGGACTATCTCAAACTTCGTCAACATCATCGGCGAACTGAAAGACAGGCTGCACCGATGGACGCGCGCGGGTCAGTATGGATTCCTCTTCGACAACCCTGAGGACACCCTCACCTTCAGCCGCTTCCAGACCTTCAATTTCGCGGGCTGGGGAGATTCGCCGGAAGTGCTGGAGCCGCTGCTCTTTTACGTTCTCCATCGGGCCAGCAACGAGATCGCCGATCCAAAAAGACTCGCCACCTTCAAGGTGTTCCTGCTCGATGAGGCATGGCTCTTCATTAAGAATGAGACCATCCGCAACTACGTGGTCCAAGCCCAAAAAACTTGGCGCAAATTGAACGCCGCCATGATTCTCGCCACGCAGTCCATCAAGGAACTTCAGGAATCGGGCATGTTACAAATCGTCTCCGAGAGTTGCCCGACCAAGATATTCCTTGCCAACCCGGAGATGGACCGGGACGTTTACCGGGAAGCCTTCCATTTGAATGACACAGAACTGGATCTGATTGCCGGGCTTGTCCCGCCCGGACAGATGCTCGTTCGTAAGGCGCAATCCAGCAAGAAGGTTCATTTGAACGTCGATTCAGTCACGCACTGGATGGCGACCAACAATGCCCGCGACAACCTGAAAAAGCGCGATTACTTCGAGCGATTCGGCATCGCCGAAGGGCTGCGCCGTCTAGCCGAGGATTTTCCGTTCCGGCCCCGTACTCTGACCCGCCAAGTATCTCCCACCCCCAAAGGAGTCGCTGTATGAAATGCCCACTTATCTTCATCGCCGGGATCGCGCTGGCTCTCCCCTCCGTTGCCGCCGTTGCACAGGACGCTTCGGCGCGCACTGTTCAATACCACTCGCAGGACATCATCGCCATCCACGCGAAGCTCAAATACACCACGCTGATTGAACTTCCGGCCACCGAGAAGATCATGGAGGCGGCCACCGGCGACAAGGATTTCTGGATCGTCGATGTGGTCGGCAACTTCTGCTTTGTGCATCCGGCCAAGGCCGGCATCAGCTCCAACCTGAACCTCATCACTGACAAAGGCAACATCTACTCGTTCACCTTGCAGGATGAATCAGGCTCCACGAATGCGCCCGACCTCAAGGTGATCGTCGAGCCGGCAGACCGTTCCTCTATCGTCGCGGCCAGCGGACCGCCCCAGTTTGTCCCGGCTGCGCAGCTGGAGCAGTCGCAGCAGGCCCTCGCAGTTGTGCAGTCGCACATCACCCAGGCCGTTGACGAGTACAAGAGCGCCTATCCGCTCTCACTCAAATTCGATTACAACTTCCACGCCGATGAGGAGCCGTTCGATATTACCGCGATCTACCACGACGACAAATTCACCTATATCAAGAGCAACGCAACGGAAAAGTTCAGTGTGTACGAAATGCGCGACGGCAAACCCAACCTCATTACCTACGAGTTGAATAACGGGACTTACATCATCCCGAAGGTGATGGACTCGGGCTACGTCGAACTGGGCAAAAAGCGGCTGGAATTTACGCGGAAGGGATAACTACGATGGCAGACGAGAATCAAGGCATCACCGCGGAGCCGGAACTGACCAAGCGGGCCATTGAGCCGAAGGGTGTACTTCAGAAGAACTTGAAGCCAATGCTTTACCTGGGTGCGGCATTGCTGGTGATTGTTGCGGCGATATTCAGCGGCACCGGCAAGAAGACGCCCGCGCAAAAGAGCGGGACGCCAAATCAGCCGCCCCAGCCCACTATTCAGGACTCAACGGACAATAACGTACAGGACCTCAAGAACCAGGTTGCCGCAGCGCAAGAGAACGCTGCGCAGCAGCCGGCGAACCCGGCGGACCCTTCACTTGCCAATGCGACACCTGCGCAACAGGCCGTGGCTCAGGCATACAGCCCAACGGGCCAGCCTGTCCCTTGCGTTCCCGGCCAGCCGTGCGCGCAGAGGCAGCAGCAACTCTCTCCTGCGCAACAAGAAGAGCAGCAGCTTGCCGCGAAAGACCGCGAACTGGCCTACGATTCTCGCTTCGCCTCGAATCTTGTCTTTGCGCGCGCGCCTGATCCACCGCAGCAACGGCAGGCGGCTCAGACCGCTACGCAAGGCTCTCCCAGCCAGGAGACGAGCAGTTTCGTTGCACCTCGCGCGCCAGGCGATCCGCCTGCTGCTCCAGCCGGGCAGGTCGCAGTAGAGCGCAGGCCAGAGGTCAATATCGACGTTGCTTCGGGACAGCCCTATGTGATCTATGAGGGTACAACGCTCGACACAGTTCTCATGAACCGTCTCGACGGCGATGCCGCCGGTCCTGTCAAGGTGCTGGTATCGAATCCCGTGTATTCGCACGATCGCCAGCATGTCCTCATCCCGGAGGGGACAATCGTACTTGGCGAAGCCAAGAGGATCGGGGCGTCGGGTCTTGGACAGCAGCGCCGGATGGCGGTTGTTTTTCACCGGCTGATTATGCCGGACGGCTATTCGGTCGACCTCGACCAGTTCCACGGTCTCGACCAAATCGGCGAAGAGGGTCTGAAGGATAAGGTCAACAATCACTATCTGGAAGTCTTCGGAACCTCGATTGCCCTAGGCGTCATTGCCGGCGCCGGTGAGATCGAGGAAGGCGGCGGCACCATCACTACCAGCGGGTCTCAAGCGTTTACAGCGGGTGCGGCCTCCGGCGTGTCGCAGTCGGCCACCACCATCCTCGACCGCTTCATGCAGATCCCGCCGACCATCACCATCCGCGAAGGCCACCGCGTCAAGGTCTACTTCACGCAGGATATGTTGCTGCCCGCGTATGAGAATCACGCCATCCCCCAAACCTATTAAGGAGCCGTCATGCGCCCAATCGCCGTAATCATTCTGTTGCTCTCCGCGCTCATTGTCCTGTCCGGCTGCAAGAAGCACGTCGCGTGCGGCCCCGCGGATTCTCAAGCCGTCTGCAAGGGATTCCAGGATTGCCTTCGCTCGGATACGTCCGCCCAGGTCTGCCGAATGGGCGAGCAGGACGCCAACAAGATCGAGAAAGGCAACAAGCACTGATACCCCAATCTGGAGTCTCCCATGAAAAACATTGCCCTCATCCTCGCCGCGATGTTCTCGCTTGTTACTGCTGCACGGGCGCAGTTCGGGTCAGGCATCGTCTACGACCCAACTCAGTCGGCCCATGCCATCGAGCAGATTGAGCAGGGCCAGAATGTCTTTACCAACTCCGTCAAGCTCGCCGACAACGCGATTGCCACCTACAACCTTGCTCACCAGATGACGATGGCGCCACAGAGTCTCTACCAGCCGTTTCTCTCGCCTTCGACCTACTGGATGATGCTGAACCAGGCGGCAAACACGTATGGCAATTCCCGGCAGTGGACAAATTCCGTCAATACCGGCGCAGGCGCGAGCCTTGGTTATCAGCAAGCCTCCATCCCACGTACCGGCCAGATCAGTGGCTACGGCAACCTCAGCGCATCGGCGCAGCAGCAGATTGCAGCCCAGGGCGCAACCGCCGACCTGAACGATTCAGTCACGACCAGCAACATGCAGACGTTGGGCACGATCCGCGCCAACTCCCAGCAGCGCCAGGCGGACATTAACGCGCTCATCAGCGCCTCGCAATCGATGGACCCGGCGCAGCATACGGAGATGGCGACCCTTCAGCGCATCAATCAGGCGCTCGTACTGCTTATTCAGGAGCAGCAGGAAGCCAACCAGATCAGCCAAGCGAGCACCCTGCAGCAGATCGTCGCGCAAAAACAGCAGCAGGACACATTGAAGGCAGGATTCCAGGACACGGCGAACTTTACGAGTACCTACCAGACGCATGTCGCGCCAGCCTACAACGGCGGCGCGCAAGCCCTGACCTATTGATCGTGGAATTGCCAGCGCGAGGTGGATTATGGGAGTTCTGAATTGGATTACGCAAGGATGCGATGCTCTGACCAGCACCGCATCCCCCGCAATCGACGCAATGGGCCTTCGTATCTGCGTCGCGCTCGCCACCATCATGCTGGTCTGGTTTGGCGTGCAGGAGGCATTGGCGTCGACGCATCACGGCGCGGGATTCCACGTGGGAAAGTTCCTAAGCTTTTTCATGCTGATTACCTTTGCCTACACGCTGGTCAAGTTTTACGACACCAGTATCCCCGGCGTCGGCCAGTCTTTCCGTGGCTTTATCAACAGCGGGGCCCAGTATCTTGTCAACGTCATCGGCACTGACAGCATGACGAGCATCCAGAACACGCTTAGCCAGGCCCAATCCACCGAAGGTCCAGGAACAATGAAGGCGCTGATGAATCCCTATTACGCTATCGTGTATGTGATCATTCAGGTTTTGATTGCTACGTTTTCCGCTTCAGTCAGCGCCATCATCGCGTACGGGGCCATCGCCAGTGCAGTCATCGGTCTTCTCGGTCCCGTATTCATCCCCTTTCTCGTCTTCGACAAGCTGGAGTTCCTGTTCTGGGGATGGCTCAAGGCGTTCATCGGATTCTGCTTCTATAAAGTGCTTGCCGCAGCCGTGCTGAGCATTCTGGCACATCTCCTGGCGCAGTATTACACGGAGGTGGTCAACTTCTCCGATCCAGGCAACATGGTGCAGGAGCTTCCGTTGCTCATTCTCCTAGTTCTCACCAACATCTACATCCTCTTCAAGATTCCGGCCATGACCATGAGCATCTTTTCAGGATCGGCCGGCGGGCATGGCGGCGGCATGGGCGGCATGATTGCAGCCGCGATTATCAGGGCGGTATAGATAGGAGGCGTTCATCTCATGAATACCACTCAAAGGGCTTCCCCCGACATTACGCGCGCGGCGGAACGGTATCTGGAACAATACGGCGATCCACTGGTGATGAACACCTACCTGAAGGTCACGATTCTCGTGCTTGCTGTGGTCTGCCTGGCACTTGCCGGCCTTGTCTTTCGCAGCCAGATGGCCCTTGCCAACGCACATCCGCTCATCGTGCGCATCAACGACGTGGGCCGGGCCGAAGCGATCGACTATCGCAACTTTCAATACCGGCCTCAGGAGGCCGAGAACAAGTATTACCTGACGCGATGGGCAGAGCTCTATTTCAGCCGCAATCGCTTCACGATCGAGCGCGACCAGACGAATTCGCTGTATTTCCTCAATAGCGATGTCCAGCGCGCGATGATCGACCAGGAGCGCAAAGACAATACCATCGTCAATTACACCAAAGACAGCTCGCTTCCTTTTGTCGATGTGGAAGTGAAAAACGTCATACTCGACGACCTTCGCCAGTCGCCCTATTCGGCGCGCATCGAGTTTGAAAAAGTGTTCACAAACCCATCGGACCATAGCGAACTCAAGCGGGAGCAATGGACAGCCAGCGTCACCTATGTCTTCCGGGAGAACGTGAAGAACAACGAACTGGCCGTCAATCCTCTGGGATTGACCATCGTCCGCTTTCGGGCTGACCAGGCGTTCGAGTAGACGAAACCACTCCCAATTCTGAGGCGGTCTTCATGTCCCAACGCGGCTCTCATTCGCGGCCAGTACGCTCTCGGGATCTTCGCACGATCCGCTGTCCCAATATGCATCGATTCGGCGCGCGTGGCCGCAATCTCCGGCCGTCCCCTGTACGGGTGGCAAGAGGGCGATTCCGCGTTGCGTATAGCGCGGCTGGCAGTCCGGGGAAGCCTCCAGCTATGCGATCCATGAATCGCTTGTCTTCCGTGTCTCTCCCTTGCTTGTCCGGTCACACGCTTCGGGCCTATTCCGGCGCCCGGCGGCACGTCGCCGCTCTGCTTTCCGGACTCCTCTCCCAAAACGAGTTTGGGCCCCTGCTCCAAAAAGCGCGTCTCGGCACTTGGGAGCCGGGCCTCTCGCTCAGGCTTCGCAAATGGGTGACCCGGTCAATCCGGGAATTCAACATCGGAGATTTCACCATGTATCAGAACCGCATTACGCTCATCGGATTTCTCGGCAAGGACGCCACCGCCGTTACAACCAACAACGCGAACTTTACCGCCCTCTCGCTTGCCACCAAAAGCTCGTACAAGGACAAGACGACCGGCAAGTACATCGACCATACCGAATGGCACCGCTGCATCGTCTGGGGCAAGCTGGCCGAGTACGCGAAGACCCTGAAGAAGGGCGCGCATCTGTCCGTCGAAGGCGAGCTGAGGAGCCGTGAGAGAACAGACAAGAAGACCGGCCAGAAAGAGCGCGTATGGGAAGTGCGCGTGGCTTCGATCCTGAAGCTCGACCGTGCAGAAAAGGCCAGCCCGGAAGAGCAGGCAGACGATGAACCGAACACGGAGGACGAGGCCGCTTAAGGCCCGTCCTTGTCACCCGCGGAAGCCCGGCTAAACGCCGGGGTTCCATTGCTGGAAACGCCACTATGAGCTTTGACTTGATCCTCCCGTTTCTCCGGCCCATCGAGCAGATGCTGCTCGATGAGAGCATCAGCGAGATCATGGGCAATCCCGATGCTTCGTGGTGGTACGAACGCGATGGGATTATCCGCCGTGAAGCATCCGTTTCTTTCGACGCCGGCAAACTGCGTATGGGCCTCGAAGTCATCGCCAATCAGCTTGGCAAGCGCCTGGACGAAGACAATCCAGTGCTTCACGCGCAGCTCCCGGACGGAAGCCGCCTGGCGGCGGTCATTCCGCCGGTCGTTCGCCCGGCCCCGGCGCTCACGATCCGCAAGTTTCCCAGCCGCCATTACACCGTCGATGACCTCATCGCTCGCGGCACGCTAACGCGCCCGCTTGCGGAGTTCCTTGCCGGGGAGATTCGCGAGGGGCGCACGCTGCTCATAAGCGGCGGAACTTCCACCGGCAAGACCACTGTGCTGCGCGCCCTGGCAGCCGCAATCCCCGAAGAGCAACGCATCGTGGTAATCGAGGATACTTCGGAGCTGCATCTGCAGAAGCCGAATCTGCTCTCCGTCGAATGCCAAACCGATACGTTCAAGGCCAGCATCTCCTTCGACGATCTATTGAAGTCCGCGCTGCGCTGGCGTCCCGACCGGATCATCCTGGGCGAAGTGCGCGGCATTGAAGCGCGGACGTTGCTCGATTCGCTCAACACCGGCCACACCGGATCTCTCGCTACCATCCATGCGAACTCGGCCGCAACGGCGCTTCGCCGCTTTGCGAATCTCGTGCTCCGCAGCCATGCGCAGGCCACATTTGAAGACATCGAAGCCGAGATCGGAGAGGCGGTCGATTACGTAGTCCATGTCGAGCGTGAACCAGGGCGTCGCGTCGTCCGCGAAGTACTCCGCCTCGACGACTACGACCGCCGCTCACAGCAGTTCAAATTCGAGATTGCTTACAGTGCCGATTCTGCCCCAAATCTTCAGCACAATTCCATCGGAAAGGACGCACCCTATGCCGTTGCTTGAGATCGTTCAAACCCGTCATGTCACCGCCAGTATCAGGCTCGATGAATCGACCGCTGCGTTGATCGACCAGTACGCAGCATTCCTCCATGCTTCCGCCGATGAGGTCGTGGATAAGGCGCTCACCTACGTTTTCGCCAAGGACCGCGAGTTTCAGGATTACCTGCGAACCCCGGAAGCTTCCCGCGCACCGGAGAGCCTTCGTATCCGTCGCGTGCCCCAGAACGGCGCTGCAGCGGGGCCTGCGAATGGCACTGCGAACCGAGCGAAGCCTGTGGAGGCCGGCCATGATTCGCGCTCACGCAGCTAATCGTTCCGGCGCTAATATCCCGTGCGGTGCTGCGCACCGGGTGAATTTCGACACTCCACCCCTGAGAGGGCGCTGCCTAGCGCCGTTCGGCGCTATTTGGCGCTGCGCTGAATTTGTGGGAGTTACCAAATTCGTGGTGCCAGTTGGCGCTCACCGGCGCTCGCTGGCGCTGAACGATTTACACGGCATTCGATGTTGAAAATGGCGCTCACTCAAGTCACGGTCGATAGCCCGGCACGTCGCTCACGCTCCATCGTGCGCACAATGACCGTGGGCGGGAAATTCACCGTTTCAGAGTACGAGGAGTTTTCGAAGATTGCCGCAGAAAAGGGCCAACTTCTGGGCGAATGGGCGCGTGAAGTGTTGCTGCGCGAGATTGAAGAAAACAACCGGGACTTCGATTTGATATGCGAAGTAGTTGGCCTACAGCTCCTCCTAATGAACGTGCTTGCGCCGCTGGCGCGCGGTGAGAAGATCACCGCCGAGCAGTTCCAGGGCATCGTCAAATCCGTTCAATCCGCCAAGATCAAGGCCGCGGAAGAGATGCTGTCACGCCGCCGGCAAGGAAATGAGGTTTGAGCCATGCCTGCCACACAAACATGGGGCCGGAAAGAGTCATGGATTTGGCCGCCACGCGGCTTCTATTACACCTACGGAGCCATCTTCATCGCATTCGTCCTCTGCGGCCTTTTCTGCTATCTCCGCTTTGAATTCGGCCTGTCGCCGCTCCAGCGGTACTATCTCCCGTATTCAATTCGCACTTGGACATCCGGCTGGCGACAGCCCAGGAGCCAGTACCAATTGCTCTACATCACTGGCTCCGGCCTCCAGCCACGCTTGGCGCTCGATTCCGATGTGCAGGCCGGTGAGACGCCCGAACCCAGCCAGCGGCCGTTGCCCCTGCAACTGTCAAACGCGGCCAAGAACGCGGGGTACACGGGACTCTTCCGTGAGGCTCCGCATGCCTATCAGAACAGCGGCCTGCGGCTTTTTCTTCGGCGCTGGATTTATGGCGGCGACGAACTGACGAGCTACTTCAGCACGCCCGCCCTCTTCGGTCTGTTTGCTTTGCTCGCCCAGCTCCCATTCTCGCTGCGGAAAGACATTGCTCGGCGCAAGCAACTTCGCTATGGACGGCGGCTGAAGGGTCCGATTCTGGTTAAGCCAAAGGAGTTCACGAAGCAGCTAGCCGGGGATGGCATCGGCTTTGAAGTGGACGGTCAAAAAACCTTGCTGCGCATCCCACGCGAAGCAGAAAACACACACTTTCTCGTGGTTGGAGACACCGGAGCCGGAAAATCCACGCTCATCCGAAAGGTGCTCTGTCAGGTCTCCGAGCGTGGTCACAGCGCCATCGTCTATGACCCGGCTTGCGAGTTTGTCCGCCAGTTTTATTCGCCCGATCGCGGTGATGTTCTCCTGAATCCTCTGGACTCACGCTGTCCATACTGGAGTCCATCGGCGGAGCTGCAACGCAAAGCTGAAGCCAAGGCGCTGGCAGTCTCACTCTTCCAACCCAGCGGCAACACGCTGAAGTTTTTTGTCGAAAGTCCCCAGAAAATCTTCGCTCATCTGCTCTCATATCTGCCCACGCCGACCGACCTGGTTCACTGGATGTCGCACCCGGAAGAGATCGACCGCCGGGTGAAAGATACCGAGTTGGCGGCGCTGATTGACCCGAAAGCTCCCCAGCAGCGCACGGGCGTGCTCGGCTCCTTAAATATGGTTGCCGACAGCTTCCGGCTGTTACCCACGGAGGCCGAAGGCAACGCCATCTGGACCGCGACCGAATGGGCCGAGAAACGCCAGGGCTGGATCTTCATTACCTCGCGGCCTGCCCTCCGCGAGGCTCTGCGTCCGCTCATCAGCTTGTGGCTCGACATCCTGGTGTTGCGTCTGTTGACCGAGCCGCATCCCGGCCAGCGGCCCGCGTGGTTCGTGATCGACGAGTTGGCAAGCCTTCAGCGGCTCCCGCAGTTGCATACCGCGATCACAGAGAACAGAAAAGCGAATAATCCAGTAATTCTGGGATTTCAGGGCCGCAGCCAGCTTGAGGCGCGCTATGGTGAGGACGCCGAGGCGATGCTATCACAGCCCGCGACCAAGATTTTCCTGAAGACGAGCGAGCCGCGAGCCGCCCGCTGGGTGAGTGAAGCGATTGGTGAGGTCGAGATCGAAAAGCTCCGCGAAACGCACTATGAAGGCCAGCGCGCCGGGAAGAATTTCGCGCTCGACCGGCAGACGGAACCGCTGGTTTTGCCGTCCGAAATCTCCGGCCTCGACCAGCTTCATGCATTTCTCAAATTCAACAACCATGTCACACGCTTTGCGTTTCCATACAGCGACCTGCCGAAGGTTCATCCGGGCTTTGTAGAGCGCAAAATGGACGATTTTCTCCCCGTCCCGCCACCTATCACCGACGGTGCCGCGACCGGAGAACACAAGCTCGTTGCCGGCGAACACACCGCGGAGCAAGCCACTCTTGAGTTCGGCCACGGCGAGGTGTGAACCTCTATATGCTGACCATCTCCAAACCGCTTTCCGCGACCCAGGCGCAGAACTACCATCACAAAGAGTTCACTGCCACGGAGCAGAATTACTGGTCGCAGCGCGGTGAGATCGCCGGCGTGTGGCAGGGGCGGTTGGCGCAGACACTCGGGTTGGCGGGCGCAGTGGCCGCCGAGGATTTCGCCCGGCTCAGCCAGGGCCAGCATCCGCAGACCCGCGAACAGCTTGTGAAGCAGCGCGCGGCCTACGAGTACACGGACGGGGACGGAAAAACGGTAAAAACGATGGAACATCGCGCCGGTTGGGATGCGACGTTCTCAGCTCCCAAGTCGGTGTCGCTGACCGCGCTGGTGGGGGGTGACGAGCGGGTGCGCGAGGCGCATCGTACCAGTGTTGGCGTGGCCCTTGAGCGTCTGGAGTTTTACACGATGGCCCGCATTGGTGGAAACCATCCGGCGGAGTCCACGGCGAAGTTCGTTGCAGCCAAGTTTGAGCACGATACGGCCCGACCCGTGGACGGCTATGCCGCGCCGCAGCTCCATACCCATACCGTCATCTTCAACATCACCGAGCGCGAGATCGGCGAGTACCGCGCCCTACAGCCGCAAAGCCTCTTCGCCTCGCAGCAGTTCGCCACGGCCATCTATCAATCGGAGCTGACCTATCGGCTCCGCCAGCTTGGTTATGAAATCACGGCCGGACGCAGCGGCGCCCCGGAGATCAAGGGCTACACGCAGGAGTACCTTGATGCCTCCAGTCCGCGCAGTCAGCAGATACGCGAATACCTGGAGCGCACCGGCCGCAATGGAAAAGAGGCCGCGGAGATTGCCGCGCACTCAACACGCGACCGTAAGGAGATTCACTCGCTCGGCGAGGTGATGAATGCTCATCGCAAGCTCGCCGCCGAATACGGCCACCAGGCCGATGCCGTCGTCCGCGCGGCGCGGGAGCGCGCCCAGCATCCCGCCCAGGAGATCAACCCGCAACAACGGGTCCGGGAATCCGTGACCTTTTCCCGCGACAAGAACTTCGAGCGCGAAGCCGTCGTAGACGAGCGGGCCATTGTCCGCGATGCCCTCCGGCGCGGCATGGGAGAGATTACTTACGGCCAGGTCCGCGGCAATCTCGCAGCCCGCCTGGGCTCGGGAGAGTTCCAGACCGTCGAGCGCCCCCACGCGCCGGGCCGCCAGTTCACCACGGCCCGGACCATTGAAGCCGAACAGGAAATTCTTCGCCGCGTGCGCGAAGGCCAGCACCAGCTTCAGCCGGTGGCGACCCGCGCCGAAGCAATCGTAGTCGCCGACAAGCATCCGGAGTTCAATCGTGCGCAGAAGAGTGTCATCGAAGACGTGCTCAATTCTCCCGACCGGATTCAGGGTATTCAAGGGTGGGCAGGCTCAGGAAAAACTTCCGTGCTGGCGTCCGTGCGCTCTGCCGTCGAAGCGCATGGCTACGAAGTGCAGGGTTTCGCGCCAACATCGCGCGCTGCTCGCCAGCTCCGTGAAGCCGGCATCGAGGCTGGAACCTTGCAAGGTTTTCTTGCCCGCTCCGTCCCGTCCGATGCCGTGGCGGGGCGGAAACACTTCTATTTCGTCGATGAATCGAGCCTGGCAAGCACCAACCAGATGCGGGAATTTCTGGCCCGGCTTGGCCCAACCGACCGCGCGCTATTGATCGGCGACACTCGACAACATCAGAGCGTCGAGGCGGGACGGCCCTTCGAGCAATTGCAAGAGGCCGGGATGCGCACGGCGAAGCTCGATGAAATCGTTCGCCAGAAGGATCCAGCCCTCAAGTCGGCAGTGGAATTCCTCGCCACCGGCCAGACCTCCGCTGCCCTCGAATTACTCCAGCAGCAGGGAAGAATTCGCGAGATTGCCGATCCCCAGGTGCGCATCCGCACCATTGCGCGGAACTACGCGGAGTCACCGGCAAACACTCTCATCGTATCGCCCGACAACGCCTCTCGCCGCGAGCTGAATATAGCCGTGCGCCAAGAGTTGAAAGCCAGCGGTGCAGTTGCCGCCGAAGATCACAGCTTTCGCGTTCTCGTCCAGCGTCAGGACATGACAGGCGCCGACCGTGCCTGGGCCAATCACTACGAAATCGGCGATGTATTACGCTACGCACGCGGCAGCAAGACTATGGGAATCGAGGCCGGTTCCTATGGAACCCTTGCGGCCATCAACCCAACCGCAAATCTGCTTACGGTCCAGATGCAATCGGGCGAGCTTGCCACCTACGACCCGCGCCGGCTGACTGGCGTCAGCGTTTATCGCGAGGTATCTCATGACTTCTCCGTGGGCGAAAGAATTCAATTTACCGCGCCCGATAAATTGCTCGGCGTCGCCAATCGCGACCTTGCTGTGATCGAATCAATCACGCCAGATAGCCGTATTGCCGCGCGGTCGGATGATAATCGGCTCATCGAGTTCAACGCGGCCGAACATCGCCATTTCGGTCATGGCTACGCCGTCACCAGCCACAGCGCCCAGGGTCTTACCGCCGAACGGGTGTTGATTCACGCCGATACCGGCGTCCATCCCGACCTGCTCAACTCCCGCTTCGGCTATGTCTCCGTCTCCCGCGCCAGCCATGAAGCGACCGTGTTCACCAATGACGCCCACAAGCTCGGTCTGCAGCTCGGAACCGAAGTCGGCAAAACTGCTGCGCTGGAAATCAGCCAACCCACTGCGTCAGCGCAAGGACTCGCAATCGACATAGGTGGATAAGCATTTTAGAATCTGCATGATAATCTACAGCCACTTCGAGAAGGATACTCCTGCGATACTTAGAGGGAACCTTGACGCAACTCTTTTGCGCCTATATCATCAGAAATATCGGAGGTGTGCCATGCCTGCCACCCTTGCAGTGAAAGAAGTGGAAGCCGCACTCTTCAATCCTCAGTCCGGCCGTCTCGATGCAGCACGTATTGCGAAAGAGATGGGAGTTCCCGTAGCGACCATTGCCGGCGCCATCGGCCGTAAGGCCCCCGGTGTCCGCAAGAGCCCCGATGCCAGCAGCATCCAGCAGAGCCTTCGCAAGCTCTATCGTATGTGGGTGACCTTGGTAGACCTCTATGCCGGCGATCGGCTCCATGCGCGTATCTTTCTAAATGCGCCCAATCGCCATTTGGAGAACCGCGCTCCGATAGAATTCATCGAGCATGGCGATTTGGCTCCGCTGGAGATGTACGTGAGCGCGATGAGCGCACGGCAACCAACGTAGAGAGTAGCGATTGCATCCCATTGAACGCCTCAAAACGGTTCTGCACACCGCGCCGCTCGTCACCTACTCCGGCTACACCTACCGTGTCATCGAGGATCGCTGGAGAAACGATCCCTTGTCCGCCATCGGCGCATTGCAGAGCGGCGGTCGCTACAATGCGCCAGGGACATTTTCTCTTCTCTATACCGCAAATAGCCGGATCACGGCATTCAAGGAGACGCAGGCTCTCTTCGACACCGGAGATGGTCAACTGCGGGATGTGCCACGCAATCCTGAGTTGGTTCTGACACTGGATGTTACCCTGCTTTGCGTTCTCGACCTGACCGACCCGGATCTTTGCGCTAAACTCGGCGCATCCGGCAAGGAACTGGTCAGCGAAACGCCTTCACGTTTCGTCCTCAACAGCCAGGGCAAAAGAACGCCGACGCAGGACCTCGGCGCGGCGTGTTACTTGAGCGAACGAATCTCGGCTCTGAAGGTACCGAGCGCGGCACATCTCGATGGCTTCTGCCTCGACATATTCCCTGACAAGCTATTCGTGGGAGAACGGATTGCAATCCGCGACGAGCATCACCGTCTCCGCGACGAAATCGAAGGGATAAGACCCCCACATACGTCCGAGTGAACAGCTTATTTCGACCACGGGTAGCGGCCTGTCATCTGGAGACCAAGAAAGGAGATGCAATGATCTCGGTAGGAGAGTTGGCGCAATTGCGATTTGGGATGAGCGAACCACCTAAATCTGGCGGATCACCCGGAGCCTACGAAGAGAAGTTGAGCCAATGGCTGCTAGAACGCTCCTTCTTCCGTGACTTTACCTACCGAAATCCGAGAGGCAAGAAAAAGGGAGATGAGCTCGCGGATGCAGTTGTCTTATTTGATGATGTCGCATTGTTGGTTCAGGTAAAGGCTCAGTACGGGAATCATGAAGCCCAGGCTTGGGCAACGGAAGCTATCTTGAAGGCCCTGAAGCAGGTCAAATCGACTCACGACAACCTGAAAACAGGCGCGATCAAGAATCTCAAGAATGAGGTGTATGGAGAGCTAGAGTTTCAGCCGGCAACTTTTCCGAACATGATCGGGCTACTTATCGTGGCACAGGATGCGGCACCTTATGACGCGACCGAACTAGTCCCTGAGATTAAAGGAGCAGGTTTTCCAGTGTTTGTTTTCTCCTTGAAGGATATTGCACTACTCACTCAACGATTCGACACTGCCGCGGACTTCATTCACATGCTTGAGTTGAGGGTTGATATCGGGGCTCAGGAGAAGCTGTTTGTCAATGATGAGGAACAAAATCTTCTGCGGATATATAAGCATGTCCCGTCGATCTATTCCTTTCGGATGAAGCCAATTACGGATGAAGTGCTGGTAAGATCCGTGGAAGCCTTTCGTCAGACTGCGTCCGGCGAATTGGTTGTTTCGGCGGACTGGAAATACGGGATGGCGATTGACGACATGATTGCTCGCGCGCATGACGTCGACCCCGATCTTCCCTGGAACCACGGGCCAGCATCCGCTTCAGCTGATATCGCCCGCTACTTGGGCTGGCTCAACCGTGCGCGGAGGATCAAATTAGGGAAGCGCGTCGTGAATATGTGTGTGCATAGTCAACAGACCAGGCAGCCTGAGTATTTTTCGCACTTCCAGAGAGCGAGAGGAACGGCATCGGTGTTTCTCGCGTCGAGTTTGAGCCGGAAAGAACGGGTGAAACTCCTGGAATACCTCGTAACCTACGCCCACTTCAAATATGGAGCAGTCAAATCGTTCGGGGTTGCGACCGATGCAGGAACAACGGGACGGTCATACGACTTCATGATAACGAAGAAGCAACTCAGCCCGGAGCAGATCGAAGCATTGAAGACATTTGAAGATCCCTTCACTAGCGGCAACACACTGTTGTGACCGCACGCCCCTCGATTCAGCGTCATTTCTCGAAATAGACGGATCATCCGAGTCTTAGTTGTACTCTTTGAATGGCTCCCACACACCTTTCGGCTTGAACGGAGATCCCTCACGACCGGCAACTTGCCACATGGTATCGGCTAGTGGTAGCAGAGTTTTGGGATAAGGGTGATCTTCAGGCTCATTGATGTCTACAAAGACCTCGGGCGACACAAAGGTATTCTGGCGCGTGGCGGGCGATCCGAAGACTGAATGCATTGGTGTCACGTAGAAGTTCTTGCGTGTGATTCCGATCAATGACAAGCCGACATAGAGTGGCTCCGTTTTTCCCTGCTTGCGCAGGCGAGTGACGGCATCCCGGTAACAAGAGATCATCTGCCGTTCAATTTCCTGGCCGTAAATCCATGTGTTATTGGAGTCGATCGGAACAGGCCCTGAACAATGGCCGTCAGCATATTCGATGATGCCGGAACGAAAAACCTCGGTATAGGCGTATACATTGTTCCCTGCTTGCGCCAGGCCCAGAAAGCCATCGGCGTTGTAGCGATAGCTATTGATGCCGTGGGGAACGTGAATCTGATTCTTATCCTCCTCCGGGAGCTTCCAGCTTTCTCGAAGGATAGTGCGGGAGAAGGCTGACGCGGGGATCACATGAAACAGCGTTGTGACCGTTCCCGCCATCGCAACAGGGCATTCGCCGCGCGCTACCAGATCGGCGCGATTGGAACGCCAACGGCGGAGGGTTTCTCCCAATTCTCGCTGCTCTGAGAAAACGCTGCCAATCTCATCCACACTCATCGGATATTTTCCTGTCGCGGTTCTCCCGAAGAACTTATTCACGCCCCCGAACTTAACCATATGCGGTTTGTTCCAACTGGCCGGGACGCGAATGACCAAGACATACCCATCGGGACAACTCACAGCCCGCATCACGATGCCAGAAATTCTCGGTTCGATACCGTCTCTCATCAGATTTGCAAGGCGGTCAATTTCTGACTGAAGATTTGTCACCTCCAGGCCAGAGACTTTCTCAGCAATTCCAGTAGCCTGCTTATCTTCGCCGCGTCGGTCCACAATGCCGAATACCAGGTCACCACCACTTGTGTTTGCCATCGCCGCGATGTCGTAAAGAAACTCCCGCTTCTCATCGCTCTGGCCGCTTGGCAGTTTTTGCTTAAATTCGAGGGACTGACTCTCAGCGACTTCTGAATCGATGAGTCCCTGGATATGGCTTGCGTCCAACTCGTTCAGATCAATCGGAAGCATATGACTATTGTGCGGCTCTTGTCCTAAAAAAGCGAGAGATGCAGTACATGCGTCCAGTCGGGTGATCTCCCAAGGGACTGGTGTCTACTCTCAAAGACTCTACCTCGCTTGTTGACGGGAAGGCTGCTCCGCCCTTCCCTCGCTGCAACCGCCGATATTGCCGGCGTTTTCCGCTCCCCATCCATGCGGGTCCTTTCCTTCCCCGCAACGCCCCTCCCTCAGGTGCGCAAAAGCGTACAGCAATAAGGAAGTGAACCGAATTTCTTTCTTCGTCGAATGCCCCCGCTTCAGGCAACGGCCTGGCAGAGACGGGAAGAACCCGTCAAGGCTCTCCGCTGCGCTTCGATGAACACGCACAGACCGCGTGGCCTTGACCGAACCTTCCCGCCTCCGCCCGCTGCGAAGAGCCATGAAGCGGGCGCACTCAACGAAAAAAATTAGGTTTGGGTGCTCTTGCTTCTGGACGCCAATCGGCCCCAACGGGGCTACCAGAGGAGCATCGTCATGAAACGCAGCAACAACGTTACCAGCATCGAAGCCACCACCGCCAGCAATGGCACAGCCAGCAGCCAAGCTGCGCCGCACAGGAAAAATGCGGCACAGCGTAACCGCAGCGATTCGCCCTATCAGGGGCGGACAGCTCAGAAAGACAATCCAACTCAACTCATCATCAAGCAGGCCGTGGACTTCCTCATCCGACAAGTGGAGGCAGGCAAAAGCGAGACTTTGGCCGCTTACCTTACCGCGATGGCGCGGTTCCACAATTACAGCTTTGGCAACATCGTTGCCATTGCGCGGCAGCGGCCCACGGCGACCCGCGTAGCGGGATTCGGCACATGGAAGGAGATGGGCCGATTCGTCAAGCACGGCGAGAAGGGTATCCAGATTCTCGCTCCCATGATCGGCTTCCGGCGGAGGAACGCCGAGGCCGCGCAGAACACCGATGCGGACGGCGACACCAAGCAGCCGCCAGTGCTTATCGGCTTTCGCGCCGTGTATGTATTCGACGTGGCGCAGACCGAAGGCGAAGACCTGCCGGAGTTCGAGCACAACATCTCCGGCGAGGTGGGCCGGAAACGCGACCTGCTCATTGAATTTTTGGCCCAACAGAACATCGCGCTTGAGTTCAACGAGAGAATTGCCCCGGCGTTGGGTGTGAGCTATGGAGGCAAGATCGCTTTGTTTCCCGGCCAGTCGAAGCCGGAGGAGTTTGTCACCTTGGTTCACGAGACGGCGCATGAACTCTTGCACAAGGCAGAGCGCCGCACCTTCACCACGGCTACCGTGCGCGAGACGGAAGCCGAGGCCGTAGCTTTCATCGTGGGTCAGGCAATCGGCTTGGAGATGGGCAACGCTTCGAGCGATTACATCCAGATGTACAACGGCAACGCAAACTTGCTGGCCGAAAGCCTTGAGGTTATCCAGCGTACCTCCGCTGTGATTCTCGCCGCAATCCGCGACGACGAAAGCACGGAACCGGCCACACAGCCGGAGCAGTTCGCAGCGGCCAGCTAACGCACACATTCCGAGCGGGTGCGCTTGGGAGTGTGCCCGCTTGCGCCTTCACGCAAGATTCAACCGGAATAGGAGATTCCACATGACTACCACAGTGCAAACTCAGTCCGACTACCGCGACCTGCCGCTCGATTGGCTGGTCGTGTCGCCCACCAACCCGCGCAAGACCTTCGACGAAGATGCAATGCAGGAACTCGCGGCCAGCATCCGCGAAAACGGCGTGTTGCAGCCTTTGCTTGTTCGGCCCCGCGCGGAACGGAGCTTTGAGATCGTTTTCGGAGAGCGCCGGTATCGCGGCGCGGCGATGGCCGAAAAAGAAATGGTGCCGGTGTGCATCCGCGAGATGACCGACGCTCAGGTGTTGGAGGCCCAGCTAGTCGAAAACCTCCAGCGTCAGGATGTGCATCCGCTTCACGAGGCGCAGGGTTTCGCCGCGCTCTTGCGCCTTGAGGAACCGAAGTATTCCATCGAACTCATCGCGGCCAAGTGCGGCAAGAGCGCCGGGTACGTGGCATCCCGGCTCCGCTTGACCGAACTTGCGCCAGCAGCGGTCGAAGCCTTCACCAAGGACGAAATTGGCTTGGGCCATGCCCTGCTTTTGGCTAAATTGCAGCCGGAACAACAGGACGAAGCGTTGGCCGCTTGCTGGCAGGAGAGCTACACGGGCGGCAGCAAGGCGAAGCGCATCTTGCTCCCCGTTCGCCATCTACGGGAATGGATCGAGCATAACATCCTCTTGGAGCTTGGCACCGCGCCGTTCTCGAAAGAGGATGCAACGCTTGTGCCTGATGCGGGTTCCTGCGTTGAATGCCCCAAGCGCACCGGCCATAACACGCTGCTCTTCGAGGGCATCGCAGCGCAGCATGATTCCTGCTCCGATCCGGCCTGCTATGCGGCCAAGGTGGACGCGCACGTAAAGCAGACCGTGGCAGCGAAACCGAAGCTGGTACAGATCACGACCGCCTATGGCAAACCTGCCGAAGGCAGTCCGGTTGTGCCCCGTAACCAGTATGTCGAAATCCGGCAGGAGAAGCCCAAGAACAAATATCAGCAAGACGCGCCGGAATACAAAACATGCAAGTTCATCACCGAGGCCATCGTTGCGGATGGGACGGACAAGGGCGAACTCCGCAAGGTGTGCGCCAATCCCGATTGCCCGGTGCATCACCCCAAGAAGCAGCAGCGGCGGACCGATCCCGATGCCGCGACAAAGGCGGCGCAGGAGAAGCAGCGGCGCGAGGAGGCGATTGCCAACACTACCGGCATCCGCGTACTCGCAGCCATCGCCGATGCCGTACCCGTCCGGCTGATGAAGCGCGACCTGCTGTTTGTCGTGGAACGGCTGGCCGGACTGGTAGAGGAACGGCGTTTGGAGATCGTCGCCCGGCAGCACGGCATCAAGAGGGAAAAGGACAGCGACTCCCTCGCCAAGCTGTTTGCCGCCTACCTGCGCCGTGCCGAGGAGAGCGTGTTGGGCAGCGTGTTGGTCGAACTGACCATCCTGCTTACCTCCGCCCGCCAGCAGACGACGCAAGTGTTGAACGATGCCGCCGCACACTACAAGGTGGACACCGACGCCATCGCCGCGAAGGTCAAGCAGGAGTTCGCTGCGAAAGACAAGGCGAAAACCGCGAAGAAGGCCGCGCCGAAGTTGCCCGCCAAGCAACAGGCAAAGGCAGCGAAAAAGCAAGAAGCAGCCTAAACATCAATCCAACCTGAACATTCGCGCGGGGTCTCAAACCAGAGGCCCCGCATTTTTTGTGTCCCTGCCCGTCTGCCCTCCCTCTTGCGATGCTCCTGCCATCCGGCAGGGGCGGCATCTCTCGCCCACCCGACGGGCATGTGTGCAACCAGCATTTGACAGCACGTTGTTCTTATCCTTATAGCCAGGGGCTCGGTCTATAGGCTGAGTTCCACATTCATCGTCGCAAGGTGTCCCTGTATCTCATCCCGGTTCTCAACTTGAAGCTGATTGTGTTTGGAGCTTACATCAGCTGTCACAATTGGTAGCTGTTTCAAGACGTACAGCAGCAATGCTTTCCGTGTCGGGACTGCAAGTCGATAATTGTCCATCCCGTATTCGAGCGCCACAGCGCGTTTTTGTCCGGCAGTAAGATGTGACGCTGTTGTGAGCACTACCGTGACCAAGGTTTTCCAGCAATCATCTTTGCTCACGTCAACGTTCGTATCGTTAAGCTTCTTGCCCTCCAAAATGCGGGCCATCACGAAATCGCGAAATTCCTGGTGTTCGAAACAGTAAGCTCGCACGTGCCAACGCATTCCATCAAAGACGATCGCATGAGGACCAATGTTCCTGTACGCCGGGTCGTCACGGTTCATAGATTGGTAAAAAACCCGCAATACTCGATTGCCCCTGATAGCCTCCAGCACTAGTCGAAGCACTGGGGCCGGAACGGTGCGGAGCGGGGGCCTCACAACCCCAGCCGGTGGATGCCAGCCCAAGAAGGTAGCCTCTTTCGGCAGCAGGCGAGCCTCTACCTGCCTCACTTGATTCAAAAAGGACAGTGAATCCGGTGATGCCAGCACGGGCGAGAACTCCGCCGTCGCGACGTAAGCCTTTTGTTGTTTATCATATACAAGATTCTTCGGCGCCATTTGCTGATACAACGCTAAGTCCGTAGACGCCTGCGGGACAGAAATCCCGAAGAATGCCGTTAAATCCGACCGATTCAGGCGTCCATCCCACTGCAACCGAAAGTCGATGAACTCCAGGCGTCTTTCTTGGCCCCACTTTGGGGGCCAGATCTGCTCAATCTGCAATTTCCCTCCCATCCAATGCGTATAGAAAATAGACTGGTATACAATCTATACTGATAACACAATAGCGGCGGAACTGCCGAGTCTCAAGTGTGGTTCCCCCAGGAGACAGCACCATGGCAACCAGCATAACCTTCCTCCCGGTCGGGAACGGCGACATGACCCTCATTTCGCTCGGAGATGCCGCCGGAACCACCATCCTGATCGACTGCAATATCCGCGCCGCCGCCGACGACCCCGACGACGGAACTAGGGATGTTGCAAAAGATCTTCGCGAGAGACTCAAAACCGACAAGCAGGGGCGGCCGTTTGTCGATGTGTTTCTGTCTACGCACCCAGACAAGGATCATTCCACCGGCCTCAAGAAGCACTTCTACCTCGGACCCATCGCTGATTATTCCGACGACGAAAAGCCGAGCAACGAAAAGCGGATTGTAATCGGCGAGATGTGGTCTTCGCCGATTGTGTTTCGCCGCGCCAGTAAGGATCACACCCTTTGCGACGACGCTCTGGCCTTCAATAAAGAAGCCAAGCGGCGTGTCAATCTGGCGCGGGACAAGCGGTTCTCCGGGATCGAGTTTGGGGAACGGGTTCTCGTGTTGGGTGAAGACGAGGGTGGGAAGACCGACGACCTCACTCCGATCCTTGTGAAAATCGATGAGGTGTTTCAGAAGATCAATGGGGCCACTAGTGCGCTGTTCAAGGCGCGACTTCTTTCTCCGCTGCCTATCTCCAGCGATGAAGAAGAGGAGAATGCCATCGGCAAGAATCATTCCAGCGTTATCTTGAACATAGAGTTGGCTGAGGACTCCTCACGCAAAACGGTCAAGAACTTCCTTACTGCTGGTGACGCCGAGGTTTTGATCTGGGAGAAACTCTGGGGCAAGCATAAGGATAAGCCCGAAGTCCTCGCGTATGACCTTCTTCAGACGCCGCACCACTGTTCCTGGCACTCGCTCTCATACGACAGTTGGTCCGAGAAAGGCGACGACGCGAAAGTCTGTGAATCGGCGAAGTCGGCGCTCTCTCAAATCCGTGCCGGCGGCAAAATCGTCGCCAGCAGCAATTCCATCGAGGACGATGGCTGTGATCCGCCGAGTCACGCGGCCAAGAGCGAGTACGAGAAGATCGTCAAGCGAGCGAAGGGGGAGTTCCTCTGCACCGGCGAGGAACCATCCAAAGATAAGCCCGCTCCGCTCGAGTTTGTGCTGTCCGACGGGGCGCTCAGCCGCTCGGTCAAAAAAGCTGCACTTCCGACCGCCAGCCTATTGACTGCGGGGATCGTTGACCGGCTTGGAGCGGAAGCCGCTAAAACACAGGCCGTGCAGAAGGGTGGAAACACGCGTTATGCCTGAGACGCCGAACACCGTTGCTTCGCTTCGAGAGCAGGCGCTTCAAGAAGCAGACCGGTACCTCACCGGCGAGTGCGGTGCACTGCGCCTTTCGGAGGAGGCGTTTGCCCGTGACCTACCGGGGTCTCTCGTAGCCGGCTGGGTTCTTCGCCTTCAAGCCTCCACACAGGAAAGGGAGCTGCATGTTTATGTCGACACGCGGTTCCCGTTTTCCCTTCCCAAGTTCGTGCTCATTGACCGCCCGCCGTTCCTGGAGTGGCCGCACATCGAGGAGAATGGCGTCCTTTGTTTGCTGGATGATGTTCGGATCGTAAAACCTGAGATGCCGGCCGGGGTGATCGGAACCTTGCTGGCCGATGCCGTCCGTCTGATTCGGGAGTCCGAATCTGGATCCAATCAGAGCGACTTCCTGAGCGAATTTCACTCCTACTGGGACCGCCAACCAGCTCTTTCCGACGAGCATTTGCTGAGCTTGGTGGAACCCCGTGGGCCCAGCCGCTTCATTCGTGTGTGGGCAGGAGAGCACTTCTCGGTAGTTGGTGAGTCCGAAGACCAGGTACTGGACTGGCTGCAGCATCGCTGTGGCAAGAAAAATGATTCGCGAACTACCAGCCAGGCGTGCTTTCTCTGGCGCAACACCCCACTTCTTCCCAGTGAATATCCCCGCTCTGCCGCCGACCTTTACCGGATTGCCGCCAAGATCGCACACGGCGCTGATCTCCTGCTCCAACTCGCGACAGAAGACCAACCGCCTTTTCATTTCGTGCTCGGTGCGTCCAGCGAGAACGGGCCATGTTTAGCAGCCGTGCGTTCTCGCCGACCGCGGCATATTGATATTCGTGGTAAGGAGTCGTTTCGGCCACTTCCCGGATTCCGGCCCGGCAAGGCTCCTGTCCAGTTGCAGACCCAACATATGTTTTCTAGCTCAGCTTCCGTGGAACTTATGGAAGTGGAACGGATCGACGCGGCGTGGATTCACGGGCGCGGCCACGATCCCCGTCAGCAAGCCCTAAGCGCCAAGCATATTCTGGTTGCCGGCTGCGGCTCTGTGGGAGCACCGCTAGCGCAACAACTTGCGATGGCCGGTGTCGGACGCTTAACTTTAATTGACGACGACCTGCTGACTTGGCCTAATGTTGGTCGACACCCGCTCGGCGCGACTGCGGTCGGGAAGAAAAAATCCCTCGCCCTGGCTGCGATGCTTCAGGAGAACTATCCTCACCTCACGATTGAGGGCTTCGATGGGAAGCTCGATGAATATCTGCAACAACATTCAGCATTCCAGGCAGCCGACCTTGTTGTTTGTGCGACCGCAGATTGGCCCTCTGAACGATTGCTCAACCTCCAGCATGTAAACGGTGAAATCTCCACGCCACTACTCTATACATGGACGGAAGCGCATGCCTGCGCAGGCCATGCCGTGTACCTTCCGCACACGCAGCCTTGCCTGCAGTGTGGATTCACTCTGTCTGGCGACCTTTGCTCGCCAGTCACAGCATGGTCTTCGCAGGCACCCAACAATCTGTCGGAACCAGCGTGCGATGCCCGTTTTCAGCCTTATGGCCCGGTAGAGTTGGCTGGAACAGTTTCCGTTGCCGCCTCCCTTACACTAGATGCGGTTCTCGGCAGGTTCTCTTCCGCTCTTCATCGCGTATGGGTAGGCCCTCGATCATTGTTGGAAGACGCCGGCGGCGCCTGGGATGGGCGGTGGCTGGTAGAGCATCCCGGCCGTACCGACGGCGCTTTTCAGGAGGATCGTACTTGGCCAAGCGACACCGTTTGCGCAGTTTGTGGGAGTCAGCCCCAACCGCAGACTCAATTTCAACCAGTATCTTTGCCATCGGCGAATCAGGGCAGCGTCTCGTGATCCAACCATCCGTTCTCGATACGTTCACAAATCATCGTCAACTGCGATCCGATGACCGGGAAGCGGGTGGTCAGCTTTTTGCGCGAATCGAAGGCCCAAACATCCTCTTAGAACTCGCCACCGGACCGCGAAAATCTGACAGGCGCTCACGTTACTCGTACGAACCAGACCGACGTGCTGAACAAGAGGAAATTGATCGACTTCACCGCGAGAATCTTCTATTTGTAGGCGACTGGCATACTCATCCGGAGCCGACACCGCACCCGTCTCCTCAGGATTTTGCAAGTATCCGCGACAGCGTTGCGAAATCCAGGCACCACCTGAACGGATTTCTTCTCATCATTGTCGGTACTGAAGCAATGCCAACGGCTCTATGGGTTGGCCTGCACAGCACCACGGAATCCCTACAACTCGCCCCTGAACCAATGACAAACGCGGGGGGCTTATCCTGGCCATGACCCATCCCGTCAAATCCATCTCGGATGCCATTTTTCCGGACCGTTACAGCCGAAACGCGCGGCTGTACCCGGCGTTGCTTGTCGTTCTGCCGGTCGCTATTTGCGCTGTCCTTTGGGCCAAAATTGAGCTTTCATGGATCAATACACTGTATGCGGGCCTTGCCGCAATCGGTGGAACCTATTTGTTTGCTCAGCTCGCACGCGATCCCGGCAAAAAGCTCGAGAAGCAGCTTTTTGCAAAGTGGGGCGGGATGCCGTCCGTCACGATACTGCGGCACCAGGACACCCGGATAGATCCAATTACCAAGGCGCGTTACCATGAACGGCTCTGCGCTCTCGTGGTAGGCACAACGGCCCCCTCCGCGGAAAGCGAGCGTGTGGACCTCGCGGCTGCGGACCTCTGTTATACGGCATGGTCAACCCATCTGCGAAATAGCACGCGTGATCGAAAGCGCTTCTCCTTAATATTCGACGAACTCGTAAGCTACGGTTACCGGCGCAATGTTCTCGGCTTACGCCCTCTTGGACTCTTCTTGAGCACCCTCTGTGGAATTGCGGCAGCTGGTTTTGCCTGGTTTCAGTTTCATCATCAGCTCCAGATTGATCTCGCTGTATGGGCTTCGCTGGCCCTGGCAATTGTTTTTCTGTTGTTCTGGACTTTTATCGTCACTCCCGAGTGGGTTCAACTGGTTGCGGAGAGCTATGGCGCGCGCCTCATTGAGGCAGTCGACGATCTCCACAACGATTTCACCAAAACTCAAGGGACAACCAAGAAGTCAGCAGGGAAGAAGCAACCCATGTAAGAAGTGACCTGCAGGTATCCGGCATTTTTAGAGAGGAGTGGGCACGCAACATGAACTGCGAGGTTGAATTTCTGCCAGTAGGGCAAGCCTCTAAGGGAGGGGACGCGATCGTTGTGCGCTGGGACGGTCAACCGGGTTATTTCTACTTGATGATTATTGACGGCGGTGATCTCGAATCCGGAAAGTCGCTGGTCAAGCACATCCGCGACGAGTACGGCCAGAACTGCATCGTTGCCCATGTGGTTGTGACCCACTGTGACACTGACCACATTTCGGGGCTGAGAGAAGCGCTGACAGAACTCGATGTGCGGAACCTATGGATACATTTGCCTTGGAATGCAGCGGCAGCCTCATTGCCCTACTTCGCCAATGGGAATTGGACTGCATCAGGTCTACAAACTACGTTGCGCCGTGAATATGATCTCGTCGCTGAACTGGTTCAAATCGCTCAGGAGCGTAACATCCCGGTTCACGAGCCATTTGCAGGTCAGAAAATAGGTCCTTTCATGGTCCTTTCTCCAAGTCGCGAAGTCTATGCACTTCTCTTACCGCAGTTTGATCGCACTCCAGAACCCGATGAGGATGCCCTCAAGGAAGCTGGCCTCTGGATCGGTAAAGCTCCAAATGTCTTTCAAAAGCTGCTCGACAAGGCAGCCGCTAAAGTACAGAAATGGACCACAGAGCGTTGGGAGAAAGAACTGCTGAAGGACGATGGTTGTACAAGTGCCAGTAACGAATCAAGTGTCGTGCTCTACGGCGACTTTGGGTCACGCCGTCGTGTCCTTTTAACCGGTGATGCCGGTAACTGGGGATTGAGTTTGGCTGCAAATTTTGCAGACTCGCAGTCCCTACCTCTCCGTGATTTCATGTTCGTGCAGATTCCTCATCACGGAAGTCGGAGCAATGTTGGCCCTACGATACTCAATTACTTGGTGGGGCCTATCCTTGCCCCCAATACGCCAGGTCGTTTCAGCGCATTCGTTTCCGCTCCAGCTCTTGACGACAGTCACCCGCGCAAGATGGTCCTCAATGCGTTCATCAGGCGAGGTGCTACGGTTTGCGCAACTCAAGGGAACAAGAAGGTATTCTGGGGTGGTTTTCCTCCACGGCCCAACTATGTCACTGCGGAATCCTTGCCTTTCGCATCACAGGTGGAAGAATACGACTGACTACGCGGCCAACTCGGCGACTTACCCACGGGCATAGAGACCGGGTTTACCCAGATTTGGGCAAAGGTCAGAATGCAAAAGGACGCTCTGCGCTTAGCGTTTCAGTATGGATCAAACCTTCGGACAAATGTCGAGTAGGGTCATGGCGCTGAACGGGCTTCGCATGATGCCGTTGTCTCCATGACCCTCTCTAAAAGCCGGACGGTGGGTTTTCCCCAGTACGGCTTCAAGGCTGACGTATCGGGTGGTGCCTTCCTACAGATCGAATTGCTTAATCCTGCTCCCGGAATACATAACTCGCACCATAGTTTGCATCCACCTTTCGTATCGTTCCAGACTGAGACCTGGTCTCCCGCACTGAGTCGGGCAGGTATTCTTTTGCGATACCGTCATTCAAGCCTCACGGCTTTACCCCAGAGGCCCTCGCTCCGGTCAGGGTTATATTGTCCCTGTCCATCAACACTTATTGGCCTCATCCGAGCCACTCACGAGCACTCCCCGATTTCCCAGCCTTGCCGGTTATACGAGGAGCCTTGGCTGTGCGGGAGCGCCTAGGCCGCCCATGAGTGGGTCCGAGCTTTCGCTCACTAATCCTTGTCAGCATGCTGTCCTCTGAGACCACGGAGAGTTCGCCAATTGCATATACCCAGTTCCTTCACTGGCGACACAGCCTTCATCACGTACGGATGGATTCGGCACTCTCGACACCCCCATCACAGTCCGCTACCGATGGGAAACCCATTTCGTGGCTAACGATTCACATTTGCTACGGCCTGCTGACTTGCTCGCCTCCCTGACGGACCCGACTCCGCTTTCGCTTTGCCGGCTGAGGCTTTTACTTCGGAGCTTTCAGTCGGGTCGATCACTCTTCCCGCTGTCCGATATGACTACAGTAGCAACTGGGCAAGTTCTACTGGCAGGTCCTTCCTCCTGCTGGATTAGCAGCTAGCTTCGCTGCGCCCGTACACCGGTTTAGAGGTGCTTATTGTGCCCACGACCTCTGCCGATCTGCGGCAGAAGTTTCGCCCAGCAATTCTCTTTTTGTTCACTCTATGTTCGCTAGAGCCTGTTATTAACTTTGGGGAGCGGTGCGTGTTGCACGAATGCTCAAAACCCGCATAAAACGCACCTTTCGCGAAATGTAGAACGAAATGCACTTACGGTTTTCCTTCGAATTCCAGCCACCTCGCGATATTCACGCTGATTCCATTGTGTTTGCGGGCGCAGAGTTAATAACAGGCTCTAGAAATCCAGCCGAAAGCGACCTCGGAGCAGACACCAAAATTGGAAATGGGCAGAGGTCAACAGGGCAGAGGTCGCGGCAAGGATAAGGGCACAATAAGCCGCCCCCAGGGTGTCTCAGGGCGCTCAAGGTGGCCACCTTCCTGCCACAAAAGCTGAATCATCTTCCTGCTGGGCATGGGCTTTGCGACTATTGTGCCCCAGACGGGAACGCTCGCTATCACGGTTGCCGACGTGGATGGTGTACGGATCGCCGGCTTGGCCTCAAGCAACAACAATACTGCCGGAAATTGTCTGCTTAATTCATCGCGAAGCTCAACATGGAGTCGTTCGGGTACATGTGGTCCACATTTTGAGCCGTTAAGAGTTTGTGCTGCGACAAGATGGCTGGAGCTACGAAACGACGACTGAGGATATCCAACGCTAGACGCACCAATCCTTCGCCATATGCCTCCGGGAAGTAAGCGACCGAGCCAACAAATCGGCTATGCTTCTTGCGGAGTTCCATTCTTGCCTCCGGCGAACCATTCTGACCGAGGATCGCACACTGTTCGGACCGGCCCGCTTCTTCAAATGCCCTCAACGCACCCAATGCGGAATTGTCATTCATTGCGCCAACTAACATCTTAGCTTTTCTTACAGAACCCAAGTGTCTGCGCACGGCTCGCCAACTCGCATCAAATTGCCCATCCCCATCCAAAGAGATCATCTGCATTTTATCCACGGCTGGACCAAGGACTTCTCGAATGCCTTGTACCATTCCTCTCATGCGGGTCTTGGGAATTACGCCCGCACGGCGCAGTTCCAACATGAGAATTTCGTCTACCTCGCCGTGCCAATGCGTGCGCGCCCACTTCCCAAGGTACCGCCCGCCTAGTAAGCCGGCCTCATAGTTATTGGCGCCGAAATACGTCGCTCCAGGCAGCGGATTATTTACAGCGATCACCGGAATGTGGGCGTCGCGATATGCATGCGCTATCATCGCACCGATTTCTTCGTCAATTTGGTACTCGATGACCAGATCTACCCGCTCTCGGATGAACTGCTTAATGTTTCGGAGAGTGACCGCGGGCTTATAACGATGATCCAGCGCCAGCATCTCCAACTCTCCGCAGCGATCCACTGCGACGCGCAGACTTTCCGCCACAGTCTGGGTGAAAAGTGAGTCAATTCCAGGAGCACCGTAGCCAATCTTCCAGTGCCTGTTACCGGAACGGTGATACAGCAACCGATATTGATTGTTCTCCAGCTTTTCGATCACATGCTCGCCTTCCAGGGTGTACAGCAGGCGATGCACGATGCCCCGGCTCAAACCGGTACGCACTGCAATCACTCTTGGATTTAGGATCTCCCCGGCGGACTCAAAGCTCGCTAGGAGTCGGGCCGCATGAACGACAGACTTGATGAGATAAGCGTCGCGCATATTTGACAGGTCTCGGTGAAGCCACCTCAAAATCATTGTATTCTAAATCTGCATGCAATGCAGACGGCGCAGACACCACTGCTCCAAAACAAATATCTGATAAATTCCAACGTAACTGATTCATTTCACACGTTAAAGTAGCAGTTGGCCCATCTAATTCTTTGCATGCAGTGCGAACAGAGCCTTTATCGTGGTCTTTTGTTTGACAGCCTCTCATCGTGATGATAACCCTTCTCCCGTCACGTGATCACCGAGCTAATCGCTCTCAAATGCAACGACCTTCCCAAGCAAGCGAGGTCAACCTTGTATTTGGGGTAGCCCTGGCGTACGGATTCACCGCGACGTGGCCATGAGGGGCCTTAACTCATGGAAAACGCTAGGAGAAATTCTGATGGAGACCATAGGCAGTGATTTTACGCGTGCACTTCGAAAAGGGAACATAACCATCGTGACGGTGGCGGCTAGCTTCGCAACAAAAGGAGACGCCATAGAAGGAGAAGCAATGACACTCGAGGTTCAGGACGCAACGAAGAACAAACGCCGCCTAGGACAAATAGCTGCCATCCTATTTGTAAGCATCGCCGTATGTGCGCTTTGCTTCACCCCAGCCTTTCTCGCCAACGCGCAGACCATCACTGCCTCGCTCCAGGGTTCGGTAGTCGATGCATCGGGAGCAGCAGTCGCTGGCGCCGAAGTCAGTGCGACCGACACAGCTACCGGCGTCGTGACCCGCACAACATCGAACTCGATCGGCCGCTTCGTCTTTGCTTCGCTTCAGCCCGGCGGTCCTTACACGGTTTCAGTGACAGCTACTAACTACAAAACCGAGGTACGTTCCGGCATTCACCTCGACCTGAATCAGATTGCCGAAATCTCCCTTGTACTGCAGGTGGGTGCAGCCACCCAGAAGGTCGAGGTGACCGCCGACGCGTCCCAGCTCGAAACAACCGAGGCGGCCATCGGCCAGGTCATCGACGACCGCAGCATCGAAAATCTCCCTTTGAATCAGCGCGACGTCTACGCGCTGATGTTCCTTATGCCCGGCGTAACGGGCAGTGTTACGTACCAGTACAACAGCCTGAATATGTCGGTGGACGGCGGACGCCCTGGCAGCACGGCCATTCTGGTCGACGGCATTCCGGGAAGTCCGTCTCTAAGCAACCCCATTTCTGGCTTCGCCGTGATTCCTTCGATGGATGCAGTGCAGGAGTTCAAGGTCGAGTCGAGCAACTATTCGGCCGAATTCGGCCGCACCGGCAGCGGGATCGTCAACGTGATCCTGAAGTCGGGCACCAACCAGTTTCACGGCAGCTTATATGAGTACATCCGCAACTCCGATCTCGACTCCAACACCTTCTTCGCCAAAAGAAACAATACGCCGCTGCAGCACTTCGAGCGCAGCCAATTCGGCGGCAGCTTTAGCGGACCGGTACTCTTCCCAAAGCTCTACAACGGAAAGGATAAGACCTTCTTCCTCTTTTCTTACGAGGGATTGAGGCAGACATCCCCGACCTCGCTCACAGCAACCATGCCAACGGCGCTGCAGCAGACCGGCGATTTCTCCCAGACCTTCAACTCGTCCGGGGCCCTGGTAAATATCTACGATCCCGCCACAACGACGCTCGTTGGAAGCACCTACACTCGCCAGACCTTCACCAGCGAGTACAACGAGGGGCCGGGTAATGCCTCGCTTTGCGGAGGACACATCAACTGCATTCCCAGCAACCGCATCGATCCCGTGGCCGCAAACATTATAAAATATTTTCCGCCTCCCAACGTGCCCCCCTCGAGTTCAAACCCTGCCAACACGAACAATTACTACGACGCCAGCGTCGCCCAGGTTAACATCGACACCTTCGACGCCAAGGTGGACGAAGTGATCGACGCCAAAAATCGTTTGTTCGTGCGTTACTCCCGGCGCAACCTTCAGACGCTGTCTCAGTCGCTGTTCCCCCCGGCGCAGCAAGTAGCGGATGGAAGCGCACGCTCACAGCCGCAAGTCTCCAACAGCGCCGCGATCGATTACACCTTTACACCGAATCCGAATGTGGTCATAGAGGTTCCCTTCGGATTCTCGCGGACTCATCTCAATTTCGCTCCTGTCGGCCTCGGCTTTGATCCATCCGCCCAGCTTGGGTTCCCCTCCTACATCGCGGCGAGCGCCAATTATCTAATGTTCCCCCTCATTTCTGCGGCGAATTACCCGCCGCTGGGTGCTGCCGCAGGAGCGGTCGCCATCGCCGGCTACAACCTCTTCACCATTGGCGCCAACATTACCCGTGTCCAGGGCCGCCACCTTCTCAAGCTCGGCGGAACGGGCTGGTTGTCTCAGGTCAACGGCCACGGGAGCAATGATTCGGACGGCAATTACAGCTTCACGGCGGCTCTGACCCAGGGTCCCAATGCCAACGCAGCCACGAGCACGGCCGGCAATTCGATCGCAACAATGCTGCTCGGTATTGGCAGCGGCGACGAGCAGATCATTCCTCAGACGGCGGTAACCAGCCGTTACTACGGCCTGTACTTCCAGGATGATTGGAATATTCTCAGACGCCTGACGCTGAATCTGGGCCTGCGTTACGACCTGGAAATCCCACGCACCGAGCGCCGCAACGAGATGGAGGTTTTCGATCCTACGGTCAGTTCGCCTTTAGCCTTGACTACTGGCGTCACATCCCTCATGGGCGGCACCGAATTCGTGGGCGTCAACGGCATGAGCCGGCGCCAGTTCAACCCCCAGTGGAACAACTACGGCCCGCGTCTTGGATTCTCCTATGCGCTGAACTCGAACACTGTGGTGCGCGGTGGATACGGTCTCTTTTACGGACCCTCGCTGCGTGAGGCAAGCTTCAATGACGGCAACGAGGGCTTCAGCGCCACGACCACGTATACCGGCAGCGCCAATGGGTTGACTCCCTCGGTCTATCTTAGCAACCCATTCCCGACCGGGATCAACCAGCCCTCAGGCAGCTCACAGGGCCTGCTTACCGGCATCGGCTCTTCGTTCTCTACGCCCATCAAGGGAGACAACAAGGTTGGCTACACGCAGAGCTGGAATCTCGACATTCAGCGCCAGTTGCCATTCGATCTGTTGATCGATGCAGCCTACGTGGGCAGTCACGGCGTGCATTTGAACGAGGCGGGCAATGCCGACTGGAACGCCAATCAACTCACGCCTGCGGCGCTCTCTCTCGGCACAGCACTGCAGACAAAAGTAACCAACCCATTTCACGGAATCATCACCAACGGCGTCGAGGCTGCGGCTACGATTCCCCAGAGTTACCTCGTGGCGCCCTACCCGCAATATACAGCCCTCGATTGGAACTACCCGATCGGTGGTTACGAAATCTACCACTCCTTCCAGCTCAAAGTGATCAAGCGCTTGTCGCATAACCTGAGCGCACTGGTCTCCTTCACCGGCGAGAAGCTGATCGACGACTACTCCATTATCGCAAATGAAGGAAACAATGCGGGCGGCATTCAGAATATCTACAACCCCCGAGCCGAGCGCTCCGTCTCCTCCAACGACATCTCGCGCAGTCTCGTAGCCAGCGTTGTTTACGAACTGCCGATTGGTCGCGGCCAAGCCATAGGCGCCAACTGGAATCGTCCGCTCGATCTGATTCTGGGTGGCTGGCAGATCAATGGTATTACCACACAGGCCGATGGTTTCCCACTCTCGGTATCAACGCAGAACACCTCGCAGTCGAACAACAACGTGCTTCGCCCTAACCTGACTGGAGTAAACCCGTTTGTTTCGGGTTCGGCAGGGTCGAAGCTCAACAGCTACATCAACGCAGCGGCCTTCTCGCAACCGGCCGCGTTCACCTTCGGCAACGGACCACGCACATATCCCAACGTTCGCCAGCAAGGTAACCACAATATCGACCTCTCGGGATTCAAGAACTTCCATATTACGGAGAAGATCAACATGCAGCTCCGCGGCGAGGCGTTCAACCTGCTCAACCAGGTTGTTTTTGGAAGCCCCAACGCAGTGTTGACCTCCGGACAGTTTGGCACGATTAAAAACCAGAACAACACTCCGCGCGAGATTCAGGGAGCGTTGAGGTTCCTCTTCTAGCGCTTGATCGGACACCCGGATCCTGCCGCACAGCCAAAGAAGCGCGGCAGGGTCCGGCTCCTTCTCCATAACTACATTATTCACGAAAACCGATCCGAAACACAAACGCTAACCACACCGGAGCTTCGTTCAACCAGTGATAGAGGAGACACTAAAAAGAGACTGCGGGGCGCCAAGGCACATCATCTACAGAAAGCCGGCGAAGTACCAAAGCAAAGTTCGTACAGGCAAAGCGGGCGAGCAGCAATGATCGGCTCCTGTATTTGAAGGCCTGCAAGAGCTCCGAATAAATCTGAGGGGAAGTTTATGAGTTCAGAAGCACCCGAATCATTCGAATTCAATGCTATCAAAGTTTCTCGTCGCAAAGTCTTGAGGGGGTTGAGCGGAGCGATCGCGATGTCTACCCGACTGGCGCAAACTGCGGCAGAGACCGCTATTACCGAATCCAGCGCACAGCGCGTGACTATATCTCTTAACGGTCCCTGGTCAATTGGCGATAGTGTTGACGCGAATGTCCCTCCTTCAGCATTTGGCCACACAGTTCCAGTGCCCGGATTGGTGCATTCAGCCAAGCCAACGTTTCCCGATGTGGATCGATATCAGACGCAGGAGTTCATCAATACGATGATTCGGGAAGAGGTGTTTCCACCCTCGGAGGCGATCACGACGCTGGGTAGAACGCCACAAAAGCGAATGTTCTTCTGGTATCGGCGATCGTTTCGGGTACCAGTCAGGAAAGAGCGGGCACTGCTGGTTGTCAACAAGGCTCAGTTCGGTACAGCAGTGTGGATGAATGGGGAAAAAGTGGGCGAGCATATGGGTTGCTTTACGGCCGGCCGCTTCGACATCACCTCAGCGATCAATTGGAGTTCTGAAAATCAGATCCTGATCCGCATTGGGGCTCATCCGGGGGCACTTCCAACCAGTGTGATCTATGGCGGCGATGGAGAGAAGGAGTTCTGGACGCCGGGTATTTATGACGATGTTTCTGTGATCGCTTCTAATATGCCGGCTATCGAGAGTGTTCAGGTAGCACCCCTCATCCAGTCATCCGATATTGTTGTTGAAACCAAGCTCACGAACGTCGGACCCGCGCGACAAGTGACGCTGCGCCAGCAACTGAAAACGTGGAAGGGTGCACGTGCGGTGGGCCAGCCCCTTGTCGAACAGATACCGATGGCAGCGGGTGAAAGCAAAATCATTCGACAAACGATTCACGTGCCGCACGCCATTCTTTGGAGCCCCGACGACCCCTTTCTCTACACCCTCGATACTTCCACTGATGGGGACAGTTCCACAACTCGCTTTGGCATGCGCGAACTACATTTCGACAGTGAGAAGGCCATCCTGAATGGCAATCCGATTTATATTCGCGGTGCAAGCATCACCCTGCACCGTTTTTTTGCTGATCCGAAATCTGGACAGCTGCCGTGGGATGACGCTTGGGTCAGGAAACTCCTCGTGGATATTCCCACGCGAATGCACTGGAATGGGTTCCGCATCTGCATCGGGCCTGCACCACAACATTGGCTGGATGTGGCCGACGAAGCGGGCTTGCTTCTGGAATACGAGTTTCCCATTTGGGATGATCGGAAGCCCTTCCGACATGATCTCTGGGACAAGGACGAAATACTCGAAGAATTCCGGGAATTTGTGCGCGACAATTGGAACCACCCAAGCATTGTCCTCTGGGACGCGTCGAACGAGACGCATTGGTCATACCTCGGTGACACGGTAATCCCGACGGTCAGATCCATGGATATTTCTGATCGGCCATGGGAGGACGGATTTAACGGACCGCAGGGTCCGCATGATCCTTACGAGATTCACCCTTATAAGTTTAACTCGTACCATAGACTTAAAGCGGGCCAAAAGCTCTTTGAAATGACGGACCTCGAAACAACAGGCGACAATTTCAAAGTGCCGTGGCATCAGTATTGGGACGGCCATGCCACAATCATCAACGAATACGGTTGGCTTTGGCTTCACCGGGATGGCCTGCCGACAATTCTCACCCAAAAGGTCTACGATCATTTGCTTGGCCCGGATTCTACTGCGGATCAGCGATTTCTTACTTACGCTTATCTACTGGCGGGTCTCACCGAATGCTATCGTGCGTTTCGCAATCATGCCGCAGTAATGTACCTTGCATACCTGGATGCGGAAGGCCCGCATATCTTTACGTGCGATAACTTCCGGGATGTTCGTACGCTCGAATTTCAGCCTTATTTCGAAGATTACATGAAGGAGGCTTTCAACCCTTTGGGAGTCTATCTAGACTTCTGGCAACCGAAGCTCAAACCAGGGCTGAAGCGTATATTCCGTGTGATGATGGTCAACGATACTCAGTTGGCGATGACGGGCAAACTGTCGTTGGCATTGGAACCGTCTACGGGCGGCAAAGTCGTGGCCAGTTCCGAGACCGTATTTAGTATTCCGGCGCTCGGCCAGGCGCACTATGACATCGAGCTAGCGGTACCGCAGGTCCAAGGCGATTTCGTGCTGAAGGCGGCCGCGGATCCCACTAATTCGGCGGGGCCTACTCTTAGCCGCCGCAAAGTAACACTGACAGAGGCGTAGCGCTCGCGCGCGCGAACAACCATGCAGAATTCGGTTCTCATCGATGAGTTGAGCAGTAAGCAGATTGGTCACCTGCTTAAGGATGGTTGGGATACGGTGATCGTAGTTCTGGGAGCAACGGAACAACACGGCCCGGCGTTGCCACTCTGTGTTGACAACGTCCATGGGCTTGAAAGCGCCGTGCGCGCAGCGCGGCTGCTCGGGAAAACACTGGTGGGGCCTGTCGTCACCTTGGGTAACTCGCATGAGCACATTCGATTTGCTGGTACTGTGTCGATTTCGCAAGCGACGTTGTCCAGCCTTCTGCACGACATCGCAGAAAGTCACGCACGCTCCGGCTTTCGGCTTGTCTACTTTTGGCTCGGGCACGGCGGCGACAACCCCGTACTTCAACATATGCTTCCACTTCTAGAAGCGAAGTGGCCGGGCTGTTATGTGACCGGCCTAAAGAATCTGGCTGCCTACATATCGGAAACGTGGAACAGAGTCCCGCTCGAAGCAGATATTCCGCTTTCAGTATCCGGCTCGCATGCCGGTGAATTCGAGACATCGATGATGCTGGCGGCTCGTCCGGAATTGGTCCGAATGGAAGTGGCCGAACAAGGCAGTGGCGCGCCATTCGAATCTATCCAGGAAACCATGATGAGAGCCGGGATCGACGCGGTCTCTGCCAACGGCGTGCTTGGTGACCAGCGGCCAGCGAATGCGGAACGCGGCCAGGTCTATTTGGATACGCTTGCTCGATACTTGGTGGCCGATCTAAAACGTGCCCGAATGAGAATACAAGAAGGGAGATCGGAATGAACTGCCACAGACTTGCTTTCGTGGGCGCCGGGCGCATTGCCGATGTGCATCATGCCTCGATTTTGACTATGCCGGAGCGAGCCAGATTGGTGGCTTTCTGCGACAGTCGACCTGAAGCGATAGTTCAGCGTCAATTGCAGTGGGGTGTTCCGGGCTTTGAATCATTTGATCGTCTGTTGCATGAAGTCGACCCAGATGCAGTATGCCTATTTCTGCCACATAATCTTCATCTTGAGTTCGTGACCGCTGCAGCTCGCGCCGGCAAGCCGGTTTTCATGGAAAAACCGGTGGCCGGTACCAGAGAGCATGCTCGCCAGATTATCGATGTAGTGAAGGAGACCGGCATCCCGTTGCTTGTGACGCATACGGGGTTGTTTCACCCGGCATTCGAGCGGATCCTTGAGTTTATCCGCAAAGGCTGGCTTGGCCGTCCGCTCTTCGCCAGGGGTACCTCGGCGGGTTGGCTGACCTTCCGGCCCTGGGATTTTCGTCTAAGCCGGGACCAGACTGGAGGAGGCTGCTGGATTGATGCCGGTGGCCACCTTGTCTATTGCTTGCGCGAGATTTTCGGTGAAGTCGAGTCAGTCGTCGGATACACAGCACGGCTCAGCCGCCTAGAGATGGAGGGTGAAGATCATGCTGCCGCCACACTTCGATACCGCTCTGGGGCACTTGCGCAGCTCTTTGTGAGTTACGGACATAAGCTGCCCGGATATCAGCACGATTGGCCGCTCGGATATCTGAATTCGTTGGAGATTTCCGGCGATAAGGGCGCCATTCAATACGTCATCAGTCCTGAGCCGAGGGTAAGCTACTTCTCCGAAGTGGGTGAGGCCATGCCGGAAGAGTGGCAGGGTTGGCTAACACATCTTCCCGCCGAAGGCTACTCCTACAGCTTCTGCGCCGCCCTTGCACACTTTTTAGATTGCCTTGACACGGGTATGAAGCCGCGTGTAAGCGCAGAAGATGGACTGGCTACCCTCGACACTCTTCTTCGCCTGTATGAACACTGTCAGGAAGGGATGCGGAAATTGTGACTACCTTGGTTCCGTTGCAACAACCATCCGCTGTTGCTGAAGAGATTCGAATCACGGCCGTGGCCCCGTTCCTCCTTCACGTTCCCGTTACGGGTCAACATATCGCCGATAGCATGCATCGTCTGACGCACTGGGGTGTTCCTGGGGTTGTGATCTCCACCGATTCTGGTTTGAGCGGATTCGGCTACACGGGCACCCACGCACACCGCGAGACCGACCTTCTGATCACCGACTGCATCAGGCGAGTCTACGCTCCACTGATTCTAGGAGATTCGATTCATGATGTCTTTGCACTGTGGAAGAAGATGTATCATTTCCCGCCTGCTCAATGGGTGGGGCGGGCTGGAATCACTCAGCTGGCGTTAGCTGCTTTGGATATAGCACTGTGGGATTTGAAGGCAAAGGCGGCCGGTCTGCCGTTGTGGCGGATGATGGGAGGTTGCAGAGCAGATGGCATTGCTGCCTACAACACCGATGGAGGCTGGCTGAACCTGACTAAGGCTCAATTGGTAGACAACTGCCTCCGGTCGATCAACGAGCACGGCTTCCAAGGCGTAAAAGTGAAGGTCGGCCTTCCTTCCATACATGATGATATCGAGCGCATCCGAGCAGTGCGCCAAGCGATCGGATCCAACGCCCAGCTGATGGTCGATGCAAACGGGCGCTTCGAACTTCCTTCCGCCATAGAGTTGGGGCGTCACCTCGAAGACTTCGAGGTTAGCTGGTTTGAGGAACCTATGTGGTACGACGACGTGGAAGGCCACCGGCGACTGGCGCAATCCATTCGAACTCCGATTGCGTTAGGCGAACAGCTCTATTCCCTCGGTGCTTTCATGGATTTTTTCCGCGCCGGCGCAGTGCATTACGCTCAGCCCGACGCAACGCGGCTGGGCGGTATTTCGGAGTGGTGGCAGGTAGCGGACTTGGCTCTTGCTAATCGATCTCCGGTTGTACCGCATGTCGGAGATATGATGCAGGTGCATCTGCAACTGGCTTTGGCACATCCCGCTTGTGTCATTCTCGAATACATCCCGTGGACACTTGAGTGCTTCAGAGAACCGGCACGGCTGGCAGATGGACGATTTATGACGCCGGAACTTCCGGGTGCAGGCACTGAACTCCGATCCGATGCACTGAAGCGCTTCGGAGTACCACTGTCATGATCAGCTGGTTCGGAATCATAGGCGCGGGAATGCTGAACGGTACCTTTGCCGTTCCAATGAAGACGGTACGGACTTGGAAGTTCAGTCACATTTGGGGATTTTTCTCAATAATTGCAATGGCAGTTATTCCGTGGACTGCCGTGTTGTTGGCCGTACCCGATTGGAGAATCACGCTCTCCCAGATCACACGGAGTGGGCTTGAAGGATTGGTTGTGCTTGGATTGCTGTGGGGTGTTGCGTCGCTTCTCTATGGGCTGGCCATCGATATACTCGGCATCGCGCTTGGTTTCTCAATTCAACTTGGACTCTCGATCGTGATCGGTGCATTGATCCCCTTCTTCAGCCTACGGGGATTTGTTGTGCGCACCTCAGCCGACGCCGTATTCCTCGCGGGATTGATGATGATGGTGGTCGGCGTTATCCTGTGCGCGCGCGCAGGGCGAGGCACTGAAACCATCAGAGCTAACAGAAGGTTTCGCTTGGGGCTCGTGATCGCGGTCATTGGCGGTATTGGGTCACCTTTATTGAATTTTGGAATTCAATACGGAATATCATTGTTCCCACGGACCGCACCTAATGCCCTCGCCAGCCAATGGGTTACATGGGCCATTTTCCTCTCGGCTGCGGCCGTCTCTCAGGCCACGGTCTGCTTCTACCGCATCTCGGCAGCCGGCGAATGGGCACTTTTTCGCGGCGCGAGTAAAGGCTTCGATGCTTCTCTTGTAGTGGGGATGAGCATTGTTTGGGCAGCTAGCATCTTCCTTTATGGTGTGAGCGCTGCCAGTCTGGGTCGGTTGGGTACAAGCTTTGGATGGCCTGTGTTCATAGGGATAATTGTAATTACTTCCAACGCTTGGGGGTTTGGTTTGGGGGAATGGAGTGGGCGATCAAAAGGAGACATGTTTAGGATGCTGGTCGGGTGTACGGTTCTCATCCTAGCTACATTTTTCATTGGGTTGGCGAGGGCGGGTTGAACGATGCAACGTTAGTTGGTGTCCTCGCCAAAATTTCATCCGGGGGCGAATTGGCGGTTCAATAATGAAGCGCATAGCGACGCATGTAGCAACGTTGCCCGAGTGGGTTTCCGACGGAGCCCGGGAAACTGTCGCTCTTTAACCGTTCCAAAGCTGTGTAGGAAGGGAGTCAACAGTGTCGACCAATCGGCGTGAGTTTCTCTTGGGGTCGATGGCCGCAGCGGCAGGCGTACAGGCGGCCGCTGCCTTGAATGGCAGGACGCAGAACGAACCATCGGCGGGTGTCGGCTCCGGCAAACAACAGAGGCCGAACATCATTCTCTATCTCGCTGATCAGTTTCGCTGGGATTTTGTCGGCGCAAACCGGCTCAACTCCACCACCAGCACGACTAATCTCGATGCAATGGCCAAACACGGCACGCTGTTTACCCATGCCGTGACAAATCAGCCACTGTGTGCGCCCTCACGCTCAGTCCTGTTCACCGGGCGGTACGCGACAGAGACCGGCGTATGGCACAACGGCACGAATCTCGATCCTTCGCTCCCGACGCTTGCGGGCGAACTGCGCAAGGCCGGTTACACGGCCAACCTGGTGGGCAAATGGCATCTGGCGCCATCGAAGCTGGGCAGCGGACGCGGCTATGTCCCGCCCGAGTTTCGCGGAGGCTTCCTCGATTTCTGGGAGGGCGCCAACGAACTGGAATTCACCTCGCAGCCTTACGAAGGAACCATCTACGACGGCGATGGCAAACAAATCCACTATAAGAATGAGTATCGCGCCGATTTTCTCACCGACCGCGCAGAATTCTTCCTGCGTCAAAAGCACGACCGGCCGTTCCTGCTCTACATATCGCAGCTCGAGCCGCATTTCCAGAACCTGGCGCCGGCCATTGAAGACGAATTGAAGCAGTTTGTGGCGCCCCACGGCGTGGCTCAGCACTTTCAGGATCCATTCGTTCCCGCGGATCTGAAGGCCTTCCCCGGTAACTGGCAGTCGCAATTGCCGAATTACTATGGCTGCTGCCAGGCCATCGACAAATCGGTGGGAAGGATCCGGCAGATTCTGCGGGAAGAGAATTTAGCCGACAGTACGATCCTGATGTTTATCAGCGACCACGGCTGCCACTTTATGACCCGTAACGAAGAGTACAAACGCAGCCCGCACAACTCGTCGATTCGGATTCCACTGATTGTGGAGGGACCGGGGTTCAACACTTCCACGCGCGTCGATGAGATCATCGGCAACATCAACATCACGCCCACTCTTCTGGAGGCGGCGAGGCTCCAGGCGCCCCGATCGATGAAGGGCAGGAGCTTTCTGCCCTTGCTGAGCGATCCGGAAGCGCGCGCCGCCTGGCCCAACGCCGAGCTCATCCAGACCAGCGAGGCAATGCTGGGGCGCGCCATTCGCACGGCGGACTGGATGTACTGCGCCGCCGATCCTGACGCCAATCCCTTCACGCAGAAGTCGAGCCTCACCTACCGCGATTACGACCTCTACGACGAACGCGTCGATCCCAGCGAACTTACCAACCTGGCCGGGCGCGAGGAATACCGCGCACAGGCAGAACAACTCCGAGAACAACTGCGGCAGATGATCGTCGCTTCGGGCGAGCCTGAGCCGACCCTCGTGCCCGCAACTTTGTATCCGGGATGAAAGACACCGGAGCGGACTACGCAGGAACCGAATGACCGCCCGATTTCATTCATTGATTTCCACTCAGAACTGTAGCGTGTGCAGACCACGCGCTGCGCGCGAATCCAATGCGTAAGGAGGGGCGTAATTGTCCACAAATAGAGCGACGTTGTTTCACCATCTTTCCCGCAGGGAGTTTATTCGCGGCTGTACCGCGGTTGTGGCGGCGTCGCGCGCCGGATCCGCATTCGCTCAAGCGGCGAGCGCCCTGGACCTCACGCGCCCCACTCTCTATGTGGTTCCGTACGCTCATCTCGACACTCAATGGCACTGGGAGTTTCCGCAGGTTATCAGCGAGTACCTGCTCAAGACGTTCCGGGTGAATTTTTATTACTTCGGCAAGTACCCGCATTACATCTTCAACTGGACCGGAGCCAACCGTTACCGACTGATGAAGGAGTATTTCCCGGCAGATTACGCGCGGATGCGGCGCGAAGTGGCCGCGGGGCGGTGGTTCCCGGCCGGCTCTTCGGTGGAAGAGAACGACGTCAACCTGCCCAGCGCGGAGTCCATTTTTCGCCAGATTTTGTGCGGCAATACCTTCTTCCGTGAGGAGTTCGGAAAGGCAAGCTCAGAGTACATGTTGCCCGATTGTTTCGGATTTCCGGCTTCGCTCCCATCTATTCTTGCCCACGCCGGACTGAAGGGCTTCTCGACTCAAAAGCTGAGCGCGCACTGGAACCCCGCGCCAACAGCCGGTGGACCGGGCTCGCCGGAACAAACCACCGAAGGCATTCCGTTCAACGTGGGTCTTTGGGAGGGACCGGATGGGAAGACGGTCATCGCTGCGCTGAATCCAGGCTCCTATGTGGGCGGAATCCGCCGCGACATCAGCCAGCCGCTTGCCGGCCCGCCAGCGAATGAGGACGATCTCGACTGGGTCAAGCGGATTGATATCGACGGAAGAGCGACGGGTGTCTTCGCCGATTACCACTACGTGGGCACTGGCGATATAGGTGGCGCGCCCGACGAGGAAACCATCCGCCTCTTGGAGGCGATGGTCACTCACAGTGAAGCCGTGCCGCCGCCTCCGGGGTTTGACCCCAAAACCACCTCCCCACCACCCGCCGGGAAGCCGGTTCGTTTTGGCGAAGGGCCGGTGCATATCGTTGCATCGGCAGCTAACCAGATGTTCGACGACATCGCTCCTTCCATGACTGGGCGCATGCCGCGCTATAAGGGCGACCTGGAGCTGATCAATCATTCGGCGGGTTCGCTGACTTCGCAGGCGTACCACAAACGCTGGAATCGCAAAAACGAAATCCTGGCCGATGCGGCGGAAAAGGCATCGGTGGCTGCGGCATGGATGGGCGGCCGTGCGTATCCTCATCGGCGGCTCAACGATGCCTGGTTCCTTGTCTTGAGTGGGCAATTCCACGATGTCGCCGCTGGCACCGCCACTCCACGTGCCTATGAGTTTGCCTGGAACGACGACGTAATTGCGCTCAATCAATTTGCCGGCGTGCTCACCAGCGCCGTACAGGCAGTTGCCTCAACCATGGACACCAATGTGGAAGGCATTCCGTGCGTGGTCTCAAACCAACTCGACCGGGATCGAGAAGATGTGGTCGAGGCTACAGTGGCATTCTCCGCCGATGTGCCCTCGGTGGTTCGAGTCGTGGGACCCGATGGCAAGGAAGTGCCATCGCAAATCTCCGGCGGAAAAGTGCTGTTCGTGGCCAAGACTCCCTCCGTGGGGTTTGCAGTCTACGATGTTCAGCCCGGCAGGACGTCAGGTGTGGAGTCGGAGTTGCGCGTTTCGGAAAACTCCCTGGAAAACCACCGCTATCGAGTCCGGCTCAACGCCGCCGGCGACGTGTCCAGCATCTTCGATAAACGGCTTGAGCGCGAGCTGCTTTCAGCCCCAACGCGTCATGCTATTTCGACCGATGCCCCCCGCCAGCTTCCCGCGTGGAACATGGATTTCGATCAGGAGCAGGCCGAACCGCGTGCCTACGTCGGAGGTCCGGCAAAGATTCGCGTCGTGGAGAATGGGCCGGCTCGCGTAGCGCTCGAAGTTACGCGGGAGACTGAGGCTTCACAGTTCGTGCAGACCGTCCGGCTCTCGGCCGGAGATGGGGGCAACCGCGTTGAGTTTTTCGATCATATCGATTGGAGAACAGCTGCAGCCAACCTGAAGGCCGTATTTCCGCTCGCGGCTGCGAATGCGAATGCCACCTACAACTGGGAGCTGGGGACAATTGAACGGCCCACGGCAACCGAACGGCAGTTCGAGGTGGGCTCGCACCACTGGATCGATTTGACCGATGCCAGCGGATCCTATGGTGCCACGCTACTGACCGACGTGAAGAACGGCTCCGACAAACGCGATGATCGCACCGTTCGACTGACGCTGTTGCGCACTCCGGGAGGTGGGTCCGATCCAACGGTCCGGAGGGACTCTTTTCAATTGCGCCAGGACTCGGGACACCACGAGGTTCTGTACGGAGTTGCCGGCCACGCCGGAGATTGGCGGAGCGGCGGAACTGACTGGCAGGCCTACAGGCTCAGCACTCCTCTCGTTGCCTTCGTTACCGGCAAGCACGATGGCTCCTTAGGCAAGAGCTTTTCGTTGATGGGTACGAGCACGGCGCAAGTGCGTGTTCTGGCGCTCAAGAGCGCAGAGCAGAGTGACGAAACCATTGTACGCCTTGTCGAGCTTCAGGGAAAAAGCGCCAATGACGTTGCGATCCGGTTCGCCCGGCCCATTGCAGCCGCTCGCGAGATCGACGCGCAGGAGCAGCACGTCGGGCCTGCTGATATTCGCAATGGAGCGCTCCAAACAAGCTTTGCGCCCTACCAGCCGCGAACCTTCGCCCTCCGCCTGAGCGCTGCGCCGGCGCAGGCAAGGGGAATTAAGTCAACATCTGTCACTCTCGACTGCGATTTGGCTGTTGCCAGCAATGACGATACTCCGTGCGCGGAAGGATTCAACGAAAAGGGGGATGCGTTGCCCGCCGAAATGCTGCCAGCGTCGCTCAGGTTCAATGGCGTCCTTTTTCACCTGGCGCCCTCCTGGACCGGCAAACCCAATGCCGTGCGGGCGCGGAGCCAGTCTATTGAACTTCCCAGGGGAGACTTCAATCGTGTCTACGTGCTGGCTGCCTCCGCCAATGGCGATCAGAAGGCGGTTTTCAGTGTCGGAGGCCGTCGTACGAATGTGAATGTTCAACACTGGAACGGATTCATCGGCCAGTGGGATGCGACCATTTGGAAGCCAAGACCTGAGACCGTTACGGTAAATGAGCCGAACGGCGCGCGACAGGTTCCCTTACGAAAGGACTGGGCGGTGTCGGCATACCATGCACAGTGGGACATTGAAGATCGCGGCTCACCGTATTGGCTGCCGCGGTATCCCGAGGATTATCTGGGGTTGGTTCCCGGCTATATCAAGCGTGCGGACCTGGCATGGTATGCCTCGCATCACCACACGCACGAGGGCTTGAACCAGCCATACGAGTACAGCTATCTGTTCGCATATGCGCTCGATCTGGAACCGGGCGCCAGCACACTCACGTTGCCCGATAACGACAAGATCCGCATCCTTGCCGTCTCCGTGGTGAATGAAGAACCTCCCGTAATTCCCGCGCAGCCGCTCTACGATACGCTGGAGCAGCCAAACGGCTTTTGGCACGGTGATCGTGTTTTGCCGGGGTGATGCTTGACTTAGAAATCCGTGCTAAGTCTCTGATCGCTTAGTTCTGTACATCACCGTGCCCTATCCGTGCGGTTCCTAGGGCAGGTACCGCGGCGTCGGCATTGCAAAGATCGGTAGATCGGGATCAAGGAGAGCGGAAATGTCCAATCAGAGTGAATGTGAAGCCACATCAAGACGTACTTTTTTGCAAGGAAGTGCGGCAGTTGCGGGAGCAGCCGTTGCTAGTTCCCTTGTCCCGCGGGCGCTGGCTCAGCCGGAAAAGAAAAAGCACCCCAACATCGTATTTTTTTATACGGAAGGGCAAAGAGCGGATGCACTTGGTCTTGCTGGTAACCCTTTGCTAAAAACACCAAATCAGGACCGCATCGGCCGCGAAGGAGCCTCTTTCAATAATTCTTTCTGTACAAATGCGCTGTGCGCTCCGGCGCGCGCTGTCACATTAACAGGCCTGTATTCACACACATCCGGAGCGCTCGACAATCAGAGTGCGCCCCCTCTCCCGCCGGAAATCCCAATCTTTACTGATCTGTTGCATGAAGCGGGTTACGACGTTGCAATGGTCGGCAAGGCACACGTCGGCAATGGCGTGCGCGAGCGTTACTGGGATTACTATTTCGGCTTCAACGCACCTGTAACCAATTACTACGCGCCGCGACTTTTTGAAGGCCGCAAAGGCAAGATGGGCGAGGAAAAAGTGTACCCAAGAGTCTATACAGACGACTTCGTCACCGGTCGCGCGCTGGACTGGTTGAAGGAAGAACGTGACCGCCCATTTTGCCTTCTTCTATGGCACCAGGCGCCGCACGCTCCTTTCTATCGTCCACGCCGTTATTTGGACATGTACAATGGCTTGCCTATTCCGAAGCCAGCCACCTTTGACGATGACAAGAAAGGATATCCTGGTAAACCGCGCTGCTTTGCCGATGCCGCAAACAAGATTGGAACCACCGTTTCCGGCGATGCGGTGCGTTCGCTTGAAGAGTTGGTGAAGGATTACTGCGCAGGCCTTACTGTCGTGGATGACAACATCGGTCGTGTAATGGCGTTTCTGGAGTCGTCGGGCCAATTGGATGACACTGTGATTCTGCACAGCTCCGATCATGGCTACTTTCTTGGCGAGTGGCGCTTTTTCGACAAGCGTTTCATGCACGAGCCGTCCATTCGCACTCCGGCGATGATTCGTTACCCAAGAATGTTTAAGGCAGGAACCAAAGTCAACGAGATGGTCCTGAACCTCGACTTCGCGCCAACCCTTCTGGAGCTGGCGGGAGTCGACGTTCCACAATCTATGCAGGGCAGAAGTCTTGTCAAATTGGCGCAGGGCCGGGAGTCGAATTGGCGCAACGACTGGCTCTACGAATACTTTGACTACCCGGGCGCAGAGGAGGTTCGACCTCACCGCGGTGTACGTACAACACGCCACAAGTTCATCCACTATTTCCTCGATCCGCAAGAGTGCGAACTCTACGATCTGCAAAACGACCCACGTGAGTTGAATAACCTCTACGGCAAGCCGGCTCATGCCGCAATTCAACAGACGCTTGCAACGCGGTTAGAAGAACTCCGGCGCGAAACTAAGGACAAAACTACAGACGCAATTGTTTAAGGAGGATCTCGATTGCTGTGTGTCCCCTATCAAAGAAGAGGCGAATCCTTCCTTCGCGAATGAGCGAAAGTAGAACTGGGCTCGGCGATCACATCGGTTATGGACTGTCCAGCAGTGCGATTTCGAAGCTCCGGCACACCTTTCGCACACTGGAACCGGCCGCAACAGCACCCACGCGCCGTGGTCAGACTGGATCTGCTGATGGCCAGTCAGTCTACCGCGGGCATATATTCATCGCTTCACAGCGGCCCTTTAACCGTGGGTCATCGCGGGATTTACCGCTGAAGTCCGCGGTTCGAATTGCGTCATTCAATGTAGCTTGGGCGCCGCGGCATGGACAGTAAATCACCTGGATTCTTGGGATCTGCACAGCACGACAAATTTTTGATCTGTCTGAGCAAATGAGGCAACTGAATGGCGGCACAACAGCCCGGCAAGGATGAAAAGAAACTGAAAGTGAGCGCCCATGTGTGCCCGCAATGCGGATTCTCGATCAACCTGAAAGACCTTGGACTGAGAGGGGGCGCGACAGGGCTCGTGACCTGTCCCAAATGCGACTGGTCGGGACCGGTCACCATCGGGATCGTTCATAAGGAGCCAACCGACTAGAACCGCGGAACATTGTTCAGAGATCTTACGCCTATCTGCGAACTGGAATCGGAGTGGCCCGCGTAAACGTCGAGAGCTTGCGCATAAAAGCTCTGACCAATTCGCTTACTACTTTGGAGTTGTTGTCCGCGCGAGAAGCAAGATAGGTCTTGAGCATGAGCGCATCTTCCGCGAGCGGACGCACAGTAATCCCGTCGCGCGCAATCCGAATCGCGCCCGACTTCACCACGAAGGCCGCGGCCCCATCGTCGGCGATGTATGAATACGAGTCTTCGGGAACTACAACGTGATGGAGTTTCGCTGGAGCGACCTCTCGTTCCTTCGCCAGCCTCATCACGGCGTCGTATACAGGAGGGTGCATCCGGCGCTCGAAGATCACCCAGGGCTTCCCGGCAAGCATGTCGAGAGTGACGGAATCTTCGTAGGCGAGCTCGTCCTCCTCCGGAATGGCGATATAAAAGGGCGATTCGGAGATCTTGACCGTGGTCAGGCGCTTCGACTCCGGTGGCTCCGTGGCGATAGCCAGGTCCAGGCCTCCGCCAAGAACTTCGCGGATGAGGTCCAAGGAAAACTGCTGGGACAGTTCAACCTTCAAGCGCGGATACAGAGGGAGCTTAACCGAGAGGAGTGTAGTAATCAGGAAAGGATCGGTGTAAGGCGACCGGCCGATGTTGAGAACCACCTCGGCGTCCTCTCTCGCCGTGCGTCCGCTTTGAATAGCCCGCTCCACGTGCATCTGCGCCAGGCGCACTTCTTCGACAAACCTCCGTCCGGCCTCCGTCAGCTCGACAAATTGATGGTTGCGCTCAAAGAGCGGGAAGCCAATCTCGCCTTCAAGCTCCTGGATTCGCCTGCTTACCGTGGCCTGGTCGATTCGCAGTCGTGCCGCGGCTCTCGAAAAATGCAGCTCCTCGGCGAGGACAATCGCGGTTTCGAGCAGTCGGAACTCTGGAAGAGCCATAGCCATTCTCCGGGGGACGAACCCAAGACAGGAGAACGAGCAGATCAAACAGGGATACGTGTGCAGCGCGGCCTCTCCGGGCAATGATGATAACGTTTTCGATGCCAGCATGGTCCCGCAAGGTTGTACCAATCGGGATGCACTGAAGTCACATGATGCGTTGTGAGAATAACGCTCCGCGCGTTTTTCATTGGACGCCGGCGTTCGCAGATAGTGATCATTGGCCAGAGCTGTGGCGCCAAGCGAGGCGACCCAACGGATCTGAAGCGACCTTCAAAGACAACCTTGGATACCCAAGTTTGGTTGTGGAGCCGGACCTATGGCGAACCGTCTCTTAAATGCTGAAGAGGCTGCACAAATTCTCCGAATGGACCGCCGGACCCTAATCGTCTGGGCACGACTTGGGTATGTTCCTGCGCACCCTCTAGGTGAGGGCAAGCGTAAATTGTGGCGGTTCCTTGAACACGAACTGCTGGACTGGGTGGAGGCTCAGGAGACCGACAAGAAACGGCCACCGGCGAGTACCATGAGGGTAGCCATCAGTGCTCATGCCAGGAGAACAGCATGAGCCGTATGCAACAAGGAAGCCTCTTGAGACTGAAGCGCAAAGCCGGCCCCGATGTATGGGTGTTCCGTTGGTACGACGAGACCAACGGTGCGCGCACCTATCGGAAACGGACCCTCGGAACCGTCGTTCGTTATCCGCATCTCAGGGATGCGGAAAAGGCAGCCGATGCGCTTCGCAACACAATCAACTCCGAGTTCAGAGTGCCGGAAACCGTCTCTGAACTCGTCACCCACTACCGCGAAAACGAACTGACGGAAGAGAAAAAAGCCTACGCCACGATTGAGGCCAATACTCACTATCTTACGAACCACATCGAGCCCAAATGGGGCGCGATGTATTTGCTGGATGTCCGTACCGTGGACGTGGAATTGTGGCTGCACTCCCTGACCTTCGCTCCTGGCACACGGAGCAAGATACGCAACATCATGTCGGTTGTCTTCAACCATGCCATCCGGCATGAGTGGATGGACCGCAACCCGATAACGAAGGTGAGGACTTCGGCCAAACGGCTGCGAGAACCTGACGTGCTCTCGCCAGCCGAGTTTGCATCGCTTTTGGCCGAATTGGATCTTCGGGAGCGGGCGATGGTGATGCTCGCGGGGAGTACCGGCCTGCGGAGATCGGAACTGGTTGCGCTCACCTGGCGCGACATTGATCTTGAACTCATGCAGGTCAACGTCCGCCGCTCCTGTGTGCGCAATCACTTCGGAGACACCAAAACCGAAGCGAGCCGCAAGCCTGTTCCACTTCACCCCTCGGTTGTGGAGTGCCTAGAGGTATGGCGGAAAGAATCGCCATATTCGGGCGAGGACGATTTCATTTTGCCGTCCGTTCGACTTGAAGGCAAACAACCGCTGTCCCCGGACACATTGCTCAAGAAGATCATCCGGCCGGCAGTGATTCGGGCTGGAATCAAGGGCAAGTCAATCGGATGGCACAGCATGCGCCATTCGCTTGCCACCAACCTCCGGGCGGCAGGAGTGGACCTCAAAACGGCGCAGGAACTATTGCGCCACGCAAACTCACGGATCACGCTCGATGTATACACGCAAGCCATCTCGGCAACGAAACGTGAAGCCAACAACCGCGTGATGACGATGGTCTTGGAAGCGGGCAAGAAGAAGGTGCTTTCAGCACCCTCGTCAGCACCCTCGGAGAGAGAGAAAGCAAGCAAGAAAAAAGGCGCTAAGACCCTTAGCACCCTCTCCAGCACCCTCGCGGGTGTGTCTTAATTTTCCCACTTGCCATAAACCCTTGATTTTCTTGGGTTTGGATGGCGGGGACGACGGGGCTCGAACCCGCGACCTCTGCCGTGACAGGGCAGCGCTCTAACCAAACTGAGCTACGTCCCCACAAGAACTCGCGACACTTGGAATGCGCCAGTCGGCGCGGCGTATTCTCGCGGTTACAACAAGATTGAGTTTATCAGAAACCTGCTGGCCCCGGCTTCCACTTCGGCGACCGAGACTATGACATTGCCAGGATTTCCCACCGGCCAAGCCATGCGCCAAGCCGCAAGAAATGTCGCCGACCAGTCAGGCGCTCACAGCCGCCCGCGCCGCGCGACCCGAAGGTACGTATCCCATGTCGATCGAGATGCCGCGAACGCATTGCAGCAGATGGTTGGCGATCGACGGCAGTTTTTGCGCGGTCACCCGGAACGACGGCCCGGAGACGCTCACCGCCGCTACGGGCAGCCGCTGCGCATCCAGGACCGGCACCGCAATGCAGCGCAATCCCTCCTCCAATTCCTCATCATCCACGGCGTAACCGCGCCGGCGCGTCTTTTCGAGCTCTGCGCGCAGAGCTTCGGGCGTGGTAATGGTCCGACTCGTCATTCGCTCGTAGCGGACGCGCCGCAGAATCTCCGTGGCCCGCTCCGGCGGCAGGAATGCCAAGATTGCCTTACCCACTGACGTGCAATGCACGGGATTGCTGGCCCCGATGCGGGTGATCATTCGCACCGATCGCGTAGGCTCAATCTTGTCGATGTAGATGACGCGCGCCGCTTCCAGCAGGGCCAGGTGTGCCGTCTCCTCGGTCTCAGAAACGAGCCGCCGCAGGTGCGGCTGGGCGCGATCGCGCAGGTCGTATTGCTCGATGGCGCGGTTACCGAAATCGAACAGCCGCAGTCCCAGGCGGAATTTGCCATTCGCGGTGCGCTCCACCATGCGGTGCCGCTCCAGAACCATCAGAAAACGGTGCGCCGTGCTCTTGTGTAACTGAAGGGATGCGGCCACTTGCGCCAAGCCAAGCGGGGTTTCGCTTTCACCCAGCAAGTCCAGCACGGCGAATGCCCGGTCGAGAGCTTGCACTTTGTATGTGCCTTGGGGAGCTGCGTCTCGCATATTGATCCTTTGTTCCGTTTTCTGACTTCATTCTTAGCTTCTCAAATGATGGGACGCGCGTCAACTGGTGAAACAGCCGACAAACGCGAATTCCTTGTAAATGCGGAAAAGCATAGAAGAATGATTGGGATATTCAGAACGCGGGCCGAGCGTTGCAGCCTCTACTCTTCCACCACATCCGCCTCGTCAACCTTGTCGCCCTCGCCTGGCGCGAGGAAAAGATTCGCCTCGAGGCCGTGTTGCCGCGTGTAGAGATCGTAGTAGCGCCCGCCCAGCGCGAACAGCTCCGCATGATTGCCGCGCTCCACGATGCGGCCTTCCTCCACCACCAGGATCTGGTCGGCGCGGCGAATCGTCGAAAGCCGGTGTGCGATCACAAAGGTGGTACGCCCCTGCATCAGTTCGCGCAAGCCGCTCTGGATCATTGCCTCCGACTCGGAATCGAGCGAGCTGGTGGCCTCGTCGAGAATCAGAATCCTCGGGTCGGCCAGCAGCGCGCGCGCAATCGAAAGTCGTTGCCGCTGACCGCCAGAGAGCTTCACTCCTCGCTCGCCCACGATGGTCTCGTAGCCTTCGGGAAATCGCTCCGCGAACTCGTCAACGCGCGCTGTGCGGCAAGCGAACAAAAACGCCTCTTCGCTTGCTTCAGGGCGCGAGAACTTGATGTTCTCGCGGATCGTTCCGTCAAAAAGAAACGACTCCTGCAGCACCACGCCGAGTTGCGAACGGTAAGTATCCAGGTCCGCGGTGGCCAGATCGATTTCGTCCACCAGCACGCGACCGCTTACCGGCGTGTGGAACGCGCACACCAAGCTGATGATCGTGGATTTGCCCGACCCCGAAGAGCCCACCAACGCGGTCACCATTCCAGGCTCCGCCCGGAAGCTCACGTCGTGCAGCACCGGCTTCTCCGGTGTGTAAGCGAACTCCACACCGTCGAATCTCACCAGGCCGACAACCTCGCCGAGCCTGATCTTGCGCGTCGGATCAGCGAACTCATCCTTCTCCGACAGGATCTCCATCGTGCGATCGATGCCCGCCACTGCCTCGGTGAGTTGCGTGCCGATATTCACTACCTGGATCACCGGCGCAATCATAAATGCCAGAAACATCGTGTACTGGATGTAGGTGCCGTCGTCCATCTGGTTTTGCAATGCCAGATGCCCGCTCAGCAACATCACGATGGCGCCCACGATTCCCAGCACGGTGGTCGCCGCCATCGACATCAAACTGGTCGCCGTTAGCGACTTCATCACGTTGTCCAGCAGGCGCAGCACGCCTTCCTTGAATACGCCCGCCTCGCGTTCCTCGGCGTGGTAGCCCTTCACCACGCGTACGCCGCCCAGCGATTCGGTCAGTCGCCCCGTCACTTCGCCGTTGATCTTCGCTCGTTCGCGGAAGATCGGACGAATCGTTTTGAACGCGTACTGAAGAATGAAGACAAAAACGCCTACCACCGAAAATACGATCAAAGTCATCCTGGGGCTTCGATGCATCAGAAAAACAAACGCCATCACAGCCGTCAGCAGCCCGCCGACAAACTCCACCAGGCCCGTTCCGATCAGGTTCCGCACGCCTTCCACATCGCTCATGATGCGCGATACCAGCAAGCCCGTGCGGTTGGCATCATAGAAACTCACCGACAAGCGGCCGACATGCCGCTGCACCTGCTGGCGCAGATCCGCGATCATGCGCTGCGCCGCCTTTGACAGCAATTGTGTGTTGGAAAACGACGTGACCGACTGGATCAACGTTGCAACAATCACCGCAACCACCAGCGGCATCAGCTTATCGCCTTCGTGCCTCCGCAGCACCAGGTTCACATAGGGCCGGGAAACAAATGGGAGGGTCAGGCCTGCAACACGATTGATGGCCACCAGCACCAGGCCGAGCAGGAGCAGCCACTTCCGCGGCTGCACCAGCCTCCAGATCTCCGGCATCGCTTTCCGGAAATCCACCTTCTTCTTGGGCGTTTCGCCTTGGGCGCGCACACTGCGCCCGTGCGGAGATCGTTCCGCGCGCGCTCCCAGTCCGATTCCTCCACCGCGCAAACCACCCATCGACTATTCCTTACGCGAACTGCGTGCTTGGATGAACGACCGGACGCAAAGATTCACATAAATGAGGAGCAGGACGACCATTACGATCTGCGCAGTCAACGCCTTGTAATCCGGATCCATACCGAGCGACCGCGCGTGTCCATATTCATGCAGAGCCGAAGCGGCGGCGCCGATCAGGCCCAGCAATCCAACAGTGACATTGATGTGCATGAAAATCTTGCGGCGTTTTTCGCTGGGGCTGATGGCCAGAATGCCACCGACCCCAAGCGCCAGGCCAAACCATGCAGGAATCAGCGCCGTGTGATGAATGGCGCCGGTTGCGAAAAAGCCCACCAGCCCGAGAATGATCAGCAAAACTCCGAAAACAATCGTCACCTTGGCCATGACAGCCCTCCGCTTCTGTGCATGGCAAGAATAACAGTTGCAAGTTGCAAGTGTTCAGTAATCAGTGTTCAGTGGCCAGCGGTTAGAAATCCCTTGATCTTCCTGTTCCCTCGCGGCTGGGCAGCCTCACGAATTCCGAGGACTTCGCACATTGCCAGGGCAATCTGACCACTGATCACTGGTCACTGTTTTGCTACCGCTGGATCCTCGCCGATCCGCCCTTGGCGAACGCGCGCACCTGGTCCAGCGTCGCCATCGTCGTATCGCCGATGAACGTAGTCAGCAGCGCGCCATGCGCCCAACCCAGCCTCAGCGCATCCTCGGGCTTTTCGCCGGTCAGCAGGCCATAGATCAAGCCGGCCGCGAATCCATCGCCGCCGCCCACACGATCCACCACGTCGAGCTCCGCCGTCGGCGCGGTATAGGTCTTGCCGTTGATCCAAGCCACCGCGCTCCAGCTATGCCGGTTCGTGGAGTGTACTTCGCGCAGCGTTGTGGCCACGATCTTCACCTGCGGATGCTTCTTGACCACCTTGTCAATCATGGCGAAGAACACGCTCGGATCGAGTTTCGACTTCGCGGCGACATCCGGCCCGGGGATGCCCAGGCCCTTCTGCAAGTCCTCCTCGTTGCCGATCAGTACATCCACGTTCTTGACAATCGTGGCGATGGTCTCCACGGCTTTGTCCGCGCCGCCGGAAATCTTCCACAGCTTCTCGCGAAAGTTCAGATCGAACGAAGTCACCGCGCCCGCAGCCTTGGCCGCCTTTATCATCTCGGCCGCCAGCGGCGCTGTGGTCGCCGACAGCGCAGCAAAAATGCCGCCCGAATGCGCCCATCGCACGCCATTCGCACAGATCTTCTTCCAGTCGAAGTCGCCCGGCTTCAGCATCGCTCCGGCCTCGTTGGCGCGGTTATAAAACACCACCGGCGGACGCACACCCGCGCCGCGATCGCTATACACGGTCGCCATATTCGGTCCGGTGGCGCCATTGTGCTCAAAGTGCTTGTAGATTGGCTTGACGCCCATGGCGCGCACGCGCTCGGCAATCAAATCGCCGATGGGATAATCCACCATTGCCGACGCAATCGCCGTCTTCATCTTGAAACAATCAGCAAGATTGGCTGCCACATTAAACTCGCCGCCGCTCACGTGAATCAGGCACTCCGTTGCCTTGCGGAATGGAATGATTCCCGGATCCAGTCGGTGCACTAGCGCTCCCAATGAAAGAAAATCAAGCTCGCCATCTTTGCGGATATTCAAACCGTATTCCATTTTTCACTCCTTACCTTCGTGAAAACATTCGATCAAACCCTGACTCTCACCACCGCAAAACAGCTGGTAGCTGCAAGCTAGGAGCTAGCGGCTGCCTTTCGCACATCCGCGACCACCTGCTGCGGCGTCCACTCGTTGCCTGGATAAAACTGTGCCACCCTGCCATGCGGGCCGATCAATGTAGTCGACATCGTGTGCGTGATTGTGTCGTCCGGCCCGGGCGTGATACCCACATCGAAATACTTGGCCATCTTCACCAGTTCAGGCTTCGTCGGAACAGCGAAGTCCCAATGCGCAAAGGCGTTCTTTGCATCGCCTCCAATGTATTCTGCGCCATAGGCGCGCAGCCGCGCCGGCGTGTCATACACCGGATCGAAGCTGATGCAGAGCAGATGCGTCTTGGCATAAAGTGACGGGTCCGCCGACAACTGGCGATCGATCACTGCAAAGTTGTGCGTGATCAACGGGCAGAAGTTCGGCAGCGGGCAGCGCGTGTAGATAAACGTCAGCAGCAGCGCCTTGCCGCGGAACTGATCCAGGTGAATCGCGCGCCCATCCTGGTTGCGCAGCCTGAAATCCGGAACGGTGTCGCCTGATGCAGGAACGTGATAGAACACCGTAGGCTTGTAATCCGGTTTCGCCTGCGCGATCACGACCAAATGGTCAAGCATCACAGTTTGCTCGGAGCTCTTCGATACAATCACATCCGCAGTGATCGTGTCGCCCGGGTGCAGCTCGCTTGCGATAGTAGGATCTTTAAGCTGATACGGCATGGTCATGGCATCCATGAAGCCGGGAATCGCCTCATGATCGACCACCACAATGCCGTGCGCACTATCGGTAGAAACGATTTTCCCCCGCAGATGGTACACGGCAACGCCCGCATTGCCGGCGCCTGATTGCGTTGAAGGGTAATCGCCCGAATGGCATCCAGCCACCGCAAATGCCGCAAGAAAACAGCATGTAAGGAGTGCGCGCATCACCAACCATAGTGTACAACCGGTGGACTGACCACTGGCTCCTGCTATCTGCAGCTTGCATTGCCGGCCGTTGGAAACGCCAGAAACGTGATGCTTGCCGGTGCCAGCGCTATTGTCCGGGAACGAAGAGCGACCGCTCTCACAACGGGCAGTGCATCGTCCGCGCCAAGCTCGAGCTGTTTCCCATTCAGGTCGACCGTCGGGTCAAGCAGATTCTTTGAGGTCAGGGTATAGCTCTCTGCACCTGCGGGAATATGCAAGGTCGGCGTCGATTCCTTGTCTGCATTGATCGCCAGCACCGCGACCCCTCCCGGTTGCTTGCGCAGGCAGTGCGCATACAGATGCAGATTCGGCGAAGGCGAAGTCCCCGGGTCGAGAACGGTCGTTCCCATCAGCCCGTGCCATAACCATGCGGCCCAGTAGTCGGGGCGTGGTTCCACTGTGTTCTCATCCAGCAATCCGTAGTCGCTTGCATTCAGCGTGTTGTGCATTTGCACCTGGACCCCGAGCCTGGCTAGGCTGCCCAATTGGTTCAGGTATCGAAACGTATCAAGAAACGTCGTTGCCCACCAATCGCCGCCACAGGCCGCCTGGCCTGTCTCGCTGTTCCAGATGGGCTTTCCCGGCTCGTAGCGGTCGCGGAGCGCAGCGTACACCGCTTCTTCACTTGCCGCGCGCGAAAGCCACTCCGCCGACAAAGCTGCTTCACTCGTGGTTCCTGTCGTTGCGCCCATGGCCGCGCATCGGCTTGAGACAGCTCCATAGGAGTGATACGTGAAGATGTCGAAAACCGGACCCGTTGCTTTCAAAATATCCTCGCTCCTCAGGAGGTGCATGAACGGTGGAGCGATCGGTGTTCCTTCGCCTATGCCGCCCGGCCCCATGGTTCTCATCTCCGGAGCATTCGCTTTTGCCCACGCTTGAAAAACAGCAAAATCGCGCGCATAGTCCTGCGCATCATAACCCTTCGGCGCGCCGCCCATCTCGGCAAATGTAGGCTCGTTGATAAACTCCGCCGCGGCAATGCTTCCGCCGGCCGCTTTCGTATACGACATAAATGCCTGGGCGACTTTCGGCGTCCATGTGCCTGCGGCGTCGCGCGTCCCAGCGCTGATCGCAAACGAAGTCACAATCTCAGCATCGACGGCGCGAGCAAAATCAATCACTCCCTCCCACTCTCTTCGTGTAAGCACGCTGTTAAAGCCCGCCGGAGGCTTCGGCGCAGCCGGTTCATCGGAATCCTGAAAGTAAGTGGAGTTCATCCACGTCCCGCTCACGCGAAGGTAAGCGGGCCCGAGCGCTGCGGCCAGCTTGCGCAGCCGCGGATTGCTCAAATCAACCGGCGGCCGGTACCCATAGAGCGATGGATTCATCCCTCCGGGGACATTTGCCGTCTGCTGCGCCGTTGAGTCAGGCTCGGCAGCCGAGGAGTATCGCTTCCAAAATCGCCCGCCCGTCACCTCGACAGCTTCGATATTGTAGGACTGAAACCGTTCATTCACTGATCCTACGCGTGCCATGGCGCCAGGCGCAATCGTGGTTGCCGGTGTTTGCGCGCGTCCGGCAAAGCAAATCACTCCCATCATCCACGCCGCTCCACATGCCCAACCTGCAACCTTCATCGCCTGCGCCATACAGTGTGCCCGCCTTTTTCGATAAGGATTCGTCCGGGCCTAAGTATAGGTGATTGCGCTCGCAGCGTATCCTGCTCAGTTTCTGTCCCGCTTGGCGCTCACCTGGCTGACCAGCGTATAAAGCTGGCATGGGCACAAGTTCGGCAGTTGAGATCGATGCATGGCTGCGCGGCGGCGGACTCGTGGTCACTGCAAGCGAACGCACCGCGCGCTCCCTCACCTCCGCGTTTCATCGGGCTCGCCAGCTCGAAGGCCTCGCCGCATGGCCCGCGCCCAATATTCAGGATTGGCAGACATTCGTGCGAAGCGCATGGGCCGAGCGAATCTCTGACGGACGCCTCGTCCTCAACTCGATTCAGGAGCAATCACTCTGGGCCGAAATCATCGCCGCCGCCGAGCCGCAGGCCGCGCACCTTGCAGGTGCACGAGATCGCCTGGCCAGCCTCGCCATGGAAGCACTGCGCCTGCTTTCGAACTACGCTCCGGCGCTCTTGAATGAGCGCGCACGCGCCGGCTGGGATCAGGACGCAGCGGCCTTCAGCTCATGGCTCGCCGCCTTTGACGGCGTGTGCCGAACCGGCAGAGTCGTCAGCGCTGCACGCTTGCCGCTCGAGTTGATCCCTCTTCTGCAGGCGGACTCGTCCGAGCGCTCTCCCCTTCTGCTCGCAGGCTTTGACCGCCTGCTTCCGGTCCAGAAGGAATTCTTTGCCGCATGGGGCGCCTGCTCCCTGGCGCCCTCTGGCGAAGCAGCATCGCGCATTGCTTTTCACGCCGCGAGCGATCCATCATCCGAACTTGCAGCATGCGCGATCTGGTGCCGCCAGCAACTCGCCGCCAATCCTCACGCGCGCCTCCTCGTCGTCACGCAAGATCTGCGCACCCGCCTCGGCGAAATGGAACGCGCTTTCCTCCGCCTCACGCGCGCCGGCACATTTGAATTCTCGCTTGGTGTGCGCCTCGACCAGGTCGCTCTCGCCCGCAGTGCGAGTCTGCTGCTCCATTGGCTCGATGGCGCGATCGACGAGCAGGAGCTTGATTGGCTGTTTTCGAACAGTTATGGCGCTGCGGCCCCCGAGGCGCAGGCGCTCACCGCCTTCATGCGCGCCATCCGCCATCGCAACGTGCAACGCACAAGCTGGCCCCTCCCGCAGTTCATCCGCCAGCGTCCAGGCGCAGAGCTTCCCGCCGCATGGCTTGCCCGAATGATGCCGGTCCACCAGCGCCTGCTCGATTTTGCTCGCGGCGCGCATACTCCGCTCGAATGGGCCGACCTTGTGCCGGCACTGCTCCACGACGTCGGCTGGCCCGATGCGCGCCCTCTCTCCAGTGCAGAGTTTCAGGCGCACCGCCGCTGGCGGCAGGCCGTTGACGAGTGCGCGTCGCTGGGCTTCGACGGCCGCCGCATTCGGTGGGACGATTTTCTCCGCGCTCTCGATCGCACTCTCAGTGAAACGCTTTTCGCACCTGAATCGGAAGATGCGCCCATCCTGATCGCCGGACCGGCCGAGACCGCGGGCCTAACGGCCGATGCCGTGTGGTTCATGGGGGCCAATGAGGACGTTTGGCCCGCAGTTGGCACCACGAATCCTCTGCTTCCGCTCGCTGTCCAGCGCCAGGGCGCCATGCCCCATGCCACCGCGCAACTCGACTGGGATCTCGCCGCAACCATGACGCGCCGCGTGCTCGCCTCCGCGCCCGAAGCGTACTTCAGCTTTGCCCGCCAAAACGACGGCGTCGAGATGCGGCCGTCGAGACTCGTCGTGCAATTCGCCGGGCCGCCCCAAGCATTGCCAACCGAGCTAAAGCCCCCGCCCATTCCTGAGCCGTTGACCGTCGAGTTTCGAGAAGCAACCGAACTTCCCTTCCCCCCCGGTGAAATTGCCGGCGGGTCCAACATCCTCACCGCGCAATCGCAATGCCCCTTTAAAGCATTTGCCATCGCGCGCCTCGGCGCCGAGGATTGGGACGCAGCCGAAGCCGGGCTTACAGCGATCGAACGCGGCCAGCTTGTCCACGACGTTCTTCACTCCGTTTGGGCCGGTCCGCCCGATGGTATCCGCTCGCATGCGGACCTGGTAAACATTGCCACTCAACTGCCCTCGTTCGTCGCTCAACACGTGCAGCGTGTTCTTCATGACAAGCTCCCCTCCCGAGCACGCGATGCCATGCCACCACGGTATCTCGAGCTCGAGGAGCTGCGGCTGGTCAATCTCGTCACGGAATGGCTGCGCTACGAATCCACGCGCGTGCCGTTCACAGTGCTCGAAACCGAACAGAAATCCGATGCATCCATCGCCGGCCTCGAGCTCCACTTGCGCCTCGACCGCATCGACCGCCTCATCGACAATTCGCTGCTGGTCATCGACTACAAGACCGGCAATGTCACTCCGAAATCCTGGGATCTGCCACGCCCCGATGATGTACAACTGCCGCTGTATGCGGGCTTCGCGACCGATGCTGATGAGAGCATTGGCGGCCTCGTCTTCGCCAAACTGCGCGCCGGTGACCGCAATCGCGAATTCGCCGGAAAGGTCAAAAAGGCGCGGGAAACCCTGCTCGGCAATCTCAACAACACGACAAGCCTTGTGAAGAAACCACTGAAAGATCAGGATCTGGACGACTGGCGCGCTTATATCGCAGATCGGGCGCAGGATTTCCTCAACGGGCGCGCCGAAGTCGACCCCCGCGATTATCCCAATACCTGCGAGCGCTGCGGCCTGCAAGCGCTCTGCCGCATTGAGGAGAACGCGTCGCTGCAAGCAGATGAGAACGGCGACGACGAGGAGGACGCCGATGGCTAGCGTGGCGCAGCGGAATTCTCCTCCCGACCACGCCGAGCGTGACCGCGCACTCGACGCCGCTCGCTCCGTTCTGGTGCAAGCGCCCGCCGGTTCCGGCAAGACAGATCTGCTCACTCGCCGCTTTCTGCTTTTGCTCGGCAAAGTCGACGACCCCGGCCAGATCGTCGCCATCACCTTCACCAAAGCCGCCGCAGCCGAAATGCGCCACCGCATTCTCTCGGAGCTGGAAAGGGCCGCAGGCACAGCCGGCCTCGAGGCAGACGCAGATCAATATTCGACGCAATCGCTGGCGCGGCGAGCGATTGCACACTCACGGGCCCTCAACTGGAATCTCCTCGATCTTCCTTCGCAATTGCGCATCCAGACGATCGATTCCTTCTGTCGCGAACTTGCCTTGCAGCAGCCGCTTCTCTCGGGCCTCGGCGGCGGTCTTGAAATCAGCGAACAGCCCACCGAACTCTACCGCCGCGCTGCTCGTCACACGCTGGAACAAATCGATAGCGGCGATCCGGGCTTGCGCGAAGCCATTGAGAATCTCCTCCTTTGGCGAGACAACAGTTGGCAGGATCTCGAAAGCCAGCTCGTCGCGATGCTCGCCAAGCGCGATCAATGGATGCACAATTTCGTTCTCGATCACGATCCGGACTGGGGCGCTTTGCGTAGTCAGTTGGAATGGGCATTCGCCCGCCAGGTCCGGAATCATCTCGCACGCCTCGACCTGCTGCTCGATCAGTCTCCCGGCGCGCGTCAGGAAGCGCTTGAGCTCGCGCGCTTTGCCTGCGAGCAAACTGAAGGCCAGCGCCATTCGGATCTGGCCGAACTGGCAGAGTTTCCCGGCGCGCCGTTCGAATCGCCCGAGTCGCTTGAAGAAGCTCGCCTGGCATTGGTGTGCCTCGCGGACCTGTTGCTTACCGACGGCCACTTTCGTAAACAAGTGGACAAGCGTCACGGATTTCCTGCAAGCGCCAGAGTGGAGAAGGGCCGCCTGACGACGCTCATCGCAAGCCTCACACAGCTCAATGGCTTCGAGGCGGTGCTCGACGGCGTCGCTGATCTCCCCTCCGCGCGCTACACCGATGAAGAGTGGGAGATCGTCAAGGCCTGCTTCACGCTGCTCCGCCATGCCGCAGGTCAGCTGCGCGTGGTTTTCGCGGAAACCGCAACCGCCGATTACATTGAGGTCGCTCAGATCGCGCTTCGGGTGCTCCAGGGTGAGGACGGCGCACCAGCCGATGCCGCCCTCGCCGTGGCCGATCGCGCGCGTCATTTGCTGGTCGACGAATTTCAAGACACGAGCCGCCGCCAGCATCAGTTACTCGCGCATCTCATTGCCGCATGGCCCGGCCGCGATGGCCGCACCTGCTTCGTGGTCGGCGACCCCAAGCAGTCCATCTACTTTTTTCGCGACGCCGACGCAGAGCTCTTTCCGCGCGTAGAGCAGCTCGGCCTGGAGATTCCCGGCGAGCAATCGCTGCTCTTTGATCCCGTGCATCTCACCGCCAATTTCCGCACGGCAGCGCCGCTCGTCCACAACTTCAACGAAACATTCGCGCTGCTCTTCGCATCCGACGATAGCGGCATTCGATACACGGCAGTGGATGCTGCGCGCGATGACGCGGCCCAATCCGGCCTTCATCTGGTACCTGAGCCGGAGCCCCGCCTGCTTCTTCATGTCGAATTCATGCCCCAGTCGAAGTGGGGAGGCTCCGCCGGATCTGACCCTGATCAAAAGGAAGAGATCGCGGCACAACGCGAGGCAGCCTGCCAGAAACAAATCGAAGAGATTGTCGCAATTATTCGCGGACACCTTCCCGCGATCGGAAAGGCTCGTGCGGCTGGCAAGAAGTTTCGTGTCGCCGTACTGGGCCGCGCGCGCAAGTCGCTGGTCCCCGTAGCACAGGCGCTGCGCGAAGCGCGAATCCCCTTTCGCGCGCTGGACCTCGAAGAGTTAAAGCAACGCCCGGAGATCATCGATGCGCTGTCCCTCGCTCGCGCCCTCCTCAATCCGCAGGATCGCGTCGCCTGGCTGGGCGCATTGCGTGCGCCGTGGTGCGGGCTCTCTCTTGCCGATCTGCACATGCTCACCAGTGCCGACGATAAGAAAATGATGGCGCGACCGATTCCGGAGCTTTTCTTCGAACGTGCCGCTCTTCTCAGTGCCGACGGCCGCGTCGCGATGGAGCGCGTGATGCGCGCAACGGAATTCGCAGCACGCATTCGCTCGACGCAACCCGGCACATCGGTCGGAACCTGGCTCGAGCAGGTTTGGCTGCATCTTGGCGGTGAGCACTGCGTTGACGCTGCCGCGCGGGCCAATCTTGATCTGCTGTGGACCACGCTCGATCGCCTTCCCGAGGGCGAGGCGGACCTGCTCGGCCCCGCACTCGATGCCGCACTCAACAATCTGAAGGCCATGCCCGATCCTACCGCCGACAGCGACTGCGGCGTGCAGTTGATGACCATTCACGGATCGAAGGGCCTCGAATTCGAAGTGGTGATCGTGCCCGACCTGCAAGCGCGCTCCGCCAGCGACCGGCACGAAATGCTTTCGTGGCTCGAGCGCGGCCTGCCGCCGGAAGCCGATGTAAATGGCGCCGGCGAGCCCGGCGAAATCACTGAATTTCTCGTCGCTCCAATGCAGGCGAAGGGCGCGGAACGCGGCAAGGCGAAACAGTGGGTCGACCGCGTTCGCCGCAATCGTGAAAAGCAGGAGATGCGCCGCCTGTTCTACGTCGCTGCAACCCGCGCGCGGGAGCAGGTTCATCTCTTTGCGCGGCCATCCTACAAAACAGAAGCAGACGGCTCGCTCACTCTCGCTGACCCTCCCGAAAGCCTCCTCAAAACTGCCTGGCCTGCACTGGAAGCGGATGTCTGTCGCCGATTCGATTCATGGCGGGCGAAAATGGCCTCGGTTGCCGCTCCAGCGAACACACAGCCCTCCGAAATTGAATCCATTGCAGCCTCCGTCAACGGCAATCTCATCGAGATTTCTCCGGCGGTCAAGCCAACGCTCCTGCGACGCCTGCCGGCTGATTTCCGTCTTGTGCCCGCCGTCGTTTTTTCAGCGGCCGAGGAGGCGCCGATTCTTGGCGCATCCCACCTATACGAACGGCATGAAGGCGGGCTCCTCTCGCGCGTGCTTGGCAAAGCGGTTCACTTGCTTCTGCAGAAATTGTCCAGAGTTCTTGAGAAGCAGTCCTGGGATGCCGCCCGCACTGCCCTATCGCACTCCGAGGCCGGCATTGCTGCAGAAATTCGCGCGGCCGGCGTGGATGCGCCTCGCGCCAATCGCATCGCCGCGCAAGCGCTCGAAATCGTGCTTCGCGCCAGCAACGATTCTGTTGCAAGATGGATTCTTACCCCGCACCCTGACGCAGCCAGCGAGGTCCGCTGGAGCGGCGTCGTCGATGGCCGCCTGCGCGTCGTGCAAGTCGATCGCGTCTTTCGCGCCGGCCATGCGCCGCAAAGCTCCGCGGATCCACCGCGCGAGGCCGCCTGGTGGATTGTCGATTACAAGACTGCCCACGAAGAAGGCTTGGACCCCGCTGTTGCATTGCACGATCTGCGTCGCATCTTTGCCCCGCAGATTGAAGCCTATGCAAACGTGCTTCGCAATCTTCACGGTGCGTCTGCAATCGTCTTCGGCGGGCTCTATTACCCCCGCATGGCACAGTTCGACTGGTGGGAAATCTAGCTACTCCGCGGCTGGCGATGCCTTTTCGCCGCGAGCGTCCTATCAAAGCAAACTAAACTTTGCACAACTCCTCAGCCAGCACGTCGCGATGACCCAGCACCAGCTTTTCAGCGTTGTACAGCATCAGAGCGTAGGCCAGAATACCCGCCGCCGCAAGCGGAGCGAAGATCAGCACGGCCAGCCACGGCTCGTGGAGGTAGCGGCAGAGCAGCACTACCGGAATCTGGAGCGCCAGGCTCCCGAACAGTACAACCAAAATCAAAAGGCGACTGGTGCGGCTGGTCGGTGTGCCTCTCGTCTGCCTTGTTTGCCCGGGGATGTACCTGCGCGGCGCTTGAATCGAGCGCAATGTGCCCAGGGCGAGGTTGGCCGTAATTACGAAGCCCGTCCAAAGTCCAGTGGCGATCTGTACAGGTAGCGGAATCGGTTCGTGCGAAAGCAGCACAACCAGAATCCAGGCAATTCCTGCTTCCCCAACAATCAGCACAAGGCTCGCCAGGTTCTTGGCGATAATCACGTCGCGCATCTGGATTGGTGCCATCAAATATATCTGCACCCCGAGTCCATCCGCACCAAAAACGTTGTACAAACCGGCAAGGACGCCGACGAGCGCATAAGCAATGGCCGCGGGAAGAAAGTACACAGAATTCGCGGCAAAAGCCGTCCGGTTTAGAATCACGATGAAGATCAGCGGGGTTGCCAGTCCGACCAGTTGCGTTGAGTTGGCGCGAAACGTGAGCCACTCTTTGCGCAGGCACGAGCCCACAATCGGCGGAAACTCCACGCCCGCGAGCCCTTCGGCTTTAGTAGATGCCGCTCCCGGTGTGGCGGCAATCGCCCGCCCGCGCGCTGCGGCATGCACGTGGTCTCGCTTGCGTGGTCCTTCGCTCAAGTACTCGCCGAGAAACTGTTTGTGCAGTCGCACAGCAAATGCCGCTGCGAACAATGCTGTACTCGCCAGCAGTCCGATGAATTGCAGGATCGCCATCCCCCACTGCGGTGTTTCGACGATTGCATTCCCCGCGAATCCAGGAGGCAGCCAGTTCAGATACGCCGCTGATCCGCGCATAAAGTCCAACGCCCAACTGTGCGGCATACCATGGCCGTGCAACGGTGCACGCTGAAAATTCAAAAACTGAAAGCCGACCGCAGAAAGCGCCATCAGCATGCCGAATGCCTCGCGAAATCGGCGGTTCGCCAGCCAACGCTCCATCCATGCCTCAATCATGCGCGTCAAAAAAACATTCATGAAGGCGTAGGTCATCAGGACGATCACCGCGGGCAGCGCCAGGCTCGGTTTCGCCAGGCCGATTCCAGCGGCAGCGGCCATCAGCGCCAGGAATCCCACAATCGTGCTCGCAGTCATCAGGCCGAACACGGTACGCAGGACCAGGTAGCGGCCGAATTTTAGCGGAAAGCGGATCAGCGACGATGGTTCGAAGCTTGAGACTGTGGCAGCGATGTTCAGGCCGTTGACGCTCGCGAACTGCCAAAGCAAAGCGATACCCGCCAGCAATGGAATCAGGTGCTGCGGCACGTTCTCGGCGATCGCCTCCCACGCCAGAAAGCCGCTTCCCGCCACCGGGCCGATCACCATCAGTCCAAAGAACGGCCACACGATGATGCGCAAAAGGATCGCAAACGCAAGACCGGTCGCCTGGCGCGTATTCGTAGGGCGCCGGCGGCGAAACGTGTTGTTCATGAAGATGCGCCAGCGCAGCCACGCAACGGCGAGCAGCTGGGTCCGCGCGGGAATCCCGCGACGCGATGCAGGCGACGCGCTCGCACCCGCTAGCTCAGCCATGAAAGCTCCTGCTCCGGTGCCGTCGCGCCCGGACTGCCTTCGCGATCTGTGCCCACGATTTCGAGAAAAATCTCTTCCAAGCCGCGCTGCGCACCGCCCTGCGCCGCAACGCTGGCTCCCTCATCAGCTTGCCCGGTGCGGCCGCCGCCCGCGCGCAGTTCCGCGAGCGATCCCTGTGCCACCAGCTGCCCCCGATGGATGATGGCGACGTGCGTGCTGAGCCGCTCCACGATTTCCAGTACATGCGATGTGAGAAAGACTGTGGCGCCGCGCGCAATCATTCTCTGCAGCATCGCTTTCAGCGTGCCTGCGGCAACAGCGTCCACGCCTTCAAACGGCTCGTCGAGAAACAGAACCTTTGGCCCGTGAATCACCGCTGCTGCCAATGCCAGCTTCTTTTGCATTCCGTGCGAGAAATCGGCGATCAGCTTCTTGTTTTCATCGGCGAGCTGCATAAATTCCAGCAGCTCCCGCGTGCGCTGCATCGTAGTAGCGCGATCGAGGCCGTACATGCGCCCGACAAATCGAAGATATTCTTCCCCGGTGAGCCGGCCAAAGAGCGCCATACCTTCGGGAACAACGCCAATCTGTCGCTTGATCTCCGCTGAGTTGCCCTGCAAGTCTTCGCCCAGGATGCGAATGCTGCCTGAAGTCGGCGCCAGCAGGCCTGTAAGCATTTTAATCGTGGTCGATTTACCTGCGCCGTTGGGCCCGAGGAAACCAAAGAACTGTCCAGCATCCACGTGCAGGTTCACGTCCTTCACGGCTTCAAAATCGCCGAAGCGGCGGGTCAGTGCATTGGTTTCGATGGCCGTTGTCGTCATGGCGATAGAAGCTTCCATTCACGATACACGGTGACCCCGCAAGCGCCGAATGAATTCGGCGAAAGGCAAACTTGCTGCGTCTTCTCGGAACATCGACATGCGCCTCTGAAATAGCAGGAATCCTTCATGACATCGAAGAATTATTGCGCGGTATTGTGCGTGAGACGAGCGATCCAAATTCGGTTTATGATGAAGAAGACGGCCGCTCGTTGGCCAATTTCCCCAGGAGCATACTCATGGCAGAGACCGTCAAGAAAACCAAAGCCACTGCTAAAGATTCCGCAAAGTCGCCTAAGAAAACTATTGCAACCAAGAACGCCGTTGCCGCGGGCTCAAACGTTGCAATGAACCAAGAACACAATGGAAATAAAGAGATTCGAGAAAGAAACGTTCCTTTTGATCAGGTCGCGGCGCTCGCGCATCACTTTTTCACCGAGCGCGGTTGTTTGCACGGGCACGATGCAGACGATTGGTTCCGCGCCGAGCAGGAACTTCGCGCAAAAGCATCCTGACCGGCGCCAGCCCGTATCCAATTCTCTAACCTTTGTTGAATGCTTTGCTCTCTTTCGCAAAAACAATCGGGGGCATTCGCCCCCGATTGACCTTTCTTCGATGACTTTGAAAATGATTCTATTGCAGATTCGCCATCAGGCTTTCCAGCGCCTGCTTGGGCGGTCGCGTCAGCAATTCGGGGAGCGTGGCGAGCGGTTCATCAATTAAGTTTAGCTGATCGATGAACGTCTCCTTCTGCGCATTGATGTAAAAGACCCCGGTCAGGATCTCTTCCTTTTCGTGCGCTTCCATTAATGTGCGCACCGCGTTCGCTTTGTCGGTCGGATCGTAATCCTCGAGCAGCTTACGCAGCCTGAGTTGCGAGCCGTCGTGCATCTCCACGTTGTAGACCTGGCCCGAATCGTAATCCACCTCGATATCGTCGAAGCTGGCGATGAATCCGATTTCGTTGATCGGTTCGTCATTCTCCTGAAGAAACTTGTAGCTCTTCGTCGAGCCTTCGTGGTCGTTGAACGTCACGCAAGGGCTGATCACGTCGAGCATCACCGTTCCCTGGTGCGCGATAGCCGCTTTGAGCATTGAAAGCAATTGCTTCTTGTCGCCTGAGAACGAGCGGCCCACAAACGTTGCGCCCGCCATGATGGCCAGTGCGCACGTGTCGATGGGCGGCAGATCGTTGATGACGCCCGTCTTCAACTTCGATCCGATATCGGCCGTCGCAGAAAACTGGCCCTTGGTCAGTCCGTAAACGCCGTTGTCTTCAATGATGTAAATCATGGGCAGGTTGCGCCGCATCAGGTGCACAAACTGGCCCATCCCGATTGAAGCCGTATCGCCGTCGCCGGAAACGCCCAGAGCCATCATCGTGCGATTGGCCAGCACCGCGCCGGTGGTGATGCTCGGCATGCGCCCATGCACGCCGTTGAAGCTATGCGCGCGGCTCATAAAGTATGCCGGGCTCTTCGACGAGCAGCCGATGCCGCTCATCTTCAATACGCGTTCCGGCTGCACGCCCATCTCGAACATGGCGTCGATAATGCGCTCGGAGATGGCGTTATGGCCGCAGCCGGCGCACAACGTCGATTTGCCGCCGCGGTACTCGATGACCGGTAATCCAATGTGATTCACTTTCGGGCCGGTGGCCCCGTTCGCTGTCGCGGTAGCCATATTAGAGGTCCTCCTTCGTTGCAAATTCATCCGTAATGGTGCGCGCGTCGATTGGCAATCCGTTGTAATTCAGAATGCTGCGCAGCTTCACCACCTGGTCGGCGGGAAGATCCAGCTTGAGCAGGCTCTCCATCTGCGCATCCCGGTTCTGCTCCACGACATAGATTCGTTCATGGCTGGCCACAAAGTCGTGGATCTCGTGCGCAAGTGGATACGCCCTGATGCGCATGTAGTCCACGCTCAATTTGTGTTCTTTTTCAATCTGGTCAAGGCTTTCGCGCAGCGCAAAATCGGTGGAACCGTAAGCCAGGAATCCGATCTTCGAAGTTCCGTTCTTTGTGACAACGGGCGCAGGCACCAGCTTCCGCGCGTTTTCGAACTTGCGCGCCAACCGATCCATTACTTCCTGGTACTCATCGGGCTTCTCCGTGTATCCGGCCGCGTCGTTGTGTCCCGAACCGCGCGTGAAATACGCGGCCTTGGGGTGCATGGTTCCCGGCAGCGTGCGCCAGCCGATCGCATCGCCATCCACATCGCGGTATCGCGCAAAACCGCCGAGCCGTTCCACATCTTCCGCCGTCAGTATCTTGCCGCGGTCGAGCGGCTTGTCAGGATAAGCAAACGGTTCTGACATCCAGTTGTTCATGCCCAGGTCGAGATCGGTCAGCACAAACACCGGCGTCTGCAGCCGCTCTGCCAGATCAAAAGCTACATAACTCAGCTCAAAGCACTCCTTCACCGAGCCCGGCAGCAGAATCACATGCTTGGTGTCGCCATGCGAAAGAAAGGCCGTCGACAGCACGTCGCTCTGCTGCGTGCGCGTCGGCATGCCTGTGGAAGGACCCGTCCGCTGCACGTCGAAGATTACGCCCGGAATCTCGGCGTAGTAGCCCAAACCGCTGAACTCGCCCATCAGCGAGATGCCCGGACCCGACGTCGAGGTCATCGCCCGCGCGCCCGCCCATCCAGCGCCCAGCACCATGCCGATCGCCGCCAGTTCGTCTTCAGCCTGTACCACCGCGAACGTCGCCTTGCCTTCCGGAGTGACGCGGAATTTCTTAAGCAAATCGGTCGTCGCCTCAATCAGCGAAGTGGACGGGGTAATGGGATACCAGGCAACCACCGTGACCCCCGCGAACACCGCGCCCATGCCGCAAGCCGCATTGCCGTCCACAATGATCTTGCCCGTGGTCTGATTCATCGACTGGAGAAAGTACGGATCCTGCTTGGTGAACGTAGTCTGCGCGTACTCCCAGCCCGCCTTCACCGCGCCGAAGTTCAAATCGAAAACCTTCTGTTTCTTGGCAAACTGCTTTTGTACGCTCTTCTCCACGATGCCCAGGTCGATCTGCAGCAACTGGGCCGCCACGCCCACGTACACCATGTTCTTCACCAGCTTGCGCAGCTTGGCTTCAGGGCATATGGATACGGTGATCTTGTCAAAGGGAACCGGATAGCAGATCACGTCGCTGCGATACTGCTTGAGGTTCAGATTTTCTTCGAAGATGGCAACGGCGCCGGGCGCCAGGGCCATCATGTCGTCGCGCGCCGTCTCGGGATTCAGAGCCACAAGAACGTCGATCTCACGCTTGCGCGCCACGTAACCATCCTTACTCGCACGGATGGTGTACCACGTCGGCAACCCGGCAATATTCGAAGGGAACAGGTTCTTCCCGCTGACAGGAACACCCATTCCGAAGATGCTCTTCAGCAGCACACTGTTGGCGGACTGCGATCCTGAACCATTTATAGTGGCTACGATGATGCTGAAGTCGTTGACAATGCGCTGATCCGCGCTGCGGGCGCCCTGTTCATGACCCAGGGCGAGGTTTCCAGTCGCCATTTGGCGGGATTCCCTTCAGGGAGATTCTGAGCGGTTTTCAGGCAGTTTCAGAAATACTGAAGAGTCAACGCGTAGGCCAAGGTCTTCGCTCCCTGTTGGTCGCTCAGACTCGGATCTCTTGAATACCCCTATACCATTTCCGAAACTGCTGTCGCGTTCAGCGGGCGCGATTCTTTGTGCCCCAAATGTGATTATAGTCACTTCCGGGTGCGTGCGTCTCATTTCAAACACCCAAGGTAACCTCCGTGGAATCCACGCTTACACCAGTATTTGAAGGAGCGCAGGAACACTCACATCAGTCACCGAGAGCTGAAAGCTAAAAACTGAGAGCTGATAGCTGCTTCTTCGAGTCCTTCTGCCATCGAGCCAGCACCGCCAATGCAATCACAACCAGCGCCACCGTCAGCCCGATCCAAAGCCCATAAATTCCCCAACGCAAGGTGAAGCACAGAAAAAAACCCAGCGGCAGCCCCAAAACCCAGTAGCCCACCAGGTTGGCAAGCATCGGAGCGCGCGTCTCGCCCAGCCCGCGCAGCGCTCCGGTCGATACCGTTTGGATTCCGTCGAAGACTTCGAACGCCGCCACAATCCCCAGCAGCGCCGGGCCCACGGCCAGCACTCGCGCGTCGCTTGTATAGAGCTCGATCAGCGGCTTCGGCCACAGCAAAAACGCCACAGCCGCCAGCAGCATGAAGCTCGTACCCAACCCGAGCGCAAGCCAGCCCGCGCGCCGTGCCCTCGCCGTATCGCCTGCGCCCACGGCATGGCCCACGCTCACCGCCGCCGCCGCTGAAATGCCCAGCGGCACCATGTATGTAATGCTCGCGTAGTTGAGGACAATCTGATGAGTAGCCAGCGCCACCGGCGTCAGGTATCCGGCAGAGAACGTCGCCAGGTTCCACGCGCCCACCTCCAGCAGAATCTGACCCGCCGCCGGCGCTCCCAGCCGCAGCAACTCTCTCAGCCGCGCCGCTTGCGGACCTGCCCAGTGCCGGAACAGCGGATGTCCGCGCTTGCGCTCGTATCTCCACGCAAAGCCCAGCAGCGCCACTGCCATGGTCACGCGCGCCGCCACCGTGGAAATCGCCGAGCCATTCACCCCCAGCGCAGGCATTCCCAGCTTGCCGTAAATCAGCACCCAATCGCCGAACCAATTCACAAGGTTCGCTAGCAAATAGGTCACAGTAATTACGCGAACCTGCCCGACTCCTTGCAAATACCTGCGCGCCGCGCCGTAGAGGAGTAGCGGCAGCGTTCCCCAAAGAAACCATCTCGAGTATGTGCTCGCCGGCACCGCAACCACCGCTTCAATGCCGAACTTCGGCAGCCATAGACTCACCAGTGCAATTCCCACCATGATCGGCACGGTCGCAATCCCCGCCAGGTACACACCCTGTGCCAGCCAGCGGTGGCATTCGTCGTGATCCTCGCGCCCATAGGCCTGTGCCACCAGTGTGTCGAGCCCCAGCATCAGCCCCATGCCAAAAATCGACGGCGTATAGCAAACGGCGTTGCCCAGCGCCACGGCGCCGATGGCCGCGGGCCCCAGGCGACCCACCATAATGGTGTCCACCACGCCCATGGCCATCCAGCCCAATTCGCTCAGCACCACAGGAACCGCGAGCGAGATCATCGCCCGCAGCTCCCGCCGCCAATTGGCCCTCGACTGCTCCATCACTCCAATGTATCTGCGGACCCTCTTTGACCACGGAGACCAGGCTGAACGCTCACATCGGCCAGCCAAAATCGCTCCCTCTGCGTTACAATTTGGCCAACTTGCACACGCAATCGGCGCTCCGCCTTCACTCTTCCACGCCGAACCGGTGCGCAGCCGCGCATCGGAACGGCGAACGAATCTCTCCGGCAACATCATCGCCCGCGGGCGCAGCAATCTCACTCTGCTTCGAGGCTCCATGTCGATCAAATGGATCAAGGTTCTCTTCGTCATCGCCGGCATCTGCGATCTGCTAATCGGCGTTTCGTTGTTTCTCGCATCGCCACAGATCTTCCGGCTCACGGGCGTCCCTCAGCCTTACCACATCGGGTTTGTGCAGTTCCCTGCTTTGCTCGTCGTCATCGTCGGAGCCCTCTTTCTGCACATCGCAGCCAATCCGGTTGCCCGCCGCGATCTCATCCCCTATCTCACGTGCGTCAAGATCGCATTTTCGGGACTGGTCTTCTGGTATCAGCTCACCATTGGAATCCCCACCGCCTGGCTCCCGCTCGCATGGTGCGACGTCGGCTACATCATCCTGTTCTTCATCGCGTGGAGTTCTCTCGCTCCCTGATCCTAGTCTGCAATCCCTGAAATTTGCATCGATGCAACGCTCTTCCTGAGCGACGATCGCCGCCGCAAAACGAATCTTGACATCGGCAGCCCGCACCCGATACCATCCCGTTGCGAGACCGGTCTCTCAACTCACCGCATCCAAAAGAATCGAGGGAAAACGATGGACAGGAGAACTTTCAACAAGTTAGCGGGCCTTACCGCTCTGGCTGCCCTCACTGAAAACGTGGAAATGAGCGCCGCACAGGCCGCCGCCGTCAGCGGAGAAGTCCTTCTTGAGGACGCCGACCTCGCCGTTGCCTTCGACCCCAACACCGGCGCCCTCACCCGGATGGAGCACAAGGCCTCGCATTGGACCATCGAGCGCCGCCCCGCCCTGGGCATCCCTTTCCGTCTGCTCGCCCCGCTGCCGCATCAGCGCGCCAATTTCGTTAACGGCCAAAAGCAGACTGCAGCAAAAGTCGAAAAAGTTTCTCCGAACCAGGTCCAGATCATCTGGAAGGATCCGGTCAGCGAGCACGGTGGCGTCGTTCCGCTCACGCTTACGGCTACGGCTACCCTCGAAAACGGCGGCCTCACCTTCAATGCCACGCTCGAAAACAGATCCTCCCTGACTATCGAAACCATCGACTATCCCTATCTGGGCGATCTCAATCCGCCCACTCAGGACTCGCCGCTCACGGTCGAACACATGTGGGTCGGCTCGCTGCAGGGTGACGAGGTGTATCCGCACTTTTCGAATCCCGGAGGAACCGGTTACTGGGGGATCCTCTATCCCACCAAGTCCGTCAACTCTGATCCCACATTTCAGACCCAGTTCTGTCTCATTCAGTCCTCCGAACAAGGCATTTACGTCGGCGTGCATGATCCCGCACTGCGCTATTTTTCGCAGTTCACCTTCGAGCAACACCCCGGCGTCATCGACTGGAACGACAACGCAGTGCCCCGCACCGACGAGATCTCCAATCTCCCGGTGCATCTCGAATTTCGCGTCACCCATTTTACCTACGCTCACCCGCAGTCCGCGGTCCAGCTTGCCCCCGTCATCCTGCACCCTTATAGCGGCGACTGGCACGCCGGTCTCGACATCTACAAACAGTGGCGCGAAACCTGGTTCGGCAAACCGCACATTCCTGACTGGGTGAGGCAAGTCAACTCCTGGCAGCAGCTGCAGATTGACGGCTCGGAACAGGACTACAGCATTCCCTACCGCGATCTTGTGAAGTACGGCACGGAATGTGCCGAGAACGGCGTCGCTGCCATTCAACTCGTCGGATGGCATCGCGGCGGCCAGGACGGCGGCGAGCCGTGTCTCGACACCGATCCGGGCCTCGGCACATGGCAGGAACTCAAGGACGCAATCGCGCAGTTGCAGGCCAAAGGCGTCAAAATGATTCTCTTCGCCAAGCCTGTCTTTGCCGACATGTCCACAGACTTTTACAGGGAAGTCCTCTACAAATACGCGTGCGTCGACCCCTATGGAAACAATTACGAGTCAGGCAGCTTCGGCTACAACACGCCCCCCAACTTGACCGGCATCGATCGGCGCCGTCGCGCCATCATGGACGTCTGCTGCCAGGAGTATCGCGACATCGCAACGAACCAATTCGAGAAGATCCTCGCCCTCGGCGCGCAAGGTTGGCTCTTCGATGAGGTGATGCAGCACAACGGCGTCGCCTACAACTTCAGCGCCGATCACGGATACAACCCGCCCGGCTTTCTCTTCGGCTCCGACATTCCGCTGGTCAAGCAGTTTCGCGCCGCCGCCGACAAGGTGAATCCCGACTTCCTCTTCTCGGGCGAAGGCCCAGGCGACTGGCTCATGCCCCACTACGTTCTCGGCTATTACCGCATCGGACTTGGCACGCGCCATGCTCTGCGCTACATCGACCCGCAAGCCCCGCTCATGGCGGCCGTTCGCGGCTGGAATGCGCGCGAAGAGATCAATCTCTGCCTCTTGTATCGCTACATCATCGAGTACGAGCCATATAACTTCAAAGGCAGCATCACCGCCTTCCCGCTCACGCTCGAATACGGCAAGAAAGTCGATGCCCTGCGCAAGAAATATCAGTCGTGGGTCTGGGACGCCGACTGCCGCGACGACATCGGCGCCAGGGTCACAGCTGACGGCAGCGTTCGCCATTCCGTCTTCCGTCGCTCCGACGGCAAGCGCGCGGTCGTTGTGGTGAACCTGGAGCAGGCCAAGCCCATCATGGCCAAGCTCGACCTGCCCCATCCCGGCACGCTGGTGATGGCAACGCCGGAAGAGCCTGACGCCAAACCCTTCTCCGGATCATTGAACATCCCGGCCCGATCCGCAGTCATCGTCATGGAGCAGTAGCCAACGAATCGCGCTTGCCCCATCGCGTCTTGATGTAGCGCCGGTCTCCCGACCGGCTGTGGTGCGGGCGTCCACGCCCGCACCCTCCTCCTGCCTGGCGTGAGCGCCCAACGACCGATTCTCGTGCCGCCTACCGTTCCTTCGGCGAGAACCCCAGTTGGAACGTAACCATAACGCTCCGCCCCGGCAACAGCTCCAGCGTGTCGTTCGGGCTCTGCGCGTACTGCACCAGCGATGCCGTCACAGGGTTAGCCGCTCCAATATCCACCACGTTGTGGTAGTCAAACAGATTATTGAAGCTCAGCTTGATCTTCGAGTTCTCGAAGCGCGATCCATTCCGAATCGTGTAATTCAGAAACAGATTGTTCATCCAGAACGAATCCAGCGGAACCGTCTGATGATATGCGCCGGCGTCCTCCCACCGCGTGCCCACGCGCTTGTTAAAGAAGCCCAGATCCCAGCCTTTGCTCTGATACGTTAGGCCCAGGCTCTCGGTGTCGTGCGGCGCCAGCGCCACCCACGCTACCGGGCTCGCGGCTGTGGCCGGAGCAGTTGTCGTCGCAGCCTGCGCCGCAGCCGCTTCGTACTTCGCGCTGCCCAGCGTGCCGTTCAGGAAAAGGCTGAGCCCCGCACCGAATGCGACGTTTCCTTCTCCCTCAAGTCCGTTCGTGTTTGAAGGCGGAGTCGCGTAGTAATACGTGAAGCCCGCATCCGGCCCAGAACTCGGCGTGAAGCTTGAGTACTGGTTCACAAAATGGATGTGATATGCATCGGCATCCAGGCTCACCCGGTTCAGCTTCAGCACCGACCCGCCCTGGTAGGTACTCGCAATCGTCGGTGGAGGAGTCACTGCCACCTGCGCCCCTGTCACGTCGAAAACTGCGCTGAAGGGGATGATGCTGCCGCGCCCATATTGCCCATACGCCGACCAGTTGTCGCGAATTCGAAAATTTGCTTCGAACGACGGCAGCCAGTTGTTGTACCCGGCATCGTGCGTGACGTAACTCGGACAAGACTGAGAGGTGGAACCGCTGGGGCAATTCAGGGGACCGATGGTTTTGCCATCCGCCCACTGCTTCAGCCACATGTTGTAGTAGGCGTCCTTGATGCCCGCTGTAATCGTCCATCGCGGAATCGCGACAAGCTGGTACTCCGCGAATGGCTGCACCGATTGAATGTTGAAGTTCTCGTGGAATTTTAGGTTCGAGATCAGGTTCGAATCGACCCATGTCCGCGGATCGCTTTTGATCTGGTAGCGGTTCGTGGGCGTGTATTCGTACCACGCGCCGGTGCGGAAGACGCCGTACTTCGATGCCGCGCTCACCGAGGTAATCTCGCCGATGCGGTTGTACTGATTCATCTTGTCGATGGCGCTGGTGGTGGTCACAGCCGGAGACGCAACGGAGCCCGCGACCTGGTTGTTGTTGTAGTGCTGATGGTTCGAATACGAATAGGTGTACGGCTTTGTCTCGAGGCGCCATCCGTGCGCAAAATCCTTCGTGAATGTCACGATCTCAAAATCCGTGGGCACGTGATAGGTGTAGTAGGGATAATACAGCCCGTTGTACGAGCCGTCGGCGTTGAACTGATTCGACTGCATCAAAAAGTTGTCGCCATATTGCGCTAGCTGGGCGCGCGTCGCATCGTTATTGGGCGTGTTGCTGTCCACAATCACTACGGTCCCGATCAGCGAAAGATACGTCTTGTCTGAGAACTTGTAGGTAAACTTCGCGCTGCCCGCCGTGCGCACCTGGAAGTTGTCGGTCTGATAGCCGTCCGATGTCATGTGGTGGCCTTCAAACCAGAAATTTGCCTTGGGATTGCTTCCGCCGAACAGCCCGGAATTGAATTCGCCCAGGACCTGGTTGGTATTAAACGATCCATAGGACTCCTGCGCTTGCATCGACATGCTGTCGGGCAGTTGCGGCGAGAACATGTGGATCGAGCCGCCATAGTTGGCAGGTCCCATATCCGCTGCTGTCCCGGGGCTGCGGTCAAAATCCACGTAACCGATCGCCGGCGCAGGAACGTACGCCCACGAGTGATGGCTCGGGTCGTTCGCATCCTCGAACGGAATCCCATCCCAGGTCATCGTGTAATCGTCGTCTTTGAAGCCACGGAAATAAATCTTCGCTTGCCCCATGCCGATGCCGTTCGCGCTCCAGCTCACCGTGCCCGGCGCCGCTTGCGTAATATCCGCAAAGTCCGTAACCGGCGAGGTGAATTCGCTCACGTACTGGCTCGTGATTTCGGTGCGTGCCGATGCCGCATCCAACACCGATTTCACTGGCGACAGTTGCGCAGCGACCGACGTGTCTGCTTCGGCTTCCACCGTAACCTCTTCCGACACCGACGCCAGATTCAAAGTGACTGGAAGGTTCACGGTTGCGCCCGCACCAACACTCACATCATGCCGGATCTCGGCGGCAAATCCGGTTGCCGAAACCTCTACCTTGTACTCGCCCGGCCTCAGGCCGCCGACGCTGAACTTGCCCTCCGCGCCGCTGACTGCTGTGCTCTTCACTCCCGAAAGGCTGGTTACTGCGACGGCCGCGCCTTGAAGCGCCTGGCCACTCTGATCCACGACGGCTCCCTGGATCGTACCCGTGCTCTGCTGCCCATATATGCGGCGCACTCCAGAAATGAGCATCATCAGGCACACGACCACGATTGTGGCTGTGCGCCACACTTCTGCTGTTCTCTTATTCACTTGTTGACCTCCGAATAGAGTTTTTCGGTGTGGGGAACCCCGAGAAGTTGTTCTGACTCTAGTAAGGAAATGTGACGAGGATTTGACGGGATTGTAAAAAGCCCTTGAACAAACGACCTATGCGACCCGCTGAAATGGAATGGTTAAGACGCCGTCGCACTGCTTTTAGTGCAGGTTTTCGGCACAGAGGCGGTAAAGCGCCTGGAATCATGCGAAATGTTCGCTGAAGTGGTGCATTGCACACGTGAAACGTTCGCTGAATTGGTTACATTTGGGGCCTAAATGTAACCGCGAGAGGTTGCGATTTTACGACGCAATGACCTCTCCAGGTGCCATTTTGCATGCAAATGTAACCTCCCCAGGTTGCGAAATAGAGCAAAGCGCACCATTGACCTTGCCCTCAGAACGCGTATCCCTTAGGTCGGTTGGTTTTAGAGATTAATTCATCTCGTCCTAGTCGTCGTGGCGGTGGGAATGTGGAAATCGGTTTGATCGATTTCCAAGGTTGGTGGGAAGAGTGGGAAAACAGCTCCATCGTTTTTCCACGCTTTCCATCGACCGGCATTTCCACCGTCTGCTTCGGTTGCCGCATTCATCATGCGGCGGCCAATGCATGTTCGTTCTCCCAGTGGCGTTCGAACGCCACGGGGCTGAGATAGTTCAGGGTTGAGTGCATGCGTTGCCGGTTATACCAGAGCAGCCAGGCCAGCGCAGCGTCCTTGGCCTGGCGAATGGTTTGAAAGCGCTCGCCGTGCAGTCGCTCCACCTTCAGCGACCCAAAGAGCGTTTCCGTCACCGCGTTGTCCCAGCAGTTCCCCTTGCGGCTCATGGAAGCCATGATGCCGTGGTGGTCGAGCATACCGCGAAAATCATCACTGGCATACTGGCTGCCACGATCGCTGTGAAAGATCAACCCTCTTCGTTGCGGACGGCGCGCGAACACGCCCATCTCCAACGCGTCGATGACCAACCTGCGGTGCATGTCGGGCCGCATCGACCAGCCCACTACCTTGCGACTGAACAGGTCGATGACCACCGCCAGGAACAACCAGCCCTCGTCGGTGGCGATATACGTGATGTCACCTGACCACGCCTGGTTGGGCGTATCAGGACGGAAGTTGCGGTTCAACAGGTTCGGCGCGATCGGCAGATCATGCCGGCTGTCGGTGGTCACTACCCGGAAACGCCGTTTGCCGCGGGCACGAATGCCGTGCTGCTGCATCAGCCGCTGCACCCGCTGCTTGCCCACACGAATGCCGCGCTTGACCAGTTCCCGCCAGATGCGCGGCCAACCGTAGGCTCCCCGATGTTCCGCGTACACCGCGCTGATACGCGCCAAAAGTGCCTCGTCACTCAAATGCCGGCGATGAGCTATCTCCCGTCGCCGCGCCCGGTGTTGATGAAATCCCGACACGCTTACCTTGAGCACCCGGCACTGCACACAAATCGGCCAGACCCGCCGATGGCGTTCGATAAAGGCATACTTCACTTCTGGCCTTGTGCAAAGTATGCCGTCGCTTTTCCCAGGATGTCGCGCTCCATCGTCACCCGCGCCAGCTCAGCCCGTAAGCGGCTGATCTCCATCTGCTCCGCCGTTACCCCAGCCTTGCCACTGACCTCTTTCAACTTCCCCGCATGATGCAACTTGACCCAGTTCGATAAGGTCTGCTCTACCACTCCCAGGGTGCGCGCCGCCTCTGTCAGGCTCGGGCTTGACTCCGCTACTCGCACCGCCTCCTGCTTGAACTCCAACGTGTACCTGCCTCGTTTTCCGTTCCTCATCTACGTTTCCCTTTCCGCTATTAAAGCAGTTCGCTAAGGGATACGTTTTGCGGGGGCAAGCTCACCATATCATTTCGCGAAAGTGGAATTATTTGCAATTAAATGCAATTATTTGACCTCTAGAACGCGAATTCGCGCGGCTTTTTGACGTGTTTTTGCGCGCCAAAGCGCGAGAGAACAGAGATCAGAGGACAGAGATTGGTTCTTTCGCCCGCTGAAGCGGGCTGGCACGTCGAACCGTGCATTCAATCCCGAATCTCGCAGAACGGGGGACCCATGCAGAATGATTCGTGAGTCTTGTAGGGACGAGGCAGGAATTTCGAACAAATTTGAAGCTGCGAACTGCTCTATGCTTGTGACTTGATCGCGTCTTCCACGGCCCGATCCACCACCCCGCGCTCCCGAACCGCCCAACCCGCCAGCAACACGCTCGGCGCCGCCGAAGGCTCCAGCTCGCCCAACTCGCCAAGCGTGGTGTGAGTCACCTGCTGTTCGGACTGTGCAGCATGGGAAACCACGACGCAGGGCAGCTCCAGCGGCAGGCCCTCGGCGATCCACTCAGCGGCCAGCATCTTCAGGTCGCGGCCCGGCATGTATACCACGCGCGTGGCAGCCTCAATCGCAGGCAGCGCTTCGCGGTGATGCGACTGCGCATGATGCCCGGTCGACAAAATGACATGCGAGGCCCATTCGCGATCGGTGAGCGACCGGCCGATGGCGGCTGCCGCCGCAAATGCCGCAGAAACGCCCGGAACAATCTCAAACGGCAAGCCGGCATCTTCCAGCGCGGCCATCTCTTCCGCTGCGCGGCCAAAAAGCAAAGGATCGCCACTCTTAAGCCGCACTACGCTTCGTCGCGCGCGCGCATGGTCGACGATCAGCGCGTTGATCTCTTCCTGCGTGATCCCTTTCGCGCCGCACCGTTTGCCCACGTTCACGATCTCGGCGCCCGGAGTCGCCAAGTCCAGAATCGGTTGCGGCACCAAGTCATCGTGCAGAATCACATCGGCGCTTTCGATCAGGCGAAGCGCCTTCACCGTCAGCAATTCAGGATCGCCCGGACCCGCACCGACCAGATACGCCGTTCCTGCCTGCGCGCGCGCCGCTTCCCTCCCCGTTCGCGCCAGGTGCTTCGTCGAGCACAATCGCGAATCGCAAATCTGTCGCTGCGCGAGCTCGTGCAGCAACAAACGCCGCTCCTCGCCGCGCTCGTGCGTGGAAAGAACTTCGCGCCGCAACTCGCCCAACTCCACGAGCCAGGAGCCCAGGTCCGACGGCAGTTGCTCATCAATCTCGCACCGCAGCCGTTGCGCCACCGCCGGGCTCTCTCCCGATGTAGAAATGGCGATCTGCAGATCACCGCGGCTGACCACTGATCCAAAGAAGAAGTCGCAGTTGGGAATATCGTCGACGCTGTTGCACGGAATGCCGCGCGCGACCGCCTCGCGATAAACCGCCGCATTGACCTCGGGTACATCGGTCGCTGCAATCACGATGAAGTTGCCGTCGAGGTCCGCCGGCTCAAACGCCCGCAGCTTGAGCTCGAGCTTGCCTTCGCCAGCCAGCTTTTGAACCTCCGCGCGCGCTCGCGGCGCAATCACACGCAGTTGCACGCCGGTCTTGAGCAGCGAGCCAATCTTGTCCAGCGCGACAGCGCCCGCCCCCACCAGCAGCGCAGGTCGCCCCTCGAGATTCAAAAAGATCGGCAATAAACTCATAAAGACAGTTCTCAGTGGTCAGTGATCAGTTGTCAGTTCTTCGTTCGTAGTTCATAGCGGCGAGGGGTTTGTTGTTCTTTTCTACTCCCTACTGGCTACTCCCTGTCCTTTTCACTTCGCCACCGCGTGGGGCACAGGTCCTGCCGGCAGATCGCGCTCCACTGGCTCTGCAACTTCACCGGCAAGCTGCGTACGCAGTTCGTCGCTGCTGTGTCGCGCGAACCATGATCGCAGGCTCTCGTTGTATTCCCGCCCTTCAAGATAATTTCGCAGGAGCCGCTCGATGGCCTCGGGTACCAGCGGCGCGGGGCAACGATATCCGACCGGCCGCGCGATGCCCGAGTTTTCGCCGACCGATCCGCCGAGGCAGAAGTAGTACGCGTCGGTGAGCTGGCCATCGTGCTTGATCTTCTTGCCTTCTAGGCCAATGTCGGCAATCCAGTGCTGGCCGCATCCGTTGGGACAGCCCGTCACGTGCAGCTTGAGCTGCTGATCAAACTGCGGCAGCCGCTCTTCGAGGTCGTCCACCAGCCAGCGCGTGAAGCCCTTGGTCTCCGTAATGGCCAGCTTGCAAAACTCCGTGCCGGTGCAGGCGATGGCGCCACGCCAGAACTGCGAGGCCTCAACGTAAAGTCCGATCTGACCCAGCTCGCGCGCCAGCTCGCCGGTCCTGGCGTACGGCACATCGATAATCACCAGGTTCTGCGAAACGGTAGCGCGCAACGATCCGCTACCGAACCGCTCGGCCAGCTCCGCAGCGGCTTCGAGCTGCTCGCCTGTCATGCGGCCGTTCAAAACCGAAGCCCCCACGTAAGCCAAATTCGTCTGCCGCTGTGGATGGATGCCGGCATGATCGCGCAGACTCTCGTCGGGGATCTCCTCGGGAACCGCGGGGTCGAGCCTGAAGCCGATCCGCGCGTGCAGCTCATCGAGAAAACGCTCGGCAGTCCAGCCCTCGCGCACAAAGAGGTATTTCATGCGCGCCCGCTCGCGGCTTTCGCGCAGCACCTGCTGATCGCGGAAGATTTCGGTTACGCCGCGCACCACGCGCACCGCCTGATCGGGGCGAACAAAGGCATCGAGGCGAACTGCAAGATGCGGCTCTCTCGACAGCCCTCCGCCCACGCGCAGCGAGTAGCCCACTTCCCCATCGCGCTCCGCGGGCGTCAGCGCAATGTCGTTAATCTCGGGATAGTTGCACCATGACGGGCAACCCGTAGCAGAGATCTTGAACTTGCGCGGCAGATTGTAAAAATCCGCATTCCCCTTCAACTCGTCCGCAATGGCGAACGCGATGGGCGAAGCATCGATCAACTCATCGGCAGCAACGCCGGCCAGCGGGCATCCGGTCACATTGCGGACCACGTCGCCGCATGCGCCCTTCGGCGACAGGCCGATCCGGTCCAGCGCCTCAACCACCTCAGGAAGCGACTCAATCGAAAGCCAGTGAAGCTGGATGTTCTGCCGCACAGTAATATCGGCCAGGTTCCGCGCGTACTTGCGAGCGAGCCCGCCAATGGTGCGCAGCTGGTGCGAAGAAACGATGCCATTGGGAATGCCGACGCGCATCATGAACCATTCGGAAGCGATTCCTTCCCCACCCTTGCCGCCCGTAGCGCCCACGCCATCGCCTTGCGTGTAAACGCCCCACCACTTGAAATATGCCGACGCCCACTCGGGTACCACGCTCGAACGCCCAGCACGCGCGAAGGCACGAACCTCGTCAAAGGCCTCCCAGGGATTCTTTTCGCGCTTCAGGCGCTCCATCCGTTGGGCTTTTGTTTCTTTCTGGGGAATCTCGCTCATCGCCATCCTTCGTTGACCGGTTTCAGCAAATCGACCGCATAAATGTAATGCCCGCGTCAGCTTTGGGCTGGTTCGCGGGCATCGGGGAAGCCGTGGATTCTAATGTCTTGAGCTTAGACTCGGGTCCTGTGCCGCGCGCTCGGCATACAGCAGCACCGACAACAGGTCATCACTCCCATGTTGGGAATATTAGACTGAAATGGTCCGAATTGCAAGCTGGGCACTCGGCCCAGCCCTTGAAAAAACAGAATCACTCGCCGGAATCGGCGGCCTGCAGCTCTGTAAGTATTTTAAGTACAGCAACCTGCGCAGCTTTCGCCCCCGACTCGGAGAGCTCCATCGAGATCGGCTGCTTGGGATCGATCGTAATCGCGTACAACGTCACTTCTCGCGTCCCGCCCTGCATGTAAAAAGCATCGAGCAGGTCTTTCACGCCAATATCGTGGGCAGTCAGTGTCGGAGGATAGTCCTTCGAAAAGTGAGGCGTGGTGCGCGTGACGGTTCCGGGAGGATTGCCGTCGGCCGCGGCGTCGATCAGGATGATGCGGTCAGCGTTCTGCAGCGGCTCCAGCAGAATGAAGCCACCCGTTCCGCCATCAAGGCATTCCACTCCGGCGGGCAGTGTGTGTTTTTCCAGCGCCCGTACCACATGTACGCCAACGCCCTCATCACCCAAGATGACGTTGCCCAGACCAAGTACGAGCGTCTTCTTTAGACTATTTTGGCTTTTCGCCACTCTCCACCCTGTCGAACTTCCATCCGCCAATGATTGAGGATACCGTACCGCGGCCCTCGGTGTAGTCGTGATAGAAGGCAAGGTAGATGTGGACGATGACGAACGTGACAAAGAACCACAGGAACGTGTGATGCCAGAATCGCACGCTAGCGTCGCCGCCCATGAGCGGCACGACCCATTTGAACATCCGCGGTATCCACGAGTTGCTCATGCTGGAGTAGAGCGCAAATCCGGTGATGGTCTGGAAGACGAATACCAGAAACGTGAGGAAGTAGATTAAAGCCGCAAGCGCGTTGTGGCCGGTGGAGATTTCTCCGTGCATCTTGACCTGCAGCACGTCCGTCTTGACCACGTCCACGATCTCCTGCCGCTGCCAACGCTTCAGCGGGAAGAAATTGGTCCACTTGGCGTACTTGTTGCCCACGAATCCCCAGTAGAGCCGCGCCATGAAGTTGAAGACGTAAACCCACGCCGACGCAAAGTGGAGAAACCGCACCCAGTCGAACCAGTACTGCTGATAGGCTTCCTGCGCATAGGCAATGCGAATCGGGTGTCCGATCAGGAAACCGGTGATGCACAGCATCGTCAGCGCGATCGCGTTGATCCAGTGGTAGGCGCGCACCGGCATTTCCCAAACGTACACGCGGCGGTACTCCACCGGCGCCCCGCCGTTCAACTTGAAAACGTCTCTGACACGAGTGCTCTGTGTGCTCATCGCCTCTACTCGAAGGAAATCTGGTGAAGGTGCCGTCCCTGCGGATCGTACAGATGCACGGCGCAGGCCAGGCACGGATCAAAGGAATGGATGGTGCGAATAATCTCAACCGGCTGCTCGAGATTTGCTACCGGCGTACCGATCAGTGCCGCTTCGAACGACGAGCGCTGCTGTTTGGCGTCGCGCGGCGACCCGTTCCAGGTGGTAGGCACCACCAGTTGATAGTTCTCAATGGCGCCGTTGTGAATCTTGATCCAGTGCGCCAGCGATCCGCGCGGAGCCTCTTCGAGTCCCACGCCTTCACAGTCCGCAGGCCAGGTCTTCGGGTCCCACTTTTCGCCATTGAAGGTGGACACTTCGTTGGACTTCACGCGGTCCATCAGGTCGCCGTAAAACTCCTTCAGCCAGATCATGGCCAGGGCGGCATCCAGCCCGCGCGCCGCCGTGCGGCCTAGCGTGCTGAAGAGCGCATCGACCGGCACGCCCAGCTTGCCCAGTGTCGAACCAACCAGCTCCTTCACATCGGAGTGTCCAGCCGCGTATGAGACGAGCAGACGCGCCAGCGGTCCCACTTCCATCGCGTTGTCTTTCCACCGCGGCGTCTTCAGGAACGAGTACTTGTCGAATCCCTCGAGGCTCTCGAACGGAGGCTTGGGGCCGGTGTACTTGATGTTCGTCTCGCCCGCCCACGGATGTACGCCCACATTGTCTCCGCCCTCGTAGGTGTACCAGGAGTGCGCGATGTACTCCTTGATCTCCTGTGTGTCGCGCGGATTCACCGGATACACCGTGCTCAGATCCCGATTGAGCACCGCACCCCGTGCGTACTTGAACGACTCGGGATGGTTGTAGCCGTTGGTTGGAAACTCTCCGTAGCAGAGATAGTTGTGCAGCCCGCCGCCGTACTTGGCCCAATCCTTATAGAACGAGGCCACGGCCAGTAGGTCTGGAATGTAGACGTTGTTGACAAACTCGTCGGCCTGGCTGATGAGCTGCGAAACCAGGTTCAGCCGCTCGGAGTTGATCGCCGCCACTTCATTGGTGTTGATGGAGCATGGAACACCGCCAACCAGGTAGTTCGGGTGCGGGTTCTTGCCTCCAAACACCGCGTGGATCTTGACGACTTCCTTCTGCCACTCGAGCGCATCCAGATAGTGCGCCACGCTGATGAGGTTCACCTCCGGCGGCAGTTTGTACGCCGGATGGCCCCAGTGGCCGTTGGCGAAGATGCCCAGGCCGCTCGCGGCAAAAGCCTTGATCTTGTCCTGCACCGCCGAGAAATAAGCCGGCGTATTCTTGTCCCACTTCGAGAACGACTGCGCCAGCTCCGCAGCTTTCTTGGGATCGGCCTTCAGCGCGTTCACGATGTCCACCCAGTCCAGCGCGTGCAGGTGGTAGAAGTGGATCACGTGATCCTGCACGTACTGCGTGGTCGCCATGATGTTGCGGATCAGCTCGGCCGTGGGCGGAACACTGATGCCCAGCGCATCCTCGACCGCGCGCACGCTGGCCAGCGCATGCACCGTGGTGCACACGCCGCATACACGCTCAGTAATGGCCCAGGCATCACGCGGATCGCGGCCGATGAGGATCTTCTCCAGTCCGCGAATCATGGTGCCGGCACTGAATGCGTCGGTGATGACGCCGTTTTCCACCACCGCTTCAATGCGCAGGTGGCCTTCAATGCGAGTTACGGGATCGACGACGACACGCGTTGCCATATTGATTACGACTCCTTGTGATCTTCAGCGTGCACTTCCGCGATCACGCTGCGCTTGCGTATGTTGGTTACCACTGCATGCGCCGCAACTCCGGCCAGCGTGGCCACTCCCACTGCCGTGCCAATCGTGTCGGCTGTGCTCTCCACGCCGAATCCGGGGAACGAAGCCAGATGCTGATAGAACGGTCCGTTGTCCCAGAAGCCCGCTTCGCTGCAGCCGATGCATCCGTGGCCTGACTGAATCGGATAGCTCGTCCCGTCGTTCCACTTGGTCACCGAGCAGGCGTTGTAGGTGACCGGACCCTTGCAGCCCATCTTGTAAAGGCAATAACCCTTGCGCGCGTTCTCGTCATCCCACGCCTCGACGAAGAGCCCAGCGTCGTAGTTGGGACGGCGATAGCAGGTGTCGTGCACGCGGCGGCCATAGAACTCCTTGGGCCGGCCCTGATCGTCGAGTGCCGGAAGCTGTCCGAGCACCAGCAGATGCGTCACCACGCCCATCATCACGTCGGCAATGGGCGGACAGCCGGGCACGTTGATTACCGGCTTGTTCACTAGCTTCGAAATTGGTGTTGCTCCCGTCGGATTCGGCTTGGCTGCCTGCACGCAACCGTTCGAAGCGCAGCTACCCCAGGCCACGATCGCTGCCGCATCCGCGGCCACGGTTTGCAGGATCGATTCCGCAGTCTTGCCACCCACCATGCAGTAAACCCCGCCATCCTTGGTGGGCACCGCGCCTTCCACCAGCACGATGTACTTGCCTTTGTTGTTCTTGATGGTGTCGCTCAGGCTCTTCTCTGCCTGGAACCCCGAGGCCGCCATCAGCGTCTCGGTATAGTTCAGCGAAAGCACATCGAGCAGCGCGTCCGCCACAATAGGGTGCGACGACCGGATGAACGACTCGCTGCAGCAGGTGCACTCTTGAAAGTGCATCCACACAACAGGAGGCTTTTCTTTCTTCTCAAAGGCCGAAACGACCTGGCCTACCGCCGACTTCGCCAGCCCCGCCGCCGCTGCCGCTGCAGTGCAGAACTGCAGAAACTCTCTGCGGTTGTAGCCCTTCTGCTGCATTGACTGCCAAATAGATTGACCCATGCCTACCTCGCTCACATTACTGCGCCGGTAAATCCCCGAAAAATCAGGAGGCAATGGGCAATTCAGGAATTTACCGGCCAATGTGAGCGACGTTACTTAAGACAAAATACGACTGGCTGTGTTCGCCATCACATGTGTTATAGATCACTTAAGGACCTTGAGCCGTCGCAGTAAACATGACGCGAATCACATGACCATCGGGCCCTCCGGCTGACTTTTTCGCAGCCTCTATCTTTTGCCCGTTGAATCAGTTCCCGCGTGGATGCATAATTCCGCACATGATCCGGACATCCCTGCTTCCTCTTGTGTCGGCGGTGTGCTGCGTTCTCGTTCTCCCGATTACCGCATCCGGTCAAGGCACTGCCCCGGCTTGGAAAGTCGGCGCCATGGTAGTCCAGTACGACTCAACCAGGCTCGACCGTCCTTCGCCACTTACCGCTCCTTCGCCGCTCAGCCAGTCTCTTGTTTTTGATCCAACCGACGATATCCTCGTGACCGATCCCCCAGGATCAAGGCCGAGAAAAGTTGCCGATGGTCTGGCGCCGGTTCTGTCCCAAGATGGCCGCTACGTCGCCTATTGCGGCCTGCCTGGCGGCGGGCAGCAGTATACGCAAATCATGGTGGTGAATACTGACGGGACCCAGCGTACTCAGCTGACTAAAATTGCGGGGTCTCCTTGTGCTCCTGCCTGGTCGCCCGACGGACTCAAAATCGCGTTCAACGCCGCGACCGACAAAGGGCCGGCCGTCATGGTGCTTGACCTTGTGCGCTCAGAGATCCATCTTCTCGTGCTCGGCTCCCTCCCTCGCTGGTCACCCGACGGAACAAAGCTGGTCTTCCTCCGGCCGCCGGTAACTCGTGGCGGCCCGGCTTCCATCTGGATCATCAACTCTGATGGAACTGGCGAACGGAAGGTCGTTGATACCCGCTCCCTTATACCCTCTGCAAGCTGGGGAGCCGATGGAGCCTCAATCGTCTTTCCCGACGATGATCATCACAGGTCCGCGATCTTCCGCGTGAACCTGGACGGAACCGATGTCGAGGAGATTGCCAGAGACAAGAACTCGGAAATGTTCTTCCCGTCGATCTCGCCGGACGGGAAGCGGCTCGTCGTTCTCGAGGAGGAATCTGGAACGCACTTCCTGGCGCTGATCGATCTGGCCACGCACAAGTCGCACACCCTAGCTAGCGGCGAACGGGGCGATCTGCTCTGGGTGAATGGTCGCTGAAGGCGCTTCCGACCGGGACCGCGCTACGCCGGCTTGGCCACCGGTGCCGGTGCTTTTCCCTTTACCTGAACGGGCCGCGTCGCGGCCCACGCGGTGAGTGCGACGCCCACCAAGACCGCTCCCGCGCTGGCCAGTTGCGCATTCGATAAACCCCAAAGAACCTTTGGGTTGCGCCGGATAAATTCAACCAGAAAGCGAGCCAGCCCACTGAGCGCCAGGTACTGCCCCAGGATCGAGCCCGCCGCATGCGGTTTGCCCAGCCGCCACCACAGCCACCCGCCGATGAGCAATCCCGCCGCCAGCTCATAAAGCGGAGTGGGATACACCGGCACATACACCGGCTCGATCCCGTGCGGAAACGCCATTCCCCAAGGATGAAACGTCATACCCAGTAAATGCACCGGCTTGATTGGAATTCCGTAGCAGCCGTCGCCCGATAGAAAGCAGCCAATGCGCCCCACGCCGTAGCCGATCGCGGCCGCCGGAGCGCACAGATCGAGCGTGCGCAGCGCGCCGATTTTGGCCCGGATGCCCTGCAAAACCAGCGCCGAGATGCCGAAGATCAGCCCGCCATACCAGGCAAATCCGGCGTTATCCCACAAAACCGCCCAGCCGATTGCCCGGAACTCGCTCGGAGTGTCCACCACATGCCACAGTTTTGCGCCCACAATGCCGGCTACGACGGCAATCGCCACCATGCCCACGGCATCGGCGGTCAGGCGCGCCCGCTTGAATGCGCGGTCCACCACAACCGCCCCGGTTACAGCCGCCAGCCATAGCATCAATCCAAATGTAGGCAGATTGAAGGAACCAATACGCAGGTAGGGAAACATCGCTCCTTCAGTATAGACGTGTACACATCTTGATCTGTTTCGGCGCGATCACAGGTGCCCCACGCTTTTGTAGCGCCGGTCTCTCGACCCGCTGTACTGGCGGCGTCCCGGCCGGCAGCCGGTTGACCCGTTCTGGCTTCGCCAGGGACGAGGTATTGCCAACGAAGGAATCCCCAACTCTGCGAACACCGCTAGGCAGCGTCTCGTGAATCGAAAAGCGGATGCTCGCGAGGGAGAAACATTCCTCAAGGGTTAAAGAGGCTGCGGAAAAACGCCGAATCTCAGACCGGACTGGCGGAAAGAGCACTCAGGGGCCAAAGCCCGCGTTGATTTTGCGACGATTTCGGCACGACTAAAGTCGTGCCCTGACACTTGGTGGTACTTCCCCGAGCGTTTTTCCGCAGCCTGTAAGACCCCACCGTGTTGAGGCCATTTTTCGGCCCGGCTGAAGCCGTGCCCTTTTACCAAGCCCTTCACGTCACGATTCACCAAACACTGCCTAACCCCGCCAACTCCGCTAACGCCCCCATTCCCCCCTCGATTTACACAGGTGAATCTAATTGACATTCGGGCGATACTGTGTGCATGGCTACCATGACAACTCAAGGTCTCGACGTCCTTTATTCCCGCCAACAGATCGCCGAACGAGTTGCGGAGATGGGCGCGCAGATTTCGCGCGACCTCAACGGCGAGAAGTTGACCATGGTCGGCGTGCTCAAAGGTGCGGCGTTCTTTCTCGTCGATCTTTCGCGCGCCATCCAGGCTGACGCAACCTTCGATTTTGTCGCCGTCTCCAGCTATGGCAATGGCCAGCGTTCCTCGGGCGCCGTCAAGCTGATCAAGGATCTCGATCAGCCCATCGAGGGTAAAAACGTGCTCATCGTTGAGGACATTCTCGACACCGGGCTCACGCTCTCCTACCTGCGCAAGCTTCTCTTACAGCAGCACCCAAAAACTTTGCGTATTGCCACCCTGCTCGACAAGCCCTCGCGGCGCATCGAAAAGATTGATGCCGACTACGTGGGATTCTCTATCCCTAATCTCTTCGTCATTGGCTACGGCATGGACTACGGAGAGCGTTACCGTAACTTGCCTGATATCTGCATCATGGCCCCCGGCCATCCCGAATAACCCGCCTGTTTCGCATCCCATCACCCATTCGTTTACTCCTTGGTGTTTTCCCGGAGCCGATTTCTGCATCTATTCATTTGGCCCCGGATGGGAGACGACCTATACTCATCTCCCGGGACCGTAACTGAGCCGCCACAAGAACGGCATGGACGGGCAAGTAAGGAGCTTCCCCATGAGCACATTCGTCGCGATCCAGGACTCTGACCTGGATTTCGATTACGGATCGTTTGACTCTGCCGGCTTCACAAAAAAAACTCTCGCCAATCCGCAAGCCCTCGCCGCAGCCATCGACCACACTCTGCTGAAACCTGACACCACGCGCCAGCAGGTTGAAGCCCTTTGCGCCGAAGCGGAGCGCTATCGCTTTGCCTGCGTGCTGGTGAATCCCATCTGGACTTCCACCTCCGTCGCCGCATTGACCGGCACAGGCATTCCCACCGGCTCCGTCCTCGGCTATCCGTTCGGCGCGTCCCTCGTTTCCACTTTGCGCCAGGAAGCCGCTGCGCTCATCCGCCTCGGCGCGCGCGAGCTCGATATGGTTCTGCCGGTTGGACTCCTCAAGAGCGGCGACCACCAGGCGGTGCAGCGAAACATTCACTCCGTCGTCAACGTGGCCCACCATCACGGCGCTTTGCTCAAGGTCACGCTCGAAACCAATCTGCTCACCATGGAAGAAAAACTGCGTGCGGCAGAAGTTGCCATCCAGGCCGGCGCCGACTTCATCAAGACCTCCACCGGTTTCGCCTCCACCGGCGCGTCCGCCGCAGACGTCGCACTGCTGCGCGGTGTAGCGGGCGCGCGCTGCGGCATCAAGGCCTCGGGCGGCATCCGCACCCTCGACCAGGTCCGTGCCATGCTCGAGGGCGGTGCCAACCGCATCGGCTCCTCCGCCGCGGTGAATATCGTGCGCGAACTCGAAGCCGAGTAATTACAACAGTAGTCAGTGATCAGCACGTCACCCCGATCTCGAGCTTCGAGAGTGACTGTGATCGTCCGCTAGTCCCGCGACCATCCCCAGGGTTCACGAAGTCCGATCTCTGACCACTGTCCCTCGTCCGCTGCTGTATCATTCCCTTCGATACCCATGTCTGATCAGAGCCCTCCATCGCCGGAACAGCACCAGTTTGAAGGCGATTACCGCCCTGCCGACGCCTCCACTTCTCCCGCATCTCTCGACCCCATCAACGTCCGCATCGAGCCAGCGGATTTTGCTTACCTCATGCGTCTCACAGACGCGCTCAACACCACGCTCGACCTGCAAACTCTCCTCGCTCGCACCTCTGAACTCGTCCGCGCCGTCATCCCTTATCGCATCTTCGCCATCTTCCTGCTCAATGAGCGCGCCAACGATCTGCGGATGCGCTTCCAGATCGGCCACACGCCGCAGGTCGAACGCACGCGGGTCCCCGTCGGCAAGGGCGTCGTCGGCCAGGTAGCGCTCACCCGCCAGCCCATCCTGCTCAACGACGTCTCCAAGGCGGACTACTACATCGATGCGAAGCCTGACGTACGTTCCGAGCTGGCAGTCCCGCTCATCAATAAGAACCGCCTCATCGGCGTCATGGATATCGAAAGCGAGCAGGCTGATTTCTTCCGTCCCGAGCACCTCCACGTGCTCACCATGACCGCTTCCCGTATCGCGCAGGCCATTGAGAATGCCCGCCTCTATGCCCGCGTCTCGCGCCAGGCGCAGACCCTCGAGGTGCTCAATGAGATCGCCGTCGAGCTGGCATCGATTCTCGATCTCAATCCACTGCTCGAGCGCGTCGGCCAGCTCCTGCGCCGCCTCATCGACTACCAGATGTTCACGATCATGCTGCTCGACGAGAAAGGCGAGACGCTCATCACACGTTACGCCTGGCGTTTTGGCTATACCCACGCGCCCATGCGCCGCATTCCCACAAGCGAAGGCCTGGTTGGCGCCGCGGTACGCGAGTGGCGCCCCATCAATGTTCCCGATGTCAGCCAGGATCCGCGCTACCTGCCCATGAACACCGAGACCAAATCGGAGCTCATCGTCCCGCTCTTCTACAAAGGGCGCGTCATCGGCGTGCTCGATCTGGAACACACGCGCACCGCCTTCTTCAACGAAGAGCACGAACGCATGCTCACCACGCTGGCGTCGCAAATCGCAATCGCCATTGAAAATGCCCGGCTGTATCAGGCCGTCCGCCGCCAGGAGCGCCAGCTCGAGAAAGACATTGCCATGGCGCGCGAGGTGCAGCTCCGGCTTCTTCCCAACGAAGCACCATCGCATCCCCACGCCGACATGGCCGTCCGCTTTCTTCCCGCGCGCACCATCGGCGGCGACCTCTACGACTTTCTCGACTATGGCCCCAACCGCACCGCGATCATGCTCGGCGACGTCAGCGGCAAAGCAGCGCCCGCCGCACTGTTCGCAGCGCTGGTCAGCGGCATCATGCGCGCAGCAGCCGCGCAGCAGCCAGAACCCGCAAAAATGCTCACCCTCCTCAACGACGCGCTCCAGGAGCGCAAACTCGATTCGCAATACGTCACCATGCTCTTTGTCCTCTGGAACGATGAGAACCAGACTCTGCAGGTCGCGAACTCCGGCGCCGTACAGCCGGTCTTTTGCCGCGCCGGCGAATCGGTCGCTGTCAAGGCCGAGGGCTTTCCCCTGGGCATGTTTCCCAATGTTACCTACGAGGAATTCAGCGTTGCCACGCAGCCTGGCGACGCCATCGTCTTCGTCTCCGATGGGATTCTCGATGCCGAGAACGAAAAGGAAGAGATGTACGGCCAGGACCGCCTGTCCGGCCTGCTTTGCGCCAGCCGCGATCTCCCTGCACAGGAGATCGCCGAAGCCATCCTCGATGATGTCTCCCGCTTCCAGGGCAGCAAAGACCGCTTCGACGACGAAACCATCATCGTCCTTCGCGTCCGTTAGTTATTCGTAGCGTCGGCCTCCGATTTTCTCGTAGCGCCGGTCTCCTGACCGGCTATAGTGCGGGCGTCCGCGCCCGCACAGGTTCTCTGCCGATTGCAGAATCACGTGGTGACAGCATGAGCCGGTCGCCCGGCTCTGTATTTGAATAGCAACGGATGACCGCGTTCAATTAGTGCTTGGCGTGGACAACATGAGCCCCAAGGTGTCCGGGCGCAAGTCCGTGAACTGCGCGGCCGAACCGGGCCGCGATCTCCTGGAAATCGATGTCTTCGATCGAACAAAATCCGTGCGAGCGAAGAACCGCTGCAATCCCAGCCGGCTCGAAACGGGTGTCAGAACGTTCACCCATCTTCTCAAGCTGCTCGGCCCGCGCCTTTTCTATTTGCCTTAGCTCTTCTGAGAATGCCTCGGGAGGCTCCATATAGTCGAACACCACCTCCGAGTTCTGGATTGACGACATATAATCCAGAGTGCGGCCGATAGCGTCCTGTGTCAGATAGGGCACTACTCCGAGCCAGGTGAAAAACGCGGGCGAGTTCTGGTGAAAGCCTGCGGCGACGAGCTTCTCTCCCACATCGTCCCGCTCAAAATCGACTGGCACGAAAACAAGCCATGGCGGAAGGGTGATTTGAGCTTGGGCCAGGCGATCGAGTTTCCATGCCTGCGTTGCGGGGTGGTCTACCTCATAGATCTCTGGTCCGCCATGGGGATTCCGCAGTGCGAAAGTGTCGAGTCCCGCGCCAAGGATGACGATCTGCCGAACCCCTCCTTCGACAGCTCTTGACAATGCATCTTCCGCAATCCGGCTTCGCGCGGCGGTGAACAGGCGTCCGATGCTGGCTACGGGGTGTTTGTTCGCAACTTGAAGCACGTCCTTTTCGTCTTCACCCAGAATCTTCATGGCAAATGGGTCATTAAAGATCGAGCCATGATCGAGCACCTGATGAGCCGCTCGTTGTCGCGCGATCATCAGGGCTGTGCGGCTGGGTTCACCAGGCTTCATGTTGGAGGTCTCCCTTCTCATCAATAGTTGATCGCACGAGTGTCCAGTCTAAGCAAGCATCCATGAGTTCAGGCTGAATTCTCGACCACCCATCAGCAACCGTGTGGCTGACATCTTGCTTCCTACCTGTCGACTCGCCCTCTCCTCCCTGCTTCCTATTGGCTACTCTCTATTCGCTCGCCTTCTCGCTCCCTTGCTCCTTCACTCCCTCACGCGCAATAATGCGCACGGACTTCCACACAACATTTATGCAAGCCAAAACTATCATCGAACCCTTCCGCATCAAGAGCGTCGAGCCGATTCACTGGACCACCCGCGCACAACGCGAACAACTTCTCAAGGCCGCGCACTACAACCTCTTTCTGCTCCCGGCCGACGACGTTCTCATCGACCTCCTCACCGACTCCGGCACCGGAGCCATGTCGACCCATCAATGGGCAGCCATCATGGAAGGCGACGAGAGCTATGCCGGCAGCCGCAGCTTCGTTCGCTTCCGGGACTCCGTCCGGGGGATTTTTGGATTTAAGCATGTGATACCGACACACCAGGGCCGCGCCGCCGAGCGCATCCTCTTCGGCGTGGCCTGCAAAAAAGGCGACATCGTTCCCAACAACACACACTTTGACACCACACGCGCCAACATCGAATTCACCGGCGCTGAAGCCGTCGATCTGCCGATTCCCGAAGGCCGCCAGCCCGCGCTCCTGCATCCCTTCAAAGGCAACATGGACGTGGCCGCGCTCGAAGACCTCATCGCCCGCGTCGGCCGCGACCACGTTCCGCTCGTGATGCTCACCATCACCAACAACTCCGGCGGCGGCCAGCCCGTGTCAATGGAGAACGCGCGCCAGGTCAGCGCCGTGTGCAAGCGCCACGGCATTCCGCTTTATTTTGACGCCTGTCGCTTTGCCGAGAACGCCTGGTTTATCAAACTGCGCGAGCCCGGTTATGCCGGCAAATCACCCAAGCAAATTGCGCAAGAGATGTTTCGCCTCGGCGACGGCTGCACCATGTCGGCCAAGAAAGACGGCATGGCCAACATCGATGGCTTCCTCTGCACCAACAACGATCTGCTCGCCCAGCAGGAGAAGGATCTCCTGATTCTTACCGAAGGCTACCCCACCTACGGCGGATTGGCCGGCCGCGATCTTGAAGCCATTGCCGTCGGCGTCCAGGAGGCGCTTGAAGAGGATTACCTGCGCTATCGCATCGCCTCAACCGCGTACCTCGGCAACCACATCGCCGCAGCAGGAGTGCCCATCGTCCAGCCGCCGGGAGGCCATGCCATCTATCTCGACGCACGGGCCTTCCTCCCGCACATTCCCACTGCGCAGTTCCCCGGCGTGGCTCTCGCCTGCGAGCTCTATCTCGAAGGTGGCGTGCGCTCCGTCGAAATCGGCACGCTCATGTTCGCCGCTTCAGCGCAAATGGATCTCGTGCGCCTCGCCATCCCCCGCCGCGTCTACACGCAGAGTCACATCGACTACCTGGTTGAAGTGATTCTGGAGGTTTGGAAGAACCGCGAGAAGCTTCGCGGCATGCGCCTCTCCTACGAAGCGCCGTTCCTGCGCCACTTCACCGCTCACCTCGAGCCTGTCAGCAGCGAGTCGACGCTTTCGTGAGATGAATCAACCAGGGCCGCGAGGGGGTGCCCCACCCTCGCCGCGTCTTTGTTTGTGCGGCTAGGGTGGAAACGGGGAAGATCTTCGTTCTTACACCAACTGTGAAAATCCTCGATGCGAATTACGCCGCAAAATCCGGCTCGCTGAACTCAGCCTCGACGTCGTGGTGCGTGTCCCCGGAGAAGAACAGCGCTTCGCGGCCGCGCAGCACGGTCGCGACCTTTGCCGCTTGTGACGCGCTGATGCCGCCCAGGCGGTAAATCACGATGCGGCCCCCGGACGGTATCCAGGGAATTGTGTTGGCCAGTTGCTCCATCGTCACAGCAACCACTCCCGGCGGCTTGGCGTGTTCACCCTCAGGCGAGCGGTCATCGATCAGCCGGAAGATCACCAGGTCCGGATCGGTGCGTATCAGGTGCGCAAACTCCAGGGCGTCGATCCACTGAATACGTTGGCGGGCCACGTTCCGCTGCACTGCCGGAGGGGGAACAAGGTGGATCCCTCTTCTTGCCACCGCCCATCTCGGACGAATCGCGATTGCACGATCAAGCAAAAGCGTTGCGCAAGCTGCGAAGACGATCACAAAACCTGATGCAATCTCCATTGAAAATCCCTCGAATGCAGTCGCCGCGCGAATCTCAAACAACGCACAGGCGACCTGGATAGCCCCTCTTGATTTCTTCTTTTGCTGACGGAGGCCGGGTTGATCGATCAGATATTAGGTACTGCTGGTCGCGCGCAGGCGGGAAAGACGTTCGCTTTCAGCGGCATGGCGCATCTCCACGATAGGATGCGCCTTTTCCGCAAAGGTGCTGTATCCGCTGGGAAAAAAGCTAATGAAAATCAACTGAATCGTAAGGGGGATCTGCGTCATGGCCGAACTTACGCCTGTCGCACTGCGCGTCTCCTACGCGGTATAGGCGCCCGCCGCCGACCCTCATTTTGTGAGCGGGAGTGTGGCGGAGAACGCCAGGGGCGCGAGAATGAACCTTGCAGCGCGTCGTGAAGAATTTCCGCTAACTAAAACAAGGCAAGCCAGTAGCGCGCCCAGGGACCGATGAATTGACTGCTTGCTGAATCGCTGTTGCGTCCTGTGCGCGCTAGAGCTGGCCGCATAAATCCTCGGAGTCCGTTGTAAAACTTTGCTCAGGGGCTAAAGCCCCAGGTTTTATGTGCCCATTGCGGCACGACTCAAGCCACCCCAGCGACGAAGACCTGTCGCTGGGGACCCCGGCAAGTCGTGCCCTGACACTGAGCCATTTATGCAACCAGTTCTAGCGATTTCACGAGCTGATGATTAATTGATGACGACAACAATCTGTGTTGTGACAGCGCTGAGGCCAGAAGCGGTGCCCGTGACGGTGACAACGTAGTTGCCGGCAGAAGTTCCTCCGGTAGGAGGAGTGGTGCCGCCACCACCTGCGCCGCCACTGCCGCAAGCTGCGAGCGGGAAAGCGACGAGCAAAAACATAAGAAAAACCTGCAGGCTCTTGCGGCCGCGACGTGCGAGGTTGCCGATGATGAGCCCAAGGCATGCGAGGATGGCGCCGCCGGTTCTGCGCGATGGATTGCTGCGCGGACGGGGCGCAGGTGCGTTGCGCACCACCGCACCTGTGGTTGAGATGGCGACCGTGGCATTTACGGCGGATGTGCTGGAGACGGTTTCAGTGGACGGAATGCTGCATGTGGGCGCATCGATGGCGCTGGTTGGCGGCGTTACAGTGCAAGCGAGATTGACGGTTCCAGTGAAGCCGTTCTCGGGAACAATGGCGACTGTCGCGCTTCCGCTGCCGCCGGGCGCGAGGGTGACGGCTGTGCCGCCGGGAATGAGGCTGAAGTTGGAGCTGCCAGGTGCCATCATGCTCTGCAGGCGCGATGTGAGCGATGGCAATGCGCTGCCGTTCCACGACGTGTTGAGAACGCCGTAGCTCTCGATCGTCCCGAAGCCGCCGGCGTTGCCTGATTCCGTGGTGCCGTTGATGGCCCAGTAGGACCAATCGAGATTGTTATCCCGAACATAGCTGGAAACCATGCTGAACCAGTAGCCGAGGTCGGCGGAGCTGTTGCTGCTATCGCAAGTGTCGGCGGAATTGCAGGTGCCAAATTCGCCGATCCACACCTGCTGCGGGTTGCTGCCGGTGACAAGGTAGCCCCACTTGGGAGTGATGTTGTTTACATATGTGCTGTAGCTGGTCAACGAGGAGCTGGAGTACCAGAAGCCGTAGTCGTGCGCCTCGTAGACGAGCTGGTTGGCGACATTAAGTTGCACCGGCAGGTTGGCGACGCCGGAAAGGTCTCCGGCGTAATTCACGCCCTCGACGAAAACGAGGAGATGGGGATTGATGGTGAGCACCGCGTTGCCGCCGCGCTCGGCTGCCGCGTGCCAGTCAGTGCTGGCGTTGCCGCCCCACGTGGCCGGGGACCGGGGCTCGTTTCGCAGGTCGACGCCGATGACCATGGGATTGCTCTGGTAGCGCGTGGCCATCGCCTGCCAGTCGGCGATCCAGTTGGCCTCAGGATAGCTGCTGTTGTACCAGAGCTCATTGTTGTCAGTGGTGCTGCAGCACCACCCGGCATTGCTCATGTGGTTATCGAGGATGACCATGATGCCGGCGTTGGTTAGGGCGTTGATCACGGTGTCGAAGATGGTGAGGGCGTGCTCGCCTTCGAGGTTCGTGTTCGCGGCCAGCGCGTAATTGCCTACCACCGGGTTCGTTTCCACCATCTGGTTTGACCAGAGCAAACGCACGGCGTTGAAGCCGAGACCCTTGATGGTGGCGACAATGCTGTTCAGCGGCTGCGCCGCGAGGCCTTCGACTGCGAAGTCAGTGGACTCAGATCCGTACCAGTTGAAGGCATTGAGGTGAACGCGCACCCCGTTGTTGTCGACGATGTACTGTCCTGACGTGTGCAGCGGAAACGCGGGTGTGGCGGCGGAGGCGCTGGCCGGCCAAAAGAACGCGGCTAGCGGCGCGAGAACCAGAGCACATCGAAAAATGAAACGCGCAAGCAAAGAGCAGCGGAGGGGAAAGGAGAATCCAGTCATCGCGGTCCATTTTACGGCAAATGGCAGTTTTGGGGAACCGGTCTCCACAACTCGTCTTTTCCGCGATGCGCGAGGGCCAAATGAAGAACTTGCCGGGGTCCGATACACTCAAAGTATCGGAGTATTTCCCCGGAGAAATTGTGCAAACTTCCGTTCTGGAACGACTGATTCGCCCTGCCCGCAACATCCTCGGCAGCCTCCGCCTGCCCGGCGACAAGTCCATCAGTCATCGCTACGCACTGCTCGGCGGCTTCGCCGAGGGAACTTCGCGCTTCACCAACTTCTCCACCGGCGCCGACTGCGCCTCAACCCTCGCCTGCATGCAGGCCCTCGGCGCCAAGGTCACGCGCACCGGCCCCGACTCCGTCGAAATCACCGGCGTCTCCGGCCGCGTCACCCCTTCCGCCCATCCACTCGATTGCGGGAACTCCGGTTCGACCATGCGCATGATCTCGGGCCTGCTGGCGCCGCAAACGGGCCGCTTCACGCTCACCGGCGATGCCTCGCTTTCGCGCCGTCCCATGGAACGCATCCGCAAACCGCTCGAAGCCATGGGCGCGCGCCTCACGCTCACTGACGGCCACGCACCGTTGACCATTGACGGCGGCCCGCTCAAGCCCATCGACTACACAACCCCGGTTCCGAGCGCCCAGGTCAAAAGCTGTATCCTCCTTGCCGGCCTGCAAGCCTCCGGGACGACGACCGTTCGGGAAGCCGTTCGCACCCGCGACCACAGCGAGCTGGCCCTGCGAGCATTCGGCGCCCAGCTCACGCGCACCGCCGGCTCGGTCTCCATCCCCGGCCCGCAATCGCTCCATGCCATCGATGCCGCCGTTCCCGGCGACATCTCTTCCGCCGCTTTTTTTCTCTGCGCTGCGGCTCTCTTCCCCGGCTCAAGCCTCGTGATTGATTCGCTCGGCCTCAATCCCACGCGCGCTGTGCTTCTCGACGTCCTGATCTCGCTCGGCGCAAAGATCTCCGTCTTGAATCTCGACGAGAAACACTCTGAGCTGGTCGGGGTGGTGCAGATCGCCGGTCCCGCCGAGGGACTGGGATCGGCGGAAGTAAGTGGCGCGCTCGCCGCCCAGCTCATCGACGAGCTTCCCGTGCTCGCAGCGATTGCGCCTTACACGAGCGGCGGCATCCGTATCCGCGGCGCCCGTGAGCTGCGCGTCAAGGAGTCGGACCGCATCGCGCTCGTTGCGAAAAATCTCCGCGCCATGGGCGCCGAAGTCGCGGAATTCGATGACGGACTCGACGTGCCCGGCGGACAAGCGCTTCACGGTGCCGCAATCGATTCCGGCAGTGATCATCGCATCGCCATGGCCTTCAGCATCGCCGCTCTCCGCGCCGACGGCGAAACCCTCATCCAGGGCGCCGAATCCGCCTCGATCAGTTTCCCAGAATTCTTCGACCTGCTTGACCAGGTCGCCGAGCGATAGCGCAGTACCGGTCTTCACACGCTGCGGCGGCTGGCCAGGGCCGTGGGGAAGACTAGCCGCTCAATCTCTTCCGTAGTACCCGCCACGGGTCTGGATGAAAAGTTCTTTGTCTCTCACCAGCGTCAGCTCGATGCGGTGAAAACCCGCCGTGGCAGCGTTTGCATCAGGCACGTAGCCGAGGCGGTACTGCGAGCGTAGCTCTTCGCCGATCTGGGTGTAGATCGCGGCAAAAGTTTGCTTGCCCGAAACCTCGAACATGCGGCCTCCGGTCTCTCGGGTGATCTGCTCGAGAACTTTGCGGCCGTCGACGTGCTGCTCGCCACCACGACCGCCCCCACCCGGGTATCCGCCGCGGCCTCCAAACCCGCCGCGTCCGCCATATCCATGCTGCTCGCCCTGGAAGTGGATCGCATATACAACGGTTTCGGCGCGTTGCGCCGCTGCAATCGCGTTGTTCATCGTTTCCATGCTGCCGCGATCCTCGCCATCGGTCAGGACGACGATCGCCTTGCGGCCCTCCTGCTTCTGCATCACATCTGTTGAGCCGAGATAAATCGCATCGTAAAGGGTGGTGCCGCCGCGAAAGCCCCGCCGATGCCCGTATCCCCCATAACCGGAATTGTTGCGATCCTGCGCATCGTTGCCGCGCTCGTCGCCAACTCTCTGCAGAGCCGTGCGCAGCTTGGGAACTGAGGGCGTGCGGTCCTGCAGCAGATCGACCTGGTGCGCGAACTGGATCAGAAATGCCTCATCGGGCGGCTGGCCGGCAGGCGACAGCACCATCTCGTCGAGGAAGGCCTCGCTTGCGCTGCGCTCGTCGTCAAGAGCGCTGCGCACCGAGCCGCTGATGTCGACAAGCAGTCCCAGTGTGAGCGGCAGGTTGTTGTCGCGGTCGAAATAGCGGATCGGTTGCTGGCGGCCGTCGACAGCTAGCGCAAAGTCATCTTTGCTGAGCGTCGTGACCAGCGCCCCGTTCTTGTTGCGTACAATCACGGGCAGGTTGACGAGCTGAACCTGGACGGTAATTGTTGGAGACGCGGGAGCCGGAGACGGAACAGGTGCTGCCTGCTGGGCATCAAGCCGGAGAGCGGCCGAGAGAAATGTGACGCCGAGCAGGACGTGTCCCGCAGCCTTGCAAAAGTGCATAGCGTATGGATAGACGGAGTTCAGGCCGTATCGACATATAGGGGCACGCGTCGTTGCCGGTGAAAATCGGGTCAGACGCCGGGCTCCGACGGACCGGTCTTTGATCTGAGGGGCGGAGCCGCGGCCGATTTTCCCAATTTCGCCCTATTGCGCGGGCGGCTGCGGCGGCGCCGGCTGTTCCGGTGTCACCGGCGGCGTCATTGAAGGCTCGTTGCCGGGCTTGGCTGCAACCACCCCGGGAATCACAGGCTCTGTGTTCACGCTCCCTGCGGCCGCCTCCGTCAAATTAATGCCGTAATGCTGCAGTGTCGAGGCCATGGTTTGATAAAGGCCTGCGCGGTCCTTCGCGTAGGCGGCGTACGCCCCGATGAGGCTGTCGTCGGCCGTAGCCAAGCCGCGCTGCTGCTGCAGCACGTCGGCCGTAGTCGACGCACCCAGGTGAAGTTTCTTCTGCGCGGCATCAAGGCTTTGTTCCGCATAATCGCGCGCCGCCTGCGCCGCCTTCACCTGCGCGCGGTCGTTGGTCAGCGCATACATTTCGTTCACCACCTGCATGCGGATCTGCGTGTGCAGCTGCTCCAGGTGCAGCTCTGCCTGACGGTACTCCATCAACGACCGTTCCTGCTCCGATTGCGCTTCGCGGTTGCGAAGCGGAACATTAAGGGTGAATCCCAAGCCCTTGTCCGGCGCCGAGCTGTCAAAGAGATGCTGAACCACCGTGCCGTACCCGACCGTCGGGAAGGTCCCCGGAGGATAATTCGTCCCGGTGAAGAAGTTCAGTGCATGGGGGCTCTGCGCGCCACCCAGGCCGCTCGATCCGTAGAAGCCATAGATATCGAGCGTCGGCAGCAGCGCGTTGCGCGCGCCCTTGAGCGTGATCTCGTCGTTTCGCAGCGTCAGAACCGCCTGCTCCAACTCCGGTCTCCGCTGGAAAGCTTCCTGCACGAGCGCTTCCACGGGCTGGCTCTCCTCGGGAATCGCATCGAGGCCGACGCGATCGGTTGGAATGACCGGGGCCGCCGACAGCGTGGGATCGTTCAGATTGCGCGTGATGGCCTGCTTGATGATTTGCTGCTGGTAGTTCAGGGCGCTTTGCGCAGCGATCAGCGCTTGCTCGTCCGCCGCAAAGCTCGATTCGGCGTTGACCACATCCAGCGGAGCCATGGTCCCGATCTGCAATTGCTTCTGATTGTCCGAGAGCAACTGCTTGCTCTGGTCCAGCGCCCGCTCCTTGGCCTGCACATCCTCATAGTCCTGCACCAGTCCCCAATAAATGCTCTCCACCTGGTTCACGGTGTAGATAATCTGCTGGCGAAACGATGAGTTCGTGATCCGCCGATCGTTCAACGCCTGGTAGACGAAGCGTTCGTTCATCCAGATGCCCGCGCCTTGCAACAGGTGCTGGGTCAGGGTGGCCTTGAAGATTGAGTTCAACTGCGGGCTATACGTATCAAACGGATTGTCCGTCGTGATGCGCTGATTTTGAAATCCCACTTGAAGATTCGCGCCAGTCACAATTCCCTGGTTGAACGTGAAGTTGTACTCGTTGGTATTGGTCGTGAGCGCCTTCAGGCCGCCGGAAAACAGCGTGTTCACCTGGGGCTGTGTCGCGCGCTCAAACTGAATCGTCCCGGTCACCGAGGGATCCATGACCTCGGGCAGCGGTCCTGCGCCAGCCGTGGTCAGTGTCAATCCTGAAACGCCCGAACCTGCACCGCCCGAGCCGACCGTCGTCCCGCCCGGACCGCCGCCTGCAGCCAATGCTGACACGGATCCGCCCAGCGTATTCGTAACCAGCCCCGATGGAGCGCCCAGCGGCGTCGCTCCTGTCTTCGTCCGCAGAATATCCGTGTCCGCAATGTCCAAGTCGTAGCGCGCAATTGCGATGTCGTAGTTGTTCTCGATGGCGAGCGCCAGCGCGTCCGCAAGGCTCAGGTAGATCTTGCCGTCTTTCATCAGGTCGGCAAGGCGCACCGAATTCACGAAGCTTGACTGGGGAATGGTGGTCGGCCGATAGATGTCGATCGGATCGCCGATCCAACCGGCAAATGGTCTCGAGTAGTCGTGGCCGGATGTCCGCAGCGGATAGGGCGCGGTGGGTTCAGGTGTGGGCGCCGCCGGCAACTGAGACGCCGCTTTGTCCGGGCCCTTGGAGCCGGCCCCCTCCTGCTGCGTATAGCCGGGCGGCATGGTCGACGCCAATGTGAGCAGGACCGCCGCCACCGCGTGCAATCGCCCGCCCGCAGTTCCTCGCATCTTTCCGTTCCGGCTGGTTTCTTTGCGTTCGCTGCGCGCGGTTGCCCGCCCACGATCACACACAGACGTCCTGTCACAAAGCATGTTTCTCTCCGAAAATTCCTTTGCCACGCGAAGCGTTTCGCATAAAGGGGGCGCGGAATCCGCCCCGGCTGCAAATTGCGGTTTCTCAAGACGATTATCGCCGTTGCAATCGTCTGAATGGCTCACCCATGATTACGAAGTCGATACCCTGCTCGTTCCCCACAAACATATCTTTCTCGCGTAGTGTTTAGCGGCCAAGGCGGTTTGAGCAATTCCAGCGGCATGCACCGCACGGCCAGGCTGTCCGCGCCGCTAAATGCGTCTCGCTTCGGGTTCCCACAGTCCTCACCCAAGCCATATGGCAGCCTCGGTAATGGCCGGGCACCATGCCTTCACGATCCAAATGCCGGTTGTCGAATCCGACTCGATCCCTCTCCAATTGGTTAGGCGGAAAAGCGCGACAGTTTGGCCGATCGAACAATTTAACTAACCAGTTAGTAAAATAACTCACCTACCTCGGGTCTGGCAATGCTCGCCCGCCATTTTCGCGTGGAAAACCTTGAAATTCTTGCAAAAAATGAACGAGACTCGCTCCCCGAATGACCTCCTTTCCTCCTTCCAGCTCCTCTGCAGATGTTCCCTACCTGCCTTCCTGCCTTGCTGCCTCGAAGTATCCTGATATGAGGCGATTTCCGTGGCTCAAAACCAAGTGGCTCAAGATATCGATACCGAGGGTGCCCTCCAGACCTGGAAGCTGACCCTCGCCTACGACGGCACCGACTTCCAGGGCTGGCAGGTCCAGCCCGGCCTGCCGACCATCCAGGGTGAGTTGCAGGCCGCTTTGGGCCGCGTCATCGGCGAGACCCCTCTGCCCCAAGGCTCAGGCCGCACCGATGCCGGGGTCCACGCTCTGGCGCAGGTGGTCAGTTTCGCATTGCGCGCTCCCATCCCCCCGGAAAACCTGCTCCGCGCGCTCAACCGCACCCTTCCCCCATCCATTCGCATTTCCAGTGCTACGACCATACGAAGCACTTTTCACGCACGCCATTCGGCCATCGCCAAGACCTATGAATACCGCGTCTTCCTCTGCGATACCTGCCCTCCATTCCTGACTCGCTACGTTTATTCCCTTCCCTGGCCGCTCGATTTCGACGCTCTCCAGCAAGCGGCGCGCGTCTTCGAAGGAGAGCACGACTTCAAGAGTTTCGCCGCCACCGATCCCGACCTCACGCACCGCGATCTTCGCGCTGCGCAAGAGCCGGCGACGACCCCTCGAACGATCTCAAGAACCATAGTTGCCGCGCCCACGCCACTCGAGGCCACGACCGTGAAGACGATTTTTTCTTCCTGCTGGGAAAAACGCCCGAGTGACGCCGGAGATCTCCTCGTTTACCGCGTCCGCGGCAGCGGCTTCTTGCATCACATGGTGCGCAATCTCGTAGGAACCATGCTCGACGTCGGCCGCGGCCACCTGCCGCTTGACGAGGTCGCACGAATTCTCGCGGCGCGCAACCGTTCCGCCGCAGGCCCCACGGCCCCCGCGCGCGGACTGTTTCTTCACTCGGTGGAATACCATCCGGAGGACGAAGTCATCATTGGGTCATGATCCCCTTTGTGGGCTCCCGGAAATATTACGAGTACTCACAGGAGATATTTAGAGTAGGAACGGCCCCGGCCGCCAAACACACAAGTGCGAGCGCCTAGCCTATCGAAAAGCGCTCGCATGAAACCCAAAATCAAAGGCGGCAACCGAGAATAGCCGCCCGCAGCCGAAACGGTCCCCAGATTACTAGTTAGGTAACATCGCCACCGCGACGTTGTGCCGCCTGAAAGTCCTCCATGATCTCTGGGCGCTCCGCAGTGACTTCAAGAAGCGCCTGCTTGAACGGCCATCCCTTCGCTTCCGCACGCCTCCAGGCCAAGTCAACGATCTCCCCCGGCAACACATGATTGTCCAGCGCCCGCGCAGAGTCTCGGCGCTCCATTTGGCGTTGCTCTGGAGAAATCGGCGCGCTCCACGCCCCACCGTGTGCATCCGGATGTGGGCCAGCCATGATGTAAGGCCCTAAGTGCGGATTGCCCACTTCCATCAGCGCGTCGGCAAACGTGATCTTGCGTTCGCGAGCCAAATACCGCGCGCACTCATAGAGCAGTTGGCCCATCGGATCGAAGCGATCGACGAGGCTCTCCACGAAACTCACGAGAGGCTTGAATGCCGGCGTCCCCGCTGCTTCCGCGAAGACCAGAGGCAAGCCCTGGCGATCAAATCTCTCGCACCACCGCCCCCGCTCCTTCAGGTGCGAAATTGCATCTTTCGTAGCCTGCTTGCCGGCGTCATAAATCAACTCGATGTATCCGTGGCTAAAGTCAGGTTGTCTCATCGGTGGCTCTCCAAAAAAATGCTCCTCGGTGCCTGTGTGCTTCTGCATCAGTTCATCGAGAGATGGTGTTTCGTTGATCTCGCCGACCCCCTTGGAGTCCCTGCGGTGAATCAGTCCCACGCCGCCAAGAGAAACGCCATCGGGCGAGCGCTTCACGCGCACGGATTTTTTCGGAAACGCTCCGCGGCCATAGAGGTAATCAGCGCGCGGATCGACAGCACCGAACTTCCCCTCCAGCGAGCCGCCTTTGCGCCGAACCTCGTCAATTCGCACGACTGGCTCCTGTCGCGCCTGGGAAAGCGTGCCTAAGACGACGGGAGCTTTCCCGGATTCCTCGCGGGCGCCGTACTCGCGCACGATCTGATCGAGATCTGTGCCTGTGAGGCCTTCACGATCAGAGACTTCGGGAGGGACCAATGTCAGCCACTTCCCCTCAATGCTGTCGGGATTTTCAACGTAAATCGTTCTACTGTTCGAGAGCCTCATAGGGTTCCTTCCTCCGCGCCAAAACTGGCGCGATCAATATCCCGCATCCGCCCCTCCAGAGTTTTCCGCGTAGCTCTCGTTGACCGCAGCGCGCAGCAAGTGCTTGTGATCCATGAAGGCCTGCCGCGCGTTTTTTGTGTCAAGAGCATGCACATGGAAATGAACGTCGCCGCCCCAGCTGCCAGCCGTGGCCATGCGCGTGCTGTCCGCGCCGGATTCGACGGCGCGCGTGATGCGCTCGTTTTGATCGCTGGGAACAATACGCTCACCCTGATGAATCACGGCCATGCCGGTGCGCGGCACTGCATCCGTCCCCACGTCGTACTGCGCGGCGCTCGCCGTGAAGTTGCTGCGTCCGGACTTTTCCATCGACGAGAACTTCGCCTTCGTCTGCGCGATCTCCGTGCGAATGGTGTCGTTGTAATAGGAGTGCGCCGCGGGTCCCCACTGCTTGGTGGTGCGCTCCGCCGTGGTATCCAGCGTCTGCATGTCCGCGTACGCGGTGAGGTAATCCATGGAGCCGGTTTCGAAGCCCTGCTCATCTTCGGCCATGTGCGGCCGCACCTGCTTGAGATCGTAGACGCGCGCTTTCTCGCGGCCGCCCATGCCGATGGCGCCGAGAATGGCACCGCCCGCCGCGCCGATGGCCGCGCCGATCGGGCCGCCCAGCGCCATGCCCAATTGCATGCCGCTCATCGCGCCCGAGAGCGCGCCGCCCACTCCACCGGTTCCTTCATAGGCGCTGTACAATCCAAGCGCGCCGCTCGCTGCACCCGCAGCGTTCGCTTGAAAGCCACCGCCGCCGAGCATGCCGCCGTTTGATGCGCCCGGCGCCGGCGCGCCCGTTGGACTGCCCGGCGTGGGATTGCCATTGAGGTCGAGATCGAGGCTCTGTGTCTGGCGGCATCCCTGGGCCTGCACCGGAGTTGCCGCCGCCGCCGAAGATGCTTTTGCCCTGCTGGAAGAGCGTCATCCCCTGGTTCACATCGTTGACTGCGCCCCCGAGCACATTGCCGCGCGGAGGTGCGATACCTGGGCTGCCTGTGAGACTGCTGCCGGGAGCGGTGCCGCTGTAGCCTCCACTGCCCGCGCCGCCGATTCCGAGCGAAGATCCCGCAGAAGTAGCGCCGCCTGCGCTGAAGCCACCGCCCGCGTATGCCCCTCCGGAATATCTGACTCCTCCGGGAACGCCGCCTCCCATGCCCCCGCCGATGCCAATCGACGCGCTCTGCACAAAGATCTGCGCGGTCGAGATCGCCATCGAGCGCATGCCGCCAGCTTCGGTCGCAGCTGCGCCGTGCGTGCCAGGGGCGCCGTGCGGGGCGCCGGCGATGCGGCTGAAGATGCCTCCGTAGTCTCCGCTGAGCGGCGACTGACCTGAGCCCCTGCCGCTGAAGTGCTCCTGCATACGCTGCGCGATCGCCGCCGCAGCTTCGCCGGCAGCCTTGTCGCCGAGCTGCTTTAATGCCGCCATCGGATGATCGAGCGAGCGGAAGAAGCTCGTGAACTCGCCGGCCATCTTCTCGCGTGCCTCGCGCGCCGAGTCCGCCAGCTCTGCATCGCGCAGCTCCCCGGCCGCCACCATCCGGCGGTCGTAATTGGATTGGATCGCCGCCATTTCGTCCAGGCTGAGGTTCTGGGCTGCGAGCTCCTTGTCTTTCTCCTCCTGAAATTTTCTGAACCGCTCCTCGTACTCGTTCTCGATGGCCGCTGTCTTGTTGCGCTCCGACGAAAGGAGTCGGCTACGCGCCTGCGATTCGAGCGCTTCCGTCTGCTCATCCATCGAACGCATCGCGTCAGCCGCCTGTCCGGCTTCGCGTTGGTTGATCATGCCGATGCCGAGACCGATTTCCGAGCCGCTTGCTCCCTTGGCTTTGCCCTCCGCAAGCAGCTGGGCCTTTTGTTGCTGGGCCTCCGCATGAATCCGGGAGATCGTGCCCATTCCCTGCATCGCGGCCTCGCTCGCGAGTTGCGTGACCCGATCCGTGAACTCTTGCTGATCCCGCAGCTCTTTCTCGTGCGCTTCGTGCGCGGCTTTGAACATGCTCTCGTAGGTCTTCGCGATCGCCTTCGCCGCGTCGTCTGCGAGCTTCTTTTCGTCGGCGTAGTACCTGCGATCGACATCCCTAATCGTGTCCGTACTTGAAATGTGCTCGCGCACCAGGTCAGCGAGGGCCACAGTGTGTTCGTACTCCAGCCTCGCGATGCCGGTCCGCTCCGCTTCCTCCGCCTGCTCGTGAATGCGCCGGATCTCGTTCTGGGCAGAGCCCTCCTGCTCGATTTCAGCGGCCTGGCGCGCGACCCTCGCGTGCGCTTCGGCGTCCTGCAGTTCCTGCTGCCCAGCGCCAGGAGCGACCGTCAGGTAGTCCGCGTCTCCTGGATTTTTTCCACGGTTTCCGACGTCCGCGAGTTGACCGGCCAGGGCGAGACGGTATTTCTGGTCCTCGATCGCACGCTGGTCCGCGCTCTCCTCTTCGATCCGGGCTCTTCGAGAGCCCTCGACGCGGGCCTCCTCCAAACGGTGCGAATCCTCGATCGCTTCCAGGATCCTCTGGTGCTGCTTCTCCGCAGCTGCCTGCCGGCCCTCGTCCACTTTGCCTTGTGCCGCATTCATCGCGTTGGCATCGTTCATCGAAAATGCCATGCCCTGGTAGACAGGCTGCCCCGGGATCATGCCAGTCGCGACGATCTGCGCGTTCGAGGGCATCGCCAAGCGCTTTTCGTTCATCTGCGTGAGGAGCTCGTTGGCCGTGCGCAGATCGGAATTCAGCTGCTCGACCGATCGGTTTTCGTCGAACTTCTTTGTTGCGGCTTCGCCTGCCTGCTGGTTGTACCTCGCGATCGCGCCGTCGATGTCGAGCCATTCTTCATAGAATTTCTTTGCGCCCTGGTAGAGCTGCGTGAAGATCATCGTCCCGATCTGAATGGCGCCGATCCCGATCAGCGCCGAACCCACGGCGCCAACGGCAGCCTGTGCGAGCTTGCTTTCCGCGGCCAGGCGGATCATCGCGCGCGGCAGCCGCACGCCGGCCTCTTCCATGCCCTTGCGCACGCTCTGCCCGGCGCGCGTGCCCGCCTGCCCCAGCTTGTCGAGGTTGCCGGTGACGTTCTGAATCACCTGGCCGGAGCTCGGGTCGATCACGTTGATCTTGATGGTGACGGCGGAAGTCTCTACGCCCATGCCTCACCTGCTTTCACGGGGAGCTGTCCCTGAAGCACAAGCTGCCCTCGGGCGCGCAGCACTTCGATGAGCTCGCATTCTGTGAATGGCATCAGCAGCTGATCCCGCGGGGGCGTGCGGCGCGCCTCGCCGCTGCGAGCCTCGGCCTCTACGAGCTCCAAGAGGAGATCGAGCATGGCGATGCGAACCACCTCGGCGAGCAGCGGAGGCGCGGCGGGAAGGGGCAGCCAGTACCGAAGGACGCGGCCGTCGCGGCGCCGGCGGCAAACGAAGATGGGTCGATATTTCGGTAGCGCGTCGATCATCTCATCGGCAAGCGCGCCGACTAGTTCGCCATCGGTGGGACCCGGGGCGGAGATTGGCGCCCTGCGCGCGGAAGCAGCCAAATCCGGAGGGAGTTGAGCCGGAAGCTGCCTCGCTTCGAACGAGCGCCGTGGGACCGCCTTTGCCACCGCCCCGGAGTTCATCGCTTCCTTTCCGCGCTTCCAAAATCTTCGGTCGGAGCCCAGCTTCCAAAATGGCCTTGCGACCAATCTCTGAGGCGCCTAGCAATCGAACGCTGCGGCCTCCAGAGCAGCAGCAGCGTTTCCCGTGCCCGTCCCCCCGTCCAGCCCTTTCGTCGAGCCCCTTAAATCGCCAGCCAGCGCGTCCCGTGGCCCGGAATGCACGTCCTAGAAAACTAGCTCTAGGCGGTCCAACGCCTCCAACGCATCGCGAAGATAACGTTCCTCCTGGCTTTGCGCAGTCCATTCGTCGGCCACGCGCAGAGGGACCTCGCGATTGTCGATCGGCAGTACGTCCCGGAGCCTCACGGCCAGTAGTTGCGCACGGCCTACTCGAATCTTCCGCAGCTCGCCCCAGTACCTCTTTGGCGCGAAAGCCCCGAGCTCAGCCACCATTGCGTCTTCCTCCTCGACCGCGGCTCTCAGAGCTGCACCGAAAGCGGCGGCGGCCTTATCCAACCGAGCCCCTCCTTTGCCGTCGAGCCGAGCGAGCAGCGATTGGCGCAGCTCTGCGCGTCTACTTTCCCACTGTGCGAGCGTGAGCGCATTCTTGGCTGCCTCGAGCTCTTCCTCTAGTTCAGAAACGGCCGAAGTGTAGTCCGCAATATCGCGAACGATGCGCACGAGATCTTCATCGATGGCCAGAAGCCGCGCCTGCGCTTTGGGGTCTTTTTTCACCCGCGCCAGCAGCACGAGCCCCTGCCTCTCGGAAGCCAAGGTTGCTTGGCTGAGGCGTGACGCAGAAAGAGATTTATCGGTTTTCGCGAGGTCCTCGGTCAGCTCCGCGATCCGAGCCTCCAATGTCTTCTCCGGCTTCGTCTCACCGAGACTTTCCCTCTTCATCACCGCTGTGTTCATTGAGCGTTCTCCTTTTGCCGAGCGCCGTTCGGCCTTCGTTTCCGAGTCCCTGCTGATCGGCTCCGAGGGCGAGAGGAGGAGCCCGTCGCCCCCGGAGCTTTCCCTGCTCCCCGCGTCTCTTCGTGGAGCAAAGCTCGATGTTCACGATCTCCCGATGTCGCGATCGGCGCAGCGGGCGCGACGAGCCAACCGACGATCACACCTAAAAGATGAATGCCAGGATTCGCTCGCGGCGCCGACGCCCCAGAAAACGCGAGAGGGTCGACGGTCCAATCCGTCAATCCGACGCGCGTTGCGCCGCAGTCAAGGATGAAGCGCCAAGGACGCGTGTCGCGGAGTTTGTTGAGATCTCCGTCCCAAGATTCATCGGACTGAAGGCGAAGCGTCCCGAACAGAACGCCGGGAGCGGAAGCCTCTAAAAGGCACTTTTGGGCGAGCTCGTCCTGCCTTCTTTCCAATTCAGCTCGCGCAGCTGGACCCTCCGGCAAGTTCAGCTCATTCTCTAGCTGGTCCTGACCGGTGAAAAGACGCGCGGGAGGGCGCCTCTGCCACGCTTCCGGGCTCAGATCTCTCGACACGGGCAAACTCTCAAAGAAGACGGCCACGCGAGCAGCGAGAAGTGGAAGCAACTCCTTATGCGGCGCCGGCTGCTCTTTTTCGCCGTCGCCTTCCTTCCGCGCGCACTGAACCAGCACGAGGTCTCCTGCGAGGAAATCAGAGCCTCCGAAGCGGTCCGTGGCCTGCACACAGATTGTCAGTGAGGGCTTGCGCAGGAAAAGGGAGACGAACGGAAGGGACCTGCTACTCTTCGCGGCCACGCTTTTCGGGTCGCCCTTTACAAATCGCGAGAGAGCCGCCGAATCGAGAAGGGGAAGCCGGACGATTTTTTCCAAAACTTCTTGATCCGGCTGTTCCTTGATCTTCCTGCGCTCAGCTTCACTAATCAGCGACAGATCGACGCCGGCGCGTTCCCAGAACCAAAAGCTGTCCGGGTACTTGGCGGCATTCTCCAACGCATCGACCTTCCCGTCGGGAACGACTCCGCCTTCCCATCGGCGGATCGCCGTATCGGCCAAGTTACCGAGTTCGATGAGTTTCCGCGCTGAGGGCCGCTCCGTTCCCTTTTCCCACTTGTAAACCTGTGGTCTGTAGGCTTTTAGCTTCTTTGCGAATTCCGCCTGAGTAAGGCCGCAGAGCTCCCTGAGGTTCTTGATCTTTTCGACCAGGAGGCGCCCTATGGCCTCCGTCCCCGCCGGGTTGTTGACGCGCGCCTTCAATGCGTTTATTATCCAATAACAGTATGTCTCAGAAGTTATCCTCTGAGGTAACGATTATGGCAAAAAAAATAGGAAGAGCCGAATTTGAAGCCCGCGATCTCGAAGTCCGCGCGCTGCTCAAGAAAGTGATGGCCGGCTGCCGCAAGAGCAGGGAACAGATCGCCGAAGAGCTGACCGCGCGGTTGCGCCGCAAAATTGCCATCACAAAAGACATGTTAGACGACATGGTGGGTTGCAGCGAAGGAAAAGCGCGCGCCAAATTCCCGGCTGCGTGGGTAGCCGCGTTCTGCGAAATCACCGCCAACGACGAGCTGCAGCGCCTCTTGCTCAGCCCTCGGCAGAATGCCCTCCTGGCTCTCGGCGAATGCGAGCTGGCGGCCCAACTGTCCAAGGAGAAGTTGGTGGGCGGCGCCCGCGAGGCGGACGGCAAATCTTTGCGGTGAAGGTAGAGTGATGCAGCTGCAGCTCATACACGGCAAGCGCGAGACGGCCTTTAGTGAAGCCCGCTTCAGGGCCATCGCGCCGCTGGTGGAGTTGGATCAGGTGCCGAAGGTGCAGAGATTCCCGCGCCTGCTCCCAGACGGGAGTCGAGCCTGGTCTGCAACGCAGATTGCCGCCTGGTGCGCCAAAGAGAATGGCTGCTGCGTCAGCACTGTTTGGCGCTCGCTCGCCGCATTCAGACGGGGCAGGGAGGGCGCTCTGGAACGCCGTCGTCGCGCAGACAAGGGCTCCTCTCGTTTCTTCAGCCGGCGTCACGCGGCGGCAGTTTTCGCGGCCTACCTGCACCTTGCATGGCGGTCGGGCGTCCGCGCAGTTCATCAATCGATTTTGCGAAATCGTGAATGGCTCGGGCTCTCTGGGGTAAGGCTTCCCTGCTACAACACGGTGCGTGCATGGCTCCGAACAGAGCGGCGAGCGCTCGCGCCACTGGCCCTCGAAGGACAAAATCTGTACCGCGATTTGGCCTTCTCTGAGGCCTACCGCGGTTCCTTTGTGGCACGGAAAGATCGCAGCGAGTGAACGCAAAATGAAAGACCTTTGGCTATCTCGGGCCGATCTGATGGAGCTGACGAAGTGGCCCCTGCACGCCGTGCGGCGCGAAGCCAAGAGCGGCGCATTGAAGTCGCGGCCAACGAAGGAACGCGCTGCGAATGGACGCCCCGTTCTTGAATACTCCTCTCTTTCACTTCCCGCCGATCTCCAGATCGAATTGGAGCGCACGCAACTTGCGGCGCCTTCGGTCGATCGCTCCGATCCGAAGCCGAGCGGCGCGCAGTTGATTTCGTTCCGCCAGCCGCCGGCGGCGGCGGTCCCGAGAATCGTTGTCACGGGGACTCAACGAGAGCGGGCGAGTCACCTGCTTGAGATCATTCGTCCCTTGATTGAATTCTCGAAGTTGAGCCCGGGCGGCGAGCAGCGCCTTTGGTGCGCGCAGAACGACCGCGATGTCGCGAACCTGAGCCATCTGGTCGAGCAGATCGCGAAGGAGACGGGCAAGCCCTCTACGACCATCTGGGGCTGGTATGGCAGATTCAAGCGCGGCGGCATCAACGAGCTCGCCCGTCGCGTGCGCGCCGACAAGGGCGTGAGTCGCTGGTTCAAGCAGCACCATAAAGCGGCGATTCTGGCCGCCTACCTCTAGCTCGGCGATATCGACCGCAAGGGGCTGCGGGCCACCGAGAAGCCGCACCGCGGCCAAAGCGTTGCCTTCGTCCACGAACAGATTTGCGAGCGGGCCGACGCTCTTGGCATTGCAAAAGACGATCTGCCCAGCGCCGAGACGGTACGCCTATTTCTTTCCCGGGAGATTTCGCCGGCCATGAAGGCTCTGGCGCGCGAAGGCCAGCGCGAATATCGGGAGCGCATGGCGCCCTATATCCGGCGCCGTTATGACGACATTTACGCCAATCAGGCGTGGGTGGGCGATCACATGATCCATGACGTTGAAGTGGCAAACGATCTCTTCGACGATGCGCCGACGGGCGCCCCGGTCCGCCTGCGCCTTTCAGCTTTTGAGGATTACCGCAGCCGTAAGATCGTCGGCGCAACATGGGCGTGGGAAGGAAGTTCCCGCTCGATCACCGCGGCCATGCGCCGCGCCATTTTGCAGTACGGGCCTCCGGAGCTGATCTACGTTGACAATGGACGCGATTATCGCAAAGTCGCCAAGGGCGCGCGGCGGGGCTTTCCGGCCGAGGATCTTCGCCCCGAGGACCTCACTCCGATCGAGCACACCGGCTTTCTGGCACGGCTCGGCATCGGCGTCGTGCACTGCATCCCGCGCCACCCGCAATCGAAAGGTGTGGAGCGTTGCTTCGCCACGGCGCATCATTTTGATGCGTTCTTCTCTACCTACACATCCGGCTCACCTGCCACGCGCCCTGACGCCACCGGAGCCGCGATGATGGAGCACCGGCGGCTCTTCAAGAAAGGCCGCGTCGCCGAATCCAAGCACCCACTGGCCAGCGCCTTCATTCTCGCGTGCCTATCATGGATCGAGAAGTACAACGCGACGCCGCACAGCGGCGAAGCCATGAAGGGCCTGAGCCCCAATGAGGTCTTTGAGGCTGAGTTCAATCCCAATCAGAAGCCGACGCCCGATGCGGCGACGCTCGCGCTGCTGATGGCCGAATACGAGCGGCGCCAAGTCCACGAATGCGCGGTCACCCTCAACACGCGCCGGTATACGCCGCGCCCTGAAGATCGCCTTGCATGGGCCGCGATGCACGAAGCCAACGAGCGCGAGATCCTCGTAGCCTTCGATCCAGGCGATCCGGAATGCGCTGCTGCGCTCACGCTCGATGGCCTCTTCATTGCGTGGCTCGAAGCCGAGACTCTGCTGCGCTTCGCTCCCGCGGATCCTGAGACGCGGCGCCAGATCGGCGAATCAATGGAGATCCGCCGCGGCCTGGAAAAGGCCGCCAAGACCACGCTGCGCGCGATCGCGAGTGCAGCTCGCGCCGACGGCGCGCAATCGGCCGAAGAGATGGCTTATAGCCAGCTGCAGCTGCCCGCCGCGGCCGGCCCCGTTATCTCCCAGCGCAAGCCCGGGCTCCGGCCGGACAAAAAGGCGGCGGTGCCAATGACGCCCACGGAAGTTGCCGAAATGATTTTACGGATGCCGGATACGGACGCCGCGGCGCCCGCGAGTGCGGCCGAAATTGCTTCAGATTTTCTGAAGAACCTGGAGAAGCTGGCATGAAGACGGATTGCAGCAGAAATCGAGTGATCCTCGCCGGCGAAGCGGTGCCAACTGCTGAATGCCGGAGGCGCGTCGAGGACTATCTGGCGCGCACAGGGTTGTCAATTCACGATTTTGCACACCGCATCGGATACGCGTCGGTCACGATGCGCTTCTTCATGGCCGACAAATACCACTACGTTGGCGCGACCGCCCTGAACATCGTGCGCGCAGCGACCGACTTTATGAATCAACATCCGGTCGCGCCGCCCACGCGCGTTGCCGGCGAGCTCGATGAGACCGCCAACGTGCGGCTGATCCAGGAGACCTTCGAGAAGCTGTTGCCGAGGCCCGCTGCGTACATGATTTACGCGCCGCCCGGCTCGCAAAAGTCCTTCGTGTTGGAGCACCAGGTGGCCAAACTCAACGTCGCCGAAATACCGAATGTCGAAGGGCGTCGCGCTTTCTATATCTACGCTAGGCAGAATCTGCGCCCCCGCGATCTCATTCGGCGCGTCGCTACAGTATGCGGATGCCGGGTGAGCGCCGACGTCGATCCCATGTTGAACAGCATCCGCTTCGAATTCCGGCGCAACCGGGTGCTGCTGGTGGTCGATGAAGCCCAGCATCTCTCCATTGAGTGCTTTGAGATGCTGCGCGAGCTGCTCGATCAGCCGCCGTATTTCTCGCTGCTTTTCGTCGGCAGCCACGATCTCAAGTGCAAATTCGACGAATTCTCCGCGACGCTGGAGCAGTGGAACTCGCGCATCATCGCCAAGGTGAAGCTGCCGGGCCTTGAGCGCGCCGAAGCCCGCGCGATCATCGAGCGGGAGTTGGGACATCTGCTGAAAGGCCGTTCGGCCGCGGCGAATAAGCCACTGATCGAAAGCCTGATTGCCCGCTCCACAACTCGCGATGCCTTTGAGCGGAACCGCACTTACATTAACGTGCGCACTTTGGTCAATGCCATCGAACAGATCAGGATCGGCGCCGCGGATCGTGATGTGCTAGAAGCATCTGAGGGAGCCGCATGACCCGCAACGATGCAGCTGCCACGCGCGCTCAGCTTATAGCTCTTCAAACGCTCTATTCGCAATGGAGCGCACACACGCTGCCGGCCAGCGTCGATGCGCGAGCCGCGCGGCTGCTGTGGGCCAGCCAGGCGACGGGCAGGGAAGTATCTTCCTTCCGCGATTTGAGCAGCGATGAAGCACGCGCGCTGCTCGACATCCTGAAAGGCTCGATCGGCCAGCCGCTTACTCGCGCGGCGCAGCCGTGGCGACGCATCCGATCGCGAGAGCGCGCTCACGCGGCAGGCACATCGGGACGCAAAGACGGAGACCCGTCGTTTGTTCAAATGGCGAGCCCAGATGATCTCGCGCGGATCGACGAGGCGCTCAGGCGGCTCGGCTGGTCCGGCGATCGATACGCGGCCTGGCTGCAATCTGGCGTCTCTCCTTTGGCTTCTAAGGCGGACGGCACTATTCGCACCGTCGCAGAGGCAAACAAAGTCTGGTGGGCGCTGAAGAACATGCTGAAGCGTTCGGGGAACTGGGCGCCTCACGCCCATCGACAAGCAGCGCCGGCACGGGGCCATCTCGGCCGAGGCGCAAGCGGGCCACGCACGCGGGCCGCTCTGCGCGAAACCAACGTGTGTTCCGAGGCGGCGGAAAGATTTCCGCGAGGAGGATGAGATGCGAAAGGCAGAGTTAGTTGAGATAGAAAAGAGGGAAGAGAAGCTCGTGGATTTGTTGACGCCGTTTTTCCGATGCGAGGTGCCCTTTTCTTACACGGTAGAAGAGCGGTGCATGGAGAGAGGGCTTCTGCCGGCTCATCTATTGGATTGTCTGGGTGTCCTGAACTTTCTGAGTTTTGCGGTCCTTTCGGCTCAGAGGGCTCAGCGGAAGTTTGGCGTGCGCGCGAGCGTCCTTCTTTCCATAGCCCTCTACGAGTTCGGTCATGACATTCGCGATCTGGCACGCGATCCGATGCTCTGCAGCGACAGGGGCGACAATAGACGAAGGATCTCTCCCAATATCGACCGATGGTTCCTGGCCAGAGCGAGGCGCCTCGCCACGGCGAAGGCGCTTCGGAAGGCTCTGCCCTGCATTTCTCCGAGGCGCTATATCTATCAGCTCTGTGACTTTGGTTTTTGCGATTCGCTCAAGGCCGACGACCTGTGGAGCAACATCGAAGAGTACCACCTGGACGACTGCGATCTGTGCGGCATGCTTCCGATCGGCGAGTACCTAAATGGTGAATTTGACAAAGTCACCGATCGCGCTGGCCGCGTCTTAGGCTTGCAGCCTAGTCCGTATCGGGACCTCTTAAGGAAGGGCAGCGGTGCGGAAGTTGCTCCTTAGTGCATCGCAGATCGAGTGCAGCCCGCGTTTCGGCGCGGGCTGTTTTTGAGCCCCAAAAGTTACTAGATAGTAAACAGCGCTTTTGAGGCTAAAAGTTACTAGATAGTAAATACAACTACGGAGTGGTGGGCACGAGCCCGCTCGGCGCGTCGCGTTGGACTTTCAAAATCGCTGTGTTGCTAGGATTTTACTTGGATTGGCTCCTACTCGGGCGATGTGGGTGCTCTTTAGATGCTTAGAATCAATTAGTTATCGGCATCTAGGCGACGTGAATGTCGCGCAAATCTCGGCTCCGGCCCTCTTTCGCGCTAAGTTCTTTCTTTTCATTGCAGCCTCCGTCGCTAGGATGCGATTTCTGAGGCCTCACTCTCGATAATCCCTGTATCTGGGGCGCACGATTTAGCTCGCCTTCCAACAGGCTAACTGCCTGTACGACAACGCGATATCCTGCGTCCTCCTGCGACAGACCGCCGCTTCCCGTCACTCGTAATAAATATTGGACTCACACCCTTCCGGCTCGTCTGGAAAGCGCTCGTCGAGCTCCGCCCTGCTACTCTGAATCCATCTGCATGCCGCTTCTCACGCCAGTATCGGCATTTTCGCGAGTCACGGCGCTCGCCGCGCGAAGGCCGGTCCACTCCGCCTTTGCCTGGCTTCATGGCAATCCCAAGACCATCATGGACTGGCAGATGGAGCTGGTCGCAATCCCCGCGCCAACCCACGGCGAAGAGGCGCGCGCAATTTGGTTGAAAGAGAAATTCCTTGAGGCCGGCCTGAGCAACGTTGAAATCGATGGAGCCGGCAACATCGCGGGGTTCCTTTCGGCCGCGCATCTGCCACCAGAGAGCACCGGGCCGATGGTTCTGCTATCAGCCCACCTCGACACCGTTTTTCCCGCTGGCACGCCAATCCATCCGGTGCTCGAAGACGATCGGCTTGTCGCCCCCGGCGCATGCGACAACGCCGCCGGTGTGGCGGGAATGCTCGCCATCGCAAGCGCGCTCATCCACGCCGGCGTTGAATTGCCGGTGCCGCTCCTCGTGCTGGGTAACGTAGGCGAGGAAGGCGAAGGCGACCTGCGCGGCGTGCGCCACATCTACCAACAGAGCCCACTCGCCGGCCGGATCGCCGCCCATATTGTCCTCGACGGCCCAGGCGCAGATGCAGCCGTCACGCAGGCGCTGGGCAGCCGTCGTTTCCAGGTCACCGTTACGGGACCCGGCGGCCATAGCTTCACTGACGCCGGCACGCCGAACCCCATCGCCGCGCTCGCCACGGCGCTGGCACGCCTTGCAGACACACCGATGCCCGAAGATCGCGGCACCACCCTCAACTTCGGGACCATCAGCGGTGGCATCAGCGTGAATTCCATTCCTCAAAGCGCGCAAGCCACCATTGATTTCCGTTCGACCGATGCCGCGGAGCTTGTGCGTCTTGAAGTCGCATTGCACCGCGCCATTGAAGATGCTGTCGAGCATTCGAATGCCAGGTCCAAACCCGAGCAGCCAGCTCGCGGGCGCTTGTCCTACGCAGTCACAAAAATTGGCGATCGCCCCGCCGCGAAACTGCCAGACGACTCGGCGCTGCTCGCGTCCTTGCGCGCCGTCGACAGGCACATGGGCCTGCGTACCGATCTGCGCCTGGGCTCGACCGACGCCAACATTCCGCTTTCGCTCGGCATTCCGGCGTTGTCGATGGGTGCTGGCGGCGAGGGCGGAGCGGCTCATACCCTCCACGAGTGGTACCACCCCAAGGATCGCGATCTCGCTCTCAAGCGCGTCCTTCTGCTCACACTCGCCATGCTGGAGTGGGCCGCCGACCAATAGCTCACAACTCCTCGCGCCTGCGAATCGGCCCGTTGAGCGTTTTCACACTTTCAACTCGCCTCATCCCCTCCGCGCGAACCTGCATCCCAGCCCTTCGTCCCCCGCATACGGCACTTTTCCCTCCTGCCGCGTCTAATCCTGCAAGCGTGGTTTACGCGCGATGGCAGTGCTTGCGTACGACTTTTGCGGCAAGCAGGATTGGCTTTGAGACGTCTATACTAAGAGATAGCGCCATCCGCTTGCCGGCCATCAGCTCGGGCGCCTCACGAGGTCAATGACTCTATGAAACAGTTCTTGGAACGGCTTCGCTCGCGCCGTCTCACCTCGGCATTCGTGGTGCTCGCCACGCTTTCAGCCGCTATTGTGGCTGGTTCTTTTGCTGCGCACGGGGTCCGCGGCCAGGAACAACAGACCGACAGCGCCGACGCCACTCCTCTCAAGGTCTATAGTGCGCCGACTCCTCCCAACGACTTTGTGAAAATTGCCAAGTCAGTGGGCCCTGCGGTCGTGAACATCAATACTGAAACCCTCCCCAAGCAGTCGAAAAATGGCGGCGGAAACCGGAGTTTTCACTTCAAGACGATGCCAACACCGCAGAATCCGGGCGGCGGAGACGATAACAACCAGGACAACAACCAGCAGGGGCCCGACAATTTCCAGGACTTCTTCAATCGCTTCTTCGGCGGCCAGGTTCCCGGCGGCCCGGGCGGTGATGATGGCGACAACGGCCAGGTGCAGGAGTCTCTGGGCTCCGGTTTCATCGTCGACTCCAAGGGCTACATCATCACCAACTACCACGTCATCGACAAAGCCGACAAGATTTATGTCAAGCTCTCCACCGATCCTGATACGACGGACCTTGGGCGCCCCGCCCGCGTGATCGGCACCGACAAATCAACGGACCTGGCAGTGATCAAGATCGACACCAGCACCCCGCTGCCCACCGTCAAGATGGGTAATTCTGACGAGTCTCAGGTTGGCGACTGGGTCGAGGCCATTGGCAGCCCGTTCGCTCTGGCGCAAACGGTCACGGCCGGCATCATCTCCGCCAAAAACCGCACCATCGACCAGGGCGCTGCCGGCCAGTTCCAGCACTTCATCCAGACTGATGCGGCCATCAATCCCGGCAACTCCGGCGGACCGCTCCTGAACATGAATGGTGAAGTAGTCGGCGTCAATACGGCCATCTTCACGCAGTCGGCCGGATATCAGGGAATCGGCTTCGCCATGCCATCGAACACCGTGGTTTCGGTCTACAACGATCTCATCAGCCCCGATCACAAAGTAGTGCGGGGCTCCATCGGCATCCAGTTCCGCGAAGGACTTTCCTCCGCGGTCAATCGCGTCTACGGATTCAAGACCGGCGTTCTCGTGCAGGAAGTGCAGCCTGGGGGCCCGGCCGAGAAAGCCGGACTCAAGCCGGGCGACATCATCACCACCATCGATGGGCGCGGCATCAAGGACGGCGATGACCTGGTGAACGAAATCGCCGGCCGCAAGCCGGGATCGGCCATCCGCATGGGCTTCCTGCGCGACGGTAAGCAGCAGGACACCACGGTGACCGTGGGTGATCGTGATAAGGTGTTCGCCGAGCTGAACAACTCGCAGCCTGAAAACAATCCTGAAAACGCAGGCGGCGCCGGCGAAGCCAAACTGGGCCTCGTGGTTCACGACATCCCGCAAACCATGGTGGCCAAGATTCACGCTTCGGGCGTGCTCGTGGATTCCGTGCGCACCGGCTCGTTTGCCGACCTGCAAGGTCTGGAGCCGGGACTGGTGATCACGCACGTCAATCGCCAGCCAACGCCCACGAAAGACCAGTTCGATGCCGTAGTCAGCAAACTCAAGTCGGGCGATGATGTGGTTTTCGAGGTCATAGACCCGAACCATCCCGATCAGGGCATTAACGTCATTGGCGGAACGTTGTAGCCGCATGCATAAGAGCGCCGGACCGCAACGTCAATGGCCGGCGCCGGTTTCCCTGCCTTGGGACCTTTGGTAATGGCGTGCTTGCTTTTCTGCTTGCCGTATTGCGGTACAATCGCTAGACTGCTCCGAAGAGTTCCGCTAATTCGATTTCTTAGAGGTGCATTGGGGTGTTTTCGTCTCATGCAGGTCTGGCATTGTTGATTTCCGCGGCCCTTCTGGCGCCGCCCGCCTTTGGTTCGTCCGTGCACGACACTTCGACGACCAGCCATACCCGCAGCTCGCACAAGCTCTCGCATAGCAGGCACAAGTCACACCGGCAGCGTGGCCAGCAGGCCATTGAGCCGGAGCGGGTCTCGGAGATTCAGGATGCCCTGATCCACGCGCACTACCTCAGCGGCGATGCCAGCGGCAAGTGGGACGCCACGACCATCGAAGCCATGCAGAAATACCAAGCCGATCACGGCTGGCAAACCAAGCTCACTCCCGACTCGCGTGCGCTTAAGAGCCTGGGCCTCGGACCCGATTATTCTGATGCCATCAACGCCAAGGGATCGAACTTCAGCGCTCCCACAACCGGCGGTGACGCACCCACCACGCAGACCGCCGGATTTACCGCAGGCTCCGGCGTGAAGCAATAGGCAGGCCTTCCTTCACCGCGTTTCCGCCGGCAATCCCTTCAACAGAAACTCATATCGCGCCCGTGTTGTGTCAGGACTCGCGGTGATTTCGCTGTCCAGATGAAGCACTGAGTCATCCTTGTCGAAACGCGGCCACTGCGGTAATCCTTCCCCATTCGGATCGCCGGTCTTCGCGAAGTTCGTCCAGTAGCCCATCATCTCCTCGCTCAGCTTGCGATCTTCCGGCCGCCAAACCGCCCCGGGCCGCGTGTCGAGCGTGCCAAAAACATACTCAATATCGTCTGAGTGGAATGCGAACGATCCGGGATGAAACTTGCTCGGCGGCGCGGGTAGCTCGAAATGGTAGCGATACACCGGCGCGTCTCCGGTCTTCACCTGCGCATCGATCCACCGCCAGGTGCTGAAGGCAATGAACGTATCGCCTTGGTAGTCGATCGCCGCTCGGAGCGCCTCTTCGTCGCTCGCCCCCGGATAGAGATTGAGAAACTCCGCAGAACGGTCGCCGAACAGCTTCGCCCCGTTCGCTTGCCACTGCGCGGCTGTCATCCCCTTCGCGGCTGCCATGCTTCCTTCGTCTCGATTCCATCCCGCGAGCAGCGGAACATGCGCCTGCTTTCCCGTGGCGTAGGTATCAGCCACCGGCTCGGTCAGCAGCCAGCCGTCGATCACTGTCGAGAATCTCGGCGCGCCCGTTTTGGTTGCGGCATCAAGAATCTTGTCCGCCGGCAGCGCGCGTAGCTCCTTGAGTGTCGGCGCCAGCGCGTCCGCCCATGCCTGTTCTCGTTTCTCCCGATCCGCCAGCGTGGGGGCGTGGGGACCTCCCAGGTTCAGCGCGCCACCGCTTTCGCCAATGGCCTTCTGGAACAGTCCCCGCGCTGGCGCAGCAGCCATAAGTGTGGATACGGCAGACGAACCGGCGCTCTCGCCAAAGATCGTCACGTTGCCTGGATTGCCGCCAAACTTTGCGATGTTCCTTTGCACCCACTCCAGCGCAGCCACCATATCGAGCAGCCCGTAATTCCCTGCCGCGCCTCCAGCCTCCAGGGCCAGGTCGGCCGTCGCCAGAAAACCGAACACTCCGAGCCGATAGTTGATGGTGACCAGCACCACGCCCTTGAGCGGAAGAAAATCCCCGTTATGCCGCGGCTCTGAGGCTGAGCCGCCGGAGTAGCCGCCGCCGTGAATCCAGAACATGACCGGCAGCTTGCTTTTTCCTTTTGCGCCCGCCGGCGTGAACACGTTCAGGTAGAGGCAATCCTCGTTCATCCCGCCATCCTGAAACACCATGTCTGGAAAGACGCTTCCCTTCATGCATCGCGCGCCGTACTTCGTTACATCCCGCACGCCTTTCCAGCGCGCGGGCGGCTGCGGCGCCTTCCAGCGCAGGTCGCCCACCGGCGGCGCAGCATAAGGGATGCCGAGAAATCCGCGCACCTTGCCATCATTGATGAGCCCGCCGTGCATCTTGCCTTGTTGCGTTTTGATGGTGAGCGGATCAGCCATAACGAACGACGAAATCGAAATCAGAATTGCCAAAACAGCGAGAACGCCTGCGTGTATAGTTGTGTGCCTCATGAGAGTTTTCTCCCGCGCACCACCATACCAGTGTGGGCCCGCGTTTGCACGTGCGCGCGCAAACACCATATGCGAATCCCATCTCGCGTCCAGCCGTCGCTGCCAGCACGCGCCCTATCGCAGAGGGCCCGCGATTCCGAATTGACTCAGAAATTCATAGCGCGCATGTGTCGTGTCCTGGCTTGCCTTTGAGGCCCCGTCCAGGTGTAGCACCTCAGCCGTCTTGTCGTACCGCGGCCACGCGGGAAGTCCCGGCCCGTTGGGGTCGCCCGTCTTCGCAAAGTCCGTCCAGTACTCGATCATCTCTTCGCTCAGCTTGCGATCCTCCGGCCGCCACACCGATCCGTGCCGCGTATCGAGCGTGCCGAATACGTATTCCAGATCGTCCGAGTGAAACGCGTACATGCCTTCAGGGTGCATCTCGCTCGGCGGCGCGGGCAGCTCGAAGTGGTATCGATACACCGGCGCATCGCCCGTCTTCACATGCGCTTCGACCCACTGCCACGTTCCGAGAGCGATGAATTGATCGCTCGTGTAGTTGTCGGCAGATTGCACGGCTTCGTCATCGCTGTTGGCGGGATACACCTTGAGAAACTGCTCGGCGTGCGCTCCGTAATGATCGGCCGCGAAGGCTTTCCACTTCTCCGCCGTCATGCCCTTCGACAAGGTACCAGCGCGCTCGTCACGATTCCATCCGGCGAGCAGCGGCACATGCGCCTGTTTGCCCGCTGCGTAGATCTTCGAGACGGCCTCCGGCAAAAACCGCCCGTCCACCACCGGTGTGAATCCGATGACGCCTTTCTTTTTCGCCTCATCCAGCAGCTTGTCCATCGGCATGGCGCGCAACTCCGCCAGGCTTTTCACACCCAGCGACTCCACCCAGGCCTGGTCGCGCTTTGCCCGATCCGCCAGCGCGCCCGTTCCAATCACGCCGTTGAAATCCGCGCCACTCTCGCCAATGGCCTTCGCAAACAGGCCCTGCGCCTCGGGAACAGCCATCAGCGTGCTCACCGCAAATGAACCCGCGCTCTCACCGAAGATCGTTACGTTGCTGGGATCACCGCCAAACCGCCTAATATTCTCCTTCACCCAGCGCAGCCCGGCCACCATGTCCATGAAGCCGTAATTCCCGGCTGAGCCGCCGCCCTCGCGCTCGAGGTCCTCGCTCGCCAGAAAGCCGAAAACTCCCATCCGGTAGTCGATCGTCACCAGCACCACGCCGTCGAGCAGCAGCAGCGAGTTCGTATAACGCGGCTCCGAGCCTGCTCCCGCAGCGTAGCCGCCCCCATGAATCCAGAACATTACGGGCAGCCGGCTCGCGCCGTTCGCCGCGGCGGGCGAATAGACATGCAGATGAAGGCAATCCTCGCTCGGCCCGGAATCGAGAAAAATGTAGTCGGCCCAAATCGGCCACTGCGGGCAGCGCGCGGTAAACGTGGTCGCGTCCCGCACGCCCGTCCACTTCGCCGGCGGCTGCGGCGCCTTCCAGCGCAAATCACCCACGGGCGGCGCGGCATAAGGGAGGCCGAGAAACGCTCGCACCTTGCCCTCGTTGATCAGCTTGCCGTGCACCGCGCCCTGTTCGGTCTTCACCGTCAGCGAGGCGGCGTCAGCGCCAGTCGAGAGAACAAGCATCAGCCCCGCAATCATCGTCGTGCAAATCGCTCGCGCTCGAAATCGCATCAGGAATCCCCCCGCGCAACACCATAACAGGGCAGGGTTCGGGATGGAGGAGGAATTCGTCGCGGCCATCGGTCCGGGCGGAGCATTCTAGTTGCTGCGCTGTTCTCGTTCGTTCCGTCCGGTCGTATATCCTTACCGCGGAGAACCGCACGAAGGAGAAGCACATTGTTCTGCAGTCTGTTTCGTACCCGCCTGCTCGCCTGGCTCATTCTCTCCGCAACGCTTGCACCCGCCTGTATCACCGCTCCTGCCGATCAGGACTCAGCCTCGACGCCCGCGCTTCGCGCTCGCCTCAATGCGCTGAACCACAACATTGTGACGCGAGGCATGCTCAACTTCCCGGGATCGAAACAGAAACTGCTCACGGGTTACGCCTACGGCGAGTTTTATGACTGGGATCTTTACTTTGAGAATATCTACCTGTCATTCTACGGCGTCACTCCATTCGACTTCTCGAACCTGCAGGTTTTCCTGGGACGCCAGCAGCCCGATGGATTTATCTCGCGTACGCTGGCCGTGAAATGGTCCAGGCCGCGTCAGATGTTCAAGCCATTTCTCGCGCAACTGGCAGTTCTGGGGTCGCAGCAAACCGGCTCTTATGAATGGCTGCGCGGCGGCGACTATAGCAAGCTGCAGAAGTATCTTGATCGGTGGTTTGCCTACGACGCCGATCACAACGGCCTGCCCACCTGGAACAGCTCCGACGCGAGCGGCATGGACAACCAGATCAGCAGGTCGGGCAATCTGGATTCTTACTTCGACGAGGGCGTCGATCTCGCCTGCTACCTCTACCGCGAGCTAGATGAGATGAGCGTAATTGCAGACAAACTGGGCAAGCCGAAAGACGCGGCCGAATATCGGAAACGCGCGCAACACCTGGCAAAGCTTATCAACGATGTCTTTTGGGATGAGAGGGACGGGTTCTACTACGACCGGGACGAAAAGACCGGCCAGCGGATCCGCGTGAAGTCTGTGGCTGGATTTTTCCCGCTTTGGGTGGGAATTGCATCACCCGATCAGGCGCGGCGTCTTGTCCGTGAGCACCTGATGAACCCGAAGGAATTCTGGCTGACGTATCCCGTGCCCACCTATGCAAAAACAGAGCCGGACTTCTACGAAGGAACATTGCACGGCGAGTGCAACTGGCGCGGAAACACGTGGATCCCTTCGAACGAAATGATCTTTCTGGGCCTGATGCGCTACGGATTTAACGAAGAGGCGCGCGAGCTGGCCGAGAAAACTTTCGACATGGCGCTCAATCACAACGACGTGACGCGCGAATATTACAACTCTGAAACCGCGCAGGGGTATGGCATGAATCCGTTCTGGGGATGGTCTTCACTGGCTTACGTGATGCCGCTCGAATACGAGTTCCACTACGACCCTACCGACTTGCACGGAAGAATAAGGCCGCTGGTCACGGAAAAACTCGGCGTCGCATTTCCGCCCTTCAACCCGCAAGCAACCGCAGCATCAAAGTAGAGAGTCGCTTGCTCCACGAAAGTGCAACAGCACATCCGGAGAATCTGCTTCTCAGATGACCTCGTGCCCCAGCAGATCCGCCACGGTCTCCCGCCGCCGGATCAGCCGCGCCTTTCCCTTCTCCACCAGCACTTCCGCCGCCCGCGGCCGCGTGTTGTAGTTCGAGCTCTGCGCCATTCCGTATGCACCAGCATCGAGCAACACCACCTGGTCGCCCGGCTCAACCGGCCCGAGCTTTCTGTCGCGCGCAAAAAAGTCGCCCGACTCGCACACCGGCCCCACCACATCCACGATGCGCGTCTTCCCTGCGCGCTTCCGCACCGGCACAATCTCGTGGTGCGCCTGGTAAAGCGCCGGGCGGATCAGGTCGTTCATCGCAGCATCCACAATCACAAACGTCTTCTTGCCGTTGCGCTTCACATAAAGCACGCGGGTCACGAGCGCTCCGGCCTGCGCCACAAGGAACCGTCCCGGCTCAATGAGCAGCTTACCGTCGAATTCGCCCAGCGCATGCTCAAGCGCCGCCGCATACTCCAGCACCTTTGCTGCCGGGTCGAATGCGCCCCCGTGATAATCGATTCCCAGCCCGCCGCCCGCATCAATCGACTCGATCGCGATGCTTTCGCGCCGCAGCTCGCGCGCCAGTTTGCTCACCCGCTCAATCGCCGCGCCAAACGGCACAGCAGAACGAATTTGCGAGCCGATGTGCACGCTGATTCCACTCGCCTCGAGCCAGCGATTCCCCGCCGCGCTTTTGTAAATCGCCGGTGCGCGCCGAATGTCGATGCCGAATTTGTGCTCGCGCAACCCGGTGGAAATATACGGATGCGTCTCGGCAAAAACATCGGGATTTACGCGCAGCGCGAAACGGGCGTGCACCTTCAGCTTTCGCGCGCGCGCGGCCAGCAGTTCCAGCTCGGCCTCGCTCTCCACATTGAACTGCAGGATTCCCGCCTTCAGCCCCAGGTCAATCTCCGCCGCCGTTTTGCCCACGCCCGAAAAAACCACGCGCCCCGCAGCCTCCGGCGCCGCAGCCAGCACGCGCTCCAATTCGCCGCCCGAAACAATGTCGAATCCCGCGCCGCGATCCGCAAGCAGCTTCAGAATCGCCAGCGCCGAATTGGCCTTCACCGCGTAGCACACCAGGTGATCCCGCCCCGCCAGCGCATCCTGGAACAGTTGCAGCCGCTCCACAATCTGGTCGGCCGAGTAAACGTAAAGCGGAGTCCCGAAACGTCGGGCCAGCGTCTCCAGCGACACCCCGCCGCAATCGAGCGCGGCGCCAGGCCGCGCATTGTGAAACGGGCGCGAAAATGGACTTGTTTGTCCCACGAACCTCATCCAAAAACCAGCAGAATCTTCTTTGAGCCTACAGCATCGCGGCCGTCCGGCTCCCTGCGCACGGCTGTTTTGTCGCGATGCCATTACAATGTCTCAATGACGGTTTTACCCCAGGTTGACGTCGTCGGTGTGGGCCTTAACGCCACTGACACGGTGATTTCGCTGGCCAGCTTTCCCGAGTGCGGTTCCAAGGTCGAGTATCGTGACCGCGCGGTGTTGCCCGGCGGCCAGGTTGCCACCACCGTCATAGCGTGCCAGACCTGGGGCCTGCGCAGCCGCTACGTCGGCAAGTTTGGCGACGACGCAGCCGCACAGTTGCACAAGGACGCGTTCCGCCGCGCAGGCGCCGAGGCGCAGATCGTCACCGTTCCCGGCGCGCACAGTCTGCACAACGTGATCCTCGTCGACGCCACCGGCGACCGTACAGTTTTGTGCCAGAAGAACGAGCGCATGGCGCTCAAGCCCGAAGAACTGCGCCGCGAGTGGATTGTGAACGCGCGCCTGCTGCATGTGGATGGGCACGATACGGCCGCGGCGATACAGGCGGCAAGCTGGGCCCGCCAGGCCGGCATTCCTGTCACAGCCGATCTCGACGACACCTATCCCGGCATCGACGACCTCATCGCCAACATCGACTATCTTCTCGTCAACTGCGACTTCTCCTGCCGCCTGATGGACGAGACCAATCTGGAGCGCTCGCTGCGCCGCATGCAATCGCGCTACGGATGCAAGCTGAGCGCGGCGACGCTCGGTGAAAACGGCGTGTTGGCGTGGGACGGCAAGCATCTTCTGCACAGCGCCGCCTATCGCGTGCCTGTGGCCGACACCATTGGCGCCGGCGACATCTTCCGCGCCGGATTTATCTACGGCCTACTGCAGGATTGGCCTCTCGATCGCCAGCTCGATTTTTCCTGCGCCGCGGCAGCAATGAACTGCATGGCGCACGGCGCGCGCGGCGGCATCCAGCCCGTCAGCGCCATCGAAAACCTGATGGCCACTGTCGAACGCTACGAAAGCGAGTACGGCGTGGGCGCACTGGATTGAACGCAATCGCGCCGCACATCTCAGCGCGGTTCAGTCTGGATCTGTTTTGAACGGGCACGACGTTCGGTCGTACCGTTGAAGCCTCAAAATGAATATTCGAGTTTTAACCCCTGAGGGACGATTGCAAACAATCCCCCGATCGCTTATCTCCCCGCCGATTCTCCTTTCCATCCATTCCATCCAATAAAATGAGAACGGAGATACTTCAATGGCACTCATCAAAACTTCGAACCCCGCCTTCGGCCAGAACACATTCAGCGCCCAGTACGGCGGCAATCTCGTTGACGCGTCCGCACGCATGACCTTCAGCGGCACCATCAACAAGACCGGCATCCTGCTGCTTTGCTGCCTCGCCACCGCGGCCTGGACATGGAGCTTCATTTCTCCAGTCGCACAATCCCGCGCTGGCTGTCGCGCCCCTCGCCATTGGCGGAATCGGCGGCTTCATCGTTGCCGTGGTCACCGTCTTCAAAAAGGAGTGGGCGCCAGTCGCCGCGCCGATCTATTCGCTCCTCGAAGGCCTGGTTCTTGGCGGATTCTCCGCGGTCCTCAACGCTCGCTATCCCGGCATCGCCATTGAAGCGGTCTCGCTCACCTTCGGCACGCTCTTTGTCATGTTGTTCCTCTACAAGACAGGCGTGATCAAGGTGACGCAGAAGCTCCGCATGGGCATCGTTGCAGCCACCGGCGGCATCGCCCTCTTCTATCTGCTCGAAATCGGCCTCAGCTTCTTCGGCATCAACTTCACCACCGTCAACGGAGCCGGCCCCATCGGCATCGCCTTCAGCCTCTTCGTGGTCGCCATCGCCGCGCTAAACCTTGTGCTCGAGTTCGACTTCATCGAGCAGGGCGTCACCTACGGCGTCCCCAAATACATGGAGTGGTACGCAGCCTTCGGCATCATGGTCACTTTGGTATGGCTCTATCTGGAATTCCTGCGCCTCCTCGCCAAAGGCCGCAGCCGCAATTGAAAAACAGCTTTCAGCTTCCAGCTCTCAGCCGGGGCCCCACATCCGTTCTTGTTTTTGCGTCCAGAGGGGAATTCTGACCACTGATCACTGACCGCCGACCACTGGAGGCTGTTCCACCGGTTGCCCCAATCGCGCCGCGTTTGCGCTTTTGCGCTCAGGGGAGGAGTCTGATCACTGACAACTGTCCTACCGGTTGGCGGCCCTCAAGTGCTACAAGTTAATTCATGCAGACTCGACGCCAGCTCTTGACACCTCGCGAAGCTTCCCGGATGTTGGGCATCAGCTACCCCGCCATCAAGAAATGGATTCTTGAAGGCAAGATCAGGACAACACAGACGCCCGGAGGCCATCACCGGCTGAGCCAGGCCAGTCTTCGGCCGTTTCTCAAAGCTGACAGTGCTCGTGCGGAACCGGATTCTCGCGCTAGATATCGGCGCGTGAGCGGCAGAAACCAGCTTGTGGGTAAGGTCGCAAGCGTGCGCATCGAGGGCCTGATGGCCGAGGTCGTCGTCGTCGTGGGCGAAAGCGAAATGATGGCAATTATTACGGCGGATGCCGCCCGGGAACTGCGTCTGAAGAAGGGCGAAAAAGTCGCGGCCCTTGTCAAATCAACCGATGTCATGATCGAACGCCTCGAACGCGCCGATCGCTAGCGCCGGTTGCATAAATGGCTTTGTGTCAGGGCGCGACTCGAAAAGCTGTGGGAAAACTCTCGCGAAGCGCCACCAAAGGTCAGGGCACGACTTCAGTCGTGCCGGAAATGCGCCCAAAACGCGGGCTTTAGCCCCCGAGGCAGGGGTTCCAGCAAACTCGCCCATCACCGACCCTCCCCATCGATATTGACGGTAACGATTCCAAACGTATAAATTCAAACAAGGGCCGATTGCCCTAGACATTCTCCGTCTCCCGGAACACTGTGCGCGCCTGACCTTCACTGAGGCCCACAGGTGCGTCACGTCAGCAACCGATCCAAGGATCGAACCCCACGAGCAATTGAGACGGGATTGCCCTCTAAAACCAGATTTCCGAGGTCCCCGTGAATCGCCATGATCTGCGAGCGAGCCGTATCCTTCCTTTCATCTTCGTCGTTCCGCTCTGCGTTTCGCTGGCAGTGTCTTTTTCCGCTCAGGCCGCAGCCCAGGCTTTATCCAGCATGGGCGGATCGGTCACCGATTCAGCGGGAGCTCTGATAACCGGCGCAACGGTTACGGTTCAGAGCCTCGATACGGGAATGGAGCGAAATCTGACGACCGACAGTTCCGGTCAGTATCACGTGTTGTTGCTGCCGGCCGGTGACTATCAGATTGTCGTAAACAAACAAGGCTTTTCTCAGGCAAAGAGAATTGGAATCCACCTAGTCGTCGGCCAGGATGCGGACGTCAGCATTAGCCTGAAACCCATGGGAACGCGGCAGCAGGTCCTGGTGAATGCCGATGCTTCTGCAGTAAGCCTTACGACCGCCGATATCTCGGGCCTGGTAAGCGACCGGCAAATTAAGGATCTCCCGCTCAACGGACGCAGCTTCGACGAACTCCTCACGCTCAACCCCGGCATCGTTAATTTCACGCCCGAAAAAACCGGCGGCATCGGTGTTTCGAACTCCACCGTCGGAAACAACTTCTCGGTCTCCGGCAATCGTCCGCAACAGAATCTTTTTCTGTTAAACGGCGTGGAGTTCACGGGAGCGGCCGAGAACAATATGCAGCCCGGAGGCACCAGCCAGGAATTGCTGGGCGTGGATGCGGTCCGTGAGTTCAACGTGCTCCGCGACACCTACAGCGCCGAATACGGCAAGCGGCCCGGCGCGCAGGTATTCATCGTCACGCAGGGCGGCACCAATCACCTGCACGGCTCGCTCTATGAGTTCCTGCGCAACAATGTTTTCGATGCCGGAAACTACTTCGACAAAGGCTCGGCGCCGCCCTTTCAGCGCAATCAGTTCGGCGGCGCCGTCGGCGGGCCCATCCGCCAGGACAAGTCATTCGCCTTCGCGAACCTCGAAGGCCTTACGCAGCACCTGCATCAGACCGGAGTCGCTCTCGTGCCCGACGCCAATGCGCGCAATGGAATGTTGCCTTGCAAGCTCGTGACGCCTGCGCCGAACCGCTGCCCGCCATCTGGCCTGGTGAATGTCGGCGTTGCCCCGAGCGTGGTTCCCCTGCTCGCCCTCTGGCCCACGCAGAGCCCGAATGCGCCGGATTTTGGCGGCATTGCCGAAGCATTCAACAGTCCGCTGCAAACCATCCGCGACGATTTCGGGTCCACTCGCCTCGATCAGGTCTTTTCCAGCAGGGATCTGCTCACCGGCGTTTACACCGTCGACGACAGTGCCGACGTCACGCCAACCAGCGCCAACCTGTACAGCACCGATATGGAATCGCTGCGCGAACAGGTTGCGAGCCTTGAGGAGACTCATGTACTTTCGCCCAAGTTGCTGAACTCCGCGCGCGTGGGCTATTCGCGCGCAGCATACTTTTATACTGGCGAACCTACGCCGGGAACGCCCGCAGCCGCAGTGAACGGATTTGTCGCAGGCAAACCCGTGGGAACAGTCGTGGTCGGCGGAAGCGCCGCGGCCAATCCTGCCGCGCAGGTGAGCCAGGCTGGCAGCAACACCGGAAGCCATCTGCACATCGATCGCAATCTTTATACGTATAAAGACAACGTGACGCGCAACAGCGGAAAACACAATCTGAGCGCGGGCGTCTGGTTCCAGCGGCTTCAATCGAACGAGAATCTCGCGCTCACCCAGTTTGGCCAGGCCACGTTTACCGGCCTCCAGCAATTCCTGCAGGGCACGGTTGGCACTTTTCTTTATGACCCCACCCCCACCGAGATGAACTGGCGCTCGCTTCTCGGCGCCTGGTACGTGCAGGATTCAATTCGCATCACTCCAAAATTCACTCTCTCGCTGGGCTTTCGCGACGAGTTCACCACTGGATGGAATGAGGCGCACGGCCGCGCCGCAACATTCGTCGCTGCCAACGGAGTGATCCAGACTCAGCCGCGCATTTCGAGTTCAACGTTTACCGTGAATCGCGCAAAATTCCTGCCGCAGCCGCGCCTCGGGCTTGCCTGGAGTCCCCTGGGATCAAGGACCGTGATTCGGGCCGGATTCGGTATGTACAACGATCTGCAGGATGCGCTTGGCTACCGCATGGATCAGAACGCGCCCTTCAATCCCTCGTACAGCATTGCCAATCTTCCGGTGGCCTCACTGCCGCTGCCCATCTCGCCTGTCCCCGCTAACGCCAAGGTCGCGCCCGGCGGAGTGCAACCCGACCTGCATACGCCCACGCTGATCTCGTATTCGCTCAGGGTGGAGCAGGTGCTCTCGGCCAATACCTACTTCGCGCTCGGCTACGTGGGTTCGCACGGATACCACGAGATCGTGAGCCTCGACGATAACGAGCCCACCCCAACCATCTGTCCCGCGTCTCCATGCCCCGCCGCGTTCCCAGCCAACTTTCCTGCGCCGCTCGCGGGAGCCACAATTCCAGCCGGCACTGATTACATCCCCGCGGGAACGCCCGTAGCGAATCCCGCTCTCGGTGCCGCTTGGGCGTGGTATTCGGTCGGCACATCTTCTTACAACGCTTTGCAGGCGGACTTCAATCAGCGCATGAGTCACGGCGTTTTGCTGCGCGGCGTTTACACCTGGTCAAAGGCTCTCGACGATGGAGACTCGCTGAATGCGACGGCTGCCGGCAATGCGCCCGGCCTCGTCTCCAACCCCTTTGATGTGAAGGCTGACTGGGGCCCAGCCACCTACGACGTGCGCAACGTTGGCGTGATCGATGGCAGCTACAATCTGCCCTTCGGGCCGCATCAGGCGCTCTTCAATCATGCTGGTGGATTCGTGGACTTGCTGGCAGCGGGGTGGACGGCGAATTCCATTGTGACGCTGCAATCCGGATTTCCCTTCACGCCGCAGTTGAGCTACAACCCTTCGAATAATGGAGATACCAAGAATCCGGTTCGCCCGTTCGCGAACCCGGCCTTCTCCGGATCGGCGATTATCGGATCGCCGTCGCAATGGTTCAATCCCGCGGCGTTTCTGGCTCCGCCTGCAGGCAGCGGATTTTACGGCAATCTGCGGCGCGACTCGCTGACCGGGCCGGGCATCGCCACATGGGACTTCTCCATGATGAAAGACACTGCGGTGCACGAACGGTTCTCTACGCAGTTCCGCGCCGAGTTCTTCAATATTCTCAATCGCGCCAATTTCAATACGCCGAACCTGGTCGCCTTCACTCCCAGCGGAGTTTCACCCACCGCCGGCGTCATCACCAGCACCTCGACCACCTCGCGGCAGATTCAATTCGCATTGAAGCTGCTGTGGTGAAAACTTCTGACCACTGACCTTCGTGTGTGCACTACTTTTAGTGCGGATTTCGGCACTGGGGCAATAAAGCGCCTCGAATCATGCGAAATGTTCGCGGAAGTGGTGCGTTGACTGATCTTGCCCGCGCAAAACGTATCCCTTAGCGAGCTGCTGTAATAGCGAAGGGAGAGACACAGGTGAGGAACGGGAAGCGAGGCAGGTACACGCTGGAGTTCAAGCAGGAGGCGGTGCGTTTGGTCGAGTCGGGCCAGGGCGTTGCGGGAGCAGCACGCAGTTTGGGAGTGGTCGAGCAGACACTTTCGAACTGGGTCAAGGCACATCGTGCCGGGAGGCTGAAAGAGGTTCCGGGCAAGGTGGGGGTAACCGCCGAGCAGATGGAGATTAGCCGGTTGCGAGCCGAGCTGGCGCGGGTGACGATGGAGCGCGACATCCTGGGAAAAGCGACGGCATACTTTGCAAAGGGCCAGAAGTGAAGTATGCCTTCATCGAACGCCATCGGCATTTCTGGCCGATTTGTGTGCAGTGCCGAGTGCTCAAGGTGAGCGCATCCGGCTTTCATCAACACCGGGCCCGGCGGGGGAAGATCGCGCATCGGAGGCATTTGACGGATGCGGCGCTGCTGGCGCACATCAGCGCCGTGTATGCAGAACATCGCGGGGCCTACGGCTGGCCGCGCATCTGGCGGGAACTGGTCAAGCGCAGCATCCGCGCGGGTAAGCGGCGGGTGCAGCGACTGATGCAGCAGCACGGCATTCGTGCCCGTGGCAAGCGGCGCTTCCGCGTGGTCACCACCGACAGCGGGCATGATCTGCCGATCGCGCCCAACCTGTTAAATCGCAACTTCGCCGCGAAGGCGCCTAACCAGGCGTGGAGCGGCGATATCACCTACAGTACGCCCAGCCAGCGTACTTCCTTTGAAAGGAGGTGCGCTGCTTGAGCATGTTTGGAATGCAGAGCACAATGATTTGGTTGTGCTTGCCTTTTCTCTGCTGCGAGAGGAAATGAGCCGAAGCGGCGGTGACTTGCTGACACTGGCAAGGTGACGAAGTCCGCGGGAAACGGGGCTTGCGGCGAAGCGATTACGCCAAGATGAGCTTCTAGGCTGAGCATGGGACGGTTGAGGAACACGAACCTGTTGAAACGCATCTGAGGGTTGAAATGTCACCCCTGCCAACATCGCTTAACAGGCAGGACGCAAATTGTCGTTGCACATATGTAGGGTGGTTCGACGACACGAATGCCGAGTGGATATGTATGCTGGTCGGCAGGAGCCATGGGGAGCGCGTAGCTAGACCACGGCGTTTGCGACGACTTGCGGCAAGCAAGGAGAAAGACTGCGACAGGCAGCCTCGCCTATGTGATGAGTCCAGCATGTGAACTGGGGAGGGTTTGCACAAATGATAAGGGAGTGTGTCCCTGATGATGTGCAGACTGGCGGAGTCTCCGTAGTAGTCCGAGGCCGGGAAAGCCGGCCACATGGCGAAGGGAGACAGTTGAAGTGGTTTGCTTGGTTAACTAACTGACTGCAATGAGGTGAAGACCTTTGATAATCAGTGAAATGCAAAGCAAGCTGGCGACGTGGTCAACGGAGAACAAAGAACGCAAGTTCGATCGCCTCCTGAGACTGATTGCTGACAGGAACTGGCTGAGTGAAGCGGCGCGCATCACGCTGGCATCCAGCGGAGCGCGCACACCGGGTGTTGACGGAATCGACAAACGCATGATGGAAGGGAACCTCCATCATGTATTGGCGACCATGCGCGAGGAACTGTTAGCGGGTTCGTATTGTCCGCTGCCAGCGCGTCGCGTGTACATACCGAAGGCAAACGGAAAGCTCAGGCCACTTGGTATTCCGAGTCTTCGGGATAGGATTGTGCAGCGTGCAATGTTGATGGCGATGGAGCCGATATGGGAGAGCGATTTCCTTCCGGCTTCCTATGGCTTTCGGCCTGCGCGTAGCGTACACCACGCGATTCGCACGGTGAAGCTTCAGCTACTGGAGGGTGATGAACAGAAGACTGCGGGGCGCTGGATTATCGAAGGCGACCTTGTCAGCTACTTCGATACGGTTCATCATCGCCTTTTGTTAAAGGGAATCCGTAAGCGAGTTGCCGATCAGCGTTTCCTCGGCTTGCTCTGGAAGTTCATCAAGGCAGGATGTGTTGATCGTGGTCTGTTTCGTTCCGCGAGCGAAGGTGTTCCTCAAGGCGGTGTGATTTCACCGATTTTATCCAACATCATGTTGCATGAATTTGATGTGTGGATGGAAGAGAACTACCTGAGCAAGAAGGTGCGTAAGGACCGATGGGCATGGAACTTCGCAATTCTCAAACAACGCCCTATTACTGTGCGAGAGCACCGGCAATGGAAACCTGCAATCTCTTACTGCCGGTACGCGGATGATTTTGTGATCGTTGTCAAAGGAACTCGAAAGCACGCTGAAGCAGTGCGCGAGGCGTGTAGAGGGTTTCTTGAAGGCGAGTTGAAACTCACGCTGAATATGGAGAAGACCCATATTACGCATGTGAATGACGGCTTCGTGTTCCTCGGCCATCGCATCATCCGTAGACGTGGACCATGCGGCCGCATGTGGCCTGTAACAACTATCCCGTGGGAGAAGTATCGCGGATTTACTGAGCGGCTGGTCAAGCAACTGTCAGCAGACTTCAGCATGAATCGGATGGACATGATAGAGAGCCTGAACCGACAGCTTGCCGGATGGGCGGCCTTCTATCAATACACCGACTACACAGCAACCGTGTTCAGAAAAGTGGATCGTACCGTCTTCTGGAAGCTTGGCTATTGGCTTACGCGCAAGTATCGGCGCGGCTTCAGGTCGCTGATGCGTGACCATGTCAGGTCACCAGGGGCAGGGCGTGCCAAAACATGGGTGCTGAACGGGCAAAACAGTCGGGGGTTCTATGGAGAGCTGGCGCTTGGGAGACTCGTCACCAGTCGCAAGGGGCGTTTCACTTGGCGCACCCCCTCAGAGAACCCGTACATCCTGCGCGATGAAGTACGCAAAACCATCAAATCGCGCTACGCTGATGTCGCTTTTGCTATGAGCAACACTTGAACAGAGAGCCGGATGCGCTGAGAGGTGCATGTCCGGTTCGGGGAGGAGAGACAGGGAAATAGTTCGACTACACCCTGTCTCTTACTCCACTCCCGACCGACGAAGGCTGGCTATTCCTGGCCGTAGTCATCGATCTGTTCAGCCGCAAGGTGGTGGGCTGGTCGATGCGACCGGACTTGCATCGCAGCCTGGTGATCGACGCCTTGGAGATGGGCCTGTTTCAGCGCTGTCCGCGCAAAGGAGAACTGATTTTCCATAGTGATCGTGGCAGTCAGTACGCCAGCGAGGAGTTCCGCCAGCTACTGGAAAAGCACGGCATCCTGGCCTCGATGAGTCGCCAGGGCAACTGCTGGGACAACGCCGTGACCGAAACGCTGTTCGCATCGCTGAAGGTGGAGCGGCTACATGACGAGCGCTTCGAAACCATCCGACAGGCCAAGGACACGGTGCTAGCCTGGCTGCTCTGGTATAACCGGCATCTATGTAAGTCAATGTCAAGAAAAAAGCACGAGATTGCTGGGCGCGCTCAGGAGAGCGCGCAATTCAATTGACCGGGATCTCCGTTTGCGCACCATTGCCTCTCGGCTTTTGGTCCCTGCTCCACGCAGGACCGGACATCCATTTGCAGTCCAAGACTCCGAAGAGTCCGCACATCTATGTAAGTCAATGTCAAGAAAAAAGCACGAGATTGCTGGGCGCGCTCAGGAGAGCGCGCAATTCAATTGACCGGGATCTCCGTTTGCGCACCATTGCCTCTCGGCTTTTGGTCCCTGCTCCACGCAGGACCGGACATCCATTTGCAGTCCAAGACTCCGAAGAGTCCGCACAGAAGATTAAGTTTGTGTTCTCTGCCAGTCCCGAAACAATGCGGAAGGGGCCTCGGAAGTTGTCTTCGTCGCCCAGCCGGTTAACTGCAGGACCTGGCAGCCTGCGCATCGATTAATCCCGTTTTTGTTCTTCCTTATCAGGAAGGGTTTTTCAAGCGACCGCCTTGTCGGCCAGCGCTTCGGCCGGCACGAAATCCTGTTGCCTGCGGTCTACCGCCAGCATGTAGGCCACCAGCTTCCGGGCCACCGCCAGAGTGGCCTGATTTTTGTTTCCTCGCTGCATCTCCTTCTCCCGGACCAGAGCCAGCTCGTGAGAGTATCGGGGCGCCAATTTGGCAGCTTCCACCAGTACGTGCTGGATGTGTTTGTTTCGCTGCTTGGAAATCGGCATGCGCACCACCTTGCCGGCTGAGCTTTTCTCGGCGCTGCACAGTCCGCAGTAGCTGATGGCTTGCTTGACCGATTGGAAACGGGTGAAGTCTCCGATCTCCAGAGCCCAGGTCAGCGCGGTGATCGGGCCCACTCCGGGGATCGTCCGCAGCCGTCTCAGCCGCTCCGACAGCAGCGGATCCCGTTCCAGCGAGCTGGTCAGCGCACGATCCAGCCGCTGCCCGCGCAGGATGTGTTCGCGGCCAAGCCGGAGCAAGGGCCGGATACTGTCGCTGATCTCCTCGTTGCTCGAGAACAGCTCGGTGAAGTAACCCATCTTGTGCAGCCGCTGCTTGTCATAGCTGACCCCGCTCTCCATCAGCAGGCCCGATACCCGGTTCTTCATCTGCACCGTCTGCCGCAGCACCAGGTTCCGGTAGCGCAACGTGCGTCGCCGGTCGCGGATCTCGGTCGAGGCCATGTGGCACTCCGGCAAAAGGTCACAGCGCAGAAGGTCGGCGATCTTGCGGGCATCAATCCGGTCGTTCTTCTTCTTCGCAGCGGCGATCGCCCGCAGCATCAGCGGATGGGCAACCTTCACCTTCTCCGCGTGCGGAAGCAGATGATCGTAGATCCACTCGGTGAAGATCGTGGCCTCCATGGCCATCATCCGGGGCTGAGGAAGAGTCTTGATCCAGATATCCAGATCGAGTCGTGTCGCACCAATCTTGCCTTCCTGGTGCACCTGACCAGCCGCATCCTTCACACAGTAGCTGATCGTCTTCTTGTGAACATCAAGTCCGATGTAATACATATGTCTCGAGGAGCCTCCGTGGTGTTCTCTGAATCAGCGCCCGCTGAGTTCAGCTTTTTGTAACACCTCGTGCTCCTCACTGACTTAGCATTTAAACAACGCATGCACTCAACCCTGAACTATCTCAGCCGGGCAGAATTCGAAAGCCGCTGGGAGAACGCAAGTTCGCAGGCCGCCTGATCGTCATGCGGTAACCGAGGCAGGCGGTGGAAATATGGAAATCGATCAAGCTGATTTCCACATTCCCCCCGCCACGACGACTACGACGAGATGAATTAACCTCGTCAAAACTGGCCCGCTATGGGATACGCATTCTGAGGGCAAGGCCAGACCTCCTCAAATGTTCGCTGATTTGGTGCCATTTGGCCCCTAAATGTAACCACCAGAGGTTGCGATTTTACGACGCATTGACCTCTCCAGGTGCCGTTTTGCACGATTTGTAACCACCTCAGGTTACGAATTGGAGCAAAGCGCACCATGTAATTACCCGAAAGAGGAATTAAATGCATTTTTTGGTCCTCTAAAACGCGGATTTGAGCCTCATTTTGACGCGTTTTCGCAGCGAATTTTGGATTAGAGCGAGGGATTTACAATTCCCCGGCAGTGAGGCGGTGGTTCTTACGCGCGCTGAAGCGGGCTGGCGCTCCGGATCGCATGCTTGTCCCCAGTTGGACTTCCTAGCAGGGCCGCAGCCAGTACAGTTTCGTCGTTTCAATCACCAAGGCAAGTTCCTACCCGGCGGGCTGACTCCACCCATGAGTGGTCGAGCGGAACGGACTTTCGCTTGCCTGCGACTTGATCCAGCGGGACCGGCTCGGTGTGATCGCCGCGGGCGGCCACCATCACGCCGAAGCTCCCCCTGGCGATGAGATCGGCACAGGCGGTGCCGAGGCGCGTGGCGAGCATGCGATCTGCCGCGCACGGCGTGCCGCCGCGCTGGACATAGCCGAGGATGGTCACACGGGATTCGAGGTGCGTGAGTTCCTCGAGCTGATGGGCGAGGCGCAGGGTGTTTCCCTGATGTCGAACGTCAAGCGCGGCGATTTCATGTTTTGCTTCGATCTTACCGCTCAAGGATTTGGCGCGCTGCAGTTTCTTCTCGGCGCTCTGATAGATGCGCGCATCCTCGCGGCTCATCGCGCCCTCGGCTACGGCCACAATGCTGAAGTTGCTCCCGCTCTTGCTGCGTTGACGGATGGCCTCGGCGATCTTCTTCACGTCGTAAGGAATCTCTGGAATGAGGATCACGTCTGCACCGCCGGCCAGTCCGGCGCCGAGCGTAAGCCAGCCTGCGCGATGGCCCATGATCTCGGCGACGATAATGCGGTGGTGGCTGTGAGCGGTGCTGTGCAGACGATCAATCGCCTCGGTGGCAATGTCCAAAGCGGTTGCGAAGCCAAAGGTGGCGTCGGTCATGGCTACATCGTTGTCAATGGTTTTGGGAAGCGTAATGACATGGATGCCGGCCCGGTGCAAGCGCAGGGCGCTCTTCGCGGTGCCGCCTCCGCCGAGGCAAACCACGCAATCGATTCCCCACTTCCTGAGATTGTTCCGGATGACACCGGTCATGTCCTTCGTCTTGCCGTTGATCACCATGCGGTGGGGCTTGTCGCGGCTGGTGCCGAGGATCGTGCCGCCGATGGTGAGAATGCCGGAAAGGGCGGCGCGATCCAGTTTGATTCGCCGGTTCTCGACCAAGCCACGAAAGCCGTCGCGAAAACCGACGATCTCCCAGCCGTAGGAGCCAAGAGCGGCTTTGCCGACGCCGCGGATGGCTGCGTTGAGACCGGGGCTGTCACCGCCGGCGGTGAGAATACCGATGCGCTTAATTTTTGTGGCCATTAACAACAAATATATGGGACACGGTGGAGTTCTTGTCGAGCAAAGCCACTGCCCGCTCGGGCCGGTCCTGGCCGAAGACTAACATTTACCATGGTTCAAAACAGCCGGGGCCCCCGGGCGACTGGTCTTCGTCGCTGGGTGGCTTGAGTCGTGCCGAACCCGAACGCCTGGAAAGAATTGTTTTTTATTCTTCAAAGAGGCGTCGAAAAGACGCCCTGCGTCGCGGAACCTTTCCGCAAGGCACTGCGTAGCGTCTGAAAGGTGTACCTTGCCTGCTCTGACCCTTAGGCCGCCAGGAGGATTGACCATGAGTTCCGACTTTAGCCAGCTCGGGCAAATCGTGCGCAGGCTCTGGCGGGCACCCGTCTTCACCGTGATCACGCTGATTACGCTTGCCGCGGGCGTTGGCGCCAACATCGCAGTGTTCAGCGTTGTGGAGGGCGTCCTGCTGAAACCGTTGCCCTACCCGCATCCAGAGTCGCTGGTCGGAGTTTGGCACACGGCACCAGGACTGAATATCGAAGAAGTGAATATGGCGCCGTCAAACTACTTCGTCTATCGCGAGCAGAACCGGGTGTTTGATGATGTGGGCATCTATCAGGGAGACTCGGTGAGCGTTACGGGGCAAGGAAACCCCGAGCAGGTGCAGGCGCTGGATGTGACCGATGGCGTTCTTCCGATTCTCGGACTCGCGCCTTTATTGGGTCGCTGGTTTAACCGAGTCGACGACAGCCCGAGCGGGCCCGACACGGTGATGCTTAGCTACGACTATTGGCAGAGCCGCTTCGGCTCGAACAGGTCCATCGTGGGACAAACCATTCGCGTGGACGGCAAAGCGCGCCAAGTCATCGGAGTGATGCCGAAGGAATTTCGCTTCCTCGATTGGGAGCAGCCCGCTCTGTTCCTGCCTCTTCGCCTGGATCGAAACAAGACTACGCTCGGCCAGTTCAGCTTTGAAGGAATCGCCCGATTGCGGCCTGGCGTCACCTTGCAGGCGGCGAACGCCGATGTGGCGCGGATGTGGCCCATCGTGCTCAACAGTTTTCCCGCCCCGCCGGGATTCAGCATCGACCTCTTCAATAAGGCGCGGCTGGGGCCCAATGTTCGACCGCTTACCCGGGACGTGATCGGCGATGTGGGCGAACTGCTTTGGGTGCTGATGGGCAGCATCGGAGTGGTGTTGCTGATTGCCTGCGCCAACGTCGCGAATCTGCTGCTGGTGCGTGCCGAAGGGCGCCACCAGGAGTTGGCGGTACGCGCAGCGCTCGGGGCAAGCCCGTGGCGGATCGGCAAGGAGTTCCTGCTGGAGAGCGCGCTGTTGGGAGTGCTGGGCAGTGCGCTGGGGCTCGTGCTCGCCTGGGGCGCGCTGCGTTTGCTGATCGCGCTTGGCCCTTCTGGCCTGCCACGCCTGCACGACATCGGTATCGACCTGAACGTTTTGGTCTTCACGCTGGGCGTGGCGCTGTTTTGCAGCCTGCTTTTCGGTTCCATTCCCGCGCTACGATATGCCGGCACGCGAGTGGGAACGGGTCTGCGCGAGAGCCGGACGACCAGCCAGGGTCGTGAGCGCCATCGCACGCGCAACACGCTGGCGGTGATCCAGGTAAGCCTTGCATTCGTGCTGTTGATCTGTTCCGGACTTATGATCCGGACCTTTCGAGCACTGATTCATGTGGATGCCGGTTACGATACGACCGCAAAGATCCAAACCGTACGGCTTGGCATCCCCGAAGCCGACGTACCCAAAGACGACGATGTTCTCCGCATGCAGCAGGCGATCGAACAAAAGATAGCAGCAATTCCGGGCGTGGAATCCGTGAGCTTCGGTGGTTCCGTGCCCATGGATGGAAACGGGTGGCATGACCCGGTCTTTGCGCAGGACCGAAGCTATGCCGGCGGCGCAATGCCACCGTTGCGCGAATTCGTCTTTGGCGCTCCGGGCTTTCTCAAGACGCTCGGCATTCCCCTGGTTGCGGGGCGGGATTTCACCTGGGACGAGGCCTTCCAGAAGCTGCCCGTGGCTATGGTGAGTGAGAACTTTGCGCGCGAATACTGGGGTAGTCCAACCAATGCGCTCGGCAAGCATATCCGCGTGAGCACGAAGGATGACTGGCGGGAAATCGTCGGAGTCATCGGCGATGTGCATAACGACGGAATGAGTAAGGATGCGCCAACGATCGCCTACTGGCCGACATTGCTTTCTCACTTTGAGAGCGGCTTGTTCAGCGTCAGACGCTTCGTTGTGTTTACGATCCGGACTCCGCGAGCAGGTTCCGAGAGCCTGATGAAGGACGTGCGCCAGGCGGTTTGGTCCGTCGACGCCAATCTTCCGCTCACCGGCATACACACCCAGGACTACTACTACCAGAAGTCGATTTCGCGAACGTCGTTTACCCTCGTGATGCTTGGGATTGCGTCGACCATTGCGCTGTTATTGGGAATCGTGGGGCTCTACGGCGTGATTGCCTATTCAGCTTCGCGGCGCACCCGCGAGATCGGCATTCGCATTGCGCTGGGAGCGCAAAGGAACAGCATCACCACCATGTTTGTTCGGCAGGGTCTGGTACTGGCCGGGTGCGGCATCGGATGCGGGTTGCTTATGGCTTTGGCGGCAACCCGGTTACTGCGGTCATTGCTATTTCATGTCAGTCCGGTGGATCCAACTACATATGTGCTGGCGTGCATCGCTTTGTGCGCGGCAGCCTCGCTGGCCAGCTACATTCCGTTAAGGCGGACAGCGGCTGTAAATCCGGTGGATGCATTGCGGGCGGAATGATTGCCCTGATCTGTGGTCTCTTGTCTCTGATCTCCCGCTCCGCAGAACCCGCGCTGCGGGCTTCCTGCGGTCTCCCAGGTCACAGAAACGAGACCTGGGGCACCCATCTTCACTGAAAGATCGAGATATGTGCCACCGTCGAAGACCCGCTCATCGCGATAAGGCTGTCAAGTTCCATGACATGCTTTACAGGTTGTTATCAGGACATCCTTTACAGGCAGGGGTTCAGCGGAGGGCGTTCCACCGCGGTGGAACGCCCTCCGCTGAGGTCGATCTCCTGCACCAGAGTGCGGCAGAAGTAGACCAGTACGCGCTGGTCGATGCGTTGGAGGCGAACCGTATGCGAGGCCAGCGCCTGGCTTACTCTCCAGCGCTGGTCTCCGATGTAAATGTGCCCTTGCTGACCGACCTTGCGCAACTCGGCTCCCACACCGTAATCCCAGGCTTGCGGGTTGGGGTCGTAGACCCGTGTGCTGGGCCGCCAGAGACTGGCCGGTGTGCGCATGCCCAGAGCCTCATGGGGCCGCAGCTCGTTGTACTCGTGGCGGAAGTTGTCCAGCCAGTTTTGCGTCAGCCACTGTTCCGCGCCAGCCCTGCTGCGTGCTCGTTCCAGCGAACCATGGAACCGCTCCACCTTGCCCTGCGTCTGAGGATGCCGCACGCCGGAAAAATGGCAGCGCACGCCCTGCTTCATCAGCCACACCATCAACTGCGTCCAGCCGCTGGCAGAACGGGCATTCCACCACGGCACGCCATGGTCCATCAGCAGCGCGTCCGGCAGCCCGCTGGTGCGGAAGGCGCTCTCCAGCCGCTCGCGCACCGCTTCGCTGCGCGTCGTGCCGGTCTGCTCCAGCGCAACCAGATAGCGGCTGTGGTCGTCCAGCACTGACAACGGGCCGATCGCGGCGCCGGTGCCCTTCTGCCCCTTGAAATCCATCTGCCACAGTTGGTTGGGCTGCTCCCGCTCGAACCGGCCACTGGCCTGCCGGCGGCTCTCCCGATCCAGCACCAGATCATGGCGAACCAGAACGCGGTGCACCGTGATCACCGGCAACACCAGACCTTCGCGCCCCAACAGCACCGCCAGCTTGCGCGCTCCCCAGTCGGGCCGCTGGCCGCGCAGCGCCACGATGCGCGCTTCGATCTCCCCCGCCGTCCGGCGCGGACTCAGGTGCGGACGGCGGCTGTGCTCTTCAACTCCGGCCACCCCGTGCTCAACGAAACGCTTCAGCCAAACATAGCCCGTCGGCCGACTGATCTCATACTCCCGGCACAAGCTGCTCAGGCTCTCGCCGCGGCTGGCTCGAACCACAAACTCCACTCGCTGATCCCGCACGCCCACAAGCCTCCACGACATCCCCCTACCCCCAGCTCAAAATCGATCACTCGATCCTGACCTGTAAAGGATGTCCTGATAACAACCTGTAAAGCATGTACTGATACTGAACAATAAGGCCGCGATGAACGGGGCACAGTCCCTGATACCGGGATAAGTGGGCCATCTGTCTATCCCAGGTCCCCAAATGCCAGGGACCTGGGGCACCCATTGTCTTAACAAGTGTACGGGCCGGGACCCGGGCCACCCGCCAGCTAGACGAAAATGGAGCATCTCACAAATGGGGAGACTAAACCCGACTTGCAAAAACACGCCTCTCAAGAAAATGGTTGGATCGGTAGCTCAGGTTGGCAACCAGGACGACCGACAGCGTTCTGGGATTGTGCGTTTTCCTAGCGAGATGCAGCATCCGCTGAAGAATTTGCGCATACGAGTAAAACCGACCGTTGAACCGGTTTACCTCGTCCACCAGTTCCGCCCACGTAAGGTGCGCGTAAGTGGCCACCGGATAAGTGAGAGTGTAGTACTTCCAATCCTCCGGGTAATCGTTCGACCGGATCCTGCCTTCGCGCTCCATTTGAGCGTAGAGCCTGGTTCCGGGAAGCGGAGTAAGGATGAGAACATTGGCGGCGTCGATGCCGTATTCCCTGGCCGCGCGAGCGATTGTCTCGCCAATCCCTCGCTGGTCGGTATCGATTCCTATGATGAAAGAGCCCACAACGCATATGCCGTGCCGTTGAATCTGCCGGACAGACTTGCGGAAATCTCTCCCCTTGAGGAGGTTGAACTTCTTGCCCAAGGCCATCAAACCTTCCGCCGTGGGGGATTCGAACCCGATGAAAACCCCCTGGCATCCTGAACGCGCGGCGAGCCTCAGCAGTTCGTCATCGTCGGCAAAGTTTATGGTTGCCTGGCAGATCCAGGGCCGGGTCAGCCCCTCTTGAATCATCGCCCTGAACAAATCCTTGGAGTATGCGAGATGGTCCTCGCGAGTACCAATGAGGTTGTCGTCTACAAACAGGATGACTTTTTCCCGGATCACTCGCAGCTCTTGAATCACATCCTCGATGGGGCGGCGGCGGTACGTGCCCCCATTGAACGCGGTCACGCTGCAGAAGCTGCAATTCAACGGGCAACCACGCGTGGTTTGTACCGAGCCGAGGTAGTACCGTCCGCGGAGCAGGTCGTGGCGAGCAGGCGGGATTGCATCCATGGCGCTGATGCCACCTTCATACACCCTGCGCAGGGCATGGTTGCGCGCATCCGCCAAAACCTGCCCCCATGCCGATTCCGCCTCTCCCGTGACCACGGCATCCACATGCTCGAGGGCCTCATCTCGACAGAATGTGGCGTGAATGCCTCCCATCACCACGGGCACTCCCGCGGCGCGGTACAGTGCTGCCACTTCGTAGGCCCGCGGCGCTTGAGAAGTGAAGGCCGTTATACCGACGAGATCAGGTTTGGGCAGACGTTCGTAATCGGGATGGCCCAGGTTCTCGTCGATCAGTGTCACCTCCCAGTCCGGAGGCGTCAGCCCTGCCACCACGAGAAGCCCGAGCGGTTTCCATACTCGATACTTGTTCAGACGGTTCCAATGAACTTTGTTCAGGCTGACGACGGGATTGTCGGGATTAACAAGATAGAGTCGCATCCCCTTCCCCCCGGTCTACTGCTCGATTCGCTTGCTGCAATTTGGTGTCTCGTCCTTCCACATGGCTCTCCCGGGCGTCAAACCGAGCCGTCGGAGCCATACTGCGAAAATTTAATCGCGGAAGCGAGCCTTATGGCTGTGTCATCGGGCACATCTGAACAATTTCGCGAAAGAGGGTCTAAACGCATTTTTCGCGCCTCAAAAACACAGACTTGCGCGGCTTTTTGACGTGATTTTGCGCGTTTGTGCGTTGTGCGGTGGTGATTCTTACGCCCGCTGAAGCGGGCTAGGTGTGGGAAGGCACCCTACCCCAGTCTCGCGACTGGGGCTAGCCTATTGCGCCCGCTTTGCGGGCTTCCTGCGGTTTCCCAGGTCCCGGAATCGGGACCTGGCACCCGTTGTCTTATCGAATCTACGGCCCGGGACCCGGGCCATCCGCCTGGATTGTCGATTAAATTTCAGACTGACCCACTACCAAATCGGAGGCGGCCAATTCACAACGTTCTCGAGCACTACCTGCGGCTCGCACTGAACATCGACCGGATCGAGCCTGCCAGGTCGTCACTCTGCGCCCCGGCCGGAGTGAACTGTGGAGGCAGTGTCGCGGCGGGCGACTCACTGGTCGAGCCGTTGCCGGGCGGAGAATAATTGCTGGCGGGAGTGCTGCTCATAGCGCCGAAAAACCGGCTTTGAAGATGTTCAATGGCTGCCAGATCGAGGCGGTAGTTCTCTTCAGCCTGGCGGTACTCTTCCTCCGCCCGGCGGTAGTCGTCTTCGGCCCGGCGGTAATCCTCTTCGACCCGACTGCGCAACGCATCTAACGGATCTCTTTCCAGTCCTGACATCGCCATGCCCTCCCCGGCTCCGTCATTTTGACCCAGGCCCACCGGCATGAGTGTGTCACGTCTGGCTGTGATTTGATCTGCCACAAAAGATGTAGGTAACCCAATGAATGAACGCCATAAGGCGCCCGATCGAGGTGAACCCGACCGGCCCTTCCCAAAAAACAAAGTACGCGGGGAAGCCGCGTTCAAACCCCACCATCACGAAGGCAACCGCCGGGCGCTCCACCCCTCGTCGCGCATTAACCTCGTGCCCGTTCGGCGTCCGGCGTCGGCTGTTTGCTGCGCGGCGGCTGATGGCCCGAAGTTTACTGGTTAGGGCAAATATCCCCTGAATGCAAGTATGAGCAGAATCGGACAGATTCAAGGCCAAAAAGAGAGTACATCCCGTTTATGACCGAGACTATACAAATACGAACGACCGAGTTGGATGGCAATGACGGGCTGATTGTGACGTTCTCAGACGGAACGGCGGGCGCATATGTAGTGGAGGAACTGCTGCAGCTAAGGCCGTACCGTGAACGAGTGAAAACCAAGAAAGCCTCAAAACCACTTAGAACAAGTTAGCGGGTGCCTCAGTCTCGTCGCGCTTTTAGTTCTTTCAGGGTGCGTGGGCGATTGCGGCGTGAATGAACTCGTGCCCTGATACAAAGCGCGCGTCTTTCCCCAGGCTCGATCGACCGACCCATCACCGCACGGAACCGAATTAACGCGCTAGTTCCCTTTCGATGCGCTCCTGGCAGATATGCGCTCGAGCACCTTGGAGATGTAGCCATTCTCTTCGAAGGCATGGCCGGGGAGCACGCCGATAAACCGGATCGTCCCGCTTCTGTCGAGCACGACGCCGAGAGGATAGTCGACCACGCCGAAGGTCTGCGCGGTCTGCGCGGGAACCTCGAGCGTGGGCGTGCCCGCCAGGTATTTCTCATTCCCGGCGTGCAGCACTTTGCCAGCGTCCTGCGGGCCTGCAGGAGAATCTTCAGAGTAGAGCAGCGCGTAGACGTGGATTGGCGCATGGCTGTTGGCAGCGGCGAACTTGGTCATGGTCTTCACCATATCGCGGCACTCGATGCACCAGTCGGAAAAGAGCACGAGAACAGTGGCTTTGCCAAAGTTGGGATCGATGCGGGGCCTGGCGCCCGCCGATTGGAGCGTTCGTGTCGGATGCACGTTCGGCAAATGCGTACCCAGCAAACGGTACTGTGTCCGCACTTGATCGATCTCCTGCTGGTCTTCTGCAGGAACAGCGGTGGCGGAGATTGCCGTCAGTTTCTGAAGCGCAGCGTCCGCGTCGGCTGCCGCTGCCGCCGCGGCGTCAGAGTTGCCGGCAAAACGATTGAGAAACGCCAGCTCCATCGCGGACGCGTACAGCGCTCCGGTTGAAAGGGTGGTATCGCTGCTCGCCGCCTTCAACGGACCGGGCCGGCTCAACGCCTGCACGATGGCGGCGTGCTCCTCGCCGGCAAGCGCCAATGCCTCCGGACTGCCGGCGTGCTCGAGCGTGTCTTTCATGTAGCGGACGGTGTAGGCCACTTCCGCATCGTACGGGAACCGCAGCAGCCCGCGGGTGGTGGCCAGCGCAAGGTCTAGTGCGTTGATGTGCACCAGCGCGCTCACGCTGATCGCCAGGGCCTGGGTTTGATGCAGCACTTGCCTGCTTGCGACATACTTAAGCGCTGCTTCGTTGGCTGGACTCCAGTCCTGGCCAAAGGCGCAGAGATGCGCGAGGTCGTAGAGGTCCTCGCCCTGATAGTCGTCGGGCCTGGCTGCGTCGCAGGCCTCGCGTGCCCTTTGCATGCCGACAGCCAGCGCAGCAAGCTCAGCCTGAGACCAGTTGTCGAGCGAAGCGCGCACCACTTCCAATGGATGCATCGCGTCTTTATAGATGGCGCCGGGAGGTTCGCGCGCGGGTACGGGAGTTTGCGGGGATGCGGGCGCCTGGTCAATTGGTGGCGGAGGAGGGGGTGCCGGAACAGGAGGCGCCTGGCCGGGCAGCGCCAGCGGCATAACCACTGCGGCAACAAGCGTGCCGGCCAATGAGATTCGTGCGCGGAGGGCGCCTGTCCTCACTGGAACCTCCCAAACCGCTGCTTGCTCAAATACCTAATTCGGCGATGGCTTTTCGATATGGACAATCGTGATGGCTTCTTCGGGACCTTTCGTTGATTCCAGCTTTAGCCCGAGTTGTTCCTGAATGGCGGTGAAGATGGAAGGTCCCGAAGCGTCGGGCGGGGGTGTCTCCGCACCGGGCGATGGTCCTGGCATCGCTCCCGGTGAGTTGATGTCCGGCGTCCACTTCAGATCGAAACTGTAGTTGCCTGTGAGTCCGGTTTGATCCACAACGGGCCGGCCTAATTCGAGCCGGAGCCACCTCACAAGTTCGCTAACCGGTTCTGCACATGCCATCGTCTCGCCGGGACGAAATAGAAGGCTGCCGGCTCGGAGTGGTGTGGCCGGTCCCTGGGGTGCTGTAGGGGAAGCGCCCGGAGACGGAGGGGGTGGGGGTGGCATGGGAAACGTACCCGGAGCGGGAGTGCTACACGGAGCCGTCTCTTGCAGTTTGGGGCCGTCCCTGGCAACAACCAGAGCGAAAACCGGCACTATCAATGTCGTGTGGTTCATCACGAGTTTGAATCGATCGGCAAGCAACGATCGCACCATGAGTCTAGTTTGCACGAGGCGATCAAGGGGGGCTAGCTTTTCCAGCGCTGCAACTTGCGAGTCCTCCAATTTCGCATCGATATCGTATTTGTCGGAGTTGATCCAACTCGGTCCCCCTGTCACTTGATCATCCGGCAACGGACGAGAATTTCCAGGGGCCCAAGCCCATAGAATTAGCGCCTTGATCGTTATATTTGTCGCGATGAACCTGTCCCTGGGAGCGTGAACTCCCACGGCTCCTATGGTAGTGAAGCCAGCCCCAGACTGGTCTGGCCTGATTGAGACCACCTCGAACGCCGGCAGCTTATTCGCCGAATCATCAACCTGTGACTGCGCGCGGATTTGCGTTGCGTGTAACACGCCGAATGCGACCGGCGCGGCCACGGCCAGCAATCCAGCCGCTCCCAGAAGAAGTTTCCTGCCCAGGCTCATCCTCAGGCCCACTTGGCGAGCCATAGTACGGACGATGCGCGCCGTTTTCGAAGTCAGGAAAAAGGTTCGCGGTTTTCCTGTGGCGCTGCTCGGGTCCGATGGCCTTGAGGGTCGGGTCATGACAGGGGCTAAAGTGGCTGCGGAAAAACGGCGGTTGTTGGATCGGACTGGCGGGATGCAGCTCTCAGGGGCTAAAGCCCGCAGTGATTTTGCGACGATTTCGGCACGACTAAAGTCGAGCCCTGACACTTGGTGGCGCTTCGCAGACGTCTTTCCGCGGCCTGTAAAGCGCTCGCCTATTGCCATGCGCACAGCGGCACGACTAAAGTCGTGCTCTGACACGCCTGTAAGCATAAACCAATCGCTCCTGCTGCGCGCGGCTTCGCCGCGCATTTTGTTTTTCAAAGGGGCGGGTGCGCGGTTATTCGCGGGGCTTAAGCCCCGCGCTCCCTCCACTTGGTGAAGGTGGGTAAGCGATTGTGGCACCCATTCGACTGCGCCAAGGGCAGGCTTTGAATACGTGCCCTAGTATAGACTGCCCAGTGTGTGACGCATCTCACTTCCAATCCCCTCAGATCCGATTACGCTGACCTCAATTGGGCCGGCAGAGTTCCTGGCAGATGAGTCTTTAGGATCCGTTCGATCTGGCTGCCGACGATGTTTTCTGCAAGCGGCGACAGATGAACGCGAAAGCCAGAAGACTTACATCCGCTTTGGTTCTCTTCTTCGGATCTCTTGCCGGGTGCTCGAATCCCAGCCTCATCATTTCTGCTGCAAGCAACTCCGTGCCCGACAGTTCTCCCGTCAGCGAACAGTATTTTGGAATGCACGTCGGCTTCGTGGATCCGGGAACGCCATGGCCCGCTGTTCCATTTGGAACGTGGAGGCTGTGGGATGCCAACGTGGCCTGGAAAGATGTGGAGCCAGCGCAAGGAGAGTGGAACTTTTCGCGGCTCGACACACTCGTCGGCCTCGCGCAACAACACAAGGTCGATGTGATTCTGCCTTTGGCGTTGACTCCGCAGTGGGCTTCAGAGCGCCCGAATGAGACCTCAGCCTACACGGCCGGAGCCGCCGCCCCACCAGCCAACATCAACGACTGGATTGCGTATGTGCAAGCTGTGGCGACAAGGTACAAGGGCAGGATTGCCTACTACGAGATGTGGAACGAGATGAATTGCACCGCGATGTGGACCGGGAATGCGGCGGAGATTGTGAGCATGCAACAGGCGGCTTATACCGCGATCAAAAGCATCGATCCCAATGCGCAGTTCATCTCCGCCAACCTGACAACATCAAATGGAATCCCGCTGATGGAGCAGTTGCTCAACCTTGGCTACGCCAACTCCGCCGACATCATCGGGTATCACTTCTACGTATCGCCGAGCCAGCCGGAAGCGATCGCGACGTTGTTCGCGCAGGTTTCTACACTGTTGAATGCGCATGGCGTGAAGAAGCCGATCTGGAATACGGAGACGGGGTGGATGCTGCCGAGCACGTTCGCGAGTGAGGATGAGGCTGCGGCGGTTGCTGTGAGAGCTCTGCTGGTTGGGCGCTCCGCAGGGATCGGACGATTCCTGTGGTATGAGTGGGACAACCACTGCTGCGTGTCGCTGTTTATGACGGAGGCGGATAACGCAACGCCGACACGCGCCGCACTTGCCTACGCCAATTTGCAGAGATGGCTGGTGGGCAATGTGCTGGGTGCGTGCGCGGCCGACGGAGACGATACCTGGTCGTGCAGTTTGCAGTTTCAGGATGGACGCCACGGCCTGATTCTCTGGAATCCCAAGGGCAATGCGACGGTGAATGCAGAGCTGAGCTGGACGCCGACTGAAGTGGAAGACATGTACGGCAATTGCGCGCCGGCGCCTGGTGCGCAGGTGATCGCAGGCCAGGACCCCGTGCTGCTGCGCGAATAGGGCGGCGTTGCGACTGCGCCAGGCGGCGTCGCCCTGCCTCAAAGTTTTCCGGCGACCTGGCTGGCGAGAGATTTCAGTTGGCCTTCATTCGCCGAACTGAAATTCTCCATATTCCGAAAGCTGAGGAAATACCGGACGTTACCCTTGCGCACATGGAGCCCATGACTGGGATCGAAATATGCGTCCTCTCCAATGCCGGCTACCGGCATTGGCGGACTATAAAACATCTTCAGTCGAGCGAATAGATCCGTTGCGGCGGACGCCGAAGGATCAAAGTAAATCCTGAACCAGAGAGGGCTTCCGCCTCCGCTTGAAGAGTAATTGCAGTCCGTGCCTTGAACGGTGTTTGCGAAGGGCGCAGGCGCCACGGACTTTTGAGCAGAACCGTAGGCCTGACCTATGGCTGTGCTCACGTCGGCAGCAGACAACAGCGAGCAGGGATCGGCGGGCGCTTGAGTTGCCCTTGCCGGCTGCACGGCGCAGGCGGCGAGAAGCAAAGTTGCTGCGAACAGTGACAGTTTGCCTGGGTTAGCCATGGGATATCTCCTCCTAGCCTTCGAGCCGGAACTTCCATCCGCGCTCCAGAAGTATGGTAGATATTACCGGCCCCCCGTTACAGCGACAAGAGTAAATTAGCAGAGGACAGCGCGCGTCCGCAGCCCGATCTCTGTTCTCCGCTCTCTTGTCTCTGTTTTCTGACCCCTGATCTCTGCTCTCACACGCGAGCCTGTCAGGCGGCGTCGCCCTGCGGCGAGATCAGCAGGAAGGTGACGGATTCCGGCGTGTTGCGCTTGTGTGGAGTGCCGCGCGGGACCACCAGCATGTCGCCCTTGTTCAAGGTGACGGTCTCGTGGTGATCGGACTCCGGCGCCAGCCACTCGCCGGGCCCCTTGCTATGCGCGCCCTTCGGCGTTCCGCCCAACTCATAGGTCGCCGAGCCATCGAGAATCTGGAAGACGTGGTCGCGGTGTTCGTGCCACTCAAACTCAGCACCGCTTTTTGCTTTCTCGGTGGTCATCACCACGGTGAAGTTCTTGCCCTGAACGAGATTGTTGTTTCCCGGGCTGGCCTCGAGAGCCTTCACGTCGTCCTGAATTTGCTGCGCGGTCAACACCTGGAGTTTTACATCGCCTGCCGGGGCAGCGCCTTGCGCCGCCGCTGAAGCGGCAAACATTGAGGCATCGGCGAGGGTGAGGCCGACGGCTGCGGCGGCCGGCACGCTGCACAGGAACCAGCGGCGGTCGGGGTTCTTGACAGGATCAATAGGCATAGGGACCTCCTTGAATCAGGAAATGACTTCGAGCGGAATTCTATCAGTAGGAAATCGCTCGCCGCCCGGAGCGGCCGGATTTTCATGCATCAAACTGGCGCAACCACGGAGCCATGAGAGCGGCGACTTTGCGCGGCTGTTCATAGGCAGCGAAGTGGCCGGCGCCGGGCAGCACGTGATATTCGCAACCTCCGGGCGCGGCTTTGAACGCTTCCATCTCCGCAGGAGAAACGCTGGAATCCTCGCTGCCCGCGATGGCCAGCACCGGCACGTGAATGGTGGCGACGGTCGGCACGGAATCGGGCCGCGCGGCCAGTCCCGCCTGCACGGCGACTTCGGCTTCGGGTGTCAGAGTCATGCGCGCGCGCACCTCGGCGACGATTTCAGGACGGTCATGGCGGGCGGTGGCGCCGGGCAGTGATTCGGCCATTCCGTCGAAGAGCTTTGACACGCCCTCGGCGCGGGCGCGGCTGATGGTCTCCGCCCGCTTGGCCAGGTTGGCTTCGGCATCCGGTTGCGGCTTGGAGCAAACAAACACGAGCCCGGAGATGCATTGCGGCGCCCTGCGCCAAAGCTCCAGCAGCGCATAGCCGCCGATGGAGCAGCCGGCGAAAACAGCTTTCGAGATCTGTAACTGATCGAGGAGGCCAAGAACATCGGCAGCCAGTTGCGCCATGGTGAGAACGGGCGCGTCGGGGACCTTCGCAAATCCTCCAACAGGCAGAGCCGAGCCAAGCTCTGAGAGCCCATGGCCCCGCAGATCGGGAACGATGGCGCGAATGCCGGCAAGCTCGCGCGTGAGGGGACGCCAATAGTCCCGATCGAGCGGCGTGGGATGGAGAAGAATCAGAGGAAGGCCTGCGCCCAGATCACTAAAACTCAACCGGGCGCCATCAGAAACATAATTCCCACTCATACAGTTGGAGGATACGCCCCGGGCAGGGGCGGCGTCTCTTCAGGAATGCCGACCCATGCAGCCAGGTATGCGATGCCGACGAGGCCGCTCGAAATGAGGAAGCCGACCACGGCGAGAATGCGCACGACGACGACGTCCCAGCCATTGGCTTGAGCGAGCGCGAGGCAAACACCGCCGATCATGCGGCCAGCGCGAGGCCGGATGAGGGGCCGGCCAGGAATCGGCTGCGCGACGGTTACAGGCGCGCCGCACCTGGTGCAAAAGCGCGAGCTCACGTGCAAGGCGTTTCCACAATGCTGGCAGAACATGGCCATCGCCGTTCCTCCTCTGGCAATTCCTGAGTTGTTGCGGCTCTTTTGGGTACCGCGCAAGGTCGCCGCTCCCTGGGGGTCGCGTCGACTTGAGTGTAGCCGCTCCGGTTTACGGTGACTCAGGAATTGCGATGAGGATCAAGCCACCATGGCATGATACGAAATGCCGCCCGCTACGGTTCCGGTCTCGGTTGCGGTTCCAGTTTCTTGCGGCGCGGCCGACCGGCTCAGTTGCCTTTATAAGGGCTGCGCAGGTATTTCCTTGCCTGATCGGCTCTTGAAGTCGTGGGGCCGGCGTCGATGGCAGACTGGTAATCGCGCACGGCCTGTTTTCTCTGCGCCGACAGATCGTGACATTGGCCGGCAGCCAGCAGCGAACGGATCTTCAGTTCCGCGCCTACGTCGGGCGTTCCGGCGGCGTGCTCGTACGCCTGGGCGGCCTCGTCAAAGTGGCGCTGGCCGCGAAGCGCGTCGCCCAGCCCGAAATAGGCCAGCTCGGGCTTGGCCGAAGCGAAGTAGCCGGGCCTGGCCGCTTCCGCCAAAACTTGCTGGTACGCGTCGACTGCGGCCATCCCCTGGCCGTCATCTTTGCGCAGATTCGCCTCTTCAATGCAGAAGAGAAAATCGTGTGGGTATTGGCTCTCAAGCTGCCTCACCACCTTGATCGCTTCTTTGTACTTGCCTTCACGGCGCAGGAAAAGCGCGATCGCCGTGCGCGCCTCCATGCTGGTTATGACGCCATGATTCCCCGCGTCCCACAGCATGGCCAGCCCCGTGGATTTGGATCCAGTGATTCCGGCGAAGCCGATCATCAGCTTGAAGGGCCAGGGCAGCGCGCCCACCACATACTCATAAACTCCTGTCACGAGCTTTGCGTCCACGTAGTCGGGATCGATTGCGAGCGCGCGCTGAGCGTCGTCCTTGGCCTTGTTGGCCAGGTGAAATCCCTGGCCAAATGCCCGCTCGACCATGGCCACGTAGGTGCATCGCAGGGCGCGCACCCAGGCGCGGGCAAACAGCGCATTCACATCATTGGGATTCTTGCTCAACTCCCAGTCGGCTTCGCGCACCGCTTCGTCGGCGAGCGCGAAGATCTGGTTGCGCTTGGCGGGATCCTCCTCGGTGGCGTGCCGGCCGCTGAGAAATCCGTCGTTGGCGTAGAACGTGGTGTCGAGCAAATCGAGCCGGTAAAGCTCCTGGAAGATCAGCGCGTCGAGAAGGTACGCGGTGGCCTGCGCGTTTCTAGGATGCTGTTGATGGAATGCCTGGAAACGGTCGACGGCGTCGGAAAAATCGAGATTGTAAAAGCTGGCGTAAGCCGCGCGGACCTGCGGGTCGTTGTTCATCGGATTGGTATGCACGACCTCGGCCGAGGCCCAGCTTGCCGTGAACAGCAAGGCCATCGCGCAGGCCGCGCCGCACTTCGCGAACCATCCCGCTTGCAATCTCAGTTTCCTCCTTCTTTTATCGTATCGCCCGGAGGACACACCCCATTCGGCGCAGGTGTAGCGTCGGTCTCCCGTGGCTGCGGAAAAACGCCGGTTGTTGGATCGGACTGGCGGGATGCAGCCCTCAGGGGCTAAAGCCCGCGTTGATTTTGCGAATTTTTTTGGGCCCGACTAAAGTCGTGCCCTGACACTTGGTGGCGCTTCGCGAGAGTTTTTCCGCAGCCTGTAACGCCCCAGGTTTTATGGGCCCTTTGCGGCACGACTGAAGAGGCTGCGGAAAAATGGAGAACAGAGGGTGAATCGGAAGAAGCCTTTGCATCCGGGCCTAAAGGCCACGCTGATTTTGAGGGTGTTGCGCGGGGGTTGAAACCCCCGCCTCCCTCCGTCATAAGCTTTTCCGCAGCCTGTAAAGTCGTGCCCTGACACAAAGCCATCTATGCAGCCAGTTGTAGAAGCCCCTGCGCGATCTGGCTAAGCCGGGTTACGATGCAGATATGCCCATCGCTGAACGGCTGAATCCAAGATTTGTTTCCGCCCGCACTCCTGCGCCGGATAAGAAGGAGGAGGCGCGCAAGCGGCTGATCGTTGCTCTCGATGTGCCGAGCGCTGCGGCCGCGGCCGAAATGGCCAAGCGGCTGGAGGGCGTTTGCCGCTGGTTCAAGGTAGGACTGGAACTATTCACCGCTGCCGGACCCGCCGTGGTCGAAAAGCTTGCTGCGCGCGGGCACTCGGTGTTTCTTGACTTGAAATTCCATGACATTCCCAACACCGTTGCGGGAGCCGTGCGCTCGGCGGCGGGGCTGGGCGCACGCATGATCAACGTGCATGCTGCGGGAGGCCCGGCCATGCTGGCTGCGGCGCGCGCGACGCTGGATGGCGTGGCCAATCCACCGGAGTTGCTGGCGGTGACCGTACTGACCAGCATGGACGCGGCGCAAATGAAGGCTGCCGGCGTGGGGCGCACGCCGGAAAAACAGGTCGAGTTGCTGGCGAAGATGGCTTTGAAGGCGGGGTTTCGCGGTTTTGTGTGCGCACCGCAGGAGGTTGCTGCCCTTCGCGCTCTCACCGGTCCTGAAGGAGTGCTGGTGGTCCCCGGCATTCGGCCCGCCGGAGCAAAGGCCGGCGATCAGAAACGCGCAGCCACTCCTGCTGATGCGTTGAAAGCCGGTGCGAGCTACCTCGTCGTCGGTCGCCCGATTGCCCAGGCAGCAGATCCCGCCGAGGCAGCCGAGGCAATTCTCAAGGAGATGGCCGTGGCGCTACGGTCGTAGCCGGGAAGATGCCCACTCCGGAAAGCCCAGACTGAAATGAAGGAAGAGGCCCGAAAACCTCTGAGCCTCGCTGTGTTTTGTGATTTCAATCTCTGCCTAGAGTTTCTCGTAGAAGTCGCAGACAGAGCAGGAGATATAGACTCCGCCTGGGATGATACGTTCGCGGTCTTTCACGCGCTTGACGATGCGCGTCGGCTTGCCACACTTGGGGCAGTCGGTCGATTTCGTTGTGTCCATAATCTTCTTGCGATCGCCGGTCTTTGCAATTTTCGCCATCTGTCGGGTGTTTCTCCTTCTGAAGTGTTTCTGCTCGCACGCTTCCTCTTACGGGGGCCCGTCCAAGCTCAGCCTGGGTGGGGTAAGCGCGGCTTCAACGGCGCGGTCACTGCCCATTCGCCAACGCATACGGAGTCTTAATGCATCCGCATCTGCGCGCCGAAAGCGCGACTCGCTCTCTCCAGTTTATATGAGGACGGGAGGTTGGTCAGTTCGGGAAGTTATGTCAGTTTGTCTAAACCATCCCTCAGGGGCTGAGGCCCGGCCTGATTATGGACACCATACGGCACGACTGAAGTCGTGCCCTGCCACTTCACGCGTCTTCAGAAGAGTTTTTCCGCAGGCTGTGAAGTCGTGCCCTTTCAATGCACATCCAATTTGACCCGCAACCCGCTACTGCTGCGAACGGGAGCTTTGCGACACAAGCTGGTTCGGGTTCGACTGCGGCTGCGATCCGCTGGCTGGCGGAGTTTGCGGCTGCGAAGGTTGCCCACTCGCCGGCTGCGAAGCCGGTGGCGCAGACGCGCCGTTGTTCGGACTCGCAGGCTGGCTGTTCGCCGGCGGGCCGCCCTGCTGCTCGTCGGGATTGGCGCCCGGAGTATCGTCAGGATGCGACTTGGGGAACTGCACCGGGCGCATGACGCCGGTGCTTTGCGAATCGGTCGGCAATTGTTCGCCGGGGTTGCGCAGGCTCGGCGGCGTGGCGGGCGCTTGTTTGTCGGGATCGACCTGCACGTCGCCCTCATGAACCACGCGCGCATTCGCGTCGGAGGCTATCTGCGGCGAGCCGCTGGCCATCATGATGGGTGTCACCACATCCTTGTCGTAGACCTCCATGGGCTCGCCCGGCTTGGCGATCTCGACCTTGATGACGCGGTTGCCATTGATGCGCACAAACGTCACTTCCTCGGGGGGAGTGCCGTAAAGCCAAATCTCGACCGGCATCTGCCCTTCCATCTCGCGCGATTTGACGCGCGGCCGCCCTTTGGCGAAGAGCACCATGTCTGTGCTCATTCCCACCCACACCTTGTGGTTGAGAATGGCCTCTTTCAGGGGCGCGGGTAGCGTATCGGTGAACGCCTGGACCGGCGTTTTGACGTCGAAAGAGATCAGCGGGGAGAGCAGTGCTTTCACCTGCTCCGGAGTCACCTCGGGAACATAATCAGCAAAGGCGAGAGTGACGCGCGCACCCGCCGGATCGCCGGATTGATCGAGCATCGTGGGATCCATGTCGGGGTCGTCCATGGGCCCACCCATACCGATCTGGACGTGGCGGAGGAAGCGGTGCTTCGCATCGGGTCCGCCATCGAGATCAAAGATGATTTTCGATTTGTCGACCCTGAGATTTGTGATTACCACGCGCTGGCCGGGCTTGGCGGAAAGTCCCTGGTCCACCACCATGTTCAGATAGCTTTCACCGGCCGGCTCGAGCTTGCCGTTGGCCGCCAGCATCAGGCCCTTGTGGCCGCGCGGGAACGGACGCATGGCAAATCCCTGCTCCGACATCAGTGCCCGGATGAGCATCAGCCGCGTCTTTGGATCGAGCTCCTGCTTGGGCAAATCCACATGCGTCGGCACGATCTGCTGGTATTGGTGTTCGACCGGCCCGTTCGAGGCCACTCCGCCCTTGCCGTTGGTATCGATGGTGATGACCTGCGCAGCCAGGGTTCCACCCGCCAGCATGGCCGCCAGCACGAACCCCGCCGATGCGCACAGCGTCCTGACCGGCCGCTTGGCTTTTCGATTTGAGCGATGAATTTGACCTGATCTTTGGAGCGGAAAATGCAGCTTCATGGGAGCCTCCCACGCCTGCGAACACCGTTACGCAAACGTTAGCTCCATTCACTCAGAAAGGCAAATCGACCCCTGAGATGCCTGAACGGCGGCTAATTTGCGTTTCTCACAGACGGGGCATTACCCGGAAATCCAGGTCCAGGCCTCTGAGGGCCGGGAGGCCCTCAGGACAGCCGGTCTGGAGACCGGCGCTACGATTCTCGGTGACCTTAGAGAAATGCGAGCTAATTTGTGTTCTGGGTTCCCTGCTCCGTTTTTTCCGGCTGGGGTTCTGGAGCCTGAATCTGCACCAGGGAAGGAGCGGCGGGGGCAGCCTGCCCCATGGCGGCCTCATGCTGTGCGCGGGCTGCCGCATCCAGATCGACCGGAATGCCCGCCGGCACAATCACCGGAGCGTTGTGCTGGTAGTTCAACTCGCGCGTGATGCGGAACAGGAAGGGTAGAGCCGCCAGAAGAACAATGCAGGCAAGCCAGCTGCCGTCGAGGCCGAAGCCGTCGCCGGTGAGCCAGAAGGATCCCATGGGTTCGCCCTGCACCACGGGCGAATGGCTGCTGACACCGCTTACCGCAAGCCCGAAGATCAGGGCGCGGCTGGCCTTCCAGCCGAAGTTCAGGCCCCAGCTCAGCCACAGGGCGCGTGTCCGCAAATAGGCGACGGAGAGCAGAAAGCTGAAGGCCAGGGCCACAGCGAAGCTGGCGTGGCTGGCGCCCGGCGTGATTGCCTGCACGATGGCGTAGATGAAGGCAAAACCCAGCGTTGCGCCAGCTGGTCCCACCGCCTCGATGAAGCGCTGGAACGCATAGCCGCGAAATGCCACCTCTTCAGCCAAAGTGGCGAGAGCAAAAAATGCCACATCTGCGACCAGCCAACCCCAGTCCGAGCGGGTCGTCGAGAATGCGATTGCGATGCCGCCGAAAACCATCATGGGCACTACGCATACCAGCGCGATGGCCCAGCCGGTCGCCAATCCCATTCCTGCTTCGCGTTGCCAGCCCCGGCGCCATGGAAATCCCTGGGCGCCGATGGGATCAACCTGGCTGTCGAGCCAGAGGCCCATGCCCGCATAACCAACGACAAGCAGAAACACCAGCATGGCTTGCCCGACGAGTGGTTGCCACGCATCGCGGACCAGGCCTTGCGCTCCATGGGCTGCAATGGATTTCGCCAGAAAGAAGTAAAGGAATGCGGCGAGGAACTGCATGTAGGCGCGCAAACGGGAGCCTGCGTAACCGGGTGTGCTCATGCGCACCTCCGGGCTGGCCCGTGATCATCCGCCAAGGGGAGATGCGGCGCGCATGGATTGCCTCGCGGGTTCGTTTGCTGTTCCGTCATTGCAATCGTTTGGTCTTTGATAAGGGACAATTGTTTTTGGCCATTTATGACGGTGTAGAGACAAAACATTTTGTCCAATCTTGCCCCAAGAGACAATATATTCTTCCAGTGCTCACATACCTCGCCTGTTAAATCTTAGCTCCGAAATGGCTGATTCTTCCCTCACCCTCCGAATCGTTATATGGATCTGCTGGCAGCGAGGTGGAATCCATTTTCACTTCACGGTGCCGCCAGACAGTACGAGAGATCGAACCGCCTGTAAGCTTCTCACACGCTGCACAGATACACAAAGCAACCTTGTCTGTGAAAAACAGGCTCTCGCGCAGGTTGCGATAGAACTTCCTGGAGTTTTCTATCCCTCAGGCCCCGGCCGACGCGCGGGTTATTACCGATTCGTCTCCTGCGGGCCAAGATCGCGAAGGGCGCGATCTTCGGCGAGCCGATCCGAGAGGAAACGATACGAGACCACCACCTTGAAGCTGGATGTGGACCTATGTGGCGCGAAGAGAGAGCGATTCCGCCATGTTGCCACTCACCCAGGACGACGTCAGGGGTTTGCGGATCGTGGAGCTCAGTTTTTTCTATAAGGGGGATGGCCAGCTTCTCCGCCTCGAAATGCTGGGTTGCTTGCGGAATTGATCCCAGTTTTCGCCTCTCAATTTTTCGAGTTGAGCCTCTGTCACACCTACTCGAACCCACCCGTAGCCAGGACTTGAATGAGATCGGAGCTTCGCTTAAAGGCGGCTAAGCCAGCCCTGGTCCTTGTAACTGATCCAGCAAATCGCATGTCCTAACAAATCCCAGTCTGAACTCGGCGTCATGCTTAACAGAATTCCTGGTAATTGCAGAGCGTCGTTGGTTATTCCTGGTAATTGCAGAGCGTCGTTGGCTGTTCGGTTATCCTCCTTCGTCCGATCGGAGGCAAGATTAGTCATATAAGGGATTTGCGCAAGGTACTTGGAATCTTCGCTCATTCGAAGTTGGGTGAGGGCAGGAATTTGCCGGTTATCCCAATCGGACTCCTGTAGAAAACCGGCATACGCGATTCCAGTGCTATGACGAGTCGCGATTACGATCGTCCCCCAGAGTTTTTCGAGGGGCAGTGGTGTGACATCCAGGATAACGAGGTCACCTCCGAAGAGCACTCCCATGCCCTTTGGGGCACGCATGCAACTTGTCTTCGATGGATTCGGGATGAGTACCGCAGGTAACGGGACCCACCCTTCGATTTGCTCTGGCCTTGCAAGCAACGGCTCCTTCGCAGATCCGACACCGCGGAGGATGGGAATGTTGACAATACCCTTCGCGGATTCTTGTGACGCGACTTGAACACGCTGTTCAGCTTCATCATAGGATTTCTTGAATTCAGGAAGCAGATCGTTAAGCGCGTCCCGGTCAACGCCAATTTGCTCCCAAAACCAAATGGCACTCTCCAGATCTACTTCCCTCGCAACTTTCGCCATCCGGACATAAACCTCAGCAGAAGGCTTAGAGCGCCCACTCTCCCAATACAAGGCTGCAATACGCCCGACCCCCATCTTGGCGGCGAACTCTTCCTGGTTCAGCTTCAGCGCGACTCGGAGATTTCGCACGCGTCGGGTTACTTCGGTTTGTGCCGCCACTGGTTTTGCTCTCGCCATTGTATTGCATAGTTACGTAAATCAAGTTACACTGTAACAGAACCTAACGTCAATCAGGTTACATCGAAAAGGGACCAAAGTCAAGAATCTTCACACTGGAGGAGGAACAATCTTAAAGGCTTATGGCTGGAATGAAGGCACGTAGACCTACGCCGATAAACGTCGAAAGCTTGATCAGGGCTGGCTTTGGGCAGGGAGAGGGCGTGGCGTACAAGCCTTTCAAGTTCGTCCGAGACGTTCCTTCCAGGGGGTTATCCAGTACCGTCAAGAGCTGGGTCACCGGTCGAATTCACCATTACTTCTCGCAACAGGAATATAAGGTACACCTGTTAGCCGAGTACAGCCCATCCATTCTTGACATTCGAGAGCGATTTGCACTCCTGCCTTGGGGCGAGACGCAATCAATTGCCTGCAAGCTCGGGATTAAGCACCCGAAGTACCCGGGCACCGGAACACCGGCCGTTATTACCACTGACCTCCTTCTCACAAAGAAGCATTCCGATGGGATGGAACTAATCGCCGTCAGCGTCGTGCTCACCAAGAATCTGACTCGTCAAGCGCTGGAAAAGCTGCTCATCGAGCGCCTCTACTGGAACCGCCGCGGAATCTGCTGGATCCTCATCACCGAAAAAAACATGCCGAATTTGCGCGCGGAGAACCTCCAGTTCTTTGAGATGGCACTCAATGATGACCGGGCATGTAAATCTGGGATTGATCCGACCCTTTTCAGCCAACAGTTTGAGGCAAACCACGCACCAGACCTTTGTTTCTACGAAATTCTGGAGAAAACGAGTCGCGACCTTGGTGTCGACGTGCAGACTGGCCATGCCCTTATGGGCACTGCTGTCTGGAAGCATGCTAGCCGTATCGACATCGATGCTGCGGTGCTCGGTCACCGTGCTCCTGTCGTTCTTGCTCTATAAGGAGGAGCCATGTTTACCATCCATGATGTCTTCGAACCGCGTGTACCTTTGCCGAAGATCGGCGGACCGGTGCGGGTGATCGATACGGTCGGTTCGGAGCACGTCATACTTATACCCGTCGGCGAAGGAGCCAACGCCGCACCGTTCGCTGTCAACTACCGAGACTGGCTCGATCACATCAGATCCGGCGCTCTGGAAAAAACCGCTGATCCCTACCTGAATCTCTCCTCGATGGCACACGATCTGCCGGAAGGTGCGGCCGAACGCTACAAGAAAGTATTGAAGGTCACAGGAACTCTCGCGCAAGACCCATCTGTACTGCACAATCCGAAGAGGTTGGTGAAAGCCATTGCGAAGATCGCCGAATCCAACGGGAGACATGCCAAAACGGTCAAGCGTTGGATATGTGAATGGCTAAGATCCGGCCGAAATCCGGCCGCGGTGGTGCGTGTCTTTCTCGAGAGAGATCCAGACCAGTCGGTGAAGCCGCAGACGAGTGGGAGAAAGCGTGGAGTCAGGGGGAGGGTTCCAGAGGTCGCCTCAGACGTGCCAGCCCCCGAGGTCATGGTCAAGATCAAAGATGCCTGGAACTTGTACATCGTCAAGCAGCAGAAGAAATGGTCTGATGCGTACTATGACATGCTTATCGAGATGTATGGCGTACCCGAGGAGGCTTTTTCGCCAGACGAAAAAGGATACTTTCTGGATCGCGACCTGATCGAAAAGTACCGCGCACCGACTTGGCCGCAAACCAGGTATCGCTTTCGCCAGTTGAAGAGTGGTGCATTCAAGCGCGACTCCGAATTGCCTCAGGGCCAACGGGGCAGAGCTACCGACCACGCATTCGGTCCGGGATTCTTTGAAATAGATGCCACGCATTTTCAGATTCAGCTGGTGTCCCGGCTTACAAAGGGAAAGTTAGTCGGCAGGCCGACTGTCTATCTGATTGTGGATATCTTCTCCGATGCCATCGTCGGTTACGCTGTCACCCTGGAGAATCCCAGCTGGGCTATAGCCGCCATAGCTCTATACAACTGCTTCAGCGACAAAGGGTCGGTGTTCGAACGGTTGGGCTTGCCGTACGAAGCCAAGGACTGGCCGTGCCGCGAATTGCCCAATGCGCTGCGGGCCGACCGTGCTGAATTGGTATCAAACATGGGTCAGGAGTTTCCTGCCTCCGGTATCCGGGTCGAAACACCTCCCCCGATGGATGCGCCAGCCAAGGGGACCGTTGAAGGTAAGCACGCCGAGATCAAGAGGCCGCAGCCTAGCCGCTTCGATCTGCCTGGGCGTTATGCCAAAATTCGCAAGCGCCGCGACCCGGATGGTAAGAAGGAAGCTGCCCTGGACATATTTGAATTCGAACGAATCTTGGTTGAGATCATCATGGACATCAATCGGGAGCCTGTTGAAGCAAGGCGGATTCCGCCGGACGCGCTAGGGGAGGGTGCTAAGGTTGCGAGCCGCATTGGTTTCTACAAATGGGGCCTAACACATCGCCCAGGATTCACTCGTGAAATGGGCTCCAACTTCGTCTACGAACATCTCCTTACAAGGGAGACGGGCACCGTGAAGCCTCACGGTATTCACGTCAAAGGGGAAGTCTTCAATTGCGATCGGTTGCGCGAACTCGGGTACCTCGTCGCGGCCATCGATGACGAGGTAAAACTGAATGTCGCCTACAATCCGATACTCGCGTCCGAAGTCTATTTTCATGACCGGGAACACAACAAATGGGCAGTAGCCTACAACATCGACCCTGAGATTCACCGCCTCAAGGTCTCGTTCTCCGAGGCCGATAACTACCGTGCCTGGCAAGCCGCGCTGACCGGACAGGCGGGCTTTAACGCTCACGGAAAGCGCCGCACGCGCTTACCATTCGTACGCCAGACAATTAAGAACGCCCTTACGGAGAAGAAAGGAACCCCTGTTAAGACCAGTGCAGCCAAGGCCAATATCCTCGAGAATCGCGCCCAAGAACAGGCAAACGAGCGCACCGCCGGGCTCAACGGCGCTCTCCCACAGTCGCCGGAGACCGCCGGCAAGCCGTCAATCGCAAGTACTTCAGATAAACCAGTTAAGCCTAGTAGCGCCGACAAGTTCAAACAGCTTTGGAGCAAGATAGATGCGACCAGCAGCAGCTAAAGCCGCCCCCGTTTACCGTACCATCGGTGTATCAGAAATCGACAATAATCCGTTACTAGCTCATCTGCATCTTCCACCTGAGACGGACGATGATGCATTTCTTGCCCTCGGGTTACAGGCGAATTTCGACCCGAAAGAGCGCAAATTGTCCACCTCGATCAGGCGCTTCCGAGTCAATCGATTACGACGCTTCTTCATTCCAGTTCTACCTGTTCACCGCCGGGCCCTCATCAGCATTAGTTCCCAAATGTTTGATAGTTACTCGGCTCGCAATCCCATGACGCCAGAGGGCCAGGCGATCCTATATGGAAGACCTACCAATTCGCCTTATCGTTCAACGATATCCTTCGTGGCAGGGCATTCTGGGATGGGAAAGTCGACACTGATGGACCGGATACTTGCCTATCCGGGTCATCAGGTTTGCTGTCACAAGAAATTTAAGCGTAAAAATTCCCAGAGAAGCAAATCCTATGGCTAAGGCGCAACCTACCAGAGCACTGCACACTCGGTACTTTCTGCACGACTTTTGGCGATCACACCGACAGTGTCCTTGGCACGAATCTTTACAGTGGTGTCTTTACCAAAGTGAGGGCTGACCGTAGCCAGTACCTGAAACAAATCCGCAAGATCATCACTGACCATCACGTTGGGCTGCTCGTGCTCGACGAATTCCAGAATCTTTCGTTGATGGGAGTTGGGGCGAAAAAGATCATCGCGCTTCTTGTCAATTTAAGAGACGAACTGGGTGTTCCCATAGTCTTGGTTGGCACGTATAAGGCACTTAGACTGCTGGAGGGAACCATGAGTTCGGCGCGACGCCTGTGCGAAGGCGGCTACTTCGATCTAGAGCGTCCGTTGTCATCCAAGGACGGAGCGTGGAAGCTGCTCTGCGATGCAGCCTGGAATTATCAGTGGGTCCGCAAACCTGTTGAGTTTTCCGACGAGATTGCCGACGCTCTTTATGACGTCAGCCAGGGCATTAGCGGAATCATGCTCTCCGTCTTTGCTACTGCGCAACTTGCAGCGATGGAAGAGGATGGCGCCGAAACAGTCGACGCCGAACTTATTCGGAAGGTATATCAAGAGCGAATGACGCCGCTACATTCTGCGATCCGGATTCTTAAGTCAGGAGACCCACAGCTAATGGACAGATTCGACGATCTGTACCAGAACACCTACCCGTCGGGTGATCGAAGCGATGACGACGTTGGTGCCGATCAACGTCCTAGCGACGCGGAAAACTCGGTCGCAGCTGAGACGCAGCCATCCACCGAAAGTCTGAACACTGGACGCCCGTCGAAATCTGGCCGGCGCGCCCGGCAAACATCCGCGCCGCCTTCAACGCTGACGGGGGGCAGATCGAGAAACTTGTTACTGCCGACTCCATCAGCGATATTGTCTCTTTCTTAGACCGCCCATGAAGCTGCCTGGATTTCCTGTCGCCAAACCCGGGGAGACGCTCGCTTCGGTTGTTGCGCGTCATCTGGAGCGAAGCGCCGCCTCGGGGATCCGCCTTCTGGAATTGCTCGGACTGGACGTCGAGTGGTCGCCCGGTTCGGTAATCCCCGCTGACCTGCGCCAATTCACATCAATCATGCCGCCAGGCCATCCATGGGAGGGTGCACCTGAAGTTATTGCCAAAGGCAACACGCTCGTACCGTTGCTTTTGCATTTCGCCCACCCCGAACGTGCGGCGGCTGTCCTAAAAACCATCATCTCTGGCAACAATGGGCACCCTTCTGCATCGTTGGGAATCTCTACTGCGCTATCGAGAGATATTCGGCATGCGAAAAAATTCTGCCCTGGCTGCATCGCGCATGACATCGAGATATTTGGATTTCCCATTTTCTATCGTCAGCACCAGCCTGCATTCGTGACCATGTGTGCCGTGCATACCCGACCTCTGCATTTCAATTGTCTATGTACCCAGAGCTCCCGTAAGGCAATTGGTCGATGGCAAATGGCTGGCCGCTGCGGGTGCAGCGAATCGCGCACACCTCCAGTATTGGAAGCGGGTCTCGATGTCACGACGGAAGAGAATTGGCTATGGTTGTCGCGACAAGTCGCGACAATTCTCGCCGAGCCAGACTTTACTCCGAAAGTACACATTGCGGCAAATCTTCTCGTGGCGTTAAGGCGTGGCGGCTTTGCGAGTGAGAAGAAAAACGGTCTTGATCATGATGTATTGACCAAATCCTTGCTCGACCGGTTCACCGAACGGTTTCTCAGGCAACTAGGCCTTGCAAGGTGGTGCGAGACCCCCAGCTTGAGCCCAGGGATGATGCTGCCTCGCAGCGTGATTGAAGGCGAGCGTATTCCATCCCCCTTGCGCATGCTGCTGCTCGCACGACTCGTGACGGATGACATCCGCTCGCTATGGAATTCAGAGGCAACCAAACCTGAACCGCAGAGAGATTGTTTGCCCTTAGGTTACGCGAGGAACTTCAACTTAAACCGAGAACGAATCGAGAAAAACGCTATAGAATCAGCACTCGATGCCGCAAAAGTGAAGCTGACGGTCGCAGCGGACCGCCTCGGTGTGAATTCGGCCGTGCTGGCAGCCGATCTTCGGCATCATCACATTCACCTGCCCCTGTCGGCAATCGCATCCAGGCGGCTTGGTGCCACACGCATCGCTGCTATTCGAGAGGCCCTTGGGCATGGAGTCCCGAAAAGCAGAATTGAGCAGCTACACAATGTCTCAGAGTGGTCGCTTCTACTCATCGAGCTTGATCAGCATGAACTTAGCGACGTCCATCGCGAGGCAACCGCTGTAAGGCAAGGGGAAAAGCACCGCGATGCCCTTCTGTCATTCCTACGCGATATGCCGGGCGAGTCGCGACGGGCGTTTGCTAAACGCTATGCCGCATCCTACGACTGGCTACAGAAATACGACCATGACTGGCTCTTTGCCAACCTTCCTGAGTCCCGCGTCAGGTATGCGAGTGGGAAGCGAGGGCCGCATAAAGACTGGCATCCACTCGATCAAGCAGCATCCATGGCTGTACAGCTAGCGGCACGTCAGGAACTTGCAAGACCTGATCGGCCGATGCGGCTCACGCGGAGTCGTTTACTTTTCGCTGCCGGCGCGTCGGCGGCGATTTCACACAAGGGAAGAGCCCGCTACCCGTCAGCCGTAGCCGAAGCCGAGCGCTTATCCGAAACCAAAGAGCAATTCATGCGCAGGATGATACGTTGGGCATTGCAAAAGTGCGCTGAACAACATTTCGCCATTTCGATCAAACGACTGCGTCCATTTGTGTGCCTGTCGACTAACCACCTTAAAAAACACCTCAAGTACCTCATCGAGGTGGCGGCCGAGTTGGGTTTGACCTTTGACGCTCGTTCTCGGCTCGCGCCTTGAGTGTTAGGCCGGACGACTTCGCAACGGTCGCCAATCGAAAGATTTTACAGTACTTATGGCGGTTTCTGCTGCCCCGCCACAATTGGTTGAGATTCTCAAGAATCCGTCGTATCCGTTCATCCCTGTCTTTTCCGCTCTGTTTAGAAATGCACGATAGGTATCTGCTTGACTTCTCCAGACTCCGTATTCATAGACGCGGAATCTTTCACTTCAACTTATTTGTCTGTCACAGCCCCACTATTCAGGAGGTTTTGTAGATATGGTTCCTAGTGCTATAGTAAAGACAATTTCGAAGACTCCGTTTCCGCAGATCCGAGTCTTCGCGCTTAAAGGCTTTGTCCGGTTCGCTCGTCGAATGCACGTTACGGAGGCAGCTCTTTGGGAGACTGTACTTTCTCCACCAAATGCAGATCTCGGTGGGGGGCTGTACAAGTTCCGGATCGCCAGGCAGGGAGAAGGCGCCAGCGGGGGCGGCCGGGCGCTCGTTGCACTGAGAGTTGGATGCCGTGCAATCTTGATGTTCGGATGGGAAAAGAAGGATATGGAAAATATTGGCCCCAGAGAACTCAAAGTCTACAGGAGTCTTGCTAAACGTTACCTGAGATTCAGTAATGACGAAATCAGCATCGCAGTAAGCGACGGGACCCTACAAGAATTCCGTCAACCACGATAGAAGGAGGACAAAATGGCAAAGACCTACCCAAGCAGAGCCCTTGCAGAAGCGCACCAAAACGCCAGTGATCTTTACCGCCTTGGTCTGATCGACAAAAAGACGATGAAGAGTTTTGACCGTAGCTGCCTCACTCCGGTCAAAAAGCTGAGCCCTGCGGCCATCCGTCGCATCCGTACCAAGGTTGACTTCAGCCAGGCGGTTTTCGCAGCGCATTTGAACGTCACGGTCGGCGTTGTCAGCAAATGGGAGCGAGGCGAGAAGATTCCGAGCGGCCCAGCGGCAAAACTACTCACACTTGCGTTGGTCCACGGAATCGATGCCATCGCCTGACTTAAAAAAGCTCGACATGAAAGCCGGAAGCATCACTCTTAGCGACAAAGGCGGACCGAGCGAGTGACCTCACCGCTGCTGCACTTCGGTGCCGAAGAGGCAGACGCGGGCCTGCTATGCCACTTCAACTGCCAGCGGGAATAAACATAGCGGAACTGGCTTTGCCTGATTCCCGGCAACATGTACTCTCCGAAGTTCATTCCCTTTCCGTCTGCTGCACCAATTACTCGGCAAGTTGCTGATCGTAGGGGACAAGCTGCGCACGGAGCGGGATTGGACTTTGACCAACTTCCGAGCAAGCGGAGTCGGAATTCCCTGCCTTACCCCCCGATAGAGTTGGACCGGTGCTCCCAGGGCAGAGGTTGGACTATCCATGCTTTTCCATGGGCCGTGGTCCAGTCTGCGCCTTCCAGCAACGAGCAGAAGTTTCTCTTCTGTAGCGATATCCAAACCTCAATAGGTCAATAGAATATGAATTTGCCTGGATTCCCTGTTGCACAACGTGGGGAGACGCTCGCTTCGGTTGTTGCTCGATATCTGGAGCGCAGCGCCGCCCGTAGGCTTCGACTCCTCGAATTGTTCGGGCTGTACTTCGCCTCGCCCAGTTCCGTAATCCCCCCTGACCTGCATCAACTCGCATCAATCTTGCCGCCGGGCCATCCCTGGGAGGGCGCACCGGAATTAATTGCCAAAGGCCACACACTAGTACCATTGATGGTGCATTTCGCTCACCCCGAACATGCGGCAGTTGTTCTCAGAACCATCGTCTCCGGTACGAGTGGAAACCCCTCTGCTACGTTGGGAATCCCTGCGACGGCATCTAAAGATTTTAAGCATACGGGAAGATTCTGCCCGGACTGCATCGCAGATGACCTCAAGGCAATCGGGTTTCCCATTTTGTATCGGCAGCACCAACCGCAATTCGTGACCATGTGTGCCGTACACGCCCGCCCTCTACATTCCAATTGTTTGTGCGGTCAATATTCCCGTCAGGCAGTTGGCAGATGGCAGATGGCTGGCCGTTGCGGCTGCGGTGACCCGCGCACACCTCAAGTAATAGAGGCGGATTTCGACGCCAAATCGGAAGAGAACTGGCTATGGTTGTCGCGGCAAGTCGCAACGATCCTCGAAAATCCAACCTTAATGCCCAAAGCACACATTGCAGCCAACCTTCTCACGGCGTTAAGGCGTGGCGGCTTTGCGGCTCCGCATGGCGGTCTAAGTCAGGATGCAATCTCTGAAGCCTTCCTCGAGCGCTTTAGCGAACCCGTTCTCAGTCACTTAGGCGTCGGGCACTGGCGCAACTCTCGTGATCACTGGGCGGGTCGGACTCTGTCTCGCGGCGTGCTCGAAGGCCGGCGTATCCCATCTGTCCTGCGCACGCTGCTGCTCGCACGACTCGTGACGGATGACATCCGCTCGCTATGGAATCCAGAGGCAACCAAACTTGAACCGCAGATGGATCGTTTGCCCTTAGGTTACAGGAGAACCTTCAACTTAATCCGAAAGCGAATCGAAAAAGAAGCTTTAGAATCCGCACTCGATGCCGCAAACGGGAAACTCACAGTCGCGGCGGAACGCCTGGGTTTAAGTTTCTGCGGGCTGGCAGCCGATCTTCGGCATCATCACATTCACCTGCCCCTATCGGGAATCGCATCCAGGCGGCTCGGTGCCACACGCATCGCTGCTATTCGAGAGGCCCTAGGGCATGGAGTCCCGAAACGCAGGATTAAAGAGCTACACAATGTCTCAGAGTGGTCGCTTCTTCTCATCGAACTTGATCGGCCTGAACTTAGCGACGCCCATCGCGAGGCAACCGCTGTCAGGCAAGGGGAAAAGCACCGCAATGCCCTTCAGTCATTTCTACGCGATCGCCCGGGCGCGTCGCGATATGAGTTTGCCAAACGCCATGCAGGATCCTACTATTGGCTGCGGAAGCACGACAGATCCTGGCTCCAGAGCCATCTTCCTGAACCTCACTGGGGACATAGGAAAGGTAAACGGAAAGCTCTTAAAGACCGGCATCGACTCGATCAAGCGGCATCCGTGGCTGTGAGGCAAATTGAACGTCAGGAACTTGCAGGACCTGATCGGCCGATGCGGCTCACCCGGAGCCGTTTGCTTTCGGCAGTTGGTGCATCGGCCGCTCTTTCTGGCCGAGGAAGAGATCGGTACCCGTCAACCGTAGCCGAAGCAGAACGCGTAGCCGAAACCAAGGAGCAATTCATGCGCCGAACGATACGTTGGGCGTTGAATGAATTGGGTAGGCGGCCAAAGGCCATTTCAATGAATCAGCTGCGTCGAGTGGCTCACCTGTCACCGCGTCAACTGATTGAGAATCGAGCATATGTCATCGAGTTCGCAGCTGAGCTGGATTTGTCCTTCGATGTACGATGTTCGCTCGCTCCTTAGAGCATTTTAGGAAATAGTATAGACTGTATTTGGCGACAGTCCGCGATGCAGAAGATATGGGGCGACCCTATGGGGATGATTTGCGCCGTAAGTTTCTTTCTGCCTACGACGAAGGCGAGGAGACGCTTGGGGAGTTGGCCGAGCGTTTCCTGGTCAGTGTAGGTTGGGCGAAGAAGATCTCCGCGCAGCGAAACCGTACCGGACAGGCCGAGCGGGTGGCTCATCGCGCCGGGCGCAAGCCGCACGCCGGGGCCGAGGCGCAGCAGCAACTTCTGGTCTGGATTGAGGCCAAGCCGGACCTGACACTGGCCGAGATTCAAGCCAGGCTGCGCAGTCAAGCTGGGGTGAGGCTGAGCATTCCGCAAATCTGGTACCTGCTGCGCAAAATGGGTTTGCGGCTCAAAAAAAGTCACTCCACGCCAGCGAACGCGACAGCGAAGCCAACCGCAAGCAGCGCGCGGAATTCGCCGCGCGGATGGGCACGATCGCGCCGGAGCGGCTGATTTTTCTGGATGAGAGTGGAGTCACTACTTCGATGACGCGGCGGCGCGCCCGCTCGACCGGCGGGGGGCGCATTCATGAGGCGACGCCCGGCGGTCACTGGAAAATCATGACCATTTTGGGGGCCATGAGCCTGAACGGTATGGTCGCCGCCATGACCATCGAAGAAGCCACCGACGGCGACATCTTCCTGGCTTTCCTGCAACAAGTGCTGTGTCCGGCGTTGCAACCTGGCGACGTGGTGGTGATGGATAATCTCCGTTCGCATAAGGCTGCCGCCGTGCGCGCCAGCATCGAGAAAGCCGGTGCGGAACTGCTCTATCTGCCGCCCTATTCGCCGGACTTCAATCCCATCGAGAAGGCTTGGGCAAAACTCAAGGAACTGCTCCGCGCCGCCCAGGCCCGAACCCGGGAAGCTCTTGAACAAGCCATCGGCGAGGCTCTCAAACGGATCACGCCGGACAACGCCAAGGCCTGGTTCAGACTCTGCAATGCGGTCTACGGTATTTCCTAAAATGCTCTAAAATCACAAATGTCAACGAATGCCAAGCGCTGACGGCTCGATCTCATACTCAGAGAGCTGATAGGCTGGAAGCCCTTGAAGGGAGGGTTTGGATAGGTTCACAGACAGGCTGCGGAACGCCCCTGCTCGTCTCTACGGCTGCGGGTCAAGCAGGGGCCGCAATCGTTGGGCCATTTTGGACAAAGAGATTACCCCCGACAGACTTCCTGGACAAATAATATGTCTGTTGGACAAATTTGTTTGCCCCTGGACATCTTTCCTGGCAGGCGTGCGCGATTCCGACAAGTCAGCCTTGCTCGTAGAACTGGGCGATATTGCGAAATTTCTGCTGGCGCGATGCGACAAGAGCTTCCACGGGTGTGGCCAGCAACTCAGCCAGGTGCCGTTTGAGCACCGTTCCCAGCAGCCCGGTGCCGGCCTCGCGGTCGCTGTGAATCCCTTCAGGCGGTTCGGCAATAATTTCGTCGACGCAACCCAGCGCCGCAACCTCGGGAGCAGAGATGCGCATGGCTTCGGCGGCCAATTGCTTGTGCGCCGCGTCGCGCCACATGATCGCCGCACAGGATTCAGGAGTGATGACAAAGTAGAGCGCATTTTCAAGAATCAGCACGCGATCTGCGACGGCCAACGCGAGGGCTCCGCCTGAGCCGCCCTCGCCGCTGATTACGGAAATGGTAGGCACGCGCAGCCGCGCCATCTCGCGCAGGTTGCGCGCAATGGCCTCGGCCTGGCCGCGTTCTTCAGCGCCCACTCCGGGAAACGCGCCGGGCAGATCGATAAAGCTGATGACCGGCCGGCCGAATTTTTCCGCGAGCTTCATGGCACGCAGCGCCTTGCGATATCCCTCGGGATGCGGCATACCGAAGTTCCGCCGCACGCGTTCTTTCGTGGTGCCGCCTTTGCGGTTGCCGATCACCATCACTTCATCGGCGCCCAGCCGCGCCATGCCGCACACCACGGCCTCGTCGTCGCCAAAGGCGCGATCTCCGTGAATCTCGCTGAAATCCGTAAAGATCCGTTCGATCAATTCCATGGGGTACGGGCGCTGCGGATGCCGTGCCCGCTCAATTCGGTCCCACGCCGGCGAAACGCGCTGCACCTGGGGAGAAACCTCTGTTTGTTCTTCGCTCATCAATGTGCGGCGCAGTCGGGGGCAGTCGCGCCGGCCCTCCTGTCGATTCTACAAGGAAAGCAGGGAGTAGGGAGTAGCCAGTAGGGAGTAGGAACCCAGTCTACTCCCTATTCCCGATTGGCTACTCCCTGTCTTTCTATTCCTTGCTTTTATGGAAAGGTTGGCTGCGGGAGTGTCGGCAGCGACGGTGGATGGGTGACCCGGTAGGCGCCCCAGGCCGCGAATGCAGCGCCCGCAGCGATGCTGGCGATGATGAACACCTTCGCGGCGGTGGGCATTCGCGAGTTGTTGTGCACAGCTTTCGCCTGCTCGGTGGTGAGCGGCTGCCCGGTGACCTGGCTGAGCTTGTCCACGAGCACGTCGACGGACTGATCGAACCCCTGGTCGCGATGTTTCTGAGTGCCGAGCGCGCGAACATTGTCGCCGGTGGTCCACAGCACCGTCGAAGTCTTCGGGTCGAGAATGCTGAGGATCAACTGCGGGTTATATCCGACGTTGTCGACATCTCCGACAGCCGGAGCGACGGCGCGGATCTCGAAGATGAGATCGGCCTGCGCGGGTGAGTCGACGAGCTGGTAGCGATTCGCCTTCTGGAGGTCGGCGTAAAAGGTGTTGTAAGCCCGGTCGGGGCCACCGGTGAACATGTCAAAGTAATTGCTGCCGCCGCCGTTGGAGACAAAAACGGCATGCGCGGAGAGAATCTGCGGAGGAACCGGCGCGGTAGAACTGGGTGCCGTCTGCTGTGCTTGTGTGGTTGGAATCAGAATCAGGAACCAGGCGAGAGCGATGCAAAGTGCCTTTCTAATGGAGTCGGCCATATGTGCCTCCCCAGCACTGCCTTCTAGACGTGCGAAACACAATTTCGGTCGCAAAGTTTCACGGGCCAGGCAGAGCTTTCGAGTTTAGTCAACGTTTTCTAATGCACTCCATCGACGTGCACGGCTCGCTGCGTCGCCAGGCGGCTGATCTTCTCGCTTTCCTTCACCATCTCGTGCACCGCAAAGCCTTTTTCCGCCAGCGCGCCCGTGGGGCAGGCTTGAATGCATTTGCCGCACGCGGTACAGTTGTGCGCCTTTCCCCAGTCGTCATTCAGGTCGCTGACGATCCGCGAGTAAATTCCGCGACCGCCGATCTCCCACACGTTGGCCCCTTCGATCTCCGCGCAAACCCGCACGCAGCGCGTGCAAAGGATGCAGCGGTTGTGATCGAGAACAAACCGCGGGTGCGTCATGTCGATGGGGAGGCGGGGATTGTTGTAGGCATAGCGGACATGCGTGATTTCGAGGTCCTGCGCCAGCGACTGCAGCTCGCAGTGCCCGTTGGAGACGCACGACGAGCAGATGTGGTTGCGCTCGACCAGAAGCAGTTCAACCGCCATGCGCCGATAGAGCGTGAGCTTGGCGGAATCGGTGATGATCGACATGCCCTCCTGCATGGGAGTGGTGCAGGCCGGCAACAGGCGATCAGTTCCAGCAAGCTCGACGACGCACACGCGGCAGGCGCCCACCGCGCTGAGCCCTTTGAGATAACAAAGCGAAGGAATCTCTCTGCCGTTGGCGCGCGCCACTTCCAGGATGGTCTGTCCCTCCTGGGCGGTGATCAATTCGCCATCGATGCGGACCGAAATGGTTTTGTTCGGCAACTTGGCGCTCCTTTCCTCTCGCTCACCGTGCGGTGACCGTACTGCGCAGGTCGCAGCGCAGGCAGCGGCGGCACTCTTCCAAAGCCTCCTGCGGGCTCAGGCCGGCAACAACTTCCTCTTTCGACTGAACTCGCTTGTCTGCCGGTATGGGGCGTGCCGCGTGGCGCCGGCTGAGCCGCGGCTCCGGAGGCGCCTGGCTTCCGTATTCGAATGCCGGGAACAGCTTTTCCCAGCGGCGCTCGCCTTCGAGGCGCTCGTCAATATTCATGGCCGCCTGCTTGCCGCATCCCATGGCGTTGGAGACGTTCGATGCCCCGGTGATCACGTCGCCGCCGGCATAGAAATTGGGCCGGCTGGTTTCAAACGTGTACCGGTCCACGATGATGGTTCCCGACTCTTTCAGTTCGAGCCCTGAGGCGCGGCAGAAATCCTGGTCGAAGGTTTCGCCCACGGCCAGAATCACGCTGTCGCACTCAAAGCGCTGCACCTCGTCGGTGGGGATCGGCCTTCTGCGTCCCGATTTGTCGTACTCACCCAGGTGAGTTTTGACGACCTCGATCGCCTTCACATTGCCCTTGGCGTCGCCCAGGATGCGGTGCGGAGCTGCCAGAAAGACGAAGCGCACGCCTTCTTCCTCGGCGGACTGAATCTCTTCGTCGATAGCGGGCATGTCTTTGCGCTCGCGTCGATAGAGAATCATGGGCTGCGCGCCCATGCGCAGCACGGTGCGCGCCGAATCAATGGCCGCATTGCCGCCGCCGATGATCGCCACCCGCGTGCCCACGATGATCTCGTCATGCCGCGCGACGGCTTCAAGGAATTGCAATGCCGGGTAGACGCCCTTCAATTCGGTGCCTGCAAGATAGAGCCAGGATTCCTTCCAGGTTCCAATCGCGATAAAGATGGCGTCGAACTGATCGGCGAGATCGTTTAATGGAAGATCGACGCCGACGCGCGTGTTGAAGCGCATCTTCACGCCGGCGGCTTCGATGAGATCGAGCTCGCGGCGCAGCACTGATTTGGGCAGCCGGTACTCCGGGATGGCGAAGCGCAACATGCCTCCCGCTTCGCTGTGCTCATCAAAAACGGTCACATCGTGGCCGAGCATGGCAAGGTAAAAGGCTGCGGTGAGGCCGGTGGGGCCGGCGCCAGCTACTGCTACCTTGTGGCCGGTTGCGGGCAGTTTGCACGCCAGGATCCGTTCAACCATCGGTTTGAAGCGGTCTGATTGATAGATCGCGTCGGCAATAAAGCGGTGCACCTCGCGCATGTTCAACGGCTCATCAAACGACTGGCGGCGGCAGCGGTTATCGCATGGATGCTGGCACACGCGGCCTGTCGATGCAGGCAGGGGATTGTCGAGGATGACAGAAACAAAGGCATCCTCCACCTTGCCTTCAAGGAAGAGAGTCAGGAACCGCGGAATATTCATATGCAGCGGGCAACTGTTTTCGCATGGCGAGAACGTGAGCTCCTGGCATACGCCGGCGCGGCAGCGATGGGCTACGATGTGATCCTCGTACTCCTCGCGGAAATGCCGCAACGTGGTCAGCACCGGATTGGGCGCCGACTGCCCGAGCCCGCAGAGCGAGCACTCGCGCACCATGCGGCACAGTTCGTCGAGCCGCTCGAGCAACTCGTGGGTTCCGTCGCCTTTCGTCACCGCCTTCAGAACGCGCAAAGCCTTGTCGAGCCCCACGCGGCATGGCACGCATTTGCCGCAGCATTCCGGGTGCGTGAATTCGATGAAGTACCGCGCAACATCGACCATGCAGTTGTCTTCATCCATCACCACCATGCCGCCGGAACCCATGATGGAGCCAAGTTGCGCCAGGCTTTCATAGTCCACAGCCGTGTCGAGCATTGTGACTGGGATGCATCCGCCGGATGGGCCGCCGGTCTGCACGGCTTTGATCTTGCGGCCGTTGATGGGGCCTTCGCCGACGTCATAGATGAAGCTCTTGAGTGGCGTGCCCAGCGGCATTTCCACCAGGCCGGTGTTGTGAATCTTGCCGACCAGCGAGAACACCTTGGTTCCTGGGCTCTTGGCGCTGCCCGTCTCAGCGAACCACGCAGCGCCGCGCATGATAATAGGCGCGATGTTGTACCAGGTTTCGACGTTGTTGATGTTTGTGGGCTTGCCGTAGAGTCCCTTTTGAGCGGGATATGGTGGGCGGGGATGCGGCCGACCCGGATGGCCTTCGAGCGAGGCGATCATGGCCGTCTCCTCGCCGCAGACGAAGGCTCCCGCGCCCTGCACAATCTGAATATCGAAGTTGAATCCGCGGCCCAGAATATTGTTCCCCAGCACTCCGTATTCCCGCGCCTGCTCGAGGGCGCGCTTCAGGCGGCTTACCGCAAGCGGATACTCGGCGCGCACGTAGACAATGCCTTCGGTGGCGCCCATGGCATAAGCGCCGATGATCATGCCTTCAAGAAGCGAATGCGGATCGCCTTCGATTTCGTTCCGGTTCATGAATGCGCCGGGATCGCCCTCGTCGGCATTACAGATGATGTACTTGGTGTCGGCCTTGGCCTTGGCCAGAAAATCCCACTTGTTTCCGGTAAGGAAGCCTGCGCCGCCGCGGCCCCGCAAGCGCGCAGCCTTTACCTGCTCAATCACAGACTCGGGACGCCCGTCGATGAGCACCTTGTAAAGCGCCTGGTAGCCGCCGACGCCGATGTATTCCTCAATGTCTGAAGGGTTGATCAAGCCGCAGTTGCGCAGCACCATCTTCTTCTGGCCCTTGAAAAACGGAATGGCATTCCACAATGGAATCTCCGGATATCCCTGGCCATAACGAACGTGCCCGGTGATGTGGTCCCACTCTTCGATCTTGCAGAAGATGAGATCCGGAGGCATGACGCCGGAAGAGACGCCTTCGAGGATGCGCGCTGCATCGTTCGACTGCACGCGCGAGAGCACAACCATCGGATAACCCGGCAAGCGAACGCTCACCAGCGGCTCCTGAAAGCAGCATCCGAAGCAGCCCACGCCGGCCAGCATGACCTCAAGGCCACTGTGATCAATGGCCGAATACAAGGCGTGGTACACCTCTTCGGCATCGTTGCCCTGGCCGCAGGTGCCCATGCTCACCGTGATGCGAGGAATGGCAGGCGTCAGCTTGGCAAGACCTTCTTCACGGACCGCGTTGAAGATACCGATGTCCTGAATGCGCGGCATCATTTCCTCCCCTGGTTGAGGGCCTTCACTTCCCGCTGCAAAGTACGTTCATTCACATGGCTCAGGATGTGGTGGTTCACTTCGACCACCGGAGCCAGCGCGCACTGGCCAAAACAGGCCACGGTGCGGATGGTGAACTTGTTGTCCGTCGTGGTCAGCGCCAGCTTGTCGGTTTCCTTGGTCTCGCCCGATTCGTGCTCGCTCAGTCCCAGGTCGAGACAGAGTTTTTCCAGCAGAATGCGCGAGCCGCGGGTATGACAAGCCGTTCCGCGGCAAACGCAAATCACGTTGTCGCCTTGTGGATCGAGATTGAAAAGCGAATAAAAGGTTGTGGTGCCGAAGACCGTGGAAGGCGAGATGCCGGTTCTCTCAGCGATGTAGCGCAGCGCAGCCATCGAAAGAAATTTGTGCGCGTTGGCCGACTGAACATCTTCCAGGATGCCCAGCAGCGCCCCCGGCCGGTTGGCATGCTTCGCGATCACCTGGTCGATCACCAGGCGCTCGTGCGCGTCAAGCACTTCATGAGCAACTTCATTGGCGACACTCGGCATGATCCCTCCCTGCCCGGTTCAGCGCGAAGTGGTTGCGCCGACCCTGGCGCACGGGGACGGACCCTCAGGGAGAAGGAGCATCAACAAGAAGAAAAATCCGCATTATTTCTGCGCCGCGCGCCGGCGAAAAATGTCTCTATTCTCTGATGGCACACAACAACGCTGCGGACTTCTTCCCAGAGAAGGTCCGTTCGAAGTGTGCTCCTCCGATGGCCAAATAAGGTGTGCCTGAGGTCACAGAAGACTGTGATGATAGGACTTGTCGATAAGCAGAACGCGTAGCTGCAAGAGGTGCAACTACTGCGAATCGCATTCAGTGCGGCAATCCGCTGTCGCAGGCTCGCGGCACTACCGCTCCGGCTCGCGTGCGCTCGCGTTTGCCTGCTCTGTTTCCATTTCCTGCGTGGCTGCTTCCTGCTCGCCCACGTCAGCCAGCGGGCCGAGCAACACATCGATGCGATAACCCGCGGCTTCAGCGGATTTGAGGGCCGCGGCGACGTTCCTGCTCAGCTCTTCGACCGCCGCGCGGCTTGGTGAAGTCTCGCGCGCCAGCCGCAGCAGCGCGGGCATCAGCAACCACCAGAGCAGTTCCTCATAGAGCTCGCGGATCAGGTAGAAGTGGCCCTCCGCCTCATGCACGCCGCAGAGCCAGCGAACGTCGGGATCAAGCCAGAGCGCCGGCGCGAGCACCACCTTGTCGGACTCGGGTTGCGACGCTGCCGGTTCAGGCTTCCCTTCCCGGGGCGCGGAAACGCGAGCTTGGGCATCGGATTGTGCAGGTTTTCTGTCCCGGATCTCAGAAGCGAGACCTGGAGCCCCCACGTGAGTGGTTGGAGTGGGCTCGGGTTGATCGGGTTCTTTGCCCACCCCGGCTCCAGCCAGCAACAGTACCTTCATCCGCGCCGCAACGCGCCACGCTTCCTCGCCCTCAAAATCGAGCGCGGCAAACGAACGCGCAAACGGCTCACGCAGCCGCAGCCGGTCGAACAGATCGAGAGCCGTGCGCTCCGCCTCTTCCGGATCGATCGATTCCGCGAGAAGCTCAAGGATGCACCACGCGACGACCGGACCCCAAACCTTGGTAGCCACCATTCCCGGGCTGGCGCTGGGCAGCATGCGGCGGGCGGCAGCGGTCCACGGCCTGGGAAAGAGCGCTTCGAGTTCGGGCATGCGCATGGCCGCGCGAAGCCGCTGCGTAAACGCCCGCGATTGCGCCTCAGGATCCGCAGGACCCTCGCCGCGCGTTGGCAGATTCTCCCTCTTCCGCCGAGCCAGATACTCGGCTTGCGCCTCGCTCAAAAATGTCTTGCCCAAAACCCAGGCGCCCTTCAGGAACTCGCTCCGCTGCCGCTCAATGGCCTTGCTTCCTTCACCGGAAAGCACCATGGGATGATCGACCTTGGCATGCTCGACCAGGTCACCGAAATGGCGCACCAGGCCGGGATCAAGGAACTGCCGCAGCGCATCGTGGACGGGGCTAAGTTCAAGGTTGACGAGTTCGTCGCCGATGTCCGGCACGCCGCGCCCGTTCAGCCAGTCAGCGAGCCGGTCCCAGGGCTGCTCTGCGGTGGGCTTCAGTTCGCGCCAATCAAGAAACACATGACACTGATACGCGTTGAGGTTGACGGTGAGGCCGCGATCAAGCAGATCCGTTGCCCGTCGCAGAAACTCCAGTCCAGTGAGCGAGTCGCGCCACGCCACCACCGCGTCACGGTCTCCGCTCAATCCCAAGCCTTCGGCCAATCGCAGTTGGCGAAGCCGGCCCGAACCCTTGTCGGCATAAGCGGCAGAGAAATCAATCGTCCCGTGCGTGCTGGCAAAGCGGTTGTGGTAAATCACCAGCGCGTGCTCGCTGCCGGAGCGGTTTGAGTACGCGAAGACGTCTTCATTCACCGAGCCGTGGGAATTGAAGAAGTCATAAAGCAAGAAGTTGCCGCTCTCGGCAAACAGCCATCGCCGCTTGAGCAGCGGCGCGATCTCGCGCTCATGCCGCTCCACCAGCCAGTGGTCTGGATTCTCTTCGTAGCGCGGCCAGCGGTACTCCATTCCATACTTCTCGGTGAATCCCTCAATCTGCCCGTGCCCGAACATGGGCAGCCCGGGAAGGGTGGACATCATGACCGTAACGCCGAAACATTTGTCGCCTTTTCCGAACTGGTCAATTGCCGTGCGTTCATCGGGATTGCTCATGAAGTTCACGTAACGCTTCATGATGTCGGGATCGAACTCAAGCGTGTTTTTCAGCACCGAGCGGTACTTGGCATTGTCTTCGTCGCGCAGCATGATCATGAACGCGCTGTTGTAGACGCGATGCATGCCCAGCGTGCGAACAAAATAGCCTTCCATCAGCCAGAAGGCCTCCGCGAGCAGCAGCGTGCCAGGAACTTCGGCGGCCACGCGATCGACCACCTCACGCCAGAATTCGTGCGGCATGGCGCGATCGAAGTCTGCCTGGCTCATTCCGAACTCGGCGCGCGACGGGATGGCGCCGCTCGATCCCGGCCCCGGAAACCAAAGCCTGTGGAAGTGCCGCTTGGCCAAGGTCATTGCCGCGTCGAAACGAATCACCGGAAACAGCCGCGCCACTTGCAGAATGGTCTGGATCACCTGCTCGCGCACAGCGGGATTCAGATAATCGAGCTGCGCCGTGTCATTCCAGGGAAAGCTGGTGCCATCGTTGCCGTGGTAGATGTAGCGCGTCTCGCCCGATCCTTTATCGCGGCGGCGAAATACCACGGCGGCATCGGACTGCTCGTAATAATGATCTTCAATCTTGATCTCAACGCGCCCGTCGGGTGAGAGATCCGGCCCATTGAAGCTGTACGCCGGATACGGCGAATCCCAGCGCGAGATGAACCACTCAGGATGCTCGATGACCCACGGCGAATCGATGCCCATGTGGTTCGGCACCATGTCGCTGGCCAGGCGGAGGCCGTGCCGGTACGAGCGGTCGCGCAGGTTGATGTAGGCCGCCTCGCCGCCCAGGTCGTCGGCAATGCGGTATTCGTAGAGCGAGTAGGCCGAAGCCACGGCGTCGCGATTGCCGCAGAGTTGCTTGATCGTCTTCGATGCGCGGCTGCGTTCCCAGATGCCGATGAGCCATAGAGAATTGATGCCGCGTGCAGCGAGCGTCGCCAGCACTTCGTCAGGAATCTCGTCGAGCCGCCCGATGTGGCGGCCATATTGCCCGCTCAGTTGCGCCAGCCAAACGTAGGTGCTCTTGGCCATGAGCACGGCTTCCGGCATCCACGCCGTGTCCTGCGAGAAGCGCTCATATTCGTGCAGCTCATCGCTGAAGCTCGGCACCTGTGCGGGTCCGGCGGCAGCGGGCCACTGCTGCGGGCCGCGCCGCGTTCCCGGCGGATTGAACTGCGCCCAGACGGCCAGCTCTTCCTCGCGCAGGATCTCGCTGGCCATGGCCAGAAAGCGCTCGAGCGCGTCGCCAATCAACGGCTTCCAAAGCTGGCGAATGAGCTCGAGCTGATCGCTGAGCGAGCGCGGCGACCGCAGCGCTGGTGCGCGCAGCAGTTCCAGCAGGCTCACCGGTTTGGCCCCGGCCAGCGGAATCAGCGGCCGCGTGGCAAAGTACTCCGGCAATTGCCCCGTCACCCGGAGGTAGACAGTCTTTTCCTGGAGCGCCCGGTCGTCAAACAGCTCTGCAAAAGGCTTGAACGCCTCATTGCGATTGGCGGTCCAGAGCAGCAGCATTTCTTCAAGTGCCGCAGCGCGATGAGGCATGCCGCCGGTCGTCCCTGCGAGCCATTGCGCCGGCGACACCTCGCCGCGCATTACGCTCTGCCCGGGAAACTGCTCGACGAATGTGAGCAGCATCTTGTCGAGATTGTCGGGACCCACCTGGGCGCCAAAATAATCGAGAGCCGCGGTCATCACCTGCGGATCAAATTGCTCGCGGTAGCGGGCAATCAGCACGTGGCTGGCCTCGTCAATCAGCCCCATGGCGAAAAGCTGACCAGCGTGGACTGCCAGCTCAGGATGCTTCTCGGCGTCTCGCACCTGGTTCATGCGGTGCGCAAACTCGCGGCACGCGGCGAAACTCGAAAGAATGACGTTGCCGTTATACGAAAAAAGCGAATCGTTAAACTGATAACGCGCACGCGCCTGCCGCGAGATGTGAAATTCAAATGTCAAGAACCGCACTCCCTTGCCAACGACCACACTCTCTGTAACTACGCTCCCTGTTTTGATGCCGCACCTCTCGGATGCGCCTGTCCGAGCGCCGCCTAACCAAAAGTAAAGGTACACCAAGAGGCCTCAACCCCATCGGAAAACGATGTTTATAAGCGGGGGCCTTCTTCTGTCCAATCGCAAAAAGAACCGCGTCATGGCCAAGCAGCCACGATTCACCTGTTCCCAAGAATTGTAACGGGGGCGACTCTGCGGACCTGTTTCAACAGCGTTCGCAAACTGTGGATCAGAAGGGCGTTTCCAGACTGGTGGCTCAAGTCCCGATTCCGGGACGTGGGATACTTCGATCCCATTTGCCCACGTTGTTCTGAGCGCAGCCTGTTCCCTGAAATGGCGTCGAGCGCCTGTCACTGCAGGGTAAGCGCGTAGGTCGCGGTTTGCGATTGCGATCCGGCGGTCGCGGTGATGGTGATGGTGTAGTTTGCCGATTGCTGTTGACCAGTGGATTTCGACCCGGAACCGCCGCAAGCAGCCATTACGGAGGAGATGGAGACCATTGCTGTAACGATCCACAGCGTCGAGCGCGGAGCCTTTCTGCGCCAGAAGAACCACAATGCTCCAGCCGCCAGAAACGCCAGTGTCGCCGCGCCTCGCGCACCCCGGCGCATTGGTCCGCTCGCAGGCCGCGCCAACAGGGCCGATTGCGACGTGGTTCCGATGGTCAGCGTCGTGGTTGCGGCCGCAGTACCGTTGGGCGTTACCGTTTGCGGACTGAAGCTGCACGTCACGCCATTCGACAACCCGCTGCACGCAAAGCTTACCTGCTGGTTGAAGCCATTCACCGGCGTCACGGTAATCGTTGTTTGCGCCGATGATCCCGCGGCGACTGAACCGCTCATGGGCGATGCGCCCAGCGTGAAACTCGGCACCAGCGCCTGCACGGTGACTGTCACCGCGCTCGAAGTCGAGCCCGAGTAGTTGGTATCGCCGCCATACACCGCGGTGATCGAATGTGCGCCCACCGCGAGGCTGCTGGTGGAGTAGCTGGCCGCGCCGCCGGAGAGACTCATCATGGCCAGCGTCGTTGTGCCATCCATAAAAGTGACGGTCCCTGTCGGCGTGCCGGTTCCCGATGCCGGCGTCACGGTCACGTTGAAAGTCACGCTGGCGCCGGCGTTCACCGTGGTCGCCGATGCGGTCAGCTTCGTGGTGGTTGCGGTCAGCACCGGGACAGTCACCGTGACCGTAGTTGCCGAAGAAGTGCTGCCCGCAAAAGTCGAATTGCCGGCATAGGATGCGGTAATGGAGTGGCTGCCCACGCCCAGGCTCGACGTGGAATACGTAGCAACACCCGATCCATTCAGCGTCCCCGTTCCCAAAGCGGTGGTCCCGTCATAGAACGTCACGGTTCCCGACGGCGTTGAGCTGGCAGTGACCGTCGCCGTGAAGGTCAAGTTTTGGCCCGTGGTGATGCTGGTTGGCGACGCCGAAACAGTTGTCGTGGTGGGAATCAAGGTTGGCGCAGTCGAAGCCTGATTCATGAGCACGGCCCCGCCCGCGATCAGGTCAGACAAACCGCTGCCGCCGTTCAGCTTCACCGCCAGTGAAGGCCCGTAGACGAACAGATCGATCGCCTGCGCGGGCTCCACGGCGCCGCCCGAAGTCGTAAAGGTCTGCACGGTTCCATCCCCGTTGCCGAGAAAAATTCCCGTGTCAAAGGGCGGATTGAAGCCGGTTACGGCGACATCGATCTTGCCGTCTCCGTTGAAGTCTGCTGCCGCAAGCCCGTACCCGAGGCTGCTGCCACCTGCGAACGTTGTGATCGTAGGCGTCTTGAAAGTGCCGTCTCCATTTCCGAGCGAGATCGCGAGTTCAGAGAATCCGCTACTAGAAGTACCCAGAGTGACCAGGTCCGGCTTGCCGTCGCCATTCATATCGGCCAGCACAATTTGGCCCAGCACCGCGCCAAACGAGGGCTCGCTAACATTGTCCGCCACGGGCGGCGTTGTCGCCAAAGTAAATGTGCCGTCACCTTTTCCCAAATAGAATTGCAGCGTGTAGGTGCCCGTTGAGGGACTCAACGTGTCAGTGAAGAGATCGAGCTTGCCATTCCCGGTGGCGTCGCCTAACTGCACTACGAAGGGTGGACCATTGGTCGGAGGCGTGGTGCTGGAGTAGGTCTGGATGACCTGCGGAGCCTGGAAGGTGCCGTCGCCGTTGCTCAACTGCACTGCAATTCCCTGCTCAGACACTCCGGTTTGGAACACGTAAACCCAATAGCTGTAGATCACGTCCGCCTTACCGTCGTCATTCACGTCGGCTACAAACAAATCTTCCAGCGTCTCTGATTGATCGAAATCGCCGGAGGGAGCAAAGGTGGGCGCGGCGATAAACACCGGAGTGTTGAAGCTGCCATCTCCATTGCCCGTGGCGAGAAAATAGCCGGGCACTCCGCTCGGACCATAGAATCCCGCGGGCAGAAAAACCAGGTCCGCCTTACCGTCGCCGGTCACGTCGCCAAGACCGAACGAATCCAGCAACGAAAATGAGTACGACGTTCCCTGAATCGTGGCCGGTGAGATTTGCAGCGTGTGTCCTGTGGTGAAGGTGCCCTTGCCCGTTCCCAGATAGGAGGTCATCGATACATTCGAAGTACCGATCGTCGCATTGACGCCCACGCCGTCCAGCACTTTGTCGCCATTCAAATCAGCGAGGTTGGTGCCGGTGAACACGAAGGGCAGCTCCGGCGCGCCTTGAAACGTACCGTCACCGTTGCCCATCAGCGCATAAGCCTGGCCGAATTCGAATTTATCGCCGCCGAACAAACCCCCTCGAGCGATCCCGCTGTACAGATCGATATTGCCGTCTCCATCGAGATCGACAGGATTCAGGTATCCAATATTCGAGATTGTGGCGTAGTTGTTGCCGGGCGTGAATGTGCCGTCGCCCTTGCCCAAATAGATCGAGATCAACTGCCCATCGTCGACCGCGAGATCGAGCTTGCCATCTTTGTTAAAGTCGCCCGCAACCACATTCGGGCCCCACTCTGACGTTGCCATCGGACTGGAAAATGCAACGGTTGCCGACTGCGTAAAAGTGCCATCGCCGTTGCCCATCAGCTCCACGCCCGCCGATGTAACCAAGTCTTTCTTCCTGTTGCCAAGCAGGTCAGCGCTGATCAAGCCGAAATAGGGATTGGACATAAGACCGGCCGGTGGCGTGAGGACAGTCGATTGCGGCGCCTGAAACGTGCCGTCGCCCTTGCCCGCCAGGAATGAAAGCTTATATGTGTATTGACCGGGCATCGATCCTTGCGTCGAGCTTGAAGCCACAATGTCGAGTTTGCCATCGCCATTGAAATCGTCGATGACAGCGCCGAGTCCGGTTTCTCCGGGCAGAGTATAAATGACAGGCGTTTGCAGCGAGCCATCGGGATTGCCCAGAAGAATCGCGATCGTTGCCGATCCTCCGGTGGTAGCTGATTCGGTCAGGACCACGAGGTCGGTGTTGCCGTCGCCATTCAGGTCCGCCGCGGCAGCCGCAATCGGAGAAGAGCCACTAAGGGGGATTGTGTCGACTGCAACATTGGTGCCTCCGGACAGGCTGCCAACGCCCGTCCAGATCACTGGTGCGCCGACCATCGAGTCGTAACCGACGCCCGCTCCCGTCAGCATATTGCCGTTGATCAGGCCGAAAGGAACAGCGGTACGCGCCGTGATGCCAAGGGTGGGATCGCCACAGCCGGCCGGCCAACTGCCACCTTTCGTTGTGAGGCCTGCGGCATTGTGCAGCAACTGGTCGTAGTTCGCGGTGGTGCCGGCAACGGTGTAGCTCACGGTGGGCAAGGTGAGGGAGTAGCCGGCCCATTCCAGAGTCAGCGAGCAATTTGCCTGGCGCGTCAGCCCCATCACATTGCCTGAAGGCACGCTGATCGCCGTCAGGTTGCCGCCAAAGGGCGCCAGCGGCGCCTGCGTCGAGCCCGGCGACGACATGAGGAAGGCCGTCAGCCGCTGCGCAAGTTCCGTGAGCGACAGATCGCTCCAGTGCGGGTGCCGCTCCGACTGCAACTCGCTCAGCACGGCCATCCGCTGCGCCAGCGTGAATTTGGGGTAGCGCTGGGACGCAATCATGAGGTTGGTTCGCGCTGCATGGATCGGGTGCTTGCGGCTAGAGCTTACAAAGGTGGCCACGAGCAACGCAGTGACGACAAAGACAAGTGGAATTACGAACCAACGCCGGCGGACACTCATGGGGCACCTTCCGGTAAGCGCGACACAACGGGATCGTGCGGCACGAACGCGCTTTTGAATGTGCGGGGAGGGAAGGCTCGTCAAGCTATATCTTGCTCTGTGCAGCCGGCGAGATGCCAAGATTCTAGAGATAAATCGAATGGCGAGTCAAGAAGGTTTTTCGCGCTGCGCTGACACGGGCTAGCCAGTTCTACGGAGTCGCCGATGAGGGAGAGTTGACAGCTCCTCGCCTCCTCCCACTCACTACTGATCACTGACCACTGTTCCCTGTCTCTTCAATCCAGCGCTTTGTGGAAGCGCAGGATTGCGATGGTCAGCAGGCCGACCCCCAGGCCGCCCATGGCAGCCATCTGCGGCCAGAGAATATTCATGCCCACGCCCTTCAGATAGGTTCCGCGAAGCACGATGAGGAAATAGCGCAACGGGCTGAGATAGGTGCAATATTGCAGCCACGGCGGCATGGTTGCGATGGGAAATCCAAAGCCGGAGAAGACGATGGCCGGCATGATGAAGAAGAACGCGGTGACCATGGCCTGTTGCTGCGTGGACGAAACCGTGGAAATGAGCAGGCCGGCGCCCAGCATGCATAGCAGAAAGAGCACCGCGCCCAGGAACAACACGGAGAGGTGGCCGCGAAATGGCACTTGAAACCACAAGGTTCCCACTACGGCGATGAGCGCAACATCGAAGAGGCCGATGAGGAAAAACGGCAGCGTCTTGCCCAGGATGAATTCGGCTGGCCGAATGGGCGTGACCATGATCTGCTCGAGCGTGCCGATCTCCCGCTCGCGCACCACGGCAAGAGCGGTCAGCATGATGACCAGCACCAGCATGAGGCTGCCGATGACGCCGGGCACAAAGAACCAGCGGCTGCTCAAATTCGGGTTGTACCAGGGCCGCTGATCGAGCGCTACCGACGGCATTTGCGAGACCAACTGCGGCGCGATGCGATCGATGCGATCCTGCTGCGCGTCCTGGGCGAAACCAAGCGCGATCTGCGTGACATAAGACGATGCAATCAGCGCGGTGTTGGAGTTGGTGGCGTCCACGATCACTTGCAGAGGAGCCGTTTGCCCGCTGCGCAGTTTCTGCGCAAATCCGGCGTCGATCTCGAGGCCCACTGTCGCGTCGCCTCTATCAATCTGATCGCGAATCTGCCGTGAATCGGTGAGCTGGTGCTCCACGGTGAAGTATGGGCTCGAGGTAAAACGAGAGATCAGGTCGCGGCTCTCCTGGCTGTGGTCCAGGTCGAGCACGACCGTGGGAACGTGGCGAATCTCATACGTGGCCGCGTAGCCGAAGATCAGCATCTGCACGATGGGCGGAACGATCAGGATGACGCGCGTGCGTTTGTCGCGGAGTACCTGGATGAACTCCTTGATGAGCATTTGTTTCAGCCGCGCGAACATCGCTGTCCTCCCCTACTCCAGCCGCTTGTGAAAGCTGCGTGTGGCGACGATGGCCAACAGCAGCGTGAAAGCCGCCAGCGGAATCAGGTCGGCGGAGAGCATCATGGTGGGCGTGCCTTTGAGAAAGATCTTCTTGAGCACCGAGACGTAATAGCGCGCAGGCAGAATGCGCGTGATCCATTGCAGGACCACGGGCATCTGGTCAATGGAAAAAAGGAAGCCCGACAACAGAAAGGCGGGGAGGAACGTGGTGATGAGGGCGATCTGGCTGGCGGCAAATTGGTTTTTGGCCAGCACCGAGATGAAGAATCCAAGCGACAGCACCACGATCATGAAGAGCGCCGAACTGAGGGCCAGCGTGAGCAGCGACCCGCGAAAAGGCACCTTGAACCATTGAATGGCGATGAATGCGCAGATCCCGACGTCGAACATGCCGATGATGAAATAGGGCGTGAGCTTGCCCATCATGATTTCCATCGCGGTGACCGGGGTGGAGATTAATTGCTCCATGGTTCCGCGCTCCCACTCGCGCGCGATGGTCAGCGAGGTGAGAAACGCGCCGATGACGGACATCACCAGCGCCAGCACTCCGGGAATGATGAACGCGCTGCTCTCGAGATTTTCGTTATACCAGGTGCGTGTTTGAATGCTTATTGGTGCCGGCTGAACATTTTGCCCATGACGCTCGAGCCAGTCGAGCTGAATTTGCGATGAGTAACTCTGAACGACAGCCTGCGTATAGCCGATGAGGACGTTGGCCGTGTTGTCGTCGGTGCCGTCGACAAGCGCCTGCACCCCAACCGGCCCGCCCTGGCTCAAGCGTTGGGAAAAATTCCAGGGGATGACGAGGCCCATCTTGGCATCTCCTGAGTCGAGAGCCCTGGTGACCTCCGAGTAACGATCGACAACGCCGGTGATCTGGAAATACTGGTTCGACTGGAACCGCTTGACCAGATCCTGGCTCTGCTGGCTGTCATCCTGATTCCAGACCACCACGGGAAGATGCTTGAGATCGAGACTCACACCGTAGCCGAAGAGCAGCATCAGCGTGATGGGCATGACCAACACGATGATGAGGCTGCGCGTATCACGCAGGATTTGCACGACCTCTTTTGTTGCAACCGCGAGCAGGCGAGTCAGGCTCATGCTGTATGCCCCTCCCCGTTGCGGCGCGTGGTGGTGAGCGAGACAAAAACGTCTTCGAGAGTGGGGCGAATCTGCTCGATGCGGCGGGATTCAATTCCGCGCCTGGACAGAAAATCCCGGACCTTCGGCATCGCCTCACCCGCATTGGCGACGACCAGGTGCAGCGCGTTGCCAAATACCGCGGCGTCCATCACGCCGGGCGCCGATTGCAGCGCCTCGACTGCGCGTCCGAGCGGTTCGCATTCGGCGAGGAGCAGCTCGCCCTTCATCGCATCGCGCTTCAATTCTGACGGCGTGCCCAGCGCGACCATCTTGCCGTGAAAGATGAGAACCAGGCGATTGCAGTACTCCGCCTCCTCCATGTAATGCGTGGTGACAAAGATCGTCACTCCTTCCTGTGCCATCTGGTGAATGAGGTCCCAGAACTGGCGGCGCGAGATGGGATCCACGCCTGAAGTTGGCTCGTCGAGAAAGATGATGGGCGGCCGGTGCAGCACTGCGCAACCCAGCGCGAGCCGCTGTTTCCATCCCCCCGGCAGTGTTTGAGTCAGCAGGTGCTCCTGCCCCTTGAGATTGGCCATCTCCAACGCCCACTCGATGCGGGAATGTACCTCGCTTGTGGGCACGCTATAGAGGCCCGCAAAAAGGCGCAGGTTTTCAATCACCTTCAAGTCGTTGTAGAGGGAAAATTTCTGCGACATGTAGCCGATGTGCTGGCGCACCGCTTCCGGCTCGCGGCCCACATCGAATCCTGCCACCGAAGCGCGGCCGGCCGTCGGTTTCAGCAGCCCGCACAGCATGCGGATGGTTGTCGACTTGCCGGCTCCGTTCGGACCAAGGAAGCCGAAGACCTCGCCCTTGCGCACGGTGAGACTTAGCTGGTCCACAGCCACAAAATCGCCGAAGCGCTTCACCAGGCCGTCGATGACGACAGAGTTGGGTGCGCCAGAATTGGGCGCATTCGGACGGGGCGGAGTTGAACTGGACAGTTCAGCCATGATGCGCCGCTCCACTCGTCACCGCATCGACAAACAGATCCTCGATGGTGGGAACAACTTGCTGCATCGCGTCGAACCGGACATTAGCCTTGGCCAGCAGCGCCTCTAATTCGGGAACACGGCGGGCCGCATCGTCCACCACGACGTGCACGCCATCGCCGGTCAGCACTAAACTCGAAATCCCGTCGGCGTGCTCGAGCGCGTCACGCAGACTGCGCGGTTCAGCCGAGGTGACGGACAGAACGTCTTTGCCGAGCTTCGCCTTCAGGTTCGCCGGCGTATCGGCGAAGAGCAGTTTGCCCTGGTGCATCAATGCGACACGATGGCAGCGTTCAGCCTCGTCGAGATAAGCAGTCGTCGTCAGGATTGCGACGCCCTCGGCGATCAGTTCGTAAAGAATGCGCCAGAAGTCGCGACGCGAAACCGGATCGACGCCGGTAGTTGGCTCGTCGAGCAGAATCACCGTGGGCCGGTGAATGAGTGCGCACACGAGGCCGAGCTTTTGCTTCATCCCGCCGGAGAGCTTGCCCGCCATGCGCGTGCGGAACTCGCTCATGCCAGCGGCCTGCAGCAGTTGCGCCGACCGCGTGTCCCGTTCGGCTCTGCGCACTCCGAAAAGATCAGCGTAGAAGCGGATGTTTTCATTCACGGTGAGGTCTTCGTAAAGGCCGAAGCGCTGCGGCATGTAGCTGAGCGAGTGCTTGGCGCTCTCGGGGTTGCGCACCACATCCGAGCCGCCGACAATCGCCCGGCCGGAATCGGGAGACATAATGCCGGCCAGCATGCGCAGCGTCGTGGTCTTCCCTGCCCCGTCGGGGCCGACGAGGCCGAAGATCTCGCGGGCGCGCACGTCGAAGCTCAAGTTATCAACGGCCCGCACGCCGGGAAAGCTCTTCGTCAGCCCCTCGGCCACAATGGCTGGTTGGGCAGTGTCCGTCATGGCTTGGCCGGTGCGGCGTTCGACGGGTTCGTACCAGCCGCCGCAAGCTGCAGATGCGCGTCGGCGGGCATCCCGGGCTTCAATTCGTGGCTGGGATTGTCGATATCGATCTTGATGCGGTAGACCAGCGTGACGCGTTCTTCTGTGGTCTGCACGCTCTTGGGCGTGAACTCGGCGTCAGGCGAGATGAACGAGATGCGTCCGTGATACTGTTTGCCGGGATAGGTATCGGTGGTAATGGTCGCGTCCTGGCCCCAGTGAATGCGGCCGAGATCGGTTTCTGCAATGTAGGCGCGCAGCCAGATGTGATCGAGATCGGCCAGCGTAATCACCGGCGAGCCGGGCTGGACGACTTCACCCAACTCCGCCTCGCGCACCGTAATGACTCCAGCCGACGGCGCGCGCAGCGTTGTGTAGCTTTCGTCGATGCGCGACAAGCCTAGATTGGCATCGGCCTCTGTAAGGTTGGCGCGAGCGATGGCAATATCTTCCTTGCGGCTGCCTTCCACGGCTTCGTTGTACCGCTGCTGGGCCGCCATGAACGTTGCATTCGCACGCTTGAGCGCCGTGGCCGCCAGGTCGCGATCCTGCGCCGAGATTTCGTCCTTGGCAAAGAGCTGTTGCGCGCGGTTGTTGTCGAGCCTCTTCTCAGCGAGGTCGGCCTGGGCATCGACCATGGCTTGCTGTGAGGCTTTCACTTCCTGTTCGCGCGTGCCGGCGAGTGTGAGCGTAAGATTGTCCTGGCGCACCGCGACGGCAGCTTCATCAATGCGGACCTTTTGCCGGAAATCCGCGTCTTCAAGCCGCGCCAACAGCGCGCCCTGCTCCACCTGCTGGCCCTCCTCGATGGGCAGCGCGATGATGCGCCCCTGCACTTTGAAGCTGACCAGGCTCTCGTGCGCTTCGATATTGCCAGACAGCGTGAGTTCGTTGGCCGGCACTTTCTTCTTCGCCAGGCGCGGATAGAAATAGATGCCGGCGCCAATGACGGCGGCCGACAGAATAATGATCGGTATCAATCGCTTCATCGCACTCAACCTCGCAAGCGGAAGTCCTCACCAAATCCTGGCGCGGAATGGCTTATGGACTTCCGGAAAACTTCAGGATGTTCTTTTCGGTGTCGCCCAGAGCGCGGGCCAACGCATACTTTGCATCCACATGGGCGGATACGGCGAGAATGTAGTTCTCTTCGGCGCGCGCCAGCTCGTCTTGCGCCGTAACAACCTCAACGTTGTTTGCCGTGCCCGCGGTGAACCGATCCTGGGCCATTTTGAGCTCGCGCTGCGCCAGGTTCTGTCCATCGGCGGCAACGCTCACCTGCTCGGAAGCAGACTCCAAATTCAGAAGCGCTTCGCGAATGTCCTCATCCACGCCGCGGCGCAAATCCGCAATCTGATCGTCGACGCTCTTGAGCCGGCCTGCAAGTTGCTGCGCTTCGCCCTCCCGATCGCGATCGAAGATGGTGAAATCAATCTGCCCCTGGATCAACCCCGTAGTTGCGACGCCGCCGATGCTGCGGCCCAGCTCGCCAATGTTGCCGTTGATACTGACCTTGGGGTAATACCGCGCGCGGTTTGCGCTCTGCTGCTCAACGAGGCTCTGCCGCTGGCGATCGAGCGAAAGATAATCGGCGCGGCTGGCCAGAGCGCCGGGCAAAAGATCATCAGGCTGCTCCTGCGAGAGCGCCTGAAAATGAAGCGGCTCGGCGAGCTCGAGCGGCGTGGCCGGATCGAGACCCAGGTTCCGTGCCAATGCCAACAGCGCCTGTTTGTACGCATTTTGCGCCTCAAGCAGCGCCTGCTGGTCATTGGCCAGTTGCACCTGGGCGCGCAACATGTCTACGCCTGTTGCTGTGCCGGCGCCGTGCTTGTCTTGCGCCAGCTTGAGCAGCGCATTTGAGTCTGTGACGCGGGATTGCGCCGCCTGCGCACGGGCCTGCGCGGACTGCGCATTTAAATAAAGGCTTGCAACCACGCGAACTACCAGATCGCGCGCATCCTGCTCATCCATCTTTCCCGCGTCAAGCGCCTGCCCAGCGGCCTTGAGCGAGCGATAGCTGGCAAGGTCAACTACGTTCTGTTGCGCGTAAATGCGGAAGTCATAGTTTGAAAACGGACCGACGACTTTCGGGATGGGGAGGCCGGGAATCGAAATGCCGAATGCCTGCAGGTCGCGATTCTGATAGTTGGCATAGACCTGCGCGTTCACGCGCGGAAGCAGAGCAGCCGACAAGCTGCGCGTCTGCGAACCCTCATCCTGTTCTACGCGGCTTCCGGCCAGAAGCACGTTGAGATTCGCGCGCAGCCCCTGTTGAATTGCATCCTGGAGCGTCGGGCGGTAAGGTGGTGCCTGCTGCGCCCAGCCCGCTCCGGCGAGTATCGCAGCGCTGCACAAAAGAACCGCAGCCATACGGCCGAATTTGCCAAATTCATACATCCTGGTTCCTACTTTTTCCTCGGAGCGGCAACCGATCTCCAGAAATGCTCAAAGCTGTTTCCCATCCAGGTGGCAAGTGCAGGTTTTTCGTGCAGCGACCACAGCAGCACAGTTCCCAACACCGTCTGGAGGAACTGGAGCGCCACCTTTTCCTTGTTGAGGCGGGGATCAATCTCGCCGCGTTTCTGGCCTATTGCGATGATCCCCCCAATCGTCTTACGGCCTTCGTGCATGTGGCGTTTCAGAATATTTCGCACGCTGTCGCTGGCCAAGAATGAGGAAATAAGGGCGCGGGCTAGCCGCGGGCTGCGGCCAGGCTCCTCAGCGAGCCTGCGCACGAGTTGGCGCAACACAACTCGGATGAACAGCCGGCCCTCGGTCGCCTTTTCTGCGGCTTCGCGGCCTTTGCTCAACTGGATCTCTGCCATCACGCCCAGGACGTGATCTTTGCTGGCGAAGTAGTTGAAGAAAGTTCCCTTGCCCACATCGGCGGCCTCGGTAATGTCTTCCACGGTCACATTCGCCAGTCCGCGCTCGGCAATCAGCTTCAGGGCGGTTCGGAAGAGCCGTACCCGCGTCTCGGCGGCACGTCGTTCTCGCCTGCCCATGCCGGGTCGCGTGCGGCGAGCAGAGTTGCGAGATTTTGGCGATCGCGATATATGACCAGCGCTCATATACGTCTGATGCTCGTAAATGACCGACAGTCGTATTTTGCGCGGATGAAGTCTAGATGTCAAGAGATGGCCAACGGGCAGGCGTCAGCCAGTGCGGTTAGCGCCCATACCTGCCGACGATCTCTCCACTGGCTAAAATATGCGTTTTCATCGCCGATTCCAGCCGGCTCCTCTCGACCGCTGCAGGCAAGTCGAGGCGGCTATCGAGTGCAAACAGGTGAAAAACGTAGCGGTGAGGCCTGCCCGCGGGCGGACACGGGCCGCCATATCCGATTCGCCCGAAGCTATTGGTCCCCTCGGAGGATCCTTCCGGCATGGCGCCGCCCTTTGATGCGCCCTCGGCCAGTTCATGGGCGCTTGGCGGGATGTTGTATGCAAGCCAATGCGTGAAGTCGACCGGGGCGTCAGGATCGTTCATGACGAGTGCGAAGCTCTTTGTCCCGCCCGGCGCCGTTGACCATTGCAGGTTCGGCGAAATGCCGACGTCGTCGCAGGTATACCGCTGCGGGATGGTGCCCCCATCGGAAAAGCTCGAGCTCCTGACCGCAAGCGGGTCTCCCGGCCGGCTCTGCGCCGATGTGGACAATCTGGGCTGGCGGAGGGAAAGCGCCAGAAGGACCAGCAGGCTGAGCAGCGCGATTCCCAGGGCAACGGTAAACCTGGCAGATCGATTTGGCTTGATTGTGGTCGGATCCGGGTTCATGGTACCTCCCGAATTGAGACCGAGTCTCTGGATTCAGCCGAGCTTACTCGCCCGGATTCGTTTCGCGCAATGCTATTTTCGATGGTCTCCCATTTTGGTGTGCTCTGAAGCGCACTACAACCCACGTTGCAACGAAGCCAGCGCTCCAACTAGACTGAGTAAGAAGGGTTCGCGCCCTTTGGACCGTGAAAGTGTGCGGTCGCATCCAACTCAATCCAACGAACTTCTCGAGCGGAGAGGTGGCAGAGCCCGGTTGAATGCACCTGACTCGAAATGAGTTTTTAGCCTCCCTGCAATAGCCTGCAAGTCTTCGCAATGTTCCGCTTATACCATTTATTTCCAATAACTTGATTCAATCAGACTATCGCAGTCCTTCGCAATGGACCGCAGTTTATCCAGGTACCAAGTGCCATCAAAACTGCCAGTAGAAACCCGATCAATTTGGATAGTGCCCAGTCGAACTTTCCGGCGTCAGTTCCCTTTTCGCGCTGAGTACGAAAGTCCTTCGGTTAACAGCCGTACGCATCGTTCTCACTCCTGCTGCTACTGGTTGCGATAAGTTCCTATCCTTTGTGCGCTTCATTCATTGGTTCCAGCTTTCGACCGGCTCATGCCAGATCATGCGATCCAGAATTCGATGCCCTTGCCGCTCTATCCACTGTTCGGTTCTCCAGCAAGCCAGCACGAGTATGGACAGCACGAGGGTCCCGCAAACAGCCGTGAGTGCAATCTCTCGAAGCGATAACCTAGACGGAGTGATTTGTGCGCCGCAGCGGGGACAAATCTCATTCGTCCCGGCTCTGCTCGCACCCTGCGAGCCCGCCCAATTCCGCCATCGTGACGCCAAAGCGTTGATCATCGTCTTCCTCCTCTTCATCGCCGGCCGCCTCACCCTCAGTCGCTGCCGCGTAGGCCGCCCGCTCACGCTTGTCTCGCCTGACATCCAACAGCTGTTCTCCAACCGTGTGTTTCGGGGAAAAGCAATACTGAACGTATGCCTCGAAGAGTGCCTGATTAGGAATGCCTCGCTTCAAGACATCGGCATGATGCTGTTTGTACAGGCTCATGAGCGCTTCGGGCGTGATGGTGTAGGATCTCCGCTTGCCGCGGCAAGCGATGGATGCCTGGAGCCATTCCTGTTCGATCCAAAAGACGATTTCCGCTTTTCGAACGCGGAGGGCGCTTGCAAGGCTCTCCACCGAAAACAAATCACACCGGATCTCGCGCAAGCTGAGTTGATTTCTCTTCAGCATGTTGCGGATCGCTTTCGGTGTCCGATTGACCTTTTTCGCGACTTCTTCGATCGATCGCTTCACCAGTTCTTCACGGACCGTCTCGAATTCGGCTTCCGTCCATCGTCGGTAATCTTGCCGTCCTTTGATTCCGTGCTGAATAATCAAGCGCCAGCACGCTTCCTTCGGGCGCCCGCTGTGGCGCTGAAGACGAACTGCGAGCTGTTCGAGTTTGTGGCCGGAAAGCACTTTGGCCTGCGCAGCCATGGCCATGGCTTCCGCACTCCACTCTGGGGAACGCTCCGGCAATTTGGGAAGAGTTGCCATAGGCGCCTCGATAGCGATCTTCTCAAGGCCAAGAAGGTCATTTTCGAAAGTGGTTGATGTTGCAGCTCTGTCAGAATGGAAGGTTCTCGCTTCTTCCGCCAACTTCTCAACCAGCTAGCGACGGCCATTACTCCTTCGGGGAAGGGAGCGTCGCTCCTGTCGCGTTGAGGATCATTCCGTGCCGCCGAATCCCGGGGGATCTCGTCCTGGTTCCCCTGGGGTTCCATATAAGAGGCCCTATATCTACTAAAGGCACTCCAGAAGGAGTTTTGTGGCAGAGGGGCGACATTTTCCCAGAAATTGGCCCCGAAGGGGTCGTCTATACTACAAGTTAGCTGGTGGTCAATCCCCCCACGCCCACACACGCGTATGCCGCCAAGAGGTCGTAACTCGAAAGAGCTGACCTGGAGTTGGGCCTATTCGACCGGGCACCCCGCTTCTGATCGGAAGTTGGAGGCCGCTGCTCACGCAGCATGGCCATACGCTTTTCTGTGCGCCTGGACTTACCTCAATGACCACGATGCCGCAGTCGATTTGATGGACCACGCAGTTCATAATGCGTCTCAATACCTTGCCCGCCATAATGATCCTTCCGAACAAAAACTGACTGCACGAATCAAGAGCGTCATCCGGCGCCGTGCCACGCAACTCGCGGCGAAGCGCAGCCGCGAAATCCCGTCTGGGTCGATGCGCGATATGGAGCAGCTTCATGTCGGCCATCCGGAGGCAGAACAGAGAGCCTATGCCAGACAGTTGTTTTCGCGCCTTTCGCCAACCGCACAATCGATCTTCGACTGGCGCTGGCTCGGATATTCGTGGCGAGAGATCGGAGGAAATCTAGAGATGGACCACAGCGCGGTTCGTCGTGCATACTTTCGAGAACTGGGGTTGATGGTCCGCAGTCTTTCCCCTCCTGGAGAGTCCCCAAAATGCGGATGAGTTGGTGTTGGCCCTCGCGTGCCGAGGACCGTTTTGAATCATGGCTTGCGCAACGCCACGAGGAGCGCGTACTCGCCGGCGAAACGACTCCTGTCGGTCCCTGTCCTGACGAAACCTTCCTTCGGGATTTGGCTCGAAAGGCCAAGCGGATCGATTTGTCAGACCCGAGAGTCAAGCACGCGGCAAACTGTCCCACGTGCGTGAGTCGGCTGCTTGTCTTCCGGCAGGGAAATCGCTCACGACGGCGAAAGATGGTGCTCGCAACCGCTGTGGCCATCTGCACAGTGATCGCTGTTGATCGTCATCACGTTCGCTCGCTATGGAATGCACCGGCAACTTCACATCGACGGAATTTGGCCGTTCATATCCGAGACGGTAAACCTGTGGGATGCCGGTACGATCCGAGGCAACCAGCCGGGTTCTCTGCAATCTGTATCGTTGCCGGCAGCGCGGGTTAGGTTGACGATCATCCTCCCGCGGTTCAGCCCTCCAGGCCAATACGCTGTGGCCGTTACGCAGGATCAGAATGGAAATGGCGTTGTTGCCCAGCAAACGCGCGCTGGCGACGATCAATGGTGACCACGAATCAGTGTCTGTGGAGCTTGATCTGCGGTCAGCCAAGGCGGGAGCGTATTTTCTAGCAACGACCCACGAGCAGGATCAGGCGTCATACTACTATCCCTTACAAATCAAGTAGATAGATTACGGCGGCAGCTGTGAGCAATTCGGCAGACGCTGGCCGAGTCCTGATTCTTGACCTCTGTATTTGCGCGGTAAAGGTATGGGGCACAAACCGCCGATTCATTGCGATTGAGGGTGTTCAAGAAGGTGCTGAAATGAGGTCTCGAAGCTACCTGCAGGAGTACGTTGTGATGCTGAACCGCCGCGTCTGGAAACGTGCTTCGGCCTGTTGGCGTCAACCGAGGATCGCGCCTAAACAGATCGGCGGACACTAGCTGCCTTGATCGAAGCCGCTGTGGCGGCGGCATCCCGGAAATCGAAGCCGCTCTCCTCAACTCCGTATGACTGCGCGATGATTGATTTGAGATCGAAACCGCCCATATGCCCCAGAAATCGAGGATGCTGTTACACTCCGCCTTGCTCGGCGCGTGGATACAAACGCATCTTTAGACGAAAACCCGTTCCGGTACCGTCCCCCCCATACTTACAAATGTCTTATGCCCTCAAATATATGATGAACGTGGGCTTGCCGACCGGAGAGAGCATAACTCGATTCCTAGGGTTCTGCGCGATCAACGGCAGGAGATCTTGACGTGACACTGACGGGCGAACTAGAAGGAATAAGCAACGTCGTGTGGGACGCGGTCGTAAAGAAAGATCGCCACCTTGATGGCAAATTCGTGTACGCGGCGGTTACGACCGGGATCTATTGCCGTCCTTCGTGTCCGGCGCGCAATCCGCAACGTCGAAATGCGTTAATCTTCTTGACCGCCGCGGAAGCCGAGAGACAGGGGTATGTCGCGTGCCTTCGTTGCCATCCGAATTCATTTACCGCTGCTGAAAAGAGCATCACATCCGCTCTGATGTATATTGAGGGACATCTCGACCAAACAATCACGCTGAGTACCTTATCGCAGGTGTCGGGTCTCAGCCCGCATCACTTGCAAGAGACTTTTAAGCGTATTGTCGGCTTGTCACCCAAAGCCTTTTGCGACGCGCGACGAATCGCTCGGCTTAAGCACTACCTCAGGGCAGGTCAGTCCATCAGCAGCGCCTGTTATGAGGTGGGCTACGGATCCAGCCGTGCCCTGTACGAGAAGACGAAGAAGGGCCTGGGAATGACTCCTGCGGCCTTTCGCCGCGGTGCTAAAGGAATTCGTATTACTTACGCAACTACCGATTCGGCGTTGGGCAGTGTACTCGTCGCGGGCACAAGCCAAGGCGTCTGCGCCGTTCTCTTGGACGAGGACAACGACCACGATCTGCTCTTTCATGAATTGCGCGGGGAGTTCCCTGAGGCTGTTTTCACACGAGAATCATTCACCAGGTGGGAGGCTTCGGTGCTTTCCTGCCAAGATGAAGACCCATTGCTGTCGAAACTGCCGGTGAATTTACGAGGGCGCGTCTTTCAGGCGAGAATTTGGAACTCTCTTCAATAGCGCTTTGTCCTGCGACTCGACAAAGCTCACGGCACTCGATTGATCCGGAATGGAAAATGCCGAGCGCGCAGGCGAGGATGCTCTCTTTGTTCGATGTACCGCTGCGGACCACCGAACCGATAGATCAGGACGTCGCGAAGGCGCTGTTCGTTGCCTTCGCGGTCCCGCTCAGGATACATTGGTCCTAGAAGTTCATCTTGCGGGATCTGGCGATAAAAAGCAGCCACCAATTGAATGAAACCCTTCTCTCCGCTAATCGAAAGGATGCTGGTTTCATCAATCGATTGCCCCATCTCAGTTTTGCATTGTTAGCATTTTATCCAGCCAAATCGGGTGCACTATGTGCGGGCTCGAAGTCGGGATAGGCCAGCACACCCATCTGCGATGCATCCAAACCTAGCAATTCCTGTTCCCGAGTTGGACGGATGGGAACGATCAGATTGCTGAATTTCATCCATGCGTACATAACGACAAACGCCCATGTGATCAGAACCGTAACGTCGATGAGTTGCATCAACAACTGCCCAAATCCACCGCCATAAAAGAGACCTGTGACCGGCGTCGCAATGCCATTGTATCCGGCACCATATTCGCCGCAGGCGAACAGCCCAACTGAGATCACGCCCCAGGCTCCGGCGGTGCCGTGGACCGAGATAGCACCAGCCACGTCGTCCACGCCCATCTTCTCTATGAAAATGGAGCTGTACACAACAAGGATGCCGGCTACCACGCCAATGAGCGAAGCCCCGATCGGCGTTACAAACGCGCAGGGCGCAGTGATGGCTACCAGACCCGCCAGGAATCCGTTGCACATCATCGGAGGGTCCCATTTTCCTGATTGGATTTTGTACACGATCATCGCCACGATCGATGCGATGATTGACGCGATAACTGTGTTGACGTAGATAAAGCTAATGCGAAGGTCAGTGCCCGCCAGCGTGGATCCAGGATTGAATCCGAGCCAACCAAAGCCAAGAAGTAGTGAGCCTGCCACGACCCAGGGAATATTGTGCCCCGCGATGGTGACTGCTTTACCATTCACGTACTTGCCGATTCGGGGGCCCATCACTATGCAGCCCGCCAACGCCATGACGCCGCCTACGCAATGAACGACGCCCGACCCTGCGAAGTCGCACGCCCCGTTGCCTAAGTGCCAGTTCACGCCTCCCTGCGCCAGCCAGCCGCCTCCCCAGACCCATGCGGCAAACGTGCAATAGATGAACGGGGCGAAGGCTGAATAGAGACAGAAATTACCCCAATTCCAGCGCTCCGACATGGCCCCGGTCGGAATGGTAATGCCGGTCTCCATAAAAACTGATTCAAAGAAGAAGAGCGCCAACATTCCAACATCGTGGAAGCCCTTCGTTAGGAAGAAGCCACCTGTCCCAATCAAACCGTATTTGAATGTTCCGTCGCCGTGCGCGCCGAGTCCCCATCCATGAGACAGCACAGATAGGCCCGGTCCGAGGCTGGGATACCAACCGGGAGCGGCGGGACCGTTGAACCAATTCCCCCAGCCTAATGCAAATCCGTATACCCAGTAGGCTGCTGTGCCAATGATAAAAACCATCAACGTCATCGCCATGGTGTGGTTTGCGTTCTTCGCGCGAGCGAAGCCACTTTCGAGGAACGCGAATCCCAACTGCATGAAATAGACGAGCGCACCAGACAGCAAGGTCCAGACGATGTTAATCGCGTACTGGTTATGGAGAATTCGGTCATAGAGGTCGCCGATTCCTAACTTACTGGGTACGTCACCGCCCGGACTTCCGTCGGCATTCGGAGTACCTGACGGAGTCGACCATACTCCGTAGTTCGTTCCCGTCGGATCGGCTGCCTTCAATCCTGAGAAATAGGACGGAAGAACGGGCTGACTAGGCGCAGCAGTCGGCGGTTGAGCCGCCGGAGTTGAAGCTGGCGTCGCACTCTGCTGGGAATCAGCTTTTGCAGTGGTCCAGGTTATTACGGTTGTCACCAATGCGATTGAGAGCATGGCGTAGGCGGTAATCTTCAGCCTAAGTTTGAGCCCAGACGTCAACGCCGACCCGCAAACCTTTGAAGAACTGTTCTTCACGAAAAACCTCCCTTAGAAATCGTGATTTGTCCATCGTGGTGGCATCCTACGTGTTGGCCCGAAACAGTTTCTATCCGCTTCTTCCGCTCAAACTCGAAGGTTTGGCCGGTAAAAACGGATAGATATCATCGAAGCACGAAGGTATAAGTGATTGCGTGTATCGTGAGGTACGACGCAAGGAATCGTGCAAATGGCTCGGGCGGTTCGCTCGACGATTCCTACGATGCTCGGCGGCGCATATCCTGGGTCTCAGGCTCGTCGAACGCGGACTGGTCTCTTTCACCGTTTTAGCAATATAGGTAGCTGTCAGTAGAAACTCACAACGGAGTGCCACTGCAATGCAAATTAAGCAACCTTTCAAACAGCAATTACGCGTCATCCTCAGCGTGTCGGTATCGTTCGTTCTGGTCTCACTGCTGATACAGAGCTACCGGCACCAACGCGAAACGGATCAGCGCCTGTCAGAGATACAGAAAGAGCTTCAGGGCGCCTCACCAGCGCACTCGTCGAGCGCGCCAAATTCCTTAGGCCCCATAGTTCTCGAAGGCGGACCTGGCGCGTCCGAGACGGTTCAAAAGCAACATAATCTGGAGGAGGTTCTGGATGTGGGCTGGAAGCTCGTTGATCAGCGTTCGCCGGAACAGGCCGCAAAAGCGGTCCTCATCTTCGACGAGGGCATAGCAAACGTCGATTCAAGCAACCCCGAACTGTTTAACGGTCTTGGGCGTGCCCTGCTCGTCGCAGGTAAACCGCGCGAAGCTATCGCTGCCTGGCGAAAGGGACTTTCTCTATCTCCTCACTTCTCTGATATGGAGAGCGGGATCGGCTGGGCCTATTGGACGTTGAATGACCCGAGCCGGGCAAAAGACGCGTGGAAGAAAGCGCTGGCAATGAATCCTCATTCCGCAGATGCTTGGTCGGCGATGGCTTGGATCGATCTCGCTCTTGGCGAGAATACGGAAGCCAAGGATGGCTTTCAAGAGCTGGTCAAGTTTGATTCCGCCCGGAAACCATGGGCAACGGGACTCTCAATGGCTCGGGGGGGCAACAATGACATTCGGGAGATTTCACTGTATTTCCCACTGCCCACCTTGCAGGCATTCGAGAAACCCTTGCCAGTCGATCCCGCACCACCACCGGATCTGATAGCAAGTGACCGGTGATATCGAGTGCTGCGTGGGTGGGTTCGTCAGCGGACAAACACCAATGAGTGACGCTTCATACGTCGCACTCTTCACTCTCGTCGCCACGGTTGTTCTTCGTGTGCGTCAAGATCATTACGTCTAGCTCTCGATGAGCTCTAGGATTTGCACAACGCTTCAATATCTTCACGGGAAGCAGATTATCTTCTGGGAGGAGGATACAAATGTTGCGACCGCTTCAAACGTTTCTGAATAGACTGGATCTGTGGCGCTACCACCGCGGAATAAAACGAGCAGTCGCGCTCCATTTACGAGGCGAGGTGCGGCGTGATGGGCTGACGCTGGACAACGTGTCTAGCCGTTTAGAGATACGATGGCGGGCAAGGGACATCCATCCCTGGGATCGAAACCTTCCTAAGGGCGAAAGAGAAGTGCTTTTTGCTGAACAAGTGTTGGACGACACCGAAGCAGCGGTTGTCAGACTCTTCGAGAGATTGCCGCAAATCGATGTCATCGATCTCAGCGTGGCGGAGCCGGCGTCAGAAACCCTGATCGCGGTGGGAACAGTGCATCGGTCAGATATGAATGCACCTCGACGTCGGTTGTCGTCGGTCAGGATGCGGCTCGGTGAGGTGGGTATTAGGTATTGTTTTACACTGCCTGGGAACAATGATTTTCCCGAGCACGCTGCCACGTGCGACCTTTGTACAAGGGGACAGGTTGCGTCGTAATGGGTTTTTGCAGGGTGTGGTACGGCCAACAATTTCTGGTCGACAAAAGTTCAACCGCCAGCGCGAAATTGTAGAGAAATCTGTGAGCTGCGAAAGTGGAGTCGGATTCATCGACAGGTTCGCATCTCCTCGGTCTCGTTGATCGTGATGAGTTGGCTCATTCTCGGGCTTGACATAGGTTTCAGCGAAGGATTCGTCGGGAGAAGACGTCGGCCAGCCAATTATCACTAAGACGACATCCAGCGCGAAGAGTGCTATGGCAATGTCATTTAAGGTTGTCCCGTGATGCAGGTTGGGCCAAAATTGGTTCGCAGCCCAAAAGAGAAAAGCCGCAGCTAGCAGAATCGCTTTGACCAATTCTAACGGCGGAGGTCGATGTGCACTTTGATATACAAGGTAAGCAAATGCAACCACTGCGAGAGGGAATGCCCGGAGTACATTAGGAGCACTTGCGGAAAAGTAGCTCGGGTTAGCGTCACACAAGAGGAGCATTCCAACGCTTGCGAGAGCGATAATTCCCAAGGCTACCGGGATCGCCCTATGGGCTCGGTCAAGGCGTGTATACATGGGAATGGTCCTCTCAGAAAACCAAGAGCGTTACGAATAGATTCGTGTGAACAGCAATACGAGCGTCACCGAAGGACTTCCGGTTGGAACGGAATACAGTTGCCAGTTCAGAGCCAACACTGTCATCTCAAGTCACCCCCCAATGGAGTACATCGGACGCGGCGGGGGCACAAACCGCTCGGAGTTGATGTCGTGACCGATCCATTTTCCCGCCACTGCACTCCGAACAGCATCTGCAATTGTTTTATCAGCTGCGCCACCGCGCAATAAAGCCATCACATCAGTCTCCTCAATCGCAAATAGACAGTAACGAAGCTTTCCATCTGCGGTCAGCCTAACGCGATTACAGTTCATGCAAAATGGCTGGTGATCGACGCGATGAATCCAACACTGCCGACACCATCTGCAAAGCGATATACAGTAGCCGGTGCCCGAGGATCACGATCGGGGGCTTCCTCCAGTGGCCCAATCTCTCGTTCGAGCGTCGCCCGCACGTCCGCGGCCAGGAGCACCCGTTCGTGCTTCCATAAACCCTGAGCATCGAGCGGCATAAATTCGATGTAGCGCACCTCGATCCCACGTTCTCGTCCATATTGAGCCAGTGGAACGATGTCTGGTTCAACCAGGCCCTTCACGGCTACAGAATTGATCTTGATCGGACTGTAGTTCAAGCGCCGACAAGCTTCAATGCCTTCCAGCACCCGATGCAGTCCATCTCGGCGTGTAATTTTGCGAAAGCGCTCCCGGTCCAGAGTATCCAAGTGAATGTTGATCCGGCGCAGGCCGGCTTGATACAGTTCCTCTGCATGTTCGGTCAGCAGCAAGCCATTGGTGGTCAGCGCCAGATCCTCGATACCCTCGATTAAGGTGAGCCTTTGAATCAGGGTAGCAAGGTCCTTGCGCACCAAGGGCTCGCCCCCAGTGATCCTGAGTTTGCGGACGCCAAGTCCCACAGCTACTCGTACAAATCGCTCGATTTCCTCAAATGTCAGAAGATTTTCGCTCGGTTCAAATTTCACATTTGAATCCGGCATGCAATAGAAGCAGCGAATGTTGCAGCGATCAGTGACGCTGATTCGCAGATTATCATGCAGGCGTCCAAAGCTATCGACAAGGGGAATCATGTCCAAACACACCACGGTACAGCTCACTGCGATGGAACGGTTGGCGTCGTCTTGATCCCATCCCCGGCGGAGTCTTCTTCAGCCAGAAGTAGCTGACTTGTAGGCTCCGCCTGGTTGATCATGAAGGTGGACATTCCTTCGAAGAACTTAAGAAGGACTTGCTCGGCCTCGACCGGCAATTTGGCTTCAACCAAAGCGATTCTCATTAATTGCATCCAGCGGTTGCGGGCTGTTTGAGTGATGCGAAACGGAAAATGCCGCATGCGGAGGCGGGGATGACCTCTCTCTTCAATGTACTTCTGTGGCCCTCCAAAACGGTAGATCAGAAAATTCCGGAGGCGTTGCTCAGCGCCTTCAAGATCACTCGCCGGGTACATGGCTTTCAAGAGGTCGTCTTGCGGGACTTGACGATAGAATGCGGCCACCAAGCGCTCGAAACCATCTGTACCAATGATCGAGTAAACCTCTAATTCGTTCATGTGTTTTGAGACTCCCTCTTCTAGCTCTGTTTTGGAGGATTGATTGCCGCGTCCTGAAAACAGGTTGGATCAGAGGACCCCGGCTCATTCCGAATCAGCATCAGAAGTGGCGATAGCTACCGTGGGATGACGCGGGCTGTGTACCGTTTGTCATTCGGTATCCTTTGGTCACAATTGACCCGCGACATTGATGAACAAACCTATCATCATGAATACAGCTCCGAACGCTTAGTATTTCAACGGGCGGCGCCCTTCCAGAAAAGAGCCCTGCGCCAGGCATGGTTGTTAACGTCCGTAGTGCTTCGCATTAACTTCGGCAAAGTGCTGCCACTTTTCCGGGAGGTCGTCTAAGGCGAAGATGGCAGACACAGGGCAAACTGGAACACAGGCACCGCAATCGATGCACTCCACTGGGTCGATATAGAGTTGCGGCTCTGTAGAGTACCCATCCTCATCCTTTTTAGGGTGAATGCAGTCCACAGGACACGCATCCACGCAAGACGCGTCCTTCACTCCAATGCATGGTTCGGCGATTACGAATGCCATCAGTAAACCTCCTCGATCAATTATGTCGAACTCATTGCCTAGTTGATTCGATTCCTTTCGGATCTGTCCTTTAAATCACGATGACCTATACACAAATGCATCGCGACATAAGAGCGCCAAGGCCGCCACTCTTCCGCCATTTGGATTCTTTTGACTGCCGCAGCAGGGTTGTTGCGTCTGCCCATCAAAACTCGGCGCAACACTGGGTCGGCCGAAGGAAATGCGTCTGGCTCCGCAAACACGCGCATCGCAATATAGTTGGCCGTTGCCGCATCAATTCCACTAATCGCTGCTAACTGTGAGATCGTTTCGTCCAAAGATCGTGATGCTTGATAAGTCAATGTTTTCTTGAGGACCGCGCGAGCCAACTCGAGAATTGTTTCTGCTTGCGAATCGAGGATTCCAATCGTCGAAAGATCTGCATTTGATATGTCTTTGGGCCGAGGAAACAAATGAGTCAGCCCTCGAATCGATGTCTTGATCGGACGCCCAAATGTCTCTACGAACCGCTTCATCATATTGCTGTGCCCAAAGCCATTCGCCGACAGGCGCTGACCAAGTATTGCGGCGACCGACAGTTCAAATCCACCCCAAGTTCCAGGTACACGAAGGCCCGGTAAAGAATCTAGGAGTGGTCCCAGTTGAGGATCACGCTTCAGATCAGTCGCAATCTGAACGGGGTCCGCGCCCAGATCGAAGATCCGGCGCACTCGTTCGACAACTTCGATCAGGCAGTCGTAGCGCGGCAAGTCTATTTTAACGAGTAGAAGCGGGTTCGCTGCGTCCGGCCACACTGCAATGGTTCCAGCCAAGCCCTTAATTTCGATTGTCCTCCTGTAGCAATTCTTCTCTACAGCCTCTACTCCTGGAATTGACTTTGCTTTGAGAAATTGCAAGATTTCATGCCAGGCAAAAGGCGGACGATACGGTAAGCGGACCACAAGTCCGCTTCTTTGAGGTTCTACTTCCTCGCGAAGCTGGCGAATCTTGGTTGGTGACTTCTCGACTATTGTTTGCATTGCGTGATTGAACTGTCGAATACTGCTGAATCCGGAAGACATCGCGATACTGGTAATGGGCAAGTCCGTCTCTTCGATCAGAGTCTGCGCGAAATGAAGTCTGCGTGTGATCGCGACTTTAAGAGGCGGCGCTCCTAGATGCCTGACAAAGAGACGTCGCAGCTGACGAGCGCCAATTCCAAGACGTTCAGCAAGTTTGTTAACGTCTCCATCGTCAAGAGCTCCTTCCGAGATCAGACGAAGAGCGCGGGAAACAACGGCTGACGATCCGAGCCATGCTGGCGTCCCTGGCGCGGCTTGTGGTCTGCATCGGCGACATGGTCGAAAACCAGCAGCTTCGGCAGCGGCAGCCGAGGCCAACCACACGACATTGCTCCTTTTGGCGAAGGGTATCGGACAGATTGGTCGGCAATAGACTCTCGTTGTGACCACGCCAATAAAGAATCGACCGTCGAAGCGCGCATCTCTGCTATAAAATGCGGGCCAGCAAATGGATGGATCTGGCTCAGTATCATCGACAAGGGTGCGACGTCGTACGACTTCCTCCAACGAGGTTCTGTTTGAAGAAAGCGCCACCAAAGCCCTCCCTTGGTTCGAATCGATTGTAGAAACACTCTGCATGCGCAAATGCTAAATGAGCATGCGCGGTGATGACTAGCAATTTTCGGACCTCATGCATTCGAGACATTATTTGCGCAAATTATTTTGCGGTTCCTTTGCGTTGTGCGGTGTAAAGTTGCCTCTTATAACAATTTGCACCTTAGCAATGGCAGTCTCTCTAAGAGACTCCGGGAATGTCATCGATCTCACAGTGGCGGAGCCTGCGTCAGAAACTCTGATTGCGGCTGGAAAAGTGCATCGGTCAGAGCTGAAGGCGCCCAGACCGCGGTTGTCGTTAGTCCGAATGCGGCTTAGGCGGGCGGGTATTAGGTGCTGCTTTGCATTAGCGGGGAGCAGCGATTTTTCAGAGCACGCTCCCACGTGCGATCCATGTACCAGAGGGCAGGTTGCGTCGTAATCGGTTTTGTGGGATATGGTACCGTCAACAATCTTTGGTCGACGAGAGTTCAGCTGCCAGCGCGGATTGCACGGATATTGGTGAACCGCGAAGGTGGGCTCGTATTGATCGACGAGGCGACGCAAAAGGCTGGCCGGCTTGCCATGGCTGCAAGATAAGACGTATTCTATATGTAGCAATGCGCGTACTTCGCGAATTCGGTGCATTGGTGCTGCTGATCGTCACAACTGTGGCCCCAGCGATGGCCTGCATGGTTCCTGATGCGCAAATGACCGCCGCGGAGCGTGCCTGCTGCCGCATGATGAAGGACCAGTGCGGGCAAATGGAGATGCCGGCGTCGCATGGCTGCTGCCAAAAGACTCCGCAAAGCGTCTACGTCAACGCGCCTCCTACGACGACAGCGAAAGTCCACACGGTTGCGGTCACAGCAATTTGGCTTACCGCTTCTGAACTGCTGAATCCGAACGCTATCGTCGCCCGTTGGGTTGATCGCCCTGAATACTCTCCACCAAAGTCCCCGCCCTCCGCCGTCTCCATCCTAAGAATCTAGTTCACTCCTCTCTCGCACTTCGTTCGAGTAGCGCACGCGTGCGCTCGTGTCCGAACTGTTAATGAGACAGGAGATTGCCCCATGAAGGTGGCCTTGTACTGGACCGCCGCATTGGTGTTGGCAACCGGGACCCTCACAACTGCTGAGGATATGCCCTTGAAGCCGACACCACTTGCCCAATTGATCGCCGAAGCCGAGGCGAATAATACACAAATATCCGCCGCAGACCACTCGTGGAAGGCGGCAACGCACGTTACTCAGCAGGTCACAACGCTGCCGGACCCGCAGTTTACAGTGCAGCAATTCAGCGTTGGCAGCCCGAAGCCTTTCGCGGGTTTCAGCAACAGTGATTTTGCCTATATCGGGTTCGGTGCATCACAGGACTTACCTTATCCCGGCAAGCTAAGGCTCAAAGGCGAGATGGCAAACCGGGAGGCGGACACCCAACAAGCGCAAGCAGATGTCGTGCGTGCGTCAGTTACCGAACAGGTGAAGCTCGTCTACCTGCGACTGGCCTATCTCGATGCGACGCTTGCCATTTTGCAGCAGAACGATGCGGTTCTACAACCGCTCATTCAGAGCGGACTATCTCAATACAGCCTGGGGCAAGGCAGCCAGGCCGATGTGCTCAAGGCGCAACTTGAGCACACAAAGATCCTCCGCGAAGTCACGATGCACCATCAGGAGATGGGCCAGCTTCAGGCGGACCTCAAGCAATTACTGCATCGTTCGCAAGACCCTACGGATATTCTGCCCGAGCAGCTTATGGCCACGCCCCTGCGCTACACGGCTGAGGAGTTACGAGCGTTGGTCGAGGGGCACAACCCGGCAGTTCAGATGGACACGAACGCCGTTAAGAAGCAGGATGCGCAGCTCAAATCGGCACAACGCGATGGTAAACCAGACTTCAACGTCGGCTATATGTTTGAGCAAACAGGCGGCGGCTATCGAGACTACTACGTGCTGACCCTCAACATGAGGCTGCCCCGGCATAAGCGCGTGGAAGGTGAGATTGCAGAAGCAACCGAGGATCTGAATCAGTCGAAGCAGGAGCTCGATTCTCAGATGCAGCAGCAACTCGCGAATGTGCAGAAGCAGTACATCGCCGTCACCAGTACGGAAGAGCTATTGAAGGAGTATCAGGATGGCTTGATTCCCCAGGCTGAGGCTGCCTTCCATTCTGAAGAGGCTGCCTACCAATCGAACAAAGAGCAGTTTGCTCCGGTCCTATCCTCGCTGCTTGATGTGCTGTCGTTTGAGCATGACTATCAGCAGGCACTCCTCGATCACGAAACGGCATTAGCGCATCTCGAAACTCTGACAGGAGCGACACTCCGATGAACAAATATGTCTTGAGAACCTCTCTCGTCTGGATTGCTGTCCTCGCAGTTCTCGCTGGGATTTGGGTATACCGTTCCCAACGGACGAAGCCGCCAACGAGTGTGAGCACGCCGATGTCCGGGGATGTTCAGCCTGCGGCTTCTGGACCGTCTGCGGGAACGAAAATGCCAGAGTCTTCTATGCCGGACCAGAAGCCGGAGACCCCGCTCGTTCCCGTTCAACTTACGCCGGAACGGATGCAAAGCATTGGCGTCAAGATTGGGACGGTCGAATACAAGCAGTTGAAGGATGATCTACGTGCAACGGGGTCGGTTGCTGTGGACGAACGTCTGGTGTCCTATGTACAGGCGCGGTTTCCGGGCTACATCCGCACTGTATTTGCGAATGCCACCTACCAGTACGTCCGCAAGGGCCAGCCACTCTTCACCATCTACAGCCCGGAGCTTGTCGCCACCGAGCGTGAGTATCTGCTGGCGCAGGAAAACCAGAAGGCCCTTGCGGCCAGTACCGTCGGTGAAGTTGCATCGAGCGCGGCGTCTCTTACCGACGCGGCAGAACAGCGACTGGAACAGTGGAACGTTCCCGCTGAGGAGCTGGCAAAGCTGAAGCAATCCAATACGCCCATCACTGACCTCACATTCAACTCGCCTGCCTCCGGGTACATCACAGAGTACAGCGCTCTTCCCAATATGTATGTTGACCCTTCGACGCGACTCTACACTCTCGCCGATCTCTCGCAGGTATGGGTCGTTGCTCAGGTCTTCCAGAGTGATCTTGGCCGTGTCCGGCCCGGCGACGCGGCCGAAGTTACGGTAGATTCGTATCCGGGTCGCGTCTTTGCGGGGCGCATCGAAACAATCCTGCCGCAGGTGGACGTGGCTACGCGCACCGTTCAAGTGCGCCTCGTGATTCAGAACTCCGCACTCAAGCTGAAGCCGGGCATGTTCGTCAATGTCGATCTCAAGACGAGTTTAGGACGCCAGCTTGTTGTGCCTGCGTCGGCGGTCTTCCAATCCGGCACCAGGCAGCTCGTATTCCTCAACCACGGGAACGGCAGTTTGGAGCCAAAGGAAATCACGGTCGGGCCCCGCGTTGGTGATGATTTTGTTGTTCTGAAAGGGCTGGAAGCGCATCAATCCATTGTCACGTCGGCCAATTTCCTGATTGATTCGGAGAGTCAATTGCAAGCTGCAGCAGGCGCCTTTGTTCCGCCTCCGCCAGGCGCCGGCGCCAATGCTCCTCCAAGCAATGCACCCGCTGCCGCACGCGCGAATATTGAATTCACCACCGATCCCGATCCGCCGCAGAAGGGCAGCAATGTCTTTCGGTTGAAACTGACAGGTACAGACGGGAGTCCCACCACTGGCGCGGATGTTACGGTCACGTTTTACATGGCCGCCATGCCGGCGATGGGCATGGCCGCAATGAATACAACTGCGAAGCTCACTGACAAGGGAAACGGCCTCTACGAAGGAAACGGCTCGCTCGGTTCCGGCGGCACCTGGCAGGTGACCATCTCCGTCCAGAAGAACGGTCAAGTCATTGCCACTAAACAATTGAGCGTGAACGCGACGGGGGGCATGTAATGCTCTCTCGAATCATTGAGGTCTGCGCGCGCAATCGCTTCCTTGTCTTTACAGCAGTTTTGCTCCTGACACTTGCAGGCATTTGGTCGTTGCAACATGTGCCGCTCGATGCATTGCCGGATATCTCCGATGTGCAGGTCATCGTCCACACAGCCTGGGAAGGAGAGCCGCCCGATGTGATCGAAGATCAGGTGACCTACCCGATCGTGACCAGTCTTCTGGCTGCGCCTCATGTGAAGGCCGTGCGCGCGCAGACCATGTTCGGGGACTCCTACGTCTATGTAGTTTTTGAGGATGGTACAGACCTCTACTGGGCACGCTCGCGCGTCATCGAATACCTGCAACAGATCAGCGGGCGTTTGCCGGAGAATGTCCATTCTTCAATCGGCCCCGATGCAACAGGGGCTGGCTGGGTGTATGAATATGCCATCGTCGATAAGAGCGGCAAAAGCAGTCTTGCCGATCTACGGAGCTTGCAGGACTGGCACCTCCGCTATGCCCTTGAAACCGTGCCGGGAGTCGCGGAAGTCGCCAGCATCGGCGGCTTCGTCCGCCAGTATCAAGTGCAGCTCGATCCTAACAAGTTGCTCGCCTACGGCATACCGCTTTCGACCGTCATCGAAAAAGTGAAGATGAGTACGAATGAAGTGGGCGGGCGCGTGCTCGATCAGAGCGGCGCAGAGTACATGATCCGCGGCCTCGGTTATCTGCGCTCGCTTGATGATCTCGCTTCTGTTTCGGTCGGCAGCAAGAATGGAACACCAATACTGCTGCGTGATCTGGGAACCGTGAGCTTCGGCCCCGACATCCGCGAGGGAGTTGCGGAGTGGAATGGAGATGGCGAAACAGTTGGTGGAATCATCGTCATGCGCCAGGGGATGAATGCACTCAACGTCATCAATGGAGTCAAGCAGAAGCTTCGCGAGATCGCGCCATCCCTTCCCCCCGGCGTCCAGATCATGCCTGGCTACGACCGCTCAGCTCTGATTGACGCATCCATCAAGACTTTGCAGCGCGATCTTCTGGAAGAAGCGGTCATCGTCAGCCTGGTGATCATCATCTTCCTGTTCCATTTCCGATCCGCGCTTATTGCCATCCTTGCCTTGCCAATCGCGGTCTTAGTGTCGTTCATCCCAATGTACTGGCTGGGCGTGACCTCGAATATCATGTCGCTGGGCGGCATCGCATTGGCAATTGGAGTGCTCGTCGATGCCTCCATTGTGATGGTCGAAAACGGCTACCGCCATCTGTCGGACCGTCAGGAAAATGACGCTGCTCCGGTATTGGAGCCAGAGCGCCAGAAGATTCTTATCAATGCGGCCAAACAGGTAGGTCCGGCCCTCTTCTTTTCCCTGCTCATCATCGTCGTATCCTTTCTGCCGGTCTTTCTGCTCGAAGCGCAGGAAGGACGTATGTTCCGGCCGCTGGCCTGGACCAAGACCTTGGCAGTCGGCTCGTCCTCCATCCTGGCCATCACACTTGTGCCGGTCCTCATGGTGATGCTGATCCGAGGGCGGTTGCGCCCGGAGCGGGCGAATCCGATCTCACGCGTTACGCAGGCCATCTACCTGCCGGTTCTGAAGTTCTGCCTGCGTCATCGCTGGCTCACGATTGCCGTGAATCTAATTTTTCTCTTAGTAACATTTCCTCTCGCGTCGCGCCTGGGCAGCCAGTTCATGCCGCCTCTTTTTGAGGGTTCAACCTTGTATATGCCGACTGCTCTTCCGGGCATTTCAATTGAGCAGGCAAAGGTGCTCCTGCAGCAACAGGACCGCATCCTTCGCGGGTTCCCAGAGGTTGCAAGTGTCTTCGGTGCTGTTGGCCGCTCGGACAGTGCAACCGACAATGCACCGCTTGATATGTACGACACCACGGTCATGCTTAAGCCACGCGAGCAATGGCCTTCCGGGATGACCTACGAAAAGCTCATTCAGCAGATGGACGAAAAGCTCCAATTTCCGGGGCTCTCTAATACGTGGACGATGCCCGTCGAAAACCGCCTGGACATGGAACTGACCGGCATCAAGACGCCCCTGGGCATGAAAGTCCAGGGCCCGAATGTCGAAGGCATTCAGCAACTGGCGTCACAAATTCAGAGTGTTCTCTCTGGAATGCCAGAGATGAGATCGATCTTTGCTGAGAAAGTTGCGCAAGGTTTCTACGTCAACGTCGAGGTGAACCGCGCGGAGGCTGCTCGCTATGGCCTTAGCGTGGCGGATATTCAGACGTCAGTCGAGTCCGGGATCGGCGGCCAGAACATTGCGGAGAACATTGAAGGCCGTGAGCGGTATCCCATCAACATTCGTTATCAAAGAGACTTTCGAGACAATGTCGATCAGATGCGGGGCGTGCTGATTGGTACGCCGTCCGGCGCGCAAATCCCTCTTGGACAAGTCGCTCGTATTTCGTTCTCAAATGGTCCAGCGATGATCCGCGACGAAGATGGAGCGTTGACCGGATATATCTATATCGATCTCTCGAACACCGATTATGGCGGGTTCGTCGAAAAAGCAAATAAGCTCCTTCACGACAAACTTGCGCTGCCCGCAAATTATACGTATCAGTGGTCAGGAGAATATGAACTCGAACTGCGGGCGAAGCAGAGGTTGCAGCTGATCCTGCCGATCGTCTTTTTTGTGATCTTCTTGTTGCTGTATCTGGTCTTCCATTCGGTAGCCGAAGCGCTGGTCCTGATCTTCCCCACCATTTATGCGATGAGTGGAGGACTGCTCTTGCAATGGCTTCTTCACTACAACTTCAGCGTTGCTGTGGCGGTCGGTTACATTGCACTCTTTGGAATCGCGGTTGAAACCGGCGTGGTCATGGTGGTTTACCTTCATGAAGCGCTCGAACATAAGCTGCAATCCGGTAGGACATTGACGAATGCTGATGTAGAGGCTGCGGTGATTGAAGGGGCGGTTCAGCGCTTGCGGCCAAAGCTCATGACGGTTTGCGCGGTCCTTGCCAGCCTGGTTCCAATTCTCTGGGAATCCGGCATCGGCTCCGATGTGATGAAGCCGATTGCCGCGCCCATCGTTGGTGGCATGATTACCTCAACCATTCACGTTTTGATCCTCGTGCCCGTTTTCTTCGTCATGATGAAGGAGCGGGCTTTACGGAAGGGAACCCTTCAACCATCCATTCAGAGCGTTACCGTGCCGCCGCCGGAAACTCAAACTCAACTGCTGTAATCTCAACTTCAAGGAGAATACTCGTGTGGTTCAATTCATTTGCTCTCATAACCGCTGTACTCGTCCTGACCGCGTCGTTCGCCGTCGCCCAAGCGACGGAAACGCTAACCGGAGCCGTTAGCGACCAACTCAAAGAAGGACCGGATGCGACATGACAGACGATAAAGTTAAGACCGGTACCGTCGGTAGTTCCGATCGAGCGGAACTTATTGCATCTCACCAGTCAAAGTTTCTGAACTTTCTGTCTGCCCGCGTTGAAGACAGAGCGGTAGCCGAGGACATCCTCCAGTCTGCGTACCTGAAGGCTGTGGAACACGGTTCCGATATCCGTGACGACGAGAGCACGGTCGCATGGTTCTACCGCATCCTTCGGAATGCGATAACAGACCACTATCGGAGGAGAGCCGCGCGTATGAGAGCCCATGAGTCGTTCGCCGCAGAAGCGCCCGTCAGCTACGAGGCGGAACTGACGCAGACCGCCTGCGCCTGTATCGGTGACGTGATCCGCGACTTGAAGAGCGAGTATCGCACCGCGATTGAACAAGTTGACCTTGGCGGTGCGACGGTCGAAGCCTTCGCTCAATCTCAACAGACATCGGCCAACAACGCCTCGGTACGACTGCACAGGGCGCGGAAAGCAGTGGCGAAGAAGCTGACGACTATCTGTGGTGTGTGTGCCGAGCACAAGTGTCTCGATTGCAGCTGTCGGCGAAGCCAACTGTAAGATGGCGGCTGTTCATGCGTCAGCAACAGTACAAGAACGAGGAGACCATATGTGTTGCTGCTCTAAACCGAACCAAGACATGAAGGATCGCATTGACTCGACGACAGTTGTGCTGGCGAAGAAGCTCGCAACCGATCCGGTCTGCGGCATGACGGTTGATCCCGCGAACGCAGAGTCCGTGGAATATAAGGAAGCGAAGGTCTATTTCTGCAGCAAAGGCTGCGCTGCAGAGTTTCAGGCCGAGCCGGCTAAGTACCTGCAGCCGAAGCAGGATATACCCCTGGTACAAGTGCTCAAGACGGGCGAGCCGAAGGCCGACTATACCTGCCCCATGCACCCCGAGGTGCATCAGCTTGGTCCAGGCAGCTGCCCGAAGTGTGGCATGGCGCTCGAAGCCGCAACCGTTGTCGCGCCAGCTTCGCGCACCGAATACACCTGCCCAATGCACCCAGAAATCGTCCGCGATCAGCCGGGGAACTGCCCCATATGCGGCATGGCGCTTGAACCTCGCGATGTAACCACCGATACGGCCAATCCCGAGCTGGTCAATATGACGCGGCGATTCTGGATAGGCGTCGCCCTCACGTTTCCCCTGCTCGTGGTCATGGTCTCGGATATTCTGCCCGGTCATCCAATTCAACATTTACTGTCGGGAGCGTTGCTCGGCTGGATTGAATTCACGCTCGCTACCCCCGTGGTCCTTTGGGCCGGCTGGCCATTCTTCGAGCGGGGATGGGAATCGGTCAGGCATCGCAGTCCCAATATGTTCACGCTGATTGCGATCGGAGCCGGTTCGGCATACCTCTATAGTGTTGCCGCTGTTGTGGCGCCGGGCATCTTCCCCGCCTCCTTTCGAGATATGTCCGGCAATCTTGGCCTCTACTTTGAGGCGGCAGCGGTTATTACAGTCCTCGTGCTGCTGGGCCAGGTCCTGGAGCTGAAGGCCCGTAGCCAGACGAGCGAAGCGATCAAGGCTCTGCTCGGACTGGCTCCAAAGACCGCGCGTCGCATCGCCGCAGACGGTTCGGAACAGGATATGGACTTGAATGCTATCCAGGTGGGCGACAATCTCCGTGTTCGTCCAGGCGAAAAGGTTCCGACGGACGGAGTGGTGACCGAAGGACGCAGTTCCGTGGACGAGTCCATGGTGAGCGGTGAACCAATTCCAGTTGAAAAAACCACGGACGCAAAGGTGGTCGGGGGCACGATTAACGGAACAGGAAGCTTCGTGATGAAGGCGGAGAGGGTCGGCGCGGATACTCTGCTGGCTCAAATCGTGAAAATGGTGAGCGAGGCCCAACGATCTCGTGCGCCAATCCAGCGGCTGGCTGATAAGGTCGCGTCTTACTTCGTTCCAGCGGTGCTGGCGTCTTCTGTCATCACATTTGTGGTCTGGGCCATCTTCGGTCCCCAACCTGCGTATGCACACGCTCTCGTGAATGCAGTCGCCGTCCTAATCATTGCCTGCCCTTGCGCCCTGGGACTGGCAACGCCTATGGCGATCATGGTGGGTACGGGACGTGGGGCCGCAGAGGGTATCCTCATCCGGAATGCTGAGGCACTGGAGACCTTCGAGAAGGTGGATACCCTCGTTATCGACAAGACGGGAACCCTGACCGAAGGCAAGCCACGCCCAACGGCGGTGATCCCGGCAGAAGGATTCGATGAGCTGCAACTCCTGCAGGCGGTTGCCAGTCTTGAGAAAGCAAGTGAACACCCTCTGGCTGCTGCGATCATTGCCGGAGCCAAAGAGAAGGACATTGAACTGGTCGCAGTCGCTGACTTTCAATCGATCACAGGTAAAGGCGTCACCGGGACCTTGCAGGGCAAGCGCATCGGCATAGGCAACGCCGCTCTTATGCAGGATCTCGGTGCGATACCTGGATCGTTGAAGGATCGGGCCGAGAGTCTCCAGAAGGAAGGCCAGACCGTCATGTTCATCTCATCCGATGGCCTCTTCGCCGGTCTCATCGCCGTTGCTGATCCGATCAAGGCCTCGGCGCGGGAGGCAATCAAAGAGCTCAGGGAGTCCGGCATCAAGGTCATCATGGTTACCGGGGATAATCACACGACCGCTGCTGCCGTTGCCCAAAAGCTTGGCATCGATTTCGAAGCCGATGTCTTGCCAGAGAAGAAGGCGGTGGTGGTGAAGAAGCTCCAGTCCCAGGGAGCTATTGTGGCGACGGCTGGGGACGGGGTCAATGACGCTCCCGCGCTGGCGCAGGCCCACGTAGGGATTGCCATGGGAACCGGAACCGATGTAGCGATGGAAACCGGCGGGATAACTCTTGTAAAGGGAGACCTGCGGGGAATTGTGAAAGCACGCCGGTTGAGCCAGCGGACCATGAGCAACATCCGTCAGAATCTGTTCTTTGCCTTTATCTACAACGCGCTTGGAGTCCCTCTCGCGGCTGGAGTTCTCTACCCATTCTTCGGCTTGCTGCTGAACCCGATGATTGCCGCTGCCGCCATGAGCTTTAGTTCGGTATCAGTGATTGGCAATGCGCTCAGGTTGAAGACTACGAAGCTTTAAGTGAGTCTCGTGATCCAGGTCACAGACTAAGCGTGCTGCGTGTGTCGAAAGTAAGTGCAGCTTATGAAAAGGCTTCTCCAATTCGTCGCATTTGCTCTTGTGCTGCTCGTCGTTGCGCAGCCCTTGCTCGCGGATACCGAATGCGCCCAACAGCGATGCGGAGGCACCCTGGATTGCTCCATGAACATAGGCTGCAAGGCGATTCCTGATTCCGCGATGCAGTCCATCCTTGCAAGCTCTCAGGCATCTCCCCATGTTGCGATCGCGGAAGCCGCTTGCAGCTATGGTTCGTGCAGGCTTCGATCGGACAGCGCCGCGTTGCTAACGGCAACACCTCCAATCCTCAAGCTTGCCAGCAGCAGCAAATTGCTCATGCCTGTTGCCCAATTCTCGGCGAGCCCCGTTGTCAATCTGGCAGCCACGTCAGCCGAAGATGCGGCTGCCGGGGCGGTCCACAGGCGCATCCTCTTCCAGGTCTTCAGAATTTAAACATCTCTCCGCAATTTCAGCGCAAGTGACTGCCTTGGACCTAACGGCCCTTGAGGCGTGCTTTGCAACCCAACCTGAATTGTTTAGGAGATTTCCATGAAGCGCACTCTCAGTATCTTCTCGATTCTTTCGCTCGCATTCGTCATGACCGTGGCCGTCTTTGGCCAAACAACCTCCGCACAGCAACTCAAGCCGGAGCATCTCAGCAAGAGGCAGCTCAACACCTTGATTGCCACAGCAAAAACGCCGGCGGAACATCAGCGCATCGCTCAGTACTACCAGGCGAAGGCGCAAGATTACCTTGCTCAAGCGAAGGAGCACGAGCAGATGGTTGCGGCGTATAAGGCGAATCCAAGTCTGACGGCTAAATCGCAGACAAGCACTATCAACCATTGCGAGTACTTCGTTCAGACCTTCAAGGATCTGGCCGCCAAATCGCAGGAACTCGCACAACTGCACGAACAAATGCCAAGGAAGCCGAACATAATTAAACCGCGACCAGCGGCTTACGACGGCCACGTTTCCCTGCTGGGTTCGGAGTAGTGCCGTCCCCAGACCCAGCAGGGAACGGGTTGTACTAAGCCCATATGCTTTCTCATCCCGTTGCTCTGACGGCATCAATTCTCCCGAGGTTGTCCCATATTTCGCCTACGCTTCAGGAATCGAGTTGCCTCGGAATCTGTAGGCTAGGTCACCCGGCAGTGACAATAGAGAAACTGCTGGACCGTTCCAAATGGCGTTTGGTGCAGATCTTTCGAGCTCTCCAGCAATTGGAAATGCACTCCAAATTCCCTGTGCAAGGACTCGGCGCCGTAACAGACGACATCAAGGCCACTGCATTTCACGGGACCCTCTGGTCCGAACGTGCTGACGATCACGTGCCCTCCGTGCCGAACGGCACGAGCGACTTGGCGGACATATCTACACGTTCGAAGCCACAGAGCACGGCGCGCAGGTGCGAATTAAGACTCAGGATCCAGCCGCCCTCAAAGCCGTTCACGAATTCCTAACGTTTCAGATTGAGGATCATCGAACCGGAGATATTGATCAGGTCAAGCCACCTGCTTCTTACTATTGAGTGTGGTTGGCAGATGGAAGGCTGCGCGGTTCCAGCGTTCAACAGCAACCGCAGCTCTCACCCCGTAACGCGCGTCGCCCCTCGACGATCAAGATGGGTAGTGCCAGGAGTGCCGCGGCTGAATCTACCCAATGAATATGCCAAAGGGCATTGATGGTGAGTCCGGCCAGGGTGATTGCAGCGAGGTAGGCACAGGTTGCCGACTGTACGGCGTCAGCGGCCAAAGCTCGATTGTTCGTGCGCTGTGCAGTCGTACGCTTTGCCAAGGCCAGGATAGGCATGATGACGAGGGCCGCAATCGTAATGGCGATGCCGCTGCAGCTCGTCGCTGGCGTGGCGCCATAGACGAGCGCCAGAATCGCCACCGCCGCCACAACTCCAGCAAGAGCAAAGAGCAGGATTCCGGCTACTCGGGAAGCGCGATCTTTTGAAAGCGGAAACGATGGAACGATTGCCAGTAGAACCACGCTTGCTGACAGCAGTTCCACAAGACTATCGGCACCGAATGCCAGCAGCGCAGGGCTGCGTGCGGAGACTGCCCCATAGAGAGATACGCCGCACTCCGCCAACATCCATGCCATCGTAATGCTCTGTAGCCAGACCACCAGCCGGGTTGCTCCCATAGATTGGGAGCAGGCTTTTCCCTTCGTCGTGTCCCAGGCATTTGTATTCATACCGTGATGGGCCGATTTCGCCGCCAATTCAATGAGAATATACCCGCTCCCATTAGCAAAATCGCGATGAGCCCAAAGAGCATGGAGAAATCCGTGCGCGCCTCATGGAGCGTCGCCCACAATCCCTGATTGAGCAGCATTGGAACCTTGGTTGTGGCGATCGCCACTGCAATGACGATCAGAAGAAGCACGGAAGCCAGTGAGGTAAACAAACCGACAATGACGAGAGTGCCGCAGACGATCTCCACCACTCCAACAAAGGGAGCGGAGTATTGAGGCCAGGGAATACCGACCTTCGCAAAGCGGCCCGTACCCAAAGCGGCCGGAAAGAGGAACTTTTGGATACCCTCGGAGAGGAAGACCCAGCCCACGAGGATGCGGACGAGCAGGATGCCCCAGGAGAGGCGGGGCGAGGGATATTGCGACGGCATCGGCATTGTGAACCTCGGAGTCGATTTGGCTCAGTGACCGGAGAGCGCCATTCTTTCAGAAAAGATCACCGATGGGTGGAAAGGTCAGCAACAGACTTAGGCCGAGCATCACGAGAGCAACAGCATTGATACGCCCCGCTGCGACCGTTTTGTTTCGCCATCGCCACTCCAAAATCCCCCACGTCAACAGCCAGATAACGATGGCAGTTGAGGTGACGCCGGAAAGAGGCCCCGTTGGCTTGTAAAAAATGAGGCTGTTCTTGATGGCTGTTAATTTGTCTCCGGCGACTGCCAGGACTGCCAGAGCGAAGGAACCAACGCCTGCCGCCAAAATGGCGGCGGCGCCGGAACCATTTGTCATAGCCGGGGCGCTGGGTGCGGTAGCACTGGCTGGCATGTTCATCTTTCTTCTCCGTGGCTCAGTTGAATGGTATGGTCGCCCTGAACAGGCGCGTACTTGTTAATCAGCGCGCCGAAGAAGCCCGCAATCCCCGCAGCAACGAACGAAGTTACGGCAAAGGAGAGCACCGCTGCGCGTAGCTGCCGATGATTTTTCAGGTTGCGGCCATACCTGATGAAGACAGCCGCGACCATCGTGATCGAGATGGGAGCGAACCAGGCGACGTGCTCTTTCCATTCCATCCCAAGGGAGTGCCAGCCGATAGTCGTGGGAGTGGACATCAGCAGACGTTGTGGAAACATCGCGAGGTCGGTCGTCCCCGGCGGAGGCACAGCGCGATACCACGGGTAGATGACATACGCTCCGGTCAGCACAGCGGCCCATGCCAAAACAACCATCGTGAGCAGGTAAACCTTGAGGAGGCGTTCGTGACCGGGAGTGGATTCGGACGGAAAGGACGAGGTGGTGAGGCGATACAACTCCACGAGCGCACCAGAGCAAGCCAAGAGATAGAGCGCACCGAACCCCATGCCGTGTATTAAGGTCCAAAGAGCGCGTGCCGTTATTTCCATTTGTCGTGTCCTCCGCTTTGGTCGGCCTCAACGCTCGTCGCGTTCCGCAGGTCATTCAAATTCGTTGCCCCGCACTGGCCCCTGCATCCATTCGTTTCTTGCCGCGTCTTTCGGGCTGTTTCCCTTGTCGTCTTTCCCCCATGTCCAATACATGCCTGCGTAGGCGTAATTCTCCGTCTGGCCTGCGACTGAATGGCCATAGCAGAATAAGAACTGTTCATTGGGATTGTGCTTGAAGTGGTAATAGCCGCCAACGTCGATCATCGCCGAGCGTCCGGTCTGGGCCGCGGTAAAGCCTTCGCGCCCATGTGCAAAGAGCTCGGCACCCATCTCCATCCTTTCGTTGAGTTCCCGTTTCACCAGCCATCCGGTATACGGAAAATCTCGATAGTTGGCTTGCGGGACCACCTGGTAGCCGCCGCCTCCATCGAAGAGCCATTTCCCGTAGTTCTTTTGCATCCAGAAGGGGAGTTTGTACCAGACCTTGCCCACGCCGAGTCCCTTGTCATAGCTTCCTGTAGGCAGTTCAAACATCGTGAAGGTGCCGATTTGTGGAACGTGTTTGGTTTCTTTAATGATGGCCAGTTTCACGCCTAGTTCCATATCGGTGAGACCGAACGCGCTCAGACCCGTTCCGCCGGGCAGGTAAACGGGATTGTTCGACGGGAAGACGCCTCCCCAAGGCAGGATGGCGTGCAGTTGCACCCTGGGTATGGCGCCCCAGTTGAATTCGAAGGCCGGCCCGGTAGAATCGATTTCCGCCGTTGTGCCATCGACGCCGCCAAAAATATAGAACTCGTAATGATGCAGGTCAACAGGCACTGGATCGTCGGTTTGATAGGGTGGTCCTTGCGCCCACAGGCGTGAGCCGGCCAGCATCAGAAGCAGGAGCAGCATCAGTTTTGTGCAATGACCGCGACCCCTCATCGGCGCTTCTGCCTCCCACTTCGGATCGAGATGTACTGTTGCTATCGAAGTTCGATATTACACTATCGACATTCGATTTTGGTTGAACAGCGGTATATTTGAACTGTGTCCAATCACCAGCGGGAACTCTTTTTCGGCCTCATACGAATTCATGTACTCGTACATGCGTCCCACGAGCCCATCTTCGGGCTTGCGATGATGGAGGAGCTGGCCCATCACGGGTATCGCATCGGTCCCGGAACCCTGTACCCCCTCCTGCATGGCCTGGAACGCAGCGATCTGTTGAAGTCAGTCCTCAAGAATGTTGGAGGGCACAGTCGCCGAGTCTACAGGATCACGTCTGCCGGCAAGAAGGCTTTGGACAAGGCCAGAGCGAAGGTCGATGAACTGCACCACGAACTGCATGAGGATACCCCTCGGAGGATCTCTTCCCTAGGTGATTGATCCGTAGTCGATAAATTGCCAAAACTGCCATGCGCTGCACATAAGACAGACCAATAAGCGGGAGTGAGTGGATTGTATGACTGGAATTCAAACAGTGTGGTTGACAATCATCTTCTTTCTGACAAGCGCGATCGGCGTTGTCACCGGAAGTACCTCGCTAATCACGGTTCCAGTGATGCTTCAGTTCCATTTAGAGCCCCGCATGGCACTCGCAACCAATATGTTTGCCCTCACGTTCATGAGCGTGGGTGGCACACTGCCGTTCTTGCGAAACCCAGAAGTCAACCGCAAGCGCCTCCCTCTGCTGGTTGGGTTGACATTGCTCGGCTCCGTGATCGGCGCGTTCCTGCTCCTGCGCGTTCCCATTCGCTCGGTTCCCATGATTGTGTCTGTTGCGGTCATCGCGGTCGCGGCATTCTCGGTGATGTACCGCAAGTCCGGTATACAGGAAACAGTGATCCCACCATCGAACGGTGCCGAACTCGCCGGCTACGTCCTGACCTTCCTGCTCGGCATCTACGGCGGCTTTTTCAGTGGGGGATACGTAACTGTCTTGACTGCGGTATATGTTGCCGTTTTCAGGTTTGCTTTCGTCGAAGCCATCGCGACGACCAAGCAATACTCATGTTTTCAATGAGTTATGATCAAAAGCACTTCTGTCACGGCAGAGGTTCGTCGTATTACTCCTGGTAAACGCCGATGTCGCCGGGAGGGATTCTTGATTAAAGCCTAATCTCGCTCGAAAACGAGGACCACTCTGGCGCCCGATTGATGAATGAAGCTGTCCCCGATTCGTGTTGCTGTCAAGTAACGGCAAATCCTGGAAATGAGTCCCTTAAGGGGTATCAACAGCGCGTTCAATTGGCACTTACTGAGCGTTGACTTCGAATCGATTCGATAACGTGTTCAAGTTGCCCGTCTGTCCCCGCCCGTCGTTCGCGCCAATTGAACCCGATCAGTTCGTCCGGTTCCATCGGCGTTCCTTCCAGCACCAACCCGTTCCATGTGTAGTACGCTCCCGTCGGCATTGCCAACCGAAATCCATTGCCGACTTTGGCGGAAGTTGCGGAGAGGAGACGGCCAGCAGTTTTCTCTCCGACGATTGTGGCGAGCTGGTTCTCTCGAGCAAACGCGACAATCATTTCCGCGGCGCTTGCGGTGTGGCGGTTCACCAGGAGAACGACCCTCCCGTGAAACGGTCTCTCGCCCAGCCCCTCGGTTTGAAGAACAATGGGCTTCTTTGCCATCATCGCCGGTCCAAACTGCAAGGCAAGCCGCCATAGGGCTTTCGTTGACGCCGGTATTCGCGAAAATCGGCGAAATCCCTGCTTTTCCGTTTCGAGATTTCGCGTGACGCGGCGTCTGTCGAGTGCAAAGCCAACAGGAATCCTGTCCGGTGTGAGGATGCTCATCACACGAAGCGCACCGATCCCTCCGCCCGTGTTGCCGCGCAAGTCGATAATCAGGTTATCAACCACGCCAAGCCTTTCGACGGCAAGGGAGATTTCGTTTGCAACTTCAACCCCAATCATGCCTGGAAACATTGCAACCTTGAGGTAGCCCAGCCCATTTCCTAGTTGCCGCGCTTCGACGAGCGTGGGCTCGATAAAGTGGAGCTTCTTCCCCTTGGGCCGTGCTACTTCGACAGAAACAGTGCGTCGCTTTTCATCTGCGCCAACGATTTCGACGCTGGTCTGCTTTCCCATTGGGAATACCGGATGTTCGGGTGGAGTAATCTCCCGGCCATCGAGACAGAGAAGGATGTCGCCAGGTTCAATGCCGGCGATCGCTGCTGCTCCTCCTGCGTGGACATCCTGAAAGATCCAGCGCTTCCCGTAAGGAGTTTCGTCCACAAGATAGGTTGCGCTAAGCGCGGCGCGGCTCGACGCTCTGCGGGCACTGCTGTGAAAAAAGCCCAAATGGGAGGTGTGTAGCTCCGCCAACAAATCGCTCATCGTCTTCTCAAAGGCGTCGGCAGAGTCTACGTTCTCGATCAAAGGCCGGTGGCGCTCCACGGCGACCTGCCAATCACCGTTCAGCTTTTCGGGCGAATAGAATCGCTTCCGCAGAGCGGCAAGGACGTTTTCGAGGATTGCATGGCGGTCACGCGGTGAAAGTTGAACAGGCAATGCTGGGCTCGTAGCCGGATTCAATATCATCGGGTGCTCCTGGACGAATTTGTCGATTTTGTCTCGCTGAAGAGGCTGCCGCTCGGCTCGCCGTCGAGTTGAAAGCCGGCCCAATAGTACGGCGGCGCGCCCGCTTTGAGCATTTCGAGCTGCGCTTGCCTGAGCGCCTCTGCCTTTCCCTCGTGACGGCCGAGGTGCTCGTAGAAGTTGGCCATCAGTTGGGCGGTCGCATGATCTTCAACTTCCCAAAGCGTTGACACCACGCTCTGAGAGCCCGCCTCAATGAATGCATTCACGATGTTCTCCACACCCTCCTCACCAACTGGCCCTACGCCTGTGTCACAAGCCGACAACGTCACGAGGTCGGCATTGAGACGGAGGTTTCTGATCTCGCGCACCTTGAGAAGGCCGTCGTTTTTTGCCGGACTCTCTGGCGCAAAAACGAGCGCGGAACGATCTGGGATCTCGGGATCGACATAGCCGTGAAGAGCCAAGTGAATAACGACGTATTGGCTCAGCGGAAGCTGCTTGAAGTTTGTCTCCGTCGCTTTCGCGCCCAAAAGAATGGTGCTGGGCTTCGGGAGGTCGGTCGCGATTGTCTCAACTTCGTGCTGGCTCTCGGGCAGGGCTACCAGTTGGCTGCGTTCGGGTCCAGAGATGGCCCGACGAACCCTTGCGAGGAGTGTGGTCGGCGGCGCCTTGGATATCCACGCCGCTACTCCGACATATGGAAGATCGTCTCGACTCACCTGATCGGATCGATGCCGGAGCATGTCGAGCACGGTTCCCGACGGCACGACTGTGACCAGATGGGAGGTCAGAACATACTGCCCGCCATTGATCAAAGCTGAGAATGGCAGAAGGTGGAGCTTGCCATCTGGCACCACGATCAAATCGCGCTTGTCTTTGAGTTCTGGGATTCCGCCAAGAAGTTCGTCGTAGAGCCGCTGCCCCAGAGAAGGGTCTGTCTTCTCTTGCTTCAGAGTGGAGCGATACTGCATCGCTTCCTGCTCCAGCAGGTCTCTTGGCGGGAGAGTGTACCGGTGGACTGAATTGCGGGTCACGGCGAGCGCATACGAGTTCGGATCGTCCAGCACATACTCGACAAGCAACTCAGATAGGCTTAGCTCATGCTGAAGTTCGGCCAGTGCGACGGGCGCTGGCGGTGGATCATTCGACGATGGCTCAGTGCCGAGCTGCTGTTCGGTGCTGTAGATCGATTCGAGAATGTGCGTTCTGGTGCCCGAATCGTCTGTATTCAGCAACTGGATATTCAGCCTGGTGAGGTTCAGTTCGGCGGCATCGGGTTCATGCGGCGGAATGACCTCGTGATGAGAAAGGCCTTGAGCTTCAACTCGGCCGCGCGCCCGCTCGATTGTTCGGAAGGCGTCCTCTGTGTGGCCCTGGTCGCTTAACGAAACAAAGTATCCCGCGTAAACGACGCTGAGATCATTCAGAAGTTGGCGCTCTACGGTCGGCGTGGGAACTTTACTGAGGAACACATCTAAGAGGTCCGCGCTTTTCTCATACAGTTCGTTCGATGCTTTTGTGTTGCCAAGACGAGCCATGATTTCGGCCTTGATTCCGAGATTCCGCGGCACGAAGTATAGTTCCTCGGGGATGTTCTCATTTGCCGCGATCGCTTCATTGACAGCGGCGAGCGCCGGTTGCAGTTCGCCTTGGTGGATATAAGCCTCGGCAAGTGATCCATCCACTTGGGTCAATCCCCGCCAATACGAAAGCTGCCTTGCAAACTCGGCGGCCTGCGAAAGGTCAGATATAGCCTGATCCCATTGACCCATGCGTTCGTAGACGCCAGCTCTGGTCTGGTAAAGTTCGTAGAGATGTCCACCAAGATGGTGGGCAGAGACCTTGCGCAACTCTTCTGCAGCAAGCGCTAACGCGTCGTTATTGTCTCCGAGGCCGCTCAGTGCATCAATCTTTGCGTTGACGGCGATCGTGGGATACGCAGCCCCGCGAGTCTTTCCGGCAACTTTGATCGCCTCATTTAACGGTCCCAGAGCCTCTTGGTACTTGTGCAATTCCACCAGGCCCGCGCCGTAAAGGCTCGCGTATCGAATGTGTGCACCCGGATCGGCGACTTTGGCGATGGTCCATGCTCTCACCACATTCTTTTTCGCGGTTGCAATGTCGCCAAGCAGGAACGCTGCGACACCCTGTTCTCCCATCGCGCGTGCTGCCAGCAGGTAATGATGCTGCCGGTTCGCCAATGCCTCTACCTCTTCCCAAGTCTGGCGCGCCATTCCAGAGTCGTAGTTCACTTCGAGCATCCCAAGAATGGTCAGGATGCGAAGACGGGTCTCGGGATCCTTCGCTTCCGGGAGATCCAGGTCCTTTCGGAGCAGAGCAATTTGGCTTGGGATAGAGGTAGAGGATTCGCTATGCGCCGGCATTTGGCTCACGCGCGCGTAGAGGGCCTTTGAGAGCTCATGCCTATGAGTGAATTCCCGCTCGGCCTGCCGGTAGAGAGGCTCTGCCTCAATCCAGCTGTTGAGCCACGACATATCGTCGGCTCGCTGCAGCAACGCCTCTGGAGCGTAAAACCTCGACTGCCGGAAAACTTGATACCCGACAACACTCAGCAGGACGACGAGCAGCAAACCGGTAGCAATGCGAAGGGTAGGGGAAGACGCAATTCGCATAGCGGTCCGTTCACTTTGGTCTCAATCATGCCAGAATTTAGCGAGCAGTTCAACGCCGCTGCTCCTGAACTGAAGGCACCAAAGCGCACAATCTGGCCAAACAACCCCACTTTAACAGTCAAAAACAAGTCGATTTACGCTAAACCGCATACACCTTGGCACGTACGAGTGCGCAGGGCAACGGGCAGGCAAAAGGACAGGATGGCAACGGAAGAACTCTAGCCCTGGTATCAGTGCATGGGCAGCATATTTGCCTTCCTTTCGGCCAGCGATGTAGATTGGGCATCAGTGAGGCATAAAGCGACATTGCCGCTGCTCCTACTTTTGCTCGTCGCCGGGCAGATGTCTGCGGCGTTTTGCGAGATGCGCTGTGAGGACATGAGGATAATGTCCCGTGGCTGCGAAATGCATGGCATGGCGCACGGTCGTTGCGCATTGTGCGATCATGCCTCTACTCACGGCGTGAGAACTGCTTTCTCGGCTCCAGATACCCCTTGCGGACAGATCTGCCAGAGTGCTTTGTGGCTGCTGCAGAACGGCGCTGATCACCAAATTAAGCCGCTGGTCGCGCCGGCATCTTTCGATGCACTTGCCGCCGCGGTCCTTGAAGCCGAGTACCTCGTGCCATTCGGGACCACTCGAAGTACCAACTCCATCCCGCCGTTCGACCCTCTGATCTCCAGCCTCCGCATTTAGCCTCTTTCCGCTGCTGACACGAGCAGTGTGAGGTTGTCGTGCGTTTTCGCTCACCTGAGCGATTCCTCTCAGCCTCGCAAACTTCCCGACCCCATTTTTCATTGATTACGGCTCGCATTCAGGCCTCTGGCATTTCCAACAACCGGTCAAAGCCCGTGATCGGTTCTAGCCTCTAGCTAAACGGGCCGCATTGAGGAGAAACGATGCGCAGAAAAGAGACAAATAGCGACAAAGTCCCTTTCGTCACCCGGCGCCGATTTGTGCAGGGGATAACGGCCGGAGCCGCTCTTGCTACGTGCGGATGGAAAGCCCGGCCCGTATTCGGTGAAACCGCGCCGTTTAATCCACAGGTGCTGATCGGAACGCATTTTGACCTCACAATCGACTCGCTGATAGTGAACTTTACCGGACGACCCTCGCGCGCAACTGTGGTCAACGGGTCCGTGCCCGGCCCGACCCTCAGATGGCAAGAAGGCGACACCGTCACTCTTGCGGTGACCAACCGGCTCAAGAATGCGACCTCGATCCATTGGCACGGAGTCCGCGTACCCGCCGATATGGACGGTGTGCCGGGGCTCAGCTTTGCCGGCATACCGCCAGGCGAAACCTTCGAGTATCGCTTTCCGGTCAGGCAAAGCGGAACCTACTGGTATCACAGCCATAGCGGCTTCCAGGAGCAGACGGGACTCATCGGGGCGCTGATTATCGATCCGCGCGATCCCGATCCTGTTGAATTCGACCGAGAGTATGTGGTGCTTCTCTCGGACTGGACGGATGCTAATCCGGAGACCATCTTCAGCAACCTGAAGGAGCAGAGCGACTACTACAACTACCATCGCCTCACGCTACCCAACTTCATCTCCGCGGCATCAAAGGATGGCCTTGGTCGAACCTCCTCGGAGCGCCTCGCTTGGGCGCGCATGAATATGAGCCCAACGGATATCGCCGATGTTTCCGGCGCAACATACACCTATCTGCTGAACGGAGACTCTCCCAATGCGAACTGGACTGGGCTGTTTCGACCCGGAGAACGAGTCTGCCTCCGCCTTATCAACGGATCTTCAATGACGTTCTTCGATGTCCGCATTCCGGGCCTGAAGATGACGGTGGTGCAGGCCGACGGGAACGACGTCGAGCCGGTTACGGTAGATGAATTCCGAATGGGTGTTGCGGAGACCTACGACGTCATCGTGCAGCCACCGGACGATGCCGCCTACACCATCTTTGTGCAGTCAGAAGACCGCAGCGGCTTTGCGCGCGGAACGCTTGCTCCCCGGCTGGGTATGAGGGCTGCAATTCCCAAGATGGACCCGGTCCCTATGCGAACAATGGCGGACATGGGTATGGGCAATATGAAGGGAATGAAAATGGGAAGCATGGCAGGCATGGATATGACCGGCATGGCAGGAATGCCTGGGATGGACACGCCTGCTTCCAACAACGCTTCCGCCCCCAACCAGGGGATGGCCGGCATGAACATGGAGCACGGTGAGATGGCGGGCATGGAGATGGGTGACGATGCCGGAAAGACTCCATTGCCCCAACCGGGTCCGAGCGCTGCGCCAATCATTCCGATGGGAGGTATGACCGGGACCGAGGCGCGGCCAATGTCATCGAATGCAGTTCATCTGCACGTTGGGCCAGAGGTAGATAACGTAGCGATGGAAGTCACCGAGAGGCTGAACGACCCTGGCGATGGACTGACCGCGAATGGCAGGCGCGTACTCACCTATGCCGACCTTCGTGCCCGCTACCGCGGCGTGGATGAGAGGCCACCGACGCGGGAGATAGAACTCCACCTTTCCGGAAACATGGAGCGCTACATCTGGGGTTTCAACGGCCGGAAATTCTCCAGCGCCGGGCCTATCGTGCTGAAACTCGGAGAGCGGCTGCGGTTTGTGTTGATCAACGACACGATGATGGAACATCCGATCCATCTGCACGGACTGTGGAGTGAGTTGGAGAATGGGCATGGCGAATTCAATCCCTACAAGCATACGGTGATTGTGAAGCCGGCAGAGCGCGTGAGTTATTTGGTATCTGCGGATACCCCAGGCCGATGGGCCTATCACTGTCACTTGATGCTTCACATGGACGCCGGCATGTTCCGCACCGTGGTGGTGCAGCCATGAGCAAGGGCAGAACAAGCCAGCTTCCCAAGGTTTTGGATGGCCTTGCCGCACGATTCTGGAGAGCCGTCATCGTGGCCGCGATCTCAATCTGCTGTACGGCGCGGGTGAGTGCGCAGATGTCGAAGCCACAACCCTCCGCGATGGCGGCTCGAGCCATGCCAGGCATGGACCGGCAGGACATGGGCAATCAGATATTTGCTCACGCAATGCTTGACGAGTTTGAAGGCCGCACGAATGGCTCGGAGAAGGAACTGCGCTGGGATGGCGAGGGTTGGATCGGGACTGACGCGAATAAACTCTGGCTCAAATCGGAAGGCTTCAGCGACAACACGATAGTCAGCGACGGCGACCATGAAGCGTTGTACGACCGCCCAATTCCTCGAATGCGATATTTTGATGCGCAGGCGGGCGTGCGGGCCGACTTGGACTCAGGCCCACATCGAGCTTGGGCCGCCTTGGGTATTGAAGGGCTGGCTCCGATGTTCTTTGAGTTCGCGCCTACGCTTTATTTCCGGGATGGCGGCAACGTGGCCGGTCGTGTGACCGGTTCCTACGACTTGCTACTCACGCAGCGATGGATCGCGCAGCCGGAAGCAGAGTTGAACTTCTACAACAAGGACGACCGCGAACGCCAGATCGGATCAGGTTTTTCTGATTTGGACGCAGGTTTGCGTTTGCGCTACGAAATCAGCCGCAAATTCGCTCCTTACGTCGGGTTTGCCTACAACGGGAAATACGGTAATACGGCCACGTACTCGCGCCAGGCTGGAGAGGCCACCAGTAACGCCCAGTTTGTATTCGGGCTTCGAATCTGGTACTGACGCTTTTTTCGTGATCCAGGTGCTTCGCCAAGTTGACTCGAAGGAGAACCGACATGCTCAAATTTCTTCTCGGATTCGCAGTCGCCGTCCTTGCTGTGGTGACAGCCGGCTTCTGCTATGTGCGCTTTGGATTTGTTGATCCACGCGCGGACCTCCCCGTGGGCTGGCTTGAAAGCAAGATCGCCATGCCTTCCCTCGATGCCGCGGTGGATCGGCACGCCCCGGAAGCGCAAAACCCGATCCAGAACACGGAAGATAATCTCATTGCCGGAATGAAGATCTATCAGCCCAACTGCGCGAGTTGTCATGGCGACATTCAACATTCACATGCGCAGCTTGCTGACGCTCTCTATCCGCGCGCGCCTCAATTCGTCGAGGACGCACCGGACATGCCGGAAAACCAAAACTTCTACATCATTCAGCACGGTATTCGCACCAGCGGAATGCCGGCGTGGAAGCAAGTACTTAGTCAGCAAGAGTTGTGGCAAGTGACCACATTTCTGAGCCACATGGATAAACTGCCACCCGAGGTCTCTGCGGCATGGAAAACTGCGGCCGGAGTTACTCAGAGCGATAATGCCTCACGAGATGCATCAAATGTGAAAACGAAAAACAAGAAGAGCATGGATATGCCGATGCACTGATCGACAGTTCCGGCACTAGCGGTTCCGCCAGTAGGCGTTGCTAGGCATGGTGATCGTGTTCCGAGTGCGCTCCCATGGTGTGTTCCATGCCCTGATGATTGGACGCGCTCATCATGCGCAGCATTGCCGGACCTCCGGTCCGTAAAAAGCGAATGACCACAACCGACGCGAGTAGTAGGAACACAATGTTGAGAATCGTTGTGTAGTTCCAGCGGATGGATTCTTCCACAATCTGGGCCTTCCGTTGTTCAGGAATCAGATGCAATGCGCCGAACACGAATTCTACGACCAGCGCCGCAGCCGCCATCGAAGCATAGAAGACGACCAACAAAAATGCGCTGATCTTAAATCCATAGTATTTGCGGTAAACGTCAAGAATCGGAAGAACAATCAGATCGGCGAACAGAAATGCCACTACGCCACCGAAGCTGATCCCCCCATTCCAGAGCACCGCCGCCAGTGGCACATTGCCGACCGAGCATACAAAGGAAATGATCGCCACGATTGGCCCAACACAAGGCCCCCACAGCTTCGCCAGAATCGGATGCCCCTGTAGAAAGAACGCTTGCCAGAAATCCTTTGGCACCCATGCAGCGAGTGCTCCTGCAATCAGCAGACCGGCGCCGATATCGATCCAGAGCGAAGCCCAGTCCATGACGAAAAAATGGCTGATCGCTGTGCGCCCTTTCACCGATGTCATGCGCTGCCAGATTGTATCTTCATGGATGGACATATCCATCCCGGCGTGGCCCTCCATACGGCCCTGAAGACCCTTGTCTGCCTGCTTCCGGGCAGCTTCGACGATCTTTGGCGTCAGGAACACTTTGAAAAGCAACACCATGATTACGATCATGAGAGGGCCGCCCGCGAATTCTGCCAGAGTGAATTGCCAGCCCATCAGCACAGCCAGCAGAATACCGAGTTCGAGCACCAGATTGGTCGAGGCGAATTGAAAGGCCATGGCCGCTGTGAAGTTCGCGCCTTTGCGGAACATCGAACGTGCAAGAGCGACCGCAGCGTAAGAGCACGAGGACGATGCAGCGCCGAGTCCACAGGCCAGAGCGAGAGTGCGAGGAGAATCGTCCGGCAAAAGCCGGCTCATCTCTTCTTTTGAGACCACGGACTGGATAACAGCAGACAGCCAGAAGCCGAGGATGAGCGCCCAAAGGATCTCCCAAGCCATCGTGAACGACATCATCAAGGCATGTCCGATCGCGGCCAGCATCCCGATTCCTTCCTTGCTTCACTATAGGGTTTGATGCCTCGGTGCGATCAGCTGCGGCTCTCAAGAACAGCGATCCCTCACTCCACTTCTCCGGTTTCATTACCGGGGGAGAGCCCTTAGCCTTCCTGCGCTCGCAGATTCTTCGAAGTCGCTGTGAATGTCCTCGACAATTCCGAAATCGCTTCCCGCGAATGCGACGCACGCAGCGCAGCCGCTGCCAGAACACAATCAAAGCGCGTCGAAAGTTGCGCTTTGAACCGGATGCCGTCCGCGGCAGTCCATCTGAGAAGATCGATCTGGAGTCGAGGACGAAGGCATTTCGTCCTCTCTCCAGTTGCACAGCTATGCGTCAGTTGTGACTGTTGATCATTTCTTGGACGTCATGCTGCTGCTCGGCGTCCAGTCGACGCACGACTGTCAGGCCGTGGCTCCCGAGCAGGAAAACCGTGCCCGTGTCGGAAAGTTCCGCCGTCCGTGTCACGCCGGCCACGGTTGCCAGCTGGGAGCCTGTCGCAGAGTCGATGACCTGCACATCCTGATTTTGCAAATCGGTCGGGAGCACCGCCGTTTTCAGTGCGATGGCAAGATAGCCCGAGTCTCCCAGCATTTCGATCGGTTGAATGGCCGAGCGATCGAGATTCTCGATGCGAGGGGCCTTGGCCTTCTGCAGGTTCAGAAGCGCGCCTCCTGAGCCGTCGCGGAACCAAATCAGCTCAAATGCGCTGCCGACCGGCTGAATGAAATCGTACGCCTTCGCGACTCCCGAATTGACCGAGGCGGCCAGCCTGATGTGGGCCGGTTCGCTCACGTCGAATACGGCCAGCCGCGCGCCCTCGTTCTGTTCGAGATACAGGTAAGGGATGCCGGTTCCGCCGTAGTGAAGCAGGAGGTCCTGACTTGCCTGCTGCGCCATTTCAGGCAACGCCGAGGAGGGTACGATGCGAATGTCGGTCTTTGTGTTGCGAGTCGAAGCGTTGGCCATGGGCAGGCCGAACGCCAGTGCTGCTGTCAGTACAATTGCGGTGGTTTTCATGATTCCTTCTCCTTTCCAAGAGGGCGAGACATTGAGGTTGTCGCTCGCCGGCGGAACCGGGAGCGGAAATGAGCCACTTTCATCCGAACCACTTGGGTCCATGTTGATTTCCTGCCTTTGTGTAAGGGCACGCGGCGCGCCAGAACGGCCGGAATTTGATTCGGATTGCATCCGCCTGGAGGGTATCGACTTGCCAACAGATCAGGCGTAGAGCATCAGCGCAGCGATTCGTTTTCCGTGGCTGCTTTGCGGCATCTGGTGTCCTGAAAGGCGCTGCGACTTGGCAGTGGCATGGCGGTAGTTTGCAGAGACCATTCGCTGCGATGACATAGAGACGAGCAGATCTCTCGATGTCGGGACATTCTCCGATCAAGAGGCAACACAGTTAATTACTTTGGGAGGCCGGCGCGCAGAGCCGTGTCTGATGGGACAACTCTGTCATTGGAGAGACAAGGGACAACAGACGGAGCTTAAACTGTGACCTTCGCGGAGATGCTGTCGAGATTGCATTTTGCAAAGACTCGTCGCATTCTCGCTTCAGCATCACGCAGCATTAGCGAGGCCCCAATGGTCGCGTGAGCGAGCCGCCTTCCACTCAAGTTGTTGACGGCAATCAAGGTGGAGTTGCGTTCCTCGATAACTGCGACGTTGAAGGGCGTCAGCAGACCGGCGTCGTTCTCGGTGAGCACGGCTCGCCAAGCTTCGAACTGGCTCCAGACGACGAGGACCGTGTATTTCCTGCAGGTCACTCCCATGCTTTTCTGGAATGCATGGTGGAATGGCACCTCACGGAGGATCTCTAGATTTTCTCTTTGGAGAGCGGATCTTAGCATGACCAGCGTTTCGTCGAAACTGCGACGTATGGCGCAGGAGAGCGACTGAGGCTGTGCGGCGGTTGTCATAGCGTCTCCGTTCGGATTCCCTTGCGGAATTGGGAATTGACTGGGCTCACATCGCGAGTTCCAGCTCTCTCGCAATTTGCTTGTGCTCCGCTTGCCATTTGTTGGCGGCCGTCCTGACTGCATTGACGTCCCAAGAAACTTCCGGAGACCCCGGTCCAGGCCGAGCAGATGCCAGGTCGCGGCCGATTTGAGAGCTGCCGGAATACAGCTTAGTCTGCAAACGATCCAGCTTTTGTAGGCGCTTCTCGATGGCTTGATCGCGCACCTCGACGAGATTTCTCCGAAGTTCCTCATGGGCTGTGGTCAACGTGCTGAGCGCCGCGTCAAGCGCCTGTTCGCGCTCCGAAAGAACCATGAGGTCGTGGCGGCTGTAAGTCACGCGGCCGCGTCCCCATCGGTTGCCCATCCGCGTCATCTGATCGACTATCTGTTCAACCTGTTCCGTCGCTGCCATGCAACTCGCAAGGTCCGTGCGCTGGTCCTTCGTGATCTGTATCGAATGCTCATGGTGTGTACTTACGCCGGGCAGATGGGGCACGAGGGCGTGCTCCCAGCCTGCTCCGATCTGCGCCAGCGCAAGCAGCGGCGCACAAGACAGCACGAGTACGCAAAAGGCTTTCAGAGGGGTTTTCATCACGTCATCTCCGTTTCCGGCTGGGCTCCAAGCCGCAGCGCGTCGCATGGTTACCGCTTCATTTCCAGAGATCTCAGTGACTGCCGGGGTTCAGGCGGCTCTCCTCCTGGGGAGACGGGCGTCCGAACTTGGCGCGATACCATCCCTCGTACCAGCTGTTGGCGGATACGGCGACTGGGCTGGGCGCTTCCTCACGGTATGCTGTGTTCGCTTGATCAGCGTTCAGACGCGCTTCCTCTGTGGGCGAAGGGCGGCCGTACTTTGCGCGATACCATCCTTCGAACCATGTATTGGCGGGCGTTGCGAGTTGACTGGGCTTTTCCTCGCGATAGGCGGTATTCACCTGTCCGGCTTGGAGGCGCGCTACTTCCGTGGGCGAAGGGCGGCCGAACTTCGCGCGATACCATTGTTCGAGCCAGGGGTTACTGTTCTGGGCAAACATCGGAACACTTGTGCTAACAGCGACGATGCCGATGATGAGGACTTTGAATAACGGGTTTTTCATGGTTCATCTCCAGATGTGAAGTAACATCGCCGCCTTAAAGTGCACGCGGGAGGCCAAGCCTGGAGAACGAAGCTTGTTCCACTTATCTTTCACATTTCACGGATAGTTGAGCGTGTGGATCGCAAAGAGCGAGATCGCCGCTCACTGCCCTGCGTCGCCTCGGATGGGGCAACGAGTGCCGGATATGGTCCTGTTCAATTAAACGGGGATCGCGAGGCCCAATGGAACGACGCCAGTTCTGAGACGCGGCGATGATCCTCTAAGGACGCAGAGCGACAGCGGCATTTCGGCCAGCGCAATCTGGGTCGATCATCGCGTTAAGTTGAGGTTTCGGGCGCAGAAGGCAGAAGGGCGAACTTCTCCATCCGGTAAATGAGTGTCTTCCGGCTGATGTTGAGGTATCTGGCTGCCTGGCTCTGGTTCCAGGAGTGTTTTTCGAGAGCCTGAAGCAGGATTTCCTTTTCGACCTGCTCGAGGTCGATGCCTTCTTCCGGAAGCTTGAGGCTGATGTTGGCGATTCGGGACGCGGAGCTGCGAATCTCGGGAGGCAGTTCGCCGGCACCGATTTTTTCGTTCCTCGTCAGCACCGACACCCGCTCGATCACATTCTGTAGCTCACGGACATTGCCGGGCCAGTTGTATTGCGCCAACTTCTCCAGAGCCTCTTCTGAGATGGACAACCCCGGGATAGCGTACCGCTCGGAAAACTGCTTCACGAAATGCTGGGTAAGCAAGGGAATGTCTTCCCGGCGTTCGCGAAGCGGCGGCACGTCGATGGTCACGACACTCAGCCGGTAATATAAGTCTTCACGGAATTGGCTGTCCTCGACGAGGTTTTTCAGGTTTCGATTGGTGGCGGCGAGAATACGCACGTTTACCTTGATTGGGTGGGTATTGCCGATCTTGTCGACTTCCCGCTCCTGGATAACCCGCAATAGCTTCACCTGGAGAGGAAGCGGGAGCTCGCCAATCTCATCCAGGAAAATCGTGCCTTCGTTCGCTGACTCGAACTTGCCGGCGCGATCCGCGATGGCGCCCGTGAATGATCCCTTGCGGTGTCCGAACAACTCCGACTCCGCAAGATTCTCCGGGAGAGCTCCGCAATTCACGGTAACAAAAGGCTTGTCCGCCCGAAGACTGTTTTGGTGGATGGCTTTGGCAAGGAGTTCCTTGCCGGTTCCCGACTCCCCGGTCAGAAGCACGGTGGAATCGCGCCGCGCAACCTGCGCCGCGATTTCGAGGATGCTCCGCATCCGGTGCGATTGGGCCAGGATGCTCTCGAAGCGAAAACTGTCGCTGGCGAAGTCGCGCAGCCGCCGGTTTTCATCGACCAGCTCCTTTTGCTCAAAAGCCCGGCGTACGCTGAGTTTGACCTCATCGGGCTTCAGAGGCTTGAGAAGGTAGTCGGTCGCGCCCAGCTTCATGGCCTCTACTGCGTCGTCCACCGTGGCGAACGCCGTAATCAGGATGAAAAGAATATCCGGGTTGTCGCCCTTGATTCTTCCCAGCAGATCGAGGCCGCTCATCCCCGGCATGCGCACATCAGTGACGACCAGAGCAGGAGCGTGCTGCTCAAACGCGCGCAGTCCCGCCTTACCGTCTTCGGCGGTCACCGTGCGGTAACCGTCTTCCTGGAGCCAGAATTCGACCAGGCGGCGCTGGCTGGGATCATCGTCAACAATAAGGACCGGAGGTTTCATCATTTCAGCACCTTCACGGCCAGACTCGCGTCTGGCTGCTCGATGGCAAGAGGCAGGGTGACGGCAAATGTTGCCCCGCGGTCGGCATTGTTCCGGACCGAGATCTCCCCTCCATGCCCATGCACGATCTGGTGAGCAATTGAGAGACCAAGCCCGGTGCCCGCAGGGCGCGTCGTAAAGAAGGGATCGAAGATGCGTTCGATGTTTTCGGCGCCAATGCCGGGGCCCTGGTCGATAACTTCGAGGATGATGAACCGGCCGTCCTGATGGGATCGTAAGGTAATCCGGCCTCCTTCGGGCATGGCCTGAACGGCGTTGAGCACGAGATTGAGCAATACCTGCCTGATTTGCTCCGAATCAACTGCCATCGGTGCGGTCTCAGGGGCTTCAACGCAAATATCGACATGGGCGAGCTTCGCCGTCTCGGCTGCCAGGCGGGCAATCGAGTCCAGCAGGAGAGCTGGTTCGATGAGAATCCGCTGGGGCGGCTGTGGCCGGGCGAAGTCGAGGAATTGCGTCAAGAGCGATTTCAGGCGGCCGACCTCTTTGCCGGCCATCTCAGCGAATTCCTCGCGTGTCTCCGAAGGCAGTTCCGGCCGCTGCAAAATCTGTACCGCTCCCTCCAGTGCGCCCAGGGGATTGCGAATCTCGTGCGCCAGGCCGGCGGAAAGCTCCCCAAGCGCCGAGAGGCGGTCGGCGCGGCGGACCTGCTCGATGGAAGCCTGAAGTTGCGCGTAGGTCTCGCTTAGCTTGACCGCGGTTTCCTGGATCTTTTGCTTCTGTCTGCGTTCCACGTCGGAAAGTACGCCGATCAAAGGTGCAATGACAAAGAACATGCCGATTTCGACGTATTGTGCGACGCTGTACTCCTCGTTCGAGCCCCATGCCATGACGATGTGCGGGAGGTAGAGGATTCCGGCAATGGCCGCGGCGAGGAGACCGCCACGCCATCCGAACCACAAGGCCATCAGAAGGATCGGTATGTAGTAAGCGCGCTGAAGTAGCGGGTGGAGCAGGACGTGGCTGGTTGGCGTGAGGTAGTGCAGCAGAGACACCACCACGATAGCGCAGATCAGCGCGACCGCGCGCAAACGTCGCTGACCGCTGGAATTCACGAGCGCACTCCTCCTGAACCTATCTTCGCCGATGGGGGCGAGAATTGTGGCTTTGCACTTAACATCTCACATCGGCTCATGACCGATGCAACCAGTCAATCAGCACGATTGTGGCCGTTGCCGAATCCGGCCTGTGAAAGCGGTAGATTGCCTCGACTCCCAACGTATGGTCCGCGCCACCTCGAAATTCGGCACGTGGTGCGTGTGGATTGAGGCGGAGACACTATTCTTTATATGGTCCTTATGCCGCCGACCATATTATTCAAGGATGTACACGCGCTCACGAGCAACCTTGGGACGTCCAGTGGGCATTCTGATCGGATATGTTCTGGCGGTATGGCCCTTGGTTTCAGCTACCGCGCAGTCAGTTCGGTCAGAAGTACCTACAGCTACCTCATATTCGATTGACTCGCAGACAAACACTGAGACAATCCGCGATCGCTCGGGTGACGGCAAGGTAAATGGCTCCCCGACGGATGCCAATCCGGGAGCCGCAATAGTTGGGAGTCCGGTCCCTGCTGAATCGCGGGAATTCGTGCAAAAATATCTAGCTGAAAAACTGACATTTTGGCAGCAAAGTCTGAAGCTGGGCGAATGGCAAATCTCCTGGGCAATGGCCCGTCGCGACGATCTCAAACCCCATACTGTAGGCCAAATTCACTGGGATATGCCGACAAGGAGCGCCGCAATCCTGGTGTTGGATCCTGCCGACTATCGCATGCCGCCTGACGCGATGCTGGACGACATGGAATTAACCATAATCCATGAATTGGTTCACCTGAAGCTCACGTCGTTACCGCACAGTGAAGCCAGCCGCGGCAGCGAGGAGCAGGCGGTCAACGGAATCTCGGAAGCACTCTTCGCACTCGAACACCAAAAGAAATAGCTGAGTCGGAATTCCCTTCACGTCTAACCGTGCCTTCCGGTGCGGCTCGCTCGGCGGGCAAGCGCCGTCGCCCCGCGTGCACCCATCATTCGATTCGCATCAATCAGTGGCACATCCCTGACCGATTTCCGGCTGCGACTGCCCCAAATGAGGCAGAAGAAGCCGCGCAGTGCCACGACTGCTTTTCCGAGAAGATGCGGATTCCTCTCAAAATGAAGTAGTTACCGACATGTCCTGGAGAACGGACTTTTGGCGTGTCGGGTGCATTAAGGAAGGGCGAAGTTGGTTAAGGAGCCATCATATGAAACCTTCTACGAGAAGCATTCTGTTCACCACCGTCCTCACCATCGTCGCCTCTACGTCGATGGTTGCGCAGTCAAGCAACAGCTGGTCCGAGCAATGGTATCGCGCGAAGTTCGGCCGCCCTTCGCCCACGGAAGTAGCGCGCCTCCAAGCCGGACAGGTGAATACCGCCTATCGCGAGGAAAAGCCCAGTCAACTCGCAACGCCCGCCAATACATGGTTCGAAGGATGGTATCGCGCAAAGTACGGCCGCCCTTCGCCCACAGAGGAAGCGCGTCTGAACGCTGATCAAGCGAACACAGCATACCGTGAGGAAGCGCCCAGTCCAGTCGCCGTACCCGCCAACAGCTGGTACGAGGGATGGTATCGTGCCAAGTTCGGGCGTCCGTCCCCCCTGGAAGAGGCCCGTTTGAAGGCTTCAGTTCGCTGAGCGCACTCGGCGAGCCGAAGTTCAATGTCAACCTGTCAGTCGAGCGGATGATTGGCTAAACAGAAACTCCGGGTATGATGGGCTCCGCCTCCGCATGTGAGTTAAATCACATACGGAGGCAGAAAGAGCTGAGATTCTCACTACACTGGCATGAAATTCTTTCCCAAGATCGTCACGGCAATGCTCCTTGCAGCTCTCGGAGCCGGGCCTTTGCCTTTGTTTGCGGCAACCCCGTGCCACAAGCAAGCGACGTCTTCGACGTGCTGTGCGGCCGGACGCCCCATGATGGCGGCAATCGAGAAAACCCGCGCTCATTCTCGCATGGAATCAGGACGTTCGACGCACTGCGGCTGCCAGGTACCTCCAGACACGGCTGCTTTGATTTCGATTGCGCCGATACAGCGAGAATCCGGCGAAATATTGCTCGCGGACAGTGCGCTCACCGGTTTCGTCTCGATCGCGGCGTTTCGGGCAGAGGAAGACTACACTCCGCTCGACCGGAAGTCGTCGAGATCCTCCCAGTCTGTCCTTTGCACCTTCCTTATCTGAATCTTCCAGAGCAACCACATTTCTTGAGTGTGTATTGCTGATCTCATTGCGTGCCGTCCTGTCCCTCCTGGGTAGGCTTGGACGCTTTGAGTCAGCCGAGAATTTTCCCTGATTGCGATTAAATCTGAGTCCAGGAGATGGATCTGTCATGAATCGAAAGTGTTTGAAGCGGCGCGTATTCTTTGGCCTGGTGCTCTCCGCCAGCCTGTGGTTCTGCCTTCATGGCACAGGAGTCGGACGAGCACAAGATAGGAACCAAGCAGGCTCGGAGAAGTCAAGCATTGCCTGGCAGTCTCCTGCAACCCTGCGTCATATTGTCGGCAAGGAGAAGGGCGAACTCAGGATTGGCGCCGGCGGAATCGAATTTCACGGCCGGAACGGGAGCACTCTGAAATGGAGTTTTCCGGAGGTTCAAACAATCCATCTCTCACCCCGCGGTTTGGCCATTGAAACATACCAGAACCGCGAGTGGCACATGCCCGGAATCGAGCGTTACAGCTTTCGTCTTGCCGAGACTGTTCCCCCAGAGGTCGCAGCTGAACTGGCCCAGGAGGTTCAGCGGCCTTCAAAAAACTCGGTTCCTAATCCAGCGTCGGAGGGCATCGTTATCGCTGCTCATCACCGGACTCTCGCCGGCGGCACGAACGGTACCCTGCGTTTCCGCAACGACGGTATCGATTATGTCACCAGCATTACCGGCGACAGCCGCAGCTGGCGCTGGGCCGATCTTCAGACCGTTTCAGATCCGGACCCATATCATCTCTTCGTTTTTGGGTACCGGGACACCTACACCTTCGATCTCAAAGCGCCCCTCTCTCGCAATCTCCTCGACTGGGCCACAGACCAGATTTTCACACACAACGAGTCCGTGAACGGGCCGGTAGTTACCACGCTGAATGAGCATGCCGCGGCAGGAGAGCGCCATGAATAGCCGCAACAATCCATTCTCGTGGATTCTGGCCGGAGCCTTGTTGCTGTGGACGGCACAGGCTGGCGCGCAGGCTGGTTCCAGCAGCTCGGGAATCCCTGATGCGACTGCTGTCGCTTCAAGTGCGACGGCGCTGCCCGCGCCGGTCAGCTTGGCATCTCCTCAAGCGGACACAGGATCACAGGCGGGACAAGAGGTCACGCTGCAGGAGTTGGTTGCGGTTGCGGTGGCGCGGAATCCCGGCATCAGGAGCGCCGCGGAGCGCTTTCAGGCGCAGCAGGCGCGCGCTCCCCAGGTGCGCTCCCTGCCAGATCCGATGGTTTCCGGCGGTTGGATGGGCAACATCGCTCCCTTCAGCGTCCAACATGGCGATCCATCGAGCTACCGGGGGCTGACGGTAAGTCAGGATCTTCCTTTTCCGGGAAAACTCGCTCTTCGCGGTAAGATCGCCGACCGCGAGGCGGAGTCCGGTCGATGGGAATACGAGCAGACGCGGCGCCAGGTCGTCTCGGAGGTAAAGGACGCTTATTACGCATATTTCTACGACACAGAGGCGCTCGCGATCACGGAAAAGAACAAGGACTTGCTCCTGAAGCTCGAAAATATCGCCGAAGCACGTTATCGAGTGGGCAAAGGCATCCAGCAGGATGTTCTCAGGGCGCAGGTCGAAGTGGCGCGAATCGATCAGAAGCTCATCATTCTGCGCCAGGAGGAGCACACGGCGCAAGCGCGTCTCAACACGCTGCTTTTCCGGGATCCTGAATCTCCGCTGCCAACGCCCGCGCCGGTCAAGCCGGCTGACTTCCACTACTCTCTCGAAGATCTCTATGCGATGGCGCACGCGAACGATCCCGGACTTGAACGCGACCGGCGCATGATCGAGGGCGGGCAGGACACGGTAAAACTTGCGCAGAAAGCATACGATCCGAACTTCAGCGTCGCGTACTCCTTTGAGCAGCGCCCCGATATGGCGGACATGCACGGTGTCATGGTCGGGGTCAATATCCCGGTCTTCTTCAGGAGCAAACAGCGCGAAGGCGTCATTGAAGCCAGTCACGATCTGAACGCAGCCCGGCAGGAGTTCGACGATCGTCTGACGGCGGTCAACTTCGAAATCAAGCAGGAGTATCTGGCTGCGACGGCCTCGCGGGATCTGATGAACCTCTATTCAAAAGCCATCGTCCCGCAGTCCTCGTTAGCCCTCGAATCTTCCATGTCGGCATACGAAGTGGGCAAAGTGGATTTTCTCTCCATGCTCGATAACTTCGTCTACGTGCTCGACTACGAAGTCAGTTATTACCAGGAACTCAGCAATTACGAGTCCGCTCTGGCCCGGATGGAGCCCCTGGTCAACACCGATTTGACGGAATAGGAAGGAACAGCCATGAAACTTGCTTTGACAACGCGCACGGTAGTGATCGGAATCGCATTGCTGGTTGCCGGCATTGCGCTCGGAGGAGGGTCAGCCTACTGGTTTGTGGCGCAGAAAGAGGCCACCGCCCGCAAGAACGCAGCACAAGCGCAGCAGGCATCCTCTCAATCCAGCGGCATGGATAACATGCCGGGGATGGATATGTCCGCCAAGCAGGACAAAGGCAATACCGCGGGCTCAGGTCAGGACATGAGCAATATGCCTGGAATGGACATGTCAGGAGGCTCCGGCGGCCAGGCCGCAAGCATGGAAAATATGACGCCGGGAACAGTCATGCTCGACGCGGCTACCCAGCAAAAGATTGGCGTAACCTACACCACAGTCCGCCGCGCTCATCTGGACCGGACCATCCGCACGGTCGGACTGCTGCAGATGGACGACGAAAAGATAGCGCGCGTCCATGTGAAGGTAGCCGGCTGGATTGAGAACGTTGACCTCAATTACGTCGGCAAACTGGTGAAGAAAGGCCAGCCGCTCTTCACGCTGTACAGCCCCGATCTCGTGTCTACCGAGCAGGAGTACCTGATCGCGCGCAAGGGCCAGCAGTATCTTGAGAAAACTCCCTATACGGATGTCTCTTCCGAGGCAGACTCCCTGCTGAATGCGACTCGCGACCGCCTGCGCCTCTGGGATGTCAGCGATGCCCAGATTCACAACCTCGAAGCGACCGGGAAAGCGGCACGGGTGATGACGCTTTACTCACCGATCGATGGCTTCGTGATGACGCGCAATGCGTACGAACAGGCGTATGTCACGCCGGAGACCGACCTCTACGAGATCGCCGACCTCTCCACCATCTGGGTTTATGTGGACATCTTCGAGTACGAGGCCCCCTATGTACACGTCGGCCAGACCGCGCAGATGCAGCTCAGCTATTTTCCCGGCAAGTCCTATCGAGGAAAGGTGACCTACATCTACCCCACTCTGGACCCGAAGACCAGAACCATCAAGGTTCGCTTGGAGTTTCCGAATCCTGGATACGAGTTGAAGCCGGACATGTACGCCGACGTGCAGCTCAACGTGGACTATGGAACCCAGACCCTGGTGCCGAGCGAAGCCGTGCTCAACTCGGGGACGCGGCAGGTGGTGTTCATCGCCAAAGGCGATGGCTACTTCGAGCCGCGCGACATCAAGATAGGAGATCAATTCGACGGCCAGACAGTGGTGCTGGCCGGCCTCAAGCCCGGCGAAAAGATCGTCGCCTCCGGAAACTTCCTGATCGATTCCGAGAGCCGCCTGGGAGCCGCCATGCAACAAATGTCGGCCTCCATGCCCGGAATGGATATCGGTAAAAAGAAATGAGAAATGTCATGCGAACAAAAGTTCTCGTTGCAGGCACAATCGGGTTTGTCGCAGTTCTCGCTCTGTTGGGCGGCGCCTGGTATCTCGTCAGCCACAGACAAGCGAAGGTCTGTCCCTTTTCGGGACGCATGATTCACGCCCAGACGAGGGCGCTGGTCACCATCGGCGGGAAGAAATACGAGACCTGCTGCGTACGATGCGCCATCATCGAAGCCCAACAGACTGGCAAACCGCTGCGCGTTCTTCAGGTCGCAGACTTTGAAACCGGCAAGCTCATCGATCCCGCCAGCGCATGGTATGTGGAGAGCAGCACCGTAAATCTTTGCATGCGTATGTCCCCGGCAGCGGAAAGTCCCGGCAGAGAGAGCGTCTATATGCGCGGCTTTGACCGCTGCTCGCCGAGCGCCCTGGCATTTCGAAGTGAAGAGCAGGCGCGCGCTTTTATGGTGCAGCACGGCGGCGCACTGAAGCGCCTTGACGACTTCGAACGCGAAGCTACAACCACGGTCCCGAAGGTGCAAACGCCATGATTGGAAAGATCATTGATTGGAGCAGCAGGAACAAATTCTTTATCTTCCTGGGATTGTTTTTTGTTGTTGCCTGGGGAATCTGGGCGCTGAAGAATACGCCGCTCGACGCCATTCCCGACCTTTCCGACAAACAGGTCATCGTTTTCTCGGAATGGCAGGGCCGCAGTCCCGATCTGGTGGAAGATCAGGTCACGTATCCGATCGTGACCGCCCTGATTTCCGCGCCGCACGTCAAAGTCGTGCGCGGCTATTCGTTCTTCGGCCTCTCGTTTGTTTACGTCATCTTCGACGACAGCACGGACCTCTATTGGGCTCGGTCCCGTGTGGTCGAGTATATGCAAGGGGTGCAGGGTAACCTGCCCGAAGGAGTCACACCCACGCTGGGGCCGGACGCTACCGGCGTCGGCTGGGTCTACATGTACACCCTGGTCGATAAGACCGGGCAGCACGATCTTTCGCAATTGCGGAGTATTCAGGACTGGTACGCCCGCTATTGGCTCGAAGGCGTGCCTGGCGTGTCCGAGGTGGCCAGCATCGGCGGGTTCGTGAAGCAGTACCAGGTGGACATCAATCCCGACACTCTGCTCGCTTATCACCTTCCCATCAATCACGTGATCGAGGCCATCCGCCGCAGTAACAACGATGTCGGCGGGCGCGTTGTGGAATACACAGGCCGCGAATACATGGTGCGCGGCCGCGGGTACATCCAGTCTGTAGCCGATCTCCAGAAGGTTGTTGTCGGCACCAATGGGGATGGCACACCCATTTATCTGCGCGACGTGGCGGACGTGCACCTGGGCCCGGACATTCGGCGCGGTACGGCAGACCTCAACGGCGAGGGGCAGGTTGCCGGAGGCATTGTCATCGCGCGCTACGGCGAAAACGCGCTGACGCTCATCAACCGCGTAAAGGATAAGATCGCCCAGTTCAAGAGCGCGCTGCCCAAAGGCGTGGAGCTTGTGCCGGTCTACGACCGCTCCGACCTGATTCTGCGCTCGATCGCGACGCTGCGAGAGAAGCTGATCGAAGAAATGATCATCGTCAGCATCGTCTGCCTGATCTTTCTGTTCCATGTGCGCAGCGCGCTGGTCGCCATCATCACGCTTCCCGTCGCGATTCTCATGATGTTCATTGCGATGTATTACATCCACCTGAACTCGAACATCATGTCACTCTCTGGCATCGCCATCGCCATCGGAGCCATGGTGGATGGCGCCATCGTGATGATCGAGAATGCGCACAAGCATCTGGAGAAATGGGAAGCCGAGGGCAGGCCAGGAAACCGCAACGACATTATCCTTACGGCGGCAAAGGAAGTCGGAAAGCCGCTGTTCTTCTCCCTGCTGATTATTGCCGTATCGTTCATTCCGGTCTTTTCGCTCCAGGCCCAGGAAGGACGGTTGTTCAAGCCGCTCGCGTATACCAAGACCTTTTCCATGTTGTTCGCTTCCATACTCTCCGTCACGCTGGTGCCGGTGCTGATGGTGCTCTTCATCCGCGGCAAGATCGCTCCCGAACACAAAAATCCCATAAACCGGTTCCTGATCTGGGCGTACAAGCCGTTTGTGCACCTGGCCCTGAAGTTTCCCAAAACCATTGTGCTGTTGGCCCTGGCCGTACTGGCGATAACCATTCTTCCTTTCCGGCATCTCGGATCGGAATTCATGCCGCCGTTGTACGAAGGCAGCCTGCTCTACATGCCTACCGGGCTGCCGGGGCAGTCGATCGATCAGACCATCGCAGTGACGCAGCTCGAAGACAAGATCATCAAGCAGTTCCCCGAAGTGGTCTCCGTCTTCGGCAAGGGCGGACGAGCGCGCACCTCCACCGACCCTGCTCCCCTTGAAATGGGAGAAGCCACCGTTGTTCTGAAGCCCGAGGATCAATGGCCCAAGGGCATGACTCCCGAGAAGCTGATCAGCCAGATGGATGCCGCGATCAAAATTCCGGGAGTCTCCAATTCCTGGACCATGCCAATCAAAGGCCGGACAGATATGCTCTCTACCGGCATCCGCACCCCAATCGGAATCAAGATCTTCGGGGCAGACCTGAATGTGATTCAAGGAATCGGAGAACAGATCGAGGATGCTCTTCGCAACCTGCCCGGCAGCCGCAACGTATACGCGGAGCGGACAGTCAGTGGCTATTACGAAGACTTCAAAATCGATCGCGATGCTGTTGCTCGTTACGGTCTCACGGTAGGCGATGTAGAAGATGTCATCGAAACCGCGATTGGCGGCAAGAACATCTCCACGACCATCGAAGGCCGCGAACGCTATCCCGTGGATGTTCGCTATCTGCGCGACTACCGCACCGACCCGCAGGCTCTCGACCGCGTCCTGGTGGCAACGCCGGGCGGAGCACAGGTGCCTCTGACTCAACTTGCAAAGATCAGCCTGACCATGGGACCGCCGGTCATCAAGACAGAGAATGCCATCCCTGTGGGTTATGTCTACGTGGATGTGGCGGGCGTGGATATTGGCACCTATGTCCACAATGCGATGCAGGTCGTGAACCAGAAGGTGAAGCTGCCTCCCGGTTACTACCTCGACTGGAGCGGCCAGTGGGAGTACATGGAGCACGCCCGCCAGACGCTTATGTATGTAGTGCCGCTTACGCTGCTGATCATCCTTGTGTTGCTCTACACAAATTTCGGATCTGTCGCCAAGACGCTGATTGTCATGCTCTCGCTGCCGTTTGCTTTGGTTGGAGGCATCTGGCTTCTTTATCTGCTCGGCTACAACACCAGCGTCGCCGTGTGGGTTGGATTCATTGCGCTTGCCGGCGTGGCCGCGGAAACCGGCGTAGTGATGATTGTCTACCTCGACGAGGTGTATGACCGTCGCCTGGCGCAGGGCACGATGGCCACGAGGCGCGATCTTTACGACGCCATCATCGAGGGCGCGGTGATGCGCGTTCGTCCCAAGATGATGACCGTAACCGCTATCATCGCCGGCCTGCTGCCCATCATGTGGAGCCACGGCACTGGGGCCGATGTTATGAAGCGCATTGCCGCTCCCATGGTGGGCGGAATGGTGACTTCGACCATCCTGACGCTGATCGTGATCCCCGTGATTTACGAAGTGTGGCGTGGATGGCAGATGCGGCACGGCAGCCATGAGGAGGCAAGTCATGCCTGAACAGCAACAGAATGACAGCGTCCGGAAGATGATCGCAATCTTCCGGATTGCCTGGGGGTGCCTATGAATGCTTCTTCATCGAATGTTCTCTCCTCCCGGCCCAATTCCTGGAGGCCGGGGCAAGTCGGGGTGGGGGTACTCGCAGTGCTCGCGCTGGGCATCCTCCTTGGATACCTGTTTCACAGCACGTCGTCATCGGGTGTCGCAGCAGGTGCTCCAAGTCGAAGCCGGACGACGGCCACCGGATCGGACCGCTTCAACAACACGATCCAGCCTCTTCTGGAGCAATTGAGAAGCAGTCCCAGCGATCCCGATCTCCTCACGAGCATCGGCAACGCGTATTACGACCAACACGACTATGACAATGCTGTCGGCTACTACGGGCGATACCTCGATCTTCGGCCCCAGGATGTAAATGTCAGGACGGACATGGGGACTGCGATGTGGTACTCCGGCAACCCGGACGGTGCAATCAGCCAATTCGAGACGGCACTGCGCTTCCAACCGGATTACCCGAATACGCTCTTCAATCTGGGCATCGTGAAATGGCAAGGCAAGCAGGATCGTGAAGGAGCCCTCGAATCCTGGCAGAGGCTCTTGACGACACACCCCGAGTATTCGGACCGGCAGAAGGTGGAAGAGCTGATTCAGAAGGTGCAGGCGGAATCGAAGTAGGAACGAAAGGCTGTTTAGAGAGAGGCAACCTCGGTCCGGCCTCCAGGAGAATCGGAAATGATTTCAAAAACCAACAAGACGCGCACGACCGGCTGGATCGCAACTAGGGAGAGAAGCGTCCGAGGCGTGGCGCTGGTTTCGATGCTTCTTCTGTCCGCACTTGCCTGGAGCCAGGAGAGTCAGACTGCCCAGCGGGCAGTCTCAGTGGCAGCTCCTCCGTTCGCCGAGGTGAACGAATCCATAGCGCAAACGGCGAGTGTGGTGCTTGCCTCCGCAGCACAGGCCGATTCAGCCTCTAGTACGCCAAACCTCTCCGAATCCTCAGTTGTGAAGTCTGTGATCCGATATGATCCGCAATCCTATTCCGGGTCGAGTGCCAACCTGAACAACGCGCGGTCGCGACTGGCTTCGCTCCGCCCGGTGATCGAGCCCATCCTTCGCGGAGCCGGAATCCCATCGGAACTGGCGGTTGTGGTCCTTGTCGAAAGCGGCGGTGATCCGATGGCGCTCTCGCCGAAGGGTGCACGTGGCCTTTGGCAGCTCATGCCGGAGACCGCGCGCCGATACGGGCTTATCGTCGACAACACCGAAGACGATCGTCTCGATATCGAGAAATCCACCCACGTTGCAGCACGCTATCTCAGCGATCTCCATTCAGAGTTTGGATCTTGGCCGCTGGCGCTTGCGGCCTACAACACCGGCGAGCAGAATCTGCAGCACGCCATCGACCGCAGCCGGAGCACCGACTTCAACGTTCTCAGTTCACTGCGGCTCTTGCCCCTCGAAACCAGAAACTACGTCCCCGCAGTTTTGGCTGCTGCAACGCGATTGACGAATGCGCCGGCAGTCGCACAGAACCCAATGATGGGGGGGCGAAACGCCCAGACCGTGTTCGCGGTTACGGAAAGGAGCAACTGAGGCCATGCGAAACCTGAAGGTAAAGGCGCGCGATCACACATCCAGCCGGAGGCTAGCAAGATGAGTCACCACCGAATCAAGCCCAAATCCGACGTTATTTCCCTTCGCAAAGATTGGCGTGTGTTCTGGCCGGTGCTGGCGGTACTTGCCGTACCTCTTCTAATTACCGTCCTGGCGATGGTTGCCACGTTTTGGGCCGGGCATCCGCAGAAGCTTGCGGCAAATCGGGATCTGCAGCTGGATGTCGCCAAGCTGCGTGTGAACCAGTTGCATCTGTTCGAGACGAGCGTTTCCAGGGAGAAAGTACGCTTCGTCGTGGAGCGAACTCAGGACAGCACGGTCCATGTAGCAGTGGCAGCCTGCAAGTTCTGTTATCGCGAGCGACACTCGAACCGTGTGCAGGATGGAGTCGTTCTTTGCGCACGCTGCAATGGTTCCATGAATTTTGAATCCACCAAAGCCCGAGGGCGCGCGAATAGCTGCGATCTCTCCGAAATTCCGCATCAGCAGACGCCGCAGACTTTGACGGTCCTGGCGCGCGACATCGCTCAGACGGTCACAAAGCTGGCTCAACAATGAGAAGCAAAGCAGCTATGAACGGTCTTGCACAATCCACCCTGCACCTCAAGGAGAACAACGTGAAGATACATGCCATTGCCACTCTCGCCCTCTTCGCTGCCGTCGTGATTCCCGCTGTTCCGCGGGTGTACGCAGCCCAGCCTCTCGACGGCGTGATCAGCGACTCCATGTGCGGCAGAAAGCACATGACAGCCGGCAAGACACCCGCCCAGTGCGTTGCGGAATGCACCCGGAACAATTCCCGCTACGTGCTGGTCACGAAGGACAAGATCTATATGCTCGCCGGAAAGCACGCGGTGCTTGCACCCTTCGCCGGCAAGCATGTCCGGGTCGAGGGAAGCGTGAAAGGCAATGCCATCACGGTCACCGCGGTGCATGATGCCATGGCCAACATGCCGGCGGGCATGCCCATGTAAAGGGATTCAGCGCTGTCCGCTGTCCTTGAAGATGGCGGACAGCGGCGCCTAACCACTCAACACGAAAGGATAGGACCATGAAACGCAAACTGTTTCTCACGACTGCCGCCGCGGCCCTGTTAGGTCTTGGCATGACGCCGTTGTTCGCCAGTCGAATTCCGGGGATGCAAAAGCCTGCCGCAAGTCAGACAGACTCGCACCAGAAGTCTCTTGACGTCGAATCGGCGATGGAGAATCACCAGAGGGAGATGCAAGCCCTGCTCGAGAACCTGGATGAGAGTTTCCAAGTCATCGCGGATGCCAGGGACACTAAGGGGTATGTCCGGAATAAAGCAGCGCTCAAAATCCACGAAGCCAACATCAAGGCGTTGCGTAACATCGTGCGGAACCACAAGTTCTTGCTGAGCAACTATGAATACCAGTGCGGCATTACGAGTGAGCAACCGGACGCCATGGTCCAGCACCAGCTCGAGATGTTGGGCGCGCTGCACGATGTCGTCGAGTCATTCGACGCCTTCGCACAGGCGAACGATCAGCCGAACAACCCCTACATCTACGTCACGAAATCTGTCGGACAAGCTTTTACTGCACATCGCGAAGCGCTGGATGAATTGGAAGATGCCATCGCGCAGCACAAACAGGCCATGGTCCAGATGATGAAGAAATGCTCTTGATCAGATTGTGGGAATGGTGCTCAAACTTGAGGGCAAATCGATTGCCCGCCGGAGGCAGCGACTTTACGAAATCTAACAGTGAAATCACGGAAACGGCTCACAGAAAAATGATCTTGCGTAGACGCGCCGGCACACAGCGCGTATTTGCCCGAATGTCCGCACCGAAGTTTGGCGCGTCCACGCAGGAAGTCTGAATAGCAATTTGTGTGACGAGGCCCATATCAATCTCGTCCGGCCAGAAGCTTAATATCGCATTATCTGTCTCGCTCTTCAGCAGCGGGTTGGCTTGTCGGACACTATGTTTTTCGAAGGCATCAAAGATAGGTGCAAGTGGCGCACTGAACTGCACGGCGTTGGGCCTTCAACGCGGGGATAAAAGGCTCTGAATTTCGCTCTCGATAGTCTTAAGATCAGCAGCACCCTGATGCACGAAGCGGATCTTGCCATTCCTACCTATCAGGAAGGTGACCGGGAGGCCGAGGATGCCACCATACATCTCTCCGAGCTTCTCGTCGCCCATCACCACCGGGTAATTCAACCCGTATTTCTGATATGCGATGCGTACCGGCTGCTTCTCATCATCCATGGAAATGCCGATAACTTGCAGCCCCCGTCCGCCATACTCCCGCTGCCACTCAGCAAAGCGTGGAATCTCGGTAAGACATGGTGCACACCATGTAGCCCAAAAGTTGAGCAGGACCACTTTGCCGCGATAGGCCGTCAGTTTCACCTGTCTGTGGTTCAGATCCGCTCGCGAAAAACTGGGCGCGGTATGGTTGGCAGGCAAAGTCGGAGGTCTGGCATTTGCGGCAGGAAGACTGTCCAGACAAGACAGAAGCGCAGCCATCATCATCAGAACAATGATATGTTTCCGGTTTTGTCGCAGCATCATTTTTTCTTAACGGCCTCTGGCGACCGGATATCCCTTGTTTACCCAATTGGCGCCGAAGTTATCGGCAAGGTAGAGCACTTTCACGTGGGTGAAGCCGAGAGCGTGCAACTGCCAATATGCGGGCCGGATATTGGGGCACTTGTTCCAGGGGCAACATCCACAATAGATAACGAGGAACTGACTCCGATCGAGTCCCTTCACCCGATCTCGCAGTGTCTGGAGTCCCGCCTCCTGGCCACCGGCACCGGCATACTCCGATCCGGGGATGTGTGCCTCGGCGTAGAGGACATGCGAGCCAACCTGCAGGACCAAGGGTTTCTCTCCGGAAGAGCGCAACATCTGCACCAGTTCTTCCGGCTGCAACAACTGCGCTGCGGGAATCGCCGCATCTAGGGAGGAGGTTGAAGCAGCTTGAGACGCCTGGCTTGCCGGCTGGGCATGTGTCCTGCCACAAAGCACGGAGAATAACAGGAGCAGACATGCTGCAAAACTATATCGGAGGGAATGTTTTTTCATGACGAATACCTCTTCTCTTCTGCAATGGGAAACCTTCCGCTACTCTAGGTGAGGGATCGATCCCGCAGAAAGGCGATCAGATTGCTCATCCCGTCTTCGCCGCTTCATCCAAGGATGTCTCTCTTGATGCGATCGAACTCCTCTTTGGTGACCTCGCCTTTAGCGTAGCGCCGCTTGAGAATTTCCAAAGGGCTATCCGGCTTCTGTTCTCCAAACCCACCATCGCGTGCATTCCACCCTCCGCATGGGGGCCGGAACCCACCACGCACAAAAATCGAGTACACGATCAGCAGCATCACGCTGAGACAAATCAGCGGAAATATCCACATCCACGGCCCCCATGGTCCATAAAGCCACATCATTACGTTACCTCCATTGCTCTCGCGGCCGAACTCCGCTTGACCGTCCGGCCGCTCTGATTAACTTCGCCTACCTTGCGTTTGGCAGCGCGATCTTGACAAGCCGCCGGCCACACGACGTTCAGATCCTCCTAGCGTTTGGGCGAAGGCTCCGAGGGGAGCGGGATCAGAACACAATCACCTTGTCCGCCTCCTTTGTCCAACAAGTCAGTTCCTCCATCGAACTTCGATGCGCGCCTTGCGCAAGGGTCGCGGGCTTGAATTCGCGCGCATCCATGAAGGAGCCTCAGACGCCGATTTTGGGCCTTTTACGAGAAAATTGTGCGCATTCGATGTTTGCCGTAGGCATGTTCAAATGGTCACAACCTTATCTGAGTCGCGCACAATCTCGTAGTGGTCTTTCAGAGTCGAGAGCGGGCAAATTTCAGACCCCTCGGAGTTGCGAAGTTTCAGGCAGGTCCCGCAGGCGAGGAATTGGCCCCCTGCGTCCAAGACCTTCTGCGCTTGGCCCTTCACGTCGAAAGCCGCGTCTTCGATGTGGTCGATCTCCACGCCTTTGCCCGACAGGAAGATGCGCACATGGTCGCCTTGTTGCAGACCGTAAAGAGCCAGGCGCAATGCATTGAACACCGTTTCCGGTTCGGTCTGGGTAATAATCATGCCGAGTTTCATATGTTCTCCTGCGTATGTTCTTTCCACGGAGAGAAATTCAGTCTACAGAGTGGTAGGTATGCCATAGAATCTTCCGCCGGCTTTCACGACCCAGCCGATCAGAGACCGCCTGAAGCCGACGGGTGCCAGCCACCATTTCTCAAAAAGCACTTTGCCGAGGTGCCACGCCTTGCCGATTTGGCGCAGTTCTACCCTGGGCGCCGGTTCGGCGAAGAAATTGCCAAAGGCGAAGCCGGCCAGGTCCTCCCCAGCTTCCAGCATGCAGTACCCGTCTCCGCAGAACATCGCTTGGCAGGGACGGCCGTTAACCTCCGCGACGATTCGCTGGGCGACGACCTCCGCCTGTGCGTGAGCGAACACGCCGGCCTTGGGTAACATCAGTGGCACATCCGGATTCCACCGTCCCGGAACCGGGATCGCCGTGATATCGCCGATGGCGTAAACACCGCCGTGCTTCGTGGCCAGCGTGTTTGGGTCCACAGGGATCCAGCCAGCCTGGTTGGTCAGCCCGGCCTCGACAACAACCTTCGGCGCCCGGTGCGGAGGCACCGCTACCAGCAGGTCGTAGCCGAACTGTTGCCCGTTGTCAAATGTCAGTTCGCGCCCATCAGCATCAACCGCGCTCAATTTGTGAAGCGGGTGAAACTCGATTCCCTTGGCCTGGAGCATGCCGCGAACCGCCTCCCCGAGCTGCGGTCCGGCCACCGGCATGGGCTGCGGCTCGGGCGTGAACAGGTGGATTTTCACCTCGCTGGACAGGCCCCGGCGGCGAAAGTAATCCGCGATCAGCATGGCTCCCTCGTGGGGAGCGCCTGGACACTTGTACGGCATCGCGCAAACCACGACGGCTATACGCCCGCCGGAGAAGGCTTTGAGGGCGTCCCGAAGGCGGGCGGCGCCATCAAAGGTAAAGAAAGTGTGCGAAGCGGCGGCCAGCCCAGGGATGGCATCGGGAGCAAGATCGGCGCCCAGCGCCACAACCAGGTAGTCGTATGCGATCTCATCCGCGCCAGTCCGCACCTTTCGAAGCGCGGGGTCGATGCCGGTCACCTCCGCCTGGAGGACTTCGACGCCGTGGCGCAGCAATCCGGCCAACGGCCTGCGGATCTGATCCGGCTTGCGATCGCCGGTCATGAGCCACAAGAACGAAGGAGCAAAAGAGTGCTGCGCACTCTTTTCTACCAGCACCACCCGGTGGGCGGCGGGCAATTGCCGGCGAATTTCGTTGGCGGCCACCATGCCGCCTATGCCGCCGCCCAGCACTACGATCGTTTTCGATTGCATCTTTCCTCCTCTGGAACTCCCAATCATTCAGCCCGAAGCCGCTGGACAGCGTCCGCGACCACGGCCACGGCGGTATCGATATCCGTCTCTGTGGTCATTCGTCCCGTGGAAAACCGCAGGGTTCCTCGTGCCCACTCCTCGGGCAGATGCATGGCCTGGAGTACACCGGAGATACGGATCTGGCCCGAATGGCAAGCGGCTCCCGCCGACGCGGCGACCTTCGCTTCGATAGCAGCGAGCAGAGCGTTCGCATCTACGCCGTGCGTGCTGACGCTGAGGGTATTCGGAAGTCGCTTGTCGGGGTGGCCGATCACCCTGAAACTACGCACTTGCTCTCGTAGCCCAGCTTCCAGCCTGTTCCGCATCCGTTCCATGTGGTCATGGTTCGGCTTGAGGTTCCTGAGCGCGATCTCACAAGCCTTTCCCAAACCGACGATTTCGAGGACGTTTTCCGTTCCCGGCCTTCTGCCGCCCTCTTGATTGGCGCCGTCCATCAATCGCTCTAGGGCAAACCCTTCGCGGATGTAGAGCGCTCCCACGCCCTTCGGCGCGTAAAGCTTGTGCCCGGCGACCGAGAGCAGGTCTACCCCGAGCACGGTGACGTCCGTCGGGATCTTCCCGCCGGACTGGGCCGCGTCGGTGTGAAAAGCGATGCCCCGCGACTTCGCCACTCGGGCCACTTCCTCGATTGGCTGTATGGTTCCCACCTCGTTGTTCGCGTGCATCAGCGTGATCAGGATCGTTTCTGACCGAATAGCCCTCTGGACATCGGACACACCGACCAATCCATATTCGTCTACAGGGAGATACGTGGTTTCAAACCCTTCCCGACGGAGCTGTTCGCAGACGGCGGTCACCGCCGGATGTTCGATTTGGCTGGTGATGATGTGCTTACCTTGGTGCCGCCGCGCGAGAGCAGTGCCACGAATTGCGTAGTTATTCGATTCGGTGCCGCCGCTGGTGAAGATGAGTTCGTTGGGCGCGCAGTTCAACAAAGCGGCCACTTGCGCTCGTGCCGTCTCAACGGCCTCGTGGGCTTTCCGCCCATACCAATGGGAACTGGAAGGGTTCCCGAAGTGCTCCTCAAGGTAAGGACGCATCGCCTCGATGACCTCGGGATCAAGCGGCGTCGTGGCGTTGTAGTCCAGATAAATCGGTTGTCTCAGTTCATCCACGGAAGCTCTGCTCCTCACCAACAGTGATCGGGAAGCCCCGCGCTTGCCAGTCCCGGACCCCGTCCTCCAGCCGAAAGGCCGTGAAGCCCTGCGCCCTGAGCATCTCCACTGCTTCCACCGCGAGCACGCAATACGGTCCGCGGCAGTAAGCTACAATCTCCCGATCATGTGGCAAGTCAGAGAGCCGCCGTTCCAACTCCTTGAGCGGAATGGACAATGCGCCCGGCAGATGGCCAGCGCGATACTCCTCGGGCGGTCGCACATCCAGCACAGTCACTGCACCGTCACGCACTTTAGTCAGGAGCTGTTCACGGTCAACAGGCTGCAACCCCTGTCGGTTATCCAAGAAATCGCGGGTGAGCTCTCGAATGTCCGCTAGACGAGTCTCCGCCAATGATCGAAGGGACCGGAAGAACTGGCAGACCTGCTCGTCGGCCAAGCGGTAGGTCACGAAAAGTCCGGCCTTTTCCGCCGCCACCAAGCGAACTTCGCGGAGTGCCTTTAGGTGCTGGGATGTGTTGGCCAGGCCAAGGCCAGCCTCCTTGGCAAGGGCTTCCACGGTCCGGGGGCCTTGACACAGCAGATCGAGCAGTTCCAACCGGCTAGGGTTAGCGATTGCCTTGCCGATGCGGGCAAACTGTTCGTAGATGGCGGTCTTAAAACGGCGATTTCGACTTTTCATGTTCGCTTCACTATTCTATAATCTACTGAATTACTGTAATAGCGTCAAGTAGCTTTCCGTGGACCCTGAAGCAAGCCCGTGGCTTGTGGATAGTTACCTTGAGCCGGAGGTTATAGTCACAGATGCAAATGGGCAAAGCGAGACCGAGTATTCCATTGCTGGAGCACGCCTTGGCTAGGCCAAGTGCGTTCACCCCCGAATCTCTGCTTGAGGCAGTGCGCGTCGAGCGGAACCTGCCGCGCGATCCGGTACCCGACATCTGTGTGTTGGAATTCGACGGAGACCTGACCGATTGGCTGGTCGCGGCGGGACTTGCGAAGAGGTGGCACCCGTGGGCCTGTTTCCACACATCGATGCAAACCGTGGAAGTGGACGGGGATAACGTCGGCCTGATCGCGCGCACGATTGGCGGTCCGTATTCGGTCTTGGTGGCGGAGCAGCTAGCGGCTTCGGGTGCCCGCGTCATTCTCGGCCTCACTTCAGCCGGGCGGGTATCGCCCCACCTGAACATACCGAGCCTTGTTCTTCCAACCGAAGCCCTCCGCGATGAAGGAACTTCTTACCACTACCTGTCGGCTACAGAAACGGTTGATGGCGATCTGGGCCTCACGGCAGCCCTGGAGCAGGAGCTTGTCGGTCTCGGCTTGCCAATCGTCACCGGGACCGTCTGGACGACTGACGCACCGTATCGCGAGACCGCTGAGCAGTTGGAGCGGCACTCGAGAAACGGCATCCTTGCGGTGGAGATGCAGGCCGCGTCCCTGCTCGCTTTCGGTGCCGCCCGTCGCGTCCGGTGCGGCATTGTCGCACACGTCACCAACGGCAGCGACCACTCTTTAGCAGATCAGTTCGACAAAGGTTCACACCAACTTGGATTTGAGATTCTCAAAGCCATGTCTCGTGCTGGGAGGCGTTGCATACAGGATCGCTGAGAGCTGGATCGAAAGGACAGTATGGAGCCGCAGATCCGAAAAGACCATTGGGAGAAAGTTTATTCAACGCGGCCGGACCAGGAACTGAGCTGGTTTGAGCCATTACCGGCATTGTCCCTGGAGATGATTCGGAAGGGCGGACGCGGCAAGAGCGATTCCATCGTCGATATTGGCGGCGGCAATTCCCGGCTGGTCGACTGCCTCCTCGCCGAGGGATACGATTCGGTTGCCGTTCTCGACGTTTCTTCCAAGGCGTTGACGATTCCACAAGCGCGGCTGGGAAACAAGGCGGCGAAGGTTCAGTGGATCGAAGCGGATGTGCTCGAATGGCAATGCTCATCGGCCTTCGACATATGGCATGATAGGGCTGCGGATCATTTTCTGACGAACGCGGTGGACCGGGCCAAGTACGCGACCTTAGCTTCAAGTGCCGTCAAAAGCGGCGGAACGCTGATTGTTGCCACGTTCGCACTTGACGGACCGCGGTCGTGCAGTGGGTTACCCGTCTATCAGGCAAGCGCGGAGATGATAGCAACCGACTTTGCCCCCTCGTTCGAACTCTCGGAGAGCCTCCCCCACCAACATATAACCCCCAGCGGAGGCATCCAACGATTCCAGGTCTGCCGCCTTCGGCGGAAATGAGCGAGTGGATCCGGCTGCAAAGTTTCCTTGCAGATTCGAACCTCCAGACGCAACACGTAGAATTTACGATTGACGACGATTTCCGATCACGCAAACGGATGGGCAAAAGGAGACTCAGTATGCGCTTGTGCCGTCGCCTTGCAATTCTCGGTTGGGTTCTTTCTGGCTGCCTTTGCATGGCACAGAACAGCCTTGCTCTCCGGTTGGAGAAAGAGATCGTGCTGCCCAAGGTGGAAGGGCGCATCGACCACCTTTCGGTCGATTTGCAGGGACAACGGGTCTTCGTTTCCGCACTCGGCAACGACACCGTAGAGGTGGTGGACATAGCCCGCGGGCAAAGAGTGGCCGAGATCAAGGGGCTCAAAGAACCACAGGGCGTCTTTTACGTCCCTGCCAACCAGACTTTGTACGTGACCAACGGAGGGGATGGAACGCTCAGGAGTTTCGATGCTCGTACGATGCAACCGCTAAAATCAATGGTCCTTGGGGACGACGCCGACAATCTTCGCTTTGACGCCGAACGCAAACTGATCCTGGTGGGTTATGGAAGCGGGGCTATCGCGACATTCAATCTGGACCTCGTCGTCAAGAGCGAAGTGAAGCTCCCGGCGCACCCGGAATCCTTTCAGCTCGCTGCGGATGGACAACGGCTGTTCGTCAATCTTCCTCGCGACCTGAGCATCGCGGTCGTCGACCGGGACAAGCAGGTTGTAAGCGCGAAATGGAAAAACCTCGCCGCGCTCGCAAACTTCCCCATGGCCCTCGATGAAGAACACCATCGCCTGTTTCTCGCCTGCCGCATTCCGGCACGGCTGCTCGTCGTAGACACGAATACCGGCAGCATCATCACGCGAGCGCCGACCGTGGGAGATGCGGACGATCTCTTCTACGACCGAAATCGGAAGAGCCTTTATGTCATCGGAGGAGAGGGTTACATCGACGTGTGGCACGTTTCCGACCAAAATCAGCTTGCCTCTATCGGCCACGTCACCACGTCGGCGGGAGCGAGAACTGGTCTCTTTGTTCCGGAATGGAACCAATTGTTCGTAGCCGCGCCGCATCGAGGATCGAACACGGCAAGGCTCCTTGTGTATTCTCAAGCTCCGTAGAAGAGCCGCGAGGGTGGGTCTGCGAGCACTCGGTCGATGATACGACGCGAACTAGACAGCGAGCGGGCCACCTTGGGATGCGGTGTTACGATAGAAACGTGAACCGCCGGTTCCACACGTTCGTCTCGGTTGCGGCCATCCTCCTGATGGTCGTCTCGCAACTGTGCGAGCTTTTCGATCGCTGGGACACCATTGCCGACTTTGGACACGACTCCGAATTCATGTTCATTGTGATTGGCATGTGCATTGCGTTGTGCATCCTTTTGGCCTTGCTGATCGTTCAGCTGGCCAGAATCTTCCTCTCGCTTGTCATGCGGCTCCTACGGGGTGTGTCACCTGCCGCCCAGCCGCATTCTTATGGAAACGACTATCTGTTACTTCTTTTCTCGCCTCCTTTGAGTTTCACCTCCCTCCGCATCTAGAACTCCCATCGCTTCGTGGCTCGCGTCCGTGTGCGCGTATGAGGTTGTGCGCGCATTTTCTCGAACTGCGATTTCCTGGGAGTTTCCATGAAAGTCTCCGTATCGCTTTTGCTGCCGCTTTCGGTATTTGCCAGCGGCTGCGCTCCGTATCGATATCGTGCGGCGCCGGTGTCGCCGCCCGCGCTCGCCGCAAATCTTGAGACGCGCAGCCTGGACGATTCTGGATTGCGGAACTGGATGCAACAGGCTGCAGGCTTTAAGCCGCTTTCCTGGCCCCTGGCGGCGTGGGACCTGCATGCCCTCACGCTCGCCGCTTACTACTTCAACGCGGACATGGATGTGGCGCGCGCCAAAGCCGCCGTTGCCAGCTCTGCCATCAAGACCGCCGCGATGAAGCCCAATCCCTCCGTCGGCGCGGACGCCGGCTATGAAACGGCGGCCGAGAGCCCCTATCTGTTGGGATTCAACTTCTCTCTGCCAATCGAAACCGCGGGCAAGCGCGGCTACCGCATCGCCGAAGCCACGCACTTGAGTGAGGCGAGCCGAATCCAAGTGGCCGAAACGGCGTGGACGGTGCGCAGCAGCGTGCGCGTGGCCCTCGTGGACCTCGTTTTTGCGCGGCAGACCGATGCAGTGCTGCGCAAACAGGCAGAATTGCAAAGCAAATACGTCGATTTGCTTGATGCTCGCTTGCGCGCCGGCGAGATTCCGCTGCCCGAGGTGACCACGGCGCGGATCGAGCTGACCAATCTGCGCCAGACGCTCAGCACCGCCGAAGGCCAGATGAGAACCGCGCGGGCCGCGCTGGCTGCGGCTATAGGGATACCCCTGAGCGGCCTCGCTGGCAAGACCGTGAGTTGGGCGGAGGCTGACGAACCGCCTGCGCCGGGCACGCTTCCCGCGCAGAGCATCCGCGCAGCAGCGGTCGAAAACCGGCTGGATGTGCAGCGCGCGCTTGAGCGGTATGAAGCGGCGCAATCTCATCTGCAGCTTGAAGCAGCGCGGCAGTATCCCGACATCGATCTTGGGCCCGGATACGCATACGAAGAAGGCGTCCACCTGATCTCGCTTCAACTGGGAGCGGTGGTGCCGATGCGGAACCATAATGAAGGCCCCATCGCCGAAGCGGAGGCTCAGCGCAAAGCCGCAGGCGCCGAACTGCTGGCGACGCAGAACACGGTGATTGCCCAGACCGATCAGGCGCTGGCGCAATACGACGCTGCTTACGCGGTATATGAGGAGTCGCAGCACTCCGTTGCAGAAGCGCAGCAACAGAGCCGCACAGCTCACCAATGGCTCAAAGCGGGAGAGGCGGATGAGTTGACAGCCGTCTCGGCGGACATACAGGCCGCCGTAGCGGAACGCGCGCGTCTTGACGCTCTGCATCAAGCCCAACTCGCGCTCGGTTCACTAGAAGACGCATTAGAGCGGCCCATTGATCCCAACACCGCGCCCGCGCTGCCGAAGACGGCTCCGCGATAGGAGGAATATTTTGATGAAATCCATTCTGCGCATCGTCATTGTTTGTGTCGTTGCTCTTGGCATCGCCGGCGGACTGATATGGGGATTCCTTGCCGGCCGCACCGAGCAAGCCGCGGAGGCTGAAAGCGACGCCCCCATCGAAGCCCCATCGCGTTTGGCACAGCAGGGCGGCAAGACGGTTCTCGCCTTCGATGGGCAGGCGCAACGCGCCAACGGCATTGCGGTTACAACGCTCGCTGCGGAGAGACGCAGCGGAGAGACGCAAGCAAACGGCGTGGTCTTGCAGTTGCAGCCCCTTCTCGATCTGAAGTCGAGTTTCGACACCGCGCAGATGAACGTGACCAAAGCGCGCGCTGTCGCGCGGGCCTCGCAGGCAGAGTATGCACGTTTGCGTCAACTGAATTCAGGCGGAGAGAACGTAGCCGTCAAGACTGTCGAGATGGCGCGCGCCACGGCCGAGAGCGACGCGGCCACTCTCACAAACGCGGAGCAGACGCTGGCGGTGCTCAAAGACTCGATGGAGCTGCACTGGAGTGCGACAGTCGCCCGTTGGCTTGAGCAAGGGTCGCCGCAACTCGATGCCATGCTGGCACAGCGCGAGTACCTGGTCCAGGTCACGGCCTTCGGCGCATATAACCATGCGGCTCCCCCGCGGGCGATCGCGGAATTGCCCGATGGCACGCACGTCTCCGCACAACTCACCTCATCGCTCCCACAGCTTGACCCGCGATTGCAGGCGCCAAGTTTCCTCTACGCCGTGCCCGCGCATCCAGACCTGGTTCCCGGGATCAACCTTTCCGTCTTTCTCCCCGCCGGGCCGGTACGCAGCGGGGCCGTTGTGCCTTACGGTGCGGTGGTGTGGTGGCAGGGCAAAGCCTGGTGTTACGTCGAAGAGCAGCCGGACAAATTCACGCGAGAAGAGGTCTCGACAGCCAACCCAACACCGGCGGGATGGTTTGTCAATGAAGCGATCGGGGAAGGGATTGCGGCGGGCGGGCGCATCGTCACCGCGGGCGCGCAGACACTGCTCTCCGAAGAGTTCCGCTCGCGGATCCAGGCCGATGAAGACTAGCGGAAGCGAGGAAGAAAACATCTCATGCTGAATGCCATTGTCCGTTTCTCGCTCCGTTTCCGCAGCGTCGTGCTCGCGCTTGCGCTGGCTTTTCTCGGATACGGGATCTACTCCCTCACTCACGCGAGCTTCAGCGTCTTTCCAGAGTTTGCACCTCCGTTCGTCGCCATCCAAACGGAGTCGCCGGGTCTCTCTCCGGAACAGGTGGAGCTGCTTGTCACGCAGCCCGTGGAGAACGCCGTTAACGGAGTCACCGGCATCGAGTCGCTGCGCTCTACGTCGATCCAGGGCCTTTCTGTCATCACCGTGATCTTCCGTAACGACAGCGACATTTATCGTGACCGTCAGCTCGTCGCGGAACGGCTCACCACGGTGGAAGGCCAGTTGCCGCAGGGCGTAGCGCCACCCACCATGACGCCTTTAAAAAACAGCACTGGGACTGTGTTGGTGATGGGCCTGACCTCGGACCGTCAGTCGCTCATGGTTCTGCGTACCGTGGCCGACTGGACCCTGAAGCAGCGTTTGCTTGCGGTCCCCGGCGTCGCCAGCATCGGCGTCTTTGGCGGCGAAGTGAAGCAACTGCAGGTGCAGTTTCTTCCCGAAAAGCTGGTCGAGTACAACCTGTCGCTGAGCGACGTGGTGGCGGCTGCGCAAAAAGCGACGGCAGTGATCGGAGGCGGATTCGTTGAAAACGGAAACCAGCGGTTCATTCTCCGCCCTGAGGGCCAACCCGTCACCGCAGAGCAGATCGCTGCAACAGTGCTGGTGCGCGAGAACGGCGCCAATGTCACGCTTGGTCAGGTGGCCGATGTGCGCGACGGCGAAGCTCCTCCCTTCAGCGCCGCCCAGGTCGACGGCAAGCCGGGCGTGATTATCAATATCTACGCGCAATACGGTTCCAACATTATTGAAGTCACACGCAACGTCGAGGAGGCGCTTCACGAACTGAACCCAGACCTTCAACGTGAAGGCATCGTCATGCATCCCGACCTCTTCCGGCCGGTCAACTTCATCGACACCTCCATTCACAACATCCGCAACTCGCTTCTGCTGGGCGCCGCGCTCGTTATGGTGGTGCTCTTTCTGTTCCTCTTCGACCTGCGCACCGCGGCCATCTCCTGCACCGCCATCCCGCTCTCATTGCTCGCCGCCATCACCGTCATGAGCAAAATGGGCTTTCCGCTGAACACCATGACCCTCGGCGGATTAGCCATCGCAATCGGCGAAGTGGTCGATGATGCGGTGATCGATGTCGAAAACATCCTGCGGCGGCTGCGGCTCAACGCGGCAAGTGAAAATCCGCTCCCGGTCTTCGATGTCGTGCTCTCGGCCTCGCTCGAAGTCCGCAGCGCGGTGGTCTACGCCACCTTCGCCGTAGCGTTGATCTTCATCCCTATCCTTACGCTCTCCGGTCTGGCCGGCAGAATCTTCGCGCCCCTGGGCATCGCCTACATTCTCTCCATTTTGGCGTCGCTGCTGGTCGCGCTCACTGTGACGCCGGCTCTTTCCATGATTCTGCTCACGCATCGCAGGCTGAGCCCGCACGAGCCCGCGCTCGTGCACTGGCTGCGGGCACGGTATATCGCCGTTTTGGAGCAGATCGAACGCATGCCGAAACTGGTAATCGGAGTGGCCGCGGCGGCGACCATCTGCGGCATCGCGACGCTGCCGTTCTCCAGCACCAGCTTTCTTCCCGAGCTGCACGAAGGACATTTCATCGTGCACATGAGTGCCGTTCCCGGATCCTCGATTGAGGAGTCGTTACGCCGAGGGCGCGAGGTGACCGTCGCGCTCGAGAAGCTGTCCTTTGTCCGCTCCATGGGCCAGCGTGTGGGACGCGCCTCTCTCGATGAGGACACCTGGGGCCCCTATTACAGCGAGATCGAGATTGACCTGAAGCCGATGAGCGGCGACTCCGAAGAGGCTGGGGAGGCGCAAATCCGAAGGACGCTGGCTCAGTTCTCCGGCCTTTCTTTCTCCATGAACACTTTTCTGACCGAACGGATCGAGGAGACGCTTTCCGGCTACGGAGCCTCTGTGGCGGCAAATATTTACGGAACAAACCTCGACCAATTGGACGATGAAGCCGTGCAGGTGGCGCGTGTGTTAAACGGCGTTCCGGGTGCCAGCGATGTTCAGATGCAGGCCCCGCCTGGCACTCCGGAGATCGCGGCCGATCTGAACATTTCCGCGCTGCAGCACTGGGGCTTCGACCCCGTCTCTGTGCTCCAGGACATTCATACCGCCTACGAGGGCGAGCAGGTCGGCGACGTCTACCAGGGCAACCGCGTCTTCGGCGTCGATGTGATTCTGCCGCCCACGCTGCGCAGCCGCGTGGACTCGGTGGCCCAACTGCCTCTGCGCAGTCCGGACGGGATCTACGTGCCTCTCGGCCAGCTTGCCCGCGTGTACGAAACCTCCGGCAGGTATGCCGTTCTTCACGACGGCGCGCGGCGCGTGCAAACCATCACACTCAACGTGGCCGGCGGCGACGCGACCGCGTTTGTGCGCAATGCGCAGCGCGCGATCGCCGCCAAAGTCAAGCTCGCTCCCGGCGACTACGTCCAATTCAGCGGCACGGCCGAGGCCGAGGCGCAGGCACGACGGGATCTTGTGGCGCATTCTCTTCTGGCGGGCCTGGGCATTGTGCTGTTGCTCTCGGTCGTCTTCATGAACGCCCGCAATCTTCTGCTTGTGCTCGCCAATCTTCCCTTCGCGCTGGTGGGCGGCGTTCTGGCTGTCTTCGCGGGTGGAGGCATGCTTTCGCTGGGTGCGATGGTTGGCTTTGTCACCCTCTTTGGAATCACCCTGCGCAACTCCATCATGCTCATCTCGCACTACGAGCAACTGGTCACAGTCGAAGGCCGGGAGTGGGGCTATCGCACGGCCATCGATGGCGCCTCGGAGAGGCTGATTCCGATCCTGATGACGGCACTGGTGACGGCTCTCGGCCTGCTCCCGCTGGCCATTGGAAGCAACGCTCCTGGTCAGGAGATCGAAGGCCCGCTGGCCATCGTCATCCTTGGCGGGCTGATCACTTCCACGGCGCTCAATCTTCTGGTCCTGCCCACCCTCGCGCTCCGCTTTGGACGATTCGAGAGGACTACAAACTGATTCGGGGTTCCTCTCAAGTTTCTGATCCGTTCTGAATCGTTGTTCTTTGAAGATCTAGGTAATGAAGAGTGCGAAATCTGCCCTTATGAGCCACTTCCCGCTGACCTGCTCTCGACGATGCTCGGATCCAAGTTTGCCGAGTCAGTGCACCTCACCCTCTAAGTGACTGAAATCGTTTAGTTTCAATCCTTCTCGTTGCCTCTAAGTGATCCGGTTGCGGTTCACACCGGACGAAATCCACCTTGGACTTTCGCCGTTTGTTCTCCTATGCTGTCTTTCGCGTTCGGTCTTTCGCCAATTCGGCAGTCCGATTTCACAATCCGCTGCAAGAAATGCGGTGAAAACATCCCGGCGCCAGTTGGCACGATGCCGGATACCTGGATCGCCGCACAGTGTCCGCTTTGCGGCGAGAAGAGGAACTATCTTCCCTCCGAGATCTTTCGAGGGAAGCTCTCGTACAGACTTGGTCCTAGACCTGTGCGATCGGTGGTGCACTGATGGGTGAAATGAAGCGAGCAATTGCGCGGGAGCGGGAGGCCTGGGCGGAGAAGACGCAAGAGCAGACGCGAATGAAGTCGACGCTGGTCATTGCCGCCGCAATCATAGCGGCCGTTCGTCTGGCGCGCGACCCTGATATCAGCCGCCCCTCTCCGAGGCTTACAAAAGTAGTCAACGAAAGCGTGAGCTTGGCGAGGCTGATTTTGGATCGAGTGGGCCGATCGTAGGGTGGTAGCCTCGGTTCATGTGCGGGCGGTACGGGCGGAGAGCGGACAAGCAGCGGATCGCAGAGTGGTTCCATACCCACAACACAGATGTGTTCAACGACGAGTATTACGAGATCAACAGCACCCGCCTCGCGCCGTCTTACAATATTGCGCCGGAAAGCATTCAGCCGGTAGTCCGACTCGACCGCGATTCGGACGAACGTGTTTTGGCACTCATGAAGTGGGGCCTGGTGCCTTACTGGTTGAAGATGCCAAAGGCCAATTTCAGCTCCATCAATGCGCGCTCCGACAAGCTTGAGAATAGCGGCGCTTGGCGAGAACCATGGAAGCATCGTCGTTGTCTGATCCCAGCTAATTTCTTCTTCGAATGGGAGCCACTTACCAGAGAGGAGGAAAAGAAGAAACTCAGCAAACCATGGGTGGTATCGCTTGCGGATGAAGGCCTCTTCGCCTTCGGCGGGATCTGGGACAGATGGAAGGGCCAAGGTGAAAGCAAGAACGAGATTGTTGTCGAGAGCTTCAGCATCATTACGACGGACCCGAACGAAGTTCTGGAGCCCTTCCACAACCGTTGTCCGCTCATCATCGAACCGAAGGACTATGAGCGCTGGCTGGCACCGGCGGAATCGTCGCATCTGCCGATTGATCTCGTTCGAACATATCCGGCGGAAGGAATGAAAGCTTGGAGAGTGGCGAAGCTTCAAGGGAATGGCCCGCAACTGCTGGAGCCCCTCGTCGACTCCTAGGAATGCGCTCGATCCCTCATTGCGGATCAGTGATCAAAGCACATGGATTTCGAGGGCCATCCCTGCGCCGCTAGCGCGGCACCTCGGCGTCACCCTCTGCTTGACCCCTTTTCTCCGTTGCACCACCAGTGAACCGCCTGGATGTTGTCGGGATGATCGTCCCTCCATGCTCCGCCCATACCCCGCGGGCTGATGTGATCGGGAACAATATCGGTGTAATCGGTGAACTTCTCATCGCAGATGCCGCACTTGCCGTTCTGCGCCACGATTTTTCGATCGAGCAGTTTGCGCATCTCCCCGTTTGAGCGGAGTTCCCTGTACCCGCGAGGATGTTGCGGATCGTCGATGCGCCGAATGCCAATCTGCCGTAGTCTCCTTCCCAGCTGGACACCTTCTCTTCCGCAGCAAGAACGGGAACGGTGAATGGGACAGAGCTGATTGCGACGGAGTCTCATGGAGTTCCTCCCGTTTAGGCTTAGGGCTCGATTGAAGGGGGCGTTTCGCGGGATTCTTAAGCCGGCTGCGCCGCAGCGGGCGATTCATCTATATCCGTCATTCGCAGAAGGGTGTCGGATCTATGTGAGAGAGAACGAGCCTAACGAACAGACGGTCGATAACCCCGATGATTAAGGCGATGGGCCGGGCTAGAAATGAACAATTTGGGAGGTCAGTATCTCGGCAAAAACCAACTCCGGTCGGCTGGCCTGCTCGATGTTTCTGCCATCGATAAGCGTATTTCTCGGTGTCGCGCTTACGCGACTGCGATCACGTCCGAGACTCCCCTCATCTCGCGATGCACCATTACCCGCGGGCAAATTGTCTACCTGGATGATTGAAAAGAGTGATCTACTCGTTAGCGATGTGCGCCGGAATTGATTCAAGTACTCTAGCTGGCTCTTATATCGCTCCTCATCCGCAGGGCTCCGATGTATCTGCTCGTCCAAATACAGCACGCCTACCACGCCTTGATCAAACCCAATGTCCTTCATCACTCCATCATTCAGTGTTCGAAGGCTAATAACATTTACGTTTGGGTTCGCATACATCTGCGGAATCAGCGGCTCTAGCGTGAGAATATAGGTCTGCCTTTTTGGATCATGATCGGCGGCTTGCACGGCAGTAAGCGAAGGCTCGATCCTCATTCGGAGTTCATCCCTCACCACGTCTTCCCTAAAATAGTCTGTGGCTAAAAAACTCGCGCCAACAATGGCTGCTAGGGTGCATCCCACGATCCAATTGATTGGGGCTCTATGGTTCGTCCAAATGCGGGTGCGCCGGAGCCATCTGAGCATGGATGCTGTGCCAAGACCGGCCAGAATGGACCACAAACCCATGAGACTCATCGAGAACCGCAGCGCGGCATGAGAGTCCGTTATTCCGGATCGCATTTCATAGTAGGTGCGGATGTGAAACGCATAAAGCAGCAAGTAGCCAACAAACAATATGAGCGGAAATAGTGCGAGATTTCTTTGACGCAATGCGACGATGGCTCCAACGAGCACGAGAATGATCGCTCCCCCGTACCACTGAACGACGAAAAACGAACTCACAAATACTGGTAAAAAGCTGAGGAGTTCAGTAGCTGTGAGGGGAAAGTGCTTTAAGAGCGCGATCTGACTGCTCTGGGTCTGAGGTAGATGTAACTGAAGGCTAAACATGAGGGCGAGTCCCGCGCTAACCAACATCCAACGGAACCTGTGAATAGGAGAGGAATGCGTGCTCTTGTTTGTGAAACGCATGAGGATGGCAACGAGCGGCAAGATAATTGGAAGCAGGATATTTTCTCGCTTCACTGTCAGGGAGAAAAGAAGCGTCGACGTAAACGCGCACCAAATCAAGAACGCGCGCCAACGGCTGATGCGTTCTGGGCAGACGAACACGTAGCGCAGGCAGAACCATAGAACCAGGCTGATGCATCCATTCGCGATTGGCTCTGCGGACGTTTCAAGGCCCCATACGGCAAATATCGGCGTTATCGCAAAAATGAGCGCCGCGCTAACAGCGATGATCACATCGTCGGCAATGACGATGCACAAAAGAAAAATTAGAATATCCACGAGGCACGCGCAAACTACGTTCGCTATCGAGCCGATGGATGAGTGGTATCCAAAGACTTTGAAGAGCACAGAGAGTATGTATGGGTACCCAATTAAATGCTCCGGATAGTTGTCCGATAGCCTGCACGATGTCAAGCTTCCAACCGCGCAAACGTTGATCGAATACGGAAGCGTCGCTCCACTCGGCTCTATTCGAAATTGCTCGGCCATCTGACGGCCTGCAACCGTGTACACATACGAATCTTCGTATTCCAGTCCGTGAAAAAATCCCCCTTCCGCTGGAATTCGCCAAACCAACGCGAGGGCGATGCAGACAAGTAGCGGCTTCCAGTGGGTCTTCAAGAGCCCGTGTAGGTATGAATCCGTCAAGAAACAGGCGAGAGATGTTAAGACGCTCGCCCAGAAGAGCGTCGTCACGACCCCAAGTGCATCCGACTGCGTCATCCAATTAACCATTAAGCCCCCAAGTGGAAAGTCCGATGAGGCCGCAAGTCATTACATATCATACCCTTATAGGCATCAATCGTGGCTTAAAGTGTAAAGAACGTCTCAACGCCCAAAGCGTCTAGGCGGAACTTCGGGCAAGAAATATCGCATTTGAGGTCAATTCTTGGTATAAAATTCCTGCAATCAGAATTTTGCAGATTGAGGGAACCTGTATGCAGAAGGATAGGAAGCAGTTTCTCAGCGGCATCGCGGCCAAGTTGGCTGTTCTGGTGGGCGGCGCAGTAGCCGCAACAGGTGTGAATGCTTCACCCTTCACTGCTGTTGTGCCAGTCCCCGACACAAGCACCATCTCTTCGCCGTCCGCTGCGGCTCTCAAAACGCTGGCTCCGAAACTCATCTTGAAGCAGCAAAATGAAAGCTTCAAGATGATTGCGAGTCACGACTCCCATTCGTCGCACTCGTCTCACTCTTCACATTCCTCCCATTCGTCGCACTCCTCGAGCGCCTACTGAGAATGGATCAGCCTGAGAGCACGGGCACGCCAACTGCGTCCAACGTGGTGGTTGATATTGATTTGGCCATCATCAGCGCCGAGGCACTGCTTAAAACGAGCTACTGGTTTTCGCGAGAATTCGTATGCGAGATACGGAATCAAGATAACAAGCTGGCGGAAGTATGTTTGACTCCTCGAAACCCCATGTCCGCTTCCGATCTTGCATCGGCGAAGGCCGCCTTCACTACGAGCGCAATGGACTTTGCGCTACGCGAAAAGATCGAAGCGAAGACTTCCGGTATCCGTGATCTCCTTCTCGCGAAGGCATTCTCGGAATCTGGTGTTTTGGAGGATCAGCCCGAAGGTGTCTTCGGCGATATGATCGAAGAGACGAAGCCGGAAGGCATGTTCAACATTCTCGGTAGCCCCCAGAGATGATGGAAGATGACCTATGGCGCGTGCTTTCTATCCGCTCGAACGGTTCGCTCCCGCGCCAGCAGCATTTCGCCTGCTCCCATTTCGATTCACTCGCTTAAACGGAAAAGAGCTTTTGGTGAACGAGGCAGGTGAATTCCTCTTCGCCCCGAGCGGAACCGTTCAGAGTCTCGCTGAGGAACGACTCGAAACGAATACCGAGTTGTACCAGGACCTCAAGGCGAAGCATTTTGTCTACGACGAATCATCGTCTCCGATGTTAGATGTTTTAGCGACCAAAGTCCGGACAAAGTTTGACCACATCTGCGGCGGAACCAAACTGCACATCTTTGTCGTGACCCTTCGCTGCGAGCATTCCTGCGAGTACTGTCAGGTATCCCGGCAGACGGCGACCCGCGGTGAATTCGACATGAGCACTGCCACCGCGGATCGCGCCATCGACATGATGATGGACAGCCCCGCCAGAGAGGTTACGCTTGAAATCCAGGGCGGGGAGCCGTTGCTCGCCTTTGATGTGATCCAATACATCGTTCCAAGAGCCAAGAAGCGGGCGTTCGAGAGAGGAAAGAACCTTGATATCGTCGTCTGCACGAACCTTGCGTGCGTGACCGATGATATCTTGAAGTATTTTCGCGATGAGGGCGTGAAGGTCTCCACCTCCCTCGACGGCCCCGCATTCCTGCACAACAAGAACCGCCCCCGACCCGGACACAATAGTTATGAAAAGGCCATCGAGGGAATCGAGCGGAGCCGCGCGATTCTCGGCATGGAAAGCGTTGCCGCGCTTATGACGACGACGGCAGCCTCGCTCGACTATGCTGACGAGATCGTCGATGAATATGTGCGCCGGGAGTTCCATTCGATCTTCTTGCGGCCGATCAGCCCCTACGGGTTTGCGATAAAGACGCGGCATCGCACGGGGTACGAGATGGGTCGCTTTCTTGAGTTTTATAAGAAGGGCCTAGCGCATATCCTCAAGGTCAACCGGGGCGGGTACCGTATCGCCGAGGTATACACGCAGATCCTTCTTACAAAGATACTGACTCCCCATGGGACGCGATATGTCGATATGCAATCGCCCGCCGGTGAGGCATGGAACGTGTTGGTCTACAACTACGACGGCGATGTCTACGCGTCCGACGAGTCGAGGATGCTGGCCGAGATGAACGACTGGACATTCCGACTCGGGAACGTGCATCGGGATACGCGTCGAACGCTCTTTACCGGCGATCCGGCGCTTCAACTGTTCCACGCATCCTGTAATCAGGCGTTGACTGGCTGCTCAGACTGTGCGTTCCAGTCGTATTGCGCTGCCGACCCGGTATATCATCACGCAACACAGGGCGACATGTACGGGAATCGACCTACGAGCGGCTTCTGTTCCCGGAATATGGAGGTCATCAAGCAACTGTTCTCGATCATCGAAGAGAACGACCGTGAGACCATGCGCATCTTGTGGTCATGGGTCACCGGAGAGCGCGCGAGGAAAGAGGTGGTCGAATGCGTCTGACCACCATGGGAATGGCGGGCAACTTCGACACAAGCATCGTCGGCATCCTGGCGACCGAGGAACTGCCGCTTGATCAACGCACACAGAGCATCCGGTTCTTTGCGCGGAGCGACACCATCAATGGTGAAAACGTATCGGGGTACCGAGCCCTCCTTTCCTATGAGGAATTGAAGAGCGCTCCCGGCGTACCCTACGTTCATCGTCTCCGGGAATCTGATCATTTGAGAAACGGGGATATCGTCGTACTGGAGGGGAACACCGGTCTTGTTCGATCACTCTACCGGCCCTATGAATTGCATCACCATCTGTTTGTTACCGAGCGGTGCAACAGTAATTGCCTGATGTGCTCGCAGCCGCCGAAGGATAGGGACGATGTCGAGGCATTGACGGAGCGAAATCTTGAACTGATAAACCTGATAGCCCCACACCCTCCATACCTCACGATCACGGGCGGAGAACCCACACTCCTCGGCGACAATCTTTTCAAACTGATCTCGCAACTGAAATTGTCGATGCCGGAGACAGAACTGCACATGCTCACGAACGGACGAACGTTCGCGTGGCCGGAATATGCACGACGATTTGCCGCGCTTGAGCACCCGAAGATCAGCCTTGGCGTCCCGCTTTATTCCGACTTCGCAGGTGCTCACGATCATGTGGTGCAAGCGAGGGGAGCGTTCGATCAGACAGTCGCCGGCCTGCACCAGGCTGCGCGCAACGGCATCCGCATGGAGGTCAGAGTCGTATTGCACAAGCTGACGATCCCACGACTGACCAAGCTCGTCGATTACATCTATCGGAACCTCACCTTTGCCGAGCATATCGCGTTGATGGGTTTGGAGTACACCGGATACACTCCCCGCAATATAGGGGAATTGTGGATCGATCCATATGATTATCAAGACGAGCTTGAGGAGGCCGTGGAGTACCTTGCCGTTAGAAACATGACGGTGTCTATCTACAACCATCAGCTGTGCGTTCTCAGGCCTTCCTTATGGAAGTTTGCAAGAAAATCCATCTCCGATTGGAAGACGCTCTACCTCCCGGAATGCGAAAAGTGCAGCGCACTTCCTGCGTGCGGAGGTCTATTTCAATGGGCGGTCAAGAAGCATAGCGACCACATCCAGTCCATTGCGCTTTCGCAATCGAGCATAGTTCAGAAGTGCTCGTGAGAATGAAACTGCCGCGTACACGGGGATTTGGCAACTCGCGCATCAATGGCTTAGCTGTCCGCTGCTCCTGACTACGATCTCAGGTACGCCTCGATAGTCCGTAATCAAACCTGTAGCGCAGACCCGTGATCCTTCACTGGGCAACGCGCCTACTTTCTGTCTGTCATCTCCCCAAACAAGGATGGTGAAAACCTGATTCGGGTAAGCCGCGTCCAGGTTAATAAACGTGGGCTCTCCCCGGCTACTTGTCGCAGTCCGCTCACTCGCCACTTTGCCGCAGACCGTAGCATTTTCGCCCTCATGGGCCTTGGCTTGAGCCGCTGAGATTGTTTGTGCTTCAGCTGGTATGAGGACAAGCCCCAGCAACACGAATAGAAGCGAAAGAGGGATTTTCATTCTCACCTCCACGATTGATCGGAATCTGATGCAATGATACTCCCGGCTGGAGGTCAAAGGAGGTCCATATCTGAGTAAATAAACCCCCTTTCGGTCAGCGCGAGTCTGCGTTCCTCATATCGTTTTTTTGCCTCTCCGAGAATCCAGAAGAACTCGACCTCTTCCTGATCCGACATGAGGTCCCCCTCAATTTCGTTCCACGCGACGTGGGCCTGTCGGATGCAGTGTCGAGTTCCCAATTCGTTGGCTTCATCGAGCAGGCTCAACTCGTAAAACTCCATCTGCTCCAAAGGGGTCTTCGGATCAATTGTTTTTGAGAGCACTTCTTCCATGCTAAAAATATGCTCCTGAGCTTCCGGAAAGCGCAACCGAGCGGCGCCGCTATATCCTCGCTGAAAGTCTCCTGGCTTCTTGCTCTCCCACACCACACTGCATTTGCGAACTCCAAAAATTCAGCCAATTTGTCAATTTGGACTTTGCCGGGAGAAAACAAAGACCAATGGCCCTATTGCTGGCAGCAAAGAAAACAAGGCTTGACCCAGAAAATTTCCTACACAAATTCCCCTTCTTTCGCCGATGGTTCATAAAGGCTGGGCCCCTCATCCTCTGAGAACTTTTGGTTCTCAGAGGCCAGGTTTCAACGGCCACTGATTTGCTCGATCAATGACAGTTCTTCCGGAACGCCGCCGCCTCGTGTGCTAGATGTGTGCCGGATTCGAACGGTATGCCTCGGAAATTCAATCGGTCGATGGCAGGGAGCAGCACGAAGTTTCAAACTGCATTCCGTTGGAGTGGTCCGTCATTTTCTCGGCACACTTCCTGCACACCGGTCGGCGCGCGACATCGCGAGAGTCGCAGTCAGACAGTTCGGGCTGGCTGATGCCGGATCAGTAGCCGCGCTCCAACTGTGGAGATGACCCAGGTGCCTGAAGAGAAGAGCTATATGCTATTCCGCAACCTATAATTTCTACAAAGCTGATGAACCGTGCTTTGAAAATCGTCGCCGCTCTCGCGGCCATTGCCGTCGGCGCGGCTGCTGTGTGGGCAATGCGTCGTCGCCGGAATGGGGAAGTGGCGACGGAACCGGTTGTGGCACTTCCTCCCTGCATCTTCTGCAACAACGAATCGGGAAGCGAAGAACATTTCTGGCCAGCGTGGGTCCACCGGTTCATTAAGGAAAACGGAATCAGGTTAGGAGGTTTGAGGGTTCAGCTGGGAAATGAGCCCGAGACGATCACGGACGATCTTGAAAAGACCATCAACACAGTCTGCCACACCTGCAATAACACCTGGATGAGCAAGGTCGAGGACAAGAATCGCCCGCGCTTCTTGAACATGATGAAAAACGCCCCTCTCTCCATCGACCCCGGCGGGATGAAGATCATCACGGAATGGGCGGTGCTCAGGGCGATCATGCTTGATTCGGAAAAGCCGTCCATCGGCTATGAGAACTTCTATACGCGCGAAGAGCGGATAGCCATGCGCGAGCGCCTCGAGATTCCCGCTCGGACCAGAGTCTGGTTTGGGGCGCTAGACGGGTTTCACTTAGGCGGCCATGGCACCGACTTCACCATTGAGGGCGTCCGGTTTGACGGCAGTAAAGTGCGCGTCGGAACCGGCTGCTACAACACGATCTACATGGGGTATCTGGTCACTCAGGTCGTATCCGAACACATAGATCCGCAATACGAAAGTGTGACAATTTCAGAAGTTCAGCCGCCGCCCAGCATCAGCGACGCGAGGCTAGTCCAAACCTATCCGAGAAAACGCGCGATCAAGAAATTCGGCTGGCCGACAACGCCCTTCACCAACGGCGGACCGAACGGCATCGGGTATCTGATGTACCGCTGGAAGAAGGGCGGCAAGAAAGTATCGATGGTAACGAAGGATGGGTTTGTTGAATAGGCTTACGCTTCGCTGCCTGTTTCCCTGCCGCCGCAGGAGTTTAGGGAGGGAATGGATAGTCCTTCAGTTGCCACTCCCACGCCTTCGTTCCACCTTCAGCGTGCGGAATGTAACAGGCTGTCGGATACATCGCATGGTCAATGTGAAGAGTGAAGATATTGCGTAAGATACCGCGCTTCTCATCATCATGTCGGAACATGTAACCGAATTGCGCGTAGAACATCACCGCCGCTGCCCCTACTGCATTAACAGCGCGTCCCAACGTTGCCGCACCAAGGTGGGCTTCACGATCATGCTTCGTCTGATTGTAAGCATCGTACCAATCGAGGGATTGTGTCGGCGATTGCGGGTTCCAACCATTGAACGGAATAATGGCAGGAAACTTAGGGTACGACCTCAATGTCAGCTTGAAACTGTCGAGGAGCATCGGCTGCAACAATTTCACATAATCGTTTGTCGAAAAGCGGCTTCCCGGATAATTGTTCACCTTGAGAACAGCTGCCCAAGAAGCCTCAACCTCCATCGCAGCCAAGAGTAGAATCTCGCGAATCTTGTGGCCGTAGGCTGTCAAATTCGATTGGCTTGGCTCGACAGTTTCGAACACGTCTTCCATCTTCGACAGAAGAATCTTCAACGCAACGAAGGACTGAGTTTCCGCTTCAGTATCGATTGCTCTTTGGAGGGTTCCTCCGGTGTTCAGAGGCCGGTGGATTCGCTTGTAGGCCGTTCCAGGTATGTAGTCCGATTCCTCAGGCGAAGGATCACCGAAGATGCCAAGGATCCACGTTTTCAATGTTGGAAGATCTTGCGGCGTGATGGGCACGGGTTGCGCTGACCCGCCAAAATTGATCCCGGAATACCACCAACTGCCAGCAGAAAAATACGCCACGCCGTGGGTGTAGCCATGAATCGGCGGATTGCCCGGCTTCGTGCGAAAGGGATTCTGGAAAAATACGGTGGGCGTCATTTCGGTTCAGTTAATGATAGACCCGTTCAGCCATATCCGTTCGCCGCTCGATCTCTGCTCGAATCTCAGGGTTAACGGTCCCTTCGCCTACAATCGAAATGCGTTAGGGGTTGCAAGGGATGACCGCGCGGCATTTTAATGTGACGGCGAATCAGCATTACATCTCGCAAGTCGAGCAGCGTCTCAATGCGCGCAATCCAAAAGCACAACCGCGGAATCAGCGCATCTATTCTCTGTCGCTCGCGGACAGAGAGGCCTTTACGCTTGCGCTTGATGCGCAGGAAGGGCGCTTGATTTCTAATAACCTGTCGCTGCGCGATCTGTTCAGCTTCGACGTCCTTCCCGACAACACACGCAAAAACTACGAGGACGCGTTTCAACAATATGAAAGAGCCATGCAGAGCAATACGCTTTCGCTTCTAAGAAAACTTGATCAAGGTCCTGCAGATATCAAGGAAGAAATCCTGGCGATCTTCGTCGCCAAATTCATGAACTTTCTTCGCAACCCGTTTTCCATAAAAAAGGCCCTAGATACCGTCGGTGGCATCGCGCGTTTCCAGCCCACCGACCCTGACCTCCTGGCCCAATTCAATGCCGTGCATACTGGCAGTAAACCGCATCAGGATTACCTAAGCGGAGAACTCGGTATCACCCCCGACGAATATCGAATGTGGCTCGCCTCATTGTTCATGATGTTAATGCGGGGCGCCCCAGACCAACCGAACATCATGGAACTGACCGTCAAGCAACTATTCGAAAGGCCATCCGGCTTCCCCATGGTCTTGGTTCATCGCTACACGAGCGACGATCCGGACAAGAGATGCCTTCTCTCTGATCGAGGCTTTGCAAGTCCATTGCCGGACGAACCTCATCTGTCATTCAGCTTCAATCTTTGCTCGACAGCATTCATCACCTATCTTTTTGCGTCGGTTGACGACATTAAGCTTCCGGTCGCGCCTCCGCAGTTCATCATTGAGAGGTACAAGACCATGGGCAAAACTATTTACGTTCACCCGTTTGTCAATGATTTCGCGGCACTCGCCCGGTATAACAAGAATGTCGTCTATCAGTGCCATCGGAAGGTTTATTCGTCTTCGCCAACCGTGCACGGAGTGAACACTGTTTGAACACCCTTAAGAATTGAGAGGAGAAGGAGTCGCAAAACTGCCCGAATTGAAGTGCCTCGTGGCGGCCAAAAAACCCTAGCGTCTTTATTTACAATCTACAGCCAATTTCCCAAGCTGAATGTCACTTCCCCCCGACAGCTGCGTCTTCATTTCCGTTTTGCGTTGGACCAATTGTTGTAAATCAGACACCTGCTGAAGCGGAAGCCAGGGCACACTTGAAGCACACCTTGCCGCTGCCCGGGATCTGCGTTTTATTTGTGGATCGGTGGCGGAGATACTGACGGGGGTTCAGTGGCACTGGTCGGCATGGAGAGACACTGCGGCAGATGGGGCACGGTATCGCAACCAATCATGAATTGTTTCCTGTCAGAAGACGGGCGAATGAAAGCGTCCTTTATCATGCGTAAAGGGAAGGCAGAGGAACAGATGCGAAACGTAAAGCATGTGGTCAATGGGAAGGAGTACTTAGTCGTCATCGAGACGAACGGCCTGGGCGGTCGGGTGACGCCGACTTTCGAAGGCAAACCGTTGGGCGTGGTGTATTCGGTCAGTATTGAGGTGGCGCAGGACTTCCAGCTCCAACCTGGTGTGAGCGCGCTGGACGAACTGGTGAAGATCGCCAAGGACGACCTTGATCGGGGCGTTGTGAAAGGAGAGTAGTTCGGAGCAGAGCGATGCAACTGAGCACTCCATACAAACGTGAGGAGGACCGATGTACGAACGTACTCTGGAGGAGATTTCCGAAAAGACCCTCGCGCTCTGCCGCAGCATTGTTCCAGGATGCGAGTCGCCGATTTTTATCGACATCACTCCTGAGGTGGGATCTGAAGCGGATGATTGTTTCGAGATTGTGCGTCGAAAAACTCAGCATGAAGGTGGACGTATTCAATATGGCTGGGCTATCTGGGAATGGCCTCGAGTCTTTATCGAGGCAGAGCACCACGCGGTTTACGAACCGCCGTCGGGTCAGCCGTGGCAAGATTTGACCCCATGTCAGCGCAAAAGCCGTCAGCGCCTATTCCTCCCGGACGACAGCGCCACATACGACTTCCAGAACGAGGGCTTCCGGCGTGACAACCGCCGGATTGCGCTTTCAGAAGATTCCGACATCGATGAACTTTTCAAGGCCGCGAAGAAGCGCAGTGAGTTTTACAACGAATTGCCTGGCGTGGGGAAGATTGCGATCAGTGAATGGGAAGCCAAGAAGCTCGAGAAAATCGAAAGGAGGCTGGCCCGAGCGACGGAATTATTGGCCCAGAAGTACGACGCACAGTGAAGATGCATGCAGCTCCAGGTACTTTCCAAAAGAGAGTCGGCGCGTGTGAATACACGCTTCAGCGTGTCCGGGCGAGGGGCCTCCAGCAATCGCCGCACCTGCCCATCGCCGAGCGCCGGCGTGCTGCCCTCATTGTTATTGGAGGCCGAGCACTTCACGGCGTCCACTGGATTGCCAAGGACGGCGTTGCGCTCACAGAGATAATCGAACAGCGACGATAACGCCGGGAGCTTGCGGCGGATGCTGGTCGAGGCAAGACTGCGAGCTTTCATGTCCTTGCGCCACGCAATCACGTGGGCGCGCGTCACCGTAGTGTCTGTGCGCCGGTGCAGTAGGGCAACGGCGAGTGGGTTTGTGCGCCTTAGTGCAAAATTGCCGTCGCTACGAATCTCGCAGCGTCCTTTTTCGAGCCATTTTTAGCGCACCGTCGCGGCGAGAAGCGTTCACCCGTCCCGCCAAGTGCGTGGCGCCGCGCCGCCACGCTAAAAATGCTCTGCATTATCATGCACGATCGGGCGATAGGGAAAAGGGATGGCCGGGTCTGTGCCAAGGACAGTTTCGGTCTCCCTGAAGCTGTCAGAGCTATTTGCTTCGGATCGCGACGCGGCCAAGTGCTTTGTCGAGTTCTCCACCGCCAATATCCGCGATCCGAACTTACGCCGGGCTATGCGCACCTCTGCGCAATTCGCGGCATCGTGCGAATCCACGATCTTCGCGAGCCGCTGGAAATCGAGCCGGTGCATGTCGCGGCCTATCTGGAAACCCCGCAACGCCGCCTTTCAGCGGCTTTGGTGATGCAGCACCCCGCGACCGCCTTAGAAAATCGGCGGATGAACGTTGCGCGCGCACCAATTTGCCTCCTTCTCTCGCCATAAGCGATCTGCCGCTTGGATTTAGGCACCCAACCGGCACACGCGGTTCCGCGGATACCTGGTTTCGTAGGGCTTCTGAGGGGTGAAATTGATCGAGGAATTCAGGAATCAAATTGCCTCGGGCAGTCAAACCGTCATTAAACCACTCTCAGGTGTGAACCTCGACGGATTTCCGTCCCGGGGACTTGTTCATCACGCAGCGCAGCCGCTTTGATCGCGTCAGCATTCGGTCGGGTCTCATGCACCGACCACTCCAGAGATTTGGCAAGTTCCTCGGGCAAGAGCGAAAGAACTGTCTCCCAGATCACGCCGTCAATCTGTGCAAGGATTTTGCAGTATGACTTCGGCAGTGCGGCTTCGTCGGTAATCCGCACGGAATCCTGGCTGTTCTTCTGCGCGCGCAACGTGAACTGGTATCCTTCGATCTTCTTGATGTCCCGGCTGAGCAAGTAGTAGAGCACCATGTTCTTGGTTCGCTCCACCTTGCCGGCTGCGGCCCGGGCCCGGTCAGCAAGCCGCGCGGACTCGCTCCGACAATACTGTTCTCGGGCTTCCATAATGCGCACAAAGCGGCCGATCCGATCGACCTTCTCGCCGTGCGCCTCGCAGAACTGCTGAAACCGGGCCACTAGGTCTTCGGCGGCTTGACCTTCTGACTCAACCTGCCCTTCGATCTCTTCGAGGAGTCCGTCGAGCTCTACGTCGATTTCAAACAGCGAACTTGCTTCCGCAATCGATGCCACCTGTGCTTCTCCTTCTCGGACGTTTTGAATTCTTCGCCGGCATTATGCCGCTACCTCGTGCTGCACACAGAGAGAGCGGGCCGCTTCATACGCCAGTTCGTCGGCGCGGACCTGGTCGCGATGCCCGCTGTGGCCTTTGATCCACTTCCATCGGATAGGAAGGCGTGTGTTCAGCTCGATCAGCTCCGCCCACAAATCGCGGTGCTGCAGTTGGTTTCCGCGCCGGTTCCGCCAGCCTTGGCGCTGCCAGCGGAAAACGAATGCGCGCATTCCATAGATCAGGTATTCGGAATCCGAGTGCAGCTCTATCCGCGCTCGGCCTTGCACCGACCGAAGCGCCTGAACCGCAGCGACAAGTTCCATCTCGGAGATGGTCGTCCAGGAATGGGCGCCCGACATCTCCCAACGTTCTTTTCCCTGGATTACAACGAAGCCCCATCCGCCGGGGCCCGGATTGCCGATCGCGGAGCCGTCCGTGAAAATGCGATAGGTCTGATCCACAGAAAGCCTCCTTCCCGGAAACGAATTTGGGGCGTTCATCGAATGACTGGGGTGAGATCGAGATTTGCGTTTGCCACTGGGACGCACGGCAAGCTCTGGGCCCTTGGGACTAGGCAGCCTGCATCGGAATGACCGCGCCGAAGGGGGCCTTCTGGCTTCCGGTCGAAGCCCATAGGACGGGATAGGCGGGAGCCGACGGCGGGAATGAACCATACAGATCTGTCAGAAAGACGAGGGTCTGCGGCAGAATCCCGTGCTCATCGAGCCAATCGAAGCATGGGCCAAATTCGGTGCCGCCGCCTCCCACCGGGTTAAGGTGAACCGGTTGGCCGGATTCGTACGTCTCAACGTTGTGGACCGTCGCGTCAAA
>CAVVUE010000014.1:0-652198 GCA_963751285.1 uncultured Acidobacteriaceae bacterium | reverse complement strand
ACCTCTCTATGGCCGCTTTTCACTTGATCATCTATGGCCGCTTTTGGGTGATCACCGAGGCCACGTGGTAGTGTCCAGCTTTTTTCGCACTTTCGAGCAACTTTGGAAATCAGGAAGGTTGTTGGTTGAGTTTCTTGGTTTGGCCTTGGGTTTAACCCCGTAGCCGCCTTCGAGGCTGTGTGAATGTGGGACGCGTTTTGCGCGTTCCACATTTGCATAGCCTGCTCAGGCAATGGCTATGACCTCGGCCAGCCTGTTCATCTGCAGGTAGCGTTTCGTCCCCCACTTGGTAGCTGCCACATGCCGCAGTCTTGCTGCTACCAGCATCAGCGCGCTCTTTCCATCGGGAAAGGCACCCACCACACGCGTTCGTCGTCGAATCTCCCGCATCAACCGTTCCAGAGGGTTATTGGTGCGAAGACAGCGCCAGTGTTCGGCCGGCATTGCGTAGTAGGTCAGAGTTTCGTCGATACCGGCTTCGACGATCTCTGCAGCCCGTGCCAGCCGCATCTCGCGCAGCTTCGCTGCCACCTGGTGAGCTTTTTCTTTCGCTGCTTGCGCATCTTCCTGAGCATGGATGGCCTTTAGCATCGCCGCCACACCCTTCACCTTGCCCGACGGAACCGCTGTCCAGACGTTACGGTAAAAATGGACCACGCAGCGCTGCCACTTGGCCTCGGGATAGAACTCAGCCAGGTTCTCCACCAAGCCCAGACACTTGTCGCTGACAAACAGCTGCACGCCCTTCAAACCACGTTCCTTCAACTCGCGCATGAACTGCGTCCAGCTGGCCTTGTCTTCCTTGGCTCCCTCGCTCACCGCCAGAATCTCCCGATACCCGGTCTGCGCCACGCCAATGGCCACCAGCACGGAGACGTTCTTGACTTCACCACCCCACGAGCGCTTCAGCCACAGCCCGTCGACAAATACGTAAGGGAACTCGCCCACCATGGGCCGCAAGCGCCACTCGTCGATCTTGCCGTAGATCTTCTGGTTCAGCTCGCTCACCGTCGAGGCCGATACCTTCGTACCCCATAAGGCCTGCGTGATGTCCTCCACACGCCGCACGCTCACTCCCGCCAGGTACATCTCGATCAGCGCTTCCTCCACTGAGGACTCGCGCCTCCGGTAACGCTCGATGATCGCTGTCTCGAAAGGCAGGCTGCGCAGCTTCGGTACCGTCAACGTCACTTCCCCTGCCTTGGTCTGCAGGTGGCGGTCATAACTGCCGGCGCGCGTGTCCTTGCGCCCCTCGCTGCGCTCGTACTTCCTGGCACCGCACAGTCGGTCCGCTTCAGCGTCAAGCAACGCATTCAGCGTCTCTTCCACCGTCGACCGCACTACCTCATCCAGATGCGCCTGAATCCGCCCCTCATCGATCTGCACTACAGGACCTGATACAGGCTTCACTCCAATGCCCGCTCCTGCTTCCCCTTCCTTGCTTGGTTCCATCTTCCTCGCCTCAGAGGTCTCACTCCTCCAGCTTGTACCAACCTCCACCGTCCCCAATCAAATGTGCGAAAAATATCCTACGTTATCGACCACGTTAATCGGGGGCAAGAAGCAGATGATCGTCTGGAACGATCTGGAGGCAGACGAGAAGGTGAAGGTCTATGACAAGGGGGTCAAAATCACGAGTCAGGAAGGTGTTTACGAGCTGCTCGTGAGCTACCGTTCCGGCGATATGTGGGCTCCGCAATTAGAGCAGGGCGAGGCACTGCGCCGGGAGCTTTCCTACTTTGTGAATTGCATCTCAAATGGTCAAGAGCCGTTCAATAATGGAAGTGCTGGGCTGAGGATAGTTAGGATGCTGGAAGGAGCAAGCGAATCACTGCGCAAGAGAGGATCCCTGGTTTATTTATGAACTGCTTCAACTGCATCTCAAACGACGTCAAACTAAGGAAGAACGTCCACCTCTCGAAGTTCTTAAAGGAAAAGTCCTGAATCTGCATCATCACCTCCAGGAGCATCAACTGGGAGTACGCAGAAACGTCGATTTCCCTAGCTGAGAATGACTTTGCTACTTAATCAGTGGGACACTCGATGGAAAGCGCTGAACCTCGCCCAGCTTCTGCTGAATTAGAATTGAAACTCGCTCTTCGTGCATAGTTCCCTGATCGATTGTCCGAATCGGACCGAATGAAAGGTCCGCAACCATGGTTAGCACCGTTTCCGGCTGGGTCTGAAGCATCTTCTCCCAATCCTTCAATAGTTCATTGAAATAGATGAGACTGTCGCCAGGCAGGACCCTCCTCCAATCGCTGGTCACAAGTATGCGAGCGTCACTTGGCGTTGTAGTCAGACCCTTCCATGTAACAGCGCAAAAGGGCTTCGGCTCCTCTTCATTCTGCCGGAGAAAACCGATAAGGACGTACGAGGTCAATGCCGGGTGACGCTCCGCTTGTGTCCGCAATTCAAGAAGGCGCGTGAAATGCTCCTTCTGTGCTTTGAGCTGAGCGTGTGCGAGGAATAGTGTCTTCGCCGAGGCAAGCATGCGATTTGCCTCGGATGTTAATTCCGCAATCTCCGCCTCAATCTGTTCATTCGTAATTTTCACCGCTCGCCCTCCTCCTGCACAGCTGGCAGCGGCCGTGTGGACAATGCATTCTGGCCGTCCCTTCTTGGGAACGCTTGACCGGCCACAGGATTCTCCGACAGAAGACGCGTTTTCGCATCAGCCCGTGCCCCAGATCACCTCGGAAAACCCTGTTTGCTGATCTTCAAGGGGGAGTCGTCATAGAGCATTCTAGACTCGGAAAGGACAGGAGCATGCTTCCCAATTGGAATTTTCCATGTCTATCTCTCTTACCGCGAGGGGCGAGCACCCCGACAGCGAGCTCGGCTATCCGGCCGCATGGAGTGATTAAGATCACAATCTTTTGCTCACCATGAACTTTTAACAAGAGTTTTCTCCTTTCGGTTGACAGAGCGCTGTCTTGCACATCTCCGATGCTCACTCGCCTGTGCAAAACTTGTTAATTTCTTCACCGTCATGACCGGGGTAGTGGGAGGCCGCTGGGGCGGTCGGGAAACCACTGAGCATACGCAGCTTCAAGATTTGCCCATTTCTTTGAAAACCCTTTAGTCAAGGCTTGTAGAGAAGCGGGTTTGGAAACAGTCTAGCGCTTCGAAAGATTCGCTGTTTGAGCATTCCCTCGGGGCTGCGGATGGTGGATCAAGTGATAGTGAAATCGCCGCAGTTCAACAGGACTTGGAAGCGAACGGGTCTCACTACACCCCCACTCATAGTTCTTTGCCCAAAGAAGACAACACCGAATTGGGGCCACCGGCAGAACCAAGCCTCAACTCAAAGAATGCAGTTTTCCATGACAGGCCCCAAGCGCCTGACCGCCAGCGCGTTTTGAGAACCACTGGACAAGCTAAGGCAGTCGGACCGATGCGGGAAGTATTGCCGCACCCAGTGCGAGAGAATGCTGGCGGTACAAGCCAAGAAGATGCCAAAGGCATTGGCAGCGTCACGCCGATCAGCGGAATATCCGCAAATGAATGGTTTTCAATTGCGCATTGGGCGAAGGAGAATGGTTACCTAAGTTCGTTCCAGCGGTCGCTCGCATTTAGCCTCGGTGTGCTCGCGTCGAGAGGAAGAAGCGCAAGCGAAAAGCAGATCAAATATGGCGTCGAGGTCCTGAAGGAAGCGCGCCGGTTGGGTTTCAAGATCGACGAATAGGAATTCCAAAGTTCGTCCATCGCATGCTATGCTTCCATCGCCATCAGGCGCACGAAATTCGACTTGGCTGTATTAGGCGCGCGATCATTTTCCTGATCTGGGGTCAGGATAGAAAAGTTCTACTCAGCGGTGCGTACTCGACTGGGAGCACCCGACTGTCTGGATAGATCAGTCGAGTTTGGGGAGCAGGCGAGGGCCAACCCATTGTGTTGCGATTGAGCACAATTCAGAATCTGCCACAAACCTCAACGTTGTTTGCGATGGATTCGAGTCTATTTTGCCGACTCTGGGAAGAAGATAGAATAAGCATTTCCATCAAAAATGTCGCTCCGTCTGTTGTCACCGCATTGCTGGCGACCGAGGACAGACGATTCTGGTTCCACATGGGGATCGATCCTTGGGGGATTATGAGAGCGCTGGAAGTGAACATACGCGCCAGACGGATAGTCCAAGGGGGCAGCACTCTCACGCAACAGTTGGCTCGCATGTCCGTACTGCACAGAACTGATCGCACGCTACAAAGGAAGATACTTGAGTCGCTCTTGGCTGTGCTTTTAGAAATACGATTTGCAAAAGAAAAAATTTTGGAGGCTTATCTCAATTGTGCCTATTTTGGGCACAACGTTTATGGCATCGAGCTGGCCGCATTGACTTTTTGCGGAAAGCACGCGAGAGACCTCACGCCTTACGAATCAGCCTATCTTGTTGGCCTACTGCGAGCACCGGCACGGTACTGCTATTGCTGTAATCCGGGTCGCGCGGTGCTCCGTACTCGCCTTGTTCTTAGCTTGGCGAATTTTAAGTGCCCGGGCTCATCTGAACTGGTCGCTGGAAAGTTAAGACCGCGCCCGCAACTTGCCGACGCTTGGCAAGCAACCGCGGGATACCCGAAAGAATACGTGCGAGCATGGCTGAAGGCCAACGCCCTTAATATTTACCCTTCAATGAGACTGCGTGTTCAAACCACCATTAATCCTCGGTGTCAACATGCAGTTGACGAGACATGTGCACAGTTAAGAGCAGCGGGTCACTCGGGACGAATTTCGATTGTGATTCAGGATGCAAGGTCGGGTGCAGTCCGTGCCTTGGCCGGTGGGGTTCACTTTCAATCGCAGCAGTTCAATTCTGCAACCAATGGAACACTTCAGCCCGGGTCACTTCTCAAGCCGTTTGTGCTCTTAGCTGCCTTGCAAAGGGGGGTTTCAATGGATCGCAAATACGAATCGCGCCCGATTGAGCTGCCACTCCCCAACGGGCAGAATTGGCGAGTTCGAAATGCAGGCGACAGGTACTACGGAAATATCACGCTCAGCGATGCTCTCGTTCTCTCGGACAATACCGTCTATGCACAGTTAATGCTTGAGATAGGTGTTGATCCCGTACTCCAGATCCTGAGCCGATGTGGGGTCTCGCTCGAACATGCGACCCCGGCGCTTTGCCTCGGTGCCGTCAGGCCGGGTCTCTCGCCGCTTCAAATCTGTACGGCATACTCTGTATTCTCGGCCCGAGGCTTATTCTTCCCAAGCTCGATTGTTTCCTCGATTACGGATGAAGATGGCAAATGCCTTTGGCACGAGGATCCGCATTCCATCCCCGTCTGTACCGTTGGTGACTCGTCAACCGTTGTCGAAATCCTCAGGAGAGCAAGTAAAGAAGGAACCGGTAGGATACGAGTTCCGCAACCTCGACTAGCAGCCAAAACGGGGACTAGTTGTAGCGGTTCCTGGCATTTGAGCTTCAGCGACAATTACAGGATCTTGACGTGGACCGATACCACTTTTCTATCCCCGAATAATTTTGCTTATTCCGGCAAAGGCGTAACAGCAAAAGCGCTTGCGAGCCGCATATGGACTCTGCTTAGCAAAGCGCCCCTCGGATTCACGCAATTGTACGGTATATTTGCTGGCGTCGACTCATTGAATGTGAAAGATCTGCTCTGGATGGAAAGCGAGTTTGAAAGCCCATGAAGGCCCCGGTGTTTGTCCTCGATACCCACGCGCTCGTGTGGTACGCCAAGGGCAGCGTCCGCAAAATCGGATTCGCTGCCTTTAATTCTGTCCACAATAATCAGGCATGGATTGTAATCCCTTTATACGTGTTCACTGAAATCCAGCGCGGGTTTAGTCACAAAATGGATACCCAGAAAGATCAGATGCGCGTGCCACCAACTCCACTGCTTCGACTGATTTGCAACTGTTCGAACGTCAGGATCTTGCCACGTGAGGCGGCGACGGTGGCCTGGGAGTTTAAGCTGATGCGAAATAGAGCGAGTAATGGCATATCTGAGCAAGACGTTCCAATCGCCGCCGCAACGTTGGTCGTTCGTGACTACTACAAAGGGCCTGTCCGTCTTGTCACAAACGACGGACCCCTGTCAAAATGGGCCGCGTCCGCTGGCATCCCCATTATCTGGAAATAGTTTCCTATCGTTCTCTCTTTTCCAAGAGTAGCAATCGCTGGAATCAGTCGATGAAGATCGTCACCAAACGTCCACGCTTTGGGATGAGACCGCTGTTGGAGACGATACGACACAAGGGTTCTCAATGGCCTAATTGTTATTCGAAGCCTAAGTATCTTTCGTGCGCTGCCAGTCAACGGTTCCGCTCTGGTCCGCGGCAGTCGAATGAAAGACGCCAGACATCGCGGATGATCCTTTCTTGACTAGCTCGAAAACGGTGGACGAACTCCGTTGAACCCCGTCTTCAACCAAGTGCATATAGACCTTGTCTCTCGTGAGGTAAAATTTCGCGATGTGACCTTCAAGCGTACCGCGTACTCGGTTGTTGCCGACGTAGTCCCTTTCACCAGTGGAAGAAAGTTCGTAAATCTTCTCGAAAGTGCCATGAATTAGCGTACCCTCTTGCCATATCATGGCGACGTAACGAAGGATCATTCTTGAAAAGGGTTTGTACGAGGTAGTCGAGCAGCGAGTTTCAAAAATCCATCGCCCAGTGATATTCGGGAGAGGGAAGAGCCATTCCTTAATGGCGAACAAGAGAAAAGCGAGGATCACTCCGCCTAATACAGTCGCGAAAACTTCCGAGAGAAAACCGTCCAGTTTCATAAGGTTCTGCTGTCGATTAAACTGCCAATTTCTCAAATTCTACGCGGATTGGGGTTCCCGTAAAAGAACATTTAGTCGCTTCGCGTTCTTTGTCTCATGTGGCGGTGCTCAACGGACTTGTTCATCACCGAGGGGTTTAGGCTAGAATTTTGCCATGTCTAGCTCACAACTTCTAGCAATGATGGATAAGGAAGTACAAAGGCATTACACTGCCGTCGGCAAAGTTGCGGTCGAGTGGACCCGTTTTGAGGGGAATCTGCGCGAAATGCTCAGTATGCTGGCGGGTGCAGACAATGAAGTAGGCGAGTGCATCACCGCACAAATTCCTGACATTGAGCGAATGCTCGATGCGCTTTCGGCAATGGCAGAAATACGCTCTCCAAGATCCTCCAGTGCCAGCAGTTTCAAAGATCTTCTGGCAGAGATTCGTCAAACTTCGGACCTCAGTCGCCACGTTGTTCACGATCTGTGGACATTTGATCCGGGAACTACCACAAGGTGGCCAGTCGAGATTGAACATGGACAGCGCAGGGATCCAATCCCGATGCCGACCGTTGAAGTGGAGTCGCTCGGTTCGAGGATTGAAGAACTCACTAATCACTTTTTGGAATTTAGGCGAGATTTCCTTCTGTCCTTGAACTTGTGGCCGGGTCCGTGATTGAATCAGCGTCTCTGAATGCTTGGAGAGAAGGTCGATTCATTGGTTCAATTGCATATCTGAGCTTACTCTGCGCTTTGTTTTGATGGCCGCTCGAAAATCGTATTGCCGCGATGAAAAGGCTTCATTGCCTCGGGCATCGTCACCATCAAGTGCGGAAAAATGACATTTCCACCCCGGTGGGGGAAGGCTCTCAGTCAGCCGTGTTGGCCCTTAGCTTACGAATCTTTTCAGTGAAACGACCCACGCTTCAACTGAAGCGAGCACACGTTGAAGTGTGGCGTCGTCAACCACATTTTCTGAAGGGTGATACAGGCTTTTGCGGGCTTCGTTGATTGAACTCAATTCGGCGATTTCATATCTCGCGAAAGAGTTCAACTTTTCTGCTCTTCCAATCAACTTCCCCAAGGTGTCTCGACTTTCGCCGCCAACAGCCTTCCGCAGCAGAGATTCCAATTCACAGACAGCTTCACGAAACTCTATCTCGATTTGAGCACGGTCCTTTGATCTACTGAAGGTCGAAACATTTCCAGCACCCACAGTTGGTGACCTTAATCCCTGCCTTAATTGGCCGAACCGAATCAGAACTGATTCGATCAATTCCTCTGAAGCTGAGCCTCTTCGCCGCGCTTCGTCGGCCAGTTCAGACGCGCTCCACCTCCATTTACCAGTAGCCGGGTCCCGATGTCCAAATCGCTGGCAATTCGGACCGTTCACGTTGCCGCGAGGCCCAAATGCCTTGCAGATTCCAAGCGTCTGCATCATCTTAGCGGCATCAGTCAATCCGAGATTGTGTACTGGTTCCATAGCCATTCATTGCATTGCGACCGCCATTCTTAGGCGTCAGATTGCGGTTTCTGAGTATCGGAATCCATTTTGACCGATTTCGAATCTTTGCGGCACCCTTTTCCCCAAGTATTGCGCCTTATTGACCTTTGAATAATATAGTGACATTTCTGATGTTTCGTGTTATGTTCTCGTCATGGGTAATGCGGCGGGAGTGCGACGGGACTTCGATCAGCTGGAGCAGCGGCGACTGGGCGCAGTCGATCTGCTCCGGGAGGGGATTCATCAGGCCGAAGTAGCGCGGCGGGTGGGAGCGCATCGGCAGTCGGTAAGCCGGTGGGCGAAGCAGCTGGAACAGGGCGGCAAGCGGGCGCTGCGCAAAGCTGGCCGCGCGGGGCGCAGGCCTCGTCTGAGCACTGAGGACCTGCGCCGCATCGAGAAAAGCCTAAAGCGCGGCCCCCAGGCGCTGGGTTTTGAGACCTCGCTGTGGACATGCTGGCGTGTAGCCTATCTAATCGAGCGGGAATGCGGAGTGAAGTATCACCCGTCGCAGGCTTGGCGCATCTTGCGGCAGTTGGGCTGGAGTTGCCAGCGTCCCACGGGCCGGGCACTGGAGCGGGATGAGGAGAAAATCCGTGCATGGAAACAGAAGCGTTGGCCGGAGATTAAAAAAAAGCCCGAACGGAAGGCCGGACCATCGTCTTCATCGACGAGAGTGGGCTGAGCGAACGGCCCCACCGCTGCCGTACTTGGGCGCCGAAAGGAGAGACGCCGGTGCTGCAGTATCACTTCAACTGGAAGACGCTGTCGGCTATGGCGGGCATAACCTGGTGGAACTTCTACTTCCGTTTGTTTCCCGGCGCCATCCGCTCGCCGCAAGTGATCCTCTTCCTCACCCATTTACTGCGCCACATACCCGGCAGATTGCTGATCGTCTGGGACGGGCTGGCGGCGCATCGCAGCGCGGCGGTGTGGGAGTTCATTCGACAACAGCGCGGGCGGCTTTGGATCGAGTTCCTGCCCGGCTACGCCCCGGAACTGAATCCGGTCGAGTATGTGTGGTCCTACTGGAAGCAACACGAGTTGCCCAATTTCTGTCCGGCCAGCTTCGGCCAGTTGAGCCAACATGCCCGCCAGGCGCTCCGCCGGATGCGCCGTCGCCCAACCCTGGTCTGCGCCTTCTGGCAACAAGCGGAACTATTTCCTCTGTAACTATATTATGCAAACTTCAATAGTGGCCTCATCTGCTTCCACCCCTCTGAATCCAAGGCGATGGCCATTGTGTCGCGGAACGAACCTCGGATTAGCATCTAACAGATCGGAGAAGTGTGCTCGCGTCTCTTCACCGGGTGAAGCGTCTAACCACTCAGTTGGTATAAAGACTCCCTTAACGATTCCATGAACGCACGCCAACACCAACTCTACACGTTGAGCTTTTTTTCGATTGAGCCGCCACGCGTAGCGTGCCGCATCATATATCAAATGCCGATCCTTGGTTCCCTCGTTTACGGAGACCAGCAGAAGACGATGATTGGGAATGAACTCGCCTACTTGCGCAGTCATCGGGGCCTCCTGAAGCGTGCGAAGACCCTTTCGCCTGTCCGGACCGTGATACCTGCTGGACCGGGCACGTCCCGCTTCACGCTTTCCGCAGCGCTCTTGCAGCGAAACCCGTTCACCGTTCCCCAATACTCGCTGACCACCTTGCGGTAGATCGGGTTGTATTGCCGAACAAAGATGTCAATTTTGGGTCTCTCTCTCGCCCTCATCGCCTCCCCCTTCCGTTGTGCCGTCCAGATTCTGGACGCCTCGGGGCGCTTTCCGCGAACGGCGCGATTCAGGGTAAGACTTGGTATCGGGTCACGCGGCTAAGATCATCGCGGCTGAAAACCAGCGGTAGATCGCGGAAATTCCAGAACAGCACCCACAATTCGCAAGAGCAATTCGCGGTCCTCGTGGCCACCCGGCTTCAAAGCATATTCAACAGACTTCCGTGTCACGTCGGGCGCGTTCGTGCAAGCCAGCAGCATCGACTCAGCCTCCGAAGCTCTGCTCAACTCCTCCTGAATCACTCCCCAAACGTGGTGAACATCCGCGCCTGCCGCCAAGATGAGATGGTCAATGCTCACGGCCTTACGTTCGGTTGCGTTCTTTAGCAAGCAGTACAATTCAACGATTTGGCGCGCCTCTTGGTCCCCGGAGAATTTCAGGTGTTCGATGATCGCCGTTGTTCTCAGGCCCGCGTTGCGCAGCCGCCGCGCCAGATTAGTTCCGGGCCGAACATCGACCGGAAGACCGAGTGACAGACAGGCACGGCGCAAGGGAGACAGCTTGCGCCTGGGAAAGTTGAGGGGCGCGCCGCGCGCCGGATCGCCGGAAAGGGCGGGCATTGTTTCTCCTTTCTGCTACTGCCAACAGCATATACTCCATGTGATTTTTTGGCGTCTGCCTTCAGAAGCCCGACAATCGGAGCTAACCATTTTGCATTCCGAATGTTAGCAATGCCAATCGAGGGAAAAGCCCGGGAAAACAGAATCACGTTGCGCGTGCGACCCCGAAAAAGCGGTCCAAGGCGCGTGAAGGGCTGGGATCACGGTGAAGACGGCTCTCAGTGCAGCGACTTTGTTTCTCCTTCGTGGTCAAAATCTGAATAAACGCGCCACGACCTACTTTGACTTGCAGCAGGCATCCAGAATTCGGACTGGCCGGTGCGCCTCAACGTGAAATCGGCAGCGAAACTCTGCGCCCCGTTCCGGATTGATGGTCTGCGCCTTATTTTTTGGGGCTGTTGTAAAACAAGCGGCCGAAAGCCGTCCGCGCATCGGTGCACCCTCCACCTCCGGACAACTGAAACCGTTCCCATTGGACTGGGGTCCTGTGTTCCCGCCGCCCCCGTCATGCAAGGCTCTCGAAAACCTCCCGGTAAGCTCGCAGTGTGACCGGCGGACAGTTGGCGGACAGGTATATGCAATGGCCAGTCCTGTAAGGAGTTGCGGGGGCACGTTCGGTTCAATACCACAAGCACACTCATTTACGTCGGCCAAAGCATGACCGGTGGGTCAAATGGTCGGATATTCCGTCGCAAAGCCCAGGTGCGGCAATGTGATCCCTATGAAGTGACTCGGAAGGCAATTCTTTGAGAAGTTTTTAATAGGAAAGCGTGAACTCGTAACACTCTTCAAAGGTCTCGCAGCGCAACTCGATTTCAGTCGGCATCGCTTGCTGCCAAGCCCCGTTTCTCTTGAGATGCCGGCGACTTCCCGATCGCCCAGCGCTCGGGGTCGTGCTCCTCGAGATAAAAATCGCGGCTCATCCAGCCGAAGATCATCGCCTTGGTGATGGGCAGCTTTTCCGGCCGCACTCCCATGTAGACGTGCATCATGACCAGCGCGATCAGGCCGATGCCGGCCAGACCGTGCAGCACGTACATCAGCCCCCAGGTCATCTCGCTGAAGAGGTATGGATTGCGCGTAAAGAAGGGAGTTTGGATGCGCTCCATCATGAACAGGCCGGTGACAATGGCGGCCAGACCGGCGAGCACGATGCAGAGGTGATAGAGTTTGTTCTCCAACGGATACTTGGCGAAGCGTTCGGGCGGCGGCGAAGGCTTGCCCACAAAGCGCAGCAGCCTGCGCATCGAGTCGCGGACGTCGGTCATGTCGGGCCAGATCGACCAGGGGTCCATGAAGAACGAGTGGATGATGTGAAAGACGATGGAGACGGTGAGCACGCAGCCCGCGATCCAGTGGTAGAGCACCCAGTTGAACTGGACTCCGGCCTTGGGAAGAAACGCGGTAATCAACAGCGCGAGCATGGAGGCCGCCATGACCCAGTGAAAGATGCGCGCGGCCAGCGAATGCCGGGGAACGCGTTCGGGAACTGCGCCCTCGGCTGCCGGCGCCTCGTTTTTCGCGAAGGCCTTTTGCGGGGCAACCAGGCCCACATAAAGAGCGTGCACGATCATGAAGCAGAACCCGGCGATGATCGCGATCCCGATCAGATACCACGCAACGTGTTCCGGGACCGACCGCCCCCACGGACTTGTCGCCCACGTTATGAAGTCCATGATGCCTCCTGCACGCCGCCGATGGCGCGCTTGACGAGATTACGCATGAGCGGAATCTTGTATGCGTTGAACTGCAGGGGCTGCGCGCCCTGGACCGCGAGATTGCCCGCCATCTCCCCGGTCGCCGCATTGGCCGGCTTACCCACCACCGCGGCTTCCACGGCCTTCAGGCGCATGGGGCGCGGCGCGACGGCGCTGACGGCGATGCGGATGCGCTGGATGGTATCTCCCGAAAGCGCCATGGCCGAAGCCACGTTCATCAGCGGGAAATCCCATACGTTGCGGTCGCGGACTTTCTCGAAGTAGAACTTTGCCCCGGCCCACGACGCCGGAATGCGGATAGCGGTAAGCAGGTCGCCGGGGTGAAGAATGTTGAGGTGCGTAATATCCACGTCCGGGCCGATGAAGTAATCCTCGGCGTCCACCACGCGCTCGCCTTTGGAGTTGCGGATCACAAACTTGGCGTCCAGCGCGATGAGCGCGGGCGCGGAGTCGGAAGGATGCACGGCCACGCAGCGGTCGGCGCCGAAGATGGCGTGCTCGCGGTTGCGGCCTACCGGCGTGTCGGCGTAACAGGTGTTGCCGCCGGCGCGGTAGCAGGGCCAGCCGCCGCGGTAGTACCAGCAGCGCGTGTCCTGCGAAACATTGCCGCCCAGCGTGCCCTGGTTGCGAATCTGCGGCGAGGCCACCAGCTCCACGGCGTCGGCCAGCAGTCCGTAATCCTTTTTGATCAGCGGATGACTGCCGACTTCGGTGAGCGTGGTCATGGCGCCGATCTCCACGCCGTCGCCGGTCGCGCGAATTCCTTTGAGCTCGTCGACGCCGCTCAGGTCCACCAGCACGCGCGGTTTCTTGATGCGGTCCTTGAGCCAGTCGAAGCTGTCCATTCCGCCAGCCATTACCCATGCGTCGTCGCGATATTGCTCCAGCAGCTTCTGCGCATCCGCGGCTGTGGCCGGCTGAAGCAGGTCAAAAGCGGGCATTACGTCTCGAATAATCGCCATTGCTTTCTCCAGTCACATCTTCAGATGTTGGCCATCAAGGGATGTTGCATCGGACGTCCCGCTTCCAACGACGTCAGAATGGTGTCAGCGTTCACGGGAGTGCGCTGGAAGACCTTGTCTCCCAGCGCGTCGGAAAGTGCGTTCAGGATGGACGCGCATCCGCCGCCCACGGGCGCTTCGCCCACGCCGCGCGCGCCCACCGGCGTCTCCGGATCGGGAACGTTCAGCGCGTCCCACTTCATGTCCACGGGAACATCGAGGATCGTAGGCGGCCCGGTTTGATAAAAGCGCATGGCTAAGGGGGCGCCGAACTCCGGGTCGAAGATCCACTTCTGGCTGATGGCATGGCCTATGCCCAGTGTCGATCCCCCCAGAACCTGGCCGCCCAGCGCGGCCGGATGAATCACCGTGCCCACGTCGGCGTAGGCCTGGTAATCAACGATGTAATATTTTCCGGTCTCCACATCGGCTTCCACCTCGGCGAAACAGGCCAGATAGGAATAGGAATCGCCGTCGTGAGGATAGTTGTCTTTCGCCGAGGCGACCAGGCCCGTGCCGGCGAGCGAGGCTACAGACTTTTTGGTTGCTTTGTTCACGTCGGGGTTCGCCTCGTGGCCGTCGTAGATGCCGCCCAATTTGATGGCGTGCTGGGCCGCCTCGGCAAAGCTCAATCCCGCGCCGCCTCCCTTGCGGGAGACGCGCTGGTTCGCGACCTCGTAATCGTCGGGGCTGCCGCCCATCGCCTTGGCTGCTATCTCCCTGAGCCTCAGCTTGCACTCCTCGCCCACCGCGTATCCCGCCCGCGTCATGTCATGGACGGTCTGGCTCCCGCCCGAGACACAGGTGTAGGGCATGCCTTTTGACGTGTCGCCCCAGATGATGTCGCAGGCCTCCCAAGGCACGTCGAGCTTTTCGGCAGTCGCGCGATGAACGTCGATCACCGATTCAGTTCCCAGGGTGCCGACGCCGGAATGAATCTGCACCCGGCCCTCCGGAGTGATGACGACCAATCCGTCGAAGGCGGTGCTGCCGGCGTGAAACATGCTCAGCGATACGCCGATGCCGCGCACCTTGGAACCGATCCGCTTGGGCCGCTGCGCCACCCGCTCCTTCCACTTGAACCGCTCGGCGCCCAGGTCCAGCGCCTGTTTGAGGAAGCAGCTCGTGGCGTAGGCGCGCTTGCCGGTGCGTGGATTGACCGGGCCGTACTCCGCCTTGCCCCCCGGGCAGTTCACGCGGCGCAAAGCCACCTGGTCCACCCCAAGCTGGCGCGCCGCCTTGGCCAGAATCGACTCCATGATCGTGATGCCCTGCATCCCGCCCGGTGAACGCTGCGAGCTCCGCGGCAGTGTGTTGGTCATCGCTGTGACTGCGCGCATGCGCATCGCCGGCGGCTGGTACAACAGCGAAACGATACCGGCCGCCGATGCCCCGTCCGCCTGCGATCCGTAGGCGCCGGAGTTGCACACCGTAAACATGTCGAGAGCGGTGATGCGGCCATCCTTGGCAAAGCCGATCTTGATGCGCCCCTCGACGCTCGGTCGCGCCCGCCCGATATAATGCTCTTCCGCGCGGCTGATGCGCATCATCACCGGGGCGTTCACCTTCTTCGACAGCACTGCGGGGACGATCATGGTCGGCGCGCCGGTGCTCTTGCTGCCGAAACCGCCCCCTGTATATTCGCTGATGAAGACCACCTTGCCCGCGTCCATTTGCATCGCCCGGGCAATCGCCGGCGGGGTTTGGGAGACGCCTTGCGTGCCCGTATACAGATAGAGCTTGCCGTTCTGCCAGTAAGCCATCGAGGTGCGCGGTTCCAGACACTCATGGTTCGTGTCCGAGGTCATGAAGGTCTCGTCCAGCACCAGCGCGGCATTTTTGAAGCCCGCATCGAGATCGCCGTAGGACCACTCGTCCGGCGCGTGGCCCATCGGAAGCCGCCCCTCTTTGTACTCGGCAAAGTCCTGCTCCGTCCACTTGAGCTCGATGATCTCCGCCGGCCCCGGATGCGGACCCGCGGGCCGCGACCACACGTTGCCGTCTTCGCGAGGATTCGGTCCGCCCGGCCGCAGGCTCTCCAGCGGATCGACCACAAACGGTAGCGGCTCCAGATCGACCTCGATCAACTCGATGGCATTGGCCGCGGTCAGCTCATCCACAGCCGCCACGGCCAGAATTGGATCGCCCACATACATGGGCTCATTGGTCAGCGCCCGCTCGCCCCGCCGGTCCGCTTTGACCAGTATCCCCATATCGTTCATATAATCGGCCGGCGCGGGAATATCGTCGGCGGTGATGATCCCCCTCACGCCCGGCATCGCCAGCGCCTTCTCCGCGTTGATGCGCTTCACCCGCGCATGCGGCACGGGACTCAGCACCAGCCGGCAGAACAACATGCCCTCGGCGCGAATGTCCTCGGCATACTTCGATCGCCCCGTCACCTTCGCCACCATGTCGTTGGTCGGGTAGTTATGGCCAATCAGCTTGTAGCCGGCGCCAAACGACAGCGGCTTCTCCTGCTCGGCCTTCATCGCGCTCTCTTGTGCTGTGTCCGCCATGGTTCAGGCCCTCGCTTTCTGCGCCGCAGGCACGCCGTTTCGCATCTTTTCCGCGCCCAGCATCATTGCGTCCAGAATCTTCGTGTAGTCCTGGCAGCGGCAAAGGTTGCCGCTGATGCCGTGCGCCAGTTCGGCCCGCGTGGGAGCGGGATGCGTCTTGAGATAGCCCACGGTGTCCATAATGAAGCCCGACATGCAGAACGCGCACTGGAAGCCTTGCGCCTCCACCACCGCCTGCTGTATCGGGTGCAGCGTGCCGTTGTCCGCGGCAAGGCCCTCGATCGTGGTCACTTTGCGCCCGCGCACCGTGTTCGTCAGCACGGAGCAGCTATAGTGCGGCACGTCGTCGATGAGCACCGTGCAGGTTCCGCACTCCGCGCGGTCGCAGCCCAGCTTGGCGCCGGTCAGGCCCAGCTTGTAGCGCAGGGTCCATGCCAGCGTCTCCTGCTTCATCACGTCCACGCGCCGCAGCTTGCCGTTCACATTGAGGCTGATCAGCCGTTCACCCGCGCTGCCTGAAGGCAGAGGCATGGGTCTGCTGGGGGCCAGAAACCGGTAACTCGCCGCGCCCACCACCGCTCCACCAGCGATGACTCCCAAGATGAATCTGCGCCTGGTGATAGCATTGGCTGCGCCCTCACTTCCGTTCAGATCTTCCGTCTCCGACATGGCCAACCCTCCGGATACAAGGTTCTTTCAGGAGATCGCATCGCGCTGGATTTCAGGAGGCCGCATCGCTGCGTATTCAGGGAACACGGTACTCCCCATATAGGCTGGAATCTCCTTTTTGACCCCAATAGACGGCTACCATTCTCCCCCCAATCTCTGTTGGCGTCAAAGTGAAACACTTTTTACCCGGATCGCCCCCTTTCTGTACGAAACCCCGAACTAGCACAGCCGAAATGGCGCCATCTGCGGCCCACTCTTGCCACACCTCCTCCCTTACTCCAACGCTGTAAACCGATTCCCCTTCTAAACTAACCACCATCTTTCTATCCCGTCGGTACCGGGAGCAGAGCAATCCGACCCAGCATCGCCCCGAACCGCCGCCGCGTCAGATGTTCTTCGGCGAGCAATAGCCAGTGGTAACGCGCATGTTGACCAGCCGTCCTCCGGTCTTGACCAGTCGTTGCTGCACGCTCGTGAGCAACCAGATCTCAATCCCTTTCGGCAAACCCAGCCGCCGCCACAAATTCCCCAAGTTGCAGGCCAGCAGGCTCAGCGCCAGCCGCACTTGATTCGAGCGGAACCGATGGCAAGAGAGCCGCGTCATCTTCACCGCCTGCTTCCCCTCCTTGATCGATTGCTCCGCTGTACCGCGTTTGTTGTAGAGACGAATTTATGAAATCAAAATACAGGCCCAAATCAGCGGGATCCGTAGGTTCTTTCGGCCGAACCAGAGGTACATTACGGCACAATGCGCCGTTCCTTGCCGATCCGGATATTGATTCCTATAAAGGAGCCGTAGACGTTGAGTCCATAGTCCGTGTATGCGGGCTGGGACAAGTAGAAGTTCGAGATGTGATCGTAGGTCATTCCCGCAGCGAAGCTGAATCGAGGATTGAAGTTATATCGCGCTCCGCTGCCCATCATCAGGGTGAACGTCAGGTCCTGCCCCTGGGCATAGAGGACCCCGTCAGGTCCTTTGGCATTGATGTTGCCGACTCCACCTCGAGCCTCGAAATACGGCACGATCCTCCAGTTGCGCTGGATAAAATTACGGCGCATTCCGTAGACGAAGGCGAAATAACGAGTCTCCGGACCGCGCGGGATCGCGGTATAGGTTCCACTGAAGGTTAGGTCTAAATTACCGCGTAGAATGCCGGATCCGTTGATGTTATCAACGTGCCACCGGACAGAGGCGATATTGGGCACCAGAGTGTAATGCAGCGGCCAGGTGTTGTATGGGTCGCCGGCGACAAAATTAAATACAAAGGGGATATTGTTGGGGAGCCAGCCGGTTTCCAGAGAGAACTCAAGCTTGTTTTTGTAGTAGATGTTCCTGTTGAAGTCCGCCGGATCGTAAAAGCGGAAGAAACTGCTGGGCGGAGATGCCGCTAGGTCCTGGCCAATCGCAATATGGACGAGAAGGACGAAATAGAGCGCGAACGAGAAACGTCCTGCGTGCATCCCAGAGCCGCCAGTGCCCGATTATAATCCTGCTTTCCAAGTAGACGAATTTTACTTGGAATTTCCATTTTGCATCCCAGAACAGAAGCACCGTATTCCCATGCGGATTGAGAGGTTCTGCCGCTCGACGTGGGAGGTGCAGATAGCGCCCCAATGGGGGAAGCCCATCACGCGGTATGGCACGGCTTTGACCAATTGCCCCTGAAAAGGAGGAACTGTCCGCCTTCTGTCCGTAAACTGCATCCAAAGATGCCCATAACGGGCCAAAGTTCCAGCAGGATTGCCCCTTGTCCTTGTTGCACTTAATTGGTTGGCGTCGTCCTGATTTGGGGCCGGTTTTCCCCTGTTAACCGAAGGGTTGTAGGTTCGAGTTCCATCAGAGGAGTCAAATTTGAGGCGGCCTACGCACCGTCGCGCAAGGAAACCGGCGTGCTGTGAATGGACCAAGCCAAGAGCTAAAGGAACTCGAACACAGAACGGCCAGCCGAAGTGGCAGCTAGGCGAAAATTGAGCCTGGATAAACAGATCCAGCAAACAAGCGAAAAATGTGTTGCCCTCATACTTCTTCGCCATGAATTTCCATCGTTCATTCGGAGCGGCAAGAAGTTTGGCAGAAGAATGAAATCGCATTCAAGCCGCCCGAGAACTTTGTACTACTTTGTACTACATTTCGCGAAAAACCACCTGAAAATTTCCCATTGATACTGGATTTTCGAAAAACGGCCATTCGGCCGTAGGCTATTGACTCGGTACAATTTTTCCATTAATGATGAGAAATCCGGGACGGGCGAGAAACGATTCCCGGTAGCGCTACCAGAGATCTGACGCTAGAGCCCGCCATTTCAGCGGGCTTTTCGTTTGCGGGCACGGATTACTGTCATCGGATCAACCTGAAGAGCGATGCTCGCGCCCGGTGCGGGCAGTAGTCCCGGGCCGACGGCTGACAAGCTTGAGGTGGTACAAACTTTATTATGGCGATGCGCTGCGGGTGATTATTTACTCCGACCATTGGGGCGGGCAACTGCGCGGAGCCGCGCTTTTTGCTCAGGAGCGATATTGGGCGGCACCTGGCAAGCAACAATTACTTTAGAACAGCGGTTCAACGCGCACAGAGCAAACCGATCGAGCTCACAATCACAAAAGAGGAATCGGATGGAAATGAAGGCGTTCAGGATGTTGGCAGTGCTTGTTGCATTTTGTGCCTTGGCTGTCGCTGCGGGAAACTGCCAAACGACCACCATTTTTGAAATTGGCAAACCGGATCAGTCGATCCGTGAATTCAGCGCTGCCCCTGGAGACCACGTCGGCTATCAGGCAGGGAAGAATGATTGGGCGACCCAGTGGCCCGGCGAGCAAAGGAGCGGATCCCGATATGAAATCCAATTCGATCTGCCTGCGCCACCGCGCGGGGTCTTTCACCTCAAGATTTCAGCATTGACTTCGTATCCACGAATTCCGGCGATGCAGATTGAGATCAACGGGCACAAGGGCGTTTACTATCTCCACCCGAAGCCGCTCTACCTGGGCGAACAACGATTTCGCGCTTCTGACGTGCTAACGGTCGATCTTCCGGCAAGCGATCTGAATCAGCGCGTGAACAACATCACGTTGCAACTCGTCAGCAGCCAGCCAACCGCGCAGAATTCCGGCGCGCTGCCGGAAACGGTCGCCTACGATTTCATCAGCCTTGCGAACGATCCGAACGCCAAATACGCGCGAGGAGCCGTCACGGCCAATGTCATTCCCACGGTTTTCTATCGCGAGTTGAATGGACATCTCACCGAAACCATCGATGCATTTGTGCGGTTCAATCAAGGTGTTGCTGCCGGCCAGGCGACGCTGTCGCTTAACGGCGGCCGTTATAGCGCCAGCATTCCCGCGAACAGCGATGCTGGAGAAACGCGGCTCAGTTTCGAGGTCCCGGAATGGCAGGGAGCCGCTGCGGCAAAGCTGGAAATCGCCGCAGGAATACGCCATACATTCGACCTGACGCTGACACCAGAACGGAAATGGACCGTATATGTAGTGCCGCATACTCACGTCGATATTGGCTATACCGATTACCAGGGTAAGGTTGCAGAAGCCCAGGCCAACACGCTCGTTGAAGCGGCGGAGATGATTGAGCAGCATCCCGACTTTCGATTTGCGACCGACGGCTCCTGGAACCTGCGGCAGCTTCTGGAAACACGGCCCGAGCCTCGGCGGGACCAAGTCCTTGGCCTGATCCGCGATGGGAAGATGGGTGTGCCGGCGGACTACTTCAACCTGTTAACCGGCTACGCATCGCTTGAAACGCTGTATCGCTCGCTCTATTATTCGAAGGCCTTGTCTCGCGAATATGGCTTGCCATTCAATTACGCAACTACCACCGACGTTCCGTCGTACACCGGCGCTTATCCATCCGTACTCGCAAGCTCGGGCGTAAAGTACTGGGCGGTCGGCGGCAACCAGGATCGGGCGACGGTGCTGGCGCATGAGCAATGGGATGAAAAATCGCCTTTCTGGTGGGAAGGCCCCGACGGCGGAAAGGTTCTGTTCTGGTATTCGCGAGGCTACGCGCAGATTCGCGGAGTCTTTGGCGGAAATCCGCAAAACGAGTCGATTTATCAAGCCCTGCCGATGTTTCTTGCGCCATATGACAAGCAAAGCTATCGGCCCGATGCGGTACTCATGTACGGCGCACAGGATGAGAACACAGATCTGCATCCGGAACTGCCGACATTCGCGCCAATCTGGAACCACGCCTTTGCGTACCCAAAGCTTCAGTACGCAACCTTCGCAGATTTCTTCAAATATGTCGACAAACAATTTGGAGCAGATTTGGCGACTTACAAAGGAGACATGGGGCCCTACTGGGAGGACGGCATCGGTTCTGACGCATACTACGCCGCAGAGGACCGCAACAACCAGAGCCGCGCGCTCGCTGCGGAGGTCGTCTCGACCGTGGCGCACGTCGAGAATCCCGATGTACATCCGCCCAAGACCGAACTCGAAAATGCATGGAACAACATTCTGGCGTTTGCCGAGCATACGTGGGGTGCGGGCAACTCCATCGGGCAGCCTGACAGTGAAGAAGCAACAAAGCAACTTGCGGTGAAGGATAACTTCGCCACCCAGGCTCAGTTCGAACTCGAGGATATTACCAATCGCTCGATGTATCAGTTGGTGAACAAAGTTCGCGTCTCGAGCAATACGCTGGTCGTATTTAACGCTTTGAACTGGAAGCGCAATGCGCTGATTGAAGCGGACTTTCGCAGAAATCAGGAACTGGTCGACCTGACAACGCACAAGACCATTCCTTTGGACGTGATGTGGGAGAAGGAGAACTTCGTTCACGCGCGGTTTCTGGCCCCCGATCTTCCGCCGGTTGGTTACAAATGCTTCCAGATCCGGCCCGTTTCCGGTGTAGCAACAGCAAGCGTCCCGGCAGAAATGAATCCTGTGATCGAGAACCGCTTTTACCGCATCACCGTCGACCCGGAGACCGGCGCCGTGCGCAGCATTTTCGATAAACAACTGAACAAGGAAGTGGCCGATACGGCCAGCCCCTATCGCTTTGGCCAGTATTTGTATGTCGCCGGCGGCGACCCAAATCACAATGGACTGACGCGGATGATTCATCCATACGAATCGCTTCCGGCCGCGGAGTTGACGGTTCATCCGGCGGCAAATGGAGAGTACCTGGGAGCGCAGAAGACGCCATGGGGCTATTCCATCAAGCTGCGCAGCTCAGATATGAACACGCCTGACGTCGGCCTCGAAATCCTCCTGTTCGACAACGAAAAGAAGATTGAGTTCCATTACACGGTGCAGAAAACCTACACCACAGAGAAGGAGGGCGTGTATTTCGCGTTTCCAGCAGCGGTCGCATCGCCTGAGTTTGCCTATGCCACGCAACAGGGGTGGGTGGATCCGGCACGCGACATGTTGAAGGGAGCCTCGCTGGAATGGTTCAGCGTTCAGAAGTGGATGGCGGTTCATGGCTCTGGAATGACGTTGGGAATTGTGCCGCTGGATGCGTCACTGGCCAGCTTCGGCGACATCAATCGCGGCTTGTGGCCCGCGGAGTTTCACCCTAAAACCGCCACGCTGTTCTCCTACGCAATGAACAACTACTGGCACACGAACTATCGCGCGGGCCAGGGAGGGGAATTTAGCTTCCGCTATGTGTTCACCAGCGGCAGCGACTTTGATCCGGCATCTCTCAGCCGTCTCGGGTGGGAGAGCATGGAAGCGCCAACAGTGGACCTGGTGATCAACCAGGATAAAGCCGGCAACCCGGATCAGCCGCTGCCCGACGCGGGGACAAGCTTTCTCTCGACCGACAATCCGAACATCGTCCTGGTGACCTGGAAGCTGGCGGAGGATGGTAAGGGAACGATCTTGCGGCTCAAGGAAATTGCCGGTGAGGAAGAACAAGCTGTTGTTCGGCTTCCGCGTGGAGAGGTTCGCTCGGCCAGCCTCTGCAATTCCGTGGAAGACGACATGAAGCAATTGGATGTGTCAAACAACGAGGTCCACTTGACCTTTCATCCGCATGAGGTTCTTACAGTGCGCATGGTGCATTGAAAGGTGGCCCCACTGACCATGAGAAGCGGCGCCTCAGGAAAGCGGCAGAAAGAGAGACGTGAGCTTGGCGAGCGAGGCGCGCCATAGCTCCTGTCCCCAGCGATATTCGCCGGCGGAGTCAAAGCCGGCGTGGTTAAGCTCCAGAACACTGGCGCCGAAGTTGCCGCGGACCCTGAAGTCCACGATGCTTTCGGTGTAGTTCATCTCGCATACTTTTCTCCACAACAGGCGCATCTTGCGCTGATGTTGAAAACAATGGGACGCAATGATGCGAACAGCGACCCGGCCATCAGAGTAGGCATCCAGGCGATAGCCATCCGGGTTCTGCGATGCAACAAGATGGGATTCCATGCTGCGACCGGGCAGGCAGAGCCATGCCTCAAGGTATTCCGGCAGCGTCAACGCCTGCGCGATCCGGCGCGCATCGGCATTGACACCGATGGTCATTGCGATGTTCCAATCCCTGCTCCGGAGCCCGTGGACAGGTTGTTTTCTTTTCGATGTTGAAGGATGCAGGGAAGATCGATGGATCACCATCGCGGCAATCACCTCTTACCTGCAACCGTGCACGCTCAGGTCCTAACGGCACGGCCGCGCCAAAAATGTGACGGATGCAATTCGCGAGAGGACGGGTGACCCCTATGCGGGAAGAGCAGACCAGGACAGCAGCAATCGCAGAACACGCAGGCCTGGCAGCGATTCATCTTTCGGGAGGGGAGAGGTCTCTAAATCCCAATTCAAGGAGTCCGGGATGAAGCGGCGAAACCTGTGACGAAATGCAACGATCCTCAGGTGGAAGTCAACTTCGGGACAATCACAATCGGGAATAACGCGCTTCATTCTTCAAGAAACGGAAGATCTACGTGCGATACAGCTGTTCGCTAAGGACTGACCGGTAGCTGCGGCCCATGGCGACCTTCTGGCCGTTGTCGAGCAGAACTACGGAGTCACCGTTGGCTTCTCTCCGCACTTCCTTCACGTATTTCAGGTTGACGATGAAGGAGCGATGCACGCGCAGGAAGCCCCGAGGATCCAACCGCTCTTCCAAATGAGCCATCGTTTCTCGGAGCAGATGATTTTCGGATGCAGTGCAGAGACGGACGTAATTTCCTTCCGCGCCAATCCAGCGAATATCGGCTACCGGCAGAAAAAGGATCCGCCCGCGCGACTTGAAGATGATTCGATTCGTGTAGAAGTTCACAGCGGGACCAGCGCCATTCACAGCGCTGCTCTCCTGCTGCCTGACCTGCGGTTGGTCACGAACCTTTTGAATGGCGGACTTAAGCCGCTCAGAGGTGAATGGCTTGAGCAAATAATCGACCGCGTTCACCTCGAATGCCCGCACAGCGTACTGATCGTAGGCCGTGGTAAAAATAATTTGGGGTTGGGGAATGTCCGTCAGGCCGGAAAGCGCACCGACCACGTCGAATCCATCCATGCCCGGCATGCGGATATCGAGGAACAGGACCTCGGGGCTGGTGGCGCGCACCAGTTCGATGGTCTCGGCTGCGGTTGCGGACTCGCCGACAATTTCGATATCGGGATCTTCGCGAAGCAACTGGCGCAATTTCTGCCTTGCCAGAACCTCGTCGTCTGCCACCACTGCGTGAATCATCAGACACCAAACCTCGTCGTGCTTTCGATAGAGTTTGTCGAGAGCTGCAACGGAAATAAGATGGAGACCCTGACCTGATTTCGGTCGATTTCGCGCATGGAAAACGAGCAATTTTCGCCGTAATGCAAGTGCAATCGATTTCTTACGTTGGTTAGTCCAACGCCGTGCCCATTTGACGCGTTCTGCCGACCGGCTCGCAACCCCAGCCCACTGTTGGTGATTTGAGCCTTCAGGTGCGGCCCCTCCTTGCAGATTTCGATGGAAAGATGTCCGCCGCGATCCAGCTTCGACAATCCATGGGCATAAGCGTTCTCAACGATCGGTTGCAGAATCATGGCGGGTACCAAGGCATCGTGCAGATCGGGATCGATGGAGAGCGTTCGGGTTACGCGTCCCGCATATCTCCGATCCTGCATGGCGAGATACGTCTCCGTGAACTCGATTTCGTCATGCAGAGGGATGAGCTGAACATCCCCGCGCTCCAAGGTCATACGCAATAAGCTGCTCAGTTGTTCCAGCATGGCGTCGGCAGCATCCAGGTCGCTTCGCATCAGGCTGGAAATGCTATTCATCGTATTAAAAAGGAAATGCGGATTCAGTTGCATGCGCAAGGCGGCGATTCTCGCGTTCGCCAGTTGCGCCTCTAGTTGAGCGGCAACCGTCTCTTTTTCACGATACTGCTGGTAGTAGCCGGTGCCGCGGAAGAAGAAAAATGTTCCCCAGAAAATGGCCATGCTTTCGGCCAGATCGTCCTTGTAGTTGAACATGACGCGATCCCAATAGGTCATCTTCGGGTGATTCATGGGGAATTGAGGGAAGAAGACCACCCAAAGTATTTCCTCCAGCATGCAGAGCACAAGGCTCAGCGGGAGGACGATGGTCAACATCTGAACCGCGCTCGCCTTTTGAATGAAGCCGCGGAAAAGCCGCCAAAGCACCCAACATGTCACACCCCACAGGAAGTACTGCATTCCCCACGACTCGAAGATGATCGCGGGACGGATGGTGTATCCGGAGCGATGCACATTCATCCACTCTTGCAAGGCAAACAAGCTTCCGAGCAGAGTAAAAGCCGCGACAAAGACGACAGGATGCATCAGCACCGGCTGAGGGCGCGACTCACCAGTCCATTCGCCCGTTAATGCGTCGGTGCTGGTCTGCTCTCGGGTCGACACGATCTTCTGCTCCCAATTTAGCGATTCATGCGAATGAGGATGCCATCCATCGGATCGTACAATTCTGCACTAGCCCGCGGTGGAAGGTACACAAGTTGGAGGCAAAAAGGGAAAGCCGAAAGAGAGCCCGGATTCGCGGCCTGCCAGCGTCTCTCCTATCGATGACGCACCTTGTCGTGATGTCTCACTTATTCCGCCGGAGTGGGCATCAACTGCACCGCGTGCGTACCCGTTGCCGGAACCGCGAGGGCATAGGCCGGAAATCTTGTCTCATTCTCTCCCTCTTTGAACCTGAATTCAAGTACAGCATGGTGGGACTGGTACCATTGCTGCGCCTGGGTATCGATCTCGGAGGTTTGGCTTGGCCCCAAATCGCCTGCAAGGTTTTGAAGATCGTGCTCGACGTATTTTCGCGCCACGTCACCACCCTGGAGCAAGGCAACGCGAAAATGATAGTAGGCTTCGCGGGCATCTGCGGGAACCCCATTGCCGTCGCGCGCGAGGATCCCGAGAACCAGCGATGATCTCCAGAGGCCGGCACTTGCCGAATCGTTTAACCAGCTTACGGCCTCTTCAGATGATTTCGCCAGGCCTGGATTGCGAGCCAGAAGAAAGCCGAGGAGATGCATTGCCGGCACATAGCCTGAAGATGCCGATTCTCGCAGTAGTTTTGTCGCTGTGCGCAAATCGGGAGCGTGATCCTTGCCCTCGTACAGGATGGATCCCATGCTGAATTCCGACTTGGGATCATGCAACTTTACGCCCTTCATGTACCAGCGTTCGGCGGATGCCTGATCCCGGCCAACACCAACTCCAACGCGGTACATGTCGCCCAGGTATCCGGCGGCGAGACCACTCCCGCTGGCCGCGGCTTCATTAAAGAGCCGGTAGGCCATCTGCTCATTTTTCGCCACGCCGGTTCCCCAAAAATAGGCGACGCCGAGATTGGCTTTTGCGCGCACCAGGCCTGCGGCAGCCGCAAGTTGATACCAGTGAAAGGCCCGTGCCGGATCTCTGGGCACGCCGATCCCGGATTCATAGAGATAGCCGGTTTGCAATTGCGCCTGGGGATCTCCTGCACCGGCAGCCTTTTCGTACCAATAGGCCGCGAGCGACAAATCCTGTGGCACGCCGCGTCCTGACAGGTAGTCGCTGGCGAGCCTGAGCTGCTCGTCAATGGACTGCGGTTGCCGAGTTGACTGGGCTGATGGAATGTCAGGATCCGGATCGGGACTCGCAGGAGCAGCCGGCATTGCGAAAAAAAGCACGCCAAATGCCGCTGCGGCGATATACAGATGCACTGAAGTGCGGCGCAGCATGAGCGTCATGAATGTTCTCCATTTTGGGTCGGTGGTTCAGGGGATCGACGTGCAAGCCCGCAAAACTTGCTCAGCAGATGCGATGTAGACTCGAACGATTCTGGAACGTTACTTGCTATGAGGCGCCTGGAGGCGAGTTCCGCATAACCGGCAAGTCAACACAGCGTTCCTCCCGTGCGGTTGATCACAGAAAGTGCACGTTTGGTCACAAAATGGAAATTCTTTGCGAGCCGTTGGTGCAATGCGCCGTGCAGGATCATGCCAGCGGCCGATTCGTCCCGAACGAAGCGCCGGCGGCTCACAATCGAGAAAGGGAAGGGCGCCGCGGATCACTTCGCTGGCGCCCTGCGCGACAAGCAGCGTGTTTTCAAACTACGCCTAGAAGGTGAATTTGCTTCCCAGGATCAGGAATCGATTGCCGGAGGTATCGCCGGGAATGGTTGTTCCCGAGGAATTGAAAACATTGCTGGTAAAGGCTGCCGAAGTCACATTGGAAATGCCGGGACCGAGATACATCTGGTTGAGTGCGTTGTATGCAGCCAGAGAAAGCTGCAATTCCACTCTTTCGGTAATCCTGGTTGTCTTGGTGACCGTGGCATCCAGCTCGCTGAAGTCGGGACCGCGCAGCAGGCTGCGGCTTGAGCCGGGAAATGGATTGCCGACCGCCGCGGCATAGGCCTGGTTGTTGATGATCCAGTGCGTCGAAGCCGGGTTCACCGGCGTACCTGGGTTGTAGTTGCCCGTGTTGGGGTCGACGCTGTCGCTGCCAAAGACGACGTACGTGCCGGAAACCGGATTCAGGTAGGCGACGGTGTTGATGGGCGCCTTCTTGTTCGAGAGGGCCAGGCGGCAGGTATCCAATTGAGGGCCGACTGAGGATCCGTTGAACGCACTGTCGCAGAAGCTCGAGTCCCCGTTGAGGGCATCCAGATTCAGCGGCTGGTACGGCGTATAAACCTGACCGCTCGTGAATCGATAGACACCGCTCAACATGAATCCATTTGTCGCCCGCGAAATGAGGCGGTTGGCACGCACGAATTGCGGCAGATTGTAGGTAAATTCAATGCCCACGACATTCGTGAAGTCGTTCCCGCCTAGGCCGCGTTCAGCGGAGTCAGTGTTCAACGGATTCTGGGCAAAAGCGCTCGTGCTGCCGCCGGCGCCCGTGCTGCGGAATCCGTCTGTAGCGTTGTTCATCGACTTGCTCCAGGTATAGGAAACCGTAGATGTCAGCCCGCGATAATTCTGCGTGTTCAGGTTCAGTTGCAGGCCGTTGTAGTTGGCCCAGCCGCCGTTGGTGATTTCTGCAAGATTGGTGAAATTGCAGTTGGGCCGGGCAATTCCAAAAGCAGGCTGATAGCCGTTTGCTCCCGGCGTGGAACAGAGCGACGAGGGGGAAACGATCTTGGGAAACGCAGTGGCCACCGGCAACAGGTTGGGATTCGCATCAACGGACTGGAAATCGTCGGTGGTCTTGCTGCCGACATAGCGCGCTTCTCCGACGACGGAGTTTCCGATTTGGTGGTCGATGGCCAGCGTATAGGTCTGGACGTAGGGCGTGCGGAAGTTCGCAGGGAACATCTCCTGGTCGTCGAGGCGCGGGTCCTGGGTGGGCAACGATGGCAGGTTCGCGGCGCGGAAGTTTGCGCTCAGGATCGAGCCATTGGAGGGCACGCAATTCCCCTTGCCGCAGGCAAACGCCGCGGTGTTCACGACCGGCGCTGCCGTTGCTTCAAGAATGAACATATTGTCAAACGCAGGGTTGGCATTGATGGCATAACCGGCGCGCACAACGAGCTTGCGATCGAACGCAGGATTCCAGGCAAGGCCGATGCGGGGCTCAAAGTTCTTGAAGTTCTGGTCAGCCGTCGAAGTGGTCCGGTCGGCAAGAGGGAGGGAAGCCGGCCATATCGCAGTGCTCGGGTTGGATTCGCGAGCGACCGTTTCGTCATGCAGCTTGTTCACCGCCTGGCTGAAGAACTCCCAGCGCAGGCCCAGGTGAAGAGTAAGTGTGGGCTGGGCCTTCCAGTCGTCTTGAAAGTATGCTGCGAAGTCTGGCTCGGTAAAGGGGATGACGGGGCTGCCATTGGCCAGGATTGTGTAAGCTGCGCCGCCACCGGGACCATTCTGCAACAAGTTGCTCAGGGTGCCGAAGCCGGCTTCGCCGTTGTAGTAGTAGAGCAGGGCATTGGGCGAGTTCTGGTAATCGAATTCGCCGCCCAGGAGCAGGGTTTGCGATCCATGCGTCCACGTGGAGTTGCTCTGCACCTGCGTGACCTTGATGGTACGGCCTTGCGGGAAGAGAACGTCTCCGCCAAAATTCAGATCGTTATTCCCGCCAGTGTAGTTGAATTCGGCCGGGCAGCCGCCGAAGTTGGTCGCAACGCATTTCGGGTAGCCGCCGCCCTGGAAGTAGACCTTGGATTCTTCGAAGCTATAGCGCAACTGATCGACAAAGTGGGTTGAGAAGGCGCGCGTCCAATCCGCACCCACCGAGTGCGAGGCGGCGGGAAGGTCGACGAAATCTCCAGAGGCGGTCGCGCCAAGGTACGACCCGCCCACACCGGTGTTGAGTTCCGGTTGGTAGAAATAGCGCAGAAAGAGATGGTCTTTCGAAGTGGGTTGCCAATCCAGACGCCCCAATTCCTCCTGGTCGTTGAAGAGACTTGGAATGGTACGTTGCACGCCGGAAACTTCGATATTGGCGGTCTTGCCGCCCGGACCTGTCACCGGCTCGGAGCAAGTGTTGTTGGCGTTGCGCGTTCCCCCAATGGCAACGCATTCATCGGGCTGCCCCGCGGGCGGCAGCGGCACGGGAATCGTCTGCGGGTTCCCCTGGGCAACGGCGTAGGGGCCAAAACCGACCAGGGCTGCGACTCCGGGGTTGTTGGGGAAGGCCGCCTGAAGCTGCTTGAGGCCGCTGGGGTCAGGAGTCAACTCAGGCAACGATGCCGCAGGAGTGGCTCCAACCCGGACGCGATCCCAATAGGTGCTGCCGAAGAAGAACAGCTTGTTCTTGATGATGGAACCGCCGAGCGTGCCCCCGTAGCGGTTCTCGACATACCGCGGAAGCAGCGGCGCGGTACAGCCCGTCGATGGGCTCACTGCGGGAGGGCAGAATCCGAACTGCGGGCTCTTTTCAAAGTTGGCAAGCGAGCTTAGGAATTGACCCTGGTACAGCTCGACTGCGCTGCCATGGAAGCCGTTGCTCCCGGATTTCGTAATGTAATTGACGACTGCCCCCGCGTTGCGGCCATACTCGGCGCTGTAATCGTTGGTGATGACCTGGATCTCCTGGATGGCATCCTGGCTGCCGAAGAACGCGCTTGGTCCGCCGATGGAGTTGTCGTTATTCGATTGCCCGTCAATCTCGAAATTGTTGTACCGCCCGCTCTGGCCGTTGACCGAAAAGTTGTCACCGTTGTTGTTAGAAAAACCGTCTCCGTAGACCCGGCCACCCGTGCTGACCACTCCCGGAATCACTTCGGCTACTGTGTCGAAGCCGTTGTTCAACGGAAGGTTTTGCACGGTCTGTGCATTGAAAGTGGTGGTCACCTGGGAGTCGGTGGTTTCAAGTAGCGTGGCAGCGGAACCGTTGACTTCAATCTGCTCTGCAGTACCGATATGCAGCGTAATCTGATTGAGGTTGGTGGTCGCTCCCGACTGAACCGCGACATTGGATACTGTCTCGTTGGCGAACCCCTGGCCGCTGATGACGATCTTGTAAGCGCCGATGGGGACAGCGAAGTACTTGAATGTGCCGTCGCCGCCGGAGTGGGTGCTGAGCGTGAGCCCGCTGCTCGCGCTTTTCAATTGAATCTGTGCATTGGCGATGAGAGCGCCGGACGGGTCGGCAACCGCTCCCTGAACGGTGCCCGTAGTGATGCCCTGCCCCGCCGCAAGGGTAGCAACACCGCAGATCATCCAGGCTGAAATCAAGCTCTTCACAATTTGCACGTTTGTTACCTCCAAGGCCGTTCGTTGCGTTCGCAGGGCGCCGGAGACACGCAGTCCGCGCCGCCCGTCCGGGAAACTGCACCGAGTGACACGAGGCGGAAATCGGCGAAAACTCTCTGCGTCGAGATTCCAGCGTGAGTTGTTGGCAGTTACTCGTCGGGACCGCAGCCGATTTCTGCTTCGTGCACCTGGGGGAAGTCACTGGCCTACTGGTTCAGTCCATGCACGCAGGTTTCCTCTCGCGAAATTTTGGAAGTTTATGTGACAACCGTTGGCGATTCTGGGACGAACGGAAGTTTGCCGGGACCTGGACGGCAATCTGGTAATGATTGCCTCAAGTTGAGCGCGTAATTGACGTAGAAGATGTAATGCCGCGTATTACATTCTGGAAAGTGTGATGAAGTGCCGCGGAAGAGGGATCACCGGCGCGCAGGAGCGGCCAGAAGGTCTGTTGCAGATCGGAGTGGAGGCCGGGGCGAAGAGAATTCTATGAATGCCTGTATGCAAGCTCTGTTTTCGGGAGGCGCGACTGTAGCGTCCTGTTTACAGTTGCAGCGCACGTAGATTCCGGGAGTTGGGATCCTTCGTCTTGCCCAGGGGCGTACTGGTTCCAGACCGACGGGAACTGCGGATGACAATCAATTGACATTGGACAGACGATCAGGAGACACCTCGCAGGCTGCATTTCGCTATGGTCGCGGTATGGAGCTTACGAAAATGCACACTCGCGTCTCCTGCTTGATCCGGCCCGTCGCGATGATCTGCTGCTTCTCATTCGCGTACGCAGTTCAGCCGGCCGCGGCACAAGACGTACCCCTGCTTTCAGGTGGTGTCGGATTCTTCACCAGCACGAATGGTAGCAGCACAAACTATCAACCGCATATTGAGCCGCTGATCGCGGCACCAGTGGGCAACTCCCTCCTCTTTGAGTCGCGCGCAATCCTTTTAGAGGAGTTCTCGCCAAAGGGAGGTGGGCAATCTGGCTACGATCACAGTCACTTTGCGGATTTGATCTACATGCAAGGCGATTACCTGGCCGCTCCGCATCTCACGGTGGTTGCCGGCAGCTTCCTGCTGCCGTTTAACACATACAACGACCGCTTGTCACCGATCTGGATCGGGAACTTCCAGGATGCGCCGATGAGCTCGAACATCGGCACTTTGTCCTCGGGCTCGGGAGTCGGCGGCATGCTGAGTGGATCAGCCGCGTCCGGCGACAAATTTTCGATCAGCTACAATGCCTGGTTTTCCGCTCGCAGCGGAAATTTCTACTTCAACTCGCAGCGTTCTTCGGGTGGGCGGGTGTTCCTCTACCTCCCGGAGAGCCGGCTTGAGTTGGGAGTTTCGTACGATCGTTCGTTGCAGAGAACGCAGGAGAACTTCGTTGGCGCGCATTTGTGGTGGGAGCCCAAGGACACGGGGTTCCGTTTTCGTTCGGAGTACGCCCACGGCCAACATGCGCAGGGTTACTGGTTCGAGACGGCCTACCGCACACATGCCTTTGGCGGTCCTGACAACTGGATCGGACGATTCGAGCCCGTGTTTCGCATGCAGCAGACCTTTCGGATCGACAACAAGGCGAGCGACAGCGTGCCTTCAGTGAACACGCAACGCGCCGACTTCGGGCTCGACTATAACCTGCCGCACAATACGCGCATCCTTACCAGCTATGCGCGCCAGTTCGCTTCCACCGGGGACATGAACATCTGGGAGACGGGTATCGTCTACCGGTTCCTTTTCCCCACGTGGAAAGGCAACGCCCGATAACTGGAGCAGGGGCATATCGCCGGAAGCAAACCCGTCTCGTACTGCCTCGTTATTCCGACGCGAGCTCGTTCATGGGAACAGGTCCCGGCACTGCATGAGCGAGCTCCTCAGGCTCGACATTCGCAAGGCTTGCACAGAGCGTCGTTGCATCCTGGCTTACGTGCGGGTAGCGCTCCTCAATCAAACAACCCTGGTGAAGCCGGAACACCCGGTCAGCAAACGGGCGCGCGTTCAGGCGATGCGTTGCAAGCAGGACCGCCGTTCCGCGCGATGCGAGATTGGCCAGGATCTGCCGCTCGTTTTCCTGATCCAATGCCGACGTCGCCTCGTCGAGCAGCAGCAGAGAGCTGCTGCGAAGAATCGCTCTCGCTAATCCCAGCCTTTGCCGCTGGCCTCCGGAAAACAACGCGCCGTTGTCTCCGACCTTGGTCTCCAGCCCAGCCGGTTGGGTCGATACAAAGCCGGCAAGATTCGCCGCGGCGAGGGCGCTCATCAGGTTTCCGTCAGGCATTGCCGGCAGCCCAAAGAGCAGATTATTGCGGATCGTATCGTCAAGCAGAGGAACTTCCTGGGTTACGTATGCGACCGCTGCGCGATTGACCCGCACGCAGCCGGCCACAGGATCGAGGACGCCGGCAATCAGATTCAGAAGCGAGCTCTTGCCAATTCCAGAAGCGCCTTGAAGCACAACGATCTCGCCCTGGCGAATGAAGAGATTGATATTTCGCAGAACGGGCACATCCTCGCGAAACCAGAAACTCACATGGCTCAACTCCAGGACGAAGCCCGGATGCGGCGGCTCTGCGGGAGAAGCGGGCAGGCGGAATTTGCTGCAATCGGCCAACTCTGAATCGATGATCCGGACATTCTCATACGAGCTTTCCATCTGGCCGGCGATCATTGAGATCTGGCTCACTAGAGGAAGCAACCGCCGCGAGAGCACGAAATAAAACGCCAGAAGCGAGAGGAGCTGGCGAGTATCGCCCTGCCGCAGTTGCACTGCGACAATCAGCGCGAGAAATAGCAGCACCGTGCCTTGCTCGGCGAGGATGCGCGCCGCCTGCGGCAGAAATACGGAGCGGCGATGATTGACGGCGAAGCCCTCGGCTTCGCGGCGGATTCGCTTGTGGAAGAAGGTGTAGGCTCCGTAAGTGCGTACTTCTTTGCCCGTGGAGAACAGGTCGGCGAGATTCTTCTGCAGCCGGGCGAGGTACGATTCGCGGTTTGTCGCGGCCTCGCGAACCGATTTGCGGACCAGGAAACGGTGCACACAATAGACCGCCGCGAGCACAATGGCGAAACCACAAGCCGCTGCCGCACTCTGGTAAACGAACGCGGCCGACATGAGCGCAACCACGATTACTCCCGCCACAAGCTCAACGCAGCGATGGTAGAAATCGGCGGCTTCACGTGCCGTGTTGAGCGAGTGGTTGATGAGCTGGCTGCGATTTCGTTCAACGAACCGGGTCCATTGCAATTCGCTGTAGCCCTGGGTCAGCCGGAGTGTGAAATCCACCGCGAGATTCTGAATATAGCGAATAGCGGAACGCGCGGAAACAATGTCGGCCGCTGCGCGAGCCACGACGATGATCGAGGTGAGCAGGGCGGCCGCGAGAATTGTTGTTGGCATCCACGCGTAATAATGCGCGGTGCTCCGGCCCTGCAGGAGGAGGAAGAGCAGATACATGGCGGCGGCAAGCGCGAGATCGCAGACGCCGACGGCGATTCTCGTCATGGTGAGGAATGCGAATAGAACACGCTGCCGCGCTCTCAAGAGCCTGAAGGCCCTCCACAACCGCCGGGTTTCGAGCGGACGGTTCTTCGCATCTTCAGCATCTTGCATGCGTGATCGGATCCTCTCGCACCCAGACTACTTGCGCGCGCAATCGCGATTGTCAGACGGCCGTCGTCGTAATGTCAGCGAATTGTCACGGCGATGCCTGTGTGCCGGGTCGTCGATCGCCCTTGAACGATCCGGAAGCGTCGGGTCCTGCTCCGGAAACCGCTCGGCGGACCGCAAAGACAATCTGATGACAACGTTCAGACGCTCCGGTGACACGCCGCGCCGCAATCGCTTTTAGCCTACGCACATGTGGCGTTGAGTGGGTCCCATGCGCCAGGCGGGTATTTGCAATGGGCAAAAAGCGGGACCGCTGCGGAAAACTGAATTCTTGATGAGGAGTAATGATGAAGCTTGCGAAAGAGATGATCGCTGGTTGGCTGGTGGTGGCAGCAACAATTGCTGTCGGTCAAGCCAATAACACATCGCAAAAGAGCCACGCGAAGGTAGATCCGCAAAAAGTTCAGCCCGCAGCCACTGATCGCGGGCAGCAAGTGTTTGACCAGAACTGCGCTCGCTGCCACAACGCTCCGGAGGGATTTTCGCCAAGTATCTCCGGCACCATAGCCATGCACATGCGAGTGCGCGCCGGATTGAGCGATGAAGACTACAAGGCTCTTCTCAAATTCTTCAATCCGTAGAGGGATTGTCCCAAAGCAACCAGCGCCTCATACCAGTGACAACATTCTGACATTGGAAGAACCACGCCATGACAACCCGGCAGATTTGAGCCGCTAAGTATTGGCCAGACGATGCTCATCGAAGTGGCCGCACCGCAACGACGCCGCGCTGGGCGCGCAAATGAGCGAGAAAACCTGGCAGGAGAATGCATGAAACACACACTTACGTTGCTGACCTTGTCCGCCGCACTTTTCATGGGCGGGATCTCCGCGGCTGCGCTGCAGGCGCAGGAAGCGCCACGTCGCATCGAAATTACGGCGAAGCGCTTTGTGTTTGCCCCGAACGAAATCACGGTGAAGAAGGGCCAGCCTGTGACACTGGTTCTGAAAAGCGCTGATGTCGGCCACGGAATCCGTTTCCGCGATCTGAACGTGGACGTGAAGGTCAAGGCGGGCGGAACAGCCGAAGTGACCTTTACTCCAGACAGGGAAGGGGACTTCGTCGGCCACTGTTCTGTCTTCTGCGGCTCGGGTCACGGCTCGATGCAGATCATTCTGCATGTGGTGGCATAGCGGTGCGGAGGCTCATTCTCTCGCTTGCCGCGGTTTTGCTGGCCGGCGCGTGCGGTTGCAAGGCTACGCGTCCGGGGAAGGCGGAGACGGCGATCATGAACTTCTCCAAGCACCATTTCCTGATCGGCAACAAGAAAGCGAAGAATCCGCTGCCTGACGACGCCGCAACACTGGCAGACGGCAAAGAAGCGTTCTCGCACTATTGTGTCGCGTGCCACGGAATGGATGGCCAGAACACAGGCGTCCCGTTTGCGGATCACATTTCGCCGCCCATTCCGTCGCTCGCATCTCGTGATGTGCAGAGTTACACCGACGGCCAGTTGAAATGGATTCTCGACAACGGTATCTGGCCTTCGGGCATGCCCGGCTCAAAGGACACGCTGAGCGACGATGAGCTCTGGTCGATCATTAGGTATCTGCGCCATTTGCCGCCGGCGGGCAGCCAGGGAGTGCCAGACATGTATACACACTGAACGAGGCCTGAGGAGGCGATACTTGGGCGGAACGAAGCCCGAGCCGTAACGAGGGGTTGTGGGAGCGGAGATCGCCATATCGGAAGCAGCGACGTTCCGGCGAACCGAAGCGAGGCCCCTGGCGTTCGCCGTTGGCTTCTTCTTCTCTTTCCGCCTGTGCATTGTGCTTCTTGCGGTGCGGGTGTTCGGCGTCGAACCGAGCACGGGCTCCGCGGTAAGCATCGGCTTCGACCTGCTTCTGTTTGACCTGGTTTGCTTCGATTCGCTCGGCGCCGGCCAGCGCACACTCGCTTCGATGCTCCGACTGCCGGCAATTCGCTGGGTGCTCTTCTTCCTCATCTTCTCCGGCATGAGCTTGGCGTGGAGTGAAACTGCGTCGTTACCGGATTCCATCGCGTATTGGCTGGGATTGGTGATTGACGTGGCGATCGTCGCCTTGCTGTTTCGCCGCGATGCGGGAGTCGATGACGCGCATTCCATCATGCGCGGTTTTATCTGGGGCACCTGTCTGCTGGCGTTGATTGCCTGGATCATGCCATCGCCACCCGATCTGCGTCTTGGCGATGAACAGTTCTTCAACACAAATGAAATTGGAAATCTCTGCGCCTTCGCTATCTTCTTCGCACAGTACTTGACTCGCAGCGAGCATGGCCGATGGAGACTGGCGAAGTTTTTCCTAGCGATTACTCTCATTCGCAGCTTGAGTAAGGCCACGCTCGCCGCGTTTGTGGTGAGCGAAATATTCCTGGTCATTCTGGATCGATCGATGAGCCGGAAAACAAGGATGCTCCTCATGGGTGGCGCGCTGTTGCTTACTCTGGCGTTTTGGGGATTGTTCGAGGCTTATTACGAAATCTACACAACCGCGGGCAACCAGGCCGAAACCTTCACAGGCCGCACAGCAATCTGGCTCTATGTGGCGACTGCGGCAACGGACCACGCATGGACCCCGTGGATCGGACACGGCTTTGATTCCTGGTGGAAAGTCGTGCCGCCGTTCGGAAATGAGATGTTCGAGGCGCGGCACGCGGAAAACGAAGTTCTTCAGCAGTTTTATGCTTATGGCGCGATAGGCGTTTTGATTCTTGCCGGCATCTACGGCAGTTTGTTTCGGCAGCTGCGCAGGCTTCCCGTGTCCGCGATGAAGATTCCATTTATCTGCATCCTGATCTTCGTCGTGGTGCGCGGCCTGGCCGAGGCCGACCCCTTCGACCTTCTGTTGCCGTTATGGTCCGTCGTCCTGATTAGCGTCCTGGCCGACCGCGTGAGCGCTGTCGGCCCTCACGTCCCTGTCGGCCTTTCGATCGAGAAACAAATTCCTGACGCCTGAGATTTGTGGAACCATTCCGTCCGCAAGATTGTCATCCTATTGTAATTTTTGGCGATTTTTCTCCCGGAATCATGGTTGAATCGATGACAATATGGCAGGAAAGGGCTTGAATCATGACGCCTGGCACGGAATTGGCAATGGAAACCCAAAGCGATGCAACGACCACGGCTTCTCTCGGTACCGTCCTCATTATCGAGGATGATCCGCGCATGCAGCGGACGCTCGAGAGGACCTTCGCCCAGGAGCACTACACCACTGTCGTCGCCGGAGACGGACAGACCGGGCTCGATCTGTTTCGCAGCGAGCGCCCCATCGCCGTCGTGCTCGACCTGATCCTGCCGAATATCTCAGGCAGAGAGCTGTGCAAGACCTTCAAGCAGCTATCCGCCGAGACTCCGATAATCGTGCTGAGCGCCATTTCTGAAGTTGCTGACAAAGTGCTGCTGCTTGAAATCGGCGCAGATGACTACGTGACGAAGCCATTCAGCCCGCGGGAGCTGACGGCGCGAGTTCAAGCAGCCATTCGCCGCCAGCGCAAACCGCCCGTGCAGACGGTTTATCGTTTTGGCGATTGCGATGTCGACTTCAAAAAGATGACAGTGCGACGCGCGGGCAAGCCGGTCGTGCTAACGGCGCACGAATTCAAGTTGCTCAAGTTCTTCACCGACAATGCCGAGCGGGTCCTGACGCGCGACGTGTTGCTCAATGAAGTTTGGGGATACAATTTTTATCCGACTACAAGAACAGTGGACAATCAAATCCTGAAGTTACGCCAAAAGCTGGAGCCGGACCCGACCAATCCGAAGCATCTGCTCACGATTTACGGTGCAGGATACAAATTTGTCCCCTGACGAGTTCCCCCATCTTCCCCCGGCGAACGACGGTTCTACCGGAGTAGCACACGTGCAGGAAAAGCTTGGCGCGCGAACGCACGTTCTTCTCGTTGTGGCGATGGCTTTAGTGATTGCCGTTGTCACCGGGCTGAGCCTGCTGCTCATTCGCCACCAATTGCTCAATCAAGTGACGGACGATCTCTCGCAGGACCTGGATCACTCGGTCGCCGCCTTCCAGATCATGCAAGGCGAAAGGCTGCAAACGCTGGAGCGGGAGAATGCGCTCCTCGCCGAATTGCCGACCTTGAAGGCGCTGATGACCAGCGGCGACGACCTGACGATCCAGAATGGGGCCGCGGGATACCGGGGCCTGAGCGGCGCGGATCTTTTTGTTTTGACCGACCCCGCAGGACGCATGATCGCGGTCTTCTCAAACAACGCCATCACCGGCGCAACGCTTGGGCAGGGTCTGAAGATCCTGCTCGCCTCACCGAGCAGGAATTATCTGATTGCCGGCGGTTCGCTTTACGCCTGCGCAGTGCGGCCTCTCTATTTTGGCAGCGAACAGAATGGAACCATGCTGGGATACGTCGTGACCGGCGTTTCGGTGGAGCGCATGGTGCGGGAGATCAGCCAGCCAACCGGGGTTGAAGTGGTTTTTTTGAGTGGGGGTCAAATCGTGGCCAGCACGCTGGCGCCCGAAGTCCAGGCGAGCCTGGCGCGGCAATCTCCGCTTTTCTTCAGCGCGTCGCGCACACCGGCGACAATGAACCTCGGCGACACGCGCTACCTCTTCGCGCGAAACGATCTGTCAGCGGCTGCGACGTCTCCATTGCAGTTGGTTGTCCTTAAATCCTATGAGCCGGCAGAACGCTCGATCAGCCGCATCGACAGAATGGTGTTGATTGTCGGTCTTCTGGCCCTGCTATCCGGGACGGTGCTGATGATGATCGTCTCGTGGCTGGTGACGCATCCCCTTGAAGAACTCTCCAGAAGCGTGCACGCCTTCGGGCTGGGCGACGTGGGATACCACGTGCCGCGTCACGGCACTCAGGAGGTGCGAGAGCTGAGTAAGGCCTTTTCCGGCATGCGGAGCGAAATTCAAAAAGCCAACGAAAAAGTGGTTGAATCCGAACGGCTGGCCACTATCGGCCGGATGGCGAGTTCGGTCTCTCACGACCTGCGCCATTACCTGGCAGCGATTTATGCGAACGCCGAGTTTCTCGCTTCCGACCGGTTCTCTCCAAAGGAACGCGGTGAGATCTTTGGAGAAATCCGCGCAGCAGTGAATGGAACCACCGAGATGATCGAGTCGCTTTTGATTTTCAGCCGCACCGGCAACAGCGTTAGGAGGCAGCCGGAACTGATGGCGACGCTGGTCGAGCGGGCAACAGCGCTGGTCCGCACGCACCCTGATGCCGAGGGAGTGACGATCGTGACACGTTATGGCGACCCTGCAGAAACGGCCGTCTCAGCCGACGGGAAGCAGATCGAGCGGGCGATTTCCAATCTGCTTCTCAACGCCTGTCAATCGGCTCGCGCCATGGGCCTGGGGGCCAGGGTCGCAGTTACGCTCGAGACCCACGAGCGCCAAATGGTGGTTAGCGTCACCGACAATGGTCCAGGGGTACCCGGAACCATTCGCGAGAGCCTCTTCGAACCCTTCGTGAGTGAAGGCAAGCAAAAGGGAACAGGGCTCGGCCTGACCCTCGCGCATTGCATTGCTTTGGAGCATGGCGGAGAAGTTGTCTTGGTGAGCAGTCGCCCTGGTGAAACTATCTTTCAACTGAAAGTGGCGCGGGATCTTCCGGTGCAGGACGAGGCCGATGCACCGGAGGCCGGGCGTCATGAGCAGGTGATCCCAGATGAAAACGTCCGGAGTTAAGCGAAATTGGAATTCTGGCGTGAGCCACGGCAGCGGCTGGAAAGCGGCACCACTGCTGGCCGCCCTTGCCATTTCGGCGCAAATGGTTTGCGCCCAGGCGCCCGAGACTGCTTCTCAGCGAATTCAGCAACTGACCGACGCGATGGCGAAAACCCAGGCGCTGGTCGATGAGTCGCAGCGCGAACTAAACGAGATGCGGAAGCAGCTCATCGATTTGCAGCGACAGATTGGGCAAGATCCGGCTCCCTCCGGAAACGCACCGCCTCCCGTATCTGCCGACGAGTCGTCATCGGCGCCGGCGCAAGCCGCGGCACGATCGATGAATTCTGCAATTGAGGAGATGAAGGAACATCAGTCGGTTGAAGAATCGGAAATTGCGACTCAGGCACAGTCCAAAGTGGAAAGCGAGTCGAAGTATCCGGTGAAAATTACCGGCATGGTGCTCCTGAACGGTTTTGTGAACAGAGGCGGTGTCGATACGCCGGCAACTCCTTCCGTGGCTGTCCCGGGCACAGGAAGCGCCGGAGCTTCAATCAAGCAAACCATGCTTGGTTTTGACGCGCAGGGGCCTCATTTGTTTGGAGCGCGCAGCTTTGCTGATCTCCGAGTGGACTTCTACGGGAATCAGGCCTTAGGTACGTCGGCAACAAGTTACTCCGGCTACTACACCGCGACGGCAGCCCTGCTGCGGCTTCGCACGGCTCATGCAGGCCTTTACTGGGATCGGACGCAGGCATATTTTGCGCTTGATCGTCCGATCATCAGCCCTGAAGAGCCAACGTCGTTAACGGCCCTGGCCGAACCAGCACTGGCGTGGTCGGGCAACCTGTGGACATGGAATCCGCAAGCGGTCGTGAGCGGCAGCCTTGGTCCCGTCAACTCGCGCGGCGTGCAAATACAGGCGGCTCTGATTGACCCGGGAGACGCGCCGCTAACGCCTCCGGTTGCGCCTTCTTCAACGTCGGTGACCACGCCACCGACCAGCACGGAGCGGACCTCGAAGCCGGGAGTGGAGGCGCGGATTGCGGTTCTTGGCTCGGATCGTGACGAGAATCGCAATCATTTTGGAGTGGGAGGATATTTCGCTTCCCACCAAAGTTCGCTGGGGCGAAGCTTCGATTCCTGGGCAGCGACCGCCGATGCGCAGCTGCTCCTGTTTGCGCGTCTGCAATTCATAGGAAGTTTCTATCGGGGCCTAGCCCTCGGCGGCCTCGGCGGCGGCGCCTACAAGGACTTTGCGTACAGCCCGAACCTGACTACGGGGGGCTACTACTTCCGTCCCCTGGATGATGTGGGCGGATGGGCGCAGCTTAAGGAGAAAGTCAGCGAGCGCCTCGAATTCAACGGGGCCTACGGAATGGACAATGTCGTTGCCGGTCAATTACGGCGTTACTACGTTGAAGACGGGCCGACGGTGCAGAATCTGGCGCGAAATCGCACGTTCGCCGGCAACGTCATCTACAGCCCCAGCGCATATTTGCTGTTCTCGCTCGAGTACCGCCATCTCGAGAGCTTTCCAGTGCTGGGCCTTCCTTCTGAGAGCAATATTGTCGGGGTGGGGGCGGGGTACAAGTTCTGATGAAAGCGCGGGCATTCGGCGGTTGGCTGCTTTGCGCGGTTGCGATCGCGCCCGGGATGATTTGCGCCCAGAATCGGCCGAACGAGAGATCCGGAGTGGAATTGCACCTCCGGATTGTCTCTTCCTTGCCGGGGCATCATCGCGCCGTGCCTGCCGTGATTTGGCTTGTGCCCTTGCCGGGAACCCCCGCGCTTCCCTTCGTTTCCCAGGGGAACTACACGCTGCTGCAAAAAAATCGAACCTTCATTCCGCACTTGCAGGTGATCCCTGTTGGAAGCATGGTCGAGTTTCCCAACGCCGATCCATTCTTTCACAATGTCTTCTCTCTGTTTCAAGGGAAACGGTTCGATCTGGGTCTCTATGAGGCTGGCTCGAGCAAGTCGGTGACGTTCTCGCGCGAAGGTGTTTCCTACATCTTTTGCAATATCCATCCGGAGATGAGTGCCGTTATCGTGGCGCTATCCACGCCACTCTACGCAGTTGCTGACGCAACCGACTCGTTCGCTCTGTCGAATATTGCACCCGGCGATTACAAACTGCATTTTTGGATCGAGGGTGTGCCCCAATCTGTTCTTGACGGCCTGAGCCGTAGCGTACATTTCAATTCCCACGACGTGGATCTCGGATCCATCAGCGCTCCCCTGGCGAAGCCCGGAAACATGACGCATAACAATAAATTCGGCGATCCCTACGACACGCATTCCCAATCAACTTATTAATGAGTGTTGCCAGCTGCCGGCATTTGCCCACAGATGCAACTTTTTTCGTGCGCCTTTATTGCGGCGATGCCCGGGCCGTCTCGATGGCGAAGCCATGATCAAAGGTTTATGACAATCGAATGACGGTGCGCTGACAACTCCGCATTCTCCAGCCGGTACAGTTCATTCAGTTGGATGCTGGAACGGATAAACGGGCCAAAAGCTCGCGTCCCGATCCGCGCCTCTACTTCACTCCCTGGAGGAGATGACTTGAAAAACACAGTTCAAGCACCACGCGCCGTGGTTTTGGGAGCCGGTGGTTTCATCGGCGGCCACGTCGTCAAAGGTCTCCAGAATCGCGGCGTTCAGGTGATTCGCGCGGTCGATATCAAACCCGTTGAGAATTGGTACCAGGCGACCTCCGGCGTCGAGAACCTGACTCTCGACCTGAGTGAAAGGCAAAACTGCCTTGACGCCGTGCGCGGAGCAGACCATGTTTATCAGCTCGCCGCAGATATGGGTGGAATGGGATTTATCCAGAACAACAAGGCCCTTTGCATGCTCAACGTCCTCGCTAGTACCCATGCCTTGATCGCTGCCAGGCAGTGCGGAGTCAGCCGCTATTTCTATTCATCTTCAGCGTGCGTTTACAACGCTGACAAGCAAACCGATCCGAATGCGATTGCTCTGAAGGAGTCAGATGCCTATCCGGCCATGCCGGAGGACGGTTACGGTTGGGAGAAATTGTTCAGCGAGAGAATGTGCCGGCACTTCGAAGAAGATTTCGGCATCATCTGCCGCGTGGCACGCTATCACAACGTCTATGGCCCGCATGGAACCTGGACCGGGGGCCGCGAGAAGGCGCCGGCAGCAATCTGCCGGAAAGTGATTGAAGCCAAATTGTCAGGACGCCACGAAATCAATATCTGGGGCGACGGCCAGCAGACGCGCAGCTTTATGTTCATCGACGATTGCGTCGAAGGAACTCTTAGGATCATGAACAGCGACATCGCAGAGCCGATCAACCTCGGCTCCAGCGAGCTGGTCACCATCAATGAACTGGTCGACGTGGTGGAAGAAATTGCCAACGTCCGGCTCAGGCGTACCTATGATCTGAAAGCGCCCAAGGGCGTGAACGGGCGCAATAGCGACAACACCATGATTCTCGAGCGTCTGGGGTGGGAGCCTTCCACGCGGCTTCGCGTTGGCATGGAAAGGACCTATCGCTGGATTGAGCAGCAAATGTGCAGTAGCAGTTTGATTCAGGATGACGCTTTCCTCGCGGCAATTCCGGCCCATTGGCAACCTGCTTCCCGCTACGCGAGGTGAAGGGACCAGATGACCCTCAATTCCGGATTCACCGACATTCCCACCGCAATCGAGGAGATTCGCGCTGGGCGCATGATTGTAGTTGTGGATGATGAAGACCGCGAGAACGAAGGCGATCTCACCATTGCCGCGGCAAAAATCACTCCTGAAGCCGTGAACTTCATGGCAACGCACGGTCGCGGCCTCATTTGCCTGGCCATGACTGCGGAGCGTCTTGATGAGCTTTGCCTACCGCCGATGACGCGGCGCAACACGGCGCGCTTCGGCACGGCATTCACTGAATCGATCGATGCGCTTGACCGCGGCGTAACAACCGGAATTTCAGCCTTCGATCGCGCTGCGACAATTCAATGTGCGATTGATCCTGCCACGCTACCCTCCGACCTGGCGCGGCCCGGGCATGTTTTTCCGCTGCGCGCGCGGGAAGGTGGGGTTCTGGTCCGTTCGGGGCAAACGGAAGCCGCTGTTGACATGGCCAGGCTTGCAGGATTGGTTCCGGCCGGCGTGATCTGCGAGATTATCAAAGACGATGGAACCATGGCGCGCGTGCCCGATCTAATGGGCTTCTGTGCGAAGCACGGACTGAAAATGATTGCGGTCGCGGATCTGATTGAGTATCGGATGTCGCGCGAGCAAGGCATCTATCGCAACGGCAATGCCGCCCGTCCATTCAACCTCGGCGAGCTCTCCATGACTGCCTGACGACGAGTATCGATCCTCTTGGTTGCTTGTCGCGCTCCAGGCGAATCCGGTCAACCTCAGGCCCAGGCCGCAACAGCTAGGAGCTGTTCGCTGAGGAGCGATCTGTGCACCATCAGGTGCGCGATTTTGGGTCGGCGCTGTTCACACTCAATTGAGCTGGTTCAAAATTCTCGCATACCGCTCGCGCATGGCAGCCGGTTCCGCACTGGCTGAGAGCTCTTTCAATTCCGATTTTGACGGTTTCAGCTTGAGGGGCAGCCGCTTCCAGTAATACTTCAGGTCGTCGGAAGACCAGCCTGAATAAGTTTTCTCCCATGACTTGCCCGACTCGCCGGCGAAGGCCAGGTTCGCGGGATTGAGTGCGCGTGCGTAATCTTGAAATCTGCAATCGAGCGAAATGCGCATCTGTTTTAAGAGATTCGGCATGCCGGCATGGACTGTCAGGCTGTGAAAGATCAGCACATCGCCTGCGTGAATTGCACTTTCAGCCCACTCGCCCTCGGCCGGCACGCTTGCCGGAATCTCCGGAACGTGCAAGCCTTCATCGTCGTGAGCAATGATGCCGGCGCGATGCGAACCTTCCATGATCTGAAGCGGACCCACTTCGATAGGGCACTCATGGAGTGGAATCCAGACGGTGAAACATTCGGGGTCCCCTCCCATGAACCGGTAGTCCTGATGGGCATGGACTCTGAGCCGTTCACAATTAGGAAATATCAGGCGGCCGATCGGCTTGGGGTGAATGAGAAGCCGATCGCCTACGATCATCTTCATCACCCGCTGAAGCTCGGCGTGATGCGGCAGCGCATGAAACTCCGCCAGATTGAAGACCTCCTGATAGGTGCGCTTGAATGTGGGATCAGGATCGCCGCATGCTGAGCTCATATTCGCGACGCGATCGAGTGGATCGTGATCGGGCAGTAACCAGCCGGCCGCGCTGAGGATTCTGGTGATTTCGACCAGCACCTGCCGCACATCCTTCTGCGGCAAGAGCCCGCGTATGAGGACGTAGCCTTTGGAACGGAGCGGTGTTCGCAGCGAGCGCGAGGTGAGATCGCGTGCCTGGACTTCGCAAAGCGGCTTCATTGGCTCATCCTCCAACAGGCGTGAGAACGATGGCTTCTTCGCTCTGACACTAATTGTTGAGCTCCGCCAATGTGTCCTCGCGCGGTCTTAACTTTGTCATTCGATTGTCAAAACGCTTGTTCCTTCGGTCCGCTTGTAAACCGAGTTGCGAAGCCGGGTGGACGGAGTTCGCATTGCATATCAGGCGTAGCGGTCGAACATACCGTGACAATTGCGTGACACAAGAATGACAACATCGCGTTCACCGCTCGATACCTTTGAAGGCAGCCCGCCCCCGGGAACGAAGCTTGGGAGAGATCGATGAAAGCTCAAACCTCATTGCCACGACCTTACAGCCAATCTCTCCCGGCCAACGTTGCAACGATCAAGCCACGGAATCTCCATGACTTCCCGCGCTCTGCGAAGCAGCTTGGGAACTCGAAAATACTCAGACCGCAGCCCGTCCAAGCTTCCATTACAAAAACCATGCAACTCAACCGCGAACAACGGATTCGCCAGGCCGTACTGCGAAGCTTTTGCAGTCCCCCAAGTGAATGGTGTTCGGAACTGGAGACGCTCACTCAAGCCGAGTGGAAGCGGCTGTTGCGCTGGCTCGATCTCACTGGTCTGGCACTTTACTTTTTCGATCGAATGACCGAGTTGCGGCTGGATTGCTTGCCGCCCGCGCAAGTGTCGGTGCGCCTGCGGCAGAATCTCGCCGACAATTCCGAGCGTACGGCCGGCATGATCGCCGAGTCGATCGAGATACAACAGGAATTCCAGAGCGCTTGTGTTCGTTATGCCGTTTCAAAGGGATTGTCCTTGTGGCCGAACTCGGTTCCAAGGCCGGAGCTGCGCGCGCAGTTTGATCTCGATTTTCTTGTCGCGGAGCAGGATTTGCCGGAGGCGCGCAAAATCCTGGCGCGAAGAGGCTACCGCCTTTATGGAACCAGTGGAAGGAGCTGGGAGTTCAAGCGGAACGAACGGCCCGGCTTCACGCTGAAAGATCTGTACAAGCACTTGGATTCATGGGTGGTCGAATTGCATGCCGAGTCCGACGCGTCTTCGCGTGCTTCAATCTTCGGGCGCGCTGAATGGCGTCAGCTCGCCGGATTCAGCATGCCGGTGCTTGCGCCCACCGATTTGTTCCTGCGCCAGGGCAGGCACGCATACAAGCACATATGCGGCGAATTCCTGCGCGCGGTACTGTTGGTTGAGTTTCGCCGTCATGTGCTGTTCCGCTTGGCCAATGATGCATTCTGGCAGGAACTCCAGTCCGCCGCGCATGAGAATTCGCAGTCGTACCTGGCTCTTGGCGTGGTTACGCTGCTCATCTCGCGCGTGATGGGCGAATTTGCTCCGGAAGCTTTGACGAGTTGGACGGTCGACCGCCTTCCCGGAAGCGCTCGCCGGTGGGTTGAACTGTACTGCTGCCGCGCAGCACTGGGAAGCTTTCCGGGAAGCAAACTCTACATTTTCCTGCAAAGCGCAGTCGAGGCCGCGGGTGGGCCGAGAGGCCGACGAGTCCGGCAGTCGTTAATTCCCCTGTGGCTCCCTCCTCCCGCGATTCGCGCGTCTCCCAATGAACCTTTCTTGCAACGGTGTCGCCGGTATCGCATGCAACTCGGCGTCATCTTCGGCAGGCTTCGCTTCCACGTATGGGAAGGGCTTCGCTATGTGTGTGAGCGGCGACGCTGGCACCGGAGCCTGGAGGGAATTGCATCGTGATGTCGCCGGCAGCATCCGCCGCGCTGGCATTCGATGCCGTCGCCGCGGACTTTGATTCGCGCTTCGGCGCCTGGAAGGGCGTGGCCGCCCAACGCCGCCTGGTACGCAGCGCGCTTCTGCGCGCGTTTCCCGCCGGTGGCAGAATCCTCGAACTCGGAGGTGGCACCGGAGAGGACGCAGCAGTTCTTGCAGCACTGGGTTTCAAGGTTCTTCACACGGACGCCGCGCCTTCGATGGTTACGCTGGCGCGGGCCAAACTGGCCCCACTTGGTGCGCGGGCAAAAGTCGCCGCAGCGGAAGAGATGGAAGACTTCGCGGACCGTCACCTCTCGTCCGGCCAGGAAACATTTGACGGCGCCTTCTCCAACTTCGCGCCGCTGAATTGCGTGGCCGACCTGAGGCCTGTTGCTCGCGGTCTCGCGCATCTCCTTAAGCCCGGGGCGCCGGCGATGCTCGTTCTCTTTGGCACATGCTGCCCCGGGGAGATGGTTACGGAGACGCTTCGTGGGCGGCCGAAGTTCGCTTTCCGGCGCTTTCGGCGCGGCAACATTCCGGCTCGATTGGCCGAGCGCGATTTTCAGGTCATCTATCATCGCCGCGCGGCGCTCGAGCGCGCCTTTGCTCCATGGTTTGTATTGGAGCGGCGACTCGGCATTGGCGTCGCCGTGCCACCCAGCGCTGCCGAGCCTTGGATCACGCAACATCCCCGCCTTCTCGCTGCGATGGAGACGCTTGACCGTCTTCTTTCCCGTCCACTGGCCGCACTCGGCGACCACGTTCTCTACCAGTTTCGCCGCACCGCCGAACCGGTCGCGCACTCGACAAGGAAATGACGAACGCAAGACATTCTGGAGACACCGCGCGGGAACCAGCGGGATACGCTTCTCACACGAGACGGCGTACGCCGCTTCTGCAGTGCGCTGATCATTAAAAGGCCCGATGCCTAAGATCCTGAAACAGATCGCTGACGTGAAATTTCCCACCCGGTGGGCGATCTTTCGTCTGCTGGCCTTTGAAGCCTTTCACGCCGGAGGAAAAACCGCCAACCAGCGCCGGGAAACCGCGCTTGCCCTCGTCCTGGGAGACCTCTACAGTTATCCTCCATTGGTTCGCATTCATTCTCAATGCACAACGGGCGAGGCCTTTCATTCGCTTCGCTGCGATTGTCACGACCAACTTCAGGTGGCGTTGAGCGCCATCGCAGAGGAAGGCGCGGGAGTACTCGTCTACGAGCAGCAGGAAGGGCGCGGCATCGGCCTCATGGAAAAGCTGCGCGCTTATCGAGCTCCAGGATCAAGGGCTCGATACCGTCGACGCAAATCTGCGCCTCGGCCATGCCGTCGATCTGCGAGACTATGCGCTTGCGGTTCAGATCCTCCATTTTCTCAGGATCCAATCGCTGCGCCTGATCTCAAACAACCCCGACAAAATCAGAGCAGTGACCGATGCCGGAATTCATCTCGCGGAGCGCGTGACTGCGGATGTTCCATCGAATCGCCATTCCAGGCATTACATCGCCACCAAGCGTGAAAAGCTTGGACATTTCTCCAATCCGGAAGTGGAATCGCCGTTCATCGCTGCCGGCGGTGCAGTTCCCGGGCCGCTTCTGGCTGATGAGTACAGAGACACCGCTTCCCCCTGCGGCGAGGCAGGTACAGAAACTCGAGGTGGCTCTTGGCCGATGTCGTAGTTACTCACTCCTACCACCTGCCATACGATCCAAAGCAACTGCGCAAAATGCAGCCCTACATGCCGCTTGCGACTCTCTATGCGGCTACTGCGCTGCGCGAATGCGGAATTTCAGTTGCGGTATTCGATGCGATGCTCGAGGAGCCATCATCGGGGTTTGCCGAGGTTCTCGCAGCAGAGCGCCCGAAGATGGTTGTCATCTATGAAGACGACTTCAATTTTCTTTCCAAGATGTGCCTCACGCGCATGAGGGGAGTCGCATGGATGATCGCCGGCGCAGCTCGCGCCTTGGGAGCAACTACGGTTGTGCATGGATCCGATTCGACCGACAATCCTGGTTTGTTCCTACAAAACGGATTCGACTATGTCTGCTGCGGAGAATCGGAACAAACTCTCGTTCAGCTATGCAGAGCTGTTCTTGAGGGCCGGCAGATTCCTGAAATTGATGGCCTCGTACGACTCGACAGGAAGGGCGAATTGGTTCGCAGCCCGCAACGGTTGGCGAAGAATCCGGCGTGGACGGAGCTTTCATTTCCCGCGCGCGACCTCATCAACCTGGAGCCCTATCGCCGGGCATGGATAAAGGCTCATGGATATTTCTCGGTCAACATGGTTTCGAGCCGCGGATGTCCGTATCACTGCAACTGGTGCGCAAAGCCGATCTCAGGAAACAAGTTCCAGTTGCGCCCGCCGGCAACCGTCGCTGAGGAAATGAGGCTGTTGAGAGACGCTGCCGGAGCACAGCATATCTGGTTTGGCGACGATATCTTCGCTTTAGATCACGATTGGGTCCGGCAGTTTGCCGAGGAAGTAGCCAGGAGAAATGCGGCTCTTCCGTTCAAGATTCAATCGCGTGCCAACCTGATGACACAGGAAACTGCGGGGCACCTCAAGAGTGCAGGCTGCCGCGAGGTCTGGATGGGAGTTGAATCCGGTTCGCAGAAAATCCTCGACGCCATGGATAAAGGGCTGATCCTTTCGTCGGTGGTTTCCGCGCGCGAGCACTTGAGAGATTCAGGCATTCGCGCGTGCTATTTTTTGCAGCTCGGCTATCCGGGAGAAACGTGGAGCGAGCTGAAAGAGACCATCGACTTCGTTCGGGACACACGGCCTGACGATATTGGAGTGTCATTCTCCTATCCGCTGCCGGGGACTGTCTTCTATGAGCGGGTGCAAGAGCAATTGGGGCGAAAACGCAATTGGATCGACAGCGACGATCTTTGCATCATGTTCCAGGGCGCCTATAAGACCGATTTCTATCGCGCCGTGCGCGACGCGTTGCATGCCGAAGTGGATTCCTGGAGTAGACCGGCCAAAGACCACGACGTAAATGCGGAACCCAGGAAGCTGTGGAGAATCGTCGATGAGTCGGAGTCGGTAAGCCGCCAGCCGGGCGCCTTCGACCTGGCAGAAGTGGCCGCTCCATTTGCCTCATCGACGATTGTGCCGATCGATCAGTTGGTGTCGGCAAGGGGCGCATGAATGTGCGCGTCGCAGAGTGCAAAGCAGTGTTTGGCGGACCCACCTCGGAATGAGGTGGTCTTCGGCGACCTGAATCTTCAAGTCGCACTGCGTTGCCCTCGCTGCCATACCGATATCTCAAACCTTCGCTGTTCGCGATGCGGCTATGAAATGCGGATGGATCACGGGATCGTCTGCGCTCTTGCGCCCGAGCGGGCCGAACACTATGCGCAGTTCATTCGCGACTACGAGCGCATCAGAGAGGCAGAAGGCCGCGGCAGCGAGGGCGATGACTTTTATCTCGGCCTCCCTTATCGCGATGCTACCGGCAGAAACAGCCGGCAATGGCAAATACGGGCGCATACCTACCGCTGCCTCGTGGAGAACGTTCTCGCGCCGGCAATGCCCGCGGGCGCTCGGCTTTTGGATCTCGGGGCGGGGAACTGTTGGCTCAGTTTTCGCCTGGCGCTCGCCGGATACAATCCCGTTGCAGTGGACCTTCTCACCAACGGCCACGATGGCCTGGCGGCCGGTGAACACTATCGCAAGTCTCTCCCCGCGCTCTTTCCACGATTCCAAGCTGAGCTCGGCAGCATGCCTTTTGCGGACGGGCAGTTTGATGCCGCCATCTTTAACGCATCCTTTCATTACGCCGAAGACGACGTGATGGCGATGGCGGAAGCTCTGCGATGCGTCAGGCCCGGCGGCATGGTAATCATTAGCGATACCCCATGGTATGCGAGAGATGAAGACGGCAAGCGAATGGTGGCCGAGCGCCACACGCATTTCCTTCAGCGATATGGGACCGCTTCCGCGTGCCTCAAAAGCATTCAATATCTCACCGACGATCGGTTGCAGGCGCTTGAGCAGCGGCTGTCGATACGTTGGACCATTCATGCACCGGTTTACGGCTTCCGTTGGGCGATGCGCCCATTTCTGGCGAAACTGCGTCACCGGCGAGCGCCCGCCCGGTTCCGCATTTACGTCGCCCAGAAGGCTTCCAAATGAAGCTCCCACAATCCAGTTCTGGAGCCGATCGGGATGAAGCTTTCGTCATTCGCGGGTCGCGTTGCGCAATGGGGCCTGACGAAACTCGAGATTGCACGATTCAAATCTGCGGCGGCAGGATCACTGCTATTGAGGCGGGATCCCATTCGTGGCCAAACAGATCCGATGATGTGGACGTCGACCTCAGCGGCTTTCTGCTTCTTCCAGGACTCATCAACGCTCACGACCATCTGGAGTTTGGCCTCTACCCGAGGCTGGGAGATCCGCCCTATCGCAATTACGTGGAGTGGGGTGAGGACATTCACAGCAAGTTTCAAGCAGTGATCGCATTGCACCACAAGATTTCCCAAAATGTGCGTGTCTGGTGGGGCGGACTGCGGAACCTGCTGTGTGGCGTTACCACGGTCTGTCATCACAATCCTCTCCTTCCTGATCTCCTGCAAAACGATTTTCCGGTTCGAGTCATTCAGAAATTCGGGTGGGGACACTCTCTCGCGCTTGGCGGCGATCTTTGCGCGGCACGGGCCGCAACTCCCGCAGGGGTCCCTTTCATCGTGCACGCATGTGAAGGAGTCGATGATCTTGCACATGCAGAACTGCAGGCGCTGGATCAGTCAGGGCTTCTGGATGAATTCGCGGTTCTGGTACACGGGCTTGCCCTGGACCCAGCCGGCGTCGCGTTGTTGCGCGAGCGCCGTGCGTCACTGATCGTTTGCCCATCGTCAAACTGCTTTCTTTACCGGCAGCTCCCGGAAATGCAGCTGCTCGGTGAAATTGAGCGTGTGGCCCTTGGCAGTGATTCACCGCTCACGGCAGCGGGGGATCTGCTCGATGAGATTCGATTTGCGGTCGATGTCTGCAACATATCGTCGCAACAGGCCTATCGTATGGTGACATCTATTCCCGCGGCAATTTTTCGGTTAGATGACTCCGCAGGGTCAATCAAAGAATCTGGCGCCGCCGACCTGATAGCTGTGCGGGATATAGGCGGCTCTGCGGCGGACCGCCTGCTTACCCTGTCGATGGAAGATGTGGAACTTGCGATGATCGCAGGGCGCGTACAGCTCGCTTCAGACTCGATTCTCGAGAGGTTGCCGCCGTCTGCAACAGAAGGGCTCGAGCCGCTGCTAATTGGCACAACGGCCCGGTGGCTGCGGGCGCCGGTTAGCGAACTCCTGCGAAAGGCGGAGGAAGTCCTGGGCAAAGATCTGGTGCGCCTGGGAGAAAGAACGCTTCGCATGGCATCAGTGGAGATCGCTCATGCCTGCTGAGGAAGCCAAATGGCACTTTGGCGTACTGTCATTTGCCGGAACCGGGCATCTGAATCCTCTCATGTCGCTGTCGCGCGAGCTGGTTCTCCGCGGGCACAGGGTCACGTTCTTTGACAAGCCGAAGGCAGAAGCCCAGGTGCGAGAGGCAGGGTTCGACTTTGTTCCCGTGGGCGAAAAGGAAGATTCAGAAAAAGAGAAAACGCGATTCAGCGAGCGCTCCATGTGGTCTGAGATTTCCGCCTTGCGCTCCAATCTCGCGCGCATTCAGCGCGATGTCGAACGATTCCTAAAAGAAACGCCGGCCGCAGTCTCCCGCGCAGGGGTGAACGCTCTGCTGATCGACGAGATAGCGTTGGCCGGACCGACAGTGGCGCAACTGTTTCGACTACCTTACTTCGTCATCTCGACCTCGGTGCCGCATCTTTTTGGCTGGAGGGGCTCATCCTGGTTTCTGGGGTACCGTTATTCCAAGTCCTGGCTGTCGTGGGTGGAGAGCGTGTTTCTGGAATTGTCTGTGACACGCATAAGGGGGCCTTTGCGCAACGTGTTGGACGATTACCGGCGGCGGGCTGGCCTGGGCTCAGTCCGAACGGTTCCCAAAAACTTCCCATGCCTGGCCCACATTGCCCAAATGCCAAAATGCCTGGAACGGCCCCGCAGGCCGGTGCCAAAAGACTTCCATTACACAGGACCGTTTGAGTGGCGCATCGCAAGGCCGCATGTAGCGTTCCCCTGGCACCAACTCGATGGCCGACCCATCCTCTATGTTTCGCTGGGAACCACACGCAACGTGCAGACGGCGCTTTTGCGTATGATCGCCGAGGCTTGCCAGGACCTCGATCTGCAGTTAGTCATCTCATTGGGAAATCGCTTTGAGCCTGATTTGCTCGCCGATTTGCCCGGCCGTCCAGTGGTGACAAAATATGCTCCGCAGCTGGAGATCTTGAAGCTTGCCCACATCGTCGTTACTCACGGAGGATCGAACACGGTCTTCGAGGCGCTGATGGAAGCGAAGCCGATGATCGTCATTCCATTGGCTTACGATCAGCCGGAGATGGCCGCGCTGCTGGCGCGCTTGCATCTTGCCGAGGTCCTGCCGGTGATGCGACTGTCTGCGCGCCGCATTCGCGCAGCGGTGGAGAAGATTCTGCGCGACGCGAGTTACCGCGACGCCGCGCAAAAAATGCAAACAGTGATGCGATCGATTCGGGGCGAAGCACTCGCGGCGGACCTGATTGAGAAGGTCCTCAATCAGCAAATAGTCCGGCGGGAAGCTGTGGTTTGCGCTAGGCAGCGCAACCCCGGCCTTAAATTCGATGCCGAAATCTGCCGGTCCGTCCTAAACGGTGTCCGTTAGAAGATCCAGCATCCTCACGCCATCGCGCAAGTCGGAGTACTCAATTTCGTAAGTGGGAACTCCCCGGAGTTTCTCGAGCATCTCTTCATGATTGGTGCGGATCTCGCCCGAGGAGTGGAGTGTTTTGCACAATCGTTCTGTCGCTGATCCGGCCGGCAATCGTTTCAGCCGGCCCACGGCGCTTGAGTAACGCTTCAGGAAAACAATCGAATCCACAGTTGCCTCGTTTGCCGAGCGCGCAACAGGTAGTTCTGCGGTGGGAATTTCGATGGATGGCTTGCCTTCCATGCGAGGCGTCAGCGCCTGGCCCTTGAGTTCCGGAAAGAGAAGCGACGCGGTGGGACGAAAACGAGCACGATGGCAGTGTCCTATCACGCGCGGCGGATCGGAATCGTTGACGAGGTAACTCGTATCGTCCGACGTGTAAATCCAACCTTCGCGCGCGCATGCGTAAGCAAGAGTCGACTTGCCCGCGCCGGAGTCACCGCAGAGAAGAACTCCTTTGCCGTTCTTGCTGACGCACGCGGCGTGAAGGTCGGTCACTACCGATGCGCCGAGCAATAGATACACAACTCTTTCCAGGAAGTTATGCCGGAGGTAAAGCCGGTTGCTGATTGCCGCCTGCGACAGCCAGGTGAAATTGAGTCCAGTCCTCAGATCGAGAATTGCCTGGTTCTCGGCGTCTGCGACAAGGGAATAGAGATAGTTGGACTCACGCCGCATAGGCTCGGGAGGGCAGGCCGATGCCTCCCGCACGCGAAAAACACCAAAACGAATTTGCAACGGCTCGTTGTTCCGCACCAGGCGAGCGTGCCCGAAGCTTTCGCGCGCAGCCATCAAAACCCGCGGCTCATTGGTGATGATTTCGATCGGATAACCGATGGGATAGAAGCGCTCCGAATATCCGAAGTCCATGTTGCAGAGGTGCGCGCCCTTCGGACCTTTGAGCCCCGGGACTAAGGATTCGACACGCAACGCTTCCGTGACTAGATCGCTTATGGTCGCGGTCGTGGCTCGCATGTGAAGTCCTCATTCTCTGAAATAGCAGACGCAACCACGCGAAGTGTCAGGCAAATGTTTGCGCAATGTCACTGCTTTGATTGCAGCAGCCACCGTGCATCCCCATTGCGGTTCAACGGTTGGCCTGCCACGTAACGTTCAACACTGCGATCTTCGCGTCATCGTTCACGCTTCCTACAAAGGAATGACAATTCACTGACTGCGGTATGACACCCGAACGGAGGCCGCTCCATTACGGTCAAGAGCGAAGAGCATAGACCGATGCAGCGACTCCCAAATTCTGCTTCACCTGCCAAAGCGACTCCGCAATTACCTTTGGCGTTGCTCTTTTGCTGTGCAGTATTTGTCACAGCGCTCTCCGACCTTGCCGCCATTTCTGCATGTGGCCAAAGCCCGCCTCCGTTCGCGGCGGATCAGGATGATGCGCGGTCCACGTCCGGTGGCGCATCGGCGGCATCCTCCGACGGCAGCACAACCTCCGAAGCAAATGGCGATTCCGCGCTGGGAACCGGCGGTCAATCGCGGGGCGTAGCTCTCTCGTCCGATCAAATCATCAGCATCCTCGAGCAGAACCCGGATCTCATGACAGAGCTGAAATCGCAAATTGCAGACCAGATGGCGCAGCAGGGAACGCAGATCGATCCGAACGACATTTCCGATACGATGCTCGACAACCAGATCGAGTCAAGCGCCAGGCTGCGCGCAAACATCACTACCGTCCTGCGCGCGCGCGGATTGATCTCCGGCGATGATCTGCAATCGGCGGGTATCAGCGGGACGAGCGGGGACTTGCTGGATTCCTTGTCGATGGAACAGCTCACGTTGTCGCCACAAGGCGGCTCAGCTCAGGCGGACGCCGAAAGTCGCGGTCGATTCAGCCAGGGCTTGCCGGAATCGATGAGTAGCTCCGCTTCAAGCGCTCTTCCCCTTACTAGCCGGACCAGAACAAACCGGGAAACGCCGATGGAAAACCCGCGGCTTCATGAGAAGGTGAATGCCTCCACTGATCTGCCTTCGGTTCTCCATCAACCTTCGCCACTCAACTTGCCATCGATGCGTGAACTCTATACGCAGATCCCGAACGAGACGGCCGGGTTGGAGCGCTTTGGTTCCGACGTCTTTGTGAACCGCGCGTTTTCAAGGGTGGAGCGAGGGCTGGGAATTCAGGGTACTCCCCTCGATGTGCCTTTAGGTCCTGACTACGTCATCGGCGCCGGAGATAAGCTCACCGTCGACCTGTGGGGAGGAGTCAGTCAGAGCTTTACGCGAACGGTCGATCGCGATGGCCGAGTTCTCCTGCCCGAAGCCGGCGCGGTCCAGGTTGCGGGGCTTCCGCTGGGCAATGCCCAGAGCCTGATTGAGGAGCTCCTGAAACAGCAGTTCCGCGATGCGCAGGTTGCAGTCACCGTGGCCGATCTTCATTCGGTGCGCGTCTACGTGGTCGGAGACGTACAGCGGCCGGGAGGATACGACGTCAGCGCCCTGGCGACCCCTTTAAGCGCGCTGTATGCGGCAGGCGGCCCCACTGCGGTCGGCTCGCTGCGAACGTTACGGCACTATCGCGAGAAGCAACTGGTCGAAGAGTTCGATCTCTACGATTTTCTGCTCCATGGCATTCGCGGCGGCAGCGCCCGATTTGAGAGCGGCGACACGCTGCTGGTGCCGCCCGCAGGGCCGCAGATTGCAATCTCCGGTGCGGTCAAGCGCCCGGCAATCTATGAGCTCAAACCCGGCGAAACATCGCTGGGCGCAATCATCAATGACGCCGGAGGGATGACGGCGGCGGCTTCGCTTGACCACGTCAGGATCGAGCGCATCGATGCTCACGAGCAGCGCGTCACCGTCACATTGCCCGATGGTGCCATTCAGGATCCGCCGGGCGATCCAAACATTGTCTCAGCGTTCGAGGTCAAAGACGGAGATCGCATTCGCGTGGAGCCGATTCTGCCGTACAGCCAGAGTGCAGTTTATCTGGCAGGTCACGTCGTTCGCCCGGGCCGCGTGGCCTATACCGACGGCATGCGGCTTAGCGATGTGCTGCACAGCTACCAGGACCTCTTGCCTGAACCCGCCGCTCGCGGCGAAATCGTGCGCCTGGTTCCACCCGATCTCCATGCCGAGACGATCGACTTCAACGTTCCGGATGTGTTGATCGGAAACGCCAACATCCCGCTGCGGCCCTTCGACACGGTTCGTATCTTCGGGCGCTATCAAGTGGATGCGCCCACGGTCGCAGTTTCAGGTGAGGTCCTGCGGCCGGGAACCTACCCTATGTCAAAAGGAATGACGGCTGCCCAGCTTGTGCGCATGGCAGGAGGATTCAAGCGCGACGCACTGCTCGAGAGCGCCGACCTTACCAGCTACGACGTGAAAGACGGCAACCGGATTGTCGAGAATCTGGCCACGGTGCCGATCGGCGCGGCAGTCAGCGGAGCCATTCCGAATGCAGACGTTGTTCTCAAGCCCGGCGACACGCTGGCAATTCGTCAGATCACCAATTGGGCGGATATCGGCGAATCGGTCACGATTGCAGGCCAGGTAAAATTTCCGGGCAGTTACGGCTTTCACGACGGAGAACGCCTCAGCTCTGTTCTGCGCAGGGCGGGCGGAATGCTGTCCACTGCTTACCCGGCGGGCGCGGTGCTGGTGCGCCAGCAGGTGAAAGAGCTGGAGGTGAACAGCCGCGATGAACTTGTGCGCCAGATCGAAACCAACTCGGCAGCCGCAAGGCTTTCGCCAGGTCTTGGGGGGTCGAACGCGTCGAGCACGCTGCAGTTGATTAAGGCACAGGAAGATCAGGTGCTCGCCGATCTCAAATCGCATCCGCCGGCCGGCCGCATGGTTATTCACATCACTTCCGATATCGACAGTTGGGCAAATACACCGGCAGATATCGAATTGCGCCGCGGCGATGTGCTGACCGTTCCCAAGCAACCTGGGTTTGTCCTGATCACAGGCCAGGTTTACAACGCGACGGCCCTTGCTTTCATGCCGGGCAAAACTGCCGGCTGGTATCTCGGGCACGCCGGGGGCGCAAACGCGGCTGCCAACCGGAAGGAGATCTTTATCATTCGCGCGAATGGATCGGTCGTAGGCCGGCGCTCAGGCGATTGGCTCGCGGGCGATGTTCTTTCAACCAAACTGAATCCCGGTGACGTCGTCGTCGTGCCGCAGAAGATTATTGGCGGCTCGCTGCTCTGGAGGAACCTGCTGTCATCAGGCCAGTTGGCTGCCTCTTTCGCCATCACCGCAGGCGTTGCGGCTGCAGCGCTCTAGGAAGAAAGCAAATGGCACTGAATTCCTCCTTTGCGACGTTGGATCGAGCGGAGCCCGTCTCGCAGGAGGAGGCTCCGCGTTGGGTGATTCACGCCAGCTTGTTGTGGCAACATCGCCGCATGCTGGCGCGCGTCGCTGTCATTTCGCTCATTCTCAGTCTCACCATCGCATTCGTCATTCCGAAGCAGTACAAGTCAAGCACGAGCATCATGCCGCCCGATCAACAAAGCGCGAGCACCATGATGCTTGCCGCACTGTCGGGGCATCTGGGAAGCCTGGGAGCTCTGGGCGACCTCGCCGGTGGGCTCGGAATGGGGCACTCCTCCTCCGAGTTGTTTATCGATCTGCTGCACAGTGGAACCGTGAGCGATCACCTGATTGATCGGTTTAATTTGCAGCATGTTTATCACAAGCGTTATCGCGTCGATGCGGCGAAACATCTCGCGCGGGTCACAAAGATCACCGAAAACAAGAAAACTGGAGTCGTCACCATCGAGGTCGAAGACACGAATCGCGAACGAGCTCGCGAGATGGCGCAGGCCTACCTGGATGAACTGAACCTGCTGGTGACGCGAACCAGCACGTCGGCCGCTCATCGCGAGCGAGTTTTCATTGAGCATCGGCTGCACGAAGTCAAGGGCAACCTTGAGGAAGCAGAGTTGCAGCTAAGTCAGTTCTCGAGTGACAGCAGCGCCATCGACATTAAGGAGCAGACCCGTGCCATGGTCGACGCGGGTGCGCGCGTGCAGGCGGAGTTGATGGTCGAGCAGTCGGGGCTGCAGTCACTGCGCCAGATCTACGGCGACGGCAACGTGCGGGTGCGCGAATCGGAAGCGCGAATTTCCAGCCTGCAAGTGCAGCTGGCGAAGATGACGGGCTCCTCGGAGCCTGCCGATGCGAGCCAAGCGGTGGATACCGGAACGGGCGCGGACCCGAGGCCCATGAGTGCCGCGCTCTACCCGCCGTTGCGCCAGCTTCCGCGGCTTGCGGTGCCCTACGCCGACCTATATCGCCGCGTTCAAGTGCAGGAGGCCGTATTCCAGCTGCTTACGCAGCAATATGAAACGGCACGAATCGAAGAGGCGAAGGACGTTCCGGCTGTCAACGTGATCGATCCTCCTGGACTGCCGGAGAAGAAGTCATTTCCGCCGCGCCTGTTGCTCACGTTATTGCTTACACTGTTTTCGTTCGCGAGCGCGTCGGCCTTCGTCCTGCTGCGCCACTACTGGTCGACGATGGCTTGCAGCGACCCGCGCAGAAAGCTCGCCGATCAGGTGCTCCCTGTCTTGCGGCATCGGGTCCGGTCCATTTTGCCGTTCCAGCGAGGTGCTGCTTGAGGAAGCACCTTGCTAATGCCGGGTACGGCGCCCTTGATTACGTTTCGTATCCGGTTGGAATGCTGCTCGTCGCGCCGATCGTTCTGCACCGGCTCGGCTCGGCGGAGTACGGATTGTGGATGATCGCCACGTCTGTGATCAGCGCGGGTGGAATCATCGCATCCGGGTTTTGCGACGCGTGCATTCAACGCGTCGCCTATTTGCGCGGGACCGGCGAATCTGCACGGATGCCGCAAACCATCAGAACCATGATGGCCATCAATGTGCTGCTTGGATCGGCGCTCGCCATCGGCGTGTGGATAGCCATTCCATTCGCTGCCCGGCATGTTGGCGTTGCGCGCCTCGCGTTTCCAGCGGAATGCCTCATTGCGCTTCGCATCGCGAGTGTTGCAATCCTCGTGCGAGCGGTTGAAAGCGTCGGCGTCGGCGTGCACCGCGCATTCGAGCACTATCGCGGCACCGTCCGCATCAGCACAGCTACCCGCATCGTGACCCTCGCAACGGCCGCGGTGCTTGCCTTGCTGGGTAATGGAATCATCAGCATTCTCGTGGCAACCGTCGTGTTCCTGTTTCTAGGCACAGCGATGCAATTTCTTGCGCTTCGCAAGTGTTTGGGCAGCGCCTGGTTTTGGCCAGGCTTCAGCGCGGCGGAGACGCATATTCTCTTCTCTCAAGGCGTTTTTGTCTGGTTGCAGGCGCTGGGCGGCGTTGTGTTTGCTCAGTTCGATCGCATCCTTTTGGGGATTTGGCTCGGCGCGCTCGCAGTCACTCCGTATTCGCTTTGCGTCCAGTTCGCGCACCCGATCTTTGGCCTCAGCGCGTCCGGCCTGAACTTCCTCTTCCCCCATCTCTCAGGAAGAGCGGGCAACACTTCCCGCAAAGCGCTTAAAACGACTGTGCTCAAAGCGCTGGCTTGCAATCTGGCCCTTGTGGCATGCGGCGAGGCGATTCTGCTCCTCGTAGGCGATCGTCTCATTCGAATCTGGGCGGGTCCCGCTGTTGCGCAAAGCGCGTCGCACATTCTTCCACCCATCGTTTTGGGATCGGCCATGATGGGGTTGAGCGTGACCGGAACCTACGCGCTGCAGGCGCTCGGTCAATTCCGCACAGTCGCCATTCTCACCCTCGCCGGCAGAGCAGCCATGCTGTTGCTGATGATCGACCTGCTGCCTCATCAGGGCCTCGAGGGCCTCGCGCTTTCCCGCCTCTTTCTGGGCTCGATCTCTTTGCTCGTCTATCTCCCGCTGGCGCAGATGCTCAAGTCAGAGAGCAAGAAGCGCAGCCGTGCTTCCGCTTTGACGATCTCATTCGAAACGCAGGAGGGATCGAAACTATGAAGATCCTGATTGCTGCCGCATCGTTCGCGACAAGTATTTCGGGGTTGCAGCGCCATGCGTTTAACCTCGCGCGCTGTCTTTTGCTGCGGCCCGAGGTTTCTCATCTGCATCTTGTTGTCGCGCCCTGGCAATGCGATCTTGCGCAGGCTGCCGGGCTGCCCATTGACGTTCGGCTTTCCATCCATATCGCCGACATCAGCCGAAGCTCGCTCAGCCGGAATCTCTGGTACTATCGCCGGCTTCCGCAGTTAGCCCGTCGATTGCAGGTCGACCTGGTCCATCTCTCTTACCCGATGCTGTTGAACGCTGCGGCTTTCCACTGTCCCACCGTGGTTTCGCTGCATGACTTGTACCCCTACGAGATTCCCATGAATTTCGGATTTCCGAAGTTCATTCTCAATCGCATCGTGCTCCAGCAGTGCCTCCGAAGCGCCGATGCGATCACATGTGTTTCTGAGGCGACGCGCATTCGATTGAAGCAGTACGCGCTCGCAGCCGTATGGCGAAAGGCGGTCCGAATTTATAACTGCGTTGAACCCACGCTGGTCCTCTCGTCAGCGTGCCCGCTTCCTTGCTGGCGGAACGAGCCATTCCTTCTTTGTGTCGCACAGCATCGGCGAAACAAGAACATCCCTACGTTGATTCGCACATTTGGCCGCTTGCTGCATTCCGGGGAGATCGAACCGAACTCCCGGCTCGTGATTGTCGGTATGGTCGGGCCGGAGAGCGGCAGGATCCGCCGGCTTGTTGCGTCGCGTGGCCTCGGCGGCAGCGTCGATCTTCTCGATGGCCTCAGCGAGCCTGAGCTGCAATGGTGCTACCGGCATTGTGCGGCACTGGTGGCGCCGTCTCTGACTGAAGGCTTTGGGCTGCCTGTCGCCGAAGGCCTGCTTACCGGCTGCCGGATCGTTTGCTCAGACATTGCGGCGCATCGGGAGATCGGAGATGGACACTGCCAATTTGTTTCGTTGCGCGAATATGCCGTTGAGGCTCTCGCCGGTGCGATTGTTGATGCGCTTCGAGAGCCGAAAGGCGAGCCAATCGCGCTTCCTCAGCTTTCCGCTCCTGTGCTCGCCAGGCAATACACGTCGCTCTATCGAAGGCTGGTCCTTTCTGCGTCGCATGCTGAAGGCGCAAGAACCGCCGGCTCGCTCGAGATTGGAACCTCCGAGGGCCGATCCATATGAAAGTTCGTGAGAATCAATCTGCATCACGAAGCGGAGGGAAATAGATATGGCCGCTCCCGATCTTCTCTCTTCAAATTTGCGCACTGCCACAATCGCGCCTCTGCGCGAGGCAGAGCGAACGTTTCCCCGAGATCTCTTCAAAGGCGCGACTGCTCTCACCGAGGCTTCTGCCGACTTTCTCATTTCCGCTTCGGTGATTATGGCAGCGTGTTTCCTTTGCGCCTTGTTGCCGGCCGGCGCTTTTCCGTATCACTCCATGCGGCAGGACATGGCCATCAGCGCAGTTTTCGGTCTGCTTGTTTCCATTTTGATAAGCCGGGAAGGCGGTTATCGCGCCGGAAACGGATTGCTCCGGATTCAGGAAACAGAGCGCGCCATTCGTGTTTCCATGCAATCTCTCTTTCTCCTGTTCGTCTTCAGCTCGCTTCTGAATCTTAACCTCTCCTGGCGCATGTTTCTGATCGCCGGTCCAGCAGTTCCGCCGCTCCTGGCCCTTGGGAAGCAGGTCGTTGCCGTTGTGATGTGCCGATTGCAGCGAAAAAACAATGGCATGCCTCGCGCCGTGATTTATGGCTCGGGAGACACGGGAAGAAATGTTGTATCCACACTCCTGCACTCACCCAGGCTAGGTTTTCAGCCAGTCGCCGTCGTCAGTAACCATCCGGCACAGTTCGGCCGCGCCATGTCGGTGTTGGGATACCGCAATCGTCCGTCTGTCGCGATTCGGCCCGGACCGCCATCTCTCTCCCTGTTGCGCTCTTTGCACTGCGACTTGCTCCTGGTGGTGGCGCAGGGGCTTTCGGCTTATGAGCTTGAAGCGGCAAGAGACGCTGCCGAGCAAGCCGGCTCGCGTGTCGCGTTCCTGGCGGATCCTGCGGTCGAAACGCATCAAACCGTGCGTCTCAATCTCGATGGGCTGCACTTCACGTCGAACATCGAGCGTCGCGGCTCGCGAATCTATGCGGCCGCAAAGCGACTCACGGATGTGGCTGTGTCTTCCGCGCTCTTGCTTCTGCTGGCCCCCATCCTCCTTCTGATCGCGATCATCGTTCGGCTGGATTCGCCTGGACCCGCGTTGTTCGTTCAAAGGAGAGCCGGCCAGGACGGGGAAGTCTTCGAGATGTTCAAGTTTCGCTCCATGTATATTGATACGCCAAAGTATTCGCTCTCGCCAACCTCGTCATACGATGCGCGGATTACCAGGATTGGGCGGCTTCTCCGCAAAACGAGTCTGGATGAGCTGCCGCAGCTTCTGAATGTGCTGATGGGAACGATGTCTCTCGTCGGACCGCGGCCGGAGATGCCCTTCATCGTCGAGCGATACAGCGCAAAGCAGCGGCAGCGGCTTCAGGCGATCCCCGGCATCACCGGCCTCTGGCAACTGAGCGCCGACCGCGCATTCCCCATCCACCAGAACATCGAATATGACCTCTATTACATCCGCAATCGCGGATTCTTCGTGGACCTTGCCATTCTGGCTCATACCTTCATCTTCGCCATGAGCGGAGGGATCTGACAGTGACGTTCTCCGATCCCAATGCCGCCCAGTTCAGAATTCGGCCTGCGAATTTCAGCGACTCGCGTCCAGGTGCAGCTTCAACTGATTCCCGGATTGATCATGGTCGCGCTGATGTTCTGGGCGTGAAAGTCTCGGCTGTCGACATGAAACGTTCGCTCGATCTGTCGGATCGCTGGATCGCGGCGGGTAAGCCCGGTTACATCTGCGTCACCGGGGTTCACGGTGTGATGGAAGCACAAAAAGATCCCGGCCTCCGCCACATCCTGAATCATGCCGCAATCAATCTTCCCGACGGAATGCCGATGACCTGGCTTGGCCGCCTTCAGGGTTTCAAGCGCATGGACCGTGTCTTTGGGCCGGACTTCATGGTCGCCATGTGCCAGGTTTCGGTGGGGCGAGGCTACCGGAATTTCTTCTATGGCGGCAAGCCCGGCGTTGCTGAACTTCTTGACGAAACCCTTAAGTGCAAGTTCCCCGGACTGCAGGTGGTTGGAACCTATACGCCGCCGTTCAGGAGGCTGAGTCCTGAAGAAGAGGCGAGCCTGTTCGAGCAGGTGGCGGAAGCAAAGCCGCACATCGTGTGGGTGGGGCTCAGCACGCCAAAGCAGGAGCGGTTCATGGCTCAGTATGTCGAGCGCCTGAACGTTCCGCTGCTGGTGGGCGTGGGCGCGGCCTTCGACTTTCACACCGGAGCGATCCGCGACTGCTCCGGCTGGATCAAGCGTGCGGGCCTGCAATGGCTGCACCGCCTCATGCAGGATCCAAAGCGCTTGTGGAGGCGCTACCTGCGCAACAATCCCGCGTTTGTCTGGCGCGTTACTTGCCAACTGATGGGTCTCCGCGAATAATCAAAACCATCGGCCCGCAGTTGACCGGCGCAAAACCTGCTTCCGGATCAGCGCACGCGCCGCGCATTCCTGGCCGTTTGTAGTTTCCGCTCGTGAATGGATCACTTAATGCCTTATTTTTCGCGCCTACCGGCCGCAAAGCTGCAATTCCATTTCGCATTGATCCTGGGAATCGTTCTGATGGTTCTCGCTGCTCCGGCCGGCGGTCAGCAAGCATCGGGAATGGCGCCTGCGGAAAGCGCGAGCGTCGAGCACGTCTCAATCGATGCGCGGGCCACCGGCACGTCGTTTCCTCACTTCTGGGAGCAGATGTTCGGCTCCGGCCGCGCCAATCTGAGTTTGCGCCAGGACTATCGCGATGATCTGCGCCGTGTGAAGCAGATTACCGGCTTCCAGTACGTGCGCTCTCATGCCATCTTTCACGATGAAAACGGCGTCTACAGCGAGGACAAGCAGGGCAACCCGGTCTACAACTGGTCATACGTCGACCAGATCTACGACGGGCTGCTGGCCAATGGCGTAAGGCCGTTTGTCGAAATCAGCTTCATGCCCAAGGCGCTTGCCGCGCGCATGGATTATCACGCGTTCTGGTACAAACAGATCGTTTCGCCCCCGAAGGATTATTCGGAGTGGGACGCGCTGATCTCGGCGTTTGCGCAGCATCTTGTCGATCGCTACGGAATTGACGAGGTTTCGAAGTGGTACTTCGAAGTGTGGAACGAGCCCAACATCGATTTCTGGACGGGCATGCCGAAGGAGCCCACGTATTTTGAGCTCTATGACAACACAGCGCGCCCGCTGAAGGCGGTGAGCCCGCGCATCCGCGCGGGGGGTCCGGCGACGGCGCAGGCTGCGTGGGTGAGCGATCTCATTGCGCACGCAACCGAGGAACATGTGCCGCTGGACTTTGTCTCCACGCATGTGTACGGCAACGACAGTGCCAAAGACGTCTTTCACGACGATCACCCGGTCGCGCCCCATGGAATGGTCTGCCTCGCCGTGAGGAAGGTACACGAGGAGATCGAGCACTCTGCGCGTCCAACCATCCCGCTCATCTGGAGTGAATTCAACGCCAGCTATGGAAACCAGCAGGAGATCACCGACTCGATCTATATGGGACCATGGATGGCCAACACCATCAGCCAATGCGACGGAATGACCCAGATGATGTCGTACTGGACCTTCTCTGATGTGTTTGAAGAGCAGGGCGTGATCAAGACACCTTTCTACGGCGGCTTTGGTCTGGTCGCGGAAGATGGAATCCCCAAACCGTCATTCGATGTCTTCGAGTTGCTCCACGAGTTAGGTGACAAGAGGCTGCCTGAAGAGGCGGGCGATGTGCTCGTCACGCGTCGCGATGATGGAACCGTGGTGCTGGCGGCATGGAACCTGGTCGAGCCTGGCGCGGAAGGCGGGAGCAAAACTATCGCCTTCGATCTGAAGGGAGTCGGCGCCAATGCGCGCGCGTCCATTCGACGCGTCGACAGCTCGCACGGAGACACCCTGGACGCGTGGAAGAAGATGGGCAGCCCGAATTATCCGACCAGGGCGCAAATCGAATCACTGCGCAAGGCGTCTGAAACGGGACCGCCGGAGATTCGTCCGATTCGCGATGGCCGCCTCACACTCACGATTCCGCCCATGGGATTGGCTGTCGTCGAGATACGATAAATCGCGCGGAAATTTCTGCCTCGGGCCTTGCGATCGAAGCGCAATATCCTTGGCCGGCCAATCCCTCTTAAGAGGGAGCTGCAAGCTGCAATTCAACTGGCCGGAATTGAAAAAAACTGAGACAATAGTCCTCAAATAAGAGCCGGGAATCTTGTGCCAGGCCGCTTTGCAGAGCCATCAGCCCGGGATTCCGGCTTTATCTAAATTGTTGACCCCGGATTCTTGCTCGATCGATACGGGAATTGAACGAGATGAACTACCTTGTTGCCTTGGACGCGGAAGAGGGAAACCCTCGTCCGCTAACTCGCCGCGATGCGCTCCGCATGATTGGAGCCGCCGCTGGAGCATGTACTGCTCTGCCCGGCAGCCTGGCCTTCGCCAGCAGGACTTGGAAGCCTCGCGGTGAAGATGAATCGTTCCTTGATGATCTTGAGCACCAGAGTTGCCGGTTCTTTTGGGAACAAGGCAGCGCCGACACCGGACAGGTGCTGGACCGCTCGCGTTGCGATTTGGGCGGCGCCTGCGATCCCAGGCACATGGCCAGTATCGCCTCCACCGGCTTTGGGCTGACCGCGCTTTGCATCGCCGACAAGCGCGGATACCTGCCTCACGACGCGATTCTTGAGCGGGTGCGAACCACGCTGAACTGGCACCTGAACCAGATGCCGGAAGTGCATGGCTTTTTCTATCACTTCACCGACATGGAAACAGGCGTCCCCTACCGGCGGACGGAATTGTCTTCGATTGATACATCGATTCTTTTGTGCGGCGTCCTGACAGCGAAAGCTCATTTCCACGATCCCTTGATCAAGTCGCTGGCGCAACAGATCTACGAGCGGGTGGACTGGCATTGGATGCTCAATGGCGGCGATACGTTTTCCATGGGCTGGCATCCTGAAACCGGCTTTCTCAAATCGCGATGGACGCACTACTGCGAGCTGATGATGATCTACCTGCTGGCATTCGGCTCGCCATCGCATCCGGTCTCACCGGATCTTTGGAACAACTTCTCCCGCCCGGTTATCCATTTTGGCGGCTACACATTCATCAGCGGGAACGACCCGCTCTTCACGCACCAGTATTCCCAGGCATGGTTCGACTTTCGCCACAAGCGCGACGCGTACGCCAACTATTTTGAGAACTCGGTGATCGCCACCCAGGCTCATAAGGCGTATTGTCTCTCGCACCCGGAGTGGTACAGCAACGACTGCTGGGGCGTCACCGCATCGGATTGCCAGCGCGGATATACCGGCTGGGAAGGGCCGCCAACGGGAGAAAGGCTGGATGGAACCGTGGTTCCATCCGCGGCTGCCGGTTCGCTGCCGTTCCTTCCCGAAGATTGCATTGACGTTCTGCGCGCCATGCGGGAGAAGTGGGGCCGGCAATCTTGGCGGCGTTACGGGTTTGTCGACGCCTTTCATCCAACCAGCCAGTGGTACGACACCGATGTGCTGGGAATCAACCAGGGAATCTCCGTGTTGATGGCTGAAAATCTGCGCAGTGGCTTCGTGTGGAACACGTTTATGCGCAATCCCGAGTGCGCCCAGGCGATGCATCTGGCCAGATTCAGGAATCAGGCCTGAAGCCAGCGATCTGCCGGCGCCGCTCCGCAAAGAAGCAAAAGGGGCGCGCAAGGCGCCCCTCAAATCAATGCAACCGGAAAAAATTGTCAGAAGCTGAACCGCGCCTGGAAATCGACGACGCGCGCTCCCAGAGCACCGGTCGCCTGACCAAGATTGGGATTGGCGATGTTGGTGTTGATCGTGCTGGGATTGATGTTCAACAGGTTAAAGGCGTTGAGCATGTTGGCCTTGATTTCGATCTTCGCGTTTTCGCCCAGGACCCGCATGTTTGGCAAACCAAACGCCTTACCGAAGGTCACATCCACGTCCCTGTACCCGGGCCCCGGGAAGACGTTGCGGTCGATTCCCGGCGCAGGGATGAAGAGGTTGCTCGACTGACCGGTGTTGTCGGTGATGGCGGCGCTGAAGTTCGGAATGTTGAAGCAGTTGTCGGAGAACAGATTGTTGTTTGTGCCGGTGTTGATTGTGCCCGGATTGGTGAAGTTGCTGCCCTTCTGGAAGGCGGTGTTGCTGGTGTTGTTGCCGCCTCCGCCCAGATATTGGGGACGCTGTTGCGGGTACCCATAGTTGCAGCTGTTGCAATAAAACTGGTGCGGGGCCTGGTAGTAGGGGGTCCATCCGAAGCCCGAGTGGAAGGTGGCGATGCCGCTCAGCGACCAGCCGCCGACGAGCTTTTCAGCCCAGGCATTGCTGCCGTGGAAGATCACCGGCTGCCAGGTGCCAAACACCTTGAATGTGTGGTTGACGTCGAAAGCGGATCGTCCGTAGGAGTATCGAGGATTGTACAAATAGGGGTCGCGCGAGTATGGGCCGGAATTAGTGTCCATGCTGTGCGCCCAGGTGAACTGCCCCTCCGCATAGAAGGTATGCGAAAACTGATGCTTGAGCCCGGCGAGCATCATGTTATTGGTTGACCAGCCATTACTGCCAAAGGTGTTCACGCCGTTGACCAGGGTATTCAGCGGAGCGCCCATGATCTCTCCGAGCCCGTTGGCGTCGTAGTTGTACATGAGGTGACGGCCCAGGCCGCCCTCGTATCCGAGATTGGCAACAATCGCGTGGCCAAAATCGTATTCCGTACCCAATGAGAAGTGCTCCACGTATTGGGTGGGCATGTGTCCGGGCAGGCCGCCGAGGTTCGCGCCGCCCGCCGTGGGTAGACCGGCGGAGTTAAACGTGGTGATCGCACTCTTGTTCGCCGGGTAGCCGAAGATGTTGGTGGGACTGCTCGAGACTGCGTACAGGATATTCGGGTTGATTTGCGTGGGGCTCTTGCTGGAGCCGGGAACGCTGCTCGTTCCCGGAGGGTTGCCATCGTAGTTGTTGGCGTTGGCAATCTGCTCGCCGTTATAGTTCAACCCGAAGCCGCCGCGCACCACCAGCTTGTTTTTGAAGGAATCCGGAGCCCAGTTGAAGCCGATCTCCGGGCCGAAGTTCAACTTTTGCGCTGTCCATGCATTGATGCCGGTGCGGAGGGTCATCGCCGTCAACAGGGCACTGCCGCTGCCGAAGGTGAGCACACCCATGTGGTTGTCTTTGTCGTCCATAGGCCCGAAGTAGGACCAGCGCAGGCCCGCGGTCACGGTCAGACTGGGGCGGACTTTCCAGTCATCTTGGTAGAAAATGCCCAGGATGTCCTCGCGGTTGTCATTGCGGTAACCTCCGGGAATGCCCGTGGTCGCCTGGAAAGGACCGCCTTCGGCCTCCGGAGCATCGTTCATGAAGTCCCACAGGTTGTAGAAAGTGTAATTCGGTTTGCCGATGGGATTGTTCAGGTAATACAGCCGCGTCAGCTCGAAGCCGAACTTCATGGTGTGCGTATGCAGCACCTTGGTGGCAACATCCTTGTAGCTGTAGGTCCACTGGTCGTAAACGCCCGGGGAGCCTACGCTGATGTTGCCGAGGGATTGGTTGCCGATCGTGGTAACAGAGTCCTGCGGCAGGCCAAAGGGCGCCTGGGGGTTGCTGGTGAGTTCGTTATAGCGCCATCCTGCTGCGTTGGCGCGCGCTTCGTTCAGGAAAGTCGGCCCGAAGGTATGGTTCCAGATGAGCGAGAAGGCATCGTTCACCTGCGAGTGATGGAAGACGTCGTAGCCGTATCCGCCGTTCACGAACGATAACGAGTCCGGCACCCAGTAAATCGCGAAGCTGAGGTGGTCTCTGCTGGTTGCGTCGGCATCCAGGCGCCCGTTGAACTGCTTGAAATCTGTAGTCGTTGGATTGCTGATGGTGTATTCGGCAATGTCAGGCGTGGTCGAGAGCCCATTCCCAACGCCGGGAGAGGAGCTGTTCACATAGCCGAGGTCCTGCTTGCCCAGGCCGCTGGTGAGCGGTGAACCGATATTCACGCCTCCCGCAACGTTCGCGCAATAGGTTGAAGACAGTCCGAGGGTGGAACAGTTCGCCGAGCTGATCACCGTGCCGATCACGTTGCCGCCTTTGTATCCCAAAATCGTAGCGGCGATGCTGCCCGAGGGCGCCAGTCCAGCCAGCGCCGAGGTGGTATACCATCCCGTGCTGGTCGCTGCGGTGTTCTCGCTCTGCCCTTCGTAATTGAAAAAGGCAAACAGCTTGTTTTTCCAGATGGGACCGCCCACGCTGCCGCCGAACTGGTTGTAGCGGTCGGTGTCTCTGAGCAGACCGCGCGCGGCCGGCTTGCCGGGCGCCACCGATTGCGGGCCGTTCCAGCGCTGGTACGCATTTAGCCCCGGGCGGTTGATCTCAGCAAACAGACTGCCGTGAATGTCGTTGCTACCGCTCTTCGAAGTGATCTTGGTCATCGCGCCCGCGAAGCGTCCGTCCTCGGCGTCGTAGTCGTCGGTCACGATCTGGATTTGCCGATCGAGTCCTCGCTCGGGGTGATGACCGTCGATCCGCCCCAGACGGCGCTCACTGTGCTGATGCCGTCGACGTTGTAGCCGTTATTTTCAAACTGGTTGCCGTTGGTGTTGGCTAATGGGCCATTTTCCGTGGCAAAGATACTGCTGGTATTGCCCAGATTGCCGCCGCCGCCCGAAGAGGCTCCACTCTGCGTTCCCGGAGCCTGGTATCCGTTACCGCTGCCCTGGTGCGATCCGTCAGCCAATGTTCCAGGCGCCAATTGAATCAGGCTGGTCGCATCGCGTTCAAAGACCGGCATATGCTGGATCTCGTTATCTGTGATGGTTTGCCCGTTGTTCGCGGTTTCCGTGTCCAGCGCAGAAACCGTGGAGGCATCGACCGTGACCGTCTCTGCAGCACCGCCAATTTCCAACTGAATGTTCACGGCGTTCGGCTGTTCCGGAATGAGCTGCAAGTTGTCAAGGACCTTCTTCTTGAACCCGTCTCTCTCGACCCTGAGTGTGAAGTGGTCTGCAGGGAGAGCGTCGAAATTGTAGACACCGGTTGCATCGCTTTTGTGAATCACCGTCTCGTTGGTGGCTAAATCAACGAGCGTAAGGGTCGCATCCGGGATGACGGCGCCTTGCGGATCGGTGACGGTGCCCTGGATGGAAGTCCGGAACTGCGCGTGCACTGCGACGGCAGAGACGATGAAGAGAGAAAGCGCGGCCACCCACCCAGCGCGTAGTCCAGGGGCGCTATGCGCGCGGAGACGAATCGAATCTTTAATGCATTGTTGTCTATCAATCGTTTGCATCGGTGTTTCCTCCAGGAAGGGTTAAGGTGAATTGCGCTGTTTTCAACGAACCGTCAATCAGGACCCGGGAAAGCGCTTCTCGCGCCGTCGGTGGTGCTGCGCTGCCATTCACACCGCGCCCATGATTTACTTGCCGAATGACGCTCCTTGGGCTCACATTCCGCGCGTTTGCTCCTCAGGCGTCGTTCGCTTCGATCGGTAGCCTTTTGTGGATGCAATCAACTCATCGCAAAGGTTGCCTTCTGAAGTGAGATGCATATGGCTCCGCGGAAGCGGCCCGGGCGTTTTAAATCCGGGCATTTACGGCCTGCGGAAGGGAAGCTGATGCGAAGGCACCGCCGACAGGACGGAGTCACTCATTCGCCTTTGCGGAAGACCGACGCCAGCCCTGCCCAGGTGGTCGCAGACAGGAGCCGAAACGTACGCCGGCGCGTTCGCGGCGCGACGGTAAATAGCTCATTAAAAGCAAGTAATCTTGAGATCGAACGCCACCAGCATTGAATTCAGTGGACTGCCGGATCCGCCGGCAATTACTGGAGTCTGTATTGCGACCCTGAGTTCGCGTGCCGCACCATCATTTCAGGTGATCTCGAATGGATGCCTCTGATGACGCGAGAGCAGACTCGCGGCAATGTCATCGCCCACGATCATCTCTGTCTTCGGATCCCAGTTGACGTGATGCTGCGTCTTCATGGCGATCCAGTGCAGAAGGCAGGTGGAGCAGGCGCGATGGCCAATCTCTGCCGGCGCCACGGGCGCCTTGCGCGAATGAATGCAGTCGAGCCAATTTCCGTGCTGGTCATCGGATGTGTACACGTGATACTCAGCAGGCCCAATCACCGAATCAAGAATCTTCGGGTCGCTGGCGCGGAGTGGAATGATCGGAGCGGCCGGGGCTCCCGTGGATGTCGGCGAAGTCATTCCATCCCTGCAGACAAAGATCCATCCCTTGTCACCGATCCACTTGATGCCGTTTTCAAGATCGCCGGAGATGGTCATCACCGCTCCGTTGGCATATCGGCCATAGGTCTTGAACGGCCCGTGAACATTCCAGAGGCCTTCGCTCGGGAACTGCGCCTGGCCCCAGATTTCGACTGGGCCGGTGAGCTCCGTATCCATGCCCCAATGCGCCGTATCCACATGATGCGCGCCCCAGCCAGTAATCATTCCGGCTCCAAATTGCTCCATGCGCAACCAGCCCGGCCGGTCGAAGCCTTTTAGCGGCATCACGCGATCAACTGTGTAAGGCACTTCGGGGGTTGAGCCCAGCCACGCGTCGTAGTTGAATCCCTCGGGAACCGGCATCGGCTGCGGATTGCCGCCGGATGGATCGCCGGGGAGGCCGATTTCCACGCGCTGCACCGTTCCAACGCGGCCATTGCGCACCAGTTCAACGGCGCGCGCGAATTGCTTCCACGACCGCTGCTGCGACCCGACCTGCAAAATGCGGTCAGTCGCATTGACGCGATCGGCCATCATGCGGCCCTCGCGGATGGTGAGCGATGCAGGCTTCTGGAGGTAGACGTCCTTGCCCGCAGCCACCGCTGCAACGGCCAGCCTTGCATGTTGATGATCGGGAGTCGAGATGAGGACGGCATCGATTTCATTACTGGCGAGAAGTTCCCTGAAATCCGAGTAGCCCTTCGTGCCCGCGTAGGGCTTGCCGAGCTTTTTTGTGTAGGCATCATCAACGAACTGCTTGCCGAGCTCCACTCGCTCAGCGCTCAGATCGCAGACAGCCACGATGCGATTGTCGCGGCCGGCAACGCCCGTAAACTGCAGCACTCCCGGCATGTCATGGACGCGCGAAATGCGGCCGACGCCGATCGCGCCGATGTTGATTCGGTTCGACGGCGCGGTGGCGCCGAAGACGGAACTGGGCACAATGCTCGGGAATCCGGCGGCGATGGCCCCGGACACAGAGGTTTTCAGAAACAGGCGTCTCGTGGATTTCATGCGATGTACTCCGAGTTATGCCGATGTGGACCCAATGTACACCAGCGAAGTGTGGGTCGTCGCGGCACCTGGTCGGCAGCCACGGCGGGTATTTCTTGCTGTCTCGTGTAGAAATTACCTGCTCCGGAGCCCCGCGACCACGGAGCCCGCTCTTTAATAACTCTTTCATACTCAATCGATTCAGCCCGAAGGCGCCTTTGGAACTGTAAATGCTGCGTTAATCACGCAAACATCTGCCCAACTGCACCCCTTGCCCGTAACGCTATCGATTGGAAAAGGAGCGAAGATGGCTACCCCCGTTCTGACTCACTCCGATGTAGAACCTTCGATCGTGTTCTCGGGGTTCGCGGCTATTTATTCCGGGCCGTTGCCGGAACTCCCCTCGAGCGAAATTTCCGGCCGGGGTAATGTATCGACTGCAGCCGGCCTTTCGTGTGCAAGAGGCGCATTGATGGCGCTGGGCATTGAGATGGCCGCCGCTCTAATGGCAGTCTGCTTTTACGGCGCGTTGCGCCTCTAAACAACCCTCCTTAGACGCCGTCGCAGGCCACACATTCGCGCGGCGCAATGCGCCGAAACCCTATAGCCCTCCCCAAAATCGTTGGCCAAAAAATCGTCAACAGGCAGGCTGTCATCTGTCGGGAAAATGTGTTCCCCTGCGTGCTGCGGCGGAATTCCTCAGCGGCAAGCGCTGCACTGCGGCGCACACCCGCTGGTGGTAGCATCGAGATTGACCGATGCAAACAAAAAAGCTGCAAATCATTCCCCTGGGTGGGCTGGGCGAGTTCGGTATGAACTGCCTGGCCGTGCGCTGGGAAGATGACATTATTGTGATTGACGCGGGCCTGATGTTTCCCGAAACCGAGCTGCTCGGTGTGGACATTGTGGTGCCCGACATCACCTACCTGATCGAAAACAAGAAGCACGTTCGGGCCATCGTGCTCACGCACGGCCACGAGGACCACATCGGAGGGCTGCCCTGGATCCTGAACGAGCTGAAGGTTCCGGTTTACGGCACCGAGTTCACGCTGGCTTACGTGGAAGACAAGCTCGAAGAGCACCAGTTGCTCGATGAGACCGAGCTGATCGAAATTGAACCCAAGGCAAGGTTCACCATCGGCCCTTTCACCATCGAGCCCATCCGCGTAACTCATTCGCTGGTGGACTGCGTGGCGCTGGCAATTGAGACGCCGGTGGGTGTCATCATTCATACCGGCGACTTCAAGATCGATCTCTCGCCGCTCGACGACAAGGCTTTTGACCTGCATACCTTCGCCGAGTACGGCAAGCGGGGTGTGCTGGCCCTCCTGCAGGACTCGACCAACGTGGAGCGGCCAGGCTACACGCCCAGTGAACGCGCAGTGATTCCGCGCCTCGATGAAGTGTTCACCCAGACGAAGAAGAAACTTTTCTTCAGCTGCTTCTCGTCGTCGATCTATCGCATACGCATAGCCATGGAGCTGGCGCGCAAGCACGGGCGCAAGGTGGCTGTGGTGGGACGCTCCATGGTCGAGAGCACTGAGATCGCGCAGGATCTCGGGTACATCGAAGTCCCTCCCGGGCTCATCATTAACCCCGGCCAGATTCGCGACTATGCTCCGGAACAGATGATGGTGCTGATCAGCGGAACTCAGGGCGAGCCGATGAGTGCTTTGAGCCGCGCCGCGGTGGACAACCACAAACATGCGCGCGTTGAGCCGGGCGACACCGTGGTGCTGAGCTCCAGGATCATTCCCGGGAACGAAAAAGGAATCTTCAGGGTCATCGACCACCTGAGCCGGCGCGAAGCCAACGTGATTTATGACGACGGGCAACATGGACTGATCCACGTTAGCGGGCACGGCAGCCAGGAGGAAATGCGGCTGCTGATCAGCCTGGTCAGGCCGAAATTCTTTGTCCCCATCCACGGCGACTACCGGTATTTGCGGCGGCATGCACAGGTGGCGTTGGAAACCGGAGCTGTGGATCACGCCATAGTTCTTGAAGATGGCGACGTGCTCGACCTGGACAAAGACGACGCGCGCAAGCAGGACAAAGTGACGGCGGGACGGATTCTGATCGACTCCGGCTCATCCATTGACGTGGTCGAGGACCTGGTTATCCGCGACCGCCGCATCTTGTCGGAAGACGGCGTGGTGCTGGCCGTGCTCGCCATCAACAAAAAGACGGGCAAGGTGGAGCGCGAACCGGAAGTGCTGATGCGCGGCTTCGGCGGCGCCGACATCACCGACCAGGCGCGCGAAACGGTCCTGAAGACGCTGGATGGGTTAAGCGCCGAGCAGAAGTCAGACTACGGCATGGTCAACGAGCGCGTGCGCGTGGAACTGAAGCGGCTGATCCAGAAGAGCACCGGGCGCCGGCCAATGATCATGCCGGTAATTCTGGAGATCTGAATCGGGGCGCAGTTTTGACCGGGCGGACCCCGGCCAGCCGGACGGATTCACGCACCCAGCGGAATCGCGACTCGGTCCCCTCCGAAAGTTCGCGCTGCGGCCCGATGGGAGGAACTGCGGGGAGGGCGCGCGCTTAGTGCAGAGGCCGAATTCGCTCCCTGGCCCGGCATTGAGCGCATGCCGATGAAGACCTCGCCGAGCGTCAGGCGCGCGTTGCCCTCAAGGTCGAGAAAGCCGGCATCGTGTTCCTTGCACAACTGCTGCGCCTCGGGCGAGAGATAGGGAGCGATGATGACTGGTGTCGCATTTCCCGCAATGGAGGCTACATCGTTCCGCAGGTTGCGCAATGCCGTGCGCACTTGCGCCGGTTCCCCTTGCGCCTTCACCTCGCAAGCCAGCAGATGGGTGCGGCCGAAGATTTCAATGTCGGCGAGGATTTCAACGCACCGGCCATGGGTGTGGGCCTCGCGCCTCATCTCCTTCAACTTGATGACGGAAACCTGCCCAAGCACCGCCCTCAATGCATCGGTAGCACGCATCTCAAGATCGGCGGGTTCGATGTTGCTTCTCATGGGGAGAACTCCTTTTTGAGCTCCGGTCATAACCGGATTGCCACGCACGATTGAATTTTTGGGTCGAACTTCGCAGCGCTGCGCCAAATCCCCTCAGGCTGCGGCGCCTCCCACAGGTTGCGGCCCGTATGCCTCGCGTCGTGAAGCGACCGGCTGCGGCGCGCGACGTGCTCTGGACGATGAGTTCAGTGTGCTGGGACCAAGAACGAACGAATTCTGTCCCGACGGGATCATGGAAAGCGATACGGGGCTGCGCCACCCCATTTCTTTCCGTTGCTTCGACTCCAACCAGACGCACAGCCTGGGATCATGAATCTCGGGCTGATCCTGCCAGAAGTCCGGACCCAACTCGCACTCAATGCGCAAATGATCGAGTTGCAATTCAATTTCAGAGATGTGCCTCGGGAAGTGGCGCCGCACATTATCGGCCCCCACATATAGCCCCGTCACCCGGTGTCCGCTGTACTGAGATGTGACCACCATCGATCTCCTCCGCTTTTCCCCAACAGTCTCTAGAGACCGGCATCGTGAACCATATAAAGGCAAAGGCTGCGTCGCAACTCTCGAATCAACGAGAACATTCCGCGAGGAACAAGGGGCCCGGTCATGCCAACTACTTGGCTTACTCGCAGAAGATGCGCCTTGTCATGGCCTAAGTTGCTCGAACCGCTAACAAAAATTCCCGCCAGGCAACTGTGCGAACAGGCAATGAATCCCGAAGCAATCAAACGTCACTGAGACGAAAGCCGAGGCGGCAAAGATTCTGGTAACCCGACGAGTGCGCGGCGTCAGCAGCACACCTTCTCAAGTCCAGGCTGCCAATGTCGACCGGCGATGGCACTACAGCGGTGTATCCACATCCTTGAAGGAATCCTTCATCTTCCGGCTTCAAGGGGCCGTGCGCCACCGATCATGGGTTGCGGGGTAAGAGGATTGGCCAGGATGGAGTTCGTCGTGCGCTCTGCAATCTTCCTGACCGCTTGCGTCCGTTCCCGAACGTTCTGTGGAGATACTGCGCTGAAACTTTCTGGCTGTCAAGGCGATTTGATGAATGTTCGAGCAAGATTTGCTTTGCGACGATAATTTTTTTTCTTCGGATTCGTAGCGCGATATTCTTTGCGTCCCGAAAGTTAACGGTGACGGGTTGCCATCGACAAAAGTATGCGATTGGGAAATTGATCCGATGGAGAAATGCCGCAAGCGCGTGCTCGAGGAACAAACCAATTAGCGGTGGCGGGCGGAGGGTTCGTCAGAGAAGATCTGGCCGTCGCGGATATGCACAACGCGATGCGCAAACTGCGCGATATCAGCTTCGTGCGTCACGAGCACGATGGTATTGCCTTGGGCGTGCAGATGGTCGAAGAGCGCCATGATCTCCTGGCCGGTCTTGGAGTCGAGATTGCCGGTCGGCTCATCGGCGAGGATGATCGACGGATGATTGACCAGGGCACGGGCGACGGCTACGCGCTGGCGCTGGCCGCCTGAGAGCTCACTGGGCTTGTGCATCATGCGCGATTCAAGCCCGACGTCGGTGAGAGTTTGCCGCGCACGCGCCAGGCGCTCGGCGGCCGGGGTGCCGTTGTAAATCAGGGGCAGTTCGACGTTGTGCAGCGAACTGGCCCGGGCAAGGAGATTGAAGGTCTGGAAGACGAAGCCGATTTCCTTGTTGCGAATGCGCGCCAGCTGATCATCGTCGAGTTCGCTCACAAGCTGGCCGTTGAGCCAGTAGCGTCCCTTCGTAGGTGTATCGAGACAGCCGATCAGATTCATCAGCGTCGACTTGCCCGAACCCGAAGGCCCCATAATGGCCACATACTCGTTGTGGCGGATACGCAGGGAAATGCCGCGCAGGGCCTGCACTTGCTGCTCCGAGCCCATGTCGTAGGTGCGCCACAGATCGTCGACAACGATCACCTCGTCTGCCGAGACGACCTGAGTTTGCGGAAGCTCCTCGATGCCGATGCCGTTCAAAGCCATTCGAGACCTGCCTTTGCAAAGTTTCGCCCTATGCCGCCGCCTGGCCGCCGATTACTTCCGGCGTCAGCCGATATTGAGCCGACGTGGCCTTACGAAGACCCACTCGTAGTCAAGGTGACCGGTTGCGTCGTGTCTCTCTTGAGCAACGCGCCGCCCTTGAGGTCGCGCAACGTTTTATAGGGCCCGGCAACCACTTCCTCGCCCGCTCCCAGGCCGGAGAGCACTTCAATGTCCGTCGCCCCGGTGATGCCGGTGGTCACGGGAACGAATTTCGCGCGCAATCGCCCGTGAGGATCCTTCTGAACGACGAAGACTCCCTGCACTGGATTGGACTTTGGGTTCGGTGAATTGGTCGCCGCTTGCACGCCGCCTTTGCTCTTGGCAACGTCAAGCGCCGGATCGTGCATGGTGAGAGCCTGGATCGGCAGGGCGAGCACGTTCGACTTGTGCGCGGTCGTGATTTTGGCGGTACACGATAGTCCGGGGCGCAGCTCGTCCGATGGATTGTCCAGGGTGACCACCACCTTGAAGTCCTTCGCTTCTTCGGTTCCCGAGGTGGACTGCGAAGTTGCGACTCCCGTGGAGCGCAAGAGCGCCTGGTCGCCGACCAGGGTCACATGGCCCTTGAATGTCTTGTTGGGCAGCGCGTCGATGGTGATCTCAGCCGACTGGCCGAACTGCACGTTGACGATGTCGGTCTCGTCCACCTTGACCTCGGCGGTGACGACGCTCATGTCCGCAAGCGTCATGAGCGTGGAGCCTTCGGTATTTTGGATGCCCGGGACGACAGTCTCGCCTTCGCGCATGGGCTCGTTGGTCACTATGCCGTCGAAAGGCGCGACAGCGATGGTGCGGTTGAGCAGATCCTGATTGACCTTGAGGTCAGCTTCCTGCGTGTGCATGTGGCCGCGAGCCGAATCGGTCTGGGCCTTGGCCTGGTTGAGGCCGGCGACAGCCTGCGACATAGTGGCAACGTCGAGATCGTACGCTGCCTTCTTGGCGTCGTAGTCCTGCTTGGCCATGATGCCGGCCTTGTAAAGCGCCTGGGCGCGATCCCAGTCCAGCTTTTTCTGCTCCAGGTCCGCCTGCGCGTGCTCCACGTTGGCCTGGGCGGTTTTCTCCGCGGCAATGTAAGACGCAATGTCGGTCTTGGCGGCGGCGATAGCTGCTTCCTGGCCTGCCACATTGGCCTGCTGCTGCACGTTCTCAATGGTGGCCACGACCTGGCCCTTTTTCACCTTCTCACCCTCTTTAACGTAAAGGTGGGTGAGCCGGCCTGTGGTTTCTGCTCCAACGTTCACATAGTTCGTTGGCTTGATCTGGCCGGTGCCGCTGATGATCGTGGATAGATCTTCGCGCACAATCTTTGCTGTCAGAACCTTGGTGTAGCCAGCCTGTTGCCGGTGGACCATAAAGGCTACCAGAGCCGCAGCCGCCAGCACGCAGAGGGATATCAGGATGATCTTCTTCTTCATAGCCGCTTCTTTATCTTTCAGGTCGCTACTATTCAGTGTACGCGAAGGTCCGCCGGACGGTTCCCGCTGCGACACAGGATTCTTTGCCCGCGGACGCACGATTCTTCGCGCGAAAGGGGTGCCCATGCAAGCCGCCGGGGCGCAAGGCCGCTTCCCGGACGGACAAACACCTGCCGGAAGCTCCCGAAACGATAAAAACTCAATCGAAACGGCGCCTTAACTGATAACCCTGGCGGCCGGATTGCGTCCAAAACGTGAGTCTCTGCGCGGGGAATCTTGCTCAGCTCTTAATGGAGCCGTAGAATTAAGGGATTGCAGGAGAATCCAAGGTAATGATGTTCAACAGCCGCCGTTTTCTTACCATTGTTGTAGGTTCCGGCCTGCTTTTCATCCCCGCATCCAGCCTTTTGGCCAGGCAGAACAATGGCGCCGCGGCCTCAGATGGCCAAACGCAGGCGCAAGCACAAAACGGCCAGGATCAGGACACCAACCCTCTCGACCGGCCCCTTTCAGACAAGGAAAGATACAAGCAGCAAAAAGAACTGCGGCAGGAATTGAAGGGCCCCTACAAGACATGGCTGAACGAGGAAGTGCCCTACATTATTACGGACGAAGAACGCAAAGCGTTCATGAGCCTGAGCAACGACGAAGAGCGCGAAGCCTTTATTGAGAACTTCTGGCAGCGCCGCAATCCCAATCCGGATTCTCCCGAAAACGAGTACCGCGAAGAACACTATCGGCGCATTCAATATGCGAACGACCACTATGCCGCGGGCAAGCCGGGATGGAAGACCGATCGCGGGCGCATCTATATCATGTGGGGTGCGCCGGACAGCACCGATTCCCATCCTTCCGGCGGCATGTACGAGCGGCCCATGGATGAGGGCGGCGGCGAAACCTCAACCTTCCCGTTTGAAGTCTGGCACTACCGGTATTTACCGAGTATCGGCGAGAACATCGACATCGAATTCGTCGATACCTGCATGTGCGGCGACTACCATTTCACCATCGACCGCAGTGAAAAGGACGCTCTCCTGCATGTCCCCGGCGCCGGGCTGACGCAATATGAGGAAATGAACCACCAGGACAAGACCGACCGGTTCAAGGGCGGCGGCATTGAAAGCCTGGGCAACGGGCCAATGGGAACTGAGCAGCAAGGCAAGGAGTTCGATCGGATCGAACTGGCCGCCAAGCTGTTCGCGCCGCCGCCTCAGCAGTTCAAGGATCTTGATGCCGACCTCGACGAGTTCAACTCCACGCACAAACTTCTCAGCGGGCCCCCGTTCCCGTTTGATGTGCGCACGGATTTCGTGAAGGTGACCGACAGCATGGACCTGGTGCCCATCACCATCCAGATAAAAAACAGCGACGTCACGTTCGACACGAAAGATGGCGTCTCGAAAGGAGTGGTGAACATCCTGGGCAGGGTGACAACCATCATGCACAAAACGGTGCAGACCTTCGAGGACACGGTGGACATTGAAGAGCCCTCCGAGCTGTTGGAGAAAGCTCGTAACGGCAAGCATGTTTATTGGAAGGAGCTCCCGCTGCAGCCGGGTCTCTATCGGCTCGACATTGCCATCAAGGACGTGAATAACCCGGACCACATCGGAATATACGGCCGGGCTCTCAACGTCCCGTTCTTCGAGGATGAAAAACTGGGCGCCTCATCTCTGATCCTCGCTGATCAGATGTACACGGTTCCGTCGCGACAGATCGGTGGAGACGAGTACATTATCGGCAATACATTCGTGCGGCCACGCGTGGCTGAAAATCCGGCCACGCCGGTGAGCTTTAACCGCAACCAGGGCCTGAACTTCTGGGTCCAGTTTTATAACCTCGGCATCGACGAAGCCACCAAAAGTAACTCGGCGACGGTTACCTATCAGATTGCCGATGCCTCAGGAACGGTAATTCTGCAGAAAGAATTGACATCAAAAGACTTAGGTGCGCACAGCGACCAGTTGACGGTTGAGAAGACGCTGGATATTGCCGGTCTGTCGCCAGGCCGGTACAAGGTGACGGTGAGAATAGATGATGCGATCTCAAAACAAGAGATTGCGCAATCAGCACCTTTTGTCGTGCAATAGAGGGAACCCTGTGCCAAAGCCAGCCGGGCGGGAGAATCCGGCGGTCAGCGCGGGGGCGACTTACGGCAGAAACGCCAGGGACGCGGCGAGGCTCCAATCTGTGTCGATGAAATGCAGTAGCTATCTCGCCGGTTTGGCCGTGCTGATCATGTTTGGAGCTGCTCCAGCCTTTGGAGCGGTTTCCGCCTCAGTGTCGGGAGTTGTGCGCGACTCGGCCGGAGTGCCGCAAATCGGCGCTGAAGTCCAACTGCTGCGCCCCGACTTGACGATCGTCGCCAGCGTTTACACCGACAGCGCCGGCCGCTTCCTGATCAAAGCTCTAACTCCCGGCCGCTACTCCTTGAAAGCGATGGGACCTTCGTTCCTGCCTTCGCTCCGCGAGAATGTCAGGGTTCACAGCGTCACCGTCGTCAATCTCACGCTGAACACCCTCTACGAAGTTCTGCAGTGGCTGCCGGCCCAGCCGCGCATGCGCAACTCACAATCAGACGATTGGAAGTGGACGCTGTATTCGGCGGAAAACCGGCCGCTCTTGCGCATGCTTGAAGATGGGCCGCTCATCGTAGTTTCAGAGGGCCCTGGAACACAGCCGAAATTGAAGGCCAGGCTGATGGCTACCGGCCAGGCAGGCACCTTCGGTGAGAGCGGCGAACGCTTCTCAACCACGGTGGAGGATACGCCTGCCGGCAGCAAGGAACTGCTGGCCCGCGTCGATTTTGCCCCCGGTACCAACGGCAACATGGAGTCGATGCTCGGATTCCGGCAGGATCTGGGCTTTGCCGGCTCTGTGCAATCCGTTGCCGCTGTTTCCGTTGAGTCGCAGGTGGCGGGTTCAGGCAATCTGGGCCTGGACGAGGCTGTGATCGAGAGCTCGGAGACGATGCACTTTGGTGAGTCGGTTGAGGCCGACGTAGGCTCGACCGCAGTGTTGGGACGCCTCGCCGGCCCGGCTTCCTCAACCGCGACCGCCATGCTGCCCTTTGCGAATATTGCCTGGCACAGCGGCCTTACGAATGTTCACTACCGGATGGCCTCAATGATTCGGCCGCAGGCCCCGGACCAATCGGAAGCCCGAGTCTGGCAGCCGGCGTTGGCAGAACGGAACGGCGCATTATCCATTGAACATGGTGTTCACCAGGAGATTGGGTGGGAACGGCAGACCGACGCTTCCGGAATGGCCGTGCTGGTATACGCCGACAATCTCAGGAATCCTGTGATGGAGGCCCTGGACCAGTTTGCCGCGGGCGATTCGCCAGCCACTGCTTCAGTACTCTTCGATCAGGCAAGCAATCTTATCCGTGCGGCGGGACCGTCGTTTTCATCCCGCGGCGTGCAAGCCAGCGTTGAACATCGAATCGCGGGGGAGAATCGCCTCCGCGTCAGCTATTCGAGCGGCAGCGCGCTGGTCATGCCCGCATTGCCGCACCCGGCGTCTCTGGCCGAAGTACTCTCCTCGGCGCATCCGCATCGCGCTGAAACCTACGCCATCTCGCTTTCAGGCACGATTGAGGGCACAAAGACGCGCTGGCAAGCGAGCTACACCTGGCAGCCCGAAGACACTATCACCGCGGTTGCTCCCTTTTCGCAGGATGCTTCTGAGCCGTTCCTCAACGTGCATCTCAGCCAACCCATTCACGTGTCGCGTGACGGAGCGGGGGGCCTCGAGGCGCTCGTCGACATAAGGAACCTGCTTGCCGAAGGCTACCGCCCCTACATCCTGAGTGACGGCTCGCTTCTCCTGTTCGCACAGGATCAGCGCGGCGTGCGCGCGGGCCTCGCCTTCACGTTCTGAACTTCACCTTCTGATTTGATCATCTCTTTCGCGCATTTGTAGCGCGGGCTGCCGGCCCGCACACGCTTTGGTGCCCCAAGGTCTCAAATTTGAGACTGGGAACACCGCAGGTAGCCTTGCGGAATTGCTCCCATGCATTACAGTGGGAGTGCATCGCTAAACGATCCTGAAAGGACGGAAAATCGCAATGAACCGTACCGGATGGACCCGGCGTGACGCGCTCAAATCAGGTCTGGCAGCGACGGCCGTCGCCTCCCTGCCGTCGATCGCGGGCGCAGAAGACGTTGTGCCGCCGCGCAAAAACCGGATTCGCCAGGCGGCGTGCCGGTGGTGCTACAAAGACATTCCGCTCGATCAGCTTTGCGCCTATGGAGCAAAGATCGGGCTCAAAGGGATCGATCTGCTCTCTGTCGAGGAGTGGGATGTGCCACGCCGCTATGGCCTGATCTGCACCATGGGGCAGGCGGGTGGAGGGACGATTCCCGATGCGCTCAACCGGCTTGAGAATCACGCGGCGATCGAAGCGGCTTTCCGAACCAATATTCCCCTTGCAGCAAAGACAGGCGTGCCAAACGTGATCACCTTCTCGGGCGTGCGGCGCGGGATGAGTGGCGATGAAGGCGCAAAGAATACCATCGCCGGGTTGAATCGCGTGAAAAAAATCGCCGAGGACAACGGCGTCAACATCTGCATGGAGCTGCTGAACAGCAAGGTGAACCATCCCGACTACATGTGCGACCACACGGCGTGGGGCGTTCGCGTGATGGAGGCAGTGAACTCGCCGAACGTGAAGCTGCTCTACGACATCTACCACATGCAGATCATGGAGGGCGATCTGATCGCGACCATTCGCGGCAATTTCCAGTGGATGGGCCACTTCCACACGGGCGGCGTCCCGGGCCGCCACGAGCTCGATGATACGCAGGAAGTACAATGGGACGGAGTCATGCGAGCGATTGCCGCCGCCGGCTTCAAAGATTATGTGGCGCACGAATTTGTGCCGCTACGTGATCCGCTCACAAGCCTTCGCGCGGCAGTCGATCTTTGCGACGTGTAATCTCGTAGCGCCGGTCTCCAGACCGGGGTCCCCGGCGGGCGTTTTTGTTCGCTGGGGTGGGAGACCGGCTGTAACTGCGGCGTCCACGCCGCCGGAAACCACGCGCGGACTTGGAGATCCGCACGGCAGCCGGAGTCCAGCGCCGAATTCAAGTTCCGCTCGATCAAATCATGAAATCTCTTCTTCTTTCGGAATACAACCATCTCGAAGTCACGGAACTGCCGACACCCGTCACCGGCCTGGGCGAGGTGCTGGTGCGCGTGGAGGCCTGCGGCATTTGCGGCAGCGATGTCCACGGCTACGATGGCTCGTCGGGCCGGCGCATTCCGCCCATCGTGATGGGTCATGAGGCTGCGGGAACAGTGGCCGCGATTGGCGAAAGCGTGACTGACTACGCCGTCGGCGACCGCGTCACTTTCGACTCGACCGTCTACTGCGGTGCGTGCGCCTGGTGCAAGCGCGGCCTCGTCAACCTGTGCGACAACCGGCAGGTGATCGGCGTTTCCTGCGGCGACTACCGGCGCCACGGCGCATTTGCCGAATATGTGGCCGTGCCGCAGCGCATTCTCTATCATCTTCCGGCGAATCTTTCGTTCACTGAGGCGGCGATGCTTGAAGCAGCGTCAGTCGCGCTGCACGCAGTGCGCGTGTCCGAGGCGCATGCCGGCGACACAGCGCTGGTGCTCGGCGCGGGCATGATCGGACTGCTCACCTTGCAGGCCGCGCGTGCCGCAGGATGCTCGCGGGTTCTGATCGCTGACGTGGATGCGACGCGGCTGAACCTTGCGAAGCAGGTTGGCTCCGATGAAGCCTTACACTGTTCCGGCGCTGAGCTAGTGGCGAAAGTCTTTGAATTGACCGCCGGATTTGGTGTCGATCATACATATGAAGCTGTGGGCCGCAATGAGACCGTGTCCGCGGCTATCGACTGCACGCGCAAAGGTGGCACCGTGACATTGATCGGAAATATTCAGCCGGAGGTCACGCTGCCTCTGCAAAAGGTAGTCACACGGCAGATCCGGCTGCAAGGCTCGTGCGCGTCCGCGGGCGAATATCCGCAAGCCATCGAGCTGATTGCAACCGGCAAAATGCAGGTGAGCCCGCTGATCACCGCGGTTGCGCCACTCGAAGAAGGCCCGCGATGGTTTGAGCGGCTGCACGCGCGCGAACCGAATCTGATGAAAGTGATTCTGACGCCGGGGACAATATGAACGGCACTCTTTTCGATTTGACCGGCCAGGTAGCCATCGTAACCGGCACAAGCCGCGGACTGGGCCAGTACTTTGCGCGAGCGCTGGCCAAGGCCGGCGCCGATCTTGTGATTACGAGCCGCAAGCGCGAGACCTTGGCGCCGTTTGAGGCTGAGATCAGGGCGCTGGGACGCCGCGTGGTTTCGCTCGAACTGGATGTCCGCGACGAACAGAGCATCAGAAAAATGGCGGCCGACGCCGAGGCGGCATTCGGGCAAATCCATATCCTTGTGAATAACGCCGGATGCAACATTCGCAAACCGGCGCTCGAAGTCACATGGTCCGACTGGAACCAGATTCTGGAAACGAATTTGCGCGGAACGTTTTTTGTCGCACAGGCCGTGGCGCGGGGAATGATCGCAAAGAAATACGGCCGCATCATCAACATCGGTTCGGTCACCAGCGTCTTCGGTTATGCGGGCCTGGCGCCTTATGGCGCAAGCCGCGGCGGCGTGCGCCAGTTGACCATGAGCCTCGCCGACGACTGGGGAAAGTTCGGCGTCACGGTGAATTGCCTAGCTCCCGGCTGGTTCAAAACCGAGCAGACCAAGGTGCTGTATGAGAATCAGGAGTGGGTTGAGTACCTCGTCGACCGCATTCCTGCGAAACGGCCCGGCCAGCCGCACGATCTCGATGGCGCGGTTGTCTTTCTTGCGTCGGAGGCAAGTCGCTATGTGACGGGCCAGACGCTGCTCGTCGATGGAGGCATCTCCACCGGATCGACGCGCGCAACGGTGGCGCCTCAAAAAAATTCGTGAGAACAGAAACTTTCAACGCCTCAAAGACCTGCGATTAGCATGAGTATGAAGTCGATTGAAAAGAATGCGCTGTCATCCTGAACGGAGATTGGCCCGGCTCCTGGCCAAACGAAGCCGAAGGATCTGCGGTTCCTTTTCAGTGAACTCCGGATTCAACGCATAAGACGGATGGGTTCCCATGAAATTCTATTGGTCATCTTTCACTGTGCTTCTTTGCCTTGCTTGCACAACCTGCTATTCCACGCACGCGCAGGTTCCCACCGCTCCCCAACAAGACTCAACTTCGCAGGCGGACCCATTACTCCGCGGCTTTCTCGATCCTCCCAATGGCGCTCGCCCGCGCGTCTGGTGGCACTGGATGAACGGCAACATATCCGAGCAGGGAATCAAGCTCGATCTTGACTGGATGCACCGCGTCGGCCTGGGCGGCGTGACGATCTTCGAGGGCGCGATCAATACGCCGCAGGTGGTTCCGCACCGGTTGATTTACATGACGCCGGAATGGAAGCGGGCATTCGACTATGCCGTTACAACTGCGCGCAGCAAGGGTATGGAAGTTGACATTGCCAGCTCGCCGGGATGGAGCGAAACCGGTGGTCCCTGGGTGCCCGCGGCGCAAGGCATGAAAAAGATGGTGTCGACTGCGACGCGCGTCGAAGGCGGCAAGCCATTCAACGGCAAATTGCCGCACCCGCCTCAGGTTGATGGAACTTTTCAGAATTTCCAAGTGCCCGGGCGTCGTGCTCCCGACGGAAAAATCGTGACGCCGCCCGAGTTCTATGCCGACGCGGCGGTGATCGCCTACAAGATCCCCGACGGAGATAAGCCGCAGCCGGAGTTGAATCCGCAGGTGACTTCGAGCGGCGGGGCTGTGAGTGTGCCAGCACTCTCCGACGGCGATGTGAATACAGTCGCCATTGATCTGCCCGCGAGCGTGCCTGGCAGGGAAGGTTGGGTGCAGTTCGACTACGGCCATCCGCAGACGATTCAGGCGGTGACACTGGCCAGCCTCGGCGATGCCATCAGCGTTTTCGACCACGAGAGCAAAGCGATTCCGCCCCGGCTCGAAGCCAGCGACGACGACGTCAGCTTTCACAAAGTGTCGGACATTCCCTTCACCAGCCTCGTGCAGACGACGACTTCGTTTGACGCGGTCACGGCGCGCTATTTTCGCGTGGTGTTCCCGGCGCAGCCCGCGGGCGTGCCTGAGCACAGCCATCGCATCACAGAACTGGTACTTGCCAGCGGAGCGCGCATAAATGAATGGGAGAAGCGCGCCGGCTTTGCCAATGCGCGCAACTTTTACGATCTCGGCGACCCCAAAGTCGCGCCCCAGTTCATCGTGCCGCAGGACGACGTAATCGATTTGACCGGCAAAATGTCGACCGATGGCGCTCTCGATTGGACGCCCCCGGCCGGCGACTGGATGGTTCTGCGCATCGGTTACTCGCTCACCGGCCATGAGAACGGCCCTGCCCCGGCAGAGGCAACCGGTCTCGAAGTTGACAAGCTGAATCGTGAGTATGTGAAGAATTATCTCGACGGGTATTTGAAGATGTACTCAGATATTGTCGGCCCCGCTTTGATGGGCAAGGATGGCATCTCGTACTTGCTTACCGACAGCATCGAAGTTGGCCCGCAGAACTGGACCGACCACATCCTTGACGAATTCAAACAGCGCCGCGGATATGATCCGCGCCCCTGGCTGCCGGCACTCACAGGCGTGATCATCAAGAGCACCGCCGATACAGACCGCTTTCTTTGGGATTTTCGGCGCACGCTTTCGCAACTCCTCGCGGAGAATCACTACGGCGAGATCGCGGACGGTCTGCACGCGCATGGGCTGCGCTATTACGGCGAGGCGCTCGAATATCATCGCCCTTCGCTCGGCGACGACATGGAAATGCGTAGCAAGACCGATGTGCCCATGGGCGCGATGTGGACCTACGCAGGTTTTCCCGGCCCGGATTTTGATTACATCTCCGATTTGCGTGGCGCCGCATCGGTAGCGCACATCTATGGACAGAACCTGGTCGGCGCCGAGTCGATGACGTCGCGCGGCCCGGCGTGGTCGTTCTCGCCCAACACGCTCAAGAAGGTCGCCGATCTCGAATTCGCTTTGGGAGTGAATCGCTTTGAGATTCACGAGTCGGCGCATCAGCCCGTGCCAGACATGGCGCCGGGGCTCACACTCGGCCCCTACGGACTCTGGTTCAACCACAATCAGACCTGGGCTGATGAAGCCAAGCCTTGGGTGACTTATCTCGCGCGCTGCTCCTACCTGCTGCAGCAGGGGCACTACGCCGCCGATGTGGCTTTTTTCTATGGCGAAGAAGGCCCACTGACGGCGGTCTTCGGATGGAAGCCGATCGACGATGCGCCCGACGGTTATGCCTTCGACTTCGTGAACAGCGACGTGATCCTGCATCAGTTCGCGGTGAAGGATGAGCGCCTCGTCACTCCCGGCGGCACCAGTTATCGCATTTTGTATCTCGGTGGGCGAAGCCAGCGCATGACTCTGCCTGTGCTGCGCAAAATCGCAGACATGGTTCGGGACGGAGCGGTCCTGGTGGGCAACCGTCCCACCGACTCTCCCAGCCTCGGCGATGATGAAACCGAACTGCAACGTATCGCCGACGAGCTTTGGGGCAAAGCGTCGGCGCAGACGAAATTCAAGCGCAAGGTGGGCAAGGGAAGAGTGTATGTGGGAATGAGCGCAAACGAGGTGCTGGCCGATCTTAGTGTCCAGCGGGACTTCGAATACACCAGGCCCGAATCCGACACATCTCTGATGTTTCTGCATCGCAAGCTCAGTGACGGAGACCTTTTTTTCGTCGATAACCGCCAAGATCGCGCGGAAGACGTGAACGCAACTTTCCGCGTGGATGGCAAAGCTGCGGAGCTTTGGGATGCAGCGACCGGCGAAACGCAACCGGCTGCCTACCAGATCGCAAACGCCCGCACTACCATCCCGTTGCACCTCGATCCCTACGGAACAACCTTCGTCGTCTTTCGCAACGCGGCTGCGGCCACGTCCCGGCAGATTCCCAAGCCAGCCGAGACTCGCATCACGGAACTTGATGATGCGCTCAACCAGGACTGGGATGTTCGTTTCGTGAGCGGTCGCGGCGCGCCTGACTTCGCGCACTTCGATCGGCTAACTTCATGGAGCACAAACGCGAATGACGGCGTGAAGTATTTCTCCGGAACGGCGACCTACTCGAAGTCCATCGAGATTCCCGAGAGCGTTTTGAAGCCGGGCGCGCAGTTGTGGCTCGACCTCGGCGAAGTGAACGACATCGTCGCCGTTACCATCAATGCCAAGGATCTTGGCATCGCGTGGAAGACTCCGTTCAGGATTGATGTGACGGACGCGCTCAAACCGGGGGGCAATCAGATCGACATCCAGGTGACGAATCTGTGGGTGAACCGCATGATCGGCGACCAACAGCCATGGGCTTTGAAGAAGTACACCTTCACCGACTTCACGCCCTACAAAGCGGATTCTCCGCTGTTGCCGTCGGGTTTGCTGGGCCCGGTGAGGCTGATCTCCCTGACGAATCCGACAAATCCGTAGTCCCATCGTCCGAGATCAGCGACTGGATCAACTGGTTTTGCATCCCCGCCCGGTTTCTCCGCCGTCTATTGCACGGTCAGGCTTACCGTTGAGGTGGCGCTGGTTGATCCCGACAGTCCCGTGACAGTAATCGTGTAGCTGCCGCTCGTCGTTCCGGGGTTGCCGGTTCCGCCGGTTCCTGTTTTGCTGTTCCCCCCGCAAGAGATTGCACCGAACGTGAGCGCAACACACAGAACCACCATGCCGAGCAGCCTGCGCCAGGCGCGGCGGCGTATAGGAATCCAGAAGAACGCAATGCAGGCAAGCGCCGTGCCTCCCGCCGAGTACAAGCGGCCGCGCGGATTCACCGGCGGCTCATTCGCAGCAGCGGTCGCGGGTGTTGTGGTGATGACCAACGTGGCCGTTCCGTTCCCCGTTCCTGTCAGCGAGACCTGGTTCGAAGGACTCCAGGTGAATGTAGGAGGATTCTGCGCACCTGACGGGCTGTTGGTCACGATCGCGCTCAAAGCAACCGTCCCCGTAAACCCGCCCGAAGGCGCGACAGTAACGGTTGCCGTGTTGCCCGAGCTGGCCCCCTTCGCCACCGTCACGCTGCCGCCATTCAATGTGAATGTTGGCGCCCCGGCGGTGGTGAAGCTCTGGATGCTTCCCTTCGTCGTGCCAAAGCTGTTCTGTGCCACGGCCTGGAAATAATAGGTCGTGTTGGGACTCAAGCCGGTAGCGCCTGATGTGAACGCCACTCCCAGGTATCCGGCCCCAATGTCCTGCGCTGTTGTTTGAGTGGCCCCGCTCAGCGTGCTGCTCGTTCCGTAAAGAAACGAGACATTCGTGTCGGCGCCATTTGGGGTCGCCTGGCCGCCTAGCGTGGCTGTGGCGCCCGTGATGGTCGTGGCTCCGCCCGTCGTGACTGTCGGCGCGCTCGTAACGGCCGTCACTGAAAGTGTTACCGAATCCGAAGCGATCGTGTAGTCGGTGGTGTCCGTGGGGGCAAACGTCACTGAGAGTTGGAAGTTTCCGGGTGTCGACATGAGCGTTCCCGACGCCGGAGTGTAGGTAAAGATCCCGGGCACATTGGCGGTGGCGTTTAATTGCGTCGCCCCCAGCACGGCTCCAGCAGGGACGGCCGCCGGCGTGGCCCAGGTCAAAACTGGCACAGCCTTGTTGACTGTCAATGAGACGGTTGCGTTTGCATCACTGTAATCGGTCGTGTCGTTAGGCGTGAAGCTTGCCGCAAGCGACTGCACTCCGGCTGTTAATATTGCGCCCGCCGCCGGAGAATAGACGAAGGTGCCGGGAACGCTGGCGGTGGCGTCGAGCTGCGCGGCGCTCAACGGCGTGCCATAGACGATCGGCGCCGGCGTGGCCCATGTGATGGTGGGCGTGGGCAGTGCCGAGGTCACAACCATGGTTGTGGATCCCGAAGCACCGGAGTAGGTCGAGGAATTCGACGTGTAAGTTACGGTGAGGGTGTCGGTCCCAACCGCGAGTACGTTGCTGGGAATAATGACGAATGCGCTTTCGCTGCTTGCCCCGGCATTACTGAGTGTGGTCGCTGCCGACATAAAGGAACCGCTTGTGAGCGTCACCGTGCCGGTTGGAGGCCCAAAGCTTCCTGTGACCGTGACTTTGACCGAAGCGGACTCCGCCACCGTGATGGATGGGGGCGCGCTGACTGTCACGGTTGGAACGATTCCCGACTGGCCTGTATTCGTGTAACCGTTGATGAACTGGCTCACATCAAGCGATCCCAGTCCGGTCACTTCGCTGTAACCGCCGGTCGCGCCCAACTGGTAGCCGGCCTGGCCACCGGCCTGGCTGGTGGGTCCGGGAATGCTGTTGTTGCACATGCTGGGCGTCGCTGTGCTGCAATTCGAAACGCCGCTCGATGCAATCGATACCTGGTGAAATGCGGTGGGCGCGCTGGCCGCGAGGCTATAAAGCTCTGGATTGATGTTTCCCGCGGCGGATCCGGTCTTCTGGTCAAGCAGGGCGGCTACGCCTGCCATGCCGGGAGCGGCGGCAGAGGTGCCTAAGAAGCCAAGAAAAGGAGTTCCACTGCCCGAGCAGCTTCCGCTGCCCGCTGCAAAACAACCGAAATAGGCGTCGTGTCCAGCAGCAGAAAAGGAGACGTCGGGCGTGTAACGGCCTGAGGGTGGGGGTACACCCGTGCCGGTCTGCCAGGAAGGGGTGATAATGATGGCGCTGGCGCCACCGCCTGTGGCAGCGACTTCCGGATTGGAAGCAGTACCGGGCTCATTCCAGGCGCCTTCGGGAATGTAGCTCAACGCCGAAGAAAAACCGGTTCCGTTGGTGGAATTCCAATAGGCCGATGGATTACTCGTATCGTTGAACTCCGTTCCACCAACGCAAGTGGCGTAGCTCGACGAGCAAATGTAATTCGGACTGTTCGGCATGGGGCTTGCCGGCGGCGTCGTAAAGGCGTTATCGCAACCCGAAGCGCCGGAATCGCCCGACGACACAAAAACCGAGATTCCCTCGCCCGCGGCCTGCTGAAAGAGAGTGTCCCAGAAGTCCACTCCTGATGTGCCGGCCTCCTGTTCGCACAAGCCGAAGCTGATCGAAATCACCTGCGCCGGGACTGGCGAGGTTTGTACGAGATATTGCGCGTCATCGCCGATTCCGCCGTAGGGGGTGCTAGCCGCACTGGCGACAACGAGCAGAAGGCTAGCGCCGGGGGCCACGCTGCCGGCACGCTGCACGTCGAGCGTCGCCTCACCCTGGTCGTCGAGCAAACTACACGAGCCGCACCTTGTCGACGTGTAAGCGGGTCCGGGATCGACCCCGCCAAACGCGGTGGGAACCACTTCAGTAGGGTTGTTGAAAGAGGATCCGGTAAGGCTCTTGAAGTTGTTGAAATCGGCTGAATTTGTTCTTGCCTCGGCCACGATGCCGATCGTGGTTCCGGCACCGGTCAGGCTTGCCGGTACGTCGTAGATCGTCGCGAAATCGGCCGGCGCCAGGTAATGGGATAGCGTGCCGTTGTTCGAAACAGTCAATTCCGGCGTGCTCGTCTCGGCGGGTGTGATGCGATGAAACGGCCGGTCGTTGATCGTATAAAGTCCGCGAACTGACTTGATGACCGGCGCGAGCGCCGCGGGAATTTGCGGATCAGACGCAACAGAAATGCGTTGCTCGCCGTGGACGTTGTAGGTGTGGAATTCCGTTCCGAAGGCGCGGCCCACATCCGCAGCGGTGCCTGAGAATCCGATGAAGATGCGGCTGGACGATACCCAGTTCACGCGCAGGCTCTGCGACTGTAGCCAGCCGGTGATGGTGGCCATGTCGCTGTCAGAGAGGCCGAACTGATCGCCGATCTCGGCGGGAGTGAGCCACTTGTGATAGTTGGGCGATGTGGGGTCCTGCTGCTCCCTGAGCAGTTCGTCAAACGCAGCTTCCTGCTGCGGCGAGCGGACCAGGACCAGCGTGAGGCCCTCTAGCGGAGAGCCGACCGGCAATGCGCCGGCGTCATTGGCGGGCGCCGCCCAAAGGGGATGATGGTTCTTCAACACCTGTGTCTGTTCGGGGTCAATTGCGCTCGTGAGGCGGTCGGGTATCTGAGCGCAAGCCACTCCTGCAGCGAGCACAACCGCCGCCAGCGGAAAGTACAGATGAAATTTCGTCGAATGATGCCGGATCATTGTCTTAGGCCTGCCTGACCGGAGAGAGGGTGAACAGGGCAGTTGCTTCCTCCATGATTGGGTCAACTTGCCCCGGGGACAGTGAATTGAAATGTGAGGCGACCCAATTTTCGCTGTCCGACTCCAGAATTTCAATAGCAAATCGGTGTTATTCAATGCGTTAGTGCCTGGGAAGTGAATTCGCTTGCACTTTGCAAGGGAAATCGGGAAAAATCTTCAGAGCGGCGCTCCTCAAACCCGGCCCGGACAGGCCGATGCGCGCCAACGAGCCGAGAATCGGCGGATAAGGCAGGAGGTCAAGATGAGCAAGGTACGTGTGCTTGTGGGGACAAAGAAAGGTGCATTTGTCCTGAGCGCAGACGGCAAGCGCAAAGACTGGAAGGTCGACGGCCCGTTCTTTGCCGGCTGGGAAATCTACCACATGAAAGGCTCGCCGGTCGACCCCAACCGGATCTATGTCTCGCAGACAAGCGGGTGGTTTGGGCAGTTGATCCAGCGCTCAGACGACGGCGGCAAGACCTGGCATCAACCGGGCCTCAAGCCCGGTGAACCCAACATGCCCTCCTTCCCCGACAAGGCGCCGAACCGGTTCCTCTACGACACGTCCAGCGAAACAGGCAAGCCGCTCGCCACGCACCAGTGGTACGACGGCACGCAGCATCCGTGGGAGTTCAAGCGCGTGTGGCACATCGAGCCCTCGCTCACCGATCCCAACACTGTGAACGCCGGCGTTGAAGATGCTGCGCTGTTCCGCTCCACCGACGGCGGAGAGAGCTGGCAGGAGCTTTCAGGGTTGCGCGGCCACGGTTCCGGCCCGCAGTGGGCGCCGGGCGCGGGCGGCATGGGTCTGCACACCATCATCCTCGATCCCGGCAATCCCAAGCGGATTTACATCGCTATCTCTGCCGCGGGAACGTTCCGCACCGACGACGGCGGCGCGACGTGGAAGCCGATCAACAAAGGCCTCCGTTCGCCTTACATGCCTGACCAGGACGCAGAAGTCGGTCACTGCGTGCATCACGTGGCCATGCATCCCTCGCGCCCCGATGTGCTGTTCATGCAGAAGCACTGGGACGTGATGCGCTCTGACGACGCCGGCGAAAACTGGCATGAGGTCAGCGGCAACCTTCCCACCGACTTCGGATTCGTTATCGATGTGCACGCGCACGAACCGGAGACGGTTTACGTGGTGCCCATCAAGAGCGACTCCGAGCATTTTCCCCTGGAAGGAAAGCTGCGCGTTTATCGCAGCCGAAAGGGCGGCAACGAGTGGGAGGCCCTGGGAAAGGGACTCCCCGAGCGCGATTGCTATGTGAATGTGCTGCGCGACGCCATGGCAGTCGATACGCTTGACAACTGCGGCGTCTACTTCGGCACCACCGGTGGCCAGGTTTACGCTTCGGCCGATGCCGGAGATAACTGGTCGCCGATTGTGCACGACCTTCCGGCAGTGCTCTCGGTCGAGGTACAGACGCTGCAATGACGGACGCCACATCCCCGGCTGGCAGCGGCGGCGCAGGCACGGTCACAATTCGCGTCGCCCTGCCGTATCACCTGCGCAACCTGGCGCACATTGAGGGCGATGTACACCTCGAAGTGACCGCGCCGGTCACCCTGCGTTCGGTGCTCGACGCGCTCGAAGCCCGTTATCCCATGCTGCGCGGCACCATTCGCGACTACGGCACCGGCCAGCGCCGCGCGTTTTTGCGCTTCTTTGCCTGCGAAGAAGACTGGTCGCTGGAATCGCCCGACAAGCCGCTGCCCCAGGAAGTGGCAACGGGAAAAGAGCCGCTACTGATTCTCGGCGCGATTGCGGGAGGGTCAAAAAAAGCAGGGACCAGGGGACCAAGAGAGCAAGGGAACAAGGAAACTGGGATGTGGCCCCGAAATCATCTCCGGACGAAAGCTGGCCAGCGCCGTTCAACCCCATCAATTCCACGCTCATAAATCACTTGCTTTGCGCGCATCCGGGGGCGTATGTTGCTTCATAATTGCCGCCAAAGCAATCTGCCTTCGAGCGGGATGTGAATTCTGTGGCTGTCCGGGCCATGAAGTTGAGCCGGCATGTTCCCCACCATGCAATCGGTTCCGATTCGGCTCAACCAGGGTCTGGGAAGCTGCTGAACCGCAGCGCCCCAACTTATGGCAGGTGCAGATCATCGGGATGCGGCGGAACGGAACACTTGGAGAAGATCTGTGGACACTCAGAGTGACTATTTGGCCGTTGCCAAGATGATCGATCACTCCCTCCTGAACCCCACGCTCACCGATCGCGAACTCGAAGAGGGATGCGATCTGGCGGTTCGCTACGACGTAGCGAGCATCTGCATCGTCCCCTACTATCTGCCGCGCGGCGTCGAGCTGCTGGCGGGTTCGTCCGTCCTCGCCACCACCACCATCGGCTTTCCGCATGGCGTCAACACCACGGCAATCAAGCTTGCCGAGGCGCGCCAGGCCATCAGGGACGGCGGCCACGAACTCGATGCTGTGGTGAACATCAGCAAGGTTCGCAGCGGAGACTGGCACTACGTGCGCGACGAGCTGCTGGCGCTGACTGAGGCCACGCACGCCGGCGGCGCCCGCATCAAGGTGATCTTCGAGAATGCCTATCTCACCGATGCCAACAAGATTCGCCTGTGCGATGTTTGCGCCGAAATCGGAGTGGACTGGGTGAAGACTTCCACCGGCTATGCGCCCGGCGGAGCCACCATCCCCGATCTCGAACTGATGCGCAAACACTCGCCGCCGCACGTGCAGATCAAGGCGGCAGGCGGCGTCCACGATCTGGATACGCTGCTCAAGATCCGCGCCATCGGCGTGAGCCGCGTCGGCATGCGCAGCACCGCAATCATCCTGGAGGAGTGGCGCAGAAAGCTCGGCATGGAACCAATCTCGCATGCCGTTCCGGTCGCGGCGCCAGACGGACATTAGTGCGCGTCGTCGAATGCTCAACAATGCAACCACTTTGCCAATGCATTCGGTTCCACGGGGTCCTAAATGAGCTCGATTCTCGGTTTCCTCCGGCCCGCTCCACATATTGCTCGCGTTTCCCAGCCACACATTCAGAAATCCTATCCCCGCTTTCGCTGGCGCATCCTTGAAGCCACATTTATCGGCTATGCCACCTTCTACCTGGTCCGTAACAACCTTCCCGTCGTTTCGAGAGAGATGGGCCAGGCGCTCCATTACAGCAAAGATCAAATCGGCGACATGCTGGCCGTCATGGTCGCCGTTTACGGCCTTGGCCGCTTCTTCATGGGCTCGCTCTCTGACCGCAGCAATCCGCGCTACTTCATGCCGCTTGGCCTGCTGCTCACCGCCGCCTGCAACTTCGCATTCTCCGCAGCCTCCAGTTACCCGGCGCACCTGGCACTGTGGGCCATGAACGGCCTGGCGCAAAGCATGGGCTGGGCGCCGTGCGGTCGCTCGCTCAGCCACTGGTACAGCATTCGCGAGCGCGGCACCGTCTTCGGCTTCTGGAACCTTGCGCAGAACGCCGGCGGTGGCCTCATCGGCATCATCGCGGCCTACTCCGCGGAACTGCTCGGCTGGAGGTCGGCATTCTATGTGCCGGGAATTCTCGCGACGATCTGCGCCATCTACCTGATGGTGCGCCTGCGCGACACGCCGCAGTCCGAAGGCCTCCCCTCAATCGAGGAATACCGCGACGACTATCCCGACGGCGGCAGCGGCGACGGCGAAAAGGAGCTGGGCACGCGCGAGCTCTTCGTCGACTACATCCTCAAGAATCGTTATCTCTGGCTCATTGCCGGCGCCAACTTCTTCGTCTACATCGCGCGCTACGCAATGCTCGATTGGGGGCCGACGTTCCTGAAAGAGGTCAAGCACGCCAGCATCGGCCAGGGCGGCATCGGCACCTTCACGCTCGAGTTCTCCGCCATGCTCTCAACGGTGCTCGCCGGCTGGCTGTCCGACAGGATCGGCGGACGCCGCGGCATGATCTGCGTGTTGTGCATGATCCCCGCGTTTCTCGCCTTCATCGGCATTTTGTACAGCCCCAACAACCAGCTATGGCTCGACCTCGCGCTCTTCGGCGTCATCGGATTCTTTGTCTATCCGGCGCAAATGCTGCTGGGAATCTGCGCGCTCGACGTCACTTCGAAAAAAGCAATCAGCACCGCCAACGGCCTGCTTTCCATTCTCGGATCGCTCGGGCGCGTGGCCGAGTCCAAGGGAATCGGCGCGCTGGCGCAGCACTACGGCTGGAACGCCGCGCTCTACGGGATCCTCATCTCGGTGCTCGTGGGCATTGGGCTTATGTCGTTCATGTGGAACCTCACGCCCAAGTCCGCCGAAGCGCGGTTGGCTGTGGCGTCGCGGTGAGGTGGCGCTTGGGCCTGAATTCCGCACGATTTGGGGGTGCGAAAAGTTCGCGACGCGTGTGTTTCTGTCCGAGGGGGAGGGAAGCCCTTTGGAATGAGAAGAAATGTTCGCTTGAGTGGTGCCTTGCACACGTGAAACGTTTGCTTAAGTGGTTACATTTGGGGCCAAAATGTAACCACCGGAGGTTGCGATTTTACGACGCAATAACCTTCCCAGGTTCCGTTTTATTCGATTTGTAACCACCTGAGGTTACGAATTAGAGCAAAGCGCACCCAATAATTACCCGAAAGAGCAATTATTTGCAATTAAATGCAATTATTTGACCTCTAGAACGCGGTTTTGAGCCACATTTTGACGCGTCTTGTGCCGAATTTTAGATGAGGACGAGGGATTTCGGATACCCCAGACCAGGTGCAAGGACAAAGACGCGCCGAGGGCGGGCACCCAGCTAATAGGGATTGCTGGTTCGATTCCAGGGCGGCGAAGCTCCAGCTCGCCGCCCTGACGAAGATGAACCGGGATGACAGGCCTTCTTTTAGAGCAGACCAGGCACCGTTGTGTCCATGGTAATGCGGGTTCCGCTGAGCACACCTACAATGTGAATTCCTGCGTTGCCCGAGGTATCGTATGCATCCAGCGTGAATGTGCCCGAGTAGTGGTTGCCATCCGGGCTCAGAGTGATCACCTCGACGATGTGGGTAGGACCCTGCGCAGGCCCGATTTCGCTCCAGCTCAACGGATTGGTCGGATCGTATACGTTGCTGAACCATGCGAAGTGATTCAGCTTGTACGTGTATCTCCCCGTTTGTTGCCAGACGCCCATGCAGAAATTCCCGTCCTGCGGGGGCCGATCGGAATTCATGATCTCGGTGTTGTCGCCATGCCAGACAACGAGGGCGTTGTCTACCGGTGCTCCTTCGGGTAAGTCGCTGTCCGAACCATGTGATGTGAAGGTCACGTGCCACATACCGACGATCGAGGCGCCGTCGCGGTCGAAGTCGCCGTCCTCGCCGGCGAGCGACGCCCGCACCAGGCGTGCAGACCCGAACTGGAGCTGAAGACTACTGTGCTGAGCCTGCGGCAATGCGACACTTCCACAGGCGGCTTGAGCGTTGGGGACGCACGCGAGTGCGAGCCCAAAGATCGATGCTGCAATTGTGAGCATCCATTTGCTTGTCATTGTTGTTCCTCCTTGGGGATTGGCGCATGCTTGCTCAGCAGCGCCGGTTGTTAAAGCGGTGAAGTGTTGAAGATGCAGCGCGCCTTGAAAGCCCGCGCCGATCCAGGGGTAATGGTCTTGGAGATGCTTCAAAGGAAGTCCTGCATTATGTGAATCGGGCTGCAGATTTAACGAGCAGGCGTGCTCGATGCAATGAGCGTTTGCCGGCCTGGGGGATTGAGTTTGGCCAGCTCCTTTTCGAACTTGCTGGGGAACAGCTTCTGCGCGTAACCCTGGACCTTGACTTGCTGCAGGACCCAGGTGTCGCCGAATTGCTGGAATTGCAAACCGTCGACTTTATTCCCATCGGCCCCGTCCATAGACATCATGGATGCCACAGGGCCAGCGGGGCCGAACAGGGTAACCATCCTCGTACCGAGATTGACTTGGACACGATATTCACCTGCAGGCAGGGTCTTGTCTCCCGCCATAAAGGCGAACGCCACCTTGAACTGATTGGTCGTCATGGTTTGGGCGGAGGCTGAGAGCGCTGTGAGCAGAGCCAACCCGATGATCGCTGCGATTGTCCTTTTCATGTGACTTTCTCCTCATCGATTCGGCGCCTCGTCCCGTTCGCGCCGTGTGATGAAAGGAGTCTGCCCAACCTTCGCCCCGGACTCAATGAGGCGGAGATGAGTTGCGCCTGAGTTCAGCGCCTCATTCAACTCATCCAAAACTCATCTCGATTTACCCCGCCATTTGGTAATCTCTCCAACATGAAAGAGCACATGGAAGGCCTCTCAACTGACCAACTTGCCGGGCTGCGCCGAGCCCTCAACTGCCCGATCCTCACGCCGAATGACCCGGACTACGCCACTGCGCGCAAGATCTGGAATGGCATGATCGACCGCAAGCCGTCCGTAATTGTGCGCCCAACCGGCATCGCCGATGTGATGCAAGCTGTTCGATTCGCGCGCGAACACGGCCTCGCCGCCTCAGTCCGCGGCGGCGGCCACAGCGTTGCCGGAAAGTCCGTCGCCGACGGCGTCATCATGATCGACCTCTCCCTGATGCGAGAGGTCCAGGTCAATCCGAGCCGTAAAACTGCGCTTGCACAGGGAGGCGCCACCTGGGGAGAATTCGATCGCGAATGTGAGACGTTTTCCCTCGCCGCCACCGGCGGCGTCATTTCGTCCACCGGTGTCTGCGGCTTAACGCTCGGTGGTGGAATTGGCTGGCTCATGGGCAAGCACGGCCTCAGTTGCGACAACGTCGTCTCCGCGGATCTCGTGAACGGGGACGGCAATCACCTTTCCGTCAGCGCCTCACAGAACGAAGACCTCTTCTGGGCCATCCGCGGCGGCGGCGGCAACTTCGGAATCGTCACCGCGCTCGAATTTCGCCTGCACGAGCTCGCTTCCATCCACGGCGGCATTGTTTTATATCCGCGCCCGGTAGCCTTTGACCTGCTCCGGCAGTATCGGGACCTCACTTCGCACGCGCCCGATGAGCTCACCGCATATGCCGCGCTCCTCACCGGCCATGGCCATCCCATGGCGGCAATCGCACTCTGCCACAGTGGATCGAACCCCGACCGCGCGGCAGCGTGCAAGCAGTTCTATCTCGCCGCACCGCCCGCCGCCGACATGGTTGGCGAAAAGAAATACACCGAGCTTCAATGCATGCTCGACTTCACGGCTCCGGCGGGCGCGCACTACTACTTCAAGTGCCCCTTTCTTCGCGAACTCACCGACGACGCGCTCCGCGTCATCCTCGATCACACAGAGCAGATGCCCAGCGAACAAACGCAGGTGGTCCTTGAGCATATGCATGGCGCTGCCAGCCGCGTGCCCGTCGAGCAGACCGCCTTTGGCCTCAGGCGCGTGCACTACAGCATCAACATCATGCCTGCGTGGACCGATCCATCGATGGCCGAGAAATGCATCACCTGGGCACAGAGCTTCGCTTCAGCCCTGAACGCGTTCGGAGCTTCCGATGCTTACGTGAATTATTTGGGAGAAGAGGGGTCTTCGGCTGTCAAAGCTTCCTACGGGGCAAACTACGCTCGCCTCGCCGCCCTCAAACAAAAATACGACCCCGACAACTTCTTCCGCTTCAACCAGAACATCGTCCCGGACGCCTAGTTGCGCGCCAAGTGCGACAACCCGATCGACGCGAGAAAACCGTGATAACGCGCCTCAGTCCAGTAAGGACGGAACTCGTCGCACAGAGTCGCGATGTAGATGGGAGTAGATTTCACCGCCACCGCCCGGTCCAGCGACTCGTACATCTCCGCAGCGAGCCCGAGCTTTGCGTAGATCACGGCGATCAACACGGCTGGCTCGGTTTTCTCTCCTATCACTCTCACCTTTTTTACGACGTTGAGAGCACGCTGACGCTCGCCCTTGGCCGCCAGCGCTGCTCCCAAAAAGGCCAAAGCCTCAATGTTGTCCGGCGTAAGCGAAAGCGCCTTCTCGAAGGCTTCAATGGCCTCGTCATATCGTCCGAGCCACGCCAGATTGCGGCCTTGAAAAAAATACGGCCGGTAATAGCCGGGTTCCAGCTCCACGCTCTGCTGCAATTGCCGTAGCGCAAGATCGTGCTGCCCGGCATGGGCGAGCGCAACTCCCAGGTAAAGATTCACGCTTGTCGATAGCGGCTCAATCTCTCTCGCGCGCCGCATGGAACCAATCGCCTCCTGAGGCTTCCCCACTGCAGATAAATACAGCGATTGCCAGATCAGTGCGGTAATTTGGCTCGGATCGAGCGCCAGAGCCGCCTGAAACTCCCGCCCCGCGCCCTTCCAATCCCAGTCATACCAGCTCTTGATCAACCCCAGCGTGCAGTGCGCCTCGGCAAGCGTTTCATCCAGATCCAAGGCCCGTTGCAGATGCGAGTGTGCCTGCGTCAGGGCCTCCAGCGGCTTCATCTGCCCCACGCGTACCGATCCCATCTGGGCGTAGCAGTCGGCGAGTCCGGCGTATGCTGGCGCAAAGCCGGAGTCAAGGGATAATGCTTCGTTGAAGTACGCCATGCTCCGCCCGATCGCTTCCGTCGTCATCTTGTGCCAGAAGAAGCGGCCTTTGAGGTAGGCGTCATAAGCTGCAGAAGACCGCGAATACCGCCGCGACCCAACCGTGGCGCTCGGAAACAGTTCCAGCGCCAGGCTCTTACTCACCCGCTGCGTCACTTCCTCTTGCACGGCCAGCAGGTCGCCCGTCTTGCGATCGAACGTGTCCGACCAAAGCACGCATTTGTCGCCGAGATCGTGTAACTGCGCGCTGATGCGTAACCTGTCGCCCGACCGCCGCACTGAGCCGCGCAACAGGTAATCCAGATTCAGCTCGCGCTGCAGCCGGCCCAGATGCTCGACCGTCGCGTCGCCGCCCTCAAGTTTGGGAACTGCGGTCACGCGCAGCCGTCCCGGATCGATACGCGAGAGCGCGGAGATCATATCCTCGGTCAATCCCGCGGCGAAATAGGTTTCTGACTGTCCCGAAAGATCCTCGATGGGAGCCACCGCAATGCGAAGAGGTTTCTCTGCCGGAGCCGGCCTCTGGTCTCCAATTATTTCAATTGGCGAAATGAGGCGGTAACCCAGCCGCGGCAGGGTCTCAATGTGCCTGGGGTGCTCAGCTTGATCGTTCAGAGCCAGGCGTATCTGACGAATGCAGAAGTTCAATCCCTGCTCGAAATCGACAAACGTATCCTCGCCCCATATGGCGAGCCGGATTTGCTCGCGTGTCACCACGGCCCCGCGATGATTCAGCAGGAACGCAAGAACTCGTGCCGGCTGCTGCTGAATACGAGCCGGCAAGCCGTTCCTGCGGAGCTCGAGCGTCTGCTCGTCGAGCTCAAATTCCCCAAATCGAATCAGAGACATGGCGGAGAAAGAAGGGAAAGAGGGGCCTTGCGGCATTATAGCAGTAGCTTTTTCGGCACTTCTGTAATCTTTGGAGGCGTTACTTCTAACGCCCAAGGGTCCAGAAAAGGGGTTGTGGCCGGTTAACCGGCCAGAGTCGCCACGCGGGCTCATTTTGCCGCTGTCCGCGTATAGGTGTGAGTGACCTTCCTGAACTTCACACCATGAATTGGCGTATGCACTTGCATGATGTGCACTTGTGTGACTCAGATGTCACGGAAAAGAGCGCAGCGGATGGTAGCCGCTCTCTCAGCTCTTTTCATTTGGTGCGCCGCGGTCCATGCAGCACGTGCCAACGAAACGGCGGAAATCGACGCGTTGATGTCGACGATGTACCAACGAGGTCAGTTTAATGGCGCCATCCTCGTTGCGGTTCATGGAAGCACCATTTACCGCAAAGGGTTTGGAAAGGCGAACTTTCAGACAGGAACCAATTTCACTCCTGAGACTCAGTCCGATATCGGTTCGGTCACAAAACAATTTACAGCGATGGCAATCATGATGCTGGCAGAACGAGGGAAACTTAGCTACGACGATCCGGTCTCCAAATACATTCCAGAGTTCTCCCGCTCAGCGCATCTCAGCCAGATAACTTTGAGACGGCTTTTGAACCACACTTCCGGCATTCCTGATTACGGCGATTTAGGAATCGACGACTCGGGCTTGGGCCAACAAGGTTTGATCGCGGAATTACTGAAAAAAGAATATCTCTTCGCGAGGTCTGGGCTGAGGTACCGATACAGCAACCCCGGATATGCCCTGCTGGCAGTGGTAGTGGAAAGAGTATCGGGAAAACGGTTTGGCGAGTTTCTTGAGCAAGAGATTTTTGCGCCGGTCGGCATGAGCAACACTTTCGTTTATGACGCTTCATGGAAGAAAAATGCCCTGACAGCCATTGGCTACGACCAATTTGGGCAAGTGGATGACGGCGGCCCAACTGCGATTCCCGGCGACGGTGGCGTCTATTCGACTGTCGATGACTTGTTCAAGTGGGACCAGGCCCTATACACAGAAAGGCTCGTGCGCCAGCCCACATTGGCCGAGGCATTTGCGCCAGGCAAAGTACATGAAGGCACCTCGACCTACGGCTTCGGATGGAATATAGAGCAGGATCGTGGCAGCAAGTACCTCTGGCACCAGGGCAGTCACGCAGGCTTTAGAGCCTTTATCGGCCGGCGACTCGCTGAGAGGGTTACTGTCATCATGCTGACGAACAAAGGAAACAGTAAGCGGCAGGATATAGACGCTTCTATCCAGAACATCCTAGCGGGTAAACCGTATGTTTTGCCGAGGCATTCGGGCGCGGAGAAACTCTACAGAACCATCCACGAATCGGGAATCAATGCGGCTCTGCAAATGTTCTATGCTTTCAAGAAAAGTAAGAGCGCCGACTACGACCTTGGAGAGTCAGAATTAAACACGCTGGGGTACCAGTTGCTCTATGGAGACCGGCGCGTCAGCGACGCAGTCGCTATCTTTAAACTCAACGCGATTGAGCATCCCTTGTCCTCAAACGCCTTCGACAGTTTAGGCGAGGCTTATCGAGTAAATGGCGAGAGAAATCTCGCTATCATCAGCTACACAAAAGCGGCTCTGCTCGATCCCACCAACGGGCATGCGGCTGGCGAACTCAAGAAACTGAGTCTCGGACGTGCACTTTGGCTCGCGTTGCTCACAATCGGCGCCATTGGCGTGTCATTAGTTGCGGTGATCCTCGTCAAGCGCAGGCGCACAAGGCCACGCGTCGGACGATTGCCAAAGACTTAGCAAGGATCTGATGGGACAGAGAAATGTTCCAACGCCCGTTCTGCCGATCCTGAGCATATACCGAGCTCCGGGTCCCGGGCCAGTTTTCGGATGGTAGCGCCGCGCCCAGAATCCAAATCTGCGGTATCAAACGAGCGCTACAGGCTTGGGTTTCAACATCTGAGTTCCTGGCATCTGAGCTTTATTGATCAGCACGAAACTGCGAGGAGGTAGACAATGATCGGCCAGAGGTTCAGGACAGAGCCTCAGGCTTTCCCGCCACCATTCAGAGGTCGAGAATCAGAAATCCGACCCTCTCCGCAGGAATCCGAGGAAAGAGGGTCCAATTGCAGAATCGATGTAAACTCGCGTGTGTGCTGGCAGCAGCGGCAAATCTGGCTACTATCGGGGTCGCGCAGCAAATTAAGACCGAGTCCGGCACGATATCCGGAGTAAGCGCAGATGGCTTGAGTGTCTACAAAGGAGTCCCATTCGCCGCGCCGCCGATCGGCGACCTGCGCTGGCGGCCTCCGATGCCTGCCGTACCCTGGACCGGCGTGCGCAAGGCAGATTCGTTTGCTCCGGCGTGCATGCAAGTTGGTGTGTCTATGCCGGGCGAGACGCCGCCTGCCGTGAGCGAGGATTGCCTCTATCTCAATATCTGGACGCCGAACAAAACTCCGGACGACCACCTGCCGGTGATTGTATGGATATACGGCGGCGGGTATGTCAACGGGTCGGCCTCCATGCCCTTGTACTGGGGCGACCGGCTCGCTCACGAGGGCGTCATCGTCGTTACCATCGCGTATCGGCTCGGGCCCCTTGGCTTTCTTGCGCTTCCTGAGCTTACGCGCGAGTCGCCACACCACTCGTCCGGGAACTACGGCCTGATGGACCAGATCGCCGCTCTGGAATGGGTACATAGAAATATCGCGGCCTTTGGCGGTGACCCGGGATGCGTAACCATCGCCGGTCAATCCTCCGGTTCTATGTCGGTGAGCATGCTCATGTCCTCGTCCCTCGCGAAAGGCTTGTTTCAGCGCGCCATCGGAGAGAGCGGCGGCCTGTTTGAGCCACTGCAGCTCGGACCAAAGTTCCTGCTCGCCAATGCGGAACGTGACGGGGAGAAGTACGCGGTTTCGCTGGGTGCGCCCTCGCTCAAGGAGCTTCGCCGGCTGCCCGCGTCTTTGCTCACAGGCAATGCCGGCGGCATCGTCCACGCGGTGATCGAACCCTATGTGCTTCCGGTCTCACCTTACGAAGCGTTCGCTTCAGGACAGCAGAACGATGTACCGCTGTTGATCGGTTCAAACGCCGAGGAGGCGCGTGCGATAGTGGATGTCTCACACGAGACGGCCGCCACGTTCTCCAGCGACCTTGAGCGTAGTGTTGGTCAACTTCCCCCAGCCCTGATCGCAGCATATCCTCACGCCACCGATGAAGAGGCGCGGCATGCTCAACTCGGACTCGAACGCGACCTTCGCTTCGGCTGGGACATGTGGGCCTGGGCGAGGTTGCAAGCTGGAACCGGGCAAAGTCCTATCTTTTATTACTCGTTTCGACAGCAGCCGCCGTTCCCTCCCAGCTCCGTCTACGCGGGTTGGGGCGCGAGCCACTACGCCGAGCTCTGGTATGTCTTCGACCACCTGGACCAGTCGCCCTGGAACTGGACTGCGGGAGATCGGAAATTGGCCGGCGAGATGTCCAGCTACTGGGTCAACTTCGCAAAGTTCGGCGATCCAAACGGTCCGGGCCTTCCACCTTGGCCGGCGTTTACCAATAAGGAGAGCAGAGTCCAATACCTCGCCGATCCGATCGGCGTTGGTGGCGTCGCGAATATCAATAGCCTGGCCGTTTTCGATTCTGTTTACACCATGGTGCGAGGCAAGCCTTTTGCCGCACGGTAACGTGCTGCGCAGTTCACAATCGCGGCAAGATAACAATTTGTCAATCGTAATTCTCGACGCTCCATCGCCACATCGGAGAAGAAATGACGACGATGAAGTGCCCTCGATTTCAACTGGAATCTCCAGCCTGGCTTTGGACCATCTCTTGGAAAACCTGGGCTGACAACGCATTCCCCGGGTCTTCTCGTTCAGCTTTAGGTAAATCATGCTGGCGTCTCGAAGATTCCCCATCTTACGACGGTGCGATCGGAATCGACTTTTGGCCTTTCCCTGGTTACGTTGATTTGCGACGACCAATCCGTCAACGACTTGAACCGCCAGAAGGTGCTCGAAAGGCTCACGCAGGTCGATGTCCCGGCGGGGGTACAGCCTCAAATCGGCACGGACTGGAGCATGACGGACCAGATCTATTGGTACACCCTCCGGAGCACGAATCCGGCGTATGACCTGATGAATTTGAGGAGCATCGAAGACTGGACTCTGTACAAGGAATTCAGGAAAGTTCCGAACGTCGTGGACGTAAGCGTCTTCGGCGGCACCGCGCGCGAATATCAGGTGCGCATCGACCCGAATAAGCTCATCGCATACGGATTGAGCATCAGCCAGGTGGACCCGGGCCCAGGTGTTCAGCGACGTCGACTCGGCTTATGAGCAGGTTCGCAGCAATATTGCATTGCTGAAGCCATACAAGGAGAAATACAACGAACAGGCATTACGCGTGCGCGATACAGTGACTTTCGCCTATGAGCACGGGGGCGCTTCGCTGATGGACTTTCTGAATGCCCAAAGCGATTTCCGGCAGGTGCAGCTTGCCTATGCGCAACTACTTGGGTCGTATCTCACTGCTGTGGCCCAGTTGAACCACGCCATTGGGAGCGACTCGGCTCCGTAGAGACCTGCCGGGATCTTCGTAGATTCCCCCACGGCCGACTTTCCAAAACTATATGCGTAAAATCTCTTTTCAGTCACAACGGAGTTCGGGGGCTTTAAGAAAGCTCACTTGGCTATGACGCATGAGGCTGCCGATGGCCGTCGCCATTGCCGTTGTCACGGTACTGCTCTACATTTCAAGAATCGAGACAGGAACCCATGTTTCTGCGGTCACTTGACTTTAGGCGCCCAAGATCCTACGATTCAAGCAACGTTGAGGTGAGGGAGTTCACCTTTAACCGCTGTCCCATCCAATAGGCCGGACAGATGATGACTCCTGACAGGGGATCCTGTTTGCGGAGTCATGTCCCGGCCGGGTCCCTGAACGACACAATTTAGGAGTTCGTGCTCATGACGAACACTTGGGCTCTTTGTGCGCTTTGGGTGGGGCTGGCGTTGGCAGCGACGCTGCTCGCGATCTGGTTCAAGGTCTCGACAGCGCTTTCTGAAATTGTGGTCGGCACGGTGGCCCAACTGGTCATTGGCGTATTCCTTACCGGGCTTTTCGGTTTTGCGCAAGGCGGCCTAGCCGGGAATACGCAGTGGATAACATTCCTGGCTGGAACGGGTGCAATCGTCCTGACGTTCCTTGCCGGTGCGGAACTCGATCCCGCAATCTTCAAAACTAAGTGGCGTGAAGCGTCGGTCATTGGCCTCGCGGGGTTCTTCGGTCCATTTCTCGGTTGCACAGCGATCGCGCATTACGTACTGCATTGGGCGATCATGCCCAGCTGGCTGTGCGGCGTCGCTCTTTCGACAACGTCCGTCGCCGTAGTATACGCGGTGATGTTGGAACTTGGTTTCAACGTCACGGAGTACGGGAAGGCAATTCTCGCCGCCTGCTTCATCAATGATCTCGGAACCGTGATTGCGCTGGGACTGATTTTTTCCCCATTCACCATCAAGACGCTGATCTTTTTGGGCGCATCGGTGACAGTTTTCATCGTGTTGCCTTTTCTTACTCCGCGGTTTTTCAAGAGATATGGCGGGCGCGTCTCAGAATTGGAAACCAAGTACCTTCTCTTCTTCCTCTTCGCAATGGGCGGGCTGGCCGTTTGGGCTGGAAGCGAAGCGGTGCTACCGGCCTACATCATTGGCATGGTTCTCGCTGGAACTGTCGGCAAGGACCATGCACTCATTCGGCGGCTACGCACTCTAACTTTCGGATTGCTCACGCCGTTCTACTTCATCCGCGCCGGATCGTTTGTTTCCGTGCCGGCATTGATGGCTGCGCCCGTCACACTGCTCGTCCTGTTTGGGGCGAAATCGCTCTTCAAGGCGGTTGCTGTGTATCCGGCAGTCAGGATTCACAAATATGATGGCAAGGCCGGAGCCTACTATACGCTGATGATGTCAACGGGCCTCACATTCGGGACCATCTCGGCGCTGTTTGGCCTCAATCATCAGATCATCACGCAGGCGCAGTATTCCTACATCGTGGGCACAGTCATCGCCAGTGCAGTGATACCTACCATGATTGCGAACTCGTTCTTTCTTCCCCACCATTTGCTTCCCCACCATCAAGCAGGCAAGAAAGCAGAAAAGGAAGTTATGCGGCCAGTTCCCGCAGAAGAAGGTTAGGTGATCGGAATGGGAAGTCCAGTTTTTGTTGGAATTCAACGGATTTTGGTTGCGTTCGACGCGTCTCCACACGCGGAGCACGCTTTGGACGTAGCTCTGTCAATGGCTGGCGATATGAAAGCCAAGCTGTTCGTCATTTCGGTAATACGACCGCCCGAACCCGCCGAGAGCGCGGAATTCCACGCTGTGCTTGAAGACGGGCAAGAGCGATATGAGAAATGTTTCGTCTCGTTGCGCGAACGCGCCAAGCAAAAGGACATTGAACTCGAAACCGACGTCGTCCTGGGCCATCCAGCGGAGCAGATCATCCACAAGGCTGACGTAGTCCAAGCGAGCCTCATTGTCATGGGCAAACGCAGTCACACGATTCTTCATCGTTGGATGCTGGGCTCGAACTCCGAGCGCGTGCTGAGGTATGCGCACTGCCCGGTCATGATTGTTCATTGAGAAGGGCTTTAACTATGAAGGTCGCGAATCGAGCGAACGAGGACACGAAGGGCCGCAAGTGCGAATGCCGACCTCAACCGCTGTTCACTATCCTTCCATCGAATTCATCACAACCAACGGCCCCGCGGCCGGGAAAGCGGAATCATCATGTCTGAAATTACGAAACTCCAAGCGCTTGAGATTTTGGATTCACGCGGCAACCCCACATTGGCGGTCACTGTGACTCTGGCGAACGGCGTAACCGCGACCGCCAAGGTCCCTTCAGGAGCGTCTACCGGCAAACGCGAAGCGGTGGAACTCCGCGACGGCGACAAGGCCCGCTATGGCGGCAAAGGCGTTCGGCTGGAGTTGAAGGAATTTCCACCACCTATCGCCCTCGAATTCGCAAACGGGAAGCAAGCCGCACGGGGCTTTGGGCGTCCAACCTCGATCATGTGCTGAACCAGCTTGTCGAATGGAGCAACGGAAATCTTGGCAGCATCGTACACATGCTGAAAATGGCGCATTTTCCTCGGTATTATGCCGGAGACCAAATCAAGGTGCACGTCCTTTATCTCGATTACCGCATGGGACGACGGGATTAGACCGTTATGGAGGGTTTGCAAATGATATATTGCCAAATGCGGCGCCGCAGCCGGATGCGACCCATAGGGCATGGACCGCGCAGCATGAAAAAAAATCAGAAAACAAGTGAGGAATCACGATGAACGAGAGCTTTGGCGCTCACGACATTCTCAAAGCAGAGCGCCCCGCCGACCCGGAACACAAACCCCGCACCATCTCCGAACTCGGAGTGCGCGAATCCATTCTTGAAGACATTGCGCTGAAAACTCTCTACCTCCACGGGCCATTCTCGATTCTCGATCTTACGGTACAAGCACAGCTCAACTACGAGATCGCAGAACAACTATTCTCGCGGCTGAGGGCGAAAATGCTCTGCGAGGTCACTGGAATGACGGGCAATGTGCCGGAGATTGCCATTTCGTCCCAGGGTCGAGCGCGCGCGCTGGAACTCCTGTCGCAGAGCCAGTATTCGGGCGCAATGCCCGTCTCGCTGCAAAGCTACGTCGCACAGGTTCGCAAACAGGGCATGCGGAACGTCAACATACGTCCGGCTGATGTTGAGCGGGCATTTGCTCATCTCGTATTCGCCGGAGAGGTTTTATCGCAGTTCGGGACGGCACTGAATTCCGGGGCAGCTGTCTTTCTATATGGCCCGCCGGGCGTGGGCAAAACCGCGGCTGCAGAATCCCTGGCCCATGTGCTCGCTGAAGATGAGGTTTGGATCCCGTTCGCTGTCGAGATCGGAGGCCAAATCATTACAGTCTACGACCCGGCGATTCATGGAGCCGCAAACAACACGGGGTCTGCGGACGGCGACCGGCGGTGGGTGCGATGCAGACGTCCGACCATCACTGTGGGAGGAGAGTTGACGGTTGAAATGCTGGACCTGCAATTCAACCCGGTCACAAACTTCTATGATGGCCCTCCGCAAATGAAGGCCAACAACGGCGTGCTGATTATCGATGATTTCGGACGGCAGAGGATCCCGCCTGAGGATCTCCTTAACCGTTGGGTTGTGCCTCTTGACCGAGGGATCGAGTTTCTTACCCTTGCAGGGGGCAGAAAGATCGAGATTCCGTTTGAATTGCTGGTTGTATTTGCAACCAATCGAGACCCGGAAACAATTCTGGACTCTGCCTTCCTGAGGCGCATTCAAACAAAGATCAGGCTCGGAACCGCTACGGAAGAGCAATTCTGCGAGATTTTTCGGCGCGTGGCTCACGAGCGCGGACTAAAAGTGGATCATGACGCATTGCTGGAGCTGATCCATTACATGCGCGACAAACTGAAGCAGGAGTTGCGCGGCTGTTATCCCCGTGACCTCGTGAATCAAGTTTGTTGGAAAGCGCGCTACGAGGGAATTGAGCCTCGTCTCGACCGAGAGTCTTTGATGCGAGCAGTGCATTCTTACTTTCTGACGTCAACATAGGCAAGATGTTGTTTGGCGCTTTGCCATTTGTGATGTCAGCACGTTTGCCAGCAGTATGGGTCAGAATCGAACCGTCAGACGAAGAGTGTTTGCCAGATCCGCCCGCCCGAGCACGCAACGATGCGGCTCGGTCGGACGCGATGATCTAATTTAGCCGGAAGAGCCGGTGCGAATCTATTAGACGATAGTGTCAGTCAATACCTCGGTATCAGCTTGGTGGGCGGGTCACTGGATTTAGTCTGCGATGGACGCAATAAATTTCCCATGATCATTAATCGATACCTTTGTCCAATAGACTTGCGAAGGCTCTTCTGGCGTAATGGCAGCAGTGCGGCGCATCCGAATGAATCGCAACAGAACACCGCAGAGCACGTCGGAAGAGTCGGTCGAGCGGCGCATAGGGAGCACAGTTATGAGAACAAGGACCATTAGCAGGGGAGATGTTAAGGCTGCTCAGAAACGTCAGGAACATTGCGCGCAAACACATTCCGGAATCATTTCGTCTGAGGAGAGCGGGGAAAAGGCGCTCATTGAAAGAGCCGGGCATAAAGAATGGAAGGAGAGGCTCGACGAGGATTGGCAGAGCCACCTGGAGACCTTGCAGAAGTATGTGTGTGAACTACTGATCAAGAATCAGAAGCTGAGAACGGCGCTTTCGTCAGCAAGCGAATCGAGACCGGGATACCGGGACTCCATTAACGTATAGGGCAGTTGTATTTCCAAGTTAGTTTGCGCCCGGGGTGTAAATCTCTTTCCCGATGTTCTGCAGGCCATGCGGAGATGGGGTAATCATCCCCGAAGCCACAAGCGACGCGTACACTGCTTGTTCGGCCGCAAACCAGTCGACGTCCGGCGAACCGAGAGGGCGCCCCCTCTGTTCCCAAAGCTTATACGCTAGCTTTTCTACGAACTCGTGCCGGCTCTCATATGAAAAATCAGGGACGAGTTCCAGCGGTGGTTGCTTATCGCGCTGTCGAGATTCGTCGGGCATCGCGGTTCCTCCAATTCTTGATCTCGGGAAGTGAATTCATCGCCACGATGGAGCTCCGTGCCACAGAATGAAGGGAGCCTCAAGCGGCAGGAACGCTCCTTTGTGCTGCGGAACGAGGCGCGGCGTGTAATCAGCAACCGGGCGGCCCTTCGGAACAGAAACACTATAGGCGAAGTCACTCGTGTCTCCGGCCGGGTGTTCGCTACGATTCATAGCGAGCGTGATTGGATCCTCATCTTTCAGCGCATCAGCGTACAGTTCGACCCTCACGGCTTCGGGATCGATATCACCAAGAAAAACCTGAACGTGAAATAGATTTCGCTCGCCCTGTTGCTCGACGGTCGCGGCGCCGAATCGCAGGGCTGACCAATGCTTCGCTAGTTCGGCCTGCCAGGCGACGAGATCGGCGCCCGCTGCGCCTTGGTTCTCGGCGCGCTCAAGAAAAGCTCCTGCCGCCGAGAGATAATGCTCTTCGGTATATTGGCGGACTACGCGATTGCTCGAAAAAGTCGGCGTCAGGCGGGCCATACTTTCGCGCATGCGCGCAACCCAGCTACCTGGAATTCCCCGCTCGTCGCGAGAATAAAACTCCGGAATTACCTCTCGTTCAAGCAGCGCATAGAGACTTTCAGCCTCCGCTGCGTCCCAGGCAGGATCGTCCCCATGCTCGCGTCCATCTCCGATCGCCCAGCCGACTTCCGGGGAATACGCTTCGGCCCACCAACCATCGAGTTCTGAAAGATTCAGCCCGCCATTCACCAGTACCTTCATGCCGCTGGTGCCGCTTGCTTCCCAGGGCCGTCGCGGAGTGTTCACCCATAGGTCCACGCCCTGCACCAGATGCTCCGCCATGAGAACGTCGTAATCCGAAAGGAAGATTACCCGGGATCGAACTTCAGGGCGGCGAGCAAATTCAAACCACTGCGTGATCATCTCTTGCCCCTCGACATCCTGAGGATGAGCCTTGCCTGCAAGCACGAGTTGAACGGGGCGCTCCTGATTCGTCAGGATACCGATAAGCCGCGCCGGATCATGCAGTAAAAGGTTCGGGCGTTTGTACGGGGCAAAGCGACGCGCAAATCCCAATGTCAAAACATTGTCATCGAGCGTCAGAGCGACCCGCGCGAGATCTTCCGGCGACGCTCCTCGAGCTGCTAATTGACGGCCGTAAAGTCGTCGAACGTATTCGACAAGATTCTTGCGGCTATCTGTGCGGAGCTGCCAGAGGCTGGAATCGCTAACCGCGCGAATGGCCCTTTCTGTATCTTCCAGTGTTCCGTCCCAGCATTGTTTACCGCAGGAAAGTTCCCACAAGCGGTCTGCTTCAGCGGAGTCCCAGGTAGGAGTGTGCACCCCGTTCGTCACGTACGTTACCGGCACTTCTGTTTCTGGCCACCTGGGAAAGAGAGGCTGGAAGAGTTGCCGGCTCACTTGGCCGTGCAATTTGCTGACGCCGTTAATGGCGCCGCTGCCGCGAATTGCAAGATACGCCATATTGAAAGGTTCAGACGAGTCCTGGCGATCGCGTCGCCCCAAGGCGAGAAGATCGTCAAGCGAAATCGACAGTTTCTCCTCTGCATATTTGCTGAGGTATCGCTGCATCAGAATGGGAGCGAAGCGGTCAAAGCCCGCCTCCACGGGAGTATGGGTGGTAAAGAGATTACCGGCTCGGGTGACGGCAAGCGCGACATCGAATGATTTGCCGTTGTCTTCCATGTAGGAACGCGCCCGTTCCAGCACAGCGAATGCGGCGTGACCCTCATTGAGATGACAGACCTCGGGCTGCAATCCCAGGGCTCGCAGCACCCGCCAGCCTCCAATGCCGAGGACTAACTCTTGTTTTAATCGCAACTCCGGACCGCCTCCGTACAGTTCGGTCGTTATGCCGCGATAAGCCGGATGGTTTGCGGGATCGTTGGTATCGAGCAAAAACAATTTGACGCGACCCACCTCGACTTGCCAGACCCTGATCCACAACTTAAAGCCAGGCAAAGCGATGGCCAGGCGCAGCCATTCGCCGTTTGGTTCGCGCACCGGCCGAATCGGAAGCTGGCAGGGATCATTAAATGGGTACAAAGCTTGCTGGTGGCCTTGCGCATCAATTTCCTGCCGAAAATAGCCTTGTTGATAGAGCAAACCGATTGCGGTCACCGGGACGCCCAGGTTATTTGCGGCTTTGAGCTGATCGCCGGCAACGTTGCCGAGGCCGCCAGAATAAATCGGCAGCGCTTCGCTCAACATGAACTCCATGGAGAAATACGCAATGGTCGACACGCCCGAACGCGGATGCGCCTTTTGAAACCAGGCTTCCGACTCGTCAGCGAGCGTTTTCCCGCGGTGCAGATCAGCCAGGAGCGTTTGAAATTTTGGATCGGAGGTAACACTTTGCAGTTTTTCCCGGGAGGCGGTTTCGAGCAAAACCCAGGGATTGTGCGTCAGTTCCCAGAGTTCGGGATCGAGTTGCGCCCAAAGCTGGTCCGCCGAGTGATTGAACGACCATCTAAGGTCCAAGGCCAAGTCGGCAAGAGTATCTGGAATGACTGGATCGAGGCGACGATCAACAATTGTCGAGCGATTCATAAATGAATTCCTCTTGTGACTTATCCGTTCAGGCCTTCCGGGCACTGCGAGCCAGCGTTTCCGAAACAATGGTCTGTGCTTCTTCCTCGATCTTTCGCAGATGATCCTGCCCAAGAAAACTTTCAGCGTAAATCTTGTAGATTTCCTCCGTGCCCGAAGGACGCGCTGCAAACCAGCCATCCTTGGCAATCACTTTGATTCCTCCGATTGGACTGCCGTCTCCCGGAGCATTTGTCAGGATCTTTTCGATCGGCTGACCAGCAACTTCAGTGGCGCGAATATCGGACGGGGATAATTTTGCCAGAACGGCTTTTTGTTCGGGCGTGGCGGGAGCATCGATACGGTCGTAGACGGGATCTCCCAGCTCGAGCGTGAGCTCGCGATAGATCTCACCCGGATCTTTACCCGCGCGCGCAGTAATCTCCGCCGACAACAAACAAGGAATGATTCCGTCTTTGTCAGTGGTCCAAATGCTGCTGTCGCGCCGGAGAAAGGTCGAACCGGCGCTCTCCTCGCCACCAAAACCCAAGCGGCCGTCGAGCAAACCTTCAACAAACCACTTAAAGCCCACTGGAACTTCATAAAGCCGCCGCCCCAGGCGAGCGCTGACACGATCGATCATGCTGCTGCTCACTACGGTCTTGCCGACGGCGGCTTCCTTACTCCAATTGGGGCGGTTCGCGAACAGGTAGCTGGCACAAACTGAAAGGTAGTGATTCGGAGGCAGCAGCCCGCTCGTTTTGGTCACGATGCCGTGGCGGTCGTGATCGGTATCGCTGGCAAACGCAATATCGAACTTGTCTTTCAATGCGATGAGTCTCTGCATCGCATATGGGGACGAAGGATCCATGCGAATCTTTCCGTCCCAATCCACGCTCATGAAACGAAATGTGGGATCAACAGCTTTGTTGACGATCGTCAGATCGAGACCGTACTGTTCGGCAATCCGCGGCCAATAATCGATGCCCGCTCCCCCGAGGGGATCGACACCAAGCTTGATTTTGGAGTCGCGCACCGCATTCATGTCGACAACATTGTTGAGATCGCCGACATAATTGCTCAAGAAATCGTGTTTGTGCGTTGTGGACGCATGCAGCGCTTTGATAAACAGCTTTCGCTTAACACCCTCGAGGCCGGGCTCGAGAAATGCATTGGCTTTCGATTCAATCCACGAAGTCACGCTCGAATCCGCTGGGCCTCCATGCGGAGGATCGTATTTAAAGCCCCCGTCATCTGGGGGATTGTGAGACGGCGTAATGACAATGCCGTCGGCGAGTCCTGACTTTCGTCCGCGGTTGTAAACCAGAATCGCGTGGGAGACGGCTGGAGTCGGGGTGTAGGGTGTGCCCTCGGAGAGCATGACATCAACGTCGTTTGCAGCCAGCACTTCCAACGCGCTCGCAAATGCAGGCTCTGACAGAGCGTGAGTGTCAATCCCCAGGAACAGCGGCCCGTCAATCTTCTGAAGGTTGCGGTAATCACAAATCGCCTGCGTGATAGCCAGAATGTGCCACTCGTTGAACGCCACGTCGAACGCAGATCCGCGATGGCCGGAAGTACCGAAGACAACCCGCTGGCTGGGATCGCTCGGTTCAGGCCGCAGCTCGTAATAGGCTGTGACGAGCTTGGGGACGTTCACAAGAATGGATGGATCGGCCGGCTTTCCAGCAGCAGGGCTAATTGTCATGCAGCACCTCGCCGTTATCCGTCAAGAGAATTGCACTCGATCGAGGTTGGAGCCGAAAACCGCGTTGGTCGGGCACGTGAGGCTCTTTCCCAGGGTCGAAGAAATCGTCGGGAGCGGTGCGAGAAGTATCTACCGCCAAACGCCAGATCTTTCCGGTTGGCAATGCAGGAAGGTAAAAATCAACTGCGCGGATGTCAGCGTTAAACAGGAGAAACAGGTCAGGTTCCGTTTGCCCCAGAATCAGGCACGCAAAGGATTTCTGCCACGGGTCCGCCCAGTGAGGAGTGGCGCCGCTGGGCGCGAACCACTTTATGTCTTCATCCGTGTAGAAAGTTTCTTTTCGCAAAACGGGATGGGCACGACGAAACGCGATCATTCCCCGCGTGAAGCGGTGAATCTCTCTGTGCTTTTCGATCAGGCTCCAGTCGTACCAGCTCACCTCATTATCCTGGCAGTAGGCGTTGTTATTGCCGCGCTGGGTGCGGCGAAACTCATCGCCGCCGAGCAACATGGGAACTCCGCGAGAAACAAACAGGGTTAACAGGAAATTCTTGATCAAGCGGATGCGCATGCCCTCGACAGCGGGATCCTCGCTCGGCCCTTCCACGCCGCAATTGTCGCTGTAGTTGGCATCTGTTCCGTCGTGGTTGAGCTCGCCATTTTCAAAATTGTCCTTTTGCTTGTAGCTGACCAAGTCATTCAATGTAAAGCCGTCGTGACAAGTGACAAAGTTGAGGCTGCTTGCCGGCCCTTTGCCCGACCTTTCGTACAAATCAGAGCTTCCACAGATTCGGCTTGCGAACGATCCGCTCATGCCCTCGTCGCCAATCCAGAAACGGCGCACATCGTCGCGAAAACGGCCGTTCCATTCCGTCCAACGCTTATAGGAAAAACCTCCCACTTGATAGGCGCCGCCTGCGTCCCAGGCTTCCGCGATAATCTTTACGTCGCGCAGGATGGGATCCTCTGCAATGCCCTCGAGAAGCGGAGCGTTGCAGAGAATGTTCCCATGCTCATCCCGGCCCAGGACCGAAGCAAGGTCGAAGCGAAAACCATCCACATGCATGTGCATGACCCAGTAACGAAGCACGTTCCTGACGAACTCCCGCACCACGGGATGATTTGCGTTAAGCGTATTGCCAACGCCGGAGAAGTTCTTGTAGTATCGGCGCTCGTTCTCCTGCAACATATAGAAGATTGAGTTCTCAAAACCACGCAGAGAAAACGTGGGTCCCAGTTCATCGCCCTCGGCCGAGTGGTTCAACACGATGTCCAGGATCACCTCAATGCCTGCGCGGTGAAAAGCCTTGACCATCTCTCGGAATTCCACAGTCTGCCGCCAGTGCGATCCTTCAAAGCTATATGACTGCTTCGGTGCGAAAAAGGCGACGGGATTGTAACCCCAATAGTTTTTGAGTCGCTCTCCTGTCATCGGATTCAGCCGGTTCGTTTCGTTTTCATTAAATTCAAGAACAGGCATCAACTCAATGGCAGTCACGCCCAGGTCTTGGAGGTACGGTATCTTTTCAGTCAAGCCAGCGAAGGTCCCGGGATGCCTCACACCCGAACTCGGATGGATGGTGAAACCGCAAACGTGCGTCTCGTAGATAACCGTGTCGGAGGCAGAATGCTTTGGAGGGGAATCCATCTCCCAATCGAAAAAGTCCTCGGTAAAGATGCATTTCGGTGTGGTGCCCCCATCGTCGACAGTGGAAAAGCTTAAATCAGCCAGGCCGCTGGATGAATCGTAGCCGCGGGCGGCTAAAAGATCCCAATCCTTGACGCCGGCAATTGCTCTTGCATACGGATCCAGAAGCAGCTTATGCGGGTTGAAGCGATGGCCCTCCTCGGGCAGATAGGGCCCGTCGATGCGGTAACCGTACAGTTGACCTCTGGGAATGCCTCGCACCCACACATGCCAGACATCACCGGTCCGATGGCGCACCGGATCCAAATCAATGATCCTGCTCGGAGAGGAATCGTCAGGATTTTGATAGAACTCCAGACGAACACCGGTTGCGTGACGGCTGAACAAAACAAAATTAACTCCGCTTCCTTGTTGGTGGGCGCCCCCAATCGGGAGGGGATTTCCTGCCTCAACGTCGCCTGCCTCAGACGGTGCTGCGATATCAGGTCGCATGATTGGGCTCCTCCGGTTTCTCTCAAAGATCCAGAGTGACACCCGCGTTTGGTTGAGAACAGCATACGAGCGCGTTCCCGGGAGCGGGCCTCTCCAGCGGCTCAGGGTTATAAGTAATCGATCCGTCAATCAGACCAGTCATGCAGGTATGACAGACTCCAGTCCGGCACGACCATCTGACAGGAACATCGCACGCTTCCGCCAGCTCAAGCAAGCTCCTGAATCTCGGATCCCATGCAGCGATAATCCCGCTACGCGCAAATGAGACTGGAGGGCCAGATCCGGGCGGCCCTTTTGGTAGGTGAGGAGTGTGATCAACCGGCGCCATACCAGGGGTAATGGACTCGAGAGCGCCAAAGATTTCCGCGTGCACATTCGCGGCGAGCACACCCCAGTTTCGCAGCCCTTCGCGCATATTCTGCAAGAATGATGAGGGGCCGCACAGATAGAAGTCACTGCCCTGTGACACGCCAATCCTCTCGAGCAAAGCTGTGTCAATGTGCCCGGGAGCATCGTAGTCTCTCCCGACCTGGTCGAGTGCAGTGGGCTTGCTGTACACAATGAACCCTCGTCCGTGAGAGAGCTGTTTCAGCAATGTGCGCGATTCTTCTGCAAATGGATGTTCGGCGCGATTGCGCGCTCCATAGATCCACCAGATCTCTTGTTGCGATTTTTGAGCGGCGAGTGCGTGCAGCATCGACATCACGGGGGTTGCGCCCACCCCAGCGCTTAGCAGAACCAGGGGACTCTGGCTGGGATGTAGGGTAAAGCTTCCGCGCGGTGCACTCACATCCAATACGTCCCCTTCTCGCACGCGGTTGCACAGAAATGAACTTCCAATCCCTTTCAATTCAGTCTTGACGCTGATGCGGACGTGATCGTCTGCCGGAAGATCAGACAACGAATAGCTGCGCAGAACCAGCGGTTTGTCAGGATCGACGAGCAACCGCAGGACAACAAACTGACCCGCCTGACAGACGGGAAGAGATTGCCCGTCGATCGGCGCCAGAACGAAAGAAGTTACGCTATCGCTTTCTTTATGCATCTGCGCGACTCGCATCTGTCGAAAACCAGGCCAAGCTGGCGCGTGTTCCTCATAGGCGAGTCCCGGATTCCCGATCGTAGCTTTGGAGTTCAAGTCTTGTTGGAGCATTGCCTGGAACGAACTCTGCCAACCCTTGCTCAGTGCGGGAATCTGCAGCGCGCGTTGCAATTGCTCGCTAGAGTGTCCCGGCAAATACAGGAGGGCGTCAACCTCGGCCACAGTGATTCGCTCGGGACCGTCAGCAGTTTTTACAATATCGTCATCCGCCGCGACTCTCCCTTCCTGCAATACGCGAAAGTAGAATCCTGGTCTGCGATGTTCTACAAGAAGCGCCGCCATGCGAGGTTCATTCATGCGGATGCCTACTCGGTAGCACGTCACGCGTGGCTGCGTTACCTCAAATATTGCGTCACCAATGCGATATTGATCGCCGATGCAGACCTCGTTGTCGGGCAGCCCCTCAACGGTGAAGTTTTCTCCGAACTGGCCGAAAGTAAAATCGTTGCGGCCCAAGAACTGCTCCCAGTAGTGATAAGAGTCCATCTGATAAACAAAAACGGCACGCTGTTCTCCGCCATGACCGGCGAGATCGGCCTGGCCGTCGCCATCAATATTGAGCTTGCGCACCATTTGCCGCCCCTCGACGGGACTCTTCCAGATCGCGGTGCGGACAGCCTTGCCGTTCCACGCCACGTCGCGCGGAAGACCGACGTTTACTGAAAGCAATCGCGGCACTCCCACCCCTTCGAGAGCCAGCCTCTGGCCAGAATCCTTTCATCTTCGATGCATCGGGCCGGCTTGTGGCTACCAGCGACGAGCCGGTGCGGCGCCATCCACGTGGAGAATCTCTCCGCTCACATGACCGGCCTGCGTCAGGTAAACGACGGCATCGACGATATCCTTAACCGTCGCCTTTTTCACAACCGGCCGGGTCGGGTCTTTGGGATCATCTGCGTGCATCGGTGTATCCACAACGCCGGGAGCTACAGCGTTAAAGCGAATGCCATCCTTTATATACTCGACGGCGAGATTCCGGGTTGCCGCATTCAGGCCGCCCTTCGTAATCATCGAAACCGAACCATATTCGCCTGCGATGGGCCGATCGGCAAGCGCAGCACTTATGCTAACAACGCATCCCGACTTCTGTTTCAGCATCTCTCTCACAGCGCACTGGGTGATGTAGAAGAATCCGAGCAGATTGGTGGAGATTAAGGCGTCGAAGTCCTCGATGGTGAAGTCAGTGAAAGGCTTGTTGAGGAAGATACCGGCGTTGTTCACCAGGACATCGACAGTTCCAAAGTTGTTGATTGCTGCTTCAACCGCCTGGGCAGCCGTTTGCTGCTTACCGATGTCGCCATCGACGAGAATCAGACTGCCCGAGGAGGTCAACTTTCGACTGGTGTCACGGGAGGTTGCGACGACGTTATAGCCTTCTTCCAGAAACCGTTCGACTAAACCCGTACCAATGCCACCTGATGCTCCGGTGATGATCGCTGATTGCTTGTCCGACATAGGTAGCCTTCCGCTTTGGGATGCCTTTTCGTTGGCTTAGGCGGCCACCGGTGGCGCAGTTGAGGCGTTGTGCGGCGCGCCAACATAAGGGAACGAGGCGAGCAGGTCTTCGTGGGGTCCAACGTTATCTCCCGTCACCTTGCCATTGGTAAGGATGGAAAGAAAGACATCAATGGCGTCGTCGGTAAGTTTCCGGCCATTGGGCCAGCCGTGGAGAAGAATGACCGGCGGTCCACTGGCAGGGCCGGCTTCAGCGTAGCCAACGTTGAGCAGCCCGGCATCGATCTGCTTCAGTGAAGAAAATGAGGTGCTCCCATTGCCGGCTGCTGGATTGGCCGCCGGAAGATCCCCGCCTGCATCTGCGAAGACTGCGCGCTGGGCGAACATTGCGGCCCCCGCGGAAACGCCGGCCATGGTCATGAGACGGCGACGTGAAATCCCGGTCGATTTTGCAGGTTCCATGATGGTTTTCTCCATTTGCTGCGCCGCAGAACCGCGGGACGGTGCCCGCCAGAATGACGCCTGAATCATCTTGGCCGGATGCGGCAGACACCGACGACGAGCCGACACAGGCGTCGATTGGAGTGGACGCTTAGGCGGCTTTCTTCTCAGCTGCGAGTAAGTTGATAAGATTTTGAGCTGCGATGGTCGAAGACGCGGGATTCTGTCCGGTGACGAGACGGCCGTCAACGACTGAAAGCGGCTGAAAGTCGGCGCGCTTCTCAAACGTGGCCCCCAGCCGCATCAACTCATCCTCAACCAGAAATGGAACGACATGGGTGAGGTGCATATACTCCTCTTCACCGTTGGTAAAGCCGGTCGCGCGCTTCCCTTTTACAAGCGGCGCGCCCTGGTAGGTGACATGACGAAGCACGCCGGGCGAATGGCAGACAAGGGCAATTGGCTTGCCGGAATTGTAAAAGGATTCAAGTAGGGCGATGGAAACGGGGCTTTCCGCCAGATCCCACATGGGGCCGTGTCCGCCCACGTAGAAGACCGTGTCGTAATCTTCAGATTTAACATCGGCGAGCTTGACCGTCTGTGAAAGTGCCCTCTGTGCAGCCTGATCTTGCTTGAACCGGATCTGGGCAGGCGTTTGATTTTCCGGTTGATCGCTCTTCGGATCGAGCGGTGGTTGCCCTCCTTTTGGTGAGGCGAGGGTGAGCTCGACTCCGGCATCGCGGAAAACAAAATAGGGTGCTGCGAACTCTTCGAGCCAGAAGCCGGTTTTAAGCCCAGTGTTGCCGAGGACGTCGTGCGATGTGAGCACCATCAGTATTTTCATTTTTCTTCCCCTATTCCTGGTTCCGAGGATTCCGGTTGAACTCGACTGGCACGAGTCATCAGACCAGAAGCATGGGAGATGTACAATTGGACGATGGTATAGCCGATACTTTGGTATCGGCTCTGCACCACCCTTCTAAGCCCCCATCGGTGATTGAAAGCAGTTCATAGGGTTCCTCGACGACGAGGCTGCGACGAATGTCGAACCACGAATAGTCCCGGTATTTCTTTCGGTTTAAAACGTCTTGCACTGGAAAACTTGTGTAGAGTTCGCGACGTATGGCCGCTGAAGCACAAGGTACACGATCTATCGACCCGCTAGATCTTCGGAATCTGATCGAAACGATGCCGGCGCCCTCGGTGTGTGCGCTGCCCGACGGCTCTGTTGAGTTGGCGAACCGTGCCTGGTTGGAATACACGGGTTGCACGTTACAACAATTGAGCGGACGGGTTTGGCAAAGCACGATCCATCCGGATGATGCTGCCGGGTGCATTGACGAATGGACCGTGGCTTTAGCCAGCGGGAAAACGTTCCAGACTGAGGCGCGTATCCGGCGCGCCGACGGGCGATACCGCTGGTTCTTAATCAGGAAAGCTCTAGCAGTTACTCCAACCCACAGCCCCGAAGCGTCTTTGCGAACGGTTATCGCTTGCGAGGACATTGATGATCGTAAACAGGCCGAGCCCAAACTGCAGCAGGGCGGGGAACTGCTGCAAGCATTCTTTGAAAACAGTCCAAACTTGATTTTCTTGAAAGATCCGCAGGGTAAGTATCTTTATGCCAACAAGGAGTTCAAGAGAGCCTTTCGTATCTCTGATGAAATCAAAGGCAAGACTGATGATGAGCTGTTTTCGCCAGAACAAGCTGCTGCATTTAAGGCCGTTGATCGACAGGTGTTGCAGACCGGCCTGCTGATGAAGCTTGAAGACGTGGCTCTCTATGAGGATGGGCCCCATACCAGGATCGTCCAGAAGTTTCCGTTGTTTAACGCAGAGGGCGAAATCCACGCCATCGGCGGGGCTGTTACCGATATTACAGACCGCAAACGGGAGGAATCCGCCCTCCGCAATAGCGAAGAGAACCATCGCCTTGTGCTCGAGACAGCGCCTGATGCTGCCATTAGCGTTGACGAGAGCGGTGCAATTCTGTCTGCCAACTCCGCCGCCATGAGAGTTTTTGGCCATGATCCGACGGAGTTGATTGGGAACCCGTTGACCGTCCTAATGCCGGAATACCTCCGGAAATTGCACGAGAAAGGGTTCAGCCGCTATTTGGCCAGCGGCCAACGGCATATCAACTGGCAAGGCACTGAACTCACCGGCCTGCACAAGGATGGGCGAGAGTTTCCCGTAGAAGTGTCGTTTGGAGAACTGTCCAGAGATGGGCATAAGGTATTTACCGGCTTTATCCGCGATATCAGCGAGAGAAAGCAGGCAGAGGAATTGCGCGACGCGCATGCACGCCAGATCGCGGTCCGCGCTGACGTGAGCGTGGCTTTCGGTAAAAATGAAACTTTGAAAACGATCTTGGGTGAATGCAGCAAAGCCATTGTGCGCCATCTTGGTGCAGCATTCGTCAGGATCTGGACCCTGAGTGACGATGGAAAGATCTTGGAGCTCCAAGCCAGTGCAGGCCTGTACACACATCTTGACGGGCCCCACAGTCGAATTCCGATGGGCCAATTCAAAATTGGCATGATTGCACAAGAACGAAAACCGCATCTGACTAATGATGTCATCAATGATCCTCGAATCAGCGATAAAGTGTGGGCTCAGAAAGAAGGTATGGTTAGCTTCGCTGCCTACCCACTGACTGTCGGTAACCGCACGATAGGCGTGCTGGCCATGTTCTCTCGAAAACCGGTCACGCCAGAAACAACAGAGACCCTGGCATCTGGTGCGGACTTGATCGCGCAGGGAATTGAACGAAAACATGCGGAAGATAAGTTGCGTGATCGTGAGCGCAGCCTGCGCCAGTTGACTGAGATCATTCCGCAGATGCTTTGGAGCGCGGAAGCAGACGGTGCGATTGATTACTGTAACCAGCGCGTGCTTGACTACACGGGATTATCCCCAGAGCAGGTCCGAGGGGCAGGCTGGATGAAGTCCGTTCATCAAGACGAGATTGACAAGATGGAGCAAGCGTGGAGGACCGCGGTTGCAACCGGGGAGCCCTTTCAGTATGAATTCCGCGGCCGGCGGGCGGCCGACCAGGCATATCGTTGGTGTATTTCCAGCGCCCTGCCGTTGCGTGACCAAGAAGGTCGGGTCATAAAGTGGTTTGGGAGCGTTGTGGATTTGCATGATTGGAAAGAAGCACAACAAGCTTTGCAAACGGCACAAATGGAACTTGCCCGCGTTTCCAGGCTGACAACGATGGGCGAACTGGCTGCGTCCATCGCCCATGAAGTCAACCAACCTCTGACCGCCGTAACCAATAACGGCAATGCATGCCTGAGACTGCTCGCTGCGAGTAATCTCAAACCTGAGGTTCTCCGCCGAGTTCTCGAAGAAATCGTTGCCGATGGCACTCGAGCGAGCGCTGTTGTTGCTCGAATCCGCGGATTCATAAAGAAGGCACCTGCGGAAAAGAACAAGCTCGACATAAACGACGTCATTCAAGAAGTGCTGACTCTAGCTGACCGTGAGCTCTATGAGAATCGAGTTCTGCTCGAACGCCAATTGACGGAGCCTCTTCCGCTGGTGTGGGCTGATCGCGTTCAGATGCAGCAGGTCCTGCTGAACTTGATCATGAATGGCATAGAGGCTATGGCTGGGGTGATAAACCGACCGCGTTCGCTCTGCATGCAATCCCGGATTGACGAATCTGGTGACATACTGGTTGCGGTACGCGACTCGGGCACTGGTCTTGGATCAGGAGCAGTTCGCGTCTTCGCTCCCTTCTTTACAACCAAAGCGAACGGTATGGGAATGGGATTGTCGATCAGCCGCTCACTCGTCGAAAACCATGGAGGTCGACTCTGGGCCGCGCCCAACGTTCCTCATGGTGCTGTTTTTTACTTCACCTTGCCGGAATCCGGGAGCCCCTCATGACTGGCGCTCCGATTGTTTTTGTGGTTGATGATGATCCGTCGGTACGTTCGTCTCTCAAGTTCCTCTTGAGCACAGTGGGTCTGCAAGTTGAAAGCTTTGAATCGGCATATAACTTCCTGCATAGGAAACCGCCGGATGTGCCCGCTTGCCTGGTGCTGGACGTCAGACTGCCCGGATTGAGTGGGATCGATTTTCAGCGCGAGCTTGCAGCGAAAAAGATTCGCATTCCGATCGTTTTTCTCACCGGCCACGGCGACATTCCAATGAGTGTTCGCGCTATGAAGGCCGGCGCAGTGGAATTCCTCACCAAACCAGTTCACGATCAGGATCTCCTCGACGCTGTTCACGTCGCACTGGAGCGGGATCGGGCTCGACATGAAGAGGAGAAAACGGTAGCGGACCTTCAACGGCGTTTTGCATCGTTGACCTCTCGCGAGCAGCAGGTGATCTCCATGCTTGCCTCAGGCATGCTCAATAAACAGATTGCCGCTCAACTCGGAACAGCGGAAAGTACAGTGAAAGTTCAGCGCAGCAGGGCGATGGAGAAGATGCACGCGGAATCCCTTGTCGACCTGGTGAGAATGATCGAAAAGCTCCAAGGACCCTCGGAAAAAACCTTGTAAGCGAAAGCTTACCCGCATCATCCTTTTTAGGATCTGAATCTACCAACGCCCAATAGATTCTTTCTCGCGCATCGAATACCTTGAGTCTTGTGAGGGGTTCGGGGTGAAAGAGAATCTGATCTCAGTGGTTGACGACGATGAGGCAGTGCGCAGAACCACCACACTACTCATCGAGTCCTTCGGCTTTCGAGCGGCAACTTTCGAATCTGCCGAAGCCTTTCTGGGGTCCGGCCTTTTGCGCGATACCTCGTGCCTCGTCGTCGACGTGCAGATGCCGGGCATGAGTGGGTTAGAGCTTCAAAGCCATCTGGCTGCGGCCGGCTGCGGCATTCCTATCATCTTTATCAGTGCGTACGAGAGTGGTGATTCCCATCGGCGAGCGACGCAAGCAGGTGCTGCAGCTTTCCTGGGCAAGCCATTCAGCGACGAGCAACTTCTCCAAACCATTCATTCAGCTTTAGAGCACCACAGTGAAAGCAGCACGCCGAGTTGAGGAGCAACGTATGAGTCTAACGCGCGCGCTTAACCGTGAATCCGGCTCGTCACCTATGTCGGGCGGTACGCCAATCGTTTTCGTTGTCAACGACGACATCTCAGTGTCCGAGTCACTGGAATTCTTGATCCGCTGCGCAGGGTGGCAGCCCGAAACGTTTGCGTCGGCGGAGGAATTCCTCAAGCGCCCGCGGACCGGCGTGCCGAACTGCCTGGTACTGGATGTTTCACTCCCCGGCCTCACAGGTCTGGAGCTACAGAAGCGCATCTGTGGCGAACGGACTGACATGCCAATCATCTTTTTCGCCGGTTACGCCGACGTGCCTACGACGGTCAAGGCGATGAAGGCGGGAGCCGTCGAATTCCTGGTCAGACCGTTCAGCAATGACGTGCTGTTGAATGCCATCTGGACCGCGCTCGAACGCAGCCGCATTGCCCTGAGCCGGGAGGCTGAGATGCAAGTGCTACGAGACCGCTACGCATCTCTCTCTTATCGCGAACGGCAGGTCATGGCACTGGTAGTTTCCGGCCTGTTGAACAAACAAGTTGGTGCGGAACTTGGCATTAGCGAGATTACTGTGAAAGCGCACCGCGGCAGGGTCATGCAAAAGATGCAGGCCGATTCTCTTCCCGAGCTGGTGAGAATGACCGCTAAGCTCCGGCCCACGCCAGTAGAAATCACGATTGCGCAACGGCCACCGGCAAACTCCGAATACAAATGGGCGGAGCCATTGATGGCGACCGGCGAATCGGTGGCGTGAAATTCCGACTGACCGGCGGCTGTCGATCGCAATCGCGGCACTGCGTGCGCCGTTCCTCATCAATATCAAGCCTTTCTCAGCCCGCGGCGCAGGTTACGCTTATTTTCGATTCGCGAAGTAGCAGCGATTCTATACAAGCGGCCCCAGGCCGGCGAGGATGGTCGGCAGATATTCCGAGACTGTCGGATGAATATTCATCGCGCGCTCAATGACTGTGTACGGTGCTTTCGCATACATTACGTCCAGCAGAACGTGAATCACTTCATCGCCTCCGACTCCAAGAATCGCAGCTCCCAGAATCTGTTTCGTTTCTGCATCGACGCAAATTTTGATGAAACCTTGTGTCTCGCCTTTTTCGTAGGCCCGGCTCACTTGACTCATCGGAAATTTCGCAGCAAGGGCAGGACGTCCAGATTTCCGCACTTCCGCATCCGTCATGCCGCATCGCCCTAACGGCGGATCAATAAAGAGCGCGTATGCCTGGATCCGGTCGGAAACCCGGCGATGGTCGGCGTTGAAGAGATTGTCAGCGACGATCTGATAGTCGTTATAGGAGGTGTGCGTAAAGGCGCCGCGCCCGTTGCAGTCCCCCAGCGCCCAGATGCCGGGCACATTCGTTTGCAGTTGATCGTCAATCACTATGTAGCCGCGGTGGTCGGTGGCGACCCCGGCCCGGTCCAATCCCAAGTCGTCCGTGTTGGGAGTACGCCCCACGGCGAGAAGAACGTGAGTGCCCACCACCTCTGGCGGCCCATCTTCGCATGTGAGGCCGACGGCGACGCCACCATCGCGTTTCTCGAGCGAGATACATTTCGCATTCAGCCGGATGTGTATGCCTTCAGCTTCCAGGATTTCGCGCACAGCATCTGAAACGTCTTCGTCTTCCCGCCCAATAAGGCGCGGTCCCATTTCCACAACCGTAACTTCGCTCCCGAAGCGGCGATAGATCTGAGCGAACTCCAGCCCAACATAACTTCCACCGACAATGATGAAATGAGCGGGCAAGACATCGAGGTCCATCATGGATGAGTTGGTGAGGAAGGGGACGTCGTGAATCCCAGGCATATCTGGAACTCGTGCACGCCCGCCCACGTTAATAAAGATCTTGTCGGCTTCGAGAACCTGATCGTTGACCACGACGGTATTCGCCGACTGAAAGCGAGCTTGACCCTGAATGACCGTACAATTTGCCATTCCTCGGAGCGACTTCTCCACGCTCTTACTGGACGTTGCGGAGGCTGCATCCTTGCGGGCGTTGAGTCGCGTCATATCGACACGCAAATCGCCAATCGAGAAACCATATTCCGCTCCTCGGCTGGCAGTGTGGATCGCGTAGGCACTCGCCACAAGCGTCTTTGTTGGAGTGCATCCCGTATTCACGCATGTGCCGCCAAACTTATCGCGTTCGATAATCGCGACGGTTTTGCCGGCGCCTGCGAACCGCGCCGCCATGGGCGGGCCCGCCTGGCCAGTCCCGATAATGATTGCGTCGAAGTGCTTCATCGCAGTGGCCGTCCTCCCCCCTCTATGTAAATCTTGCCGTCTTTGGCTGCCTCTTCGGGCGTCTTGCCATCTTGACGCGCGACGATGTAGGAGGCGTACCAAGCCGACCATTGGTGCTTCGGAGCGGTTGGTTCGTATTCACTGTGGTGTTTCTCCGCCTCTTGCAAGAGCTCGGTCAGCGTCGTGACATCCAAGTTACTCAGTCCTCGACCAGGCAGTCGCGTTGAAACTTCCTGAAGCAGCCATCCATTGCCGTCGGGATCACGAAACGTGGCGAACGAGCCGTAGGTGGCATGCTCTGGAGCTGGCCCACTGATGCGACCGCTGCCGTCGATCTGGAACTGAGCGCCCGGCGTTCCAGGGTGGAATACCTCACTCACTTGAATATCGCGCGCAATGAGATCTTCGCGCGCAGCCGCAACGTCGGAGACTATCAAGTAAAGGCCCTTGGCCGACCCCGGCGCCGCCGATGTCATCTTCGCGCCAAACTGAACCGAGCACCCTGAGCCGGAAGGCGTGAACTGAATCACGCGGAAGCCGTTATCGGAGGGAAAGTCGGCGTCGAGCCGCCACCCGAGTTTGGTGTAGAACTTTTTCGAGCGGTCAACATCCGCGACCGGAATGACGACCACTTCGAGTTTCATGTCGACTACCCCTGTACCCGCCGAACCGATTGGTTGATTGCTCGGAGACGCACTCTGCGTTGACATATTGTCTTCTCCTTTATTCCGTACACGAACTACGGCCAACCTCGCCTTGATTAGGCCAGAATCGCGATGACAAATCTATTGGACTAACGTATCAGCCAACATCAGATGTACAGACCAAATATGCGAGCACTGAGTGGTGCGTTCCTTCTATTGTCCCCAATACCAAGGTATTGCCAATACCATCGTCCAATTGATTCGCGGGAGCATCTCAGGTGAAATCGCTGCATCGCGGCGCTGCTCTTGCCCGTTAAACAAGTAGTCGAGGAAAGGATGGCAAAGATATGCCGGAAGCGACCTGGGAACCTCACGAGAAACACGGACGGCTGACGATGCAAAGCGACCTGCCCGACAGCGTCTACGCGTTTCCGAAGCAACGTAAAGAACCATTGACCGACGCAGACCATGTGCGCAACGCGGTCGCGCGGTTCGACCAAGTCATCGACGTCTCCGATGCTGACCGTGCTTTGGCGTTCGCGAACATCGAGAAAGCAGCACACTATTACGGCGTCAACCTCGCGGAAACATCATGGCACGACCTGGGCAGTCATCCCCAAAAGAACAGGAGAGAGACTGCCGCCAAAGGTGTTGCCACGCGCGAACGCGACGAGAAGATCCAATAATCCTCCGGCCAGACAGTCAGCCAATAGAAACAGTAGCGGCGAAAGTGAAGTGAAATCTCAACCACTCAAAACCGAATTTGAATCGAGGGCTCAATATGACGGACACAAACGCAGTAATCGCAGTGTATGACAATCACTCGGCAGCGGAAGACGCAGTGAAGGAACTGCAGAAGTCGGGTTTCGACATGAAGAAGCTATCCGTTGTGGGGAAGGATTATCACACGGACGAGCAAGTCGTTGGCTACTACAACGCGGGAGACCGCATGAGATATTGGGGCAAGTGGGGCGCATTCTGGGGCGGCTTCTGGGGCTTACTGTTTGGCTCCGCTTTCTTTTGGGTGCCCGCGATAGGCCCCGTGCTGGTTGGCGGTCCATTGGTGGCCTGGATCATCGCCGGCCTGGAGAACGCGTTGGTAGTCGGCGGCTTGAGTGCTATCGGTGCCGGTCTTTATAGCATCGGCATTCCAAAAGACAGCATCGTAACTTACGAGACCGCCATAAAGGCTGGCCAGTACCTGGTCGTTGCTCATGGAGCTTCCGATGAAGTGGCTCAGGCGAAGAGTATTTTGAGCACATCGAAGGCAACCCACGTGACCGATCATGTCCTCGAACCCGCCATGCAAGCGGTGGCCCGTTGAACGCATCGTGAGGTGGGATCTGATCGCAGTGGATTCCACCTCACCGCACCTCGGCTTTTGTCAGTTGCTGTTTGACCACCACACAAAGGAGATGAATTATGAAAGCAATTGTTGTCCATCAATATGGTGGTCCTGAAGTTCTGAAGTATGAGGATTACCCTGACCCGGAGGCGGGCCCCGGCGAGGTACTGGTGCGGGTCGCCGCCGCGAGTGTGAATCCGATCGATTGCAAGCGGCGTGCCGGATTGACAAAGGATTTCTATCCCATGCAGTTCCCGAGCCTCATAGGAGTCGATATGTCGGGAACTGTGCTCAAGGTAGGGCCAGATGTGGAAATCTTTACCGAAGGCGATCAGGTATTCGCAATGGCGGACAACACATACGCCGAGCTTTGCGTCGTGAAAGCAGACGTCCTCGCGGATATCCCCATGGGCGTTGACACGATCGAGGCGGCGGCGCTGCCGCTGGTGACGGTGACCGGCAACCAGCTCCTTGCAGCTACCGGAATCAAAGCGGGCCAGGCGGTGATGGTCGTAGGTGCTGTAGGAAATGTCGGGCGCTCGGCCGTATTCACTGCGAAGGATCGCGGAGCGACTGTGATCGCGGGGGTCTTGAAGAGGCAGATGGATGAAGCGAAGACCATCGGCGCGGATCAGGTGGTCGCAACCGACGAAGACACCGCGATTGCGAATCTCGCTCCGGTCGATGCGGTGGCGGACACAGTGGGCGGAAAAACCGCTGAGAAGCTGATCGCCAAGGTCAAGCCAGGAGGGGTATATTCTTCGGTTGTCGGGGCACCGCAGAACGCCGCGAAATACCCATCTGTAAAGGTGGTGCCAGTATTCTCGCACTTCGACAGAGGAACTCTTCAGTTCATGGCCGAAGCAGTGCGAGATGGCAAACTGGTAATCCCGATTGGCGAGAAACTGCCGCTCAGTAAAGCGGCCGAGGCTCAAGCGGCGGTAGAAAAGGGTAGTGTCGGAAAGATCTTGCTTGTAGTCTGACATTCTTTTGCAAACAGAGGACACGAAAGGAAATTGGAGCGAAAGGTATTGTGCGCGGAACCTCGCGGCTACGGGGCGGGGACCAACATGTGCGGCAAGTGCCGCGCGTACCGAAGCATTGCTGGGTTTCAGTTCCGCCGACGCCGATAACGCAGGTACAGATACGCACCTTTTTCCTTGACGCTTACCATTTGAAACCAGGGAGCAGAATCCGGCATAAACTCCACTCCTTGCACGACTGACGGTCGACTTGCATCGCCGTTACGGCCCGCGATTTGCGGCGACAGCGTCAGAAAGAGTTCGTCTACAGCTTTTGCCGCCAGAAATTGTCCGAACAGTGTAGGCCCGCCCTCGTGGAGAAGTGTCTTTACTCCAAACTGCGACCGGAGCAATTGCAGGATCACCCGCGGAGCGATGCTACCCCTACTGGAATTCAAAACATGTATCTCAACGGAGCCTAGAGTCGTAGCGCCTCGGCGCGTGAGCTCGTCTTTGCCAGCCGAGGTTGTGATAACCACGGTGCGGATAGCCGGTGTTCGGAAAACCGCCCTCTCCAACTCCAGCCGGCCGCTACCGCTAACGATCACGAGCAGGGGATATTCTGGTTTATGCTTCGCGTTGACTCGGTATTCCTCGTATAAATTCTTCGCATCGGGGTAGACGTATTCAGGAGTCCAAAGGCTTTTCGTGCCGACGTCGTGTAGGGTTCCAGCGCCGACCATGACGGCATCTGCAGAAGCCCGCAACAGGCCCATGATGAACCGGTCCGCAGGATTGGAACCACTGATCGTCGAGCCGCCAGACTTACCCTTAATCCCGTAGCTGGCGACCCCGTCAAGAGTGGAAACAAAATTCGCAATCACGAAGGGGCGCGCAGCGGGTGATGCGCGAAAGTGCAGATCTCCGTCGTACATCTCTCTCAATTTCTGAGGGAGTGCTGATTCGGCGAACTCCTTGTCACAATCAATCAGGGTCCGTACAAGCCCCATTTGCTGCCTTTCTGGAAGCCCCCGCAGAGGGAGAAACAACCGGCGCTATTGGCGGAATCTGATTTGCGCCTGGTCGATAGCAATCCTCGCCATACTTGGGAATCGGCTCCGTAATGAACTCGGCCCCTCGACTTTTCCATAATGCATAGCAGGCTTGAATATCCGCGACGCGGAAATTCATAAAGCTGCTGATGTGGTTCGGGTCGGTGACGCTGAGGGTTACCGTCGGCTTGTTCGGGGTGGGCCCGCCTCCGACATTGACAATCAGCCACGCATTCGCGATCTGAATGTGCCCCGACGCACCCTTGCTATCGCCCAGGCTCAGAATGCGCCCGCCGAAAACTTTTTCATAGAAGCGAGCCGATCGGGCGATGTCGGCGACGGTGATGAAATGTGTGACGGTGAACCCGTCATGCGGGGGCATCTCATAGCTCTTCTGGATTTGTTCGCCGCTCATTCGACAGTGCCCATCCGTTGGTTCTGGCCCTTTCGCGTCGGTATCTGCTGCCGACTAAGCCTGACTGGAAACGGCAAAACAATTGGACCAAGGTATCGCGCGATACTGTGGTATCGTTTGCAACCAGCACGCAGAGCCCTCACCTCGGGGGAGACCCCATAAAATCCTTCACTAAGGCAGCAATTTCATTGGCAGCCGTGTCCAATGCGAAGTGGCCGCCGTCGACGATGTGGACTTCGGCGTTCGGAACATCCTTGCGATAGCTTTCAGGCTCGCTCGGGTCAAACGATGATTCGTACTTGCCCCAGATCACGAGCAGCCGCGGTTGTCTTTCGCGCATCCAGGCCTGCCACTTCGGATAGGACTCCACATTGGTTCGGTAGTCGTAGAAAAGATCGCTTTGGATCTCGGCTTGGCCGGGCCGATTCAGAAAATAAAACTCGTCGGTCCAGAGGTCGGGATTGTGGCGCTCTAGATCGAGGTCGTCTCCGACGTGCCGCGCACGCGCGGCCTCAAGGGACAAGAGATTCGTGCGCAATGCGCTCTCATTGGCAGCGCGATCAGCCCAGAACGCCCGGCGTGTTTTCCAGTTCCCTCCAAGGCCTCCGTTGTGGGCGACTGCGTCCTGCACGATCAGCGCCTCAACTCGCTCCGGATGCGCGAGTGTCATGCGAAAGCCGACGGGACCTCCGTAGTCCTGCATATATAGTGTGTAACGCGAGATTCTCAGCTCCTCAGTAAAATGATCCATGATCTCGGCAAAGTGATCGAACGTATATGCAAACTCCTTCGGGTCCGGCCAGTCACTGTGTCCGAAGCCGGGATAATCCGGTGCAATCAGATGGTAGCGGTCCGATAGCCGCGCGAAAAGCGGTTCGAACATACGCGACGACGACGGAACTCCGTGGAGCAGTAGAAGCGTCTCGGCTTTCTTCGCACCAGCTTCCCGGTAGAAAATTGATAGGCCATCGATCTGAATGGTGCGAAATGCCACGAGATTCATCGGCAATTCCTTCCCTTGCACTTCGACTGGCGCCAAGCATGGCAATATGATCGTGTGAACGATGGGCGTCCCCGACTCTTATGCCGCTGAAACCGACTTCTTCTTCCCATCGAGTGCCGGTAGAAGAAGTTTCAGAAGCGCTTCGTCCGAGAACGGGTTCTGACCTGAGATCAACTCGCGATCCTGAAGGGCGTAGCTCTGCCATCGAGCGAGCACACTTACGTCACCGCCCGGGGTGCGCAACGCGAAGTCCGGGTAGAAGAGAACCTTACCACCAATCTCGAGCGGCTCCCGCTGCTGCTCTTCGGCCGTCGAAAAGATCGTCATCTTATATCCGGCATAGATCCATCCTTGAGCCTTTGCATGCGCTCCAGCGGCATCGCCCGCTGCCAGCGCTGCCACCACCTCCGTCGAATTCGGAAGAGCCGAGAGAAGTGAAATCGGGCCATGGCAAAGCACCGCCGTGGGCTTGGATGTTTGATGAAAGTGTCTCATCACGGTGCCGGCATCGGGATCGTCGAGAAGATCGATCATCGGGCCATGGCCGCCGGGGACGAAAACAGCGTCATATTGATCCAGACCCGATGCGATGACATCCGAGATGCGAGTTGGATTCTTGAGCCCAGTCAGGCTGTCGCGGAATTTTAAATAGTCCTGGAGCCTGGCCTCGTCCCCGCCGAAGAAATCGGGGACGGCGGAATGGACATCCAGTTGCGGCGTGTTGCCTTTGGGGTTGGCGAAAGTGATTTCGTAGCCTTCCTTCATCAGGGCGCGAGTTGGAACCGTCAGCTCGTTAAGATAGTAACCGGCGCCGGTATAAACCTTGCCATCTTTCAATGGCAAGCCTTGGCCGCTCGAGACTAGCACCAGGACTTTTCCTTTTGTTGTCATTATTGTTCTCCTCTTTGAAATCGAGTCTGTTTCCGACATGGGCGAGTAAGTCCATCAGATCCGAGATCGGTCGCGCGTCAAGCTGTTGCACACTCGGAACTAGAACTGGGGACGGACAGGAGCTTCACTAATTCTCATTCCTTGAAATTGCGTAATGTTGCGTCTGTCCACGGTTCCCTCTCAAGTGTGCAAGGACAATCCACCGCGGTTGATGCAGGTTACGGCATCGGGAATCCAAACATCAACCACGACTGATTGGCTACCCAATGCGGGTACAGCTCCGTCATCTGATCGAATAGCTCCCGGTCGGACGTCGCGGTTTTCTGCAACCGATCGAAGTCCTGAAGGTAACGCTTGGTCTCTTGGATCGTGGAGGGAGAGTCGGGTGCGCCAGGCTTCTTGTGACCGGCGACAACCATTACCGGGTTCAGCGCCGCTAACCGGTCTAGCGCGGCGATCCAATTCTTTCGGCTCTCGGGGGTGGTGTCGCCGACGTAGACGCGGCATTGGTTGTACACAACGTCGCCAGCGACGATCAGGCCGATCGATGGGATATAATGACGTCGAATCGGGACTATCGGTGCGGCCCTGCTCGATAATGCGCAATTCGTGGCCCTCGAGAGTGAACGTGTCGTGCTCATAGGGTTCAGGTGGAACTAACTTGGCGGGCACTTGCCCAGGAAACAACCGGCGGGCTAGCCGCTCGACGATGGGAGTGAAAGACATCTGCATGGCGCTGACCGCCTCGGGCGTTGCTATCGCCCGAGCGCCCGGGAAACGGTCGAGCAGAATGCTTAGACCGTAGAAGTGGTCGAAATGGGCGTGCGTTATATAGATGGTCTCCAGGTTGCGATTGTGCAGACCAATCCAATCCGCGAGAGCCTCGGCCTCAGCCACCGTCCCCATTGCGTCCACCAGCACCGCGTCGTATTCGCCGAAGATTAAAGTCGACGTGATCGGGTCAAAGCCGAGCGCTTCGCCGAAGGGCTTTGGCCGCTCGCCGACCATCGTCTTTCCGGGGGCGGTAAAAACGTTCACACTAAGTGTGTTCGACGAGGTAGGCGCGGCCGCGCGCGTGGTCTCTTTCACTCCGTTTGTGCCGTCCATTTGGTACCCCTTTTGATGTCAGAGCGAGCGACTATTCAAGGCAAGATTGGCAGAAGCGCGACCGCGAATCCATTTCACGAACGCATCGATCAATATCAAAGTGGTGGCTCGACCCTGCGGCTCGGAAGGCCTCAAGAGAACATCCGTCAAGCGTTTAAATCCGCATCCCCTCCGGGCCGCGCGTTAACCGTACGTGAGATCGGTGCTCTGTCCGACCTCGATGATATAACCGTCAGGATCGCGGATGTAGCAGCGTATCTCGCCGTACTTGGGTATCGGTTTCGTGATAAATTCGGCTCCTCGACTTTTCCATAATTCATAGCACGCTTGAATATCCGCAACGCGGAAATTCATAAAGCTGTTGATGTGATTGGGGTCGGGGACGCTTAGAATTACCGTCGGCTTGTCTGGGGTCGGCCCGCCCCCAACGTTCAGAATCATCCAGATATTCGCAAGCTGAAGGTACGCAGGCGCGTTGCCGTCGCCGAGACTCAAAATGCGAGCGCCAAAGACCTTTTCGTAGTAGTGAGCCGACCGGTCGATGTCGGTGACGGTGAGAAAATGCGCGATGCTGATCCCCTCGTGCGGGGGCATCTCATAGCTCTTCTGCTCGACTTGTACGGCGTTCATTGATGACTCCAATCTGAATACAGTGTCCGCCGGGCGTCAGGTGCGGTGGTTGCAGCGCTCACGACTACCGCGATCGACGGCACCTCTATGGTCCCAGAAGCGAAACCGCGAGTCTATTGGACGAACGTATCGACCAACACTAAAGTATGAATCGAACATATCGGCAAAAAGGGGTACGTACTCCTTCCGACGAGCCTCCAATACAGAGGCATCGGGCGACATAGACTACCCGAGAACATAAAGCTGTGACCATTCAGCCAGAACAAAATGGGCCGCGCAATTGGACAATGGTATTGTCCATACTTTCGTATCGACTGGAGTTTCCTTATGCCCAAGGCGTTTGGTTTTTCTCCATCCACTTCGCCCTGAAGGTCGATCTAAGTTAAGAAAACTTCCTGCCGCACACCCGATACGAAGGTATCGCCGATACCATAGTCCAATTGTTTTCGTTCCTTCACATCTTGCCTAATGGCAATCACTCAGGACATCGGTTGATGTGGGTTAAAAACTTTTCTTGTGAAGGAGAACACACCATGCCTGAACCTGTGACGAAATCTGTGGCGCAAGGGCAAAAACAGATGATGGAAGCGCGCGCCGCCGTGAAGCATCTCACCGGCTTTACGATCGTAACAACGGTCGTGGCAGCGCTCGCCCTCGTCGCGGCCGTTTACGCACAGGACAAGTACCTGCTGAAATCGCCGAGCGGAATCGCATTCTCCGACTTCAAGGGATACGAAGATTGGGCTATGGTTTCTTCTGCCCGGACCGACGAAGTGCTCAAGGTAATCGTCGCCAATCCAAAGATGATCGCCGCGTTCAAGTCCGGAGGGCCAGGCAACGGCCGGCCATTTCCGGACGGCTCCATGATCGTGAAGCTCCAATGGAAACCGAAGAAGAGCACGGAGGCCCAGTTCGCCGTGGATGTGCCAGACGTCTTTACCCAGGCTTTCGTCATGGAAAAGGACAGCAAGAGATTTCCGAAAACCGGCGGGTGGGGATACGCTCTGTTCAATTACGACGCTCCAACGAACAGATTCACGGCCGATATGACGAGCCACTCAGACTGCGGAAACACGTGCCATATGGTCGTAAAACAGAAGGACTACATCTTTCACCCCTACGAGAAGCGCTGAACTGCGGTTGCCCCCGGCTTTAAGCATGCCACGCGGCATCAATGAATTGAGGGCCGTGCGCGCGGAGGTGACGAGTCGACACTGGCAATTGCGAAAATGCACACACGCTGATGGCGAACTACTTGGAGATATGATTGCCTCAGCAGGTGTCGTGCTTGCATCACTTCCAACCGGACCCGCGCCGCCCAATAACTTCGAGCCGAGCGGACTCACAAGCGACGAGGCGAAGATCCGTCTGGAAAAAGACGGGCCCAACGCCATGCCGGATACCTCTGCTCACCCCCTTCGCAACGCCCTGACCAAGTTTTGGGCGCCGGTTCCCTGGTTGCTCGAGGCTGCCATCCTGCTCGAGGTGTGGTTACACAAGGATCTCGAGGCTGCCGTCATCGCGATCCTGCTGATCTTCAACGCGGCTCTGGCCTGGTTTCAGGATTGGCGTGCCCAGGCGACACTCATTGCCCTGAAATCGCGTCTCACTCTCAATGCTTCCGTGCGTCGCGATGGAGTTTGGAAGAACGTGCCCGCCGCGGAACTGGTTTGTGGCGATCTGGTGAAGCTGTCGCTCGGCGGCGTTGTGGCAGCGGATGTGCATCTGGTCGACGGGTCGGTCCTGCTCGACCAGTCGATGCTCACAGGCGAATCGCTGCCCATCGAAGCCGGGGCCGGTGTGGATACCTTTGCCGGTGCTCTGGTGCGGCGCGGCGAGGCCACGGCAGTCGTAACCGCCACGGGTGTGCGCACCAAATTCGGGCGTACCGCGGAACTGGTTCGCACCGCGCACGTCGTCAGCTCCCAGCAGAAGGCTGTGCTGCGGATCGTGCGTAACCTTGCCATTTTCAACGGCGGCATTATCGTGCTCATCGGAACCTATGCCTGGTTTCACGCGATGCCGTGGGACGAAATCATTCCGCTGCTGCTCACATCGGTGCTGGCGTCCATTCCCGTGGCTTTGCCCGCGACCTTTACGCTGGCGGCGGCGCTGGGCGCTCGCGCCCTCGCGAAGGTAGGCGTTTTGCCAACTCGGCTCACCGCGCTCGACGAAGCTGCCGGCATCAACGTTCTATGCTCAGATAAAACAGGCACGCTGACGCGCAACCAGCTCTTCGTTACTAGTGTTCGCCCCATGCCGGGTCTCGATGAGGCGCACGTCCTCGGGATGGCAGCGCTCGCCAGTTCCGACGGCGGCGAGGACTCCGTCGACGCCGCCATCCGATCTGCCGCCGCGCAAAAGCCTGCGACCGACCTGCCGAATCGGACGAGCTTTGTCCCATTCGATCCCGGCACGAAAATCTCTGAAGCCTTGGCGACTGATGCCAAGGTCGGACAGGAGCGCATCGTCAAGGGAGCCTTCACAGTTGTAGCGGGCATCGCAGCACCGGCTCCTGCCGCAGCAGCGATTGCGGATGACCTCGAAAAGCAAGGCTTCCGCGTGCTGGCGGTGGCTGCCGGCGCACCGCCGGCGATGCAGATACTCGGCTTCATCGCGCTGAGCGATCCGCCGCGCACCGACTCCGCGTCCCTCATCTCGGAATTGAAGGCGCTCGGCGTGCGCACCGTCATGGTGACGGGCGATGCGCCGGAGACCGCGATCATCGTTGCCCGCGCGGTCGGGCTGGAAGGCGCTGTGTGTCCCGCAGGACCAATCCCCGAGACCGTCAAGCCAGAGGATTTCGCGGTCTTCGCGAACGTTCTTCCAGAAGGAAAATTCGACATCGTCAAAGCATTCCAGAAGGATGGGGACACGGTCGGGATGTGCGGGGACGGCGCGAACGATGCGCCGGCGTTGCGCCAGGCACAGATCGGAATTGCCGTATCGACGGCCACCGACGTGGCCAAATCGGCAGCCGGCGTAGTTCTGACAGAGGCCGGCCTTCGTGGCATCGTCGCCGCAGTCAAGGAAGGCAGAGTCACGTTTCAGCGCGTCCTTACTTACACGCTGAACTCAGTCCTCAAAAAGATTGTGCAGGTACTGTTGCTGGCCGTCGGCCTGATGATGACTGGCCATGCGGTGCTAACACCAATGCTGATGGTGATCGTGATGATCACCGGAGATTTTCTGGCCATGTCGCTCACCACGGACCGGGTGCGCCCCTCGGCGAACCCGAACTCGTGGCAAATCGGGCGCATCACGAGCGCCGGTGTGATCCTCGGTCTCTGTTTTCTCGCGTTCGCAACTGGAGTTCTGGCGATCGGCAAATTCGAATTGCAACTGGGAACGAGTGGTCTGCAGACTCTTTCCGTCGTCGCGATTGTGTTCGGCGGCGAGGCGACCATTTACGCCATTCGGTCGCGTCGGCATCTGTGGGATTTGCGGCCAACGAAATGGCTGGTGCTGTCCTCGATTGCCGACATTCTGATCATTTCTACACTAGCTGTTCGTGGCATTGCAATGGCGCCTTTGCCGCCCTCCTTGATTGCATGCGAACTTGCAGGTGCTCTCGTGTTTGGGCTGGTGCTCGATTCGATAAAAATTCCTGTCTTTGCACGTCTCGGCATATCGTAGAGATCGAACCCAAACATAATCGAATATCAGGCACCCGGATGTCATATCCATTTGCATCCTTTTCTCCAATCCATGCCACCTTTGCCGGTCGCCCTCAACGATTCCAGAGGCTGTGCCTCTTCCACCTTCCGCTGCTGAATGCCCTTGAGACGATCAGTACGAGGGGCCGATTCAATGGAGCGCTTCTCGTTGACTTCGTTCGGGGTGCGAGAGGCTCCGCAGTTCCCGGAACTTTGCCCGCTTCGACATCACCTGGAATACCGATTGCCAGGATCGCTCAAATCGCCAGAAGTTACATTCTCAGGAAGAACATGGCGCGGCCGGGTGGGTTCGTTTGGACTGAATTATGTTGACCGATAGATCGACAGCCGATTGAGGAACAGCGCGTTTACCTTGCGGCCGAAGAGGTACGGCAAGTGACGTTCTAAAGGCGCTTGAGAGCTAGTTTGACGAGCGACTCCTCTGACGAACGTTGCTGATCGGGGCTCTTTGCGTTGTTGACTGTCAGAACGATGACACTGTTCCCCTGCTTCACCGATAACGTCCAATTATTTTGCATGCCAGAAAATGACGCCGCGTCACCGATTCCGCTGACATCCGTCTTGGTGATCCCGGGACCGGACATCGTAATTCGCGTCCACGCTGACGCATCGCGCAGCACGATGCTTACTCCCTGTGGGCTGCCCTTCCACATGCAACCGGTAGTGCCGAGTGGCATGGGTGAAACCGGGTTACCGAGTGCCTGGGCGATTTCCTGCACGGTTAACAGGTTGCAGGGTTCCGCGGCGTTCGCAACCGTGGGCAGCGTGGCCAATAGCCCGAACGCCAAGACCGCTCTCCAACGACGCGCTGATGAATTCACGGTGAACCTCCCTCGCGTCACGGATTTTAGCATTCAGAGGATGACTGCGGATAGGCAAGAAGCCGATGAAGAATGCTTCTTTTGCCTCGGATATTTGCGTTGGAAGCCGACTCGTTACCGATTGGACTCTCGGTGAGAGAATTCGGATTCGTATCAAAGGTGATCGAAGGCTACATGGAGCTTGAGGGCGGATGTTGTCCTGTTCCCGCTCTCAGAATCGAAACCTTGTGCACCCAGGCTCTGGCCCGATCTGCTCGCTAGACGTCCGACAGCCTGACTTCAGGTTCCGTCTCCAGGGCGGGAAGAGTTATTCGAATCGTCGCGCCGCCACCCTTCCTGTTCATAGCGCTCAGCTCACCGTGGTGCAGCCGCACCGCCCGCTCTGCAATCGCAAGCCCCACACCAAACCCGCCTGTGTCGGGACTGCGCGCGTAATCCACTCGGTGAAAGGGCCTGAAGATGGCATCGAGCTGGCTCTCCGGAATCCCCGGCCCGCGATCGCTCACTTCAATCTCCGCCTGCTTCTGTCCATGCGCCATCCCCGCCTTTAACCGAATCTCAACCTCCGCCCCGCTCTCCGTATAGCGAATCGCGTTGCGCACCACATTCTCAATCGCCCGGTACAGCAGCTCCTCGTTCCCCGCAATCCTGCATTCATCGTCCGCGTGGAATGCCAATGAACACTGCCGCTGCTGCGCCTCATACTCCGCATCTGGAATCATCCGATCGATCAATTGATTCAGCGACACCGGCTCAAAGTTCTCAACCTTCTCGAGCGCCTCCATCGACGACAAACTCAGCAGTTGCCCAATCAGCAAATTCAGCCGCTCCGTCTCCCGTTCAATTCGATCCAGATGCGCCGCCCTCGTCGGATCGGCGTCCTCGCGCGCCAGCTCCAGCGCCACGCTAAGCCTTGCCAGCGGCGACCGCAGCTCATGCGATACATCCCGCAACAGCAGCTTCTGCGCGTCCACCAGAGACTCCAGCCGCTCCGCCATGTGATTAAAGTCGTGCATCAGCGCATCAATCTCATCCCCGGCAAAAATCGCCGCTTGCGATTTAGGCCATGCCACGCGCGCATTCAGCTTCCCCTTCGCCAGTTCGCCCGCCGCCTTCCGCAGCCTGATCACCGGTCGCGTAAACAGCAGCACCAGCACAAACGTCGTCAGTCCCCCCACCACAATCGCCACCGGCAGTTGGGGAAACGCAAAGCGCAATAGATCCTGTGACCAGTTCTGTCTCCGCGGCACATGCTTCCGGCTCAACAGAAACACGTACTGTTTCCCGCTCGCCGAAACAACTGGAACCCTCCACAGAAATTGCTGGTCCACCTGGCCGCCGATGATGCGGTTGGGCATCGCTACGACCTTGTCCAGTCCCTCCATGCCTTCCGGTTTGCACAGCGGCTGCCCCGTCGCATCAGCCAGTGAAACCGTCTGCGCAATGCTTGCCCCATAAGCCTCCAGCGCGTTGCATCCGCCTTTTTCCCACGCCGCCGCTCCCGCATTGCCGTCGTTTTGCAAACTGCTGTCCAGCGTGTCGAACTGTGCTTCCGGTCCCTCGAAATGGTGTCGCACAATCAACACCGTCGAGATCACGAAGATCAGGCTCTGTGCAATCCAGAGAATGAGGAAGACTTTAAAAAAGAGGCCGCGCATCGTCTTAGTCCTTCTGTCCCGGCGGGTTCGAATTCACGGCGAGTTGGTAACCTGCTCCGCGAATCGTCTTCACCAGCTCTTCCTTCTCATCCTTCCCGCTCAGCTTTCGCCGCAAGCGGCTCACGTGCATATCCAGGCTGCGGTCGAAAGGATGAAACTCCCTCCCCAGCACGTTCTCTGAAATCTCCTCGCGCGATACTACTTTCCCCGGCGAGCGCATCAGCGCCTCCAGCAGCGCAAATTCCACATCCGTCAACTCAATCTTCTTTCCGTCTTGCAGCACACTGCGCGCAGCCAGGTTCAGTTCCAGACCATCGGCGCGCAACACTGTATGCTCCTGCTTTTCCTGCGTCCCCGCGCTCCTGCGCAAAATCGCGCGCACCCGCGCCAGCAGTTCTCGCGGATTGAATGGCTTCGAAAGATAATCGTCAGCGCCAATCTCGAGGCCCACGATCCTGTCCACATCATCGCCGCGAGCCGTCAGCAGCAACACGCTCACTGCCGAAGATGCCCTCATCCGCCGTAGCACTTCGAACCCATCCAGCCCCGGCAGCATCACGTCCAGCAACACCAGCGCATACTGCTTTTCCAGCGCCGCCTTCAGTCCCGCATCTCCGCGATGCACAGCCGTGATGCGGAACCCATTGCGTCCCATATATTCGGTCAGCATCGTGCAGAGTTCAACGTCATCGTCAATCAGAAGAATCTCGTCCACTTTAAGTCCCGTATGCCCTCGCACTTAGCCTACGCCCTTCCCGCTCAACAGGAACGCCGGAAATGTAACAAATGGTCACGACTCCGGAGACACTCCGTTACACAGCTTTACCGTTTGTGACCGCACGCCCCCTCACCGTGTCGTCTCCTGAGTATGTAAGTTCGCGTTGGCGTCGAAAGGACTTTATCATGACAAACAAACTTCTCCCCGGCTTCCTTGGCAGCCTCCTTCTCCTCTTCGTTTCGTTCCCCATTTCTGCGCTGGCACAGACTGGCAGCATCCATGGCACGGTCGCCGATCCCTCGGGAGCGGTCGTTCCTTCGGCTTCCATCACGCTTACCGGCCAGAACGGCACTTCCAAATTCGCCACGAGCGGTGGAGACGGCGCATTCGTTATCGACGGGCTCGCGCCCGGCAGCTACACCATCTCCGTTTCCGCTGAAGGCTTCGCTCCCTTCGATCCTCTCGCCGTCCAGGTCGTCGCCGGCAAAAGCATCCTTCAGGACATCGCCCTGAAGCTCCCCGTCGAAACACAAAATGTGACCGTCAGCGATCAGGGCATGAGCGTCGACACCAGCCCCGACAACAACGCCGGCTCGCTCGTCATCAAGGGCAAAGATCTCGACGCACTTTCGGACGATCCCGACGAACTTCAAAGCGAGCTCACCGCCCTAGCCGGAGCAGCAGCCGGACCGAACGGCGGACAAATCTATATCGACGGCTTCACTGGCGGACAACTCCCGCCCAAGTCTTCCATTCGCGAAATCCGCATCAATCAAAATCCCTTCGCCGCGCAATACGACAAGCTCGGCTACGGCCGGATTGAGATCCTCACCAAGCCCGGCACCGACAAGCTCCACGGGTCGCTCATGATGAACGGCAACGACTCAGCCTTTAACTCGCTCAACCCCTTTGTCTCCAGCGAGCCCTCGTACTATTCCACTTTCCTCATGGGCAACGCCGGTGGCGCGCTCTCCAAGACCAGCTCCTGGTTCGGCAGCGTCTTCCGCCGGGACAACCAGTCCAACTCCATCATCAACGCCGATCTGCTCGACTCCTCCGGCAACCCCTACAACTACTCCGCGGCCGTCGCCAATCCACAGACGCGTCTCGACCTCAGCCCGCGATTGGACTTCCAACTGGGATCGAAGAACACCCTCACCGTCCGCTACTCGCTCGACCGCCAGACGGCCACCAACAGCGGTGTGTCGCAGTTCGCCCTGCAAAGCCAGGCCTACAACACATCCGGCACTGAGAACACCATTCAGCTCAGCGACACGCAGGTTCTCAGCGATCGCGTCGTAAACGAAACGCGCTTCCAGTTCATGGGCGACCGTAACAATCAGATCGCTCAAAGCGCCGGTCCCACCATCACCGTGCAGGGAGCCTTCACCGGCGGCGGAAACAACATGGGCGTCAGCCGCGAAAATCAGAACAACTTCGAACTGCAAAACGACACACTCGTCAGCAAGGGTGCGCATGCAATCAACTTCGGCACACGGCTACGCTTCACGCGCGATGACAGCTACTCAACCGCTGGCTTCAACGGCCAATACATCTATTCATCCCTCAACGCCTACAAGGCCAACACGCCGAATCAGTACAACATCACCAGCGGCACCGGTTCTTCTACGGTCAACTACTTTGACCTCGGCCTCTTCTATCAGGACGACTTCAAGTTCCGCCCCAACCTCACGCTCAGTTATGGCGTCCGCTTCGAATCGCAGAACGACATCGGCGACCACGCCGACTGGGCTCCGCGCTTCTCCTTCGCATGGGCGCCTGCTGCGCACGGAACAACGCAGGCCAAGACCGTCATTCGCGGCGGCTATGGATGGTTCTTCGATCGCTTCAGCGCAAGCAACATCCTTCAAACCATTCGTCAGAACGGCATCACGCAACAGCAGTACGTCATCCAGAACCCCACGTTCTATCAGAACGCTCCGTCGCCGTCACAGCTCGCCGCAAGCAGCACCGCCGCCAACACCATCTACACCATAGCGCCCAACCTCAAAGCCTCCGTCAACATGCAGGCTGCCCTGGGCGTAGAACACCAGTTCGGAAAGGTCGCCACGCTCGCCGCCACCTACATCAACTCGCACGGCGTGCATCAGGACTACACCGACAACATTAATGCGTTCATCCCTTCTACATACGACGCTGCAACCGGCACCGGCACGCGCCCCAACGGTGTTAACGAGAACATTTATCAGTTCCAGTCCGGCGGCATCTACAACCAGAACCAGCTCATGCTCAACTACACCGTCCGCGCCAAGCGCCTCTCGCTCTTCGGCTTTTACATGCTCAACTCTGCCAACTCCGACACATCGGGCGCCAGCTACTTCCCCTCCAACCAGACCGACCCCAGTGCCGACTACGGGCGCGCCGCCTTCGACGTCCGTAATCGCTTCCTGCTTGGGGGCAATCTCCAGGCGCCTTTCGGAGTTTCCATCAGCCCCATGCTGGTCACAAACTCCGGATCGCCCTTCAACATAACCATCGGCCAGGACCTCAACGGCGACGACCAGTTCAACGATCGTCCCGGCTATGCCACCTCGGCCAGCACTGACATTTTGAAGACCAGCTACGGCACCTTCGATCTCGACCCGGCATGGAACCAGGCCCGCATTCCCTATAACGTCGGAACCGGCCCCGACCAGTTCAGCATGAACCTTCGCGTCAGCAAGTCCATCGGCATCGGACCCAAACTCACCGGAGCGGACGGTGCAGTCTCCAACAATCAAGGTGGTCCCGGAGGCCCAGGCGGACCTGGCGGCGGTGGTCCTCGCGGCGGCGGTGCAGGCGGTCCCGGAGGCGGCCTTGGCCCCGGTGGTCTCAGTGGCAGCGGTGGGCCGCCCCGTCTCGATCAGGCAGCCACCCGCCGCTACTCGCTCAACTTCACCGCCATGGCACGCAACGTATTGAACAACGTCAATCTCGCCCAGCCCGTCGGCGTCCTAGAGTCACCCCTCTTCGGCAAATCGAATGCGCTCGCAGGAGGCTTTTTCTCCTCCGCCGCATCCAATCGCAGCATCGACCTTCAAGTCTCATTCAACTTCTAGGAGGTCTGGAGGGGCGCAGGATTTGTATTGATAAAACGCCGTAGGGTCCAGAAACGTGGGGCGAGCGCGAATCGCACCACAGAATGCTCATCGATGCGGACAGCCCGGCCAGCAGCACGGGCGCCGCATCCCTTCTTTGAGCTGTGAGCACACCCTTTCGACATGCTGCCGCCTTGTTTCATCTTGCTTGACGGAGATGGTCCAGCAGATCCACTCGTTGCGCGCAAGCGGCGTTATGTCTTCCCAGGCCGCCAGCGCCTTCGCGTCGGACGCGAGCGCCTTTCGGAGATCAACCGGCAGGTTATGTACGACTCCTCCGGGGATGCGAACGGTTGTCATGGCGTTATCTCGCTGGATAAAGGATCAAGCATCTGATGCGAGAGTACAACTGGGATTTCGGGACGATCGCCTCAGACCCACCGGTTAATCTTCGGGGAAGGAGGGGTCGAAAGAGCGTCCACGATGGGGCGGAGCCGCGAAATACACGAGAAATTTGCAAACTGATGACAAACGGATGACAACTTCGGGCCGTGACCCAGCCTAGCTTTAGAAGCAAGCAGGTCAGTGACGGTTCTTTGTCCAGTTGCACCGGCCGATAGTTCGCCCTCCCCTCTACTCGTGACTTCCCCAAAGGAGAAATTAGGATGCAGGAACTTCGTATGCAGGTTTGCAGGACCGCTGTCGCCGCTTGCCTGGGCCTGGGTCTTCTGATGGTATCGGCCCCGGCGCAAGCACAGTATCAACTTACCAACCTGGTTTCGAATCAAATCGATGAAAACGCGCCGAACACCGATCCACTAATGGTCAACCCATGGGGATTGGCGCGAAGCGCCACGTCGCCCTGGTGGGTCAGCGATAACCTCTCGGGATGGTCGACCCTCTATAACGCAACCGGAGCGCTGCAAGCGCTGAAAGTTTTGATTCCCACCGCCGGAAACGGACCGGTCTCGCCGAAAGGTCTAAACGGCATTGGCACACCGACGGGAATCGTTGTCAACGCTTCGAAAACGGATTTCCAGGTGCAGGGCCAATCCGCGTCTTTCATTTTTGCCACGCTGGATGGCACCATCAGCGCCTTTGCGTCCGGCGTGAACAAGAACCTGGCGACTCTCGTGGTGGACAGGTCGGCCGAAAAGGCGATGTACACAGGCCTGGCCATCACCAGCAATCCCTCGGGGAATTTCCTCTACGCGGCCGACAACACCAACAATCACATTGATATGTTCGACAGCAACTACAACTTCGTGATGTCGTTTGGAGATCCGTCGATCCCATCGACCTTCTCGGTATTTGGCGTGCAGGATATCAATGGCATGGTTTACGTTGCGTATGCCATACCGAACGTGGGCGCCGGCGGTTACATCGACGTCTTCAAGGAGAATGGCACCTTCGTGAAGACGCTGATCCAGGGACTCCCGCTCAATCAGGCCTGGGGCATGACACTTGCTCCCAGCGATTTTGGGCCGCTGAGCAATACGCTGCTGGTTTCAAACAATTCCGTCGACGGCACGATCAACGGATTCGATCCCGTGACCGGCAGGTTTGTGGGTACGATCAGAGACCAGCACTGGAGGAAGATTATCCTCAACAATCTTTGGGGAATCGCCTTCGGCGGCGGGGCCACAAACAATGGGGCAACCAATCAACTGTTTGTCACCGTGGCCCCGGGCAATGGAGCACAAAGCGAAATGTCCGGTACCTTCGCATCCATCGTCTTCAATCCAATCCCTGGGCATGACCACGACCATGATCATGATGACGATGGCGGCCAGAGATAGGGATTTCATGCTGCGGGCCAGGCGACCATCGCACCTGATGACGCCGGCACTGCGAACAACGAGCAGGACGAAAACCAGATGCTCGCGCTGAACCCGCGACGCGCATTCATTGGATTGTGACGCTGGCGGCCTGGCTCCAGACCGTGCCGTCCGTGTTCACCGCGAAGACAGTGATGCTGTGTGTTCCAGGACTTGCCGTGACCGCGGCGGAGAGCGAGGTCGAGGTGGTCTCGGTGTATTGCTTCGCCGAGTCTACCCAGATCTCCATGCGCGCGAGGGTGCCGGTGATGTTCGAAGTTGCTTGCACCAGCACTGACTGCGAGGAGATGCTGGACCCGGCGGTTGGAGCGCAGATGTTTACGCCGGGCGACGTGGGGGCGCTGCAATCGGATGGAACCGTGAAATTGAAGTTGTATTGCAGGAGCGTGTTGTCCCAATCAGCGGCGTAGTAGGTTCCGGAGTGCGTACCGGGCGCGAGCGTCGCGCTCAAGCTGAAATATGCGTTGCCCTCCCAGGTGTTGTACTGCTCGCCGAGTTTGGTGCCGTCGACCCACACCTCGAGCTTGCGCAGATCGCGATTGGAGTGAGCGGTGGCATTGAAGTTCACCTGGTTGCCGGACATGAGCGCGGGCGAGCACAGGCTGATGCCGTTGCCACTTGATGGGTAGTCGCAGTTGCTCCAGAGCTGGCCGACTGTGGCGTTCAAGCCGACGTACGGGACAGAAGTGTCGATCGCGTAGGACTCGGGGCCGGTATAGGCAATGTACGCAATGTCAGGTTTTTCGTCATTTCTATTGAAGTTGCCCGCCACCGGAAGCGAAACGATGCCGGAGCCACCGATAGGAGCCGACAAGTAGGGGGGTGTGTTCCATGTCTGGACATCGAACTGGCCAGGAGTTGGCGTGGCCAGCAGGAAGACCAGAAACGAATCGGTATAGGTCTGCGCCGTTGCGACAAGGTCGTTCAGGCCGTCGTTATTGAAGTCCGCCATTGGCTGGAAGCTGGTTCGATATTCGGCCGGAGCGATCTGCTGGCTGTAGCTGGCAAACGTCCGGCCCCACTGCCCGTACCACGTGAGCATGGTACTGCCAATGGAAACGAGGTCGGATTTGCCGTCGCTGTTGAGATCACCCACATTGAGCTGGCCGAGGGAATTGGGATTGTTGATGGGGATTGTATCGTTGAAGCCGAGATTTCCGTCCCCGTAAAGAACGTGAACCGTGGTGGCGCCGAGGCTTTCGCCGTTCTGTGAGCCGGCACTGATTTCGGCCGCCAGATCGGCGTTGGTGTCGCCATCGAAATCGCCCGTCAGCAACTCCCGGACACCCCCACTCCCATTTTGGTAGGTCGCGACGTTGAGGACGGGGTCGACAGTCGAAAACAGACCGTTGCCTTCACCGGGCAGGACGTAAACCGTCTCACCGCTTTCATCTGTGTTTACGCCGACCACAGCGAGGTCAAGTTTGCCGTCATGATTGAAGTCGGCTGCGACGATCACCGGGTAGGAAGTAAGGACATACTGGTTGGACGGAAGCGAAATCACCGAGTACCACGGATTCGCGAACGTGCCATCGCCATTGCCGAGATAGACGGCGATGGTGTCATTGCCGACGGGCATTGCGACATCGACATACCCGTCGCCATTGAAATCGCCGAACGCCATGGGTATGTTGTACGGGCCGGTGTCGCCGGGCGGGATGGAGGCGGGAGAATACTGATACAGAACGGGCGCCTGGAAGGTGCCGTCGCCGTTGGCGATGAACACGGCGAAGTCCGGCGACAGATTGTTGGCGTTTTGAAACACTTCATTTGTGACGAATCGGGGACGCCGTCGTTGTTGAGATCGACAGCGTAAGTACTGCCGCCGTATAAACCGGGGTCTGAGCCGGAGGGGATAAGACTCCAATTGGTGTAGGACTGGGCGAAGCAAGCGGAGGCGGACGTCGCCGCACACAGGGCGGCGGAAAGCATACAACTTCTCGACAGCATGGGGCACTCCTGAGGGAGAACTCGCGAGCGAGCCGGGCATCTACATGAACGAATAGACAGGATCGACGTGAACGAGCAGCTAAATATCGATTTGAACCAGCGATTATAGGGGCCGACTAGATCCAGCAGCTATATAGAAGCTCGAAATGCAATTCAGGTTGTATCGGGATGTGGTCCGCGAATGCGTCGATGAAGTGCGCGGTTGCTACTTCCAATTGCCCATGAGGACGAAGGGCGCCCAGTAATATGGATGCGCGTAGCCTGCGGGACCGGGCTGCGGCGCGGGTGCACTCTCGACGACGCCGAAACCTCTGCCGCCGGCGCCGGGCTTCGGCGAAAGCCGGCCCTCGAGCAGGTCCAACTGCGCCTGGCGGAGCGCCTCCCCTTTGGTGACCTTGCCGGCGCCATCAGCCCATCGCTTGTAGAAATCGGCCATCAGCGAGCCGGTGCTCATGTCATTCACTTCCCAAAGCGACGAGATGACCGCTTTCGCTCCCCTGAGCTGCGCGGTGGTTCCCAGGCCATCGACTTCGCGGCCATTGCTCGCTGCTCCGCTCATGCCGGTTTCGCAGGCGGAGAGCGTAAGCAGATCGGTATTCTCGAGCGAGAGCCGCTGATCATCGCGGAAGTCAGCAACGGTGAGGTGATATCCGGCGCTGTCGGTGTCCTTGCCGGCGAGCAGCAGGTACGACTGGCTGTCGTCGCCCGGCCGGTAGACGAAGTGGCTGGCGATGTGGACGACGGAGAAATCGCGCTCGAGAAGGCGGTCCATCGCCTGCTGCGTGAAATCGCCGTTGAGAAGGATGGTTCCCGGCAAAGGGCCGTGCGCGTCTTTGGCTTGCGGGTCTTTCACCACGTCGTTGAGCTCGACGGCGACGGCGGGCAGTGCGGGAAGATCGTTTTCGTATTGGCGCGAGATACCCATGGCGGCGATGCTCAGGTTGGCCACTTTGGGCGGAGTGTCGAGGCTCGCGATGCTCGCAGGAGTGATGGTGGCAATGGAGTATTTCTCCACGAGATATTTGCTGCCGTCGAAGAGGGCGGCCATGGGGATGTAACGCAGCGCGCCATCGAGAGACCAGACGAGGGTCTCGGCCCTGGCTTGATCGAGGTCGGCGGCGGCCGGACTGACGAGGATTTTGTAGAGTTCGGCGGCGAGCAGCCTGGGATCGCGCGCAGGATCGCGGAGCACCTGCTGGAAGGCGGCGACTTTGGCATTGAGATCGGCTTCGGCGATGGGGAATTCACGCGCCACCGCCGTTGCGCCGGTGATGACGATGACGCTGTAACGGTCCTTGCCGACCAGGGTGTAAAGCGCGACGGTGTGCGGCGAATCCTGCAGAACGCGCTTCAACCGGCTCACGTCGCCCTTTACGTCAGCCAGTTGCCGATTGGCTTCAAGGTTGCTGCCGAATGCGACATAGAGGCGGGCATAGTAGTCGTTGAGCCCTTTGCTGGCGACGTCGAGCTCGTCGAAGAGTTGTTGATAGGTTTTTTCCTGCTCCGCGGAGCGGGCGCTGTTGTTTTTGAGCGCGAGCCACTGCTCGCCAAGCGCGATCATGTGCGCGCTCGACTTGTCGTATTCGACCTTGGCTTGCTGCTCGGCTGGCGTGAGGGCGAGTGGCTGAAGCGTGTTCGCGGTTTCGCCGCGGACGTAGTCAGCGTATTCCTGTTCCTTTAGCAGATCGAGGACTTGTTGCGCTTCGGGCAAGCGGCCCTGTGCGATGAGCAGCGCGGCCAGGTCGCGGTAGTAGTCGGTCTTTGTGGCGAGGAAGCTCTTTTGCAGCGCCGGGTCTAGACCCTGGATATTGCCACGGACATGTTGCAGGAGGTCAACACCCTGCTTGCCGTAAAAAACGGCGAGCACGGGATGCGCGGCTTTTTCATTCAGCATCATGTTGTGAAAGATCTGCGCTTCGCGCAGCGGATCATTGACCTCGGCGGCGAGGGGGAGGGCCTGTGCGAAGTACGAGCGCGCTTCATCGAGCTTGCCGGAATTGGAGATAAGGCTGCCAATGTTATCGAGAACCTGCGCTTCGCCATCGCGGTTGCCGACTTCGTGCCAGATGGGCAACGCCTGCTGGTAGCTCTCGAGTGCTTTTTGTTCCTGGTGAAGGTCTTCGTAGATGAGGCCCATGTTGTTGAGAGTGCGCGCTTCGCCGTCGCGATTTTGCGCGGCCCTTTCAAGCTGCAGCGCCTGATTGTGAATCTCAAGCGCATGTTTTTTCTGGTCCGGCGCGTTGTAGATTCCGGCAATGTCGTTCAGAGCGGTCGCCTGTCCGTCAGGATCGTTCAGATCTTTGTACATGGCGAGCGCGCGTTCGTAATATCCGAGAGCTTTCTCCGGCTGACCAAGATCGTCGTAGACGACTCCGATGGCATTGAGCGTGTTGGCCTGGCCGCGAGGTTCACCCGACGTGGCAAAAAGCGCAAGAGCTTGATCGAGGGACTCAAGCGCCTTCTGCATCTCGCCAAGCCGAATCCACACTTCGCCGATGTTGAGCAGCACGCCGGCCTGGCCTACGGGATTGTTCAGGCTCTGATGGATGGTCAATGACTGGTTGAAGGCATCCAGGGCTTGCTGATTCTCGCCAAGCTGCGAGTAGACATTGCCGAGATTGTTGAGCGCCGCGGCTTCGCCCCGTCGATTTGCCAAGGCGCGTAACAGGGGAAGGTCTTCAAGGAAATAACCAAGCGCCTTCTGTTCCTCGCCGGTGTTTTTGTAGAGAACGCCAATGTTATTCAACGCTCCAGCCTCGCCCGCGCGATCGCCTGCCCGATGATAGAGAGGCAGCGCCAGGGTGTAGTCGGTGAGAGCGGTTGAGGGACCGCCGGATTCGGCGGCAAGGATACCGAGGTTGTTGAGGGCCTTGGCCTGGCCGTCGATGTCGTTTGCCGCGCGCCATTTTCCGAGCGCCTGATTGTAGAAGTCGAGCGCTTTCGAGGTGTTGCCGAGGTCGTCGTTGATGACGCCGATGCGGTTGAAGATCTGTGCTTCAAGATCGGGGTCGTTGAGCGGGCGGGCGAGTGCGAGCGCCTGATTGTGCAGGTCCAGACCTTTCTGGAGGTCGTGGGTGTTGTCATTCACCCATCCCATACCGTTGAGCGCGGCGGCCTGACGCTTGATGTCGCCAGCGGCTTGCGCCACATTGAGAGCCTGCTGATACGTGCGGAGCGCATCATCGTTCGCGGATTCGGTTCTGCGGCAGTCCGCGATTCCGATGAGGGCGGCGGCCTCGAGGGCCGGGTCCTTTGCGGAGCGGGCCAGGGCGAGCGCCTGGTTGTCGGCATCGAGTGCCTTCTTTTCTTCGGAGATGACGAGATCGAAATCGCTCAGTTGAATCAGCGCGGCAGCTTCGTCCTTGGCGTGGTGCGATGCGCGCGCGGAACGGACCGCGGTTTGCAGGCGATTGAGCTTCTGCTGAGCCTCGGGGCTCAATGCGGGCACGGCGGATTCGGCGGTGGAAGGAGATTGCGCGGCGTGGCCGGAAAGGCAAAGGGAGACATTCATCGCGGCGAAGAGTGCGATCGCGGGGCAGAGAGCGGTGAGAAGGATGCGGCAGCGCAAGGTCCGGCCCCCGGATGGAAGATCACGCAACTTGGATTGCGTTCATTGTAGGCCAGAAAACAGGGAGTAGGGAGCAGGGGTGGGGCGACCACGTTCTCGAAACTCACCCTTCGCAAAAGGCGCGAAAGGGTGGGGCACCCACGTTGCTGCTTAGTGTTCGTCTCTGCCGGGGCGAAGCATGAGATCGCGGATGGCTTCGCGGGGGTCTTTGCCTTTATTGAAGATCAATTCCATTTGCTGGGTGATGGGCATTTCGATGGAGTGTTCGCGAGCCAGGCCGAGAGCGACATGGGTGGTGTGCACGCCTTCAGCGACTTTGCCGCCGAGTGCGGCGAGCGCTTCAGGAAGTTTGCGGCCTTCGCCGAGGGCGAGTCCGACCGTGCGATTGCGGCTGAGGCTTCCGGTGCATGTGAGGACGAGATCGCCAATGCCGGAGAGGCCGGCGAGGGTTTCTCGGCGCGCCCCGCAGGCCACGGCGAGGCGCGTGATCTCAGCGATGCCGCGGGTGATGAGCGCGGCGATGGAATTGTGTCCGAGGCCAATGCCCACGGCGACGCCGGCGGCAATGGCGATCACATTTTTAAGCGCGCCGCCGAGCTCAACGCCGACGACGTCGGTGGAGGTGTAGAGGCGGAGGGTTTCAGAGGAGAATTCCTGCCGGATGAGCGAAGCGACTTGCGGATCGCTGAAGGCAACGGTCACGGCGGTGGGCTGGCCCATTGCCACTTCCTGGGCGAAGCTGGGCCCCGAGAGAGCGCCGATGGAGACCAGAAGCCCGACCGTCTCGAGGGCCGCCGAAAGAACTTCTGTCATGCGGTAAAGTGTGTGGTCTTCAAGGCCCTTGGTGGCGCTGACGATAAACTGGCCGATGCGCATGTAGGAGCGGACCCGAAGCAGAGTTGGACGAAGAAACTCGGAGGGAATGACGGAGACCACAATCTGGGCGTCGGAGATGGCCGCGCCGTCGCCGGTGACGGTGATGGCGGGGGGGATCGGGAAGCCGGGGAGGAACTGCGTGTTCTCTTTGGCCGCGAAGATCTCGTGGGCGAGCTCGGGCGTGTGGGCCCACAACGTGATCTTGTGGCCGCCGCGACGGTGGAGAGAGAGGGCGATGGCGGTGCCCCAGGCGCCGCAACCCAATATAGCGATACGACTCATGCAGTCTTCTTGGCTCCAAAGCGAGATTCGGTGCCGGCAAGCAGGCGCCGAATGTTCTCATGATGCTTAGCGATGATGAGCAAGGCAACTGCGCATTGGACAACAAAGAAGACAGTGGGGCGAGGGCCGGTGACGAGAAACCAGGCGAAGACGGGAAAACTGGCCGCACCGACGATGGACGATACGGAGACGATGCGGCTGATAGCGAAGACTACGGCAAAGACGCCGATGGCGGCCAAGGCAGCAAGGGGCGAGGCAACGAGGAAGACTCCAAAGCCAGTGGCCACGCCCTTGCCGCCGCGGAAGCGCAACCAGCAGGTGAACATGTGGCCGAGGACGGCGAAGAGAGCGGCGATGGCCTGCGCCGTGCGCAAAGGGACGTCGGGCATGAGAAGCGCGCCGAGCAAGCCGCCAAGCCAGACCGAGGCGCTGCCCTTGAGGACGTCAAGAAGAAACGTGGCTGCGCCGAGGCTTTTGCCACCGGCGCGGAGAACATTGGTAGCGCCGATGTTGCCGCTGCCGACCGAGCGAATGTCCTCATGTCGAAAAATGCGGACGAGCAGGTACCCCATGGGGATGGATCCGAGGAGGTAGGCTGCGGCGGCGATAACGAGGCTTGCGAGGGGCACGACGAGAGTGAGTTTAGCAGGTAAGGGCCGGTCAAAGAACTAATGCCGATCTGCCGCTCCTGCCCGATTCCGAAACCGACAATGCTGAGCTGGAAGTTCAGCTTATGCACGTTGCCGTTCGACAGCCGGCGAGAGCGAATGGTTACGCAGGCCGGAGGTTTTTGCGGGCTAAAAGAGGGCCTTGCGGGCGGTGCGAACTTCGGCGGCAAGAACCTGCAATATTTTGAGAGAAAGTGCGGGTTGCGCGTTCATGATCGCGAAGAAATCGGCGCGGCTGACGAAACTTACTTGCGCTTCGGCACGGGCAACCGCACTGAGCGAGTAAGGTTGATCACTGACGAGCGCTGGAAGGCCGAGCACGGAACCAGGCATCGCCTGGATGGAGAAGATGGTTCGTCCATCGTGGGAATTCATGGTGAGTTTGACTGCGCCCTGTTGGAGGAGGTAAACGCCATCGGCCGGCGCGTCTTGCTGGAAGAGAAGACGATCTGTATCACACGGGACGGGGGTAGACCGTTCCTGAAGGGCTTGAATCAGCTCCGGATCGGCGACAAATGCTGATGAATCTGGCTGCAAAGCTTTGCTTTCCTTATGAAAAGTGGGAAGTTATCCGGCCCAAGCCCGAGTAAGGCGACGCAGATATCATCGCATCGGTTTTCGCTCGGGTCGTGTGATGTAAATCACAGTTGAGCCCCGATTGATTCCTGGTGAGGGACGAGCCGGAAGTGCGTTGCGAGAGGTCGACACGAGCTAGTAGAGGGCGCGGCGGGCGCTGCGGACCTGGGCGGCGAGGACCTTCAGAATCCTGACCGACAACGGAGGGAACGACAACATGAGCCGGGAGAAGTCTTGCCGGCTGATAAAGGACACTCGCGCGCCGGCGCACGCCGTCGCGGTGATCGTGTACGGTTGATTGCTGATGACGGCGGGAAGGCCGAGCAGGGAACCGGGCAGCGCCTGCGCGGCGAAGAGCGAATGGGAATCGTCCGAATTCATGCTTAACGTGACCATGCCGTCGTGAAAGATGTACAAGCCTGCGGGCAGGTCGCCCTGCCGGAATAGAGCACCATCCGCATCGCAGGGAGCGGGAACGGAGTGTTGTTCAAGCAGGCGAATCAGATCCGGGTCACCGACAAAACCTTTTGGGTCCATTTGCACCGAGGGTCGTTCTCGGGGGTTAGAGGCTGGCATGGATCTCCTCCACAGGAACGTCGAGCTAATGATTCCATTGATTGAGGCTTGGCCTTGGTGATGAATGTCACGATGTGGAGTGATCTTTGAGCGATTTGCTGTTGCAGGCGCCGGGAAAAGGGTTGGCGGGCCAGCAAATTGGGGCTCTGGAGTTGGCCGCCGGCGTGGGGCGGCGGGAGTCGCCGGCTCAATTAGATTAAAGAAGGTGATTCATGGCCGGGATTCTGAAGAGAATTCACACCACGCTGGAGATGATCAAGTGGGAGCACTCGATCTTTGCGCTGCCGTTTGCGCTGACGGCGATGCTGCTGGCGGCGGACGGGCTGCCCGGCTGGCGGACGGTGGCTTGGATTGTGGTGGCGATGGTGGCGGCGCGGTCGGCGGCCATGGCATTTAATCGCTGGGCCGATGCGGACCTGGACGCGGAGAATCCGCGAACGAAGAATCGGGCGATTCCGGCGGGGCTGCTGTCGCGGGGCTTCGTGCTGGGGTTTACGTGCGTGGCAGTGGCCGTGTTCGTGGCGGCCGCGGCAGAGCTGAACCGGCTGACGCTGGAGCTGACGCCAGTGGTGCTGGTGGTGCTGCTGGGCTACAGCTATCTGAAACGAGTGACGCAATGGTCACATTTTGGCCTGGGACTGGCGCTGGGCCTGGCGCCCGCGGCGGCGTGGATTGCGGTGCGCGGCAGCCTGGATCCGCGCATCCTTGTGCTAACGGCGGCGGTGACGCTGTGGGCGGGGGGATTCGATGTGCTTTATGCGTGCCAGGATTATGAGCACGACCGCGTGGCCGGACTGCATAGCCTGCCGCAGGCGAGCGGGATTGCGGTTGCGTTCTGGACTGCGCGATTTATGCACCTGGCGATGCTGGCGCTGCTGGTGTGGTTCGGGCGGCTGTTTAGTTTTGGCCTGGCCGGATGGCTGGGAGTGGCTGCGGTGGGATTGCTGCTGGCTTACGAGCACTCCATCGTGTCGCCGCGCGATTTGCGCCGGCTGAATGCCGCGTTTTTCACGATGAATGGCGTGATTGCGATGGTGTTTCTGGGATTTGTGTCGGCGGACTTGTGGTTGCGGAAGTAGCAGGGACCAAGTTCGGGGAAAAGCTGCGGTTGACTTATTTAAGTCGCCGCCTCATGATTGATTTATGAAGCCTGCCGCCATCCGCACATCGATTGACCTTCCCCGGGCCCTCCATCGCCGACTGCACGAGGCCGCAGCACGCAAGGGCTGCTCAGCGCGGAAGCTGATTCTCGCAGGGATCGAGCGGGCCGTGGAAGAGGCCAAGCCATCCCGGCCCCGGCGGCGGCTGAGCCTTGATCGACCGTTGATCCGTCCGGCGGGGCGCCGGATCGACATCACCAACGAAAGAATCTATGAGCTCATTGAGCTTCCCTGACATGAATGTCTGGCTGGCACTGGCCACGCCGGAACATGTGCACGCGCCGATCGCCCGCAGTTGGTGGGGCCAGGAAAATGGGCCGATCGCTTTCTGCCGTTTGACACAGCTTGGGTTTCTTCGCCTGATGACCACGGCAGCCGCCATGGACGGCAGACCTTTGACCATCACCGCTGCGTGGCGTGTTTACGACCGGTTCTTTGATGATGAGCGAGTAGTACTTATCGCAGAGCCAAGAGACGTAGACAAGAAGTTCCGGGAGATGGCGGTGGGACGAACCGCGTCGCCCAAAGTCTGGGCCGATGCTTGGCTATTGGCGTTCGCACTTGCGGCGGAAGGCACGCTGGTGACTTTTGACAAGGCGTTGAGCCATCGCGGGGCGGTCTGTCTGCTTTCGAGTGCGCGATAAAGGAAATCGATGCGGGTGGAATTGCGTCCTTTGACCCGGTGCGATTGGTATGATTCCGCACATGAGTCCGTTCATTCTCAGATTTACGGGAGTTGTGCTTTCACTGAGTTGCGGGTCGTTTCCCTTGGCGTTCGCGCAGGCGGGTTCTGTTGCAGGGCCGGCACACAAGGCCGTTGTCCAAGCGCCGTTCGTAGGGTGCGCTTCAGACGGACAGATGGGACCGCAGGCGGCGCCTGCCAGGGAGAGCCAGGAGGCGGTAGTTCCTGCCGCGATGACGCAAAGGCTTGCCTTTTATCAAGCGAGATACGGCTTCGGAGTTCTAGCTCCGCGTGGCTGGCATTGCTTTTCGACGTATGGATCTGATGGCATCAACTTGTTCGTAAGCCCTAACCCCATCGACACGAAGGCGTTGTTCTCTCCCGACTGGAAGGGATTCAACGGGGAGGCCGTCCAAATCTCCTATGTTGATGGCGACACGTCTGGAAGGTTTCGGGTTGCTAAGGTCATTGCGCGCGTGTTTCCGGCGTACAAAGCCTTCGCGCAGTCCGTGATTGCGGAGGGATCCGAACCGGCAAGCGATTTTCCCTTGGGTCCATACCCGAAGGACAAGCTTACTTCTCGTGGCCAGGACTTCATGGAGTTCGAGACCCCCGCAAACACGCAAGGACTCGGGACGAATTCGCGGCTTCAAGCAAACGCGAGCCCGATTGAAGGAGTCGCGATCATCACTGAGGGGGTGGTTGACCTGGTTCAGCTCTCGATGCGGCTCTCCGAGCATGATCGCGACCTAATCCCGATCATCGTGAAGCAGGTCGAGGGCCATGAGGCGGTGCCCGACGGAATTTAGGAACTGCCGGCGAAATGCCCGCCAAAGACCATGTGATATGGTGCGAGAGGGAAAGACAACCGCAGATCCTTCGACTCGATCGCATGCGGCGACCTCACTCAGGATGACAGCGGTGAATTGTTGCAGGTCTCAGCAAGGGGACGAAGCGACAGCATGAAGATTGCGATTCAGGGGGAGCCGGGGTCATTCAGCCACGAGGCGGCGTTGAAGCTGGTGGCCGGCGCGGAGATTTTGCCGTGCGCGCTCTCGGCAGAGGTGTTTGCGGCGCTGGATTCGAAAGCAGCGGATGCGGCGGCGATTCCGATCGAGAACAGCCTGGCCGGTTCCGTGCTGGAGCACTTTGACCTGCTGCTGAAACACGATGTAAAAGTGGTGCGGGAGACGCTGCTGCGCATCCGGCACAACCTGATTGCGATACGGGGCGCGTCGCTGGACGAGATCGATCGTGTATTTTCGCATGCCGTGGCGCTGGCGCAGTGCAGGCGCTTTTTGGCGAACCATCCAAAGATGAAGGCGGTTGCCTTTTACGATACCGCGGGGAGCGTGAAGCAACTGGTGGCGCTACGCGACAAGCACGCGGCGGCGATTGCCAGCGAGCAGGCGGCCATATATTATGGCGCCGAAATTCTCGAGACCGAAATTGAGGACGATCCGGAGAACTATACGCGCTTTTTCCTGGTGCGCCGGGAGGCAGAAGCGGAGACCGATCCCGAGGCGAACAAGATGAGCGTGGCCTTTTCACTGGAAAACCGGACGGGGTCGCTGGTGGCGGCGCTGAGCGCTCTGAGCGCGATGGGCACGAACCTGACCAAGATCGAGTCGCGCCCGGTGCAGGGCAAGCCGTGGGAGTACATCTTCTACGTGGATTACCAGATCGGCTCATGCGAAGAGGGAGCGCGGGCTTTGGACGCATTGCGCGCGCACTGCGGAATGGTGAAGGAGCTGGGGCGGTACCGGGAGGCGGAGAGCTGACAGCGGAGCACTGAATCCGGAGACGACGAAGGGATGGACCTGAGTCCATCCCTTGTTTTCTTGTTCCCTGTCGTTAGAAGTGGTAAGCCACGCCGACGATGGGAACGGAGATGTTGTACCAGCGATTGGTGGTGAGTTGCGAGTCGCCGAAAGTGGGCACCTTGGTGACCCAGCCCTGGTATTCGGCGCGAATGTCGAAGCTGGGGCTAATTTCATAGGCAAAACCGGCGCCGTAGACTCCGCCAACCTCAGTTTGCCGTTTTACATCCAGATTCGTGGTGCCGGAGTTGCGGATGGGCATAAAGATGAAGCCGCCCGGACCTGCCTCCACGAAGGGATTCCAGTTCTTGAATACGAAGGAGCGCACGTAAGCACCCGTGATTGCCTGGGTGCGAGTGAGGACCTTGTAGTTGTTGGGGTTGACATAGTAGCCGATGCTGTTCTGGTAGGTGAGGCCATAGCTGGCCTCGAGAGCGCTATTTGGCGTGAGCATAAAGCGATAGCTGAGCGCGGCGCCGTAGGCGGTGGTGGAGTGCACCTGCACGGTGGTGGAAGAAGCCATGAATGGCTCAATCAGCGCGGTTCCGCTAAGGCTGACGTCCTGGCGGCTCTCCTGTGCGCTGGCTGCGACCGCGAACGCGGCCAACAGAGAGACTAGAAAGGCGATCCTCTTCATTCGATCCTGATCCTCTTGTTTTGCACAACTGGGCGGCCGGCAACGAGCATGCCGATTTCCGCACTCCGGTCCGGCGCGCCGAATTTCCTCCGGGCCCCGCTCAAAGCATTGTAAATGGCCGGGGCCGGGTCGCGAGCCCGGGCCACGTATGAAAGCTGCTGAGGCTATAGACGCACGAGGGGGGAATCCGGTGTTCCTGCTTTGAGGCGATGCTAAAAAAGCTCGCGGCGACCAGCGGTCAACGCCTGATCTTCGAACCCTGATCTCTGATTAACCCGCCCGTTCTACGTGGTAGAAGAAGGGCGGTCCATTTTCCCGGGCGAGATTTCTGAGCGTATGGAGGAAGGCCTTGGCCGCGTAGGAGAGTGTGGCCTGGCGGCGATGCGCCAAGCGGAGCACGCGGCGCACATCCAACTCGTCGACTGGTACGCGCACCAGGTCGCCGGTTTCGAGTTCTCGGGCCACGGTGAGGTGGGGAACCAGCGCCACGCCATTGCCCATGGCCACAAATCGCTTTATGGCCTCAATGGTGGGCAGCTCGATGCCCATGTGCAGACGGGTGCGGTGGCGCTGGAAGGCTTCGATGACCTTGCGGCGCAGCGGCGAGGCAACATTGTGGGCGATGAAGTTCTCGTTGCCCAGGTCGCGGATGGAGACACTTTTTTTGCCGGCGAGACTGTGGCGCGGGCTGACGATGAGAGCGAGGCTGTCGCCATAGACGGCGATGGAGCGGATCTGTGCGGGGTCGGGACGGAAGGAGATGACGCCGAGCTCGAAGCTGCGCAGGCTGAGCTCCTCGGGGATGCGCGATGCGAGCATGCGCTGCACGGTGACGTCAATTTGAGGGAATTCGCGACGGAACGCATCGATGGCGGGCAAAAGGTACATGCAGGTGTACTCGTTGGCAGCCAGTTGCAGGTGGCCGCGCTCGAGACTTTTTAGCTCGTCGATGGCGCTGGAGGCCTCTCGGCGCAGGGCGAGGAGGCGGAGCGCATAGTCGCGCAACAGGACGCCGGCGGCGGTAAGGGAGCCGTCGCGCGCGGCGCGATCGAAGAGCGTTTCGCCGACAGCTTCCTCGAGCTTGCGGATGACCTGGCTGACGGCGGGCTGGGTGCGATGCAGGCGCACGGCGGCGCGGGAAAAGCTGCGTTCTTCCGCGACGGCTAGAAAAGCCTCGAGCTGGGCGAGTTCCATGTGTGCTCCTTCGGAGCGCAGCTGTTAGCTTTTAGCCATTAGCCCTTAGCAAGGGGGCGTGCCCGAAGCTTCTATTGCCAACGACGGGTTGTTTGGCCGCATTGGCGTGGTTTCGAGTGCATCCGCCGGGCTGAAAGCTGAGAGCTAAAAGCTGCCTCTATAAGCAATTGTAATCTAATCTAAAAGAATTATAACTTTGTCTTATGGAGGGGAATCGGCGAAAATAGGATAGTAAGCAGAACGACGGTTTTCCCCGGCAGGCACAGAGCAAGAACTTGAGCAGGCGCACACATGAGCAGCGATCATGTAGTTTTTTTCGACACCACCCTGCGCGACGGCGAGCAATCGCCGGGCTGCAGCATGACCACGCAAGAGAAATTGACCATGGCCCATGCCCTCGAGGACCTGGGCGTGGACATTATCGAGGCCGGGTTTGCCATGGCCTCGGAGGGCGATTTTGCGGCGATTGCGACGATTACGCAGGCCATACGGAAGCCGCGCATCGCGTCATTGGCCCGGGCAAAAAAAGAAGACATCGAGATGGCGGCGCGGGCGCTGCAGTTTGCCGACCGGGCGCGGATTCACGTTTTTCTGGCGTCGAGCGATCTGCACCTGGAGTACAAGCTGAAGATGAGCCGCGCGGAGGCACTGAACCAATGCGGCGAGTCGGTGAAGCTGGCGCGGTCGCTCTGTGACGACGTGGAGTTTTCTCCTGAGGACGCGACGCGCTCGGATCGCGATTTTCTGGTGGAGATGGTGCGCATCGCGGTGGAAGCAGGCGCCACGACCATTAATATGCCCGACACCGTGGGGTATGTGACGCCCGAGGAGTACGGCGGGATGTTCAGTGAGGTGCGCAAGCGCGTGCCCGCGGTGGACGAGAAGGGAATCGTGCTGTCGGCGCACTGCCATGACGATTTGGGGCTTGCTGTGGCCAATTCGCTGGCAGCGATTGAAGCAGGAGCGCGGCAGGTGGAGTGCACCATCAACGGGATTGGCGAGCGAGCGGGCAATGCGGCGCTCGAGGAACTTGCCGCGGCGCTTTACGTGCGCGGCGACCGCTTCGGCGTATCGACGTGCATCAAGCTCGACCAGCTTTACCCGACGAGCGAAGTTCTGGGACAGCTCATCACCTTCAAGCCCTCCCCCAACAAGGCAGTGGTGGGCGCCAACGCGTTTGCGCACGAGTCGGGCATTCACCAGCATGGCATGCTGGCCAATCCGCTGTGCTACGAGATCATGACGCCGCAACTGGTGGGCGTGGCGCGGACGCACCTGGTGCTGGGCAAGCACTCAGGGCGCGCGGCGCTGCGGCACCGGTTGGAGCAGCTCGGATTCACAATAAGCCGCGACGAGTTGCAACATATTTACTACCGGTTTGTGGCGCTGGCCGACCGCAAGAAGAATATCTACGACCAGGATTTGATTGGACTGCTGCCGGACAACATTCGCGAACGGCGTAATGAACCGGTGAGCGAACTGGATTGAAAAAACAGGGACTAGGGACTAGGGGCTAGAACGGCTACTCCTCAGCCCTGTGGCAAGTGTCGACTGCGAACGGAAAACTAAGAACTGAGAACTGACGAATGAAGCTCAAGATTCTAGTGACGGCCGGTGACGGCATCGGGCCGGAAGTGACCAACGAAGCGGTTGCGGTGCTGAAGGAGATCGCAGCGCAGGGCGGGCATGAGTTTGCGTTCACCGAAAAGCGCATTGGCGGCGTGGCGATAGTGCAGGACGGAACTCCGCTGCCTAAGGACACGCTGGATGCGGCGCTTGCGGCCGATGCGGTGTTGCTGGGCGCAGTGGGCGGCAACGAGTTCAATGCGCTTCCGCCGGATAAACGGCCTGAGGCTGGGCTGCTGGCGATTCGCGCGGCGCTGGGCGGGTTTGCCAATCTGCGGCCGGCGTTCGCGTTCAGAGAGCTGGCGGTGAATAGCCCCTTGCGGCCAGAGATCGTGGACGGAGCAGATGTGTTGTTCGTGCGCGAGCTGCTGGGCGGGCTCTACTTTGGCCAGCCGCGCGAGTGGAACAAGGCGAAGGGCGAAGCGTGGAACACGATGCGGTATACGCGCGAAGAAGTGGCGCGCGTGGCGCGGATCGCATTTGGGCTCGCGACCAAGCGCCGCAAGAAATTAACGAGCGTGGACAAGGCGAACGTGCTGGAGGTTTCGCAACTGTGGCGCGCGACGGTGGACGAGGTGGCGAAGGAGTTCCCGGGGGTGATGGTGGAGCATCAGTACGTGGACGCGATGGCGATGCATCTGATGAACCGGCCGCGCGACTTTGACGTGGTGCTGACGGAGAATCTGTTCGGCGACATTTTGAGCGACGAGTCGGCGGTGATTACGGGTTCGCTGGGCATGCTGCCTTCGGCGACGATTGGCGGCAAGGTGAATTTGTATGAGCCGGTGCATGGGTCGGCGCCGGATATCGCCGGCAAGGGATTGGCAAATCCGCTGGGCGCGATTTTGACAGGAGCGCTGATTCTGCGCCACTCGGGCGGACTGGAAGCGGAGGCTGCGGCGGTGGAGTCGGCGGTGCGCAAAGTGCTGGAGCAGGGATACCGCACGCCGGACCTGGCGCGCGGGCAGAAGCAGGGAGTAACCGTGCTTTCGACGAAAGAGATGGGCGCGAAGGTGAGAGAGACGGTGAAGACTCAGCTATTAGCTGTTAGCTCTTAGCTTTTAGCTTCGAGTGTGAAGGACGGGGCGCTTTCTGTTTTTTCGCGATGAGCCAATTGAGGGAAGCTGTAAAAGGAAAAATCGAAATTTGGACGGAACAAGCTAATAGCTAAAAGCTAACGGCTAATAGCTGCATTTAGGAGTTTCATGAGTAGCGAATCGAAAACATTATTTGAGAAGGTGTGGGAGCAGCATGTGGTGGTTGAGCCGAAGGGCGAGCCGACACTGCTCTACATCGATTTGCAACTGGTGCACGAGGTGACCTCGCCGCAGGCGTTCGAGGGGCTGCGGCTGGCGGGGCGCAAGGTGCGCCGACCGGATCGCACCGTGGCGACGGTGGATCACAACGTGCCGACGACGGTCGAGGGCAGGCTGAATATTGTGGACCAGATTTCGGCCACGCAGATTGCCACGCTGCGCAAGAACTGCGCGGACTTCGGCATCGAACTCTACGATGTGAACTCGCGGGAGCAGGGCATTGTGCACGTGATCGGGCCGGAGCTGGGACTGACCAAGCCGGGCATGACGATTGTGTGCGGCGACTCGCACACGTCGACCCACGGGGCGTTTGGGGCTCTCGCGTTTGGCATTGGCACCAGCGAAGTAGAACACGTGCTGGCCACGCAGACGCTGCCGCAGGGGAAGCCGAAGACCTTTCGCATCGCTGTGGAGGGAAAGCTGCCGCTGGGTGTGACGGCGAAGGACATTATTCTCGCGATCATCGGGCAGATCGGCACCGACGGCGCGACCGGCCATGTGATCGAGTACGCGGGGGCGGCGATTCGCGGGCTTTCGATGGAAGGCCGCATGACCATCTGCAACATGAGCATCGAGGCCGGCGCGCGCGCGGGCATGATTGCGCCAGACGAAACGACGATTGCGTATTTGAAAGGGCGGCGTTTCGCTCCGAAGGGCGCGGATTGGGAAAATGCTGTCGCGGAATGGCGAAAGCTGCCGAGCGATCCCGGAGCGAAGTTCGACCGCGAACTTGTGATTGATGCGGCGGCGCTAGCGCCATATGTGAGCTGGGGTACGAATCCCGGCATGGTGGCGCCTGTGGTCGAGAAGGTGCCTGACCCGGCGGCGGCCAAAAGCGAGATTGACCGCAAGTCATTCGAGCGCGCGCTTGAATATATGGACCTGAAGGCAGGCACGCCGTTTGAGCAGATCGAGATTGATCGCGTGTTTATCGGATCGTGCACCAATGGGCGCATTGAGGATTTGCGGGCGGCGGCGAAGATTGCCGCGGGCCACAAGGTCTCAACGCACGTGAGCGCGATGGTGGTGCCGGGATCGCAGCAGGTGAAGGCGCAGGCGGAGAAAGAAGGCCTGGACCGCATCTTCCGCGAGGCGGGGTTCGACTGGCGGGAGCCGGGCTGCTCCATGTGCCTGGGCATGAATCCCGACATTCTTTCGCCGGGCGAGCGATGTGCCTCGACAAGCAACCGCAACTTTGAGGGACGGCAAGGGCGCGGGGGACGCACGCACCTGGTTTCGCCTGAGATGGCCGCGGCGGCCGCAATTGCCGGGCATTTTGTAGACATTCGCAACTGGCCCGTCCGCGAATTTGCTCGCGAGGAGGTAAAGGCCTGATGGAACCGTTCAAGACATTGACCGCGCTGGCCGCGCCGCTGGACCGCGCCAACGTGGATACCGACCAGATCATTCCCAAGCAGTTTTTGAAACGCATCGAGCGGACCGGGTATGGAGATTTTCTGTTCTTCGACTGGCGGCAGACGCCGGACGGCAAGCCGATTGCGGATTTCGTTCTCAACGATCCACGCTACAGGGACGCGAAGATCCTGATTGCGGACAAGAATTTCGGCTGCGGATCGAGCCGTGAGCATGCGGCATGGGCGCTGAGCGATTACGGATTTCGCGTGGTGATCGCGCCGACCTTCGCCGATATTTTCTTTTCGAACGCGGGCAAGAACGGGATCGTGCTGGTGCGATTGAGCGAACGAGAGGTTGGGGAGTTGCTCAAGAACGCGCAGCAGATTCCGGGCTATCAGCTTACGGTTTCGCTTGAGGCGCAGACGGTGACGGACGTGCGCGGATTCAACGCGAAGTTCGAGTTCGATCCGTTCCGCAAGTTCTGTTTGCTCGAAGGGCTGGACGATATCGGACTAACGTTGCGGCATGCAGCAGCGCTGGACAAGTTTGAAACGAAGCACGATGAGGCGGGGTGGCTGAAAGCAAAGCGAGACAGCTTTTAGCCGTTAGCTCTCAGCTTTTGGCTGGTCTTGCTAACGAGAGGTGCATTGGCAACGGGCGAGCTGATTGCCGAGCGCGATTCAGGTTGTTTCGGAGAAGTTTCACCGCAGCACCAACAAGCTAAGAGCTAATGGCTAAAAGCTAATAGCTGGCGAGCAAAGCGAGAACAATGACCATCGAAGGCAAGCGACAAAGCATTCCGTTGACTGAGGGCCCAAGCCGCGCTGCGGCGCGGTCGTATCTGCGTGGGGCAGGATTCAAGAAGGAAGACTTGCACAAGCCGATTATTGGCGTTGCCAACACGTGGACGGAGATCGGCACGTGCAACGTGCATCTGCGCGAGATTGCGGAGGCGATGAAGCAGGGCATTCGTGAGGCCGGCGGCACGCCGATGGAGTTCAACACTGTGACCATCTCCGACGGCATCACCATGGGCACGCAGGGCATGAAGGCGTCGCTGGTGAGCCGCGAACTGATCGCGGACTCGATTGAACTGATGGCGCGCGGCAATCTTTTCGATGGCTTGGTGGGTATCGGCGGATGCGACAAGAACATGCCGGGCATCATTATGGCGCTGTGCCGGCTGGATATTCCGGGCATGATGTATTACGGCGGATCGATTGCGCCGGGCAAGCTGAACGGCCCCCATGGCGAAAAGATCGACATCACGATTCAGAATGTGTTTGAAGGCATCGGCTCGCATGCGGCGGGGCGCATCGACGATGCGGGTCTCGAGGCGCTGGAGGCGAATGCCTGTCCCGGAGCGGGTGCATGCGGCGGCCAGTTCACAGCCAACACCATGGCCATGAGCGGCGAGATCCTGGGCATTTCGCCGATTGAACTCTCGGGGGTTCCTGCCACCGCTCCCGACAAACTGGAAGCAACGCGCAAGGCTGGGCACATTTTGATGGACGCCGTGCGCGCCAATCGCAGGCCTTCGCAGATCATCACGCGCAAATCCATTGATAACACCATTGCCAGCGTAGCTGCGAGCGGCGGATCGACAAATGCGGTGCTGCATCTGCTGGCGATCGCGCGCGAATTGGGCATTGCACTGAGCATCGATGATTTCGACGTGATCTCCGAGCGCACGCCTTACATTTGCTCGCTCACGCCTGCGGGCAAGTACGTGGCCTCGGATTACCAGGCGGCGGGCGGCTCGCGGCTGCTGGCGAAGCGCATGATCGACGCGGGATTTGCCGACGGCTCGGCGCTGACCATCAGCGGCAAGACGCTGGCCGAAGAAGCCGCGACTGCGAAGGAGACTCCGGGCCAGGATGTGATTCACACTTTCGAAAAGCCCATCAAGCCGAATGGCGGCCTGGTGATTCTCAAAGGTAATCTCGCGCCCGAGGGTTGCGTGATGAAGATCGCCGCGGCGGGGAAATACGAACATCGCGGACCTGCGCGAGTCTTCGATTGCGAGGAGGATTGCTTCAAAGTTGTGCAGGAAGGCGGCATCAAGCCCGGCGACGTGGCGGTGATTCGATACGAAGGCCCGAAGGGCGGACCGGGAATGCGCGAGATGCTACAGGTGACGGCGGCGATTTCGTCGAACGCCGAACTGAGCGCAAACGTGGCGCTGCTCACCGATGGCCGTTTCAGCGGTGCGACGCGCGGATTCACCGCGGGCCACGTGGCTCCCGAGGCGTTTGTCGGCGGGCCAATTGCCGCGGTGCGTGAGGGCGACATCATCGCGTTCGATATTCCCAAGCGCACGTTGAACGTGGAAATCAGCGACGCGGAGATGGCGGCGCGGCTCAAGGACTTCAAGCCGCCGGCGTTGCGCTGGCCGAAGGGAGTTTTTCGGAAGTATGTGGACCGGGTGGCGTCGGCGTCGCAAGGGGCAACGACGTAAAAAGCAGCTATTAGCTATTAGCTTTCAGCTATCAGCTATTTCGCTGCAAATGAGGCTGAATTGGGAGCCGGTTGAAATCCGCAAGAACATTCGAGACTTTGCGAACCGATTCAGCGGGCCCGAGCGAACCTAACTGAGAGCTGAAAGCTGAAGGGCCGATTATCAAGGAGCCGTTATGGGACACAAGGGAAACGCGAAGACGAAAGAGAACGCATTGAGCGCAAGCGCGGCTGCGCCGAATGCAGATGCGGCGGATGCAAATGCGCACTTGAACACGCTGACGCGGCTGACGGGCGCGGAGATTCTGTGGGCCACGCTTGCCGGCGAGGGTGTGACGGATGTCTTCGGCTACCCGGGCGGGGCGATTCTGCCCGCGTACGACGCGTTGCGCAAGTTTCCTGTAAAGCACGTGCTGGTAAGGCACGAGCAGGGTGCGGCGCACATGGCCGACGGCTACGCGCGCGCATCGGGCAAGGTGGGCGTCGCTGTTGCAACGAGCGGACCCGGCGCGACGAACCTGGTGACGGGCATTGCCACGGCGATGCTGGATTCGATTCCCATTGTGTGCATCACGGGCAACGTATCGAGCAAGGTGCTGGGCACAGACGCATTTCAGGAAGTGGACATTACGGGCATCACGCTGCCGGTGACCAAGCACAACTTTCTGGTGAACAAGGCGGAGGACCTGGCGAAGGTGCTGCGGCACGCGTTCCAAATTGCCAAGTCGGGGCGACCCGGGCCGGTGCTGGTGGACATCACAAAAGATGCGCAGCAGGCTTCGGCGATCTTCGATTTTGAAGCGGCTAAACCGCAACCTTACAAGCCGCATCCCATGCTGCGCGTGGAGGAGTCGGGACTGGCGGAGGCTGCCGAGCTGATCCGCAACTCGAAAAGGCCGGTGATCCTGGCGGGCCATGGCGTAATGGAATCGGGCGCAATTGAGCAGGTGCGGACGCTGGCCGAGCGCGCACAGATTCCGGTGGGGCTCACGCTGCTGGGGATCGGCGGATTCCCCATGTCGCATCCGCTGTGCCTGGGCATGATGGGCATGCACGGCGAAAGCTGGGTGAATCACGCGATCCAGGAAGCCGATCTGCTGATCGCGTGCGGCATGCGCTTCGACGATCGCGTGACCGGCAAGCTGACTGACTACGCGATGAAGGCGAAGAAGATTCACATTGAAGTCGATCCCTCGGAGATCAACAAGAACGTAAAAGTGGATGTGGCCCTTGTGGGTGATCTGCGCGAGGTGCTGGAACAACTGCTGCCGCGTATCGGGACCCGGAACCAGGGGGGGCGCGATGGATCGGCGTGGCTCAAGACGATTGAGGCGAGCAAGGGCGCGGTGACTGTGCGCGACATCAAGAACCTGCCCGATCTCGGACATTTGTATGCCGCGCACGTGATGCACGATTTGTGGCGCATGACCGCGGGCGACGCGATTATTGTGACCGACGTGGGCCAGCACCAGATGTGGGAGGCGCAGTACTACAAGCACGAGAAGCCGCGTACGCTGATCACCAGCGGTGGCCTGGGAACGATGGGATTCGCGCTGCCGGCGGCGATCGGAGCTAAGATCGCCTGCCCGGAAAAAGAAGTGTGGGTGATTGCCGGGGATGGCGGATTCCAAATGACAGCTGCGGAGCTGGCCACCATTGTGCAGGAGAAGATCAAGATCAACATCGCCGTGATCAACAACGGCTACCTGGGCATGGTGCGGCAGTGGCAGGAGTTTTTCTACGAGCGTAACTACGAGGCCACGCCACTGGTGAGCCCGGATTTCGTAAAGCTGGCGGATGCGCATGGCATTCCCGGACGCGCGGTGCGCAAGCGCGGTGAGGTTGAGGCGGCCGTGAACGAGGCGCGTTCGTCTACGGGAGCGTTTCTGCTGAACTTCCTGGTGGAGAAGGAAGACTCGGTGTACCCGATGATTCCGGCGGGAAGCGCGCTGCACGAGATGATTCGCAGGCCGGAGCAGGATCCGCTGGAAGAGACGGCGGAAGATAAGTAGGAAAGACAGCTTGTAGCTGCTAGCTTCTAGCTGCATGGTTGCAGTCAAGGGTCGGAGCGGGGTTCGACGAACGAAGCTAGAGGCTAGGAGCTAGAGGCTAGGAGCTGCAATTATGCTGCATACATTTGTTGCATACGTTGAAGATTTGCCGGGCGTGCTGACGCGCGTGGCGTCGCTGTTCCGGCGATTGAACATCAACATCATCTCGCTGACGGTGGGGCGCAGCGAACGCGTCGGGCTTTCGCGCATGACGATCGTCGCCGAGGCATCGGCGGAGGCAGGGCACCGCATCCGCGCAAGTTTATTTAAACTGGAAAATGTTGTTGACGTGGACGACATTGCCCAGGCGCCCTCGGTGACGCGCGAGCTGGCGCTGATCAAGATTGCAGCAAATCCGCAGAACCGCGGGCAAATATTCGACCTGGCAGAGGTTTTCCGCGCGCGCATTGTCGATCTGACTTCGGAGTCGCTCATCATTGAGATGACCGGCGTGGAAAGCAAGATTGAAGGGCTGATTGAAATTCTGCGCGAGGATGAAGGGCGCGTCCTGGAGCTTTGCCGCAGCGGAAAGATGACGATGCGTCGCGGGCATCACTTGAGCAGCGTGGTGAGGGCGATGGGCGTGAGCGAAAACGAGGCGGCGGAGCAGGAAGAGGAACCGGCAGCAGACAGCGTTGCCGGCGAAGTGGAGTGAGCGGAGGCCCTCGTGCTCTGCCATGACGGGCGAGGGCATGGGTTATGATTCTGGCTTGAGAGGAAAGACGGATGGACGCTGACACAAAGACCTGTCCCGTCTGCGGTGAGACCATCAAGGCCGCCGCAATCAAGTGCCGTTTCTGCAATACGGACCTGACTGCGTATTCCGCGACAAAGGAGCTGGAAACCGAAAAAGATCTGTTCGTCGGGCACCCGGCAGTCATCTATACCGTCGGTCAGCTGACACCATTTGTCGTCGTGATCGCTGTCGCAATCATTGTCGGATACCTGATGAAGGCCGGGTACATTGGGAGCTCCGATCGCAGCATCGCTTATTTGATCCTGTGTTTTCTGATTGCGTGCGCAGCGATTAGTATCCATTACTACCTGCGGAGCCGAAGGATTCATTACGAGATCACGACGCAGCGGATCAAACTGGAACGCGGCCTGCTTTCGAAAGTTCAGGAGTCGCTCGAACTGTTTCGCATTGACCATTTTGAGTTGCGCAAACCGCTGGGGAAGCGTTTGCTTGGCCAGGCATCCCTGCATCTGTTTTCATCCGATGCGGAACTCGAGAATTTTTCAATCTATGGAGTACCTCACCTGGAGGCTCTCGCGGATGAGTTGCGGAACTGCCAGCTTCGCGAGCGCACCCGCCGGGGGTTAACGACGTTTGTAAAGGCTTAGGCGGCTTGAGGCCTCCATTTTTTCAATCCAAGAAGAACTTGCACGGATTTTTCGATCTCTTCGCGGCTGCAGTTTGGAATGAGTGGCATTGTGCCATTGACAGCCAAACGAGCCCGATCAAGAGAAACCCCGACTGAAAAGGAAAACCATGGCGAAAACTTATTACGATCACGATGCCGATCTCTCTTTGATTCAGGCCAAAAAGGTGGCCATTATCGGTTACGGCTCTCAGGGACATGCGCACGCTCTCAACCTGAAGGACTCGGGCGTGCAGGTGAAGGTGGGCCTGGCGGCCAACTCCAAATCGATTGCCAAGGCGCAGAAGGCGGGGCTTGAAGTGACGACGGTCGCCGAAGCCACCAAGTGGGCTGACGTGGTGATGATCCTGGTGCCGGATCAGACCGCGGCCAGGTTGTATGCCGAAGAGATTGCGCCGAACCTGAAGCCGGGCACGCTGCTGATGTTTGCGCATGGATTCAATATTCATTTCAAGACCATTGTGCCGGCCGCGGGCATTGACGTGGGCATGGCCGCGCCCAAGGCTCCGGGGCATCGCGTGCGCGAGGTTTTCACCGAGGGCGGCGGCGTTCCATGCCTCATCGCGGTCCACCAGGATGCGACCGGCAAGGCTCATGCGCTCTGCCTCAGCTACCTGAAGGGCATTGGCGGGACTCGCGCCGGGGTCTTGGAAACCACCTTCAAGGAAGAGACCGAGACGGATCTCTTTGGCGAGCAGGCGGTGCTGTGCGGCGGCGTGAGCGCGCTGATCAAGGCGGGCTACGAGACGCTGGTCGAAGCCGGTTATCAGCCGGAGAGCGCGTACTTCGAAGTGCTGCACGAGCTCAAGCTGATTGTGGACCTGATCTATCGCGGCGGCCTTGCGTACATGCGCTACTCGATCTCGGACACGGCCGAATATGGCGACTATGTGAGCGGGCCGCGCGTGATTGGGGCGGAGAGCCGCAAGGCGATGAAGCAGATTCTCGCCGAGATTCAGAACGGGGCGTTCGCCAAGAAATTTCTTGCCGACCAGAACTCGGGGAAGAAGGAGTTTCTGGCTTTCCGCGAGGCGGAGGCGAAGCATCCGATTGAGATCGTAGGCAAGCAACTGCGCGCGCAGATGCCGTTCCTTGATCCGGTGACGGTGGAGGAGATTGCGAAGACGCGGTAGAAACAGCTCAAACGGTGGTTGGCGTTGGCTCCAGCGTGGTGCCAGGCGGTACCGCTTATGGAGACTGCTTTCTTAGCCGGGTGATGCAACCGCCGATGGTCAGCAGTCCGACAGTGGCTAAGACAATACTCACAAGGTGCGACGGCCTCGGATGCAGCTCGCTCATCACGGCGAGTGCCAGGTACCAGAGACTGACCGCCATTCCGAGCCACAGCATCCAGCGCGGGGACCCCGGTCCCCAAATCCCCATCGACCAACCAATCAGATAGGGCAGAATCAGCATTCCCCACCACATGGAAAGTCTTGAACTGCCCCCAAAGCCTCCGAGACTGCTCAACGCCCACAGCGCTCCCACTCCAACCGCAACCAGAATGAAGACCAAAACCCTGTAAGTAATCAACCGGCGTTCGCCTCGCTCGAGGTAGGTGCCGAGCGCCACCAAGCCACAGCCCGGAAGAATCACTGCCGATCCCTCCATTGGATCTATCGCGCCGACCAGCATGCCCAGGTCTCCAAGAACGACCAGCACTTTCGGCAACAGGCTCCGGGAGTTTGTCGATTTCATCGGAACCTCCTTTTGACTTCAAAAAACGGCGCGATTCTACACCCCTATCCAAAGCTCTAGCAATATGCGACGGACGCCCGGCCCCACCTGGATAGAATGCTTATTTTTGGATTCTCCAGAGACCGCTTAATGCTTTTCGGCCCAGGCTTCGAGTAATTCGATGGCGCGGCCGAGCACGCCGGCGGGGCCGCGGAAGTTGGCGGAGCCGCGGGGGTGGTTGTCGCGTGTCCACCACTCGTAAAAGCCGTTGACCCGTTCGTCGCGCGCGATCATCGGCTGGATCTCGCGATAGGCATCGGCGGCGAATCCCTCTTCGACGAGGTCCTGGACCATGCGACCGCCGAACCACGTCCAGTCGCCGCCGTTCTGGTAGGTGTAGGGCGCGGTCAATTCCGGATTCTTGAAAAAGCCAAGCTGGTATGCGGGATACATGGTGAGGCCGATAGTGGCAGCGCCGGCGTCGCGCACATCGGCATCCATGCGGGCGACGGCGTGAGCGACTTCCTTGTGCGTAAGGACACCGGCTTCAATGGCGACTGCCGTGCCGCCGTGGTAGTTGATCGCGTTCTCGTTGAAATCTTTGGGGAAAGGCGAGCCGTCGAGATAGACGTGAGGGATGAACTTCTGATCCTTGGCATCCCAGAGGTACTTGCGGATGTTTCGTTTTAGCTCGTCGCGCGTCTTGCGCCAGTGAGCGGCCTGGGGATCATTTGGGCCGAGGAGCTGGAGATAGTCATTGATGGCGAGGAGCAGCATGGCATTGTCGTAGACCGAGAGGGCGCGATGCGAGTTTGCGTCGAGCCAAACGCCAGGTGACGTTTCGGGCTGCACATCGCCCCAATCGGCGCGGGTTGCGCTCCAGATCAAACCGTGTTGCGAGTCGTAGCGTTCGGAGAGCAGGTATTGCATGGCAAAGCCCATGCGATCACGGATGGTCCGATCGGCGATGCGCTCGTCGAGGACGGAGCGATCGCCGGTGACGGTGATGTATTTGTAGACGGCCTGCACCAGTGAGGATTCCTGGTCGACTTCGACGGTGTTCTTGTAGGAGGTGAGCCCGGGGGCGAGCGGAATGAGGCGGTAGGGCTTCTCCTTTTGCGCGGGGTCGAGGGTGCGGTAGCCGTCGACGATGTCGCCCTGGGGGCCTTGAAACTTGAAAAACGTGAGCAGGGCGTCGCGGAGCAGCGCGGGCGGATTGGCTTCGAGCGACAACTCAATGAAGGTATTCATGTCGCGAATCCAGACCTGGTGGTAGCCGCTGCCGGCGTTGAGGCCGCCTTTGAGCAGGTCGAGCGCCATTTGATGCACATGGCGAAGCGACTGGTTTGAGCGGATTTGCCTGGCGAGCGCGGCGTCGTTTTTCGCGACGGATGCGCCGGGGGATTGCGCGGGGGCGAGGGAGGCGGCCAGCGCGCCAATCATGCAAATCAAAATGAGGGTTGTTCTCTTCATGGAGTATCCCTTGTTGTTGAATGTTTCAAGACCGGTTGAGCTGGTTCCCACCCTTTCGCAAAAGGCGCGAAAGGATGGGGCAACATCGATTCAAAGCAACCGCAGATCCTTCGGCTTCGTTTGGCCCGAGACGGGCCAATCTTCGCTCAGGATGACAGAGTGTCGAGTGGTCACAAGTTTCGCTCCATTGAACAGATCCCACCCTAAACGCAGAATGCGCGTTTAGGATGGGGCACCCAGATTTTCCCGCCACTACATTACCGGTGCGGACTCGTGCGCGCTCGCCTCATTGCGGCTGCTCGATGCTCAGCGAGGGCGGCGCATCTTGCGGCGCAGCGCCCCATGCGTGGTTGGGTGCAGCGCCGAGCGTGAAGTGCAGCGTGCCACCGGCAGCGATGTCGTGGAACGAGACCCAGTCTTCGTGATGCGGATGCCCGTTCAGATCCACGCTCTGGATATAGGGTGAGTTGTCGGCCGCGTCTGTGGCGAGAATGGCGAAGGTCTTGCCCGGATAAGGATCGTGGAGATGGACGACGACCTTGGGGAAGACCGGGCCGACGAGCTCATAGGCGAGACTCGCCGGATCGACGGTGTAAATGCCCATCATGCTGAGGACCGCCCACGAGGACATCTCGCCGCAATCGTCGTTGCCGGGCACGCCATCGGGAGTCGCGGTGTAGTTTTCGTTGAGCACGCGGCGGACGACACGCTGCGTTTCCCACGGGCGGCCGGAGAAGTTGAATTCGAAAGGCGCTTCGAGATCGGTTTCGTTGTAGGGGTTGTAGTACTGGCCGTACCAGCCGGGGGATTTGTAGTTGAAGAACTCCGTCAGGCGCTGGTTGAAGAGATCGGGGCCGACGGCGTGAACGAGCCATGCCATGTCGGACGGCGCGAGCCATTGATAGTGCCAGCCTGTTCCTTCAATGAAACCGTGGCCGTCCTGCACGGGATCGAAGTTCGGAACCCACTGGCCGTCGGCGTTGCGCGGGCGGAAGAAGCGGTCCTGGGTGTCAAAGACGTTGCGCTCGTCGATCGCCCGGTCATAAAGCATTTTGGCGTCATCGGATTTTCCCAGGTCCAGCGCGAGACGGTAGAGCGACGCGTAGGCGATCGTGTCTTCCTGAATCTGCGAGACGGAACCGTAGGCGACTTTATCATCGGGCACGAAGTGAACTTTGTTGATCCAGTCGATGCCGTCTTCGCCTTTGTAGGGATGGCCGGGCGGCGGAGCCTCGGTTGCGTCTTTGAGCATCCCCTCCCAAGCAGTCTTCATGTCGAAGCCGTGCAGGCCGTCGAGCCACGCTGCGGCCAGTGACACGGTGAGCGGGCTGCCTGACATCACATTGGTGTAGAGACTGATCTGCGGCCAGCGATCAATCCAGCCGCCCTGCTGGTACATGAGGACGACGGATTGCGCCATGTCTTCCATGCGGCGCGGTTCGATCATGGCCAGCAACGGCATTTCGCTGCGATAGATGTCCCAGCCGGAGTAGTTGGCGTAGATGAGATGGCCCTGCTCGACCTGGTGGATTTTGCCGTCGAAGCCGAGATAGCGCCCGTCGGCATCGCTGAAGATGCTGGGCATGAGAAGGCTGTGATAGAGCGCGGTGTAAAAGACAGAGCGCTCGGCGGGGGTGCCTCCCGAGACATCAATCGAGCTTAGGGCGCGGTTCCAGGCGGCGAGCACGTCGGTACGGATTGCGGAGAAATCCTTGCCTGCGGACTCGACCTTCAGATTGTTTCTGGCTCCGTCGAGATCGACATAGGAGATGCCGATTTTCACGGTCACGATTTGCGGGTGCTCCTCGGACGGCCAGGTGAGGTAGGCGCCGATCCACTTGTTGGGCTCCGACTGGGTTGCGGTGCGGCTGCCGTCTTCGATGGATTCGGGGCCACGGGCATTCGGGTCGTTCCAGGTTCCGAACTGCGCAAACGGCCGGCTGAAATCCATGACGAAGTAGACCTTGTAGGTTTGTTTGTTGCCGCAGAAGGCGCGGTCTTCAACATAGCCCTCGACCTGGTGATCGCCGACGATCTGGACGGACGCCGCGGCCGTGAAATTCAGCGTGTGACTGACGGGCACAAGAATATTGGCGGGCGTGCCGGCGGGAAACGTGAACTGCGCAATGCCGGTGCGGTCCGTTGCGGACAACTGGGCGCCGATGTCCCACTGCAGCAGCTTTACCTGGTAGTATCCGGGCACGGCGGATTCATCGCTGTGCGAGAACGGAGATTTGAAGTCATTCATCAGCGTGTGAAGCGGGCCGGTGGTCGCCGTGAAAGACACGTCGCCCTCGTTGGTGCAGCCGGGCCCGCTCATGTGCGTCATGCTGAAGCCCTGGATGTCGTATTGGCCGTAGTGATAGCCGTAGCCGTGGCCCTCAGTGTCGGGGCTGAGCTGCACCATGCCGAACGGAGTGGTGGCGCCGGGGAACAGGTTGATATTCCCGCCCGGTCCGTCGCCCGTACCGATCAGCGGGTTGACGCTGGCGGCGGGTCCGGTGGGTGCGGGAGATTGGGCAACGGCGACGCCGGCAAAAAGAAGCAGAGCACATGCCAGCGCGAAATGTTGTGTCAGGTGAACCGAGAGACCGATCTCTGAATCCGACGTATGATTATGAATTCGTTTCACTGCAAATCCATCCTCTCAACTGAACTACAAAAATTGTAATTCCCGCATGCGGGCCGCTGATGGTGGCGTGGAGATGTCGTTGCTGATGCGGCATTGCAAGCGCGCCGGTCTGCGGCAGGCCCCGTAACGGTAGAATCATCCTGAAACCCGTCTCATCAAGGTCTGGAGGATCCTTGCTTTACTGGCTGCTGTACGAAAAGCTGTTTCCGTTCTTTCACCCGTTCCGGATCTTCCGTTACCTGACGTTTCGTACGGCATTTGCTTCGCTGACTGCGCTGCTGATTGCGCTGTTCATCGGCCCCTATGTGATTCAGAAGCTGCGCGAGTTCCAGATCGGGCAGTTTGTGCGCGAAGACGGGCCGCAATCGCACCTGAAGAAGACCGGAACCCCGACGATGGGCGGCGTGCTGATCGGCATTGCGATTCTGCTGCCGACGGTGCTGTGGTCGGATCCCGCGAATCCATTTATCTGGATCACCGTGTTCTCGACGTTCGCGTTTGGCGCCATCGGCTTCGCTGACGACTACATTAAGGTGGTTCAGCGGCGCAACCTGGGGCTGACGGTGCGCGCCAAGCTGTTTTGGCAAAGCATGGTGGGGTTGCTGGTGGCTGCGGCGCTGGTAGCGATGGATCAGTTCAAGCTTTTCTCGACCAGGGTTTCTGTGCCGTTCATCAAGAGCCTGCGGCCTGACTTGCTGTGGCATGCGTGGCCGAGCACGATTCCGCATCTTGCGCTGTTCGCGTTTGCGCCTTTCGTGATCTGGGTGATGCTTTGGCTGGTGGGCACATCGAACGCCGTAAACCTGACGGATGGGCTGGACGGGCTGGCGATCGGCTGCACGATCATCGCCGCCGCCGCGCTCGCGGTGCTCACCTATGTGAGCGGCCACGTGGTGTTTGCTGACTACCTGGAGCTGCAGCGCATGCCCATGGTGGGCGAGCTGACGGTGTTTTGCGGATCGATGGTGGGCGCGTCGATCGGTTTCCTTTGGTACAACGCTCATCCGGCGGAGATCTTTATGGGCGACGTGGGCTCGCTGGCTCTGGGCGGGGCCATCGGCACCGTCGCCATCATTATCCGGCAGGAGTTGCTGCTGCCGTTTATCGGCGGCATTTTTATTCTCGAGGCAGTGTCGGTGATGCTGCAGGTGGGCAGCTACAAGCTGCGCAAGAAGCGTATTTTCAAGATGGCGCCGCTGCATCACCACTTCGAACAACTGGGCTGGAGCGAGTCGAAAGTGATTGTTCGCTTCTGGATCGGCGCGCTGGTGTTTGCATTGTTTGCACTCACCACCCTGAAATTGCGTTAGGCACAGCCCGCAGCGCGCGGCGCGGTGCACAATAAAGTTGTCGCACCCAACCTTAAGGATCGATCGGGATGATGGAGCTCAAGGGCAAAAAGGTTCTGGTGGTGGGCCTGGGGAAATCCGGGCTTGCGGCCGCGCTGTTTTTGCGGCATCAGGGCGCGCAGGTAACGGTTTCCGACATCCGGTCGGCCGAGTCGCTGGCTCAGGAGATTCCTGCGCTGCTGGATGAGGGAATTATGGTGGAGGCCGGCGGGCACGGGCTGCTCACCTTTCGCCGCCAGGACGTGATTGTGGTGAGTCCCGGGGTGCCGCTGGAGACGCCGGAGCTGGTGCAGGCCAGGAACGTAGGGCGGCCGATTATCGGCGAGCTGGAGCTGGCCGCGCGCTTCCTCAAGGGAAAGATTCTGGCCATTACGGGATCGAATGGGAAGACGACGACAACGGCTCTCGCGGGCGAAATCCTGAAGGCAGCCGGTTATCGCACTTTGGTGGCGGGCAATATCGGCGTGCCAGTTGTGGGCCTGATCGAGGAGAGCACGGAGGACACGTGGTCAGTGCTCGAGGTTTCGAGCTTTCAACTTGAGAGCACAGAGCAGTTCCATCCTGCGATTGCGGTGATCCTGAACATCACGCCCGATCACCTGGACCGGCACGGCACATTTGAGAACTATGCGATGGCCAAGGAGCGAATCTTTGCCAGGCAGGACGAGAACGACTACCTGGTGTTGAACTCCGACGATGCGCGGACAGAAGCTGCGGCTGTCCGCTCGCAGGCGCCGGTGTATTGGTTCTCGGCCAAACACTCGGTGTCGCCCGGCGCGTTTCAAGAAAAAGGCTGGGTGGTCTACTGCGCCGTTCACCAAGGGTCAATCGAGCGCGTGATGCCAGTGAACAAGATTCCGCTGAAGGGCCAGCATAACGTGGAGAATGTGCTGGCCGCAGTGTGCGCTGCGCGATTGGCGAAGGTGCCGGCGGAGACTATTGCCGGCGCCGTCGAAAAGTTTCAGGCAGTGGAGCACCGGCTGGAGTTTGTTGCCGCGATTAATGGAGTGGAATACTACAACGATTCCAAGGCGACCAACGTGGATGCGACAGCCAAGGCGATTGCAGCGTTTGCCGGCGGCATCCACCTGATTCTGGGCGGCAAGGACAAGGGCGCGCCCTACGCACCGCTGGAGCGGCTGCTGCGCGAGCGGGTGCGCGCGGTGTACACCATTGGCGCGGCGGCGGGCAGAATCGAATCGGAGTTGCGCGGAGTTGTGCCGATCGATTCGTGCGAGACGCTGGCCAAAGCGGTGAAGGCTGCGGCGGCTGCGGCGCGGCCCGGCGAGGTGGTGTTGTTGGCGCCGGCATGCTCCAGCTTCGACCAGTTTGAGAATTACGAGGAGCGCGGCCGTATCTTCAAGCAACTCGTGGCGGAACAGCGCGACTGGAAAGTAAAAGAGAACGCATAAAGCGATATGGCGAAGCGAGTCGGGGTCGATAAATGGCTGTTCTTCACCACGCTGGTGCTGGTTGTTACCGGCCTGGTGATGGTTTTTTCCGCATCGGCTGTCGTGGATCAGGCGCGGTACCACTCGGCTTACACTTTCGTGCTGACGCAGGGCATCTGGGCGCTGTTCGGCGTGCTGACGATGCTGGTTTTGATGCACGTGGACGTGAGCCATTACAACTCGCCGCGATTCACCTATCCGGCGCTGTGCATCACCACGGTGCTGCTGTTGCTGGTTTTCCTGATGCCAGGCTCGCATCATACGCATCGCTGGATTCGCTTCGGTGATTTTTTCACCTTCCAGCCCTCTGAGATTGCCAAGCCTGTCCTGGTGCTGTTTCTGGCGTGGTTCCTACACAACCGGCTTGGCCAGATGCGCGACTGGCGGCAAACGCTTGTGCCCGCTGCGCTCATCCCTCTGCTTTTTACCGTGCTGGTGGTGGCGCAGCCTGACCTAGGTACGGCGATGGTGCTGGCCGGCGTAACTGCCATGATGCTGGTGCTGGCGGGGATGGAATGGAGGTACCTGCTCGCCGGCGCATGCGCGGCTGCGCCCGCACTGGCAGCGCTGCTTCTTTGGGTGCCATGGCGGCGCGAGCGGCTGCTGGTGTTTCTCAGTCCGGAGTCTGACCCGCAGGGCGCGGGTTATCACATTTACCAGTCGCTGATTGCCGTGGGAACCGGCGGGCTGACCGGGCGCGGCTACATGGAAGGGATGCAGAAGCTGTTTTTTCTGCCGGAGGCTTCGACCGACTTCATCTTCGCCAACATCGCCGAGGAGCTGGGATTTATCGGCGCAATGTTCATCGTGTTGCTCTTTGTCACGTTCGGCGTGCGCGGGCTGCGGACGGCGTTCCGGAGCAGCAATCCGTTTGCGCGGCTGGTGGCTTTCGGGATCACGATCACGATCCTGCTGCAGGCGTTCTTCAACATCAGCGTGGTGCTGTCGCTGGTTCCCAACAAGGGCATTCCGCTGCCGCTGATCTCGCACGGGGGGACTTCGCTGTTCTGCACGCTGGCGTCGATCGGGATTTTGCTGAGTATCTCGCGGCAAGCGGAATGAAGCGCCAGAGATCAGAGACAAGAGATCAGAGCAAAGGCATGGCTGAACTGAGAATCCTCATCGCCGGCGGCGGGACGGGCGGACATGTGTTTCCGGCCCTGGCGGTGGCGCGTGAGCTGGTGAAGCGGCACGGGGCAGAGATTCTTTTTGTCGGCACGGCGCGGGGACTGGAAACGCGGCTGATTCCCGAGGCGGGATTCGAGCTGCGGCTGATTGATGTGGGCCCGTTGAAAAGCGTGTCTTGGATGACCCGGCTACGGACCCTTGCGCATTTACCAGACAGCATCTTCGACTGCAAGCAAATCATCCGGCGCTTCCAACCCAGCGCGGTGCTGGGCGTCGGAGGTTACGCATCGGGTCCGGCCATGGCGGCGGCACTGTGGATGAAGATTCCGACGATGGCTTATGAGCCGAATGCCATGCCGGGCTTCGCGAACCGGCTGGTCGGCAAGCGGGTGCAGGCGGCGGCGATCAACTTTCCCGCGGCGGCGAAGTGGTTCCGCAATGCCGAGGTGACGGGCGTTCCGGTGCGGGCGGAGTTCTTCTCTTTGCCGTCGCCGCCGAGTGGAACGCGGCATTTGCTCGTGTTTGGCGGCTCGCAGGGCGCGCGCTTGTTCAACACGCACATGCCGCGGATTGTGAAAGAGCTGCTGGAGACGGTTCCGGGGCTGACGGTTCTGCACCAGAGCGGGCTACGGCATTTTGAGCCGACACAGGCAGCATATGAAGCGAGCGGCGCGGACGCGGCACGATGGCAGGTTCGTGCATTCCTCGACAAGATGGCTGAGGAGTTTGCGTGGGCGCACCTGATCTTGTCGCGCAGCGGAGCGACCACCGTGGCCGAGGAGGCTACGGCAGGCAAGCCGGCGCTGCTGGTTCCGTTTGCCGCGGCGACCGACGAGCACCAACGGCGCAATGCCGAAGCCATGGCGGCAGCCGGAGCGGCGCTGATGCTGACGGAGACAGACCTCGAGGTTCCGGGCAGGCTGCTGGATACGTTGACCGGATTGCTGCTGGATGCAGGGAAATTGGCGGCGATGTCGGCGGCGGCGCGCACACAGGCGCACGCCGGCGCGGCGGAGCGGATTGCGGATCGGCTGGCTGGAATGGCGAGAAGCAGGGGTCAGTGATCAGGGAACAGGGAACAGAACCTTAACGCCACTCTTTGCAGGATGGAGCTGTGAAAAGGATGGGCGACCCCGACGGCTGATCCCGCCCAAGCAGAGCTTGGACGGGGCACTCAATACTTTTTCACGGTGGCATGCGCCATTCCCAGGTCCCAAAACCGGGACCTGGGGCACCCGATGGGGTGGATTATTCCCCAATGAGGCGGGTTATTTTTCGATGGGGGCGCCGACGATGCTGCCGTATTCGGTCCAGCTGCCGTCGTAGTTTTTCACGTTGGAGAGCCCAAGCAGATACTTGAGCACGACCCAGGTGTGACTTGAGCGCTCGCCAATGCGGCAGTATGCGATGGTGTCTTTTTTCGCATCCACGCCCTTGTCCTCGAGATAGATCTTGCGCAGCTCGTCGGCGGACTTGAAGGTGCCGTCAGCGTTGGCTGCCGTGCTCCAGGGAATGCTTTTGGCGCCGGGGATGTGGCCGCCACGCTGCGCGGTCTCGGTCATACCCGGAGGCGCGATGACCTTGCCGGAATACTCGTCGGGACTGCGCACGTCGACCAGGTTGTGACGCTTTTCCGCCTGCACTTTCAGCACTTCTGGCAAGAGGGCGCGCAGGCTCAGATCGGGATCGGAGGCGCGGTACTGTGTGGGGGTGATCCTGGTGGGCTCGGTGGTGAGCTCCTTGTCCGATTCGTTGAGCCACTTGACGCGGCCGCCGTTCATGAGCCGGACATCCTTGTGGCCGTACATCTTGAACAGCCAGAAGGCATAAGAAGCGAACCAGTTGTTGTTGTCGCCGTAGAGGATCACGGTGTCGCTGGGGGAAACGCCGGCGTCGCTCATCAGCTTTTCAAATTCCTGCTTGCTGATGATGTCGCGGCGGACCTGATCCTGAAGCTGGCTCTGCCAGTTGAAGCCGACTGAGCCGCGGATGTGGCCTGCATCGTACGCTTTCGTGTCCACATCGACCTCTACAAGTTTGATCCCGGGCTTGCCGAGATTCTGCTTCACCCAGTCTGTGTCGACCAGGATTTCGGGATGAGCATACTGTGTCATGGAATTTCCACCTTTGCGTCTTGGGGTTTGAGTTCGGGGATGTGCTTGATCATGTTGGAGGTGTATTTGAAGATGTTGTCGGGGAAGATCATGACGCCGAAGCCGCTCTTGTCGCGCGCGGCAATCTGCAGAGCGCCTTCAAGAATGAGGCCGGAGCTGGGGCCGGCCATGAGGGCTTCATTCTGGCACAGTTCAAGGGCGCGGGTGTAGGCGTGGTTAAAGTCGATTTCGAGAATCTCGTCGACCAGCGAAGGGTCGAAGAGCCTGGAAACGCTAAGCTGGGAGACGTTGCGAAGGCCAGGCACGTCGTGACCCTCGGTGGGCTGCACGGCGATGATTTTGATTTTCGGATTCTTCTCGCGCAGAAACTGTCCGATGCCGGTAACGGTGCCGCATGTGCCCAGCGATGTGAACAGGTGTGTGATGCGGCCGCCGGTCTGTTTCCAGATCTCAGGCCCGGTGGTTTTCAGGTGGGCCTCGACGTTTTTCGGGTTCTCATACTGGTTGGGCATCACGTACTTGTGGCCCTGCGCTTTGGCGTAGGTTTTGGCCAGGTTGATGGAGCCGTCGCCGAGGCCGGGTGCGGGGCAGAGCTCGTCGGAGACGATGTCCAGGTCGGCGCCGGCAATTTTGAGTAGCACCTTTTTTTCGAACGGAACTTTATTAGGCACGATGGCCAGCATGTGATGGCCCCGCGCGCGCGCCATGCCGGCAAGGCTGATGCCGGTATTGCCCGAGGTGGGTTCGACCAGTCCGCGGCCGTCGGAAAGCTCGCCGCGTTCTTCGAGGTCGCGAAGCAGGAACCAGGCGGCGCGATCTTTGACCGAGCCGAAGGGATTCATCCACTCGAGCTTGGCGTAGAGGGGAAAATCCGTGTTGGGATTGAGCCGGTTGACGCGCACCAGCGGCGTGGGATTGTCCTCATCCGGCATCATTTCAAAGATGTTTTCGTAAACGCGTGTCTGGTGATTCATAGCTCGTTAAGTCTCGACAGGACGAGCGTTAGCTCACTTCCAGGAAGTCTGTTTTGCGAATGCCCGAAGCGGCTGGGGAAGAGCCTGCTAAAGCGATTGGGAAGATTCGGGCGAAGCGACCACGAATCCATGTTACTCCGCCGGGCGGGACGGCGTCCCGAATGGGGGGAAGCGGGGCCAGGGACTGGCGATTAGGGATTAGTTAGAACCTGTCTCATCAATGATGTTGCACCACGAGAAACTTTCCTCAGGGGCTGAAGCCCAGCGTTTTTTGCGGCCTTTGCGGCACGACTGAAGTCCTGCCCTGACACAAAGCCATTTATGAGACCGGCTCTAGTCTCCTGAGTCATAAATAGCTTTCATATAGGATGGGAACGTTCTATGGTGAGGTATGAAGCCTGGTCGTGGACGTCCGAAGAAGCATGAACTGGTGGTGAGCCCTGCGCAGAGAGTGGAGTTAGAACGCATTGCGCGACAGTCGCGTAGTGCCAGGTCGGCAGCGTTTCGGGCCCGGATCGTTTTGGAGTGCGCCGGAGGAGCAAGCAACGCAGCCGTTGCGGCGAAGTTGCACACGACGGGTTTTACAGTGGGTCTGTGGCGCAACCGCTTCATTGCCGAAGGCGTTACCGGGCTAGGGGACGAACCGCGTCCGGGGGCGCCGCGCGAGATCGGTGACGAGAAGATTGAACGGGTGGTGCGACTTACGCTGGAGAAGACGCCGAAGGGCGCTACCCATTGGTCCAGCCGTATGCTTGCCGCTAAGACCGGGTTGAGCCAGTCCACGATCAGCCGCATCTGGCGGGCCTTCGGACTGAAGCCGTATCGTGCGGAGGGTTTTCAGCTTTCTAGCGATCCATTGCTGATCGACAAGGTGCGGGATATTGTTGGACTGTATCTCGATCCGCCTCATCACGCGTTGGTTTTATGCGTGGATGAGAAGTCGCAGATTCAGGCTCTGAGCCGTACCCAGCCTGTGCTGCCCATGCAGGCCGGGCAACTGGAACGACGCACCCACGACTACAACCGGCATGGCGTCACTAGCCTGTTTGCCGCTCTCGATATCGCCACCGGCAACGTCCTGGGCAAGTGTTATCGGCGCCATCGTTCCGTCGAGTTCCTGGATTTTCTGAAGAAGATCGATGCTACTGTTCCGGCAGATCTCGATGTCCACCTGGTGCTGGATAACTACGGCACCCATAAAACGGCTCTGGTCCGCCGTTGGCTGCAGAAACGAACACGGTACTATCTGCACTTCACTCCCACACACGCCTCATGGCTCAACCAGGTCGAGCGATGGTTTGCACTGCTCACGCAACGACAAATCAAGCGCGGCTCCCATCGCAGCGTCCAGGAACTGGAAGATGCTATCCGGGAATTCATCAAGGCCCATAACCGACAGCCGAAACCTTTTCGATGGACCAAGTCCGCCGATCAGATCCTGGCCGCCATCGCACGATTCGCCACTTCCACTCTCGCCGCTCACGCACCTGCTGTTTATGCAAGAAATCAATGACTCAGGAGACTAGGGAGTAGAGATTAGAACGTAAAAGACATTCCCAACCTTCGTGTAAGAATCGCGCGAAGGATGGGGCAATTCTGCGCCGATGAAAGAAAAGAAAAGGCCCGACTGCCGAAGCAGGCGAGCCTTTTTCGGATGGGCGGGGCTACGCCCGCCGCTTACGATGCCGGAAATTACCGGTGTCCACCACCGCCGCCGTGTCCACCGCCGCCACCGCCGTGGAAGCCGCCACCGCCTCCACCGCTGAAGCCGCGAGCGCCACCACTGAAGCCGCCGCGAGTGCCGCCGCTGAAGCCGCGAGCGCCGCCATTAAAACCTCCGCCGACAGGGCCGCGGGCTGGACCACCGTAGGATCCGCGGGCGCCTCCGCCGACAAAGCCACGGCCGACGCCGCCGGCATATCCGTGGTTATAGCCACCCGCGTATCCATGGTTATATCCATTCACGAATCCGCGCCCGAATCCGCCGCGATAACCATAGCCGCCGCGATAGCCGTAGCCGTAACGGCCCCAACCACGACCCCAACCGTACCACGGTCCGGCGCCGATGAAGATGCCGCCCGCGAACCAGTCAGGACCGTAATAGCCGTAAGGAGCGCAGGCATAGGGGTAATAGGAGTAGTAGCCCCACTCGCAATCCGGCGGGCCATAATAGCCGTAATCGTAGGGAACCACTGCTGGGCCGACGCCCACCCCGACCGCGACCTGGGCATTTGCCATGACGGCAAAGGGTAGAACCAAAAGCATTGCCAAGAACATGTAGCGGATTTTCTTCATACCGCCCTCCTTGTGCCGCCCAGTCCTTGCTTTCTTCGGACTGGGACCCGGAGTTGCCTCCGGCGCCAGCACCCTTCGGCCGTTCTTCTTTCATCTTCCGTCGGCCGTCATTTACTTAAACAGCATTTTCGCTCTTTTGTTGCGGTCCGGTAAAAGAATCGGTCCACGATTGACACAAGCAACAAGTTGCCGCATTTCATCAATATAGAACGCAAAACTACGCCCCGGCGAGCGGGGTATGCCGGCCAGCCCTTATGAGACGCGGCAAAAAGCCAAAGGACACAGAAAAAACGGCCTCCCTTCGTTTGAGCCAGGTGTTGCCAGCAGAAGTGCGTGTGCCGGGGAAACCTGCGTGGGCCTGGAGGCCCCCGCGACAGCCGCTCGGGAGAGCGGCGCTACAAAAAAGCGGCCTCTCCAGTTTGGAGAGGCCGTGCGAGTGCAGGAAGCAGAAGGAGGAGCTACCTGCGAAAGTGTTCGGGGGCAAAGTGGCGATCGAAATCGCGGTGGTAGTAGACCGGGCCGCGATTGATCACAATCCGGCCGCCAATAAACGGCCGGCCTGCGCCCACGCCGACGAAGTTCCAGTAGCCGGGCGTCCAGTAGCCATTGGCCCAATATCCCGCGACCCATGAATATCCCGGTCCAGGGCAGGGCGGAACATAAGCTACCGGCCCACGAACGCCGACGTAGACCCCGATGCGCGCTGCCTGTGCCGCGCTCGAGCTCAGTCCAAGGGTTGCGATTGCCAACGCCGCTCCCAACATCCACTTCTTGATGCTGCCCATAATCCCTCCATTCCCGGCGAGCCAATTCTCGGATCGCCCACCGATTCGCCACCACCTTGGAGCTTGGCTTCTGCCTCCTGGCGTCCCGGTTCTGCCCATTTCAAACACCTGCAGGAACAAAGGTTGCGGATGTTCCGCGAAAATAAAAATGCGCAACTTTTCGGCGGAGGGCGCGTCAAAGCGCGGCGGTCGGGGCGATATTCTGAAGTGCATGCAATGGATGCCGATCGTTGCGGAGCAGTGTTCTACTTTGCTCCGATCGCGCTGCTGAAGGGAGTTCCGATGCAAAAGGCACACGGTACATTCACCGTCGACATTCGCCCGCTAACGCCTGCGCCCGTTGAGGGCGTGGGGCGCTTTTCGATCAACAAGCAGATGCGCGGCGAGTTGGAAGCGACGACGCTCGGCGAGATGTTTACCTGCGGCGATCCGAAGCAGGGAGCGGCGGGATACGTGGCGATCGAGGTGGCGACCGGAACGCTCAACGGCAAGCATGGGAGCTTCGCGCTGCAGCATTTTGCCACGATGGACGGAAGCGGGCCGAAGATGCAGGTGATCGTGGTTCCGGGATCGGGGACGGGCGAGCTGAAGGGGATCGAGGGTACATTCACGATTCGGGCGGAGGACGGAGAGCATTTTTATGAGCTCGAGTATCAGCTGCCGGAGCTAGTGGTCAGTGGTCAGTGATCAGTGGTCAGCGGTCAGGTTCGGGGAAGAGAATGCAGCGGATTGCGAGAACCGTCGCGGCTGGAAGCATCCTGGCCGTTGGTGCCGTTCTCGCGTCAGCACAAGCAGCAGTTCCGGCTCCCTCGAGCCGCACCGTTTTCGATGTTGCTTCTGTCAAACCGAATAACTCAGGCGGCACAGTTGCGATTCGGAGTCTGCCCGGAGGACGCTGGATCGCCACGAACGCTTCTCTCCGGCTGTTGATCACGTGGGCTTATGACATTACCGACGAACGGCTCGTGGGCGCGCCGGGATGGGTCGATTCCGCGAGATTCGATGTGACTGCGCAACCGCCCATTCAGCGCCCCACGCACGATCAGCTCCATCTGATGGTGCAGGCGCTTCTGGCTGAACGCTTCAACCTGCGGATTCATCGCGAGCAAAGGCGCCTGCCGTTTTACCGGTTGGAAATGGACGAAAGCGGCCCGAAGATGCATGTTTTGGATCCGGGAACAACGGTAAGCCAGGACCCATTCGGGATGACCGTGCTGGGACGCCTCTCAGGCACGCACGTGACCGCGGCGATGCTGGCCAAGGTCCTTTCGAACCAGCTCGGGCGCTATGTGGAAAACGACACGGGCTTCACCTCTGTATTCGATTTCATGCTGGTGTGGAAGCCGGAAGGTGCAGCGCCAGAAGATATGCCGGCGGATGACGACCGCCCTTCGATCTTCACCGCAATCCGCGATCAGCTTGGGTTCAAACTCGTTCCCGCTAAGGGTCCTGTTGAGGTGATCGCGGTGGACCATGTCGACCGGCAGCTGGAGGCAAACTAGGTGAATGGATCACTGATCACTGACCACTGATCACTGTCCTCTGCTAACCTGAACCTTCATCCTCCATGTTTGCTACATCGCAGCACGCGCACTTCATCGGAATCGGCGGGATCGGCATGAGTGGAATAGCCGAGATTCTGCTGAACCTGGGGATGAAGGTGTCGGGCTCGGATTTGAGGCGCAGCGCGTTGACCGACCGGCTGGCGCAACTGGGCGCGACCGTGTACGAGGGGCATAGCGCGGCAAATGTGGCGGGCGCGACGGTGGTGGTGACCAGCTCCGCCGTGAGCAAGAACAATCCCGAGGTGCTGGAGGCGCACGCGCGCAAGATTCCCGTGATCCAGCGCGGAGAGATGCTGGCCGAACTGATGCGGCTGAAGTACGGGATCGTGATTGCGGGCATGCACGGCAAGACGACGACCACATCGATGGTGGCCGCGGTGCTGGCGGCCGGGGGACTGGATCCCACGGTGGTGGTGGGCGGACGCGTGGATGCGATGGGTTCGAACGCGCGGCTGGGAACGACGCAATACCTGGTCGCCGAGTCCGACGAAAGCGACCGCTCGTTTCTGAAGCTGTCGCCGATACTGGCGGTGGTGACGAACCTGGACCGAGAGCACATGGATTGCTACCACGACATAGCGGACGTGGAGCGCGCGTTTGTAGACTTCATGGACCGCGTGCCGTTTTACGGAGCGGTAACGGCGTGCGTGGACAATGCGCTGCTTAAGGGGATCCTGCCGCGGGTGAAGAGACGTGTGTTTACGTATGGCGAGGCGGCGGGCGCGGACTTTCGGCTGGAGCTGCTGGGTGGTTGCGAAACCAGAAGCGAGGCGGCCGGGCTGGGAAGTTGTTTTTCGCGATTCCAGGTGCATACGGCGAACGGACTGCTGGGGCCGTTTGAGCTGCACGTTCCGGGGCGGCACAACGTGCTGAACGCGACGGCGGCCGTAGCGATTGCGCGGCAGCTTGAGATTTCACCGGAGAAGATCGCGGAGGGAATCGGCCACTTTCGCGGTGTGGACCGGCGATTCCAGCAGCGCGGGCAGGCGCGCGGCGTGGTGGTGGTGGACGACTACGGACATCATCCCACGGAGATTCGCGCGACTTTAGAAGCGGCGCGCGTGTACAGCAAAGGCAGGCTGCACGTCGTTTTCCAGCCGCACCGGTACTCACGCACCAGGGACCTTCTGGAAGAGTTTGGCGGCGCATTCAAAGATGCCGACACCGTGATTGTGCTGCCGATTTATGCAGCGAGCGAGGAGCCGATTGCGGGCGTGACGGCGGAGCGGCTGGCGGAGCGCATCAAGAATGAGGCGGCGGGGAAGGAGCTGGCCGGGCCGCAGGTGGAGTTTGTGCCGGAGTTTGGTGAGGCGGTGCGCTCGGCTGTGGCGGCGGCGCGCGAGGGCGACTTGATTCTGACGCTGGGCGCGGGCAGCGTGAGCCAACTCGGTCCACAGATTCTGGCGGCGCTGAACGAGCGGACCGGCTGATCGAGAATTCGATCCAGAGCTCCGATCAAAGAGTCCGACCCGGGAATCGGGCCCCTTTTTCCACAGAATTGGAGTTGAAATTTCTGTTTTTTCGTCTTTCCCGTTATCTTTTAGATACCCCTGCGAAACCCGCGTAAATCCTGCACGAAACCGCGTTCTATAGTGAAATCTGCGGCAGTCTCAGAATGTTGAAGAACATTCTGAGATTGCGCTGGCGACGTGCACGACCCAGCTCAGGCGTGACGAACCAAGGGAATACCACAAACCGGCCACTGTTGTGGGAGGATGACCCGCCCGCGGAGATTCGTCCGCGGCGCGCGCGGGAGGACTCGCCTGCGGCGGGAGCGTTCCGGCCGGCCGCGGCAAGCAGGCGCGGCGGACCAGGGATGCCGCTGGAATTTGAAGATCCCGACGGCGACGGCAATCTGCGCCCCATCAAAGATCGGTTTGCCAAACCAAAGACGCCGTGGTGGCGGCCGGCGAGCAAGGTGGGACGCATCTTTCTCGCGACCGGCGCGGTGGTGGTGTTGGGCGGGCTGTTTACGGCCGGCCTGATGATTAAGCGCTCGCTCGAGCGCGACGCGCGCTTTCGCATTGCAGGAAGCGAAAACATCCAGGCAAGCGGGCTGACCGAAGTGAGCCGCGCGCAGATGCTGCCGGTCTTCGGCGAAGACATCGGGCGCAACATTTTTTTTGTCCCGCTCAGCGAGCGGCGCAGGGAGTTGGAACAGATTCCATGGATCGAACACGCGATCGTGATGCGGCTTTTGCCGAACCAGATTCGAGTGTCAGTGGTGGAGCGGACGCCGGTAGCCTTCACGCGGCACGGGGCGCAGATCGGGCTGGTGGACGCCAATGGAGTTCTGCTGAACATGACGCCGGCGACCATGGCGAAGCGCCACTATTCGTTCCCAGTACTGACGGGACTGGATCCGGGCGATTCGGCGGCCGGGCGCAAAGAACGCATGGAAGTGTATCAGCGGCTGATGTCGGAGCTGGATGCGGGCGGGAAGCACGACTCCGAACAGATATCCGAGATTGACCTGACTGATCCCGAGGATGCGCGCGTGCTGATTCCTGAGCAGGGCGGCGATATTCTGGCGCATTTTGGCGAGGATCATTTCCTGGAGCGCTACGAGCGATACCAGGCGCACATTGCGGAGTGGCGGCAGCAATATCCGCATCTCGCGTCGGTGGATCTGCGTTACGACAACCAGGTGGTGCTGCAGATGGCCTCGGGCAAGGAGGCTGCGGATCCAGCGCCGGGAAGTGCCGGTCCGGCAAGCGCGGCTACAACGGCCAGCGACGCAGCGGCGGCGGATGCGAAGGCGAAACCAGCAGCGAAGGCCGCCGGAGGTGCAACGAGAAAGAGCAAACCGTCGCATGTGAAGAAGCACGCGGCGCCAGCGAGGCGGACTGGCGCGCAGAGTGGAAAGAAGCCGATTCCGCGGGGCATGGACGCCGCACGTACCGCCGGCCGGAAGACCGGCGCTACAGCGGGCGTGTCGCAGGGCGGGTGAAGACGATGGCGCAGAAGCAGGACAACCTGATCGTGGTGCTCGACATCGGCAGCGCATGGACGCGCGTGCTGGCCGCCGATGTGAATGAGGGAGTGTTGCGCTATCGCGGCCACGGCGCGGTGGAATCGGTAGGCATGCGCAAAGGCCTGATCGCAGAGCTAGGACCGGCGGCGAAGGCGGTGTGCGCGGCCAGCGAGCAGGCAGAGCATGTGGCTCGCATGAATATCGACGAGTGCGTGGCGGGCGTGGGCGGCCCGCATGTTCGCGGGCTGAATACGAATGGCGGATTCCAGCTGAGCCGCGGCATGCGCGAGATTACGCACGAAGATGTGCGCGCCGCGGTGGATCGGGCGCGCGCTATCGAGCGTCCGCCGGATCGCGAGATTCTGCACCTGCTGCCGCGGCAATTCATTCTCGATGAACAGCCGGGCATCTTTGACCCGGTGGGAATGGTGGGAGCGCGGCTGGAAGTGGAACTGCACATCGCCACCTGCTCGGGCAGTGCGCTGCAAAGCACGGTCACCTGCGCCAATCGCGCGGGACTTGAGGTTTCAGAGGCGGTGCTGGAGTCGCTGGCTTCGGCGGAGTGCACACTCTCCGCCGACGAGCGCGAACTGGGCGTTTGCCTGCTCGATGTCGGCGCGCATTCCAGCGATTTGGCGGTATTTTTTGAGGGCGCGGTGGCGTATACCGCGTCGGTGCCGATCGGCGGAGCACATTTCACCAACGATCTTGCCATCGGCTTGCAACTGCCGTTGGCGCAGGCAGAGGAACTGAAGAGGCAGTATGGCAATGCGGTGGTAACCGCGGTTCCGCAACTGGCCACGATCGAGATCACGAACCCGCAGGGGGCGGCGGCGACATTGCCGCTGCGCATGATTGCGGAGATTCTGGAGCCGCGCGCGCGGGAGCTGATGTACTACGTGAAAGAAAGCCTGCGGCATGGCGGCGTCATGGAAGCGTTGGGCGCGGGATGCGTGCTCACCGGCGGCGGGTCGATGCTGGCGGGAATGCTGGACGTGACGGAGAGCCAGTTGCGCGTGCCGGCGCGCGCCGGTTTGCCCGTGCGCCTGCCGCAAATGCCGGCGGACTTGAACCACCCGGCGTGGGCAGCCGCCATCGGCATGGTTCTTTACACGCATCGCACCAAGATGACACGAGCCAGCGAAGACCACAGTTTGCGCGCGAAGTTGCGGGCGATGTTCGCGGCGAGTTTTTGAAGACAGGGAACAAAAAGACAGGGACCAGGGATTAGGGAGCGGTTTCGAGATCGGCAGAGCAGGACACTTGAGTTGAGGGGAGCAGAGCCCAATGGAACAGAAAAAGAGTGAAGCCGGAGAGATGCGCATTACATTCCACGACGAGACGGTGCGTGGCGCGCACATCAAGGTGATCGGGGTGGGCGGAGGCGGCAGCAACGCCGTGAATCGCATGATCCAGGCCCATATGGAGGGGGTGGATTTTATCGCCGCCAACACCGATGTGCAGGCTCTCAAGCTGTCGCAGGCTCCGGTAAAGCTGCAGTTGGGAGTACGGCTGACCTCGGGGCTGGGCGCGGGCTCGAATCCGGACGTGGGGCGCAGGGCCGCGCTGGAGGACTCGGAGAAGATCATCGAGGCGCTTGAGGGCGCCGACATGGTGTTTGTGACGGCCGGCCTTGGCGGGGGCACGGGAACGGGCGCCGCGCCGGTGATTGCTTCGCTGGCCAGTGAAATGGGCATCCTGACCGTGGCCGTGGTGACGAAACCCTTCGCGTTTGAAGGCAAGCGCCGCCTGGCGCAGGCCGAGCGCGGCTTGAAGGAACTGGTCGACAGCGTGGACACGATGATCGTGATTCCGAACGAAAAACTGCTGGCCGTGGCCAAGGACGCGGGGTTCTTCGAGAGTTTCCGCATCGCCGACGATGTGCTACGGCAGGGCGTGCAGGGAATCAGCGACATTATCACGATTCCCGGCATCATCAACCGCGACTTTGCCGACGTGAAGACGACGATGGCAGGGATGGGGCAGGCGGTGATGGGTACGGCGGTGCGCGCGGGCGAGAATCGTGCGCTCGAGGCTGCGCAGGCAGCCATGGCATCGCCGCTGCTTGAGGCGGGAGCCATCGACGGCGCGCGCGGCATCCTGATCAACATTACGGGATCGAGCACGCTGAAGCTTTCCGAGGTAAACGCGGCGTCGTCGCTGATCCAGTCGGCCGCGCACGAAGACGCCAACATCATCTTTGGCGCCGTGCTCAACGAGAGGATGGGCGAAGATGTGAAGATCACGGTGATTGCCACCGGCTTCCGCGACCAGATGCCCGAGCGGCGCGCGCGCATGTTGAATGTGGAGGAGGCGCCGGTGGTTTCAGTGCCGGTGGTGGCGTCCAACAACTGGATGCGGGAAAACAAGCCACAGCCTGAGGCCGAGCCCGCGCGCTTTATGAGCGAGGAAGAAGAAGCCGAGGAGACTGGCGACGATGGGTTTTTCTTCGCGGCGGCTGCACCAGGAGTGGCAACCACGGTAACGGTGGCCGCACCGGCGGACAGATCCGATGCGGATCGCGGCAGCAAGTTCGGGATGGAGAGCGAAAATGCCGCAGCCAAAACGCCGTTGAATGCGAGGAGCGACGGGGCGGAACGCCCGGCAACGAATCGCGATTACGCGGGGGACTTCACGGAGAACGCAAACGCCATGTCGGAGCCGGCCCAGAACAGCGGGCAGGCCTCGTCGTCGGTGTTCGCCGAACCTGCGGGGCAACCGGAACGCGATTTGGACGTTCCTACTTTTTTGAGACGTTTGAAGTTCTAGACGATGACCTGCTCGATCGGCCCTGTTTATTTGAAGCGGATATGTGTGCCGTTTAATTTGACTGAGCCTGGAAACCGCGCCCCAGTGACGAATGAGATGCGAAAGTGAGTGCGATTCGTCACTGTTGTTGGGGCGCGGACGTTCCAAAAAAGGTAAAAAGCGGTTATAGTAACGAAAAAGCCCCCCGAAAGTTGTACGAAGGGTGATGGCAACCCGACGCGGTTTTATGCTTTCCGGGTTATTGTAAGAAACAAGCAATGACCGAGTAGAGGGTCGCGTTCCCCCTGTGTGGGGCATCCTGTCGGAAGAAGCGGCAGGTGGGGCCGGAAATGGAAGTCGCTCCGGGGCCGGAAAGAGAAGGTCGCCGAATCGCGATTCGCGAAAGATGCGTTTCGGGACCGGCAGTACGGAGCGCGCCGCTCACGGGTGAACGCGCGGCACGAATTCCAAGGGTTGAGAGGATGTCGGCTGGATGAGGTTGTCTCGCGTTAGGGCCATTGCATTTTTCCTGTTTGTCTTCGGCCTCTTTTGTGCCGGAGCGGCGGCGTTGAACGTCCCGCAGACGACGACTGTACACCATTCAAAATCAAAGACCGCTTCGCACGTTTCCAGCGCGCATCATGCAGTGGTGCATCACAGCGCCGCGACGACGTCAGCCCACGCGAGTTCTGCACATACATCCAGCAGGTCGATCCACTCGTCGAGGACCCGCGTTGCCTCGACACGCTCGACGACATCCCACGTCACTGCTGCTCATCTGATGGCAGGCGCAGCCGTTGTGAGCGGGACAGCCACGACGAAAACTGCTTACCTGCGCAGGACATCGCTGCATCGCCGCCATCGTTATTACGAGAGGTTTACGGCGAGTTCATTTGTCGCGGGCGGAGTTGGAGAAGGCGACATCACGGCAGGCGAGGACCCGGTGGTGCGGCAGGCGGCGATCGACGCGCTGGGCGACATGAACGGAACCGCGGTGGTGATCAATCCCTCCAATGGGCGCATCCTGGCGATGGTGAACCAGAAGCTGGCCCTCTCGCCGGGCGCAGAGCCTTGCTCGACCATCAAGCTCACGGTGGCGCTGGCTGCGCTGTCAGAGGGACTGGTCACGCGCGACACCATGGTGCAGTTGCCGGGCTTTCGCATGAATATGACGCAGGCGCTGGCCAAGAGCAACAACCTCTACTTTGAAGAGCTGGGACGCGAGCTGGGTTTCGACCGCGTGCGCCACTACGCGACAGAATTCGGCTTGGGTGAACTGGCCGGCTACGAGATTTCCGGAGAGCAACTGGGCGAGTATCCCGACCAGCCGATTCCCGAAGCGGAAGGCGGCGTGGCTCGCATGTGCAGCTTCGGCCAGGGAGTATCACTGACGCCGCTGCAACTTGGCGCCCTTGTGGCGGCAATTGCGAATGGCGGAACTTTGTACTACCTGCAGCATCCCACGACTCCTGAAGAAATCGCGAACTTCCAGCCCAAGGTAAAGCGGGTACTCAATATCGCCAAGTACGTTCCTGATCTTGAGGACGGGATGGCCGGGGCGGTGGAATATGGAACTGCGCGGAGCCTGCGTGCGAACTTCCGTGATCTGCCGGTTTTCGGCAAAACCGGGACCTGTTCGGATAATGGAACACGGTTTGGCTGGTTTGCTTCCTACTCCAATTCGGCCGAGGGGAGCCTGGTGACGGTGTTCCTGCTGGAAGGCGGCAGACCGACCTTTGGACCGAAGGCCGCAGAACTGACGGGCGATTTCTATAGAGACCTCTGGGACCACGATTTCTTCCAGGTGAAGAACCAGGATGCGCGCAACTCGACGACGCCGGCTCCGGCTGCGGGGGCCGATCAGTAGCGACGTCGAATTATCCAGAACCATCGAATTGCATGAAGCCGCCTGCGGGCGGCTTTTTGCTGGGCGGTCGGCTTGGATAAGGCTTCGCACAGCTCACGTTGTTTGTGATTCCCACCCTTTCGCATGGAGTGCGAAAAGGGTGGGGTAACCGCGTAGCAGGCGCGGGCGCGGACGCCCAAGCGACAGCCGGACAGGAGTCCGGCGTTACAAGGTGGCAGGCCCCCGCCAGGCACCGAAATCAATCACCCATCATTCCGAAATCACGCAGTTATGGTTCCCAACGCACAGTGGCGGGATATTCTTACGGAGTGATGAGCAAGGTGTGTTGGGTGCTGGCGGGGATTGGCGACATTGCGCGCAGGCGCGTGATTGCGGCGATCGAGGCAGAAAAGCGAAGCGTGCTTTACGGATTTGTCACGCGCGATCGGGCCAAGGCTGAAGCGTACACCGGCGCGCGGGCGTGGGCCACGGTTGAAGAAGCTGTCGCGGACCCGGCGGTGGATGCGGTCTACATTGCATTGCCGGTGGCGATGCACGCGGAGGCTGCGATCGCTGCGCTGCGCGCAGGCAAGCACGTGCTGTGCGAGAAGCCGATGGCGCTGAATTATGCGCAAGCGGAGCGCATGGTGGCCGAGGGTCGCGCATCGGGGCGGCTGCTGGGTGTCTCGTATTATCGGCGGCTGTATCCCAAGCTGATCCGCGCCAGGCAACTGATCGTGGAGGGCGCAATTGGAGCGCCGCTGCTGGCCGAGGCCAACTGCCATGGCTGGCTTGAGACAACGGAGCGCGATTGGTTGCGCGATCCGGCGCTGGCTGGTGGAGGGCCGCTGTTTGACACGGCGTCGCATCGCATCGATGCAATGAATTTTCTGTTTGGCGAAGTGGAGCGCGCCTGCGGCATCCTGTCGAATGCGGTGCATCGCATGGGCGTCGAGGATTCGGCGACGGTAGTGATGAAGTTTCCGGGAGGCGTGCACGGCGTGGTGGATGTGCGCTGGAATTCGCGCGTGGCGCGGGACCAGTTTCGGATTGTCGGGGTCGACGGCGAGATCGGGCTCGATCCATTGAACGGGCCGCAACTACGCGTAGCCGGGCTTGTGGAGGAGCTGCCGCCGCACGAGAATCTGCATTATCCGGTTGTGGAGAATTTCGTCGATGCCGTGCTGGCCAGCGATCCTACGCGGCTGGCCTGCCCCGCGGAACAGGGCGCCTGGACGGACTGGGCGATCGAGCAGGTGGTCCGATCGCAGGAGCCGCGGGCCTGAGATGGGCAACCCGGCGATTTTTTCCTTGCGCTTCTGCAACGAAATTCGCGCCGCAACATCCGATAATTAGAAAAGGCCGCCTGATGGTCGTTGAAGGCAGGCGGTGCGATTCCCCAATCCCCGTAGGCTGGAAGTCCAAATGGCGCTGCCGACACATGTGCTGATGATGTACGGATACCTGCTGCTCTTCGCCTGGGTGTTTGTAGAGCAGATCGGTGTTCCGCTGCCGGCCACGCCGGTGTTGCTGGCTGCCGGAGCGCTTTCGGTCAACGGACCGATCCGGTTCCCCCTTGCGCTGTTGGCCGCCGTGGTTGCCGCACTAAGTGCAGACTGCACATGGTTCCTCATCGGACGCAAACACGGGCACCACGTGCTGCGCATTCTGTGCAAGCTGTCAATGGAGCCAACCACTTGCGTTCGCCGAACGCAGGACTCGTTTGGCCGGCGCCGCGGCGTGATGCTGATGTTTGCCAAGTTCGTCCCTGGCCTGGGCATGCTGGCGCCACCGGTGGCTGGCCAGAACGGCATGGAGTTTGGCCCGTTTCTGTTCTTTGACGCGATCGGCGTCACGCTGTGGGTGAGCGTTCTGCTGACTGCAGGACGCCTCTTCGGCGACCTGCTCAATCGCAATTCGAACGTGCTCAACTGGGCCGGCCGGTTCTCTGGCGCGCTGCTATTGCTTGGCATTGCGGGATTTTTCGTGGCGCGCATCCTTCGCCGCCGCGTGATATTGAAAGCGCTGGCTGCGTCGCGGCTCGAGCCGGAAGAACTAATGCGCCAGCTTGAGGCGGGCGAGGAAGTCTACATTGTGGACCTGCGCCATCCGCTGGAGCTCTTGCCCGATCCGTATACGCTGCCGGGCGCGGTGCACATCTCGCCCGAGGCCCTGACCGCGCGCCAGCATGAGATTCCGCGCGACCGGGACGTGGTGCTTTATTGCACCTGCCCCAGCGAGGCCACGTCGGCCAAGACCGCGTTGGCGCTGCATAAGCTCGGCATAGAGCGGGTGCGTCCGTTGCGTGGCGGCTTTGACGAGTGGAAACGGCTCGGCTACCCGATGGATGCGATCCCGCCGGTGATGCCGATGGTAACGGCGGTCGAACCGGCCCGGTGAAGACTCACCCCAGCGATTCAAAGAGCACGGCAATGTTCGAGCCAATCGGCGATCCGATACCAGTGCACGGGTCGGGACCGACGGCAGCGTTGTAGAGTCCGTTGCCGCCCATGGTGATGTCGTGGAAGGCCTTCTGATTGTTCCAAAGAGTGGGCGTCACGAATCCCAGCTTGGTTCCGAAGGCAGCGAACAGGCCCGCGTAAAGCGGAGCCACGGCGCTGGTTCCCCCGACCACGGTGACCGCTCCGTGAACATAAATGTTGTAGCCGGTGTTGGGATCGGCGTCGGCGCTGACGTCGGGCACCATGCGGCCCTTGCCGTACTGGGTGTTGGCCGGTGCCGGCGGCGCATCGATCTGGAAGCTTTGCACGGGGAAGAGAGTCGAGTAACCTCCGCCGGTTCCTTCGCCATCGGTCTGGCCGGGATTGTCGTTCCACACGGTCTCCTGCGAGGTGGTTTTCATGGTACCTCCGCAGCCGACTACGTGCGGGCAAGACGATGGACAGTCGACGTTGGCCGGAGTGGAACCGCCGTCGCCGGAGTCGTTGTCGCCGGAAGCGGCGAAGACAATCATGCCGTCGGCGACGGCGGACTCGGCGGTCGATTCCATCTGCTGTGCCGCGGTTGCGCCCCATTCCGCTTCGTCTGCGCCCCAGGAGATGCTGCACACATCACAGCCGTCGGAGGCCGCTTTTGCGACGGCTTGGCCGATATCCTGCGACCAGTACATGCGAATGGTTGCGGCCTGGGCGGTGGCCGCGTAATAGGCCGCTCCGGCCACCTCAATATCGAGCGCGACTTCGTAGTCGGCATCGCCGGCCGAGCCGCTTTGATTGGGAGTGTTCTGGGTGCCGTCGACAGAGACGTCGGCGACGGATGGCGTGGGCTGGCCGAGGGACTGGAAGAATGCATCGATGTCGGACGCGACCCATCCGCCGCCGAGCTCGACGATGGCGATGACTCCGCCGCCGGGCTTGCCGCTGGGCCAGTTGTAGGCCGCGCAAAGGTTGGGCACATTCCATGCGGTGGCTGCAGCGGCGCGGGGATCTTTGGGCAGCTTGAAGTAGGCCCTGCTGCCGAACGTGGGGGAGTTCGTCATGGAAACCTCCGATTCTCAACGTGAGCATCGCATAGTTCGACGCGGGAGGCAACGCGGGCGGAAGAAAGAGAACAGAGAGAAGAGAGTAGAGAACCGGGACTTCAGCGACGGTGACATCGAGAATCCGGGTGGCTGCTGACGGCCGGTTGCTGACGTAGTATGAGGGAGGAACGGTGACGACCGCACGGAGCACGCCTTTGGCTTACAAGGATTTGCGCGACTGGATCAAGACGCTTGAGAAGCACGGCGAGCTCAAGCGCATCCGCGAAGAGGTTTCGCCGGAGCTCGAAATTACGGAGATTACCGACCGCGTGTCGAAAACAGGGATCAGGGATCAGGGATCAGGGATCAAAGGTCCTGGCTTTTCTTCCGAGTCGAAGTATGCTCCCGGGGGGCCGGCGCTGCTGTTTGAAAATGTGAAGGGGCATCCGGGGCACAAGGTTCTCATCAATCAATTCGGCAGCGAACGGCGCATGGCCATGGCGCTGGGCGTGGAGCGGCTGGACGAGATTGCCGAGCGAATTACCGGCTTGATGAACGTGAAGGCTCCCGAAGGCTTGTTCGACAAGCTGAAGATGCTGCCGCAACTGGGCGCTCTGACCAGCGCGTTTCCCAAGACAGTGAGCGGCAAAGATGCGCCGTGCAAAGAAATGGTGCGGCGCGAGAAGTTTGATCTGAACTATTTCCCGATTCTCAAGTGCTGGCCGCACGATGGCGGGCGGTTCATTACGCTGCCCTGCGTGCATACGCGCGACCCCAGAGGGGGAGGGGGAACGGGCAAGCGCAACATTGGCATGTATCGCATGCAGGTATATGACGGGCAAACCACCGGCATGCACTGGCAGCGGCAGAAGGTGGCGGCGGAGCACTATCGCGAGGCGCTGCGCAAAGCTGCTGCGGCGGGAGCGGAAGAGGACCCGACGCTGAGCGCGAGGGCGGCGCGCGTGGCCATCATGGCGGAGTCGGCTGGTGGGGCAACGAGCTTTGCCGATGGAGCCGCGGGCCAGGTGGCGGTGGGCAATGTGAAGGGTTCGCGGATGGAGGTGGCCGTGGCCATTGGTACGGATCCCGCGACGACCTTTGCCGCGATTGTGCCTGCGCCGCCTGAAGTGGAAGAGTTCCTGATTGCCGGATTTCTGCGCGGGGAGCCGGTGGAGATTGTTAAATGCGAGACGGTCGATCTTGAAGTGCCGGCGCAGGCGGAGATTGTTCTTGAAGGCTATGTGGAGCTGGGTGAGCTGCGGCCGGAGGGCCCTTTCGGTGACCACACCGGCTTTTACACGCTCGAAGATGAGTACCCCGTTTTTCATCTCACGTGCATCACGCACCGCAAAGATCCGATTTATGCCGCGACCATTGTGGGCAAGCCGCCCATGGAGGATGCGTGGATGGGCAAGGCCGTGGAGCGGATTTTTCTGCCGGCGATGAAGATGACGATTCCCGAACTGGTGGACATCAATCTGCCGGTCGAAGCCGTCTTTCACAACCTGATGATCGTGTCGATCAAGAAGAGTTACCCAGGCCAGGCGCGCAAGGTGATGAACGCGATCTGGTCGCTGGGGCAGGCCATGTTTACCAAGTGCATCATCGTGGTGGATGAAGATTGCGACGTGCAGGACATGGGCGAAGTGGTGCTGCGCGTGGCCAACAATATCGATCCCGAGCGCGACATCCAGTTCACGCTGGGGCCGGTGGACTCGCTCGACCACGCATCTCGATTGCCGAACTACGGGTCAAAAATGGGAGTGGATGCGACGCGCAAGTGGAAGGCGGAAGGGTTCGCGCGGCCGTGGCCGGCGATGATCGAGATGGATCGCGCGACCAAGGCCAAGGTAGACGCGATGTGGGCGAAGCTGGAGCTGTAGCTCTTCCTGGGAACCCAAATACAATTACTGACGGTTCATCGTGCCCGAGTAGGTGGCCTCCGATGTTGGGTCGGAGGAGCACGGCGCAGGCGCAAACACCAGGAGGCCGGCGCTGATCGCAGTTGCGGCGGGGTTGGAAGTGCCGATGAAGGTGACGATTTGAGGATTCTGGAACGTGCCGCTCGTCCCGGACAAGGTGACGCCAACGCCGCTGACGGTGCCGCTGAGAGAAACGTTTCCCGAGCACGAGCCGATTGTGTAGTTGAATGAGCCGGTGGCGGGGAACTGGCCGTCGGACTGCGGGTTGGCAGACTGCGCGATTGTGAGCGAGGCCGTAGCCGATGGGCCGGTCCCGGGCGATACCAGCGTGCCGGGAGTGAGTGTCCCGGTGAAAGTCCCGGCTATGTTTTGGGTCTGCTGGCCGATGGCGCCCGTGGACGGGAAGGTGCAGGTTGAGCCGTCCACTTCGATAGATCCCGTGCCTGCGTATGGTTGCTGCGAGCTGGAGATTACGAGAAGAACTTTGACCGTGGTTCCGTTCGGCATTGAGGATGAGGCGAGCGTGAGATTGTTTTTGGAATCGACGCTGCCGGTGACTGTTACGACCTGATCGAGGCCACACGCTGTAGGCTGCGCAAGATTTGTGAAGCGAAATGTTCCGGCGACCTGGTTTTCCGTGCTCTGGAGTGCGCCGAGAAGCAGTACTCCCGCGGGAGGAACGGTATTGGAGATGACATTGGATTGAATCTGCCAGTTTCCCGTCAGATCGGGTGGAGTTGGCGTGGTGCCGGATGTGGGGTGTGAGGAAGCGCAGCCCGCCAGAGTCAATGAAGCCCCAAAAAGAACGATGAAGGCTTTCGCTTGCATGACGCGACAAGTGTCGAATATATTCCCCCGCCCGTCAAACAAGCCCGGCGACCGTTTTGTTGCGGCATAATTCTGGATGAGATACTGAGAGATGACGAAACCCGAACAAAGTCTTGTGTTGACCGATCGCTTGACGCGCGCCGTCGACTATGCGCGGAAATTGCACACGGAAACTCGCAAAGGGTCGCAGATCCCCTACATGGCGCATCTGCTGGGCGTGGCGGCGCTGGTGATGGGCGAGGCCGGCCGTTCGGTTCCTGTGACCGAGGACATGGTGATTGCCGCCGTTCTTCACGATACCGTGGAGGATCATGGAGGTAAGTCCCGGCTCGACGACGTTAGAAAGATTTTCGGTGCAGATGTGGCGCGGATGGTTGAAGGGCTGTCGGACACACTTGCCGAGGATCACGACAAGAAAGAAGGCTGGGAGGAGCGCAAAACTGCCTATCTAAGGAAGCTGCACGACGAACCGGAAGGCGTGCTTCTGATCTCGGCCGCAGACAAGCTCTACAACGCGAAGGCGGTGCTTGACGACTACAAGGAAATCGGGCCGGCGGTCTGGAAGAGATTCAAGCGCGGGAGAAACGAGCAGCTCTGGTATTTCGATTCGCTCATTGCGGTTTTTCAACTGCGGATGAGCAACAGGATCGTCGATGAGCTGCAGCGCGTGGTGGCGGAGCTCGCGTCGTTGAGCGCGAGTGAGGGATCGAAGACAACTGCCCGGTGATTGGAAGGTGGTTGGACGTGAGCCAAACAATAAGTGAGATGGAAAGCATGGAGCGGAATTTCGATTGCGGGTTGAGGCTGCTGCGCAGGCTGCGCGGCGCAGGCTTGCTCAGCCTGCTGCTGGTTTGCGCGATGGCGGCGGGAGCACAGCAACCGGCACAACAGCCAGCTCAGCAGGCGGCGCAACAGCCGGTGCCGGGACAGAAGGTGATCCAGCCGAAGGCCGAATACGATGCCTACATGGCCGCATTGAATACGCAGGATGCCACTGCGCGCGCCGAGGGGCTGGCGGCCTTTGTGCAGAATTATCCGAAGAGCGTGGTGCTGGGCGACGCCCTGGAGCAGGAGATGGCGGCGTGGCAGGCTGCGGGCGACTCGGGCGAAGTGAAGAAGACGGCGAAGCGGCTGCTTGATCTGGACCATGGCAACATTCGCGCGCTGGGCATTGTGGTGGCGCTCGACCGGGTGAGCGCGACGCAGGGAGACCAAGCAGCGCTCAGCGAGATGTGCGCCGATGCTTCCGGAGGGATGCTCGCGGTTCCCATGTGGCAAAAGCCGGCAAACATGACAGAGGCCGACTTTGTGTCGTTAAGCAAGCTCATGAACGCTCTCTTCACCGGGGCAGAGGGCTTTTGCATGGTACAGAATAAGGACTATTCGCAGGGAAAGGAGTGGCTGACCCGCGCCCTGCAGATTGATCCCACCAGCGCGCAGGACGCGTACGAGCTTGCGATTGCGGACCTGGAGACGACGCCGCTCGACACAAATGGGTTCTGGTACTGCGCCAGGTCGATTCAACTGACGAAAAGCGCGACCATCCCGCAGGATACGAGCGCCATGGAGAAGTACTGCAAGGGGAAATACACGGCGTACCGCGGCGCCGATGACGGGTGGGACGCGCTGGTGGAATCGAGCGCGACGCAGGATGCGCCTCCGCGGGATTTCGGAAAGCAGATCAAACCGGCGCAAAAGTAGGTTGGGTTAGTGAGCCCACCCTTGGCGCAAAGGGCGCGCGAAGGATGGGGCAACATTGTGGATTCCCCCACCTTATCCGCAACAACAAAAACGCGGCGAAGGTGGGGCCCACCCTTCGCGAACGGGGCGCACGAAGGATGGGGCAACACGGCGGGGCAGCGGCTCTGTTATATCTAATTTCATGCAGGTTCACCTTGTCAGGCGCCTCATTTGTGGCGCCGCGGCCTTGGCCTTCTGCGCCCAACTCTGCGCACAGCAAACTTCAGACACGTTCCGCTGGATCGACTTTCACTCGCCGAAGGATCAGAACATCGTTGCGTGGGTCACGCGATCCATGCAGGTGGAGGACTGGACGGCGATCCGCGAAATCGGCGTGGAATATGACGCGGCGCTGGTTGTGACTTCCGACCGCACCAATCCGCAAGCACCGCCGAGCAGCGACACGTTCACCATCTGGAACGTCTCGCTCACCAGCCACGTGGTGGCGCCACTGCTGAAGGGTGTGAGCCTGCGGTGGCTGGACTGGGAGCATTTTGAGCCGGGCAAGCCGGAAGAGCTGACGATGCTCTACGACAATTGCAGCAACTGCGCGGCGAGCACCTACTTCACGGCGCTCTATTACGATCTTCCGCATCACATGTGGGCAGCGCGCTGGATACGCGGAGGCCAGGGCGCACTGGCGTGGAGCGCGGTCCCGCAGAGCAGCAGCGGGATTGTGTGGACGCAGGTTTATGCCGAGTTGAGCGGGAGCAACGGGGTGGCGGAACTTTGCACCTGGAACCACTTCGACTTCGGAAAGCTTAAGCCGCCGAGCAACACTATTTTTTGCTACGATGTGGATCCTCTCAGCGGCCTGGACCGGACGGTGGAAGTGACGGGCAAAGAGAACGAGGAGGCAATGGAGCTGCGCCTCTGCCGGGGCCAGGACGCGGTGCAGGGTGTGGTGCGGGGCCAGGATTCGGCTCTTTGCGAGCAGTTGTTGAACAAGGAACCGCAGCGCAAGCCTGCAACGACTCCGCCTGCGAACAACATTGGGCATTCGTCGCCGCCGGGCGGCCGGCACTGAGCACGGCCTTCCAGGCGCACTACAGAATTGCCGGATGATTGAAATTCCATAACGGCCGTGTCTGCAGACAAAGCCTCGCCGACGGCCCGCATCCAACGACTCATGGAAAACCGAGCAGAACAGCAAGGCGCAGTGTTCCCTGGCAGCGAAGTGCGCTTTTTTACGGCAATTCCTGAGTTGCTGTGACCTCTTGAATTCTGTGTAGGGTCGCCGCTCCTTGTGGTCGCGTCGACTTGGGTGTAGCGGCTTCGGGATACAGTAACTCAGGAATTGCGATAGCCGGCGCATGAAGCGATCGATTTGAGCCGTGCATGAACGCGAGAGGCGATTTTCGTAGCCGCAGCGTGGCATGGGCCTTTGCCGCAAGCACAGTTCTGCTGTGTTGCGCGGCCTGCGGCGGTTCGCAACACATTGCGACTTCGGTTGCAAGCACGGTGTCATCGGTTTCGGTGTCCTGCGCGCCGGCATCGATCGCTCCCGGCGCGACTTCGCAATGCGGCGCCACATTGCAGGGCAGCGGCTCAGAGAATCAGGCGGTAACTTGGTCGGCGACCGCGGGAACCATCAGCTCCGGCGGAGTCTTTTCCGCGCCGGCTTCGCCCGGACAGGTGACGGTGACAGCCACCAGCGTTCAGGACGGCGCAGTGTCCGGCACCGCCGACGTGACCGTCGCATTCATGATCCCGCCCAGTAAACACGTGGTCATGGTGATGGAAGAAAACCAGAGCTACGCGACAGTGGCAGGCAACACAACGGACTGGCCCAATTTGAATGCATTGATCGGCAAAGGCGCCCTTGCGACGAACTACTATGCCGACACGCATCCCTCGATCGGCAACTACTTCATGCTCACGACCGGCCAGATCCTGACCAACGACGACAGCTCGACGCAGGTGTGGAACGTAGACAACATCGCGCGCCGCATGCTCGCAGCCGGCGTTTCGTTCCGAGTGTACGCGGAAGGGATCACGCAGGGTTATGTCGGCGGAGACACGGGCCTCTACGTGATCCACCACAATCCGTTCGCCATTCTCTCCGACGTGGCCGGCAATGCGCAGGTGGCTGGGCAGACGATCTGGCCGTTTTCGCAATTTGCCACCGACGTGTCCGCAAACACGCTGCCCGAATTTTCATTTATCGTGCCCGACGTCGACGACGATGCGCACGACGGCACGCCGCTCGAAGCCGACACATGGCTGCAGGCGAATGTGGTCGCGCCGCTTTCCAGCACTGCAGCATTCCAGGCCGGCGGCGACGGCATCCTGATCATGGATTTTGATGAATCCCTGGACAGCGACACCGCGTACGGCGGAGGTCACGTGGCGCCGGTGCTCTGGGGTCCGGATGTGAAAGCCGGGTACCAGCAGACCTCCGCGACGATTTACCAGCACGAAAGCATGTTGCTGACGGTGATGGATGCGCTGGGGCTCACCAGTCCGCCTGGAGCTGCGGCCAATGCGCCGCCGATGGGAGAGTTCTTTGTGCAGAAATAAGTCCAACTGGATTCGATTGGCCTATGCCTGCCGCGCCGACGGGTGGCCGCCACAGGCGCTGGCTGACCGCAGTTCATTGACAACCGATAAGTTACAGCCGAGGGGAACTATTTCAAGGGAAATCGAGACTTAGCTACCCTCGGCGGTGTTTAATCAATTCGAAGGTTGGAGGGAAAGATGAAGACACTTCCTCGATTCGCGCTTTGCACCTCGCTCGCTGCCGCAGTGGTCCTCATTTTGGCGGGATCACAGTCCAAGTTCACTTCGTCCGCATCAATCGTCAGTGCCGCAGTGGCGGGTGCGCAGGACCAGGCGCCTCCGGCGGATCAAGGGCCGGATCCTGCCGCAGTAAACCAGGCGCCATCGGGACCCTCGTACACCACTGAGGCCCCGCCGCCACCCGACCAGTCGGCAGCCCCGGGCCAGCCTCCTGATGACTCCGGTTACGCCGAGCAGCCAACGGAAACAGCGGACCAGCCACCGCCGCCGCTGCCCGACTATCAGCAGCCACCGCCGCCGGGCGATGACTACATCTGGACGCCGGGCTATTGGGCGTGGGGACCGAACGGTTATTACTGGGTGCCGGGGGCTTGGGTCGAGCCACCTTATACGGCAGCGCTGTGGACGCCTGGCTATTGGGGCTTTTACGGCGGCCGGTATATGTTCTATCCCGGCCACTGGGGCCTGCATATCGGCTTCTACGGCGGAATCAATTACGGATTTGGCTACGTCGGCCTCGGCTATGAGGGAGGCTACTGGCACGGCAACCACTTCTTCTATAACCGCGTGTACAACAACATCAATGTGCGCTCGGTGCACAACGTGTACAGCTATCACGCCAACGTGCATGTCGCGAATGTTCCTCGCACGAGTTATCGCGGCGGACCGGGCGGCGTGCAAGCAAGCCCGCGGCCGTCGGAAGGGGCGGCGTGGCATGAGCCCACGGCTCCGCGCATGAGCTCGCAGGTACAGCATGCGCAGACTTATGGCGGGGTTCGCGGCCAATTTGCGGCCCAGAATCATGGCAAACCTGCTACTCCGGCCATCAGCAAACCGTTGCCGGCCGATCGCAACGTGAGGCCGACGGAGCGGTCGCAGGGTGGCTCGAATCACGGCGGAGGCCAGGGCGACCAGCATCACCGATGAGATGACCAGCCGGAACGGCGAACACCCGGGCCACTAGAGAAGGGCCCGGGACTAGCCGGCCCCTGCATCAGTCCGCTGAGAGCACACGGATGGCGGCCAGGTTGCGCACCCAGCGCGCCGGGCGCTTCTCGCGTGTGTCAATCAGCTTCAGCGGCCCGTCCGCTGTCAGTGGCTTGCCGTTTTCCGTGTCGGCCACGATCACCGTAGCATCATGCAGGCTGGGGTTCACCTCGGCCACTGCATAGACTGCTTCATAACCGTCGGAGCCCACAGCGACAAGATACAGGCGCATGTCTTTGCCGTGCGGCGTGGCGGGTACGCCCAGCGGCGTAAGCAGGTCCATGAGCGGGACGCCGGTATACGTCTCGTTGGCCTTGGTGTGCTCGTTGATGACCGTCACGGTGGTCTGCGGCAGGGCGGCGAGTTTGGGCACGGTCCAGTCGGTGGATTTGTCACCGAATGCGACGCGCAGCACGCCGGGCGGAACCGGAGCGGCATTGCCGTGGTCCATCGCACCGTGCATCATTCCCATGCAATTGCTCATGTTCATCTGCTTGCCGTCAGAGCCCTTGCCCATATCCATCTGCTTACTGTCGCCGGAGCCCATGTTCATCATGCAGGGCCCCATGTTCGTTTGCTTGCCAGAGCCAGCCGGTTGACTGGCGCTGGCCGGTTGGCTCATGTCCATGCCGTTCATTGAGCCCGCAGGCTGGTTCTGCGGCTGAGTCTGAGCCGCGGCCAATGCAGCCATAAAGGCGATGTTGACAAATGCAAGTTTCATCATTGTCTCGATTCTCGTCCTTGATCCTGTTGTTACCTGCTTTGCTGATTCTTTCGAATGCAGGCGGAATATGATGCCAGGAATTGGTCGCGCAGGCGGCGATACTCCTCGATCGTTTGGAATTTGCGGTCCTGCGGTTCCTGATTCAGCATGTAGATCGTGGTCACGACGTGAGCGGAGTCGTCGAACAGGAGATAAATGCCGAGCACGCCTCCTTCCAGCTTCTCCCGATCCAGCCCGTGTGCCTCAAAGCCATTCAGAGGCGAGTGTAACGACGTGTTCATGATATTGCCATGACCGAGATGCTGCAGGTTGTCGAGCAGGAATTGCTTGAGTTGCGCGTAATTTGCGGCGGGCAGCAATTCTGCTTTTACGTTCGCGTAGAAATCGGTGCTGGGATAGGCAAACTTGATGCGCAGGCCGGCCTCAAGGTTAATCTGCCGGGAGCCGGAATCGGTTTCAACTTCGCGTGAAGTAATCCCCGGAGCCAATGGGTCGACCTGAACGACCTGAAGCCCGTCAGAAAAGGTGCAAGTTGTATAGGGCGTCAAAGTCGCCATGCCGGGGGAAGGTTGAGCGACCAGAAGTTGGGCTGTTGCCGCAAGAAGAGAAAGGACAAAGGACCGGAGGAAGGCTTTCGAGGAGCGAGTGCGAATCATGTTGGTCTCGCGCATCATCGTATACTACGGGTATGTCGATTGTGCGCAACATCGCGGGGATCGCCAAGGGCATGAGCATCACCTTCCGCGAGACTTTTGAGCCGACGCAGGTAGAAAATTATCCTGACGGCCCCGGCCCGACGCGCGGCGCGGTGTTTGAACAGCGCTACCGCGGGGCGCACATGCTTGAGCGCGATGAGAACGGCCTGGAGAAGTGTGTGGCGTGCTTCCTGTGCGCGGCGGCCTGCCCGGCAAATTGTATTTATATTGAAGCGGCGGAGAACACGGCCGAAAACCGCATTTCGTCGTCGGAGCGTTACGCGAAGGTCTACAACATCGATTACAACCGCTGCATTTTCTGCGGCTATTGCGTTGAGGCATGCCCGACCGATGCGATTACCCACGGGCATGGATTCGAGCTGGCTTCGCTGAACGCGACCAACATGGTGATGCGCAAGGAAGACATGCTGGTGCCGGTGGCGGCGCTGACTGCAAAGTAAGAAACCCCCGTCTCTGCGAATCGCAATAGCGCTCAAGTTCCAGTGCATTTTCGTCGATAAATTCATTGGCAGTTGCGGCTTTGTGCTCGAATCTGCGAGCGGCAGCGTTTGTGGTGCGCGGCAGAGCGCTCCGACAGACCCGCAGGAGAAAGAATGAGATGCCGGCGGATTCTCGGCATTTTGGTTCCGCTGGCGGCTGTGTGCCTGGCGACGCGCGCACAGGGCCCGCCACGGGAAGCGCCTCGCATGCTGGCGACGGCGCGGGAGGTGCACAGCCTGGCCCCCGAAAAAGCGGCTCGCGCCTACCCGGTTTGTTTGCACGCGGTTGTCACCTACTACGATCCGTATATTGACACGCGCCATGGCGCGCTTTTCGTTCACGACGCCAGCGGCGACCTGTTTATCTCCGTGCCGGCGCGGCCCATTCTGCCGATCAAGGCCGGAACATTGGTGGCGATTAACGGGGTGACCGGGCCGGGCGACTACGCGCCTATTGTGGAGCGCGCGTCGATGCGCGTGATCGGGCAGTCGCATCTGCCTCCCAATCCGCCGCAAGCGACCCTGGCGCAGATGCTTACGGGGGCGATGGATGCGCAATGGGTTCAGGTGGAAGGGCGGGTGCGGTTCGCGCATCTCGAGCCCAACAATGTAGTGCTTGAGATCGCCACGGATGGCGGGACGCTGAGCGCCGTTTCCACGCGCGAGAGCGGCGCCGACTACGATGCGCTGGTCGATTCGCTGGTGCGCATCCACGGCAACGCAGCCCCGGTCTTCAACCAGCGGCGCCAAATGGTGGGCGTGCACCTGTTCTTTCCGACGCTGCAGGAAGTCCGGGTGATCCAGGCAGCGCCACGCGATCCATTTGCGGTGGCGGCGGTTCCCATTTCGCAACTATTCCGTTACTCGCCCGATCCCGGACTCTTGCACCGCGTTCACGTGCGAGGCAGAGTAACGCTCGATTGGCCGGGAAGCATGCTCTGCATTGAGGACGGCAACGACGGCATCTGTATCCAAACCGCGCAGGCAACCCGAGTCGCGGCCGGGGCGCTGGTGGACGTTGTCGGCTTTCCGGCAATCAACCAGTACAAGCCGACGCTGGAGGACGCGACAATTCGTGAGACTGGGGGGCCGGTTTGGCCTGTGCCGCCTGTTTCCATCACGGCAGACCAGGCGATCCGCGGAAACCTCGACGGGCGTCTTGTCCGGGTCGATGCGGAGCTGATCGGCCAGGATCTTACATCCGCGGAACCAACCCTCATGCTACGCACGGGCCGCTTCCTGATCCCCGTCATGCTACCCAAAGACGCTGCCGCCGGCGCCACACTGCGATGGAAAGATGGGAGCATCCTGCGCATGACCGGAGTGTGCATCGTTCGCGTGGATTCGTTAAGCACCAATCTTGGAGAAGGCGCAGTGCGGCCCGGGTCTGTCGACATTCTTCTTCGTTCCATCGAGGACATTGCTGTTCTGCGAGCTCCGTCCTGGTGGACGCCCGAGCATACGCTGGAAAGCTTTGGCGCGGCCGGGATGGTGGTGCTGGCTGCCCTCGGCTGGATTGTCTTCCTGCGCCACCGAGTGCGGCAGCAGACCCAGGCGCTCCGCGAGAGTGAAGAACGGCTGCGCCACCTTTCGGAACACGATGCTCTTACCGGCCTGCCCAATCGCATTCTGCTGAACGATCGGCTGCAAATCGCCCTGGCGCGCGCAGCGCGATTCCAGACGTGCCTGGGGCTGCTGATGGTGGATGTGGATGGATTCAAAGAAGTGAACGATGCGCTGGGCCACCAGGCCGGCGACAATCTGCTGCGCGAATTGGCAGGCAGGCTTGGCGGGTGCGTGCGATCGACCGACACGGTGGCGCGCATCGGCGGCGACGAGTTCGTTGTGCTTTTGCCGGATCTGCGCATTCCCGTGGAAGCGGAGATGCTCGCTGCGAAGATCGTTGCTGCCACGTCGAGTCCCATGGCAATCGATGAGGCGCAAGCGGCGATCACCGTGAGCATCGGAGTGGTGACGAATCGTGACGGCAGTTGTGACGGTCAGGCGCTGATGGAGCATGCCGACCAAGGCATGTATGCGGTAAAGAAGCGGGGCAAAAATGGCTTCCAGGTCTACTCGCCGGGACTCGCGGAGGATCGTGGCGGAGGTGAGCGCGCGTTGGGGGGCGCGCCTCGAGCTTCGTTGTCGGCGAGTGGTGCGTGAAGCGTTTGGTGCGCGTTCTGAGAGAACGGCTTGGGGAGTGAGGGAAAGGAAACTCACGCTTCCGGAGCGCTGGTCGGCAAGGTGGGTGTAAGGATCGCGGTTGCCGCGGTTAGTTCGGGAAGTGCGGGCGGCAGGATGTGATCCAAAACACAGACTGTAAGGAGTCTGATCCGTATCCTCGGGTCAGGACGTGAGACAGCTCACCCAATTCGTCGCCATTTTGATGGTTTGCCTCGTTGCGGTTTTGCCGGCGATGGCGGGGTTGCCTTGCACAGCGGGAATGCACGCGAACTGTGCTCCCGGGTGCCCGATGGCCACGAGCGGCATGGGAGCGGATTGCCCCATGGCAAACCAGATGGCCGCCGGCAATTGTTTGCAGGACTGCTGCGCCAAGATTCAGCCACAAGCCGTCGTTCTCCCAGCGGTTGTGACCAAACTGAATTTCGGCCTGCCTGGTTCGCAATCGGCGGTTTCCGCAGCGACGTTTGCGGCGCGAACAGATTTCGCGCTCTGGCCTGCTGTGTCGGCCGAAGCAGCATCTCCCCCGCTTTATCTTCTGAACCAGGTCTTCCGGATCTAAAAATCTCCAGACGTGTGCGCACTTGAAGCGGCCTCGCATGAGGCCAAGCGATCCACAGTTCCATTCACGTCAAGGTCACGTTAAGGAGAATTTCCATGAAACGTACACTCGCATTTCTTTCTTTTGCCGCCGTCCTCGCCATCACCGCGCTTAGGCAGTCTTCGCCTCTCTCGGCGAAGGCGACTTATTGCAATGATTGCTGCCATGGCAAGTGCGGCCAGACTTGCTGCCAGGATGGTTGCACGGATAGCTGCTGCCAGAGCAAGTAACCTGAACGAAAAGGGTCCGGATCGTTCTGAGATCCGGACCCTTTTTGAACTGCCGAAGCAGCGGAGTGTTCCTCGGGAGTTGGTCGGCATCCCGTGCTGTCGCCGCTCCGGCACGGCGCGCTCTGCCACCCGGTCGAGCGCGACACCTGGGGCCCGACAGCTGGCCTGGAGATCGAGGTTCGACGACCAGGGCACGGCGGTTAAGGCTTGACGGTTAAGGCTTGACGATCTTCTTGAGCCGCGGATCCTGCCACAGGCTGGCAAATTCCTTGTCGCTGTACACGTCAGCCAATTGAGGGTAACGTCCGTCCTTGGCGCGCTGCAGGTAATCGAGAGCCTCCGTCCAGATTTCCTCTTCTGGCATACAGTTTTGCAATCAAGTAATCTGTGCGCGCCCGTTGCTCCGGCGTCTTGACCTGGGCGATCACGCCTGCCTCACCCGAGGCAAAAATGTCGGGGTCGAGTTCAAGCGCCCTTCCGTATTCGGTCATGGCGCGGTCGATCTGCTCCAGCCCAGCCCAGGTCTCCGCCATGTTCACATGGAAGGCCGCGTTCTGTTCATCGATCTCCAATGCTTTCTTCAGGTAGCCAAGCGCAGACTTGTACTTCTTCTCAAGGCAGAGCAACGCGCCCAGATTGTTGAGTGCGGCCGCGTTTTTGGGGTCAGCCTTGATGGCCTGCTGGAAGCTCTTGCGCGCAGGACCCTGTTCATTCAACTTCAATTGAACGATGCCCAGCTTGTTGTAGATTTGCGAATCCGGGGTTCCGGTGCGGAGAGCCTTCTGGTAATAAGCGGCAGCGGTCGCCCAGTCGTTTCGGCCACGAGCCGCGTCCCCTTTCTGCTCAGCGGCCTTCGCAGTCTCAAGAGTGATGCCCTTGGGCAGGTCGCGGAATGGAGCCCTCCATCCATACGCGGCAGCGCAGGACATCAGGCTCATTGCGGTGATGATGGTTGCCAGTCTCTTCATGGAATTCCTCTTTCTCGATCCCGGGCACTTGAGGGAGGGCTGCTCGTTCTGGTGCTTGTTGGATCGATTTGAGTAGAGACCCGACTGTTGCCGGCGCACAACGCTATACCTGCTACATTCCCGTGGCAGCCGGGTTACCGGTGAATGCTTCACGTGAAGCAGGTTGTGGCTCTTGAGGTTCGGGAGATCGTGAAACCGTGTTGCAAGGGAATAGACGAATGGCGTATCGGGGGTTACCTGCCGTTAAATGGTCCCTGTGAGGCGCTGACTACACCGTTAAAGGCTTTTCGGGCAGCAAACTCGCGCTAACATTACAATCGATTCAACGATCCCAGAACAGGCGGAAGGCGGCGAACGATGGCCGTGGATAGCGCCGAGACGATCGAACTCATCGAGCAGCGCGCGGAATTGAAAGCGGTGCTTGAGTCCAAAGGGTTCTCTCGTGCTCCGACGCTGGCGAACCTTCTCTCTTATTTGTGCGAAAAGTTCTTTGCCGGCGAGGCAAACCAGATCAAGGAGTACTCAATCGGGGTCGAGGTGTTTCGCCGAGGGGCCGAGTTCGCTCAGGATTCGGATTCCATTGTTCGCGTGGAAGCGAATCGGCTGCGCCGGCGCCTCGCCGAATACTACCAAGGCGAGGGCGCGGCAAACAGTCTGCACATCACCATCCCAGTAGGCCAATACGTTCCCAGATTTGGGCGCAATGCCGGGCCAGCCGAAGGAGGCCTCACCTCAGAGCCGGGGACAGGCAGGTTGAAAAGCGGAGGCGGGGCGGTCGAGTCCTTGCGGCAGTTAACTGAAATAGTCCGACGTGGGTGGTGGATTGCTGTAGTGGCCCTGGTTCTGGTGTTGGCTTTTGCCTTTGCATGGCGCTTTGTGCGGCAGGGAAGGCAGGCGCAGCCGAAGGTTGAATCGACTCCCTTGGCCGGAGTGTCGAACGATTTTGGGCTCGGGCCGCCGAGTGGAACAGAATTACGCATTCTGGCGGGAGTAAACCGGAGTTTCGTCGATCATGCGGACAAGCTTTGGAGCGCCGACAACTGGTACACCGGCGGGACTGCGGTCAAAAGCCCGGACCAGCACATCGCGCGCACGCTCGATCCGGGATTCTATCGGACCAGCAGGCAAGGACAGTTTCGTTACGACATTCCACTGCACAAGGGGATTTACGAGCTGCGTTTGCACTTTGCCGAAACAGTCTACGGGCCCGAATCGACGGGAAGCGGCGGAGAAGGAAGCCGCATCATGACCGTGCGCGCCAATGGCAAGGCGCTGCTCTCGGGTTTCGATGTTGTGGCCGACGCCGGCGCCGGCTCAACCGCCGACGTCAAGGTGTTCCCCGACATTTCGCCGGCCGCGGATGGGATGCTTCATCTGGAGTTTGCCGCGGACACAGGGCAGCCGGCGATTCTCTCAGCGATCGAGATCCTGCCGGGACTCCGGGGGCGCATTCGTCCTGTGCGCATCCTGGCGCGGCAAACGCCTTACTACTCCAACGACAGCCGCTGGTGGAGTCCCGACAACTACTTCGAAGGCGGACAAATGGCGGCGTACTCGACGCCGGTGAATGGAACGGACGATCCCGAGTTGTATGAGACCGAACGCTGGGGGAATTTTTCCTATGCCATTCCCGTATCACCGGGAAAATACGCCGTGACCTTGTATTTTGCGGCGCGCCACGGCGCCTGGGACGAGCCCTCCTCGGATGCGCTCGAAGGCAAACCCAGAGTTGACCACATTTTTAATGTGTTCTACAACGGAAAGGTTCTGCTTGGCAACTTCGACCTGGCGAAGGAAGCGAGCGGTTCCGATGTGGTGATTCGTAGATTCACGGGCCTTGAACCGAACGCGCAGGGCAAGCTTCTTTTGAGCTTCGTGCCGGTGAAGGGATACGCCACAGTTACAGGGATTGAAGTACTGCCGCAGTAGGGGCGCTGGTAGGAAACAGAGAACAGGGAACAAAGAACAGCTCGCCGCTAGCTCGCGCCGGTGAGCAACCCGCGCGTGCGCATCTCTGTCATGACCCGTTCCACCTTCCAATCGAGCGCGCCGGTGCCGTCGATGACAAGATCGGCGTTTGCGGCGGAGGGCCGCACGTAGGCCTCGCTCGCTGGGCGCACGGTGAGGTTGTATTGGTAGCGCACCATTTCCGCGGTGCGACCGCGCTCTTCCATGTCGCGCTTGAGCCTGCGCTCGAAACACAACTCATCCGGCGTATCGATATAGACACGCAGGTTGTAGAACGGAGCGAGTTCGGGATAGTGGAGCGCGAAGAGGCCTTCAACGATGAGGAACGGTCCAGCGGCAACCTTCTGCGTGCGGCCTGTCATGCGCGTGTACGTGCCGAAGTCGTAGCAGGGCCGCTCGATGGTTTCGCCACGGGCCAGCGCTGCGATGTGCGAGGCGAGCAGAGGGACCTCGATCATGGCTGGGTCGTCGAAGTTCTTTTGCACTCGCTCTTCAAGTGGCATGTGCCCGAGGTCGAGGTAATAGTCGTCGAGATGGAAGCGAAGGCCGCCCAGGGTGCGCGCCAACTGATCGGCAAGCGTGGTTTTGCCTGAGCCGGAGCAGCCGGCGACGGCCAGCACAGTGGGCGGAAAAGGTAATAGCGGCAGGGTGTCGACGGTTTCGCGGGCATGCTTGCTGTTAGCGACCGGGCTCACGATTCTGCACCCACGGTTGCTGCGATTCGGGGCGTGAGGCGCTTGAGCAGGGCGGCGAGCCGGTTTTCCACTTGGCGTCCGGTCTCGGACACTTCTTCATGACTCAGCGGAGTTGAGCCGAGCCCTGCGGCGGGATTGGTGACGCAGGAGATGCCCAGCACTTCAATCCCCATGTGCCGCGCGACGATGGTTTCGGGCACAGTGGACATGCCTACCAGTGTGGCCCCAAGCGCGCCGAAGGCGCGAATCTCCGCGGGTGTCTCAAAGCTGGGCCCGGGCGTTGCCAGGTAGACGCCCTCCTCGAGCGAAAAGTCTTCTTCGAGCGCGGCCTGTTTGGCAAGGGCGCGGAGGGCCTTCGAGTAGGCCTCTGTCATATCGAAGAAGCGCAGTCCCGCTCCGGAGCGAAGGGCAAAGCGCGGCTCGTTGGGTCCGTTGAGCGGATTCCAGCCCATCTGGTTGATGTGGTCGGCGAGCAGGACCAGTTGGCCGGGGTGGTAGCCGGTTTCAATGCCACCTGCCGCATTGGTGAGCACTGCGGCGCGCACGCCCAGCAAGCCCAGTACGCGCATGGGAAACGTGACCTCGAGAGGCGAGTATCCCTCGTAATAGTGGACGCGCCCCTGCATAATGACGACCGGAGAGCCATTGAGCGCGCCTGCGACGATGCGGCCGGAGTGGCCTTCGACGGTGGATTGCGGGAAGTGCGGAATCTCGGCGTAGGGCACGATGAGCGGGTTTGCGACTGCGTCTGCCGCGGCGCCCAGGCCCGAACCAAGGACAATTCCGACCTTGGGCGCGAAAGAGCCGAGGCGGGATTTCAAAAAGGCTGCAGCCTCTGCGACTTGGTCGTAGTAGGTCATCAGGAGAAAGCCGGCGGGCTTTTCGCCATTTTACAGGTTTGGCGGCTCGCCAAATGGTTGTGCAAATGGGGGTTCGGCGAGTGGAGGGCAGGGAGACGGCCGTCACATTTTGGGGATTTGACGCGGGGCTATAATTCCATCCGGCCCGGGCTTGCCGGAGGGCTTTTGGAGCCCAGAGAGAAACGGCCGGGAACCCTGGCGTGGAGCGTGAGCAATGGCAACGCAGGCAGTAACGCACGAGCTGGTTCTGGCGCAGTGCATGTCGCGGCTGGGGACGGAGACAGCGTTTGAAGTGTTGAGCAAAGCGAAGGCGCTGGAGCGGCAGGGGAGAAGCATCGTGCACCTGGAGATCGGCGAGCCGGACTTCGATACGCCGAAACACATTGTGGAAGCAGCCGTGGATGCGCTACGCGGGGGATGGACGCACTATGGACCTTCGGCGGGACTGCCGGAGCTGCGCGAGGCGATTGCAAAATATGTGAGCCGCACGCGCCGCGTGACCGTCACGCCCGAGGAAGTGGTCGTGGTGCCGGGCGGCAAACCCATCATGTTCTACACGATGCTCGCGCTGATTGACGAAGGCGACGAGGTCATCTATCCCAATCCGGGTTTTCCGATTTATGAATCGATGATCAACTACGTCGGCGGCACCGCGGTGCCGATCCCGCTGCGCGAAGAGCGCGATTTTGCGATGGATGTGGATGAAATGGCGCGGCTGATCACTCCGCGGACCAAGCTGATCATTCTGAACTCGCCGCAGAATCCGACGGGCGGCGTGCTGGGGCGCAACGAGATTGAGCGCGCGGCTGAGGCGATTGGCGAGCGCAACATCATGGTGCTGGCCGACGAAATTTACAGCAGGCTGCAGTTTGAGGGCGAGCCATTCTCGATGATGAGCGTGCCGAGCATGCAGGAGCGAACGATTCTGCTCGACGGCTTCTCGAAGACCTACGCGATGACCGGATGGCGCATCGGCTACGGTGTAATGCGCGCGGATCTTGCCAGCCAGATCACGCGGCTGATGACGAACTCAAACTCGTGCACCGCGAGCTTTACGCAACGCGCGGCACTGGCGGCGCTGGAGGGCGACCAGAGCGCGGTGGACGTGATGCGCGGGGAGTTTGAGCGGCGGAGCCGAGCGTTTGTGGACGGGCTGAACCAGATCAAGGGGTTCAGCGCGCGCATGCCCAAGGGCGCGTTTTACGTGATGGCCAACATTACTGGTACGGGATGGGCGTCGAAGCCGCTGGCGGATGCGCTGCTGGCGGAGGCCGGCGTAGCGGCGCTGTCGGGCACCGCGTTTGGGCAGTTTGGCGAGGGCTACTTGCGGTTCAGCGTTGCGAATTCCATGGAAAACCTGATGGAAGCGCTGAAGCGGATTGAGGCATGGGTGAAGGCGAATTTATAGCGTTTGCGTTCCCACCCTTTCTGCGATGAAACCACGGAAAGGATGGGGCAACAGGCCGGAGGCCGGCGCGACGCATACGGGTTTTGGCGCGAAGGAGAAAAGACAATGGCGCTGAGAGATGCAACGACGGGGCTGGTGAGGAAGGAATTCTCCATTGAAGAACTGCGCGACGCGGCGCGGGTGATGCGCGGCTACGATCTTGTCGCGCTGTGCGCAGCAGGCTCTGGTCACCCGGGGGGCACGCTTTCCATCATGGACGTGGCGGCAGCACTCTATCTGCGCGTGGCCGAACACGACCCGAAGAATCCTGATTGGGCCGATCGCGATCGCATCCTCTGGTCGGCGGGACACAAGGCGCCGGCGCTATACGTTTCGCTAGGGATGGCGGAATTCTGTCCGATCGAAGACGTTGTGACGCTGCGCAAGTTCGGCTCGCCGTTCCAGGGGCATCCGCACTGGCTCAAGCTGCCCGGCGTAGAGATTTCATCGGGCTCGCTTGGCCAGGGCTTGAGCATTTCAGTAGGCATGGCACTAGCGGCGCGGATCGATGGGAAGCAGCACAAGATTTTTTGCCTGATGGGCGACGGCGAACAGCAGGAGGGCGAAGTGTGGGAAGCGGCGATGGAGGCCGGCCACTTCCACCTCGACAACATTATCGCCATTGTGGATTGCAATCGGCTGCAGATTGACGGCTGGGTGAAGGACGTGATGCAGGTGGAACCGCTTGGCGCGAAGTATGCGGCCTTCGGCTGGGAGGTGCTGCGCATTGACGGCCATAACATGAGTGAAATTGTGGATGCGCTAGAGCAGGCGCGCGCGTTCAAAGGCAAGCCGGTGGTGATCCTGGCCGACACGATCAAGGGCAAGGGCGTGAGCTTTATGGAGGAACAGCCGGGCTGGCACGGCAAGGCGCCAAATCGCGAGGAACTGACGAGGGCGCTTGATGACCTGGGGCTCGCGCAACGTCTGCCGGTGGAGGAGTTGCTGGCGAAAGCGAAGAGCTGGCAGGACGATGCGACACGCGCAATCGAAGCAAAGATGCCGCGCTTCTCGCGTGACTACTGGTGGAACGCCGGCAGCGCCATGCAGGTGAAGATGGAGCCGACGCGCAGAGGCTTTGGCAAGGCGCTGGCTGAATGCGGAGACGATGAGCGCGTGGTGTGCCTGGGGCTGGACATTTCGGGTTCGATCACGATTGCGGATTTCTATGCTGGCAAGCCGGAGCGGGCGAAGCGCTGGATCAGTATGGGAATTGCGGAGCAGTCGGGCACGGCGGCCGCAGCGGGACTGGCTCGCGAGGGCAAGCTGCCGGTGCTGGGGTCGTATGCAACATTCTCTGCGGCACGCAACCTCGACCAGATTCGCGTGTCTGTGTGCTACTCCAATTTGAATGTGTTTGTGGGCGGGGCGCACGCCGGTGTTTCCGTGGGCGCCGACGGTGCGACGCACCAGGCTCTCGAAGATTTATTTGCGATGCTTGGCCTGCCCAATATGACGGTCGTGGTGCCGTGCGATGCGATTGAAACGCGCAAAGCAACGCGCACGATGCTGCTCGATCATGTGGGGCCGAAGTACGTTCGCTTTGCGCGGGAGGCCACGCCGATTGTGACAGACGAAGCAACGACGTTCGTCTACGGGAAAGCGAATTTAATCCGGCTGCGCGCGGAGGGTGCGGAGTTTGCCAAGGCGTTCGAAACGCGCCTCGCCGGCGATTGCGCGGACGAGCAGGAGGACCTGACCATCATCGCGTGCGGGCCGATGGTGCCGGAGGCGATGCGGGCGGCGTGGATCCTGAAGCGCGAGTTTGGATACGAGGCGCGCATTCTGAATCTGCACACGCTCAAGCCAATTGATGCGGAAGCGATTGTTCGCGCGGCGCGCGAGACAGGAGTCATCATCACCGCCGAAGAGCATCAGATCGGTGCGCTGGCGGGGCGCGTGAGCCTGGTCCTGGCCACGAATCCGAAACTCTACGGCGTGCCGGTGATTACGAGCGTGATTGGCGTGAAGTACCGCTTTGGCGAGTCGGGTGCGCCGTGGGAGCTGGTGAAGGAATTCGAAATGAGCGCGGAGCACATGGCGCAAACGGCGCTGGAGCTGATGGCGATGAAGCGGCAGGCGGCGGCGCAGCATCTGGCGATGGCGTAAGCACGTGTGCGGGTCGGGAGACCCGCACGACAGCCGGCCGGGAGGCCGGCGCTACAACAAACACTTGGCGATAAGTTGGTCGCACTGACCACTGAGCGCAGATCTCTGTTCTTTATTCCTGTGGACCCACCGTCACCACGAAGTACGAGGCCGCTTCGGTCTGGCTGGCGTTGTAGATCGTGTGCTGATCGCCGGCAATGCAAACGCCCATATCGCCGGCAACCAGATCGCGCGTGACGCCCGCGGTCATGAGCCGCGCAGTGCCTTCGTGAATAAACCAAATCTCGGTGTGCTTGTGCGTGCCGATGGGCTCGGGCGGCGCTCCGGGCGCGAGATGCGTAAAGTGCGCTTCGAGGCGAATGTTATCGGGCAGCATGCCGATGAGAAAATGCTTCGACATGCGCGGCGACGGATGCGGGTTTGCGGGCTCGATCTGCGGATAGCGGCCGGATACGAGTGGCGTAAGCGGAGCGTGTGCGGCGGGCGGAGTCGTGGGCGCCTGGCCTTCGGCGACGGGCGCAAGAGCTGAGGCTGCGGCAAGCAGTGGAAGCAGGGAAGAGAATTCGCGTCGGTTCATGGGTGTCCTCACAGTTTGGTCAAGATACAAGTCAAGGTCGAGCGCGCTCGGGGTGTTGCATTTCAGTGGGCACATTCATCTGCACTTCGGCGCGGACCCATTCCTTCGGCAGGTAACCGGGTCCGACCGACTCCTCCATGAAGGCGAGCGAGCGGGTGTAGAGTTCGTGCATCAGGCGTAGCGGCGAACCGAGATTCGGCTTCACGCGAAGCTGGCCGAGAGGCACGTCGTAGCAGGCGAATTTCTGTGCGGGATCGTAGTGGAAGAGCTTGGGCGCGTGCTGCGTCACGGTGTCGAAGGCTTCGGCGAGCGGCTTGATCTGATCCGGGTCGGTGGTGAGCAGCGCAGCCTGCGCGCGCAGCCAGCGATAGCGCCACAGGCTCATGTCGAGCGCGACGTTGCAGACGGCGAACTCGCGAAACCAGTCAAAGCGCGTGGCGATTTCGTCGGCCTGCGCCTGCGTTAGGTTTGGCTTGGCCGCTGCGAGTTCGGCAAACATGGCCTCAATTCCGGCCAGGCATTTTTGCTTTTCGTCGACGATCAGGTCGATGTTGTCCTTGGTCGGCTCGAGCGTCTTTGCGTATTCCGGCAGATAGTAGCGATTGGTATAGCGCAGCAGCGTTTCGCGACGTGCGATGTCGCCGGCAAAGTCGGAGTTGGTGGACGAGCCCAGGCCGAGCGGCGACCAGGTGAGATTCGCGGCCTCTTCCGATAGCTGCATTGCTTTCGCCATGTGCGGCGCGGCTTGCGGCGAGTAGATTTGCGCGGCCCAGGCGGCATAGATGGCTTCGACGGTGGTGTTCAGGTCCCAGGTGAGCTCGCGCCAGGCGTAGATGTCCACGCTGTTCAGGATGTCGGCGTACATGTCGTAGTTGGATTGCATGGTACCGCCGGGCGTGATTTGTGCGCCGCCGTCGGAACCAATGAGGTCATGCGCCTTCTTCATGGTCCACGCGGTGTAGGCGACTGTGGCGGCAGGGAAGTAATTACGGCCGATGGTCTGGCCGACCATCTGATACTCGACAATCTCCGGGTGCGGTTTGCAATGGCCGAGGAGCGTGGAGAAGCGCGGGTCGGGCTCGCAATCGGAGTGATACACCTTGGTCTGCATCAGGATTTCTTTGGGCGTATCGGTGATGACGCGCGACCAGAGCTCGTAGTGCGACTCGCTGAAGTTGCTGTACCCCGGCGCGTGTACATATTGATCGCCGAGCCAGTGCGGGCAGCCCGAGGACCAGGTGCGCAGGTGCAATTTTTTGTCCATGGGCTGAACGGCGGCATAGTAGTGCGAGATGGCCGCATGCAATTCGTTTTTGAACTGGTCGAGGCCGTTCTGCTGGCAGCGCGGGTCGTGGCAGAAGATGCCGAACTGGTCCCAGAAGGTGCAGGCTACGCCGTCGGCCAGCGACTGGCGCGCGCACTCGCGCACGTAAGCTTCGAAGAGCTTCCACGTCGCGGGATCGGAGGGGCAGAGCGCAGCCTTCTCCCACGAGTGGTCTTCGGGAACGCCTTTGGCCGAAGGGTAGACGGCGAGGAATGCTTCGTAAAGCTCCGGCGACCAGCGGCTGAAGTTGTTGCCGTAGGGCAAGTCGGCGAAAACCTCGACGTCGGCATCGTGAAATTCTTTGACGAGCGAGGCGTTGCGCTTCATATCGTCGGCTTCGGTGGTGGCCAGGCGCTGCTGCGTGTCGGAGGAGAGCTTGGCGTAGACCTCGGGCATTTCGTCTTTGAGGGAAACACTGGCGTGAAGCGGCGCGACAAACGTGTTTGCGCCCAGTACCGACACCAACTCGACGACGCTGTGTTCGCGGGAATGCGAGGCGAAGCGCATGGCGAACTCGGGATTGCGCGTCCAAATTCCGTTGTGGGTGTCATCGGTGCGGTCAAGCCAGTGCGGGGTTTCTCCAGCGGCGAAGAGCAGCGAGCGTGGGCGCGCGCCGCAGACGAGCAGGCCACCATCCTGGGCCAGCACAGCGTAGCCATCGCGCTCAATGGGCCCCGTGAGCGTTGCCGAGACGCCCTTCGTTTCTTTCAGCGCGAGGACAATGAAGCTCTTGCGAAGTTTTGCAGCGCCCGAGTAAGTGCGGATGGCGTCGGGCTTGAGGTTGATCTTCGTTGCCAGCGTCTCTGCGGCGCTGCGCACGGCGGGGTGCGCGTCCTTGGGGATCAGGATGCCGGTGAATTTTGCGGGGGGTTGCGCCAGCAGGTCGAGAGGGTCGGCAAGCGCGCCCCCTGCAGCGACAGCAGACGCCGTCTTCAAGAAGCTGCGGCGGGTGACGGGGAAGATTTCGCTCGCAACTTGATTGCCGTTGGTTGGCTCCGTAGTCATTGCTGGTTCTCCTCCTGTTCTGCATCCTGCTGCGAGACCAGGCGCAAGGGGCCCAGGATTCCCGAGGGCAGCGGTTCGAGATGATCCATATCCTGCGGCGTGAATTTCTCGCCGTAGCGCATGTTGAGCAAACGGTAATCGGGCGCGGCGCGTCCGGCGAGCTCATTGATCGCCGTGTTGGCGACGACGATCTTCAAGTCGTTTGCGCCCGCGTGAAGCAGCGGCGCGATGTTCAGCACGTAAGGCGGATGCCAAACATCGCCGGCGAGCTTGCCGTTAACGTAAACCTGGGCAACTTCGCGTAGCGGAGGGTCATACCATGTGCGCGTTCCCGCCTGGTGAAGCTGCTCGCGGGGCACGGGCGCGCCCAATCCGAAATCGAGCAAAACGTCTCCGGCCTTCGTCACAGGTTCTGGAATTTCAACTCTGCGCGTGTAGGTTGCCGTGCCGGAGTAATACTTTTCCGCTTCGTCACCGGACCAGGAGTGGAGAGTCTGCATGGTTTCGGTGGCGCCGGTTTTTTCGAAATCGACCTTCCAATCGTGAGTGAGGTCGATGGGCGCGAATTCTTTTGGCGCGGACTGATCGGGCGCCGGTGCATGGTGATCGCTGAAGATCACCACCTTCGATTCGTAGGGCGCAAGATGCAGGTTCAGTGTGGAGCTTGTTCCTGCGCTGGTGGATTTGCCGGTGAACGGATCCCAGAACTCGACGGCGGACCTCTTGGTGCGGAAGCTTGCGTCGAAGGCGTGGGGGCGATTGTCGGTGTTGGTCAGGAAATAAATATCGGCGTCAGGCAGCTTGCGATGGATGAAGCCGACGGTGGGTGTTGCAGGAGAGATGGCGACATCCGGCTTGAGCACTGCGCCGATGGCTGCGCCCAGATCGGAAGGGCTGGCGACGATCTGCGCATTTTTTCCGCCGGGCGCGAACAGATCGTGAGAGATCTGCGCCACAGCAGCCGAATCGCGCGGGCCTTCCTCGAAGCCGGGAGCGTGTGACGGAGCGCTCTTGACGGCGATCACCAAGCCGCCGCCGCGCGCGTATTGCTGAATGCGGCGGTAGGTGGCGAGCGGCAGGCGCTCGACATTCGGCATCACCAGCACCGGATAGTGGATGCCCTCGCGATCGATCGCGGCCGAGTCAATGAAGTCGAGATTGTAGCCCGCGTCGAGAATTGAAGAGACGAGATCGGGGCCGAGCAGGATGCGCATTTCATCGGTGACCGAGACGTGGCCGGGACGGAAACGGGCTTGCGCATCTTCTTCGGGCAGCAGGACGGCGATGTCATTGGTGGGCTTTCCCTGACGCAACAGGTAGCTCATGCGCGACATATAGCTCATCACGTCGGGCATCACGATCCACCAGGGATTGTGATTATTGAAGACAGCGGCAGCGTAGAACGACCATCCTGGATCGCCGGCCGATGGCGGTGAGTAAGGCCAGCCGTGGCCCACGAGCTGATTGATTCCCTGCAGAAAGAAAGTGTCGGCCTCGGCTTTCATATCGAGCGGAGTAGCGCGGAACGAAGGCGAGTGCAACCAGGTCCAGGTTTCGGACGAGGTGACGGTGCGGCCGTAAACGTGGCTGGCCGAAGTGGCCCAGCGCGTGAAAGAGAATGGGCCATGCCACTGCGAGCCCTCGCCTTCGGGCAGATCGACGAGTGCGTTGCTTGAGAACGTGACGGCGGGCGACCCGTAGCTTTGCGAGCGGAACTTTGTGCTGTGCTCGCGCGCCCAAGTGTTGAGCGGGGTGAGGTAGTGTTCGTCGATCAGCTCGGCGAGCGTGCGGCCCCAGTCATAGCGCAGGTCGGCGGCCTCGGGCGTCGTGCCGGCCACCAGTTCGGGCAGATGTGGCGTGAGATCGTAACCGCGGCGTGCGCGAAACTCTTCAAGAAGATTCGAAGTCCAGTCGGACTCGTAGACTTCGAGGCTGTCGCTGAACACGGAATAAGGAACGTTCTTGCCGCACGCCTCAATCAACGGATCGGCAACGTGCTTGATGTGGTTTTGGATCGCCTCCATGCTGAAGTGATCGAGGACGAAGCCTTCGGCGCCGACGGCCGCGCGCTTCACCTGCTGGCCGGTGCGGCTGGAGATGAAAAACACCGCGACGTGCGGGCCTGAAACGCTGGCGGGCAGGGTCAGCCGATATTCGCCGATCGAATGCAATTGCTGCGCGTGGTCGGCGTCGTAGTGGCCCGGAGTTCCCGAAGCGAGAAATGCGGCCAGCAGTTTTTCTCCGTTGCGAATGGAGGGGATGGGAAGGGAAGTGGCGCCGTCGGGAACGGGGTCAGCCACGATGCGCAGGCGGCCGGCCGCGTCATTGACGGGAACATAGGACCCGCCGTAAGGCCAACCGCTGCCGAGCGTGAGATTGAGGCGCATGTCGAGATCGTGCGCGGTCTGCGCGGTGAAGCTGACCATATCGAGAAAATCTTTCGAGAGATAAGGAAGGTTGCGGAATCCCTTCGCCGAATCGTCGAGCTCGAGCGCGTAGACTGGCTGGATCTCCGCGCCACCGATGCCGCCGGCTTTCATGGTGCGCAGTTCGCGAGCGAGCTCATCTTTTTCGACTGCCGGACCAAACCACCACCAGCGAACCATGGGGCGAGCGTCGCCGGGAGGAGATGAGAAACCTGCGCGGACGGCAGCGAGCGAATCGGAATGAGCCGGCGCTTGCTGGGCCGGAATCGGCAGGGTGGGGACCAGGGCCAGGGAAACCAGAGCGAGAAAAAAGGAAGGCGGACGGAAACAGGCCGCAGGCAAGCGAAGTCGGATCATGAAAACCCCCAGAAGATGGCGTGCCAGGCGCGCCTCCACGGTTTTTGGAGAGCTTGAACGGGCGGGAAGCCCTCGGCGGACCATGTTAATTCGGCGGCATACAAAATGGGAAATAAAGTGCGGAGAGAAACTTCAAACGTGCCCAGGATGACGCAGCCGCTGTGAGAAGGCTGTTCCGGAGTGGCAGGGGAAAATAATGTTTCTATTGACAACCATGCTAGGGTTCCGCTTAAATGCTTGGCTGGGGTTGGATCAGCTAAAATCTAGACGCGAAAGACCGCCCCGCTCGTAAATTAGCAAGTCAATTTCACAGATCAAGCAAGCCAATTTTGAAGCTCAGCACCGCAAGTTCATGCGCGGCTGTGTGCGTCAAGTTGCGCGAGTGTGCTGACCCTTCACATCGAGAGGGGGTCCTTCAGTGTCCACGTTTAAGAGTCTTCCTTGTCTCGTTCCTTCGTTCGAGCAACGACAAGCAAACGGAGCCATCGCGCTATTCGCGACCGCTTTCTTCGCAATTTTCCTGGCCTTGAGCGCATTACCGGCCACCGCGCAGACCGCAGGCGAGGGATCGATCGAAGGAACGGTAACTGATCCTTCGGGAGCAGTGGTTGCGAACGTCACGGTGACGGCGATAAGCACGTCAACAGGAGTTTCGCAGAAGAGCACCACCACGCCGGAAGGGTTTTACGTCATCTCGCCGCTCATGCCTGGAACCTACACTGTGACGACCAGTGCTGCGGGGTTCCAGAAATTCGCGCAGCAAAACATCGTAATTACAGCGATGCAGGTGCTGGGCCTGAATATCCGGCTGACAGTGGGATCGGCCAATGAGCAAGTAACGGTCACGACGGCACCTCCCGAACTGGACACCACCAGTGCAACGCTGGGCGGAGTCATACAAAGCAATGTGTACCTGGAGTTGCCGATCCTGGTGAACAACCAGCAACGCGATGTGACCGCGATGTCGAATCTGCTGCCGGGCGCACAGCCGGGCGCGCGCTCCTCGCTGTTTTCGGGCACGGAGAGCCGGGTTGAGGAAGTGTACCTCGATGGCATTCCCATTACGACCGTGAGCCAGATTGGCGACAATCGCCCAGTCTTCAACGTGGTGCCGGCTGAATCGATCGGCGATATCAACGTGGTGACCAGCAGCGCGCCTGCGGAGTACCAGGGCGCGGGAATGGTGAATTACACAACGAAGTCCGGCGGGAATCAATACCACGGGTCGGTGGCCGACTTCATTCGCAACACGGCTTTCGATACGTGGGGGTTCACGGCGATCACGAATACAAAGCTGGAACTGGTCAACGGCACGGTCACCAAGTTGCCGGCGGGCAAGCCAGGCGATCACCAGAACGAACTGGCGGTTTCAGCGGGCGGCCCGATCTACATTCCGCATCTCATCAACGGCCACGACAAGCTTTTCTTTTTTGGCGCGTACGACAAGTTCCACGCGCGCAGTGCGCCGAATCCGGCGCAGATCACGATTCCAACCACAAAGATGCAGTCGGGGGACTTTTCAGAGCTTCTCTCATCGAATGACGGCCCGGGCTACGTGATCTATGACCCGACGACTCAAGGGGCTTGCACGGCGCACAGCACGACGGGTCCATGCCGATATGCATTCGGGCAATCGTACAGCGGCACACCGGGCCCTAACGGAGGTCCGGCCGGAGCGCCGACCAACATTATCCCTTCGGGAGAGATTTCTCCAATAGCCAAATACCTCGAGCAGTGGCTGCCTGCGCCGACCACCTCTGGCATCAGCGGCAACTTTCTGGGCGGTCCGCCGACTGGATACGACAACTGGCTTTACTCAGGCCGCATTGACTACGACATGACGCCGAAGCAGCGCATTTCGGTCGTGGTGACTGGCGGGAACCGGGTCGCCTGGCCGTTTACGCAGGGCGCCGCAGCCAACATGGCGCTGCCGATTCCATATACGGAGTCTGATTATTCAACGGTTGCCGGCCACTGGATCGACTTTGAGCACTCCTACACCTTCACACCGCACGTGGTGAACCAATTCCGCTTTGGCTGGAGCAACTTTGGCGGTCCTCCGCTGAAGAACCTGACCGAAGGCGTGAAGCAGTATGAGGCCGCCACGGCCGGCATCACGTTTACCGGCGTTCCAGCCGATGGGCAGGCAGTCACTGAATTTCCCACCGAGACCTTCAGCGGCGCAAATGCACCCCAGCAGTGGGGAGATGGCGGATCTGGCCAGACATCAACCATCGTCAACGAGTCCTATACGGCGCTGGATAATCTGCTTTGGGTCAAGGGCAACCATGCCATGACCTTCGGCTTCCAGATGCAGGCACTCGAGGACAACAACTCGTCTTACGATGGGCCCGCATCGTCACTCACCATGAATTGGAGCACCAACGAAACGGCCTGCATTGTGCCGGGCGGCAAGAATTCGAACTGCACCACCCCAGTTTCCGGCTCCGGCTACCTTTATGGCCCCAACAGTGGCTTTGCCTACGCCAGCTTCATGCTGGGGGCGGTCGACAGCACGGGGATTTCGCTGCAGCCGTTCTCGGTTCTTGGCGGCCGCTATCGCACATATTCTCCGTATTTCCAGGATGACTGGAAGGTGACACATAAGCTGACTTTGAATCTTGGCATCAGGTGGGACTATATTCCGCCGTATGAAGAAACACTGAATCGCTGGTCGTATCTGAATCCAAACATCGCGAATCCGGTGACGGGCAATAAGGGAGCGCTGGAGTTCGCCGGGACGTGGGGCGGGTCGGCTGTGAGCTGCAATTGCAGCACGCCCGTTCAAACCTTCTGGAAGAACTGGGGGCCGCACGTCGGCTTTGCTTATTCGCTGAACGACAAGACGGTGGTGCGCGGCGGATTTGCCACGCTTTACTCTCACGCCGGCGGGACCGGAGGAGCCGGCGGCGCCGGCACAGGGACATCTCAACTCGGGTTCACGAGACTCTGTAAGTTTCCCGGCGAACTCGGCAGGTCCGGGAGCGGGTCCGGCTTTCTACCTGAATAACAGCACCGGCTACACAACGCTTGGAGTTGCCAACGCGAACTTTGGCGGTCCGGGATATAGCGTTCCAGCCATCGTGCCTCCAGGAACGGTCAGCCAGACTCTGAATGTGGGCAACACCGTTGACAGCAGCGGCAACTACATCAAGGCCAGCGGTGCTCCCGGATTTGCCGACTTCTATTTTTCCGGAAGGGCTCCAGAGTTCAATTTCTGGAACTTCGGCATTGAAAGAGCGCTTTCGAACAGCATCTCGATCTCAGCGAATTACGCCGGCTCGGAAAGCCACTTCATCTACGGCGCGAGCAACATGCGCGGGCTCTACGCCGGGCAGATCAACCCCGTTTACTACGCGCTCGGCTCATTGATCAACGCACCGGCGACAGCGGCAAACGTTGCGGCAGCGCAAGCAATCATGCCGTCCATCACCGTGCCGTTTAACGGATTTGAGCAGGCGGCGGCGACTTCGGGTGGCTCGGGGCAGGCGACCATCGGCCGCATGCTGACCTGGATGCCGCAGTTCTCAGGCAGTTCAGACACCTGGGGCGCGACAGCGAATGCCAACTACCATTCGCTGCAAGTCTCGGCGCACAAGCGCTTGTCGAGCGGGCTTGACATCACCGCCAACTACACTTACTCCAAGCAAATTGACGACGCCGGCTCGCAGCGCGATGGCTTCGCGATTCCCGCGAACCTCACTCTCAACGGGAAGGCGTGGGCGCAGGACCGGGCCGACCGCGGAATCAGCGCCACGAGCGTTCCGCAAGACCTTGCGGTCTACGGAACGTATGCGATGCCTTTTGGCGAGGGCCGGTTCGGCGGATCAGCGAATCCCGTGGTGCGCCAGGTGATCAAAGGATGGAACCTCGCCGGAATTTTCACCTACTCATCCGGCGCGCCGCTTTCTCTTTCGAGCTCTGCCTGCACGGGAAGCACCGAGCCTTTCGCGGGAACCTGCATGCCCGATCTGAATCCGGCTTTCACGGGGAAGACGATCCGGCAAAATGGAAGCTGGGGCAAGGGGGTCACGGCGACAACGTTCAGTTCCATCCAGTACCTGAAAGGCGGCATGAGCGACACGACCCCTGGCAATGGAGTTTCAAACGGGACGACTAAAGAGGCTTGCGCCAACAGCACGGGCCCGTTTTGTAACTCGCAAGCATTCATGTTCGGCGATATGCCGCGCGAAATGCCCTTTGACGGCCTGCGTTCGCCGAGCTCCTATGGACTTAGCGGCAGCGTAAGCCGCACCTTCGACATCACCGAGAGATGGAAGTTCGTCTTCCGGGCCGATTGCCAGAACATACCGAACAAAGTGACGTTTGGAGGTATCAACACCAATGTCAACAGCACGACGTTCGGAGCGGTAGGCAGCGCGACCGGGAACACCGGCAGCCGCGACTTCCAGTTCTCAGGGCGCATCAACTTCTGAGCGGGAATTGTGCAAATTGACTCTGAGCCGGGCGGCGCAAATCTCGAACGCTGTCCGGCTTTTTGCTTCAAGTGCGGCCAGGATTTTGGCAAGGCGATATCAATATTCAGTTAAGAGTCAGAGAGCGGTTCCGGAGCGGAAACCCGGCGTTGAGGCGTATGGTACCGTTCTAGTGTGCCCTCCGGAATAGAAGTGGCTCAAGGCCAGATTGAACCTGCAGAACCAGGTTCGAGGGCGAAGTTTACGTTCTGGCATGGGGCCACGGTGGCGCTCCTGGTTCTGGGCTACTCCGGCTATTATTTCTGCCGCTCCGATCTGTCGGTGGTGCTGCCGGCACTGATCAAGGATCTTGCGCAGCACGGCATCACACAGAACCAGGCGCAGATCCGGCTGGGCTTCATTGCGTCCCTTGGCACGGTGGCCTACGCATTCGGCAAGTTCTTCTCAGGTCCCCTGGCCGATACCGGCGGCGGCCGGCGAAATTTCCTCGGCGGCATGGCCGGATCGATCTTCTTCACCATCATCTTTGCGTTGAGCGGTGGGTTCCCGCTTTTCACGCTGGCGTGGATCGGCAACCGGCTCTTTCAATCGCAGGGATGGGCGGGGCTGGTGCGCGTGTCGTCGCGCTGGTTTTCCTACTCGACCTATGGCAGCGTAATGGCGGTGGTGAGCCTGAGTTTCCTTTTTGGCGACGCGGCATGCCGCTGGATGATGAGCGAACTACTGGCGCATGGAGTGGGCTGGCGCGGCGTCTTTTACTTCAGCGCGGGTTCGCTGGCGGTGTTGCTGGTGACGAACGCGCTGCTGCTGCGTGAAGGGCCCGAAGAGCGCGGACTGCCGACGCCAGAGGTGAATCCGAGGAACGTTTACGCCGATGAGGGGCAGGCGGGCGGCGGCGAGGACGGGGGAGTGGGTGCAATTCTGCGGCCGCTCCTGACCAGTTTTGCGTTCTGGCTGGTGTGTGCCCTGGCCTTTGGAACCACGCTGCTGCGCGAGACATTCAATTTGTGGACGCCGACCTATTTTGTACAGTTTGTCGGGCTTTCGGCGAGCGTGGCAGCGAGCCGGAGCGCGCTTTTTCCGCTGTGCGGCGGCGTTTCCGTGCTGCTTGGCGGATTCCTGAGCGACAAGTTGGGACCGAACGGCCGAAATGTGCTGGTGGTGGCCGGGATGGCGGCTTGCACCGTATGCCTGGTGATGTTCTGGCGCGTGCCGAGCCATGGCGCAGCCTGGGAGCCGTCGCTTCTTGTGGGACTGGTCGGGTTTACGCTGCTGGGGCCGTATTCCTATCTTGCCGGTGCGATGTCTCTCGATTTTGGGGGGACGCGGGGAAGCGCAACAGCGGCGGGAATCATTGATGGGTTCGGTTACATGGCCGGGTGGCTGTCGGGCGATACGGTAGCGCGCATCAGCGTGCACTTCGGATGGAGAGATACATTCCTTTGCCTGGCTGCAGTCTCGTTTGTCACCGTGCTTGTGGGCATGGTGCTGACGGCGCATGGGCGGGGTCGCAAGCTGCGCGATGCGTGATTCCCTTGGGCAAAATCGGGAACGGAGTCGAGCCACAGTCAAAAACAAAATAATTTTTCTATTGACAATCATTTACAAGAGCGGGTTAAATTCTTGCCTGAGGTCTGACCGCCCCTAATCCGGTTTCGGTAGGATCTAGAACCCTGGTGTGTCAGAAGTGGCGTTTGGCTCCGCCAGCCCGGCTGGGGGTACGCTCACACGCAGTCACTTTCACTTCAAGGAGGCTTGCAGGCATTCCCATGAAAAAATCTCAGAGAATAATCAATTCAATTGAAAAAGCCATCGGAAACCGGGTCAATTTCGCTTTGGCGACGGTCGCCCTGGCACTGTGCCTGTTGTGGACAGCGATGCCCGCAGCGGCGCAGACGGCCGGCGAAGGTTCTCTCCAGGGCACAGTGATGGATACTACGGGCGCCGTCGTGCCCCATGCATCGGTCACCATCACAAACGTAGCCACGGGCGTGAAGACGGTCCGCGAATCGACATCGGCGGGGTTTTTCTCGATCGCTCCCGTATTACCGGGAACCTACTCTGTCGAGATCGTGGCCAAGGGATTCAAAACCCTAGTGCAGGACAACGTGGTAGTCGATGCCCTGCAGGTGAGAACCATCTCCCCGGTGCTCGCAGTCGGCACTGAAACGCAGACAGTCACCGTAACGGGCGCGCCGCCGGTTCTTGACACGGCCGACGCAACGATCGGCCTGACCGTAGAGAACACAACCTATTCCAACCTGCCTATCCAGATGAGCAACGCCCAGCGCGATCCCACGGCATTCGGGGTTTTGACGCCGGGCGCGCAGAACGCCAACAACGGCGGCCGCCTGCCCATCGTGGGCGGGACAGGAAGCTACCTCGGCCAGCTTTACGTGGATGGCATGCCGGCTGAGACAGTGAGCCAGCAGGGCGATAACCGGCTGGTTTCTCTCACCATGAGCCTGGACGCCGTCGACCAGTTCCAGATGGTGACCAGCACGCCGCCGGCCGAGTATATGGGAGCCGGCGCGGAGAACTTCACCATGAAGTCAGGCGGCCTGCAGTATCACGGCCAGGTCTCTGATTTTGTGCGCAACACGTTCTTCGACAGCTGGGGATTCACAGCGCCGTGGGCGACGACAAAGAATGCGGCGGGCCAGACAGTTCAGGCTCCCAAGCCTGTGGAGCATCAAAACGAGCTCTCGGCAAGTGTTGGCGGTGTGGTTCCCAAGACGGGGAAGAAATTGTTCTTCTTCGTCGCGTATGACAAATACCACGAGCGCAAAGGCGCCGCATACTCCCTGTACACCATTCCCAGCACGCTCATGACGCAAGGTAATTTTACCGAGCTCGAGGGCGGCGTGGGCACGGGCTTGACCGGAACGGCAGCGCCAAACAATCCGGTTCTCTACGACCCGATGTCAACCAAGTGTACGGGTAACGTTTGCACACGGCAGCCGTTTGAATACAACGGCACCTACAACGTCATCCCACCGGGTGACATCTCGACTATCACCAAGGGAATGGAGTCGTTCCTGCCTGCGCCGACCAACTCGGCCGTCCTCTCCAGCAACTATCTTGGCGGCTTTCCCAGCGGTTTTGACAATCATGTGATCGACTGGCGCGTTGACTTCGATCTAAGCGCGAACCACCGCATCTCGTCGGTGGGAACCATCGGCGTGGAGAATTATCTGAACAACTACGGTTCTCCATTTCTGCCGCCCCCGTACATTGGTGGAGACCTGGCCAACATCTATCCGAAAAACTACATCGTCGAGGATGCGTATACATTCACGCCGAACGTCGTGAACCAGTTGAAGTTCGGCTTCACACGGTTCTTCCAGAACATTCACGACGCGACGCAGGGCGTGAAGCAGTGGGAGATCGGCACCTTCGGAGTCACGAATCTTCCCGGAGGGCAGGCCGGCGAAGAATTCCCCGGAGCGTCCTTCGGATCCGTCTCGACCGCATACAGCGGCCTTGCAGAGCAAACCTGGACGGGCAATGGCAACTCCGTTTCAACGCAGTTGACTACGCCGAACAACTACGCACTGACTGACAACGTGCTGTGGCTCAAGGGCAAACATGCGCTGACCATGGGCATGACCTACCAGTGGCAGGAAATCAATAATGCCAACCCTGCCACGCTGACTGGTGTTCTCGATCTTGCATTCAATCCTTATGCGACGTCGAACTATACTGCCAACTCGAACACGCTCAGTGACACTGCCACCGGGTTCTCCTATGCCAGCTACCTGCTGGGCGCGGTTGGCGGGTCCACTACAACTGACGTGGCTACTCCATCGATCGGCCTGGATTACGTGAGCGAGCTCGCCGGGCGGTATAAGACGATTTCGCCATATGTCCGCGACAGCTACAAGGTAACCAACAAGCTGACCATGGATCTTGGCCTGCGCTGGGATTATCTGCCGCCATTCCACGAACTGAGGAACCGGTGGACTTACCTTAACCCGACACTGACCAATCCCCTGACGAACACACCAGGCATGCTCGAGTTTGCAGGCAGCTACGGCGGGTCCGGGGTGAGCTGCGGGTGCAAGACTCCGGTGCCCACGTATTGGAAATATTTTGGGCCGCGCGTCGGCCTGGCTTATTCCGTGAACAACAAGACCGTAATCCGGTCCGGATTTGCCCTGGTGTTTACGCAGGCCGGCGGCGTGGGCGGCCGTGGCGGAGCCTTCAACGGCACCGGACAGACCGGCTTTAACGTGAGCGCAATTGGTCCCACGGGCAGCATCACGGGCGCGACGGCGGGGCCTCCCTACTGGCTCAACGGCAGCAGCACGTATCTGGGCGCCAATGCCAACACTGCATTCCTTGGAGCCTCGACCACTTATCCGGCAGCACCGACTCCGGGCGTGGCGGCGCAAGAACTCAATACGGGCTTCTATGTCAACAGCGCAGGTGGGGTGCAGGGCGCCAGCAGCGTTTCTTTTGCTGACCCGCATTACTCCGCTCGCGCCCCTGAGCTGGTGCTGTGGAACTTCGGTATTGAACGCGCCATCACCTCGTCGATGACCGCGGCAATTAACTACGTGGCCAATGAAAGCCACTTCATCGTCAACTCCGGGTCTACCGGCGGCAACGCCCGCGGTTATTGGACCAACGAACTGAACCCCTACTATCTCTCCCTCCTGGGCCCGGTTCTTGACTCGACGGGAACCAAGCCGATTTTGGGCGCGCAAGCGACCGCGGCAAACCTGGCAATCCTCGCCAAGTACGCACCCAATGCCCCGACACCGGCGTTCTATACGGCCGCCGGAGCCAAAAGCAGTTCGGCCACCATTCAGCAGATGCTCGTGGCGTTTCCGCAGTACAGCGGCGTGAGCGATACCTGGGGCAACGTGGGCAACTTCAGCTACCACTCGATGCAGTTGCTCATCCAGCAGCGCGTTGCCCATGGGTTGACGTTCACCTTTAACTACACGTATGCCAAGAATATCGGCGATGATGGTACTTACCGCTCAGGTTGGGACCTTCCTGCGGCCGATCTATCGAGATCGACCAACGGCGGCACGCTCAAGGCAAATCGTATCGACCGGTCGTGGACGGTGATCTCACTTCCGCAGGTGGTGCACGTCTTCGGCGTATATCAGCTGCCGTTCGGCAAGGATCAGATCGGCGCCAATTCAATGCTCGTGCGGGCATTGGCCGGCGGCTGGCAGATTTCTGAGAATTACACCTATCAATCCGGGACTCCGCTTGCCCTGAGTTGGTCGGGGGCCGGCAACACACCTGGGCAGGGCACGGGCATGCCCGATGTCAATACGCTTTCGGAGGCGTACCTGAACCGCAACGCGCGCATTAATGGCAGCTACGGAAAAGGGCCCAATGGGACCAATGCGTGCAACCTGGGCGCCGTCTCCGGGTGCAAAGCGATTCCATATATCGATGTGACCGCGTTTGTGGCTCCAGTCAATGTTTCGACAGCATCGGGCTGCTCGCCTACCTCGACCTGCGGCCAACCCTCCTACCTGATAGGGAACGCGCCGCGCACTGCTCCTCTAAACCTCAGAAACCCGGGCACACAGAATATCGATGCACGGTTGAGCCGCTCGTTCCCATTGCACTTTGAACACTCGGAATTTGTTTTTGAAGCGGATTGCCTGAACGTGTGGAACAAGGTCACCTTCAATGCTCCGGGCGCGGGCTGGTCAGCCGGCTCCGCGACGTTCGGCGCCATCACCGGCGCCAGCGGCGCGCGTGACTGGCAGTTTGCCGGGCATATCAACTTCTAGAAACAGCGGCGCTGGCGGAGTTAGCGGCGTTAGCGGCGCTAGAAGAAGAACGGGCGTGCGGCTTCATCTGCGGCGGGATTTTCAATTGCCGGGATGAGGCGCACGCCTTTTGTTTGCGCGTTCGCTGGAGTCGGGTTAGTTTGATGCCGCGGCGAAGGCGTCGGCCTCGCGGTTCAACTCGTCGGGCGTGGCGGCGTGCGTGTAAATGACGACGCGGTAGCGGAAGGTCGTGGACTGGCCCTTCTCAAGTGTGTAGTCAAGCAGCGGCTGCTTGGCATCGAACACGTGCTGCCCCAGCGGATTGGCGGCGAAAAGGCCGTATCCGCGCGCATGCCAGTAAGTTGGATAGTTCACGTTGCCGGGATGGTCAAAGATGGCGACGGTTACGGTGTGGCCGGCATCGTTGTGACCAGTGAGCGAGCACCAGCGGCCGCGCGTTGACCAGGCTGCCTCGCCTTTGACGCCTTCGCTGGTGAGGTATTCGCCGGTCGGCGGCGCTACGCCGGGCAAGGTGGCCGCGGCAGCCACCTTGGTTGCATTGCCATTCGCGTCAGTGAAGGTTCCGCCCTTTTCTTCGGGCGATTCGAGCCAGCGCGCGACGCGGAGGCCAAGCAAACCGTCTTTGTCGTCGTTGAAGACGACGTGGTCGAGCGCTTTGAGCGTCACGATCAGGTCGATACTGCGCGTCGGGCCGTCGTGCGCGAAGACGTAGCGCGTGGTTTCGGCCAGGATGGGGTGGTTGTTGCCGTCAATCCACGTGGAATCGGTAACCAGCTCTCCGCGGGTTGCGCCGCTCTCGGCGGAGACGATTTTGTCGAAAGCGATGGTGCCCATTTTCGGAGCGCGCTGCGGCGAGATGGCTTCAGAGTTGTTCCAGAAATCGAAGCCGTTCACATTCGAGTAGTTGAACCAGAGTCCCGTGTGATGCGGATGGTCGGTGCGCTCACCGGGCCGGGGATCGAGCGGATAGCCGCGAGTGATAGTCACACCTTCGGCGTCGATTATGGGGTAGAGGACCGGCTTCTTGATCCGCGTGGGCCAGATGTATGAGGTGAAGGGCTGGCCGTCAATGGTGATGTCGACGCGGCGGTCAGCCGGCTTGGGCACGACCTGCACGCCTTTTGCAGGCGCTGCAAGAGCGGAATCGGTAAGGAGACAGGCAAGGGACGCGAGGAGAAAGATGGTGCTTTTGCGAAACATGACGAGAGCCCTCAGGGGCTGAAGCCCAAAACAGCTTTTATGCAGTTGCTGTACGGGCTGAAGCCCGTACCCATCAAGCGAAGACTTTGCCACCGGCCAGCACTTGCTGGGTCTTGTCGTCGAAGGTGACTTTGAGGCCGGTCTGAATGGCGGCGACGTTCATGCACAGCGCGATGGAGTGGCTGTATCCCGCATCGATGGGTGCGTTCGGAGTCTTGCGCGAGCGCACGCACTCCATCCAGTTGCGCATATTCGCCGCAGTCTCGGGATCGCCGTGGGTGTCGGCATCGGTGGCCATCGCTTCGGTCTTTTCAAGCAGCGAAAAGCTGGGCAGCAGGTTCGGCTTCATATTCATCTCGGCGGCGGACCGCGCGGTCAGACCACCGGTTGGACTCACTGCCTGCTTCGACATGTCGAGCATGCCGCCGTTGGAGTAGTAAAGCTCCTTGACGCCGCCCGCGGAGTTGGTGAAGCGCGAGGTGTACTGCACCTGGAAGCCCTTGCTCAGGTCGTCGAGCGGGCCGTAATCAAAGACGGCGGTCATGGTGTCCCAGTTGGTGCGGCCGTCCTTCCAAAGGTAGATGCCGCCGTTGGCCACGCAGGAGCGCGGGTGGGGCAGGCCTGTGAACCAGTGCACTGTATCGATCTGGTGGACTAACCACTGGTCGGGAATTCCGGAAGAAAAGGGCCAGAAGAGGCGGAACTCAAGATACTTGCGTGCGTCGAAGGGCCCCATGTTCCTGCCAAGCGAGTAGCGCTTCCAGTCGGTATCTTCATCCTTGAGCAGGGGGACAACGTCAGGGCGGCGCCAGCGGCCCGGCTGGTTGACGTTCCACGTCATCTCAACCATCACGATGTCGCCGAACTGGCCGGATTTGATGTACTCGGCAGCCTTTTGATAGGCGGGCGTGGAGCGGCGCTGCGTGCCCACCTGCACAATTTTGCCGCTCTTCTTCACAGCGGCGCGAATCATGCGGGCGTCCGCCATAGTGTGCGCGATGGGCTTTTCCACGTAGGCATCACGGCCGGCATTCACGGCTTCAGTGCCATGATAGGCGTGCTGAAAATCGGCGGTGGCGATAATGACAGCATCCACATCCTTGCGCGCATACAGCTCGTCGTTGTTGCGGACGGGGTCGGGACGGTTTCCGCAGAGCTTTTCGATAAAGTCGGCGCCTTCGTCGCGGCGGCGGCTCCAGATGTCCGACACGGCCACGATCTGGAAGTTCATGTCCTTGGCGTTCGCCTGAAAAGCCGGCAGATCGCCGCCCTTCATGCGATCGCCGCAGCCCACGATGCCGACTCCGACGCGATCGTTCGAGCCTAGGATCTGCGCGTAGCTTTTGGCCGGCATCGAAATGGCGGAGGATACCGCGGTTGCAGCCAATGCGGCGCCGCCGGCTTTCAAGAAATCCCTGCGATTGTTCGGATTCGATTCCATGATGGGTCCCTTCGGGGGTTGGCTTTCAAGTGGATTTCAATCTGTGTGCCGGATGCAGAAGTTGAACGAAAACATGATAGGCGCTGGCGCGATAATTTGGGCGCCTCGGAAATCCCAGAATCAGGATCCGGGGCGCCCATTGTCAAAAACAATTTATCCGGCAGCTTAGAAGTTGACCTTGACACTGCCCTGAAAGACGCGGGCCTGGTTGAAGGTGGACGAGACCTGACCGAAGGTCGAGGACGTAAGAGCGGCGGCGCTTCCGGAGTTTCCGGGAAGCGAGCCGGTTGTTGTGCCGGATGGAGCGTTGAAGTCGGGATGGTTCAGCACATTGAACGCCTCGAGCCGGAGCGTGGTCGTCCAGTTCTCGTGGATGACGAAGATGCGCGAGATCTGGGCGTCGAACTGCAGCGAACTCGGTCCCCTGAAAGAATTCTTGCTGATATTTCCATAGGTACCCAAGGCTGGGCAGGCGTTGGCCGTGGCCGAAGCGCATCCGGCGGTTTGCCAGACTTGGGCGAAGGCCGCTGGATTCAGAAACTCGCGATTGGCTTCGCCGGTGGCATTGTGAAACTTTGCCTCGGCGTAGGGATTCACGCCGGCCACGAGGTTTGGACGGTCGTTGCCTACGTCGGTGAGAGAGTTATCCTGACCCGAAGTGACGGTGAAGGGCTCGCCGCTTTGAACGTGAATGAGCGGGGCCAGCTCCCAGCCATCGGCCAACAGCCTCTCAAAGCGGTTGAGGTGATTCTTGAAGGCGCTCGTGGCGACGAGCGAGACATTCTCGATGTGCCGGTAATCGGAGCCGCATGGGCCGTAATCCATGGCGAGATTACTAGGATTCTCGACCGTTGTGCCGGCGAGGTCGCCCTGGGCGTCTTCAATGTCAAGACACTTCGACCACGTCCAGTTGGCGAACAAACTGAAATTGCCCGCCAGCCGGTGATTGATGGAGCTGATCAGGCCGTTGTAGTTGGCCGTAGCCGAATCGCCAACGATGACCGATCCGGCCCCGCCACCAAGATATTGATTGCCGCCGACGGCGCTACCGGACGAATTTGTGCCGGTGGGATCCTCCGTCGTCAAAAGGAAGCGCGACGTCTGGTTCGAGGTCGTGGAGCAGTTGGTTCCTGCGGCGCCCGCTTTCACCGCTGCCGGTCCCGTGGTGACGATTCCGGCGCAGCCTGTTCCGTTCGCTCCCCAAACGCCAGGGATAAAGACGGCCGGGTCGAACGGATAGCCAACGGGATCGTGGCGAGTCGTGTTGCCGATGTAGTCAACCTGCGCTTGCCAGCCGTGGCCGAACTCCCGCTGAATGCTCAGAGTCCACTGGATGGTGTAGGCCGGTTTGAACTGCGGCACCGTCACGATGAACTGAGACTGAGCGAAGAACAGTGCTTGTGACGGCGTTGGGACGGCCGGCTGCGGGAATGGGCTCGAAGTGAAGGTTCCCACTGACCAGGGAGCGGCGAAAGGTACAGGATTCGAGCTGCCCGGTGCCTGCGCGTTTGTGACGGCAGTAGCAAAGGGTGGGTTCTGCTGGTTGCGCTGCGCTGTGAAGAAATTCGGATTGTCGTACATCAATGCCAGACCCCCGCGCACGACGGTCTTTCCGTCGCCAACCGGATCGAACGATGCACCGAGGTTGGGCGAGAACTGCAAGTAGGAATTCTTGGTGAATTGGCGGCTCACGCCCGGGTCGCCGTAGTAGAGGGTACCGGCGGGGGCGTTGGGGTACACGGTGCTGGTCTTGTTGGCGAGGAAGTCGGCCTGGTTGAACACCACTCCGCGGTTGAAATAGTCGTAAGGCAAGATGTTGGGGCCCCAGCGCAGGCCTCCAACAAGTGTCAGGCGATGAGTGGCATGGTATGTGTCCTGAACATAGAGGCTGGGGATCGGCCCGCGCAGCGCGTTCTGCTGCTTTTTGCTCTGCTGGAACGGGCTCGACGATCCCAGGGTTCCCATCAGGAAATCCAGGTTCTGGTCGCCAATGGTGCCGCCCCCTTTGGGTCCGCTGCCGCTGTATTCGCCGTTAAAGGTGAAGATGCCGTTGCCCTCATACACATTGCCGATGTTGAGCTGGTTCTGCACCCATTCGCCGCCGAATCCAATCTGGTGTTTTCCGCGCACCCAGGTGACGTCGTCGTCGACGGATCCGGTGTTGTCGTTGAAATGAGCCACCGAGTTGGTGCCGCCGCCGATGGAGAACTTGCCTTCAGTCATTTGCAGGCCGTTCGGTACCACTTGATAAACGTTGACGCCCAGCGTCGCGGCGTTGATGTCGTTCGGCGCATAGCCGCGGTTGTCGACGCGCCGAAGAATGGAAATGTGCGCCGCGTTTACGACGTTGGGCGTGATGGTGTATGCGTCGCCAAGCGTGAAGGTCTGGACGCGCTCAATGTTTCCCGATTGCGTGGTGATGAGGATGTTGTGTTGATCAAAGTAGGCAGGGAACTGGTAGCCGTCAACAAAATACCGGCCGTAGATGTTCTGTTTTGGGCTGACGGTGTAGTCGACCCTCGTGACAAACTGGTTGTCAGTCACTGCGTAGGGGATGGAATAGCGGACAAACCCACAGTTGTTTGGGTCTGTTACCGCATTAGGTATTGGCAGGTAGGCGTCCAATGCCAGGGCCGGCGCACTGTAGGTCGGCTTGGTTGGATATTTGTTTCCAGCGAGCGCTGTACCGGTGAGTGGGTCCAACATTTGGACCGCAAGACCGCTTGAATTACAAAGGTTGTCCTTAGGTTGCGACGCGGCGGGGGTGCCAATTGGGCCGGGAACGCCATCGGTCACTGACCAATCGCCATTCAGATTGGCTGCCGTGGGTACGGTGGCTGATGTGCTTGCCTGTGTTTGATCGGCTATCCAACGCTGGTAGGCTGCGAACGCGAACATCTTGTTGCGCTTGATCGGGCCGCCGAACGTGCCACCGAACTGATTCTGGTGCAGCGTGTCTTTCGGCGAGCAGGTGGTAGCGGGGGGCACCGGAGTGCAGCTTGAAAAGAAATTTGTAGCATCGAGGTAGTTGTTGCGAATGAACTCGAAGCCTTCTCCGTGGTACTGGTTCGTTCCCGATTGGGTGACGACGTTGACCATGCCGCCCACGTGTCCACCGTCTTGCGCGCCCAGGTCCGTCGATTCCACGCTGAACTCGGCGACTGCATCTGGAAAGGGATAAGGCAGGTTGCCGTTGGCCATGTAGTCCTGGTTGTCGCCGCCATCGAAGCGCCACAGAGTGGTATTACCTCCGCCTCCTGCGATGGAAACGGAAATGGTCTGGTAGGAGTATTTGCTGCCGGTAAAGTCGCCAGCGGGAGCGATATTCGAGCCGCCGGAAGCATTGATCAGCGTCGTCATTTGCCGGCCGTTGAGCGGCATTTCGGTCACGGCGCTGTGGTCGATGGTCTGCTTGAATGTGGCGTCCTCAGTCTGCAGGGCGAGAGCTTCGGCCTGGACTTCGACAGTCTGCGATTGGGTGCCGACGGAGAGGCTTGGGTTGACGCTGATGCTGCTGCCGACCTCGAGAACAATTCCCTTTTGCTGGTAGGTCTTGAACCCGGTTGCAGTGACCGTTACGTCATAGGTGCCCACCGGAACGCCGGGAAAGAGATACACACCGCTGTTATCGCTCTTACTTGTGCGCTTGACCTGCGTTGCCTCATCGGTGAGCGTAATGTTGGCGTCCGATACCACGGCGCCGGTGGAATCGGTGACTGTGCCCTGGATATTGGCTGTGCCTGCGATCTGCGCATGGAGAAGCGAGGGCGCCAGGACGAGGGCCGTCAACACGGCGAAGCAGGCGGCGATGACGGCACTGAACTTCCGGCCCGACGTAGCTTGAACGCGCTGCGCGGGGTGCTTCAGATGGGTATTTTGCATTCTTGCCTCCTAAGGTTTGGAAACTATTGCACGCACCTAGGTGCGCAATTCTCGATGTGTCTGGAAACGTATACGGATACGCGAAGTGGTCAGACCACATTCGTCGAGAATCTTTTCAAACCGGCTGGAGGGCTGTCAAGGGTTATTTTCGAATCGATTCCCTGGGGTATCTTCCCGAATCAACTCAATGGGATACGCCTTTCGAAAACCAGCGTGTCGGTGCGGTTTCAGCCGGTAGTTTCCGGCCCCGCCGCGGGAGCGAAAAGCCTGATCAAAATCCTGCCGCCATCGGGACGCTCAAATGGGCCTGGGAACGGATTCTCGCGATTGCGTTCTGCGGCATTTAAGTCGGTATCGAGGCGGACGGGTTTACCGTCGGCGCGCTCAAAAGGGAGCTTGGGGATCAACGCGAGGCCAAGCAGGTCACTGGCGACGAGCTTGCGCCGCTGAGATTTAGCCCAAGTGCCATCGAGGGTGATCTCGAGATAGTAACCGTCGCTCTTCTCGATGAGTTGAATGTTTGGGTCGAACTGAGGCATCAGGAGCGGATTCGCCTCATGTGAGCAGGGTTGCGCACCCTTTACAAATACGTTGCCCGAAAGCTCCATAGGCAAGGGGGTGGCGGCGTTGTATGGCGACAGGTCGCCACCTTGCGCGAAGACGTTATTGAAGAAGCGCATATCGCCACAGGGATTGTCGTGGTAGCCGGCGACCTGGGTCGAATGCGGCTCCATGTACGGCGTCATGCGGCTGTCGAAACGATTCAGCCCCAGGCCGCCGTAAAAAAGGTTATGGGCGTAAGCGCCTCCCTGCGAGTTGATGTGCAGCGATTTCTTCGACAGGAAGAGATTGTTATCCACGATAAACGGGCCGTGGTCGACTTCGACGAAGAGGTCTTCGGATTGACTGTCCTGGAACAGGTTCCCGAAAACGTGGGTTCCCTGCGCCATCCAGTCGAGCCAGATGCCGCGAGCGGTTCGATAGATATGGTTGTGGCTGATTTCGACATCGATCGCCGCATGGAACTTGATGCCTGCGATTTCAGCGCCGGAGAATTGCTGGCGCACGTGGATGTCGTGGATGGTGTTGCCCGTAACCGTGCTGAACACCGGGCCGAGGCTGCCCACAATCCCCGTCTGTTCGCAGTGGGAGATGATGTTGTTGCGCACGATGTGATGGCCGATCTTTTCTTTCGACCAGCCCGATTGCAGCGCCCGCTCAATCGTCTTGACGTAACCTTCGGCGCTGTTGGCCGATGTGTTATCCCACTGGTCGCCGTATTTGCCGAGCGAGACGCCGCAGCAGATTGAATGATGGATGTGGTTGTATTCGATGATCCAGCCCTTGCTCCAGTGCGGGCCGATGATGCCGATCTGCTCGGCCGTCGGCGGCGCCCACGGAGTTGCCGCCTGGCAGAGATCGAAGCCGCGAACGGTGATGTAGTCGATGCCGGTTTTTTCCGGATAGAACACCGTCTGTCGGACATTGATTTCGGTTCGTTGCTGATTTGGATCGACGCCTTTGAACTGCGCCCAGATGGTGGTGGTATCGCTTTCGACTTGCGCAAACCAGAGCGGAGGCTCCGCAGGATTTTGCGACACGTCGTCGAGCGCTGCCGCCTCGACGAACCAGTCGCCATTGAGATAGACCGCTCCGGTGTGATGCATGCGCCCCATGGGATCGAACCAATCGCCGTGAATCACGTCACTATATGGATTGAAGCTTCCGAAGAAGCGTTTGGGGATGGCCACCTTCCACACGTCGTCCTTGACGCGCGCCCATCCCTTGATGACTTCGGCCCCGGTGAGGACGACGTGCTCGCCCGGCGCGGCCTGGTAGACGATTCGAAAGGCGTCGGACGCGCCGCCGCGCGGAGGTGAAACCCGTTCGCGATAGATGCCTGCGTGAACGGTGATGGTGTCACCGGGATAGGCGCGTGCCGCTGCTGCGGAGACGGTTCGCAACGGTCTGGAAGACGAGCCGTCGTACTTGTCGTCCCCGGTGACTGAAACGTGGTACTCGCGCCCGGATTTGGCTGCGGCTGCGGCCGCGAGACGCGGCATTCTGATGAAGCTGTACAGCGCCGGCAGTGCGCCAAGGAACGATCTTCGGCTGAACATTACGGTAGTTCTCCCAGAGCATTTTAGAAGAGGCAATCGCGCCGCGGTTTGCGCGCCGCTAAGAATCGATTTATCGTTAGGAGGCTCCAGGAATCGTAAGGAGAATTGCGATGCAGACTCGAATCCCCATTCTTGCATTAGGTACCGCTTTTGCCGTGACTGCTGCTTTGGCGCAGAACGGGCCAGTGCGGCCGAAAATCACCGGAATTTCGCACCTGGCGGTGTACACATCGGACGCCGCAGCTACGGAGCACTTCTACACCGTGACGGTGGGTGCGGCGAAGCTGCCTGACCCCGAGAATCCGCAGGGAGTGCGGTACGCGATCAGCGCGACGCAGTTCATTGAGGTGCTTCCGCTGCCTGCGGGCCAGGGCGTCAGCCGCCTGGACCATGCGGCCTTTAATACGGAAAGTGCCGACAGGATGCGGAAGTACCTGGCAGCCAAGGGATGGAAGACTCCGGCGCACGTGCGGCGCGGCTCCGATGGCAGCCGCTGGTTCGAGGTGCTCGATCCTGAAGGCAATAAGATCCAGTTCGTCGAGCCAGCCGCGCAGCCCAAGCCGGTGGATGCGCCGAATGCGATCGGGCATCACATCATTCACGTTGGATTTCTTGTCCACGACCGCGCAGCCGAGGACGCGTTTTATCGCGACCTGCTGGGGTTTCGTCCGTACTGGTGGGGCGGTCGCGACAACAAGGTGGAATGGGTGAGCCAGCAGGTTCCCGACGGGCATGACTGGCTGGAATACATGCTCGGAGCGGGACCGGGCAAGGGAGTTCCCCCGACGATGTCGCAGAATACCCTTGGCGTTATGGATCATGTTTCGATTGGCGAAGGTTCGGTTCCGGACGCGTACAAGGTGCTTACGGCGGGGAACCGGCTCGGCGGACGGCACGACCAGGCGCCGAAGATCGGCCTCGACGGTAAGTACCAGTTCAACATTTACGACCCGGACGGAATCCGGCTCGAGCTGATGAACATTCACGCGACCGAGAAACCTTGTTGCTCGCCGTTCACGGCGGAGGACCCTGCGGAGTAGCGCTACTCCTCTTCCTCCATCTGCATGCTCAGGTAACGCTCGTAGCCGAGTTCCTTGATCTGGTGGAGTTGCGCTTCCAGCCAGTCGGTGTGGCCTTCTTCATCCTTCAGGAGAGAGACAAAGAGGTCCCTTGAGCCGTTATCCCGGTTCTCGACGCAGATTCGGATGGACTCGTTGTACGAAGCTACGGCGCCCAACTCGAGTTTGAGGTCCGACTGGATCATCTCATTGACGTTCTTGCCAATGGTCAAGTCAAGCGGCTGCATGCTCGGCGTACCATCCAGGAACAAAATGCGCTCAATGAGCTTTTCGGCGTGCCGCATTTCGTCGATGGATTGCTTCTTGAGGAAGTGGCCGAGGCGCTCGTATTTCCAGTTCTCATACATCTCCGCATGCAGGAAGTACTGGTTGACTGCTGTCAACTCGTCGCGGAGGGCCTGATTGAGGCGTTCAATGACCTTGGGGTTTCCCTTCATAGGGGATCATTGTATACTTGGAGAGGCCTTGAGTGGCACGGAAATCCCTGTCTATGAGGCCGATGGCGCGGGCGATTCAGCCTGTCCAATACCAGAAAAACGAGACGACAATGCCGAAGTTGAAAACCCATTCGGGCGCCGCCAAGCGCTTCAAGAAGACCGGCACCGGCAAAATCATGCGGGGCCAAACGAAGACGCGCCACATCCTTACGTCGAAGGGTCCGAAGACCAAACGCAAGCTCGGCAAAAGCGTGTTGGTGTCGGATGGCGACCACGCGAAAGTTGCGCGCATGATTCCCTACGCCTGACCACTGCGTGGGGCGGCTCTTTGGATGAGTGCCGTGCCACTGCTTTTGGGCCTCATAGGTCCCTGCTGCTTGCGAAATGCGTTCGCATCCGGTGAGAGATCAGGCTTGAACAGAGCGAGTGAAGAGGTTGACAGCCGTAACGGCCTCCTGCCTCCAGCCGCTTAACCGCAGCCGTTAGCTGTCAGCTTTCAGCCCGGCGTGCTTGAACCGGATTCCGTGATTCTCCGCGCCATGCGGAAAACGAATCGAAGGAACCGAAAAAAGGAGAGAAGCCCATGCCCCGCGTAAAACGTGGTACCAAACGCATCGCTCGCCGCAAGAAGATCCTGAAACGAGCGAGCGGATATTTTCTAACGAAATCGAAGTTGCACCAGGCAGCCAAGGAGGCCGTGGAACGCGGCCTGAAGTTTGCCTATGCGGGCCGCCGGATGAAGAAGCGGCAGTATCGTTCATTGTGGATCGTGCGCATCGCTGCCGCCTGCAAGCTGAACGGAATGAGCTACTCGCAGTTCATCAATGGATTGAAGAAAGCCGGCGTCGAGCTGGACCGCAAGGTTCTGGCAGAGATTGCCGTGAAAGACGCGGCTGGCTTCACCAAGCTGGTGGATCAGGCCAAGACGGCGAAGGCGAAGGCCGCGTAACGAAAGATTCGCATGATCCCACCCATTCCGCAAAATGCGCGGAAAGGATGGGGCAACCAACGTCAAGCACCGAAGATCCGAAAGAGGACTGGCGAAGAAGGAGCGGCCCGGAGTTCGACGAGGACTCCGGGCCGTCGTGCGTTTCGGATGAAATGCTATTGGCTCAAGAAGCCGTTGATGGCTTTCTGCCACATCTGTGGCTGATCCACAAAGTTCATGTGGCCGGAGTTGGGCAGAATGACCAGATCTGAGCCGGCGATTTTCTCGTGCATCTCCTTGCTCAGGCTGGGGTCGCATTCGTCGTGATCGCCGACGACGATGAGCGTGGGCACGTTGATGGTATGCAGACGGTCGACCCATTCCACGGATTTGAGGTTGCCATCAATGATGAACTCACCGTCTGAGCCCCACATCTCGCGATAGAGATCCCAATTGGTGGGCGCGTTGCCGGTGGTGGGGTCGTAAGCGGGATCGGGCCGAGCGCCATAGAGAAACGGGAATGTATGGTCCGCCGCCGTTTTGCAAGCGAAAAATGAGGATGACAGAAATGGTCTGCGCGAATGTATCCGGCCTCTGTTGGAGTAGCGAACTCCTGGCCTGAATGGAATGCGCTGCGCCCTCGTCCTTTTTAGTAACGCTGCCTTTAAAGGCATTTTCCCGTTACAGGTTTTCGGGAGCGCCGGGATCGACCGTTGTGCCATCTCATGGTTCGCCAGCAAATCTGGCAGGAATCTCAAAACTCAGAGCAGTCGCCGGTGGGCTGCAAATGTGGGAATCGCGAAGCGATTTCCAAGCCTGGCATTTGTGCCAGGCGTCATGTACAGGCCATCAGGCTGCGATCACTTGTGGTAAAGATGGCGGGCAATAGGCTTCTCCTTTGTACAAGACCGCCCAGGCCATGCGCGCCATCTTATTGGCTAATGCCACGGTTGCCACCTGCTTGCGCTTGCGTGCGGTGAGACTGACCAGCCACGTACTCAGGCCCGAAGATTGCTTGGTTTTCTGAAGTAGCACGGTATGCGCTCCTTGCACGAAGAGCTTGCGCAGATATTTGTTTCCTCGTCTGCTGGTACCGGTCAGCTTTTGCTTGCCTCCGGTGGAGTGCTCGCCGGGCACCACTCCCAGCCAAGCAGAGAATCCGCGGCCCTTCTTGAAGGCTGCCCCGTTGCCGATGGCTGCGACCGTGGCGGTTGCAGTGATCGGTCCGATTCCGGGGATCGCGACCAGGCGTCTGCACTGTTCAAGTTCGCCGCAGATGCGCGCGATCAGCTTGTCGGTTTCACCGATCTGTCCATGCAGATATTGCATCTCCGACCGCAGTTGGGTCAGAAGCACTCGTAATGCGCCAGACAGCTTGTTGTCCGGGTCTTCCAGGATACTTGGTAGAGACTCCTCAATATGATGGCGTCCTTTACGGATGGTGATGCCGCGCTCCAGCAGCATCCCGCGGATCTGGTTGATCACGGCGGTGCGGCGCACAACCCACCGCTCGCGCACTCGGTGCAGCGACTGCAGATCGAGTTGGTCATCGGTCTTGATCGGCACGAAGCGCATCGTGGGGCGGGTGACAGCCTCGGCGCATGCTTCCGCATCGATGTAGTCGTTCTTGTTCGTCTTCACGTACGGCTTCACATACTGCGCCGGCATCAGGCGCACATCGTGGCCTTGTTCCCGCAGAGCACGGCCCAGAAAATGAGATCCTCCGCAGGCCTCCATGCCGATCAGGCACTCACGAAGGTTCGAGGTAAAGCGCAGCAACTGAGTTCGCGAACCCTTCTTGCGAACCACAACTTCGCCACGTGCGTTGACGCCTACAAAGTGAAACACTGTCTTCCCTAAATCGATGCCGATTGTGCAAATCTCCATGGAACACCTCCTGTGTTTACCTCTACACCCTCGAGGGGCTTAGGCGGCGGACCATGCCAGTAGTAGCCATCGCCCCAGGCGAGGGTTTCGTACTCGGGTTGATAGCGGCCGGGCTCCCATATGGCGCCCTTGCCGAAGAGGCCCGCTTGTTCAAGTTGGTTCAGGCGGGCGAGCTTATCGGCGGGCATTGCGGCCTTTTCGCGCGCCAGCACTTCGTTCATCTCTCGCGTGGAAGCGAAGGTGCTGTTGAGGATCAGGTGGCTGAGGTGCTGCTGGTATTTGAGAGCGTAAGCCTGAGCCAACACGCCGCCGTAACTGTGGCCTAGCAGGTCGATTTTGCCGAGGTTGAGGGCAACACGCACCGCTTCCACGTCGTCGGCCATGTTTTCGACGGTGTATTGGCTCACGTCCTGCAGGCGCTCGGATTGGCCGGAGCCGCGCTCGTCAATAAAGATAAGGCGATGCGTGCGCGCCAGCGGCAGCAGCCAGGGCAGGAAGTAGGTGTGGTCGGCGCCGGGGCCACCGTGGACAATCATCAGCGGCGCACCTTTACCGAGCTCAACGTAGTAAATCAGTACGCCGTGGGCGTCGACGTAGCCCTCCTGCATGGGATAAACCGCGGAGGGGGTTTGGGCGGCGGTTAGCGGGACAGCAGCGAGCGTCAGGACACACGAGGCAGCGACGGTGACGACGGCAGCGGGTTTTCTCATGGGCACCATGCTACGGCATGGCAGAGGCTAGACTGCGGAGAATCTGGGTAGGTACCGGACTTGAGCCAAGCGCACCGGCGGCTCGCACCGTGATTTATCCTGAACATTAAACATGGCGAACGAAGCGATACCAGATTTGACAGCGTTTGACGAGGCCGCGCTGGACAAGGCATTTGCCGCGCTGGAGGGGCAGGCGCGCGCAGATGCCGCCTCACTCGACAAGGAGGTCTTTCGGCTGAAGTGGCTGGGGCGCAAGCAGGGCCTGCTCAACGAGGTTTCAGATCAGTGGTTGAAAGCCGCTCCGCCGCAGGCGAAAAAGTCAGTGGGCCAGCGGTTCAAGACGCTCAAGGAGTTGGTGGAGACGCTGCTCGAGGAAGCTTCGGGCGCGGGGCCAACGGACGCTTCGCTCAAGGCCGAGGCCATCGACATCACGCTGCCCGGCACACGGCGGCTGACCGGGGCCGAGCACCCGATTACGCGCACCATGAACGAGATTGTGGCCGTGTTTGCAGCGCTGGGCTACTCGGTGGGTGTGGGGCCGGAGGTTGAAACCGACTTCTACAATTTTGAGTGCATGAATTTTCCGCCGGGGCACCCTGCGCGCGACACGCAGGACACGCTGGTGGTGGCGAACCAGGAACGCAGGCCGCTGCGCGACCGATTGCTGCTGCGCACGCACACTTCGCCGGTGCAGATGCGGACGATGGAACAACAGCCGCCGCCGGTGCGCATCGTGATTCCCGGCAAGGTTCACCGCAATGATGCGGCCGATGCCACGCACTCGCCGATCTTCCACCAAGTTGAAGGATTATGCGTGGACACAAACATCACCTTCAGCGATCTGAAGGGCACGCTGGACCACGCGATGAAGGCGCTCTTCGGCTCGTCGGTGAAGACGCGATTCTTCCCGTCGTTCTTTCCATTCACGGAGCCGAGCGCGGACGTGCAGATCAGTTGCATCTTCTGCGGAGGCAAGGGCTGCCGCAAATGCAAAGACTCTGGCTGGATCGAACTGCTGGGTTGCGGCATGGTGGACCCCGCGGTCTTCGCTTTCGCGGCTGAGAAGCAGCCGGCCTACGACGCGAAGAAGATTTCCGGATTCGCTTTCGGCATGGGCGTGGAACGCATCGCGATGATGAAGTACGGGATCAGTGAGATCGGGAGCCTCTTTGCCGGTGATATGCGGTTTTTGGGGCAGTTTGCTTAGAGATGAAGATACTTACAAAATGGCTGCGAGCTTATCTGCCTGGACTTGCCGTCGACGACGCGCAACTGGCTAAGGACCTGACCCTGCGCGGCATTGCCGTCGAGGGGAATTATCCGCTCGGCGAAGGCAAGGGCTCGCTCTACGAAATGGACATCACGACCAATCGCGTGGATGCGATGAACCACTATGGCATTGCGCGCGAGGCGGCGGCGATTTACGGGCTCCCGCTGAAGCCGCTTGAGTTTGCGCTGCCGACCGCGCACTCCGCGGCCAGTCTTTTTCCCGTGCGGATTGAGGCGGAGAATGCATGCGGGCGTTTTACTGCCCGGGTGCTGCGCGATGTGACCGTTGGTGAGTCGCGCGACTGGTTTGCCGGCGCCGAAGTGACGACGTACTTCGCGCTGCTCGAGCAGAAGATGATCTCGAACGCCGTGGACGCCACCAACTTTGCCTGGATGGCGATGGGCCAGCCCACACACGCCTTCGACCTGGACAAACTAGAGGGCGGCATCATCGTGCGGCGGGCGCGCAAGGGCGAGCGGCTGAAGACGCTGGATGGCATAGACCGCGTGCTGGACGCCGAGGACCTGGTTGTCGCCGACCACAGGAAGGTGCTGGCGCTGGCCGGCGTGATGGGCGGCTGGGACACAATGATCACGCCGGAGACGAAGAACGTGCTCATTGAGGCGGCGTGGTTCGAACCCATGGCGGTGCGGCAAACTGCACGGCGACATGGATTGCACACCGACGCGAGCCACCGTTTCGAGCGCGGCGCGGATTTCAACGCGGCGCCGGTAGCGTCGGCGCTGGTGAGCGCCATTCTGCTTGCAAACGGAGGGTGGATCGAGGGCGAGCTGGTGGATGCACGCGTGGCGGCGCTAGAAGAACGAACCGCGCGGCGCAAGCCCATTGAGCTGGCGTTGAGCGAGGTGCAGCGGATCCTCGGCAAGACGGACGACGAAGAGGGAATTGGTGCGGCGACTTTGGGGGGCGTGCTGACCGCGCTGGGATGCGGTTTGGAGATGCACGCGCACACCTCTGCTGGGAAGGGGGCCGCTTGGCAAGTTACGTTGCCCAGTTGGCGCCTCGATCTCGAACGCGAGATCGACCTGATCGAGGAGATCGCCCGCGTTTACGGATACAACCGGTTTGCCAACACGCTACCCGCGTTCGGCGAGGGCGTAAAGGCGCTGCCCTGGGCGGAGAAGGAAGCGGCGGCGCACAGCGTAATGTTGGCCGCGGGATTCAACGAAGCGATTGGCAGCACCTTCTGCTCGGCCGCGGATGGCGCGCTGACCGCGCCGCAACCGGGACTGGTTGTGCCGCTTGGCAATCCCCTGAGTGAAGAGGCCGGCGTACTGCGGCCCTCGCTGGTGCCCGGCATGCTGGCCATGATTGCCGGCAACCTGAACCGCGACGTGGACGATGTTCGGCTGTTCGAGTTGGGAACAGTGTTCGGCGGTACAACGGAGAAGGTGGAAGAGCGGCCGTCGCTCGGGTTCGGCGCGGCGGGCAGCTTGCCCGTGGAAAGCGCGTTGCACGCGGGTCGCGTGATCGACTTCCACGATGTGAAGGGCGTAGTGGAGCAGATGCTGGCAAAGTTCGAGATGCGCGGCATGTATTTCGACCGCTTTCCGGCCGAGGCCGGGTTGACACCGGAGTGGCTGCATCCGTATCGGGCGGCGCGCGTGGCGGCAGACGGCGTCACTGCTGGATGGTTCGGGCAGCTACATCCTCGCGAAGCCGCGACAAGGAAGCTGCGGCAAGCGGTGTTCATTGGCGAACTGTATCTCGACAGGCTTTACAAAATGCCACTGCGCAAGCCGGTGGCGCGCGAGATTTCGCGCTATCAGCCGGTGCGCCGTGATTTCTCGCTGGTTTTGGATGAGAGCATCCCATGGGAAACGATCGATCGCGCGATGGCGGAGCTGCACATTCCTGAGCTCGTGGAGTGGCATGTCCGCGAAGTTTTTCGCGACGCGCGGCTGGGCAAGGGTGAATATGCGCTGCTGTTGGGAGCGACATTCCAAGCGCAGGGCCGCACACTGCGCGAGGAGGAACTGCAGGCTTTTCAGGCGCGCGTCGTAGAGGCAGTTGGCAAGGCCGGAGCGCGGTTGCGCGTGTGAGCAAAACAGCAAGGCCCATCGGCGCTATACTCGAACGGAAACGGAGCCTGTTCGGAGGGTGACCGATGTCACAAACTATCACGGAGACGAGGGCAGCAGTGGAGACACAAAGTGAAGCCGGGACGCAGCCGGCGCTTGAGGAACAGGGCACCCTGGCTGTAAGCGCGGACGATTTTTCGGCGCTGGAAGAACGGGTAAAGCGCGCCGTAGACCTGGTGAAACAGGAGCGGAGGGCACGCGCCGAGGCCGAAGCTCGCGCCAAAAAAGCCGAAGAGCAGCTGCACGTGCAACTGCCGGCAGTGGCGCAGTTGCAAAGCGAAATCAGCGCACTTCGCGCGGAACGCGACCAGGTGCGACAGCGTGTTGACCGGTTGTTGAAGCAACTGGACGCACTGGAACTGTGAGGGTCATATGACTCAGGAATCGCGCGGCAACCCGGGCGAATATGTGACGGTTGAAATCTACGACCAGCTCTATCACTTGTCAGGGCAGAACCCGCAGCACATCCGCGAGCTGGCCGCGCTGGTCGACACCAAGATGCGCGCCGTGGCAGCGCAGGGCAGGACGGCGGATTCGCTGCGCGTGGCCGTGTTGGCCGCCCTGAATCTTGCCGATGAAGTCTCGCAGGCTACTTCAGGCGATGTGCAACTGGGGCACAAGCGCGCCACCAAGCTGCGCATGCTGCTTGATGAAGTCCTCGTCGACGAGCGGAAAGCCGGGACGTAGCACGACTGCGGAGCGGTCCCGGCAAATCAGCGTTTGATCACGCAATCCAATCAACGAATTCACGCGCCAGTCGTCAAAGGCCTGAACCGCGAGCTATCAGCTTTCAGCCTTCAGCTTGCTTTCCCGGATCCGATGCGCTGCGGCGGACGAAAGCTGGAGCGCCCGGCGTATCGATTCGGAGCTTCGGCGATGTGATTTGCAACTCGCGGGCCCCAGATAAGTGCTAGATTACTGAACAACACCAACTCTTCCATCATTGTGAGGGTCTGATGCCTTCAACGGGTACAGTTGCCGTTTGCCTCGCCGTCAAGCGCCGTCACATTTCACACACAATTGCAATGCCGCTCGCGCTTGGTTTTGCGCTCCTGATTCTTTGCGTCGGCCGGGGCAGCGCGCAGGCAATCAGCGCGGCGAAGCCGGATCAGCCCGTGCCGCCCGGGGCAGTTTCGATGGTGACGATCAGCCCGGAACACGTGACGCTGGCTGCTGGCGATATCAAGCAGTTTTCCGCCAGTCCGAGCGGAACAGGCGGCTACGACAAAGGGATCACGTGGTCAGTGAACGATGTAGATGGTGGAAATGCGGCTTTCGGCACCATCAGCAAGAGCGGGCTGTACGTGACACCTTATCCTGCACCGCAGTCGGTTGCGATCAAGGCGAGGAGCACGCTCAATCCGGCGAAGTGGGCCGCGGCATTGGTCACATTCGCTGCGCCGCCGGTGGCCCAGGGGCCGTCGCTCACCGTGGATGCAGGAGCTGCGGGTCATGCGATCAACCCGCTGATTTATGGGATGAATGCTTACCGGCAAGAGGATCCGAACAATGAATCGGCCGACGTTGCAAAAGCCGTGCGCCTGACCCTGAACCGATGGGGCGGAGACGGAGTTACCCGTTACAACTACAAGCTCGATATCAGCAACCACGGCGATCACTGGTTCTACGAAAATATCCCGAATTCAAACACGCAATACCCTGATGTATCGGACTTCAACACGCAGGTGATCGGCGATCGTGAAAGCGGAACCAAGACCATGGGAACGGTGCCGGTGATGGGATGGGTCGCGAAATCGCGCATTATGGCGGGCAGCTTCTCTGTGGCGAAGTATGGACCGCAGCAGAAGACTGATCCCTACTGGAAAACATTCGGCAACGGCGTGAAACCCGACGGAACGAAGATTACGAACAACGATCCGACCGATACCTGCATGAAGGTGGACGCTAGCTGGACTGAAGAGTGGGTGAAATACCTTGTGGGCAGATTCGGCGACGCCGCCCACGGAGGCGTGGCGATTTACTCGCTGGACAACGAGCCAAGCTGGTGGGATCTGAATCACCGCGATGTGCATCCTTTGCCTTTCACATACGACGAGGTGACGGAGAACGGGATGAAGGTGGCGAGGGCGGTGAAAGAGGCCGACCCCACGGCAGAGGTGAGCGGACCGGTGATGGATTACTGGTTCACGTACTTCTACTCGAAGAAGGATCTTGAGTCAGTGAAGGGCACCTGGCCGAATGTCACTTATGATTTTTCCGATCGCATCTCGCACGGGAACCTGCCGTTTATCGAGTACTACTTGAGGACGTTCAAAGCCGCGCAGGACGCCGACCCGAAGCACACGCGACTGCTCGATTACCTGGATCTGCACACATATTTCGCGGCAAACGATGCGGGCTTGAAGCCGGCGGGCACGAGCGAGCAGCAGAGGGCCGTGCTCGACTCGACGCGTGTGTTCTGGGATCCGACCTACACGGATGCGAATCTGCGGGACCCGAACAACTATGCCCAGATGATGCCGCCCATGATGATTCGCAGGATGAAGCAATGGGTCGCGGCGGATTATCCCGGCACAAAGACGGCGATTACGGAATACAACTGGGGCGGAGAGGAACATATCAGCGGAGCCGTGGCGCAGGCGGACATTCTGGGCATCTTCGGGCGCGAGGGACTCGACCTGGGGGCATTGTGGGGCGCGCCGGACCTGAACTCGCCGGCAATGTTCGCTTTCAAAATCTTTCGCAACTACGACGGTGCCGGAGGGGAGTTCGGCGATACGAGCATTGCGGCCAGCAGCGCCGACCAAGGGAAGCTGGCCGTCTATGCCGCGGTGCGCAGCGCGGATGATATGGCCACAATCGTCGTGATCAACAAGACGTTTGGAGATCTGAAGTCGGACGTCGTGTTCGCGCACCTGAAGACAGAAAAGCAGGCCAAGGTGTTCCAGTACAGCAGCGCGGACCTGAAGCAGATTCGCGCGCTGCCGGACGCTGTGGTCACGCGGGAATCGAAAATAGAAAAGACGAGCGCCTTGAAGGACCAGGTGTTTCCGGCGATGTCGGTCACGCTGTTTGTGACACGGGTGAAGTGAGAGGCGTCGCAATCTGAGTGCAGGGGCATGATTGCGTCGTCCGTGCGATCCCAGATCCGAAAATCGGGACGTGGGTCACCCGGTCGCACACGTAGTGACTCGCGGGCTGGGGCGGCTGTCCTTCCCTTCTGTTACTGATTCGTCACCCCTCCCCCCCATCCACCTTTTTGGGGTCAAGTGGTTATTCTTCACGCACTTGTCCTCGGATCATTTTCTCTAACCCGCTGATTATCAGCGGGTTATTCGGTAAAATACTGCAGCCAAAGGGGTTATGGGTTTTTCATTCCGGGTAACTGCCGATCTGGCGCTCCCCCAAGACGATGGGCAATCAAGAGGCTGCGGAATGATGAGTCGAGACACACCATGAGTAGATTGTGCGCCAATCGACGGCAATTCTCTGCAAGGAATTGCGAAGAGATTTCCAGCGTTTTCGGGCAGGTGTGAGTTTATTTGAATCAACGAGTTCGGCACGCTGAAGTGCGTGATCGGAATTGGCGGGTGGAGGGAGTGGGGCTTGACAGGATGACAGTGCCTGGCGGGTTGGGGCTTGTGCGATCCCACTCTAAACGCAAAGGGCGCGTTTAGGATGGGGCACCCACTTTATCAGGATGACTGAGTGCAGGTTGGGGCTTGTGCGATCCCACCCTAAACGCAAAGTGCGCGTTTAGGATGGGGCACCCACTTTATCAGGATGACTGAGTGCAAGTTGGGGCTTGCGCGATCCCACCCTAAACGCAAAGTGCGCGTTTAGGATGGGGCAACCGCTTCCGTTTAGGATGAGGCAACCACTTAATTGCTGACCTGCTGTGGTCAGGCCATGGCTTCGCGGCCCATGGATTCAAAGACGAGCTGGTTTGATTTGCGGTCGACGTCGATGCGGACGTGCGCGCCGTGCAGCACCTCGCCGTCGAGGATCTTCATGGCCAGCGGATCCTGCACCATGCGCTGCAGAGCGCGTTTGAGCGGGCGCGCGCCGTAGGCGGCATCGGAGCCGGCCTTGAGGATGAGTTGCCGCGCCGGCTCGCTCATCTCGAACGAGATGGCCCGGTCTTCAAGCAGGCGGCGGATATCGTTGAGCCGCATGTCAAGAATCTGACTGAGCTGCGCGTTGCCCAGCGGGCGGAAGATCACAATGTCGTCCACGCGGTTCAGGAACTCCGGCCGGAAATGCTCACGCAGCACCTTCATCACGCTCTCGCGGGCGATGTCGTAGTCGTGTTCGGTCTTCAGCACGTCGGCTGCCAGCATCGCTGCGCCCAGGTTCGACGTCATGATGAGAACCGTGTTCTTGAAGTCGACGGTGCGGCCCTTCGAGTCGGTCAGGCGGCCATCGTCCATGACCTGAAGCAGGACGTTGAAGACGTCGGGATGCGCTTTTTCAATCTCGTCGAAAAGAATGACGGCGTAGGGTCGGCGACGCACGGCCTCAGTCAATTGGCCGCCTTCGTCGTAACCCACATAGCCCGGAGGCGCGCCGATGAGTCGAGCGACGGTGTGTTTTTCCATGTACTCGCTCATGTCGATGCGTACCATGGCGTGCTCGTCGTCAAAGAGAAATTCGGCGAGGGCGCGCGCGGTTTCTGTCTTGCCGACGCCCGTGGGCCCGAGAAAAATGAAGGAGCCGATAGGGCGCTTGGGATCGCTCAGGCCGGCGCGGGAACGGCGGATGGCACTGGCGACCACCTTGAGCGCTTCATCCTGGCCGACCACTCGCTCGCGGAGGCGGTCTTCCATCTGGACGAGCTTTTTCACCTCGCCCTCCAGCATGCGCGAGACAGGAATGCCCGTCCACTTGCTGACGATTTTGGCGATGTCTTCCTCGTCGACCTCCTCTTTCAACATGCGCGCGACGCCGGACTTGCCTTGCGCGGCGTCGAGTTTTTTGAGTTCGGCTTCGAGTTTGGGCAGCTCGCCATACTGGATTTGCGCGGCACGATCGAGCTGGCCCTTGCGGGTCTGCTCTTCCATTTCAAAGCGCAGAGCTTCGATTCTTTTCTTCAACTCGCCGATGCGGTTGATGGCCTCGCGTTCCTTGGTCCAGCGGGCGCGCAGAGCGGTGATCTTCTCGCGAAGATGAGCGATTTCGCGATCGACCTCGCCGAGGCGCTCTTTACTGTTGGAATCGGTTTCGCGCTTCAAGGCGGCGCGCTCGATCTCGAGAGAAGTAGCTTCGCGCTCCAACTGGTCGATCTCAGTGGGCACGGAGCCGATCTGGATGGCGAGCGACGCGGCGGCCTCGTCGACAAGGTCGATGGCCTTGTCGGGCAGAAAGCGGTCGCTGATGTAGCGGTGCGACAGCGTGGCCGCGGCCACGATGGCCGAATCCTTGATGCGCACGTTGTGATGCTGCTCGTAGCGGTCTTTGAGGCCGCGCAGGATGGCGATGGTGTCTTCGACGTTGGGCTCGCCCACGTAGACGATCTGGAACCGGCGCTCGAGGGCGCCATCCTTCTCGATGTATTTGCGGTACTCGTTGAGCGTGGTTGCGCCGATTGCGCGCAATTCCCCGCGAGCGAGTGGCGGCTTGAGCATGTTGCTGGCGTCGATGGCACCCTCGGCCGCGCCGGCGCCGACGAGCGTGTGCAGCTCGTCGATGAAGAGGACGATCTGGCCCTGCGATTCTTCGATTTCCTTGAGGACAGCCTTGAGGCGGTCTTCGAATTCGCCGCGATATTTTGCGCCGGCCAGCATAGAGCCGAGGTCGAGCGCGATGACGCGCTTGTTACGCAGGCTCTCGGGGACATCGCCGGAGACGATGCGGCGGGCGAGGCCCTCGACGATGGCGGTTTTGCCCACGCCGGGCTCGCCGATGAGGACGGGATTGTTTTTGGTGCGGCGCGAGAGCACCTGGATCACGCGGCGAATCTCCTCGTCGCGGCCGATGACGGGATCGAGCTTGCCGCGGCGGGCGAGTTCGGTGAGATCCTTGGCGTATTTTTCGAGCGCCTGGAACTTGCCTTCGGGATTCTGGTCGGTGACGCGCTGCGAGCCACGCACGGCGGTGAGCGCCTGGAGGATGGCATCCTTGGTGGCGCCCAGAGCGACAAGAGCTTCACGGGCGGGGTCGTTTTTCTGGTGCGCGATGCCGAGCAGCAGGTGTTCCGTCGATACGTATTCGTCTTTGAAGTTCGTAGCCTCGCGGAAGGCCTGCTCGAGCACCTTGTTCAGCGACTGGCTGAGGCCGGGCTGAGCGGCGGCACCGCCCACACGAGGCAGTTTCTCCTCGATCTGGTGGAGGTCGCTTTCAAGCCGCTCAGTCGGCACGCCGATTTTTTCAAGGACGGCGGGAATGACGCCTTCGCGGTCTCCAACGAGCGCAAGCAAAAGATGGACGGGCTGGATCTCGGGGTTGCCGAGCTCGGCGGCGCGCGCCTGCGCCCGCTGGATCGCCTGCTGCGACTTGACGGTAAATTTGTCCCATTGAATGGCCATAAAAACAGCTCCTAGCTTCTAGCTGCCAGCTCCTAGCTTGATCCAGCCGGTGAGCCAGCGTCCAGTCGCACCTAGAAAGATATCGCTACACGTTGTCAATTTGCTTCAATAAAAAATGAACGCCGGGCGGGTAACTCGTGCGCACCCACCCGGCGCGTCGATCTCAAATTTGTGAGGTGCCCCTCACGGAATCAGCTAAGAGCTAAAAGCTAATAGCTGAAAGCTGCCGTTACGCCGCCAGCGATTTGCCGACGTTGACCTTGATCTGCTTGGGCTGGGCTTCGGGTTTCTTTTTGAGCTCGAGCTTCAGCACGCCGGCCTCGTACTTGGCGTCGACGTTCTCGGTGTCAACCGTGCTGGGCAGCGTGAAGGCACGGTAGAAGCTGCCATAGCGGCGCTCGATGCGATGGAAGTTCTCTTCTTTCTCTTCCTTCTCGAACTTGCGCTCGCCCTTGACGGTGAGCGTGTGGTTTTCCACGCGCACGTCGAGGTCTTTCTCTTCAATGCCCGGCACTTCGAGCTTGATGACGACTTTTTTCTCGTCCTCGTAGACGTCCACTGCGGGCACAAAGCTGGCCGTGGTCATCGGGCCCTCGGCCTCGCTGTTCAGGTTGCCGAACAGAGTGTTCATACGGTTCTGCAGAGCAACGACCTCACGGAACGGGTCCCAACGGGTGATAGCCATAACGAATTCCTCCTGATGGATCGAAAATTTGTAGGTTGGGCCGCGGCTTGAGCTCCGGGCACTCAACCTATCTGTTGAAACTATAGCATAATTGATTCAGAAAATATGAGTGTTATACACTAATATTTAGTGCAGAATCGTAAATTGTTCATTTTGAATGGCGTATCCGAATCACAGGACGGCGTGAGCGGGTCAGGTTGAGGCCGGGATGGGCTCGCTGGACTGATTTGGAATGCCTTCCGGGGCGGACGCGAGGGTGAGGGTCAGGACGGTGATGTCGTCTTCCTGGCCGTGGTGCTGAGCGGCGTCAGCAATGCCTTGGGCAGATTCTATTGAAATGGCGGCGGCGCGCTCGAAGCCAAAGAGCTCGCCGGCTGCGCTGCGGGCTTCGACGACGCCGTCGGAGAGGAAAGTAAGCCGGTCGCCGGGTTCAAGCGCAACGGAGGTTTCGGTGTACACGACGCCGGGAACTACGCCGAGCGGAAAGCCGGAGTTCGATTCGAGCTCGACACCGTCGCGATAGGGAGCAAGGTGGCCGGCGTTGGCAAGAATCAAGGCGCCCTCTGCCGAAATTTCCGCGCAGAGACAGGTTGCGAATCCGCCCAGATGCATATCGTTGAGGACGCGATTGAGGTGTTCGAGGAGAGAACCAGGGGAATCGGTGTCGCGCTGCTGTGCTGCGCCGAGCAGCACAGCCGCCGTCATAGCGGCCGCGGCGCCTTTGCCGCTTACGTCGCCGAGCAGAATGCGCTGGCGGTTGCCGGGCAGGATGCGGCAGCTGTAGAAGTCGCCTCCGACCTCGCGCGCGGGGAAGAACGCAACGTCGATTTTGAGGCCGGGGAAGCAATCGATCGATGCAGGGATCAAAGCCCGCTGCATTTTTTGGGCCGCCTCAATTTCGCCCGCCAATGCCGACCGGTGATCGGCAATCTGCCGCTGATTCCGCACCACGAGCGCAATGAGCGCAGCGACAACGCATGCCTGCACGATACTCTGTGCCGAGAACAGCGTGGATTCCCACGAAAGGAAGAGATTGGGCACTCCGGGAATGTAGTTTGTGGCAAAGGTGAGGAAGACAACCAGGAGCACCACGCCCCACGCCGCGGTTACTCCGGCAACGGCCCTCATCCGTGCTGGGATCTGGCGATAGGGCCAAAAGGCGACGAACGGACCACATCCGAGAAGAATGGCCAGGAGGATGAGATAACCAGGTTCGATGATGGAATCGTGGATCAAATCCAGGCGCAAGGCCGGCTCCGGGGGACGCAGCAGTTCGACCAACGTCCATGCAGCATTGACAAACGAGGCGGCGATGAGCAGGCGGAACCAGACGGGAATGTGTTTCCGGGCCAGTGCGAAATAAAAGGATACCTGCGCGAGCGTGTTGGCTGTAACTGTTAGAGACCAAAGGCCGAGATACGCCCACGTGGGTACGTTCATCATCATCGTCCAGCACAGGTTGCCCACGTACAGGATGCCGAGAGAGGAACAGGACAGCCCCAGCAGGATGGGTTCGGGATTCTTGCGGTCCGGGATGGAGAATGCGAGCAGCACCAGGCCGACGATGCCGAGCACGACCATTGGCCCGAACAAAATCAGATCGTTGTGAAGCGACGATACGAGAACGCCAGCCCTGTTATCGCGCAGGGCCTGCATTTCCCCGAGGCGAATCTCGGGAGCATGCTGGCTGCTTGCCGCTCCCAGCGCGGCAAAGCGATAAACGATGCGCAGCGACAAGAGGTTCAAACGATTCCCGGCAAGCGACGGCAAAATGGGGAAGATCCGGATGGTATCCATGCTGAAGAAACCACTGCGCAGATCGCCGTTCCGGCCAATGGGAGCCCCATTCACGAAAAGTTCGTAAGCGGCCGAGAGGCGCACTTGCACCGCGGGCAGGTCGAAGTCGATCGAAGCCATTGGCTGGAGATGACAGCGGATCCAGATGCGCGGCTGGGAAGAATCGAGCTTCAACGAGGAATACGGTTGCCAGCCGGATTCGTCGAGATCCGGGGCGGCCAAGTTCGGATCGTCACCGGCGCGCCAGACGCATTGTTGCAGCGGAACAGTGAGGATGGACTGCGCGGCCAGCGCAGCGGGGAAGAGGCAGGTCAGGATCAGAAAGGTCTTTCGCATGGGCGCCACTGCAAAGCTAGGGTCATGCCGAAGCAAAACCGCGTGGCACAGGTGGGGTAGTCTCCTGGCGAGCGACGAGCGCCGGCAACACACGCCCCGCGAACAAGGGGAAGCGGCGGGGAAGCATGGCACGAGCATACCTTGTTGAATCTAAAACCGAAAATAAAAATTTGCGGGGCGCGTGAAGATGGAAGCTGGGAGTGCCCTGCAGGACGAAGTCGAGCTGCGGGCCTCTACAATGAAATTCTCATGTGGCATTTTCCAATTGTGGAGGCCATGAACTGGCGCCTGGTCTGGCTGGTGATCGCGGGGTTTTTGGCGGGGGTGCTGAACGCGGTGGCCGGGGGTGGGTCGTTTCTATCGTTCCCGGCGATTCTGGGCGTGGGCGTTATGCCGGTGCAGGCCAACGCCACGAACACGGTAGCGATCTGGCCGGGGCAATTGACGTCGGTTGCCGCGTACTGGCCGGACGTCAGCAAGAATCTGCGCGCGGCGATGCTGATGGGGCTGGCCGGATTAGTGGGCGGAACGGCGGGCGCCGTGGTGCTGCTGAACACACCGCAGATGACCTTCATGCGCCTGGTGCCATGGCTGTTGCTGGGTGCGGCGTCGATCTTTGCCGTGAGCGGGCCGGTTTCGCGATGGCTTGAGCGGCTGAAACTCAAGCGGCACGAGCGCGCCGGGGCAGGCGAAGTTCATGCGCCGCGGCGGGCTCCGCTGTTTTTTGCGACCATCGCCGTGAGTTTTTACGTGGGGTATTTTGGGGCTGGGGCCGGATTCCTGTTCATGACCATGCTGGCGCTTTTTGGCTACGAGGATATTCACGCCATCAATGCGCTGAAGGTGGTGGCGAACACGCTGGCCAACGGCATCGCCTTTGTGATCTTCGTGGTCGATGCGCAGGTGGTGTGGCGCTATTGCCTGGCGGCGATGATTGCGGCGGCGATCGGCGGCTACGCTTCGGCGAGCATGGCAAAGCGCGTGCCGCAGCGGGTGTTGCGCGCGCTGGTGGTGGTGATCGGGATGGGTATGGCGGCGTGGTTCTTTTGGAGACAGTGATCAGAGAACAGAGAGCAGAGATTAGAGAAAAGAGAAAAGAGAATAGGGAGTAGAGACGGCCGCCGGACGGCCGCTCAACGCTGACCACTGATCACTGTAAACTGTAGTCATGAGCCACGAGGGCATCCGGGTCGCCTCGAAAGAGGATCAGGAGCGCGAAGACCAGCAGAATCGGACTTTGCCGAAGATCGCTGTCACGCCGGAGAAGGTGCGCGTGCTAATGACCGAGGGCAAGGGGCTGGAGATCGACTGGGCCGACGGGCACAAGAGCGCGTGGGGCTTTGCGTGGCTGCGCGAGGCGTGCCCCTGCGCCACCTGCGTGGATGAGCGCAATGCGGAAGGCCGCAAAGCGGGACAGGCGAAACCCAAGCCCACCCAGCTCTTGCCGATGTATGCGCCGCCGCCCAAGCCGGCGAGCGCGCACGCCGTGGGTCGCTACGCAATTCAATTCATCTGGGCCGATGGCCACTCCGGCGGGATTTATTCGTGGGAGTATCTGCGCCGCATGTGCCAGTGCCAGGAGTGCACGTTCGCGGATGCGGAGACGAAGGGCACGCCGAATTAAGTCTAGGCGGCGTAAACTCAGCTCCCGACCGTCAAGTTACCCAGATTTCAAAATCGACATAATGAGATGCCTGCAGTTCGCCGCCTGCAACTGTGCGCGGGTCTGGAGACCTGCAAGACAGCCGGTCTGAAGACTGGCGCTACCCGAACAAGCTGACGACTGTTCGCAATCCGCTAAAATTTCCTTATGAAGATTGGATTTCTTGGATTGGGCAAGATGGGCACGCCAATGGCGCTGCGCCTGATTGCTGCCGGGCATGAGTTGCGCGTGTGGAATCGCAGCGAGGGGAAGACGGAACCACTGATCCGCGAAGGCGCGATTGTTGCGGGCACGCCGGCGGAGGCCGAACTGGGCGCTGACGCCGTGATCACGATGCTGTTTAACGATGCGGCGCACGAAGAGGTGATCTTCGGCGCGAACGGGCTGCTGGACGCGATGAGCCCGGGTGTGCTGCACATCTCATGCAGCACCATCAGCGTGGCGCTGAGCGAGCGGCTGACCAAAGAGCACGAACGGCGCGGCATCGAGTTTGTGGCGGCGCCGGTTTTTGGGCGGCCCAATATTGCCGAGCAGGGCAAGCTGTGGACCGTGGTGGCAGGAGCGGACGACGCCGTGGCCAAGGCGCGCCCGCTGCTGGAGACATTCTCGCGCGGCATCTCGGTGGTGGGCAAGGAGCCGCGGCAGGCGCACGCCGTGAAGCTCGGCGGCAACTTCATGATTGGCGCCATGATTCAAACGCTGGCTGACTCTTTTGTCTACGCGCACGGGCAGGGAATCGATCCGGAGATTTTTTTCGAGACGGTCAACAGCGCGCTTTTCCAGTCGCCGTTTTACGCGGCATACGCCAAAGTGATGCTGCACCCGCCAGAACAGCCGGGTGCGACGATGGAACTGGGCGAAAAGGATCTGCGCATGTTGCGCGAGGCCGCGGCGGAACGGGGAACACGGCTGAGTCTTGCGGATTCACTGGCCGCGGTGTTTGCCGAGGCGCGCGCCGCGGGCATGAGCCGGGAAGATTGGCCGGCGGGCATGTACCGCTTGTCACAGCAGCGGAATTCCGAGCAACGGTAGCATAATCAGTCAAAGACTAGCTGGTTGAGGCTGAAACATGAGTCTGAAGGGGAAGATTGTCTTTATCACCGGTGCCAGCGCGGGAATTGGCGCCGCGACGGCTATGGCGTTTGCGGGCGAGGGCGCGCGGCTGCTGCTGGCGGCACGGCGCGCGGGCAAGCTGGCGGAGGTGGCATCGAAGGCGCTGGAGCGCGGCGCCCAGGCCGTGCACTCCATTGACCTGGACGTGCGCAGCCGCCATGCTGTGCAGCGCGCCATTGACGAGCTGCCGCCGGCGTGGGCGGAGATCGACATCCTGGTGAACAATGCCGGCCTGAGCCGCGGCATGGAGAAGCTCTACACCGGCCGGATTGAAGACTGGGAGGAGATGATCGACACCAACATCAAGGGGCTGCTGTACGTAGCGCGCGCGGTGGTTCCGGGAATGGTGGTGCGCGAGCGCGGACACGTGGTGACGCTGGGCTCGATGGCGGGCGAAATCGTTTATCCCAACGGAGCTGTCTATTGCGCGACGAAAGCCGCGGCACGCGCCATCAACGACGGGCTGCGCGAAGATGTGCTCGGAACGCCGGTGCGCGTGACCAGCGTCGATCCGGGACTGGTGGAGACGGACTTCAGCCTGGTGCGCTTTCACGGCGACGCCGGAAAGGCCGCGAAGGTTTACAAGGGCATTACGCCGCTCACAGGCGAAGATATTGCGGATGTAATTCTGTGGGCTGTGACGCGGCCCGAGCATGTGAATATCGCGCGCGTTTCGCTAACGTCGGTCAATCAGGCGAACACGCTGCTGATTCATCGGGAGCCGTAATGAGAGTTGGCGGAGCGCAAACCGAGATCTTGCGACGCGGGCATGCATGAGGAAGGGAAGTTGCTCGCTGGCGGCGAGGACGCCGCCAGGACAGCCGGTCAGGAGACCGGCGCTACATACAAATGATTCTTTCGATACGGCAGACTAGTTCATGGCCTGAATCTGCGCCTCGATGTGAGCCAGCGCGGCTTCAAGGGCGGCACGGCGGCCTGGATTTGATGTGCGCTGCGAGAGGATGCTTTCGCGCTGGAGGCTGAGCGCCTGCCGCTGGCGTTCCCGAGCGGCGCGCTGGTGGTCCGCCGCGCGGCGCTCCTCTTCGCTCATCAGGCGGTCGCCGGAATTCGACCGCAAGAATAAAGAACCATTCGCAGGGGCCGCGGGATTCGCGCCGTGGTTCTCCAACCCATTTGCCATCTGCTCCTCCACGGATTTACTTTCCCATCCACGAGCCATATCTTCATTCTACGTGGGAATTGCGCAATTGCGTCCCGCAACTTGACGAGCTGGCCCAGCGAAAGGAGCCGATTTTCAAATGCGCGCGTGGCAAGTTTCAGCGTTTGGCATTGATTCTCTGGAGTTTGTGGAGCGGCCTACGCCTGCGCCGGGACCCGGCGAGGTTCTAGTGGGCGTGCGTGCGATTTCATTCAATTATCGCGATCTGATGGTGGTGAAGGGGCAATACAACCCCAAGATGAAGCTGCCCCGCATTCCGTGCTCCGACGGCGCGGGAGAGGTGGTGGCCGTGGGCGCGGGTGTGACGGCATGGAAGCAGGGAGACCGCGTGGCCGGCATTTTTATGCAGAACTGGATCGACGGGCCATTTGCGGCCGCCAAGGCTCGCGGCGCGCTGGGCGGCGATATCGACGGCATGTTGGCGGACTATGTCGTGCTGAAAGAGCAGGGGCTGGTCGCGATACCCGACCACCTGAGCTACCAGGAAGCGGCAACACTGCCCTGCGCAGCGGTGACAGCGTGGAATGCGCTGGCGGCAGGCGATGTGAAGCCGGGCTCGACGGTGCTGATTCTGGGGACCGGTGGAGTGTCGATTTTCGCGCTGCAGTTTGCGCGTTTGCGAGGTGCGCGCGTGTTGGGCATCTCCTCGAGCCATGAGAAACTGCACCGCGCGGGGAGCCTGGGGCTGGACGCCGGCTTGAACTACCGCGAGAATCCCGAATGGGACCGATGGGCGCGCGATCAAACGGACGGCGAGGGTGTGGACCTTGTGGTGGAAGTGGGAGGCCAGGGTACTTTGGCGCGGTCGCTGCGCGCGATTCGTCCCGCTGGAACCGTGGCGCAGATCGGCGTGCTCGCGCCATCAGTGGAGCCGTTTCCGGTTGCGCTCATCCTGCACAAGATGGCGCGCATTCACGGCATTTATGTGGGCTCGCGTATGGATTTCGAGCAGATGAATCGCGCGATCGCGCTAGCGGAGCTGCGGCCGGTGGGTGAGGAATTCGATTGGTCGAAGGCGCGCGAAGCGCTGGAGCGGATGGAAGAGGGCAGCCACTTTGGGAAGCTGGTGCTAAGCGTGAGGTGAAAGTGCGAAGCGGAGCTAGCGGGGCTGGCGGAGTTAGCGGAGCGAGGCCTGTACGGCCCCGTCGTCCTGCGCTTCGCAGCTTGAGTCGGCACATCGTTTGACCCCGCTTCCGCGGTCTTTCGCGTTTCGAAGCGCTGAATTACCGGCTCGCCGATTTTTAACTCCGCCAACACTGCTAGCTCCGCTAACTCCGCTGCGGTAGATTGATCTTGTGGAACTGTACGAACACATGCTTGCGGTGGCGATTGAGGAAGCCCGGCTGGGGCTTGCGGAGGGGGGCATCCCTATCGGCGCGGCGATGTTTACGCGCACCGGCGAGCTGGTGAGCAGCGGCCATAATCGTCGCGTGCAGCAGGGGGACCCCAGCGTTCACGCGGAAACCGACGCGTTTCGTCGCGCGGGGCGCCAGCGCAGCTACCGCGACCTGGTGATGGTGACTACGCTGGCGCCATGCTGGTATTGCAGCGGGCTGGTGCGGCAGTTCCGCATTGGCAAGCTGGTGGTTGGTGAGAGCCGGAGTTTTGCCGGAGGCCTGGACTGGCTGCGCGAGAACGGCGTGGAAGTGATCGATCTCGACAACCGTGAGTGCCGCGAGCTGCTGGCAGGCTACGTGGCCGGGCATCCGGAGATTTGGCACGAGGATATTGGGGAAGAGTGAGAAACATAGCTTTTGGCTATTAGCTTTTAGCCTTCAGCTTCTGGTTCTTCGGTCAAAGCAAGAGCGCCAGCCCCGCGCTGTGCGGCTAAAAGCTAACAACTAATTGCTAACGGCAAACAAAGAAGAAGGTGAACCATGCTGCAGGAACAAGCCAGGTTGAACTTGCACGGTCATTCGATTATCGACGGTGAGCCGCGAGAGGGAGACGGCGCGACGTTTTACGGTTTCGACCCGGCGAGAGGCGAGCGGCTGGAGCCGATTTATCGCTGCGCGTCGCTGGCAGACTTGAACCTTGCGGCAGACCTGGCCGACGAAGCCTTCGATGTCTACGGCAAGCTCATCGGGCGGGAAAAGGCGCGCTTCCTGCGGCGGATCGCGGACGGAATCGAAGCGATTGTGCCGGAGCTGGTGGAGCGGGCGAACCACGAGACAGCGCTGCCGGAGGCGCGGCTGAAAGGCGAGTCGGCGCGGACGATCAATCAGCTTCGGCTCTTCGCGCAGGTGGTGGAAGAGGGATCGTGGGTGAATGCGCGCATCGATCCCGCGCAGCCTGATCGCAAGCCGTTGCCGCGGGCGGACATTCGCTCAATGATGCGGCCGCTGGGGCCGGTCGCCGTCTTCGGCGCGAGCAATTTTCCGCTGGCGTTTTCAGTCGCTGGCGGCGATACGGCGGCGGCATTCGCGGCTGGCTGCCCGGTGATCGTGAAGGCGCATCACGCGCATCCGGGGACGAGTGAGATGGTGGGCCAGGTGATCGCGCGCAGCGTGAAAGAGTGCGGGCTGCTGGCGGGTGTTTTTGCACTGCTGTTTGGCGCGGGGTCAGAGATCGGCGCAGCGCTTGTGGATCATCCCAAGGTGAAAGCTGTCGGGTTTACCGGATCGCTCTCGGCGGGCAAGGCGCTGATGCAACGAGCTGCGGCGCGGCCCGAGCCGATTCCGTGCTTCATGGAGATGAGCAGCGTAAATCCGGTGTTTGTGCTGCCCGAGGCGCTGCGTACGCGCACGGCGCAGATCGCAAGCGGGCTATTCGGGTCGTTCACGCTGGGTGTGGGGCAGTTCTGCACCAAGCCCGGGCTGGTTTTTCTGCCGCGCAATGCCGATGCTGACGCGCTGGTGGCCGAGCTGAAGACGCAGGTGGAGAAGGCGGCCATCTCGCCGATGCTGACGGAAGGAATTTCGAAGAGCTACCGGTCGGGAATCGACGGGAGACGGGCGCAGAGTTGCGTGGAGACGGTGGCGCAGACCGCCTCAAACGGAGCGAAGAGCTCGTATGCAGTGCCGGTGGTGATGCAAATCAGCGGCAAGGATTTGTTGCGCGAGCCGGAATTGGCGACGGAGGTGTTCGGACCGAGCACGCTCGTGATCCGCTACGAGAGCCGCGAGGAGGCGTTGAAGCTGGCACGATCGCTGGAAGGGCAACTGACCGCGACATTGCACGGATCGGAGGCCGATCTCGCTGCGTTCGGCGATCTGATTGCGATCCTGGAACGGAAGGCGGGAAGGCTGATCGTGAACGGCTTTCCGACAGGCGTAGAAGTTTGCCACGCGATGGTGCACGGCGGGCCGTATCCGGCAACGAGCGACAGCCGGGCGACATCGGTGGGCACGTACTCGATTTATCGCTTCGTGCGGCCCGTGTGTTTCCAGGATTTTCCGCGGGCGGCGCTGCCTGAGGAGCTGAAGAACGAAAATCCGTTGGGCATCTGGCGGCTGATCGACGGCCAGTTTACGCAGGATGCGGTTCGCGCCGGGTCGACGGCAGACAAAGCATAATCGCACCAGCAACGATCAGCGCGACCGACATGGCGAGAAATCCCGCCCGAGCATTGCCAGTGAGTGCCTGCAACCAACCCACCAGCCAGGTGCCGGCAAATCCGCCGAGCGCGCCGCAACTGTTGACCAGCGCAATCACTTCGCCGACGACGTTGCGCGGCAGCATCTCGGGCATGATGGCGAAAAAGGGGCCATAGGGCGCATACATGGCGCCACCGGCCACGATCAGAGAGAGATACGAAAGCCAGAAGTGATCGCCGGCTGTGGCGAAAGAGCAGAATAGGCCGACGCCCGACAGAATCAAGAACGGCCAGACGAAAGGCTTGCGGTTCAGCGTGCGATCGGAGATGGCTGAGACCACGAGCATGAGGATGACGGCGAGAAGGAACGGCGCGGCGCTCAGGAGGCCAACCTGCCCGATGCCTCGCGATGAGCCGGAGCGAATCATCTCCGGAATCCAGAGGACAAGGCCGTAGACTCCGAAGCTCCACGAGAAGTATTGGAAGCAGAGGAGCAGGACGCCGGGCACGCGCAGGGTGGCGAGGAAATTCGTGTACTGGGGCAGGGAAGCCTGCTCGCGCGCGAGATCCTCTGTGAGTTGCCCGCTGCTTTCTCGAGAGAGCCAACGAACCTGGACGGGCCGGTCGCGCGCCACACCGAGCCACACAAATGCCCACACGATGGAAGGGATGCCTTCGAGGATGAACGTCATCTGCCAGCCAACGCCGCGGATGAGGTAGCCGGTGACGGCGGCCATCCAGGTGACCGTGACCGGGTTGCCAAGAATGAGTATCGCGTTGGCGCGGGAGCGCTCGGCCTTTGTGAACCAGTTGGTGAGCAGGATGAGCATCGACGGCAGGATGAGGCTTTCGGCGACGCCCAGTAGCAGGCGGTCGGCAACCAGCAGCCAGTACACGCGGATGACTCCGGTGAGCGCGGAGAAGATGCCCCAGCAGATGAGCGCGAAAAAGACCAGCCGGGTGGCGCTGCGGCGAACTGCGTAAGTTGCGGCCGGAATCTGGAAAAGGAAGTAGCCGAGAAAAAAGGCCGAAGCGAGAAAGGCTGCGCGCGACTCAGTGATGTTGAGCGATTTTGCCATGCCCGCCGCTGCGCCGAAGCCGAAGTTGGAGCGGCCGAGATAGGCAAGGCTGTAGGTGACAAAGACCACCGGCATCAGGTAGAGCCAGCGGCGGCGCAAGTCTGGCGCGCGTTGCGCCGCGATGTGGGGGTTGTTGCCGGGCACATGAGCTTTATAGCATCCCGATCGGCGGGCAGGCGATTACGGTCTGAGTAACCCGCTCATAACGCGATGATTCCTTGCGCGGAAGCTTCGCGGAGCCCCTTGAAAATCGATTCACCTGTGATCTGAGTCACGCCTAGAGGCTGAATCGCAGGACTACACTGATTCGTTTTTCAGAGTCAACCGGCACCGGTGTCGAAGGCGTCGATCACGGTGTGTTGTTGTTGAATAAAAAAGGACGACCGGAGCGGATTTCCTTCGCCGGAGGGAGATGGATGGCAAAGCCTGAGGAGATTCAGCGAATCAAATGGATCGCATGGGACCTTCGAGCCGACATCGTGAAGATGATTGGTGTTGGCAAGGCGGGACACCTAGGCGGATCGTGCTCACTGGCTGAGATTGTCGCATCTTTGTACTTCGGGAAGATGCACTTCGATCCCAAAGCTCTGAACGATCCGGACCGGGATCGTTTTCTCGTGAGCAAGGGTCATTCTGTTCTGGTGCAATATGCAGCCCTGGTGGAGCTGGGCGTAATTGCGCGTGAAGAGATGGCGAAGTTGAAGACCCTGGGCGGCAACCTTCAAGGGCACCCGGACATGATGACTCCCGGATTGGAGGCGGTGACAGGTTCGCTGGGGCAGGGACTTTCAATAGCGACCGGCATGGCGCTGACGCTGCGACTCAAGAAGAGCCCGGCTCGCGTGTATGTGGTGATAGGCGACGGTGAACTCGCCGAAGGTCAGCTTTGGGAAGCGGCCATGGCCGTCGCGCGCTACAAGCTGGACTCGCTGACGGCCATCGTGGACAGAAACAAGATCCAGGCTACCGGCCCGACAAAGGAAATCTTCGATATCCCGAACCTGGAAGACAAATTCCGTGCCTTCGGGTGGAACGTGTTGAACGTAGATGGACACGACGTGAGCGCGATCCTGGATGTTCTGGACAAAGCAGCTGCGATCAAGGGTGGTCCAACGGTAATCATCGCCGACACGATCAAAGGAAAGGGCGTTTCATTCGCCGAGAATACGGCGGCTTTCCACAACAGCGCGATGACCAAGGAACAGTACGACCAGGCACTCGCTGAGATCGAAGAATCCCGGAGGATGGTGCAATGACTTCGCCGAACCTGAGAAGTGCGTATGGGGCCAGCCTTGTCCGGTTGGGAAAGAAGGACGAGAGGGTGGTGGCCCTTGAGGCGGACCTGGGGAAATCCACGCAGTCTGTCATGTTTCAGGCGGAGTTTCCCGACCGCTACTTTCAAATGGGCATCGCGGAACAGAACATGGCTTCGACGGCGGCGGGATTCGCGCTTTCCGGAATGATCCCGTTTATTCATTCCTTCGCGGTATTCGCCTCAGGGAGAACGTACGACCAGCTCCGTAATTCCATCTGCATTCCGAACCTGCCTGTGCGGATCTGCGGGTCAAGCGCGGGCCTTTCGGACTTTGGCGACGGAAAGACGCACCAGGGTGTGGAGGACGCTGCGCTGATGCGATCGCTACCGAACATGACGGTGCTTTGCCCGGCGGACTCCATCGAAGTGGAACAGATGATGGACTGCATGCTGGATTGGCAGGGGCCGGTATACTTCAGGATCAACAGGAACGATCTCCCTTTTGTGTATCCGGCGGGCGAGCCGTACTCCATCGGCAAGGTGACAAAGCTGCGGGACGGAAACGACGTGGCGATTTTCGGCTCAGGAATCATGGTCTCGAAGGCGCTGGAGGCAGCGAAGGTTCTGGAGCTGGAGGGGATCTCGGTGAGGGTGCTCAACATCAGCACCATCAAGCCGCTGGACCGGGAGGCAGTAATCCGCTACGCGAGCGGAGTGGATGCCATTGTCACGGCCGAAGAGCATACGATCATCGGCGGAATCGGTTCGGCGGTGGTTGAGGCGCTACGAGGAGTGAGCCATGCGCCGGTGGAATTCGTGGGCGTGCCCGACACTTTCGGCATCTCGGCGGAGGGGTACGGCGAACTGCTCACGCATTTCAAGCTCACGTCGGAGGAGGTTGCGAAGACCGTGAGAACGCTTCTGAAAGGAGACAGAAAATGAACATTGGCTTTATCGGATTGGGCATCATGGGCAAGCCCATGGCGAAGAACCTGCTCAAGGCGGGCCACTCACTCATCGTTTATGACATCGTTGATGCCCCGGTCAGGGAGCTGGTGGAAGCGGGCGCAACTGCCGGTTCGTCTCCGAAGGACGTGGCGTCACGGAACGAACTCATCATCACAATGCTGCCCAATTCGCCTCACGTGAAAAAGGCGGTTCTGGGCGAAGGCGGTGTGATCGAGGGGGCCAGGCCAGGAAGCGTGCTCGTCGACATGAGCTCAATTGCGCCCCTTGCGAGCCGCGAGGTGGCCGCCGAGCTCGCCAGAAAGGGAATCGAGATGCTCGATGCCCCGGTCTCAGGCGGCGAGCCCAAGGCTATCGACGGAACACTAGCTATCATGGTGGGCGGCAAGGAAGCCGTCTTCGAGAAGGTGAAGGACGTACTGTTGAAGATGGGAGCCAGCGCCGTTCTTTGCGGAGAAATTGGCGCAGGCAACGTGACCAAGCTGGCAAACCAGATCATTGTCGCGCTGAACATCGCCGCGATGTCTGAGGCTTTCGTTCTCGCGACCAAGGCCGGAGTGGATCCCGAACGGGTCTTCAACGCGATCAAAGGCGGCTTGGCTGGAAGCACCGTCCTCAACGCGAAGGCTCCCATGGTTCTCGAGGGAAACTACAAGCCGGGATTCAGGATTGAGCTGCATATCAAGGACCTACAGAACGCGCTGGATACCGCCCACGAAACCGGAACCCCGATCCCGCTTACGAGCCAGATTATGGAGATCATGCAGGCCCTCAAGGTCGACGGAAAGCAGACCGACGACCATGGCGGCATTATCCAGTTCTATGAAAAGCTCGCTGCAGTAAAAGTCCGCAAGGGGGGCGCCAAGTGAGCCCAAGACGTCTTGCGGGGAAGATCGCCCTGGTCACTGGCGGAGCAGTCGGGATCGGTGCGGAGGTCGCAAAGAGATTTCGCGAGGAAGGCGCCTCGGTGTTCGTTTGCGACATCAACCGCGAGGAAGGGGAAAAGACGGCCGCGTCGATCGATGCGGTGTTTATCCCGCTCGACGTCACTTCAGAGGAGAGTTGGAAAGCGGCGTTCGCAACGGTGATGGAGCGGGCCGGACGGCTCGACATCCTGGTGAACAATGCGGGCATCAACGTGAGGAAGAACATTGAAGAGATGCCGATGGAATCTTTCGATGCCATGGTCGCGGTGAATGTGAAGGGCCCGTTTATAGGGATCAAGCACGCACTTCCGATGATGAGAGCGGGGGGCGGAGGCGTGATTCTGAATATGTCGTCGATATGCGGCCTGGTGGGCCACAAGTTCACAAACGAAACTTATACGACGACCAAGGGAGCCCTGACGATGCTCACCAAGTCGGTGGCCGTGCGTTACGCGAAGGACAACATCCGCTGCAACTCGATCCACCCCAGCACCGTGGAGACGCCCTTTGTGCAGACCCTCTTCAAGGATCCGGAGCGCAAGGCGGAGAGACTGGGCGAGATTCCGCTGGGAAGGCTGGCGAGCACGGCCGACGTTGCGAATGCGCTGGTCTATCTGGCGAGCGACGAGGCATCGTTCATCAACGGGGTTGCGCTTGCTATCGACGGAGGCCTGACGGCTTACTAGGCTTTGCCGCGACGGTGGGTTGCCGCCGAACAGGCGCGTCTTGTCGCAATCTAAGCACCAGGGACGGCGCTCGGAAGCCCGCGCTGGGTCCACTATACTGGACGCGGAAAGGGCTTCCCCATCACAAGCATTTCATTCAGTTCGGTTTTGGAGTCGACGGATGCGAACTTGCTTGGCGTGGGTACGCATGCGCCTGGACCTGCGGGAGTGCTGCCGCTTACCCCGGAGATGCTGCTCACCGAGCCCTCGGGGAATCTTTTCGGCCTGACCCAGAACGCCGGCATGGGCTGGGAGCCCAAGCGTCTTCTCGATCCCGAATTCCTCATCCTGAGTACGCACGGCGGACTGCGAGCGGAGTCGGGTGAGCCCATTGCGCTGGGATTTCACACCGGCCACTGGGAGGTGGGATTGCTCGTGGCCGAGGCCGCGCGTGAGTTGAAGTTGCTGCGCGCCACGCCGTTCGCGGGCGCATGCACTGATCCCTGCGACGGGCGCACGCAGGGTACCACCGGCATGATGGACTCGCTGCCATTCCGCAACGATGCGGCGATGGTGCTGCGCCGCCTGATGCGCTCGCTGCCGACGCGGAAAGGCGTGTTGGGAGTGGCCACATGCGACAAGGGACTGCCGGCGATGATGATGGCACTGGCATCGTCGGGAAAGAAACCGGCGGTGCTGGTTCCGGGCGGCGTCACGCTGCTGCCGGAGCAAGGTGAAGATGCGGCAAAGGTACAGACGATCGGCGCCCGCTTCGCGCAGAGCCATATCACGCTGGAACATGCCGCGGAGGTGGGCTGCCGTGCATGTGCTTCGCCGGGGGGAGGGTGCCAGTTTCTGGGAACCGCGGCGACGTCGCAAGTTGTGGGCGAGGCGCTGGGATTGTCGCTGCCGCATTCGGCGCTTGCGCCATCAGGCCAACCGATCTGGCTGGATGCCGCGCGGCGCTCGGCACGCGCGATTCTGCGGCTCCATGAGCTTGGCATCGGCACCGGCGACATCCTCACACCCGCGTCGATTTACAACGCAATGATCGTGAAGGCTGCCTTCGGCGGATCGACAAATCTTCTCATTCACCTGCCGGCCATTGCGCACGCGGCGGGGCTGCCGCGACCCACGGTTGCAGAGTGGGTCGAGGTAAATCGTCTGGTTCCGCGCCTGGTGGATGCGCTGCCCAATGGGCCGCGCAATTTTGCCACGGTGCAGGTGTTTCTGGCCGGCGGCGTTCCGGAGGTAATGCTGGAACTGCGCAAACATGGGCTACTGGATGTGAAGGTAAAAACGGTGAGCGGCGAAACGCTGGATACGTGCTTGGACTGGTGGAGCGAAAGTCCGCGCCGGGCGGAGTTGCGGCGCCGGCTAGAAGAGCTGGACGGCATCGATCCCGAAGATGTGATCATGTCGCCCGATCGCGCACGCTCGCGCGGGCTCACATCGGCGGTTTGTTTCCCCATTGGCAATTTGGCGCCGGAGGGGTCGGTAGTCAAGAGCACCGCGATCGATCCATCTCTGGTCGGCGAAGATCAGGTGTTTCGTCATGTGGGGCCCGCGCGGGTTTTCGTGACCGAAGCAGCGGCGATCCGAGCAATCAAGACTGGCGAAATTATCGAGGGCAATGTAATTGTTTTGATCTGCAGTGGGCCCAAGGGCGCGGGCATGCAGGAGATCTACCAGATTACGGCGGCGCTGAAGGAATTGCCGCATTGCAAGCACGTAGCCGTGTTGACCGATGCAAGATTCAGCGGCGTGTCAACGGGGGCGTGCATCGGCCACATCTCGCCGGAGGCGCTGGCCGGCGGGCCCATCGGCAAGGTGCGCGACGGCGACCAGATCGAGATCGTGATCGACCGCGGGAAGCTTGCGGGGTCAGTGCACCTGGTGGGTGAGGCCGGCGATTTTGTCGGCGCCGAGGAAGGTTCTCGGCGGCTCGCTCAGCGAAGCGCGCGCCCGGATCTCGCGCCGCACCCCGAATTACCCGAAGATACCCGCCTTTGGGCCGCGCTGGTGACGGCGAGCGGCGGCGTTTGGGGCGGATGCGTCTACGATGTGGAAGCAATTGTTTCCGGATTGGAGAAGAAGGCGTGAAGCTGTACCGGACCAGCAATGGAATTTATGTGGAGGAAGGCGGAAGGCATTTCCGCGTGCCGGAGACGAACTGGGATGTGCTGGTCGCGCATGAGAATCTGGGAGAGTTTCTGCGATCGGTTGTGGATGGCGGAAGGCCGGCAGCAGATTTTGGCACAGCGAAGCTCGAAGCTCCGATCGGCAGCCAGGAGGTTTGGGCCGCGGGCGTGACCTACTACCGCAGCCGCAGCGCGCGCATGGCCGAGGCCAAGGACGCGGGCGGAGGCGACTTCTACGATCGCGTGTACACTGCCGAACGGCCGGAGCTTTTCTTCAAAGCCTCAGCAAGCCGCGTGGCCGGGCCGGGAAGTGAGGTGCGCATTCGCAGCGATGCCAAGTGGTCAGTGCCGGAGCCGGAACTGACGTTGCTCGTCAATCCGCGTGGGCAGATCATTGGCTATACCGCGGGAAACGACATGAGCTCGCGCGATATTGAGGGCGAGAATCCGCTGTATCTGCCGCAGGCGAAGGTCTACGACCGCAGTTGCGCGCTGGGGCCTTGCATCCTGGTGAGCAGCGAGCCCCTGCCGGCGTCCACGCCCATTCGCGTGGAGATCGAGCGTGAAGGGAAGACGGTATTTTCCGGCGCGACGACGCTCAAGGAGATGAAACGCTCGCCGGTAGAGCTGGTCACGTATCTATTCCGCGAAAACACGTTTCGGTTCGGCACTTTTCTGATGACTGGAACGGGGATTGTGCCACCGGACGAGTTCACTCTGGCGGCGGGAGACAGGATTCGCATCACGATCGATCCGATCGGCACGCTGGAGAATGTCGTAGCGCGAGGGCAGATTGGCAGTTGAGGATCAATCAGCGCGCGTGCCGCGCCGTCGGTGGCGCATTGCGTGGCTGCTGGGCATCGGCGTGCTGGTCAACTACTTCGACCGGGTCAACCTGTCGGTCTCGCACGATTCACTGATCGTCGCCTTCGGAATTTCCAACGTCGTCTTCGGATATCTTTCGAGCGCTTACAACTGGACCTACGCGCTGTGCCAGTTGCCCATCGGGGTGGTGCTCGACAAGTTCGGGGTGCGGCGCGTGGGGCGCATCGGCACATTCCTATGGAGCGTGGCCTCGTTTGCAGCGGCCCTCACGCCCAACCTAGGCGGGTTCTTTGGCGCGCGCTGGCTGCTAGGGATAGGCGAAGCTCCCACATTTCCAGCCAACGCCAAGGCCATCGGCCTTTGGTTCCCCCAGCACGAGCGCAGCTTCGCAACGGCGTTTTTCGACGGAGCGGCAAAACTTGCTTCGGCCATCGGTGTCCCGCTGATCGGGATCGTATTGATTCACGTGGGATGGCGCTGGAGCTTCGCCTTCACGGGCATCATCAGCCTTGCCTACTTTCTCTACTTCTGGCGGGTTTATCGCGATCCCGAGGAAGACTCGAGGTTGACTGCAGCCGAACGCCTGCACATTGCCGAGCATCAAGTGCCATTCGACCCGCATGAAAAGCCCTCTCCTTTGGCGCGTCTTCTTGCTCAACCCAAAGTGATTGGACTGACGCTCGGCATGGGTGCGTACAACTACATCTTTTATCTGCTGCTATATTGGCTGCCAAGCTATCTGTCCGCCGCGCTGCACATCGACCTGCTGCACTCGTTTGAGTACACCAGCGTGCCCTGGCTCATTGCGTCGGCAGCGGACTTTGTCGTCGGCGGCTGGATGGTGGATTTTCTGGTTCAGCGCGGATGGAACGCGAGTGGAGTTCGCCGCGTGGTATTGATCGGCGGCATGGCGTTCGGGCTGGGCATTCTGGGCGCGGCGCATGCCCACGACGCCGCGCAGGCGCTGTTTTGGATCAGCATCTCGATTGGCGGACTTTCCGCTGCATCGCCGGTCGCCTGGTCGGTGCCGTCGCTCATTGCCAGGCGGAGCGATGTGGGCAAGGTGGGCGGCATCATCAACTTCTCCGGGCAGATTTCGGGTATCGCGGCGTCCATTATTACGGGATATGTGGTGGCTGCCACGCACTCGTATGCCTGGGCCTACCGAATTGCAGCGATTTACCTGACCCTTGGCATAGCAGGCTATGTATTTCTGCTGGGCAAGATCGAGATGCCGGAGGGGCGGCCGACCCACCCGTAGTGGCCAATTCGGGGTATGACAGAGGTGGTCCTCGCCCGGAAATTTGTTCTCCTGTAACGTGACTTGGTGCACAATAGTCCGATGGGGGAAACATCGAAGTGCCGCGTATTCACTTTCATCAACAGCTAGCCGAATTGAAAGACAAGCTCCTGGCCATGGCCGCGCTGGCGCAGCAGGCCGTGGAGTCGGCGGTGGAGGCCTATCTGCGGCGCGACAAGGGGCTGTGCAAGTTTGTGAAGCAGAACGAGAGGGCCATCGATACCGCACAGCGCGAGCTGGACGAGATGGCGTACGAGCTGCTGGCCAAGGAACAGCCCATGGCCATCGATCTGCGGTTCATCCTTGCGGTGATCAAGATCAACGGCGACCTGGAGCGGATCGGCGACCAGTCCATGAGCATTTCGCGGCGGACGAAGGAGATCCTTGGCTCGGAAGTGGTGGAGCTGCCGGTGGATTTTGGCGCCATGGGCGACTTTGCCGGCCAGATGATCCGGACGGCGCTGCAGGCGCTGCTGGACGGGGACGCGCGGCTCGCCGATTCGGTGCGTGAGATGGACGACGAGATCGATCGCATGAACCGCCGCGCGCACAGCGATCTGCTCAAGCTGATCGAAGAACAGCCAGGCACTACGCAGCAGGCCATGAACGGCATCCTGGTGGCAAAGAATCTGGAGCGGATTGCCGACCATGCGTCGAATATCGCGACGGATGTGATCTTCTGGGTCCGCGGCGCAGACGTGCGTCACCAGCTCAGCATGTCAGTGGACTGATAGAAACAGCTTCCAGCTCCTAGCCTCTAGCTCCCAGCTTTCACGCTTCAGCCCTCGACCTCTCTGCGGCGAGCTGCAGATGCCGTCTCATTCGCAGCTAAAAGCCAGGAGCAAGAGGCTCAGGATTAAACGCCGATGACCGCGCAGAGCTCCTTTACGGCCGCGGCACTCTTCTTCAGACCGGCGTCTTCTTCGGGCGTCAGCTTGATCTCGATGATCTGCTCGAGTCCCGCCGCTCCCAGCTTGCAAGGCACGCCGATGTAGTAGCCCGAGATTCCGTACTCGCCCTCGAGATATGCCGCGCAGGGAAGAATCTTTTTCTTGTCTTTGAGGATGGCTTCGGCCATCTCAGTAACGGCCGAGGATGGCGCGTAGTAGGCGCTGCCGGTCTTGAGATATTTCACGATCTCGGCGCCGCCGTCGCGGGTGCGCTGCACAAGCTGTTCCAGCCGGTCCGGCGAAATGAGCTCGGTGATGGGAATGCCGGCGACCGCGGAGTAGCGTGCCAGCGGCACCATGGTGTCGCCATGGCCGCCGAAGACGAAGGCCGTCACATTCTCCACGCTTACATTCAGCTCGGCGGCGATAAAGCTGCGGAAGCGAGCAGAGTCGAGCACGCCGGCCATGCCGATGACGCGCTCGCGGTTGAAGCCGGACTGGCGGAAGGCGGCCTGGGCCATGGCGTCAAGGGGGTTCGAGACGATGATGAGGATCGACTCGGGCGACTGCGCCACCACCTTCTGCACCACGTCAGACATGATCTTGTAATTAGTGTGCAGCAGGTCGTCGCGGCTCATGCCGGGCTTGCGGGGAATGCCCGCGGTGATGACCACGATGTCGGAATTGGCCGTGGCCGCGTAGTCGTTGGAGCCGGCGATGGCCACGTCCCGCTTTTCAATGGGCATCGCTTCGAGCAGGTCGAGCGCTTTGCCCTGGGGCACGCCCTCGACTACGTCAACCAGAACCACATCGGCCAGTTCCTTGGCCGCAATCCAATGTGCGGTCGTGGCGCCGACGTTTCCCGCGCCGACGATGCTTACTTTTTTACGCATTTCTTTTCTCCATCGGGACGATCTGTTGCTCGGGGGCTAAAGCCCCGTTGCCTTATTAGGAATCTTGCGGCACGACTGAAGTCGTGCCCTGTTACGAAGCTGACTATCTCGCTAGCAGCTAGTGGCTAGCAGCTTGAAGCTGTTCTTACATATTGCCAATCATGCGCGTGGCAAACTCGCTGGTGCCCACCTTCGTCGCGCCGGTGAGCTGCCGCTCGAAGTCATAGGTAACGAACTTTTGCTGGATGGTTTTCCCCATGGCGCTCTCGATCATTCTGGCCGCTTCTTTCCAGCCGATGAACTCGAGCATCATGACGCCGGAGAGAATGACCGAGCCGGGATTGATGACGTCCTTATCGGCGTACTTGGGTGCGGTGCCGTGCGTGGCCTCAAAAACCGCGTAGCCGTCGCCTATGTTGGCGCCGGGCGCGATACCAAGGCCGCCTACCTGCGCCGCCGCCGCGTCGGAGATGTAGTCGCCATTGAGGTTCGAGGTGGCGAGCACGCTGTAATCTTCAGGGCGGATGATGATCTGCTGGAAGATGGAATCGGCGATGCGGTCGTTGACCAGGACCTTCGATTTCCATGCGCCATTGCCGTGCGACTTGCCGATGGTTTCGAGCGTTCGCTTGACCTCCTCGCAAACCGAGGCCTGGAAGCTCGGAGAGCCGAATTCCATCCCAGGCTCGATGAGCGCGGCGTTTTCTTCGATCGTGAGGCCGGGTTTGGCTTCGACGTTGCCGAGTATCCAGCTCTCGCGCTCGGTGACAGTCTGTGCACGGAACTCCTCGGTGGCGACCTCGTAGCCCCACTCGCGGAATGCGCCTTCAGTGAACTTCTGAATATTGCCTTTGTGGACCAGCGTGACAGTTTTGCGGCCGGTTTCCAATGCACTCCTGATAGCATAGCGCACCAGCCGCTTAGTGCCGAAGATGGAGATGGGCTTGATGCCCACGCCCGAATCAGCGCGCACTTTTTTCTTGCCGCCCTTGAGCATGTCATCGTTGAGGAACGAGATGAGTTTGGCGCATTCGGGCGTGCCCTCTTTGAACTCGATGCCCGAGTACACATCCTCAGTGTTTTCGCGGAAGATGACGATGTCGACTTTTTCGGGGTGCTTCACCGGGCTGGGCACGCCCTGGTAATACTTGACCGGCCGCACGCAAGCGTAGAGATCGAGAATCTGGCGTAGCGCTACGTTGAGCGAGCGAATGCCGCCGCCGACCGGCGTGGTGAGCGGCCCTTTGATGGAGACGCGCAGGTCGCGCGCCGCGGCGACTGAGTCGTCAGGGAGCCACGTGTTGAATTTGCGGAAGGCTTTTTCGCCGGCGAAAATCTCAAACCAGCGAATGGCGCGCTTGCCGCCGTAGGCTTTTTCCACCGCGGCATCGAAGACGCGCTGCGACGCCTTCCAGATGTCGCGGCCCGTGCCGTCGCCTTCAATGAAGGGAATGATGGGATGATCGGGCACCACAAACTGCCCGTCTCTGTATTCGATTGGCGCGCCGTTTTTGGGCAGTTCCAGCCCGTTGTACGTGCTTGGCATGGTGTTTGAGGAAAGCCCCTTCCGTGAAGAATCCAAAGTTGAGGCTAACACCTCGAATTTATGAGGCGCAATGGCAGCAAGCGCATCCAATGAATGCACGCATCAATGGACGCCCTGGTTTGCCGTGTCCTCGAACATCACCTCGAGGACGGCTTTGTTTTTGGCGTAGTAGCTATGCGCCCCTTCGGGTGATTCGAGCAGACCGAACCAGTGCGTTGCGTTCTGCACGTAGAGATTGATCACGTCTACATCGCCGATGCGAGGCACGCGGAACGACATTACGTCATTGGGATCGCTGAAAGCCACAACCTGAACTTTTTGCTGCGCTGCGGTGTTGCCGGGGTGCAGGGCCGCCTGAAAGTTGGTCTGCATTTCTTTCCATTGATTGACAAGCGATATGAAATTCGCTGCTCGATTGGTAGGAACCGGCGGCGGAGTGAGCCCGCGCGATTGATAAGCGGTCGAGGAAGCAGGTGGCGCGTTTTCGAGATTGGTAATTTCGAGCATTTCAAGCTGGTTGGCAAGGAAATAGATCATCGACGTGCGCTCAAAGATGTACCGGACCGCATTTTCCTCCTTGGCAATCCTGGCTGCATCCGCTGCCGACTGCTGCGCCGGCGTCGAGCCGGAATTCTCCAGTGAAAGCGTATTGAAAAGGAGATAGCTCCCCAGGCTGTGGGTCACGCCGACAAATTCCTGGTCCAATATGGTGTGGCTCAGCTGCGCGTTCCAGTTATACTTTCCGCGGCCGTCGCCGCCCGGGGCCTCGGCCTGGGTTGGATCGAAGGCGGCCGATTTTGCGATTAGTTGTCGTACGCCGTCACGCATGATGCCGCCCAACGGGCCGGTGGCCAGCAGCACATCGGCAAGACCCCAGTCCACGAGAGTGTCCTTCAATGCGCGGTTGAGCAGAACGGAATGCGGACGGATCTTCTCCAGCTTTTCCACCTGCTCCGGCGCGATCCACGGATAGAAGCGGCCAAAGCCCTCGGGGTCCTGCGCCGATTTGTCGGAGCAGACGCTGAGCAGGCGCTGGTCAGGGCCGGCGAGGTACGCCTCGGGAATCATGACGCGACGGCACTTGAGCGACAGCGCGATTGGCCACCAGTTGATCTCATCCACGACCAGCGGCGTGCGATGGCCGCGGAGATGCACCATCCAATGCACGACAAATGGCGCGGCGGCACTCCACTCTTCCGGGGTATTCCATATCGGGCTGCCCAGATATTCCAGCGCGGGAGGCGGCAAGCCGGGAGCAAATTCGCTTTTGTCGGCAAACTCGGTACCGGCGTTCTTCCAATCGGCAACGTCGCACAGCTTGAGCCTGGTACAGATGGATTGGCGCAGCAGTGAGGAGTCACCTCCTCCGACCTGATCGATGCCGTGCACATAGAGAACGTGCACGGGATGATGATCAGGTGAGTCGAGCGCATCGCCAATGCTGGTGAGCGTCTTGAGAGACCCAAGCTGGTCTTCGATTACTTTGGCCCGCCCCTGCGCTGCGCCTCCCAGAGCAACCACCGCGAGAAGGGCCCAGATCAGCCTTCCCATTTGCATGGATCAAGAACTCCGGCAAGAATATCCGGCTTGAATATAGCACTTTGGCAGGCGGGATTCGCAGGCAGCCGGCTGCGCAGATGCAGTGGTCAGGACTTCTGAAGATCGTGACACCGATTCGAGTGCGCGGGCTCCGCGGGTGCAAGCCGAGTTACCTGCCCTGGTGGTCCATGCCGTCTCCATCAAAACGGGGAATGCCGAAATGCCGGCGCAGATGGAGAAGATCGACGGGATCCAGATTGCCGGCGACGGTGGCCAGCGTCAGGCTTTTGGGCGTGTCGACCAGGACTACCGCGCCGCGAAGGTTGGCGCCGTCCATCACCACCCACACGTCGGTGTTGTTGTCGTGGACCGGGCCGCCCGCGTTGCCGCTGCTGACCACGTGCTTCCAACCGCGCAGATGATAGGCCTGGCGGATCGCTTCAACCTGGGCTGGATCGGCCGAACTGGGCTGGGCAAAGCGCAGCGTGTGCACGCTGACGCCGTCCAGCTTGGCAATGGCCTGCTTCACGTTTTCGTCGGTGTCGGGCATCAAGCCGGCGGCCGCGGCGAGCATCGACCGGTCGAAGGTGAAACTTTCCCGGGCCACGGCCTGAGTGCCCAGTTGTTGCAGAACGGGCGGGACCCACTCAAGAATCGCCGAGCCGATGTCGGCGACCGGCGGCGGCGCGGAGCCGGAATCGGGGGGCGCGGATGTACCTGAGGGAGGTTGTGCCAGTACGACGCTGCCAAGCAAAGCGGCGCACGCGAGGGGAATTCCCAGCCAAACAGCCGATTTCTTCATTCTTGATTAAACGCGGATGGCGCCGGAAAGTTGCATCAGTTGCGGCCCGGCAGAGGGTTGCCGGGGAGAGTTTTCACGTCGCGGCTGACCGTCCGGCGGGAAGTCGGCGGCGCACCGGCAAGCCGCCGGGTGTGAACCTCAAATGAAAATAGAGGAAATGCTGTTCGCGACGGGTGGGATGCGATAGACTCATGCGGGAACGTTCTCTAACAGCCGCAATTTCTTGAGTTACGGAGGGTACATCGAAATTGGGAAAAAGCATGGTCCCAAAGAGGATCTTTTTCACCAAAGGCGTGGGCAAGCATAAGGAGCGGTTGACCAGCTTTGAGCTGGCGCTGCGGGATGCCGGCATTGCCTCACAAAACCTGGTGCGCGTGTCATCGATTTTTCCGCCGCAGTGCAAACTGATTTCGCGCAAGGAAGGCCTGAAGTTTCTGAGCGACGGCGAAGTAACGTTTGCCGTGATCGCGGAGAACTCAACGCGCGAGCCGCACCGGCTTCTGGCTTCGAGCATCGGCGTGGCTCTTCCGGCTGACCGCAACACCTACGGCTACCTGAGCGAGCACCATAGCTATGGTGAGACCGAGGATCAGGCCGGTGAATACGCGGAGGAGTTAGCCGCCGAGATGCTGGCTACGACGCTCGACCTGGAATTCGATCCCGACACGAGCTGGGACGAGAAGAAAGAGATCTACCGGATCTCAAACAAGATCGTCCGCACCAGCAACATCACACAGTCGGCGGTGGGTGACAAGCGCGGCAAGTGGACCACTACCATTGCCGCCGCGGTGCTGATCCTGGACGAATAGCGGCCCGATTCTCACAACAACGATGAGGCCGATTCCGCCACGGCGGGGTCGGCCTTGTTGTGCCGGTCATCAGGAGCGGTGACCGGGACTCGAAAGACGAAGAATGAATCATCCTGCGCAAAAATTTACGATCGCCCTGGTGCAAATGCGGATGGGCACGGATCCCGAGGGAAACTTTGCGTCGGCGCTCAAGCATATTCGCGAGGCGGCACGGCTGGGCGCGCAGATCGTATGCCTGCCGGAGCTTTTCCGCACGCAGTACTTTTGCCAGCGGGAGGATCTGCGGCTTTTCGATCTGGCCGAGGCGATTCCAGGTCCGTCGACAGAGAGACTGAGCGCGGTGGCACGCGAAGCCGGCGTGGCTATTGTGGCGTCGCTGTTTGAGCGGCGCGCTCCGGGGCTCTACCACAATACGGCGGTCACGCTGAATGCCACGGGCGAAATTGTGGGCATCTACCGCAAGATGCATATTCCTGACGATCCGCTTTACTACGAGAAGTACTTTTTTGCGCCGGGTGATCTGGGGTTCCAGGCGGTGGATACGGCCGCGGGCCGCGTAGGCACGCTGGTCTGCTGGGATCAGTGGTATCCCGAAGGCGCGCGGCTGACAGCGTTGCAGGGCGCCGAAGTGCTGTTTTATCCGACGGCGATCGGATGGCACCCGGCGGAGAAAGACGAGTACGGCGCGGCGCAATACGATGCGTGGCGGACCATCCAGCGCGCGCACGCCATCGCCAACGGCGTCTATGTGGCTGCCGTGAATCGCGTGGGACTGGAGCATGGCGAGGTCAAACTGGCAAACGGCGAGGTGCTGGGCAATCGCGCGTCGGGGCAGGGAATCGAGTTCTGGGGCGGAAGCTTTCTGGCCGATCCCTTTGGCCGCGTAATCGCCAAGGCCGGTCACGACGCGGAGGAGATTGTGCTAGGCGCGGTGGACCGGGCGTTGATTGAAGAGACACGACGCAACTGGCCCTTCCTGCGCGATCGCCGCGTGGATGCGTATGCGCCGATCACACAGCGTTTTCTGGATGTTGCGCACACGCAAATACCGGGCAAAGAGCGCAAATAGCCATGCCCGTATCGAGGACAGCAAAAACCCGGCCCCCCTTCAAGCCTGCTCCTGGCTTGATGGGCGGAAAAACGCCGCGCGCACTGGGCTATCACATGCCCGCCGAGTGGGAGCCGCACGAGGCGACGTGGCTCGCATGGCCGCACAATCCCGAGGACTGGCCGGGAAAATTTCAATCCATTCCCTGGCTGTATGCGGAGATCGTGCGGCTGCTTGCTACGCGCGAGCGCGTGCATTTAATCGTGGAAGACGCGGCGACCGAGCGGCGCGTGATCAGCATGCTGGAGCGGGGCTGCGCGAATCTCGATGCCGTGACCTTTCATCGCTGGCCCACGGATCGCGGATGGACGCGGGATTCCGGGCCGATTTTTGTGCGCAACGTGGCTGGCAAGGTCGCCATTACTCACTGGCGGTTCAACGGATGGGCGAAGTACGACGACTGGCGCCTCGACGTAAAGATTCCCGGCCGGGTGACGAAGCTACTGGGACTGCCCGCGTGGCAGCCGGAGCTGCGGCTGGGGGATGGGCCCGCGCTCAGGGTGGTGCTGGAAGGCGGATCGATTGATGTGAACGGGGCAGGCACCCTGCTCACCACGGAAGAATGCCTGCTCAGCGATGTGCAGCAGCGCAATCCCGGAATCAGCCGCGAGCAACTAGAGCGCGTCTTCCATGATTATCTCGGCATCGATCAAACGATCTGGCTGGGAAGGGGCATCGCCGGCGACGATACCCATGGCCATGTGGACGACATTGCGCGCTTTGCCGGACCGGCGACGATTGTTGCGACTGTGGAGAGGGACAAGAGCGATGCGAACCACGAGCCACTCGCCGAAAACCTGCGCCAGTTGAAGGCCGCGCGGACTCTCGACGGCAAGCAGTTCACTGTGGTCGAGCTGCCGATGCCACGGCCGATTGTGTTTCGCAAACAGCGTGTGCCGGCCAGCTATGCGAACTTCTATCTCGCGAATGGTGTGGTGCTGGCGCCTACATTTCACGATCCCAACGATCGCGTGGCGTTGAACATTCTGGCCGCCGCCTTCCCTGATCACGAGGTGATTGGCGTGCACTGCGTGGACTTAATTTGGGGATTGGGCGCGCTGCATTGCATGACGCAGCAGCAGCCAGCGGCCGAATCGGAAGCAAGTCCGGCAGCATTAGCATCGAAACCATGATGAGTGCCCTGATCAACGATCGCGAAGCCATGGACGCGGCACTCGAGCAGGCGCGGCTCGCAGCCGAAGGCGGCGAGGTGCCTATCGGCGCGGTGGTGGTGTACAACGGCGTGATCATTGCCCGGGCGCAGAATTGCGTGATACGGCACGTCGATCCCACGGCGCACGCGGAGATGATTGCGTTGCGCACGGCGGCCAAAGCAGTCAGCAATTACCGGCTGACCGGCTGCACGCTCTATGTGACGCTGGAGCCGTGTGCCATGTGCGCCGGAGCCATGATTCATGCGCGGATCGACCGGCTGGTTTACGGCGCCGGCGATCCCAAGGCCGGTGCATGCGGGTCTGTGCTTTCGGTGCTAAATCATCCGCAGCTCAATCACCAGATGCAGGTGGAGCAGGGAATTGGCGCGGAGGAGTCGGCGGAGCTGCTGCGGGGATTTTTCCGCGAGCGTCGATGAATTCCCTATCCACGGATCAGATGGGTTCTACCAGCACCGCTCTCTTCGGGAGCTCCGCTAACTTTTCGTCAGCTTCCTGATTCGTGCGGCCTCTTGGGGCCAGCCCGCTGACAACTCTGCATAAGTGCCGCTGCGGTAGTCGGCGAAATCGAAGCCGGGCGTCACGGTGCAGCCGAAAAGCGCCATTTTCCCGCCTTCCACGAGGCGCTCGCCCTGCCACACGCCCGCCGGAACCAGGATTTGCGGTCGCTGCCCCGCCGCTAAATCTTGTCCGAGAGTCAAAAGGACCGATTGCCCTGAGGGATAGAGGAGCAGCATCTCCACCGGATCGCCGAGATAGAAGTGGAACACCTCATCGGAGGCGATCATGTGCATCTCGTCGAAAGTTCCTTCTTCAAGCAGATAGTAGATGGCCGTGCCGTAGGGGCGCACGCCGCGCAGCAGGGCGACGCTGACGTCGGAGGTGAAAGTGCGGCGATACCAACCGCCCTCCTTGGGGTGCGGCTGCAGTTGCAGCAGCGCTTTGATTTCGTCTGCGGACATCATTCTCCCGGGTGGCCGTCATCACAGATCGTAGCAGCATGAACGCCGTAAAATGACGCCATGAACGTGCAGGTGTACACCACCGCGTGGTGCCGGGATTGCCGGGCCGCGAAGCAATTCCTCGATGCCAACGGCATTGCCTACACTGAAATTAATGTGGATGTCGATCCGGCCGCTTCGGCAGAGGTGCTGCGCCATGTGGGCAAGCGCGCCGTGCCGCAGCTGGTGATCGATGGCGAGTGGTTTCAGCCCTACAAGCCCGGCCGCGGGCTGCTTTTCGATGAGTTGCGCCGGCGGCTGGGACTCGTTCGCGGATAAGAGCCTGTCCCTCGTACAATTTAGAGTTGGATTGGGGAGCAGATATTCCATGCAGTTAGGCCCTTTTCGTCGGCCAGCTGCACAGAATAGTCTCGGCGTGTGTTGAGCATCGCCAAAACAAAGCTAGCGGCTAGAAGCTAGTGGCCAGGAGCTGATCTTGATCGAGCGTTACACGCGACCGGCGATGGGCGCCATTTGGACGGACGAGAACAAATACAGCTGCTGGTTCAAGGTGGAGGCGGCGGCGAGCGCCGTTCTGGCTGAAGACGGCGTGATTCCGGCCGAGGCCGCCGAGGCCATTGCGAACAAGGCAACGATTTCCGCCGCGCGCGTCGCCGAGATCGAGGCCGAAGTGAAGCACGATGTTATCGCCTTCACCACGGCGGTGGCGGAAAGCCTCAAGGCGCAGGGACTCGACGCCGAGTCGCGGTGGCTGCACTATGGCCTTACCTCGAACGATATTGTCGATACCGCGCAGGCCCTGCAGATCAAAGAGGCTTCGGCGCTGATCCGAGAAGGGATCACGGCGCTGCTGGCGGTGCTCAAACGGCGCGCTCTCGAGTTCAAACACACGCCGACCATCGGGCGCACGCACGGCATCCATGCCGAACCCACAACCTTCGGCCTCAAGCTGCTGAACTGGTACGCCGAGATGGAGCGGAATCTGAAGCGCTTCGACGCCGCAGCCGAAGACATGCGCGTGGGCAAGCTTTCGGGCGCTGTTGGAACCTTCGGACATCTCAGTCCAAAACAAGAAGAAAGAGTCTGCGCGTGGCTGGGACTGAAGCCCGCGCTGATCGCCACGCAGGTGATCCAGCGCGACCGGCACGCCGCGTACATCGCCACGCTGGCGATTCTTGGCAGCACGATGGACAAGATTGCTGTGGAGGTGCGCCATTTGCAGCGGACCGAGGTGCGCGAGGCGCAGGAGTACTTCAGCGAGAAGCAGAAGGGCTCCTCGGCCATGCCGCACAAGAAGAATCCGATTACTTCGGAACAGATCAGCGGACTGGCACGTGTCCTTCGCGGCAATGCGCAAGCGGCCATGGAGAACATCCCGCTGTGGCACGAGCGCGACATCTCGCACTCATCGGTCGAGCGGATCATCTTTCCCGACTCCACGATCCTGGTGGATTATCTTCTCGCTAAAACAACGGATCTCATCGATCGCCTGCTCGTGTATCCCGAGCGGATGAAGAAGAATCTCGAATTGACCGGCGGGCTGATCTTCAGCGGGCAATTGCTCCTCGATCTGGCCGAAGCCGGCATGTTGCGTGAGGACGCTTACCGGCTAGTGCAGGGCCACGCGATGCGCGCCTGGAAAGAGGACCTGAACTTCCGCGAGGATGTGGCGCACGATCCGGCGATCACAAAGCTGCTCAGGCCCGAGAAACTGGCGGCGGCGTTTGACTATAAACGGCAGCTGGGGAACGTGGATGCGATCTTCAAGCGGGTCCTCGGGAGCTAGCAGCTAGAAGCTGCATTTATGCACCTCACGGTCGCCATCACCGGAGCTTCGGGCGCGATTCTCGGCCGCGAGTTGCTGCGCGCGCTCGAAGCTGATGACCGCGTTGCCCACGTTCATCTTGTCGCTTCAGAGAATTCTTTGCGCGTGCTGGTTGAGGAACTCGGAATTTCAGGCCGGACGAATCTGCTGGAAAAGCTGCTCGGCGCGACACCGACCAAGATCGTTCAGCACGCCGACGCCGACATCGGCGCGCCCATCGCCAGCGGCAGCCATCCGTCAGATGGAATGATTATTCTCCCCTGCTCGATGGGAACGCTGGCGGCCATCGCATTGGGCCTGGCTGACTCGCTTATCGCTCGCGCCGCTGACGTCACGCTCAAAGAGCGCCGCCCGCTCATCCTCTGCGTGCGCGAAACACCCTTCAACCGCATCCACCTGCGCAACATGTCGCTGGCCGCCGAGGCCGGCGCAACGATCTTTCCGTGCATTCCCGCCTTTTACAGCCACCCCGCCGGCTCGGAAGAGATGGCACGCCAATTTGCGTTCCGCGTGCTGGCGCACGTCGGCCTGCCGCAACCCGACGCCTACATCTGGAAAGCTGACGAGTAGCTTTTGGGGCGCTCACGCGCTGAAGGATCGCGTGAGGGTGAGGACGGTGATGTCGTCCTCCTGGCCGAAGGCGACGGCAGCTTCAGTGGCGCGGGCCGCGTCGGGGTGCGAGGCGAAGAGCGACTGCAAACTCTCGAAGCTGAAGATCTCGCCGGAGGGTGCCCGCGCCTCGAGCAGGCCGTCGGTGTAAAGCGCGAAGCGATCGCCGGGGTTGATCTGCAGGCGAAGTTCCTCATAATCAATTGCCGGATCGATGCCGAGGGGCAGGGCTCCTGGCAATTCGATCTCGCGACCATTCAAATAGGGCGCGGGGTGGCCTGCGCAGGCGACGGTGCAAACTCCGTCGCGATCGAGGCGCAGGACGAGACAGGTGGTGAAACCGCCCTGAAGACGGCCGTAGAGCCGGCGGCTGAGACCGGCAAGAATCTGCGCCGGGCTGGAGGTTGCCTCGGCTAGGGCGCGCACTGCGCCGACAATGAGCGAAACCGCCATGGCTGCGCGCAGGCCTTTGCCGCTGACATCGCCCAGCACAATGAGCGTTGAGCCGGCAGCGCTGCCTTCGAGGGGAATCACTTGAAAGAAGTCGCCGCCAACTTCGAGCGCCGGTTGAAACGCCGTGGAGATGGTGTAGCCCGGCAAGGTGGGCGGCTTCTCCGGGATGAGCACCTGCTGCAGCTCGCGCGCGCTGCTCAGCTCCTGCTCGAGGACGGCCTTGCGGCGCTGCTGGTCGCTGAAGTAGCGATAGACCGCGTAAACAATGGAAAAGAAGAGCAGGAGATCAAGCAAGGCTTGCGCGGTGAAGTAGACGGGGCCGACGTGGAATAGAGGAGATTCGAGTTTCTGCGTGAGGGTCCAGTGCGTGAACCGCTGCCCTTGTTGCGCGGTTGCTTCAACCACGGTGAGCAACTGCGATAGCGATGCGCTGATGGCGAGAACCCAGCGCACCGAGTCGAGTTTTTGCCGGAATCCAAAGGCGACAAGCACCAGCAGGTAAAGATCGCAGGGATTGATCAAAGCGGTAAAAAAGACGTCAATCCATGCGCCCGTATTCGGCGAGAACCAGGTCGAGGGTGCGTATATCAGGCACCCATCCAGGAATGCTGCGCTCAGGCTCGCAACGGCGAAAATTTTCGCCCACCGCACCAACCCGCGGCGTCCGCGCAGATTAAGCATGTCGATGAGCAGAAACCACAGGGCCACGTTGCGAAGCTGCCACAGGGGTTGCACGATGAATTGGGCAAGCTGGCTCGAGAGCGGAATCCGCATCGTGAATATGGAGGTCCAGATCGCTGGAGCTCCGGCAAAGATGGAGAACCACAGAAGCAGCGTCTCGTTGCGGCGTCGCAGCCAGAGCAGAATGCCTGCCAGTGCCACGGCGAAGTAAAGAACGTTGAGTGCGTTGTTATGGAGTGTCCCCTCAAGAAAGCCAAAGTTCCATGTGCCGATCCAGGCGTTGATGGAATGAGAGTCGCCAATGAGCGGCGCCTGGAGAAGGCCGCCAACTTCGCCTACCGAGCTGGAGCCGAGCGGCCCGGTCCAGACGCGAATCGCGATCACGCCATCGTGGTTGCCGGGCAGGGTGAATACTGAGGGTGCATTCAAGGCGGGCGACGAGGGATGCGGAGGGAGCGAGCCGTAGGCGCCAACCAGCACGCCGTTCCAGTACACCTCGCACGCTTCAGAAACACGCGGAATCAGCAACTGGAAGCTACCGTTGAATCCCGTGGCGGGGATGATGTGAAGATGCAGGCGGTACCACCCATAGCCCGCCTGCGCGTAGTGGCCCTGCGCACCCCAGGGCATGTCAGGCTTGATCGTTTCCCATCCGCCCTGGCCGGCGTCGTCGTCGATCTCCGGCTGCGCCCAGCGCATGTCGTCGCCGATGTGAAATTGCCAGGGGCGATCGAGCACGACATATCCCCTGCCCAATCCCTCGATATTGATGACGCTGGATTGCGGGGATGTCTGCGCGCGCGCAAAGGCGCTCCACGCAAATGGAATCAGAATCGCAATCCAAAGAAAAGCGAGGGCAGGCTTGCGGCGCATCTTGCGAGCCATTGTACCTTTGCTGCGGCCAGGCGCGTTCGCGGCAAGCCGGAGTAATGCAGGGACCCATGGACTAAGGGACCCGGGATTGAAAGCGAGGAACCAGGGACTAGAAGAACGCTCGAAGGGCCGATTTCCGGCAAGGCCAGTCTTTGCTTGACACCTGCGCCATCTCGCGTTGATACTGCGTTCATGCCGATTTCATGGGCTTGCGCGATTGTGGTCATGGCCATGTGCATGTGTATGCCATGGGGACCCGTCCGACCGGCCTTTGAACGGCGCATGCGCTAGCGGCGCACCGATCAGAGACGGCGGCCCGGTCCCAAGAAGGATGCGGGCCGTTTTCATTGGAGGCTGCGCGCAACTGATTCCCGCCGTCCCCGATTGGAAACTGTGGAATGAATGGAACGCTTCAGAAAGACAACCGCAGATCCTTCGACTTCGGTCGCCGCGGCGACCTTCGCTCAGGATGACAGCACCACATTCTTTTTGCAGTAATCAACAAATCCAAGGCCAGGAACCTGAAGGAGATCAATATGCCGGAGCCAAAGCAGTATCAACTTGCTACGCAGGCCGTGCACGCCGGGCAATCCCCTGACCCCACCACCGGCTCGCGCGCCGTGCCCATCTACCAGACCACCTCCTACCTCTTCCAGAACGCGGACCATGCCGGGCGCTTGTTCGCGCTGCAGGAGTTCGGCAACATCTACACGCGCATAATGAACCCGACGACCGACGTATTTGAGAAGCGCGTGGCGGCTCTCGAAGGCGGCGCTGCGGCGCTGGCCACCGCCTCAGGGCAGGCGGCGGAGACGCTGACGATCGTGACGCTGGCTGCGGCCGGCGAGGAGATTGTTTCCACCACATCTCTTTACGGCGGAACCTACAACCTCTTCCACTACACGCTGCCGAAGCTGGGCATCAAGGTTCGTTTTGTCGACGGTGACGACTTTGACGGCCTGCGCAAGGCCATCAACGACAAGACGCGCGCCGTGTACACCGAAACGCTCGGTAACCCCAAGCTCGACGTTGCCGACATTGAAACCATGGCCAGAATCGCGCACGAGCACAAGCTGCCGCTGATCATCGACAACACCTGTGCGTCACCGGCTCTGACGCGGCCCATCGAGTGGGGCGCGGACATCGTGGTGAACTCGGCGACGAAGTTTCTCGGCGGGCACGGCACGGCCATCGGCGGCGTGATTGTGGACGCTGGCAAGTTCGACTGGGCGGCTTCGGGCCGCTTCAGGGAATTCGTCGAGCCCGATCCTTCGTATCACGGCCTTCGTTACACCGAGGCCTTCGGCCCGCTGGCGTTCATCCTCAAAGCGCGCGTGCAGGGACTGCGCGACACCGGCGCAGCACTTTCGCCGTTCAACGCGTTCCTGCTTTTGCAAGGTATTGAGACGCTGCATCTGCGCATGGAGCGCCACTCGCAGAACGCGCTGGCGGTAGCCAAACACCTGGATCAACATCCTGGCGTGGAGTGGGTGAACTATCCCGGGCTTTCTTCAAGCCGCTACTACGAACGGGCAAAGAAGTACATGCCGACGGGCCAGTCGTCGCTGGTGACTTTCGGCATCAAGGGTGGTTACGAGGCAGGCAAGAAGCTCATTGACACGCTGGAGCTGTTTTCGCTGCTGGCGAACATCGGCGACGCCAAGTCGCTGGTGATTCATCCGGCTTCGACCACCCACCAGCAACTTTCCATCGAAGAGCAGGCAAGCACCGGCGTGACACCGGAGCTGGTGCGGCTCTCAGTGGGCATTGAAGATGTGCGGGACATCATTGCCGACCTGGACAAGGCGATTGAGGCTGCGAATGGGCACGCGTTTGCGGGCTCAGCCCAGGCCGTTGCGGCAAAATAGGAGAGAGCTTCTAGCTGCTAGCCTCTAGCTTCTAGCTTTGGGACGGCGGGGCTTGTCGTGATGAATTCGAAGTTCGTTTTAAAAGTGCAGAGTTTGGGTCTCGAATTCAACAATTCTGGGCGCAAGCCTAAAAGACAGGGGCAAAAAGCTAGGAGCCAGAGGCTAGAAGCTAGAAGCTGATTCTATGACCGATACGTTTAGTAGCAGCGGTGCCTCGCCGCCGGGATCGAGGATTGTGGAGCCAACATACGAAGGTGACTTCGTGCTGGACGGCTCCCTGCCGCTGGAGTGCGGCCGCTCGCTTCTGTGTCCTACGCTGCATTACGCCGTCTACGGCCGGCTGAATGCGGCGCGGGATAATGCCGTATTGGTTTGCCACGCACTTTCGGGCTCGGCCCTGGTGGGCTCCTGGTGGCCCGAGATTTTTGCTCCCGGCGCGGTTCTGTCGCTGGAGCGCGACTTCGTCATCTGCATTAATATGCTGGGCTCCTGTTACGGCTCCACGGGGCCCGGCTCAGTCAATCCTGAAACTGGCGAAATTTACGGGCCGGGTTTTCCTCTAGTAGGCGTCCGCGACAATGTGATGGCGCAAGCGCGGCTGCTCGACTCGCTGGGCATCCGCAAATTGCGGCTGGTGCTGGGCGGCTCGATCGGCGGCATGCAGGCGCTGGAGTGGGCCATCCTTCATCCCGACCGCGTAGAGCGAGCGCTCGTCATCGGTGTTACGCCGCTTTCTGCCATGGGGCTGGCTCTCAATCATCTGCAGCGGCAGGCCATCCAGCACGACCCGGACTGGGCGGCGGGACGCTACCTGCCCCAGCGGCCGCCGCGCCGCGGCCTGGCCCTGGCCCGCCAGATCGCCATGATCAGTTACAAGTCCGCTCCACTCTTCGACGAGCGCTTCGGCCGTAATCCCAACCGCAGCGGCGAAGATCCCTGGGCGGCGGACGGCAAACTCGGCGGCCTGACCGGCGGGCGTTTCGATATTGCCGGCTACCTCGACTACCAGGGGCAGAGATTCATCGAACGCTTCGATGCCAACGCCTACCTGGCGATCCTGCGCGCCATGGATACCTGGGATCCGCTGCGTGGGTACGCCTCAGCGCAGGAGGCCTTCAGCCGGATCAAAGCCCGGCTGAGCTTCGTCGGCATCACCTCCGACTGGCTGTTTCCCGGCGAGGAAGTACGGCGATTTGCGGAGAGCATCCGGCAGGCCGGTGCCGATGCCGATTTCCGCGAGATGAAGAGCGACCATGGCCATGACGCCTTCCTGGCGGAGCAGGTAGAACTGGTACGACTGCTGCAATAGGCCGGCTCATCGCCCGGGATCGTGCTGGTTCAAGATGAAATCGGACGCGCCGGAACCGTTTGCGAAAAGTCGTGGGCGGTTCCGTTACCGGGGTGTGGAACGGCCGATGTGAGCGGCAGATTCGTGCTTGTCACGAGCACCATGGTTTTCTATATAATCCCTCTACGCAGTATTGGTTGCCGTGGTATTGTAGTAACCGTCACCCCGGCGCTCAACCGTCGTGCGCAGCGGTTGCCTATTTCGCGGGCGAGCGAATGAATCAAATTCTCCATTTCGGCAATTCTCAGGAGCATTGCATGAAGAAGTTAGTCTTTGCATCTGCGATGGCATTGGCAAGCATGAGCCTTGTTTCCACGCCCGCGCTCAGAGCTCAGGATTCCGGTCAGATCACCATTCAGGATCCGGCCGAATTCAATGCCTATCAGAACTTCAGTACTCAGACCGATCCGGCGCAAAAATGCTCGGCAGGCGAGAGCTTTTTGCAGACCTACCCACAGAGCGTGGTGAAAAAGGCGGTTCTCAATCAACTGATTCAGTGCTATCAGCAATCGAACCAGCCGGACAAGGTCCTCAGTGCGGCGAGCCGCCTGTTGCAGATAGATCCGAACGATATGACGGCGATCTTGATCTCTGTCTACGTAAAGAAGGGCCAATGCGGCAAGGCTCTCGACGCGTCGGGTGTGAGCACCGATCCGCAGACTTGCGACGATGCAGCGGCGCTGGCCCAGAAGGGACTGTCGGCGCCAAAGCCTTCGGATATGTCGGACGCAGACTGGAAGAAGCTGACTGCCGGCGCATTCCCGATATTCGATTCGGCAATCGCGTTTGACGATCTGGTTTCGAAGAAGGACTATGCCGGCGCCATCAAGGAGTACACCGCCGAGCTGAATCTTTATCCGCCGGAAGACTGCGCGAAGGTGGGTCCTTGCCTTCAGGACACGCTGCAACTTGCGACGGCGTACGCCAAGCCGGGTCCGGACAAGGACGAAGTGAAGGCGATCTGGTTCTACGCTCGTGCGTGGGACTTTGCGCCTCCGAATTACAAGGCCCAAATCCAACCGCAGCTCGATTACTGGTACAAGCGCTACCACGGCACTCTCGATAGCGATGCGCAGATCACGCAGCAGATCAACGCCATCAAGACCCAGGCCCAGACATCCCTGTTCCCGCCGGCGAATTTCACAGTCGCCCCCGCGCCGACGCCTGCGGACCTTGCGCATCACGCCTATACCACTGGCGACCCCAAGCAACTGGGCCTTGAAGACAAGGAATACATCCTGGCCAATGGCAATCCCGATGATGCCAACGGGCTGTGGGCGTTGTTGAAGGGCCAGCAGACTCCGGTTCCAGGCATTGTGATTTCAGATCCCGCGACGACGCTGAAGATCTCGGTGACGACCGCGGCCTCAGTGAAGCCCAAGGATTACTTGGTAAAACTCAACAACCCGGTGGCATGCAACGCTGTTCCTCCGCCGCCTTCCGAGCTGAAAGTGAAAGAAGCGCAGGACTACATCACGGCGAACGGCGCGAAGGCTGATACGGACGCAATGGGTGAAGAGCTGACCGGTCCGCCGGCGCGCATCCACAAGATTTCGATTGAGCCTGCGATCACGGAAGTTGATGTTGCGGTGACGCAGGATGCGAAGGACAACCACAAGGCTGACTTTATCGTGAACCTGAAGGAACCCCTTGCCTGCAAGGAGTCCCCGGATGCCGGTATCGAACTCAAATATCTGCCCGGCATGGAGCTGGACGGCACCTACGACTCCTACACCAAGGCCGCAGCCGCTGCGGGTTCCGCCACGGCTTCGGCGCAAATCGTGCTGGGCCAGGGATTCGTTCAGCAGCCACAAAAGACGGGACCTGCGCATCGCCCCGTAAAGCCTTCACCTGCGCATCGCCCGGGAATGTAAACACGGGCCGGGCCGCTCGAATCACGGCAGCCCGGCGCAATGCTTTTGGGATCAATCAGGGCAGTTCGCTTTGGCGGGCTGCCTTTTTTGTGTGTCTGGCCGGAATTCCGAGCTCGTTGGGATTTATTCGCCGAGCGCGATGCGCTGGATGGCGGAGGCGCGGCCTGTTGCGGGATCGCACGTGATCAGGGCGGCGCACATCCGGGGATTTCCCTTGGCGGCCTCGAATTTACCGGGCATGGCGCTCAGGAACTTGCGCAGCACGAGGTCTTTTTCGACGCCGATGATGCTGTCATATGGGCCGCTCATGCCGACGTCGGTCTGGAAGGCCGTTCCGTTGGGAAGAATGCGTTCGTCTGCCGTGGGCACGTGAGTGTGCGTGCCCAGAACCGCAGTGGCGCGCCCATCCAGGTACCAGCCCATCGCGACCTTTTCACTGGTCGCCTCGGCGTGGAAGTCCACCACGACGACCCTGGCCCGGACGGAGGCCAGGAAAGAGTCGGCGGTGCGAAAGGGGTCGTCAATCGGAGTCATGAAGACGCGGCCCTGCAGTTGCAGGACTGCGTAGTCGACTCCGCCCGCGGACTTGCCTTCGTAGATCCCGTACCCGGGAGTTCCCGGCGGAAAATTTGCTGGCCGCAGCACGCGGCGCGCGCGCCCATGGGTAAAAGGCGGGGCCGAGTTGAGGTAGTCGATCAGCTCCTTCTTGTCCCACACGTGGTTGCCGGTGGTGAGCACGTCGGCGCCCATCTCGAAGATCTCTTCGGCAATTTGCGGAGTGACGCCGAAGCCGCCGGCAGCATTTTCGACATTGACGATGGTCAGGTCGACCTGGTGCGCCTCGCGCACATGGCCGATGTGCTCGCGGACGATTCTGCGTCCCGCGCCGCCGAAGATGTCGCCGATGAAGAGGATGTTCAAGAAACAGCTCCTAGCTGCTAGCTTCTAGCCATGCCTGAGCGGAGTTCGCGGGGCTAGCTCGAAGCTTCCGCTTTCTCGTTCCCTTGGTCCCTTGTTCCATCGTTCCCTGTCTTTCTCATCAGCGGAAACAGGATCACGTCGCGAATCGATTTTGAGCCGGTCAGCAGCATCACCAGCCGATCGATGCCGATGCCTTCGCCGCCGGTGGGCGGCAGGCCGTAGGCCAGCGCGCGCACGTAGTCTTCATCCATTGCGTGGGCCTCTTCGTCGCCGCGGAAACGCTCGGCCAATTGCTCCTCGAAGCGCTTGTGCTGTTCGACCGGATCGTTCAGCTCGCTGAAGGCGTTGCCGATTTCAAAGCCGCCGATGTAGATCTCGAAGCGCTCCACCCATTCGGGGTCGCCGGGCTTCTGCTTCGAGAGCGGAGAGACGTCCGTCGGAAACTCGTAAATGATCGTTGGCTGGATGAGATTTCGTTCGGCCACTGCTTCGAAGATGCCTGCGATCGTCTTTCCGAGCGACTGGGGATGGCGCTGCAGCTTGGCAGTTTCCCTAGGAAGACCAAGTGCCTCTACGACGACATTCGCCATCTCTGTCAGATCACCGTGAAGTAGGATCCGCTGGGCATTAATGAGAAGAAGAAGGCTGCGGAGCTGCCGGTGCCGTTCGAGGTTGACGCCTTGCACCTCGCTGCTTGGCGTTTCGATTAATGGATAGTTTGCACGCAGGTGCTGAAAGGAGGCGTTAAGGAATTGTTCGAGATTGTCTGAGTTCTCAAAGGCCACTAACGATGGAGCAGGGCCAAACTCTTGCGGCCACCACTTGATGATCGCTTCCCGCATGGTCAGGCGTTGCCACTTGCCCAGATCGATCTCCACATCGTTGAATGTGGTCACCGTCGTTCCGTTCACTTCCATCGCCACGAATTTGATCAGCTCTTCGGTCAGGTCCATCAGGTCGTGATAGTTGGCATAGGCCTGGTAGAACTCGAGCATGGTGAACTCGGGATTGTGCTGCGTGCTCACGCCCTCGTTGCGGAAGTTGCGGTTGATCTCGTAGACGCGGTCGAGGCCGCCGACGACCAGCCGCTTCAGGTAGAGCTCGGGTGCGATGCGCAGAAACAGATCCATGTCGAGCGCGTTGTGATGCGTGCGAAAGGGCCGCGCCGCCGCGCCGCCGGCGATGGGCTGCATCATCGGGGTTTCCACTTCGAGGTACGCGCGCTCGTCGAAGAACTGGCGCAGCGCCTTGAGCACCCTGGCGCGCTTCACGAAGACTTCGCGGCTGTCGAGATTCGTAAACAAGTCCACGTAGCGCTGGCGGTAGCGCAGCTCCACGTCGGCAAGACCATGAAATTTCTCCGGCAACGAGAGCATGGCCTTTGAGAGAAACGTCAGCGTCTCCACGTGCACTGTCAGCTCGCCGGTGCGCGTGCGGAAGAGATAGCCGGTGACGCCGATGTGGTCGCCGAGATCGAGCAGCTTATAAAGCGCAAAGGCCTGCTCGCCCACCGCGTCGAGCCGGACGTAGATCTGCAGCCGCGCGCCCTCCTGCTGCAGCGTGGCGAAGCCGGCCTTGCCCTGCTGGCGAATGGCCATGATGCGTCCGGCAACGGCGACCTGCGGCCGCTCACGCTCGAGGTCTTCGGCCGTGGCCTGGTCCCACTTTGCGCGCACCGCCTCCAAAGCGATCGCAGTCTGTTCCTGCCGGGCAGGGAACCGATTGGGATACACCGCCTGGCCCAGCTTCACGATCTCTTCAAGCTTGCTTCTGCGCAGTTCGAAAAGACTGCGCTCAAATTCTGATTCGAACTCCATGCGAGCTCTTTTCCTGAATGTCTCAAAGGCCTAATGGCCAGTATAGCGGCTCGCGAATCTGCATCAGTTCAGATTGCGCCATTGCCATCGCGCGGTCGCCCGCCAAGATAAATGTGGAAAAATGGGCACAAACAAGCCATGAAACAGGTCTAAAAGGGTAGGCAGCAACAAATCCAAGAAAATCGGAGTGCGTCATGCGCAATACGTCTCGTTCTGCCTTACTGTTGGTTGTACTCGCCGGCCTTGGTTCCATCGCGTGGGGCCAGTGCAACACAAATGCTTGTAACCAGTGCTGCACGGAGCGGCGCACGATTTCTGTGACCGGAACGGCGCAGGTAACCGCCGATGCCGACCTCGCCGTGGTGCGCGTCGGTTACAAACTCTTCGGGCCCGACGCCAAAACCGCCTACGACCACGCCACCGAAGTCTCCAATGCCATCATGGATGCGCTTACCGCAGCCGGCATTCCCAAGACCGCGATTGAAAGTACCAGCCAGGTTCTTCAGCACACTGCGCCGTTCGATTTGCAGCAATATCCCATCCACGACGAAGAGCGCGAGCACCGGCAGTTCACGGTCACGCAAAGCTGGATCATCCGCGTCAAGCCGGACCAGGCGAGCGGCGCCTTAAACACCGCCATCGGCGCCGGCGCCAACGAGAGCGGATGGATTCAATGGATCGTCGAAGATCCGAGCACGCTGCAGGCAAAAGCTTCGTCGGATGCCGTGGCTGATGCGCGCAAAATTGCCGAACAGATTGCCGCAAAGTCCGGCGTCCATCTCGGACATCTTGTGAGCGCGAGTGAGAACGATCGCTCGATCGGATACAACGGCGCCATTGCCGGCTCAGCGGGTGGCAGCATCTTTGGAATGGGCGACGCCGTCATGATGGCGGGTGTCAATTCGAACATGAGCCAGCAGCTCGCCATCAACTCGCGGCGGGTCGAGTTCCGGGCTTCGGTCTTTGCCACCTTCGCCATCGAGGAAGCGGAACCCCCTGCGAAGTGACAGCCGATTGAAATAGAGAAGACCTGGCGCTCAATGCCGGCGCGTCTGTTCCGGTTCGCGTGAGACTGCCCTCGCCGTGTATAACCACGAAAGTGCCCTATAACAAACCTATTCCGGAGAAGAAGCCGCAGAACGGCGTGCCGGGCATGCTTTCGCCACAGCAATCCAAACGCGGGCCTGACGGGGGTCCCAGCTTGATGGGCGCGTGGATCCAGGCCGAGAAGATGATCCAGATTGCGCTTGTGCTGCCGTGTGCCGGTTTCATCGGGTGGGTGGCCGGAATCGGGCTTGATCGATTGCTGCATCAGACGTGGATTTCGATCCCCGGCGCCGTTTTCGGCATCGTCGCCGGGCTTGTCGGCGTCATCAGGATGGCGATCGTGTTCACATCCGCTTCGGGAGCGGGCGGCAAAAACCGGAACGGGGCCGGAAGGGGCGACTCAAACACGCCATCATGATGGACGAAATTCATCCATTTGCCGACATGACGGATAAGGATCTGGAATCGCTGCTGAAAAGAGCGATCCGGATCACGGTGATTCTGGGTGGGCTTGCCGCGTTGGCGCTGTGGATCGGCTCGGGCTGGCGTAACGCCGCCATGATGGCCACGGGCGCGGCGATTTCGGCCGCGAGCATCTTCGAATGGCGCAGGCTTGCCCGGTTCATCGTTGCCAAAATGGACCAAAAGCAGGTTCAACGCGGGACGATGGTCGCTGTGATCTTCTTTCTCGTCCGGCTCATCGTTTTTGGGGCTGCCATTTATGTTAGCCTGAAATGTTTCCGGGGTTCTGGTGTGGCACTCCTTTGCGGCTTGGCCCTTGCGGTCTTGTCCATTGTCTGGGAGGCGCTTCGCCTGCTTCGGGAGTGAATGCCCGCGCAGTCCTTTTGGATTCATCCAAGCGGAACGGAAAGACGCAATTTTCATGCAGGAATCACTCGCGCTCACACGCCTGTTAAATCAACTATTCGGTCCCATGGTGGCTGCCGCCATGCGGGTCGTGGGGCTTCATCCCGCTCATCCAGCCGCACCGATCAACAACACTTTCGCTTTGGAATTCATGGTTGCCTTCGGCCTCATTGTTTTCTTTCTCATCGTACGGCTCACGCTCTCGGTAGAGAAACCCAATCCGGCCCAGCAGGTGGCCGAAATGATTCACGAGTTCACCGGAAGCCAGGCCGAATCGGTGATCGGGCACGGCTATGAGCGATTCCAGGCGTTCGTCACGTGCGTCGGACTCTTCATCGTGTTGAACAACCTGATCGGTCTGCTGATCGGTTTCCCGGGCGTGGAGACTCCGACAGGCAATCCTTCAGTGCCGCTGGGCATTGCTGTGCTTACGTTTCTTTACTACAACTACCATGGCCTTCGCGTGCACGGGCCCATCGGCTATGCAAAGCAGTTCGCCGGGCCGATCTGGTGGATGTCGCCGCTCCTCTTTCCGGTCGAGATTGTTTCCCATCTCGCCCGAATGATGTCGCTCACCATTCGTCTTTATGCGAACATGCTGGCCAGCGATATGCTGACCTTGGCATTCTTCTCCCTGATCCCACTTCTGGTGCCGACGGCCTTTCTGGGTCTGCACTTCGCGGTGGCGTTGATTCAGGCGTACGTTTTTATGCTTCTGTCGATGATCTATCTGGGACTGGCGGTGTCAGAGGAGCATTAGACGACAGCCATTAGCTATAAGCCGTTAGCTTTTAGTTGTTTGGTTCAGGTTCTAGCGACATCGCCTCCCGGATGTGGGATTCGATAGGTACCGAACGAAAGAAGCTAAGAGCTAATGGCTTATAGCTAACGGCTTAGAACAAGTTTCCGCCGGAGGGCGCTTCCGCTCCGGGCAAACGGACGGTCGCAAGCGTGAGGGGGCCAGCACGGTGAGCCTCAACCACCCACTAGCGGCCAAATTCAAGGGAAGCAGGAGAACTAATGCGGAAACTTCAAAATGTATTCATGGCGCTGGCGGCTCTGTGCTTCGCCATGCCTGTATTTGCAGACGGCGGCTCGGCTCCGGCTAACCTGGCTCCGATCGGCGTGGGGCTGGCCATGGGCCTGGCGGCCGGTCTCTGCGGCCTGGGACAAGGCAGAGCTGTCGGCTCGGCGACCGAAGCGCTGGCACGCAACCCGGGGACGCGCGCCGGCCTGATGACGTTCATGATCATCGGTCTGGCATTCATCGAATCGCTCACTCTGTTCACACTCGTTATGGTGCTCATCGAGATCAAGAGGGGAAGTTGACGCGCAGTCCTCGGCGGACGATTCGACGACGAACTAAATAACAAAAGCGAGGCGGCGCATCCCGAGAGGGGTGTTGCCGCTTCGTCTATTAAAGCCGGTGCAATCGGGATCGACGGGCGCTTTTCACGGCCCGGCGAGCAGCGATTGAATCGCCGCGCGGTAATCCAGGCCGGCGGGCACGGGCTCAAAATGGGTCTCTTCCTCCATGGTGTCGAAGGTCCTGGACTTGAAGAAGACCCGCCCGCTCATGGCCATCTGGAAATGCACGATCCGCCATTGACCCCCGCCTACTTCGGCCTGCTCAATGACGATCCAGCCGCCGTGATTCAGCCTTCCCAGGATTCCCCACCCGAAGTCCACATCCTGCAGCACATGGCCTTCCAGCCGAAGCACGCGCTGGTGCACAGGATCGATCCAGATTTCGCCTGCCATGGAAGTCAGTACCTGGGTCTCCAAATCTGGAGGCGAAAAATTAGGCCTGGGCCGGAAGGTGAACCTCTCCACTTTGCCGGCGGGTCCTTCGGCCGAACCCGAGTATTGGTAATCGAATGCTGTGGGAAGTGCGCGCAGCACTTTCAGTGCGCGGCCAGCGTCTGTGTCCTCCGCCTGCTTGCGGCGGCGCTGTCTGCCGGGGTCGCCGAGCAGTTCCTGGAGCCGCGCCACTTCCTTTTGCTCGTCGGCAGCGCTCAATGCCCCGTCATTGGTCGAGATGAGGCGGGCAACATCGCCGTCCCTGGTTTCGCAGATTTCTTTGGTCGTGGTGAGCCGCGGACTCGTCTTGCGCAGCCGATAACGCATCAGGTGACTTGCGTCCTGGGCCGCGCGCAGCTCATTGCCGAGCGTTGTTTCCACCAGCGCCTGCCCTTGCGCGGGCGTCAAATCCTGGTCCACTCCCGAGGCAGGCTGCCCCGCAGCAGGAATGGCCCATGCCAGCAGGAGGAGAAGGCGGAAATGTGGCTGCACATCGTTTAGTTTAGCCGGGAAGGCTTTCGCAGGTTCGCAGCAGGCAGTCCGGACGGGCTTGCCGCGGGAGTGCCTTGCCGGGTGCGAAAAACTGTTCAGATTCACGCAGTCGAATTGAAGCAACATGGGCGCTTTGCGTATAGTTCGGGCAGGGCCTCTCGGCAGTTGCGGTGTGAGGGGACGTCTCTCGGAATGCGGTAACCAAGACCCCACGGAAGGATCGAGATTATGGCACTGGATAATGCGTCCGCGCGAATCGGCAAGACGATTGTGATCAGCGGTGAAGTGAAGGGCAGCGAGGACCTGGTCCTGGATGGCCGCGTCGAAGGGATTGTCAACCTGGGTGAATGCAGGCTGACGATCGGTCCCAATGCGAATGTTGCGGCGGACCTGACTGCCCGAGACGTGCTCATCATGGGCAAGGTGCAGGGGAATGTGGTGGCGAGCGGCCGCGTGGAACTGCGTGCCGGGTGCAACCTCGAGGGCGATATCCGCGCGCTGCGTCTCGCCATTGAAGACAATGCCATGTTTCGCGGCAAGGTCGACCTGACGCAGGGCGCCTCAAAAAGCCATGAGGGCGCAAACGCCCCACACAGCAGCATCACGATGCAGGAATAGGAATACGCCGGCTGGGCCACGGGACCACGCGTTTGGCCGAAAGAGGGAATCAGGGTGGTGCGCCTTTGGTTCGACAAGAAACAGGAGAGCGGGTCAGCTGCATCGTCTCCGGGCCTCAGCGGTCCCCGCATACCGCGCCACTCCGGCGCGTGGGCGGTCTTGCGCAAGCGATTGCAGGCCGAACCGGGCCTGCGCATTATCGACGCTGGCTACACCTCGCCCAACAACATCAATTACCTCACCAGCCTGGGCCATAGTGTGTTTCTCGCCGACCTGGTTCATGACGCTTATGGACAGGATTGGCGAATCGGCACAGACGATGAGGACAAGCCGATCTTGAACGTGGAAGGTTTCCTGGACCAGGCGCTCACCTTCTCCGGGCGCATGTTTGACATCGTCCTGCTCTGGACTGAGTTGGACTATCTGCCTGAAGCATTTGTCGCCCCGGTGGTCGCGCATCTGCACGCATCGATGAATTCCGGCGGTCAGGTTCTCGCTTTATTTCATACGAGCACGCATGGCGATGAGACGGTGCGATTTCGCTACCATCTGACGCCTTCCGATGATGTTGAGATGCAGCTCACCGAGCAGCAACCCATCCAGCGCGCGTTTACCAACCGCAGTATTGAGCGGTTATTTGCCGGATGGGGCGGCCACCGGCAATTCCTGGCCAAGGACGCGGTGTCTGAAGTCATCATGACGCGGTGAAAAAGACAGGGAGCAAGGGAGCAGAGGGAAAAGGATCCTCGATCCAGAGCTGCTGGCGAACCTGCGCTTTTCCCCAATCCACCTAGCTGGCGAACGGCAGCCATGGTTGTAATGCTACGGCCGAGCTTTGCTGCTCGGTAACCGGGGTTGGGTCTTCCCAGGTGTGACGCTGGCCTAGCTTGTACTCGCAGCGAACGGATTCCACGAGATCCGTCACGTGGCGCCTGTACTCCGCGGAGACGAAGGCGCTACGGGAATACCGCTGCTCGTAGGACGCGAGCAGGCTGGGAAAATGCTCGCGTATCGATGCCAGGAATGTGGGCAGCGAGCACGGCTTCAGGAACAGTGCTCCGGCGGTGAAGAAGCTGGCGTCGGCGGCCGCGGCAGCCCTGGCCACTTCGCTGATGGATCTGCGGCTGTCAGTGATTCCCGGCATCAGGGGGGAGCACATCACGCCGGCGCGCAGCCCTTCCTGGCGCAAGCGGACGACGGCACGGATCCGCAGATCGGGACGCGGAGCGCGCGGCTCGAGCTTGCGGGCCAGCTTTGCGTCCATGGTGGTCACGGTCAGGTGGATCGTGAGCCGGTTCGACTGGGCGATCTGCTTCAGCAGGTCGATGTCGCGCTCGACCAGGGTGGACTTGGTCACGATTCCCAGGCGGAATCCGCTGTGGCGCGCGAATACTTCGAGTAGAGACCGGGTGATGGCCAGTTTGCGCTCCAGGGGCTGGTAGGGATCGGTGGCAGTCCCGATGGAGATTTCGGTTCCCGCTTTCAACCGCTCCAACTCCTGCTCAAGAAGCCATGCGCCATTCTGCTTAAAGTAAATCTTTCGCTCGAAGTCTTCCGGTGCAAGTTCAAGAAACCCGTGGGTATATCGCGCGTAGCAATAGCGGCAAGCGAACTCGCAACCGCGATAGGGATTGATGGCGTGGGTGAATGGGAGGCCGCGGTTTGAGGTGGTTTTGTTCAGGATGGAGCGGCTGGCAAGCGGCCGATATTCGGTGAGGCAGCCGCTTGAATCGAGCGGAGCTTCGGCTGCGACGCGCGCGAAGCCGGCCATTGGGGAGGGCTGCAGGATGGGGAAGAGCGTCTCTACTTTCGCCATATATTCGCCTTCTACGAGAGTACGTGGAAACGGCGATCGAGTCAATAGGGAATTGCATGAGGCAGCGGTCGGCTCTCAGCTTTCAGCCGCAAACGCCCAAGGCTTTCCACTTGCGATTGGTAGCTTAGAGTTGGAAGCTGGAAGCTGTTCGTTGAAAGCTGCTGGCTGAAGCTGAGAGCAAAAAGCCGAGAGCTGATAGCGGCAGTCCAAGGAGACAAAATGAGCTCAACGCAAACGCGCATTACCTGGCTTGGGCATGCGACCGTGCTTGTCCGAACCGCCCAGGGAACCAATCTCCTGATCGATCCGTTTATCGCGCACAATCCCAAATATCCGCAGAATTTTGTGTTGCCGTCGAAGATCCACTACGTTCTGCTGACCCATGGCCACGGCGACCATATCTCCGACGCCGTGCCGGTCGCCCAGAAACACGGTTCCACGGTCGCCGCAATTTATGAGCTGGCTGACTATATTGCGAGCAAGGGTGTGGCCGAAACCATTGGCTTCAATTTAGGAGGGTCAGTCACTCTCGGCAGCGTGACGGCGACCATGGTTGATGCCAAGCACTCGGCGGCCGCAGCCGACGAAAAGGGCGCGCACTACGTCGGCGTAGCCACGGGCTTTGTGATGGCCGTCGATGGAGGGCCTGTGCTCTACCATGCCGGAGACACGGCGGTCTTTGGCGACATGCAGTTGATTCGCGAACTTTACGCGCCGCAGGTGGCCATGCTGCCCATCGGGGGCCATTACACCATGGGGCCTAAAGAAGCTGCCGTGGCCTGCCGCCTGCTGGCGCCAAAAACAGTCTTGCCCATTCACTGGGGAACGTTCCCGCCGCTTACGGGCACGCCGGAACAACTGGCGGCCCTGGTCGAGCCTGGGGTCAAGGTGGTGAGTTGGAAACCTGGGGATGAATACGCAGCGTGAAGGCATGGAATAGGGACTAGGGACATAGGGACCAGGGAATAGGGTTTATTGATCTCGCGTCTGCTTGATGGCGCGTGGCGATTGGGCGATCTCATCTGGACCGTGGGTATCCTGGGGTCCCAGCCGCATGGCTGCCGGAGAGCCCGCAGCCCGGCAATTGCGCAGGTCGCGCAGGATTTCCTGCTTTTCGCGTGCGTACTGGCCGGCCAGGCGCGTGAGCGCGTAGGTGATAATGTCGCTGTGATGCAGGTCGGCGACAGAAGGATCGCGGCGCATGTTGAGCCAGAGACGGTGCACCAGTTGCACGTCGTCCGGGCTCAGTGCCGGAGCATGCGGGCCGATGTAAAACACCTTCACGTCCCCATTCGGAGAGACGACGCAGAAATTGAACTGGCGCTTAGGCTCAGGCAGCGCTTCCCAGGCCTGCCCCATATGGAACGCCTGTTCCTCCGCGCTCAGCGAGGTCGAGAGCCCGGAGACGACTGACTCCACTTCAAGCGAATTTGCGGTTTGCGCCAGCGCCGCAAACACATCACCCGCCGGAACCACCAGAAGCGACACTTTCTTGCCGAAGCTCTCCGCCACGGCCACGGCCTTGGTGAAGACCATCTGCTCGTGCTCGCTGAAGCTCTGCTGCTCGGCGCTCAGGTATTCCGGCCCACCAACGCCCATCATGCGCACACTGATCACCACGACATCGCGCTCGTCGGTCCTGGTGCGCGCCAGCACCCACTTCAGGGCGAAGGGGTTGTCGAAATCGCGCATGGTCACCATCACGCCGCCCGGACGGATAGCTACGGACTCGCGGCTCACCCTTTCCTGGTGCTCCAACTGGAAGTGATCGCGCATTTGGCGCGCGGTGAGGGCATGCCTGCGCAGATTGATCCGCTCCGAGACGGTAAAGATGATGAAGAATACAATGGCAAACGCGATACCGCTGATTGTGGCCACCGACTTGGTGAACAGATTGACGGTTGCCGTGGCGAACAGAACCATGAAGACCGACAGCAGGCCAACGGGGATCTCGGTCTTCCCGATGCGGATGTTCGGAGGAACCTTCCAGCCGCGCTCGCCGGAGTATTTCCAGCGCAGGACGAGAATGGAAAGGCTATTGAAAGTGAAGGACCAGATCACGCCAAAGGCGTAGGCCTCGCCCAGCATGATGATGTTGCCGCGGCTGGCAAGGATCGTGATCATCTGCAGAACGAAGACCAGGTTCACGATGCGATAGCTGGTGCCGAACTTGGTGTGGGGCCTGCGGAACCAGTCGGTCAGTACGCCATCCTCGGCGACGCGCATCAACACACCAGTCGAGCCGATGATCGAAGTGTTGATGGCACCGGAGAGGATGAGAAAACCAACCAGCACCACAAAAATGCGGAAAAGGATGCGCCAGAACAGCGGGCCGACCATGTACATTGCGAGTCCGGCGATCAGGTTGTCCTGGTAAATGTGGATCCGCGGCCCGGTAGGAATCAGCATCGAGGCCAAAAGCGTTGCGCCGCCGGTGAAGATGAGGCTGTAAATGGCGATGACGATCGCCGCGCGCTTCAGGTTTTTCAACTTGGGGTGCGCGATCTCGCGGTTCACCTGGGCGAGAGTTTCTTCTCCGCTCATGGCCAGAATGGAGTGGCCGAAGGCCATGAGAACCCCGAAAAGGCCGAAGATCGGTAGTCCCGTGCCTTTGAGGAACCCAAGCGCGTCCTGACTGAAGTGAAAGTGCGAGGGGATGGGTGACGGGGGAAGTTGCGCGCCGCGCACGCCCACTGAGTAACAGCCCCAGATCATCAGGATGACCACCATCACCGTGGTGATCTGCATGACGCGAAGCGCCTTGTCGCTCGACTCCTCAATGCCCTTGATGTTCTGCCACCAGTAGTAGATGGTCACAATGGCGGCAAAGACCGCCGAAGTGTGATCCATGTTGAACTGAATGGGATGGCCTTGCGTGGTCATCAGGGCAGGCGGCAGCCAGTGGCTATGATCGGCCACCATCAGCAACTCGTTGATCAGGCCGGTGATGTATTGCCCGGCCGACACGCCGGAGATCGGGCCGGTGAGGATGTAGTCGAACATCAGCGCCGAGACGCTGAGCTTGGCGAAGCCGCCGCCGAGCGCTTCCTTCACCACGCGGTACACGCCGCCGCGCGTGAACATGGAGCAGCTCTCCACGTAGACTGCGCGCACCGCAAAGCTGAACAGCATGATGCCGAGAATGAACCACGGCGCAGCCGCTCCCACCGCCTGCTCGGCAATGCCGCCGGCGTAAAAGGCCGAAGAACCCAGGTCATTGAGAACGATGGCGGCAGCGCGCCAGAAGGAGATGAACGTGAGCATCACCGAGGAGGCGACGATCAGGCGTACGCGGTCGTTCGGTGAAGCTACGGTCGTTCGAGTAGAGGCCATCGCGAGGAACCGGCGAGGCAGCCGGTGGTGTAAAAGCTAAAGAGCGAAACCACCGCTCTGCGCTGAGTTTATTTGCAAATGAAACGAGTGTCAATGAAAGAACAGCGACGCTGAGCAAGTTAATTCTTTTGAGCGGCTTCGGCGGGCTATGCACCGTGGGATGTTCGGTCGATGGGAGGCGTGAAACAAAGACGGTTGCGTTCGCAAGAAGCGCGAGCAGGGCTCGCTTTGGGCCATGATCTCCAAGGCCAATTGAGCTGGGGGATTGCGTAAACGCCCGCGCCAGGGAAAACGCGGTTTATTCCTTCCCGAACAGCTCTTTTCCGTCTTCGAGAAAGCTGATGACAACAACGATCGCCGACCCGATGAGGCCGAGGAAGAACATCAGCTCCAGAATGCGCATTCCGACGATCGCGAAGATCATGCACCGATTCTAGCTCACCCCGATGTTTTACACTCGCCCCTGTATGCAACAGAGCTCGAAGTCGCAGGCGTGGAAGCCGTGGGCCGCCGCAGTTCTTTCCGCGGGATTGCTCGAGTTGCCGTTTCCACTTGCCGGCCCGCTGCCGCCGTGGCGATCGATCTTCGCCTGGTTCGCGCTGGTCCCGCTGCTCTGGGCGGTGCTTTCGATCGCTCGCTCTGTGCGGCCGCACCCGCTGCGCGACGCCTTCTTGATTGGTTATCTCTGCGGCTTTCTGTGGTACATGGGCAACTGCTACTGGATTCGCGCCACGATGATGCATTACGGTGATATGCCGCCGATGGCGCCGACTTTGTTGCTAATCGGATTCAGTCTTGTGCTGGGGCTTTACTTCGGTTTATTGGTCCTGGGCATGGCGCTGGTGCAACGCGCCACCGGGTCCGTTCGCATGGCACTTGCATTCGCGCCGTTTCTTTGGACGGGACTCGATCTCGCGGCCGCCCGCATCACCAGCGTTCCCTGGGACCAGCTTGGCTATTCACAAGTGGACAACGCGCTGGTCAACCAGCTGGCGCCTTGGACTGGCGTTTATGGAATCACTTTCGTTCTGATGACTGCGAACGCGCTGCTCGCCGGCGGATGGCTCGTCGAGAGCCGGGCAGCCAGCAAGTTTTCCGGCCGCTGGGCCTGGGTAGCCTGCGGAGCCATTCTGCTGGTTGCGGGGGAGTGCGGCGTCTTTGTTGCACCACCGAGGACAGACGCGACGACAACCGCCGTCCTTGTGCAGCCCAATCTCGATGTGGGCGCAGCTAGCAACTGGCCTGGCGCCGAATGGGACCAGCACATCGCTGAATTCACGCGTCTGGCGAGCGAAGAGTGCAAGAGCTACATTGCCGGGATTCCACAATCCGGCGCGCCGAAGGGCGAAATTATCTGCCCGCCGTACCACACTTATCCCGATCTGATCGTCTGGCCGGAATCGCCCGCGCCGTTCGATCAGACTGACCCGCGGCTTCAAAAAGCGCTGGTGAATATCGCCGGCGCAGTGCACGCTCCAGTCATCGTAGGCGGCATCGGCTGGACCTACGACGGCCCCACACAGGAGTGGCACTATTACAATTCGGCGCTGATTTTCGGCGCTGACGGCGAGCTCGCCGGACGCTACGACAAGATCCACCTGGTGCCATTCGGCGAGTACATTCCATTCCAGAACCTGCTCACCTTTGCCCACAAGCTTACGGGGCGTGTCGGGTTATTTTCGCGGGGCACCCAACGCAATGCATTTCTTCTCGACACGCAGACTGGCGGCAGCCATCGCTACGGCATCTTCATCTGCTACGAAGCGGTGTTTGCCGACGAGGTACGGCAGTTCGCGCGCAATGGCGCGGAGGTCCTGGTGAACATCAGCGACGACGGATGGTATGGCGATTCGAGCGCGCCGTGGCAGCACCTGAACATGGCGCGCATGCGTGCCATTGAGAATCGCCGCTGGCTGCTGCGCGACACCAATTCGGGCGTTACGGCCTCCATTGATCCCTACGGCCGCGTGCGCGAAAGCATTCCCCGTCACCAGGTCGACGCGCTGCCCGCCGAGTTCGCCTTCCGCGACGGCATCACGTTCTACACCGCGCACGGCGACGTGTTTGCGTGGTTGTGTGCCATACTGGCATTGGTGATTGTGGGCCTGTCGCTCAGGCGCGGCCTGCGGCCAGAATCTGAATCCAAAGCCAGGTCTTAAGAGCAGCATGACGTTGAACGATCTCGAATTCGCTTACGCTCCCGTGCGCAACCAGGTGCGCGACCTGCGGGAGTATCTTTGACCCTGCGCGGCTGCGCAGGGAACTCTCAGAAATTGAAACCAGGCTTGCTGACCCAAAGCTGTGGTCTGATCCGGCCGCCTCGCAACCGCTGATGCGCGAGCGCAAGCGGCTTGAATCGCTCGTCGCCGACGATGAGCAGCTTGTGCGACGCACCGGCGACATCGAGACCTACTTCGAGCTGGCGCGCGAAGGTGAGGATGTGCTCGCCGACCTGGAGCGCGAGGTCAAAGCGCTCGGCGCGTTCGGCGAAGAGCTGGAAGCGCGCACCATGCTTGGCGGGGAAGCCGATCCGCTGAACGCGATCGTCACGGTGCATCCCGGCGCGGGCGGCACCGAGAGCCAGGACTGGGCCGAGATGCTGCTGCGCATGTATCTGCGATGGGCCGAGCAGCAGGGATTTAAAACCGAGATGAACGATTACCAGGACGGCGAAGAAGCTGGCATCAAGTCCGCGACTTTCACGATCATGGGCGAATACGCCTTTGGGCAACTCGCGGGCGAAAGCGGCGTGCATCGGCTGGTGCGCATCTCGCCCTTCGACTCAGCCAAGCGCAGGCATACGTCGTTCGCGTCGGTCTACGTTTCGCCGGAGATTGACGAAACCATCCATGTCGACATCAAGCCTGAAGACCTGCGCGTGGATACGTATCGCTCCGGCGGCAAAGGCGGCCAGCATGTGAATACCACCGACTCCGCCGTGCGCATGACGCATATTCCAACTGGAATCGTGGTCCAGTGCCAGAACGAGCGCAGTCAGCACAAGAACCGCGACAAGGCGATGAAGATGATGCGCTCGCGCCTCTACGAATATGAACTCGAGAAGAAGCAGGCAGCGAGCAAAAAGCTTGAGGACTCCAAGCTCGACATCAACTTCGGCTCGCAGATTCGCTCGTACGTTCTTCAACCCTACCGCATGGCCAAGGATCATCGCACCAAGGTTGAGGTTGGCGATGTGGACAAGGTGCTTGACGGATACCTTGAACCGTTCCTGAAAGGCTACCTGCTGGCCAAGCGCCGGGGCACGGCAAATGGCGCCAGTTCGGCTGACGATCTGGACGTGTAGCGCCGTGGATCGCAAAGTGGCGGGAACTGCACTGTCGACGAATGCGGATGATGAAATCGACGTGTAGTACGGTCTCGCGGCACGCCTGTATTTGGAGTGAGGTGCATGATGTCCGCTGAACAAGCGCCGGTCCCGGAAAAGATTGAGTTCGGCGGTGTAACGCCCGTTCTGCGCGTCGCCGATGTGGAGGCGAGCATTCGATATTACGTCGATAAGCTCGGCTTCAAGGTCAAATGGGGATATCCGGCCGATGGAGAAGCCTCCTTCGTGTCGATCTGCAGAGGCAAAACCTCCCTCTTCCTCAGCGCTGGCGATCAAGGGCATCCCGGCAGCTGGGTGTGGATCGACGGAAAAGATGTCGACAGGCTGCACGAAGAGCTCAAGTTGTCCGGAGCCAGGATTCGCAACCCACCGACCAACTACGCATGGGCGCTGGAGATGCAGGTCGAAGACCTCGACGGAAACATTCTGCGGATTGGCTCGGATCCAAGGCCAGGCGAGCAGATCGGCGAATGGCTCGACATGCACGGGCAACGATGGCGCCCGGAGTCCGGCGGCACATGGACTCTCGTTCAAGCAGAATGAACATTCTTGTGCCGGGTTATTCCTGGCCGGCCGCTCCGCCGGGGGTCTGGACAGCGCGATTTCGCTCGCTTTTCTGCGCAAGCGCGCGGACGCGATTACGCTGAGCGATGGCGTAGTCCGGCTTGAGGCGGATGGCTTCTTCGTAGTCCTGAATGGCGCGGTCGAGTTGGCCCATGCCGGCGTACACGATGCCGCGATTATTGAAGGCTTCAGGGTAATCCGGCTTGAGGCGGATGGCATCACTGAAGTCTTGAATGGCGCGCTCGCGCTGACCCTTGCTGACGAACGACACCGCGCGGTTGAAAAACGCCTCGACGTAGTCCGGCTTCAGGCGAATGGCCTCGTTGAAGTTCTCGATCGCCTGGTCTTGCTTGCCGGTGGCGTTCAACGCTGAGCCCCTGTTATTGAATGCTTCGGCGAAGTTCGGATTGAAACGGATGGCCTGGTCAAACTCCGCAATTGCACTTTTGTAGTCGGCCATGTGCATATAGGCGACCCCACGATCGAAATGCGCAACGGCAAAGTCTGGCTTGAAGCGAATGGCCTGGTTATAGTCCTGAACGGCGCGTGCAACATCCCCTTTGCGGGCGTATGCTGCGGCGCGATTGTTCCATGCGGCGGCGAAATCCGGTTTGAGAGCAAGAGCTTTGTCGTAATCCGCGATAGCGCGGTCCAACTCGTTCTGTGCGATGTACACGTTGCCGCGGTTGTTGAATGCCTCTGCTAAATCCGGCATCAGGTAAATTGCGCGATTGAAGTCCTCAATGGCGCGGTCAAGCTCGCTCTTCTCCAGGAATACGAGCCCGCGGTTGTTGAACGGTTCCGGTGATTCAGGCATGAGTTCGATGGCCCGGTTGAATTCCTGAATTGCACAATCGAGTTCGCCCCTGTCCTTGTACGCGAGGCCGCGCCGGTTGAGCGCGGCCACCATGGCGTCAGTTGTCGCGTCGACGATTTCAACCTGCCGGCTGCACGCGAGTGGATCGGGCGGTGCTTTGGTGAGGCTGGCGGGCGCCTGATTGTTGGGTTGGCAGGGAGCGGACGCCGGGCCGGTGACCAGAGCGCATAAGATGCAAAATGCTGCGGCAACGCAAAGAGGCCGGAAAGAGCTTGTGCGAGAGCGAAGCAGATTTGTCACTTCCCAATTCGCCGTCATTCGACGACCCCTCCTCGGGTTTCGGGACAGGGATAGAGGGGAAGGGAACCGGTCAGGCTTGGGGTCTTGCGGCCGGAAGCACCGCAGCAGCCCCGTGCCCGGAAGCAGCTGACGCGACATCGCCGGAGTCCCTATTCTGTCGGATAAGCTAAGTGAAGATACGCCCGAACCGGGCGAAGGCCCAGTGATTTCGCGCACACTTGGCGTTACCCTGATGAGAGGTGCGGGGAAGTTCAGTTTGCGGAAGCGGGCTGCTGACGAACTATGAGCAACGATCCAGCGGTTATCGACGATGTGCTGCACAATGCAAAGAACATTGCCGTGGTGGGCATGAGCGACAAGCCGCATCGCGCCAGCTACAACATCGGGCGCTATCTTGCGCAAAACGGGTATCGTATCTTTCCTGTCAACCCTGTGCTCAACGAGGTGCTGGGCGGTCCATGTTACGCCTCACTCGACACAGCCGAAGCCGCTGCCCGCGAGCAGACCGGCCGTGGAATTGATCTCGTTGACGTTTTTCGTGCCTCAGAGCACGTGCCGCCGATTGTTGACGATGTGATCCGGCTGAAGATTCCTTATCTCTGGCTGCAGGACGGAGTGATCCACGACGAAGCCGTGGTTCGCGCCCGCGCTGCCGGCGTCAAAGCGGTGCAGAATGACTGTATCTTCCGGCGTCACGCAGCGATGCTGGACCGCGAAAAGCGCCAGTAGATCCCGGACACCTCGTAACCGCGGTTCGGTACACTGAGTTCTAAGAAGTGGGTTCAGCGTTCCGCCTTCATGCGCCGTCACCAATTCATCATCGGATTGATGCTTTTACTTGTCGCGGGCCTGCCTGCGGTCGCCGCATCCAACTCCGCCGACGAGGCGCATCTGCACGTGGAGCTGGTCATTCCTCATGATCAGCTTTACCCCGGCGGCACAAACCAGGCCGGCTTGTACTTCAAGCTTGAGCCGGGCTGGCACGTTTATTGGCAGAACGCAGGGGACTCAGGCGAGCCGCCGCACATTCACTGGACACTGCCCGATGGCGTGACTGCCAGTTCGCTGCAGTTCCCTCCACCAACGCGGCTGCCCCTTGGCCCGTTGATGGACTTTGGCTACGAAAATGAAGTGCTGTTTCCGTTCAGCTTTCAGGTTGCCGACAGTGCGAAACAAGGCCCCGCCGCTCTGCACGCCAAGGTCGACTGGCTCGTTTGCCGCGAAGTGTGCATTCCGGGGAAGGCGGAGCTCGACGAGAACGTGCAGTTGCTTCACGCGGCGCCTATGCCGGCCGCGGTTTCCGGCCCCGATCAAGCGCTTTGGGACCGGCTCGCCAACAATCTGCCGCAACCGCTTCCAGCCGCAGACAGCGCCGTCTTCCAGCCGACTGAAAGCGGCTTTCGTCTCGCCGTCTCCACAGGCCGGCGCGAAAAGAAAGCTGAATTTTTTCCTGAAGACCAGAACATTCTCAACAATCCAGCGCCACAAACTGTCACGCCCACGTCGGCTGGACTGGTTCTCGAACTCAAGAAGGATCCGAACCTCACGGCGAGTCCGACGCAGTTGAAAGGAGTGCTCGAGCTCTCCGGCGGCCGCAACTATGAGATCGCGGCGACTCCGGGAACCGTAGCCGCTCCGCCGCCGGTACCGGCCGTTTCGCTGGTAACCCTCGCGCGCATCGTGGGACTTGCTTTTCTCGGCGGCCTTCTACTCAACCTCATGCCGTGCGTGTTTCCCGTGCTGTTTTTGAAGGGCTTGGCGCTTTGCCGGTCAGGGACCGAGGGACGCCGCGAGCTTTGCGCGCACGGGCTGGTATATGCCGTCGGTATTCTCGTTTCGTTTTGGGTATTGGTGGCCGCGCTGCTGGGCCTTCGCGCCGCCGGAGCCACGCTGGGCTGGGGATTTCAGTTCCAGTCACCGGTTTTCCTGTTTCTGCTGAGTGGGCTTTTCTTCCTTCTCGGCCTTTCGCTCGCCGGACAATTTGAAATCGGCCTTTCGCTCTCCAGCGCAGGCGGATCGCTCGCGGCCAAACAAGGCTACGCGGGCAGCTTCTTCACCGGAGTTCTGGCCGTCGTCGTGGCCACGCCGTGCACAGCGCCGTTTATGGGAGCGGCCATCGGCTACGCGCTCGCACAACCTGCCGCTGTCACTTTCGCCGTGTTCACGGCGCTCGCGCTCGGCCTCGCCGGGCCCTACGTGGCGCTCACGCTGCAGCCTGCATGGACTCGCCTGCTGCCGAGGCCCGGCGTATGGATGGACGTGCTGAAGCAGGCCGTTTCGCTCTTCATGTTCGGCACCGTCATCTGGCTTACATGGGTCGTGGCGCAGGCTTATGGCGCCGCGCTGCTGGCGGTGCTGCTTTCGAGCTTTCTGCTGCTTGCCGTTGCGGGGTGGTTCCTGGGCCGATGGCCGGCTAAGCGTTGGTCGACTGCGGTTGCGGTCGTCATTCTTGCAGGATTCGTGTTTGTCTCGGTGGCCGCGCCGAAGAAGCTGGGAACGGCAGCCGAAGCCGCAATGCCGGCGGCCTCTCCTGCTGCGCAGGCTACGTGGCAGCCCTGGTCGGCCGATGCTGTGCAGCACGCACTCGCAGCCGGGCAGCCAGTATTTGTGGACTTTACCGCGAGCTGGTGCCTGAGTTGCCAGGTGAATGAGCGAATCGCACTGGATCAACCGCAAGTAATACAAGCATTTCAGGCCGCGCATGTCGTGCTGCTCAAGGCCGACTGGACGCGGCAGGATCCAGCGATCACCGAGACATTGGCAGCGCTGGGCCGCAGCGGCGTACCCGTTTACGCGCTTTACACGCCCGGCCAAAGCGATCCCGAGCTTCTGCCGCAGGTGCTTACGCCCGGAATCGTCATGAATGCACTGTCAAAACTGCCGCAGCGCACAACTCAGGCCAGCGGTGATTCGTCCAACCAACCATAAGCTCGAGACGGGCCCCCCGGAAGTCGAGCCGGTAGTTCTTCGGAATTCCCCCCAGGAGGTTCACGCGGATGAAGTCCATACCCTTTCTCGCAAGTGTCGCCGCGCTTGCGGCCTTACTCGTCCCCGCCTTGACTCCCGCCCAGGCTGTGGTGGGCTCTCCAAGCCCGAACTTTACCGCGACCGACTCGCAAGGGCGAACGCACACGCTGAACGAGTACCGCGGCAAGTACGTGGTGTTGGAGTGGCACAACCAAGGCTGCCCCTACACAAGAAAGCATTACGTGAGCGGCAACATGCAGTCCCTGCAAAAGGAGTGGACCGAAAAGGGCGTTGTGTGGTTCACGGTCATCTCTTCGGCGCAGGGACAGCAGGGCTACGTGACTGATGCCGAGGAGAACGAGTATCTGGCGAAGATGCACGCCGATCCCACCGCCGTTCTCATGGATCCGCAGGGAAGGCTCGGACACCTGTTTGGCGCCAAGACCACGCCGGAGATGTACGTCATCGATCCCGAGGGCAAGCTGATCTACGAAGGCGCTATCGACAACCGGCCCACGCCCGATGTCAGCGACATCAAGGGCGCAGACAACTACCTGAATGACGCGCTGAGCGAAGCCATGGCCGGCAAGCCAGTGGAGCATTCGTACACGCGCTCGTACGGTTGCTCTGTGAAGTACGCGGACTGAAAACACAGGGGAACAAGGGACCACGGGAACGAGTTGCGTGACGAACCAACTTGGGACACACTCGGCCGGCGCCCAACGCCAATCGCAAATCCCGCATCCTAGTTCGCGAGGAGATGCGATGAGCGCGAAAACCAAGCCCACGCACGAGATGCCCGGCGGCCAAAAGGAAAACACGAAGGATGATGGCGTGGTGAATGATTCGCTGGGAACTGTCGATTCCGCCGATTCAACCGGCACCGACGAAAACAAAGAGACCGGCGACGCGAAGAGGGGTAACACGAATACACGGGAAGACTGAGCGAGGCGCAGGCGGGAACGCTGAGGAGTCATCGCCAGGGCTCAATTGACTCTGCTACCGGCCGCGTTTCCCCGTCCTGATCTTCCTGATCTCTTCCAGCCTTTGCGCCAACTGCTTTTCGCGCCCCTCCTGAGTGGGTTGGTACCAGGCGCGGCCTTTCAGCGAATCCGGCAGGCAGTCCATGTCGGCCACTTTGTTCTCTTCGTCGTGTGCGTAGCGATAGCCTTCGGCGTAGCCGAGTTCCTTCATCAGGCGCGTGGGCGCGTTGCGCAGGTGCAGCGGCACCGGCTCCTGGCGCGTGCGCTCGATGTCTTCCTGCACCGCGCCAAACGCCGTGTACACCGCATTCGATTTGGGCGCAAGCGCGAGATACACCACCGCCTCGGCCAATGCCAGCTCGCCTTCCGGCGAGCCGAGAAAATCGTAGGTTTCCTTCGCCGAAAGGCAAAGATTCAGCGCCTCGGGAGCAGCCAGGCCGATGTCTTCAACGGCCATTCGCACGATGCGGCGCGCAAGGTAGAGCGGGTCCTCGCCGCCCGCCAGCATGCGACCCAGCCAGTAGAGCGCGGCATCGGGATCGGAGTTGCGCACGCTCTTGTGCAGCGCGGAGATCAGGTTGAAGTGCTCTTCGCCGGCCTTGTCGTACACGAGCACGCGCTGCTGGATGGCTTCTTTCGCAGTGTCCCGCGTGATGTGCTTTGTCCCATCGGCAGTCGCCAGCTGCGCAGCCACTTCCAGCGTATTGTAGGCGTTGCGGCAGTCGCCGCTGGAGTAGCCGGCCATTAGCTCCAGCGCATCATCGTCGGCAGCAAGCTCCTGCGCGCCGAGGCCGCGTTCGCGGTCGGCCAGCGCGCGCTTCAGCAGCGCCACGATCTGCTCTTCCTTCAGCGGCTCCAGCACATACACGCGGCATCGCGAGAGCAGCGCCGAGATGATCTCGAACGAAGGATTCTCCGTGGTCGCGCCGATCAGCCGGATGGTTCCGCGCTCCACGTAAGGCAGAAACGCGTCCTGCTGCGCCTTGTTGAAGCGGTGAATTTCATCAATGAAGAGAATGGTGCGCGAGTGGAACTCGGCGGCTTTGGCCGCATCGGCCATCACCTGCTTGATCTCCTTGATGCCGCTCGTGACCGCGGAGAATTCGATGAAGGTGGCCTTGGTAGTTTCGGCGATGATCTTGGCCAGCGTGGTCTTGCCCACGCCTGGCGGACCCCAGAAGATCATGGAACTCGCGTCGTCGCGCTCAATCTGCACGCGAAGCGGCTTGCCGGGGCCGACCAGATGCTCCTGCCCGAGCAGCTCATCCAGGCTGCGCGGCCGCATGCGCTCCGCCAGAGGCGCCATTGCCACTGCGTGGGGCGGACCTTTGGAAGAGTGAAGTGATTGGTCAGTCGGCAATCCATCGAACAGGCTCATCGCCGCGCTCCTCGATGACCCGACACCGCCACCATATGCTTTCCCACTCTTTTGCCTTCACGGCGAACCGTGCCGGAGAAAGGATGGGGCAACCCTCGTTGCCGCGCCGCTTCATACAGCAGCACACTCGCTGCGACGGCTGCGTTCAGACTCTCCACCGGGCCCGGGCAGGGTATCGTGACCTTGGCATCGGCCCTCGCTATCAGATCGTCGGCAACGCCGTTGCCCTCGTTGCCAATCACAAGAGCGATGGGACCGGCCATGTCAACGAGATTGGCGGGCTGGGCCGCGTGAGAAGTCGTCGCGAGGACCCTCACGCCAGCCTCGCGCAGCCTCTCAAAGCAATCCTTCTCATTCGCCGTCATCAGCGGCAGGCGAAACACGCTCCCCGCTGACGCGCGCACCGCCTTCGAGTTCCACGCGCTCACCGTTCCCGGAAGGCTCACCACGCCGGTTACGCCGAATGCCTCGGCCGAGCGGAAGATCGTGCCCAGGTTTCCGGGATCCTGAAGGCCGGCGAGGACGAGGACCAGCGGCGTCCTTTTGCGAACTCCGAGCACGTGGTCCCACTGCCATTCAGGAGGCTCGACTAGGGCCGCCACGGGCTGGGGTGTCTCGGTGGCAAGCGCCGCATCGAGCAGCTTTTTCGGCAGCCACAGGATCTCGATCTCCGGCGGCAGGTGGATCGCTTCAATCAGCCCCTCGCTTCCTTGCGCGACGAACACCGCCGCCACGCGCAACCTTGCGCGCAGCGCTTCTTCGAGCAAGTGCGGCCCTTCGATACCGACGAGCTTGGCGGCCCCGCGCCCCGTGCCGGCCAGCGCCTTGCGCAGCGCCTTCAAGCGCGCATTTTGCTTGCTTTCGATTACGCGAACCGGCATCGGTTTCGAACCTCTGAGTACTGTGCCGATTCTAAGAGCAGCTGCCAGCTTCCAGCTACTGCAGCAATTCCCGAGTTGCTGTGACCTCTTGAATTCTGTGCAAGGTCGCCGCTGCCTTCGACCCCACGGACGAAGACCTGTCCGTGGGGACCCCGGCTCCCTGGGGTCGCGTCGACTTGGGTGTAGCACTTTCGGGATACAGTGACTCAGGAATTGCGATAGCCACCAGCTTCTCGCGCATATCGACTTGTTGAGGGGTGAAAGTACATTCTGCATCCGCATGAGCAAGGCAGGCTGGCCCGCACAACGAGCTTGCAGCTGGAAGCTAACGGCTGGAAGCTCGCAGAAAACTTGCACCAAGGCAGGTGCTGTGATAGTTTCCGTCTTTGTAGCGACTTCTTTTTCTATTCGGGAAATAAGGTAGGCCTCCTTGTCCGCGGAGATATTGCGCGTCCATCCCGATGAACCCCAACCGGACCGGATCGATTACATCGTCTCCTGCCTGCGCAAAGGCGGTGTTGTTGCCATGCCTACCGACACCTATTACGGGCTGGCCGTGGACCCGGTGAATCTGTACGCCGTGGAACAGATCTACCAGATCAAGACCCGGCAGAAGCACAAGCCGCTTTCGTTGCTCATCTCGAGCCTGGCCCAGGCCTATAGCCTCGCGCGCGACACCGATCCCATGCTTGACAAGCTGGCCGATCGCTTCTGGCCCGGCCCGCTGACCATCATTGTCCGCGCCGGAACCAAGCTGCCTCTCCGCTCCACCGCCAACACCGGCAATGTGGCCATTCGAGTGCCTGATGCCGCCATCCCGCGCGCCGTGGTGGAGCGCCTCGGACTGCCCATCACGGCCACCTCGGCCAACCTGCAAGGCGCCTCAGAGTGCACCAACGCCGCGGCTGTCCGTGACCAGATTGGCGACCGGATTCCGCTCATCATTGACGGCGGGCCGACGGGACGGACGCAGCCCACAACCATCGTCGATCTCACGCTTGGTTCGGGCCGCTGGGAGATCCTGCGCGAAGGCGCCATTCCCACGCATGAAATTGTCATGGTGCTGCAGAGGTGAGGAAAACAGGGAACAGGGATTAAGGAACAGGGACCAGGAAAAAGAGTTCCGGCGCGCGGTGCGAAACTAAGAACTGCGAACTACAAACTTGGAAAGACGCCTGAACCGCTGCACGAATGTCTGCCGAATCCAAGCCGAAACGCCGCAAGCTGGCCCTGATCCTGGTTCTTTCGCTGGTTTCGGCACTGCTGGTAGGCGCTGCTGTCTGGTGCTACCGGGTCTATGAGCAGATCCAGCTTTATGCCCTGCAAGACCAGGCGGCGCCGGCCGATGCTATCGGCGTTCTGGGCGCGGCGGAGTACGATGGCAGGCCCTCGCCGGTCTACCGCGCGCGCCTCGATCATGCGCTTGTGCTCTACCACCGCGGCTTAGCGCCGTTGATTATCACTTTGGGCGGCCCGGGCGGCGACCAGTACAACGAGGGCTCAGTGGGGGCCGACTACCTGATCAGCAAGGGCGTTCCCGAGCAGGACATTATTGCGGAAACCGAGAGTCGCAACACAGAAGAGTCTGCGCGCCGCATCGCCGTGCTGGCGCAGGTGAACGGTTTGCATCGACTGGTGATCGTCAGCGACGCCACACACATGTTTCGCATTCATGCCATCTGCTCCGCTGAGGGTCTCGACGTGCTCACCTCGCCGCGGCCCAGCCCCGCAGTCGAAGACAGGACGCTTGAGGCCGAACGCATCGCGCACGAGATCCTCAGCTACACGTTCTGGCGGCTGCATCTGCATTGAAAAGGAGCCAGGATGACGAGGAGTCAGCAGTGCTGGGCCATTTGCCTCTCGGCACGCACGGGACATGAATCGCGATGAGCGCCCTCACCGGACTGTTTATCGCGCTGTGCTGGACGGTCCTGTTCGTCTACATGATTTGCGCCGCATTTTCGGCCAGCCGCAGGGTCGAGTCCGATCGGGGGTGGAACTGGAGTTGGCTTGTCTTTGCCGTGATCGTTGTGCTGTTCCTGCTTCTGAGGAATGACGATCATCTGCCTCATTATGTGACCTGGACGATTCTGCCGCACACACCTCTCGCCTGCTTCGGCGCGGATCTGTTGGCGTTAGCGGGCCTCATCGTTGCACTGTGGGGACGCATCACACTCGGCAAGAACTGGAACCTGTATCCAAGTTTCCAGGAAAATCATGAACTGATCCAGAGCGGCCCTTATGCTTTTGTGCGCCACCCGATGTACAGCGGTCTCATCCTGATGTTTTTGGGTACGGTGGACTGGTATGGCACCGGATTGGGGATCATCCTCTTTATTGCCAGCCTCCTCGGAACCTGGTTCAAGCTTCGCCAGGAAGAGAGAATTCTGACCGGCCACTTCGGAGCAGCCTATGCAAGTTATAAGGAGCGGGTAAAGGCACTCATTCCCTTTGTGCTTTAGCGTATTCTCGCAGGTGGCCCAAAGCTGAGCCGGCTACCCGGCCATCGGAAAAGGCACGAATTGGAGCAGGAGGAGCGCAAGTCCCGCCGCGCTTGCTGTCGAGAGGAAGTTGACGGCGTTGTTGTTCAGCCAGCCCCATTGCTCCAGCGTTGCGCCAAGCCAGCTATCGAAGAAGAGGCCGAAGACCGCCCCGGCGCAGGCGACGACAAACAAGTTCCGGTCGCCACGGAGCGCCCATGCTCCCGAAGACGCAACCACACCTGCTGCAATGACGCCGGCCAGCGTGCCCGTTACAGTGATCGCGCCATCGCGGCCGGGCGCAGCCGCGCGAAACGTCGTAATCATGCGGGGCCGGCCGCCGAACACTTGCCCGATCTCTGACGAAACCGTATCCGCGGCGGCCTCAGCCAATGCGGCCAGCGCCAGAACGAACAGCGGCACGCGCGCATGGGCCGCGCGGTCAAGCCATGGGCAATCCATCAGCCAGAACTGGACCGGTCCGCTCGAAACCAGCGTTGCGAACCCGAGATTCGCCGCCACCTGCGACGCAGAGCGCCCTTTGCGCCTTTCGGCTGTGCCGAGGCTCTCTTTTTTCGCCCTGCCTACCCGCGTGGCAATGAAGGCGAGCAGCGAGACGGCCAGGATCGGGATGAGCGCCGTGTGCCAGGGCTCGTAGGGAAACGCGACGGTGGAAAACATGAGGCTTGCTGTGATCGCCGCGCCGGTAAAGGCAGCCGCAGCGGTTGCGGCGTGTACCCGCCAGGTCACCAGTCCCAGCAAAACGCTGAGCCCGGTTGTCCAGATTGCAACTGCTACCGACTCCGGCATCCACTCGTGGCAGGCCAGCACCACATGCACAGCCGCGAAAGGCAGCACTGCAAGCAACACCAGCTTCGATTGCCAGGCCAGCTTTTCTTGAGCCACGCTTCATCGTATCCCTTCTGGAAATTCGTGATCCGCCTCCGCCGCAATAAAAGATCCAAGGCCCGCAAAGGCCGGAGCGATGACATATTGCATCGCCGCGCGTCCGAAAGCGGAGAAGTGACGGACACGGATGGCTCCGCCCGGTTGATTTACAATCTCAAAGTAAGCAGGAAAGATTAGGGATGAGGCTTTTTCAGACGATTCCAGGCCAGGCGCGTGTGTTGCTCGCCGAGGCAGGCGTAGCCCTTGCGATCGCGGTCCTGATCGGCGGTTGCGGAGACAACTACAGACCGGTGGTTACGCCGGTAAACACCAGCGGCCCACCGGCCCAGCCGACGTCGTACGTGATCGTGATTTCGGCCCCGTCGCCGACAACTGCCGGCGTCGTTACCATCATCGATTATTCGGGCGACACGATCATGACCGAGGCGCCGATTGGCCCGGGTCCAAAAGTATTCACGCTGGACGAGCTTGGTGCGACCGGGTACACGATCAACAGCGATGGCACATTGTCGAATTTCGCCATCACCACCTCCCTGCAAGCCAAGGAAGTTTCAGAATCCACGCTGCCGACGGGGTCGGCACCAATCAACATCATGGCGCCATCTTCGGGGTTGTGGGTCACCGACCTTACCGGCAACGGAGTCGACCTCTTCCAAGGATCCCCGCAGGCGTTCAAGCTTGCGGTTCCCATTGGGTCGGTCGCGAATGCCGCCACCATGCCAGTGTTTGCCACCGGATCCGCAACGCTGACCGGCCAGCGCGAATACATCCTCAGCCAGAACGTCCCGGATTCGCCCGCCGGGCAGATTCAGTGCAATCTCTCGCCCAGGACGGCGCCGGCCGGTGTCGTCACACCGGTTGAGATCTCCAGCAATACGGTCGATCCGGTGATCCCGGTTGGCAAATGCCCCGTTTACGCGGTAGAAACGTCCGATCAGCAACGGTTCTTTGTGTTGAACCGCGGTGACGACACAATCTCGGTCATCAACAGCAACGAGAACTCGCTCGACGCCTGCACGCCGTTCGTCAACCAGAACGGGCAGACCGTCCATTGCCATCCCACGCTGCCGCTCTCAACGAGCGCAGTGACAGCCACCGGAATCACGCCGCCCAATGGAACTGCCGGCATGGCGGCGATCGCCGGCCCGATTTCCGCCGTGTACAACCAGGCAACGCAACAGCTCGTGGTGGCGAACTATGATGGTGGCTCGATCAGCGTGATTGATGTGAGCCTCGATGAGTACGGCAACGACAGCGCGACCTTCGGAACGACTTATACGATTCCGGTGGGGAATACTGCGACCCCCAATCCGGCCGACGTCGCGGTTCTCTACGACGGAAGCAAGGCCTACACCGCGAATCAAAACGATGGCGCGCAAAACGGCACGGTCACGGTCGTGAATCTATCCACGCACACGGTCGAGAAGACGCTGACCGTCGAAGGCCATCCGCGCACCATCGCCTCGACGCAGAATTCCGAGTTCTCGAAGATCTACGCGGCCTCGCCCGATAGCCCTTACATCACCGTCATTGAGTCCACGCCGACCGTCACAGACCTGATCGACACCACGGTGCTGGTGGAAGGCAATGTCGTGGATATGCGGGTCACCTCGCAGAACGGTTCCAGCGGCAACCCAAACTTCACCAGCCGCGTTCCAGGCTACGGGCAGCCGTGCAATCTGCCGCCATCACTGATGGTTTCCACATACGGCGCGAACTACAGCCTGGCAAATTGTCAAACGTTGCCTTAATGCCTGAGCGCGATCTGCCTGCTCGCCTCGCGGATCGAGCCATGGAAAGACACGAAGGGTAACTTCCCGCAACGGGCCGGGCTTTTGGCCCCGCTGCGGAAGCGCACCTTTGATTGTTTTTGAGGAGCGGCGTGGCCAATGACCAATGCGGCAAAGGCGCAGCGCGAAGGGTCGGAAGACGGGAACATTCCAACTCTATCGAAGCAGCCGCCGGGGACGAAGCCCACAAAAACACGTCTTGACTTGCTGCTGGTTGAGCGCGGCCTTGCATCCAGCCGTGAGCGTGCCCGCGCTCTGATTCTTGCGGGCCGCGTACTGGTGCGCGAGCAGAAAATCGACAAGCCTGGCACCGCGGTTCCGATGGATTCGCCAATTCGTTTGCTGGGCGAGGAGATGCCCTACGTCAGCCGTGGCGGGCTGAAGCTCGCGGCTGCCCTGGAACATTGGCAGCTTGAAGTTGCGGGCCGGGCTTGCCTCGACGTTGGCGCATCGACGGGTGGGTTCACCGATTGCCTTTTGCAACACGGGGCAGCGCACGTGACCGCCGTCGATACGGGCTTCGGGCAGATCGATATGAAACTGCGCAACGACCCACGAGTGCGCCTGATGGAGCGGACCAATGCTCGGCTCCTGAAGCCGGGATCGTTGACAGAACCAATTCAAAACCAGGAAAACACTCTGCTCGTCATGGATGTCTCGTTCATTTCGGCTACGCTGGTGCTTCCCGCCGTCCTGGCCGCAGCTCCTGCGCTTGCCGAGGCTGTGATTCTAGTCAAACCGCAGTTTGAGGCCGGTCGCGAGCATGTGCGCAAGGGCGGCATCGTGCGCGATCCCCTGGCGCACGATCTGGCCATCGCCAAAGTCGCTGATTGCGTGCGCGAGCTGGGCTGGCATGTCGTCGAAACCATTCCATCGCCGATCACCGGCGCCGAGGGCAACCGCGAGTTTTTGCTATACGCGAAGCGGAGCTAACGGCGTCGGCGGCGCTGGTTCGCAACAGCGAATGAACGGGGCTCGGCCAAGCCCGATCCATTACACTGAATCCGCATGCCCTGCGTCGCGATCGTTTGCAAACCGCACCGCGAAGAGCTGAAGCGACTTTTGCCGGAACTCATCGCGTGGTTGCGCCAGCATGGCTACGAGCCAGTGCTCGACCGTGAAGGCGCCGGCTATACCGCGTCCGCGCCATCCATCGACCGCGCTGACCTGCCGAAGGAGTGCCCGGGCCTCGTGATTGTTCTCGGCGGCGACGGCACTCTGCTCGCTGCTGCACGCATTTTCGCCACGGTCGGCACGCCCATCCTGAGCGTGAACCTCGGCTTTCTCGGTTTCCTTACGGAAGTTCGCCTGGCCGATCTTTATGCCACGCTGGAGAACTGGTGCGCCGGCTGCCACAGCCTGGACGAGCGCGCAATGCTCCACGCCATACTCTGGCGAGATGGCGCCGAGATCACCAGCTTTGAAGCGCTGAACGAGATCGTCGTCTCCAAAGGCGATATTGCGCGCATGGGCGAGTTTGCGGTTGAGCTGGACGGCAGGAGCGTGGCCCGCTTCCGCGCGGATGGCGTGATCGTTTCTACTCCCACCGGGTCGACGGCCTACACGCTCGCAGCCAACGGTCCCATCCTCACGCCGGACGTGGATGCCATGGTGGTGACGCCCATCTGCCCGCATCTACTCACGCTGCGCCCCATTGTGGTGCGCGGCGATGCATCCCTCATTGTGCGCATTGAGGGAGTACCCAACGTCGCCTTGCTGACGATTGATGGCCAGCAGGGCCTGGAACTCCACCTCGGCGACGAGGTGCGGTGCTGCCGTTCAAAATACAAAGTCAAGCTCGTTCGCCTTGGTGACACCGGCTTCTTTGAAGCGCTGCGCAGCAAGTTGAGCTGGGGTGAGCTTTAAGAGAAATACCGAAAGCCCTGACTCTATTGCGAGAGTCCGGCGAGGAGGACCTGGGCCTTGCCGGCCAGGGTGTGCGCTCCTTCCACGTCGCCTGAGGCGAGAGCGTCTTTCGCCTGTTTCAGGTACTCGCGAATCTGATCAGCTGTTTTCCGCTCAGGGTCGCTGAGATTGCGATTGATGCCGTTCAATTCACGCTCGATTGAGGCAATCGAGTCCCCGGTCTGCTGGCGGACATTGGCGGGGTCTCCTGATGAAAGCGGTCCAGCAATGGCGCTCACCTCAGCGTTGGTCGTGCCTTCCTGTGCCGTGACCTCCACGGGCTTCTGCCTCCTGTGCCTGATGGGCGGGTTAATCGGCTCAGGCGGCAAGTTGTAAATGGGCCTGGCCGGCAGCACGATCTCTGCGGGTGGCAACTCGATGATGGCAAGCGCCACGGGAAGTGATGGTTCAAGAGGCGGCGCGAACCCCGCAGGCTGCGCGGGCAAGGCATGGTGAAAGGGCAGATGACCGCAGCCCGTGATCAACAAGGGCAATAGCCACGAAGCGCATTTTGCATGCGACTTCATCTCCCTGACCCCTTTTCCTCTAAACTCGCCGGTTGCGGATACCGGCGACCCCGATCCGTGGCGGCGAGCGGAATTCGCAGCCGGAACTCCGAACCACGGCCCTGCCTCGATTGTACGTCTATGCTCCCATGGTGCAACTGCAGGATGCGGTAGGTCATGGCGAGGCCAATGCCGCTGCCGCCCGTCTTGGTCGTGAAATAGAGATCGAAGATCTTTTCCCGGATCTCTTCGGGAATCCCTGGTCCTTCATCCGCAATGCGCAGCACGGCGGCGGTGGGGGCGGCATGAACCGCTCTTTCACCGGTTCCCCCGTTTGACAACGCGAGCAAGGGAAGGTCTTCGCCGTGATTGCGCTCCTCTTCCAGGACAATCTCGAGTTTGCCGCCCTCGGGCATGGCCTGCGCGCCATTCTGGATGACGTTGAGCATCGCCTGCTTCAGAAGATCGGCATCCACGTTCGCGATCAGCGGCTCCTCGGGCATGTGGCTGATCAATGTCACCTGGTGCGTCTCCAACTCGTCCGCAGCCAAAGCCAGCACATCGCGAATCACCTTACGCAGGTCCTGTTCGCGCAACTGCAGCTCCACCGGGCGCGAAAAATCGACGAGCGTCTGCACCACGCGGTCCAGGCGCCGGATTTCGACATCAATCACCTCCAGGTGCCTGGATGCCTGACTGTTGGTTTCGCCGATCTTTGACTTCAACAGTTCCAGATGGACCACAATCGCGTTGATCGGATTCTTCACCTCGTGACCTACGCCGGAGGTGAGTCTGCCGATGGCCGCCATTCTGCGCGATAGCTCCAGCTCCGATTCAATCTCCGCCGCCATCTCCAGGTCGTGCAGCGTGACCAATGCCCCGAGTCCCTGCCGTGTTTCCTCGTCGTAGATCACATCGACCGAAGCCTGAATGCGCCGCCCGTTTTCGGTGCGAACCTCCTCCTTCACCAGGGTCGTGCCGGAGTCGATGGCCTCGCGCAGCGTGCGGCCCAGGAGCGTGGAATCATCAAAGATCTCACTGGCGTGCCGGCCCAGAAGAGCGTCACGGCCCACCTGGAGAAATCGCCGCGCCGCATCCGACACCAGCACCGCGCGCTTGTCCTCGGTGAAAAGTAGAATCCCATCCTGCAGGTTGCCGAGAATCTGATCGAGATTCTCGCGCAACGCCGAGTACACCTCTTCCACGTTGCGCATGCGCTGCCCGATCTTTTCGATTTTGGTGGAGACGCGCGCGGCGACATCCTGTTTTGACGCGGCTTCATCCTCGACGGGAGCGCCCTCCTGTGCTGCCAGGGTATCCAGTTGCCGGCTGATCTCGGTCAAGGGGCCCAAGGCAAAGTTGCTCAACAGGAAGGCCGCGGACAGCGCCACAATCAGCGCCAGAGCCATGAGCTTGATGGCATTTCGAAGCAGAGGTTGATAGACAGCGCGCAACAGCGAGGTGTGAACTCCAACGTTGACGGTGGCGAAGAGCTTGCCGTTGTCCTCTCCGGTAAGAGGCACCACGATGTCGAATACCTGAGGCCGGCCGAAGGCCTGCATCATCATTCGCGCCGGATTGGCCCTGAGCAACTGGTTGTAGTTTGGCCGCGAGGGCAGTGGTTTGCCTACGTTGTCGGGAGTTGAGCTCAGAATGGTGACGCCCGCGCTGTCGCCGATGTTCACGTCATACACAGTCGACGAATAACGAATCACCGAAACCAGAACGGTTTGCAGCGTGGGATCGCTTTGCACGGTTTCGGCAACCAGCTCACGGAGCTCCTTCGGATTATTGGGATCCACCGTGCGGTCCTTCAGTCCTGTTTCAAGCGCCTGCTGAAGGGCGAACCAGACCTGTTGGGCCACCATGTGGTTGGCTTCGTAGCTCTGCTGGACCGCGGTCTTGACGAGCTGGTGCACGTAGACCAGCGAGACGATCCCGGCGATCAGGAACACCAGGCCGCTTATGGCCAGCACGAGTTTGGTCTTCAATCGCATGGACTATCAGGTTCCCCGGGGATCTTTCACGCCGCCGAAGCGTATACCAAGAATTCTTTCACGCAACGCGATATTCGGCGCAGTTTTCGCGGCGAATGGAGCCAAAGTGTAACCAGATCTGAATGGGGCGGGAAATGCTGCAAGTGATTGAATCGAAGAGGTTGTCGTCAGGATGGCTGTTCGGACCGCATCCGGCTGTATTCCCTGAGCTTGTTGTGCAGGGTTTTGAGGCTCACACCCAGGATCTCGGCAGCGCGCGTCTTGTTTTGCCCTGTAGCTTCAAGCGTGCGCATGATCAATTGCCGCTCGGCCTCGTCAACCGTTGTTCCCACTCGCACCGAGATGCTGCTGTCGTCGCGGGTCGACGCTCCCGTCGTCGGATCCTTGCCGAATCCCGCAGGCAAATGCTCGGCTTCGAGCGCGGAGCCGTCCGGGCACAAAATCACAGCGCGCTCCACGGTGTTGCGCAATTCGCGCGCGTTGCCGGGCCAACTATGGGCTCGCAGCCTCTCCAGCATCGAGGGCGAGATGCCCGAGACCCTGCGCCCGTGTTTCTGATTCATGTCGCTCACCATGGCCTCCACCATGGCCGGAAGATCGTCAAGGTGTTCGCGCAGCGGAGGCATGTGGATGTTGAAGACATTCAGGCGGTAGAACAGGTCGGCGCGAAGGTGCCCCTCGGCGACGGCGTGCCGGGGATCCCGGTTTGTCGCCGCCAACACGCGCACATCCACATCCTGTTCCGCTCGCGCGCCAAGGCGGCGAAGCTTGCGCTCCTCGAGCACACGCAGCAGCTTGGCTTGGGTGCCGTGCGGCATTTCACCCACTTCGTCGAGCAACAAAGTGCCGCCGGTAGCCAGCTCGAAGCAGCCGGCCCGTCGCTCAAACGCGCCAGTGAACGCGCCTTTTTCGTGGCCGAAGATCTCGCTCTCAATGAGCGTGTCGGGAATGGCCGCGCAGTTGAGCGCAACGAACGGCCGCGACTTGCGCGGGCTCAAATCGTGCAGCGTGCGTGCCACCAATTCCTTGCCTGTGCCGCTTTCACCAGTGATCAACACATGGACATTAGACGGGGCGACCTGCTCAATCAGGCGAAAAATCTCCTGCATCTGCCGCGAGCTTCCCACCAGGGCGCCCAGCACGCCGGTTTCGCGCAAGCGTCGCCGCGCCACTTCCAGCTCGATCGCCGTCTCCCGCTGCCGGGTGGCGTTGGCCAGAATGGTTTTCAGCCGGGTGGCGTCGACGGGCTTGGGCAGGAAATCGTAGGCTCCCAGCTTCATGGCCTCGACGGCAAGGGGGATGGAGCCCATGGCTGTGAGCACGACCACGGCCATGTTGTTGCTCAGGCCCAGGCCGCCTTCGGCCAGCTTGGCCAGCAGGCCCATGCCATCGAGCCGCGGCATCTTCAAGTCCGTGACCACAATGGCCGGATCAAACTTGAGAGCCTTTTCCCAGGCTTCGACACCATCGCGCGCAGTCTCGGTGCGGTATCCCCATCCCGAGATCAGCTCGGCCAGGCCGGCCAAAGCATTGGGCTCGTCTTCGGCGATCAAGACTTTTACAGTGTTCTGCACGTTTGAATCTGCTCACCTTTAAGCTTACCTTTTTTGGCCGGGCAAAGACAGTTTGACGGTTTGGCTTGGCCGGCGCACGCGAATTGCGGCTTTCCCGGGGCACCAACCTAGACTTCAGTCATGTTCGAATACGAGATCGATCCCGCTGACGCTGCCAGTTTGCTGGCCGAAAAGGGCGCCCGATTCATTGACGTTCGCGAGCCCTGGGAGTTCGCCGCGGCCCGCATCGAGGGAAGCGTGCACATACCCATGAACGAGGTGCCGGGTCGCGCGCACGAGGAATTGAACCCGGACGAACGGCTGATTATTGTTTGCCATCACGGCGTCCGCTCCATGAATGTGACCGCCTGGCTGCGCCGCCAGGGCTTCGACAAAGCGCAGTCGCTGCGCGGCGGCATCGACGCGTGGTCGTGCGCGGTCGATCCCGCGGTGGGCCGCTACTGAGAGCTACCGCCGCCCGAGCCGGAAGCAATAGGTGACCTGCAACAGCCCGTTGTCGATCCCGGGATTCAAGGCTGCGGTTTCGTGGTTGGAGATGTGATGGTAGCGGTATTCGGCGCGGATGGAGCGCCCTTTTGAACGAAAGATCTCAATTCCCGCGCCAATGTCGAAGGTGAAGTTAAAATTGCCGGCACCCCCCACCGGAATCGGCCGCGTGCTGTACATGTATCCGCCGTGGCCAACGACAATCGGCTGGACCTTGCGTGTCGGCAGAAAATTCCACTGCATTCCAGCGGGAGACATGGCTTCGCCAATCGTCCATTGCCGGCCGGAGCAGCCGAACGTTTCGGTGCCGCTGTAGGTCACGTTGTCGATCGTGTAGGAATACGCCGCCGACAACGGGGCGCAGGTGACAGGTGAATCAGGTAACGTGCCGGAGTATGTCCCCTGGACGGGTGATGTCTCCTGATTGACGTAGTAAGTCAACGGATCGCTTTCCAGCGACACCGGCAACAATTCGCCATCGTACTGCCAGTTGACGAATCGATTGAGCACAAGACGCCTGCTGTAGGCAACGCCGATGTTCACGAGCATGCGCCGCTCGGCTTCGCCCAGCAGAATATGGTTTGAATTCCAGGAATACGCGCCGATGATCCCGAAGGTGTTCTTTCTGGCGTAAATTTGAGCGGCAGAATCGCCTGCGGCAGGCGCAGGAGGCTGAGCAACAGAGGTCAATCCGGCGAGGGCCAGCACGAAGACAACAGAACAAAGACGGAACCAGTCAGCGCGCCGGCGCGCTCCTCGTTGTTGCGCCAAAAGACTCCCTCCTCTTTTCAGGATCGGGTGAACGGTACGTTGGGTGAAGGCCTATACTCTTGTTTTGACTGTGAATTCATTGTAAGGGAGCGATTCCATGTCATCTTCTGCCGTTGCCTACGCGCGCCAGAACCACCCGCGATTTCTAAATGAGCTCAAGGACCTGCTGCGCATTCCTTCCATTTCCACCTTACCTGAACATAAGGCCGATTGCCGGAAGGCCGCTGATACGCTCCTCGCCGAACTGAATCGCATCGGCATGGAGCACGGCCGCATGATTGAAACCAAGGGTCATCCGCTGGTCTATGCCGACTGGCTGCACGCCGCCGGAAAGCCCACGGTTCTGATTTACGGACATTATGATGTGCAACCGCCTGATCCGCTCGACGAGTGGCATTCGCCGCCGTTTGAACCCACCGAGCGCAATGGCAATATCTACGCGCGCGGCGCGGTCGACGACAAAGGCCAGGTGGTGGCGCAGGTCAAGGCACTTGAATCCCTGATGGCTGCAAACCACTCGCTGCCGCTCAATGTGCGTGTCCTCTTTGAAGGCGAAGAAGAAGTTGGAGGGGAGGGAATTGCGAGTTACGTGGCGTCGAAGCCCGCAGATCTCAAAGCCGACTTTGCGCTCGTTTCCGATACCGAACTTTTTGCGCCGGGCCTTCCCACACTCTGCGTCGGCCTGCGCGGCATGATCTACACCGAACTTGAAGTGCGCGGCGCGAAAACCGATCTGCATTCCGGCATGTATGGCGGCGCAGCCCCCAATCCTTTCGTCTCGCTGGCGCACATCATCGCCAGGCTTAAGGACGAGAACGGCCACATCCTAATCCCCGGCTTTTACGACGACGTCGTCGCTCCCAGCAAAGAAGAGCTGGCGGCATGGCGAAGCCTGCCCTTCGACGAAGAGGAGTATCGCAAGGCTGAAGTGGGATCGAAGCAGCTGGTGGGCGAGGCTGGCTACAGCGTGCTCGAGCGCACGTGGGCTCGCCCCACAGTCGATGTGCACGGAATTCCCGGTGGATTTGTCGGCGCGGGAGCCAAAACCGTAATTCCGGCCAAGGCCACCGCGAAGGTGTCAATGCGACTGGTGCCGAACATGACTCCCGCCAAGGCATTTGCTCTTTACAAGAGCTACGTGGAGAAGATCGCTCCAGCGGGAGTGGATGTCGATGTCCGGCTGATTCACTCCGGCGACGCTTGCCTGATCCCGGTCGACAACCGCTATATCCAGGCGGCTACGCGCGCCCTGCACGAGGTCTGGGGCAAGGACACCGTGTTCATCCGCTCCGGCGGCTCCATTCCGATTGTGGGCGATTTTGATCGTCACCTCGGCTTGCCCAGCGTGATGATGGGTTTTGGACTGCCCGATGACAATCTTCACGCGCCCAACGAGAAGTTCAACCTGAAGAACTTTGAGCTGGGCATTCAATCGCTGATCCGCTTCCTGGAGGAAGTCGGCAGCTAAGTATGTCCAGCGGGCCGCTTGAGCCGGTTGCTCCATTCTCTCGCCGCGAAAGCGGCGATAGAATGGGAGACTCCGCCGGTTTTGTCCTCGCCGGCGGCGAGTCGAGCCGCATGGGCCGCGACAAGGCTCTTCTTTCCTTTGCCGGCCGGCCATTGATCGCGTGGGCAATCTCGATCCTGCGCGAAGCAGGCCTGACGGTATCCATTGCCGGTGCACGGTCGCCGGCCCTCGCGGAATTCGCACCCGTCATTGAGGACTCCGGGCCGGGGCTCGGTCCCCTGGCAGGCATCTGCGCCGCGCTGGCGTCAACCTCAGCGAAGCGCGCAGTTTTTCTCCCGGTCGATCTCCCGCTTCTGCCATCCTCGCTTATCGTCTACCTGCTTCATCAGGCGCGCATCGGCGGCAACGCGGTCACCGTTCCTACCGTCAACGGCTTTGCGGAGACATTCCCAGCGGTGCTTGATCGCGCCATTCTTCCCATGATCAGAGCGGAACTCGAAGCCGGCCGCAATGGCTGTTTTTCTGCATTTCAAGCAGCCGCGTCCGCGCTCAGCCAACCCATCAGCACTGTCTCCGTCGAACTTCTCACGCAATCCGGTCACGTCAATCACCCGCTTGGCCTGGAGCCTTTCCGCTGGTTCCTGAATCTGAACAACGCGGCGGACCTCGCGCAGGCTGAAGGGCTGATCGCCAAGCGCATCGCGTAAGCTGGTTTCAGGCAAATGTCCGATCCATCCGGCAAACCCGAACCTCAGGAGTCGTTGGCACCGCTCGCGGCCGAATTGGATGCGTTGGCCCAGCCACCAGCCTCTGGTGATGGGCCGCCGTCCATCGCTCCGCCAGGGCCGCCTCCTCTGGGCCCGGTGATCGTCTTTGATCACGTCTCAATCTCGTTCGATGGCCGGCCGGTTTTGCAAGACGTCAGCTTTTCTGTTGAGCGCGGCCAGACGCTCTGCATCCTAGGCCGCAGCGGCGTCGGCAAATCTGTCTCCCTGCGATTGCTCATGGGCTTCCTGAAGCCGGACTCGGGATCGATCCGCGTCGAAGGTGAGGAACTCACCGGCCTTGGCGAAGAGGGCTTGCGGGCCATTCGCAAGCGCGTCACCATGGTCTTCCAAAATGGCGCGTTGTTCGACTCGATGAATGTTCGCGAAAATGTTGCGTTTCCTTTACGCGAGCGGGGCGGCCTGGTCGAAGACCAGGTGGAGCAGCTTGTCGATCGGCTGATTGGCCTGGTCGGCGCCGAAGACGTCGTCGACGCCTTTCCGGCAAGCCTGTCCACAGGACGCAAGCGCGCCGTGGCCATGGCTCGCGCGCTGGCCGCGCAGCCTGAGATTGTGCTCTACGATGAACCGACCACGATGGTTGACCCCATTATTGCGCGCCGTCTGGGCGGGCTGATCCAACGCTTGAAGCACCAACTCGGCTATACCAGCATCGTGGTAACGCATGATACGCGCCTTGCGGAGCAGCTTGCCGACACGGTCCTCTTTCTTGACAAGGGGAGGGCGGAGTTCTTCGGCCCACTCAAGGACTTTCTGATTTTCCCGGATCCTGACATCCGTCTCTTCCTTTCCCTGGATACCTATCTGGTACCCCAGAATTAGGCCTCGGAACTGTATTGATTTGCAACAATTTCGCGCTAAGATGGGAATATCTGGTTAGCCCGAACCAACAGTAACCAGGTTGTTGCACAGTTTGTAACGATTCCGCAAAGCATTTCGCCTTGCAAGTCCAATGCTTACTGAGCGAAGCTTGTGTCCAACAGTTGCAATCATCATCGCATCATCACTGATTGAAGAAATGGTGCGTTTTCTCTGTACCTCAGGTTTTAAAGAGCCCGAATCTCTACTTTGAATTTTGTCCTTGGTTGTTACCGCAAGGTCTTCCACAGAAGCGCAGCAAGGGACCGTCTTTCAAAATAATGTTCGTGTGGATTGCCTTCCGGTTGCATCAATTCTCTGCCGCTGTTGCAGCCGCGGTGCCTTGGCGCTTGTGAAGTTTCACCCGTGCTTTGGTTCTCTCCGTCTTGCTGATCAGTCAGAATCGTCCACGATCCAAACGCTTCTGAACGGTTGAGGTCGGTTCATTTCATATGGCGAGTTCGGATTTCTGGCAACGACTTTCATCCTCGCTGGTTTCCAGGACCGATTGGGAATCCGGCTTTGAAGCAGCTTTTTCGCGGAGCTCGCGTGGCGCGTCGAAACTGTGGATGACACTGGATGCGGTGACCGTCCTGGTCGCCGCCACCCTGACGACGCTCTACAAGTTCCATGCCAGCCCGGTGAATGGCGGGCGGGAATTCTGGCACGACACCCTCTTTCCCGGCCGTTCGATTTGGGTTCTGCTGGCCTTCCTTTGCGGATTCACCTTCGTTCTGATCGTGACCAGCAGGCGGCTGCACCTCTACACACCGAGAACCATGACGAACATCCTGAATGAACAGAGGGCGAGCGCGCAGGCGTGCTTCACCTCCGGACTGCTTCTTACCGGTACCCTCTTCCTGTTGCATGCCACCTATATTCCGCGCAGCATCGTGCTGAGCACCGTGGTTTTGGTTGCCTTCGCTGTGGGCCTGCGGCGCCTGGTTTATCGGCTTCTGCTGTACCGGCGCTTTGATCGCGGCCTTGACACGCGCAACGTCATGATTGTCGGCACGGGTGTTCAGGCGCAAGCGCTGCGGAAGCATCTCGAGAGCATCCGCCATCTTGGCTACACATTCAAGGGGTTTGTCGAGACGCCCAACACGAATCCCTGCGCGGCTGAGGCGGCGGGCGACGTTGTCGCCAGTCTGGATAAGCTTTTCCAGCAAGCGCGCAAGCAGTTCATCGATGAGATCTTCTTCACGACTCCATGCGAGCGCAGTATTGTCGAGAGTGTGCTGGAACAAGTGCGCGAGCATGGCGTGGATTTGCGTGTCGTTCCTGAACTTTACAGCGGCGTGCCAGGGACAACCCCCATCGAGTACATCGGCCAGTTTCCCACCATTCCGCTGCACCGGGGCAAGGCCCCGGAACTTGGACTGGTCTTCAAGCGCGTCTTCGACTCCGTTTTCTCCGTCCTGACGCTGATTCTGATTTCGCCCGTGTTTCTGGCCATCGCCATTGCCATCAAGCTTGATTCGCCGGGACCGGTTTTCTACACTTCAGAGCGAATCGGCAAAAAGGCGACGGTCTTTCGCTGCATCAAGTTCCGCACCATGGTTCGCGATGCCGACGCGCGCCGCGCCGAAATCATGCACATGAACGAGCGGGACGATGTGCTCTTCAAAGTGTCGAAGGATCCGCGCATCACGCGCGTGGGCCGCTTTCTACGCAAGTATTCGCTCGATGAGTTGCCGCAATTCATCAATGTGATGCGGGGCGAGATGAGCATCGTGGGGCCGCGTCCGCCGCTGGCTGGCGAGGTGCGCAATTACGATCTCAAACATCTGCGCCGCCTCGACGTGACCCCGGGCATCACCGGCCTGTGGCAGGTGCAGGGCCGCTAGGATCCCTCTTTTGCCAGCTATGTATCGCTCGACGTGACGTACATCGAAAACTGGAGCATCTGGCTGGACTTCAAGATCATCGTGCGCACCATCGGCGTGGTATTCGCCGGCACGGGCACATAACGCGCACCCGCGTTTTCTTCAGGCTGGATTGATTTTCTGGACGGGATACCGCTCGAATTCTTCAGCTTGCTCGCTGATCACGGCCGCCTGTCGTTCCGGCGCGTCCGGCCGGACTACGCGCTCCGTCCGCGGTTGCGGATTGCGCTTCACGCGTAGATTGTTGATCGCGTATTCGATGTAGGGCGATTTCAGCTCTGGATCCTTGCCCAGGAAGCGGCATGTGGCTGTCACTTGGTCGAGGATAAATGTCGGCTGGTACCCGGCAAGCTCAAGGCCTTTTTCCTTGGTGATCATATAGACGATGAAGTTGAAGACTTCATCGGAGAGAGTCATCGTGCGCGCTTCGCACTCGCGGTCAAAGATGCGGCGGAACTGATCCACGGTCGGGGGCCCGACCTCGATTTTGTACGGGAGCCGGCGCAAAAATGCGGGGTCCATCAGGTCTTCAGGATCGAGGTTGGTGGCAAAGACCACAATCTCCTCGAACGGGATGCTGAAGCTCGCCCCCGTGCGCAATTTCAAGTAATCGAACCGGCTCTCCATGGGCACGATCCAGCGGTTCAGCAGGTCGCGCGGGCTCACGAACTGGCGGCCAAAGTCATCGATCAGGAAGCAGCCGCCCAGCGCCTTCATGTGCAGCGGCGCCTCGTAGAAGTGGCCAACTGGATCATAGCGAAGGTCCAGCATATCCAGCGTCAATTCGCCGCCGGCCATCACGAAGGGCCTCCGGATTTTGACCCAGCGCCTGTCATACGTTTCGCGCTTGAAGCTCGCAAAGTCAGGGCTTTCACCCTTCTTTGTTTCCGGGTTTGCCTGCACGTGGATGCGCGGATCGTAGAAGCGGATAATCTGTCCCTCGACCATGATCGCGTAGGGAACGTGAATCAACTCCTGGTAGACGCTGGCGAAGCACAGTGCCACTGAAGTTTTGCCGTTTCCCGGCGGCCCATAGAGCAAGATCGCCCGGCCCGAATTCAATGCCGGTCCTGCCTGCTCCACGATGCTCTGTTCGATCGTCAACTTACGGATCGCTTCCGTAACCCGGTCCATGGTGACGCGCTCATTGGTTGGCTTCTGCAGGTTCACTCGCTCAATGAACTCCGCCAGGGGCACCGGCGCAGGCCCGATGTATCCGGACCGCTGAATCGCATCGAGTGTCCACCGCTTGCCCTCATCCGTCATCGCATAGCGCATGTCCAGGATGCTGTCGGAGGATTGGGCGCCGAGCGTGTAAATTAGTTGACGCTCGATCGCCATGCGCGCCAGGTCCATTACAACTTGCTGAGGCAGCTTGATGGCGTCGGCGATCGGCCCAACCTTTTCCAGGCGGCCCGAAAAGACGATTTTCATGAAGATTGCCAGGAGGTCGGTGTCGTTGATTCCGGTCTCGGCAACGTTCTTGGGCTCCTGCGGGACCTGGTGGATATAGCGCTCAATTGTGCGCTGGTCGATGACGCCGAGCGCGACCAGGTTGTCGCCCAGGTCCCCACCCTGGACGATTTGCCGGGCCAGAGCTGCATCCACATCGTCTTTTGTGACGAGTTTGGCCCGAATTAGCAGATCACCTAATTTCATTTGCGGCTCGATGGTGCGCTCCCGACGATCGAACTGTCTTTTCCTGAAAGAATTCTCGACCGACCCGGCGTGCATCTTTAGAATGGGTCAATTAGTTACGAACTTGATTCTAGGTGGTTACTTTAGAGCAATAAATCCCTCTTTTGGGGGGTCAAAGCCCCTCTAATGTCCTGTCTTTTGACCAGTTTCCACCACAAACATTCGCTTGTCCGGGCTGAGATGGGGGTGGACAACCCGTCTTCGGCGTGGCGGATAAGCAGTCCCACATACGGATTGGCTCTTCATAAGCTCTGCATAGGTCCTTCGAAATGAAGGGGATCAGGGCGCGCCCGCGCTGCGCGAAACGGGCGTCGATGCATGCTGTCCCACCATATAAACTGGAAGTGTGAAGATCGCGCTGGCCCAGATAGACCCCACGGTTGGGGATTTCACCGGCAACCTGGAGAAGATCGTCACCACCAGCCGCCACGCGGCTGCAGAAGGCGCGCGGCTTACCGTCTTCTCAGAGCTTGCGATCTGTGGCTATCCTCCAGCCGATTTTCTCGAAAAGCCGAGTTTTCTCGCGCGCTGCCGTTCGGCAGTTGATGAGCTTGCTGCGGCCACGCGCGATTTACCGACGGCGGTCCTGGTAGGAGTGGCGCTGCCGTCTGAAGCGCACGACGGGCCCCCCGGGGGCCCCGCAGACAGGTCATTATCGGTGGGGTGCAAGCCGGCGTTCAATGCCGCCGTCTTTCTCGATCGCGGACGCCTGCTTCTTGAGCAACACAAGCGCCTGCTGCCGTTTTACGACGTGTTCGACGAGCAGCGCTACTTTTCGCCCTCCGGTCCGCAGAAAGTGATCGAATTCGAAGGCGTCCGCGTGGCAGTTACCATCTGCGAGGATGCCTGGAACGATAAGAATTTCTGGCCGCGCAGGCTCTATACGGTGGACCCTATGGAAGAGCTCATGCGCCAGCATCCCGCACTGCACATCAACCTTTCTTCGTCGCCGTTCTGGCATGGCAAGCGCGCCATCCGCCGCGAGATGCTTGCCGCCATCGCCCGCCGCGATGCGATTCCGGTACTGATGTGCAACCAGGTCGGCGGCAACGACAGCCTGATCTTTGACGGCTCCTCACTTGCCCTCAACGCAGGCGGTGAGCTGATTGCACAGGCGGCGTCATTCCGTGAGGACCTAGTCATCGTGGACTCATGCCATGCGGCGCGAGTCACGGTTCCCGAAGATGACGCGACTGAGGCGGCCTACCGCGCATTGGTGCTGGGCACGCGCGATTATGTGCGCAAATGCGGGTTCCGAAAAGTCATCGTGGCGCTGAGCGGGGGTATCGATTCGGCCCTTGTGGCGGCCATCGCCACTGAGGCGCTTGGCGCGGAAAACGTGCTCGGCATCGGCATGCCCAGCCCGTATTCATCTGAGGGTTCCATCAACGATAGCCGCCGGCTCGCCGCCAACCTCGGCATTCGCTTTGAGACCATCAGCATCAGCGCTCTCTTTCAAGATTTCAATCACGCCCTCGAGCCGCTCTTTACCGGAATGCCCGCCGACATCACGGAAGAGAACATTCAGCCGCGCATTCGAGGCACGCTGCTGATGGCACTGTCGAACGAATTCGGCGCGCTGGTGCTCACCACCGGAAACAAGTCCGAGATGGCGGTGGGCTATTGCACTCTCTACGGCGACATGGTGGGCGCCCTTGCCGTCATCGGCGATCTCGTCAAGACACGCGTCTACGCGGTTTGCGAGTGGCTCAATCGCGAGCGCGAGATCATTCCCGCGCCCATCCTCACCAAGCCGCCCACGGCCGAGTTGCGCCCCGGCCAGATGGACACCGATTCGCTTCCGCCCTACGAGATCCTCGATCCCATTGTGGAAGCGTACGTTGAGCGCTACGAGACACCCGAGCGCATTGCCGCAGAGCACGGTTTTCCTCTCCACCTCGTCCAACAAGTGGTGCGCCTGATTGAGCGCTCTGAGTACAAGCGCCAGCAGGCCGCTCCGGTTCTGAAGGTGACTGCCAAGTCCTTTGGCATGGGCCGCCGCTTTCCCATCGCGGTCAAGGTTCAGGTGTGACCGGAGCCCAGGTATTAAGCTAAGTTCAGGGAGTTTTCCCGCAACCGAAGGAGAAGAGCTTGATTCGTCAGACCACCCGTTTTCTCGGCGCCGCTGCGCTGATCGCCTTGTTTGTGCCCGCACTTCGCTCCACGGCCCAGGAACATGTGCCGCCCGCGCCGGCATCGGCATCTCAACAAACGCCATCCGCGCCGGAGCAGCAGACGCCGACCGCGCCGGAGCAGCCTTCCGCGACCCAGCAGACGCAAGTCCCGGAACTGTCGGCACCTGCGCCCAGCGGTCCACCCAAATTCCCTGCGCCCGATCCGGCGAACTTTACCGCAACCTCGCCCACCAAAGAGGTTGTCGATGCCTTCCTTCAGGCCAACTGGGGTTATGACGAAAGCCGGATGTGGCAGACGCAGGCGGTTCTGAAGACTCCAGTAGACGGAGTGAGCAAAGTGGTTGTTCTCATCGGCGATAAGACGGGCAAGCAGAAGCCGGCGGTTCTCTCTTTCTTTACGCTCCCCGACGGCAAGCACATCATCACGGGAGACCAGATCATCGCGTTCGGAGCGCATCCCTTTGCCGATGCGCGCCAGCAGCTCCAGCAGCGTGCCGACGGCCCCTATCGCGGGGCGGCCACGAAGGATCTTGAGCTGGTCGAGTTCGCCGACTTCCAGTGCCCCCATTGCAAGGAAGCGCAAGCCAACATGGATAAGCTTGTCACCGATTATCCCAAGGCGCGCATCGTCTTTCAGAATTTCCCGATTCCATCCATCCATCCTGAATCGATGACTGCTGCGGAATATGGGGATTGCGTCACCAAGCTCGGCGGCAGCAGTGCGTTCTTCCAGTACGCGTCTGCGGTATTTGATGGTCAGGATGGCCTCGCCACGCCCGATGGGACCACGTTGACTCTCAACAGCGCGGTGACCAAAGCCGGGCTCGATCCTACCAAGGTCTCGGCTTGCGCCGCCGCGCCGGAGGTCAAAGCCAATGTGGACGCCTCAATCAAGCTGGGTACCGACATTGGCATCAGCGAGGTGCCCACGCTCGTTGTCAACGGCCGCGAGATTCCAGCGAACGCGCCCTACGATGTGCTGAAGAAAATCATCGATTACCAGGTGAAGGCCGACAGCGTCGCCGGCCAGTAAGAAATCTGACGAACTCATTTTACCCATTTAACGAGATGGCGCCCCGTCCTGGTTTCGCCAGGGCGGGTCGACGCGCACTCTCTCCATCACTTCGCCGGCTTCAGCGAATCCACCGGGCAACTGGCGTTTGTGGGCGCAAAGACAGGGTTGGCATTGTCATCCAGAGCGGTCATCAGCTTGCCGTTGACCGTCACGGTTCCGGAGCCGGCAAGCGACCCATCGGGCTGAACGTTCAGACTGAACGGATTCGTGCCATTCTTCACAGCAACAACGATCCTCCCTCTCTGGAGCGAAACATCGTATTGCGTCAGAATGTGCGCCTGGGAGCAATCCAGAACAGTACTCCCATCGTTGAATTGAATCTTGAGCCCACCAGCAGAGGCGAAGACGCCTGCCATGCGTGGTCCAGGAGGCAGCATCAGTTGCTGCGGTGCGTTCCCGGACATCGTGTCGAGAACCGTTCCAATCGCGGATAGCACAGTGGGCGTACTGGACGGAAGACCCGGGTCCACAGCCACTCCGGGTCCGGGCGTCAGCGAGCCGACATTGCAATGCGCTGTGATCGGACTGTACATCGGCACCTTCGAGACCACAACGCCGGTTTTCACATTTGTTGTCACTGTGTACCCGGTGATCTTCTGGCCGGTTATGTCCTGAGAGACAGGTCCCACCGCTTTTCCATCCAGTCCCAGAGTGACGAGAAGCGGCTGCGGTTGATTGGCAATGTTGATCAGGTATTTGCCCCCTGATTCGCTGACTGAGTAATTGTGGCTACCATTCACCATCAGGCCACAGGGGCCTATGTTCACTCCGCTGTCGTCGAAGGTGAAGCCCAACCCGCTTTGGGCTGTGAACGTTCCGAGAACGACGAGGCCGGCCTTGCCTGAACTCATTAGCGCGCTCACATCGATGCCCATCATCTGCTTCATGCCTTCGGACATCCCTGCGCCCACGCACTGCAACCCGGTGCCGCCCAGCTCAAAGCAGCGCCGTATTGCCAATTGACTTGGATCGCTCGTCGGCGGCAACTGCTGCGGATTCGTGCCCGGCTGCTGGCCGCCCGACATTTTGTTTGAGGTCTCCCACAGCTGTTGTATGGTTGGCATCTTAAAAGTCTGAAACAACGAGGCCGTAAAATCAGGATTGCCGGCATATGCATCCTGCGGGTTCGTCGTCGACTTCGCCAGATTGTTGTAGGCGTTAAAGTAGTTGGTAACGATGCGCGCTTCGTCGGGTGTTAATTGGTTTTGAGCCATGCGCGGCCCGGCCAAGGCTACGATCATCTGCGCAAACTCATGCAGTGCGGTCAACTGGCGATACGCCGTATCCTGCACGTTCGAGCCCTTCAGTTGAGCCATAATCTGGTCCACCGTCGGAAATTCCTTCAAGTACGGCGGATTGAAGGTCTGCTGTGCACCCGCAGCCGGTGGGGCCGGCGGGCTCCCCGCTTGAGGCTTCGCATTCGGGCCATTCGTGCATCCCGCAAGCCTCCCTGTCATTGAACTCCACGTGCTGTCCATTGACGTGACCAGGTTGCCGTTCTGCTTTTCGACTGTCTCGCACCACTGGTCAGCACGGTACGGCTTGCACGTCGTCACAGTGTAAGTAATGCCGTTGGCGCACACATATGGAGAATTCAGGATCGGCGGGCTTTGGCCCAGGGCCGCTGCTGCGGCAATACACATCGCCAGCGCCACAGACGCCGCCCGTACATGGCGTGAGCAGTGCCCGTTCGGAATTGGGGAATGTGAGACCGCCAACGTGCGCCCTGTTCTGCCTCTCTTTATCAAGCAGCATAAGCTCCCCATTGATTCTCCTCTGACGCAGCTTGCCGTCCGCTGACGCGCCATGAGCGCAGTGGTGCCTGTGCCAAATGCGAAACGCGCAGCCCGGTGGAACGTCAGGATTTCTTTTTATGGTTGAAACGTGTCCTGGGCATTTTGCCCGTGAAGGGGGAAGTGATTCCAAGTGTAGCAGCTCGCGGCCTTCGGCCAAAGGGTGAATCAGCCTATTGCGTTGTCCGCTCCACCCTCAGCATCGCCGTGTGGCCGGCCGCTTGTGTGCCGCGCACGATATGCGGCGTCATGATGATCACGATCGTGGCATAATCCTTCTGCAAATCTTTTCCCGTGACATTGTTCAGCCCCGGGATCTCGCTCAGCCCAGGCGTGCCGCTGATGGTCATGCTCTGCGACTTGTCGACCTCGGTGGCGATCACCGTTGCCTCACCCTCCTTGAGAGTCACCACGCCGGAGTACGCCCGATGATTGAGCACGGGATTGCCATCGATCATCTGGCCTGACAGGGCATCGAGCTTCATGTCGATGCTCAACGCGACGCTGTCGTTGCGCAGGACCTTGGGCGATGCCGTGAGGCTCAGCCCCAGATCCTGATACTGCACCATGGGTATGTTTGGCGTGGATGTGGCCAGTGAGGAGAGCAGCGAAGTGAGGCTGCTTGACGTCCCCGCTCCCGCGAGACCGGCGAGACTCGAAAGGTTCGGCGACAGGCTCGAATAGGAAGAGGTCTGGATGGGATATCGTTCACCTTCTTTGAACGTCCCCTCCTGGCCATCCTGAAGGCGAAGCTGAATGTTGTCCAGTTCTCGCGAATCAGAGGTATTCAGGTTCAGATTGAACGTCGTCGTGCCAGGTGCCAGCGCCGATTCGGTGAGTCCGCCGCCAAACAAGGCGAATCCGCTGGAGAGCAGCGGGCTTGAAACCTGGCCCGAGGCGATGAGGATTCCCAGAATCGCCAGGGGATCATTGGGCGCGGCCAGCCCCGACGAGATGATCTGCTGCACCAGGCTCTGATTCGAGTTCAGCAGCGACTGTTCCTCGGCAAAAACGTTGAAGGCGGAGATCGTTTGTGGAAACTGCGTTCCTGTGTCGCGATTGCTGGTATGCGCCACCTGGATCATTTTCATATCGATCACTACCTGGCTGCGTCCTTCAACCAGATTCTGCATGGTGGTGTTGAACGCGTTGAGCGAGAGTGCAGGTGCACGCAGCGTGATTGTGTGTTCCTGCGGCGAAAGTTGGACCTGCTTTAGCGCGAACACGTTTTTGGCGATGCTCTGCACTTCATTCATCTCGTCGTCACTGAGCCCTGCCAGATAGACCGTCTCCATCTGTTGCGGAGTAAAACGCTGACGATTGTCGACGGTGTCTGCTGCTACTACCACGTGATGCGCATCGAGCGGAACATAGAAAGTGTTGGTCAACAGTCCCAGGATGCGCGCGGCCTCTACGAAGTCCGCGTCATCCACGTCAAGCCGCACCTGAATCGAGCGCACGCTGTCATCGACCATCGCCACCACTCCGTACGCTTTGAAGACTTGATCAATGATCTGGCGCTGGTCGGTGCGCAAGTGAAAGCTGCGCGGGCCAGGAGCAGGTAACAGCGGCTCCGCGTTGGCGATCTTGTTTGCGCTTTGCCCGTAGGGAGATTCCGGCAGGCTGGGCGCTGCCTCGTCGGCCAGTTCGTCGAGATGCTGGCTGACTTCAAAGTTGGTGGGGTCAAGGGCGCGGGCGCGAGTCAGAGCGGCGCGCGCGCCGGAGTCATTGCCCAGGAGGCGGTCTTTGGCCGCAGTTTGAATCAACGCCTTGACCGCATGGCCGCGGGCCACGCCTGCCGCCAAAGGGTAATCCCGGTTTGACGGATCGAGAGACGCAGCCTTTTCGAATCCCTGCATTGCCTCTTCAAACTGGCGATTGATAAACAGCTTGCTCGAATCGAGATACAGCTTTGCCGCGCGATCCCTGTCTCGATCTCGCACGTGTTTCGTCTGCTCTGGCAGAGCGGGAATCTCCGCCGCTGGCGCCTGGTTGTTCGGTGCGCCCTGGCTTGCGGCGGTGCTTTGGTTCGTAGATGAGCTCGTGCCGGCGGTCGGGGGCTGCGCCGCGGTTTGCGCATGCAGGACGCATGCAAACGCCACTGCGAGTACTCCCGCAGCACATCGCATTGCCAGCGCCCGCGAGGTAACGCATATCGAAAGCCGGATTGGCGGTCGCCGGATCTTCATGTCGCGCTTTGGATGGTTGCCAGCAGGTCTGCCAGCGAAGAGACGCAGGCATCCGGACGGCATTCCAGTAACTGGTCGAAGCTGCTCCTGCCAGTGGCCACGGCAATTACGGATAGGGAATTAGCGCGCGCCGCCTCAATGTCGCGTGGCGTGTCGCCCACAAGGCAGATCTTCATCGCGGAGCGGTGCCGGGGCGCGGCCAGCTCACGAGCCTTGTGCGCTGCTTGCCTCACCAGCTCCGCGCGGATCGGCAACTGATCACTGAAGCCGCCAAAGCAGAACCACTCGCGCAGGCCGGCCTTCTCGATCTTGATCCAGCCGATGGCCTCCAGATTTCCTGAAGCGACCCCGAGCAAAGCACCCTTCTGGGCAAGATGGCCCAGAACCTCGGCGACTCCCGGCATCACTACCGGCTCCAGTTCGTGCCGCCTCTCGGCGACGCAGTTCCGCATCGACTCCAGGATGGCTTCGTATTGCTGCTCCAGCACTTCAGTTGGAATCCCCGCCTGGCGGCAGGCCTCGCGCAGAATGGCCGTATCGGTATTGCCCTGCAATTGCACTCCAGCCAGCGTAATCTCGAAGCCCGTTACCCGATGCACGCTCCATGGCACCGAGTCCACGTGAATCCGGTCACGGCTGCGCAGCAGGGTGCCGTCGATATCGAACAGGTATGCGTCGTGCCCGTCCCAGTCGAAATCAGGCTCGATTGCGATACGGGCGTCAGTCGTCTGCTGAGTTTTCAACATGATTGCGGGCTGCGCCGTCAGCCCTGGCGATAGCCTTGGCGAATGGCGCTATAAACAGGACGTTCGCTCCGGGGCGGACGCTTGAGTCCGGCACGCACATCGGCCAGCTCCAGGCCCAGATCGGCCATGGCGCGGCTCAGGGTATTGCGATGCATGCCCAATTCTTCAGCAGCCTTGCACTGATTGCCGCGGTGCGCTATCAGAACTTCACGCAGATACTGCCGCTTGAATTCCCGCACCGCTTCCTCGTAGCGGATTCCGCTTGAGTGCATTTGCGTCACCAGGATGTCTAGTTCTCGTCTCACGCGCGCCCCTCTTGCTCATCTCGATCCATTAGTGTAACTCGTGCTTTTCTGCTTTGCACAATACCTCTTTAGGATGGGCCGTTACCAGGATGCATCCATTCGGGTGATTTGTGCTCCATATCCTTCAAGCCATTGCGCACCTTGTCTCCCAGTTCCCCCGGAGTCACATGCGTGCTCAGGTGGCATGCTCCAAAAAACATTTGCGGCAGCCTGGCCTCAGCCAGCCATTGCTGTCCCGGAAAGAAAGCGACCGTCACCAGGACGAATACCATCACTAGCAAACCGCCCTGCAGAAATCCCAGAACCGCCCCACCCAGCTTATCCAGGCAGCCCAGGCCCATCCACTTGATGGTCTTTGCCAGGATGCCGCCAGTCAGATTCGCGATCGCCATCACCAATAGCGCGATCACCAGAAACCCAATCACGTTGTCGATGCCCTGAACCGGGATGATCGGCTTGAGCATGCCGGCCACGCGCCCGTAATTCCATGCGGCCAGCGCCAGGCCCAGCACCAGGCCTATCAGCGAACAAGCCGAGCGAAAGAACCCCTGCGCCAACCCGCCCAGTGTCGCCACAATCAAAACGCCAATGATTGCCAAATCCACCCACGACATAGTTTTTTCTCCGTCGTTGGCCTTACGACTGCATCTCGCGTCCGGTCAATCGCCGGAAGGCTTCATAGTATTTGGCCCGCGTGCGCTCCACCACTTCGTCTGGCAAGCCCGGCGCAGGCGCCTGCTTGTTCCAGTGAATTGCTTCCAGGTAGTCGCGTACAAACTGCTTGTCAAATGAAGGCTGAGCGCCTCCGGGCTTCCAGGCATGCCCGTCCCAGAAACGCGATGAATCCGGTGTCAATACCTCATCGGCAAGGATAATCCCTTCCGCCGTTTTGCCAAACTCAAATTTTGTGTCCGCCAGGATCAGGCCGCGAGACTCGGCATGCGCCGAGGCCCGCTGATAGATGGCCATGGTCAGGCGGCGCAACTCCGAGGCCACATCGGCGCCCACCGCCTTCTCCACCGCGGCGTACGAGATATTCTCGTCATGCTCGCCGCCCTCGGCCTTGGTGGCGGGTGTAAACAGGGGCTCGGGCAACCGCGAACCGTCCAGCAGCCCCGGGGGCAAGGGAATGCCGCACACTGCTCCTGAAGCGCGATAATCCTTCAAGCCCGAGCCGGTGAGGTAGCCGCGCACCACGCACTCCACCGGAAACATCGCTGCCCGCTTCACCAGCATCGAGCGGCCGTCCAGCTGGTCCGCGTACGATTGCAGCGAGGCAGGGAAGTCCTTCACATCCGCAGTAATCAGATGGTTGGGCACCAGTTCCTTGAGGAGGTCAAACCAGAAAAGCGAGATTTGTGTAAGGATTTTGCCTTTATCCGGGATTCCCGTGGCCAGAACGTGGTCGAACGCGGAGATGCGGTCGGTGGCCACGAGCAGCAAAGCACCGTCTACGGCATATAAGTCACGTACTTTACCCCTTCCAAGCAGCGGAGTGGGGCCAAGGCTAGTTTTAAGTAGTGCTGGCATGAATGATGATTCCTCGGCGGGGGACTGAAACTCCGATTGTCAAGGCGCCGCCACACTTTGTCAATCGTCTTGCGCCGACATCGCAGATCCTTGGCGGAATCTCGTCCGGAGCGAGCCCAGGAGGGCCTGTTCGGACTGTAATAAAGCGAATTTCCTGGCTTTCGGCGCTTATTACAAACCCCTGTGACGGCCGTCACGGACCCGGTTCTCTTCTTCGGCGACACTTCGATTGTCAACATGGTTCGGAAGGCGTGTACGAAAGCCTTCTTTGAGCCGGGCGACACGAGGCAGCAGTGGAAAGGGGAAGCCGCGGCTAGTCTCGTTTAGTGCAGGGATCACCAGTAGCCGCGCGCTACCGACCTCCAGTGCCGGCTACTGGTCCCCGTCTTTATCTTGTGTTATATGCTCTACAAGCACCTCCGATGCGAAGATTTCCATCGGAGGTGATTTTTTTGTCCTGATTGGCACTCCTAGACCATCCGCGACAGCCAGTTAGAGTCACTCCTGTCTTCGCTTGCAACCCATTTGCGATGGCCGTATAAAGGTGCGTCGCAGAAAGGCCCCCGGATGCGCGCGGGAATCCTCGCAGCTGCTCTCGCCTTCATCGCCGTTGTTGCCGTCGCAAAAAGCAAGTCCAGCGCGAGGATTGCCGCCTTGCCCGAAGGCGAGATCGCGGGACACGTCTACATCAACCGAGCTCTCGGCGTCTCCTACGAATACCCCAGTGACTGGAGTGTGAGCACCGACCCGCAGCGAACAATCAACCTCGATGCGAACCACCCCGACTCACCCGCCGTTCAATGCTCCAGAGTCCTCCTTTGGCTCGATGGCCCCAAGAAAGCAGAAGGAAAATTCTCCGGCATCGCGGCGCTCATCGCCATCGATCCCGCCTGCCTGACCAACGTTCAGTTTCCCCAGTCAACGTTTGACCGCCAGGGCATCAACGAGGTGGTCGATGTGCTCGTCAAGAACTTCAAGCACTCGCCCTTCTTCTCACCCTATGGCGTCAGGTGCCAGGCTTCAGCTGAAAGCAGGCGCGTCGAGTTCCTCCTGACCGGAGCGATGACGATCAACGCCAACGAAAGTATCAAGGGCCAGCCTGCCCCGGCGAAGGACCCCTTGGAAGTACACACCGCATTTTTCGTCGTTGAGTCGAACGGTTTTTGGATCGCGCGGGCCTACATCGCCGACCAACCATCGGAGCGGGCGTTGCAACAAGCGAAGTTTAGCCTGGCAGACACTCCCGCGCCCTGAGCCGAGCGAAATCGCGCCGCGCGTCCCGGCCCGGCGGCCTACCCGTTCACTATCGTCAATTTGTCCCATTTGGCGGAATTCACACCCATCGCCAGCAGCCACAGCATCAGCGCCCCTTCACCAGCAAAGCCGGCTGCTTGCATGGCTCCTCGAAACGCATGGCTCGCATGCGGAAGCAGCGTCGTCAGCCAGGCCAAACCGCCGATCGCCATCAGCGCGCCCAGGATTCGCGGCAGAAAACCCGACCGGAGAACGAGCAAAGCGATCAGCACGCAATACACTCCGTGGCAGACGAGCGCCCCGTTCACCCGGCCAAAATGCAGTTCAAGCGCCTCGATAGCAAGGCCTGCGAGATTGAAGATCACTGCGAGCAACGCGACTGTCCTGCTGACCGGCTTGAAGATCCCGTAAAGAAGAAGCGTTGCAACAGCGAAACAGGCCACCGGAACCAGGCCTGCGGCGTAAAGCGTTCGCCCATGAACGAACGCCTCGGCGAGCTCTGCACTCACCACGCTTAAGAAATAGAAGGCTCCGGCCACTCTCGCTCTTGCGCGTGGCGACAGAGTTTGCATGCGCTGCGTAGTTTCCGGCATCACAAAATCTTCTCACAGGTTCGTAGAGGTCGAGCTCTGCGCAACAAAGGAATGCCCGCGCCCCCGTCGCCATGCAACAGGAACCGACAGAACCACATCACATAAGAAGAAGTCGCCGCTGGCGCCGGCCTAAAAGAACCGCGGCGAGCCACGGATGAAGGGGCGAATTTATGACAGTTGATTTACTCGAGAAACAGGCTGCGGTGAATGACATTCTCCGCGAGGTCTCCCGCATCAAGACAGTCGTGACCGAGGCCGTGGATGATGGTGTTCAACAAGCACTTCGGGCGGTGAAGCAGGGGCGCGATGTTGCCGAGGACGCAATCCACGATGCCAAGTACGCGATTAAGCGCAACCCGTTGCAAGCGATGGGCATCGTCCTTGTCGTGGGAGTCGCGATCGGGGGCCTGTTCGCTCTCCTCAGCACGCGCCGCGATTGAAATTGCAGCGAGTGATTGCCGGTCAAGGTTCGCTGGCGTGCCGGCTCCCTGGCTTGCCAAATTTCTGACTTGCTGAGATGCTAATGTGGCCGTCCGGGAAGCACAAAGTGCTCTTCGCAGCGCGGCTCATAGTTGTCGCCAGCCATGATAATCGGGCTTGAGTAGGGAGCGGGTTGGCCGTCAACCAATCGCTGCGGATAAAGCGCTTTGGCGCCGCAACTGCAGTAAGCAACCAGCTCAGTGACGTTGCCGGCGTAGGTGCGCACCAGCCACGAAAGATCGAGCATCTCACCAAACGGCATGCCCCGAAAATCGAGCTCCAGTCCCGAGACCATGACATCGTAGCCCGAGTCGAGCAGCCGCTTCGTAAAGAGAAAGAGATCCTGGACAAACTGTCCCTCGTCGAGGGCAATGCACTCCACGCGCTTGCCAATCCGCTGTTCTGTCGCCGCGATCACGGGCAGCACCGACCAGGGATTGGCAGAAGGGAACTCGACGGCTTCCATCTTTCCGCAGCCGTTGCGATTGCGGCTCTCCACCACCCCGGCAGCGGCCTTGGTGTCGGCGCTGGGCTTGAGCAGCATCACGTATTGCTTGGCATACTCGCGCCGGGTTTCAATGCGGCGCAGCAATTCGGCGGTCTTGTTGCTCCGCATGGGGCCAACAATCATTTCCAGCTTGCCAGGCACAGCACTCTCCGTACTCCCGCGGTTGCCCAACGAAGCCAGTAGCTTGTAGCCGGTAGCCTTTAGCTCACCACGCGTGGCTACAGGCTACGAGCTGCGAGCTCGCCCTTTACGCCGTCGCCCGCTGCGCCTCGCGATGGTGCCCGAGCCGCACGCTCACCACCTTCGACACGCCCGGCTCCTGCATGGTCACCCCATAGATCATGTCGGCGGTCTGCATCATGCGCTTGGAGTGAGTGACGATGAGGAACTGCGTGTCGTGGCTCAACGAGTGCAGCAGATCGGCGAACCGGCCCACGTTGGTCTCGTCCAGCGCCGCATCCACTTCGTCGAGCACGCAGAAGGGGCTGGGCCGGAACTGGAAGATGCCCACCAGCAGGGCGAGCGCCGTCAGGGCTTTTTCGCCGCCAGAAAGCAGCAGAACGTTTTGCAGCTTCTTGCCTGGCGGCGACACCACGATGTCGAGGCCGCTTTCGTCCTGGTTGGCTTCGTCGCTCACCCGCAGGAAGGCCTGTCCGCCCTGGAAAAGCCGCGCAAAGACCTTGGCGAAGTTCTCGTTGATCTGGGTGAGCGCTTCGTCGAACTTGGTGCGCGAAATCTGATCGATCTCCTTGATCGTCTCCTGCGTATTCTCAATCGACTCGATGAGATCCTGGCGCTGCGTCTCGAGGAATCCGTGGCGCGCCGCCGTTTCCTTGTACTCATCCAGGGCCATCATGTTCACCGGCCCCATCTGATCGAGGCGCTGGCGCAAGGCGCGGCACGTCTCTTCTTCGACGGCGAGCTCGTCTCCGGCCAGGCGGCCGATCTCCGCATCGGCGCGAAGCACCTGAGCCTCAACATTCACTTCGGCAAGGCAGCTCGCCTCCACGTACTCCAGATCAGAGCGCAGCTTGGCCCGTTCGCTGGAGAGGGCAGCCCGGTCTTCGCGAAGCTGGTCCAGCGCGCTCCGTTCGTTACGAAGCTGCGTCTCCATCTCTGCCAACTGCTGGCGCAGCGCCAACGCCTGTTCGGTGAGGGACTGCGCAAGAGCCAGAGCCTGCGCCCGATCATCATTCACCTGCTGTTGGCGTTGGACGAGCGAGATATTCTCCGCGATCCGCTGCTCTCGCTCCGCGGTCGCAGCCGCCTGCTGCTGCTCGATCATCTGCACGCGGCGCTGGAGGTCGGCAAAAAGCCGGTCAACGCGTTGGAAGTTGGCTTCGGCTCCACGGCGGCGCTCTTCCAGGCCGGCCAGTTCGGCCGTCATCTGCGCAGCTTCCTGCTGCAGCACCTCGCGCTTTTGCCGCAGGGTCTCGAGCTGTGCCTGCTGCGCGTTCATGCCGCTTTCGGCTTCGGCATGCTCGGTCTCAAGCCGCGCCGCCTCTTCACGCTTCTCGGCCACCGCGTGCAGCTTGACTTCTCTCGCGTCCTTGTTGCGAGCGGCCTGGGCCTCCCACTCCTGCATGCGCCGCTCGATGCGCAGCGTCTCGGCTTCCATCTGCTTTAGCGCCGCGCCCAGGTTGGCCGCTTCGCTTTCCGCCTGCCGCCGCTCTTCGCCGCGTGCCTCCAACTGCGCTGTCAGCTCCTCAATCGCCCGTGTCAGCGATTCTGCTTCGTGTTCCGCTTGCTCCAACTGAGTCTCAAGCTTGGATAAGCGGTTCTCTGTCTCGCGCAGCTCGCGCTTCAGCGCCAACGGTCCTTCGCTTGCGGGCTTGCCGCCCGTCACCGTCGAGCGGTGGAAGCACTCGCCCTCAGGCGTGAGGAAATACGCATGCATGTACCGCAACGCCAGGCGCTGCGCCTCAACCGAATTCTCAGCGAGGTAGCCATGCCTCAGCTTGGGCAGGAGCGTCTCGAGCGAGCGGCCAAAGCCGTTGAGCACCTTCACGGCATCGCGCAGCGGGGTCAGGCCGGGCTCGTTCACCGCGCCTTCACCCGTCTCAAAGAGCTCGCCTTGCGCATCGGAGTGGATGAGGAACGTGGCGCGGCCATCGCTGGTCTTCAGCAACCGCACGCCCTCTTCCGCAGCGCCCCAGTTTTCCACCACCACGTAATTCAGCTCTTCGCGAAGGAACTCGTCCACCAGGCCTTCGTGCTCACCGCTCACCTCAATGAAGTCGGCCAGAGTTCCCACCGGCGCTACTGCAGGGCCAAGCGCACCGGGCTTGAGCAGTCGCCGAACGGTATCCGTGGCATATCCATGATTGCGGATAAGCGCATTGAGCGAATCGCGCCGCCCCACAACGGCTGCGTTTTCAGAGCGAAGCTGGTTCGCAAGACTGCGCTGTGCGTTTTCATCTGACCGCCTGGTTTGCAGCGACTCGCGCAGAGCCGCGATCTCCTGCTCCAGGCGCTTCACGGTTGCGTCTGCTGCTTCAAAGCGCAGGCGCGAGTCGCCCATTTGCACGCCCAGGTTCTCGCCCTCAATGTGCGCCTGGCTCATCTCAGCTTCCAGCCGCTCGGCTTCGCGCTCCAGCGCGGCCAGGCTCTCTTCGCCCTGCGCAATGTAGTTGCGCGTGTTGGCTGAGAGTGTAAGCAGATGCATGGTGCGGCGGCGCAGGGCCTCAAGCTCTCGCTCCGCACTAAAGACTTCCTCCGCCGCGGCCCGCGCCTCATGCTGCCGTGCTTCCACCTTCTCGTGAAATGCGTGCGCTTCACCAGCGGCCGTTTCGAGGAAGCTGCGCTGCTGTGCGCGCTCCTCTTCAATGCCGGCCAACTGGATGCGGGTCTGGTCCAATTCAGCGGCGGACGCTGCGATGCGCGTCTCCAGCTCGCTCACGCGCTCGGTGTTGCTGCGCTCGCGCGCAATGGCCCGCTCCAACTCCACCGCGGCTTCGCTGGCGCGGTTCTGCGCCTCCTGGCCTTCGTGGTCGAGCGAGTAGCCGCGTTCGGTGAGCGCGTGCTGCCGCGTTTCGAGCCCGCCGATCTCCGTGGCCGAAACATTGATGCGATCGGTGAGCGCCGCAATCTCCTGCTCCAGACGCGTCTCTTCTGCATCCATTGCGGCCATGCGGCTGGCCAGAACCACGCGGAGACGGTTGCGCAACTCCTCACGGACTGCGGCAAAGCGCTCCGCTTTCGCGGCCTGGCGCTTCAGGCTGTTCATCTGCCGCGTCACTTCTTCAAAGATGTCGTCCACGCGAGCCAGGTTCTGTTTCGCGCTTTCCAGGCGCAATTCAGCCAGGCGCTTCCTGTTCTTGAAGCGCGTTACGCCCGCCGCCTCTTCGATGATCGCGCGCCGTTCATAAGGCTTTGAGCTGAGCAGTTGCCCGATCCGCTCCTGCCCGATGATGGCGTAGCTTTCAGGCCCGAGGCCCGTGCCCATGAAGATGTCCTGGATGTCGCGCAGGCGGCACAGCTTCCCGTTCAGCAGATATTCGCTCTCGCCGGTGCGGAACAGCCGCCGCGTGATGACGACCTCGCCCTTTTGCGGCGCGCTGTGGAACTTGCGCCGGCGAATCTTGAGCACCACTCCGTGCGGCGCGGCTTCCTGCCCTGCTGTTTCGGGCGGCGGAGCCTGGGGCCCGGCGGGCTTCTCGTCGGCCTCCTCTTCCATCAACTGGCCGGGCTGCTCGTTGGCTACGATCTCCTCGGCCTCACTTGCGTTCCGTCGCCGCAGTTCCTCTTCGTTCCAATCGACTGCCTCTTCGTGATCGATCACGACTTCGGGTTCGACCGGAATCGGACCCTCGTACGCCTCCGGATCAACCATGGTCAGCGTGACCTCCGCCATGCCGAGGGGCTTGCGGTCGCCCGTCCCGGCAAAGATCAGATCCTGCATGTGCGTGCCGCGAAGGCTTTTTGCGCTTTGCTCGCCCAGCACCCAGGTCACCCCGTCGAGGATGTTCGACTTTCCGCATCCGTTTGGCCCTACCACGACCGCAATCCCAGTGCCCGCCACGGTCATCTCAGTGCGGTCACAAAAACTCTTAAAGCCGAGGATGTGGATCTTCTTTAATTTCAGCATTTGCTCTCCGGGTCGATCGGCCTGCACACAGTTCTAGTTCATGGCTCGGCGCCGGCTTGGCCAAAGCCCCACGCACGGGCGATTTTTCTACTTCAATTACAGACTTTACGGACGAAAAAGGGCAGGGTCAACGCCGATCAGAGGTGCCTTTGTGGATAAGGGGTACCGAATTCACGAGACTTCGAAAACTCAGGATTTCTATTGATCCGCCGGTCATTGCGGCAAGCTCCTCTGATGCGTACGAAAACCAGGAAAGCGGACCATCAACCGGATCGCGGAAGTCTTGTGCCCACGGCTTTCCTGATCACCTTTTCCAGCGCGCGCAATGCTTGAGGGCGCGGGAAACCTGGCCGGCTCGCCAGGCGAATGGTGCGCGATGAACGGCCCGCGAGCGGCCGCAATACGATGTGACGGCTCCTGAGCGAATCGGCGGCAAGCGCAGGAATCAGCGTAGCTCCGTATCCGGCGGCTACCAGGTTCACCAGCGTATCCAGCGTGGCCGCCTGCATCGAGCTCTGCAATCCGCTTCTCGCTCCGCACGCGGCGAGCGCATGATTCGCAAGGCAATGGCCATCGGCCAGCACCAGAAGCTCGCCGGCGATTGCTGTCTCATCCACGTTCCTGGCGCCTGCGAACTTGTGACGCGGCGGCAGCACGGCCAGCAACGGTTCTTCGAAGAGCGCAATCTCCGTGATCTCCGGCGCATCGGGTGCAGTGGCCAGCAGCGCGGCATCCAACCGGTGGTTGCGCAGGCCATCGACGAGCACACGCGTCTGGTCTTCCCACAACTCGATCGTCAATCCGGGATACGCCTGCTTCAGCGGCTTGAGAATCAGCGGCATCAGGTAAGGCGCCAGCGTGGGAATGGCTCCCAGCTTGAGCGGCCCGACGAGTGGATCGCGAGACGCGCGCGCGACAGCCTCCATTTGCTGCGCCTCGGCCAGCGCAGCGCGAGCATGCGCCAGAATCTGGCTGCCGACGGGCGTCAGTTCCACGCGCTTGTTCGTGCGCTCCAGCAGCGTCACACCCAGCTCGTCTTCGAGCTTCCTGATCTGTCCGCTCAACGTGGGTTGGCTTACGTGGCACGACTCCGCGGCCCGCCCGAAGTGCCGGTGTTCGGCCAGGGCCACCAAGTAGCGCAGTTCCTGCAGGTTCATGAGAAGCCCCGCTCAAATTTTGATCATAGCTTGTGTCAATCGTCATTGTAAAAACAATCGATTTCACTTATTGAACCGCTGGGTCTAGACTCAGTCATGGCTGTACGCGAAAAGCCGGTTTTCGATGGCATGAAACATCCGTAGTTATTGACAGGATCGCGCGTTCGGCTCGGCGCCGGGACTCCTATACTAAATCCACTAATTCACGGCATTCGAAGAAGGAGACATCATGTCGAACGAATCGAAGTGTCCGTTCGCGGGCGTGCTTGAGCACACATCGGCAGCCGCAAAGACTAACCGCGACTGGTGGCCAAACCAGCTCAACCTCGGCATTCTCCATCAGCATTCATCACTTTCTAATCCCATGGGCGAGGAATTCGACTACGCCGAAGAGTTCAAAAGCCTCGACCTCGATGCCGTGGTCAAAGACCTTAATACACTGATGACGAATTCTCAGGACTGGTGGCCGGCCGATTTCGGTCACTACGGTCCGCTCTTTATTCGCATGGCCTGGCATTCCGCGGGCACGTACCGCATTCACGATGGACGCGGCGGCGCGGGCAACGGCACGCAGCGGTTTGCACCGCTCAACAGTTGGCCCGACAATGTGAACCTCGACAAGGCGCGGCGTCTGCTTTGGCCGATCAAGCAAAAGTACGGCCGCAAGATCTCCTGGGCCGACCTCATGATCCTGGCCGGCAACGTGGCGCTGGAGTCGATGGGCTTCAAGACCTTCGGCTTCGGCGGCGGCCGCGTGGATATATGGGAGCCGGATGAGGATATCAACTGGGGCCCGGAGGCTGCCTGGCTGGGCGACAAGCGCTACAGCGGTGATCGCGAACTGGCCAACCCTCTGGCTGCCGTGCAAATGGGCCTCATCTACGTGAACCCCGAGGGACCAAACGGCAATCCCGATCCCGTTGCCGCGGCGCGCGACATTCGTGAGACTTTTGCCCGCATGGCGATGAACGACTACGAGACCGTTGCGCTCATCGCCGGTGGCCACACTTTCGGCAAAACTCATGGCGCCGCCCCCGCGACACATGTTGGTGCTGAGCCTGAGGCGGCAATGATCGAGGACATGGGACTCGGCTGGAAGAGCAGTTTCGGCACAGGCGTGGGCCGCGACGCCATCGGCAGCGGCCTTGAAGTCACCTGGACCAAAACACCGACCAAGTGGAGCAACAATTTCTTCGAGAATCTCTTTGGCTTCGAGTGGGAGCTGACCAAGAGCCCGGCCGGCGCCTGGCAGTGGAAGTCCAAGGATGATGCCGGCGCCGGTTTGATTCCCGATGCCCACGATCCATCTAAGCGGCACACCCCCACGATGCTCACGACCGACCTGTCACTCCGCTTCGATCCGGTCTACGAAAAAATCTCGCGCCACTTCATGGAGAACCCTGGCGAGTTCGCCGACGCCTTTGCGCGCGCCTGGTTCAAACTGACGCACCGCGACATGGGTCCGCGCTCCCGCTACCTGGGCAAGCTCGTGCCCAAGGAAGAACTCATTTGGCAGGATCCGGTTCCCGCTGTCGACCACAAGCTCATCGATGAGAAGGATGCGGAGGCGCTGAAGGCGAAGATTCTCGCCTTCGGCCTGTCGACGTCGGAGCTTGTCAACACCGCGTGGGCATCAGCGTCGACCTTCCGCGGCAGCGACAAGCGCGGCGGCGCAAACGGCGCGCGCATTCGTCTCGAGCCGCAGAAGGATTGGGAAGTAAACCAGCCGGCCGAACTGGAAAAGGTTCTGGCGAAGCTCGAAACCATCCAGAAGGAGTTCAACGCCTCGCAATCGAGCGGCAAGAAAGTTTCGCTCGCTGATCTGATCGTCCTCGGAGGCGATGCCGCCGTGGAGGCAGCCGCGAAGAAGGCGGGACACAGTGTGAAGATTCCCTTCGCGCCCGGCCGTACCGACGCTTCGCAGGCGCAGACCGATGCGGCTTCGTTCGCTGTGCTGGAGCCCATGGCCGACGGTTTCCGCAATTACGTCCGCAAGGGGCTCGAGCCGTACGTTTCCGAACTGCTGCTCGACAAGGCGCAACTGCTCAAGCTTTCCGCTCCCGAGATGACGGTCCTGGTCGGAGGCATGCGTGTCCTGGGCGCGAACTTCGCTCAGTCGCAGCATGGTGTGTTCACCAACCGGCCCGGTGCTCTGACGAATGACTTCTTCGTGAACCTGCTTGACATGGGCACGAAGTGGCAGAAATCAGAAAAGTCAGAAGGCGTGCTCGAAGGGCGCGATCGCAAGAACGGCGAACTCAAGTGGACCGCCACGGTTGTCGATCTCGTCTTCGGATCGAACTCGCAACTCCGCGCTCTCGCCGAGGTGTACGCAAGCAGCGATGCGCAGGAACTCTTCGTGCAGGAATTTGCAAAGGCCTGGACCAAGGTGATGAACCTGGATCGCTTTCCACCTCGCCATGATCCCGGAGGAGAAGGCTGAAGAAGTCCTGGTTTAACGCTTCGAATGGCTGATCTCCATCCCGGATGCAGCATGGTGAGTCTCTCCGGCGAGGGAACAAGATCTTCCCCTTTCACTGCATGAAACACTCACGGCCCATCCAGATTTGGATGGGCCTTTGCTTCGATGCCGACATCCGTGCGAGTGCTAAAATCAACAAGTGCCGGGTCCTACGCGACGTAATCCCGCCAACCCCGCCAGGTCCGGAAGGAAGCAACGGTAACGGGCTCGTACGGGCGCAGTAGGTAACCCGGTACTTTTTTTGGCGCCGTTGGCGCTTTTATTCTTTGGGTCCGACAGCATTCATCGTGGATTGTCTTTGAACCGACAGCGGCGAACCGGTCCCCCGCCGGAGCGTGTGCCGCAAGGAGAAATGCATTGAGCCTGACCGTTCGCCCCATGGTGGGCCGGCGCGCCAAGATTTCCGCGCTCGGAACCTACGTTCCTCCCGATGTGATTACCAATCAAGACCTCGAAAAAATGGTGGAGACCAGCGACCAGTGGATTACGGAGCGCACCGGGATTAAGACGCGGCACGTGCTGGCCAAGGGACTGGGTGTGAGTGATATGTGCGCCGAGGCCGCCAAAAAATGCCTCGCCGCCCGCGGCATCGGGCCTGAAGAGCTGGAAGTCATTCTCGTGGGAACGGTCACGCCGGACATGATGTATCCCAATACGGCCTCCCTTGTGCAGAACAAAATTGGCGCGTCAAACTGCTGGGGATTCGACGTCTCCGCCGGCTGCTCGGGCTTTGTATACGCGCTGCAGGCGGGTGTGAGGATGGTGGAGAGCGGCGCGTATAGCAAAGTGCTTATATGTGGCTCTGACGCCAACACGCGCATGACGGACTACACTGATCGTGCCACGTGCGTACTTTTTGGCGATGGCAGCGGGGCAGTGCTGCTGGAGCCGGCCGAGGACGGCGAGATCGGCTTTATCGACGGCATCAACGAGATTGACGGCTCTGGCGGCGTCAGCTTGTACATGCCGGGCGGCGGAAGCTTGAATCCGTCGACGCACGAGACCGTCGACAAGAAGATGCACTTTATCCACCAGGACGGGCCGGCGGTGTACAAGTTCGCGGTGCGAAAAATGGCGGAACTTACCGGAACGCTGCTGGAGCGCAACGGCGTAACCGGCGCCGACCTGGGATGCTTTATTCCTCACCAGGCCAACAAACGCATCATTACTTCTACCGCTGACCGCCTGGGAATGGACCCTGACCGCGTCATTATCAATATCGAAAAATATGGCAACACTTCGTCCGGTACCATTCCCCTGGCCATGGAGACGGCCATCGAAGAAGGCAAGCTGAAAAAAGGCGACCTGGTGCTGCTGGCTGCTGTGGGTGCAGGGTTTACAGTGGGAACTGTCCTGCTTCGCTGGGAGATCTGAAAAACAGCTTCTAGCTGCTAGCTCCTAGCCCGGTCGCTCTGCATTTTGACGGGGGTGCTGACACGGAATATGGCTCTAAGCAGATTCCGTTGTGAAAGAACTTCCCGCCAATGCCCATCACCAGACGTCAAAAATCAACAAGCTGGCAGCCAGAAGCTGGAAGCTGGAAGCTGCTTCGGCATATACTGTGCTCCACCAACGCCGGCATCGGGTGCCGGGTGATGTTTCAACGCGGAGGGCAACCATGGATGTGGCAATGACCGCAAGGAAAGGGCAAATCTCCAGAGCACTGCGCACGCAGGCTGAAGAAGGGATGGAGCGCATCGGCCGGGTTCTCGGCCGGACAGCCCGCGCCAGCATCACCTTCAGCGCGCAACGGCACGTCCACACCGTTGAATTGACCGTACAGGCCCGCACGCAAAAAATCGCCGCCACGGGAAAGGCCGGCACGCCGCTTGCAGCGCTTCGCGAGGCAATGGCGCACGCCGAGCACCAGGCCCATCGTTACCGGGACCGGCGCCTGGTGAACAAACGTCTTCCCAAAGTCGAAAAAATGCTCACCGCTCCACCAGTTGCACGGCCCAAGACGCGCGTCGATCCCCTGGCCGAGCCCGAGGAAGAGAAACCATCCACGTTGGCAGGACATGCGCGAGCATCCATTGCGGTTCATTCCTTTCCGTCGCGCGCCACAGTGGTTGAGCCTCACGTCATTAAAAACGGCGATGCTATTTCGATTAAGCCGATGACCATTGAGGAAGCCGTCAAAGATGCCGAGTTTCGTGACCGCGATCTGCTGATCTTCCGCACCGCATCGGGAGACACGTTTGTGCTGCATCGCCGGCGCGACGGCCAAATGGAGTTGGTGGAGATACCGTAGAGACAGGGAGCAGAGACCATGGGCCAGGGACCAGTCTCGCAGCGCGGAATCGTGCCTCAAAATGGAACCGCCCAAGGCTGGAAGCGGAGAGTTGATAGCTGATGGCTTGGCCCCCCGACCCCTGATCACTAACCCCTGATCTCTGACCCCTGACCCGTTGAAATGACTTTGGTTGCACCTGTTGACCGGTTTTGGGGATGGTTGAAGGGCAACGCCGCCACATACGATCTGAGATATGGCAGGGCTCCATCAAGGGCCGGGTTCATGCCGATCCATGCTTTTGCGCGAGCAGGCGTTGCGGCGGTTCCCGGGAGGCCATGAGATTGAATCTTCACGAAAACGCGAATCCTGATGCCAGGCAGGAGGTTCTCGACGCCCTTCCAGTGCTGGTTCTTCTGGAACGCGCGGGAAAAATTACTTTTGCCAATGCCGAGGCGCGCGAAACGCTGGGAGTGACCGAGGGCAAGTGGGTTGAGCGCTCGGTTGAGGAACTGTTTTGGGGACTTCTCCCCGGCACAGCGGAGCCGCAGACGCCTTTGACCCGCACGCGACGCGGCAAGCCCTTTCACGCTTCTCTGCGAACCAGCGATGGCAAGTTGTTGCCGATCGAGGGCACGTACAGCGTCCTGAATGCCGAGCGGCGCGAGGGCGTGATTGTGGCCCACCCCATCGGACGCGAGCCCGCCGCCCCCAAATCGCAGTTGATGGAAGACGTACTTGCGAGCCTTCCCGAAGCCGTGGCCATCGAGCATGAAAACCATGTCCTCTATACCAATCCCGCCTTTACCCGGATGTTTGGCTTTACGGCCGAAGAGGCCAGCGGAGGCAGTCTTCGGGAACTGATTGTGCCGGAGACGCGATTCAACGAGAATGCCGCTTCACTGAAAGCTGTAAAGGAGCATGGGTCCGTAACGATCGAGACGGTGCGCTCGAACAAGGCCGGCGAATTGGTCGACGTGAGCCTGCAGATTGCGCCGCTGCTCGTGAACGGCGGCAAAGTGGGCCATGTGTTCATGTTCCGCGACATCGGCGAGCATCGCGACACGGAAAAAAAGTTGCAGCATGACGCCATGCATGACGTGCTGACGGGATTGCCGAACCGGGCGCTGTTTCTCGACCGCATGAACCTGACGCTGAGCCGCCGCCTGCGCAATCCCGACTACGGCTGCGGAGTGCTTTATCTGGACCTGGACCACTTCAAGGAAGTGAACGATGAATTAGGTCACGCAGCGGGAGATGTGCTGCTGACCGGCGTTGCTGGCCGGCTCCGCGCCACGCTGCGGCCAGAGGACTCGGCAGCGCGGCTGGGTGGAGACGAGTTTGCCGTCCTGGTAGAGGACATTCTCACACCCTCCGATCTCGAGATCGTGGCTGCCCGCATCCTGCGTGAACTGGAGCGGCCCTTCGAGGTGTATGGGCGGGCTGTTCACGCCGACGCGAGCATCGGTGCAGCCATGGCCGGCGCGGAACACTCCACACCGGAGCTTCTTCTGCGCGACGCCGACTTCGCGTTGTACCGCGCCAAACAGGCAGGCCGCGGCCGATACGAGATCTTCGACAAGCATCTCGAAGTGGTTGTCACCAGCCAGAAGGAGCGGGAGCGCGAGCTACGCTCTGCCGTTGAAAAGCGGCAATTCGCCTTCCAATACGAGCCCATTTACCGCCTCGCTGACGGCAAGCTGGAGGGGTTTGAAGCATTCCTCCGCTTGCGCCGCGCCGACGGCTCCATTGAGAGCTTGCAAGGCTTGTACGCGATGGCTGAAGACGCGGGCATGTCGATTCTGCTTGTGCGGGAAACTCTCGAAGCAGTTTGTGCTGAGCAGCGTGCCCTAAGAGATCGCCTGCCGCAGCAGGACCTCACCCTGGCCATTAACCTGACGCGCCGGCAGCTATATCATCCCGATCTGATTACGCATCTAACGCGGATTCTCACCACCAGCGGCGCTGATCCATCGTGGCTCCTGTTTGAGGCTCCTGAAAGCGCATTCAACGAAGATCCCGATGCAGCGGTGGCAGTTCTGCAACGGCTGGCGGATTGGCAAATGCGCGTGGCCGTTGACGATTTTGGAAGCAGCCTCGCACCTTTGAATTACCTGGTTCAGCTGCCCGTGGCCATGGTGAAACTGGCTCCCCGCCTGACTGCTGCAGCGGTTTCCGCTGGCCGCCAGACCGTTGTGCTGGAATCGCTGGTTCGGCTCGGCAACACGCTCGGCTTGCAGATTGTCGCCCAAGGAATTCAGACGCAGGAGCAACTCGCCGCGCTGGCTTACATGGGTTGTGCGCTGGGGCAAGGACCGCTGTTCTCGGCGGCGTTGGATCCGGACGACGCCCTCGATCTTGCGGAAGCTGGATACTGGGCGCTCCCCAAGGGAGCGTGAACGCCGTGGCCGCCGGTGTAGCATAAATCCAATGACGTCGAAAAAGCCCACACAGAATGTGGCCAAGCCGCCAGCGGCCCGCCGCAAGCAGGGCCCGAATGGAAAGCCTGGCAAGGAGCTGGTGATTGTGACTGGGATCTCCGGAGCAGGCAAGGCTTCGGCGCTCAAGGCTTTTGAGGATCTGGGCTATCACTGTGTCGATAACTTGCCGCTGGAACTGCTGCCCGATTTTTCTACCCTGGTCAGCGCATCGCGCGAGGTGGAACGGGCGGCCATTGTCGTGGACGTTCGCGAGGGCGCGACCCTCGACCGTTTGCCTGAAGTGCTGAAGCGCATAAGAAAGCTGCTGCACACGCGCGTGGTTTTTCTCGATGCGCAGGACTCCGTGCTGGTCCGGCGCTTTTCCGAGACGCGACGCCCCCATCCGCTGGGCCGGTCAGAAACGGTATGGCGCTCGATCGTGGAAGAGCGGCAATTGCTGGATCCGATACGCAATGTCGCCGACACGCTGATCGACACCTCAAACTTCAACGTTCACGAATTGCGTGCGGACATTCTCGCCCGTTTCGGCCGCGAAAAGGAATCAAAGAGGCTACTGGTTTCCTGCTTGAGCTTCGGCTTCAAGAACGGCGTTCCTCTTGACGCAGATATGGTTTTCGATGTGCGCTTTCTTCCGAATCCGCACTTTGTGCCGGAGTTCCGCAAAAAAACCGGGCTTGATCCGAAAGTTGCCGCCTACGTTCGAGGATTTCCGCAGACCGGGGAGTTTCTCGATCGCGTCACCAAGCTGATGCTGTACCTGCTTCCGCATTATGTGGATGAAGGGAAGAGCTACCTGACAATTGCTTTCGGCTGTACCGGCGGCCAGCATCGAAGCGTGATGATGGCTGAAGAGATCGGCGGACGCCTCCAGAAGGCCGGCTACCAGGTGAAGGCGCTGCATCGGGACATCGTGCGCTGACCGCGCGAACAGAGAATGCAACTCAATGCGCTGGCAGATTGTCGAGCCACCGCGAACACGCATCCGCGAGTTGTTGATTGCTCTGCGCAGCAGGACCGAGCCAGACCAGCATCTTGCTCGCCTCCACCTTTTCGTACGCTTCCATCTCCGTCACCGCACCGGCCTGACGCGCCGCACTCTCCTGCTCGAACCACAGTACCGGAATTCGCACCGCCTCTGCCGCAGCATCCAGATCGTAGCGATCGCGCACGAGCATGTGGGCCGGAACCAGGCGCGCCCGCGGATCCATGAAGATCGCGTTCATCGGCTCATGAGTGGGCGAGATCAAAATCACACCCGCCAGTTCCGGGTGAGCTGCAGCAACTTCCAATGCCAGGTTGGCTCCCAACCCCGCGCCATCCAGCACGATCTTCCCAGGATTCACATGGCGGGTCCCGGTGAGGTATGCAAGCGCCCAGTCGGCATCCTCGCGCCAGTGCGCTTCGCTGGGCCTGGTGAATTGGCTCTGTCCGTAACCGCGGTAATCGAATGCCAGGACATTCAGTCCCATGGCGTGCAACTGCGCCAGTGCGTCGACGGTATCGCTGAGATTTCCCTTCTGGTCATGAAGATAAAGAACGGTGAAGCCGCGATACGGAGCTTCGGGCTGAGCGGCAATCCACCATCCACTCAACCGCGGCACACCCGTATCAGTGACTGCGAATTGGATGGATTCAAACTGCAGGCCAACGCTCGAAGGCGTGCGCGTGACTTTGGCGGACGGATGGTAAAGCAATTGCCAGTTCCCCTGCCAGAACAAAAAACACAAGGAGAACCATCCGCAAAGCGCCGCGGCGCCAATCGCCAAAACCAGCGCAGTCAGCAGCCAGCGCCCTGAAACCGTACGTGGCTTGTGCTGGCTGTGGCTTTCACTGGCGAGCTTCCCCGCCCGTGCGCCTCCCCGCGACACGATATGCAGTCGTTCTTGATTCCGCGGCATCGTTTCCGCCTGAGTGCTCCCCCCAGTGGCGGTCCTTTTCCATGTTAATTGGGCGCAGTCGTTCCATCGGGCAGGAACCTTCTCTCCGGGAGAAGCTGTCTCTTGCGTCCCGGGTGTATATTTTCTATGGGCTTCGAAATCGTTTACGAAAAAGCGCCGAAATCGTTTACGAAAAGGGGATCGAAAAGGCAATGGGGAACCACGAACTAGCAAGACCCGCGGCAAATGAAGTGATTCTGATCACCAGCGGCGACCTGCGACAGAGTGCCAACCGGGTGTGTTGGCCGGCGCAGCGTGACATGGAAGAGAAGCTGACCGCGGCGTTCGCACAAAAGGGCTTCAAGTTGATCCGCGCCCATGCTTACAGCGAAACAGAGAAGCACGGCTTCATCTCCTCGCAGCGCATGGGAATGGACGTCTTCATGAAGATTCATCCCGAGGCCCGGCTGGTGTTTGCCACTGCGGCCTGGCAGTACAGCCATCATGTACTTCCGGGCCTGCGCAGCCACCGCGGCCCGATCTTGACGGTAGCGAACTGGTCAGGCCAATGGCCCGGCTTGGTTGGCCTGCTGAATCTGAATGGCTCGCTGATCAAGGCCGGCAAGCCGTTTTCGTCGATCTGGAGCAAGGACTTTACCGACACCTATTTTCAAAAAGCTCTCGACGAATGGCTGCACACAGGTAAGATCACGCACGACCTCTCCCACGTTCATCCGCTCGACAAGAGCAAGCTGCCTGCGGCAAGTGCTCAACTCGGCGCGCAACTTGCCTCCGATCTCAAATACCGTAAAGCCATCATGGGGATTTTCGATGAAGGCTGCATGGGCATGTTCAACGCCATCATCGACGACGAGCTGCTGAATCCAGCGGGGATCTTCAAGGAACGCCTGAGCCAGTCTGCGCTGGTGGCCAAGATGCGCGCGGTCAGCGACGCTGAAGCCAGGGCCGTCTACGACTGGCTGGTTGCGAAGGGCGTCAAGTTTGCATTCGGCAAGGATCCGGCGACGGAGCTCACGCTCGATCAGGTCCTTGGTCAGTGCAGGATGTACATTGCCGCGGTCCGCATCGCGCATGAGTTCGGCTGCGACGCCGTCGGCATTCAATACCAGCAGGGGCTCAAAGACATGGTGCCCGCCTCCGACCTGGCCGAAGGCATGTTGAACAACAGTGATCGGCCGCCGGTGTTTGCTGAGGGAAGCAAAGAAGAGTTGTATGCCGGCGCCCCGCTCGCGCACTTTAATGAAGTCGACGAGTGCGCCGGCGTTGACGCCTTGATTACCAGCAAATGCTGGAAGGCGCTTGGTCTCGATCCCTCAACCACGCTGCATGACGTGCGCTGGGGCGAGCACTACAAGGGCGAAGGCGCCAGCGGATCGGGCAACAGTGCCGGCGGCCCTGAGAAGATCGACGCTTTTGTCTGGCTGCTGCAGATTTCAGGCGCGGCTCCGGCCAACCACTTTGTGGGCGGCTATGCGGGCGCCACCAGCGAGCGGCAACCGGCCATGTATTTCCCGCTCGGCGGCGGATCGCTCAAAGGAATCGGCAAGCCCGGCGAGATCGTATGGAGCCGCGTGTTTGTCGAGGGTGGCGCGTTGCACGCCGACCTGGGCCGTGGCACGGTGGTTAGCTTGCCTGCCGCCGAAACCGAGCGCCGATGGCGCGAAACCACGGTGCAATGGCCGATTGTTCACGCAGTGTTGCATGGCGTGAGTCAGAACCAGATGATGGCCCGGCATCGCGCCAACCATGTCAACGTGGCCTATGCGCCCAGCGCTGACGTCGCAAACAAAGCGCTCGCGACAAAAGCCGCAACGCTCGCCGAACTCGGCATCCAGGTCCATCTCTGCGGCGTCACGCAGTTAAGCCGGTAGCCCGTAGCCTTTAGCCGGCAGCGGCTGGCCATGAGCTACAAGCTACCAGCTACGAGGAACGAGCTAGAAGCTAGCAGCTAGAAGCTGTCTCTACGACTGCACCTGTTCCGCCGCCATCTCTTGCGCCGCGGGAATAATCCCCATCTCCTCGTAGATGGGCCGCACCACCTTCCGCAGCGCGGGCAGCCGCGTAAAAAACCACGCCGCGCCCAGAACCACAAAGGCACCGTTGATCATCACCGTCCATTGCGCTCCGGTCAGCACCGGTCCCGCTACGATCCAGACGGGCACCGACGGGATGCCGCTCGCCATGGTCCCTGCGAGCAGGCTTCCGAATGGCGCCATGCCCACGAACGCCATGGTGTAGTAGCTCATTACGCGGCCGCGCTTGTCTTCGCTCACCAGCGTCTGGATGATGGTGTTGCTCGCCGCCATTCCCTGCATCATGCCCATGCCGGCCACGAGCACCATTAGCATCGAGAGCCAGAACACACCCGAAAGCCCGAACCCGATCAGCCCCAGGCCGAAGACCGTCGCGGCCAGCGGAATCATGCGGATGAGCCCGCGCACCGTCTTGCGCGCAGCAAGCGACAATGCGGAGATCAGCGCGCCCACGCCCATCGCGCCCATCAGGAATCCCAGGGTATGCGGGCCGCCATGAAGCACCTTGGCCGCAAAGATCGGCATGAGCACAACAAACGGCATCCCCATCAGGCTGACCAGCGCAAACAGCATCAGGATTGTCCTGATGGGCAGAAAGCTCGAAACATAACTCCAGCCCTCCTTCAATTCATGGAAGGTCGACGTGGCTACGCGCTGTACCGCGGGAATATCCAGCCGCATCATTAGCAGCGACGCGATGACCGCAATGTAGCTGACACCATCGATGAAGAAGCACCATCCCTCGTTGGTCGCTGCAATTACCAGGCCGGCCAGCGATGGTCCGATCAGGCGTGCCATGTTCACCATCGACGAATTGATGGCGATGGCGTTGCCCAGGTCGGCTCGGTCGCCCACCATCTGCACCATGAATGCCTGGCGGCCGGGCATGTCGAACGCGTTGATCACGCCCTGCATCACGGCGAGCCCAAGAATCCAGTCGACTGTGATGTGGCCGGAGAGAGTCAGCGCTGCGAGCGCAAACGACTGCACCATGGCCAGCGTCTGCGTCCACACCAGCACCTTTCGGCGATCGAGACGGTCAACCCAGACACCGGCGAAGGGCGCGATGAGAAATGTGGGGATCTGCCCGGAGAAACTCACCGTGCCCAGCAGCAGGGCCGACTTGGTAAGCCGGTACACCAGCCACGCCGTGGCGATCCGCGTCATCCAAGTTCCGATGAGCGAGATGGTTTGCCCGCCGAAAAACAATCTGAAGTTGCGATGCCGCAGCGCGCGCCATGCGTGTGAGATGCCTGGCGCTGCAAGACTTTTTGTTTCGCGCTCGGGCCCGTCTGGTTGCATCTCACTCCATCTTCCTTTGCTGATCCCTTTCTTGTACAGTTGATGCAGATATACGCCCTCCTATCGACCGTGGATCTTTCTTCGAATACGCCGGCGGAACTGCTCCAAGCGATCTTCGGCTTCACAACGTTTCGTCCCGGGCAAGAGCCCGTATGCCGCGCTGCCATCGCAGGCCGCGATCTGCTGCTTGTGATGCCCACGGGGGCAGGGAAGTCGCTTTGCTACCAGTTGCCGGCCATCGCGCGCGGCGGAACTGCGCTGGTCGTTTCACCGCTCATCTCTCTCATGGAAGATCAAGCGGCAAAGCTTTCCGCGCTTGGCCTGCGGGTTGCGCGCATTCATTCAGGCCTGGATCGCGCAGACGCGAGAAAAGCGTGCGCAGATTACCTCAACGGATCGCTCCAATTCCTCTTCATCGCTCCCGAACGCCTGCGTGTGAACGGCTTCCCTGAGATGCTGGCCAAACGAAAGCTTGCGCTCATCGCCATTGACGAGGCACATTGCATTTCGCAGTGGGGCCACGACTTCCGCCCCGATTACCGCACGCTGGGCCAGTATCTGCCCGGGTTGCGCGACGCGCCGGATCCAGCGCCCGTTCTCGCGCTCACTGCGACAGCAACGCCCGCTGTGCAGAAAGACATCATCGCGCAACTGGGGATGACAAAACCTCTCGCGTTCATTCACGGATTCCGGCGCGAGAATCTTGCCATCGAAGTCGTCGAGGTCCCGGTGCCGGAGCGCGCACCGGCCATATTCAAGCTCCTGTCTGACCCCGCGCGCCGCCCCGCCATTGTTTACGCGGTCTCCCGCAAGCAGTCAGAGTCGCTGGCAGGGGATCTTTCACGCGCGATGCCCGCTGCGGCGTACCATGCAGGTCTTGACCCTGTAACGCGCGAACGTGTGCAGACCGCCTTCCAGGCAGGAGAGCTCGAAGTGGTGGTCGCCACCATCGCATTTGGGATGGGCATCGATAAGCCAAACATTCGGACTGTGGTTCACGCCGGCCTGCCGGGAGCTCTCGAAAACTATTACCAGGAAATCGGCCGTGCAGGACGCGATGGCGCGCCAAGCCGGACCTTTCTGATGCACTCCTACGCCGATCAGCGCACGCAGGATTTTTTCCTCAACCGCGACTATCCTCCCGTCGAAGACCTCACCCAGGTCTTCGCAATGCTGAACTCGCAGTCGCAGCGCGTGGAAGATTTGCGCGCAAAGTCGGAGCTTGATGAGGAGGCATTCGACAAAGCGCTCGAGAAGTTGCAGATTCATCAGGGCGCGAATGTGGACTTCGGAGGTTCCGTTACCATCGGCCGATCCGGCTGGAAGAGCACCTACTCCATCCAGATGCAGGTCCGCGCCGAGCAACTGAACAAGGTTGTGCGTTTCACTGAGTCGTGCCAGTGCCGTATGTCTGCGCTGGTGCGGCACTTTGGTGATTCTGAAGATGCCGGCCGGCCCTGCGGGAAATGCGACGTGTGCGACCCTGCGGGAGCAATACTGCGCCAGTTTCGGCACGTCACTGCTGCAGAGCTCCGTATCGCGGATCAGATTGTGGACGAACTACGCGGCGTCAACTATAAAGCAGCCGGCACGCTGCAAAAGGGCCTCGACCTCGTCGGCAGAATGAGCCGCAAGGAATTCGATGGTCTGCTCGCTGCAATGGTTCATGTGGGCCTCATCGAGATTGAAGAAGATGAGTTCGAAAAGAACGGCGAGATCATTCGCTTTCGCAAGGTGCGTTTGACGCCCGCAGGGCGTGACCGGCGCCCAGGCGCTTCATTTACGCTCCTGATGGGTGACGGCATCGTTGAAGAGTTCAGGTCGCTGCCCGCAACGCCGACTCGCAGCAAGCGTCCAGGCCAACCTGCCAGTCGGGCGGCGGCAAAAGCACCATCGGATGCGCCTCCCGCTGTTGCAACTCCTGAAACGGAGCACCTGGCGGTGCGTTTACGCGAGTGGCGAATCGTCGAAGCGAAGCGTCTCGGTGTCCCCGCCTACGTTGTCTTGCACGATCGCACGCTGAACGCGATCGCACTAGCGCGGCCCGCGCATCCAGACCAGTTGCTCGCGATCGATGGCATCGGACCCGCCAAGGTAGAAAGATTTGGCGCGGCCATTCTGCAACTGTGCGCGGTGAAATCGGGGACTATGCCGAATCTCGAATCGCGTGATCAGCCTTGATATTTACTCCGCTCCATGCCTTCTGCGCAGTCCATGGCTCGGCCGGAGCTCTCCAGAATTCGTCCGTCGCGGGCAGTCCCAGTGGCAGCCATGCCGCAGCGCAAAGATAGCAACTCCCCGTAGAGATATAGCCGTCGCCGATCGCCGGCTGGTGCCCGGCAAAGCCGATCGTCAGCCAACCTTTGCTGTCGAAGGTTCCTTCGGCTCCAATCATTCGCATCATCACCGCCGTCATGGCACATCGCACTTGCGCGGGATGCACCCCCTCGGGCAGGTCGCGCCGCAATGCCATCTCGGCAAGGTGGTGCAATGCGCCGAAACGATATGCGAGCGACCGCCCGATGGGAGGAAACGTTCCTTCAGGGCTGATGAGCCGTTCCTCGATCGCGGCGTAGCGCTGCGCGCGCGCCTCGACGGGCTTGCGCAGTGTCTCCCAGCGGTCGGTCGCCGGGCGCACTGCATCCAGAATATTCAGCATCATGGGCTGCATGACGAAGCTGTTGTAGTAGTCCCAGTGGAACCACGGCCCGTCACCATACATGCCGTCGCCCTTGTACCATTCCTGGAGCTTGCTTAGCGCATAGTCGATGCGCGTGGCGTCCCATTGCTGGCCAAATTTGCAGAAAAAAGCCTCGATTGTGGCGCTGAAAAGCACCCAGTTGTTGAGGCCCGGCTGGAGCTTGCGCGTCTCCGCCAGCGCGCGGAGAAGATTCTCTTTCGTGGCCGCGTCCAACATATTCCACAGTTCGTTCGGCGCACGCAAAACCGCCAGCGCCAGAAATGCGGCATCCACTAATGACTGATGATTCGTTCCGAAGTTGAGCGCATCTGGCGAACGCGCATCGGTACCGTAACGAATGGCCAGCCGCGCCCACTCACGGTAGCGTTTGCGCAGTGCCTCTTCGGCAGCGTCGCCGCTTGGCTCGGCATCAAGCCATGGCGCCAGTCCCGACAGAAGGCGTCCGACGGCTTCAAGATGCGTTGACTTGCTCCGCGCTTCCACCAGTCCTGCGGCTGCTTCAACAGGCATCGTTGCGCGCAGCTTTTGCTGGCTGATGGCTTCGAGCACCGGCTGCGAAACGCGCTCCACGATCGCGAGCCACTTCTCGCGGTCGCTTCCGGCAGGTGTTTTAGACTGCAGTTCAGCAGCAGACGCCGTTGCGTGCGCTGCAGGGCCCACCATCAACGGCGCCGTCGCCAGCAGTGTGCTCTTCAGAAAATCTCGCCGCGTCCCCCTCGATCCCATGGCTCCTACTCACCAGCGGCCTTCGCGGCCAGCGCTTCCACCACGCCGAGATTCGGCATAAGGTCACCGGGCACATTGTGCCGGTCCTGCAAATAAGCGGGAGCGTTGTACGAGACCCAGGCCTTTCCCGTTTCGTCTTCCCATACAAGAATCTTCAGTGGCAGATCGATGGCGATGCTTGGCGCGGCCAGCATCACAGGCGTGCCCGCCTTTGGGCTTCCGAAGATCAGCAACTTCGTCGGGCGCATCTTCATGCCCACCTTTGCCGCCTCTCCGCTGTGATCCACCAGCGCAAACACCGTCACTCCCTTCGCGGCGAGAATTCCTCGCAGCCGTTCCACCGTATCATTCACGGAGTGCTGGCTCGCCACATCGATAATCCCGTGAACACTTCCTGCCATGTGCACCTCTATTCTCTTCGCAAGGGATCAGTCGAAGAATTCACCCGCGGATTGAAACAAAATATATCGACATCGCCAGCCCAACTGCGGCCAGAAAGAAAGCCAGTGCCACTGCCTGCGCAACCGGGTGGCTGCGCGGAATCTCTCCGCCGTCCAACTGCCTCACCAGTTTCAGGTGACGAGAGCCGGCGAAAATGTTCAAGAGAACGCCCGCCAAAATCAGCGCCGTGCCAAACCACAGCGACAGCCCGTAGCCTCTTTGCGGGGCCGTTGCGCGAAACGCCTGAATCTGTTGGAGGAACAACCCAAAGCGCGCGACAACAAAGCCAAAGCCCATCAGGGCCAGTCCCGTGCGAATCCACGCAAGAAAGGTGCGCTCAGCAGCGAGAAAGTCGCTGAGTCCCGCCTTCTGTTCTGGTTCCGTGGGCCTGTCCATCGTAGGCTGCCCCGTTTTCTACGCCACGCGCTCGATCACCACTGATTCCAGCACCACCGGCTTGTGCGGCTTGTCCTGCGCATTCCGCGGGACCTTGGAGATGGCGACGACGATGTCCTGCCCCTCGACTACTTCGCCAAAGATGGTGTGTTTGCCGGTAAGCCAGTCAGTCGGCGCAACGGTGATAAAGAACTGGCTGCCGTTCGTATTCGGGCCCGAGTTGGCCATGGCCAGCTTGCCGGGCTTGTCAAAGCGATGCGGCGAGCCTTTGGTCTCGTCCTCGAAGCGATAGCCGGGCCCGCCCATGCCATTGCCCGCCGGATCGCCGCCCTGGATCATGAAATCCGGGATCACGCGATGAAAGATCGTTCCGTTATACAACTTGTCCTTCGACTTCGCGCGTGTGGCCGGGTGCGACCACTCCTTTGCGCCTTCAGCCAGCTCGATGAAGTTCTTGACGGTGATGGGCGCTTCGCTCTCGAATAGGCGCACGGTAATCTTGCCTTCCGACGTTGTGAAGATGGCGTAGGTTCCTGCTGCTCGTGCCATGAAGTGCTCCTTGAGAAGCCGTCAGCTCGCAGCTGTCAGCTTTAGGTTTTTTCGTGATTGCGAATCGTTACATCAGGCTAACGGCTGATAGCTGAAAGCTAATCGCTGCTTTTCGGCGCCGGCGGCATCGATTCGCCTTCGTGAACGATCGTCACCTTTTCCAGCACCACCGGGGTCAGCGGCTTGTCATTGGAGTCGCGCTGCACCCGCGCGATGGCCTTCACCACCGCAACGCTGGCATCGTCGCACTGGCCAAAGATGGTGTAGTGCTGGTTGAGCGAATCGTAAGCCTGTTCGGTAATAAAGAACTGGCTGCCGTTCGTGTTCGGTCCGCTGTTGGCCATCGCCAGCCGCCCCGGCCGATCGAAGTTCAGGTTGGGATCGAACTCATCATTGAAGCTGTACCCCGGGTCGCCCATCCCCGTGCCCGTGGGATCGCCGCCCTGAATCATGAACTCGGGAATGACGCGGTGAAACGTGGTGTTATCGTAGTACCGCTTGTGGTGCTGAATCCTCTTGGTGGCCGGGTCGGTCCAGTCCTTTGTGCCTTCGGCCAGGTCGATAAAGTTGGCCACCGCATGCGGCGCCTGCTTTTGAAAGAACTGGCAGGTAATGCGGCCCATCGAGGTATCCATCACCACGGACGGACCGTTGGGAACCGTAGTGGCTTCAGCGGTTGCCTGGGGCGCTTCAGGAATATCCTGGCTCGACTGCTGCGATGACTGCTGCGATGATTGATGCGCGAACATGGCCAGCGCCGCCAGGCCGAGGCCGACCACAGCAAGGGCGGAGATAAGAATCACGCGCTTCGGTTTCATGCTGATCCTGAGGTTAAATCATGCGGCCTTCCGCTTGCCAGCCAGCCGGTCCGCGCCTGGGCGGGCCAGCCGACAAAACAGTTTGACGCGCCGACATCGCCTTGTATCGTATCTTCATGGGGATTCACTCGTTGTTCACCGTCCGCGAGCGGATGCTGATTCTGGTATGCGCCCTTTGCTGCTTTTTGATTCCAGCCGCGCAAACCGGCGCACAATCCGACAAACCCGCTGCCGCTCCAGACAAATCCGCCGCCGCTCCAGACAAATCCGAGACCGGTGCTCAGCCCCCCGCTAAGGCCGAAGCGGCCAAGGACCAGCTTCCTCCGCTGCCGCCCGAAGCTCATGTGGATCAGTCGATGGAGCTCGACGGCAAGACGCTTCACTATACGGTGACCGTGGGTGCCCTGCCCGTGCGCGATAAAAACGGCGCAGTGAGCGGTGATGTGGTGGTCACTTCTTACACCGTGCCCGGCAAAGACCGTCCCGTCACCTTCGCCCTGAATGGCGGCCCCGGTGCGTCGAGCGTGTTTCTGAACTTCGGCGCGATTGGGCCCAAACATTTGCAGGGTGCGGTAACGAGGGCGACAGTCCCTCCGATCTTCCGGAGCTTGTGGACAACGAGGGCACGTGGCTCGACTTCACCGACCTCATCTTTATCGATCCCATCGGCACAGGATTCAGCCGCTCCAAAGTTTCGGAGGACGAAACCAAAAAGCAGTTCTACACGACTGAACCCGACATTGAGTACCTCTCGCGCATTATCTACGACTGGCTGGTCAAGAACGATCGGATGGAATCGCGGAAATACCTGGTCGGCGAGAGCTACGGGGGCTTTCGCGGGCCGCGCATCACCTACTATTTGCAGTCGCAGTTGGGCGTCGGGTTAAACGGTGTGGTACTAGTGTCGCCATGGCTCAATCCAACCATCGAACAGAATGGCAATCTCTCGCCCATCCCATGGATGATCACGCTGCCCTCGATCACTGCCGCAAACCTGGAGCGACAAAAAAAGCTCACCCCGGAGGCAATGGCCGATGTGATTGCGTACACCGAAGGCGAATACGCAACCACTCTCATCAAAGGCCGCGCAGACCAGGCCGCGACCGATCGCATGATTGCAAAAGTGACGCAAATGACGGGACTCGATCCGGAGTTTGTGAAGTATTCCGGCGGACGCCTGGATACGCGCGCGTATCTGAGAGAGGTGTATCGCGAGGAGGGCAAGCTGGGTTCGGTCTACGACTCCAACGTAACTTCCTTCGATCCGTTTCCGTATGCTCCGGAGCAGGAAGCGAATGACCCCATCCTGGCCAGCATGATTGCGCCGGTAACGACGGCCATGGTGGACTTCATCACCCACACCGTCGGCTGGAAGGTGGATGCGCGTTACAACGCGCTCTCCCGCGAGGTGAATGAGGCGTGGAGCCGCGACAACGAACTTCGATCCGGCTCGGTAACACAATTGCGCCAGGCCGTCGCTGCCGACCCCAAACTGCGGGTGCTGATCGTGCATGGATGGAACGATCTATCCTGCCCGTTCATGGGATCGATTCTCACCGCGCAGCAAATGCCGGTGATGGGCGATCCCACGCGTGTCTCTGTGCTTGAGTTTCCCGGCGGCCACATGTTCTATACGCGTGAGCCGGGCCGCGTGGAATTGCGCAAGGACGTTATGGAGATGTACAGCAAGCACTGACGGAGATCAGTTTTGCGTCGGCGCCTTCTCTACGTGGTCGATTACAAGCTGTTCCACCGGCGCCTTCCGCTCCTCGAGCTTCAGCCCCATTTGCTCCACTGACTGGAAGACGCTGGCGCCTCCGCTCGGGTCAGATGCCGCCGCGGCGGGCCCGGCATTCGCTGCGGCGCCACCACCCGGCGGAGGAGGCGGCGCGAAGCCCGCCGAGCGCGCTATCGACATCAGGTCGGCGAGTGACAGCTCGATCGAAACCGCATAATTGCCCTTGAGCCCGGTCATATCCACCACTTGCTCGCCGCCCATCGGCGCCAGAATCGAGAAGAGCGTGTCAGCAAATCCGGCCATCGTCACCATGCTGGAATCGATGCGGATGGACCGGGTCTCAGCGTCGAACCGTTGCGTCATTGTCCCCCTGGTGCCCATGTCGAGCGTGGCTGATCCATCAGGATTCCTCGTCATCCTGACCGGCCCTTCCGCTCCGTTGATCATCATCTGGTTGGGTTTCAGCGGCGCATTCTCGTCGAGCGGTTTGGGTTGCTCCGATGTCTCCTTCAGCTTCGGCCCTCCCTTGCCCGCCACCAGCGCCAGCACCTTGTGCTCTTCGGTGTCGCGATGCGCACTCAGCTTGAATCGATCGGCAAGTAGCGCCTGCAGCATCGCCGGCGCATCGTCTTTCGTCGCGCCTTCAGGAAGCGTGGCCTCAACGTCGAACCGTTCCGATGTCAGCCAGTCCGGCCCGGTAATTTGATACGGTTTCACGCCATATGCCATGGCGATCAGTCCTTTTAGCGGCATTTGGATGTACTCGGCGCGCGAAGCGGTCACGTGCGCGCCCATGCGCGGCATCTTTCCTGCCGCCATATCGGAGGCAATCTTCTGCGGATCAAGCGGCGGCGACGGCTTTACGGTCGCTACGTCGAAAGCAAGTTTTGCTTTGGATGCCTGCCCGCTCGCAATGTCAGATGCAATGAGAAGAAGAAGGAATGCGGAGAAAACCCGGATGTAGCGTTTCATATAGGCTCATTCTCTAGCGCGAATCTTGGCGCGATTATACGCCGCGCGCGGCTGCCGAGTTAGAGCCGGGGATTCATTCGGAGAGAGGCTCGGTGAACTTGAGCTCGTTTCCGCACTCGTCAATGATGCGGAATTCGCGGTTGCTCAGGGCTTAATTTCGATCGGCTGTACGATTTTGGCTTCGCGCGTCTGGAACTCTTGAAAGATCTCATCGAGCTCGGGCGTGAAGATGTGGAGTCCCACCGGTGAATGTTTTCGCTCCGCATCGCCGAAAAGATGAATGGCGACGCCATCCCGTTCGAGAACAGCGTAGTCCTCCATTTTCATAGCGAGGCTGAATCCCAACCGCTGAACGTAATACTCAATTGATGCACGCAGGTCAGTGACCGGCAGTTCCGGCGCAACTCGCGAAAGTTTCGCGGCAGCGGTTTGCATTTCGCCTCCTTATCGGCAGCGCAGCCAATCAGGGGCAGCTTATCATGCCCAATCGAGATCCTCTGTCAGCATTAAACTAGCCGGAGGAAGCTGGCCCGATTCAGTCGCGCACCGGGAAACACCAGCTCGAGATTTTCAGCGCCCAGCGTATGTGTTACCACTTCGCCGAGCACTTGCCGGTAGTCGGTGGTCAGCGCCAGGTCGCGGCCCTGGTTGAGCTGCTCGTCTTCGAGGCCCGGCCACTTCCCGTACACTTTGCCGCCTTTCACCTGCCCACCCAGCACAAACATCGCGTTGGCATGTCCGTGATCGGTACCGGCCGTGCCGTTTTCTCGCGCCGTGCGCCCGAACTCCGACATGGTCACCAGCGTCACGTTCGCACCCTGGTCGCCCATGTCGCGCCAGAAGGCCGCAATGCTTGCGGAGAAGTCGCTCAACCGGTTGGCAAGCTGGCCGTTCACGCCGCCTTGGTTCTGATGCGTGTCCCAGCCGTTCACGTCGGTAAACGCAGCTTCCACGCCAAGGTTGGCCTTCAGCAGTTGCGCAATCTGACGCATGCTGTTTCCGAATTCCGTAGCCGGGTAGTTCGCACCGGACGCCGGCACGTACTGCGCGGGATTCGCCTCGCGCAGCATCTTTACCGCTTCGAAGGTCTCGTCGCCCGCGGCATGGAAGATGCGGTCGCCCGAATCGGCATACATCGCCTCGAACGCGGATGCCGCCGGCGAAGGCGTCGGGCCGCGCCCGGCAACGGTAAAGTTGTTCACGTTGCTGATGGCGATAGCCGGAATCTTTCCGGCAAGTGTAAGGGGAACGTCGGCGCCGAGCGCCAGTGCGCGAAATGCCGTATGCTCCTCGCGATGGCGCGCGCAGTTGCACGTGTCTAAGTACGTGTCCTGCGCCTGCAGCGCACGGTTCAGCCAGCCATCTTCAGTGGCCTTTACGCCCGGCGTGCCCGATTCCATGTAATCCTGCGCGTCAAAGTGCGAACGGCTCATGTCGGGCGAGCCGCAGGCATGCACAATCGCCAACTGGCCCTGGTCGTACAGCGGCTTGAATGAGGCCAGCGACGGATGCAGACCGAAAAATCCGTCCAGATCGACGACCTGGTTCTGCGGAATGGCGATGCTCGGCCGCATTTTGTAGTAATTCTTTTCCTGGTAGGGAACCACCACGTTGAGCCCATCGGCCGCGCCGCGCTGGAAAATCACCACCAGCCGCTGCCCCGGTGCGACTACGCCTTGCGCCAGCACGCTGCGAACGAGAAAATTCGGCATGGCCGTGGTACCCGCTACAGCCAACGCACCCTTGTGCAGGAAAAATCGCCGGTTCATCTGCATGATCTACTCCTCTAAGTACCAGCCTTCAGCCGTCAGCTATCAGCCGTCAGTTTTCAGCTTCAACACCGCGAACTCCGCCAACTCCGCTATCTTCTCTGAAATTCCGGCGAGCCCATCAGCAATCCCGCCAGCAATTGATCTTCGCGCTGGTAAACGTTCGCTGCGGGCGCACGATTCGCTCTTCTCATTTGAGCGGGCCTCTCTGAAACTGGCGTCATCTCCGCCGAATTCTGCGCGTTCTGTTTCTGAAATTCCTCCAGCGCCGCCTCGCGCGTGGTCGCGCTCACTCCACCGGGCAGCAGCATCGGCTCCAGCCGAGTTTCCTCCGATTCTGGAGTTGGAATCACCTGCTTGGCCGGCTCATCGCTGTCGAGCGCGCTCATGTCAAGGTCAGGCGCCCAATCCACCGTGATCCCCGGCAGCCGGTTGCCGGCCAGCGACAGAGCGAAGTTCATGCGGTCCACCAATGCGCCGGTGCTCACCCAGTCAGCAGCATCCCACTTGTACCCGACGGGCGGAATGCATCCATAGAGCGGCATCCCCAACTGGCGCAGCGCGTTCACCAGCGGCATATAGTTCTCAATTTGCGCATCGCTGGCTCGCGCGGCCGACACCACAAATTCCAGTGGCGTTTTCACCTTGGCGCGGTAGTTGCTCGCCGCCCAGAACTCGGGCGAGTGGAACAGCGTCTTCAGCACGTTGGGAATATCGCCGCCGGTCGACACGTAGGTGTTGGCTAAGCGATCCACCAGCGCCTTCGGAGGATCGTCGCTCACAAAGCGGATCGCCAGCTTGCGCGAGATGAACTGCGCCGTGGCCGGCCGCGTGGCCAGAAAGTGCAGCAGCTCGCGGCCTTCCATCTCGCCGTTCTCTTTGATCTTTGTGCCCATCACCTTTTTCGTCCCCGGCTCATGCCTGTTGGCATTGAACTGGAACCCGCCGCCAAACTGCGGCCGGTCGACGGTCCAACCGGTGAGCACCCGCGCCACCTGGATCACGTCGGCCTGTGTATAACCGCCATTCACCCCGACCGTGTGCAGCTCCATCAGCTCGCGCGCATAGTTCTCGTTGATCCCCGGTGGATCCTGCCGCTTGGCGTTGGGCCGGCGCGCCATCCCCATCTTGGCCCGCTGTGATGCCAGCGAATCCGGTCCGACACTCTCCGCGTTGTCGAGATAAATCATCATCGCCGGGCTGTGCGCCACTGCTTCCAGCAGATCTTCGAATTTGCCCAGCGCGTGCGGCCGAATCACGTCGCGCTCGTAACTGGCAAGGTAGTACGGCATCTGCTCGTTCTTGCGCAGGTAGATGTTGAAGTGGTTGAGCCAGAAGTCGGTCATCACTTCCTGCAACTGCGCGTTGGAGTAGATGTCGTGCGCCAGCCGCACGGCAAAAAGCTCCTGCGCGACCGTCTGCTCGGGGTGTTCCAGATCCTCAACCGACTCCCGAAGGCCCGGGTTCATCCCGGCCGTCAGGGCCTGCCGCTGTGGGGGCCTAAGTGCTTTCATGAAGCTCTCGAACTCCGCCGGCTGCATCTCCTGCAGCTTCAGCACGCGCTGTTCCGGCTCCAGCTTGAGGATCTCCTGAATCTGCTGTTCGCTCACCTCGGGAGCCTGATTAGATGCAGCGGGAGCCATGTTGTTCATGTCCTGCTGCGTCTCCGCCATGTTCTCTGTGCCGGCCGCAACCTGCGCCTTTGCTGTATTGGCGTCCATGTCGTTCGCGGCGCCCGCGCTCGCGGCCATCGCCGGGGTCTGCGCATTCGCCGCAGCCGCACCCGGGGCTGGCGCCGCATTGTCCTTTTTCTCTTCCTGCGCGGCTTTCCTTGCCTGCGTACGATAAATCTGGTTCTCGTACACTGCATGCAGCGTGCCTTGTTCAGGAATCGGTGCTCTGCCATTGATGGCCATGCGGATCATGGCGTTGCTCGGCAGCCGGTAGAGCAGATCCTGCGTGCTCCACTGCATGGCGGGGAATTGTGCCAGCCTTGCGTTCAAGTCAGTTTCGTCGATGCTGTCGGGGTGCAGCTGCTGATCGAACCACTTGTCCAGGCCCATCTGCCGCACGGCTTCCAGCTCCCCAGGCTTCGGCCCGAAGGTGAGCCGGTCCAGGGCCTGCAAGACGCGCTCGTCCCCCTCGAGATGGGCCGAAACATCGGTTTTCTGGTGCTCGCGCTGGGCCTGCGCCCGCGAATGTGCCTGCGCGCTTGGTTGATCGGCCGCTGCCGCTTCTTGAGCCAAGGCGATTGGAGCAGGGAAGCAAAGACTATAGCAGAGGGCGATGGCGATCGAGCTGTGTATCGACCCGCGCAACAATTCCATTGCTTTGACTCCGGGATGGGGAATGACAGGCGTCGTCTCTTGAACGCGCGAACTACCTGTTGGGTCAGACGCGATCTTATACCGAAAGTTGTGGCCGAGGCAGCCGCCCGGCTGTACTGCATCGCCTGCGCGATTCTGTCGCAGACACCCCGAAGAGTCAATTATTTTCTTTAAGTTAAGCTAGGCAAGTAATTGATAAATAAACACATATCCTAGTACGACTCGGATGGCCGCAGGTGCAGGCAGGCGGGAGCCGACGAGTACCGGATCCGATGCTACGGCTGGGGACTGCGGGCTGAAAGCTGATAGCTGAAACTTGAGGGCCGAAGGCTGATGGCTGATAGCTAAAAACTAATAGATAAAGGTTGTTAGCGCACTTTCTTGCAGCGATCCATGATCTTCGTGTGCAGCCGTTCGCTCACTTCGGTGGGCAGTTCGTAAATCTCGTGGCAACGGAAAATCTCGATGGTCTTTCGCGTGGTGTTCAGCACCACTTCGCAGTGGCCGCACTTCTTGAGATGAGTCTCGATCTCGGTGCGCGTCTCCACCGCAATGGATTCGTCGATCACGTCGTCGAGAATTGCCAAAAACTCAGTGCAGGTCACTTGTTCATCTCCGTTTTTCCTGCGCCGCCGGGGGCGCGGATTTCCTTCGGAAGTAGCGGCTGAGCCGTTCGCGCAGTTGCAGCCGTGCCCGCAGCAGGCGCGACTTGACGGCCGGAACGCTCAAGCCCAGCGCTTCGGCGGTCTCCTCCGTTGAAAGTTGATCTACATCGCGGAGGACGAAAACCACGCGGAACCCTTGCGGCAAGCCCTGGATGGTCTTGCGCAGGATCTCCGCCAATTCGGACTGATTGTAGTTCTGCTCCGGATTGGGAGCCCAGTCGGCGAAGTCGCGGGGTACACTGCCCTCTTCGGTCTTCAGATCCTCGTCGATCGAGACCATTTTGCCCGTACGGCGCTTGCGCAGCCGCATCAGGCTCTCGTTGACCGCGATTCGCACTAACCATGTGTAAAACTTCGAGTTTCCCTGGAACTGATCGAGCTTCTCGTAGGCCTTAAGAAACGCGTCCTGCATCACGTCTTCTGCGTCTTCACGGTTTTGCGTAATGTGCTGCGCAATCCTGAAGATCTGCCGCTCGTACTTGCGGACCAGCGTGTCGTAGGCCGCGAGATCCCCGGCGCGAACCCTCTCTACCAGGGCCACGTCGGGATGTTCCTCGTTTTGTCCTGCAATCGATTGGATGGTCGACATGGGAGTTGGTCGCAAAAATGGTGCGAAAGTCGTAGATCAATCGTTTTGAAGAACGAGCTTGGCTGGCCGGGGCGATTCGAACGGGCCAACAAAAGATGAGTGTAATTGACGCAGGCTCTGAGGGCCAAACCGCGTCCGCCAGCCAATCCGGTTACACGGCTGGTTCATCGATCACGCCGTTTGCGTCTAATTCGGAATAAAGTGGAATTATGCTTGGGTCAACTTCCCTGCTTACTTTCTTTCGTTCGGCGCTCCGGGCCGTAACGATTCTGCTCGTGTTGCTCTTGGTCAGGTGGACAATTGCCGCGCAGCCTCAAGCTGCCCCGGCTGCAAGCCCGTTGAGTTCCACCGGCTCCAACGCAACGACGCATAAAAAAACTGGGCCAACCAGAAAGCCATCCGCGAAACGCAAGCCGGTTCACCCGTCGAGCCGTACAGCGAGAATCGCGCATACGGCAAGGATCAGGCGGGCCTTTGTCGCTTCAAAGGAGCTGCAACCCATGGCGCAGCAGTTGGTGACCCTGCGCACGCCCGAGGGCTACGCTGCCGTCACCGCTTATGCGCGCAACCACACTGGCGATGCAGCTGCCGCGGCGCACCTCTCCCTGGGGCACGCTTACCTGCTCGACAAGCGGTACGTCGAGGCAGAATCCGCGTTGTCTCAGGCCCGGCACGACGATGGAGAGCTGGGCGATTACGCAGATTTTCTGGCCGCAGAGGCGTATCACGAGGCAGGCACCGATGCCGCCGCCGAGGCGATCCTGCGCGGCTTTACCGATCGTTACCCGGAAAGCATCTTCGATGATGAGGCTCCAGAGCTGGAGGCCAATGTCCTGCTGGCCATGAACAATACCGAGGGTGCGCGCAAGGTTCTGGCGGCGGCCGAGCAGACCGATGCGGCGAGCCGGCCCGGCTACCAGCTCGCCGAGGGCCAGGTGGAGTTCGCGCTCGGCCAGCAGCAGACGGCAGAAAGCACCTTCAAACGCCTCCTGCTCGCACACCCCTTGAGCGAGGAAGCGCAAACGGCGCGCGCCCGGCTGACGCAGATGGGCGTCGAGTCGACGCTCACCATCACCGAGCTGCGCAGCCTGGGCGATGCCTATTACAACGCGGGACGCTATGCCGAAGCTGCCGACCAGTTTCGCGCTCTGGCACAGGAGCCGGGCCTCGACAATCAGACCCGTGAAAGCTTTCAGGTGTCAGAGGCTGTCTGCCAGTTGAAGCTGAAACGCCTGACCCCGGCCCAGGTGCAGGGGCTGCCTGACACCAATGACGAAAACGGCGCGCGCCGCCTCGATCTCTTGATGGAACTGGCTCGCGACCGCAATGATTCAGCCGATCAGCAGCGCATCGTCTCCGAGATGGAGACGCGCTTTCCTCATAGCCTGTGGCTTGCGGATGCGCTGTTTTCCAGCGGCAACATGTATCTGCTGCAGCACGACTACGCCAAAGCCATCCAGTATTATGGCGAGCTAGCCACGCGCTTTCCTGAAGACAAGAACGCGGCTGCCGCGCACTGGCGCTCGGGTTGGCTGAGCTACCGGCTCGGACAATACAGTGACGCCGCACGCATCTTCGACGAGCAGATACGGCTTTATCCCGCCGCGGCGGAAACCGTGTCGGCACTCTATTGGCGCGGGCGCCTCTATGAGACGCAGGACCGTGATCCCGCGCGGGCCGCGGCCAACTACCGCACGATTGTTCGCGTCTACCAGCACTTCTTTTATGCGCAGATGTCGCGCGCGCGGCTCACGGCGCTGGGCGCAACGCAGCCGGCGTCGGCGGCGGATCTTGATCGTTTTCAACCCCTGCCCATTCCGCATCTCGTCGACACGTTTCCTGAAGACAGCCCGCATTTGGCAAAGGCGCGTTTGCTGGCCAACGCAGGCTTGAATGAATATATCGCGCGCGAGATTAAGGCCGATCCTGATTCGTCCTCCTGGAGCGCGCTGGCAGAAGCGCAGATCTATTCTTCGTACGGCGAGACGTTCCGCGCCGTGCGTGCGCTCAAGCGTGCGCTGCCGAGCGCCTCTTCGGCGCCCATCGCATCCATTCCGCTCGCCTATTGGCGGATTCTCTTTCCCGAAGAATGGTGGACCACGATCCAGGCTGAATCGGTCAAAAACAATCTTGATCCCTACCTGGTGACGTCGCTGATCCGCCAGGAGTCTGAATTCAATCCTTCTGCCATCTCCAATAAGGATGCCTTTGGCCTCATGCAATTGCTGCCTTCGGTGGGCCGCAGACTGGCGCGTGAGGAAGGAATCGAGCATTTCCAGACTTTCCAGTTGCTCGACCCGGTGATGAACATCCGCCTCGGAACCCGTTATCTGCGGCAAACGCTCGACAAATTCGGCGGCGTGCAGGAGTACGCATTGGCTGCCTACGATGCTGGAGATAACCGCGTTACCGATTGGCAGGCGGCCGGTCCGTATTCCGGCATCGACGAGTTTGTGGAGTCCATTCCATTCACGGAAACACGCGAGTATGTCGAGGCCATCTTGCGTAATGAGGAAACTTACAAGGCGATCGACAACTTTGCGCATTTGCACGGTGAAGTAGAAAAGACGGCGTCCAAATCAGGCAATCCGGCTTTGGCTGGGCAAGGAGAATCCTCCTCGTCAACCCCAAGCCATGATTGACTTCAGCGGTTCACCCGGCAACACGGGGCTTGACCGGGGGCATCAAAGTCATTTATGACGTTCGCAGCCTGCTGTTGAATTACAACGGAGCCGGGCGGCAACAGGGTCGCGGCTCGGTTACATCAGTCCTGGAGGGAACGATGTCAGCCGACTTGCAATTTCTGGAAGAGTGGATCCCTGAAAAGATGGACCCAGGAACGATCTTCATGCTGGAGAACCAGGCCAAACTGGGTCAGGCGCAAAATCCGTATGTTGCCGTGATGTCGTGCCCGCGCTGCGGCACGCTGGGTCTGATTACGCGTCGTCAACTGTATAGTGGCGAGACGATGATCTGCGGAGGCGACGTCTGCTCCGCCGAATATCGCCTCGACGGCGAAAACATCTGCTACCGCCTGGCGCAATGAAGACAGCCCTCAGCTATCAGCCGTCAGCTCTAAGCCTTGCGTTGCTTGAAGTTCGCGCGGAAAGCTAAAGGCTGAAAGCTGGATCGCTACTGCTGCAGCTGATAGTCCGCGTTGGTTGTCTTGGCGCCGGCCTGCTCCGGCGTGGGAAGCTGCGTCCGGTCCCAGCCTCCTCCCAAAGTCTGCACTAGGTCGACCGCCGAAGTCATCTCATTCACCTCAAGTGCGTTCAACGTCTCCCGAGTCGTGAGCAGGGTGGTCTGGGCAATCACAACGTCAACATACGGATCGACGCCGGTGTTGTAGCGCACCAATTCCAGGTCAAGATAATCCTGCGCATCTTTCACCGCCTGTTGCTGCCGCAGAATCTGCTGCGAGTAAACTCGCGTGGCCGCGAGCGCATCCTCCACCTGCTGGAACGCGACGAGCACCGCCTGACGATAGATGGCGACGTCGGCGTTGTATTGAGCAACGTACTGGTGGAGCTCCGCGCGGTAGAGGAAGCCGTTAAAGAGCACCTGCGATATGGATGGGCCGACGGACCAGGTGCGACTGTCTATATCGAAGAGGTGCTTGAACGTGGCTGACTCGAATCCTCCGCTCGCCGATATGGTCACCTGGGGAAAGAATGCGCCATAACCGATGCCGATCACCGCATTCTCCTCGGCCAGCGTGCGCTCCGCGGCGGCGATATCCGGCCTGCGCTCGGCCAGTTGTGACGGCACGCCGGTGGGGATGGGAGGAGGCGTATAGACCATCGGTCTTTCGGGAATGGAAAAATCGCTTGGCGCCTTGCCCAGCAAGACCGCAATGGCATGTTCGTATTGCGCGCGCAGCAAACCCACGTTGACCTCGGCAGCCTCCGCGGCCTCCAGCGTAGTCTTGGCCTCGGCCACCGAGATGTAGTCTCCGACGCCGGTGTCGAACTGAGCCTGGTTATAGTCGAGGGATCTCTGGTCCGCCGCAACCGTTTCTTTCAGGATCTCCTCCAGCATGTCCTGGCCGCGAATCTCAAAGAAGTAATTAGCCACGCTGGCTTGTTCAGTGAGCTTTTCCACCTGGAGATCGGCGGCGCTCACCTGCGCCGCATATTGCGCTTCGTGCACCTCGTTGCGGATCTTTCCCCAGAAGTCGGGCGTCCATGACACGTCGATCGGCAGGTTCCACAGGCTCGTGGTGTTTCCCGTCGTGGCCGTTGAAGTGATGCGCTGGTTGGCCGAGGTTTTCGAACGGTTCCACGATGGACTTGCCGTGATGGTCGGCCAATACAGCGAACGTGCCTCGGCAATCACGGCGCGAGCCGCCATGTAATTCTGGAAATCTTCTTTCAGGGTTTCGTTATTCACATTGAGCTGTTCTTCCAGGGCGTTGAGCTCGGGCTCGTTGAAGACCTCCCACCAGTTGCCGCGAATCATGGCGTCTTGCGGGCTGGCCACCTTCCATCCTCCGGTGTCGTGGAAGTTGACCGTGGACTCCTTGTAATTTGGAGCGGTCGCAGCTGGCGGAGCGGGCGCATGATAGGGCGGCCCGACCCGGCACCCGCCAAGCAGAACAAGCGAAGCAAACATGCTTGCGGAAAATAAAATCGGAATTCGGTTCTTCAGCTCAAGCATGGTCAATATCCTTTTGAGATTCACGACGCAGTCCCTTCCGCCGTCGCCGGAAGCGAGTCATGCGTGCGGCCCAGCGCGCGCAGCCGCAGGCGATCCATCATCAGGTAAATGACTGGCGTGGTATACAGCGTGAGCAGCTGGCTCAAAACCAATCCGCCGACAATTGTGATGCCCAGCGGTCTGCGCAATTCCGATCCGGTCCCGTTTCCGAAGGCCAGCGGCAGCGCTCCGCAAATGGCAGACATGGTGGTCATCATGATTGGCCGGAAGCGTAACACGCATGCCTGGAAGATTGCTTCGCGCGTAGTTTTGCCTTCCAGCCGCTCGGCTTGCAGCGCGAAGTCGATCATCATGATCGCATTCTTCTTGACGATGCCGATCAACAGAATGATCCCGATGATCGAGATGATGTTCAAATCCATGTGAAACAGCATCAGCGCGATCATGGCGCCGACGCTGGCCGAAGGCAGTGTTGAGATGATGGTCAGCGGATGAACCAGGCTCTCATACAAAATCCCGAGCACGATGAAGACGGAAGCGAGCGCCGTCAGAGCCAGGATCCATTCCGTCGACAACGATTGCTGGTATGCCTGCGCAGTCCCGGCAAAGGCTCCTGTCACGGTTGCGGGCATTCCCAGCCGCTGTTCCATCAGGGTCACTTCCCGCGTCGCATCGCTGAGCGAAGCGCCATTTCTCAGGTTGAAGGAAACCGTGACCGAGGGAAAGAGCCCGGTGTGACCCACTTGCAGCTGCGTGGTGTTGGTGCTTGGTTTCATCACGTTGAACAGCGGCGATATGACATTGAGGCCGGCAGACGACGACCGGCTGGAGGTGAAGTAAATATTGTTCAGGTCCGTTGGATCCTGCCAATACTGCGGCGCAACCTCCATGACGACGTAATACTGGTTGAGCTGCGTATAGATGACCGAAACTTGAGATTGGCAAAATGCGCTGCAGAGGGAACTATCGAGCGATTGCGGTGTCTGGCCGAGTCGCGCCGCGGTGACTCGATCGTAGTTCAGCAACTCCTGCAGACCACCGTTTTGCTGGTCGGTGTTCACGTCCTGCAGGTCAGGGAGTTTCTGCATGTTCTGATACAAGATCGGACCCCAATGAGCGAGGTCATCAATATTGCCAGACTGTATCGTGAACTGATAAAGCGCGCCGCCACCACGGCCGCCGATGCGCAGATCCTGGGCCGGCTGCAGAAATGCCGATGCGATGGGCAGTCGATTCATTTTTGGCCGAAGGCGGTTGATCACGTCCATGGCCGATGCCTGGCGCTCATCGCAATTCCGCGCGCTCTCTTTGCAATGGCTCCCCAGCGCCTTCAGCGTAATGTAAATGAAACCGCCATTCCCACGACCGGCATACCCATTCGCATGGGCCACTGCGGGATCGGACAAGACAATCTTCAGGAGCTGTTGGACTGAGAAGTTCATGAAAGGAAACGAAGCGTCCTGAGGCCCTTGCACCTGGCCCATGACTGTGCCCGTGTCCTGTTGCGGGAAGAATCCAGTCGGGATTCTGAAGATCACTAGAAAATTAAGCGCGATGGTGAGAAGCAGCACCACCAGGGTCAAACCGGGATTGTCCAGCACCCACAGCAGCGAGTTTCGGTAAATCGAAATCATGCCGTTGAAGGTCTTTTCGCTGGCCCGGAAGGCCCAGTTGTGCTTTTCGTCTTTCGCGTGCGGCTTCAACACGTGCGCACACATGCATGGCGTGGTGGTCAGGGAAATCACCATCGAGATGATGATGGCGGTTGAAAGGGTAACCGCAAATTCGCGGAACAGACGCCCGATGATGCCGCCCATCATGAGGATGGGAATGAACACGGCGATCAGCGACATGCTGATGGAGAAGACGGTGAACCCGATCTCCCGTGCGCCTTTCATCGCCGCGGCAAATGGCTCCATGCCCGATTCGAGATGGCGCGTGATGTTTTCCATGACCACAATGGCGTCGTCGACCACAAACCCCGTGGCGATAGTCAGGGCCATCAGCGAAAGGTTGTCGAGCGTGTACCCGAGCATGTACATCACAGCGAACGTTCCGATGAGCGAAATAGGAACCGCCACGCTGGGAATGAGCGTGGCGCGCGGACTGCGCAGGAAAAGGAAAACTACGAGGATCACCAGAACGATGGAGCCAACAAGCGTCTTGTAGACCGTATTGACAGAGGCACGAATGGTCGTGGTGCGATCGAGGACTACGGTGCTTTGTATACCTTGAGGAAGGACTGCCTCAAGAAACGGCAACTGCGCGCGCACCCGACCGACAGTCTGAATGATGTTGGCGCCGGGCTGCCTGAAGATGAAGACAAAAACCGCGCGTTTCCCGTCTGAATAGCCGGCCTGCCGGATGTCCTGCGCCGAGTCCACAACGTCGGCTACATCGGAAAGATGGACCGCCTCGCCGTTGTGATAGCCAACAACCAATGGCCGATAGTCGGCGGCCTCGGAGATCTGATCGTTGGTGAGGATGTCTTCAGTAACTCCGTTGTCTGAGAGCTGGCCCCTGGGCTCATGCGAGTTCTGCAGGCTGAGAACCGACCGTATACTGCCGAGCGTGAGGCCGAAGCTTTCAAGCTTCATGGGATTGACCTCGACACGCACGGCGGGTGTCGCGCCCCCCTGCACGCCTACCTGCCCGACTCCCTGAATCTGCGAGAGCTTCTGCTCCATGACGGTTGAAGCGAGGTCGTACAGCTTCGTCACCGGGTACTTATCCGAGGTGAAGCTGAGAATCATGATCGGCGCGTCAGCCGGATTTACTTTGCGATAGTTGGGATTAGAAGGCAGATTGGCCGGCAGATACGTCCGTGCGGCGTTGATCGCGGCCTGCACATCGCGAGCCGCGCCGTCGATGTTGCGGCTCAGGTCGAACTGCATCGTCACGTTGGTCGAGCCCAGCGAGCTTGACGATGTCATCTCGGTGATTCCGGCGATATGACTGAACTGCCGCTCCAGGGGCGTGGCCACTGACGCCGCCATGATCTGTGCGCTGGCCCCCGGCAGTCCGGCGCTCACGCTGATGGTCGGGAAATCCACCTGCGGAAGCGGAGCCACCGGCAGCACGGCGAATGCAATCCCGCCGGCGATCGCTACCGCGACCGTGAGGAGCGTGGTGCCCACAGGCCGCCGGATAAATGGGGCCGAGATGTTCATGCACTCTCCGCGCCGGGTTCCGTTTGATTGCCGCCGCGCGTCCGCGAAATATGGTGTCCCATGAAGCGCTGGCCGATCCGGTCAAAGAAGATGTAAATCACTGGTGTTGTGTAAAGCGTGAGCAACTGGCTCAGCAACAGGCCGCCCACCATGGCGATTCCCAGCGGTCGCCGCAACTCCGATCCCAGGCCCGTCCCTGCCGCCAGCGGAATCCCGGCCAGCAAGGCTGCCAATGTGGTCATCATGATCGGGCGGAAGCGCAGAAGGCTGGCCTCGTAAATCGCGTCCGTCGACGTCTTGCCGCCTTGCCGCTCGGCTTCCAGGGCGAAGTCCACGATCAGAATGCCGTTCTTGTTCACAATGCCGATCAGCAGAATGATTCCTATGATGCCGACAGCATTTAAATCCTGGCGGGAAATGATAAGTGCGAGCAGCGCGCCGACGCCTGCCGAAGGAAGAGTGGAAAGAATCGTGATCGGGTGGATGAAGCTCTCATACAAAACGCCAAGAACGATGTAGACGGTCACCAGGGCAGCAAGAATAAGCAGGGCTTCGTTGGAAAGCGAATTATGGAAGGACGCCGCCGTGCCCTGAAAGTCGGATTGCAGGCTGGCGGGGAAGTGAGAATTCTTGACGACTTTTTCAATGTCGCTGATCGCCGTGCCCAGGGAAGCGTGCGGCGCAAGGTTGAACGAAACCGTGACCGACGGGAACTGTCCCTGGTGGTTGATGGAAAGCGCTTCAGTGGTGTCATGCACCTGCGTGAAGGCGCTGAGCGGGATAGCGTTGGCGCCTGCCGATGATGTGGTCTTGATGGCCGTTGCTGCTCCCGCCGTGGCCCCGGCCAACACCGTGGACGGCGCGTTGACCGCCTGCGAAGACGGCGTATAGCGCACCGAAGTAGTCAGGGCGTTTGATCCTGCCGCAGCCGAGGCCGATGAGGAAAATGATGTCGCGGCGCCGGCCCCGCTGGCCCCCGATGAGGCATTTGACTGAATGTAGAGATCACCGAGGTTTGCAGGATTCTGTTGCCACTGAGGCGCTGCTTCGAGCACAACATGATATTGGTTCAGCTGCGTGTACAACGTGCTGATCTGTCGTTGCCCATAAGCGTCGTACAGGGTGTTGTCGATCGTGGTCGGCGCCACGCCAAGCCGCGAAGCAGTAACGCGATCGATCGTAAGCTGCACCGCGCGCGCGCCGGTCAGCTGATCCGTGGCCACATCTTCAAGCTCCGGCAGCTTTTCGAGCTGCGCTGTGAATTTGTTGGTCCACGAGGCCAGCTCGTCAGTATCGGGATCCTCAAGGGTGTATTGGTACTGCGTCCTGCTGACGCGGTCGTCGACCGTAATATCCTGCACCGGCTGCATGTATAAATGCACGCCCTGAACCTGCTGCAGGTTGCTCTGCAACCGCCGGATCACGTCGGAGGCGCTGGTATGCCGCTCCTCAATGGGCTTCAGGTTGATGGAAATGCGCCCGCTGTTGAGCGTGGTGTTCACGCCGTCGGCGCCGATGAACGACGTCAGGCTCTCCACCGCAGGGTCCTTGAGGATCACCTGCGCAAGCTCCTTCTGCCTCTCCGACATGGCGGCGAAGGAAATGGACTCTGACGCCTGCGATATGCCCTGGATCACGCCGGTGTCCTGCACCGGGAAAAACCCCTTGGGAATTTCGACGTAGAGGACGATGGTGAGGATCAATGTGGCAAGGGCCACCAGCAGGGTGATGGGCTGGTAGCGCAGCACCACTTTCAGCGTGCGCCCGTAGAACGCGATCAGTTTGTTCACCGCGTTTTCTGATGCGCGATAGAACCGGCCCTCCTGCTCCTTTGGATTGTGTCGCAGGATGCGGGAGCACATCATGGGTGTCAAAGTGAGCGACACAACCGCCGAAATGACGATGGTGACGGCCAGCGTAACGGCGAACTCGCGAAACAGGCGGCCAACCACATCGCCCATGAACAGCAGCGGGATCAGCACCGCGATCAGAGAAACGGTCAGCGACATGATAGTGAAGCCGATCTGGCCCGCGCCAGTCAGCGCGGCTTCCAGCGGCGGCATACCCGCCTCTAAGAAGCGGCTGATGTTCTCGATCATCACGATGGCGTCGTCAACCACGAAGCCCGTGGAAATGGTCAGCGCCATCAGTGAGAGGTTATCGAGCGAATAGCCAAGCAGGTACATCACCGCAAACGTGCCGATGAGGGAAAGCGGCACGGCCACGCTTGGAATGATGGTGGCGCGGAAACTGCGCAGAAACAGGAAAATCACCATCACCACCAGCGCGATGGTCAGCCCTAATTCAAACTCCACGTCGTGGACGGAAGCTTGAATGCTTGTGGTCATATCGGTCATCGTCGTCACGTTGATGCCTGCCGGCAGATTCGCCTGGAGCTGGGGCAATACCTTTTTAATCTCGTTGACGACAGTGATGGTGTTGGCGCCGGGCTGGCGCTGGATGTTGAGAATAATCGCCGGGGTGAGCGCAGACTCGGAAGATCCGTCCGCCTGCCCCATAAAGGCCGCCTGCTTGGTGTTTTCCACGCCGTTGATCACGTTGGCGACATCTTTGACGAACACCGGCGCGCCATTGCTGTAGGCGACGACTACGTTCTTATATTGGTTGGCTTCGGTGATTTGATCGTTGGCGTCAATCTGGTAGTCCTGGCGCGGGCCGTCGAAGTTGCCCTTGGCCGAGTTGACGCTGGCCTGCGTCAGTGCCGTCCGCACATCCTCCATATTCAAGCCGTAGGCCGACAGCTCCACTGGGTTGACCTGAATGCGGACTGCCGGCTTCTGGCCGCCGCTGATGCTCACCAGTCCGACTCCGTTCAGCTGCGACAACCTCGGCGCGAGACGCGTGTCAATATCATCTTCGACCGTCGAGAGCGGCAGGCTATCCGATGAGATCGCCAGCGTCATGATGGGCGCATCGGCGGGATTGGTCTTGCTGTAGACTGGAGGCACGGGCAGATCGGACGGCAAAAACGTCTGCCCTCCGTTGATCGACGACTGCACCTCTTCCTCGGCGACGTCCAGGCTCAAAGAAAGGCTGAATTGGAGCACGATGACCGAAACGCCCGAGGCGCTCGTCGATGTCATCTGGCTCAGGCCCTGCATCTCGCCAAACTGGCGCTCGAGCGGCGCCGTCACGGTGGTCGCCATCACGTCGGGACTGGCCCCGGGATAGAACGTGACCACCTGGATCGTCGGATAGTCGACCTGCGGCAACGCCGAAACAGGTAGTTGCGTAAATGCCACGAGACCTGCCAGCAGGATTGCGGCCATCAGCAGCGAGGTTGCAACAGGCCGCAAAATAAATGGCCGAGATGGACTCATGGAGCGGCCTCGGTGGTTTCAGAAGATGTAGCCGGTATGGTGACCTTGGATTGAACGACAGGCGAGCCGTCCACGAGTTTCTGGAAACTGCTGTTCGCCACAACATCTCCCGGCTTCAGTCCCGTAACCGCTGTGTTCCCCTGATCGGAAATGCCCGACTTTATGGTGGTCATCACCGCTTTGGCGTTTTTGCTTTCGGGGTTCTGAATCAGGTAGACAAAATCGGTTGCGCCGTTGTGCTGGACCGCGGAGGAAGGAACGATGGTCAGGTTATTCACCGTATTTACCAGCAGCCGCGTGTTGACGAACTGGTTGGGAAAGAGAATGTCGTTGCGGTTATCGAACTCCGCGCGCAGCTTTACAGTCCCGGTCACTGTGTCGATCAGGTTGTCGATTGTGATCAGCTTTCCCTTAGCCAGCTGCTGTGTCTTGTTGTCGTTCAGAACTTCGACGGCCAGCGTTTTGCCACCGCGCATTTGGCCCAGAACCTGCTGCAGGTCGCCCTCCGGAAGAGTGAAGATCACTGTGATGGGCGCAATCTGGGCGACGTCGACCAGCGGAGTGTTGGAGTTGGCAGTCACCAGGTTTCCGGGATCGACCTGGCGAAGTCCGACGCGGCCATCAATCGGCGATGTGATGTGGCAGAACCCAACCTCGACCTGATCGTATTGCACCGTGCCCTGGTCGTTCTTGACGGTTCCCTGGTCCTGGAGCACCAGCTTTTCCTGGTCCTCGAGTGTCTGCCGTGGAATGGCGTTGCGCGACCATGCGTCCTGATAGCGCTTCATGTCCATCTGCGCCTCGGCAAGCAGATTCTGGTCACGGTCCAGCATGCCCTGGGCCTGTGCCAGTTGCGCTTCGTAGGGCCGGGAATCGATATCGATCAATGGATCGCCCTTGTGCACCGTCTGCCCCTCACGGTAGTGCACAGCCGTGATCACACCGGTCACCTGGGCGGCAATCGTGTCGTTGTACACGGGGGTGACCGTGCCGATGGCGTCTAGATAGACGCCCATGCTTCCCTTGGTGGCCGTAGCATAAGTGACAGGAACCTGCCCGGCCATCGCGCCACGCCGTCCACCTCCCGCGGGCGCGGCGGCACTAGTGCTGTGCTGCTTGTAAACCCACAGGAAAAGCAGCCCGAAAAGCAGCAAAATGATCACCCAGATCCAGCGATGACGCCGCTTTTTTTCGGAATTGGCGGGCGGTTGCCCTTGTACTGGATGCGAAACAGACAGAGATTGGTCCATCGTCTTCTTCTTCTCGTATGTTCAGCTACGAGCACTCAGTTTGATAGGAACATTTTCTCATATTCAAAATCGAGGCCGAAATGGGCAAAGGCGGCAACGCCCGTGTCAAGTTGACAGATAGAACACTGGCTTCCATGGGTTCAAGCGCTGACAGGGCGCACCAACGATTCTGGACGCCACAAATCAACCCTTCGCGCGAGTGCACGTACCTTCATGGACGAAAGGGACTGGCAAATAGTTGCAAAAGGTGATCCGGCGCCAAGCGAGTCGAAAATGCAATCCACGGCCGTTTTTCTTCCTCCAGCAACAGGTCGAAGGCGGCGTGACAGCGGTTCTTGCACCACGGGGCGCCGACCTCGAAGACATTCTCGTCGATCAGAGCCGTCCTTGCGGATCTTCACGCTGCTGGAATCGAAGACACTACTGTCTCGATCGAGCGTAAGGATTCGTGCGTTTGTCAGAATCATCTCGCGCCTCCGCTAGATTCAGCAAAATCCAGAGAAGTCCTGCGCCAGGGGGCGACGATGTGGGTACCGCCATTGCCGATTACCGCACCCGCTACGCTCTCCACTGAAGTGATAATGCACTCCTCGCCTCCGTGCTCGAGGAAGTCGATTGCCGCCTGAATTTTCGGCCCCATCGACCCTGGTGGGAATTGGCCTGCGGCTAAATACTGGCGCGCCTGGTCCATGGTGATCGTGTCGAGCCACTGCTGGCCGGGCCGGCCATAGTCGAGCGCTACGCGATCAACCGAAGTAACAATGATGAGCTTGTGAGCACGCACGTGCGTAGCCAGCATGCTTGAAGCGAGGTCCTTGTCGACAACGGCTTCCACGCCCACCAAACGATCGCCTTCCCAGGCCACCGGGATGCCCCCGCCTCCGCAGGCGATCACCACGACGCCGGCGTCGAGCAGCGACGAGATGGCTTCGATCTCCAGAATTCGCAACGGGCGGGGCGAAGGCACGACGCGGCGGTAGCCTCCTGGCGAGACTTCGCGCATGACCCAGTCTGGATTGTTGCTGCGAATGGCAGCGAGCTCGTTCGCATCATAGAATGTCCCGATCGGCTTGCTGGGATGCTGGAAGTCCGGGTCGTCGCGATCCACGAGCACCTGGGTGATCAGCGTAGCCGCTTCGCGCTTGATTCCCTCGCGGCGGAACAACTCGTAAGCCAGCCGCTGGATCATGTAGCCCATGCCGCCCTGGCAATCGGCGTCGCAAGTGTCGAGCGGCAAGCGCGGAACGCGCCGCTCGCCCTCCTCGACGCGAATCAGGATGTTGCCGATCTGCGGCCCGCTGCCGTGGGTGATGGCGATCCGTGAACCGCTGTGGAACAGAGGCTTGAGATGTTCGAGCGTCTCCGCGGTGTGGGCAAACTGCAAGGGAATGGTGCCGGATTCGTCGGGTTTCGTAATGGCGTTGCCGCCCAGGGCGATCACCAGCGTTTCAGTCATGGTCTTAAGAGCCTGTCATTTCATAAACAACTTCTTGTTCCGACATGGTCAGCGCCATAATCGCCTTGGCGGTGTGCAGGCGGTTTTCCGCTTCCTGGTACACCACAGACTGTGGGCCATCGATGACCTCGTCCGTCACCTCGTTGCCCCGATCGGCGGGCAGCGGATGCATGTACAGAGCATTTTCCGCAGCCAACTTCATGCGCTCGACGTTGCAAATCCAGGGCCGGTATCCCTCCGCGATCCGCAGGGACTCCTTGGGGTTCGTTCCCATGGTGTCAAGACAGCCCCAGCTCTTGGGAATGACGACGTCGGCGTCGCGAAACGCGTCGTCCATGTTGTCCACGATCTCGAACCTGGTTCCGGCGCGCCTCGCGTTCTTTCGCGCTGCTTCTACCGTCTGCGGCATCAGCGCGTACTCGGGTGGATGCGCCAGCACGATGTCCAGTCCCAGGCGCGGCATCAACATGATCAATCCTTGCGGCACGCTGAGCGGCTTGGCGTAGCTCGGCGCGTACGCCCATGTTACCGCCAGCTTGCGTCCGCGGAGGTTGCGTCCAAGTTTCTCGCGGATGGTCATGAGGTCGGCCAGCGTCTGGCAGGGATGGTCGACGTCGCACTGCATATTGATTACTGGCACATCTGCCCAGCGCGCAACTTCGCGCATGTACGCGTTGCCCTCGCCCGGAATCAGGTCGTGACGGATGGCGATCGCGTGTCCATAGCTGGAGAGAATGATTCCTGTGTCCTTCGCGCTCTCTCCATGGGAGACTTGCATTACATCGGCGGTCAAAAAATGGGCGTGGCCGCCAAGCTGCGTGATTCCCGCCTCGAACGAGTTACGCGTGCGCGTGGACTTGTCGAAAAACATCAGGAAGATGGTTTTATCGGGCAAGTAGCGATGCGGAATGCCCGCCTTGAACTTGCGCTTCAAATCGGCGGATACGTCGAGCAGAATTTCGATCTCTGCTTCGCTGTATTCTTCCGTAGTGATATAGTCCTTGCCCTTAAACAGCGCCTTACTCGTTTCCAACGCACACCTCTTCCTCAAAAACCTGCCGAGTTAACTCAGTTCAGCCATTCGAAGCTTCCAACGTGGCGACGTACGCCAGGGGGAAGGCAGCATAGAACTGCGCCGCTTCCACCAGGTGGCGGATCGGGACGCGTTCGATAACACTATGTGCGACGTCTTCTTCACCGGGACCGAAGCCGATGGATGGCACGCCCATAATTCCCATCGAGCCGACGCCATTCGTGCTGAAGACCCACTTGTCCACAACTGGATCGGCGTTGTGGAGTGCACGATACGCCGCAACCGCCGAGCGCACCAGCAAATGGTCTTCTTCGAGCACCCAGGTTGGATAGTACTTTTGCATCGGATACGTGAGGCCGGTATAGCTGGGCGTCTCGTACCGCAACACCTCGATCTCCGCGCCTTGCGCCGCCGGCAGCGCTTTCACCTCGGCGACCGCGCTCGAGAGCGTCTCCCCAGCGGTGAGCCGGCGGTCGAGATGGATGGAACAGGCGCCCGGCACTGCGCATAGGGACGGAGACATCGAGCGAATCTCGGTGACGGCGATCGTTCCTTTGCCGAGAAACGCATCGTCGCGCAAGCGCGTGTTCAACTCCTCGATCTGCGCGATCAGCGGGGCTACCTTGTAAATTGGATTGTCGCCGCGCTCCGGTGCGCTGGCATGACACGAACGTCCGCGCATGTGAACCTCGATCTCCATGCGCCCGCGATGTCCGCGGTACACGTGGAGATTGGTTGGCTCCGTGAGCACGACGCACTCCGGCCGGATGCCGTCTTCCTTGAGAATGTAGACCCACGGCAAGCCGTCGCAGTCTTCTTCCTGCACCGATCCCACAACCCACAGCGTGTAGTCGCCGGCCAGTTCCAGATCCTTGATCATCTTGCCCGCGTAAACCATGCTGGCCATGCCCCCGCGCTGATCGCTGGAGCCGCGTCCATAAATGAAACCATCCTCCACTTTGCCCTTGTACGGATCCCAGGACCATTCCTTGGGATCGCCAACACCGACAGTGTCGGTGTGCGCGTCCATCATGATCACGTGTTTGCCTGAGCCGATGCGTCCCAGCACGTTGCCCATGGCATCGATGCGGACTTCGTCGAAGCCCACGCGTTCCATCTCCTGCTTGATGCGCTGAATGACAGGACCTTCGTGAGAACTTTCGCCGGGAATGGCGACCATGTCACGCAGAAAGCGGACCATGTCCGCTTCCAGCGCGTTTGCGGCGGCGAGTAAACGGGAGGAGTCAATCGTAACTTCGGTTTGCATGTCGATCCTTAGTCGGCAGCCTTTGAGGGCGCTCGTTCAGTGAAAGGTTGAGGTACGTCTTCCGACGCACCGGTAGTTTCGAAAGACGGATTCCGGCTGTATGGTGTGTCTTTCAGTGGCAGACTCGTGCGCAGCTTGCCATCCCGCTGCCAATAGGCGCAAGCGATCGCGGGCGCCGTAGGAATGCTCACAATCTCGCCGACTCCCTTGGCGCCGCAGGCCAGCTCAGATTGGTTCTTTTCGATGATGCGGCACTCAATCTCAGGCGTCTGCGTCGACCGGAGGAGCCCGATCCTGCCGAATGTGACTGCCGGCGTGCCATTGCGCAAAGGGAAGTCCTCGGTCAGCGCGTAGCCCATGCCCATCACCACGCCACCTTCAATTTGTCCCTCCACGCCGTTGGGATTGATTGCCCGCCCAACGTCGTGCGCCGCGATGACCTTGTGCACTTTGCCCTGGTTGTCCAGGATCACGACCTGCGTAGCGTAGCCATAGGCGACGTGGCTCACGGGATTCGGCTTGTCGCAGGTCATCGGGTCGGTCACGCAATCGTATTCACCTAAGAACTCCCGGCCCTCAAGCCGAGCGAGCGAACAATAATTCAATTTCTGCTTGAGCGCGTTTGCGGCCCTGCGTGCGGCTTCGCCTGTGATGGTCGTCTGGCGCGAAGCCGTGCTGGTTCCGCTGTCGGGCGTGACTGCGGTATCGGGCGCGTGCACCGTAAGCAAAGCCTTGTCGAGCCCTGTCGTCTCCGCCACCATCTGCAGCAGCACCGTTGCGATGCCTTGCCCCATGCATGCCGCACTGGTGCAAATCACCACGCCGCCATTCTCTACCTTCAATTTCACGCGGCCCACATCCTTCACGCCGACGCCTTTGCCCGTGTTCTTGAAAGCGCAGGCAATGCCGGCATCGGGATGCGCATCAATCACGTCTTTCACCGCCAGGAGCGTTTCCTTGAGCGCCGTGCCTTGGTCGGCAATCTGTCCGTTCGAAAGCACCCCGCCAGGCTCGATGGCATTTCGGAACCGGATCTCCCACGGAGAAATGCCCACCTTGGCGGCCAGCAGATTCAAATTGCTCTCCATCGCGAAGCACGTTTGCGTCACACCAAAGCCGCGCATCGCTCCTGAAGGAATGTTGTTGGTGTAAATCGCGCGGCCCTCGATATCGACGTTGTCGATCTGATACGGTCCGGCCGCGTGGGTGCAGGCGCGCTGTAACACCGGCCCGCCAAGCGAGGCGTAAGCGCCGGTATCGGCCACAATGCGCACACGAACAGCCGTGAGTTTTCCATTTTCGTCGCAAGCGGTCGTGTACTCCATCTCCATCGGGTGCCGCTTGGGATGAACGCGCATACTTTCCGTGCGGCTCAGAGTGAGCTTGACTGGCTTGCCGCTGTGCCATGCCAGCAGCGCCGCGTGGTGCTGCACCGACATATCTTCCTTGCCGCCAAATCCGCCGCCTACGTACTTACTGATCACTCGAACCTTCTCGTCCGCGACGCCGAGCATGCGCACAATTTCCCGGCGATCGTCGTAGACGCCCTGGCCTGCGGTATATACGGTCAATGATCCGCTCTGATCCGGCACCGCCAACGCACTCTCCGGCTCGAGAAACGCGTGTTCCTGCCGCGGCGTCGAATAGTGTTGTACGACGACGTGCGCAGCTTCAGCGATCGCGCGATCCACATCGCCGCGCTTCAAAACCGTTGTGGCAAGCAAATTCCCGCCCGGATGCAGACGCGGAGCGTCATCCGCCAGAGCCGCCTGCGGCGACAGCACTGGCTCGCGCTCTTCGTACTCCACGCGAATCCGATCAACCGCCTCGCGCGCGGCGGCTTTTGTCTTAGCAGCCACCAGGGCGATCGCGTCGCCCACGTAACGAGTCTCCTCGCCTTCGGCAATCATCACCGGCCAGTCAGGGACCACGTGGCCGAGCAGCCGTTCACCTGGCACGTCATTTGCGGTGAGCACAGCCTCCATGCCGGGAACCGCCTGCGCCGGGGCGATCTCTATTTTCTTCACCAGAGCCCGCGGATGTTTCGCGCGCAGCACCGCACCAAATAACATGCCGGGAACCCGCAGATCATCAACGAACTCACCGGTTCCAAGAAGCTTTTCCTTCGCTTCGGCGCGCGCGGTTCGTTCGCCTACTTTTGCACCGGCCGAGTCCACAAGATGTGTCTCGCCACTCCGCAGTGCATGCGCGGCAAGCTGAATCGCTCGCTCGATCTTCACGTATCCGGTGCAGCGGCACAGATTGTAGCGAATCGCCCGCTTGACATCGGCCTCAGTGGGCGTCGGATTCGCGTCGAGCAGCGCCTTCGCGCTCATCACCATTCCGGGCATGCAGAACCCGCATTGCACGGCGCCCACTTCCCCGAAGGCCCATCCGTAGACATCGCGTTCGCGCGCGGAGAGCCCTTCGGCTGTGATCACCGATTTTCCATTCACCTTGGCCACGCTATGCGTGCAGGCGCGCACGGCCTTTCCATTCACGATCACCGAGCAGGATCCGCAGACGCCCTCGTCGCAGCCGTCCTTCACCGAGGTCAGGTGCGCATCCTCACGCAGATACTCCATCAGGTTCTTGTCTGCGTCGGTGGAGACGTATGCGCCGTTCAGCGTGAACTGGAACATGGCGCTTGCTCCTCAGCCGTGTGCGCCCGCAGTGTGCAAATCTTCCGGTCGTATCCCTGCACCTTTGCGTACTGCGCATCCCAGAACTCCTGATGGCGCATGGAATCGAGAAATTCTCTGCTATAGCCGAACTTCAGCCAGTCATTCTCTTTTTGCTGGAACAGCCTCTCCTTCACTGCGGGCTCCCGGAAGTCGTAGATGTTGTCCGTCGACGCGCCAAGGAAGATCTCGCGCGCCCAGCGGTCCAAAACCGGCGCTGTCATGTCCTGATAGCGGTGGCTCATTTCATCGAGCACTGACTGGTAACGATCGAATCCGTCGGTCGCAATCGTGACAACGTTGTCCCCGGTTCCCAGGCCAAGGTGCTTTGCCAGCTTAATCGCGCCGAGCACGTTGCAGATTCCGGACGGCCCAAAGAGATTGCGCAAGCCAAGGGCGAATTGGCGGTCCACGCCCATGCGAACCAGCGAGTCAGCGCCATCGTGAAAGATTTTGACGCCCTGAACGGTCTCCTCATCCTTGACTAGGATCACAAAGTCGGTGTTGAGCACGTTGTGAATCAGCGTGCACATTTTGTCGCCAATTCCTTCAATGCGATGTTGCCCGCGGCCGCCATTGGCCAGTGTGGAGCACTCATAGGGCTCGAGTGCGGCGATCTTCGCGTCAGGAAACGCGACCTTGATCTGGTCGCCCGCTGCGATGGTTCCCGCCGAGCCCGGAGCCGAAACGAAGCCCGCAATGCGCCCGTTGCCCACACCCTTGACGGCGTCGATCGCGCTGCCGCCCGTCACGTGTCGATGGAAACGGTAGTTCGGAAATAGTTCAAATTGCGCGAGGGCCTTGTTTTTGGGGTTCTTCATCAGCTCCCGCGTCTTTTCGAGCGTGAGAATGACGTCAGACTCTGTGCCGGGGGTTAGCTCCAGCTCGCCGCCGTACTTCTGGATGCGTGCGTAGCGTTCCTTGCTCATGTTGTCGGGCATGATAATGACGGCGCGGAAGCCCAGCAACCTGGAGATATAGGCGGTGCCAATGCCGAAGTTGCCGGTAGAGGGACCGAGAATTGTGTGCACTGCGGGATCGATTTCTCCATCGACCAGGCCTTCCATCAGAGTGCAGTACGCTGCGCCTACCTTGTGCGAGCCTGAGGGGAATTCATTCCCCAGCATGACCACAACGTTGGCATCGATTCCAGTGAGCGACGGAGGCAGCACGACCTTGCGCACCTCGTTCACCGCATCTTTCCAGGAGATGTTGAAGAGGTTGATGGGATCCAGTTCGTTGTCGCGCAGCGCGGCCAGCGCCTTGGCGCGCACATTGTTGTCCATGAGGCGCGGGTCGAGCATCTCGTCGTAGCCTGGACCAAACGGAATCTTTAACATCGTCACTTTTTCTCCCCTGTTCTCTTGCGGCGCTGGCAGCTTCAACCTGCGGCCGTGGCGCAGATTGCTTCGCGAACTTCTTCGATCCCGGGCTTAATCGTGACCGCCCGGCCCGCGGCGCGAATCGCGCTCTGAATATCCTTCAATCCATTTCCCGTCATAATCAGCGCCGCGCTCTCTTTGCGGCTGATCATTCCCGCCGCGACCGCTCGCTTGACGCCCATCACGCATGCAACGCCTGCCGGTTCGCCAAACACGCCTGCCTTGCGCGCCAAGATGGTGATCGATTCAAGAATCTCCTCGTCGGAGACCGCGATGAATGCGCCGCCCGACTCCGTGATGGCCCGCATTCCCTTGGCAAAATTGCGCGGGTGACCCACGGCGATGGAATCAGCAAGTGTGCGTGCTTCGCAGGCAATCAGGCCTCTTTGCTCGCGCCAGGCGGTGACAAACGGCTGGCATCCCTCGGCCTGCACGCCCAGAATGCGCGGCAGTTGGGGAAGAATTCCCAGTTGATGCATCTCTTTCAGGCCCTTCCACACTCCGCCAATCGTGCACCCATCACCAACCGAGACCGCAACCCAATCGGGAAAGCTGCCGGGCGCCAACCTGGAAAACTGCTCCGCGAGCTCCAGCGAGACCGTCTTCTTGCCCTCGATCAAATAAGGGTTGATGGCGCAATTGCGGTTGTACCACCCGAACTCTGCGCTGGCCTTCATGCACAGTTCCCAGGCCTCGTCGTACGTACCCTGCACGGAAAACACCCGCGCTCCGTAAACGAGCAACTGTGCCACCTTCGCCTCTGGCGCGCGCGCAGGAACAAAGATCGTTGCCGGAATCCCCACGGCAGCGGCAAATCCAGCCAATGACGATGCGGCATTTCCTGTGGAGGCGCAGGTGATCTCGGCAACCTTTTTTTCGAGCGCCTTCACCACGCCGACGGCGCTTGCGCGGTCCTTGAACGACGCGGTTGGATTGCGGCCCTCATCCTTCACCCAGCAACGCGCAGTGCCCAACTCTGCGGCGAGCTTCTCGGTTTCGTAAAGCGGCGTCCAGCCCACTTGCAGGTGCGGAATCAGCTCACGCGTTGCCACCGGAAGCAGCGGCAAGTAGCGCCACATCGAGAGTTCGCGATTGCCGGCGAGGGCCTCCGCGTTCAGTTCTCGCCGCGCCGCCTCGTAGTCATACAACACATCCAGGATGCCTTCGTGATATCCGCAGGCAGGGCAAAAGTAGTCGACCTCCTCTGTCGAGTAGGTGCGCCTGCAATGAACGCATTGAAGACCCGTGACGTGCATTCTTTCCCTCGAACCTGTTCGCCGATCGCCTGAACGCCGGCGATCTCATTGCGGCATCGTGATCGCCCGCAGTCTGCAGCGGGTGACACACAGGCCGCAGTGAGAGCACTTCTCTTCGCTGATCTCCACGACCTTTGCCTGTTTATCCTGATGAATTGCGCCGTTCGTGCAGCTTTTCTCGCACATTCCGCAGAGAACGCAGCGTTCCATATCTACTTTGGGCGCGCCTTCTGCATGAGGTGCCCCGCGCTCCCGCATCAGCCGCACGGTCAGGCCGCTGATCTCATCCACCGAGCCGTAGTGATGCCCATCGAGAAACGTCGCCAGCTCCGTTGCGATCTTTGCGTAAATCGTTGGGCCGTTCAGGATGGCAGCGGTGCAGACCTGGACCGCCGAAGCGCCGGCCATCAGCATTTCAGCGGCATCGCGCCCGTTGCTGATGCCTCCGACTCCGAAAATGGGAATCCTGACTGCGCGCGCTGCCTCGTAAACGCAGCGCAGGGCCAGCGGTTTGATGGCCGCGCCCGACAGCCAGCCGAGGCCGTCCTTGCTGCCCATCAGCGGCAGCCCCGTTTCCAGGTCGATGCCCAGGCATGGTCCGAACGAATTGATCATCACCAGCGCGTCTGCTCCCGCATCTTCAAGAGCCAGCGCGATCTCCTGGATGTTGGGGTGCGGGCTCAGCTTCACGAACACCGGCACATCAACGATTTCTTTCGCGGCCCGCAGCGCATCGATGATCGGCGCGACATTGTTGCCCACATAATGTGTTGAAAGCTCGAGCGCATCCGCAAAGTGCCTCACCAGCGGCGCCAGTTCGCGAATCTGCTCTGCCGCGTAACCCAGGCCCACGATTACCGGCAAGCCCGTCGCCCGCGCCAGATCGTATTCCCTGGCTATCCACTGCTCTTTGGGCAGTTCAGACCACAGCTCGGTGTTCAGAAATCCGCCGCGAATCTCGGCCAGGCAGGGACGCGGCACTTCCGCCGGGCGCACGGAGATTGTCTTGGTCACCAATCCGCCCGCACCACCGCGTGCCGCCGCCTGCAACGATGCGCCATCTTTCGACGGAGGGCCGGCAGCCGGCAGAATCGGGTTCCGAAACGTCAACCCGCAGATCTTTACTTGGAGATTGGCCATCGCGTTTTCCGTTCAACTGAGGTTCCGAATGCCAGTCGATGGTGCCCGGCATCCCGCCATCAAAGTTGACGCTGGCCCTGAAACAAGACGCTCCACAGCGACGAGCGCGCCTTGGCGCCGGGCGGACTTATGTGTTGATTGTCGTCCAGTGCGGCGTCCGGCAATGTGATTCGAATCACAACACTTACGGGCCGGCGTAACTAAAATTCATAGCAAGATGAGGAAGTCCTCAAACTTGCTGGTGGGCAACGGCCGCCTGATCACGCACGATGACCGCAGCTCATTCCTTGAAGATGGGGCCGTCGCGATCATCGGCGGCCTGATCGAGGCCGTCGGTCCTACCGCGGCGCTGCGGGATGCCTATCCCGACGCGCGGTTTCTTGATGCGCATGGGCGCGTCATCATGCCGGGCCTTATCAATACGCATACGCATCTCTACAGCGCCTTTGCGCGCGGCATGGCGTTGAAAGATACGGCCCCCCGCAACTTCGAGGAAATATTGGAGCGCCTGTGGTGGAGGCTCGACAAGGCTCTCACGCTCGACGATGTCTATTGGAGCGCCATGGTGGGCATGGTCGACTGCATTCGCAACGGCGTCACCACCATCTTCGACCATCACGCCAGCCCTCACGCAGCCCCCGGCAGCTTGTTTCGCATTGCGGAGGCTGCTCAGCAAACCGGCCTGCGCAGTTGTCTATGTTATGAAGTCTCCGACCGCGACGGCTCCAAGGTCGCCGCGCAGGGAATTGAAGAGAACCGCGCGTTCATCGAGAGCTGCAGACAAGCGCAGGGCGGCCGACTCCGCGGGCTCTTCGGTCTCCATGCATCCTTTACGCTGAGCGACGAAACATTGCTGCGATGCCGCGAGGCTGCCGCCGCCTGCGACGCCGGCTTTCATGTGCATACCGCCGAGGCGTTATCCGATGTGGATCATTGCCTGCGCGAGCACGGGAAGCGCGTCGTCGAACGCTGGAACGATCTCGGGATCCTCGGCAAGCGGACCCTTGCCGCGCACTGCGTTCACGTCAACGAGCGCGAGATCCATCTGCTGCGCGATACCGGGACCAATGTCGTGCACAATCCGGAATCCAATATGGCCAACGCAGTGGGTTGCGCGCCCGTTCCCCAGATGCTGCGCCGCGGCGTGCCCGTCGGCCTGGGCACCGACGGATTCACGGCCGACATGTTTGAGTCCATGAAGGCGGCGAATCTGCTTGAGAAGCATCACTCGCGCGACCCAAGAACAGGTTGGGCCGAGCCGCCGCAAATGCTCTTTCACAAGAATGCCGAAATTGCCACCGGGTGCTTTGGTCAACAGGTAGGCAAGCTCGTTCCCAGCGCCGTCGGCGACGTCATCCTTGTCGACTACGATCCGCCCACTCCGCTTTGCCCCTGCAATCTCAACAGTCACATCCTATTCGGATTTTCCGGGCGTGCCGTTGCGACCACGATCATCGGCGGAGATGTCGTCATGGAAAACAGAAAGCTCCGGACCATCGATGAGCAGGCTGTCATGGCCGACGCCAGGGCCGCCGCCGCGGAACTCTGGAAGCGCTTCTAGTCCGAAGAAATCTCCCGGCTCCCGCGCGATAATGGAATTGCAGCCGCTCTTCCCGGCCGGCCCGTTCCCCTGGGGTTGCAGAATGAGTGCCACCAACTTTCACGTGCTCGCCAAGCCCATCGGGCCCATCTGCAATCTCGACTGCAAATACTGCTTTTATCTTGAGAAAGAGTCGCTCTACCCCCAGGTCGATAAATGGGCCATGCAGCCCGAGGTGCTCGAGAGCTACATCCGCCAGTACATTGAGGCCCACGACACTCCCGTGGCGAATTTTGCCTGGCAGGGCGGGGAACCGACGCTTCTTGGCGTTGACTACTTCCGGCGCGTGGTCGAGCTCGAAAAGAAATACGCGAATGGCAAGCAGATCGCCAACGCGTTTCAGACCAACGGCGTCTTGCTCAATGACGCGTGGGGAGAGTTCTTCCGGGAATTTCAATTCCTCATCGGCATCTCCATCGATGGCCCCCGCGAGCTTCATGACGCTTACCGTGTCGACAAGGGAGGGCAGCCGACCTTCGACCGCGTCATGCGTGGCATAGAAGCTCTGCAGCGCCACAACGTCGAATTCAACACGCTCACCACCGTGCATCGCGCCAACGCCAACTCGCCGCTCGAGGTCTATCGCTTCCTGCGCGCCAACGGCAGCGGATTCATGCAGTTCATCCCCATCGTGGAACGGGTCGCGCAACAAACCACGAGCGACGGCCTGCGGCTGATCTCTCCGGATTTTGTCGGGGCCGCGAAGGTGGCGCCCTGGTCGGTGGAACCCCGGCAGTTCGGCCGCTTTCTTTCGACCATCTTCGACGAATGGGTGCGGAAAGATGTAGGCCGCACCTTTGTTCAGCTCTTTGACGTCAGCCTCGAGCTATGGTCGGGAATGGAAGCCAGCTTGTGCATCTTCCGCAAGACCTGCGGCGCCGCGCTCGCCATTGAACATTGCGGCGATGTCTACTCCTGCGATCACTTCGTGTACCCTGAAAACCGGCTCGGCAACATCATGGATTCGCCGCTTGCAGCGCTGGTTGGGTCGGCGCAGCAGCAGCACTTCGGTGAGGCCAAAGAGTCCACTTTGCCCAAATATTGCCGCGAGTGCGACGTCCGCTTCGCCTGCAACGGCGAGTGCCCGAAACATCGCTTCATCACCACTCCCGACGGCGAGCCGGGATTGAACTATCTCTGCGCGGGATACAAGATGTTCTTCCACCACATCGATCCCTATATGCGCTTCATGGCGGCTGAGCTGGCCGCCCAGCGCGCTCCGGCCAACGTCATGCGCTGGGTCGCTGCGCAGGAAGCCGAGCAAACGCAGGGAAATGTTGGACGCAACGATCCCTGCCCTTGCGGCAGCGGCAAGAAATTCAAGAATTGCTGCTTCACTCGGGGCTGATTTCTAGCGGGCGACGCCACGATGATCCGCCCCAACACCTTCGTGGAAGTGCATTCGTCTCCCGGCTGCGCTATCCTTCTTCGTCGAGAAGAAATCATCTGCGGACGGCCGAATGTCTACCCTCACAGCGTCGAAGAACCCCGCTGTTCTCTCGTATTACACGATGCGGAGAGCGGTGGGCCTCATTGCCTTATCGCTCCCATTCGCCCTCGCCCTCGGTTCCATCCTTTTTTCTCTCGCCGGGCCCGCGCACGCGCTGCCGCACCCGATCCTCCAGCGTTCCATCAGCGATTACTACTACACTTCGATGCGCGACTACTATATCGGCAGCCTGTGCGCCATCGCGGCATTTCTTGCCTCGTCGCGCGGATACGATCTCACCGACGAGATAATGGGCTTTGTGGCCGGCGCGCTCACTTTGGGGGTGGCGGTTTTTCCGCCAGTGAATCCTCGAAGCGCCCTGTATACGCCCTTTCAGGTCGAAATTGGGTTTATCCATACGGGCTTTGCCGCGCTCATGTTTCTGGTCCTCGCCTATTTCTGCATCTTTCTGTTTCGCAGGTCTTCTCCTGAAAAGCCGTTCACCCGCCGCAAGCAGCACAGAAACCGGATTTACGGAGCCTGCGGGCTGACGATTATTGTCTGCATGGTCATGTTGGTCAGCCTCACAGTGAAGGCTGTGCTTCAGGCGCATCATCCCAGCCGTCTCCTGTTCTGGTTCGAGTCAGTGGCTCTGGCAGCGTTCGGCATCGCCTGGCTCACCAAGGGCGAAGGAATCCTCAAAGACAAGCCGCATAACCACCACCGGCCCGTGCCAATCAATCGCGTGTACTGAAGAATATGTTGCAACGCCGTCGGGTGCCCCGGGTTCGGCGTCCGGCGTGGCGGATTTCTGCGCTTAACCTGGATCAGAGTCCTAGATATGCACCAGCCCCCGCTGCAGCGCGGTCACTACCGCCTGCGTCCGGTCGCTCACGTTCAGCCGCATCAAGATCACGCTCACATGACATTTCACCGTGGACTCGGTGATGCCCAGGTCGCTTGCGATCTCCTTGTTGCTCCTGCCGCGAACAATCAGCTCCAGGACTTCGCGCTCGCGCAGGCTCAGATCCGAGTTCGGGATCCGCGAGTGCAGGGCGCGAGAAACAGGTTGCGGCAGAAAACGGCCGCCGGCTTGAACTCGCCGCAGTGCGCTCACCAGGGCCTCGTGGGGCATTCCCTTCACGATATAGCTGCGCGCGCCGGCCGCCAGCGCCTGGTGAATATCCTCGTCCCCTTCATACGTGGTCAGTACGACAAACTTGGCATTGGGATGCCTCGACATCAGCATTCGGATGGCATCGACGCCGCTTATGCCGGGCAGGCGCAGGTCCATCAGCGTGATATCAGGCAGATGCTTTTCAAACAACTCAATCGCCTCTTCGCCGCTGCCCGCCTGGGCGACCGTCGTCATGTCAGGAGTCGCCTCGATAATCGCAGCGATGCCCACGCGCATAATGGGATGATCGTCGACAACGAGTACTCGAATCTTGGCTGGCTGCGCCGCTCCGTTTTCAACGTTCATCGCCGTCCTCCTTGCTGCGCATCCCTTCAGTGCAACACAAGCCCGTGACTACGGCGAATTGGGCGTGTCGAATGCCGTGATCACCGGGAGCACGTTTCCCTGGTCGTCGAAGAAGCTCCGGCCACCCAATCCACCCTCGGCCGCCGGTTCCCACCAGAAAACTCCCAGGCCCAGCCCATCGGGAATCGCGCGCACCGCCGCATCCACCGCGCGCAAAAAAGCCAACTGTCCCTGGGGACTCTCCGGAAAATCGGCCGTCTTCCCCGCCAACCCGCCCGGCCTCCAGTTATATGCGGTTTCAACAACAATAATAGGGTCGTGATAGCGTAGCGCGAGCTTGCGAAGATTGATGCGCATCTGTGCGATGCCGCCGTGCCAGCGCGGGTAATACGACATTCCGATCACGTCAAATTGCACGTGGTGCGCGATCAGGTTGTCGAAGAACGCAACGGCTGCGTCATAATCGCCGCTGCGTTCAATGTGAATCATGATGCGCGGCCGGGGCGCCTTGCCGCGCCCGGCGTCTACCCCGGCGATGCCCGCCTTGAGCAGGTCTGCGAAGTTGTCCCAGTTCTCCGGCAATTTTCCGTCGGGCCACAGCATGCCATTCGTGACTTCATTGCCAATCTGCACCATCTCCGGCATCACGCCGTGCTGCGCGAATGAGGCGATCGTGTCGCGCGTGTAATCGAACACCTGCTCGACGAGCTGCTTGTGGGTGAGCTTGCTCCACGCTGCCGGCATCGGTTGCTTGCCGGGGTCGGCCCAGCTATCGGAGTAATGGAAATCGAGCAGAAGATGAAAGCCCTGCGCTTTGGCGCGAGCCGCCAGGGCCAGAGTGTAATTGAGATCATTGGGCAGGTGATCGGGCGCGACAGCGGGGTTGTGAAAGATCCGCAGCCGGACCCAGTTGTAATGGTGCTCGTGCAAAAGAGCAAGTACGTCGATGGGCCGACCGTTCTCTTTAAAGATCACTCCATCCTGTTCGCACTTCGCCAGGAACGAAACGTCTGCGCCCACTGCATAATTCTGCGCGCCTTCCTGCGAAAAGGCGCAAGCAGCAAAACAAACGAAGAAGACCGGCGTCCAAAGGGTACGCATGATGATCCCTTCTTCACGCTGGCGGCAAGAGCAGGCCGGCGCTCTTTCTCATCCCCGAAGTATGGTATCTTAGCGCACCGATTAGAAGCCGCGAATCCGCCGAAAGTACAAGGGGCAAGCGAGCGCTGAAAGCCCGCAATTCAATCGGGGCCCGTTTTTGAATTTCGCTTTATTGCACACAGCGTCCAGATGACTCGGCCGCCTTAGTCTTCGCCGTATCATGCTCGCATTCACGCAGAGCATTGATCTCAAGCTGGTATTGCGGCTCGAGCTTGATGCTGTCCAACCTATCAATCTGGCCATTCGCGGCAAACTGCGGCGGCTGCGCGAATTCAAAGTAAACCGGGGCGTCGTTGCGTAGCGGCAGAATGCTCAGCTCGAACGTATTTGCGCCTTGCGGGCTGAGAAAACGCTTGAGCCCGATCGTCCACGGCCGGCCATTGTTAAAGTTATCCGTGAGAAGCCGGTCACCTGCCGAGAAGCGCGCCACATCTCCGTCGTAATTGATTTTGAGATACAACTCGCTGAGTCCGTTCGTCGCGTCTGCCGGCACGGTGACTGCCCACTTTCCCGCCTGCGGCAGGTCCCCTTCGGCAGGCGCTTCAGCCACCCCTTTGGGCCGCCAAGCCAGCGGCGGACCGAACTGAATCGGAGGCGCGCTTCCCGGTGCCTGCACTTCACGGACGGATAACGCAACCTCTCTCAGCGGCGCTTCGGCAGTGAAATGATCCACGTCCGCGCCCGTCGCAACGCGCTTCAGCGGCAGGCTTCCTTTGAGATCACCCGCAACCGGCGGCGTCACGGCAAAATCAAAATGCGGCGATCCAGTGGACCCGAGCCAGATCCGTTCGGGACGCGTATCGGGATCGGCATAGAAGTCATCGCCCGTAACAAGCAGATGGTCCGCGCCCGCGATGCGCACCTTCCATGCGTCTTCGGCTTCCCCGGTGCTCAGCACGACGAAGCGAATGGATTCGCCGCTCTTCGCAACCACCTCGATCTCCGAGTCGATTCCCGGCTTGATGTCCGAAATATAGATCGCGCCCCCATCGCGCTGAGTCTCTCCACTTGTCGCGTGCAGCGAGCGCACCGTCGCCGCATCAAAAGCAAACTCCGCCGGAATGCCGGGGATCGCTTCAAAGTAGAGCGTCGTCGCTCCGCCATCGCTGAGCCGCGTAAAAAGCTGGGCGGTACTGTAGCGGAGAGTCGCGCTGCCCGCGCGCAGATTGAAAGGCCAGATGAAGTACGCGCCCGAAGGCAAATCCACGGGATGACGCGGCACGGCCAGCGTGTGGCCGGGCAAGCGAACCAGGAACTGCGCCGCAGGCCACTCGGGCATTGAGGCGCCGCGAATGTGATTGTTGAAGAAGATGAACCCCGAATCGCCTTCGGAGCGCACCGCGGCGCGCGGAACCGACAGGTTGGCAGGATCGCAGGGCAAGGAATCGGGCGCGTGAACCGTCATGGGGGCGAGGTCCGCGCCAAAGTCGTTCAGGAAGTACTGAAACACTTTCAGCTTTCTCAGCGATGTGCGTACCTGCCCAAACTCGCCAAGCGGTGCTTGAAAGTCATACGATTTGATCGGCAAATCGTTCGGATAGCCTGTCGCCTGCGACTCCTGCAGAGTCGAGAGCTTCCCGTCAGGGTTTTCGCCACCCTGAAACATGTAAGTGCCATAGAGGTTGACGCCCGCTCCCAGCATCACCGGAAAGATTGCCGCGATGTCGTCTGCTGCGATCACCGGCCGCCGGTGATACGTGTCTTCAATGCCTCCGCCGATCTCCGCTGTCAGATACGGAAGCGAATCCTGTGCGGCCGACTGCGCTCCGCGAGCACCTTGTTCGCCGGCCGTGTTCACATTGGCAGCCACTCGGCTCTGAAAGCGGAACGCGTAAATCTCCGGCGGCGGCAGCTTCCCAATGGAGCCGTCCCACGGCGCTGCGGGGTATCCGCCATAAACCGGAATTACAGCGCGCGGCGGCACTGCGGCATCGTCCCACCCGGTAACGAGATAGAGCGGCGCGTCCAGCCCGCTGTCGATCGCTATTTTCTTTAGTTCAAGGATGTGTTCTTCGCCGGCGCCGGGCCCGCGCTTGGAATACTCATTTTCAATCTGAATGCCGATGACCGGTCCGCCATCCTTCCAAAGCAGCCCGTTGAGCTGTGCGCCGATCTGCCCGTACCAGGAGCGAACGCTGGCCAGGTAGATCGGGTCATTCTCGCGGGTAGGCCCCTGCTTGAGCACCCAATCCGGCAGCCCGCCGTTCCGCACCTCGCCGTGATCCCATGGCCCAATGCGCGCCACCAGCAGCATCTGGTGCTTAGCGCAAAGTTCGGCAAACGCGCGCAGGTCGCGCTGCCCGTTCCAATCAAATTGGCCCTTGATCTCCTCGTGATGAATCCACATCACGTAGCTACCGATGATGTTCACCCCTGCAGCCTTCATCTTCAGGATCTCTTCTTCCCATTGCTCGCGCGGGTAGCGGGAGAAGTGAAATTCGCCCATCACCGGCAGCCAGGGTTTGCCGTTCAGCGTCAGGTACCGGCTGTTGACTCCAAGAACGCCTCCCGATGGAGAGGTTGCCGTGTCCCCGTCATAGAGAGCGGGCCCGGGCTCCGAAGTTGGCATGCTGGCGTCGATTCGGATCGGCGTCCCTGCCTGGGCGCGAGCCAGCGTCTGTGCGCAAGCCATGCCTGCGATGATTGCGCCTGCGACGATTCCGCCGGCCACGGCCGCTCGCACCGGCTTGGGCGAAAGCCGTGAGCCCTTCGAAAAAAATCCTAAGAAAAAAGACATGTAATCAGGCTCCGAAGAGCGGTTCTTTCTCAGGCGCGAACCCGCGCCTCTGCTTTGAGAAAGATCACTCTACCGTTGCCGCCTGGTTTTTGAATCCGCCGAAAGTCTGATTGCCCGCCGATTTCCCCTGCCATCGGCTTCAACGTCGGATCACGCTGGCTGTATACTGAGCCCCGCCATGCAAACACTCCGAAGGCATGTTGCCTGGCTGCTGTTGTTGGCAGCCGGCTATGGGGCTTTATGGGCTGCAGACCTTGCCGGATATACCCGGCGGGTGTGGCAGGTATCTGACGGCCTGCCCGAGCAAACGGTACAGGCCTTCGCGCAAACCCCCGATGGCTACCTCTGGATTGGGACCACCGGCGGATTAGTGCGCTTTGATGGCGCAACCTTCACGGTATTCGACCGCCAAAACACTCCCGCCCTGCATGAGAACAGCGTCTTTTGCCTGATGGTGTCGCGCGACGGATCGCTTTGGATCGGAACCGAAGGTGGCGGGCTTCTCCGCTACTCCAATGGTGTGTTTCGCGCCTGGACCGCGCGTGAAGGGCTGAGCAACGATTTCGTCAGAACCATCCTCGAGGACGCCGGAGGAACCATCTGGGCGGGCACCGACAACGGGTTGCTGCGGCTCGATGAGGACCATTTTGTGCGCGTCGACGGCAGCCCGGACATTCCATCGCTTGCCGTGCACGCGCTCTACCAGGATCGCTCGGGCCGCATCTGGGTGGGCGGATCCAGGCTGCTCAGTTTCAAGGGCAGCGCCGTTACGGAATATGCGTTGCGCGGAGAAGCCAGCCAGAACCGTGTGAAATCGATCATCCAGACGCGTGACGGGACCATGTGGGTAGGCACCGTCTCGGGCTTGAATCGCATGCCTCCCGGCCAAACCCAGTTTGAGCGGGTCAGCGGCATTGTCGGGACCGTTCGCGTCCTGCGCCAAACGCCGGACGGTGTATTGTGGATCGGCACCATCGGCCATGGCGCTTTCCAGAGCAGCGGAGAAACCCTCACCTCCGTCGCCGCGCCCGCGTTGCTGCCCAGCAACACTGTGCTCAATTTCTTTGAGGACAACGAGCAGGACTTCTGGATCGGCACCCAGGCCGGAATGGTGCGGCTGACCAAAGGGCAGGCCAGCATCGTGCCGCTGCCCAAGGCCAACGACTCCGATTTCGGCACCATCTACCAGGATCGCGACGGCAGCTACTGGATCGGGTCCACATCTCTGTTTCGCATGGTCAACGGCGTCATTGCCCAGCAAACGCTGCCCGGTATCAAAGGCACGCATGTGCGCAGCGTGTACCGCGACCGCTCGGGCGCGCTGTGGGTGGGAACCGATGGCGATGGTGTTTACCGGATTGCTAATGGCAGCACAACGCACCTGACCACTGCCGGCGGCCTCTCCAACAACTTCGTGCGCGCCATGACGCAGGACCAGGATGGAAGCATCTGGGTGGCCGCGGACGAGGGTCTGAATCACATTTTCTGTTGCGCCCCCGGCCCGCGCATCGTCAGTTACCAGATGCGCGACGGCTTGGCTTACTTCAGCACGCGCGCCTTGCTCGAAGATGCCGGCGGCGATCTCTGGGTCGGCACCGATCGCGGCCTCAATCACATGCGCGCCGGCAGATTCCTCAGTGATGCCGCCACGCGGGCTCTGGCCGACATGAAGGTTTGGGCCATCCACGAGGACACCGACGGCACCCTGTGGTTCGGCACCCGCAACAACGGCCTTTTCCGCTTCCACTCGGGCAAGCTCGCCCAGTTCTCCTCGGCCGACGGCCTGCCGAGCAACGCGATCTACCAGATTCTCGAAGACGGCGAGGGCCATCTTTGGATCAGCGGGCCCAACGGGGTTGAGCTCCTCAACCGGCACGAGCTCGACGCCCAGGCCAATTCCTATCCCCGCCATCTCGCCCTCACCTTTTACTCCACGGCCGACATGGCGGCCAACACCGAAATCTACGGCGGCACGCAGCCCTCAGGCTGCATCACCGTGGCCGGCGACGTCTGGTTTCCGAGCAATCTCGGACCCATTCACATTGTTCCTTCCGAACGGACGACGCCGCCGCCGCCGCCTCTCCACATTCAATCGGTGCTCGCCGACGGACGGTCGCTCGCCATCGCAGAGCCCGTTGTCCTGCGGCCCGGAAGCAGCCGGCTCGAGGTCGGCTTCACACCCATCCAGCTTCGCTCGCAGGATGGTCTTCGCTATCGCTATATGCTCGCGCCCTTTGAGAAATCCTGGAGCCAGCCCACCTCAACCCGCACCGCCGACTACACCAATCTTCCTGCCGGCCGCTACCGCTTCCGCGTCCAGACCTTCGAGGTCAGCAATCCCAATGCGGTCAGCGAGGCCGCCATTCTCATCGTGCAAAAGCCTCTTTTCTATCGCACGTGGTGGTTTCTGCTGATCTGCGCGGCGCTGGTTGCCTTGCTCACCTATGCCATCTACCAATACCGGCTGCGCCAGATCCGTTCCCGCTTCGGGGCTGTTCTTGAGGAGCGAAGCCGCGTGGCGCGCGAGATGCACGACACCGTCATCCAGGGATGCACGGGCGTTTCCGCTTTGCTTGAAGCGGTCTCAATGGACGACGTGCAAAGCGAAGCAGGCTCCGGCCTGATGGACGTGGCCCGCGTCCAGCTGCGCTCCACCATCGACGAAGCCCGCGAAGCCATTTGGAACCTGCGCGAGTCCGACGGCAATACCAGCCAGCTTGGCGAGAATCTTGAAACCATGGCACGCCAGGTCGGGGAGGAGTTCCATCTTCCCGTCACCTGCGCCGTCGCCGGAACTCCGTTCCCTGTCAGCCATCCTGTCGCGCACGATTTGCTGATGGTGGCGCGCGAAGCCGTGTACAACTCAATGCTGCATGGCAAGCCGTCGCACGTCGATGTCAAGCTCACCTACCGGAGCCGGGAACTGCTGCTGCGGTTGCAAGACGACGGTTGCGGATTCGATCCCCAGCAACCGGACAGAACCAACGGCCATCACTTCGGACTGCGTGGGATGAAAGAACGCGTCGAGCGCTCCGGCGGCAAATTCCGTTTGACCACGGCGCCCGGCAAGGGCGTTCACATCGAAGCTCAGATGCCGCGCCAGCGGTGAGGGCAGACAGTGATCAGTGATCATTGGCCAGTGGTCAGAGAGATTGTGCTCGGGGGTCGGGTATCGGCGCCGGCCGGTAGCCGGGAACTTGTAGCTCGTAGTCCTGATTCGGGCGATCGGCTTCCGGGTCCCGGGCCAATCTGTCAGACATGTCCCCGGTCCGTACCGATGTGAGTCCCGCCCCCCCACGTACGTGATACCTCCATATTTGAAAACAAGGGACTTGCGGGGGAGAGGTACGGACTCCATACCTTGTTCCCCGGGACGCTTCAACAGCTCGATCGACAGGAAGACGGGCGACCGATGGAGTACAGCGGCCGGACGCATGATCCGGTGGCGGCGCGGGAGCGCCGGCCACGACTGCCGATCGCGCTCCGGCGAGGGGGGAGGCCCGTCCCCACGGGCCTGATCGTCCCTGCCCCCGGGTACGAAATCGTTCCCGGGGACCCCGGGGACCCCACACGCCAAAAGCTCTACGCCCCCGCGCCGCCACCGGATCAGGGAAGCTGCCTGCTCTAGTTCCGAGTCTACCCATTGGCCGAAAATACCCTGCAAATGCAAGTTGCATGGATGCAATGGCTTGCGAAACCCTTCGCTTGACAGCGCGATAGCTCACCTACGCCGACCCCGCGATCGCTCCTCCTTGAGGCCTGCTTTTGCACTGGATTTTCGTATTTTCTTCGCCTATGATGCGGCCATGTTTCAAGGACCTGCGAATCGCAAGACCTTCGTGGTCACCTGTAAGCGGTGCCGGCGCGACGTGCCAACCGGCCTCAACGAGTTTCCGTTCCAATCCGTCACCGTGGTCTGCTGCCTCTGCGGCGAGACGCGGCGCTACCTTCCGTCTGAAACCTTTCTCGGGCGGGTCGACCACCTGGTGGTGCACCAGAGAAAGGCAGGGACCAGGAAAACAGGGAACACGGATTAGGAATTAGGGAACAGAGAACAGGTTCGGAGATCAGCTTGCGATGAGGGATTGATGCCGGCGGGCCGCGAGAAGCGGAAGGACCTGCTCGCAGGCGGCATCGACGGTGAGGCCGTAGCGCGCGCGTAGCTGGTCGATCTTGCCGTGCTCGATGAACTGATCGGGCCAGCCGATGCGGACGACGGGAACGGCGTGGCCCATCTCTTCGAGAGCCTCAACGACGGCGGTGCCGAAGCCGCCCATCTTCACGTGATCCTCAAAGGTGACGAAGGCAGCGACGCGCGAGGCGTAGCGATCGAGCATTTCGCGATCGATGGGCTTGACGAAACGCGGATTGATGACGGCGGCGGAGTAGCCGTCACGCTCGAGGGTTGCGGCGAGATCTTTTGCCAGCGAGATCATGGGGCCAAGTCCGAGGATGGCAACATCAGAACCGTCGGAGAGGACTTCAGCTGTGCCCACCGGAAGAGATTGCGGCTCGGGCTTGCGAGCGACACCTGTGACCGCTCCGCGTGGATAGCGAATCGCGCTGGGGCCGGGAAGATCGAGCGCAGTCTTGAGCATGTCGGCGAGTTCGTCCTCGTCTTTCGGCGCCATCAGCACGATGCCGGGAATGCCGCGCAGGTAGGCGATGTCGAAGAGGCCATGGTGCGTTGGGCCGTCATCGCCGGAGAGGCCGGCGCGATCCATGCAGAAGAGCACGGGCAGCTTCTGCAGGCACACGTCGTGGACGATGGGATCGAAGGCGCGCTGCAGGAAAGTGGAGTAGATAGCGCACACGGGGCGAAGGCCGCGCGTGGCCATGCCGGCAGCGAAGACGACCGCGTGTTCCTCGGCGATGCCCACGTCGAAGTAGCGCGTCGGGTGGTGCGGCCTGAAGTAGTCGAGGCCAGTGCTGTTGGGCATGGCGGCGGTGATGGCGACGATGCGGTTGTCGTGATTGGCAAGATCGGCGAGCGTAGTAGCGAAAACTTCGGCCCAGGTGGGCGAACCGTCGGGAGTTTTGCCGGTCTCGGGATCGTAGGGACCGAGGCCGTGGAATTTCTTCTGGCCGTCGAGCGCCGGCTGAAAACCGCGGCCCTTTTGCGTAAGCACGTGCAGCAGGACGGGGTGGTCGAGGGTCTTGAGGAACTTGAAGGTCCCCACCAGCAGCGGAAGGTTGTGGCCGTCGATAGGGCCGAAGTATTCCAGGCCGAACTCCTCAAAGAGGATGGAGGGCCAGAGCATGCTCTTTGCAGCTTCTTCGGCGCGCCGGACCACTTTGATGGCGGTCTTGCCGCCAAAACGCTCAATGAGGCGCGTAGCGCGGTCGTGCAAGTGCTGGTAATGCTCGTTGGTCACAATGCGGTGCAGGTAGCGGGCGACGGCGCCCACGTTGCGGTCGATGGACCACTCATTGTCATTGAGCACGACGATCATGCGCCGAGTTTGCTCCGCGATGTTGTTGAGCGCTTCAAATGAGATGCCGTTGGTAAAAGCGGCATCGCCGGCGACGGCGATTACGTGCTCTTGGCCTCCGGCGAGGTCGCGGGCCACAGCCATGCCAAGCGCGGCGGAGAGAGCGGTGCCTGCATGGCCGGCGCCATAGCAGTCGTGCTCGCTCTCAGTGCGCAGCATGAAGCCGTTGAGTCCGCCCGGCTGACGAATTGTCCCGAACTGCTCGCGGCGTCCAGTGAGGATCTTGTGGATGTAGGCCTGGTGGCTGACGTCGAAGACGATTTTGTCCTCAGGAGTGTCAAAGACGGCATGCAAAGCGAGGGTGAGCTCAACGACACCGAGATTGGGGCCGAGGTGGCCGCCGGTTTTGGAGAGAGTCTGGATGAGGAAGGCCCGAATCTCCTCGGCAAGCGCGGCCATCTGCTCGGAATTGAGTCGTTTGAGGTCGGCGGGAGATTGAATGGACTCCAGCAATGTTTCCATGCGCTTCCTCCCCCCAGGGAATCGGCGGGACGTCCAGGGGGAATGTCTCCGTTACGGTAAAAACAGCCCCTAAAACGGGGTCTAAGTCGCTAGCTTTTCCAATCTTTAGTATACCTGCATGCGAGATCGCCGTTTTGCCTGATTCGACGAGTGCAAATGGGGTTGAGTTGACGTGGCGAGACTGCGGCGGCGAGTACGAAACCGGCTATACTTGTGCCGCGGCGAAACGAGTTGGTGATGATGCGCAAGTGGATGACACTGCTGCTTTTGGTGGGAACGGCGTGGCCGGCGATGGCGGAAAAAAGCGTGTCGATTCAGCAGCTTGAGCAGATGCTCTTCGCCGATCACGGAAAGTCGGATGAAAAGGTCGCAGACCGGCTCTCCGACGTGGTGCTGACGGAACGGGTGAACCCGATACGCCTGGCGAAGTGGGAAAAAGAATTTCCCGGGACCCACACGCGCGAGGCGCTGATGAAACTCGCCGACCAGGCGGCATTCCTGGATCCTCCTGAGGCCGATGTGTTGCGCGACCCGCCGCCGGACAATGAAACACAAGAGAGGATGCTGGCGCTGGCGCTCGATTACGTGAAGACGGAGATTCGGCGGCTGCCGAATTTCTACGCCACACGAGAGACGATGCACTTTGAAGACGCTCCCTCGCAACAGTCGACCTCCGCGAGCCCAGCCTCGTTTGGATCGGCGGTTCGAAACATGCGAGTGCCTGGGCTCGCCATCGGAAGAACAGAATCCAAGCCACTGCACAGTACAGGCGCATCCAGCGTGACGGTGACATACCGCGATGGACGCGAGGTGAGCGTCACGCAGACCGAAAAGAGCAAGCCAGAGGATCATCCAGTCACCGGATTGACGACGAGCGGTGAGTTTGGGCCGATTCTCGGCGTGGTGCTGGGCGACGCCATGCGGGGCCAGGTGACATGGGCGCGATGGGAACAGGGCGCAGGCGACCCGGTAGCGGTGTTCCGTTATGCGGTGTCTGACGATGCTTCGAACTACACGGTGGGGATTCCGAATGGGTCAAAGTACGAGGAGGTCCATCCGGCATACCATGGCGAGATCGCGATCGATCCAGCGACGGGAAGCGTTCTGCGGCTGAGCATTGTGGCGGAGCTGGCGCCGCCGTACGAAACCATGCGGACGGCCATTGCGGTGGAGTATGCGCCGGTTGAAATCGGAGATCGCTCATACGATTGCCCGGTGCACGGTGTGGCGTTTTCGAAGGTTCCCGTCCCCAGCGCAAAGGGGGAGCCGTCGGACGCGGCGCCCGAGGTGCAGACGCAATTGAACGACGTCGCATTTACGCACTACCACCTGTTCGGGTCTGAAGCGCGGATTGTGGGAGATGGAAGCGGAACAGGTGCGGGCAGTCCAGCAGCTCCGGGTGCAGTGCCGGCAGCGGCAGGCGCACCTGCTGCGGTGACAGGAGATTCTTCCAGCGCGCCGCCAACGAATCAGAAGCAATAGCAGGGGCGGGGCAGAGCGCGAGTGGATTGCTCGTGACTTCGCGGGCCTGGCCGGACAGGTTAGCGACAGCGCAGCCTAACTTTTCTTCGAAGTGACGGTGGAGAAAGCTGTTACCAATTGCTCCACGCGTTTCCCTCCGCAGTGTGGGCACACGACCTTGTTGGTTTCGCGGTCCGACATGTGGAGACTCTCCGTAAACTCCTTCTTGCAATCGCGGCAGTAGAAGACATATTGCGACATAGCCGTTCTCCAGCCACATCATAACGCCGGCGGCGCTCGCGCGAAGGCTTTTCCACGCGTTGCTTCCGTTGCCGCGCTGATCAGCGAAGCGTTGTAGGATGAGCGCAGAGACTTCATGTCCAATGGGGGAGCGAATATGTTGAAATCTCATCATTTTCTTTTTTCTTTCATTGCGATTACGGGATTGGCGGCGGGAACCTGTTCCGGAATGGCCTGGGCGCAGCTGCCGGAATCCGGTGTATCGTCAGCGGCACCCAATCCGCTCACCGACTCCACCGCGAATCCGGGAAAGATGCTGCTCTTCCAACTGGAGGCGCGCTTTGCCAAAGATGTCGAGGAGCGCGGCGGGGCGGGATTCGCCTCCTGGTTCGCCGCTGACGGTGTGGCGCTGGGAAATGGGAAAGCGCCGCTGATCGGGAAGGTGGCCATTGCCAAGTCGGCAACCTGGTCGCCGAAGGATTACCAACTGACCTGGACGCCGACGGATGGAGCGATGGGTCCCTCGGGCGATATGGGTTATACGTGGGGCCACTTTGAGGGCCGCTCCAGGGACGCAAACGGCAATCCCGTGTTGACCAGCGGCAGGTACATCACCACCTGGCGCAAAGAGCCGGATGGAAGCTGGAAGGTGGTGCTGGACGCGGGCGCCAATGACGCGCCGGCGGCGGGTGATTGCTGCAAGCTGCCTGGAAGTTGAAAAGGCAGGGAGCGAGATCAGAGGGATCAGCAGTCGGCGCTCATTGTGCGACAAATCACAAGTCGGATAGGCTCGGTAACATGCGGCGGGTGTCTAACGTAATGCGTGGATGCGCCGCCCGCCTGAAAACATCCGAGGTACTTCGGTTGTACCAGTTTTCCTCTGGATTGACCGAATTGTGGAAGAGCCAAGTTGGTTAATCTCGCAGATACTGACAGTCGGGTACCTAAAATTATGTGTGCGATGCTCGGTTCGCAAGCCGGTGAGAACCCGAACGCGGTGGTACGCCCGGAGTTGAGCATCTTCGATCGAAACCCAGATCCTGCGTTGGATGAGCTCACGGAGCTCGCGGCAGTCTTGTGCAATGCGGACTATGCATACATCGGTTGGATCGACTATAACCGGTTGTGGTTCAAGGCACGGTTCGGATTCAAGGCGATGGAGCAGCCGCGGGCGTCGACCGCAGACCATTGGATGCTGGAAAAGGGCGAACCTCTCCTGATCGCGGATGCAAGCCAGGATCCCCGTTTTCCGCCAGTGGGCATTCCTCTGGCCGGCGCCAGTCCCTGCCTTTCTTACGCGGCGGCTCCGTTGATCTCGGGCGACGACCAAACCATCGGGACATTCGCGGTTCTTGCGCGCGAGCGCGACCAGTTCAAGCCGGAGCATTTGACGCTGCTGGAGATTCTGGGCCGCCAGGTGGTGACTCGGCTGGAGCTGTACAACCGCATCCGGCTGCAGGAGCAGGCGCAGCGGCTGCGGCAACGCACTGAGCGGGCGCTGGCCATCGAGCGCTGTTTCGTGGCAGCCACGCTGGATTCTGTTCCGGCGCTGGTGGCCGTGCTGGATACCGCCGGACGCGTGGTCAGGATGAACTACTCCTGCGGGCAACTGACCGGGCTTACGCTGGCTCACTCCGTGGGCCAGCCCTTCGTGGATGAATTCCTTGAGGCGGACGACCGCGGGTGGGTACGGGGGAAACTGCAGGAAGCGTCGAGCGGACAGGTATCCGGCCCGCACGAAACGGTGTGGCGAACGGCGGGCGGCGGAGGCCGGCGAGTGAGTTGGACGCTGAAGCCGCTGCAGGGACCGAGCGGCGAGATCCAATACCTGATTGTTAGCGGCCAGGACGTGACTGACCAGCGGGCCATGGAGCAGACGCTCCTGAAGAGCGAGGCCCGCTATCGCGAGGTTGTCGAAAACAGCCTTGGCTTCGTCTTCACCTGCTCCATTGAAGGCCGTCTGACATCGTTGAATGCGTTTACAGCTGAGACGCTGGGTTATCGCGCCGAAGCGCTCGTGGGGCGCATGGTTATGGAACTGATGGATGCGGAGGGAGTGGCCGCATTTCAGGATTGCCTGAACACGCTGGAGAGCGCGGAAGAGTGGCAGGGCGCATTGCCTTTACGGCGCAGCGACGGAGTTTTCCGGCGCATTGCAGTGCGCAGCCGTCGCATGCAGCTCCCGGGCGAGCGGCCATTCGTGCTGAACCACGGCATGGATGTGACCGAGCAGCACGAGGCGGAAGAGGCTCTGCACCTGGCGACGCGTCAGCGTGAACTGATTCTGGAGGCGGTGGGCGACGGCATCTTCGGCATCGATCTCGAGGGAAAGGTGACCTTCATCAACGAGGCGGGCGCGAACGCGCTGGGATGCGCTCCGGAAGAGTTGGTGGGGCGCGACGCGCATGAACTCATCCATCACAGCCACGCTGACGGAACCCCTTACTCGCGGTCGACCAGCCCGATTCTGCAAGCGCTGCGGCGTTCAGAACCGATCCGCATGCGGGACGAGGTCTTCTGGCGCAAGGACGGTTCGGCAATTCCGGTGGAATACAGCGCGAATCCGATCGTGGAAAATAACTCCGTGAACGGCATGGTGGTCGCCTTCCAGGACGTGAGCGAACGGAAACGCCTGGAACACATGAAGGACGAATTCATTTCCACCGTGAGCCACGAGCTGAGGACGCCTCTGACCTCGATGCGCGCGTCGCTGGGATTGATTCAATCGGGCTCGCTGGACAAACGGCCAGAGAAACAGCGGCAGATGATCGATATGGCGATCGCCAACTCCGACCGCTTGATCAGGCTCGTCAACGACATTCTCGATTTCGATCGCGGAGAACGCGGGCGGCTGCCGCTGCATCGGCAGGCCCTGGAGAGCGACATCCTGCTGCGGCGCGCGGCCGATGTGGCGCACATTGCGGCCTCACAGGCGCGCATCGATTTCCGCATCGAGACGCACGCGCCGCCGGTGTTCGCCGACGAGGAGCGCGTGTTGCAGGTGCTGAGCGAACTGGTGGGCAACGCCCTCAAGTTCTCTCCGCAAGGAACAACCATCCGGCTGGCTGCGCAGGCAGTCAGCGGCACGGTGCCCGGCACAACCGAAGTGTGCTTCATGGTGGAAGACCAGGGGCGCGGCATCCCGCCAGGAAAACTGGAGCGCATCTTCGACCGCTTCCAGCAGGGCGACGGATCGGATTCGCGGGCGATGGGCGGCACCGGGCTGGGGCTGGCGTTATGCCGCAGCATCGTGGAGCAGCACGGCGGGCGCATCTGGGCCGAGAGCGAGCCAGGCAAGGGAAGCCGGTTCCTGTTCACGCTGCCGGCTGCGACAGGGATGGAAGGGCAGTAACCCAGTGAGGGCTCGATGCCCAACGGTGCCCTTCCGTCAGCGCCGGCAAACCGGTTCAGGCCTATAATCAACCTAAGAAATCCATGCAAGGTCAGCGTGTAAGTTCGCCGTACCCGCCTGTCCCGCCCGCGCCGCTCAGCGGTCCGTCTCTTCCGCACCGATTGGAGAACTTCTGGCTTCGCGTCTCAGCGGGGATGCGGCTGAACGAGCTTTGGGACCAGTTGCGGTCAGACGCCCGCTCCACGTATCGGCTCTATGCGCGTGAGGTCGATGCTGCGCGTCCTTCCGGCACGCCCAGGCAAAAGCACTTCGTCCATGTGGCAAAACAATTCTTTTGGGCGATTCTGGAAAAACTGACTCCTGCGCGCCGCATCTTGCTGCTGGTGGCGTTAGTGCTGCTCGTGTTGCCACAGGCGGAGATGGTTGGCAATCCCGGCCAGCATTGGGAGTTCCGATTTGAAGCGCACCTGCTGGGTGGGCTGCTGATGTTCGGGCTCTTGATCCTTGAATTGACGGATCGCGTGGTGATGAAGCGCGACCTGCAGATCGCCAGGGAGATTCAGGCATGGCTGCTGCCGGCGCGGCCGCCGCAGGTACCGGGACTGGAGATCGCGTTCGCGACGCGCCCAGCGAATACCGTGGCCGGCGATTACTATGACGTGTTCCCACGGCACACAAGCGACGGCTCGGTGCCAGGCGCAACCAGCCAGACTTTTCTGATCGCGGTGGCCGACGTGGCGGGCAAAAGCGTTCCCGCGGCCATGCTGATGGCGACGATCCAGGCGAGCCTGAGAGCGCTGTGTACGACGCCGGGACCCGTGACGGAACTGGTCGCGCGCATGAACCGCTACGCATGCAGCAACAGCCAGAATGGCAGGAGATTCACCACTGCATTTATCGCCGAATACGATCCAGCATCGCATGTTCTGCAATATGTGAACGCGGGCCATAATCCTCCGGTCCTGCGAAGACGGTCGGGAACAACAGAGGAGTTGCGCGTGGGCGGGCTTCCGCTGGGCGTGATGGAAGATGCCCGCTATGAGCTTGGCACGGTGTCGCTCGAGCTGGGCGACTTGCTGGCCGCATACACCGATGGGCTCGTGGAAGCGGAGAATGCGCGAACCGAGGAGTACGGCGAAGCGCGGTTTCTCAATCTGCTGCGGACAATGGCAGCGGCACCGGCCGATGTGATCCTGGGTTCCGTGCTAATTGACATCGATCGTTTTGTAGGCACCGCGCCGCAGCACGACGATGTGACCTTGATGCTTTTGAAGGCGACCTGAAGCCGCACTCGCTCCTCTTCGTATAAAAACAAAACCGATGCGAGGGTAGGGAACCGAGATGCGATTCGCCCGGCTGCACCCTGCCGCAGCGGCGACATGAGACACTGGCATCGGCGGCGTCCCCGCGTTGAGTCCAAAGCCGCCGGTCAGTTTTTCATGGGCGTATACACACGCTTCTTCAATCTTTTTTTTGGGCGGCCGCTGGCGACCAGCGAGGAGCGCGCCGAGCATATCGGCCCCCTGGCCGGTATTCCCGTCTTCGGCCTCGACGCTTTGAGCTCGGCCGCATACGGGCCTGAGGCGGCGCTGACGCTACTGATTCCGCTGGGCCTGCTGGGCCCGAAATATATTGTCCCGGTCAGCACGGCCATCGTGATTCTGCTGACCATTGTGTACTTCAGTTATCGCCAGACAATCGAGGCGTATCCGCGCGGCGGCGGTTCGTACACCGTGGCAAGCGAAAATCTCGGCGAGGGCGCCGGTCTGCTAGCGGCCGCGGCGTTGATGATCGACTATGTGCTCACGGCGGCAGTGGGCATTTCGGCCGGAGTCGGCGCACTGATCAGCGCCGTACCGAGCCTGCAACCGCACACGCTGGAACTTTGCCTCGCCGTTCTGGCTATCCTAACCATCGTGAACATGCGCGGAGTCCATGACACCGGCGTGGTGTTCATGATTCCCACGTACCTGTTCACGGCGACGCTGTTGATCGTGATTGCGGTGGGCCTGTGGCAGATGGCGCAGGCAGGTGGACATCCGCACCCAGTGATGCAGATGCCGCCGGTGCCGAAAGCATTGACAACAGCGGTCACCTGGTGGCTGCTGCTGAAGGTGTTCTCCTCGGGCTGCACCGCGATGACCGGCGTGGAAGCGGTGAGCAATGGCGTCATGGCCTTCCGCGACCCGACGCGCAAAAACGCCAGGACCACGCTGACCATCATCATTGCTCTGCTGGCTATCCTGCTGCTGGGCATTGCGCTGCTGTGCCGAGCGTACGGCATCGCGGCCACCGATCCAGGCAGCACGGGATACGAGAGCGTGCTCTCGATGCTGACGCGTGCCGTGATGGGTCATGGGTGGTTCTATTACGTCACGATTGCGTCGGTCCTGCTGGTGCTGGCGCTCTCGGCCAACACGGCCTTTGCCGATTTTCCACGGCTGACGCGCGCCATTGCGCTCGACGATTACATGCCGCGCATATTTCTCATTCGCGGCCGGCGCCTGCTTTACTCGTGGGGCATTTATGTGCTGGTCGCTCTGACGGCGCTGCTGCTGATTATCTTTGGCGGCGTGACAGACCGCCTGATTCCTCTGTACGCTATCGGCGCGTTCATGGCCTTCACCCTGTCACAGGCGGGGATGGTGATGCATTGGAGAAGGCAGGGCGGCGCGCGGGGACGCATGATTGTGAACGCGGTCGGAGCCGTGGCCACCGGGATCACGACACTGGTTGTGCTGGTAGCGAAGTTCGTCGAGGGCGCGTGGATCACAGCGCTGCTGGTAGTGGTCATGATCTGGTTCATGCGCGCCGTGCACCGGCACTACGTCCGCGTCAACCGCGAAATCGATCTCGACCGGCCAATTGTTCCCGCTGAAGTCGGCGAGCCCATCGTGGTGGTACCCGTGGACCGCTGGAGCCGCATCAGCGAGAAGGCGCTCTCGTTCGCTTTGTCGATGTCGTGCGATATCCGCTGCGTGCATGTGCGAACCAGCGACGATCCCGATCCCTTTTGCGACGCGTGGGAAAAGGATGTGGCCGGGCCCCTCCGCAACGCCGGTCGCTGTGTGCCCAAACTGGTCACGCTGACGTCGCCCTACCGGTACGTTCTGCATCCGATTGTGGACTACGTGCTGGGCGTGGAACGCGAAAGCGAAGCCTGCAAGGTGTGCGTGCTGGTGCCGGAGCTGGTGGTGCGGCACTGGTGGCAAGGCATGCTGCACAACCGGCGCTCTGACCTGCTGAAGGTGGTCCTGCTGATGCGCGGCAACCGCCGCATCATCGTCATCAATATTCCTTGGTACCTGGAGGATGATTGACCGGGGAAAGCGCCGGAAGCGCGAAGCCCCGCGGCACCCCGCATGCGAAGTGTGTCGCAGAAGCTGCGCGCCATTTCCCTCCGGTGCCAGTCAAAAGGATTGGTACGATTCCTGCGCCGTCCGGGCTTCTTGAAAGCCGGGGTGAAAGGATAGTCTAGGAAGGTACCGGAAACCATCCAGGATGCCCGTTCCGGAGCAAATTCCGGGGCCCCCGCGGACGGATGTTCGTCCCCGGGGTGGAAAGTCAGACAGCGGCAGGTTTGTTTGAAGAGGGTAAGGATTGAGGAGAGTTTCAAGTTGAAGAGGACGCTCTTATTTTTGTTTTTTGGCGCAGTGGCGGGCGCACTCACGGCGTTGCCAGCTGCCAGCCAGGTGAATCCCGAAGCGGCACCGGGGCCCGCGCAGGCCGCACCCAACAAGTACGAGGTATATGCGGGCTTGGCCTATAGCCGCCTCAGGCAAGTGCCCGTTTCGTTCAGCGGTTTAATAGGCGGAAAGGTGTCGCTGTCCCGCGATTGGGGAAAGTATTTTCAACTCATGGGGACAGGGGACTACTACAGGGTGGGAACCGGCCGCAGAACGCTGCCGAATCCCGGCAACCCCTCGATCTACACATTCCTGGTTGGGCCGGCAGTCCACGCAACGCTCTATGAGAACCTCAGCGGGGTGTTTTTCGGGGAAGTGGGCGGAGAGCATACCGGGGGCGAGAACATGACGCCAAGCATCTCCTTCGCGGGCGGCTTTGGCGGAGGCTTGGCTTATGGCGTGGGCCACAATTTCGCCCTGCAACTCACCGCCGACCGCGTCGCCGCATCGTTCTCGCTGCCCAACAATACCTCGCAACTTGGGTACTCGACACATCGGACCTGGAACGCGCGCGCGACGTTCGGCGTAGTGTACAAGTTCTGAAAGAGGAATCAAAGATCCGCCAACCTGCTCCTAATGGATCCAGCGCAGGCCCGCGGGACGATTTGGCGGAACCGGCAGAACGATGAAGCCTTCGCGCCAGTGACCCTCTTCGTGCTGCGGCGGATTGCCAACCATACGAAATCCAGCGTGATCGTGCTCCTCGAGCGCGAGACCGGCAAGGCCTCCGACGATGGCTTGCAATTGATCGTGGTTGGGCGGGCGATTCGTGGTGAAGGGAACCATAGCGCGCAGCGCCGTGTAGCCCTCGGCCAGATCGCTCACTCTGGCGCGGCGCTTGGCGGGTAGCGGCTTCAAGCCCAGCGACCGCCAGGCCGCATGGCGATAGCTTTCAACCAGCACTCGTTGCGACTGCAAGTCAGGCCCTGCGGCTTGGGCCGGTTGCCCTAACGTGTCGAGCCGCCGCCAGCCTCGCCGGCAAAGCGCGTCGTACAGGTCCACACAAAACTCGGCAAACGTGCGGTAGGTGAATGGCTTCACCATTCCGGGCAAGCCGGTTTTCGCGGCAGTGTTCAATTGCCGCTCGCAACTGCGCGCGTGCTCGAGGCCGCTGGCGCGGGATTTCCAGGCTTGCGGACCATCCAGCATGAGAATACGAATGTCGCGAACAGCGCATAGGTGATTGAGGCGGCCGGCGAGATTCTCGGGATCGATGGGGCCGCGATCGGCCTCCGGATCAACGCCTGGCGGCCCGAAAACAACGATCTCGCAGGCGACCACGACGGGCAGCTCTCGAGAACCTGGCGATTCAGGCAGCGCGCGATCGAGGACGACGATGCCCAGGTTGGACCATCGGCGGCAGGCGAGATCGACAGAGAGGACGGCCATGGGCTTGAGGTTTCGGCTGATTTGGCCTTGAGGCAATCGTTGCAGGCGGCCAGGTCGATCTGTGAGTCCGGTTTCGGGGCTGGCCGCCAAAATGGGACGCCTAGTCCACCGGAGACAAAGGGTTCTCATCATTTCTCCAGGCAGTTGATGCACGGCGGCAAACCCGCACAGCATCAAACGGTCCATGATCACTCACGATGTAGGACGCTCGCGGGTGGAGGCGCGTGGTACACTGCCTGCCGTTATGAGGATTTCTATTTCACTCTCTATCTGCCTGCTGCTCTGCCTCAGTGCTGGAGCGGTTCTGTCTGAAGCCCAGGAGACCGGCACGCCGCATCTTGAAAAGCGCGGTGCGGCCACGCAGCTCATCGTTGACGGAAAGCCGTTCGTGATGCTTTCGGGCGAGCTGCATAACTCTTCCTCTTCGAATCTCGAGTACATGAAGCCGATCTGGCCCAAGCTGGTGGCGACGGGGCTCAACTCCGTGGTCACACCGCTGAGCTGGGAGCTGGTCGAGCCCGCCGAAGGCAAATACGACTTCACGCTCGTCGACGGTCTCATCGACCAGGCACGGCAGGCGCATGAGCGCATCGTGTTTTTGTGGCTGGCGTCATGGAAGAACGGCATGTCGAGCTACGCGCCGGTTTGGGTGAAGGAAGATTCGCATCGATTCACGCGCGTTGTCGAGCACGGGAACGAGGTGGAGATTTTAAGCCCGCTATGCCTGGCCACGCGGGAGGCCGATGCGCGGGCATTCGCGGCGCTGATGCGCCACATCAAGGAAGTGGACGGGAGCCAGCACACCGTGTTGATGATGCAGGTGGAGAACGAGGTCGGCGTGCTGGGTGACTCGCGCGACCGGTCAGATGCCGCCAACAAGGCGTTCGAGGGGCAGGTGCCGGCAGAGTTGACTGCGTATCTCAAGGCGCATCGTGAGGATCTGCATCCGGATCTGCGAGAGCTGTGGGAAGCGAATGGCGCGAAGTCCGCGGGGACCTGGACGGAGGTATTCGGCGAAGGCGAGAGGGCCGACGAGATCTTCATGGCATGGCAGTATGCGAGCTACATCCAGGCCGTGGCGCGCGGCGGAAAGAAAGAGTACGACATTCCGATGTATGTGAACACGTGGCTGGGCTCTGACAACACGCCGCCCGGCGGCTATCCCAGCGGAGGATCACAGCCGCGCGTGGTGGATGTGTGGAAGGCAGCGGGACCGGGACTCGATTTTTATTCGCCGGATTTGTATGCATCGAATTTTGAGGAGTGGTGCCAACGATACCACCGCGACGGCAATCCGCTGTATATGCCGGAGACGCGCGGCAGCGCGGCGGGCGCGGCCAATGTATTTTACGCGCTGGGCGAGGAGGCGGGGCTTGGCTTCTCGCCGTTCGGAATTGAATCGGAGGCGAGCGAGACGGATCCGCTGGGCGAGAGTTACAAGGCAATCGCTGCGGTGGCGCCGCAGCTGCTTGAGCATCAGGCCGCAGGCGACGTGCATGGATTCCTGCTTGACCGCGACCGGCGGTCCGTCGACTTCACCATGAACGGCTACACGCTGCACGTGAGTCTCGACAGCATCTTCGGCAACACGTCGGAAGGCGGGTTCGGAATGATCATGGCCGATGGAAAAGATGCGTTCCTCGGCGTGGGCAAGGGATTCCGCGTTTCCTTCACGCCCTACCCTGCGAGCGGATCCCAGGCCGGCATCGGCGCGGTGACGGAAGGGAAGTTCGAAGACGGAAGTTGGGTCGCGGGACGGCGGCTCAACGGCGACGAGAACGATCAGGGCCAGGCCTGGCGGTTCGATCCGCGCGCCGTGCACACCGAAAAACTTTCGCTTTACCGGTTTGAGTAGCGCGAATTTTTGATGCGGCGATGTCAGGCGGGCATTCGGCAAAAGAGGGCGGATGGATAGGCGAGAGTTGATCAAGCTGGGAGCTGGAGCCGCGGTGGCGGGCCTTGCTCCTAAGAGCGTCGCGGCGTCAGGCGCCGACGCGCGCTCTTCCGCAGTGGAGCAGTGGGGTCTCTTTGAGGCAGTGGCGCACGGGCCCGCCGATGGTAATCCGTTTGTGGATGTGCAGTTTGGCGCGCGCTTCACTTTGGGGCATCGAACGGTGGACGTTGCCGGGTTTTACGACGGCGATGGGACATACAAGGCGCGGTTTTCACCCGATTCTCCTGGGCGCTGGAGCTACGAAACCACGAGCAACGTCAAGGATCTCGCAGGCCAGACGGGGGCATTTGAGTGCGTGACGCCGGCCGAAGGAAATCGTGGGCCGGTTGAAACCGCGCACCAGTTTCACTTTCAATATGCCGACGGGACGCCGTATTTTCCGTTTGGAACCACCTGCTACTCCTACGGATTTATTGGAGAGCCTTATGCCGCGGAGACGCTGAAAAACCTGAAGGAGGCGGGCTTCAACAAAGTTCGGATGTGCCTGCTGCCGAAGCCGCTCGGAAAGTTGCAGCCGGTGGCCATGCCGTTCGATCAGCTGGGAGGAGCGCCTGCACAAAGCCCGCAGGGCAGCATGACGAACCCGAATTACAACGAAAGCAAGGAGCAGTTTGATCTGTCGCGATTGAACCCCGCATATTTCCAGCGCGTAGAGCAGAAGATTCAGGATTTGCTGGCTGCGGGCATTCAGGCGGACGTGATCTTGTTTCATCCCTACGATGCGTGGGGATTCAAAGCCATGGGCCAAGAGGCTGACGACCGCTATTTGCACTACGCCGTGGCGCGGCTCGCGGCATATCGCAACGTGTGGTGGTCGATCGCCAATGAATATGACCTGGTGCGATCGAAGTCCATGACGGACTGGGACAGATTCTTTCGCATTGTCGTGGAGCGCGATCCGTACAGCAGGCTTCGGTCGATTCACTATAGCCGTGTGATGTACGACTACTCGCGTCCCTGGTGCACGCATGCGAGTTTGCAGACCTACGACTTTGAGAAATCGGCGGAGCGGCTGGCGGCATGGAACAAGCCGATCATTTATGACGAGATTCAATACGAGGGCAACATCTCGCGGCGCTGGGGGAACCTGTCGCCGGAAGAGATGACGCACCGCTTCTGGCGCGCGATTGTGTATGGCGTGTACGCCACGCACGGCGAAACGTACATGACGACGGATGGGAGCCCGGTGTGGTCTGATGCGGGAGAGCTGCATGGCACAAGCCCCGCGCGGATCACGTTCCTGCGCAAGCTGCTGGAGAGCGCAGGTACAACGGGGCTGATGGCAGCCGAGAATCCGTACTACTTGAACGCCGGCAATCCGGGCGGGCCCATTCTTTACTACTTCGACTATCACTGCGTGGGAGAATACGAGTTTCCGCTGCCGGAGAATGTGAAGTTCACAGCGACGATGATCGATCCGTGGGAGATGACGAAGAGCGCTTTGCCGGGCACATTCAGCGGCAAAAGCAAGATCACGCTCACGAGCAAGCCGTATATGGCCGTATTGTTTGAAAAAGCCGGTTCGTAGAGATGAGCCGCTGGCGGGCCTCGCCCGGGGTGTCGCACCCAATTCTGTGAACCCGTTCGCGAATCAATTTGTGTTCGCGAATTCGCAGTCAATCAGTGTTTTTCCGCGCCAATGGGATTCGGCAGATTGTTTGCCGGCTTCGTCGAAGGTGCGCCACGTCCATGTTCCGTCGGCGTTATAGGATTTGGCCCATTCTTTTTTCCCATTCGCACGATAGAAGATTTCGTCGCCAACCCTCTTGCCAAGGTGGAAGTTTGCCGTCCACTGCGTGCCGCCATCTTCAAAGTAGAAAGTTTGCGGACCCTCGAGAAGAATCTCGCCGTCGCTGACGCGCGTGGTTCCCCATTCCGCTTTCAGTTTTCCGTTGGGCCATTTTTCGGTGTGTTTTGTCACCGTCCCGATCGACTCGGGCTCCGGCGTTGCGGTGTTGTCATCCGCGAGCACCCAGGCCTCATTCAGTACGATCTCGTAGTTGACCGTATTCTTCGAGGTCACGATGTGGATTAGGCCGTTTGGCCCCTGTGTCGCGGTCACGTAGCCCACCGTGAGAATGTCAGCGGGCAGGCGCTTCATCTTCCAGGTTTTGCCATCATCGTTGGAAAGCGCGACAAAAGCGCCATCTTGGTGAATGTGCTTTTCGTGGTTCGGATTGTAGTCGGCAACGAAAAAGAGCCGGCCGGAGGCAAGACGAATGACGCTCGGGCGCTCGCCGCTGATCAGTTCGTCAAAGGGAGTCGGCGTGACGCGCCAGGTTTTTCCGCCGTCGGAGCTGATGGAGAGCGGCATGTGACCGTCGATTTCAGAGTTCTTGCCGCCAAACCCGAGAATGTCACCATTCTTCGCGATGACGATAGTCGTGTGCCGGCCACCCGTGCGTCCACCTGTGTCATACCAGGTCTTGCCGTTGTCGCGCGTGGCCCACACTGCCGATGCTGCAGGCAGGCCTCCGGCACCGTGCCCCGTCGAATCGGTCGGGATGTAGATGGTTCCATCCCTGGCGCGCACGATCGAGTTGATGGGCTGCGAAACGTAGGGTCCGATGGGAGCAGGGAAGTAGGGGAACTGAATCGGCGCCCACGTTGCGCCGTTGTCATCGGAGGTGGTGAAGGCGAATGGCGGCGCGCCGATGAGACGGGGGAAGCCGAAGAAGAGCCAGAGACGGCCGCGATCGTTCCAGAAGACCGGCGCGGCACAGGCTGCGTCGGCAAAAGCCGGCCACGGCTCCGGCATGTCCCATGTTTCCGCGCCGGCACGGCGGCGCATCACCATCACGGTCTGGTCGGGATCGTCTTCCTTGTCGGGCGTGTTGTAGTAGGCGGCGACGACATCGCCATTGGCCAGCACCTGCACCGCGGAGTTGTGATAGTTGATGCCGAGGCCGCGTGCAAGCCCCAGGCGCCAGCCAACGTCGGGCATGGATTTGCCGTTGAGATTGGGAAACAGTTCGTGCGTGCGGTAAAACGGCTTTGCGGGATCGGGCCCTTCGCTCACGTCGATGGGCGTCTGCTTGACGCCTGTCCAGAAGAAGTACTGCTCAGCGGGTGACGTGTGCGGCTCGAGGCTGGACGCCTGCACCACGCGGAATCCAATGTTGCCTCCCTTCGATGCGAAACTGGGCACCATGCTGGCGCGATTCGCCGAGCGCATGAAGTAAGGCGCCGTGGCGGGGTAGTCCTCGCCGAGTTTGGATTTTCGGAAATCAAGGCCGCCGCCGCAGACCACGCGAAAGGTTCCGTGCTCTGGGCCGGTAGGATCGGTTTGCGCAGCGGAAGGATAAGGCGCGTACCAATCAGCGACCCACTCCGGCGTGCCTTCGCCCATGACCACGCCCCACGCATTGGCCTGGCCCGGCGCTGGCGGCGTGTCGCCAGTGAAGAATGGTGATTGCGTCCCGGCGCGCGCTGCGTATTCCCATTCCGCTTCGGTCGGCAGCCGGTAGGGCTTTCCAGTTTTCTTCGTGAGCCACGCGCAGAAGGCGACGGCCTGGTTGTAACTGATGCCCGCTGCATAGTCAGGGTAAGCGGTAACGGCTTTGTAGGACGGATCGAATTGCTGGAATTCCGCGACGGTGATGAGATGCGTGGCGACCTGAAAGCTGTGAGTAATTGTCACCTTGTGCGCCGGGTGCTCGTCCCAGTCGCCATGAGCGGGCCGGCTCGACATCACGCCGAAGCCGTTGGTGATGGCGGGTGAGAGCGTGACATCATCGGCGCCCATGGTGAAGGAGCCGGCGGGAATGCGCGTCAGGGGAATCGCGGGCGCGGGCTGGGCGAGCAGAATTGTGTGCGCCGCGAAGAGAACAGCGCAACCGCAAATGAATCCCTGGAAGTGGCTTTTCAAAAGCAGTCCTCCGGGCCTAAAGGCCCGATTTCGTTTGCCCGAATTCAGGAGCCTGAAGGCTCCTGCTCCCTCCAGCAGGCAGTTCGGTTTCAAGCGGGCCGAGGGTCGCGCGACTTGCAATCTTTTTGCCGTCGACAAAAAGTGTGAGTCCGCGGCCGCGCTGGTAATGCTTGCCGCTCTCATCGTAAACAATCGCCAGCAAATGGCCGTGATACGGCAGGCCGTCCAACGCAAAGTAACTCCAAACGCCAGCGGGCAATAGCGGATGGATGACGACCCTGTTGTCGGCGCGCGGTCGCAGGCCGATGAGTCCCGTAATCAGCGGATCGGCGAAGCCGGAGTGATTGTAGTAGTTTCCGCGGCCAACCTGCTTGTGCTTGGCAAGCAGAATATCTTTCGCGATCCACTCGTCGGTGTCGGCGTCAAGGTCCTCGTCAATCCAATCGATCACGCGGCCGCTGGGTAATTTCAATTGCTGCGACAAAACGTAATTTGAAAAGAGCTGGTAGTACTGCTTCGCGCCAATGTAGGGCTTCCACCCCGACGACGAAGACCTGTCGTTGGGGACCCCGGGTTGCGCCGGGCCGTTGAGCAAATCGGCGAGAGCAAGCAGCATTTGGGTGGTTGCGTACGGCCACGAAGGGCCGTTCCACGTGCATTGATCGTCAGAGGCGAAGCGGAAGCGCGGGCTGCGGCGTTCCGCGGTGGTTGGACCGTACTTGCCGGCGAAGCCGTGGGCATCGAAGAGCTGTTTCCACGCGACGGCATGGTCCTCGGCCGGGCGGTAATACTCCCACGGAATATAGCCTATGAGCTCGCGCACACCGGCGAATTGCAAGTCGGTGCCCGGGTCCTTGAATCTTTTTTGTTTACGGATGCCCGAGTCGGCCGAGGGTGACACGACCTCGTAGAACTGGTCTTTTGGGTTCCACAGTTTGGTTTCGATCAGATGCTCCAGCGCGTCGGCCTTTGCTGCATATTCCTTCTCGGTTGCAGGCTCACCGGCTAGGCGGGCAAAGTCCGCAATGGCTCGCGCATCGCCGACCATGTAGCTGTTGAGCGTCGGCCGATAGCCATCGCCGCTGATGGATTTCTCCATCGCGTCGCGCGTGTCAATCGACCAGAACAGACCAACGGAGGGATCGTACTGGGTTGCTTCCCAAGCTTCGTAATTGGCCGCCAGTCCATCCAGCATGCCCGTTCCGAGCTTCGCATCACCTGTAGCCAGTGTCACCTCGCGCACGCTCGTCGCCAGCGCAAAGCTGTATTCACGCCGGCGCGCATCCGGGGAGATCCAGAAGCGGGCGTAATCCTCGGCGATCTGCGGATCGCGCAGCCAGCGCGCTTCACCGAGATGGAATTGCGCGGCATCGGGCAACACGCCTTTGTTGGAAAGGTCGGGCCTGTGCAGCCACTCCGTGATCAGGTACCCGTGATCTGCGGTGTGCTCCACGTGCTTTTCAAAGGAATACCAGCGGAAGTAATACATCTCCTCGAATTGCTTGTCAGACGAATCGAAGAAGGGAATTTTGGCTTCAATCCAGGGCCACTCATCCGAAGTTTGCTGACCCGTCGCGCTGAGCTCATCGGCGGCAAACTGAACGATGTAACGGTGGTAGTTGTCAGGATGAAGGATAGCGAAGTCATGACTCGGCTTCGCACCCTGTGCCGTCGCCGCGAGGCGCCACAGCGCGAGAACCAGCGCGAGTTTGAGAAGAGATTGCACGATCGCGTAGAGCCTAAGTTACGCGCGGGTTTCATTCAAATCCCGGGCGGCGTTTTTTGAGACCTGCTGCAATGCCTTGCGGGCATCACCCAACATATCGCCGGCGGCTTGCTTCAGGCAGGAGATGTCGTTGGCGCAGAAGAGCAGATCGACGCCGAGGCCGAGCCAGAAGCCGAATTCTTCAGGAGCGCAAGCTGTGGCAGTGCATTTGTCGTGAATGCGCGCTGCTTTCACAATTCTCGCGGCGGCTTGCTGAACTGAAGGATGCGAAGTCTGCCCGGGCACACCGAAACTGGCCGCCAGGTCTGCCGGCCCGATAAAGAGATCAACATCGGGAACAGCCGCAAGCTCCTCAACGCGATCCACCGCGGCGCTGGTTTCAATCTGCGCCATCAGGCAAAGGCCGGTGTTGAGTTTTTGCTGCTTGGCGACAACCTCTCCGGGGATGCCGTAGTTGATGGCGCGCGAAACAGAGAACATGCCGCGGTTGCCCTGTGGGGCGAAGCGCGCGAACTCGCGCAGGTCGTGCATCTGTGCAACGGATTCGATCATGGGGACATCGAGAATGTCGGGTCCGCATTCGGCGCCCTTGAGTACGTTTTCACGCCGCACATCGGGAATGCGGATCATGGTCAGCATGCCGGTGCCCGCGGCCATGCGGCAAAGATCGGCGGCTTCGGCAAAGGTAATGTGGCCGTGCTCCATCTCGATCCAGATGGCCTAGTAGCCGAGATGAGCGCAGATCTCAAGAAAGACGGGGTCATAAAAATAGACTGCCGCGCCGAGGAGGGCCTTGCCGCCATTTGCATGGACGGCCTGTTGCAAACGATTCATGGAGTGTCTCCCAATTGGATGGCATAGATATTGGAACGCTTGCGATCGGCAAGCCAGCCCCAGAGCGTACTTGTGGATGGAAGTGATGCGGGCGCCGGAAGAAGTGCGGCCCAAACCAGGCCAACCGCCAGCAGCAGCAGGTTTCCGAACACGCCGATGGTGTACTCGCTCCAGGGAAAGTTGTAGCGATGCAGGTTGAGGATCTTGCCGCCATTGAGCGTCAGCGTCGCGTAGGCAGTGAAAATCAAGTTGGCGGCGATGCCGGCCAGCGCGGCAGTGCGGCCCGCTCGCCGCGACAGGAACGCGAGCAGGAAAAGTCCGGCCAGGCCGCCGGCAACAATCGAAGCGGCTGTGTAGTAAAGCGCCAGCGCGGAGCCGTACGTGGCTGTGACGCACAGCGAGATCGCAATGGCCAGCGCTCCACAGAGGACGACGGCGAGTTTGCCGAATCGCAGGCGCTGCGCATCTGTACGGCTCGGAAAGAAATGCGAGTAGAAGTCTTCGACCAGAATCAGGCCGAGGCAGTTCAGGTCTGAGGCGAGCATCGACATGGCAGCGCCGAAGAGCGCCGCGAGAAACATGCCGGCAACACCGACCGGCATCTGCGTGACCATGAAATAGGGGAAGACCTGGTCTGGCCTTGTGACGGCGGATGGAGGCGCCTGGCCGGCGAGCCGGTAGAACGCCCAAAGCAACGAACCGATCAGCATAAAAGACGTCCAGACCGGCAGGCATAAGGTTGCGCCCATCTGAATGCCGCGCAGAGCGGAGCGGTCAGAGCGAGCGGCAAGATAGCGCTGCACTACGGTCTGATCGGCTGTGTACTTCTGCAGGTAGTAGAAGAATCCGTAGAGGGCCATGGTCCAGAAAGTGGGCTGCGCAAGATCAAATCGGTAACTGCCGAGACTCGTCTTATGATTCGCAGCGATCAGGCGAAACATGGCGGCGGGATGCGCGTGGGGCCCAAAGAGGAGAATGGCGAGAGTGACCGCGATGCCGGTGAATAGCAAGAAGCCCTGCACCACGTCGGTCCAGATGACGGCGCGAAGACCACCAATGAAGGTGTAGAAGACGGTAATCACGCCGAGGCCCACGATGAGCGGGATGACCGGCCAGCCGGTGAAGCCGGCAACCGCGAGCGCGAGCAGGTAGAAGACGAAGCCCATCTTGGCAAAGTGGCCTGCGGCAAAGGCGAAGGACGAGTACATGCGGACGCCGGGACCGAAGCGCTTGCCGAAATATTCATACACCGACATGGATACGGCATGCCGGAAGAACGGCACGATGACCGGGCCGATGGACCAGATGACCGCGATAAAAAACAAATTGGGAACCAGCAAATTCCAGTTGCCGGAATATGCCGCGCCGGGGAAGGCGATGAAGGTGAGGCTGGTGATGATGGTCGCCAGCAGGGAGAGACCGGCAGCCCATCCAGGCACGGTGCGTCCGGCGACAAAATAGCTATCGGTGGTTTTTTGCCGCCGCGAAACGAAGACCCCAATGCCGACAAGAGTGGCGAGATAGACGGCGATGATCAGAGTGTCGGCGAGGTGCATCTCAGCGCGCGCCTCCAGCCTGGGCGTGATCGGAGGCCGAGTGGTTTGTTGTGTCTTCTGGGAGTTTGCCGGCGAGTGTGAGTTTGCCCTCGGCCATGCGGACGGCAAGGCGCATGGCGGCCTTCATATTGGTGGCGTCGGCCTGGTTGAGTCCGGCAATATCGAAGGCGGTTCCGTGATCAACAGAGGTGCGGATGATGGGTAGCCCCAGCGAGACGTTGACGCTGCCCTCGAAGTCAATCAGCTTCATGGGAATGTGGCCCTGGTCGTGATACATGGCTACGATCAGGTCGAATTCTCCTCGCAAGGCGCGAAAGAAGATGGTGTCGGGCGAGTGCGGGCCCGAACAGTCGATCCCGAGCGAACGCGCTTCGTCGATGGCGGGCGCGATGGTTTCCAGATCCTGCCGCCCGAACAGCCCGTGCTCGCCGGCATGCGGATTGAGCCCGCACACGGCGATGCGTGGTGCTCGGCGCAGCATCCATTGCAGCGCGTCATTGCCGAGTTGAATGGTCCGCACGATGCGCGCGCGGTCGAGGCGGCAGGCCTGTTCGAGCGGTATATGCGTGCTCACATGCACCGTGGCGAGCTTCTCAGAGTAAAGCAGCATCCGCGGCTCGGCAGCTCCGGTGAGCTCGGCAATGTATTCGGTGTGGCCTGAGAATGTGCGGCCAGAGAGCGTGACGGCTTCTTTGTTGAGCGGCGCGGTGACCATGGCGTCCGCTTCACCGCTCACGCAGAGTTCCACGGCGCGGCGAACGTAAGCGATGGCAGCGAGCCCATACTCTGCACAAAGCTGGCCGAAGGCAACGGCGTGGCCGGCGGGCAAGCTGTTGGTTTCAACCAGCGTGAAGGGCAACTTGGCGGCATCGATGGCACAAACGCGGGCAGCGGCATCAAGGACAGCCCGATCGGCAACCAGGAACCATTGCGCGAGCGAAGCGACTGTGGGATCGCTGAGAGCCTTGAGGGCGATTTCAGCGCCGACGCCGGCCGGGTCTCCAATGCTGATGGCAATGCGTGCCAGCCTGCTCATGCCGGACCTCGAAACGCGCTAAGAATCTCGTTGAACACTGTGGGCGCGCCGAAACCGCCGGATTTTGTGATCACCACGCATCCGTGAGCCGCGCCGCCCTGCACCAGGCCCCATGGAATGCCGGGCGCAATCTCCCCCTGCAGAATAAAGGAGTGCGCTTCGAGCGCTTCAGCCGCGCGCAAAGCCGTTTCACCACCGGTGAGAATCAGCGCTTCAGGAGCGGAGGAGCGGAATGCGGAGCGTATTCGCGCGCCGGCGCGAAATGCCGACGGAAGGTCAAGTACATGCAGGCCGGGGAATCGATCGCGGTCGAGGGTTTCGAGCTGGAGCTTCGTCATCGGGTGCGGAGAACCGGCGATGAGCAAGGCGCAAGAGACCGGAGGAATGAACGCGTATGGCAGATTCATCTTGCTCAGGGTTGCCAGCGCCTGGGCCAGCCCGGCAGATCCGGCGTAAAGAAGCCCGGGCAGCTCCTGCGCAGCGCGAGCGATGGCTTCCAGGTCGGCCTGCGTGGTGCTGTTGCACAGCAAGATGGTTTTGCCGGAGTCAATCGCGGGGGCCAGCTCGGACGGGCCGGCGATGCAGGCGATCTGGTCACGGGCTGAGGCCGGAAACAGGTCGGCAAGGGAAATGTCCGCGGGGAAGCTGGCGGCATCTTCGATATGCAGAACGCCGTCGCGAACTGTGCGTCCGGCCGAGGGAAACGCTGGGGCCAGCAGGATCGCTTGGGTCCCAAGAGCGCGATGCGCTGCGAGAATTTCGGCGGCGAAAGGCCCGCGAGCTGCCGAATCGACTTTCTTGAAGAACAGAGAATTGGGATCGGATCCGAGATCTTCAACGGCCCGCGATACCGCGCGAGCAGCGCGGTGCGAAGAAAGTGATCGCGAATCTGTGTTAAACGCCTGCACCGTTTCAGGCGCGGAAAACTGAACGGTGGTGCCGAACCAGACGCGGACCGTACGCCCAGAGCGGAGGAAGGCCGCTGCAGCGTCGCATGCGCCGGTCAGATCGTCAGCAAGAACGACAATGCGCCCGGAGTGAGCATCGGCGAATGAGGGGGAAAAGAATCCCGCGCTGTATGTGGAAGAGGGCACTGAGGCGGCACTCACGCTACGTTCGAGTGTACAGTGATTATCTCTCGCCAGAAACGTTGAATTTGCTGGAGTAGATCGGTAGACACGAGATTTGCGGTCGTGACCGGCGAGATCCTTATGGTGCCTTCGTGCACCAAGTCGAACCTTCGTGCAATCTACCTTGAGAGCATCTCAAGAAAAGGTGCGGAACTGGCCCGGTGAGTGAGCCCGGCGCAGCGTGCTGGACAACATGATCCCGGATGCAGGAATGTGGATGTCATGGACCGCCGAGCCTTCTGCATCTCTGCCGCTGCCGCCGTTGCAACTCGTGCTCGCTTGCTCGCCGCGCCCGCTGCTCAGGTTTCAGCCAACACGCCGCTGATCACGCTGGGCGACATTGAGGTCATTGACCACGAGCGAATCCTGCGCGCGGCAAATGATTATCTATCGCAGCCGCCCATTACCATCACTGCCTACACCTCGCCGCGCAGCAAGGGCGGCAAGCACGACTATTTTTCCGAGGGCGATTACTGGTGGCCCAACCCCAAAGACCCCAATGGCCCGTACATTCGCCGCGACGGATATTCGGACCCGAAGAATTTCAATGATCACCGCGAGGCGCTGATCCGGCTGAGCCTGATGGTCCCCGCGTTGACGGCAGCGTGGATCCTCACGCAGCAGAAACATTACGCGGAACACGCGGCACTGCACCTCAAGGCGTGGTTTGTGGATCCGGCGACTCGGATGAACCCTTCGCTTGATTACGCGCAGGCGATCTGGGGTGTGACGCCGGGCCGGGGAACGGGAATCATCGACACGCTGCACCTGGTGGAGGTTTCACGGGCCGCGCGGCATTTGGAGAAGGCAGACGTAATGCCGGCCGCTGATTTCGCCGCGGTGCGCGCCTGGTTCACGCAGTACATACTGTGGATGATTTCGTCGAAGAACGGACAGGAAGAAGAGGCGGCCAAGAATAACCACGGCACCTGCTGGGCGGTGCAGGTGGCGGCGTTCGCCGCTTTCACTGGAGACGAAAATGCCATGTCGCTTTGCCGCGGGCGGTTCCGCGATCATCTCTTGCCCGATCAGATGGCGCCCGACGGCAGTTTTCCGCTGGAATTGGCCCGGACAAAGCCGTACAGCTACTCGCTTTTTGATCTGGACATGCTGGCGATGGTCTGCCTGATCGCCTCAGGCAGCGGCTCAACTCCCAGCGGAGCCACAAACAACCTGTGGGAGTTTGCGCTGCCCAATGGAAATCGTTACAAGAAAGCCGTCGACTTCATGTTTCTGTTCATCCAGGACAAGAGCAAGTGGCCCTACAAGCAGGATGTGGAGTACTTCGACGATCTGCCCAACCGGCAGCCGAGCTTGCTGTTTGCCGGACTCGCCTATCGCGAACCCAAATTCATCGCCCTCTGGCGCACGCTGCCCCCGGATCCCAAAACTGCAGAAATCATTCGCAACTTCCCCATTCGCCAACCGGTGCTTTGGGTGGGGCCGATTTAGCGCCCTTCGCAGCCGAGGCCGTTGCAAGCGGTGTGATAGCATTCCGTGGAACCGCCGGGAGAATTGATGCGCGAACGCAGGGTGGGAATCATCATGAACGGCGTGACCGGGCGCATGGGGCTGAATCAGCACCTTGTCCGCTCCATCCTCGCCATCCGAGCGCAAGGCGGAGTGAAGCTCGACGAGGGCAGCGCATTGATCCCCGACCCAATGCTTGTGGGAAGAAATGAGGAGAAGCTCAAGGCGATCGCGGATGCTCATGGATTGACGCGGTGGACCACCGATTTGACGCGCGCTCTCGAGAACAAGGAAGACACAATCTATTTCGATTCGGGCGCTACGGGGCTTCGCGAGCAAAACGTGTTGCAGGCAATTGCCGCGGGAAAGCACGTCTATTGCGAAAAACCTCTGGCCACCACGCTCGATAGCGCGCTGGCCCTGGCACGGGCTGCGGAAAAAGCGGGCGTCAAGCACGGCGTGGTGCAAGATAAATTGTTCCTGTCCGGTATCCGCAAATTGCGTGGACTGATTGACGCCGGATTTTTCGGGCGCATCCTCTCGGTGCGCGGAGAGTTTGGTTACTGGGTGTTTGAAGGGACTGACCAGGCACCCCAGCGGCCTTCGTGGAACTACAAGAAGGAAGAAGATGGCGGAATCATCCTCGATATGTTCTGCCACTGGCGCTACGTCCTCGACCACACCTTTGGCGCGGTTCAGGCAGTGTCGTGCAATGGAGAGACGCACATAACGCAGCGTGCCGATGAAGCCGGCAGAAGTTACAAATGCACTGCGGAAGATGCGGCGTACGGCATGTTCAAACTGAAGGACGGCATCTTCGCACAGATCAATTCGTCGTGGGCCACGCGCGTGTATCGCGATGAGCTGTTGAGCCTGCAGGTGGACGGCACCGATGGCAGCGCCGTTGCAGGATTGCGCGAGTGCAAGGTGCAGGATCGCAAGAATACGCCGCGGCCGGTGTGGAACCCCGACCTGCCCAATCCCTTTCACTTTCGCGAATTGTGGTCTACGGTTCCCGGCAACACCGAATACGACAATGCGTTCAAGGTGCAGTGGGAGATGTTTCTGCGCCACGTCGCAGAGGATGCGCCGTTTCCGCACAACTTTCTGGATGGCGCGCGCGGAGTGCAGTTGGCGGAGCTGGCAATGCAATCGTGGCGCGAACGGCGCTGGGTCGACGTCCCTGAAATTTCATGATCCGCCCCGGGATCACTGTGGTTGGCTTGCGTTGATGTGAAAGATTCAGCATGGCAGACAAGGCAAGGCTTTCGCTCAATCAAATTACGGTGAACCGTTGGAGTGTGGCTGAGGCCGTGGACGGCTGCGTTCGACATGGCATCAGGTCGATTGCCCTTTGGCGGCACAAGATCGAAGAGGCAGGCCTGGCCGCGTGTGTGCAGTTGGTGAATGATGCGGGGTTGCGCGTTACCAGCGTTTGCCGGGGCGGCATGTTTCCGGCGCCGACGCCGCAGGAGAGAAGAAAAAACATCGAGGACAACTTCCGCGCGGTGGATGAGGCCGCGGAGTTGCACGCTGATTCTCTTGTAATGGTGGTAGGCGGCAGCGTGGGGCTTGACCTAGAGGATGCGCGCAGGATGGTCGCCGACGGAGTCGCGGCACTCGTCCCCTATGCGCGGGAGCGCGGGGTGCGCATCGGGCTTGAGCCGCTGCATCCCATGTATGCTGCCGAGCGGTCGGTCCTTGTCACCATCAGCCAGGCGCTGGAACTTGCACGGGGCTATGACGCGCGCGAGGTGGGCGTCATCCTCGACACATTTCATATCTGGTGGGATCCGAAGATTGCAGAGTTGATCTCAGAGGCGGCGGGGCGGATCTTCGGTTTCCATGTGTCGGACTGGCTGGTTCCGCTTCCTGATGTGCTCATGGGCCGCGGTTTGACGGGTGATGGAGTGATTGACAACCGCAAGCTGCGGCTGCTCGTGGAGCGCGCAGGATACGACGGGCCCATTGAGGTGGAGATCTTCAATCGCGCGCTGTGGGATGCCGATCCAGACGTGGTTGTGGCGCAGGTGATCGAACGCTTTGAGAAATTTGTCTAGCGGAAGAGAGTGCACGTGAAACCGAACGAAAAGATCACGCCGCAAGAGTTAACGCCCGCTATTCAGCGCGCAGTCGAGCTTGCGTCGGAAAAGACGCTGCGGCTCGATCGCCGCTGGAACGAGCCAGGCTGCGCGCCGGTAGTTACGGTCAATGGCCGCTATACCGCGCGAAGCTGGACGCAGTGGACACAAGGATTCCAGTACGGCAATGCGCTGCTCTGCTTCGAACTCGGCGGCGACGCGGAGTTGCTCGCGATAGCGCGGCGCCACATTGTGGCCGATATGGCCGAGCACCTGACGCACACGGGCGTGCACGATCACGGATTCAACACCATTTCGACGTATGGAAATTTGCGGCGCCTCATGCTTGCAGGCCGGATCGAAAGAAACGAGTGGGAACTGCGCTTCTACGAATTGGCGCTGAAAGTGAGCGGAGCGGTGCAGGCCGCACGATGGACAAGCCTGCCGAATGGCCTCGGATTCATCCACTCGTTTAATGGGAGCCACTCGCTGTTCATCGATACCATGCGGTCCCTGCGTGTATGCGGGATGGCACATCGGCTGGGACATGCGCTACTGGGCGAGCAGGATGTTCGGATCGATCTGCTCGGCAGGCTCCTCCAGCACGCGCGAACTTCGTCGCAGTACAACATCTACTACGGCGAGGGACGCGACCACTACGACACGCCGGAGCTGCGCGGGCGCACGGCGCACGAGGCAATCTTCAATCCCGCGAGTGGAGCGTTTCGTTGCCCCTCGTCGCAGCAGGGTTACTCGCCGTTCAGCACATGGACTCGCGGTCTGGCGTGGGCCATGCTGGGGTTTGCCGAGCAGCTTGAGTTCATCCAGTCATTGCCGGCCGGCGAGTTCGGCGCCGAGGGCGTTCCCGGCAAAGGCGAGGCGAGCACGATGCTGGAGCGCGCGGCCCGGGCAACCTGCGACTTCTATATTCACCAGGCGAGCGCGCGCGATGGCATCTGCTATTGGGATACCGGCGCGCCGCAATTGCCCCGGGTTGGCGATTGGCGGAATCAGCCGGCGGATCCCTTCAATGACTTTGAGCCGGTCGATTCCTCGGCAAGCGCGATCGCGGCGCAGGGGCTCATTCGGCTCGGGCATGCACTGGGCGATGGTGGAAGTACGTATGCGCAGGCCGGGCTCACCGTGTTGCAGACACTTCTTGAGGAGCCGTACCTGTCGGCGGATCCGCAGCACGAGGGAATCCTGCTGCACAGTGTCTACCATCGGCCGAACGGATGGGATCATGTTCCGACGGGCAGAAAGAGTCCGTGCGGCGAGTCGAGCATGTGGGGAGACTATCATCTGCTGGAGGCGATGTTGCTGGTGGCGCGAATGGCTGAAGGAAGCTACTACACGTTTTTCGAGGCCTGAGCGACGGTGCGCTGGAAGGGTTGGAGATGCAGAAGGGAAGCAAAGTCGCGCTTGTTACCGGAGGCGCCCGCGGCATCGGCCTGGGGATTGCGCGGCGGCTGGCGCAGGACGGGTTTGCCGTAGCGACCTCTGGGCGCCGATCGGCACAGGACGCGCAGGCCGGGCTTGAAGCAATCGGGGAATTTGGCGAGGCCATCTATGTGCAGGCGGATGTGGCCGACGGTGCGGCTCGGGCGCGGCTGCTGCTCGAAATCGAAGAGCGATTTGGCAGGCTCGACGTTCTTGTGAACAACGCCGGAATCGCGCCGCGTATTCGCGCAGACATCCTGGAAGCGCGGGAGGAAAGCTTCGACGAAGTGATGAACGCGAATCTCAAGGGGCCCTATTTCCTCACGCAGGCGGTAGCCGCATGGATGATCCGGCAGCGGGAAAACATCGGAGCGGCGCATCGAGCGGTCATCAACATTGGCTCGGTTTCAGCAACCATGGCGAGCGTGAACCGCGGTGAGTATTGCATTTCCAAAGCAGGTGTTGCCATGGCAACGCGACTGTGGGCAGCGCGCCTGGCGGAGTTTGGCATCGGCGTGTATGAAGTGCGGCCGGGAATCATCGAGAGCGAGATGACCGCAGGCGCGCATGCCAAGTACGATTCGCTGATCGAAGGCGGTCTGCTCGTGGAGAAACGTTGGGGCAAGCCGGAAGACGTGGCCAGCGCCGTCAGCGTGCTGGCGCGCGGTGAGTTGCCTTATGCCACCGGTGCATTGATCGTGGTGGACGGCGGATTGACGCTGGCGCGGCTCTGACGGAGGCTCCTCTGAACACGACATCCGTGGAGACTGCACCCTCGGCGCGATGGCAATTCGCGGTTGCGTCGGGAATTCTGGGATGGATTCTCGACGCCTATTACTTTTTCATCTTGATTTTTCTGGTGGACGCGCTGGCCGCGCGGTTCGCGGTGGGCAAGGGCGCGATCGTGTGGTCCATCACGCTGACGCTGGCGACGCGGCCACTGGGCGCGGTGCTGCTGGGCGGGCTCGCGGATCGGTACGGGCGGCGCGGACCGCTGATCGGGTGCGTGCTCTTCTTCTCCATCGTGTCGGCGCTGACGCCGTTCGCGCCAAGTTACAACGCGTTTCTTTTGCTGCGCGCGCTCTACGGCGTGGGTATGGGCGGCTACTGGGGAATCGGGGCGTCGCTGGTGATGGAGAGCTCGCCGGGCCGGTTGCGTGGGTTGTTCAGCGGAATTTTGCAGGCGGGATACTCGGTGGGCTATCTGCTGGCGGCTGCGGTCATGCCGGTGGCGGCGCCGCGATTCGGGTGGCAGTGGGTTTTCCTGGGAGGGCTGCTGCTGGCGGTGCCCATTGTCGTGCTGGCGCTGCTTGCGCCTGAGCCGCAGGCGTGGCGGAAGAACCGGCCGGGCGGATTCGGCGAAGTGGCGCGCGCGGTTTGGGAGCACAAGGGCGAGTTCGTTTATCTCGTGGCGCTCATGACGGCGATCACGTGTTTCTCGCATGGCTCGCAGGATCTCTATCCGGATTTTCTGCGCACGGTGCACGGCTTCTCGAGCCTGGCGATTTCCAACGTGGCCATCCTCTACAACGTGGGCGCCGTCGCGGGCGCGCTGGTGATCGGGCATCTCTCGCAAAAGATCGGGCGGCGATGGAGCATCATCGCGGCGCTGTGCGTGGCGCTCGTGGCGCTGCCCGCATGGGCGTTCGCGGCGTCGGCCGCGGCGCTCACGGCGGGTGCCGTCGTGATGCAGTTCGGCGTGCAGGGCGTCTTCGGCGTCATTCCCGCGCACCTCAACGAGCTTTCGCCTCCCACCGTGCGCAGCCTGTTTCCGGGCGTGGTCTACCAACTGGGGATGCTGATCGGCGCGCCTTCCGTGGGAATCGAATACGCGCTGCAACGCCGCCTCGGATACGGCTGGGCGCTCGCGGCGTTTGAGATTGCGTCGGTCGCGGCGCTGTTTCTTCTGTGCGGGCTCGGGCCAGAGCGGAAGGGGCGGGAGATGTGAGAGAGGCAGGGAGCGGGGGAGCAAGCGAGCAGGGGAGCGGAAAGGCAGGGAATAGGGAGAAGCCAGTAGGGAGTCGAATCGACAGCAAACAGAGAGCTGAGAACTGAAATTTGGGATTGGAGAATTAGTGGAAGAGAGGGAAGGTGTTGTGGGGATCCGGGTGCCCGGGGGAAAGCCAGGTCGCGGCGGCATATGCCCCCGACCCGACTCCCCCCTGGCCCACGTATTCGGTGAGATTAGCAAAACTGTGGAAATCCTGGGTGAAATTCAGATCATTTTTCCACACGAAGGTAACGGGTTGAGAAACAGGGGTCAGGGATCAGGGAACAGGGATAAGTCAGGGAATACGGATTAGGGATTAGAAAAACAGGGGACAGGGAACAGGGTACCCCGCCCAGGCTGGGCCTGGACGGGGACCGTTGTTAGTTGAACGTAACGGTGAAGGTCGGGTTGGCTGGAGCCGGATTTACGGCCGGGCTGCCCGTGCTCGTCACGGTGAACGTGTAGGTTCCGGCGGCTGTTCCGGGGTTCGTTGGATTGGTGCCTCCACCTCCCCCGCCGCCGCCGCCGCCGCCGCAACTGGACATGACGCCGAGCGCCACCATGGCGATGAGGATGCCGAGCATGGCGCGCCAGCTACGGCGCCGAGCCGGAATCCTGAAGAAGAAGAGGAGCGCGAGGACTGCGCCGGAGCCTGCGCCGAGCCAGCCCTTGCCTTTGCCAAAGGCGGGAACGACAAGATCGGCCGTGGCGGCGGTGCTGCTTACAGTTGCGACCGCAGTACCGGGGTTGGTCGTACCTAAATTCAGCGACGCCCCGCTTGTGATGGAGCAGGAAGGCGCATCGCCCGACTGGTTGGTCGGTCCGCCTGAGTTGAGCGAGCAGCTGAGTGCAACGGTGCCTCCGTAGCCGCCGCTGCCGGTGACCGTGACGCTTGCGGTTGCCGCGGTTCCCGGGCTCACATTCGACGTAGGGCCTGTGGCCGTGACCGTGTACGACTGAGCAGCCGCGGCATTCACGGTGACATTGACCGTCGTGGTATGAACGTCAGTGCCAGCGGTTCCGGTGACGGTGATGACGTAGGGGCCGGGTGTAGTCGAGGACGTCGTATTTACGGTCAGGGTGGACGTGCCCAGGGGCGTGACCGAAGTCGGACTGAGATTCGAGTTGCCGCAGGTCAGGTTCCCGCCCGTCGGCTGGGTAGTGACCGAGCAACTCAGGGTCACCGCCGAGGAGAATCCGCCCGAGGGGGTGACGGTAATGGTGGAAGTGTTGCTTGTGTTCGTGCCGGCATTCACCGTGATGTTGCCGCTGTTGCTGAGCGAGAAGTCCTGGGACAGGTTCACGGTGACGTTGACCGTGGTGAAGGACGTGACGCCGCCGGAGGTTCCGGTGACGGTGACGACATAGGCTCCGGTTGTGGTGGTCCCTGAGGTGTTGATGGTCAGAACCGAGGTCAAGGCATTGGTGTTCGTAATGTTGACTGACGTCGGGTTCAGGTTGGCCGCCGCGCAGGTGATGGGGTTGGCAGGAAGGGGCGAAGGGCTGGTGACGGCGCAGGTGAGGTTGACGGTCCCGGTAAATCCGCCCGAGGGAGTGACGGTGATGGTGGAGGTGTTGGCCGAGTTCACACCCTGCACGACGGTGATATTGCCGCTATTGCTGAGTGTGATTGCCGGGCTTGAACCAGTGACATCAGCGGTAATCGCGAGTGTGTGGATGTATTCGCCGGTCGCTGCGTCCTTCGCGGTAATGAGCACGTTGTAGTTGCCGCTGGCGGTTCCGGCCGGAACGTTGACGGTGAGAGTGGACGTGCTGCTGCCCTGGTTGCTCAGCGTGGGGTTGGGCGAGACGGTGCAGGTTATCCCGGAGGCGGGGGTGCAAGTGAGATTGACGGTCCCGGTAAAGCCGTTGACCGAGGAGACGTTGATGGTGTCGGTGCCGGTGCCGGCCCCGCTGGTGATGCTGACGGGAACGATGGTTGTGTCGGGCACCAGGGAGAAGTCGCCCAGCGGATTGGGGATCGAGCTGCCGCTGTTCAGGTTGTACTCCGAAGCCGCGTAGACGGTGTCGCCCGTGTACTGGACGGTGACGAAGTTCGCTCCCTGGAAGAGGTCCTGGCTGTTAAGGACAGCGGAAAAGTTGGAGACATCGCCGGAACCCGCCGTTAGCCTCACACATCCAAGGCTCCCGCCCGACGAGTAAATAACTACGCCCGTCGAGATGCAATCACCTGTCGGCGCAGGATGGCCACTCTGGCCGGTGACGGTGCCGGTGATCGTGATGGCGGAGTTGGGCGAGATCGAGCCCGACATGGTGGCGGCGGTCGTGGACGCGAGGCCGCTGCTGCCGGCAACGACAGTGATGGTGCCCTGGGCCGAACCGCCCTCGTAGTTCGCGTCGCCGCTGTAGGTAAAGGTGACGTTATAGTTGTTGGCCGCAAGGCTCGCCAGCGTGACGGTGCCGATTCCGGCCTGCGCGCCGTCAGAGGAGTCAACGCCGGAGCTGAGAGTAATGGTTCCGGAGATGCCGGAGGGTGAGCTCGAGAGCGTGACGGTTCCGGTAGGCGGAGCAACCGGGACGGGAGCGACTGAACCGCCGCTGGTTTGGGAAGCGACGTTGTATTGTGCGCCGTTTTCGACGATGACGTTGAAGACCGTGGGCTGGCCGCCGATGATGGCGCTGCCAGAGACGTTGGACGCGCCCCAGAAGAATTGAGGGGTGTCTTTGATGACCGTGAAGGTGATGGGCGAGGAGGCGATCTTGTTGTAGCTCTGGTCTCCGTTATAGGTGGCCACGACGGAGTGCGCGCCGACGGCGAAGGGCGCGTTGTACTCGGCGTCGCCCTCGGCGTTCATGACAGCGGTGTTGATGGTGGTGGAATTGTCAGCGAGGGTAACGGTGCCGGTGGGCTGTGTGTAGTTGAGGCTGGAACAGCCGGTGCCGTTGATGACGCAGTTCTGCAGATTGGTGAGTTGCGAGGTAGGCGCGACCTCAGAGCTGAACATGAGCTGCGTGCCGTAGTCGACCGAGGTGCCCGGACCGGAAGAGGGGGTGTAATAGGCTCCGAGAGCGGCATTGAAGAGATTGAAGTTCATGCCGGGGGTTTCGGGCGAGACGGTGATCTGGACTTTCGGGGATTCGCTCATGGCATTTTTGGCATCGCCGCCGTACTCGGCCCAGATGTGGTAGGTGCCGCCAGGGAGGGCGCTGGTGGTTCCGGAGTAAGACCCAGTGCTCAGCGCGAATGCTGTCTGGCTTTGTTCGAGAGGCTCGGTCGAGTCGGTCATCAGGGCCACGTTGCCGGTGGGTGTGCTGCCCGTAACCGTGCCGCTGATGGTGATTGGCGTACTGTGGGCGAAGCTGGTCTGCGAGGGAGTCATGGTGACGGCACTCGTAGCCAGAGTGACCTTCGACCAGTCGGTGACGAGGACGTTGGCGTCGATGGTGCCGAGACCGGTAGCGAGGTTATAGCCCGCGGTGGCGTTGTACTCGGGGGTGGTGCCGGTGCCGATCTGCCCTTCGGTGACGCCATTGACTGTTGCGGGACTGCTGACGGCGATGCAGTTGGTTGAGACCGTGGGCGCGAACTCGCAGGGCACGGAGTTTGTGCCGTTGGTGACGTCGTGGAAGGCGGTGGGATATTGGGTCTTCAGCGCGTAGAGGATATTGTCGACCTGGCCGAGGCGATGGCCCAGCGACTGTGCGACAAGAGCCATGATGCCGGCGAAGGCGGGTGCGGAGGCTGATGTGCCACCAACGCCGGAGATCTGAACGATTTGGCCGGAACCGAGGCCCGCGGTCTGGCAGTCGCCGTCTTCAGCGCAGATGGGATAAAAGCTGAAGTTTGAACCGTTGGCGGAGAAGAGCGAGACGTCAGGCAGGTCGCGCACGTTGTCATTGGGCACGCCCGTGCCCGTTTGCCAGGAGGGCTTGGGATAGCCGGAGAGCGTGCCGGTGCATGCGCCGGTGGTGCTGTATCCGGCGGAGCAGATAGCTGCGTTGCTGGCGCCGCCGCTGCCTCCGGCGATGGAGGTGGTTCCGGTGGACGTGTATTGGTTGTAGGCGTCGAGTCCGTACTGGCTGTCGTTCCAGGGCTGCTCGGGGATGGGCTCCTTAATCAGCGAGTTTACGGGCAGCTGGCTGGTCGTCGTGTTCCAGTAGGTGGCGAGCTGCGCATTGAGGGCGGACGAGCCGGCACTGTATTGGCTGTAGAAAAAGTCCGTTCCGCCGACGGCAACGTTGTAGGGGGTAGAGGCGAAGCCGTTCACCTGCTGTCCGTAGACGGCGTACTCCTGCGAGTTGTCGTCGTCGCAGCCGGCTGAGCCCGAATCTCCGGCGGAGACCATCACGGTTTGGCCTTGCGCAGCAGCCTGCTCCCAAAGCGAATTGATGAAGGCGTTTGTTGCACCAAGGGACGATTCGCAGGAACCGAAGCTGATGCTGAGAACGGGAGCGATGTCGGAATAGACGGCGTGCTCCATGCCCAGAACGAGGCCGCCCTCGATGGAGGTGTCGGCGGCGATGACGAGATCGATGGTAGCGTTAGGCGCAACAGCTCCGGACCATTCGACGTCGAGATAGGCCTCGAAGGAGGCGTAGTTGGGCCCGTCAGGATTGTTGACGCCGTCGATGCCGGGATCGTTGCCGTCGATGATGACCTGGGGCGGGTTGGCCGGCAGCCCAAAGAGCGTGCGGAACTGGTTGACGAGATCGATGTTGATGTTGGACTCGTTGATGATGGCGATGGTCTGGCCGGTGCCGTTGACGTTGGCGGCATAGAGCGGAGCGAGATCGTACTGCGTGGCGAAGTCGCCGGGCGCGAGGACGAAGTACTCGCTGGAGCTGGTGCCCCACGTCCACTGCGAAACCTGGTGCGTGGCGGGATTGAAGGAGGCGCGGCCGAGCTTCTGCAGGTAGCTCCTGGGCCGGAAGTTGTTGAGCGAGGTGAAGCCGGCGATGGCCGGCGCCAAAGCTGCGGGGATCTGGGGGTCGTCGGCGTTGGCGTAGTGGGTTTCGCCGTCGACCGAGTACCTGTGAATCTGTGTGTGGAAGGCGTCGCGAAGCTGGGCGACGCTGCCCGAGAACTCAAGCGTGCCTTTGCCGGGGTTCACGCGGGAGATGGCAAAGCCGTGGCTGCCGAGCCAGGACTCGACTGTGGCGATGTCCTGGTCGGAGGCCCCGAACTGCGTGCCGAACTGCTGGGGCGTGAGCCACTGGTGATAGCTGGGCGAGCCGGGGGTGTTCTGCCCGGCGATGAGCTGGCGCAGCGCCGTTTCCTGCGCGGGGCTGCGCTGGAGCACGAGCTGCAGCTGGTCGAGCTGCATGCCATCGGGTGCGGCGCCGCGATCGTTGGCGGCGTTGGCGAGGGGGTTGACCGTGTGGGTGAGCGTGATGCGCTGGCTCTCATTGACAGGGTTGACAATGCGGACGGCGGGTGCGGCTTGCTGTGCCAGAGACGAAAGCGGAGAAACCAAGACACTGGCCAGCACGCACAGTGGGAGCGAGCGCAAATTGATCATATGGAGAGGTCCTAGACCCTTTCTTGAGAAAAACCCTTAGAGAGCTGAAGAGTTGCCGTGGGCGGAAAGAATCCGATAAAAGCCCGAAGATGAGGCAGAGTGACGACGAAGTTGAGAAACAGATCAATCATCGCGGATGGCCCCGGCGGCGCGCAACAAGGACGCCGCTGCAGGCGCATTGCATGCGGGCGTTGCGGCACAGGGAAAGAGAAGCCCGGATTTTCGCAGTGCATCCGGCAGTTGGACATTCCAAGCTATAAAACCAGCCGATGAAGCCGTATGAAAAGCTGAAGGAAGTTGTTCCCCGAGGACAAAGACAGCAGTATTGCAAAATTAGACGCGAGTGGAGTGAGAAGGTTGAGAGGAACAGGGAGCAAGGGAGCGAGGGAACTGGATGAGAGGGGCAGGAACCAGGGACTGAAGGTTCCGGGAGGGCAGATGCGTATTGAAACGGGAGGAGATTGCAATAGACAATTGATTTCTGGGGGGTATATTATGCGGTTTCTTAGTTGAAACTTATACATCCAGGAATGAGTGGTTTTGATGCGAGCTTCGCTTTTTATTACCTGCTACAACGACACGCTGTTTCCTGAAACGGGACGCGCCGTGGTCACTCTGCTCGAGAGGTTGGGGGTGGAGGTTGAGTTCCGGCCGGGGCAGACGTGTTGCGGGCAGATGCACGCGAATACGGGATTCCGCAGCGAGGCGTTCAGCCAGGCCCGGCGGCTGGTGCGGATGTATCAGGATGCGGAGGCAGTGGTGATTCCGTCGTCGTCGTGCGTGGCGATGATCCGCGATCAGTATCCGGGGTTGTTTGAGGAGCTGGGCAACGAAGAGCTGCGCGGGCAATTCGCGGCGCTGCTGCCGAGGGTGTACGAACTGAGTGAGTTCCTCGTGGACAAGCTGGGCGTGGAGGACGTGGGCGCGTACTTTCCGCACAAGGTGACCTACCACGCGAGCTGCCATGGTTTGCGGGGGCTGCACCTGGGCGACCGGCCGATGCGATTGCTGGCCAAGGTGCGCGGGCTGGAGCTGGCGCCGTTGCCGAATCTCGACCGCTGCTGCGGATTCGGCGGGACGTTCAGCGTGAAGAACGGCGATGTGTCGTCGGCGATGCTGACGGTGAAGCTCGAAGATGTGCTGGGCACGCGGGCGGAGTTCTGCACGGCGCTGGACAACAGTTGCCTGATGCACCTGGGCGGAGGGATGCACCGGCAGTTCGCGCCCATGAAGACGATTCACATGGCGCAGATCCTGGCGAGCACGCAGAGCCAACCGGCGGAGGTGTTGGCTTGAGCGCTGCGGCTGAGCACCCGTTGACGGACCGACCCGTGCTGGACCCGGCGCTGGCGCCGCCGTTTCCCGTGGCTGCGCTGCCGGTGCTGCGCAACCCGCAACTGCGCAAGAACGTGGCCCACGCCATCGACGTGATCCAGGCAAAGCGCGCGCACCTGGTGGCGGAAAAGACCGATTGGCAGGAGCTGCGCACGGCCGCCGCGGCCATCAAGGACGAGGCGCTCGCTCATCTGGACGTCTATCTCACGCAATTTGAGGAGCGGTGTACGACGGCCGGCGGCGTGGTGCACTGGGCGGCGGATGCGACGGAAGCGCGAAGGAGCATTCTCGAAATTCTGCGCGAAGAGAAGGCCGACGAGGTCATCAAGATCAAGACCATGACCTCGGCGGAGATTCAACTCAATCCTTATCTTGAGGCGGCGGGGGTGCGGACCTACGAGACCGACCTGGCGGAGATTATCTTGCAGCTTGGCGAGGACGAGCCTTCGCACATCGTTGTGCCCGCGCTGCATGTGAATCGCAGCCAGGTGCGGGAGATCTTTGCGCGGAAGATGGGACTTCCGGATCTTTCGGACGAGCCGAAGTTGCTGACGGCCGCGGCGCGGAATTATCTGCGGCAGAAGTTTCTCTCGGTGCCAACGGCGATCAGCGGCGCGAATTTCCTGATTGCCGAGACCGGCGCGGTGGTCATTGTGGAGTCGGAGGGCAACGGGCGCATGTGCCTGACGCTGCCGCGGACCATGATTACGCTGGCCGGAATTGAAAAAGTGCTGCCGCGCGTCCAGGATCTTGAAGTGATGCTGCAGTTGCTGGCGCGGTCGGCCACGGGGGAACGAATGAGCCCCTACACGTCGTTGTGGACGGGCGTTACGCCGGGCGACGGGCCGCAGAAGTTTCACGTGGTGCTCCTGGACAATGGAAGATCTTCGATTCTCGCGAGCAAGAAGGAACGCCAGACGTTGCGCTGCATTCGTTGCGCGGCTTGCATGAACACGTGCCCGGTGTACCGGCAGACGGGCGGGCATGCGTATGGGTCGGTGTATCCCGGGCCGATCGGCGCGATTTTGACGCCGCAGCTTGAGCATCTGAAGCATGCGCAGTCGTTGCCGTTTGCGTCGTCGTTGTGCGGCGCGTGCTACGAAGTTTGCCCGGTGAAGATCAACATCCCCGAGATCCTCATCGATCTACGCGCGCAGGTGACGGATCAGGAACGGAAAACAGTGGGGAAGTTCTTCGATCCGATGTATGTCGGATTGCGCGCGGCGAACGTGATTTTTTCGCGCGCGTGGCTGTTTCATGCGGCGCAGCGGATGGGCCGCATGGGACTGAAATTCTTTACGCGCAAGGATGGATGGATCCATTCGCTGCCCAGCGTGGGAGCCAAGTGGACGCAGACGCGGGATCTGCGCGGCTTGCCGAACCAGACATTTCATCAGTGGTGGAAAGACAGGGGCCAAAGCAGCAAGGGAGCAAGAGAGCATGGGAGCGAGGCGCGATGAGTTCGGTAGCTGACTTACGCCGGCAGGTGCTGGAGCGCATTCGTTCCGCCAGTTCCGGCGGGCGGAATTCCGCAGCGACCGCGGAGCAGGCCGCCGGAGCGTACGAAGCATTGCCTCGCGGCTATATGCGGCACGAAACCATGACGGTCAGGGCCCGTCAGGAGCGGTTCATTGAGCGGCTGCGCGAATATGATGCGGAAGTGGTGGAATGCGCGACGGAAGAGCTTGCGGCAACGATTGCGGCACAGCTAAGCGCCAGCGGCAGACGCAGGTTCGTAGCTCCCGTAGGGCTGCCGGCAGAGTGGCTTGCTGAGGGATTCGACTGGAAGATCGACCGCGGCCTGGCGGCGAGCGAAGTGGAGCAGTGCGAGGGCGTGGTCACGGAGTGCTTTTGCGGCGTGGCAGAGTCGGGCACCATTGTTCTGCACCACTCCGAGACCGAAGGGCGGCGCGTGATCACGCTGCTGCCCGACTGGCACCTGTGCGTGGTGCGCGCCAGCCAGATCGTGGAGACGCTGCCGGAGTATTTTGACAAGTGCGCGAAGGCAGGGAGCGATGGAGCAAGCGAGCAAGGGAGCGGGGAATTGCCGCGGCTGGTGACGTGGATTTCGGGGCCCAGCGCGACGGCCGATATTGAGATGACGCGGATCAAGGGCGTGCATGGGCCGAGGTTTCTGCACGTGGTAGTCGTGGAAGATAGGGAATAGAGACGAGGGACTAGGGAATAGCGAACGGGCACTAGGGAATAGAGATCAGGGGAGAAGAGTATCGGCAATCGAACGTGAAGGGGATCATATGAAGCTTTCGGAATCGAACATTCAGGATTTTGCATTCAAGGCACTGGACTCTTTCAAGATTGAGATTCCATCGTGGGGATTTGCCAACACCGGCACGCGCTTTGGCAAGTTTGTGCAGGCTGCCGCGGCCACGACGATCGAAGAGAAGTTTGCCGACGCGGCCGAAGTGAACCGGCTGACGGGTGTGACTCCGACGGTGGCGCTGCACGTGCTGTGGGACTTGCCGGGCGGGCTGAAGGATGTGCCCGAGGTGAAGGGATTGGAGCGGCGCTTCGGCGTGCGCTCGGGTTCGATCAATCCCAACCTGTTCCAGGACCAGGAATACAAATTTGGCTCGTTGTGCAATCCGTCGGCGGAGATTCGCAAGCGGGCTCTCGACCACATGCTCGACTCGATCGAGATTGGCAAGGCTCTGGGCTCGCGCGACATCTCGCTGTGGATGGCGGACGGCTCGAACTATCCGGGCACGCAGAGCATCCGCAAGCGGATCGGCTGGCTCGAGCAAGCGCTGCGCACGTCACACGACCACCTGGGTGAAAACCAGCGGCTGCTGGTGGAGTACAAGCCCTTTGAGCCGGCGTTCTATCACACCGACATTGCGGACTGGGGCATGTCGAGCCACTTTGCGAAGGTGGCCGGGCCGAAGGCGTGCGTACTTGTCGATACCGGCCATCACTACAGCGCGCAGAACATCGAGCAGATTGTGGCATGGCTGCTGCACACCGAGATGCTCGGCGGATTCCACTTCAACGACCGGCGCTATGCCGACGATGATCTGACTCTGGGATCGATCGACCCCTACCAGATTTTCCGCATCTTCCACGAGATTCACGCGGCCACCGACGACGGGCTGAAGATCGATATCGCCTACATGATCGACCAGAGCCACAACCTGAAGGGCAAGATGGAAGCGATGGTGCAAACGGTGGTGACCGCACAGGAACTTTATCTGAAGGCGGCGCTGGTCGACCGTGAGCAACTGGCTGGGCTGCAGCAGAAGTGCGAGCTCGTGGCCGCCGAGGAACTCTATCGCGGAGCGTTCTGGCGCGACGTTCGGCCGTTGACGCAGGCGTGGCGTGAAGCGCATGGATTGCCGGCCGATCCGCTGGCGGCGCTGAAAGCCAGCGGCTATGTGGAGCGTGCGGCGCGGGAGCGTGGCAGCCGCAGCATGGCGGTGAGCAGCTACGCGTAAAAGCAGGGAGCAAGGGAACAAGAAAGCAGAGAACAGAGAACAGAGAACAGAGAACAGAGAACAGAGAACAGAGAACAGAGAACAGAGAACAGAGAACAGAGAACAGAGAACAGAGAACAGAGAACAGAGAACAGAGAACAGAGAACAGAGAACAGAGAACAGAGAACAGAAACCGCTCCTGGCTCTTTGTCAGTTTGGTTCCGCAATCATGCTCTGACCGTGCGGGCGTGGACGCCCGCACGACAGCCGGTCAGAAGACCAGCGCTACTTGGTCCCTTGTTCCCTCGGTGCCTTGTTCCGTGCATTATCCCTAAGTCATTCCCGGGAAAGTTGTTCTATGATGTTTACTTGCCTGAGTTTCATTAGAGACACAGGTGCGGAGGCGGCAGTTGGCCAAAGCGAAGATCAAACGGCTGTACTTGATTCCGATTCTGTCGAAGGCGCTCGACGTGATCGAGCTGCTCGAGCAGGATCACTCTCCTCTGAGCCTTGAGGATGTGTACCAGAGAACGAAGATTTCCAAGACCAGTGTCTACCGGATCCTGAAAACCCTGGTGCACCGCGGCTACCTGGCACAAACGCCGAGCGGGCAATACCGGCTGGTGTCGCGGCCGCGGCGGCTGCGCTTCGGGTTCGCCGTGCAGAGCGCGGAGATGCCGTTCAGCGAGGCTGTGGCGCAGAGCGTAACCGCGGCTGCTGCGGCGTCAGGCGTGGAACTGCTGATGCTCGACAACCGCTACGATCCCCATGTAGCGGTGAGCAACGCCGAAGAGTTTGTGGCCAAGCGCGTGGACCTGGTGCTGGAATTCCAGGTGGAAGAGGCTGCGGCGCCGCGCGTTGCACACATCTTCAAGAAGGCCGATATTCCGCTGGTAGCCATCGACGTGCCGCACCCCAATGCGACCTACTTTGGCGTGGACAACTTCGAGGTGGGATACGAAGCGGCGTCGGTGCTGGCGCAATATGCGCAGCGCAAATGGAAAAGCAAAGTGGACCGCGTGGTGGGCGTTGGATTCAGCGAGGCCGGCAGCTTTGTGCAGAATCGCATTACCGGCGCGTTCGACGGCATTCGCGAGCGATTCAAGGAGTTGACGCCTGATCGGTTCGTGCAGATTGACGGGCGCGGCATGCGCGAGGCCAGCCGCAAGGCGATGAGCGAGCTGCTGCGCCACGGGCGGCCGGGCGAGCATGTGCTGGTAGCGGCTGCGAACGACACCAGCGCGCTGGGCGTCCTGGATGCGGTGCGCGAGGCCGGGCAGGAAGCAAACTTTGCGATCGTGGGGCAGGATTGCATTCCTGAAGCGCTGGAAGAGATGCACAAGGGGACGAGCGCGATCGTTGGCTCGATCTCGCATGAGCCGGAGACGTACGGGCCGCGGCTGATTCAGCTGGGGATTTCGATCCTGCGCGGCTATACGGTACCTCCTTACAACTATGTCCATCACCGTGCGGTGACGCCGGAGACCCTGGGTGCGGAGGAGAAGGCGCACAACGCGAAGCGCAAAGAAGCTGCGCAGGCCGTTGCGGTGGAAGAGCCGGCGTGAAAAAGCCAGGGAATAGGGAGTAGCCGGCAGGGAGTAATTGTCAGTGCTGGAGTTGAGGTTGTGCTTTCCCGCATCTCAAAAGCGAGATGTGGGGCACCCACTCTCGTGGTGAGTCTACTTCCCAAAGAACCGAGTTGCTCGCTGTGCATTCCCGGGTCCCGAAAGCGACCACGGACATTAGCTACTCTTCCATGACGGTCACGGTCTCACCTTGTTTTAACGTGTAGGCAATAACGAATCGGACCGGCTCAGTTTCGCTCGCATTCCGTGAAACTGTATGAACCAGATGCGCGGCATCGATGAAGCTTTGACCTGTTTTGATGGGAACGACTTGATCATCGGCAAACGCCGAAAGGATCGTTCCGCTAAGCACATGCCCGACACCAACTACGGGATGATGGTGGCCGCTACCATCGGCGCCGGGTGAATATTCGATCATGTATAGCCGTGTCTCCCATCCAGGAAGACCCTCCACGGGGGCCGAACAAAGCAGAGTCCGATGAATCGGCTTGACTTCTTTCTGTCTATTGGGGGTCATAGGCTGCATCCCTTCAGAGCACAGCAAATAGATGCTTGCATTGAGAGCCAGATGCAGGAACATCTGGCGGGCGGCCCTGGCCTGAGGAAAGCAAACTCCGCACGATACGGGTGCCCTCGAATTCCGCGAATAAAACGGTTTCCTGACGCGCCGTGGCAGGCTGTATCATGAAAGTGTGCTCGCACAATTCCCCGTTTGAGTGCACCCAATATGACAACTGCAACTGCATCTCCTTCGCCTGTATTGCATTTCCTTGAAGACCGCTGGGATCCCAGCGTCGCTGCCACGCTTGATGAGCCTGAGCTCCTGCGTTACCGCTCGAACCTGCTCGGCTCGGACCTTCGCATTACGAATTTTGCCGGCGGCAATACCAGCTCGAAGGTGATGGAGACCGATCCGCTGACCGGCCAGCCGGTGCAAGTGCTATGGGTGAAAGGCTCCGGCGGGGACCTGGGCAGCATCAAGCGCACGGGCTTTGCGACTTTGTATATGGATAAGCTGCTGTCGCTGGAGCGTAAGTACCGTGGCGCGGAGTTTGAGGACGAGATGGCGGAGATGTATCCGCTGTGCGCCTTCCGCACCAACCCGGTGGCCGCATCGATTGATACTCCGCTGCACGGCTTTCTGCCTTTCAAGCACGTAGATCATCTGCATCCCGACTGGGGCATTGCGCTGGCGGCGAGCGCCAACGGCAAGGCCAAGATGGAGGAGTTCAATAGCGAGTTCGGGCACCACTTGGTGTGGTTGCCATGGCAGCGGCCGGGATTTGAGCTGGCCATGATGATGAAGCGCGCGGTCGAGCAGAATCCCGGATGCGACGGGATTGTGCTGGGCGGGCACGGCTTGTTTACCTGGGGCGAGACGCAGCGCGAATGCTACTTGAACACGCTGAACGTGATTGACGGCCTGGGGCAGTTTATTGAGCGGCACGGGCAGGGCAAGGTTCGCTTTGGCGGCGAGGCGGTGCCGGCGCGCGCGGACCGCAGGCAAATGGCGATCCAGATTGCGCCGTTCCTGCGCGGGCGCATCAGCGCGAAGAAGCGGTATATCTCGAGCTTCAGCGACGCGGCCGACGTGTTGCAGTTTGTGGACTCAGCGCAGGCCAGGGAACTTGCCTATCTGGGAACGAGCTGCCCCGATCATTTCATCCGCACCAAGATCCGGCCGATGTTTGTTCCGTGGCAGGCGGGCGAAAATCTGGAAGCATTGAAGCGGCAGATTGACTGCTCGCTCGCCGAGTATCGCGACCAGTACCGCGCGTATTACCGGGCATTTGCAAAGCAGGATTCGCCTGCGCTCCGCGACCCAAGCCCGGCGGTGGTGCTGATTCCCGGCATGGGAATGTTCAGCTACGGCAAAAACAAGACCGAAGCGCGCATTACCGGCGAGTTTTATACCAACGCCATTCATGTGATGGAAGGCGCAAGCCTGCTGGGCGAGGGCGAAGTGAAGGGGCCCGTGCCCCAGTGTCCGCCGGGAATGGATCCGGCGAGCTTCAAGGTGGTTTCGAATTACGTTGCCCTGCCGGCAGTCGAGGCGTTCCGCATCGAATACTGGGCGCTGGAGGAGGCGAAGATTCGCCGCCAGCCGCCGGAGAAGGAATTGAGCCGGCGCGTGGCGCTCGTGGTTGGCGGGGCGAGCGGCATTGGGCGCGAAGTGACTCTGCTGGCCGCGCGGCGCGGAGCGCATGTGTTTATTGCCGACCGCAACGAAGAGGGCGCTGCTGAGGTGGCGAAAGAAGTGGGGGAGATGGCGTCACCGGAGTTTGCCGGCAGCAGCGGAGTGGATATCCGCAACCGCGAATCGATTCGCGCGGTGATTGGCGAGGCGGCGCTCGCATTCGGCGGCATCGACATCCTCATCAACACCGCGGCACTGTTCCCGGCGACGCCGGACGGCGTGATTCCCGACGACATGTGGGACGACACGCTGGCAGTGAATGTGACGGCGAATTATCTGCTGGCCGATGAGGCAGCGAACCTTTTCGAGGAACAAGAGCTGCATGGGAACATCGTGTTTACCAGCTCGGCCAACGCGGTGGTCGCCAAGCGCGGCAGCGAAGCCTACGACGTGAGCAAGGCGGCGTTGAGCCACCTGATTCGCGAGCTGGCGGTGAGCATGGCGCCCAATGTGCGCGTGAACGGCATCAGCCCCGCAACGGTGGTGAAGGGATCGACGATGTTCGGCCGCGATCGCGTGCGCGCGTCGTTGAAGAAGTACAATATTCCTTTCCAGGAATCGTTCAGCGACGAGGAACTCCGCAGCCGGCTGGCCTCGTTCTACGCCGAGCGTACGCTGACGAACAAAGCCATCGATCCGGCCGACTGCGCGGAAGCCATTCTCTTCCTGGTGAGCCCCCGGGCGCGCTGCACCACGGGCCATGTGATTCCCGTGGATGGCGGCTTGACCGAGGCCTTCCAGCGTTGAGCAGTGGCGTTGAGGCATGGCGCTGACGGAAATGGAGTATTGCCGCAAAGATGCAGGAACCTGCACGCGTTGCCATTGATTTAGGCGCAGAGAGCTGCCGCGTTTCACTGCTTCGCTGGATTGACGAAAAGCCGTCAGTCGAAGTCATCCATCGCATTCCCAATCGTCCCGCGCATCGCGGCGATTCGCTGCATTGGGCGCTCGGCGAGATCCTAGCTGGACTTGAAGAAGGCTTGCGCAAGGCGGCCGCGGCTGCACCCGAAGGCATCGCCTCGATCGGCGCGGACAGTTGGTCGGTGGACTACGTGCGCCTCGCGCCGGACGGCAAGATGCTGCGCGAGCCCTTCTGCTATCGTGATGAGCGCACGTCGGCGAGCAAAGAAGCCGCGGACCGCATCATCTCTTCCTTTGACATTTACCAGCGTACGGGCGCGTATCCGCTCAAGCTCAACACGGTGTATCAACTGCTGGCCGATCCGGTTGCGGGTATCGATGCCCGGGCACCGTGGGTCATGTTTCCCGAGTTTGTACTGTATTGGCTGAGCGGACGGCGCGTGGCCGAATACACGAACGCGAGCCACACGGGGCTCGTGAATCTGAAGACCGGCAACTGGGATGCGGAGCTTTTCGGGATGCTGGGGCTGGCGCTGGAAGCGGCGCCGCCGCTGGTTCCCACGGGAACGGTGCTTGGTCCGCTCAAGGGGCCGCTGGCCGAGTTGCCCGCGTTTCGCAACACGCAGATCATTGCTCCGGCAACGCACGACACAGCCAGCGCGATCGCAGGAATCCCCGGCGACCTGAGCGCGTCGGCCTACATCAGTTCAGGCACATGGTCGCTGGTGGGCACCATTACGCAAACGCCGGTGACCACGCAGCATGCGTTTGACGCGGGCTATACCAACATCGGCGCGGCCGGAGGCGGGTTGCTGTTCCACTCTCTCATCAACAGCATGTGGCTGCTCAAGCAGTGCATGGACGCGTGGGCGGCGCAGGGGCGACCCTGGGCTATCGAAAAACTCATCCAAGAGGCTGCTCAATGCAATTGTGCGGGCGGCGTGCTCGACATGGATGCCGAAACGCTGATGCTCGACTCCGACATGCCGCAGCGCATCAACAACGAACTGACGCGGCTGGGCTACGATGCGATTCCCGATGTCGCGGGCAACGAGCCCATCTTTGCGCGCACGATTTTCGAGAGCCTAGCACTCCGGTATGCATCGGCGCTGGCGAATCTCGAAAAGATGCTAGGCCGCAAACTGGAGCGGATTCACATGATCGGCGGGGCCACGCGCAACAAATTGCTCATCGAGCTGACCGAGCGCGAAACCGGGCTCAAGGTGGAGATCGGCGAAACCGAAAGCTCAACGGTCGGCAATCTCGCGGCGCAGTTGGCGGCGAGCGAGGCCGGCGGCGCACGGGTTACGCAAAGTGCGATTCGTGAGTGGGCCAAGCGCCTGTGCCAGGACAAGTCCTGCTGAGTACGTGAGGCGGCGAGGAGCTTGCAGCGACCCACGATTTCTTAATTGCCCTTCTTGATCTGGAGGTGATAGTCGCTGTAGTCGATCGTGACCACGGTGCGCCCGAACAGAAAGCTGTTTGACTCAGCGCGAGCATGCATAGCCATTGAGAATCCGCTCATGTTGGCATACTGCCGCATCATGTGCGTGGTTCCCGAAAAAGCCGACGGGTTCTCCGAGGCAACTCCGTCGATTTGGACCAGCGTGCCATCGCGCGCGTCCACCCAGATGGTTCCGTCGATCAGGTTAGACGCCTTCGCTTTCGGAGTGACGGCAAATACGTAGCAGTCTCGCCCGTTCAGCTTCTCCACGCCGCCGGGCTTCAATTTCATGTCGTAATTCATCGATATGAACCAGGATTTCTCTATGTTCCCCGGTATGTTGATTGTCTTCTCGTTGTCGAGCAGCGGCTTCAACCCAAACCGGATCAGGATTCCCGATCCGCTCTGCGACAGCACGGTGTAGGTCTTGCCCGCGCCTTTTTTATAGGTGTCGAGCACGGTCATTTCCGCCGCGGGATGGGTTTCACCGCTGCCGCGGTAGACGGCGTAATGCTCAACGTCAGTGAAGCCGAGAATGTTGTTGAACCGGGCTGCAACCGCGGCGTCAACTTGGCGGATGACTGCCGCTGCGTCCGGTTCCTGCCCCGCCGCCGTCGCGCCCAGTAGGACTGCTATCGCGATTCCCGCAATCGCCCGTATCGCGCCCGATAGCTTGAGGTCCCTCACGTCTGTTCCGTCCCCTCTTTGAGATTATGCGACCGGCCTCCTGGCGTGTGGCGCCGGGCCTGAGCGGAAGAACGATAAGCAAGCGATGCGATCGAGGAACCCGCTGACGCCCATGCGCTATGCTTGTGTCCTGTGCCCCGCCGGACCTCAATGCAAGAGCCTGAACCAAAACGGCAACCATACCAAAAGCCGCAAGCGGTGGTGCGCCAGGTGCTCACGGTACGCGGCGTGGTGCAGGGCGTAGGCTTCCGCCCGTTCGTCTACCGGCTGGCATCGGAGGAAGGCCTTACCGGATTCATCGGCAACGACACCGGCGGCGTCACCATTGAGATCGAAGGCCCCGCCGCCCATGTCGAAGCTTTTCTCGAGCGCTTGCGCGCCGAAGCCCCACCGCTCTCGCGCATCGATTCGATCGCTGCCCGAAACTCTCCTCCAAAACGAGAAAAAAACTTTCGCATCGTCTTGAGTGATTCGAGCGGCCACGTCGCTACCGGCATCCCTGCCGACGCGGCCACCTGCGCCGACTGCCTGCGCGAGCTGCTTGATCCCAACGACCGCCGCTATCGCTATCCGTTTCTCAACTGCACCAACTGCGGCCCGCGCTTCACCATCACGCGCCGCATCCCCTACGACCGCCCGCAAACCTCCATGGCGCGCTTCAAAATGTGCGCGGCCTGCCAGGCTGAATACGACGACCCCACCGACCGCCGCTTCCATGCGCAACCGAATGCCTGCGCCGTCTGCGGCCCGCATGTCTGGCTGGTCGCGCCCGACGGGAAAGAGATTCCGTCCGCCGATCCAGTAGCCGCAACCATCGATCGCCTGATGGCCGGCGAAATCATCGCCATCAAAGGCATCGGCGGATTCCACCTCGCCGTCGACGCCACAAGCCAGTCCGCCGTGATGCGCCTGCGTGAGCGCAAGCACCGCTACGGCAAGCCGCTGGCCGTTATGGTTCGCGATCTCGACGCCGCGCGGGCTATCTGCGAACTCACGGCCGAAGAAGAATCTCTCCTCCTCACCAACCCGCGGCCCATTGTTCTTGCTCGCGCGCGCCCTGGCTGCGGAGTTGCCGATGCCGTCGCGCCGGGCATTCCCTGGCTCGGCATCTATCTGCCCTACGCGCCGTTGCAGCATCTGCTCTTTGCTGATCCCCGCGTGAAAGCGCTCGTCATGACCAGCGCCAACCTGAGTGAAGAACCCATCGCCATCGACAACGACGAAGCCCTCGCCCGCCTCGGCCAGATCGCCGACGCATTTCTCATGCACGACCGCGAAATCCTCCAGCGCTGCGACGACTCCGTGATGGCCCTCGTCGATGGCGCGCCGCAACTCATCCGCCGCGCCCGCGGATTTGTTCCGCTCGCGGTTCCGCTCCCGGGCAATTCAGGGAAAGACGGGGTCCCTCCGCTGCTCGCCGTCGGCGGCCATCTCAAGAACGTTTTCACGCTCGCGAAGGGCCCGTTCGCTTACCAGAGCCAGCATCTCGGTGACCTCGAAAACATCACCGGTCTCGATTTCTTCCGCGAGTCGCTCGCCCACCTCATGCACACCTTCGAAATCGACCCGCACACCGTGGTCCACGATCTACACCCCGGCTACCTCTCCACAAGCTGGGCCAAAGAATGGGCCGCCGAGCGCGGCCTGCCGCTGATCGCCGTGCAGCATCACCACGCGCATATCGCCGCCTGCATGGCCGAGGATTCGCTTACTGGTCCGGTCATCGGCCTCTCGCTCGACGGCACCGGCTACGGAACCGATGGCCACATCTGGGGCGGGGAAGTGCTCATCTGCCGCCTCAATGAATTTGAGCGTTTTGCGCATCTTGACTACGTGCCCATGCCCGGCGGAGAAAAGGCGATTCGTGAGCCGTGGCGCATGGCGCTGGGTCACCTCCATGCAGCCGGCTTCGATGTCGAATCGCCCGATCTGCTGACCCTCATGGGCGCGAAACCGCAGGAAGTCCGCGTCCTTCGCCGCATGATCGAGCGCAAAGTCAATACGCCGCTCACTTCGAGTCTGGGACGTATCTTCGATGCGGTAGCTGCTGTCGTGCTCCAGCGCGGCGTAGTCGATTATGAAGCCCAGGCCGCGATCGAGCTCGAAGGGCTCGCAGCCGACGAGCCGGACGGCCTCGACCACGGCTATTTGCTCGAATTCATCCCGGGAAACTGGAACGTGCACGAGCCTGCGCGCATCTCCGCCGCCGCGATGTGGCGGGAACTCATGCAGGATCTTCGCGGCGGGGTCAGCAAGGCCCACAGCGCCGCTCGCTTTCATGCCGGAGTCGCCGCCGCGTTTATTCATGCCGCAGTCCAGGCTTGCGCCGTCACGGGTATTCAGCAGGTTGCGCTCTCCGGCGGCTGCATGCACAACCGCCGCCTCGCTCGCCTTCTTCACGCTGGCCTTGAAGCGGAAGGATTTCAGGTCTATCAACACCGCCAGGTCAGCCCCGGCGACGGCGGGCTAAGTTATGGGCAAGCGGTAGTAGCGGCAGCCATCCTGGCCAAGTCGGGCTGAACTTTTCGAAATCCCGACGGCCAAACCGATAACGTTCGATTACTCGCTCACATTTTTTGCAAAGGAGCTTTGAACCATGCAACGCAGAGAATTCTGCAAGTTGATTGCGGCAACTGCTGCAGCCAGCGCCATTCCGGCAACAGGACAATCCGTCACGCCAGGTGCAGCAGCAGACACAGCAGCACAAACGCCCGCCGGCTTCAATGCACTCAACCAGTCCTACGACGAATTCTGTGCCACGCCGCAAGCCGACCGCGTGTTTTACGCTCTCGTCGACGGCAAGATCGTCGAGCAAAAGCTCGATGAAGCAAGCTGGAAACCGACTGCATGGGGCTCGCCGCCAGACCTGCCCATCCCCGGCGGCTCCTGGGATGGCGTGCCGATGAATGCGCCCGTTCAGGGCCTCGAAGGCGACGGCCCCTACAAGCCAACGTGGAATTCGCTGTTGCAATATGAAGCGCCCGAGTGGTATCGCGACGCCAAGTTCGGCATCTGGGCGCACTGGAGCCCGCAGTGTGTTCCTGAGGACGGCGACTGGTACGCGCGCAATATGTACATCGAGAACAATCGGCAATACAAATTTCATTTGCAGCACTACGGCCCGCCCTCGCGCTTCGGCTACAAGGACCTCTGCGCGCAATGGACGCTCCTCAACTGGGATCCCGATGCGCTTATCCAGCGCTACAAGGAAGCCGGTGCACGCCTCTTCATCGCCCTTGCCAATCATCACGACGGCTTCGACGCGTGGGATTCAAAGCATCAACCGTGGAACGCAGCCGCCATCGGCCCGCATCGTGACGTGGTCGGCACCTGGGCCGCGGCGGCTCGCAAGCAGGGCTTGCGCCTCGGCGTCACAGTGCACCAGGCGCGCAACTGGTGGTGGTTCCAAACCTCGCATGATGCCGACAAAACCGGCCAGCTCGCCGCAGCGCCCTACGATGGCCGCATGACCGCGGCTGACGGCAAGGATGAATGGTGGCATGGGCCCGATCTGCAGGGACTCGACCCGCAGCGGCTCTACGCCGCGAAGCATCCCTTCGATGCATTACCCGATCCCTCTTACGTGAAGAATTTCTACGATCGCACGCGCGATCTGATCGATCAGCACGATCCCGATCTGCTCTACTTCGACAATCCATTGTTTCCGCTCGGCTGGGGCGGTATGAACATCGGCGCGTATTTTTACAATCACAACCTGCAAACGCACGGTGGCAAGCTCGAAGGCGTCATCAACATCAAGAACGTTCCCGATCGCCTCGCCAAGTCCGTGGTCGCAGACTACGAACGCGGCCTCACCGGCGGCATCGTGCCCTACGCGTGGCAGTCCGAAACCTGCATCGGCGAGTGGCACTATCAGCGCGGCCTCTATGAAAAGCCGGGAGAATACGGTGGCTATCTTCCGCCACGCGACGTTCTCCACTGGCTCGTCGATACGGTCAGCAAAAACGGCACCTTCATCCTCAACATTCCCGGAAGGCCCGACGGCACCATCGACAGCAAGGAGATTGCCGTCCTCGACCAGATCACCGCGTGGATGAAAATCAATGGCGATGCTATCTATGAAACGCGCCCGTGGAAGGTGTACGGCGAAGGCCCGAATGCGGTCGAGGCCGGATCTTTCAAGGGGAAAAGCATCAGCAATCTGGGCGCGAAAGACGTTCGCTTCACGCGCAACAAGGCGAACACCGTGATCTTCGCCATCTTTCTCGGTTGGCCCGAAGGCGAAGCCGCAATCGCCTCGCTTGGCTCAGCCGCAGGCACGGAGCCGGGAAAGATCGAGCATGTCGCGCTCGTGGGCACGGATGCGCCGGTCAAATGGAAGCAGACAGCCGAATCCCTGCGGGTGACGCTTCCCGCTCAACCCGGCCCCGCCAGCCAGTACGGCGCGGCCTTCAAAATCTCGCTCGGGTAGCAGAAAAGCGATCGTTTGCCAAGCACGCAGCCGCAGTTGATAGCTGCCCGCAGCGCCGCATGCTCACCGCTGGCTTGATGAGAGAGATGATGGAGAAGAACAATATGACCGTGCGCCGCATCGTCCAATTGTGTCTCGTGTTTCTCGCGGGCCTGCTGAGCTGCGCGGTCATGTTCTTCGGAATCTACTTGGCCATGAGCGTCGATGTTCACTTCAATCCGCTGCTTTCGATCCTCTACTGCGCACTTCCCATCCTCTGCCTCCCGGTATTTCTTCTCACGTTCGTATTCCGCAAGCTCGTCGCACTCCAGCCAATTCTCGCCTTCGCCTATCTTGCCGTCTATTCAGCTTTAAATTGGAGAACCTGTTCATCGCTCGGCTATTGCGGCAGCGTCGCCTCCACCGTGCTCATGACACTCAGATCCCACACGGCGCTTGGTTATTTCGCAGCCGCGCTTCTCAGCATTGCAATCACGCGTCTGGACCGCACCGCACCGCCTCCGGCGCAAACGAAGAAGTAACGTCGAATCAATTCGGGGTGCCCCGTTCAAGCTCATCTTGGGCGGGGTATTGCGTCAACCGGACAGTCGCACCAGCTCCTGCGCTTCGTGCCGCGGCCCCAGAATCGACATGCGCGGAAGGCGCCCGCGCACCATGGCCACTTCGTCGCAGCGATGCAGCCGCGGGCAGCTCTGGCAGTCCTTGAAGATCTTGTCGGGCAATTCCGCCTTGTCTTCCACGGTGCGAAAACCGTACTTGAAGAAAAAGTCCGGAATGCGGGTGAAGAGGCAGACCGATTGAATGCCATGCATCTCGGCCTCTTCAATCAGTGCCTTCAAAATGCCGCCGCCGGCGCCCTGGCCCTTGGCCTCCGGCTTCACCACGATCGAGCGCACTTCGCAGAGATGAGGGCCATAAAGATGCAGCGCGCCGCAACCGAGAAACACGCCGCCATCGGACTCGGCAAGTGTGAAGTCGCGAATGTTCTCGCAAACCTCGGCAAACGGCCGCTTGAGCAAGGTGCCGTCGTGCGAGAGCGAGTTCACAAGATCGTAAATGTTGGAGGCGTCGTGCAATAGTGCCTTACGCACCTGCATGAATGGCCTCCTCAACGGCGGGCTTCGTCAGCGCCGCCACCCGTTCCGCCGCGGCATCCAGCGCCTTCCGCACCCGTTCCCGCGCCGTTCCGCCGATCACATCGTGGCAATCGAGCGTGGCCTCGAGCGTGACGGCAGCGTAGAAGTCCTCGCCGAACTCGCCGCCAAACTGCCGCAGCTCGTCCAGCGTCAGCCCATCCAGCTCCACACCCTTTTCCATCGCAAAGCGCACCGCGTGGCCGACCTTTTCGTGCGCGGTGCGGAACGGCACGCCCTTGTGCACAAGGTACGTGGCCGCGGCCATTGCATTCAAATAGCCCGACTGCGTGGCCGCCTGCATTCGGTCATGACGGAAGCGAAGCGCTCGCGTGAACTTCGGCAGAACCTGCAACATTCCCTCCACTGCATCGGCCGCCGCGAACACCGGCTCCTGCGTCTCCTGCAAATCTTTATTGTAAGCAAGCGGCAACCCCTTCAGCAGCGTGGAGAGCGTCGTAGCTGCGCCCAGCAGGCTTCCGCACTTGCCGCGCAGCAGCTCCGTCAAATCGGGATTCTTTTTCTGCGGCATGGCGCTTGACCCGGTCGAAAAACTTTCCGGCAGCTCAATAAATCCAAACTCGCTCGTCGCGAACAGCGTAATCTCCTCAGCGAATCGCGAAATATGAACGCCGAGCACAGATGCCGCCTGCGCGAACTCCAAAGCAAAGTCGCGGTCGCTTGTCGCATCCATCGAGTTCGCGGTAGGCGCTGCAAATCCCAGCTCGCGCGCCGCAATGGTGCGATCGAGTGCAAGCGTCGCTCCGGCCACCGCGCCCGAGCCCAGCGGGCAAACATTCAGCCGAGCGGAACAATCCTTGAGTCGCGAAACATCCCGCAGAATCATCTCCACGTAAGCCAGAAGCCAGTGCGCCACCAGCACAGGCTCAGCGCGCTGCAGGTGCGTATAGCTCGGCATCACCGCATCGCCCGCAGTGTGCGCCAACTCGATCAGCGCCTCGGCCCACCGCGCCAAATCTTCGATCTCATGCACAATTGTTGCGCGCACATAGAGCCGCAGATCGGTCGCAATCTGCTCGTTGCGGCTGCGCCCCGTATGCAGCTTGAGCCCAAGCGATCCGACCCGCTCCACCAGTTGCAGCTCGACAAAGTGATGAATGTCCTCTGCCGACGCATGTTCGCGCACGAGCGCCTGGTCGGCCTCCGTCGCATGCTCCGCGGTGATCGCATCCAGCGCGGCCCTCAGTTCCGCTGTTTCCGCCTCAGTCAGAACGCGCGCCGTGCACAGAGCAGACGCATGCGCCTTGCTGGCGGCAATCTCCTGCGGCAGCAATCGCCAGTCAAACGGCAGCGACCGTTGCCATGTCTCGAATTGTGGATCGAGCGGCTCGCGAAAGCGGCCGGACCACATTTTCACTTCGGTCCCTCTTTCTCCCTGATCTCTAATATCTGGTCTCTGGCTTCTCGTTTCTGATCCCTGGTCTCTGATCTCTGGTCTCTGATCCCTGACCCCTGGCCTACTGTCCGCCATTCACCGTCTGTCGAAAACTCGCCGTGTTCGCCAACCCGCCCAGCAACAACAGCAGCAGCGCCTTCTGCGCGTGCAGCCGGTTCTCCGCCTGGTCGAAAACAATCGACTGCGGGCTGTCAATCACCGCGTCCGTTACCTCCTCGCCGCGCCGCGCAGGCAGGCAATGCATGAATACCGCATGAGGCGCAGCCTTCTGCATCAGCGCCTCGTTCACCTGGAACGGCCGGAAGATCGGCGCGCGCTTCGTCGACTCGTGCTCCATGCCCATGCTCACGCACACATCGGTGTAAACAGCGTCTGCGCCTTCTGCGGCCGCGTGCGGATCCTGCAGCAGCTTCACCTCGCAGTGATTCTTCTCGGCCATCTCCCGCGCCGCCGTCACAATCTCGATGTCGGGCGAGTAGCCGCGCGGCGTGGCCACGGTCACATTGGCCCCCAGTTGAGCGCCGGTCAGCATCAGCGAGTGGCACACGTTGTTGCCGTCGCCAACATAGGTGAAATTCAAGCCCGCAGCCGTTCCGAAATGTTCCTCGAGCGTCATGAAATCGGCGAGCGCCTGGCAGGGATGTTCGAAATCGGAAAGCGCATTGATGATCGGCACGCGCGAGTTGACCGCCATCTCGGTGATGGTGTCGTGCGCATAAGTGCGCAGCACAATCACGTCCACCCAGCGCTCCAGGTTGCGCGCCACGTCGGCAATGGTCTCGCGCTCGCCCAGCGGTGAATTGGTCTGGTCGACAAAAATCGCATTCCCGCCCATGGTGTTGATGCCCGTCTCGAAGGCCAAACGCGTGCGCAGGCTTACCTTCTCGAACATCAGCACCATCTGCTTGGCATCTAGCGCATGCCGGTACTCGCGCGGATTGCGCTTGACGTCATGCCCCAGCTTCAGAATGGCGCGCACTTCGCCGCTCGAGAGATCGGAGATCGAGCAAAGGTCCTCGCCGGCCATCCGCGCCGCAGCGGCCAGAACATCGGGGTCCTTCTGTACGGGAACGGCGCTATCCTTGCGTTCCATCGTCGTTCTGCTAGCCATGATGTTTTCCTCCTGCGTGCGCGCTGTGCGTCGCCGCGTGTTCCGTAAAGATTTCGTCGAGCGCTTCGATCGCCTCGTCTATATGCGCGCGTTCCACGATGAACGGCGGCAGGAAACGCAAGACCGTGTCACTGGTGCAGTTGATCAGGATTCGCCGCTTCAGCATCTCGGCCACGGTTAGCTTGGCCAGCTCTGCGGAATCCAATTCGGCGGCAATCATCAGACCCTTGCCGCGCACATCGACAATCGTTTCGTGACTTGTGGCGAGCGAACGCAGCCGCTCCTGGAAGTACTTGCCCATCTCCGTCGCATGCGCCAGCAGCCCTTCCTTTTCAATCGTGTCGACGACGGCGATGCCCACGGCGCACGCCAGGGGCCCTCCGCCAAATGTGGTGCCATGCATCCCGGCGTGCATCACGCGCGCCACTTCTTCCGTGCAAAGCACCGCGCCCAGCGGAATGCCGCCCGCAAGCGGCTTGGCCAGCGTGGTCAGGTCGGGTTGAATTCCATAATGCTGATACGCGCACCACTTTCCCGTGCGCCCCATGCCCGCCTGGATCTCATCCACAATCAGCAACGCTCCGGTCGAGCTGGCCAGCGCGCGTGCCTCGGCGAAGAACTCCTGCGTCAGCGGCCGCACGCCGCCTTCACCCTGGATGGCCTCGACCAGGATCGCGCACACCTCGTTCGAAAACTTTGCGCGCAAATCGGCAACGTCGTTGAAGCGGACAAACTCAGCGCCCGGAACCACCGGCGCAAACGGCTCGCGATACTTCGCCTTATACGTGGTCGCCATCGACCCGAAGGTGCGCCCATGAAAACTCTGCTCCAGCGCCAGAAACTTCGTGCCAATCTCTTTGCCCTCGCTGCGCCTCAACCCGGCATAGGCGCGCGCCAGTTTGAGCGCGCCCTCCCACGCCTCGGTTCCCGTGTTAGCAAAGAAGGCGCGGTCCAGTCCCGTGCGCTCCGTCAGGCGCAGCGCCAGCTCCGCCTGTCCCTCGTGATAGTAGAGATTCGAAATGTGGATCAGTGCGCGGCTTTGTCGGGCAATCGTCTCCACGATCGCCGGATGGTTGTATCCGAGCGCATTCACGCCGATGCCGCTGAGCAGATCGAGATAGCGATCGCCCTTTTCGTCGATCAGGTGCACGCCTTCGCCGCCGACAAAAAGCACCGGGCTCCGATCGTAAGTCGTAAGCAGCAGCCGCGCTTCCGCTGCGCGAATCTCGTCCAGTTTCATCCTTCACATACCTCCCAGAATTGCTCAGGGGCTAAAGCCCACTGTTTTTTGCCTCCACTTCGGCACGACTAAAGTCGTGCCCTGACACAAACCATCGATTCAAGCAATACTCAGGCCACCATCACTTCCGTACCATGCGCCACACGCGCGCTGCACAAATCGGGCAGGGAACCCGCGGCCTCCGCGGGCAGAATCCGCACGCGCTTCACGCCGTTCAATAAAGCTTCGCGGCAGGCGCCCAGCTTGGGCAGCATGCCGCCGGTAATGATCGCGCTCTTGGCCATCTCCGCGATCTGGTCGATCGAGAGCCATCGCAGCACTTCGCCGTTGGCTCCCTTCACGCCCGGAACATCCGTAAGAAACACCAGCGCATCGGCGCGGCACGCTACGGCACACGCCGCCGCCATCTCGTCGGCGTTGATGTTGTAATACTCGCCGTCAAATCCCAAAGCCATGGAGCAAATCACCGGCACGCCGTTCATCTGCCAGATGGCCTCAATCCACCGCGGATCGCTGGCGGCGATCTCACCTACATAACCCAGATCAGGCGCCGTCCTCTTCTTGCGCGCGCGAAACAACAATCCGTCGCCGCCCGAAAGCCCAATCGCCGGCTGCCCCAGCGAGCCCAGCGCGGCCACCAACCCTTTATTCACGCGCCCAGCGAACACCATCAGCGCTACGTCGCGCGTTTCCGCATCGGTCACGCGCAGGCCGTCAACAAATTCGCTCTGCTTGCCCAGCGCCTTCAGCGTCCGCGTCAACTGCACGCCTCCGCCGTGAACCACCGCCACCTGGTTGCCGTCGCGCACCAGTTCGGCAATGGCTCGCATCGCGCCGTCAAGCAGTGCCGGAGTCTCCAGGCCCGCGCCGCCGAGCTTGATCACGTACTTCAATCACGATCCTCCGCGGCAAATCTCATACGAAGCCTTCCGCTTCCGGCCAGCCCAGCATCACGTTCAGGTTCTGCACCGCCTGGCCCGCAGCCCCCTTCATCAGGTTGTCGAGACAACTCACGATCACCGCGCGGTGTCCGCTCGCGTCCAGTTGGAATCCGATATCGGCGTAGTTCGTCCTCACCGAGTACTGAATCTGCGGCAGTGATTTTTCGTAAATCCGCACCATGGGACTGCCGTCGAAAAACTCGCGATAGACTCTCGCCACGCTCTCGTGCGTCTGCGCCTTCTTGAAGCGCACGTAAATCGTCGACAAAATGCCGCGCGGAATGGGCAGAAGGTGTGGCGTGAAGGTCATCTGGCACGCCGTCACGCCGAGCTGCTCCAGCAATTCGCCGGTCTGGCGATGCGTGAAGACGCCATAGGCTGAAAGATTGTCGGCCGCATACATAAAGTGCGTCCTGGCCGTCGGATTCTTCCCCGCGCCGCTCACGCCGCTCTTGGCATCGGCAATCATGCCGTGTTCCAGGTCAACCATCCCCGCCGCGACCAGCGGCTTCAGCGGCAGAATGATCGATGTGGCGTAGCACCCGGGATTGGCAACCAGCCGCGCGCCCGCAATTTGCTTGCGATAGAGCTCAGGCATTCCGTAAACGGCTTGCGCCTGCGTTGTCGCCGCCAATTCCGTTCCTTCGTCCTCAAAGCCATAAACTGCGCGATTGGCCTCGTCGCTCAGCCGCCACGCCCCGCTCAGGTCAATCACCCGCATCCCGCGCTTCAGCGCTTCAGGCGCCCACTCGCGCGATTGCTCATGCGGCGTGGCCAGGAACAACACGTCAACTCCGAGCGTGGTGAGCAGTTCCCATGAGAACGGCTCCATCTTCAGGGCGCTGACTCTGCTGTTGTCGCCGAGTTGCGGATGAATTTCGGCAAGCGGAACGCCGCCGTGCGCCAGGTCCTTCGCGTCCACGCGCCCGGCAAAAACCGGCGGCTTGCCCTGCAGGTGCGGATGATGCAGCAGCAGCCGCGCCAGCTCCGCGCCGGCATATCCCGTTACTCCCAGAACCCCTGTTTGAACTGTCTTCGTCATCCCTGCAACATCGTCCTTAAACGGGCTGCCACCTCGCCTGCGTGGCGCGTGTCCGCGCAAATAATCAGAACCGTATCGTCGCCGGCGATCGTTCCCACCACCTCGGGCCATTGCTCGCGATCGAGAGCCGCCGCCACCGGCTGCGCCCCGCCCATCGCCGTGGCCAGTACCACCTGGTTCATCGCCTGCCGCACGCGCAGGCCAAAGCTGTCGATCATTTCCCGGAAAGACGGCGGCTGGTCGTCTTCCACTTCCGGCTCTTCCGCGGCTGCTGCGTGGCCGTTGGGCAGGGAATAGCCGCCGGGCCCCTTGAACAGCCGCAGCTCGTGTATATCGCGCGAAAGCGTCGCCTGCGTAACCTGAATTCCGCGTCGTCGCAGCTTGCGGCGCAGCTCGTCCTGGCTCGAGACATGCGAGCTCGTCAGCACTTCGCGAATCACGTTGAGGCGTTGCGTCTTCATGGTCGTCCGCCGGCCCGATTCCGGCCAAAGCAAACGCGCGGTCCCCGGCAGGAAACCGCGCTTGAATAAATATACAACTGAAGTGAATAAGTATGCAAGGGTTATTTTAGTGCGGCAGGGCGTCGCGTTCCCGCATTATGAACCGGCACTTCGGATCGCGTCTCAGCGATCGATCGGCCCAAGCGTGGTGGCCTTTTTCTGATCTCCTCACGCCACCGTCCAGTACACCGCGAACCGCTGCCAGCTCTGGTTCAGCGGCTTCAAGGTCACTTCGCTCTGCTGTCCCGTGGCGTGGAATGTCAACGACTCCCCGGCGACCGCCTGCATCCAGTCGGCAACGTCAGCGCCACTTGCCTTGAGCGCGGGCACATCCACTGCCGGCGCCCCCTGGATCTGCGGCCCTTGCCTGTGTTCCAGTTCCTCCGGCAGTCCCTGCTTTGGAAATTGCCCGGCCAGCACCAGCGGCCCATACAAAAATGCCTGCTGCGTCGTGCTGTCAGAAAGCGGTTCGGCCGTCACCCGCATCGGCATCGTCAGCTCCACGCTATCCCCTGCCTTCCACGCGCGCGTCAGTGTCAAGTAGCTCCCGGGCGTGCCCGCCGCTTCCAACCGCTGCCCGTTGATGGCCACGGAATTTGCCGCGCTCGTCCACGCAGGAATGCGCAAGCGGAGCGTCCACGGCTCGGCCGGCGTCTCCTCGATCGACAGTGCGGTGTGGTCGCTCTCAGGAAAGCTCGTCTCCTGTTTCACGCGCACCCCGCGGCTCTTCCAATCGACCGTCGAAGCAAAGTAAAGATTCACGTAGAGCGAATCGTCGTCGTGGAAATAAATCGTATCGTTCAATTTCGTGAATTCTTCGAGCCCCGTCCCCGTGCAGCACCAGAACGAGTCATCCTCGGTGCAGGTGGTCTTCCACGCTCCCGGTGACAGCGACAAAAAGTACGTCGTATGCCCAGTCTCCGGCTCAATCGCGCCCAGCCGGTGATTCACCAGGTTGCGCTCGTAGTAGTCCATCAACCGGCTGTCCCCGCTCCAGCCGTACAAATGCCGCGCAAGCTTCATCATGTTATAGGCGCAGCAGCACTCCTGGTGATGCGAGCTCACGTTCATCTCGGCCGCCAGGTGATCCGGATCGGTGAGCCAATGCTCGTTGTTGCTTGATCCGCCCGTCGCATAGGTCCGCGCCTCTGCGACCGTCTCGAAAAAGAACTGGCTTACGTCTCTGAACCGGTAATCGGAGCTGAGCTCGTAGCGCCGCGCCGCGCCAATCACCTGCGGCACGTGCGTATTCATGTGCTGGCCCTTCAATGCGTCGTGCCGCAGCGCCAGCGGCGTAAAAAAGATCTTCTTGGTGAACCGGTCGCCTGCATGCGCCCAGCGGTCGTCGCCCGTTTCCGCGGCGAGATTGTAAAGCACCTCGTTCATCCCGCCGTACTCGGTATTCAGGATGTCCTGCATGTGCTCTTCGCTCTTCGGTGCCGTCCACGCGTCCACCCAGCCCGCCATTTTCGTCACAACGTCGAGCGCCTGCTCGTTGGCCGTGTGCGTCCTCATCTCCAGCAGTCCGGCCATGATCTTGTGCACGGTGTAGAACGGCGCCCACACATTCACTCGCTTGTCGAGCCGGTCGAAAAACTCAGTCGGAAATGCGCTCAGGTAGCCGTTCTGATTCAGCTTCGCCTGGCACTCAGCGAGGCCGGCCACCAGCTCGTCCGCCTTCGCCTTCACCGCGTCGTCTCCCGTGGCCGCGTAAAGCATGGCGCACGCTGAAAGATAATGACCGACAAAATGCCCGCGCAGCTCGCACGTAGGAGCCTCCCACCCGCCGAGTGGTTTCGCGGTCGAGGGCAATCCAGCGTTCACGCGGAAGTTGTGCAGCAGCCGGTCATTCGGCAGGCGCATCAGGTAGCCGCGGTTCCAGTCACGCGCCTGCTGCAGTGGCCCTGCCTCGAGCGTTACTTCGTTCAGTGCGAAGGCCTCCAGCTTCGGCCGCATCTCGTTGTGAGTGAATTCGAGCGTCCCCGCGAAAGGCGCCGGCTCGTCCAGCTGGAACACGCGATCCGCCTTGGCCTCGCTCATCGGCGCTGTGTTCGGCGGTGCCTCGGCCGGCGGAGTCGCGTTCGGCGGGGCCGCGCTCGGTTGGGTTGCAGCCGCCTGGCCGAGCGCATCTTCTCCGGCGCTGCCCACCAAGGCCGATGCCGCCGCCAGTCCAACCGGCACCGCGGCAACACTCTTCGCAAACTCTCTCCGGCTGACTTTTCCCATGATTCCTCCAATTGCCGGCAAACGCTTCCAGTTTATCGACTCGCGATCGCTCGCGTCATGTTCACTTCAGGTCGCGCCAGTTCGGTCCGAACGCCAGATCGGCTACAAGTGGCACGTTCAGTTTCACCACGCCTTCCATCTCTCCGCGCACCAGCTTGGCCACTTCGTCGGTCTCGTTCAGCGGAACCTCGAAGAGCAGCTCATCGTGCACCTGCAGCACCATGCGCGTTTTCAGCCTGCGCTCCGCCAGTTTGCGGTCGAGCGAAATCATGGCCAGCTTGATCAGGTCCGCCCCTGTCCCCTGCAGCGGCGTGTTGATCGCCGTGCGCTCGGCAAATCCACGCTGGTTCGGATTGCGGCTCTCGATATCGGGAATCGGCCGCATGCGCCCGAACATGGTGCGAACCAGTCCATCTTTCCGTGTCTGCTCCAGTGTTTTTTCAATGAACGCCCTTACGCCCTGGTAGCGCGCAAAATAGCGCTCGATATACGCCTTCGCTTCGGCCTGCGGAATCCCCAATTGCGCAGCCAGCCCGAATGCCGAAATTCCATACACGATGCCGAAGTTGACGGCCTTGGCGCGATTCCGCGTCTCCTTGTCCATGGTCCCGGCGGGCACGCCGAATACCTCGCTTGCGGTCAGCGTATGAATATCGGTGCCCTCCGTGTAGGCGCGCGTCAGCAGCGGGTCACCCGAAAAGTGCGCCAGCAGCCGCAACTCAATCTGCGAGTAATCTGCCGAAAGCAGTTGCGTTCCCGCTGCCGCCGTAAATGCCGCGCGAATCTCGCGGCCCAGCTCCGTGCGTATGGGGATGTTCTGCAAATTTGGATTCACCGACGACAGCCGGCCCGTAGCCGTGCCCGCCGCCTGGAACGTCGTATGCACGCGTGACTCGCTGTCGGCCAGCAGCGGCAATGCGTCCACATAGTTCGACTTCAATTTCGCCAGGTGCCGGTATTCCAGCACCAGCTGCGGCACTTCGTGCTTTTCCGCCAGAAACTCCAGCACATCCTGCGCGGTCGAAACGGATTTGGTTTTTCCGCGGCTCGGCGGCGACGGAAGTCCCAGCTTCGTGAAGAGCACCACGCCAAGCTGCTTGGGCGAATTGATATTGAACCGTTCTCCGGCCAGCTCAAAGATGCGCTCTCCCACCCGAGTGATTTCGCCACTAAACTTTTCCGAAAGTCTGCCCAACGCAGTTGTGTCGATGCGCACTCCGGCTAGCTCCATGCGGAAAAGCACCGGTGCCAGCGGCAAATCAATCTCTGTATAAACGCGCGACACGCCCGCCTTGTCCGCTTCCTCGCGCAGCGCCGGCGCCAGTGCGTGAATCGTTGCGGCCGCCGCGGGCAGCGAAGAAGGCGGCCCTTGCCCATGCCGCGCCGCAACATCAGCCAGCGATTGCGTTGCGTGCGTCGGGTTCAGCGCATACGAGAGCAGCATCGTGTCGTCAACCGGCCCGCGCAGCGCAACACCTACTCCATCCAAAACGTGCAGCGCCAACTTCCAGTCATGCGCGCGCTTAGGCACGCTCGCGTCTTCAAGCAATGCGCGCAACTCCCCAGTCAGCGGCAGCCGCAGTGCCCGCTCAGGCTCGGCGCAAACACCAACATAAAAGTTCGCCTTCTTCTCCGCAGCCTCGGCAAGCTCGAGCAGCGACTGCACCGCCGGCACTTCTTCTTCCGACTCCTCGGCAACCGACTCAGCCGCATCGAGGCCAAACGCGAAACCACCCTCGCGAGCCGCCGCATAGAACGCCGCTTCCTGCCCCGCACTGGGATCGTCAACCAACTCAGCCTGCGGCCCGCCCACCGCCGGCGCCAGGTCGCGCAGCATCGAGGTGAACTCAAGCTCCGTGAACAATGCGCGGCATGCTTCAAGATCCGGCTCCTGCGTCTCCATCGCGTGCAGGTCGAGCGGCAGCGGCACGCGGCAATCGATGGTCACAAGCTCCTTCGACAGAAGCACAGCGTCGCGATTCTGCTCCAGTGACTCGCGATACGCCTTGCGCTTCACCTCGGCGGCGCGATCAAGAACCGACTCCACGCTGCCGAACTCCTTGATCAGCTCCACGCTGCCTTTGTCGCCGATGCCCGGCGCGCCCGGAATGTTGTCGACCGAATCGCCGCGCAACGCCATCACGTCCACAACTTTTTCCGGCGGCACGCCCAGCGTCTCCGTCACCTTGGCGGGATCGAGAATCAGGTTGTCCTTCTGCGGGTTCAGGACCTTCACACTCGGCGTCACCAGTTGCATCATGTCCTTGTCGCCGGACACGATGAAGACCTCGTGCTCCTGCTCGGCCGCCTCGCGCGCCAGCGTGCCGATCACGTCGTCCGCCTCAAATCCTTCAGCCTCGAGAATGGGAATGCGCAGCGCCTCGAGCGAGCGGCGAATGTAAGGAATCTGGCGCCGCAAATCCTCGGGCATGGCCTCGCGCTTGGCTTTGTATCCCTCGTAGCTCACGTCTTCAAAGCTCTGCGACTTCGCATTCCACCGGCGCAGCTTCCCCATGGTGCGGGCGCGCTCGTCGCGAAAGACTTCGCCACTCACGTCGAATACCGCCGCGAAATACTTCGGCGCAAAGTCCTGGCGCAGCTTCTTGATCATGTTCACGAAAACGTAAGTCGCCGCCGTGGGCAGCCCCGAGCGCGTTGACATGGGCCGGCTGCGCTGCATGGCGTGGTACGCGCGAAAGATGAATGACATCGCGTCGAGCAAAAAGACGGGCGGCTTGGAAGGTTCACTCACGCTTGTGAGCATAACAGGGATCGGCGGCCCAAAAACCGATTGCGCGATGTAGCGCCGGCCTCCGGCCAGCTGTCGTGCGGGCGTCCACGCCCGCACCTAAGCGATGAACATGCAGTCGCCGTAACTATAGAACCGGTACCGCTCCTCAACTGCATGCCGATAGACGGCAAGCACGTGCTCGCGCCCGGCGAACGCGCTCACCAGCATCAGCAAACTCGATTGCGGCAGATGAAAGTTGGTCAGCAGCGCGCTTACCAGGCGAAACTCAAATCCCGGCGCAATAAAAATCTCCGTCGCACCAGAATGAGGCTGCAATTTTTCGCCGCGTGCAGCAAGCGCTGCGGCTTCAAGCGTCCGCACCACCGTGGTCCCCACGGCTACAATGCGTCTTCCCTCCGCAACGGCACGATTCAATGCATCGGCGGCAACGGCGCTGATTGTGTATTGTTCTCGATGCAGCCGCACCTCATCCACTCGCTCCACGCGCAGCGGCGCAAACGTGCCCAGCCCAACATGCAGCGTGACGCGCGCAATCTCCACGCCATTCGCCTCCAGCGCTTCAAGCATCTCCGCAGTAAAGTGCAGCCCCGCCGTAGGCGCAGCCACCGAACCGCGCTCGTGCGCAAACACCGTTTGATACCTCTCGCGATCGGCTTCCGCGTCAGGCCGATGAATGTAAGGCGGCAGCGGCATGTGCCCGATCCGCTCGATCGCCGCGTAAAAATCATCCACAGGCGCAAACTCGAGCAGTCGTTCGCCGAACTGCCCGCGCTCCACGACTTCAGCTTCGAGCACAATCTCGCCACCCGCCGCCGGAAACACCAGCCGCTCGCCAATCGCCACCTTGCGCCCCGGCCTGACAAGCGCGCGCCAAAGACGTTCGCCGGCCGGCTCCAGCAGCATCACCTCAATCCGCCCTGTGGGCCGTTCGCGTTCGCGGCGCAGCGTGCGTCGCGCGTACAGGCGAGCCGGAATCACGCGGCTATCGTTCAGCACCAGCAGATCGCCCGGCCGCAGCCGCGAAGCAAAGCCGGGAAAAACATCATCCTCCCACGCTCCGGACTTCCGACCCATCACCAGCATGCGGCTCGCACCGCGTTCTGGAACGGGCTGCTGCGCAATCAACTTTTCGGGCAAATCGTAATCAAAATCGCTCACGCGCAAATCGGCGTGCGGATCCGCGCGCCGCTCGCTTCCCACGCTCTCAAGCGAATCTCCGGGTTGCCCGCTCATTCTGCGCCCATCCCGAAATGTTTGAGAGCCTGCAACCGCGCCCGTTCAATCGCGCCATTCAATTCTTCGCGCTTTTGCTCGAACTGCCCCGCGGCCAGCTCCGCCGGAACCAATGTCCATCGCGCCCAGCTCACCACGATGCGCGTGAACGGCTTGGGCACCATGAATCGATCCCAGGAGCGCATCGACCACGCGCGCTCGGGCTGCAGATGAAATGCGCCGATGCGCGCGCCAGTCAAGTGCGCCAGCTTGACCGGCCCCATCTTGGTCCGAAAAATCGGGCCGCGCGGGCCGTCAGCCGTAAAGATGGCAGGCCTGCCGCTCTCGATTACCTGCTTCAATCCGAGCAGCCCCTCGCTCGCGCCGCGCGAGCTCGATCCGCGCACCGTCCTGTATCCGAACAATTCGAGTGTGCGCGCAATCAGTTCGCCATCGAAGCTGCGGCTCACAATGATCGTTGCCCCGGTGTGCCGAAAGTAGAACGTGCAGGCGAGCACGCACTGGTGCCAGAAGCAAAAAATCTCCGCGCCTGCTCCCTCGCCGAAGGGCAGCGGCGTCGCGCCTTGTTCCGCGATCGTCTCAAATCGCCAGGTGCGCCCGACAAGCGAGAGCAGCGCCCACACCACGCGCGGAACCACGGCCAGCACCAACCTCTGCCGGAGCGTGAATACTTGCTTCTCTTCTGTGATCACTGCTCAATTTTAGCCGTTCGCTTCCAGCCGCCAGCCTCCAGCGTTGGCGCAGGCGAGTCGATCGCAGCTTCATCGCGAAATCCTCAAATCCAAGACCAATTAGCTGAAAGCTGAGAGCTGATAACTGACATCTGAAAACTAGCTATACCGCAGCCAGCGCAGCAGCTCCGGAAGCGTGGCGCGCTTGCCGTAGATCAGGATGCCGACGCGATAGAGCCGTGAGGCAAACCAGATGACTGCCCAAATACTGATGAGCATGAGAGCGATCGAGACAACAACCTGCCACCAGGGATACGGTGCGGGCAGCATGCCCAGGCGCGGCACCATCACCAGCGGTGCGGTCGGCGGAAACATTGAAGCTGCCGCGACCCATGGCGAGTTGGGATTGTTGAGCAGGAAAGGCAGGATGGCAAAGCTCGTCCAAGTGGGGATGACGGCCAGCGAGAGGTACATCTGCAGATCCTGCGCAGTCTCACACGTCGCTGCCAGCCCCGAGAAAAACGCGCTGTAGAGGAAGAAGCCGAGAACAAAGTAAATGGGAAGGAGAATGGCTTCAACCAGCTTGAAATGCAGCTTGATGTCGCCGCGCAGCACCGGCTCAAGCAGGGCCGAGCCGCTTAGCAGCACGCCCGCAGCGATCCAGATGCCGATCTGCGTCAACCCCACGGCGCCCACGCCGAGCAGCTTTCCCGTGAGCATGTCATCGGGCCGCGCCACGGCGAGCATCACCTCGAAGATGCGCGAGCTTTTTTCCTCCACAATCGACCGCGCCATGTCGAACCCGTAAAGAAGAATCGGCATCGTCATCAAAAACGTCATCAGCATGGCCTTGTAGAAAGGCGCCATGCCCTGGCTCTTGCCCGTCTTCCCTTTGCTTGAGATTTGCAGCGTCTCGATGCGGACGGTTTTCAACAGCGCTTCCACCTCCTCCGCCGTCAATCCCTGCTGTGTCAGCCTCAGGTTGATAAGGCCGTTGTTGACGGCATCGTCGAGCTCCGAGGTATCCATCAGGTCGCCCGAGGATTCCGAGATATACGTCACCTGCGGCTTGCTGCTTGCGGAGTTCTCAATGATGAGCACACCATTGACGGATTTGTTTTCGATGCGCGCGAGCAGGTTTGCGCGATCCTGCGCGGTGAACGGCGCCACCACGTCGACGGTATCGTGCGCGCGCCTGTTGTTGAGCAGATTGCTGCGGACGTCGGTTGCCAGCGTCGGATTGTCAGCCGCAATCACGATGTGCTTGCCCGTGCCCATTCTGCGGCCGGTGAAGGCGCTCACGCTCAGAAGGCCAATCAGAATCACCGGCACCAATACGGTGGAGATGCGGAAGGAGCGGCCGCGGATCTGTTCCAGGTATTCCCGCTTCGCGATCAGAAGCATGTTACGCATCGGCCTTGCCTCCCACCGTCTCGATGAAGATCTCCTCCAGCGACGGCTCGACCAGCTCGAAGCGATAGATCGTCGCCATCGAAGCCGCCTCGTGCAAAAGTTTCTGCGCGTCGCCGTGCGGCTTCAGCTTGATTTCGGCGTGGCCGGAGTAGTTATTCGCTTCGGCGATCTCGTCGCTTTTCAGAAATTCCGCGCTGCCCTCAAACTCCACAATCACGTGGTTGCGTTCGTAGCGGCTCTTTATCTCGCGCATCCTGCCGCTGAGCACGGCCTCACCGTTGTTGATGAGGCAGATGGCGTCGCACAGCTTTTCCACCTGGTCCATGCGATGCGTCGAAAACAGAATCGCCTTGCCGCGCGACTTCAGTTCCAGCAGCGCGTCCTGCAGCAGCGTGGTATTCACCGGATCGAGTCCGCTGAACGGCTCATCCATCACCACCAGGCCGGGATCGTGCAGCAGCGTGGCGATAAATTGAATCTTCTGCTGCATGCCTTTGGAAAGCTCCTGCGTTTTTCTCTCGAGCGAGTCGGAGATTTCCATGCGCGAGGCCCACTCCCGGGCGCGCTTGCGTGCGTCTTCCCGCCCGATGCCGTGCAGTTCGCCGAGAAAAACCAGTTGATCGAGCACCTTCATCTTTTTATAGAGCCCGCGTTCCTCGGGCAGGTAGCCCACGCGGTCGAGGTTCCTGCGGTCAAATGGCTTCTCAAACAGGTTGATGTGGCCGGAATCGGGAAGCGTGATCCCCATCATCATGCGGATGGAGCTGGTTTTGCCGGCTCCATTGGGGCCCAGCAAGCCGAACATCTGGCCGGCTTCGATTGAGAGGCTCAGATCTCGGACGGCGACCTTGCTCTCGTAGGACTTGGTCACGTCCGCGAGCTCAACGACTGGCATCGAATCTCCTGTAGAATCTGCGGCGGTTGCCGAGCCAACGCAAAGAGCAGTGTAGCAAATGAGCTGCGGCGGTATAATTCCGGCGCACCTTCTCTCCAACTTGCACGACGAGCGAAAACTCGCCGTGCGCGTCTAATCGCATAGAATCTCGATCGAAATTGAAAGGCAGGGCCTCATGCGTCTATCAAGGTTGACTGCAATCTTTGCCGCCTTCATCGTTCTCACCGCAGCGATTCTTGCCCAAACCCTCCCGCCGGGCGTTCAGAAAGTGGCCTCCATTGAAGGCATCACGGAGTACGCGTACCCCAACGGCCTGCATGTTTTGCTGTTTCCCGACGATTCGAAGCCCAAGATCACAGTCAACGTTGTCTACCGGGTCGGCTCGCGCAACGAGGGCCCCGGAGAAACCGGCATGGCTCACCTGCTCGAGCACATGTGCTTCAAGACCACAACCTCAGGCCGCGTGATCTTCAAGGAACTGACCGATCGAGCTGGCGGCGGGTACTTTAACGGCACCACCTCAGAAGACCGAACGATGTACTTCGAAATACTGAATTCGAGCGACGACAATCTGCGCTGGGCGCTGGGCCTTGAAGCCGACCGCATGGTGAACATGACCATGCTCGGAAACGATCTCACAACCGAGATGCCGGTGGTCCGCAATGAGATGGAAGCCGGCGAGAATTTTCCGCAGGCCGTGCTCTATAAACGTGTTCTCGCAGCCGCCTACAACTTTCATCCATACGGAAGGAGTGTGATCGGCAACCGCACCGACGTTGAGCGTGTGCCCATCGCAAATCTGGCGACTTTCTACAAAAAATATTACGAACCAGACGATGCTGATCTCGTCATCGCCGGCCAGTTTGATGAATCGAAAGCGCTGGCGATGGTGGCCGATACCATTGGTGCGATTCCCAAGCCGGATCGCGTGCTGACGCAACCCTATGCTCAGGAGCCGACGCAGGAAGGCGAGCGTTCGGTCATGCTGCGCCGGGTGGGCAATCTCCAGGAAATCCTGGTTGTCTACCACATTCCCGCTGCGCTGCATCCCGATATCGCGCCGCTGGAGGTGATGGCCTCAATTCTGGGTGAGTCACAGACCGGCCGGCTGTATAAAGCGCTCGTGGATACCGGCAAGGCCACCTCTGCCAACATGAGCCTGAATGAGATGCACGATCCGGGATTCGCGCAGGCTCACGTGGACCTCAAGCCCGAACAGTCCATCGACGATGCGCAGCAGATTCTGCTCAAGACAATCGAGGGCTTTGCCGGCGATCCGCCAACGCAGGAGGAGGTGGACCGCGCCAAAGCGCGCCTGCTCAAGAACAACGAACTCTTGCTGGCGAATTCGCAGAATGTCGCCTTGAGCCTCGGTTCCTTCATCGGCGACGGCGACTGGCGAATACTTTTTCTCAAGCGCGACGAGATCGGCAAAGTGACGCCGGAGGATGTGACGCGCGTGGCAAAGGCATATTTGAAATCGTCCAATCGCACGCTGGGCGAATTCATTCCGACCACCGCGCTCGATCGCGCTGAGATTCCTGCTACTCCCGACGATGCGGATCGTTTCAAGGGCTATGTGGGAGGGCCGGCTGTTCAGCAGGGCGAGGTGTTCGATCCCACTCCCAAGAATATCGAAGCGCGCCTGATCCGCGACACGCTGCCCAACGGGCTTAAGTTGGTGATGTTCCCCAAAAAGACCCGTGGCGGCGTGGTTACGGCCATCATCAACATTCGATTTGGCGATGAGAAAGCGCTTTTCGGCAAGTCCGAGACTGGAGCCATGACGGGCGCAATGCTCATGCGCGGAACCAGGACGATGAATCGCCAGCAAATTCAGGATGAAACCGACCGGCTGAAGGCGCAGATCAACGTGTCAGGTGGGGTCAGTTCTGCTTCGGCGAATATCCGCACGCTCGCGGTCAACCTGCCCGATTCGCTGCGCCTGGCACGCGAGTTGATGCGCGATTCCACATTCCCTGAAGCGGAGTTTGAGCAGGTTCGCACCCAGCGCATTCAGTCGGCCGAGAGCGGCAAAACCGAGCCCACCACGCTGGCCTACATTCAAATGAACCGGCACTTGAATTCAGAGTACAAGCCCGGCGATCCGCGGTACGTGGAAACCATTGATGAACAGATCGAAGGACTCAAAGCGGTCAAACTCGACGACGTGAAGCAGTTCTATGCGCAGTTTTATGGCGTCGGCGAGGGCGAGATTGTAGTTAGCGGTCAGTTCGATCCGGCGCAGGTGCGCAAGTTGGTCACCGAGATGTTCGGTGACTGGAAGAGCGCCAGCCGTTACGAGCGCATCAGGCGCATGTATGCCCCGGTCGATGCGGTAAACAGTAAGATCGAAACTCCGGACAAGCAGAACGCACTCTTCCTCGCCGGAGCCCCCATGAAAATCAACGACGACGATCCCGATTATGCGGCGCTCACTATCGCAGGCATGATCTTTGGCGGCACACCGAACTCGCGGCTCTTCCAGCGCATCCGCGTAAAGGATGGGCTCAGTTACGGCGCGGGCGCGTACTTCCAGATTCCCACCAAAGACGATGGCGGCGAATTTGCAGGCAGCGCCATAGCGGCGCCGCAAAACACTCCCAAAGTCGAAGCTGATTTCAACGAAGAACTGGCCCAGGCGCTCAAAGCAGTCTTTACCGACGACGAAGTGACAAAAGCCAAGAAGATGTGGCTCGACAATGAGTCTGTGAGCCGTGCCGACGAAGGCACTCTCGCTTATATTCTGATCGGCCAGGAGCGCTGGGGCCGCACCATGGACTGGGATGCAAAGCAGGAGGCGGCTGTGGCTGCATTGACGACTGAGCAGGTGAACGCAGCGTTCAAGCGCCATGTCGCTCCAGCCACCATCTCCATCGTGAAAGGCGGCGACTTCAAGAAGGCGGGCGTGTACCAGTAGCCGCCGCAAGTCGCCACGCCACATGACACCGCTCCGGTGCACCAACCTAAGCCGGAGCGGAGTAATGTTGTTCCCAACACTGAGAAGGTTCCCGCGCCAATCGCGCGCAGCCCGATGTATACTTGGTCCACTTCGGCCCCAAGAAGAAATTTCCCTGTGTGAGGTGAGTCCCATGCCAAGTTATCTTGTGCAGGTTTCCTACACTGCTGAAGCATTGAGTGCATTGATCGCAAAGCCGCAGAATCGCGCCGAGGCGGTTGGCAAAGTGGTCGAAAAGCTCGGCGGGAAAGTAGCCGGAGCCTGGCTGTCGTTCGGCGATTACGACACCATCGTAGTCGTCGATATGCCCAATAACCTGAGCGCGGCGGCCTTTGCCCTCGCCATCTCCGCCGGCGGTTCGTGCAAGACGGTGAAGACCACGCCCCTCATTAGCGCAGAGGAGGGACTGGCGGCGTTCAAGAAGGCGGCGACCTCGGGCTACAAGCCTGTCAGCGCGAAGTAGACGCATCAAGATTGCTGAAGTTGAGGCGCGATAACAAGTCGAAGGGAGTCGTGTCTTCGCCGGCTCGACCTTCGTTCTTCCGCGGGTGCCCCATCCCCGGGTCCCCACGGACAGGTTCATGTCCGTGGGGTGGATCGGAGCTTTGCTTGGGTGGGTTCGTGCTACATCAATCTGCGACGAAGCAGGTCAAGCGCCTGCTGCGCGGCCCACTCGCGGATGCGGGTGCGATCGCCGCGGAAGGTGCGCTCCATGGCATCCACTCCCTGCGCATCCGACACTGCGATGTGCACCAGCCCCACCGGCTTTGATTCTGTCGCTCCCGTAGGGCCGGCGATCCCTGTCACTCCCAATCCCACCACGGCGCCAGTCCGCGCCCTGATTCCATCCGCCAGGGCTTTCGCCACCTCCGCCGACACCGCGCCGTGCTTCGCGATCAACTCCTCCGAAACCCCGGCCATGGATGTCTTGAGCGCATCGGTGTAAACCACCACGCCGCCAACAAACGCCCGCGACGCGCCGGGAACCGACGTGATGCGCTGCGCGATCAAGCCGCCGGTGCAGCTTTCCGCCACGGCCAGCGTCGCCTGTCGCAGGCCGAGATAGTACAGAACAATCTGCTCCAGCGAATCCCCCTGCGAAGAGTAGAGCCAATCTTCCAGCGCCTCTTCCACCCGCTCCGCCAGCTCATCCACGCGCCTTTGCGCCGCCTCGGCCGTCGGTTTGGAGCAGATGAGCGTGATTTGCAGATCGCCGGCATGCGCCAGCAGCGTGGTTTCCACGTCGGCATAGGTCGTGTAGATCGGAGCCAGAAGCTTGTCGGCCTGCGACTCGGGAATCATGGCCGCCTTCAACGTCCGCACGGCGATCGAGCGCTCGGGTACAACTTCGCGCAGGCGCGGCACGCATTCTGCGTCGAACAGCGGTCTGCACTCATGCGGCGGGCCGGGAAGCAGCGCGATGAGCTTGCGATAGCCTTCGAAAGCGGTGTCGAGCCACTGGCCCGGCGCGCTGCCATTCAGGTTGGGCAGCAGCGTTGCGCCTTGCAGCACCTCGGCCTGCTTCAGGTTGTTCTGCGGCATCGGAATCCGCCAGCTGGCGGCCCGGGCGTGCAGCGCAGCAACCTGTGTAGCGTCGCGGCGCAGTGCGATCGAAAGCACTTCCGCCGCAGCTTCGCGGGTCAGGTCGTCTTCGGTCGGTCCCAGTCCGCCCATCACAATCAGAATGTCGACGCGGACCAGCGCCGTGCGAAGAGCGTTCACCAAGTCTTTGCGCCGGTCGCCGACGATGGTCTTGAATGCGACCGCAACGCCGAGTTCATTCAGCTTCTCCGTGATGTAGAGAGAGTTGGTGTCCTGGCGAAAGGGAGTGAGCATCTCGGAGCCGACGGCAATGATCTCGCATTTCATAGAAGCAGCTTTCAGCTCTTAGCTTTCAGCCTTCAGCCAGGATTTTGCAAGCGCGCGCGTCACGTTTAGCCTCAAAGGCGTGATGCGCCAGCGGAAAATGTTCTTGGATCGGGAAGCTGAAAGCTGAGAGCTGACTGCTGAAAGCTGTGGTCTCAATACAGCTTCAGCCCTTCAACTCCCAAGTCCACATCATAAACGGCGTCGTTAGTGGCCAGGATTACTGTTCCAAGAGGAGAGAAGGCCACGCCCACCAGGCCGCTTCCAGACAGGACCAGCGTCGCCTCGCCCTTTGCCGTTACACGCACCAGCCCATGCCGCCCACGCAGGCAGGCAGCAAGATAAATGTGGCCCTCGCGCGAGACGGCCATCCCCTGCGGGCGCCCGAGGCCGCGATACCACTCACGTATGTCACCGTTCGGTTCAATGGCCCAGATTGCCTCGTTCGAAGAGAGCGACGGCGCGGTAACGAACAGCGTGCCGGCGGCATTCACGGCCAGGTGATAGGCGCTCACGCTCGGTTCGAGCGTGGCGTGCACAAAAATCTGCCGCTGCGTATTGATCTTGAAGATGGTGCCGCTGCGGTCACCCACAAACAGGTTGCCCTCGGCGTCGAAGGCCGCTCCCGTGGCAACGCCCATGCCTTCGGCGTAGACCGAGTAATCGCCCGCCGCGTCCACCCGGTACACATTGCCTTCGGCGCGGGAACTCACAAACAGGTCGCCGTCGGGATTGAAAGCCAGCCCGGTCGCGTTCAGGATTCCGGTAACGAACGGCGTGGAGCGTCCGTCAGGGCTCACCCGCATCACCGAGACGGGCGTCTGCTTTCCGCGCGAGCCGGAAATCGTCGCGTAAACCATCCCCGACCGGCTGACCGCTGGGCTGGTCACCGGATGCAGTTCGTCGGCAAGTTGGCGGGCCACGCGCACGGCTGCAGCATTCGCGGCGCCGGCCGGCGTGCGCACCTCAATCAGGCCCGTGGAGGCGTTCTCGGGAACACGGAAGGCAAGACGCGTGGGCCGGCTCATCAACACATGCGCCGATTCGCCGTCGACCTTTACATCGGGCAAACCGAAACCGTTGGGGCCGAGATACACGCCCTTCAGCTCCACTTCGCCCAGCGGCAATGCCGCGGCAGGAACCACATCGTCCACGCGCGGCAGCGGGGCGGTTCCAGGCGCGGATTGCGGGGGGATGTACGCCATACGTGACCCTGTTATATCCAGATGCGAAGCAACGACGCTATAACCAAAGCATACAAGCCGGCGCCCACATCGTCGAAAACAATGCCCCACCCGCCGGGCAGCCGCTCCAGCCGCCGCACGGGGAACGGCTTGGTGATATCGAACAGTCGGAAAAGGATCAGCGCGATCAGGCCGTGAGCCCAGTCCGCCGGGCAAAAGAGCAGCGCCACCCATTGACCGATGACTTCATCGATGACCACAAACCCCGGATCGTGGCCTCCGCTTTCGCGCTCGGCGATGGTCGCCGCGGGAACGCCCAGGGCCAGCGCCACGGCAATTCCGACAACTAGAGCCAGCAGCAGCCCGTTGTGCGAGAGACGAAACCACCAGGCCGTTGCGATCCACAAAAGCGCAGCAGCAACTGAGCCCCAGGTGCCGGGTCCGGGCTTGAGGTACCCCGCGCCAAAGAACGTGGCCACCGCAAACGCCCAGTGCGTCCTTCCGCGCTTTTCTTCGAGAGACGGCTCGGGCGAGACCTCAGTGCTCATCCGAGTCTCCGCCGCGCCCGCCGTCTCGGTTCCTGCCTGCGCCGCCCAAATCTTCAAGCACTTCAGGATCGAGAACGGGCGAGCTGATCTTGTACGCGCCCATCGCCCATTTGCCGAGATCGATCTTGCGGCAGCGGTCGCTGCAGAAAGGGAAGTCCTCGTCCTTAAGGCGGACAATCATCCCGCACGTAGGGCATTTGAGAATCTTCGCGGATTTTTTCCTGCCAGACATTGGTTTCGCCGCATGCGCGCGCCGCGGCGCACATTTATGGTATCGCGCAAACCCCAAAATTTCCCGCGCCGCAGGCGTTCGCGACGGTGAATTTGTTTAGCCCCGTGCTTCGCAAGCCTGGCGCTATCCATCTGACGCCTGCTCCGCGGCCCTTCAAAAACCGCCGGAATCCGTGATGCGCCACACTAGTGCGAATTTGATATCTGCGGTTCAGTTACGCAACGATAGGCCAGATAGCCCGGCCTGATTTTCTTGGGAACTACCTGAACGTAGCCGTTATTCGTGATGTAATACGCTCGACTCTCGCCCTCCTCCGTGCTCGTCCACCAATAAATCACCTGTGAATGCACCTTCCACAGCGGCGAATCCTTGTCCGGCGTCGTCCGGTAATGCGCGCGATGCGAATCCGGATTCCACACGCCTCCTGCATTGGCTCCGCGAAACACCAGCGACCGAACGGCTTCATCGACCGTCGGCAGGCGCCACAGGTTCTGCGGCGAAGGGGCAAGGGTCTTTCCATTCGCAGTTAAATGCGCGCAGGTCTCCGCTGCCTGGTACCACGAGACACCGTTCTCAGGCCAGCCGGGACCTTCGGGCGCCCAAACCAGCGTAAGGCCGTTGCCATCGATGAGGCGCATGCCATAGTTGCCGTCGTCGAAGCGATGCACGGCAAGCCAGCCGGGATAAACGCCGAACCCCACTGCTGTAAGAAGCGGCAGAAGGATGAGGCATCGCCACGCCCAACGGCGGGGCGCGGGCCGGCCGAAGTGATAGAGCACTCCCAGGGCGACCACGGGAAGCACAAGGAAAATCGCCGCGGCGTGGGCGCGCCGGAAGAACCACGCTGCCGCCAGTGCCGCAGCCAGCAACAACGGGAACGCCAAGCGCGGCCAGCGCAGCGCCACCGCGCTCACCGCCATCACCAGCAGCATCGGGGCCAGGTATTGCACCAGCATCAACGCCAGATTTTGCCAGACACTCCTGGAATACCAGCCCTCATGAAAGTTCTCGTTGACGCCCCAAAATGCCCAGAAACAGGCGATGCCCGTGGAAAAGGCAACCGCCGCCCAGCCTAGAATCTGGCGACCTACCAATCTTCGAACGATCATTTGGGCGAGAAGTTTAGCATTGCCGGATCCGCTGCGGCTGTGATGCCGCGCGATTTTCCAGCCCCTTTCCCCTGGTCCCTGGTTCCTACGTCCCTTGTCCCCTTGCTCCCTCGCTACCTAGAATCATTCCATGTTCACCGGAATCATCGAGCAGACCGGCACTCTCGTCGGCCTTACGGATCGCGGCGGCGTTCGCCGCATCACTGTGGAAGCACCCGGCATCGCCTGGCGGCTGCGTGAAGGCGACTCGCTTGGCGTCTCGGGCGTGTGCCTGACGGCGCTTGATCCCGACCCCACTTTCTTTCACGCCGATCTTGCGCAGGAGACGCTTGACCGTACTTCTCTCGGCTCGCTCGCTCCCGGCGCTCGCGTCAATCTCGAATTGCCGACCGCCGCCGGCAGCCCGCTCGGAGGCCACATCGTGCAAGGCCACGTTGATGGCACCGGCGTGATGACCGCGCTCGATCCCGTCATCCCGGAATCGAGCCCGCAGTTCGACCGGCAGACCACCGACTGGACGCTCAAGGTCCGCGTGCCCGAGAACCTTCGCCAGTGGATGGTGCACAAGGGCTCGGTTGCGGTCGAGGGCATCAGCCTGACCATCGCGGCAGTCGAGGACGAAGAGATCGCCATCGCCATTCTGCCGCTCACGTACTGGCGCACCAATCTGCACACGCTCACCGTGGGCGCGCCTATGAATATCGAGGCCGATGTGCTGGTGAAGCTTGCTGCGATGCAGATGCAATCTGCGAAGAAGCCGGAGTTCGAGCTCACGGCCGAGTGGCTCGTCGCCAACGGTTACTGACCGGGCTTGTGGGGCACGATTTCGGGTGGCGCTACTTCTACCCAGCGCGCCGCGGTCGCCTCAGACCTGCACTCCGCCCAGAGCGCGTAGATCTCCCTCTTGGGCACAAACGGCGCATCCACCAGCACCGCGCTGCCACCATCCGCGCTGGTATAGCGCTCGCGACACCAGCGAATGAATGGCTCCGCACCGCGGCCCTTGCGCATGGTGAACCAGTCGATGATTTCGTAAGGAGATTCCTGGTGCACGTCCTCGCGCGTCCACCAGAAGCGCACCGGGCCCTTGGGTGAAAAACGCTCTTCGATGCAGGTGCCGCCCTCCTCGTGCATGGCGCGCAGCAACTCCTGCCAGGTGACGAGCCTGCCGCGCGACTTCATCAGCATTCTGAATTTGTGCTCGCGGTGCTGCCGCATCCATCGCCAGAGAAATCCAAAGGGAATCGCCAGGCAGGCGCCGATGGCGAGCACCGGGATCATCAGGACTTCGAGGATCGGCTCCAGCCAGGCCGCCAGCCGCCCTCGCTCCTGATTCCGCTCTGGTTGGTCCGTCTGCATGATGGCCGCGCGCGCTGTCTTATGGTTTCGCCGGTAACTTCGGCGGAGCCATCACGTAATCGTCGCCAACTCGCGCCAAGATCTGGTCTCGCCGGTCGGTCAGCAGCTTCAGCTTCTCCGTCACCGCGATGAATTCCTTCTTCTGCTCGTCGGTCAGTCCGGAGCCCGCTTGTCCCGGCGCGGGAAGATTTGCGCCGCCCTGCCCTGCGATCTTGTCGAGCGCGTCAAGCCTCGCTTGCAGCAACGGAATTTCCCGGTCAATCAGGATCGGCTTGATGGCCGGTGTCTTCTCACGGCCCGCCGCAACTTCATTACGGTTATTTTCTTCCCACACCGGCAGCACGCCCACATGCCCCAGGTCCACGCGAATGCCCGCCGGCCCGTAGTCATCGCGCACGGCGGAGAACAGCGCAATCAGCTCGTCTCGCGGATCGCCATTCGAATCCGGATTGAGCCCGTCGACATAGGTGCGCGACTGGTTCGACAAAAAATTTCCGAGCGAATAAAAGATGATGGTGTTGCGGCCGTCCTGCGTCTTGTATGTCTCGATCGGCTGCAGCACGTGGGGATGCGCGCCCACAATCACGCTAGCTCCCGCCTCCATCATCTTGTGCGCCAGGTCAACGTCCTCGGGCCGCGGCGCCGTCGCGTATTCAATGCCCCAGTGCACGCTCACCACCAGCATGTCGCACTGCGCCCGCGCCGCCTTGATCGCGGCCAGCACCTTTGCTTCGTCCGCGCCGGGAGCGCCGTTGGCCTCGCCGGGATACGGAAAGAAATTCACGTGCGGCTGATCATCTTTGTCCGGGTTGCGGTTGCCGTTGAGCCAGCGCGTCATGCCCAGCCAGCCTACCTTGATGCCATTGGCCTCGGTAATCACCGGTTCCCACGCCGTTGCGGTGTTGTCCGATGTTCCCGCCATCAGCAGGCCCGTATCCTTCAGGTGTTCGCGGCTCTCGGCAAATCCGCCCCAGCCTTGGTCATATACGTGATTGTTGGCGAACGAAACGATCCGGATGCCGCTGGCCTTGAGCGCCTCGGGCAGCGCGACCGGCGCGTCGAACATAAACGCCTTGGTCCCGTGCGAGTGCTCCGGCGCAACGGGCGTTTCCAGGTTCACAAAGCCGAAGTTCGCGCCCTCAAACACGTCTGCTACGTCGCTGAAAAGCGCTGCCCAGCCCTGCTCGCCTTCAGCGGCTGCTGCTGCCGCCTGCCTGACGGCTTCGTGCGGAATCACATCGCCGGCGACGGCAAAATTTACCCGCGCCAGCTCGTGCGGATACGGCACAACGACGTCTGCGTGATGCCGGGCGTGGGTGCCGGCCACAAGGGCGACGCCGACGGCGCAGAGGCCAAGGGCGGCGAGGGCTGCCCGCCATTGACGCCGGATGCTTGCCCAGATCAGCCTGCTCTGATGCAGAAGATTTCTGGCCCCGGCGGCAGGCTCGACTGTGGCTTCCGTTTGGCGGCCGCGTTGTAGAACCCAGTCCATGACGATCCGGCTCCTCCCGGGCCCGAACCCCGAATGAAATCAGCATACAGGCCCGTCGGACGGCTTTAATTTGGAATCCGGGCACGGGGTATCCGCGCCGCCTATGCCTTCTCGAACGTCCGGCCTCTTTGGATCGTCTATCTTGCAGATAAGAACTGTTACCCTGAAGCAGGAGCAGGACTTCCGGGCCGCGCCCACCATGCGGGACCGGAGAACGCGCAAATGGCAGAGTTCGTCATCAAGCTGGCTGATGAGCGTGGCCACGTACAGGAGCAGGTGCAAACCGCGGCCACGGCTGAGGAGTTGCGCGCCCGCTTCTCGCACGCCGGCTACCACGTTTATTCCGTTCGCGCCCGCGGCGGCCTCGGCCTTGGCCGTCACCGCAAGGTCAAGCTTGAGCCGTTTCTTATCTTTAACCAGCAATTCCTGACGCTGATCCGCGCCGGCCTTCCCATTCTGGGCTCCATCCAGATGCTGGGCAAGATCCAGAAGAACGCCGCGTTTTCAAGCCAGATCGAAGACGTTTCCACACGCGTGAAGCGCGGCGAAGCGCTTTCGGCTGCTTTCGAGGCCCAAAGCGGATTTCCGCTCATGTACACCACCACGCTTCTGGCCGGCGAGCGATCGGGCAATCTGCCCGAGGTTCTCGAACGCTACGTGAACTTTCAGAAGGTGGCGCTCGCTCTGCGTAAAAAGTTGATCGGCTCGCTCATCTATCCCTGCGTGCTGCTTACGCTGGTTTGCGGCCTGCTCACGTTCATGATCACCGTTGTGGTGCCGCAGTTTGCGCAGCTTTACGATCAGCTTGGCAGCAAACTGCCCGCCCTGACCGTCGACCTGTTGAACTTTGGCAAATTCATGCAGCACAACATCCTGTGGCTGGCTCTCGCCGTGCTGACTATTGCCGTTGCGGGTTACCGGTTTGCCATTACCGAGCGCGGTCGGGACTTTATCGACGGCGTTCGCGTCAAGCTGCCCGTGTTCGGCAAGATCTGGACCAAGTACCAGGTGGCGCTTTTCTCGCGCACGCTTTCCACGCTGCTCACCGGCGGCCTGCCGCTGGTGCCTTCGCTGGAGACGGCGGCCAGGTCCATCTCTTCGCGGCGCGTATCCAAAGCGGTGCAGTCTTCGATCGGCACTGTAAGTGAGGGCAAGAGCCTGGCCGAATCGCTGGCCCGAACCAAGGTCTTTCCCGGCCTGGCCTCGGAGATGATCACCGTGGGCGAGCAGACCGGCGCGCTGCCTCAGATGCTCAACTCCGTGGCCGAGTTTTTTGAGGAAGATGTGGCCACGGCGCTTGCCGCGGCGCTGGCACTCATTGAGCCCGCAATCCTGATCGTCATGGGCTGCGTGGTGGTGTTTATTTTGATCTCACTTTACCTGCCCATCTTTTCAATGGGGCAAGCAACCGCGATGTGACCGCGGGAGTCGAGGAGGGTTTTTTCCCATGGCCCAAACCACTGTATTGCCGCTGCCATCGCCCTTGAATGGGGACGAGCGCGGCCAGGCTGAAGCGATGGCGCGGCGCTATCATGCCGAGTTCGTCGACCTGAAGAACTTCAAGATCCAGCACGATCTGCTGCGTACCGTGCCTGTGGAGCTCATGTTCCGCTACAACTTCGTGCCTATTGAGCAGACGCCTGACGCGCTCGTGATTGCCGTCAGCGATCCTTCGCGCCTGATGGTGCTCGATGAGATCTCGGGCCTGCTTGGCAGCCGCATCGTGCCCCGCGTGGCCACGCTCTCGCAAATCACCGAGGTGCTCAAGAAGACCGAGCAGTCGCAGCGCGTTCTGGATGAAGCCAGCGAGGGGCTCACCTTCGACGTCCTCACCGGCGACGATAACTCCGACGAAAACATCTCGATTGAGAAGCTCACCAGCGAAGAAGACATCAGCCCCATCATCCGCCTCGTCGACACCACCATCTTTACCGCACTCGAGCGCCGCGCCTCCGATATTCACATCGAGAGCTACGACGACTCGGTGCACGTCAAGTACCGCATCGACGGCGTTCTGCAGGAAGCCATGGCGCCCATCGCCCACGAGCATCACGGAACCATTCTCGGCCGCATCAAGATCATGAGCGAGCTCGACATCGCCGAAAAGCGCGTGCCGCAGGACGGCCGCTTCCGCGTGCGCTACAAGAACCGCCTGATCGACTTCCGCGTCTCCATCATGCCGACCATTTACGGCGAAAACGCCGTGCTCCGCGTGCTCGACAAAGAGTCGATGAGCGAAAAGTTCAAGCACCTCACGCTCGACGTAGTGGGCTTTGCCGACGAAGACCTTCGCCGCTTCCGCCGCTACATTCGCGAGCCTTACGGTATGGTGCTGGTCACCGGGCCGACCGGCTCGGGCAAAACGACGACGCTTTATGCCGCGCTCAACGAGATCAAGAGCGACGAAGACAAGATCATCACCATCGAGGATCCGGTGGAGTACCAGATTCGCGGCATCACGCAGATTCCCGTCAATGAGAAAAAAGGCCTGACGTTTGCGCGCGGGCTGCGCTCCATTCTGCGCCACGACCCGGACAAGATTCTCGTCGGTGAGATCCGCGACCAGGAGACGGCGCAGATCGCCATCAACTCCGCGCTCACCGGCCACCTTGTATTCACCACTGTGCACGCCAACAACGTGGTGGATGTGCTGGGCCGATTCCTGAACATGGGCGTGGAAGCGTACAACTTTGTCTCCGCGCTCAACTGCATCCTGGCGCAGCGGCTGGTGCGCACCATCTGCGAATACTGCGGACGAACCGTGCATTACGACGACGAGGCGCTGACCGCCAGCGGTTTGGATCCTGCGGAGTGGCGCAGCTTTGAGTTCCGCGAGGGCGCGGGCTGCATGGAGTGCGGCGGCACCGGCTACCGCGGCCGTACCGCCATCCACGAGCTGCTCGATCTCACCGATAACATCCGGGAAATCATTCTCGCCAAAAAGCCAACTTCGGAGATCCGCAAGGAAGCGCAAAAAGAGGGCATGAGTTTTCTGCGCGAATCGGCTCTCGAACGCGTGCGGCGCGGCGTTACTACACTCAAGGAGATCAACAAGGTTACATTTATTGAGGCGTCACGATAAGACACCGAACAAGGGAACGAGAGAGACAGGGAAGAGAACGAGGAAACAAGAAAGCGATGAGTCCGATCTTCGGGAAAAACTCAGGCGGGGCAAAGGCGGGTGGACGTCCGCCGGTTGCGGTGGAGATTACGCCGGAAGGCGTACTGGCTGCCGCGCGCTCCGGCGGCAAATCGGACGCGGGCCGCGGACATGTGTACGCATTTGTTCCGCTGCCGGCCGGCGCGCTGGTTGCCGGCATCGAAGAGCCGAACCTGCGCGCGCCCGACGCCGTCATCGCCGCCATCCGCTCCGCCGTGGCCGAAGTTTCCCCGCGCAGCCGGGCCGTGACGCTGGTCCTGCCCGACATCCTCGTCCGCGTGTTTGTCCTCGACTTCGACGCCATGCCTGCCAAGGCGGCCGAGGCCATCCCCGTGGTGCGCTTCCGCCTGCGCAAAATGATTCCATTTGATGTGGAGCACGCCGGCCTCGGCTACCAGATCCTGAAGCAGGACGAGAACGAGTGCAAGGTGCTGGCCGCGGTGATGCCGGGTCCCATCCTCGCCGAGTATGAAGCTGCAATTCGCAGCGCCGGCTGCGAACCCGGCGCGGTATTGCCTTCCAGCCTCGCCGCCCTTGAGGCGACTGACTCCATGGAAGCAATACTGGCCGCCAATCTGAGCACGCATGTCATGACGACTTCCATCGCCAATGGCCGCGACCTGCTTCTCTATCGCACCATCGACCTGGCTGCTGACTCGCGCCAGCGCGCCATGGACATTCAGCGGGGAATCGCCGTGGCCGCGGCATATTTTGAAGACAAGCTGGGCTCGCGGCCGCGCCAGCTCTATTACGCGGGAATCCATGACCTGGGCGACTTCGCACGCGCGGTCAACGATCCTGCCCTCTCCGTGGTCGACTGGGTTCCGCGTCCCGACGAAGGCGCGGTGACCGCGCTGCCCCAAATCAGTTTTGCCGGCGTTGACGGTGCATTGGCGGGGGTGAGCTAGCACATGCGCGTCACGCTCAATCTCGCCACTCGTCCCTTTGCCGATCTCGCGCCGGCCCTTCGTCGCTTGCGGATTGGAATGGGTGTGCTGGCCGTGCTCTCTCTGCTTTTTTTGTTGGGACTGCATCTCTTCGACCGCGAGGCGGCGACGGCACGCGCCCGCGATCACTCGCTCGACGGCCAGATCGCGCGCGTGCAGGGCGAGCGCACGGCGGCCGAGGCCTTTATGAACCGGCCTGACAACGCGCGACTATTGAATCAAGCGGAGTTTCTGAACCAACGCTTCGATGAGAAGGGGTTCTCCTGGACGCTGGCCATGGAAGCCATGGAGACCGTGCTGCCCGGCGGCGTGCAGGTGACAGCCATTGAGCCGCTGCGCGACAAGGACGGCCACATTACCGTGCACGTGCGCGTGGTGGGGCCGCGTGACCGCGCCGACGACCTGGTCGCGAACCTCGAGCGCTCGCGGCGATTCCTGCAGCCGCGCATCGTGGGAGAAACTGCCGAATCGAGCAGCGGCCCAGCGCAGCGCCAGGAACCAATCAGCCCGTCAAATCGCTTTGACTTCGACTTACTGGCCGACTACAACCCACCCTCGCTCCAAGAACGCGTGGCCGCGGAGCGCGCTGCGGCTAAAGCCGCTGCCAAAGCGAAGATGTCTGTGCCGGCCGGCATTGAAAGACCAAAACACCTGGCACCGGCCCCAGCCCCGCTTCCCGCTCCGGCTCGGGCTCCTGCTCCCGCTGCGCCGCAGAGCAAGGGCCGCCAGCCCTACGCCGGTGCGACACCCGGACCGACTGGGCGCTACTTCCAGAATCCAACGAGCGGAGGTCCGCAATGAGCGAAAAGGGATCTTCCGCGACCTGGAGCGAGCGCCTCGCTTCTCCGCTGACGTGGCACTTTGTCGGCTTCGCCGTATTGCTGATCGTTGCCACCGGTCTTGCCATTCGCCTGGGTATGGACTGGGCCGACATGAACCGCGACTCCGGCGATGTTCTGGCCGGCAAGCAGATTCAATTGAAGGCGCTCGAATTGCAAACGGTTCCGCTGCGCGGCCTCGACAAGCGCGTGGATAAGACTCGGAACGAGATGCTCGAGTTTTACCAGAAGCGCATCCCAGCCGATTACTCATCGATCTCCACCACCGTTGGTGGTCTCGCGGTTACATCCGGCGTGCGCCTCTCCCGTTTGCAATTCTCGCAGGGCCCTCCGGGCGAAGACCTCACCGAGATTTCGATGGATGCGGGAATCAGCGGCGAGTACCCCGCCATCATGCGCTTCATCAACGGCATTGAGCGCAACAAGATTTTCTTCATCATCCGCGCCATGTCGTTGACCGGCCAGCAGGGCGGACTGGTGAACCTGCGCCTGCGCGTCTCCACCTGGCTGCGGCCTGAGAACGTGCCCAGCGGTTTGCCATCGACGCCGGCTGCCGGGGAATCTGCTCCTGAGGCCGCGCCTGAAGCATCCGCTGCCGCAAAGGAGGGCGAATAGTCATGGCCCTCGCTCTCGGCACGGAAAACAAGCGTCAAGTCATCCTGGTAGTCGTGCTCTTTGTTATCGTCCTCGGCGTCGGCGGGGTTGAGTTGTACAAAACCTTTGCGGGACCCTCGGCGCCAACCAGTCCGCCGGCGCAAGCGCTGCACCGCAATTCGTCAAACGGCGCCGGCAATGCGGCAGCGGGCAGTGAGGCGCAAAAACTCTCGAATGCCGACATCGATCCCGCACTTCACTTTGACAAGCTGGCGCAAAGTGAGGACGTCGCGTACTCCGGCAGCGGCAGAAACATTTTTTCCGCGGATTCCGCACCCGCGCCGATTCCGCAGCCCATCGCGCCCGCTCGCCCCAACGGAAATACCACTGCGCAGAACACGCCGCCACCGCCGCCGCAGCCTCCGGCCATCGACTTGAAATATTTCGGCTACTCCCAGGATGTTCAGAACAAGTCCTTGAAAGCCTTCTTCGTCCACGGCGACGATATCTTCATGGCTCGGACCGGCGATATTGTCGACCATCGCTACAAAGTGGGAGCCATCCATCCGCTGAACGTGGAAGTGACTGACTTGGCCTACAACAACACGCAGACGCTCACGCTGTCAGCGTTTTAAAAGCAGGGATTAGGGACTAAGGGACGAAGGGACTGGTACCGAAGCCGAATGATTTTGTAACCGCCGGATGTAGCGCCGGTCTCCAGACCCGCACACGTCCGAGGAACGTTACGAGACCACGCGGTCAAGGGACTAGGAACAGGGAAACAGACGATGATGCAAGCGAAGGCAATTCGGTGCGGCGTAAGACCTGGTTGCCCCATCCTTGCCGCGGATTCGCGAAGCGAAAACGCAGCAAGGGTGGGAGACCACGCTGCGATTGCCGCCCCAAACGCCGCCCGTCCCGGCGAAGAAGGCTATGTGCTGCTGATCGCCCTTTTCCTTCTCGCCGTTCTTGTGCTCTCCCTTGCCGTGGCTGCGCCGCAGATCGCCAAATCCATCCAGCGCGACCGCGAGGTGGAAACCTTTCATCGCGGCATGCAATACCGGCGAGCGGTTCAACTCTACTACCGCAAATTCAAGGCCTATCCGCCGAACATGGACGCGCTTGTGAAGACCAGCGACATTCGCTTCCTGCGCAAGAAGTACATCGATCCGATGACGGGCAAGGACGATTGGAAGTCGATCGCATTCGGCCAGAACAAGACTCCGACGGCGATGGGATTCTTCGGCCAGCCTCTTGCCGGGAACGCTTCAACGATTGCCGGCACCGGCCCCAGCGGCAACAACACGCCGGGAATGACAAATCCCACCGGCAGCGCATTTGGCGGCAGCGGCAGCGCCTTCGGCGGCAGTGGCAGTGCCTTCGGCGGGAGCGGCAGCTCTTTTGGCGGTAGTGGCAGCTCGTTCGGCGGCGGAGGCTCGATCTTCGGCGGATCCGACTCAGGAAGCGGCCAGACGCCGACTTCCGGCACGCCCGGCACTACGCTTGGCGCCACGGGAAGCTCACCATCGGGTACTGGCTCGTCGGGAAGCTCCGATTCCGGGACTGGCACTGGCCTGACCGGCCAAACCTTTGGCGGCGCGGGCATCATTGGCTTTGAGCCCGCAAGCCCGAAGCAGTCGATCCTGGTTTACAAGAAGAAGAATCACTACAACGAGTGGGAATTTACCTACGACCCGCTCTCGGATATGCAGACCATGGGCGGCGGCAACACCGGCGCCATCGGCCAGCCGGCCGGCAGCACCACCAGTCCCGTCGGCGCGAGCCCTTTCGGTAACTCCGGTCCCACCACCAGCCCGACCACTGGCGGAACAGGGACCGGTCCAGGCTCCGGCTCAACCTTCGGCAGCTCGCCGTCGATGCCGCCCGACACCTCAGCGCCGCAATAAAGACAACTAACAGCTTTCAGCTTCCAGCCCGCGGCCGATTTGGGCTAACAGGCCAATCGCTATCTTCTCGGCTCATACCGCATCGCCACCGCTCCCGAGCCGAACTCCAGCCGGCTCACGAGCCTCAAGTCGACATGCTTCGATAGCCCCGCGAACAATGTCGGCCCGTGGCCCGCTAGCCTGGGATGCACCACGAACTCGTACTCATCAATCAATCCCAGCTCCGCCAACGCCAGCGGGAGCTTTACGCCTCCCGTGAACAGTCCCTTACCCGGCTCCTGTTTGAGCTGCTGCACGGCCTTCTCCAGATCCCCGCGCACCAGGAACCGGACATTATCGCCATTGAAAACGCCGCCAGCATCCATGGAGGGGGGCCATACCATCCGGGCGTTGGAATTGCATCCGATCCAGACGTGCTCAAGAGCCTGATACAGGTCAACGGCTCTCTGCAGGATTTGGCCGGACCCCGGGGCGGCTGGCAGTTCCTCATTTCAACCTCGCAGCACGCTGAAGCTGCCAGGCGCCTCGCGCTGCGGGCGCCTGACTGCGATGTGTTGTTTGCTGCGCAAACTCCCGTGCCTCCCGAACTTCAGAAAGCGGCCCTGGAGATTGCCGATGCCTACCTGCGCACGCCTACTGAGATGAAGGACTATAACGATGCGGATCGCCTGACGACAGAAGGCGCCCGCTGAGATTCAGTGAACGCGCGCGAAACCAGGACGTGCGGCTCCTGGGGAAATGATCGCCTGGCCTTCGTATCCCTGGTTTCCACGTTTGAGCACGAAGATTTCGATAAACAGCCTCCTCCGAGATCGCTTGCGCATGGCCCGCTGGTCGGACAGATGCCGATCCTTCTGGTGCTGCGCAAGCAGGGTGCAGGGTGGCGACTTCTTGCTGCCAGCTCCAACCCGATGTGGAACAGTGCCTTCTTGTTTCGGTTCCCGGCAATCTCCAGGCTTTTGCACGAGTCCGCGGCGGAGGAGACCGGCGTAGCGCCGGCACAGTTGCTTTCTCCCGAAAACGGCCACGCTCCCGTACGGGATGCGGGTCAGCGATTTGGTAACTTCACTTGGCAGCCGAGTCCATCGGGCAATGTTGTTACACAGATCGCGGAATTTGCATACCAGAACGACGATTGGCTGTACTTCATGCCCACTCAAAACAATGCGACGCCGGATCGGCTGTCGGCAGGCTCGGTCTCGACTGCCGCAGGTGAGTGGAAGTGGCGCGTGTGGTCGATCTCCGGCACCGGCGCGGGTGCGTTTTCCGACTATCGAACTTTCCACCAATAGGCTGCATTACATTTGCGGATTCTCAGCAAGCCTTCGCCCGACAAAGAACCTGCGCCAGTTTTCCTGTCAGTCCGTCGGCGACGGAGAGATAATGCTGTCTCGTCGGATTCTGAGCCCATCGTCGACTACTCGGAGGGGCTTAGGCGGCGGACCATCCCAGTAATTGCTGTGTAGTACACACCTTGATGGAATGGTTTCTGGCTTCGGCCAGCCAACTCGTGATTGTCTTGCACCTGGCTCCTTCGTCCCGGGGGCCAGAAACACAAAAGGCCCACCCTCGCGGGCGGGCCTTTTTGTCTTGTTCCTTCGGTCCCGGTCTTTACACGTTGAACGACGATCCGCAGCCGCAGGTCGACTTCACCTGGGGGTTCTCGAACTTGAAGCCTGCGGCCTCAAGGGTCTCAACGTAATCGACCGTGCAGCCATTCAGGTACATCAGCGATGTGGCGTCGACGAATACCTTTAGGTCGTCGAAATTGAACACTTTATCCATCATGCCGGCCTGGTTTTCGAAGGCCATCGAGTATTGGAAACCGGAACAGCCTCCGCCGACCACGCCGATGCGCAACCCGGCGGGCAGCGGATCCTGGGTGGCCATAATCTCACGAACCTTGGCAATCGCCGTGGGGGACAGCACAAGAGGCGGCTTCTTTACGGTTTCCTGGGTCGGTGCAGCGGTGGTTGTGGTCGTGGCCATATTTTCTCCCTTAAGCGTGGACTGCTTTCCTTTAAATGTACCGTTTGAAGGGGGTAGACACAAGCCCCCTTCCCGATACATCCCTTAGATGCGCCGGGAAATGGAAAGTCGCTAAGTTGTGATTCCTTCAGGGGCTGAAGCCCACATTCATTCTGGGCACTTTGCGGCACTGTTCGATTGTGCTCACCGCTGGCTTTGAAGTCGTGCCCTTTCAAAAACGGGCCCAAAAACGGTCAAAACCCGTTATTCCGAGGCCCCCATTCCCAATCCTGTCGTTTCGGGGCTATGATAATCAGCCAAAGGGCCCCTCTGGCCGCGAGACCGCAGTTCCCTACGACCCCGCTGGTTCCTGGGACCGGAAATCGTTCGGAGGTGGATCATGTCGTTTGTCCCTTTGATGTGGATCATCTGGTCCGCATTTGTGATTTTCATGGCTGCTATGTATCTCTACAGGTCCAGCATCACTAAAAACGAAGAGGACCAGATCTTTCTCGACGACTCATTCGCGCACGAAAAAGCAGAGCAGGCTGTCATTGCAGCAAGGGCGTCAAGGGTCGAGCCGGTGGTACGCATCGCCCGGTGGCTGGTAGTAGCCATGACGGTCTTTGTCATCGCGTATTACATTCGGGACATCCTGGTCCAGCTCCGCGTTCTTCAATAGAACGAATGATTGCTCTTGCGGGTCTCTGGTGACCCGCAGACTCGAATTGTGTGCCGTCCCGCTGGCGTGAAAGAGCAGGGCGGGATGCGGGAATGACTGTTGGCTGAAGTCGGGTTCGGGAAAAAGACGATTTTCACGGTCAGGATCAGGGACAGCGGACCGGGGCCTAAAGCCCGCATTGATTTTGCGGCGATTTCGACGCGAGGAAACTCGTGCCTTGTTACAAAGCACCTTTTGCGCTAGGTCCGCGAGCTGCGAACAGCCGTCTACCTGAGCTGATGGACCATGTCGAGGACGTAATATCCCAGGACAACGATCGTCATGGCTCCGGCAAGCACGAAAGCTGTCCGCCGCAGGGGCTGGATCTTTCCTATCCTCACGGCGATTGCGTTCTGCTCTGATTTCGCGTGGTTCGACGAGTCGGAAAGGAAGATCTGATCTTCTTCGTTTCTGGCTAAACGTGATGAATAAAGACTGACGACGGTCATAAAGAAAAACGCCGCGCCCCACAATGCCCACATCAAAGGAACAAATCCCATTCTCTTCTCCACGTATGAAAGGTTCGCACGGCCTGAATCCTCATTCCCGCAGAAGCTTCGCGGGCTCGAGAGGATCAGAGCCTTATCGTTAACGATCATAGTGGCCGATAGAATGGCGTGAGGGTGACAGCAGTCACAGGGGGATGCGCCGGAATCCGAAATTGCACCACATTCCGAAACGGGAGCCGATCGCTTACTCCACTTCCTGCCGCGCGCGGTAGCCGTCTCGCGCAACAATCTGGTATTTGAGCGGCTTCTTTTTCTCATCCTGCATGCGGAGCGGATTGCCCTCGGCATCCACCAGCTCCACGCGGATCTTTCGCCACGTTCCATCCTGCTTGGCGTTGGTGGGGTGATACACAAGCTCATATTTTGCGCGAATGTTTTCGTTAATCGCTTTCATGTCGTCGGGCATTTCTCCCACGAACCGTGGCGCAAAGTGCATGCCGCCGGTGAGGTCAGAGAAGGTCTTCATCTGGTTGTCGGCCTGCAGGTAGGTCATGTCGCGCATGCCGCCCATCATGCCTCCCGAGCCTTCCGTCATCGCCTCGAAAAATCCGTCGGTGGAGATGGTAAAGATGGTGGTATCGCGCGTTTCCTTCACCCGCTTGAGCATCTGGTCGAGCGTAAGCTTCGACATGGAATCGATGCCGGTACCAATCAGGAGAATGTACTTTTGCCCTTGGATGCGTGAGAGCCGGTCGAGCGACTCGTTCAGCGCATCGAAGATGTCAGTCTCCTGAAACGCCGCGGGCATCCACACTTCGTTGCCCAGTTCGTTGATGCCCTGGAGGATCTGCTGCTTGTCCTGCGTGAAGTCGCTCACGATGTGCGTATTCAGGTCGAACGTCATCATGGCCACATAGTCCTGTGGCCGCAACTGCTGGGTGAACGCCCACGCCGCATTCAGCATCTGCACCCTGAAATAGAATCCCTTTGCGGCGTACTCGCAAAGCAGAAGGACCGTGATCGGCGCCTCGGTCCGCCGGAACCCCTCAACGTGCTGCAGCACCCCGTCTTCATAGACGCGGAAGTTGTCAGGCTTGAGGCCGGGAACAAACTGGTGGGTCTTTTCCAGAAGCACGCCTACGTCGACCGTCACTTCGGGAACTTCGACGCGCAGCGAAGTGGTCGGAAAATTATCAGGATTCTTGAACTTGGGCTCCGGCGGGGCCGCGGGCGCAGGCGGTTCCTCGGTGCTTTCTTTCTTCTTGGGCAGCGCAATCACGCCGTTATCGCCACTGGGTCCGCCGGCCTCGGGCGTCGATTGCTCTGGCTGCTGAGGCTGCGCGGCAGGCTGCTGGCTTTGCTGATTCTGCTGGTTCGTCGGTTGCGACTGGCCCCGGGCGCGGCCAAGCGGCACCGACGCCAGCACCAATCCAGCCAGAAACAGCACGCCGGGCAAGAACCGGCGGGGAAATTTCGCGCTCAAATCAGGCTTTGACATGACATCCTCTCGTGCTCACAAGCATACGCGATTCGCGTCATAAACTGGCGGGTGCATTCGGCTTCTCCGCCAGGGTCCAGGGCTCAAATCGCTTCGCATCAGGCAGCGGCCTCAAGGCTCGCTGTACAGTAGTAATAGACGTGGAAACTCACCCGAAGGGAACCAATCGCGCACAGAAGCCTGCCGCCTGGCTTGTCGCAGCGGTGCTTGCGGCGTCGTGTTCTTCTTTGTTGGTCGCTCAATCCGCTGAGGTTGCAGCCAACCCGCCAGCGGCCGCGCCGGAGCCGGTGCGCGCGGGCTCCGTTCCGCCGCCAAACTCCGGCTTTTTCCCGCTCAGCCAGGTGCGCCGCGGCTTGATGGCCACGGCCTGGACCGTATTTGAAGGAACCACGCCCGAACCGATGCAGGTCGAGATCCTCGGCATATTGCGCGGCGCGCGCGGGCCCGGCCAGGATCTGATCCTGGCGCAGCTGAAGGGCGCAAAGGCCGAATATACGGGCGTAGTCGACGGCATGAGCGGCAGCCCCGTTTACATCGGCAACAAACTGGTCGGATCCATCAGCTACCGCATCGGTGTTTTTACCAAGGACCCGATCGCGGGGATCACACCCATCGAGCAGATGCTCGAAGTGCAAAAAATGCCGATCTCCGATCTGACTCCGGTAGACGCCGAAACCGCGCTCCTGGAAAAGAGCCCCTTGTCGGGATCGGGCTCTTCCGCATTGGGCTCCTCGGCATCGGGCGATTCCAGCTATGCGGTGAATTTGCTTTCCGCCGGAAATATGACCTTTCAGCCGCTGGAGACTCCACTGATCATGAGCGGATTTGCGCCTGCGGCGATCCGCTTCTGGCAGCAGCAAACGGCGGGTACCGCGCTGCAACCGGTGGCCGCAGGAGGAGCGCTGGGTGGCGCGGCGGCATTCGGGTCCGGTTCCTCCGCGCCCGACAGCACCGATGCCGCGGCGTCACTTTCACCCGCCGCTGCGCGCGCTTCGCTTGAGCCGGGATCGGCAGTGAGCATGCAACTTGTTCGCGGCGATCTGGAGATTGCCGCCACCTGCACCGTCACCTACATTGACCCGAAGCAACTGCTCGCCTGCGGACATCCCGTGCTGGGCGCGGGTCCGGTTTCGCTGCCCATGACCACCGCCGAGGTGGTTACCACGCTGGCCTCGCCCCTCGATGCATTCAAGATCATCAACACCGGCGCCACCGTCGGCGCCTTTACCCAGGACCGCGAGTCCGCCATTCGCGGCGTTCTGGGCGCGCAGGCGCACATGATTCCCATGCACGTTGCGCTGGATGCGCCGGGCGGGCCGCATAAAGTCAACGTTGAGATTCTCGACCTGCCCTCGCTTACCCCGCTTGCCATGCAGGTCGTGCTCCTCGATTCGCTGCTGCAAAGCAATGAGAGCAGCGAATCGCTCAGCTACCACATCACAGGGAACGTCGACCTCGCGGGTTTCCCTCCTGTCCCGCTTGACGTATGGGCGTCGGCCGGCGAGCCTGCGCCCGCGTCGATGCAGGCTACGCTGCTGGCCGGCGACCGATTCACACGAGTGTATTCAAACAGCGCTCGCCAAGGCGTGGTCCGCGAGATCAGCCTGCACGTGCAGGCGGTTCCGCGCAGCGTTCAGGTCACGCTGGATCAGGCCCGCCTGATCTCGACCGATATCGTTCATGCGGGCGACACCATTGAAGTGGAGGCGACCCTGCGCCCGTGGCAGCAGCCTGCGCGCAATGTGCGCATCGCCATGAAGCTGCCGGCCCGGCTGCCCGCCGGCAATGTCAGAATCCTCGTCTCCGATGGCGCCACACTCGACCGTACGTTGAACCAACCCCGCCTTCCCGCGCAGCCGCCCGACCTGGCGATGGTTCTCACCGAAGCGCGCGAGCAGCATCCCGCCGATCGCATTTATGTCAGCCTGCTCGCTCCTGAAGCACAGGGAGAACTCCACGGCGAGACGCTGACCAGCCTGCCGCTCTCCGTCGCCAATGCCTTGGAGCCCCTCCGCAATGCGCAGAATGCCGGCCTGAACGGGGAATCGGCCGTGGTTGCGGCCGAAGCGCCTGCCGGCGGTGTGCTCAGCGGCTTCCAGATCCTTAATCTGCACATCGAGCCCGGCGGGGGGTTAAACTAGAGCCAACGCAATATTGATCCTCCCCTCCATATGTGCCGGTACTTGGGGACCCCTTCCGGTACAGTAGCTAAATTGTTCATTTGAGGTTTCCGGAGCAGACATGGCTCAATTCCAAGGTCTTGCGGCCCATGCGGCAGGTGCGGAACTTCTCACCCTCCGCTATGATCCGGGTAAACTCGGCCCGCAGGAGGTCGAGATTGCCATAACGCACTGCGGCATCTCGCACAGCGACATCCATCTGATCTCCAACGATTGGGGCATCAGCCATTATCCGTTTATTCCGGGGCACGAAATTGTGGGCACGGTGGCTGCCTTAGGCAGCGAAGTTCGTTCACTCGAGATTGGGCAGCGCGTCGGCCTCGGCTGGCAATCGAACTCCTGCGGCCAGTGCGAGTGGTGCCTGAGCGGGCAGGAGAATCTTTGCGCGACGTCGGAAGGCACCTGTGTCCACCGCCACGGCGGATATGCCGATTTCGTTCGCGCCAATGCGCGCTTCGTAGTCCCCATTCCCGACGTGCTTGAGAGCGAACAGACCGCCCCGCTTTTGTGCGCCGGCATCACCGTCTACAATCCGATGCGCCTGCATGGGGTCAACCCCTCGTCCCGTGTCGGCGTCGTCGGCGTTGGCGGCCTCGGCCACCTCGCCATTCAGTTCGCCCGCGTCTTCGGCGCGCAAGTCGTCGCCTTTTCTACTTCATTGGCCAAAGAGGCGGACGCGCACGCGCTCGGAGCGCATCACTTCGTACACAGCAGGGAATCGAAGGCCATGAAGGAAGTAGCGGGCACGCTCGACTTTCTGCTGAGCACCGTCAACGCCGACCAGGACTGGGGCGCATATCTTCAGATGCTGCGGCCCAAGGGAACTTTCTGGTTCGTCGGCATACCGCCGTCGCCTCTCTCGGTGCACGCCTTTCCGCTCATCTCCGGCTTGCGCACCATCGCCGGAAGCCCCGTGGGCAGCCCGTTCCGCATTCGCGAAATGCTTGACGTTGCCGCACGCCATGGCGTGAAGGCCATGACCGAACGCTTCCCCATGGCCAGCGCCAACGAGGCCATCGCCAAGGTGAAAAAGGGCAAGGTCCGCTACCGCGCCGTACTGACGAATTAGGCGCGTTGCGGTTGCACCACCGTTTTGTGCGACATCATTGCGCAAAGGGCGGACCCGCGGACCGGCTCCCTTGTTCCCTGGTTCCCTAGGTCCCTTGTTTCCTTGTCCCCTCGTTCCCTTGTTCCCTTGGTCCCTCGTTCCCTGCTTTTTTCCACCGCAGCCAGCCTCTCATTCGCGGCAATTTTTGGTTACTATATTTGCGTTATGGCCTTTCCGATTAAAACCTGTGTCATTTGTGGTGATGAATTTGAGTTGAAACCCGACAAACCGGGCTTCGCCAATCGCTGCCCGTCGTGCAGCGAACCCGAAGGCGAACCCGAGCCGGTGCCGCAGCGCTCCACCGATTACGCCGAACGCCGCGCCGAGCTCGAGGTGAACGCCGCCCGCCGCCGCGCCATGCGCGATTTGCTCTACCGCAAAGATAGCTAGACCTTCAAGCAGGCATTCTTCCCCATGGAGCGTCATATCATGCATTTGTTCCGGCCCGCTCGCCGTCGCGCCGCGGCGCTCGTCTTCGCATCTCTCGCTTGTGTCCTATGCGCCATCGCCGCGGCCAAGCCCGTGCACGCAGCCAAACACGCGGACAAACATGCGGCGCAATCCCTGCGCTCGCCCTGGGATCTGCACCCGGTCACGCTCACCAGCGCAAAATACGACTGCCCCACATTGGCGGCGCTGCCGCACGATATCGTGGCCTACGACTATTACTCTGACGCAAAGCACTCCATCACCGATCCCAAGCGGCACGCCGCGTATCAAGCTGCGGCAAGGCCGTTCCTGGCAATCGAAGAGGCGACGGAACACGCGGCCGACAATTACCAGAGCACCGGCAGCCAGGAAGCCGCGGCATGCGTTGCGCAGCTTCTCGTCCAGCAGGCTCAGGCCAACGCCATGACCGGCAGCATGTCTTCGAACCAGGCCTACTACGTGCAGAACTGGGCCATCGGCGCGCTCGCCGTCGCATGGCTCAAGGTGCGGCCTGCTGGTGCGGTCGAGCTCGGCGTCACTCCCGCGCAGACCGCCGCTCTGCAAGCGTGGATGAAAACTGTTGCCGGCCAGGTGGAAGACTATTTTGGCACCGAGCATGACAAGGGCGCGGGCAGCGGCCGCAACAACCACTACTATTGGGCGGGCTTTTCCGTGATGGCTGCCGGAATCGCCGCAAACGACCGCAGCCTTTACAACTGGGGCGCCGGCACCTACAAATTCGGCGTGGACCAGATCGCGCCCGACGGCACGCTGCCGCTGGAGATGGCGCGCGGCCAGCGAGCCCTTCACTATCACCTCTTCGCAATCGCGCCGCTTGTGACCATGGCCGAGCTCGCCTCCGCCAACGGCGACGACCTTTATGCTTACGACGATTCCCGGATTCATCTTCTCGTCTCGCGCACCGTCGCCGGATTGGCCGACAACCACTTCTTCGAAGAAAAGTCGGGCGTGCCGCAGGACACTCCGGAGAACGGTGTCGTCAAAGGGTCGGACATCTCCTGGCTACCGTCCTATGCTCGCCGCTTTCCCGATCCAGCCTTCACCGCTCTGCTCAACCGTGCCCCCGCGCGGCCGGAAGGCTATCTCGGCGGCATGCCACCGCCGTAGGGGGCCAATCTCTGCAATGGCAGAAAATGGAAACCTTGGAAACATGAGTGCAGCGAGGAAGAGGTCGGAGCCGTTCAAGATTCAGCGAAAGCTAAAGCGGAAGAACGACTAACTTCAGGGCCGCCCCCGACAACCCAAAGGCCGGCGATACAAAGGTCCATAGTGTGTCTGTCGATGGAGTCGGAATTGGAATCTCAACGGACCTGATTCGCCCCACTGGAACAACCGGAAAGAGTCGCTTAGTTCCGCCGAGCTCTCGGGAGAGTCAATTCCAACACCCGTTTTCTTCGGAGCGAACAGGTTGCAGCCGCAAGATTGGGCCAAAAGAGGAAGGGCCACTTCAGATTATTGAAGTGGCCCAGCGCATCGCGCCGACGCTCGGAACGATTGCACACCAGAGAGGAATTGATCACATCGACATCGATGCTGCGAATCCAGGAGCCAGCGGCCTGCCATTGGCTTGCGCCAGTTCGGCTGTCCGTTTCACCATATCGGCATAGTACGCTGTGGCGCGGGAAACAATTGCGTAAGTGCTCTCATTCATCTGGTCGCAAGCGCATTGCGAGAGAGCGACTACTACCCGGACGCGAAGCTGAAATGCGTCTTGGCGCAGGGCCGCTATTAGTTCAGGATCGGTCAAGGTGCTGTTGAAGGCCGCATAATTGGCAATGTCGAGCATTACACCCGCATTCTCATACATTGTCCACAGGCCTTCCGCGACATTCGTGCTTTGCCACTTTTCTTTCGGCATGGCAAAGAGATCTTTATTCCAATTGAGATGATTAGCTAATTCAATATCGCCCCGATTTGGTCCCAGGTTGGCGACCAGCGTGTTCCACGCAACCGTCCGTCTGCGGCGAACACGGATTTGCCACCAGATAAAATAGATTGCCGCAGTTACAATAACGCTGATTTCGAGAAGGTTGAGAAGCATGTGTCCTCCTACGGCAGGAGAACGGCTCTAATAGCAACTTGGGCCCGATCCAGCCGGTTATCGTGCTAGCCAATGTTCACGACGAGCAATCCAAAGCACTCGTGGAACCTGGGACTAATTCGCAAGTACTTTAGTTCTCACTCTTGGCCGGAGCAATAGCACAATTTAGGCATCAGCAGTTGTTCCTGGAAGTTGCGCGACTATAAAACCTCGATGCCTCACACTCAAGGACAAAGAAGCCCAGGCAGAACCTTTTTCTTGAGGAACCCCTCGTAACCGTCTGCGTCTTCAGGCTTTGTCCATCCACGCCAATGCCGAGCAATCATCCCGCCGCCCCCTTCATTCTTCCACTCTCTCTCTACTTCACTCGCCGCTAAAACTACAACTTCCCGCTACAACTACAATGGATAAGTGAGCAACACCACGCCAAAATCTTCCCCCGTCGTGGGATTCGTGTCTCTCGGCTGCCCCAAAAACCTGGTCGATTCCGAGGTGATGATGGGTCTGCTCGATCGCGCCGGCGCGCGCCTGACCGCGCGGCCGGAAGAAGCCGAGATCCTCGTCGTCAACACCTGCTCCTTCATCGACACTGCAAAGCAGGAATCGGTTGACACCATCCTCGAGATGGCCCGCCACAAAACCGAAGGCCGCGCGCGCAAGCTGATCGTTGCCGGCTGCCTTGTCGAGCGCTATCGCGACGAAATCCAGAAGAACATCCCCGAAGTGGACGCCGTCATCGGCACCGGCGAGCTTGAATCGATTCTCGAAGCCGCGGGCATTGCGCCAGCGCCTAAAACCGTTGCGCCTTCACCCTTCACGATTCTTACCAGCACGCACGCGGAGGTCCGTCCGGGCAGGGAAGCGCAATCCGGAACCCACAAGAGCCGGCCCGAAGGCGATCATCGCGAGGCACACGGCCGCTTCCGCCGCGACGCGTGGCAGGGAGCATCGCACATGCTGCCCAGCTATCTGTATGACGAGACCACGCCGCGCTTGCTCTCGACGCCGCGCGCTTCGGCTTACATCAAGATTGCCGAGGGCTGCGATCATCCGTGCACATTTTGCGTCATTCCCAACCTGCGCGGAAAGTTCCGCTCGCGCCGATTCGAGTCCGTCGTCGCCGAAGCCGAGCAGCTTGTCGCCCGCGGAGTGGAGGAGATCACGCTCATCGGCCAGGACACCACCTGCTACGGCGAAGACCTTGGCATGCGCGACGGTCTGGCCAAGCTGCTCGACGCACTCGCCCGCATAGACGGCCTGCGCTGGCTGCGCTTTCTCTATGCCTATCCCAACCGCATCACGGGCAAACTGCTCGATACCATCGCGCGCCACGACAAGATCTGCAAATATCTCGACCTGCCGCTGCAGCACGCATCGCCCGATGTGTTGAAGCGGATGAAGCGCGGAGCGGGCTCCGACATTTTTCTTAAGACCCTGGGCAAAGTACGCGCAGCCGTTCCCGGCATTGCGTTGCGTACCTCGTTTATCGTTGGTTTCCCCGGGGAGTCGTCCCGCGACTTCGAAGTTCTGGAGGAGTTCATTGCCGAAGCCCGCTTCGACTGGCTCGGCGTCTTCAGCTACTCCGATGAAGAAGGCTCCGGCGCGCGCGTGCTCAACGGGAAAGTTGCGCAGCGCACCATCGAATCGCGGCGGCGGCGGCTGATGAAGCTGCAGCAGTCCATCTCGAGAAGAACCAGGCAGAGCTGGGTCGGCCGCGAGCTCACGCTGCTTGCCGAAGGCGAAAGCGCGGAGACGCCGCTGCTTTGGGAAGGGCGCAGCCAGTTCCACGCGCCCGAGATCGACGGCAAGGTTTACATCAACGACTTCGGCCCGTTTGAGAAGCTGGAGTCAGGCCGCTTTTACCGCGCTGAGATTACCGAGGCCCACGACTACGACCTCATCGCGCGCGTCGTCTCTGCGCAGCCCTGATCGCTGATCACCGATCACTGCTCTCTGTACACTCTTGCCATGGACGAACTCAAGCACATCCGGGAGCCTCCGGCGCTTCAGGCTCTTCTGAAGCAAACCGCGGCGCTCAACTTCACCATGGCCTCCGAGCCGAAGGCCGGTGCGCTTCTCCGTGTGCTCGCCACCTCAAAGCCCGCGGGCCGCATGCTCGAGCTCGGCACGGGCACCGGCGTCGGCACCGCGTGCCTCCTCGCCGGCATGGACGCCGCCTCCACCCTCACCACCGTCGACACCGACTTTAAAATCCAGAACGCCGCTCGCAGCGCGCTCGGCAGCGATCCTCGCCTCACCTTCGTCCTTGAAGATGCGGTGGACTATCTTCGCCGCCAGCCGCCCACAAGCTTCGACCTCGTCTTCGCCGATGCCCTCCGCGGCAAATTCGACGGCCTCGACGAAGCCCTCGCCGTTGTCCGGCCCGGCGGATTTTACGTGATCGACGATCTGCTGCCGCAGCCCAACTGGCCCGAGGGCCACGGCGAGAAAATCGAACCGCTGATTGAGCGCCTGGCCGCGCACCCGCAGTTTCAGATCGTGCCCATCGCATGGGCCAGCGGGTTGGTGATCGCGGTGAGGAGAAGCCTGGGCGAAGAGGCTTAAGGTCCAACCACTAGCCTGAAGCCGCTGGTTTTTAGTCACGCCGGTGAGTCCCTAGTAATCCACTCCCTTCCAGTAGTTCGGCGTATTGACAATCTCGTATTTATTGGGGTTTGACTGAACCAGCGCGTTTGCCGTCGTATTCCACATCGTCGCGTGGCTCGCTCCACCCATGCTGTTCTTTTGCACGACCGACTGGTCGAGCAGGTAATTGCTGAATCCGGCCGAATTCTGCGCATTCGAGTTCTGCTGCGCCCAGTAGCCCGCGTGCTGCGCGTCGTTCGCAGCCCCCGTCGCGTTGTAGCGTGCGGTTGCCTGTGCGCCCACCTGCTTGATCTGGTTCACAATCATCTGGCTCACTGCGAGCGTCTGCTGATCCGACTGCTGCTTTGCCTTCAGCATCTGGCTCTCTTCCTGGTTGATCACCTGCTGGTTGGGCTTGAATGAGCCAATGATCGCTTTGACCAGATCCTTCTCCGTGTCGCCGATGGAAACAGGGATGAGGATGTGCGTTAGCGTGACTGCGTACGTACCGTACTGCGGATTCGGATCGTTGGCGCAGATTTCGCTGGTGAAGTTCTGCATTCCTTTCCCGTCCGGATCCATCTGCCCCGAGACGCCCGCGCAGTGGTTGCCGGGATTGTTCGGCATGGACTGCGAGTCTTTTACTTGAATCTGTGCGGGTCCCTGGCCGTTCGATTTGCGCCAGGCCTGCAGCATCGGTACAAACTCTTTCACAGGGTCGCCGCGGAATGCATACACCACGCTGCCGGGCAGAATTACGGTGTAGTGGGCGGCCGCCATGCGCATTTGCCACGGATTGGTCGGATCTGCCGCCGGCTTCGTCATGTTCAGTCCCATTTGCTCGCCGCTTGCCCCGTGCAAAATCAGTGAGCCCGCGTGGCTGGACTGGTCCGTGGTCCAACCCGCGGGAACAGAGATGGTGGCGGAGTTGTCGGGCGCGGTTACGGGCTGAAGTTGAACCGATGTGCCCGGTGCAGCACCGGCCGCCGTGGAGGCGTTGGTCCCCGCTGCGGGGGCTGAGCCGCCGGCAGATGCAGCCGAGGAAGCGCCGGGATTCCAGGCGCTGAAAAGCTGCTGCATCATGGGATTTGCGGTCTGGGCGAAGCGATCGGCAGAATCGGAGACGACGCCTACCTGAAATTGATTCGCTCCGTTTTGGGCGCCGATGACAAGGCCGGCCAACTGCCGATTGGCTTGCGCGTGATCGACGACGGTGAAGAAGACGCCGGCAGAGTTCGAGCCCTTGACGCGAAAGACCTGGCCTACGGTGGGCTTTTCGCCGCATGCCTGGTGAATCTGGCTCAGAACGTTTCCCATGGCGGCAGCCAGGCTGTTGGCTCCGGCCACCCCGCCGTATTCGATGATCTCGCCTTGTGCAGCAGGAAGGACGGTAAACGGCGCCGGCGTTTGTGTAGCGGCCTGCGTGCTGCCCTTGCAGCCGCTGAGAGACAACGCAAAGAACAGGAAGAATGCGGAAAACGCTTTGAGAACACGCATGACGAAGGTCTCCTACCTTTCAGGAAGCCGAATCGCCGATCGCCGGAAACCGCGTTAAACCTCAAGGCTCAGTGTCGGGAGCAAGGGAATCGTAACCCTGCTTGTGGGCCCATGCAGCCTGCCCGCAACCGGAACAGGCGCGAGATCGTGCGATGGTTTCGGCCTTCCCGACGGCAGACATCGTACCACTTTGCCAATCGCAGCGCCGTGACAGAGTGAACGGCCGCGCCAGCAAGGCGCAGTGAATAGGGAAAAGAGACCGGGGACTAGATTCTAGCTTCTAGATGCTCGTCGGCCTTGGGATATGATCCGTGCATGGCCTTTCCTCGCCGCAACTTCCTGCAATCCGCCGCGTCTCTCGTTCCCGCCGCCGCGCTTCACGATCTGATCTCAAACTCAGCCCTGGCCCAGGCTCCAGCGCCAGCCCCCGAAGTTCATCCCGTCCCCGCGGGCGACGATCGCACCGGCCATCTGCATTCGCTCGGATTCAGCTCGATGGCGTTCAAAGTGCTGAGCTCCGACGCGGGCGGCAACCTCTTTGTCATCGAGCACAGGGGCCTTCAACCCGGAACGGGCCCGGCTCTGCATCTGCACTACTCTCAGGACGAATGGTTTTACGTCATGGAAGGCGAAGTGGTGTTCCAGGTCGGCGACCAGCGTCCGCACCTGCGCTCAGGTGATTCGGTTCTCGGGCCGCGGCGCATCCCGCACACCTTCTCCGCTGTTGGCGGCCCCGCGCACATGCTCATCGCGTTTACCCCGGCAGACAAGATGGAGCAGTACTTCATCGACGCCTGCGCCCAGCCGAAGCTCGCCGCAACCGAGGACTTCATCAACCGCTACGACATGAAGTGGCTCGGCCCGTCGCCGTTCTGGAAGACAGGGAATAGCGAGTAGCCAGCAGGGAATAGAACTCGTTGCATAAATGGCTCCGTGTCAGGGCACGACTTTAGTCGTGCCGCAAAAGGCCCATAAAACGTCGGGCTTTTAGCCCCTGAGGGATGTTTTACAACTGATTGCGGGGATTTATGCAACCGCCTCTAGCCAGCAGGAAAAAGAGGACGGAGGCAGCTCTCAGCATCCAGCCTCTAGATTTCAGCGCTTAGCGTCCGGGCGGATCCGCGGATAAGCAACAGGCTTCGCATCCGCTCCGCTCTCCAACGCCTTCAGCCAGGCTCCGGCCTCTCTGCGCAGTTGCGTCAGGTCAATGCCCTCGAACGATGCAGGATAAACTTCCAATCGCCGCAGGGCCCTTCGCAGCAGCGACGTTGCGCCGCGCGCGTTTCCGGCTTGCAGGTGGTGAAAGGCCGCCGTGATCTGGATCAGTGCCTGCAGAAAAGTCTTCTGCGGCTCCTGCAATTGCAGCCAGACGCTCTCCCAATGCTCGTGCGCGTCAAAGAACTCTAGGTTCCGGTAGCAGCGGATTCCTTCCGCGAGCGCACCGGATTTCCAGTCGAGGGGCACACCCACAGCATAGGGGATCGCAGCAGTCACGACTTGCGCGATCGCCAGATGCCGGCGGCCAGCGCGCCCATCCCGCCTACGAGAGCCAGCACGATCGTCGGGTCTTCCGGCGAATCGGTGCAGCCGGTTTGCGCGCGCAGAGGAAGCGCGGCGGCGAGCGTGAGAGCAACGACAGTGGCGAGAGCCGCTTTCTTTAGATTCATAGTGACCTCGAGTTCGTGTGCGAATTACTGACGCGACGTGAAGCATGGATCGCGGGCACATACCCCACCCGAGCGGAGCCTGGGTGGGGCGCCCTGGAAGTCACGGTCTGTTCACTGCGGAGTTGTTTGTGGCATACGGGCTTTGCAGGTTTGCGGCAATCGGCGTGACGACCGGAGCAGCCATGCCGACGAACTCGACGATGTTGTTACCGGCTCCGCCGCTATTGGCCGCTACCCAGAGATTTCCGGATCCGTCGATGGCGAGAGAGTAGGGGTCACCGAGGTCGGCGCCTTCGGAGGCGTAGCCGCTGGATGGCGAAATCGCGGTGCCCGAAGAATTGAATTCGCTAACACCGGACCCCGAATGGTTCGCCACAAAGACATCTCCGTTGCTGTCGATGGCGATGCCAAAGGGACCATTGAGGCCGCCGCCGGCGTAACCGCTGGCGGTGGTGATGGCTCCGCCTGATGAATTGAACTCGCTGAGGGCGGAAACGTTGGTTGCGTTGTTGGTGTCGCTGATCCAGGAGTTCCCTGAAGGATCGAAGGCTAAAGACGTGGCACTGCCGAGGCCGCCGCCGGTGTAAGTCGAATGCGAGGATGCGGAATTGTTGTATTCGACGAGCTCGGGGGTGCCTGTTCTGTTTGCGAGCCAGACATTGCCGCTGGTATCGACGGCAATGCCGAAGGGAGCATCGAGGACACCGGCTCCGAAGGGAGAGCCGGCTACTGCCGTGGGGGTTCCGCTGGAGTTGGTGAATTCGCTCAGGGCGTTGCTGAGGCTGTCGACCCACACGTTGTTGGAAGCATCGATTGCGATGAACTCGGGGGTATTGAGTCCGCCGGTCGTGGTAGAGGTGATGGCCGTACCGGTTGAACTAAAGGAGCTGAGTGCGCTGACGCCGTAATCGGCCCCCCAGACATATCCGTTGCCGTCGATGGCAATGCCAAATGGCTCATTGAGTCCGTTGCCTGTGATTCCGCCCGTGCCGCTGATCGGGGTTCCCAGGGGACTGAACACGCTGACACTGTTGCCGCCAAAGTTCGTCACCAAAATATCGTCCAGAGCGTTGACGGCGATGCCATAGGGCCCGTTGAGCCCACCGCCGGTAAAGCTGATGGCGATGGAAAAGTCACTGATCGAAGGCATATCGGGCTGGAAGGGCGAAGATGGGGTTTGCAGGGCGAAAAGGTTGGCGACGTTGGCACCGGGATTGTGCGCAATGTTGAGGATCGCCGTGCCGGTGTCGGATGGAGTGACAGCGCCATTCTTTGCGTTGCTGAAGAGGGTTGTGCACTCGGTGGAAGTGGGCCCAGTGGAGTTGACGCAGGCGGCGAGGATGTTGCCAAGGGTGTTGATCTCGGCGTTAGGGGCAGAACCGTTGCCATCGGGAGTGGTTGAGGCAGCCACGCCTGTGCTCAGCGTCTCGAGGTTTACAAGACCTCCGTATGCATCGTCGACCCCGCGCGTAGCCAGCGCTGTGCTTGAAGATGACACGTGGGTCGGATCGGTGGCGAAGCCTGCTCCCGCGTAGGCTGCCGCCACAGTCGACACTTCATTCACTACCGCATAAAGGCTTGAGAAGCCGGTGGCTGTGCATTTTTCTGTCAATCCGGCGATCAAGACAATGGCGGAATTGCTGGTTCCACCTCCGGGGCTGCCTCCGACGGCCAACAGATATGTGTCCGGGGTACCTGTGGGGCAGGTGTAATCGCCAGTGATGGAGAAGGAGCCGTCGGGGCCGGAGGTGACGTAAAAGGCGAGGCTGTCGGAACCATCGCACTTTGTGAGCAGCGAGGCTGCCTGGTTGCTGGTGGTCGCGGGCATGCCTGGTCCCGCGTAGCCGGTGGTGTTTACCGCGTAAAGATAAACATGCGCGCCGGAAATCGGACTCTGGCCGCCATGGACCCTGCCCCGGATGGCCGCACCCGGAACGCCGGCCGTCTGATTCGTGGTTGTGGTTGCAACCGGCACTGCCGAGCAGCCGGCAAAGAGGAGAGCGGAAACGGACAACGCAGAGACCCAGGATAAGCGCACAGCATTCTCCCTTCACCTTCACTTGTCTTCCGGTGGCGCGGACACACACGAACTATCTAGACGCAAAACTGAATAAGGGATCGGACTCTAGGAGGGGCGAAGTTCACTACTCGTATATCACAGCGCAGGGTGCGACTCAACGGAAAAGACTTCGGGCCACGAGAAGTTTTCCGATCCAGCACCCTCTCAACCACCGAAATGCAGCATCCCCGCCGCAGGCCCCATGGGGTCCCAACGCCCCCACAGTCCACCGGTCACTCAGTCTTTGTGCCGTTGTTTCCCCGCTCCCCTGCTCCCTTGCTCCCTCGCTCCCTGATTTTCCCGCTCCCTGGCTCCCTGTCTTTCTGCTATGCTTCCGCCATGAAAAATTCACTTCCCCGTTTCTCTCGCTCCGTAATCGGGTTGCTTTGCGCCGCGCTGGCTTTCGCCGGTCCTGCCGCGCTAAGCCAGGATTGGGCCAAGGCGAAACTCGACAAATCGCCGCGCCACCAGGAATGGGTCAAGGTGAAATACGGCGATCGCACCGTCGACGCATTTGTCGTCTATCCCGAGGCCAGCCACAAGGCGCCGGTGGTGCTGCTGATTCATGAGATCTTCGGGCTCTCCGACTGGGCGCGTTCCATGGCCGATGACATCGCCGCGATGGGCTACATCGTGATCGCGCCCGATCTGCTCTCGGGCGGCGGGCCAAACGGCGGCGGGACGAGCGCCTTCCCTGATCAGCAGTCCATGATCAAGGCGGTCTCGGGATTGAATCCCGATACCGTGAATGCCGACTTGAACGCGGCGGCCGACTACGCGCTGAAGTTCCCTTCGGCGAACGGCAAGCTGGCCGTGACGGGGTTCTGCTGGGGCGGCGGAAAATCGTTCGCCTTCGCCACGCAGCGCAAAGAGCTGAACGCGGCCTTCGTGTTTTATGGACCGCCGCCGCCCACCGATGCCATGAAGGCCATCGCGGCGCCGGTGTATGGCTTCTATGCCGGCAACGACGCGCGCATCTCCTCCACCGTTCCCGCCACAAAGGACGCGATGGCCGCAGCGGGAAAGAAATACGATCCGGTGGTCTACGACGGTGCGGGCCACGGATTCATGCGCGCGGGCGAGGATCCTTCGAACACCAATACGGCGAATACGACCGCGCGGGACGAGGGGCTGAAGCGGCTGGAGGCGCTGCTGAAGGGGATGTAGCGAAGGCGCGCCGTCCCGCGGGGCTCTTGCGTAACGCCGGTCTCCAGACCGGCTGTCCTGAGGGCCTCCCGGCCCTCAGAGGCGAGACGAACACCTTGATTTTCCTGTAACTCCCCAGCCTGCGAGAAATGCGGGCGAGTCCAGCCCCGCCATCAAAACTTGATGGCCACGCCCTTTTCGCACATCTCGCCAAAGAATCGTAACGCCGGTCTCCAGACCGGCTGTCCTGAGGGCCTCCCGGCCCTCAGAGGCGAGACGAACACCTTGATTTTCCTGTAACTCCCGAGTCTGCGAGGATTGCGGACGAGTCCGCCCCCGCCATCAGAACTTGATGGCCACGCCCTTTTCGCACATGTCGCCGAAAAGCGAAAGCAAATTCGTAATCCCCAGCAGGTCGCGGACCTTCTTGTTGAGGTTGATCAACTCCAGGCAGGAGCCCGCCGATTTCGCCGAGGCATAAAGGCGTACCAGGGTGCCGAGTCCCATGCTGTCGACCGAGTCGAGATCGGTGAGATCGAGAACCACGCGCTTCGAGTCGGCGAAGAGCGGCTTGATCTTCGCATAAAAATTGCCGCAAAGTCCGGCAACGAGCCGCCCGCGGCAGCGCACCAATGCCATCGAGCCTTTGTGCTCCACGTTGAAAGTCAGAGAGTTCATCACGGCTGTGTCGGTCATTCGGTTTTTCCTGCGCGGCGGGAATCGGGGAAGGGAAGCCTGCGAATGATTCTCTCATAACCCGGGAACGCACGGCCCGGAAAAGACGCAATCCGCAAACGGCGCTCGGTATCCTCACACAGACTACGGAAAAACTCTCGGGAAGTACCACCAAGTGTCAGGGCACGACTTGCCGGGGTGGCTTTACAGGTTACGGAAAAATCCGTGACGGAGGGAGGCGGGGGTTTCAACCCCCGCGCTAGACCCGCAAAATCAGCGAGGCAGGTTGCCCCATCCTTTTCGCGTCGTTTGCGAAAAGGGTGGGAATCACAAAAGTCCTGACGCACATAGAGCGATTACCTCAAGCCATCGATGCAATGGGCTCAATCGCCTGCGGGAGCTTCCTCAGACGCCGGGACTGCCGGCAGCGAACCGCCGCTCGTGAGTGCGCGCCAGGCCATGAACAGCTTCAATCGCCAGCGCAGCACCATGCCAAAGGCCAGCAGATAAAAAATAGCGCCGGTCTGCATCAACGAGAGGTAATGGTCGAAGAAGCCGCGCGCCAGGTAGCGCACCAGCGCCAGCACGATGATCACCGCGAAGAAGGCGCTCGACCGCTTCATCATGATCACGCCGTTCTGCCGGTGCAGGTCAGAGGTCAGCAGCAGCGGATAGGCAAAAACGATGGCTCCGATGAGAAACGCCGCAAGTCCCCACAACCACGGCACGCGGCACTGCGGCGCAACAAACATGCAGAAGCCCGTAGCCATGCCCAGAGGCGGCATCACGATCTTCTTCAGCGTCACTGCCGAGCGGCCCTCGCGCACGCGCCACACCAGCACGCCGGCCAGGCCGACCAGAGAGACAACAGCCGTGATGACGGGGGTGGAGAGCATCTTTGCTTGTCTTGCGACCTCGAGAGCGACGAGACGATCCGGTTCGGCGATTCATCCTCAAGGGAAAGAGCCGGAGTTGCGCCCACAGCTCTATCTTATAAGACTCGCGAATATCACGCACGATTCGTGCATAGAAGCCTTTGATATCGCCAAATACCCAGTCCGATGATCGCATCCACGGTCCAAGGACTACTGATCCCTGACCCCTGATCCCTGAACCCTGTCTTCTGGCCACGGATCGCGCAGCAGCGAGCTGAGCCCCAGGTCATTGCCGTAGCGCTCCACTTCGCAATCGGCCAGATTGACGAAATGCGGCATGCCGCGGAAGGCGGGGACAGCGTCCGACCCCATGATCTGCGGCGCAATAAACACGTGAATGCGGTCGACGAGCCCGGCGGCGAGAAACGCGGTGTTGAGGCGCGTGCCGGTTTCGGTCAGCAGCGTGAGCACGCCCTCTTCGCCAAGCTTGTCCAGAACTTTATCCAGCGGGACGCGACCGCCCTCGGAGGGAAGCACCTCAACGCGCACGCCGCGCGTGGTCAGCTCTCCGATCCGTGCCTGGTCATTCGACACGGTGAAGATCACTACGTCGTTCTGCGCGGTGGTCACCAGCTTGCAGTCGAGCGGCATGCGCAGCGCGGAGTCGAGAACGATGCGCAGCAGCGGCCGTCGGCGCCGCAGACCGCTGCGGTCCGTCATCCACGGATCGTCGGCCACCACGGTATCCACGCCGACCATCGTTGCGTCGGCGGCCCATCGCAGCGGCTGTACCGCGGCGCGCGCCTCTTCGCTTGTGATCCAGTAGGGCGCATGCGGCTGCTGATGGCCCGGCGGCGGCGCGATGCGCGCGTCCAGAGTCATGGCCACTTTCATCAACACCAGGGGCCGGTGGTGCTGGATCCAGTGCGCGAACCCCTCGTTGAGACGTCGCGCCTCAGCCTGGCAGGCGCCCACGTCCACCTGGATGCCCGCGGCACGCATTGCTTCCACGCCACGGCCGGCCACTGCAGGATTGGGATCGATCGTAGCGGCGACCACGCGCGCCAGCCCGGCCTTGATCAGCGCATCCGTGCACGGCGGCGTGCGACCGGTAATGCTGCACGGCTCCAGGGTAACGTAGGCCGTACCGCCCTTTATTCGATCGGCCGCATGTTGCTGCGCTTCTTTGAGCGCAACGACTTCCGCGTGGTCCAGCAGGTCGTACTCGTGCCAGCCCTCGCCGATCACCTGTCCGGCGCGATCCAGGATCACGCATCCCACAACAGGATTGGGCGAGGTCACACCAATGCCGCGCCGCGCCAGCTCGAGGGCTCGGCACATCCAGTAACGGTCCAGGTCGGAGATGTGATCGGAAGCGTTCATACTAGCGGCGAAGAGGAACAATCAAGTTTACACGCCATTAGGAGTCTCACTTCAGGGAGCTGGGCTAAATGCTAGGGCAATCGCATGAAGAGATTTTGTTGACAAGTGAGGTTCGCTTTTCAGCGCGCCGGAGGCGCAACGGTCGTTAGCCCCGCGCTTCAGCGTGGGGGAGCAGGTCCCAACCCGGGCGGTGCAATTTCGCGGCCCCCGATCAGCGTTCATTCGATTTCCCTGGGGATATATTTCAAAGTATACCTTGACTATCGTATATCGTATCAATACACTATACAGATGATTAAGAGCTTCCGGCACCCCGGGCTGGAGAGTTTTTACCGCACCGACAGCAAGGCGGGAATCCAGCCGGCGCACGTGACGAAGCTCAGGCGGCAATTAACATTGCTTGACGCAAGTACGTCGCCGGCGGACATGAACGTGCCAGGTTGGCATTTGCATCCGCTCAAAGGAAAGCTCAAGGGCCATTGGTCCGTGCGTATCAGCGGCAACTGGCGCATCACGTTAAAATTTGAAGGCGAAGACGCTGTTTTAGTCGACTATCAGGACTATCACTAGTGGAGAAGACCATATGATGCATAACCCCGCACATCCCGGCGAGATCATTCAGGAATATATGGAAGGTCTCGGCTTGTCCGTTACCGGCTTGGCCGCGCATCTGAAGATCACACGAGCCAATCTGTCGCGGATGATCCATGGCAAGACCGGCATATCGGCCGAGATGGCCGTGCGCCTTTCCGAGGCGTTCGGAACTTCCCCCGAAGTGTGGATCCGATTGCAGGCCAATTATGATCTGGCAAGAGCCATGCGCAACCGCCGCGTCAAGATCGCACGATTGGCAGCATGACGCGCCAGACATATTCCTCATCATTTAAGGGGATGCCCCATCCTGACTTGTTAAGGTGGGAACGAGCCGCTGAAGTTCTGGGCCCGCGCGATCTATCTCCAGTCTGAATCTTCCTCGTCCAATTCCGCCACCGCTGCTGCTCCACCTTTGCCGGGCGGCCGGCGCAAGGGCGCCATGCGATAGGTGTAGGGGTCCTCAGGTTCGGTGGGTTCGATCCAGGGCATGAAGATCCGTCTCAGCCGATCCAGCAGCTTTCGCAGCGCTCGGGCCGGGCGATTCTGTTTGCTCTTCATGGCGTCCCTCCAGTTCGCGTGCGCATCGAGAGGAGCGATTTGCAAACGATTCTACTCCGGCGGCGAGCCGGCGAACTCTGAGTGCGAGAGGTGGGGTATCGACCCGACCGGCGGCGCAAAAAGGTGCAAAAACGCTTCAAAATGAGGCTCAAATCCGCGTTTTAGAGGGCAAAAAATTGCATTTAAGGGCTCTTTCGCGAAATTACATGGTGCGCTTTGCTCTAATTCCTAACCTTCGGTGGTTACAAATCGCATAAGACGGAACCTGGCGAGGTCATTGCGTCGTAAAAATGCAACCTCTGGTGGTTACATTTTGCCTCAAAATGTAACCATTTCATTGAACATTTGAGGGGGTCAACGCACCACTTGAGCGAACATTTGCGATGATTCGAGGCGCTTTATTGCCCCTGTGCCGAAAACCTGCACCAAAAGCAGTGCGCGCGCGTCGATCGCCGCTCATTCCAGCAGCGAATCCACAAACTCCGCCGGCGAAAATTCCAGCAAATCAGTCATTTGCTCACCTACGCCAACGTAGCGCACCGGCAGGTTCAGCTCGCGCGCGATCGCCACGGCAATCCCGCCCTTCGCCGTGCCGTCAAGCTTCGTGAGCAAAATCCCGGTCACCCCCGCGGATTGCGTGAAGAGCCGCGCCTGCTGCAGTCCGTTTTGTCCCGTCGTCGCATCCATCACCAGCAACACCTCGTGTGGCGCTCCGGGCACCAGCCGAGCCGCCGTCCGCCGCATCTTGTCGAGCTCATCCATCAGCCCGGTCTTAGTGTGCAGGCGGCCGGCAGTGTCGACATAAAGCTCGTCGATCGAGCGCGATTTCGCCGCCGTGATCGCGTCAAAGAGCACCGCCGCGGGGTCGCCGCCCTGCCGCGTCTTGATCATCTCCACGCCGGAGCGCGCCGCCCAAATTTCCAATTGTTCAATTGCCGCAGCACGAAACGTATCCGCGGCGCACAACAGCACCGACCGCTCCCGCGCCCGGCTCCATGCAGCCAGCTTCCCGCTCGACGTGGTTTTGCCGGTTCCGTTGACGCCGACAAGAAACGTGACCTTCGGCGATGAGGCAGGCTCCTGCGTCGCGGCAGCCGCCGGGGCACTAAGTATCGCAATCAGTTGTTCTTTCAGCAGATCGCGCAGCTCGGCTCCGCCTTCAATGGCCTGGTGGCGCGCGCGGTCGCGCAGCGCGTCGAGAACTGCCGTCGTGGTCGACACGCCGAGATCGCTCGTGAGCAACGCGGTTTCGAGCTCGTCGAGCGCGCTCTCGTCCACAGTGCGCGTCATCGCAGCGATGTCGGCGATTTTGGCGGAGAACGACTCCCGCGTGCGCGAGACGGCCTGGCGCATGCGGTCGAAGATGCTTTTCTTCTGCTCTTCGTCTGAAGCGGCTTTGTCGGGTTCAAGGCTGCCAAAAAGGGTTTGAATCATTGCTGTTCTTAGTCTAGAACGTGCGAAGAAACCTCGCAGACCCGTTGCCATCATGCTTGGGAGCAGTCTTCTTCGAGTCAAAGAGAAAATCAGAGACAAAACATGATTCCACCCGATAGCACTCCGTTCAATGAAGATGGGCGCAATTCAGGCTCCGCTGAAGCACATTCGGCGCGATTCAGTCCGGCATGGGCTGCAGAGTCCGATATTCTTGAGAATAGGCCGGTTCCCCTTGTTTCCAGCTTGCGGCCACCCACGGCAATCGCGATATTTGCTGAGCTCCTTGCCCTTGCCGAACAAGGCGGTAGGACACCAGAAGGATCAAATGACCAAGGCAGTCACCCACCCACTTGAACGGATTCTTGCCCAGCGCATCGCCGTCCTCGACGGAGCGATGGGCACGACCATCCGCAACTACGAGATGAAAGAAGCCGACATTCGCGGAGATCGCTTCAAGGATGCGAAGAAGGATCTGCTGAACAATGGCGATCTGTTTACGCTCACGCAGCCGAAGATGATCGGCGACATCCATCGCCAGTTTCTTGAGGTGGGTGCCGACATTCTTGAGACGAACACGTTTGGCGCCACCAGCATTGTGCAGAGCGAGTTCTTCGTCGACGATCCACGGGAGCGCGGCGGACGAAAGGACCCGGAGTTTTACCAGAAAGTAATCGATGATAAGTTTCTCGGCGAGCTGGCTTGGGAGATCAACGAGCAGTCGGCGCGGTTGTGCCGCGAGTGGGCCGATCGTGTGAGCAACGAAACAGGCCGCCAGAGGTTTGTGGCGGGAGCCATTGGGCCGCAGACGGTGTCGCTTTCAAACTCGCCCGATGCCGACGATCCGGGGTTTCGCGTGGTCACCTTCGATCAGGTGAAGGCGGCGTACAAGCAACAGGCGAAGGCGTTGATGGCAGGTGGCACCGAGCTGCTGCTTGTTGAGACGATCTTTGACTCGCTGAATGCCAAGGCAGCGCTGGTGGGCATTCGCGAGGTATTTAACGAAGCCGGCAAAGAACTGCCGCTGATGATTTCGGCCGCGGTGGGCCGCGGCGGCGAAACCATGATTTCAGGGCAGACGGTGGAGGCGTTCTGGAATGCCGTGAAGCACACTCAGCCGTTGAGCGTGGGCCTGAATTGCTCTTTGGGGCCGGACTTGATGTATCCGTTCCTTGAGGACATGGCAGACAAAGCGAATGTGGCCATCTCGTGTTACCCGAATGCTGGGTTACCGAATCCGCTATCGCCAACGGGCTTCGACCTGGGACCTGCGGATATGGCGCGGTACCTGGGCGAGTTTGCGCGAGCCGGTCTGATCAACATTGCCGGCGGCTGCTGCGGAAATACGCCCGAGCACATCGCGGCGATTGCCAAGGCCGTCGAAGGCGTGGCGCCGCGGGAGATTCCAGCGAAGGACGCTGCGGAATCCTATGCCCGCGAGAGCGTGAGCCAGGCATGAGCACATCCGGGAACATTGGAGCCGCGACGGAGACGAGACCACTGCGCCTTTCGGGCTCGCAACCGTTTACCCAGCAACCCGGCGTCTACATCGTCATCGGCGAGCGGACGAATGTGGCCGGCTCGCCCAAGTTCGCGAGGCTCATCAAAGACGGCAAATTCGAAGAAGCCGTCAGCGTTGCGCGCCAGCAGGTGGAGAACGGCGCGAACGTCCTCGATATCTGCATGGACGAGGGCATGATCGACGGCGTGGCGGCCATGACGCGCTATTTGCATTTGTTGCAGAGCGAGCCTGAGGTGGCGAAGGTGCCCTTCATGGTCGATTCGTCAAAGTGGGAAGTGATTGAAGCGGGCCTGAAGTGCATGCAGGGCAAAGGCATTGTCAACTCGATTTCGCTGAAAGATGGCGAAGCAAAGTTCCGTGAGCGCGCGGCTGCCGTTCTGAAGTACGGCGCCGCAGCAGTCGTGATGGCCTTCGATGAGCAGGGCCAGGCCGCAACGTACGAGGACAGGATTCGCGTGTGCGAGCGCGCCTACCGGATCCTCGTCGAAACCGGATTTGCGCCGGAAGACATTATCTTTGATCCGAACATTCTGACTGTTGCAACCGGGATGGAGGAGCACAACAACTACGCGGTTGACTTCATCAAGGCGACGCGCTGGATCAAGCAGAACCTGCCGCATGCGAAAGTGAGCGGCGGCGTGTCGAACATCTCGTTCAGTTTTCGCGGCAACAACCTGGTCCGCGAGGCGATGCACTCGGCGTTCCTGTATCACGCCATCGCCGCCGGCATGGATATGGGCATCGTCAATGCCGGCCAGTTGGAGGTGTACGACGAGATCGATCCGGAGCTGAAAGATCTGGTTGAAGATGTGCTGCTGAACCGGCGGCCCGATGCGACCGAGCGCCTGGTGACGCACGGAGAAAAGGTGAAAGCCTCGGGCGCAGGCACGGAGGCGAGCGAAAAAAAAGCAGAAGAGTGGCGCAATGCCGGCGTGGAAGAGCGGCTGAGCCACTCGCTGGTGAAGGGAATCGACGACTACATTGAAGTGGACGCGGAAGAAGCGCGCGCGAAGCTGGGCCGCCCCCTGCTAGTGATCGAAGGGCCGCTGATGGCGGGCATGGGCGTAGTGGGTGACCTGTTTGGCTCGGGCAAGATGTTTCTGCCGCAGGTGGTGAAGTCAGCCCGCGTGATGAAGAAGGCTGTTGCGTACCTCACTCCTTTTATGGAGGCGGAGAAAGCATCGCTGGCGGCGGCCGGGCATGAGACGAAGGCGCAGGGCAAGATCGTGCTGGCCACAGTGAAAGGCGATGTGCACGACATTGGCAAAAACATCGTGGGCGTGGTGTTGGCCTGCAACAACTACGAGGTCATCGACCTTGGCGTGATGGCGCCGGCGGAGAAGATCCTGGAGCGCGCCAGGACAGAGAAGGCCGATCTGATCGGGTTGAGCGGGTTGATTACTCCATCGCTCGATGAGATGGTGCATGTGGCGTGCGAACTGGAGCGGCAGGGTTTCAAACAGCCGCTGCTCATCGGCGGAGCAACGACGAGCCGCGCGCATACCGCGATCAAGATTGCGCCGCATTATAGCCAGCCAGTGGTGCACGTGCTCGACGCCAGCCGCGCCGTGCCCGTAACCACGAGCCTGCTGAGCGATGAGAACCGCGCAGAGTTCGTGGCGAAGCATCGCGCCGAATATGACGCGCTGCGCAAAGCGCACGCCGCGCCACGAGCAAGAGCGGTTCCCATCGGGGCCGCTCGCGCGAGGCGCACGCCGATTGCGTGGAACATTGCCGACGTGGCCGAGCCCGAATTTGCCGGCGTGCGCGCGCTCGACGAGTTTCCGCTGGCAACCCTCCGCGAATTCATCGACTGGTCGCCGCTCTTCCACACATGGGAGCTGAAAGGCGTATACCCAAAGATTTTCGACGATCCGCTGCAGGGCGAGCAGGCGCGGCAAATCTTTGCCGAGGCGAATGTTCTGCTGGACCGCATCGTGAGGGACAAATTGCTCACAGCGCGCGGCGTGTACGGGTTCTTCGCGGCGAATGCGGTGGGCGACGATGTGGAGCTCTACGCAGACGCCAAGCGCGCCAGGGTGCTCGACCATCTTCACTTCTTGCGGCAGCAAACGAACCGCGAGGGAAGCGAACCGTGCCGCTCGTTGGCCGACTTCATTGCTCCAAAGGAAACTGCTCTCAAAGATTTCATCGGGGCCTTTGCGGTGACCAGCGGGGTCGGATTAAGAGAGTTGGTTGAGAGCTTCAAGGCGAAGCACGACGATTACAACGCAATTATGGCGGAGGCAATTGCCGACCGGCTCGCTGAGGCATTCGCCGAGTGCCTGCACAAGCGCGCGCGCGAGGAGTGGGGCTACGGCTGCGACGAAGACCTGAGCAACGACGATCTGATCCACGAGAAGTACCGCGGCATCCGGCCGGCGCCGGGCTATCCCTCTTGCCCCGATCATACGGAGAAGGGAACGATCTGGCGGCTGCTCGACGTGAACAAGAACACGGGGATCGAGCTGACTGAGTCATTCGCCATGTGGCCAGGCTCGAGCGTGAGCGGTTTCTACTTCGCGCATCCGCAGTCGCGCTATTTCCAACTGGGCAGGATCGATCGCGACCAGGTGCAGGATTACGCCCGGCGCAAGCAGATGAGCGTCGCCGAAGTGGAGCGCTGGCTGGGACAGAATCTGAACTACGACCCGGCAGGGTGAGGCGGGATCGGCCGCAGCTGGAAAGGAGCCTCGACAAACTGCTTCGTTCCTGGCGTGTCGCGCAGCGTGAATGCAGACGCCTCGCGGGCAGCTTGCTGGCGAAAGTTCCCATCAGATTGACTCCGGATCATCGACAGTGCTTAGATGAGCGCCGGGAGGCGATCGATGATTCGCCATGCTACGTGGCGCGGGATGGACTTTGGTATGGGAGCGGCCATGCTGGCAGCGGCAGCATTGGCCGGCGAGATGCTGTGCGCCTGCGGCGGGGGCGGCGCAGCCAACATGGGCAGCTCCGCACCGCCGCAGCCGGCGGCAGCGCCGACCGTTGCCACTGCAGCCGCACTGAATGGCGCGGTAGTCGTGAGCCTCGCGTCCTCGACTCCAGGCGCAACCATCTACTACACGGTTGACGGATCCACTCCAACATCATCGTCGCAGATCTACCAGGCGCCGTTCCTGGTGGCAGCGAACCTGACAGTGAAGGCAATCGCGCAGGGTTCTGCTGGAGCCAGCATCGTCGCTTCGCAGGCCTTCAATCTCAACATTCCATCGGGCACGCTGGTGTGGAGCGATGAGTTCGCGAACGCAACGGGATCGAATGCGGAGCCGAATCCGCAAGTGTGGACCTACGAAACGGGAAACAGTGGATTCGGCAATGACGAGCTCGAGACTTATTGTGCGTGGGGATCGAATGCGCCGCCCTGTTCGACGGCAAGTCCGAACGCGTATGTGAGCGCCGATGGCTACTTGCACATCGTTGCGCAGCAGCCAACGCCCGGGGTCTATACCTCCGCGCGCTTGAAGACGCAGGGTCTATTCAGTTTTCAATATGGCCGCATCGAGTTTCGCGCACAGGTACCGGAAGCCCAGGGATATTGGCCCGCGGGTTGGCTTATGGGCAACAACATTGCGACCGTGAACTGGCCGGCCTGCGGAGAGATGGACGTCCTGGAGCGTGTCGATGGCGCCGGACCGCCGCCGAAGGGAACGCAGAACAATCCTCCCGCGGGCACATCCGATTGGAACCAGGGCTCGATCCACGGAACGGGCTTCACCGGCGCGGATCTGGGTACAACCTACGACTTTATCAACGGCGCCACGGCGTCGGAATGGCACACATACGGCATGATCTGGAGCAAAAACAGTGTTTCGTATTACGTAGATAATCCCAGCCAGCCTTACGTCTCCTACACTTCCACGAACCTTAACGGCCTGAGCGGCGCGGTGTGGCCGTTCGACGGGGGACAGAGCAGCTTCATCATTCTCAATCTTGCGATTGGCGGCAGCTGGCCTGGTTCACCCGACACGAGCACGCCGTTTCCGTCGCAAATGCTTGTGGACTACGTGCGAATCTACTCGAATTGATATTGCAGTCGTCGCGGTCAGCCGCGCGATGAAGGTGAACGCGTTCGCATTGCCATACCCGGCAAAGGACTCTCGCACAAGGCCGGTTCTGCGACGGTCCGTGGAACCACTTGTCACCTGCTTTCCCAAAAATATTTTGCATCGCAGCGAAACTTTTGCATCCTCCGTGGGTTTGTCAGCGTAACTCGGGGGATTTTCGCTCGAAACCTGCTTGGGGCGCAGATCTCGCGAGAAGTGTCCGTTGCACTTCCAGCGTTGCTGGCTCAGTTGAAGTGTGCGCGTATTGAGCGCCAGACGATCGCCGCTTGTGCTTGAGCTCTTGCGGCGAAAGGGAGATGTGTCACTGCGTTTTTTCGCAAGCCCGCTTTTGCCGCGACAATTGCCCCTCTATCCGGCGGACTGAAGCATTGAAATTCCTGAGCCGATTCATTCTGGAAGTGCGATTGCGGTTCCACCCGAATCCTTGCCTTGGAGGCAAACTATGAAACGCACTTCCCTCATGCTTCTTGCGTTGTTGCTGGCACCGCAGTTGTTTGCCGATGCGGGCCAGCGGCTCATTCCCGCCGGCGCGCTCGTCTCGTGCACCACCGGCGACGGCAGAATCTCCTCGAAGAACACAGCCATTGGCGATCCCGTGCTGTGCAAGGTTGAGCATCAACGCGGCGATTTCCTGTTGCCCTACGGCAGCTACCTCGGCGGTGAATTCGCAGAGTACAAGGAACCCGGCCACTTTGTGGGCAAGGGCTGGATGCAACTGAATTTCGACCGCCTCTATGTGGGCGACACGGTTGTTCCGATCGATGCCAAGGTCGTCGACGTGCCCGGCTACAAGATTGACGCGCAGGGGCGCATCCTTGGCAAAGGCCATGTGGCGCGTGACATTACGCTGTGGAGCATTCCTGTGCTTTGGCCAATTGACCTTCTCATGCTACCCATGCGCGGGCCGCGCCCGACGTTGAAGACCGAAACGGCGATGACTCTGCGCGTGATGGATGACATCCAGGTTCCCGTGGTTCCGGAGCCGCAACGCGATCCCTATGGACTGTACCAGCGTGGCCCGCAGTCTTACGCGCCCGAGCCACCGCCGCCAACGCAGAAACCGGACTACGGTCAGCAGAATGGATATGCGGCTCCCGAGCAGCCTGTGCCTCCGATGGAAGAGCAGGCTCCGCCCCCGGCAATGGCCTATGCTCCGCCAGTACCCGCGCCCGTGTTCGTGCCGTATGCTCCCCCTGTGATGGTTGCGCCGTATCCTGTGTTCGCGTACGGTGGCGTGTTCGTCGGTCCACGGGTCGGAGTCATATATGGACCGAGAGCGTATGTGGGAGGACCGTACGTGCGCGGCTATGCGCCACGCCCCTACGCGCCGGCGGTGCGCAGCTATGCGTACGGATATGCGGGCCGCGGATTTGTCGCAGGAGGCTACGCAGCCCAGGGTCCCATGATGGCGATGCGCGGCGGAGCAGCCGTCGGCGGCCGAATGCGCTGAAGCGTCTGCTCAGTCTGTGAGTAAATGAAGCGCGACGATCGCCAGAACGCCCCCGGCGGTGAACGTTGCCGCAGCCACAAAAAACGCTGCGAGATGGCTGCGAAGCGCGGCGATAGCGGATCGCGCGGCTTCGCGCAGCGCAGGGTCATCGCGCCAGTTACGCACAAGAGCAATCGAGCCTGTGACAAGAACCGCCAGGGGAAAGGCAATCAGAAGCAGCCAAAGGCCGACATGCGTGCGCGCCGCGTACCAGCCAACAATGCGCTGCGCCGTGTGAGCCGGCTCATATTGCTGCGGCTGCACACTGCGCGCAAAGAGCGCGGTCATGAACAGCACAGCGGGGAAGATCAGCAGCAGTTCCAGGGCGGCTATGGAGCGCTGGATGGTTTTCATGAATCACCTCGTGAATTCACTTTATATTGCAAAGTGAACGCGAACGCAATCCCGTAATTGAGAAGAGTCGCCCGCTCTGTTACCGCCGGGTTACAACTCCAAGAGAATTATTTGCACCAATTTTGCAGCAGTTTGATCGGCCATTTACAGGGTCACCGGGATACTGGCGGCGTGATCCCGCATCTACGGCAACGGGTTCGGTTGAGGCTGGCTCCTGAGCCGGCCGCCGTGGTCGAGGTTGGATTTCCTGCGGGTGCGGTGCCGCATTCTCTGCGATCTCCCGCTCGCTGCATTCATGTCGAGGTTGGCCGATACCGGCTGCGGCTGGCAGAAACACAGGCCGATTGCGAGGCCGCCTGCCAGCTGCGCTTCAAAGTGTTCAATATCGAGTTGGGCGAAGGGCTGGAAAGTTCGTACGAGACCGGCCTCGACACCGACCGCTTTGACGCAATCTGCGAGCACCTGCTGGTTGAAGACAAGTTGAATCGGCGAGTAGTGGGAACCTATCGCATGCAATCCGGCGAGACGGCCGCATGCCATCTGGGTTACTACAGCGAACAGGAGTTCCACCTTGCACCGTACGAACCGCTGCGCGCGGGGATTCTGGAGTTGGGCCGCGCGTCGATCGACCGCGAACATCGCACTCCCGAAGTGCTCATGTTGTTATGGAGAGGAATCGCGCAGTATGCTACCAACATGGGGCTTCGTTATTTGCTCGGTTGCTCTTCTTTAAATTCCAACAACCCGGCGGAAGGCTGGCGCATGTATCGTCGGCTTGAAAATTCCCGGGTTGCCCCGGAATTTGAAACCACACCGACCGCAGCCTATGCGTGCCCCCCAGGAAGCAGCGATTTGGATCAGCAGGACCGCGACGCACAGCCGTCCTCCTGCAAGACCGATGGATCGGGTGATTTTGCTTCGTCGCCCGATGCGATCAAGATTCCCAAGCTGCTCAGGACCTACCTCACGATTGGCGCGCGCATTGCCGCGCCGCCGGCGTGGGACCGTGAGTTTCGCACCATCGATTTTCTGACGCTCCTGGATTTGCAGTCACTTTCTGCTGCGGCTCGCCACCGCTTTCTGGCCCCGCTTTCGCCATGATATTTCGCCGCATGCGGCGCGCTGTGGCGCTGGCATTTGTTCTGGCATTTTGCGTACTTCGCTACTGGCTCAAGCGCCTTGGCGGACCCATGACACTGGAACGGCGCGCGCTGTGGCTGCAGCAGTCGGCGCGCGGCGTACTAGGCTGCCTGGACATCGAAACCCAGTTCCAGGGTGAACCACCTGTCTGCGGCCTGGTGGTGGCGAATCACCTGAGCTATCTCGACATCATCATCATCAGTGCAGTGATGCCGTGCTTTTTTGTGGCCAAGATGGAAATTGATGACTGGCCATTTTTCGGAAAAGCGGCGCGGACAGGCGGCACGATCTTTCTGGACCGGACGAGCCCGGCCAGCGCTAACTCCGTCGCCGAAGTGATGACCGAACGACTGCAACTGCCGGTTCCGGTGCTGCTGTTTCCGGAGGGTACGAGCACGGATGGGGCTCAGGTGTTGCGCTTCCATTCGCGGCTCATCGATCCTGCTACAACCGTGGGTGCGCCAATTACGACGGCTGCGATCCGCTATGTGATCGACGGCGGCGTGGAAGAGCGGGAGCTGTGCTGGTATGACGACCAATCCTTCATTTCGCACTTGTGGAAGGTGCTTGGAGTGGAAGGTTTTTCAGCGCAGCTCAAGTTTGGCGAGCCGCAGATTTATCCGCACCGGCGCGTGGCCGCCGATCTGACGCACGCGGAGATCACCGCCTGGCGCGAGGCCGGCGTGCTCGAAACTGTCTGATCGGTGAACCGGTCCTGCAGCAGCCGGCGATCATTTTGCTTCGCTCAGGCAGCGGCGCTCTGACGGCACGAACACGTCTTCAACAGGAACAAGTGACGATGGCGGGATGCGCGTCGAGGCCGCGATCCATTGCATGGCATTGGGAAACAGCGACAGCGCCGGCAACGCGGCCGCGCGGCCGAGTCGGGTAACGGCAGCCTGCGAGAGTCGAGTTGCGAGTGACATGGCGCATCGCAGTTGCTTGTGAAGCAGGCGGTGGTAATCGGCTGTGCTTTCGCCGGCCAGAAACATCCGTGCCGCAAGGGCGCCGGTGTGTAATGCGATCGAGATGCCGTCGCCGGTGAATGAAGGGATCACCGCCGCCTGGTCGCCAAGGCGCCACGGGCCGCGCGCATCCCGAGCGAGGTATCCATAGGGGATCGGCGAAATCGCCAATGGGCGCCGCCACAGCGGTGTTCCGCCTTCGAGCATGGAGACTCAAGTGCGAATTCTCTTTCAGGATTGCGGCAAGCAGCTCCGGCCATGCGCCATAACCGCGCAGCGTGGTACGGCGCACAACCAGGCAAAGATTGGCCACGTCGTTTTCAATGAGCGAGATGCCTCCGTAGCCGCCGCCGAAAAGAAACAAGTCCATGCACCCGCGCAGGCTTTTTGTTTGCGACGGCGCAAGCTGCCAATGCAGTTTGAAGCCGATCAGATCGCCTTGCGGGGCTGGTGTGCGATCGAAGCCGCGCAGGTTGTGCTTGCCGGTGGCAAGAAAGACCGTTTTCGCACGCATGCATTCACCGTTGCCTAGCGAAGCATGCCACTCGTCATCCTTACCGGCGAGAGTTTCCACGGCAATGCCGCGGATGACCCGGCCGCCCATCTCTTCTGCGCTTCTCAGGAGGGCTTCGTCGAGGGCGCGGCGCGAAAGCGAGAGCGCTTCGAAAGGAAGTTGTGTCTCGACGACTTTGTTGCCGGCTGAGAGACGCAGCTTCCGGATGACAGTCGCTCCGAGAGCGAGAGGATCAACGCCGACTTGATTAAGGTACTCGACCGCCTCGGGGCTGAGGAATTCGCCGCAGACCTTGTGATGCGGGCCAGGTTCCTTTTCGAGGATCACTACCTGCCGGCGCGCAGCGGCGAGGCGGAGAGCAACCATTGCGCCGGCGGGACCTCCGCCGATAACCAGGTGATCCGCGAATTGGGGCACATCCCTCATTGAAGTTTGGTTCGCGCCACGCATAGGCGCGCAGGCGTAAAAGCTCTAATCGAGACCGCATAATCATTGAGGCCTGCGGCCGCGCACATACGTTGCCAGTCTTTGGGGACGAATGCTCGGGCGATGGAAACGGGCCCGTCATGCTGTACGAACGGGTGCAGCCGCGCAAGTCTCGAAAAGAGCCGCAGCAAATGATAAGGTGCGGCAGCTCGCGAAAGGTCGTTAATGAACCACCCGCGCACGGCGTGTTGCTCCATCCATTGCAGAAAGTGAATGACGTCGTTTTCGGCGAGATGGTGAGTGAAGAGAGCGCTGACGACGAAATCGATGGGCTGAACGGGCGCGTACGAGAATACGTCGGCCGCAATCCAGCGAATGCCGCTTGCAGGCGGAGTGGATTCAGCAGCGATGGCCACCGCATCGGGATTGATGTCGATGCCGGTCAGTTCGACGTTGATGCCGCGCGCGCGAGCCCAGCGCTCGATGCGCCGCAACCCGTCGCCGTAACCGCATCCGACGTCGAGGATACGGACAGGCCGGGTGGCAACAATCGGGACCACGGATTCAAGCCATTCAAGCGTCGGCCGGTACCCGAAAAACCAGCGGTTGAGTCGCGCAACGTCGCGGAGGCACGGGCGCAGTTCGTCGCGCCTGCAAGGCTCGTCGATGAGTTCAGTGAGCTGCGCGCGGTGACCGAAGTCAAGCGTGTCAGACGGCATGGAAAAGCATCGTTTCCGCAGTAACGCCGGGCCCGAAAGACATGGCACAGCCTTGTTGCCCCGGCGTGGCGCGCCGCATCAATCGCTCCAGGACAAACATGACGGATGCAGAAGACATATTGCCGAAGCGCGCCAGAATGTCGCGCGACTCCGCGAGCGCACCGGTGGGCAAAGCCAAGCCCTGCTCAACGGCGTCAAGAATAGTTCGTCCTCCCGGATGGACAGCCCACAAATCGATTGCCGATAGCGCTCTGCCTCGAGTGACCTGGATGCCGGCCGCCGCCATTCCATTACGCAATTCGCCGGGAACCTGGCCGGAGAGTTGCATATCGAAGCCCTTTTCCCCGATCCGCCAGGTGATGAGATGATTGGTGCCCGCGAGATTGAGCGCCAGGAAGCTGTCGAGGGCAAAGCCCGAAGGCTCGGCGCTGACCAGGTACGCCGCGCAGCCGTCGGCAAAAACCAAAAAGGCAAGCAGTTGCTCAAGATTCGTAGTTTCCTGCATGTGCATGGAGCACAACTCGAGGCTTAGCAGAAGCACTTTGGCATCGGGCTCGGAGCGGATGATGTGGCGTGCAGATTTAAGCGCATTAATGGCGGCGTAGCAGCCCATGAAGCCGATCATGGTGCGTTCGACCGAACGGCTGAGCCCGAGGTGCTCAACCACGTCGTAATCGAGACCGGGTGCGTAAAGACCCGTGCATGATGTGACGATTACGTGCGTGATGCTTTTGCGCTCCTCAGCAGTCAGCCCGAGTTTACCCAGCGCGCAATAAGCCAAGCGCGGGGCGAACTGCTCAAATGCCTGCATGCGGCGGGCCGTCGTAGGGAAATCTCCGGGCACGTAAAAGCCTTCGGCATCTTTCCATGTGCCATCAGGCGTCTCCACCGGGTGCACGAAGGAATAACGATGCTCGATTGCCGACATGCGCGTCATGCGCCGGAAGAGATTCTTGGGCGTGCCCTCAGGCAGCATGCTTTCGGCAAAAGCCGCGAAGGCGCGATGCATATCGTGCGGGGGGACCGCCGTGGCAATCCGATTGAGATAGGCAGCCGTCAAAATGGAACCTTCGCCGGAGGAAGCGGCATCCAGCTTTCTTTGGACAGCATATCGTGCGATACCTCGCTATGGCGCCGCTGGAATGTCATCCAATTGCAATCATTGGATGCACGAAACGATGCGAGGGAAGCAGCGTATTGTGGCGCGTTCATGGCGCCGATCCGCCGTGCGTGCAGAGACTTACGGTTACGAGGCAGCCGCCCGGGGAGCGGCGGTTGAGCCGCGCACCACCAGGCTCGTGGATACCAGGTACTCACGCTGCATCTTGGGGTTGTCGGGATCTTCAGCCTGCGCGCGCAGCGCATCGAAGGCGGCCTTCGCCAGTTCGGCGCGCGAAAGACGAATGGTCGTGAGCGGCGGAAGGGTAAACTCGGCAAAATCAATGTCGTCAAGCCCGATCACGGAAATATCCTGCGGCACGCGCATCCCATCCATGTAGGCTGCGCGAAACACACCGATCGCTGTCATGTCGTTGGAGCAGACGATGGCGGTGGGGAACGAAGGGAGCCCGCGCAACTGCTCAAAACCGGCGACGCCGCCCTTGAGCGTGTGATCGCATTCGATCACCCACCTCCTTTGAACCGGCAGCCCCGCCGATCGCATGGCGGTGCGAAAATCGTTTTCGCGCGTGATCGCCGAGTGCAGGCTGTGCGGGCCGGCCAGAAAGGCAATGGAGTTGTGCCCGAGTTCGACGAGATGACGGATAGCCGCATGGATCCCGGTGGAGTAGTCAAGCAGGATGGTGCTCGCCTTGGGATCGTCGAGCTTGAACTCCGCCAGCACAATGGGTACGCCGCGATGCACAAGCTGGTCGAGTACTGATTCCTCTTCGCCGAAGGTCATCACGGCAACACCGTCGACCTTGCGTTCAAGCATGCGGCGCGCGCACATGGCCAGCACGGCCGGATCGCTGTTCGTGGAACTGACCAGGATTTCGAAGCCCCGCGCCACCGCAATCTCTTCGAAGCTCTGGATTAGTTCCGGGAAGAAGGGATTGGTGATATTTTCGACAATAATGCCCAGAATCCGGCTTCGGCCTGAAACTAGCGTGCGCGCGTGCGTGTTGGGCAAGTAATTGAGCTGCTTGATCGCCTGCCACACGCGTTTGCTCAAGCGGTCGCTGACCAGCGGTGAACCGTTGATGGTCCTCGAGACGGTGGCGATGGAGACCTTGGCAGCGGCGGCGACGGCGCGGATGTCGGGGAGTTTGCCGGATGTCTTGCGAGAAGCTTTACGTGCCACGAACCAATCCTAATCCAGAAGAATCGAGTGCAAATGGGAAAAGTTGAACGGTTTTTCCCACAGGGAAATCACGCAAGGGTCGAGCAACAATTCCGTTACGGATTCTCTGCAATCAGCAGGCGCAGATCGCGGAGATTCTGGCCGGTCGGTCCGGTGACCACCGAGTCGCCGATTGCCGTAAATAGAGGACAAGCGTTGAATTTCTCCAGCGATTGCTGTGGATCGAAGCCGAAGGCTCTGGCGCGGACCACAGTGGTGGGATCGGCGATGGCTCCGGCGACCTGCGTATTGCCGTCGATGCCGTCGGAACCGGCGCTCAGCACGGTGAGCCGCTCGCCGGGATAATTCGCGAGATCGAGAGCACAGGCTAGCGCAAACTGCTGGTTGCGGCCACCGGCGCCCGGATTGCGGCTCAGAGTGACAGTCACTTCACCCACTGAGATGAGACAGAATCGCTGGTGTCGGGCGCGAAAAGTGTGGAACCGTTCCAGAAGATAGCGTGCCGCCTTGGCATAATCCCAGTCGTCGCAGCTGTTGTCGACCACGACGTGGTAGCCTGCGCTTCGAGCCAGCGCCCGTGCGTTTTCCACCAGGTCGTGACTCGAGAGCAGGAGTTCGAAAACCGAATCCCGAAAGGCTTCGTCTTCGCCGGTCATATTGGTCGCCGAAGTTATGTGTCGCGGTCGCGCGGCATCGGCCCACGGCAGTTTGGGCAGGAACGACGGACGCCACGCCTTGTTTCCAGGCGACTCCGGCAGATCCTTGCGTTCAAAAAAATTGCGAATCGGCGCAGGTAGTCTTTCAGTCAGGCCATACGTCGTGAGCAACTCGCGCGCATCCGCCACGGTAGAGTGGTCCGGCGTAGTAGGGCCGGAAGAAAGCGCATCGAGCGTTCGCAGAGGCACGTCGGGAAGCAGCAGGCTCACCTTGAGCGACTCGGGAGCGGCCAGCGCCAGGCGCCCTCCCTTGACCGCGGAAAAATGCTTGCGCAGAGTATTGATCTCATTAATCGGTGCACCCGATGCCACCAGCAGCTCGTGAAAGACGATCGTCTCTTCGAGAGTGATATGCGGATCAAGCGGAAGATCGAACATGGCTGACCCTCCACCAGAGATCAGGAAGAAGATGAGCGTGTCTTTTCGGGCCTTGCGCAAAAGGGCCAGCGCGGCGCGGGCGGCGGCGAACGAGTCCTCATTAGGGAGGGGGTGGCCGCTCTCGAAGTAGCGGAAACGCCAATTGCGCTTGACCGGCAACTGATTCGACGCGCAGATTCCGCGCAGACCTTTGCGGCGCTTCATGCGATCGAGCAAGGTGTCGAGCATGGGCCCGGCCGCCTTTCCCAAGGCAATCACGAAGATCCGCTTGTATGCGGAAAGATCGATGCTTGCGGGTCCGCTGCCGTCAGGCAGAAGTCGGTGCAGCACGTTGCCCTCGAAGCGCATGCGGCGGTCGAAGGCGCTGGCGATATTGCATGCATTGAGCGCGTCCGTAAAGATTTCCGTGGCCGCAGTATGGAGAACTTCAAGAGACGCATCGCCGGCGGGAGTCATAGGGCCTGCTCCTTCAGCCATCCGGCGAGGGCGGCTTGCATCGGCTCCAGCCGATCGGTAAAGAAGTGGTCGGCATCGCGGACCAGGACGAGATGCTTTGGATTGGCAGAAGCGGCCACAACCTCAGCGAGTTGAGCCGCGGGCGCAAACTGGTCGTGGTCTCCGCTAAGAAAGAGCTTGGGCAACGTCAGGTTGCGCAGGAAGAAATAGTTGTAAGCGGGCTCGGACACATCCGTAGGCAGTCCGATCGCAATTAGCGCTCGCACATCGTGACGGAGTTGATGCGAACAGGCGCGGAGCGCCATGGCCGCGCCAAAGCTGAATCCGGCAACAGCTAAGGGGAGGCGCAATTCGCGTTCCATCCAGTCCATCGCTGCCAACACATCGCGTGCCTCCGCCTCGCCATCGTGGCTGCCCTGGCTTCGTCCCATGCCACGAAAGTTGAACCGCAGGGCCGGCCATCCAAGGCCCCATTCCGGATCGTTCAACGCCTTCATGGCGTGGTACACAACTTTGTTGTGAAGGTTGCCACCAAAGATGGGATGGGGATGACAGAGAAGCGCAGCAAACGGTGCATCCGGCGCACCCACGTTGAGGATGGCCTCCAGCCGTCCCGTAGGGCCATCGACCGTGACGCTGCGAATGGCGCCTGCCATGTGGCGCTGGCGCTCAGAAGTCAGAATGTTCGCTTGTGGCTGGGCTTCCGTGGGTAGTGGTGATGAGTTCATCCCACGCTCCATTTTACTCTCGAACCGCCGGCACTTTGGCGCGTTATCGCGGCCGCTCGCGCCGATTCTTGGGCGGTTTTGCACACTTCGCGCGCCCAAGGCAGCGGTCGCGCCCCAGAGCGCCGATGCGAGGACATCGCTGTTAGTGAGTGCTGCCTGCTACGGTATTCTTGCAGCATCATGAACGATCGTTCGACCCTTGACCCCATTGGCCTGACGCGCCGCCTGTGCGAGATTGAATCCACGACGTACCACGAGGGTGCTGTCGGCGATTTTCTTGCCGGGTTTCTAGCTGATCGCGGTTGGGAGATCGAGAAAACACCGGTGCCGCAGCCGGCAGAGAGCACGACGGCTGGCCCGCGCTGGAATGTTTATGCGGCGGTGGCCGGGGAGACACCTGACCTGGTGTTCTCCACGCACATGGATACGGTTCCGCCCTACATTCCGTTCAGCGAAGATTCTGATTCTATGTATGGGCGTGGCGTTTCCGATGCCAAGGGAATCATTGCCGCGCAAGTTGCTGCAGCCGAAGCGCTGCGCGCCGCAGGGTTTCGGATTGCGTTGCTGTTTGTCTCGGGCGAAGAGCGCGACTCCGCTGGCGCGAAGACGGCAAACCTGGCGCCGAAGGGCAGTCGCTTCCTCATCAACGGCGAGCCGACCGAAAATCGCGTGGCGTTGGCGTCGAAGGGCGCGCTCCGGGTTGCGTTGTGCGCAAATGGCAAGATGGCGCATTCTGCTTATCCTGAGCTGGGTGACAACGCAGTGCACAAGCTGGTGCAGGTACTGGAGAAGCTCCTCAAACTTCACCTGCCGGTCACTGAAGATGTGGGCCCGAGCACGTTAAACATTGGCCAGATCCATGGCGGCCACGCGCCCAACGTGATCGCGGACAAAGCCGAGGCGCAGGTGCTGGTGCGCCTTGTGAGCGATTCCGCGCCGGTTCGCGCGGCGATCCTCGATGCAGCGGAAGGCCTGGCTGAAGTGGATTTCACGCTGGAGATTCCTTTTGTGCGGCTGCGTGCGGTGGAGGGAATACCCACCATGGTCGCGAAGTTCACTACCGACATTCCGCAACTCAGCAACTGGGGCGAACCGCTCCTGCTGGGTCCCGGCAATATTCACGTGGCCCACACGCCGCAGGAAAAGCTGGCCAAGAAAGAATTGCTTGAAGCGGTGGAACTGTACATCAAGGTGGCGAAGCAACTGCTCGCTTAGCCGAAGATGGATTTCAGGTCAGCGACGAACGCAATTACCGGTAGTTGCCGATGAGGACAAAGGGAGCCCAGTAGTACGGATGGGTGTAGCCGAGTGCGGACCTGGCCGGCGCCGGTTGCCCGACGGCTTCAAATCCGCGTCCGCTTCCGCCGCCCGGCGTGGTGGCTGAGCCATGCAGGAATGCGAGTTGTGCCTGCCGCAGGGCCTCGGCTTTGCCATCGACAGGATTATTGACCCAGCGGCTGTAGAAGTCGCTCATGACCTGGCTGGTGCTCAAATCGTTCACATCCCATAGAGTGGCCAGCACGGCTTCGGCGTCCTTCTGCTGTGCCACCATGCCCAGGCTGTCCATCTCGAGTCCGTTGCGCGATTTGTAGTCCTTCGCGGTGCTGCACGCCGAAAGCGTGAGCAGCCGCGTTCCATGAAAAGCGACCGGGGAATTTTCCATCTCGGAAAGATTCCACTCAAATCCATTGGGATTGCCTGTGTTATCGCCGCCCATCATAAGGAAGGGCTCATCTCCGCTGCCTGCAATGAGAACAAAGTGGCTGGCGATATGCACCACCGAAAAGCCTTTGCCCAAAGCAAGCTCTTGCTTCAACGCCGCGAGCGTGAACTGGTCGTCAGGCAACAGCTTTCCATCCATCGGACCATGCGATGCAGGAACGGATGGGTCGTGGACAACTGCATCCAGCTCCGGGATCACGCCGGGCAAAGCCGGCAAGCCGCCGTAGCTCTTCGATAATCCCATGGCCAGCGCATTGGGCGGTTCAGCATTTCCGAGCGGTGCGTCGATCATGTGGCCGTAGCTTTCGGGAGTGAAAAGAACATTGTGAAAGCGCTCGACCATGTAATGGCTGCCATCGTAGAGCGCACTCATGGGTACATAGCGCAGCGCGTCGTCGAGCGACCAGAGCAATGTGGGCACGCCGCCCTGCGTGCCCGGCGCAGCTTCGAGGGCCTTCAGTTGATCTTCGAGTGGCACCACGACCATCGCGTACAGTTGATTCAACTGCGGCCTGGGATCGGATGCAGGTGAGCCCAGCGCTTTCAAAGCTTCAAAAGCTGCATTGCGCACCTCGGCCGGCGTGGCATTCAGCACGATCAGCCTTCGCGATGTGGAAGTGACCACGATCGCGTAGGCATGATCCTCGCCCAGCAGCAGCCGGATGCCCATGACGCCGGGGCCGAGCTTGTCGAGCGAATCCTGCAGAAAGCTTTTTGTGGTGTCGGCGGCGGCCTGTCCGGGAGCGGATTGCGCGTCGAGCTCAGGAAAGACTTTATTGACTAAGACGGACTGGATCTCCGAGCTTTGCTGCTGAATGTCGGCCTCGAGCGATTTCAATCGGGCATCGTCGTCCGCAGTGCGCGAAGTCTTCGCCTGAATCTTCGCATACGCGAGGCTCGACTCCTCGATGGCCAGCGCCTTCTTTTCGAGGTCAGGCAGCGAGCTCTCGGCATCTTGCTGCGCGGGCGAAAGCTTCAGCGGCTCAACGCCGGGCGTTGACGTGGAGTTGGCGCCGCTGACCAAATCCTTGAATTCCTGCTCCTTCACCAGATCGAGAATCTGCTCGGCCTGACCCAGGCGGCCTTCTTCCACCAGCAATTCCGCGAGCAGGCGGTAGGACCCCGACTTCGATTGCGCGAATCCCGCTTGCACCTCCTTCTGCAGGCCGGAGATACTCTTGCGGATTTGTTCAAACGAATTGACGGCCTCAAGTCCGAAGAAGATCGCCTCCTCCGGACGTTTCTCCCTGCGGAAACCGAGCATCATCGAGTTCTCAACGCTCCCCTGAATCTCCGAATCGCCCGTCGCCTTGGCGAGGCCCAAAGCGGCTAGCGCGCTGGCAAGCGATTTCTCAGGGTCGTTCATCATTGCGTAGGACCAGCCAATGGTCATGAGCGCCGTCGCTTCGTCGCGCTTGTCGCCTGCCTCGCGCCAGAGAGCCAGCGCCTGGAGCTCGGTATCCAATGCCTGCTTGGCCTGGCCAAGGTCGAATTGATCCCTGCCTATGTTGTTCAGTGTCATGGCCTGGCCGCGCAGGTTTTCGGATTCGCGAAAAAGCGGCAGCGCCTGGTTGGCATAGTCAAGTGCCTTGACGGGTTGCCCGAGATCGGCATACGCCCGGCCGATGTCGCTGAGCGCACGCGCCTCCCCGGCGCGATTGCCCACCTCGCGCCAGATGGGCAACGCCTGGTTGTAATAGTCGAGCGCGGTCTGATGTTGCCCCAGGTCGCGGTACAGCCATCCGGTATCGTCCAGAGTCAAGGCCTCGCCTTGCCGGTTGCCGATTTCGCGCCAGATCGCCAGGGATTGGTTGTAGGCCTCAAGCGCCTTCTGCTTCTGGCCCATGCCGGCATAGGCCGGACCCATCTCGCTCAGCGTAATGGCCTCGCCGCCGCGGTCGCTTGCGCCTCTCCAAAGTGGCAGCGCGCGATTGAAGTATTCAAGCGCCTGCTGTCCCTGTCCCATGTCGGCGTAGGTCCGTCCAAGGTTTTCGAGCGTGCTGGCCTGGCCGCGGTTGTTGCCCGAGTCCTGCCAGATGGGCAGCGCCTTGTTCAGATAGTCGAGCGATTTCTGCTGATCGCCGAGATTGTTGTAGACCTTGCCCAGATTGTTGTAGGCGATCGCCAATCCCATGTTGAACAACGGACCCTCATTCATGGACGCGGCGCGCTTGCGATTCGATGGCGATTCCCAGAACGGCAGAACTCCATTGAGCAGATCGAGCGCTTTTTGCTCCTGGCCCATGTCCGCATAGATCCGGCCCATGATGTTTTTGGTAAAGGACTCTCCGATACGGAACTCCGCATTCTGTTCGATTGCGAGGTCCTGGTTGCAATCGTCAAGCCCCTTTTGCAACTGGCCCGCCTGCCAGTGCAGCGTGGCGAGCGCATTCAGTTCCGTGGCCTCTGAGCGATAGTCGTTTGCTGCTCGCGACTGCGCCACCTTTTGCTCCAGTGCGACGATTTGCGGCCCCAGTGGACCGCTCTGCGCGAAAAGCGGTGTCGCGAGCAGTTGTGCAGCCAAGATGATCGGGAGGACGAGGTAGCGGGAGCAATGCATGTCGAGCCTTAGGCGCGCAGGCCGGTAATCCGATCAGGGCTTCGCACTCGCAGTTGCGCCTGGAGCTCGCAGCGCGAAGTCGTCATTCGCCGAACTGCGGTCCATGACAGGATGCTGGTGCATGCCCTGGGTGGAAACGCTCTGCGATACATCCTGCGCCACGGCGGAGTAGATCTGGCTCAAGGGCATCTGCCCCTTGCTCTGCTTCAGAGCCTGAAGAAGATAGTAGGTAAAGTAACCGTGGCCGAGCTGATTGCTTTCAAGCGACTCCTCATTCACCTGGCTTGCTGCCATCACAATGCGCCCCGTTCCCTGGATCATGTGAGCCAGCATGGTGTCAGAGGGTGCAGAGCTGGTGAGCTTTTCAGCGGGTGCGCCGCTGCCTCCAGCGCCGCCAGCCGCGCCGCCGCTATAGCACGTATCGAGAAAAACCGCGGTCCGCAGCGCCTTCATGCGTGTGGCCACGGCGTTGGCCAGGTCCACCATGGGATACGCAGTGGCATACATCGAATCCTCGTCGAAGGCGCCGGCGTTGTAGATCGCCGTATCGTAAGTGACGATATAGTTGGCCCCTCCGGCCGAGTCCATGGTGCGCGGCGTACCATGCGTGGCCACGTAGATCACCACCAGGTCGTTGGCTTGCGCGTGGCGGGCGATCCAATTCAACTCCTCCTTGATGTTCTTTGTCGTAGCTTGTTCATCCGTAAGGGTATGGACGTTGTCCGCGGGGAACCCTCCGATGTTCGGATCCTCGAGGGCCGCGGCGAACGATTTGGCGTCGGCTGTCGTGAAATTCAGCTTGGGAATTTCGGTGTCAGTAAAGCGGCTGATGCCGACAATCAAAGCCCATTTCTGCTGCACCGGTCCGGGGCGGACGGGCGGAGCCGCCGGAGCGGGCGTGGTGCCTTCGGTGGTTTCAAAGCCCCTGGACGCCGGCGTGGAGAGGATGAGCGGATCCAGGCCCTGGTCGAGCGCTTCTGAGCCGTTGAAGCGCGCCTTATCGAGTGCGTAATTGGCAAGATTCGCGTGACCAAGGCGTTTCTCAACCAGGCTGCGGTAATACCACGCATCCCCGAGTTCCGGGCACTCAGCGACGGCATGTTTCAGGAGCTCGAGTGCATCTTGAAAAGCATCGTCTCCGCTTTGCGGGGTAATGCGCTCGAGCGCCTGCACCACCAGGTCCTGGCCTGCGCCACAGCGGACTCCCTGCGCCTGACTGCGCGAACCAGGAACCAGTGCGGCGGTCAACAACGCAAAAGCCACGAAGCCGAATCGGCGGAAACTCTTCATTTCTCCGCCACCGGTCTTGCGGAGGCTGTCGGTCTTCTCAGAGCACGAGCCTTCATTGCGCCCATGACGCGCGTGCTGACGCCGCTGGTCGTGAGTTGCTTCTGGCCATCGGGGCTCAGGTCGAAGTCGGTGGCATCAGCCCCATGGATGGCCTGAACCACGGCGTCGTCGTCCAGACCGGCTTTGACCATGGTAATGATCTGTGCATTCGTCAGCCCTTTGTGCACCGCCTTGTCAGCTACAGCTCTCTTGGCCGCTTGCGATTTCATGACCGTGATGATCCGCGCGCTCACGCCACTGCTAGTGAGGGCATGCTCGCCGTCGGGAGTGAGGTCGAAATTCACGGCGTCTGCTCCGTGGATTGCCTGGATGATTGTGCCATCGTCAATGCCGGACTTGACCATGGTAATGACCTGGGCATTTGTGAGGCCCTTGCCAGATGGAGATGCCGAAGCAGGAGGCGGGGCGTTCGCCGCGGCCTGTTCGGCCTCCTTGGCCCTCTTCGCTGCCTCGTTCTGCAGTTCCAACTGCTTGTAGTGCGCGATGGCCGTCTCAATCCGCTTTTGCGGCTGGACAAAGTATTTCTCAGCAGGTTTGGCGTCGATAGCTTTGCCGTAGTTGATGGCGGCCTGATCCAGATACTTCGTCGTCGCCTTTTCATTTTCGGCCTGGTATGCCAGCGCCTCATAAGCCACACCGATGTCGTACAGCCGGTAAGCATCCTCCTCAGGCTTGGGGTTCGCCTGCGCGGTCTCGAAGGTCTCAAGAGCGCGTTCCCAGAGTCCCGCCACGGCGTCCTTGTCTCCCTCGTCGAGCGCGCCGTCCTGCTTGGCGAGGAAAACCTCAAGGGTTTCGTTGGTGTTCACAATGTGCTCGGCAATCTGCTGCACCGTATCGAGGATCAAGCGCGAGCGAATCTCGGAGCTGTTGGGCGGGGTGTTCTCGTCGTTCTTCTGGCCCTTCAGCTTACCCCAGGTGCCGCTCAGAGATCCCTTGACGCCGTGGGAAGTGGAGATCCCCGAACTATCGAACTGCTCGTCGTATTTTGAGGTGACGTTGTCAGTGATCAGGGTTCTGCCATCCGGCGTTTTGGCCTGGAAGGCGACGGTCAGGAGGCCCGTCCATCGATGCAACTGCTGAGTTGCAGGGGCGCCTTTGGTCAGGGAAACTCCCGGCGCTGTGGTCGTCGTTTCCACCGGACCGGAATACTCGGTGATGCGGCAGGTAATGATGGTGTTGGGATTGTTGTCTTCGCGCAGGTCGGGGTCATCCTTGAGAAGCTCTGTCTCAAGGAGAGCCTGAAAATCATAGGAAAGAGCCCCGTCGGATTCGCCTCCGGAGACCGTGACCTTGATAGAGTTTCCCGGCAGCCGCACGAGCGCCGGCAGTTTCCTCTGGAGGAGAACCTTTTCTTTCGCGGCTCCGAAGTTTTGCGCACAGGTAGGCAAGGCTGCGAGCGCCCCGGCCCCCAAGCACACCATCACCAGAATTCTTGTAGCACGGCTCATTTCGACCCCCCGAACGACCGTTGGTAGGCGCCGCTGGCCCCAAACCGGCGGCGAGATGCAAACAGCATACCTTTTCGAGAGAAACTTCGTCTCCTACTTTTTCTTGCTGCTCGAACTGCTCTTTGAAGAACTGGAAGCCGGGCATGACGACGCAGCCGCCGATGCAGGCTTACTGAGGTTTGTGGTCGACGGCTGCACAGTGATATGCATCGACGCGTAGGTAACTCCCGGAACGGCGCCCTGGGCTCGCTCCGCCAGGGGCAGGTCGGGGTTTGCGTCTTTGGCGATGAGGTACCCCTGGGTAAGATCGAGGTTCGGCAGCGCCTTGGCAAGCTCATCCACGTGTCTCTGGGGAACCATCAAATAATCGCCGGAGGTGAGACCGATGTATTGCGGATCGCGGTCGGGGTCATCCAACGCCTGCTGTGTGGCTACAGCGTGAGTCAGGTTGCCGGCCATGATGAAACGGGTGCGGTCTTCCCAGTAGCTCAATGCCTCAGTGAATGTACTCAACGCCGGCACACTGATTGCGGGCAAGCTGACAATGGGCGCGGCGATTTTGGCTCCCTGGATCATGATGTTCAGGGCCTTGACGAACATCGACTCTGCCGCAGCTCGGGAAACATTGACGGCCAGCTTTCCGCTTCCCTGTGTGAGGAGGATCTTGCTGGTCCCCGCCGTCGCCTGGGGAGACCTGAAACCGAGAGAATCCAAAGACACCTGCCCCATTTTGTTCGGAGCAACCGATGCGATCGCCGACCAGGCGAGCGGGGTAAGGATGTCCACAAATGGGTGAACCTGCGTCGTGTCGACCCGCAATTGCGAGGCCTTGAGATTAGATTCGCCCTCTCCGGGCCGGAACTGAGAGAGTGCTATGCTCACCGCTACGTCACCGTCATGATCGAGCAACTCTTCCTTCTGGATATCCGAGGCATAGCGGAGACGTTTTTTTTCGGAGTCATAATGCAGGTACTGCGTCTGAGCCTTCGGATCAGGGAGCTGATCGGTTGGTCCGCGCGATGCGGCCTTGTTGCCGTAGTCTGAGCTATACGGATTCACGGAGTTAAAGAAGCCGTTCCAGAAATCGTAGGAGTCGTGCGGCAGATCCTCAGCCGCCGCGGGCGCTTGCGCAGTTGTTTCTTGCGCAGCAAGCTGGGGAAGAAGTGCTGCAAGCATACCTAGCGCGGACGCATCGGCAAGAAAGAGTCGTCGTGAAAGTGACATCGTGCTACCTCCATCTGTTGCCGATGTGTTTCAATGAGCCACCGGCTGCTCAGATACTCGAAAAAGCCACGAATGAAAGGGCCCTAATTTGCTGCGCTATTGGGAACACTATGCACGGTCATGAGTCCGATACTCCAGTTTGTCGGCACTTCGCCTGAGAATCCGCGAGTCCCTCCGCTGGTTTGGTTCAGCAATTTCTCCAGGGGAGATGCCACGCCCCGCGTGCCTCGCGAAGCTACACCTTCAAAATTGAGCACATAGGGGTCGGCGAGTGGTTGCTCTGTGCTGAGAAGAACGAGCGTGTCCACACCATACGGCGGCCCAATGCGCAACACCGGCGCGCCGGGAAGGAAGAATTGGCGTCCGTTGTCAGCATCGTTGGGAAACTGATTCTCAGAATAATCCCGTGGATACAGAACCGATCCACGGCCGTGACAATCGATGTCGAGCACGTAAACCCACCGCTTGTCGATGATGCGGTCGCTCGACATCAAAGCCATTTTGAGCTGATCGCCCTGGTGCGCTGCCTGGTCTGCGGGAAGCGGGGAATTGCCGGAGGATGGAATCAAAGCCAGCGAGTAGAACTCGTCAGGGGAGGCATCCGCAGGGCTGTTGGCGAGCTGCAGCCAGCCGTTCACCTTGGCCAGCAGCGAGGCATAGTTATTGAGCTTCGCGCTCGCCGGGTCGATGGCATCCGAGCTGCCGATGGGAACCCAGTCGGTGCGAACCGGATATTGTGAAGTCGCGGAACAACCGGGACTGTGCGGCGGCGCATTGGGCGCGGGTGGCCCGGCCGCGAGCTCGCTCTTGTGATACCACGCATAGGCAGCGCCGGTCGCTGTCACCACACCGGTGAGCGCGTAATTGGCGGCTCCGAGATTATTCGCGGACTGTACGGCGCTGTTGCTTTCCGCGGGCTTGAGCTTCGCCGAAAGCTCGGTCGACGGCGGAAGATTGACCCACAGTTTCGCCCCTGCGGGAAGATTCTTCCTGATCGCATCTGCCGTGAGTGACGCGCCGAGATTGACGGTTGCCGAATCACCTGCCTTTTGCAGGGTCCAATTTGTGCCGTCCCAATTGATCACATGCGTCCACTGCTCTTCCGCAGGGTCGGAGACCAGAGCGGCTCCTGATCCGTGGACCTGTGCCGCCGCAGCAAGAATCTGGTCCTCAGTTAAACTCGAAGGCCAAAGCCAGATGCGCAGCGGCGGATTATCTGCAGGAACCCACTTTGAAAGCTCAAACACGTCGCCTGCGCCAACCTTGGCGCCAGCCGGGCTCACGATTTGGGCCGAGGAGCGCGCCAGCCCGTCGAGGCTCGTGACGCGAAGCACGACCTTCTGTCCTGCATTGTTCGGAACCATCGAGGTAAACTCACTGCCTGCACCCAGTCCCGAGACACGGCCTATATCGAGCGCGACCGAGCCGTCATCGCTCATGCCCAGCGCAGCGGCGCGAACCTTGCCGGATTTCCCTGCGGCTCCGCCAAAAAGCGGCTCGCCGCGCCGCGCCCCGGACGCGTCCAGATCGGGCTCCTGGTCGGGCACGTTGCTGCCTTCGAGCACTGCCTTCACGCGCTCGTAAACGAGCGAGGCCGGTGCATCGGCGGGCAGCACCTGGAGTGCTTCAAGCAGGGCGGCGGTGAATGCGCCATGCGGTTCCGACGCGCCGTCGGATGTGGGCATTTCCTTGGCCGTCTGGCCTTGTTGCGCTGCCGAGAAGACGAGCGCGGGATTGTCCGTGCGTTGCGTGGGCGCGGGAGTTGAGTCGGGCGCCTCATTGATGTCGCGAGGATCGAAAGCCAGTTCCCGTTCCCTGTACTTCGGCCCGATGCCGCGGCTGATGCCGCCGGAGTGGCAACTATCGAAGATCACCGTGAGATGGACGCCCTTGTCGAGCGCCTCGTTGAAGATCTTCGTCATCTCCCGGTCGCGAACGTCGTATCCGCCTTTGTAAGCATCGGAGGGAACGAGCGTGCTATCGGCATGGACGTACTGGCCGCTCACCAGCACCGTCAACTTGTTGCCTTTGCTGTTGACGCGAAGTGAGCCGTGGCTGGCGTCGTAAAAGACCACGGAGTCACCCTTCTGCGGTACGTCTACGAGGTACTTCCGCATCGTAGCCAGAATGCCGTCGTGGGTGGTGTCGCTCGCCGGCAGAATGACCACTCCGGATCGCGGATGCGGCGGCGTCGGATCCGTCAACAAAACCACATTGTTTGCCGGGAAGCCGAACTTGGGGCTCGTCAGCAGGTCGGCCATGGCCTGCGCGTCATTCACCGAGCCATCAAGATTCTGGAAGGACCCCAATTCGCAGCGGCCGTAGACGCACCCGGCCGGATGCTCGGCCGAAGTGCCCGCGGGCTGATAGGTGTCGATGCCGATGAGCAGCGCTCGCTGAGTTTGACCAAAAGCAAGCGGGGCGGCGAGAACGCCAACCAGGACACAGAGCGCGGCAACAGACGCCTTCATACCTACTCCAGATTCGAGATGCAAGCAGATCCTGAGCAATCCGCCAAATGCCGCATTCGTATCTGCAGCACGCGCACATGCGCCGCCGTTTTCTGTGCAGGGAAAGCCACTTGAGCTTGTGGCCGGCCGGGCACGCGGCTTGGAGAACCGATCCAATTCTGCCGGTTGAAAGACCGCTCCTTCTTATGTCACGCAACCAGTATTGCCAGAAAAGGTGTAAGCCGTGGCCCGTTTTTCGTTTTTGATCGACGTAATGATCGACGGAACTCGATACGCTAAAGTTTCATTACCCCGATCTCGCCCGAGACAAAGGGGCCACATCTATGCAAATCAAATGGGGACGAATGACCGCCCAGGGGGAGTGAGCAAAGTATAGCTCTCTGCCGCGGCCAATGGAATGGAAAAAATGAAGAATCTGCGGTTGCGGCGGGAAAATGAGGCCCTCTAGTGCGGTCCCGCTGCGGCGCGCATTGGGATTCCGCTCGTAATCTCCACCTGGACCGGCCCAAGAAGGCCTGAAGGAAGCAAGGGCGACCTGGCGGTGTACTTGGTGATATTGGTATGCGTGAAGCGCTGGCCTTCAGGCAGGCTTGCGTCGCCGATGATCCGGTTCGGCCAGAGATTCGTTACCTCGACTTCGAGCGTGTTTTTCCCCGCAACAACAGCAGAGGTGATATCGAGCGCATACGGCAACTTCCATACCACTCCCATCTCCTTGCCGTTGACGAGAACTCTGCCCGTTACTTGCACCGCGCCCAGGTTGAGAATCGCGCGTGCGTTCTCCGGAAGTTGCGGAAGCTGGAATTCCGTCGAATAGGTCGCGGTTCCCGAAAAGTGGCGAACGCCATCGTCGCTTGAGTCCGTCCACGATTCCAGCTTGTCGAGCTGGATTTCGGGCGGCGCTCCCCAGCCGGCAGGAAATTTGAGCGACCACGCATTATCAATCGGCAGGGTCACTTGATTGGGAAGGGTGGCCTCGAATTTTCGCCCCGCGGCAGCCGTTGCTACGTAGTTTCCGCCGTCCCCAGCCCGCGATTCGATGGCGCCGTTTTGCATGGTCACCTCGAAAGGTGCGGAATCCGCGCTCAGCCGCGGAAAAATCTCCTGGCCGTCGCGTTCGAGCTTGACGACGTGCGGACCCGCGGCTCTGCGGAAGACGACAATCGCAGTTCCGTAGGGCGCAAACCACATGGGCAGACTCGTGCGGTGATCGGCTGTCTCGGCATACACCCCCGGACGCGTGATGGCGCCTGTCTCGGGATTCCAGATCTCCGGCGCGAGCACGCGCACGCGAAAGCTGAGGACTGCCGCGAGCGGGTGTGGCTGCACGTTGCGAATGAAGTAAATCTCCGCGCCGCGACCGCGCCGATGAGCGAAGTCGAAATCCGAATCGGGGGCCGGTCCGGCGCTGGCCAGGTCGGGCATCACGCCCGCATCTTCGAGAGCCTGCCGCGCCGATTCACCACAGACAATCTCGCCGGCGCCGATCTGGCTCACCGGCTTTCCCGCGTCGCATCCCGCCCACAGCCGATCTGCGATCTTGCGCACATCGGCATCGGTCGCACGAGAGGTAGGCTGCCCGGTGAGGCGTACGGGCTTTTCGCCGACCACCGTTGCGCCCGCAGTGACGAGACGGTCAATGGCTTCGAGCGCCGGGAGTGAGATGTTGGTGAGCGGCGGCATTACCAGTTCGCGGTACTCGGTTCCATTGGCGAGGCGGATGCGGTGATTGGGGACGCTGAGGCCCTTGGTCAAAACGTCTTCATCGACCACGTCGTAGTCGTAGCCTGGCAACACGTGTGCCGGATCGGACGCCTTATATTGCACGAAGTTCGGCACCTGGTCGCCGTAGTAATAAAGGACATCGGAGACAGGAAGTCCCTGCTGCATCATGAACTGCACGCGCTCGATGTAATCAAGGAATGCCTTGCCGTCGCGAAACCAGGTCACCTTGGGATTGAAATGCGTTCCCGCGAAATACTCCTGGCCGGGAAATCCCGTCGATGCGGGCGATGAGGTGAAGGTATGCCAGACGAGCAGGTTCAGTCCGGCGCACACTGACTGGTCGAAGGTCGGCTTCAAATCGGTAGCCGGCGACTCTTCCCACTGTGGCCCGAGACTGGTCAGTCCTTCGCCCGCAACCAGCGTTTTGCCGTAGATGTGCGCCGCGCTCGATGCCTCTTTCACAAAAAAGCGATCGAGTTGTGTGGCGCGATGCGCGGATGGCGCCCAGAATTCAGTTTGCGGAAAGGTGCCCGCCCCGAGCAATTGCAACGAGTCGATTGGCGCGCCATGCGGGCCGCCGGATTCCGGGTGGAAGCCCAAACCGTTCTTCGCGGCCAGCTGGCCAAAGATGGCGTAGTGGTCGCTCAGGATCAGGTCGCCCACCGTCCGGCGAAAATCGTTGAGAAAGCGATTGCTGGTGTCGCGGTTATCAATGATGCGCCCGGCAACGATGGGAAGATATGGAACCGGATCGTATCCGCGGCGCGCAAGGAAAGTCTCGTGGAAGCGACCGGTCCAATTAACACCTCCAACCTCCCAGCTATCCGTATAGACATATTTGAGCGAATTGCCTAGATACGGCTTTGCCGCGTCGAGCAGAGGCTGCACGTTCTGGTTCCAATAGGAAGTCAGCGCGTCGCGGTCCATGTAATCGATGACCAGGCCCTGCCAGGCGCCGCTGCCGGTGGAGACGCGCGCGTCGGAACTGGTGTATCCAATGCGCAGAAGCTCCCAGTCGCCGGCGGGCGCGTTCCAGGAGATGTGTCCGTCAGCCGACATCTTGGCCGTAAGGTTTACTTCGTCTTTCAGGTTCAAGTCCTGCTCGCCCGGAGCGGAAGGGAAGTCCGCGAGCAATGGCTTGGAATCGGGAACCGAAAATCCCGACTCAATGAACGCAGCTTTCTTCTTGAGATCGCGAATGGGCTTGCGCGAGTCTTCGCCGGCGAGTGGCGCACCGTGGCGCAAGGGATAAGCAAGTACAGCGATGTCGCGATAGAAACCGTTCTTTATCGGCGGCTGGTCCAGTTGCACATCGATCGCACCGGGGCCGTGAACGACCTTTCGCGACCAGGTGAGCAGCTTGGCCGATTGCGCTCCCGTGACTGTCGGTCCACCCACGTTCCAGCCACTCTGGATGGTCAGGCTGATCTGCAGGCCGAGACGTTTGGCTTCTTTGAGCGTATGCAGAAACAGCTCGCGCCATGCGGGGCTGGCAAACTCCGGTCCCGCTGGCACGCCAATGTTTCCTCCCTGGTCGGAACCGTTCGCGTCCATCAGGATCGCGCCGGAGTATCCCTGCCTTCGCATCGCCTCAAGATCGCTGGTGATGGTGGCCGCATCGGTGTGGCCGTTGAGCCACCACCAATATGCGAGCGGCTTGGCCGAGTCCGGCGGACTGCGGAACTGTGTCGCCAGGACGTCACCGCGGCTGACTGACGGAATTTGGGCAGCGCCGGGGATGAAACTCAACCCGATCGAGGCGAACGGGAGCAGAAGAATACGTGCAGGCCGAATAAGTGCGTAGATTTTTGGTTTCATGAGTTGCCGCAGCGGCTCTGGACCTTTTTAGGCTCGGCCCGAATTATATTGGAGCGGCCGCTCGCGGCAAATTGCGGTCTACCACACTGTGGCGGCGACGATGGCAGGAGGTCCGGCCCTGCTGCCGATCACATCAAGCTTGAGAACCAGTTCAAGGTTCTTTTTCTCCCATCCCGTCGGTGCTTTTTGTGCGAGTTGCTCCATGTATTGCGGAGAATAGACAAACTCACTGGCCGCTTCCGTGCCATTCGGGCCAAGTCCGGCGACAACCATTACGGGCCCCTCGGTGGTTGGATCGTGGAATCGCGCCACGATCGCATAATCGGTGGTCACGGTGGGAGCGGGCTCCGCCAGATCGACAGACCACGTCGGGCTTTTCGGATTTTGTGTGTCCTGGATCTTCGCGTAGCGGCCGTCAAAAACGAAGCGATAGTGCAGATTGCTCACCATGTCCATCGTCCAGGTGTTGTTGATCGCTCCGATCAGGATCACCGGGCGCGAGCGCATGTCGGCAAGGCTGGTTTCAGTGGCTTCCTTCACTTCATACGGGCGGCCATGCTGATGCAGAACACCCGCCACGTGTGCCAGTGCCACGGCGCTCAGCACTGAAACGTTGTCATATCGCCCCGTCGTGCTGTCGATGGCCCCCGTGTTCTCGGGTGTCGGTACCGTTGTCTCCTCGCGCACTGGCCCCACAACAATCAGAACCTGCCCCGGAGCTTGCACGACCGAGCCCCACAGCGAATTCGAAATGAAGGTAGGGGTGCGTTTTTCTACGGCTCTCCGGTAGGAGATGGTGATCAGCGCGCCCGCAATCAGGATCAAGACCACTGCAGCCAGGACGGCGCGACTGGAATTCGTTTTCGGTTGCGCCATTCCGCTGACGCGCGGGGCTGCCGTCAAGGGCTCGACGATCGGCGACGTGGTCGAGGCGCGCATCTCGAACTCAGGCACGTAGGAGCCGAGCGGAAGCTCAATCTGTACGCGGCCGCCGTTGTCGTTTTCGTGATAGTACTGCGCGATGCGCTTGCGAACCTCGCCGGCGCTGAAGCGAACTACGGGATCTGTGCTCGTATCGTAGTCGGGATCGCGCCCGAATACCTCGATCCCAAGAGTGCGCTCTTTCAGGTCGGCGGCGCGGCCGTCGAGCGCTGCGTCCACAATGTATTGAAGAAAGGCCGGATAGCGCTTGCTGCTGCGGAAATGGTAACTGGCGAGCATTGCCTCAAGCTCTTCGTAGACCAGTTTGCGATCTTCCTCAGTCACTGGTTTCCAACGAGACTCGGCCTGCCCGGTAGTTAACATGCGAGAAACATACCGCCTTGCAGGCCGTAGCATACATCAATAAACAGCGATTGTCACGGATCGTTAGAACACCGGCTAGAGCCCCGTGGCCGTGGCTGTTCCGGGAAGCGGAATTCGCTGTAATTTATACAATCATTTGATTTTTGGACGATCCTTCGGCGGCAATCGATTTGTAACATACGGTAGCAGTCTTGCCGGAGTTTCGATGCAAACCGCAGAATTCGCAGGATTGAAAAAGTCTGCCTCCCTTGGTCGGCAATGAGCCGGGCCAATAGGTCCTGTCTTGGGCGGGGTTGTATTTCGCCCAGGTTCAGGCACCGAGCCAGATCGAGTGGAAGCGACAATCGAGGAACTCGAAGATCGAGTCCCAAAAGGTGATCCCAGTTCCAAACAAGAGGTTTGCCGGGGTTGCCGCAACCGGTTCCTGTCGGAGCCATGCCTAACTGATTTGAGGAGGAGACTGCAGTGATGAAAACGTTAACCAGTTCCAGGACGCGCGCGATGTTTTGGCTGTTGGTCCTCGTCGGGATCGCAGCAGGCGCCGGTTCGCTCCAGGCGCAGCGGTATCTCGGCGGACTAAGCGGCACCGTGGCCGATCAAACCGGCGCGATACTTCCCGGCGCGCAAGTGATGGCCGTGGAAGACAGCACGAAATTCAAAACGGAAGTCACCACCAGCGCCATCGGCGCATATTCCATGCCCGCTCTTTCTCCCGGCACCTATGCGGTGACGGTAACGGCCAAGGGATTCAAGACGGAGACGCGAATCAACGTTGTTCTGACCGCCGGACAAGTTGTTCTGCTCGACTTCAAAATGTCACCTGGTAGTGTCAGCCAGTCTGTCGAGGTGGTCGCCGAGACGGCGTCGTTGATGGACACCAGTTCGCCGACGATTGCCACAACGCTGGACAACCAGGAGGTGACCGACCTACCCAACGAGGGCCGCAATCCCTATGTGCTGGCGACTCTGACGCCTGGCGTCGTTGACACCGCTTCGGGTGGCTATTTCGAAGGCCATTCGAGCCAGTACACCAATCCATACAGCGGCGTCGCGGTGCAGATTACGACCTTCGGCCTCCAGGGACACAACCGCCTCACCCTGGATGGGATCCCCGACGACGCGCCGGAACGCTTCTCGGGCGCCACCTACCTCGACTTCACTCCTTCGCCCGATGCGGTGCAGGAAACCAAGGTTGAAAACGGCATCTTCGACGCGCAGATCGGCCACGGCGATGGCGTGGTGTCCAATGTCGTCATCAAGAACGGCACCAACAGTTTCCATGGCTCCGCCTACTACGTCTTCGAGAACACCTACCTGGACGCCAACACCTACGACCGGAACGCCTCAGGCAAACCGCGCCCCAACAATCAGGTGAACCAGACCGGAGTTGTACTGGATGGGCCGGTGGTTCTGCCCAAGCTCTACAACGGGCGCAACAAAACCTTTTTCATGTTCTCGGCTGAGCGCTACGCCACGCACTCCCCGAATCCGTATACAGGCGACTTCCGCCTGCCCACGTCGGCGGAGTTGGGCGGCGATTTCTCGGGCCTGTGCCCCGGCGGCTTCAATGCGAACGGCTTCTGCACCGGTAGCGGGGGCGTTCAGTTGTTTGTTCCGAACTCGCCCTTGGACGCAAACGGCAACCGTACCGAGTACTTCGCCAATAACAAGATCGTTGCTTCCACCTTCGGCACCGCCTCATACACGTGCACCAGCGGCACATGCCTGGTCACGGGCTACGGTGCTCCCGTTGCCGGAACGTCGGCCATCAATGCCACCGGCGCGGCCCTGTCCGCCTTGATGCCGGCTCCCAACGTCTCGGCGGTAACGGCGGCCGGTTCTGCCTCCACGTCCAACTACTCCCCGGCCAGCGTCTCGTACCCGGCCAGCTACCCGTCCTTTATCGGCCGCTTCGACTTTCAGTTCGGCCAAAACGACAAGCTGACTGTGGTCGGGTTCCGCTCCGGACTGACGCAGAGCTATCCTCATTACGACTACCCCACGCCCATTTCGGCAAATGGGTACGGCTATTCGGTCTTCCGCAACAGCCGCGGTGGCACCCTGGACGAGACTCACCAGTTCTCGTCGAGCATGGTGCTGGACTCGCGCTTCGGCGTCGCCAATCACCCCTTCGGCCTAGTGTATCCGGGCGCCACGAATTACAGTCTGAGCAGCCTGTCGATGACGGCGACGGGCCTGCCGTATAACTCGTTTCCCGGTGTCTCCTTTTCCACTGATAACTATGTCGGGCTGGCGCCCGGCGCCGGCGGACAGATCAGCAACTCCGTTCTCGGCTCGCTCGATGAGACTCTGGCCAAGCAATGGGGACGGCACTCGGTTCGTGTAGGTTTTCAAGGCGACCTGCTGCGCTACAACGTGCAGAATCCGATGAGCGGCTTTGGCAACGGCAGTACCGCAGGCCTTGTCTTCGACCGCCGCTTTACGCAGTCGAACTCAGTCCTTTACGCCGCCAACTCGGCTCCAGCCAATGGCGGCGTCACCTCCGGCGATCCTCTCGCATCTATGCTGCTGGGCGACTTCACGACGGCCAACTATAACGTCGCCGTCGCCTACGCCACGCAGCAAATCTACATGGCCCCATACTTCCAGGACGACTGGCGCGTGAACAACAAGCTGACTCTGAACCTGGGCGCGCGCTACGACTACGAGTCGCCTCTGACCGAGCGCTTCAACCGGCTGATTTCGGGATTCTGCACCCTCTGCACCAATCCGCTGCAGAGCTCGGTCACCGGCCTGGCGTTGAACGGTGGCTTGCAGTTTGTCAGTCCATCGAGCCGCTTCCCGTTCCCGCACGACACGCGCAACATTGCGCCTCGCCTTGGCGCGGCTTACCAGGTGCGGCAGAATACCGTGGTCCGGGCCGGCTTCGGCATCATCTTCTTCAACACCATCGAGAACCCATACTCCACCGGCTTCAGCCAGGCCACGTCGTACAGCAACTACACTACCTCGGCCCCGCTGTACTCAGCTTCCAACCCATTCCCGACAGGCGTTGCATTGCCCGCCGGCAGTACAGTGGAGAACGTGAACGGAGAGTTGGTGGCCCCTGGGCTCGGCCAGAACATCAACTTCAACGACCAGAGGCACGTGCAGCCGCGTGCAGCCGAGTACACGCTGAACATCCAACAGCAGCTTCCTTACAACATTGCGCTGCAAGTCGGCTATGTCGGCTCCCGGGCCACCCGGCTTGAAGTGGGGGGCTACAACATCAATACCCTGCCCACTCAGTATTTCAATCAGGGCTCCGCTGAAGTTACTACCCTGAACACGGCCGTCATCAACCCCATGGCTGGTAAATTTGCCAGCATCTATGCCAATAACTCGACGCTGAATGCCGCAACCATCAAGCAGTACTTATTGCTGGTTCCTTTCCCCGAGTATGGCACGGTCACCGAGCAGAATTCCTCTCTCGGGAGCACGCCGTACAACTCGCTGCAAATCCAGGTCAGCCATCCCATGTGGAAGCATCTGTCGATCCAGGGCAACTTTACATGGGACAAGCTGATGCTTCACAACGCCTACCTCAACAACGGCGGCGGCGAGAACACCGCGCTGGATACGCACCTGGAGTCGGTGCAGGACAGCAACTCCAACGTGCTGGCCAACATCTTCGGCACATATGAGTTGCCCTCATTTGCCAATAGCCCCTACTTGGAACGGCTGGCGCTCGGCGGCTGGAAGCTGAACGGCGTTCTGCTCATGGCCAACGGCGGCCTGGTCTCGGCGCCCGGCAACGTGAATATCATCGGACCGACAGGCGTTGCCAACCGCAGCTACAGCCACTTCATCAACACCTGCTACGAGAACACGAGCGGCACCCTCGTGGTGGGCACAGGGGCCTGCAGCAGCTCAACGGACACACCGGCCTACCAGCAGCGGCTGTCCTACACCACCCAGACCAATAGCAACGTCATCGGCACGCGCCAGGAGTTCCACCCCTTGCTGATGGGCTCGCTATTCAAGGTCTTCCCGATTCGCGAAGCGATGACCTTCGAGATTCGTGGAGAATTCTTCAACTTGCTGAACTCGCCGATCTTCGGATCTCCGAATACCACGCTCGGCAACTCGGCCTTCGGCGCTGTTTCACTGACACAGTCCAACGATCCGCGCTACGGACAACTCACCGCGCGGCTCAACTTCTAGCGGCACGCGCGGTCGAGAGGAGCCGGCAAAAAAAACTTCAGGTACTTGATTAGTGAATTGGGCCTCGACCGGCAAACCGGCCGAGGCCTTTTTTAGGTCGAGATCGGGTGACGTGTTGCCCGCGTCGCAGCACGCATCGCCGAATGTTGCTTGACAGCGGTAGTGTGCTGATTCTACCTTTTCAGTCTGCAATTTATTTCATTAGCCAATCGCCCATTCGTTATGATCGCGGCTGTTGGTTCCGGAGAACATTTCATGCACACAAAGAATCTGGCGCGCTTTTTTCTGTTCGCATGTGTCGTGCCGGCGCTGATCGCGCAGGCTCCGGCTGCTCCTCCCACTCCTCAAGCGCCGGCAACGCCGACTACGCCGCAGGCCGGGCGGCGTGCGCCGCAGTCTCCACCGTCAGTGGTTGCAGGCATTCCCGTGAATTACGACGAAGCCAAGGTCGGCGCCTTCACTCTTACTGACCCGCTCCTGCTCGAGAACGGCAAGCCGGTGAAGAATGCAAAGACCTGGTGGACAAAGCGGCGGCCCGAGATCGAGGAGATCTTCGAGACGCAACAGTATGGGCGCGATCCGGGCCGGCCCGCGGACGAGAGCTTCAACGTGACCGACAAGGGCACTCCTGCTCTCGACGGCAAAGCGATCCGCAAGCAAGTGACGATTTCGTTCTCAAAGGATCCGAGCTGGCCGCAGCTTCATCTGCTCATTTATATTCCCGCCAATGCGCACAAGCCGGTACCGATGTTCTTCAGCATCAATTTCAGCCCGGTCCAATGCGCGGTAGATGATCCTGGCATCACGCCGGAAGAGGTTTGGGATCCGCGGACGAATACAAAGGTGATGCCGCCCGAGGGCCGATGCTTTTTTGGACGGATCCCCGTTGACAAGTTTCTGGATGCCGGCATTGGCGTGGCGACGTATTACTACGGAGAAATCGATCCGGATTCTTTGAATGGATTCTCGAGCGGCATTCGCGCGAAGTATTTGAAGCCGGGCCAGGCCGAGCGCGCGCCCGACGACTGGGGATCGATTGCCGCGTGGGCGTGGGGCATGAGCCGCGCGGAGGATTATTTCGAAATCGATCCGGCCATCGATGCCAAGCGCGTGGCGATTCACGGCGTATCGCGGCTGGGCAAGACCGTGATGTGGGCCGGCGCGCACGATCAGCGTTTTGCTGCTGTGATTGCAAGCTGTTCCGGCGAAGGCGGCGCGGCACTGAGTCACCGAGATTATGGAGAGACCATCGCGCACCTGACTGCGCCGACGCGGTACCCGTATCAGTTTGCTGAGAATTACGCGCATTGGGGAGGTTTCCCTGATAAGGCGCCGATGGATGCGAACCTCTTGATCGCGCTAATCGCGCCAAGGCCATTGCTCTTGCAGACGGGCAACGCGGATTACTGGTCCGATCCGAAAGGAGAATTTCTGGCTGAAGTTGCGGCAGGGCCGGTGTACAAGCTGCTCGGCAAGGATCCGCTCGATACCGAAGTGTGGCCTGAGCCTAAGGTTCCCATTTTGCATGATCTGGCGTACTACATGCACGAGGGACCGCATGGCATGGTTCCAACCGACTGGGATATTTATCTCGAGTTTCTCAAGATGCATTTGCATCCGGAGCAATAAGGCGATTGCGGTCCGAAAACCCGTGCCCGTCCACACGCAAGACGTGAGGAGAGAAATGCGCAAAGTGAAGAGATTGGAATTGCCGCTGGCTGCGGCTTTGCTCCTTGGCGCGGCGGGCTTGGCCCATGCGCAAAGCGCGCCTCCGCAAAACGGTTCGGCGGCACTCGAAGATGGCTTTCGCAATCCGCCCGACTCCGCCAAGCCGCGTACCTGGTGGCACTGGACCAACGGCAATGTGACGGAAGACGGCATCACGAAAGATCTCGAATGGATGAAGCGCGTCGGCATCGCGGGCTTTCAGTTGTCAGACGTGGCGGCGGGCAGCGGGCAGGTTGTCGACAAGAAAATTTTCTTCGGCACGCCGGAGTGGTATCGCGCGGTGCGCCACGCTGCGGAAGAAGCGAAGCAACTGGGGCTGGAGATGTCGATTTTCAGCTCGCCGGGTTGGAGCGAAGCGGGTGGACCGTGGGTCAAGCCGGAAGAGGCGATGAAAAAGCTGGTATGGAGCGAGACCAGCGTGGACGGGCCGAAAAGCTTTGGCGGCAAACTGCCTGATCCGCCATCGAATGAAGGTTCGGTGCGCGATCTGAGTGCGGGTGCCCGGCCCGGGGCGCCGCAGTTCTACCGCGATAGCGTGGTGATTGCCTATCGCACGCCCCCGGACGCAATATCGATGGCCGCGCTGCACCTCAAGGCGACGACCAACGACGGGGCCATCGATCCTGCCCCTCTTGTTGACGACAGCCTGAATACCTCGATCAATATTGCCGCGCCCAAAGACGATGGCCCCGCATGGCTGCAATATGAGTTTGACCAGCCATTCACGGCGCGCGCTCTCTCGCTGGGCGCTCGCGGCAGGATTCCCGTGGGCCGCGTGTTGGCCAGCGACGATGGTGTGCACTTCAACACGATCGCAGTCATGCCGGGTACGCAGGGCTATCACGGCGCAGCGATCCGTACCTTTGCGTTTGCTGCCGTCACGGCAAAGATTTTTCGCATTGAGCTGGAGGGAGCGGGATTGCTTCCCGCCGCAGTGATTCACGGGGGTACGGTGATTCCCGCCAAGGAATACACGTTGACCGAAGCCATCTTCTACTCCGATGCGCGCGTGAATCGCTGGGAGGACAAGGGAACCTTCGGCAGCCTGATGGATCGCTATGACGTAGTTCCGACGCCTGCGGCCCCGGATTCCGCCGAAATTGCGCGTGACGATGTTGTCGATCTAACGAGCAAGATGGATAAGGATGGCACATTGCGCTGGGACGCTCCCGCGGGCCATTGGACCATTCTGCGCATGGGCTACTCGCTCACCGGCGCGACGAATCACCCAGCCATTCCATCCGCCACGGGCCTTGAGGTGGACAAGTTCAGCGCGCCGGCCGTGCGCGATTACTTCCATGGATATTTTGATCCGATCCACCAGGCGCTCGGTGACCTGGCCGGAACCAGCCTTCGCTACATAACAATGGATAGCTGGGAAGCCGGGATGCAGAACTGGACCGACGATATAATCGCCGAGTTTAAGCGGCGGCGCGGGTATGATCCGACGCCGTACTTGCCCGTTCTCGCCGGCCACGTAGTCGGCAGCGCGGATGTCAGCGATCGCTTCCTCTGGGATTTTCGGCGGACGCTCGCCGACCTGTATGCGGATGATTACTACGGAACCATGGAGAGTGAGCTGAAGAAACTCAACATGGGCAGCTATGCCGAGGCGTCAGGCGTCGCGCTCGAGATTCCCGAAGATACGCTTCTGAACAAGAGCTACATCGACGTGCCGATGGCGGAGTTCTGGGTGCGCGCGCTGCATCCCGAGTCGATGTACTACGTCGATGTTCGCGGCGCAGCCTCGGCTGCGCATGTCTACGGCAAGCCGATCGTGGCCACCGAAACGTTCACTGGCGGTGGGTACGAGGCGCCGTACACCCTTAAGAAGATCGCAGACTACTGGTTTACGCAGGGTGTGAACCGGCTGGTGTTTCATACTTCCGCCGAACAGCCGCTCGACACCAAGCCCGGCAACACCATGGTGGGTACGAATATCAACCGCAACATCACGTGGGCTGAGCTAGCCGGGCCGCTGATGAAGTATTTCGCGCGCGTCAGCTACATGCTGCAGCAGGGAAGTCCGGTGGCAGACGTGGCCTTTCTGCTGCCCGAAGGCGCGCCATCCACGCAGCCATTCTGGGGCGCAGGCCTGCTACCCCGGCCGCCTGCAGGATACGACTACGACTGCATCAACACCGATGTGCTGCTCCACCGGACCAGCGTGATAGCCGATGGGCAGATTCACGTAGAGGGCAGCAGCGCCATGCCCGAGGGCATGACCTACCGCGTGCTGGTTCTGCCGCCAACCACGAAGATGACGCCTGAGGTGTTGCGCAAGCTGCATGAGCTGGTCGCGGCCGGAGCAACGATTGTCGGTCCGCGGCCCACATCATCGCCGAGCCTCGCGCACTATCCCGAAGGCGATACTGAAATCCGCATGCTCGCTACCGATCTGTGGGGCGACACCGACGGCGTCACCGACAATCAGCATGCGTTCGGGAAGGGAATGACATATTGGGGGATCTCCCTCGACGAAGTGCTGACCCGGTTGCACGCACGGCCGGATTTCGTGTCAAGCGGCATTCTTGAAACCCCGCTCGCTTGGGTCCACCGGCGCACGCCCGACGCTGACATTTATTTTGTTGTCAACCAGGCCGATGCTCCCGAGCACATCGACGCGCGTTTTCGCGCCACCGGAAAAGACGCGGAAATCTGGCGCCCCATGACGGGCCAAATGGATGAGATCGAGACGAATCCGGAAGCAACCACAAGCGTTCCCGACCGCAGCGGCAATCGTCAACCCGGCATTGAGCCGGCAGCGTACGTAGAGGAACCCGGTTTTACCACTGTTTCCCTCGATCTTGCCGAACGGGAATCGGTGTTCGTTGTCGTTCGCAACGCCGCGCCGGCGCAGGCGCACGCCACAGCACACAAAGTCGAAAGCACGCTAACCACGCTTCGCGGGCCGTGGACGCTCACGTTCCCACCCAACTGGGGCGCACCGCCCAGCATCAAGTTGGCCGAGCTCGCTTCCTGGACGACGAATTCCGATCCGGGCGTCAAGTATTTTTCCGGAACTGCCACCTACACGAAAGATGTGCAGGCGTCTGTAGCATGGTTCAGGCCGGGCCAACGGATATTCCTTGATCTCGGCGAGGTCCGCGACATTGCGGAAGTCAAAGTCAACGGAAAATCCGTGGGCATGGTGTGGGCGCCGCCTTACCGGCTCGATGTGACCGGAGCCATGAAAACCGGTGCGAATCATCTGACGATTGAGGTCACCGACGAATGGACCAATCGCATTGTTGGAGACCGGCTCTTGCCTCCGGAAAAGCGTGTCCTTTCCCAAAGTGGCGCGGCGCCTCCACGCGGGGGATTCTTCTTCGGCCCCAGAGAACCGGCGGAGTCAGGATTGCTCGGTAGCGTCCGGTTCATTGCAGTCCGCAACCAGTAAACCGTCGCTCGCACCTTTTCACTGCGCTCGTAAAGCGTGGCGACGGCCCGTGAACAACCGTGCAATCATTTGCACGATCTGCATAATCCAGTTATTTTCCGTACACAATGGGCGCTGCAGGTGTTTCTAATTGGGCCCAAAGCTGCCAATCGTATACTGCGGCACTTCATTCAGGCACAGGCGGAATACGGATCCACCTCAAGTCACGAAACTTTCATGACTTAAGAAGATGCAGCGATGCGAAATGAGCTCAAGGGCATGCTGGGTGGGATATAGAATCTGGGAAAAGCCAACGAGTGGCTGGAACGACTTCTTGCTTGCGGGTTTCGCAGCCTACAACTGAGGGGGAATTGCCTAGCACCGAGAGGGCGCACGTAATATTGCGCAGGGGAGGAAGCGCGGCGGCATGGCCAGGCAAGTATCAATCTGTGTAATCGGGTCGGGTTACGTGGGACTTGTGGCGGCGGCATGTTTTGCCGACATGGGCCACAAGGTCAGCTGTGTCGACAACGATGAAGCGCGGGTGAAGCTGCTTTGCGATGGCGGGGTGCCGATCTTTGAAGAGCACCTGCCTGAGCTACTGGCTAAACACCGAGGCCACGGGGTGGTGTTTACCACCAACCTGGGCCGGGCGGTGGAAGAAAGCGAAGCGGTGTTTATTGCCGTGGGCACGCCGCAGGGCGACAGCGGAGCCGCGGACCTGTCCTATGTCGAGGCCGTGGTGGCAGAGATTGCGCGCATGATCAAGAACTACACGGTGATCGCGGAGAAGAGCACGGTTCCGGTGTATACCAACGATTGGATCCGGCGGGTGCTGCACCGGCATGGCGTGGAGAGGGATCGCTTTGACGTGGTTTCGAACCCGGAGTTTCTGCGCGAAGGCACGGCGGTGGTGGATTTCCTGCACCCCGACCGCATTGTGGTGGGCGCGAGCAATGAGCGATCAGCAGAGCTTCTGCGGCGCATCTACGAGCCGCTGACCGAGGGAAGCTATTACACGCAAGCGGGGGCAGTTCCGGGATGTTGCAACAGGGCGCATCCGGCCAGGATGCTGGTGACGACGACGCAGAGCGCCGAGATTATCAAGCATGCGTCGAACGCCTTCCTGGCCATGAAAATCTCGTTCATTAACGCCGTGGCCAACCTGGCCGAGGCCGTGGATGCGGACATTGAAGACATCGCGAAGGGCATGGGGCTGGACAGCCGCATCGGTCCGCGGTTTCTGCGCGCCGGGTTGGGGTATGGCGGCTCGTGTTTTCCCAAGGATGTGGCCGCCTTCCACTGGGTGGCGCAGGAGCGGGGCGTGAACTTTCAGCTGCTGAACGAGGTGCGCAAGATCAACGAGACGCAGAGAGAGATCTTCTTCAACAAAGTGCGTTCGGCCCTGTGGACGCTACGCGGCAAGCGCCTGGCAGCGCTGGGCCTCGCCTTCAAGGGCGAAACAGACGACATTCGCGAGTCGCCGAGCATCGAAATCGTCAAGAAGCTGCTGCAGGCAGGCGCAATTGTCACGGCATACGATCCGGCAGCCATGGAGCGGGCGAAAGAATCTTTGCCGCCGGACACGAATATGAAGTATGCAGGGAGCGTCTACGAGGCGGCGAAGGACGCTGACGCCGTGTTGATTCTGACGGACTGGAAGGAGTTTGCCGCCATTGACCTGGAGCGCCTGAACCAGGCGGTGCGGTTCCCCATCCTCATCGACGGGCGCAACCTTTTGAAGCCGGAAGAGGCGCAGAAGCACGGATTCACCTATGTGAGCATGGGGAGACAAGCAAGCTACCAGGGGCAGGAAGGCAAGCCGCACAAGATGCCGGCGTGAGCAGATTTTTTTGAAGATCGTGCGGCAGCGTTCGCGTCCCCGAAACCTGCCGGAAGAGATAGCCGGCAGATTTCGCATTCCTCTGATTCCCGGAGCATTGAGTTTCGCGTATGCGCGTACTTGTGACTGGAGCCGCCGGATTTCTTGGCTCTCACCTCTCAGACCGCCTGCTGGGCGAGGGCGACACCGTCATCGGTGTCGACAACCTGTCGACCGGCGCGCCTGAGAACCTGGCTCATCTTGCCGGCCATCCGCGATTCCAGTTTGAAGAGCGGAACATCTGTGCGAGCTTCGATCCGGGGCCGGTGGACTACGTGTTCAACATGGCCTCGCCGGCGAGCCCGCCGGAGTATCTTCGCCTGGGCATCGAAACGCTGCGCGTGGGCTCTGTGGGAGTTGAGAACACGCTGGAGATTGCTTGCCGATACGGCGCAGGGTATCTGCACGCGTCCACTTCGGAGTGCTATGGAGATCCGCTCGAGCATCCGCAGGCAGAGAGCTACTGGGGCAACGTAAATCCGGTCGGGCCGCGCTCGGTTTATGACGAGGCCAAGCGCTTTGCCGAGGCGATGGTGATGGCCTACCACCGTTCGCGCGGCGTGAACACGCATCTGGCGCGAATCTTCAATACCTATGGCCCACGGCTGCACCCCAGCGATGGACGGGTCATCTCCAACTTCATGATGCAGGCGTTGCGCGGCGAGCATTTGACCATCTACGGCGACGGAAGCCAGACGCGCAGCTTTTGTTATGTCGAAGACCTGATCCAGGGAATCGTGCTGCTGTCGCGCAGCGACGAGCATTTTCCCGTGAATCTCGGCAACCCCGAGGAGTACACGATTCTGGCCTGCGCGCAGGCGGTGCTCGATGCGACGGGATCGAAGAGCGAATTAACTTTTGTCGATTTGCCCGAGGACGATCCGACGCGGCGCCGCCCCGACATTACGAAGGCGCGCACATTGCTCGGCTGGGAGCCACGCGTTGGGCTGAAAGAAGGGCTGCAGAAGTCGCTCGAGTTCTTCCGAAGCAAAGCAGCTGCGGGCGCCGCTGCCGAATCCCGTTAGTGCGGCGGCTCGTAAGGCTCCGCGCGCAGGAGATTGGAGAGAATGTTCCGCTCATCCGGAGAGAAGTTGTTTTGGTAGCGCGCGGAATTGAGCACTGTAGCGCGTTGATCGAGAGGTACAGAGCGCAGATCCTGAAAGGCGCGCTTGACCACCTGCTGGCGATCGGGCGGGAGGGTGACAAGCTGGCGGCCAGCTTCGCGGACCTGCGTCTGCTCTTGCGGCGAAAGGCGCTCGAGCATCTCGCCGCGCGCCAAAGTGCGCTCACGCTCCGCCTCAGGCATCTGGTTCAACCGATGCAACTGATCGACCAGACGCTGCTGCGTGGCCGGGGGCAGGTGGTTGAAGCTGGGATCATTGCGCAGGAGCCGTTCCTGATCCTGCAGGGGAAGCCCCTGGTGCTGGTTGAGCCAGCCGCCTAAATGGCCGGGCCGTGAGGCACCTGGATAGTTGTACTGAGGCCGAGCAGCGTTGGATGCGTTGGGATAAGCAGGACGTGCGTATGCGGGACTCTCAGCACCAGGACGCGCGCCATTCCCGGGGTAGGCTGGCGCCGAGCGCTGCCCGCCGTAATATTGCGGGTTCTGCTGTGGTGTGCGTTGCTGCGCCTGGTATGGCCTCTGCCGGTTCTGGAGTTGTCGCTGGTTCTGGTACTGCCGCTGTTGATTCTGATACTGGCGCTGGTTTTGATACTGCTTTTGCTGCTTCTGATTTTGGCGCTGTTGTTTTTGCTGCTGGCGCGCCTGGGCCTGCGCGAAGTGCGCTCCGGGTTGGAAGGCGGGACGCGCTTGCTGGCGGCGCTGGCCAAATGCGGCGGAACTGAGACAGACGAACAGGACCGCCGTGGCGATTGCCGCCGGACGCATTCTTTCCGCGTTTGTAGTCCAGTTCACGTGTCTTTCTCCCGGCAGCAGGCCGAAATGTCAAAATCCCGAAGGTCGTTTCTCGACCTTAATCCCCGCTTTCATTGCTGGTGAGAGCTTCCATCTGGTCCAGCACTTGCGCGTTGTTATCGAGTATTTGCAGGTCGTGCACCACGGCGGTATCGGGATTTGTTGTCTGAGCAGGCTGCATCCAGTCGGTGACGCCGAGGTAAGCTCCGCCGCCGACGAGCAGTGCGACGGTCAGCGCCATGGCCGCCAACGGGCGCATATGCAGCCCGGGACCATAGGCGAACCGGGCGCGCATGCGCGCGACGACACCGGCAAACCAGCCGGACGGCGCGGTTTCGCGTTCCTCGCGCATCCTGGCGCCGAGCCGTGTGAGGAAATACGGGTTGGGCTCGGGAGCTTCCCAGGCATCCAGCAAATTCATGGTTGCCTTCATTTGCTCGAGCTCATCCTGGCATTGCTCACACTCCGCAACGTGCTTCTGAACCTTGGCAGGAGCCGGGCGTGGATCGAGCAGAACTCCAGCCAGCTCAGTTTCGTTTCGCCCGCAATTGGTTTTCATCCGTTTCATGGTCTGCTACCCCGCAATCCGCCGGTCGATCCCGGCGTATTTCCACTCCTTCACTTACACAAAATCCTTCAGTTTTTCCCGCAGCGTCTGGTAGGCACGGAAGAGCAGCGACTTGGTTGCTGACTCGCTCAGCTTCAGCACCTCTCCGATCTGCCGGTAGTCCATTCCCTGGTACTTGTGCATCAGCACCGCCATCCGCTGCCGTTCAGGCAGTGCCATCACGTGACGGCGAATAGCGGCCATCCGCTCATCGGTCAGCAACCGCTGCTCCACGGTCGGCTCGTCGTCGGCCAGGTCGGGAGTTGTACCAGTCTCCTCGTCCGGCTGATCCAGATACACCGTTTGCGCGGCCCGCTCGTGCCGGGTGTCGCGCGCGTGATTCACTGCCAGGTTGGTCGCAATCCGGAAGAGCCAGGTAGTAAATCTGGCTTCGGCCCGGTAGCTGCTCCTGGCACGATAGACGCGCAGGAAAACCTCCTGCGCCAGCTCTTCGGCAACCGCATGATTCCCGACCATCCGGTAAAGGAAGTGGATCATCGGCCGGTGATACTTCGACGCCAGGTAATTGAAGCTGGCTTCGTCACCCTCGGCCACGCGCAGCATAATGGCTGCATCGCTCTTGGGATCCAATTCCAGGCCCGAACCTGCGCCCGGCCGGTAGGCCGAGCCCGCAGCCAAGGCCGGACTGTTCAGGACCATGGTCGCCATATCTTCTGGAACCCCGTCCGGTCCAGAAGGTTGCGCGGTGTAACCGGTTTCCTCGCTGGAATTTCCGGGTTCTTCGTTGCCGGAATCAGGGTCATCACCCCGGGCCAGCACGGAAGGGTGCCCCGGCCGGCTGCCGGCCGCGGAAGACACGCGGGAGCCGCCCAACCCGGAAACAGGCGGTAGGGCCGCCTCCCCATCCAACGGGAACTCGTTTTTCTGGCGGATTGAGCGCGTTCTCCGGAACATAGCCGGTGTTTTTGAGGACCTTTGCGGCGCGCAAACGAGCCGACTGGCTGCAACAGCCGGAATTGGCCGTAAAGCCCTGCTGGTGTTACTCTATCGTACGGGAAACGCTTTGCGGCGCTTTTCCCGTCTTGAGCGCGTTTCAGGTAGAACACGTGGGCTGAAAACGCGGAAACGACAACTGGTTGCGCTCGTTCGGGTCAGGGTCTTTCCGGATCCGGAACGCAGCGGCGGCCCCCTCCAAAGCCCGGTCCGGGCGCTTAACTCAGCGGTAGAGTGCCATCTTCACACGGTGGAAGTCGCAGGTTCGAATCCTGCAGCGCCCACCAATTCCAAGTTCTAGGGCATCCTAAATAATCTAAGGAATCACGGCAAGTCGCCGAAAAATCAGCGGCTATTGTCTTTCTTGCGTCTAAGTTGTATTGTGGAAGCCAACTCCTAGTGGGGGTATTTCTGGGGGTACGGAATTCCGATAGTGGGGGTATTTCGGAATTTCGGCGATTTATGGGGTGATTCACCATGGCGCTGACAGACACCGAGATTCGACGCTCCAAGCCCGCTGAAAGGCCCTACAAGCTCTCCGACGGTGGCGGGCTGCATCTGCTCATCACTCAAGCCGGGGGAAAGCTCTGGCGATGGAAATACCGCTTTGACGGAGCCGAGAAGCTGATGGCCCTGGGCCGATACCCAGAAGTTTCGCTGGCTGGCGCCCGCGAGCGCCGTGATGCAGCCCGGAGGAGACTAACCAACGGGATCGACCCGATGGCCGAGCGGATGGCCGAAAAGACAGCGGTCAAAGAGGCCACGGAGCACACGTTCGAGAAGATTGCCGAGTTGTGGTTGGAGCACTGGAAGGGAAACAAGAGCGCGCGTCATACGGCAACGACTCGGAATCGCTTGAACGCGAATGTCTACCCCGTCCTGGGAGACAGGCCCGTTGCCGACGTGGAGCCGATGGAACTTGTCCAGCTCGCCAAGGGCATTGAATCCCGTGGAGCGTCAGACATGGCGAAGCGGATTTTGCAGATCGTGGGCATGGTCTTCCGCTACGCAGTCGCACACGGCTACAGCAAGCGCAACCCTGTCGCCGAGATTCGTCCCTCAGATATCCTGAAGCCGACAACCAAGACGAATATGGCCCGGATAGACGCCAAGGAGCTTCCGGGACTGCTCCGCGCCATAGAGGTCTATGAGGGACGGCAACTGACGCGGCTGGCAATCAAACTCATGGCGCTTACCTTTGTCCGCACTAGCGAGTTGATCGGCGCACGTTGGGAGGAATTCGACTTTGATGCGCGGCGTTGGTCGATTCCTGCTTCACGTATGAAGATGAAGACGCCGCACATCGTCCCGCTGTCTTATCAGGCCATCGAAGTGCTTGAGCTTTTGCGGACAATCTCCGGCAATCGCGAACTGGCCTTCCCCGGCGAGCAGGACTCCACGAAGCCCATGTCAAATATGACGATCCTGAAAGCATTGGAGCGGATGGGTTACAAGGGTCGCATGACAGGCCATGGTTTCCGTGGCTTGGCATCGACGATCCTGCACGAGCAGGGCTACAACCACGACCACATCGAGTTGCAGCTTGCCCACGCGCCGCGTAACGAAGTTTCCGCCGCTTACAATCACGCCCTCTACCTGGAACCGCGCGCGCGGATGATGCAGGACTGGGCGGACTTCCTGGAGCACACGCAACGGGGCGGCAAGGTGTTGCCAATTCGCAGCACGGCAGCCTGAATGATCCTTTCAATCACGAAATAGGAGCCCAGCTTTAATGTTCATTCGTGGTCTGGTTTCTGAGTTGCCGACAAACCAGGAAGTGCTCTATTCCGGGCCCCTGCGGCGTTTTTCAGGACTGATCTCAACCGATTTCGCGAAAATCGGCGTCGATGAGCGGTTTGCCCGTCCGCAACCATTGAGCACCAGTGACCATTCCATTCCGGTGCCCTGGTCCACTTGTCGTTACAGATCTCCGTATGGCGTCGCCAGCATCTCTGACCCTGATCTCGAGGGGATCCAAGCCGACGGTACGTCCAGAGATTTCCTGGCCTTTGGGGAATGTCTTTATTTCCGCCCCAAAAGTCCGGGACACATAGGTTTGGCTCGACCCATGGCCCTCGTGTCCTAAAATGACTTGCCAGGAGTCCGCTTGAAACAGAGGCCGATACGGCGACGCGCGAGACAGGTAAGCCTCAGCAAACAACTCCCGCCGAAGATTTACTGCGGCGCGTCATTGATACTACTCCTGCGTTTCTGCACAGTTCTGACCCTGACGGCAATCTTGGCTTTTTCAATCACCGCTGGCTTGAATACCTCGGCGTCAGTGAAGAAGATCTGCAGGGCTGGGCTTGGACTGCCTTCATTCATCCTGAAGATTTAGATGGAATGTTGACAAGGTGGCAGGCTTGCCGTGCCAGCGGAGAAGTGTTCCAGTACGAAACCCGCATGCGGCGTGCCGACGGACAATATCTCTGGTTTCTGCATCGAAACGTTCCCCAGTGGGATGACCAAGGCAACATCGTGATGTGGTATGGAGCGAGTATCGAGATCGACGCAGCAAGCTGGAGGATCCTGACCTGCGACCACATCGAATTATGCTCGTGAGTCCTCTCATTTTGTGATCCTCCAGGACATCCACCTTATCCAGGCGCCCTTCACGCTGCAGACTTCGCATTATGCGGCTGATCTTTTCTCTTGTGGCGTCTGGGTCTGAACGAGTTCATCGAAGATGGCACGGTATTGGATCATTGCGGTGCGGAGCTCTTCCGTGCTTGCTTCTGCTGGGTGGGGCCGCATCGCGATGGCGTGCGCCACGCGGTAGTCTTCCATCACGCGAGGGTAGGTGACGGAAACATCCGCGGCGCGTTGTTCAAAGGTGTCCTTGGGATAGCCGCGGGACTCGAGGAGCGCAGCGATCAGGTCGTCGGCCTCAGTGACCGCAGCCTTGGGGTGATCGACGAAGCGGGATTGCACCGTTTGCCACTCGGCGATGAATCGCTCCCGCTCGGTGGCGCCCAGTTCGCGGATTTTCAGTGCGTTGACACGGGTTTCACGGTCGGCCAGTTTTGCCTCGGCCCTGCGCGAAGAGCCATGCTCCAGAACAGCGCGATCGTACTCTGATCCGAAACGATTGCGGAAGGCCTTAGTGCGCGTTCCGCGGCGATGAACGAACCCTGCAATTGCGACGACAACGAGGAAGATCAGAACAACTATGGCACTGATAAGCTCGGTATTCGTGAAGTGATAGAACATTGTGTTCTCCTATGCGGGATTTCCGAGTCGGCAAGGGGTGAATGGGAGAGTCGTTGCAGACGGGAAGGAATCTACGCAGATTTCATCATGGGCGGCCAGGCGTGTGAATGCTGGCCAGAATTGCACACTGTGGAATTGAAAGGGCTGCAAAGAAGCCTGGAGGGAGAAATGCCGTCCACAGCTGTAGCGCGAATAACTCCCGGATCAATCCCGGTTGCGATTCCGCCAGGTTGTCCCACCGGCTCTTGAATCCCGCTCGATGGCGGCCCAATCACGAATGTTGAAGGCGTAACGAGTACGTCGACCATAGAGGTTCTCGTCGTCGCTCCAGGCACTTTGCCGAAGCAGGTCGCGGTCGTACTCGGATCCGAAATAATCGCGGAAAGGCGCCATTTCTTCATCGCGATTCTCAAGGTACGCTCTGACGGAGAATACGGCGCCGAGAATGAGGACGAGGGTGCCAATGATGAGAAAAACAATCGTGAGATGGGACATAGCGTTCTCCTTTGCACAGAATGACTGCGACAACTCGGACGGCGTGGCCACGCAGCCGAGACGACCCGCATCAAGTGTGAAGCAGGCCGGGCAGGAGGACTGATCACATTTGCTCATTTCCGAGAAATGTCGATGCCAGTCGCGAACCTCTTGGGTGGATAACTTTGCGTGGGAATAATGAGCGAGCTTTACTGAGCAATTCGGAACTGCTTGAATGGCGTGCTGTGAGACATATTCTCACCAGGTGCTCACCCCCAATGCAGCGGCAGTGATTCCAGATTGTGCGGCTATTTCCCCCGAAGGCAGCACCCCTTCCACACTGTCACCGTCCTTCCCTCCCGTCTAATAATTTGATCTCGTGCGACCGTTTTTCATCGTTCAAAAGTGCATATCCATCGCAACCTGGTTGGCGATCTTTGCGGCATCTCTCACCGCGCCATGGGTTATGGTTTTTGAGCAGCCACGGCAGTGACCTGGACTGGCCGCTCGCCATCGGTTGTGGATGAGCTAACCGCCGGCGCGGGCTTCTCGGCCGGTATCGCGGTTCCCGCCGGATAAATGAGAATCTGGATCGAACCCCAATCTGCCTCGAGGTTGGCGCCCGTCTGCTTGCCCATCCCCAATGTTCTGAGCTGGCTGTCGTCAAACCCAAAGTTCTCGACCAGATTCTCGCGGATCACCATCGCCCTGGCCTCGGTAAGGACGAGATCCTTCTGGGTATCGCCGTCCATGCCAGTGGAGACTACCACGACCGCAACTCCGAATTGAGTCTGGGCCAGGAAGTCGCCGGCATCTTTGAGAGTTTTCTGGTCCTTCAACTTGGCCGAATCGCGGCCATCGAAGAGCCGCCTGGCTGCGTAGATAAAAGTCTTCTCAGGCGCAGCCTGCGGCAGCCCGCTGATCCTGTTTGCGGCCAAATCAGAGGCGTCTTCGTATCCGCGCTTCTTGAAAAACCCGCTCAAGAAGAAGTTGTGTTTCAAGGCCTCCATATTCTCCTGGAAGTCCGTTACGCCAGTCTGCGCCTGGAGCATCGTGTCATGGAGTGTGGCCGTAGTCTGTTCCAGGTTGTCATAGAGCTGCTTGTCGTTTACCAGCGCTCCCACGGTTCCCTGTCCCGCATCGATCTTGGCGCTCACCGAATTAAGATGTGCCGTGGCCAGCGTCGCGTTTTGGATAGCCTGTTGACTGCTATCCAAGATGCCGCTCGTCTTCTTGAACAAATCCGCCATCAGGAGCGGCGGTTCGCTTTGGATGGTCTCGCCATTTATCACTTCGGCTTGTCCTGCAGATCCGAACGAAATAGCCACGAACTGATTGCCCAATACTCCCTCGGTCTCGATCGAGGCTACAGAGTCACGCTTGATAATCTCATGCGTGGATTTGTCAAGATCCATGACGACCGTGATCTTATCGCCTGGTTTGTGAGGCAGCGCGATGCTACGCACGGTTCCGCTGTGAACGCCGCCTACCTGCACGTCAGCTCCCACTGCCAGGCCCGCAACATTATCAAATTGCGTCTTGAGTTGGTAGGTGGAGCGAAACAGATACTCCTTACTCCCGATAATGAAGACCCCGACAGCCAGAACTGCCAGCGTCGCAACGATAAATGCGCCTAACCTTGCCACTCTCGACATATGTCCTCCTACGATTGCTGTAGAAACTCCCTCACAAAGCCGATGTCGCTTTGTTGAAGGTCTTCAAACGTGCCCTCGATCACTACGTCGCCCTCATTCAGCAGAGCGAGGCTATTGGCAATCGTCCTGGCACTATGCAGATCGTGCGTCACTACGATGGAAGCCATCCGGCGCTCCCTCTGGAGCTTGAGAATCAACTCGTCTATTTCGCCGGAACTGATCGGGTCGAGACCGGCTGTAGGCTCGTCGAGCAGCAGAATCTCCGGCTCCAATGCCAGCGCACGCGCCAGGCCCACGCGCTTTTGCATCCCGCCTGAGATTTCCGACGGCATTTTTTCGAGATCGCCCTCCATGCCCACCTCGGCCAGCAATTGCCTTACCCGGTCCGACCGCTCGGATCTGGACATGTCTCTTCGATGGTGCTCAAGAGGAAACGCCACATTCCCGGCGACGGTGAGCGAATCGTAAAGCGCCGCTTGCTGAAACAGGAAACCCATCTTCTTCCGGATCTCTCCCATACGGTCGAGAGCCAGGCCAGCGATATCCTGGCCATGAATGCAAATCGATCCGGAGTCGGGCGTATCGAGGCCAATGATGAGCCTCAGCAGCACGCTTTTCCCCGTACCGCTGCGTCCGAGCACGGCCAAAGTTTCACCCTGCTTCACACACAAGCTGATCCCGTTCAAAACATTGTGCCCCGCGAAGGACTTGCGCACGTTCTCGACAGCTATGACGGGCACAAGACCGTCTTGCTCGGGTTCAGTTTGCTTCGTCGCAATGTCATAAGCTGTGGCCATATTGGTCTCATGAGCACTTGCAAACAGCGGTTAAGGAAAGAAAACGAGAATGAACTTCACCAGGACAACATCGGCCAGGATAAGGAAGAGCGAGGCCAGCACGACCGAGTTGGTGGCCGCGCGACCCACACCCGCAGCTCCTCCGCGCGTGCGCATTCCCTGAAAGCACGCGATCAGCCCGATGATCAGGCCATACACGGCGGTCTTGAACGTCTGCGGCAGGAAAGCATTGAAGGTGGCGCCACTAAAACCGCTGGTGATGAACTGATGGAACGAAAGCGGTTCAACCAAAGCCTGTGCAAACCAGCCCGTCAGCAAGGCACATGCATCGGTGGCAAGGGTCAGCAGCGGCAACATCAGGATGCACGCCAGTATTCGTGTCGCAACCAGAAGCCTGTAGGGATTGATCGCGGATGCCTCAATGGCGTCGATCTGCTCGGTTACTTTCATCGATGCCAGCTCCGCGCCCATGCCGGCTCCCACGCGGCCGCTTACGACCAGGCCGGTAATGACCGGGCCCATGACCTGGATCACGGAGTACACGAGAGTGGCAGGAAACATCGATTTGGCGCCAAATCGAGTGAGACTGTAACGAGCTTCCAAAGAGATGACAACGCCAATTGCGGCGCCTGCCATGGCGACCAGCGGCAGAGATTTCGACCCAACTTCGTCGAGCTGCCGAATCAGCTCACGCCATTCGTACGGGGGCGTTATCGCGGCTCTAAAGACTCGCCAGGAAAATATTCCCAGTTCCCCAAACCACTCGAAGAAGCCGTTGAACAGCCCGGCGACAGCGCTCACAAATGAGGGCGCGGGCGCGCCCCGTCGCGCCGGAAGCGGCGAGCTCATGTCAGCAATGGCTGGAATTCCGCGGCCGCTCATCGGTTCGGGCCTTGAATCGTGGAGCCGTGCGCGCTGTTCAGGTGCATACGTGAAATCAGGGCGTGAGGTCCGCTATAGAAAAACTCCAGAGCAATGTTGCCGCCCACATAACTCAGCAGGCTGTAGTTGCCCATCCGGAACGCGTCCTTTGCGCCGAAGCGATCCGGATACCACACGTAAACCGCAATCATGGAACCCGCATAGGGCGCGGCAAGCGCGGAGAAAGAGAAGACGCGATGGCCGTCTGGGCCGCTGCGCCCTGTCAGCGAGGAGATCACAGCGTGGCGCAGCCGCGGAAATGGGCCTCCGCAATCGCAGCGGTAATACAACGTATCTTCCTTGAAGGCTTCCGCCAGCCCATAACGCGTAGTTGTTCCAATAGCCGCGATCCCAAAGTCGGACCCAAACCGCTTGCCGAAACCCGTAGCCCCTTGGCCCCACTCCGGCGGAGCATTGTTCAACTGGTTGATTCCAGCCGTGACTCCGGCGCCGGCAATTGGATAGGGACCGAATGCGTCGAAAGCGTAATTGTTCACCTTCATTTTTTCAGTCGGCCGAACGTAGGTCAGGTCAAGCTTTCCAGGATTCGTGATTCCTGTAGTTGCTGAGGGATTTTCAGAAGAGACCAGCGCTTGCGACGGTGCCAGTACTGGCATTGCGGCCAGAGCCACCGTGACCAACACCAGGAGTGTGCCCCGGTGAACCATCGCGCCGGGAGCCGTTTTGCTCAATTGGCCAACGCGCCTCCCCGCCACACCTGACTTGCAGGCCAACAAGAAATGCGACTCTGAGATCCACTTGCATGACCGCATCGTTTCTCCTTTGATCGGCATCGCCCATCTCAGGCACGGCTAGCGCCGTCAATGAAGTGTGGCATCGTATAGCTCTACCCATAGAGATGCTTTCAGAGCGGACGCCTCCAAGGATGGTCACATTTGCACGGAATCGCAAGTTGTTTGCTTCTGCGAAGGCCGCGCCGGTCATCCCAGGAGAAATCGACCCTATGCGAGCAAATGGTCTACAGGCGTGTGTCCAAAAGAGCACAGTTTTTGTCCTTGTGATGAGAGGACAATTCAGGCAACCAGTTGTTTCCAGGGTCTGGCGAGGCCCCTGTCATGCCTAAAGTTCATACTTCACATTCCATCCCCAAGAAGATCTTGTTGCCCATCGACTTTAGCCCATCTTCGCAGGCGGCTTTGGAGATGGCCGCTGACCTCGCGAAGCACTTTCACGCAGAACTCCATCTTGTGAATGTGATCCCGATGTTTCCCACCACAACACTTCCTGACATGATTCCCGAAGCTGAGTTCATCCGTGAGGCAAGAACATTCGCGGAGCGGCACCTGGCCAAATGCCATACAGCTCTTGCAGCCAGGGGAGTGAAGTCAACTTCCAGTGTCGGAGTTGGAAATGACATCGCCGGGAACATCATGGAAGTGGTGGAGCGCCAGCATATCGACATGGTCGTTATCTCCACGCACGGCATCTCCGGTTGGCATCCGCTGGTCTTCGGGTCGATTGCCGAAAAGGTCGTAAGGCTCGTGCAGTGCCCCCTCCTGCTTCTGCGCTCAGCCAAGCCTGACGCCAGCGGGAATGTTCCAGCAGGGGGTTCCACGGGATGGTGGTAGAGAATGCGGCGGACAGGCGATCCATTTTGTGCGCAACTGGCATTGTCACCCCCGAATCATCCAGTCAGCCGACGAAGCTGGTTCAGGACATCGCGTCGAAAGGACTCACGAGCGATGAGGCGCGGGCTCGTCTGGCAAAAGATGGCCCCAATGCAATGCCGGATACATCGGGTCATCCTCTACGGGACGCGTTGGCCAAGTTCTGGGCGCCTGTTCCATGGCTGCTTGAAGCGTCCATTGTGCTTGAGCTTGTGCTGCACAAGTATTACGAGGCCGCGATCATCGCGGGGCTGCTGGTTTTCAACGCGGCGCTTGCTTACTTCCAGGAGGGTCGCGCCCAGGCCACTTTGGCGGCACTCAAGTCGCGTCTCGCACTCAATGCCTCAGTCGAGCGCGATGGCGCATGGAAGACTGTGCCGGCCGCAGAACTGGTATGCGGCGATCTGGTAAAGCTCTCACTCGGCGGTGTGGTCGCGGCCGACGTGCACCTTACCGGCGGATCGGTCGAACTCGATCAGTCAATGCTCACCGGTGAATCCCTGCCTATTGACGCCGGCCCAGGTGCGGACACCTTTGCGGGGGCTTTGGTGCGGCGTGGTGAAGCAACGGCCGTAGTAACGGCTACGGGAGCCCGCACCAAATTCGGTCGCACGGGGGAACTTGTTCGCACTGCGCATGTGACAAGCACACAGCAGAAGGCTGTGCTCAAGATCGTGCGCAACCTGGCGATCTTCAATGGCGTCGTAATTCTTGCTTCGGGTGTATATGCCTATTTCCATGCAATGCCGTGGAGCGAGATGGTTCCTCTATTGCTCACGTCGGTCCTTGCGGCTATCCCTGTGGCGTTGCCGGCAACATTTACCCTTGCCGCGGCGCTCGGAGCTCGTTCGTTGGCTAGACTCGGCGTGCTGCCGACACGACTTTCTGCTGTGGATGAGGCAGCTTCGATCGATGTCTTGTGCTCGGATAAAACTGGAACTCTAACCCTCAATGCGCTTTCAGTCACCAGCGTTCGCCCATTGCCAGGGTTTGACGAGGCCCACGTTCTCGGGTTGGCAGCCCTGGCAAGTTCTGAAGGAGGACAGGACCCCGTCGACGCCGCGATTCGCTCTGCCGCCTCGAAAACACCGGCGCAGGACCTGCCCAAGCTGGCGACGTTTGTGCCGTTCGACCCAGCCAAGAAGACATCGGAGGCGACCGCAACAGATGCAAAGGGATCCGCAGAGCGCATCATCAAGGGCGCCTATACTGCGGTCGTAGCCCTCACGGCTCCGTCGCCTGCTGCGGCTGCGATCGTTGACGAACTTGAGAAGCAAGGCTTCAGGGTTCTGGCTGTAGCAGCGGGGCCCTCGACTTCACTTCAGCTTATCGGCATGATCGCCCTCAGCGACCCGCCGCGATCGGATTCGAGTTCTCTCATTTCAGAGTTACATACACTCGGTGTGGCCACGGTCATGGTGACGGGAGATGCTCCGGTCACGGCGGCAATCGTCGCTCATGACGTGGGGCTGACTGGAGCGGTTTGCCCGCCCGGAAAGCTTCCTGAGGCTATCAAGCCGGAAGATTTTGCCGTCTTCGCAGGTGTTCTTCCGGAAGGTAAGTATGATCTCGTCAAGGCATATCAAAAGAGCGGGCACACCGTAGGGATGTGCGGGGATGGCGCCAATGACGCTCCTGCGCTTCGCCAGGCGCAGATAGGCATTGCCGTCTCGACCGCAACCGATGTGGCAAAGTCCGCAGCAGGCGTTGTATTGACGGAAGCCGGTTTGGGCGGCATCGTGACCGCTGTAAAAGAAGGCAGGATCACGTTTCAGCGCATTCTCACCTACACGCTGAACTCGGTGATGAAGAAGCTTCTGCAGGTGCTCCTGTTGGCCGTTGGCCTGGTCATGACAGGGCATGCGGTCCTGACTCCCATGCTCATGGTCATTTTGATGATCACCGGCGACTTCCTCTCCATGTCGCTCACCACAGATAGAGTGCGGCCGTCGGCGATGCCGAACTCATGGCAAATCGGGAGAATCACAAGCGCAGGCGTCATTCTTGGGGCCTGTTTCCTTGCATTCTCCACGGCCATCCTGGCTGTCGGCGAATTCCAGTTGCATCTCGGTGTTGCGGCACTCCAAACATTGTGCGTGGTGGGCATTGTGTTTGGCAGCCAGGCCACAACGTATGTGATTCGCGGGCGTCAACACTTGTGGGGATTGCGCCCCAGCATCTGGCTCGTGCTCTCTTCCGTGGCTGATGTCCTCATCATTTCAACGCTTGCGGTCTTGGGAATCGCCATGGCCCCGTTGTCTGTCGCGGTAATTGCTTGTGAGTTTGCTGCAGCGATCGCATTCGGTGCGATCCTCGACGTGGTGAAGATTCCCATCTTTGCCCGTCTTCGCATCTCCTAGACTAAACGCCGGTTTTCGTCTGTTTCCCGGTTAAACTCCTGTGTCCAGCCTAACTGTCATTCAGCTCTGGCAGCGCCGAGTTCGTGCGACCTTGCAGATAGAGCACTGCGATAGTGCAAAATTGACCATACATGATTTTTGACTCTGGGCGATGATGGGCAAAGATTGATCCTAATTGCGGTTAATCCCGGGCGTGGAGATCCCCCACGTCGCGCAAGCCCCCAAGAATCAACTCGGGGCTGCGTTGTGGGCGCCAACTCGAAATGAGAGCTGTGCTCTTAATTTCTCGAGCACTACGTTCGCGACCTTGATCCATTCCCAACACACTCCAATCGCGGCACACCGCGACGACGCCTTCCTGGGCATGAAGTGGCCACCAAACGAATTGACTGCAACGGGGCAACATTTTGATGAGTAAAAGAGTCACTAAGTTCGATTCCGCAGCCTTTCTTGCTAACGCCGGACTTGGCCGAACAATGATCGAGTTGAAGCCGAAGCAGACTTTCTTTCGCGCAGGGAGACGCGGCTGGCGCAGTCTTCTACATCCAGGAAGGAAAGGTTCGACTCACCGTCGTATCAAAGTTTGGTAAGGAAGTGACCCTGAGCATATGAGCGAGGGAGAGTTTTTGGGGGGCGGTGGCCTGGCTGGACAGCCTTTGCGCATGGGCTCCGCAACCGCACTGGCAAACTGCGAACTTTTGCAGATTGACAAGAAGGCAATGATGCTTGCGCTTCACCGGGAAAGCACTCTGTCAGATCTGTACGTCGCATATTTGCTGGCGCGGAACATCCGATATCATGAGGCCTTAGTTGACCAACTCTTCGATCCCTGCGAAAAGAGAATAGCCCGGATTCTGCTCTTGCTTGCTCAATCCGGCCAGGAAGGCACGTTCGAGACTGTAATCCCCAAGGTTAATCGGGAGACCCTGGCCGCCATGGCAGGCACAACCCGGTTGCGCGTCGTCTTTTTCATGAATATGTTCAGAAAATCGGGGCTCCTTGCTTATAGCAGGAGCGGGCTGCAGATCCATAGTTCACTTCTTGCTGTAGTGCTCCATGACTAGCTTCCGCGTCCCAATCTCATAGGCCAAGCGCGCAGACAGCGATGAGCAACTTGCTGTCCGCAAATCTTTTCCGCCTGCTGCTCGTGCGCGGGGAACTGCGCGGCATGAGCATTGGCGCAGTAGGACCCATAGTGCTAGGATACGGCTGAAGTTACGCGCAAGCCAAACCGGCCTGTATTTCAGGAGCCTACCATGCCTAGCGCCAAGGCAAAGTCCAAAGTCGGTCGCAACTCGCTCGCCAAGACCCCGACAGGAATCCAGGGTCTGGATGAAATCACAGGTGGAGGCCTGCCCAAAGGCCGTGTCACGCTGGTATGCGGTAAAGCGGGATGTGGCAAGAGCTTGCTCGCAATGGAATTTTTGGTACACGGCGCGGTTCAATACGGCGAGCCTGGCGTATGCATGGACTTCGAAGAAACAGAGCAGAAGTTGACGGCCAATGTCGCATCGCTGGGATTTGATTTGCGTGAGCTTAGCAAACGCAAGAAGCTGTTTGTGGATTACGTTTCCATTGAACGAAGCCAGATTGCCGAGACTGGAGAATACAACCTCGATGGCCTCTTCATCCGTTTGGCCCACGCTGTCAAAGCGATCAAAGCGAAGCGCGTTGTCCTGGACAGCGTCGAGGCACTTTTTTCCGGAATAGCTGACTCCGCAATACTGCGATCTGAACTTCGCCGGTTATTTCGTTGGCTGGAAGACCAAAAGCTTACCGCAATTGTTACCGGGGAAGCCGGAACCCACACGTTAACCCGTCACGGGTTGGAAGAATACATCGCCGACTGCGTGATCTCACTGGACCATCGGGTAACGGAACAGATTTCCACCCGGCGATTACGAATCGTCAAGTATCGCGGCACTTCGCACGGCACCGATGAATATCCGTTCCTGATCGGTGAAGAGGGCATCTCGGTGCTGCCCATCACTTCTCTCGTACTTACTCACAAGGCTCTCACGGACCGCGTTTCCACGGGAATTGCCACTTTGGACGAGATGATGGAAGGTAAAGGATTTTTCCGTGGAAGCAGTGTACTGGTGACCGGCACGGCGGGAACCGGGAAATCCAGCGTGGCGGCAAACTTCACCAGCGCCGCCTGCGCCCGTGGCGAAGTTTGCCTGTATTTCACTTTTGAGGAGTCTCCCAGCCAGATTCTCCGCAACATGCGCTCGGTTGGCCTTAACCTGGAGCGGTGGGTTAAGAAAGGCCTATTACACTTCAACGCGATGCGGCCAACCAGCACCGGCCTGGAAGGACACTTGGCGGTTATTCACAGACTGATCTCCCATTCTCGGCCAAGCGTCGTGGTCATCGACCCAATTACGAACCTGGTTTCGGTCTCGGGCAGTTATGACGTTAAATCGATGCTCGTGCGCCTGGTCGATTTTTTGAAGGTGGAACAGATCACATCGATGTTCACGAATCTGACCTTCGCAGGAGACCCCCAGGAGAGAACTGCGGCGGCCGTTTCTTCTCTCATGGACACCTGGATTGTGTTGCGGGACAGCAAACCCAATGGACGACCGAGGCGTGAGCTTTACGTCCTGAAATCCCGCGGCATGGCACATTCGCGTGAAGCTCGTGAGCTGATCGTGAGTGAGAGGGGCCTGGAATTGGGCCTCGTGCTCAGAGATCATTCGCCGGCCGCGACCGTCGAAGGTACCAGTGCAGTCGCGGCGGCCAAGTAGCAAGATTGGCCCATCTGGATCAGAAACCGAGCACCGACATGAAGAAGAGTTCAGCAAAGAAGCGGCAGCCCAAGACCACCCGGAGTGACTTTTTCATATTGCGGCTTTACATAGCCGGCCAAACGCCTAATTCGGTTGCCGCGATCGCCAATCTCAAAGAGGCTCTGTGAGGAAAAGCTGCATGGCAAGTACCGCATCGAAGTCGTCGATTTGCTTGAGAAGCCGCAACTGGCTAAGGGCGATCAGATCATCGCCATTCCGACCCTGGTAAGAAGGCTTCCGCCGCCGGTCAAAAAAATCATTGGGAACCTCTCAAAGACCGAGAGCGTCATTGTGGGGTTGGATCTTCAGCCAGCACGCTGAAATAAAGGCTCAAATAGCAGATGGCCAACAAGCGCGCGCAATCCGATGGGCGAGTCCTCCCCAGACGGCTGCCCGGCAAAGTCGGTACGCCACAAGGATCTCGCAGAAGTTCTGGACCATCTCCAGGTGAACTTCCGTCATCCACAGCTTCGAATCAGCAAACCAAGCTTCGCGCCCGGCTGAAAAGCGCGGAGGAAACTCTTCGCGCCATACAGTCCGGCGAAGTGGATGCTTTGATGGTTTCCGGTCGTCACGGAGAGCAGGTGGTCTCTCTGAAAGGCGGCGAACCCAATTATCGCATGCTTGTGGAGGCCATGAGCGAAGGCGCGGCGACCCTGTCACGATATGGTGCGGTGCTTTACTGCAATCGCAGGTTTGCAGAACTGATGAGTAGGCCGCCGGGGAAGATGATTGGAATTGCGTTGCAGTCGCTGGTTACGGAAACAGAGCGAGGCAGATTTGAAACTTTGCTTTCCGATGCTCAGAAGTCGGTTGCGAAGGGCGAATTCAGGCTGCGTTGCACAGATGGAAAACTGATTCCGGTTTATTTGTCACTGAACCGGCTTCGTGGATACAAGGGCGAGGCCTTGGGCATGGTGATCACCGATCTGAGCGAGCAAAAACGCAAGCAGGCCGCGGAAATCAAGCAGGCCGAAGCGATGCGCCGGCTCCTCCTGGAACGCACGCTTTCGGTGCAAGAGGAGGAACGGCGCCGGATTGCGCGCGAATTGCATGACGAAGCCGGCCAGTTGCTGACCGCTCTTTTGGTCGGCCTGCGAACCCTGGAAGGTGCTCGGAAACTGGCAGATGTGAAGGTACAAGGACAGCGACTACGGGAGATAACTGCACAGGCCATCGACGAGGTCGGCCGGCTCGCCCGAGGGCTTCACCCAACGGTGCTGGACGATCATGGCCTGGGGGTTGCGCTGAGCCGATACGCTGCCGAGTACACCAAGACCCACAAAATAGCTGTGGACCTCACACTCAATGAACTTGACTCCAGCAACCTGCCGTTAGGTGTTCAGATCGCGTTGTATCGCATTCTCCAGGAAGCCCTGACCAACGTAGCCAGGCATTCGGGAGCCAAGGCGGTCAGCATTCGATTCGCCCGTTTGGCCGCAGCTGTGGAGGTAGCAGTAATCGATGACGGATGTGGCTTTGACGCTAAGACCGTGGCTATCTCCTCGCACCGCCTGGGGATTCAGAGTATGCGCGAGAGAGCGGCAATGTTAGGCGGGACGATCAGTTTCATTCCCCAGCGCAAGGGAACCAAAGTTCTGGTGCAAGTCCCACTTGCCGACGAGGACTTCCAGTCCTTGGTGGGACCGAGGAGCACTTGAAATGCCGGCGCGAACCCACAAGATCAGAGTCATGATCGCGGACGATCACGCAATTCTCCGTGCCGGACTGAGAATGCTGGTCAATGCCCAGGCCGATATGGAAGTTGTCTCGGAAGCTCCCGATGGAGAGAAGGCGGTTCAAACGGCACGGGAATCGAGACCGGATGCGGCCTTGCTTGACCTGACCATGCCTCGGGTTGGGGGTATGAAGGCGCTCGAGGAGATGGTGCGAAACTGCCGCGAAACCCGGGTGCTCGTCCTCACGATGCACGATGACCCTGCGTACTTAAGATCGGCACTGGCTGCCGGAGCGTCTGGCTACCTGTTGAAAAGGGCGGTGGATGCGGAACTGATTGCCGCAATACGAGCAGTGCATCGCGGAGGGATCTTCGTGGATCCGCGTTTGGCCAACGTTCTTGTCCAGGACGTGCTAGCGAAGAGAAGGACAAAAGCTGGTCCCACGCGACCGGTAAACATCCTTAGCCAACGCGAGTTGCAGGTGCTCACACTCGTGGCGCGGGGTTACACAAGTGCGGAAATAGCGAAACAGATATTTGTGGGTGTGAAGACAATCGAGACATACCGTTCACGTCTTGCTGACAAGCTCGGACTTCGGACGCGCAGTGATGTGATTCGTTTTGCCGTGCAGATGGGTCTATTGACTCCAGAAACGCTGGAGAGTGCGCCCAGCGGCTCGACCCGGTAGGAATTTTGTTTCAGGCCGCCTTTCTGCCCGATATATAGCGCGCATGCGCCTCTTGTCAGGGTTTTCCGGACAAAGCCCCTCATTATTAGCAGCATCCCCGATAGCCTGACTATTCCATGTGCAGCACACTACGTGCAGGCTGCAAAAGTGTGGCTTTACCGTGCGCTGTTGGCGCCAGGTTGGGAAGGATGCTCCGGTCTTGTTCTCTAATGCACCCCCTCCGCGGTCTTTGAGCGAACAGCAGTAGTCCACATCCCGCATCCAAATCGCCTCGAAGGAGGTCGATGTTAATGACTGATAAGAACAACTCGATATTCGATTTAGCCGCCTTTCTTGGGCACGCCGGGCTGGGGCGAAGAATCGTCCAACTGGAGCCCAAGCAGACCTTTTTTTCGCAGGGAGATCCGGCGGACTCCGTCTTTTATCTTCAGAGTGGGCGGGCAAAACTCACTGTGGTTGCGCAGAACGGCAAGGAGGCCACCATCACGCTTCTCTCCGCCGGCGATTTTGTCGGAGAGGAGTCCCTCGCCTCGGTGCCTGGAATACGCCTTGCAACCGCCACTGCCGTGAACATCTGCTGGGCACTTAAGATTGGAAGGGGTGAGATGATCCGCGTCATGCATGAAGAGCACGCCTTCTCCGACCTGTTCTTGTCATTCCTGCTGGGCCGGAGCATGCGCACCCAAGCAGACCTGGTCGACCAACTCTTCAATTCCAGCGAAAAGCGCCTGGCGCGGATTCTCCTGTTGATGGCGGAATTTGGCAAGCCTGGTGAACCGGAAACCTCGATTCCTCCCATTACGCAGGAAGCTCTGGCAGAGATGATCGGCACCACACGATCCCGGGTCAGCTTCTTTATGAACCGTTTCCGCAGGCTCGGCTTTATCGATTACGACGGCCGGATCCAAGTGCACAAGTCGCTGCTCAATGTGGTCCTGCTCGATCAATTGCCTGAGCACAACTCTCAGAAGGCGCCCGTCGTTTTCACCCGACAAAATATTCTCGGCGAACCGATTGGGAAGCTTCAGGCGTGAGCGCAATTAAAGAACTGTGAGCAATATTGCACAGCTTTCGTGGCGTCGCATCTGGAACAGTCTTACCAGGTGCCCACCCCCAATGCGGCGGCAGTGATGCCAGATTGTGCGGCTATTTCCCCCGAAGGCAGCACCCCTTCCACACTGCCGTCGCACCTCTCACAGACTTCATAACTTGATCCCGTTCAAACTTTTTTCACCGTTCAAAATTGCACATCCATCCCAGCCTCGTTGGAGTAGATTCAGGCTCATGATGAGCAGCTTTATACGCCGCATTTGTAGGTTTGGACCGCTTATGAGGGACATGGTTGTGTCCGCTACAGGTTGCTTCGCATTGATGCGCGGCTTCCGGTTGGTCGCATCGCCAATGGCGGGTATCGGCGCGGCACTCTTCCTTCTGGCCTTCGTCGCGAGTGAGGCTGCGGCGACTGTTGTGGCGCTTCACCGCTGATCTCTATCTGCAGTATTGGAACCCTGCTCTTGCTTGTTCGCATTTGTGCTTTCAGGAGTCTGCGATGCTCGCACCGAACCTCTCCTTGAATTCGCAACCGAAGACTTTGATTCTGCGCGATGCGTGGCCTTCGGTATTTGGAAGAAAACCGACATTTTCTCTGCAACAGGTGCCCAGCCGCCCACTTCCGGCCCGCATAGCGGTGATCGGAAATCACCTTCCGCGGCAATGTGGAATCGCAACCTTCACAACTGATCTGAGCGATGCGATCACCGCTGAGTACGGAGCCGCAGGATTGTCGGTAGTGGCCGTTAACGACCCGCAGTCCTCGTACGCTTACCCCACGCGAGTGCGGTTCCAGATCGCCGAAGGCGACATATCCTCGTATCGAGCCGCCGCCAATTTCCTCAATGCCGGCAATGTCGATTTAGTGTGTTTGCAACATGAGTACGGGATCTTTGGGGGAAAGGCGGGCAGCAATGTCATTGAACTGCTGCAGCGCCTCACAATGCCGGTGGTAACAACGCTCCATACCGTTCTCAGTCAGCCGGACCTCGATCAACGAATTGTCATGCAGCAGATCGCCGCGCGCTCCGATCGCCTTATTGTGATGAGTGAGTACTCTTCTCGCGTTCTGCAGGATGTATTTGGAGTGTCGGCTGAAAAGATCGATCTGGTTCCTCATGGCATCCCCGACTTGCCCTTTGCGCAGCCGGAGGATTACAAGGATGCGCTCGCCGTCGCGGGAAAGCTGGTATTGCTCACTTTTGGCTTGCTATCTCCTAACAAGGGGTTCGAGACCGTGATTCGCGCCCTGCCGCGCATCCTCGCCGGCCACAACGATGTTGTCTATGTAATCGCAGGCGCTACCCACCCGCATGTCAGAGCCCGCGAGGGCGATCGATACCGGGATCAGTTGCAGGCCCTGGCCAGGGAACTGGGAGTCGAGCGAGAGGTAATATTCCACAACCGGTTCTTCAGTCCCCAGGAGATGGCCTCGCTGGTCGGGTCAGCTGACATTTACATCACGCCGTACTGTCACGTGGCGCAGGCGGTATCGGGAACCCTGGCTTATGCCATGGGCGCCGGGAAGGCCATCATTTCCACTCCCTACTGGCACGCTGCCGAACTCCTCGACGATGGGCGCGGTGCGCTGGTTCCCTTTGAGGATCCAGATGCTATCTCGGCTGCTGCAATTAAGCTCCTGGACAACGATGCAGAACGTCACGCAATGCGCAAACGCGCTTACCTCTATGCACGCAAGATGGTCTGGAACCGCGTGGCGCAATCTTATATGCGCTCCTTCTCGCGGGCTCACGCACATCGCATGCAATCTGCGCACCTGGGGTTTCCAGCCCAGGCTGTCGAGAAGACCGCTGCGAGCCTGCTTTTGAGTGTCTAAGCGCTGTGCCACCGAAGTCGGGGGAAAGAAGATCCCGTCAGGGAATTGCGACTGACGTCGAAGCGCTTCTGTGAATGGGAATAGGAAGGGCGCCGTTACTTAACGGCGCCCTTCGTGTTCCGATTGGTCTTGTTTAGTGCGTAGGAGAAACTTTTGGTGCAGGCGCAGCTGCAGTGACGGCCTTGTGTGTCGTCTTTGAGGCCGGCTCGCCGCCCCAGTATTGGGGATCAGCGTCGACCCATGATTTCTCAACGAAGCTCCAGTCCGGATTGACCATGAAGAGGTTGTCCTCGACGCTGGCCACGTTCTCCTCGGAAAGCTTGTTCATCCGGTTCTTGCCTTCCTCCCCCAGCGCCGCGTCGAAATCTTTCTGGTGCGCCAGGCCCTTGTCCTCATCCTTGAGGGATGTCATAGGGACCAGCACGAGGTAGGAGTCGGACACGCCCATCATTCCTTCGTAACTTGACCAGGGGATGTTTTGGCCGCTTTTGAGGTTGGCGTCGCGATAAAGCTTCGTCAATTCCCCAAAGTGTTCGGCGTGACCGGGGCGCATATGGAAAATGATCACCTCCCAATAATGGGAGTGCGGTATATCGGCTCCGGCGACGTTGTTGCTGAGGTCGGGGCGGTAATGCCAGAGGGTGTGGTGGACCTCGGATATGTATTCGGCCTGGCGCGCATCCAGCGCGTCGATCTTAGTGTCAGCCACCGCGTCGCTGGGGACCCACTCTTCGTTCTTCTGAAGCGCCTCGAAAGAGTCGAAGCCGGAAAGGTAAATCGCTCGAGGCGAGCCCGTCAGGGCCTCCATCGCCAGAAAGTGCATCGGGTCCTTGAGTTCCTGCGACAATGCGGGGTATTCAGAAGCAACTTTGTCGTAGGGCCCATCCGCATAGGGTTTTATGTTGATGGTTTCGATGTTGAGGATGTTGGGTGGCGGCACTGCCGCAGTTTGTGCGAATGCGGCTGGCCAGCCTGCCAGTGCAAAGGATAATCCGGCGACGGAACATAACCATTTCTTCATATCTGCCCACCTCCCGGGGGCTAGAAGGAGATTTGCGGAAGAGGAGACAATCGTAACCTGCGAATACCGCAGTTACCCGAGTAGACCCAGGTCCGAGGGCGTTTCTGGGGCGAGAGCCTGCTCCATGTGCCAGTGCTCTACCCAGAGCCCGCGCGCCGCCTGACGAGGAGGCAGCATGGCTAGTGGTGAATCACCACTACGATCGGGGGCCTGTGGTATCTGTGGTGTCTCCGGTGGTGGTTGGCGTAGGCAGGGGTGACCGTGAATATCGCAAGCAGAGTGGCCAATAACAGAAGCACGATCTTTTTCATTTCTGCTCCAGTAACTTCTCGCTGATGGACTTGAGCCGGGATTTCCAAGTCGGGTTTCCCACGCAATCAAAGCATTGCCAGCGGCGCGGGTCTGTTCACAATTGCTCACTCTGGCGGAGATTCTGGATTGCCGCTATGTAGACCGGCCGCTGTGTGGGCAGTTGATTCGCACATTACCAATGAATAGCGGGTTCCTTCACAAGCTTCAATTCATACCGCACAGATCTGATTTATGCGCGAGTACCCGAGCCAAACCAAGTTCGCCCGGCTGGCGACACTGGGACCGCCGATTCGGGGATGTCTACGGGCCAGCTGGCACGAGGCTGAAGTCGACATGGGGCATTTAGAACCAGCGCCGCCTCCATCGCTAGAGCGGAGATCGCCACAACGGCCAAAATCACCCCGATTAGCAACCAAGCAAAGCCGTTGCCGGTTAAATCGCCAAGCAGCAATCGAGAATCTTGCCAACTCATCAGCGCCAGCGCACTGCTCATTGCGATATACATCTCTTCCCTCCGCACAGTGGCTTTATGGCCCCACCTCACGCACCTGAACAGTGCTTTCCGCTCCGTCGCCAATCTTCCGGCAGGGAGCCGGACTTGCAGCAGATCGCTCTATCGGAACGCTCCCAGCAGGTAGCACACCAGCACGATCACAAGCACTGTACCAAGCCCTATGCCTGCGCCCCCGCCTGCGCCCCACCTGCTGTAGCCGAAGTATCCTCCGCCCCCGCCGAAAACGAGCAGCAGAACAATAATGAGAATGATCAGCATCTTGTTTCCCCTTGCTCCGGGTATCCCCGGGTTCTGACTCTCGTTGGATTGCGCCGAGTGTCTCCCGCTCGACGATTCACCGAAGAGCGTGCGGCCTAAACCTGCATGGATTGCGGCGCGGTCTGCGCGAATTCTTCCGCATGCTTTACGGCTTCCACGAAGTATTCCAAAGCCTTCCCGACCAGCTCTTGGACGGTTGCGTAATCGCCGGTGCTATGCCCATGAGCAGCGGCCGCATGTGCGTAGGCTGCCTTGGTGCGGAGTTCCGCTAGATGCTAATCCTTGCTCTCTGTCATTGCCTTCTCCTGGCTTTCGCGGCACGCTGGGACTCTCGCATCTGGAGTGTTCTACGCCGCGCCAGGAAAAACTGAGCAATTTAGTACAAATCCAGGGGCGGCCAGTGTGCTCGCTAAATGCGGCGCGGCAACTTTTCAAAATGCACACTCCGACGGGCTGGAGGGTGCTTCGGGATATGGGTGCGGAGTTGTTTGCAGAATACAAATGGCCTTCGAGACGAAACTCCTGGAGGGCATCGTGACACGTCCTTCTTGCAGGCGTTGAGAAGTTCTTGTGCTATTGGTTCTCAATCCGCAATCAAGGACGTGTCTGCGGTTGGCGCCCTATCGCTCGGCAACCACCTTGGGTGTCGGCGCACCTTTCGGAGAAGACAGATATCCTGTCACCGTATTCCTGGCGCTCACGTTGTTCACCACAATCTCAAACAACACGGGATCCTTGCCGCTGTAGAACTGAAGCGGCTCGTTCAGGCTCTTGTCCTTCTTCTCATACACCTTGTCGTCGGAAAAGACGGCGAGTGTGTACGTGCTCTTCTTCGAGTCGGCTCTCTTCAGCTGCAGGCTCACTGTTCCCACCTGCTGCTTCAGCCCCTTCACCAGAGTGAACTGGTAGTAGTCCCGGTCGCCCTTGTGCTTTAGAATCTCCAACTCGTCGTTATTACGCGCAATCAGGATGCTGTGGCCGTTCAAATCCCCTTTCATCGACGTCAACTGGTTGTTGGTCTCGGCCAGGTCGCTCTGCGTCTTGGCCACATCGGCCTTGACGCCGCCGACATCCGTCTTGACGTCGGTCACAGCGCTGGAAACTGCGCTCACTTGCCCCTCCGTCTCCTGCTGCGCGGTTGCCAACTGCGCTGTCTTCTGCTCCCCGCGAACCTCACGGACCTGCAGCGCCGCCGAGCGCGCATCCAGTTGTTGCTGCGTCAGGCCAAGCGAGGTCTTCAACTCGTCCGTGGTCACATTCAGCCGCGCGTTGGTGTCCTGCAGCGCTGCAGCGAGCTTGGTGTTCTGCGCTGCCGCATCCGTCAAAGCCCGCTGCTGAGCAGCCACTTTGTTGCTTAGCGTGTAGCTCCACACAATCCCGCCGATCCCCAAAAGCAACGCCACTGCAATCGCCGCCAACAGTGCGCCGGAATATGTTCTGGGAGTTCTTTCAACCATTTCATCTTCCATGTGTTTCCTTCCTTCCTTTCCTTTCGCTCACCGTACGGCAACTCATTGCCCATGTCTGCGCTATAAAGCTCACTTGGCCGCATTCGCCTGGACCACACAGACGCCGGGACACCAGTCGCGGCAGGCCCGGACCGAACAGGCTGGACCCAGTTCGCCACAACATGATGGGACAAAACATGAACAGGGAATGAGAGCCTGTAACCCCCGAATCGCCGGCAACCCAGGAACGAGCCCGTCCTCGGACACTGCGGCATTTATCGGTGCTAATCCCACACCGCGGGAGCGGCAGGTGGGAAATACCACATCGCTTGCCTGGCGGCGTCTGTGGTCCGAGCCCCGATTGGCTCCGTATAGGCTCCAGACCGACTCAACGTTTGCCGATGGCTAGCCAGCGGTGCTCCGGTGCAGTGACTCCGTTTTACTCCCAACTTGGCTTGGTCGTCCGATATGCCTCGCGGCCAGCCTCGACTGCTGCGGTTACCCGGTTTGATTGGTCGTCCACGAGGCTCCTGCCACGCTCCACATAACTACCGACCTGCTCCTTGCCCTTGTCCACAAGCGTGCCCACCTTCTCGACAGCCTGCTTTGTACGAGTTCGCAGGTACTCCGTTCCCTCGCGAGCACCATGAGCAATGTCCTCTCTGGTTTCGCGACCACTCTTGGGAGCATAAAGAATCCCCACCAGCGCGCCGACGACGAGTCCCGCCAGCAGCCATACCAAACCTTGTCCCTTGCTATCCTCAGCCATGATGAAGCATCTCCTTTCGCGCAGTTCCTAGAAAGCCAAAACGTGCCAGATTCTACGACACGCAGCAAATTACCAGCAGTTTGTGCGGCCACTTCAGCGGTCCGGCGAATGCTCTCGCCTAAAAGAATCCGCGCCAAATCCCATCGCATTGGACGCAGCTTCAGAAGCAGTCGTTGCAAAGCCGGTCCTAAACCTACTGCGCACCTTTCCTACCGACGTACGAATATGCCCACGACAGTTACGGCCGGCCTGTGACGCTGATCGAGGCAGAACTCCCGGATCGCTCTGGGTGCCGGTGGCTCATTTGAGGCCCAAATCACCAAATATGCAAACTCCAGCAACGAGGGTCCTCCATCTCAATCCCCACGCTCTTGCACCGAGGATCTTCCATCTCGATGGCTGTGCTCTTGAGCATTACGCCCTGGAACAAGCCCTTGCACCGGGGGTCTTCCATCTCAATTACCACGCCTCTGAGCAAGCCGCGGCACCGAGGGTCTTCCATCTGAATCGCCGCGATCTTGCACCGAGGGTCTTCCATCTCAATCACTATTCCATCAGGCAGACACTTGCGCCCGATCGCTTTGCCAGCGGGCCGAAATCCGGTTGGCGCGATCAGCAAGGCGCTGACTGCCCCGTATTGGCCGATCAAGCAGTACTTGTGCTCTGGAAGCAATAGGTGGCTTCTCGGAGTTGCGCTCGGGCAATTGATCGAGCAGGACCACGTTCAGCAGCGATTTGTGTACTTGGATTCGGCCGTTATAGCTGATAAAACCGAGCTTGCGAAAGCGGTTCATGAAGAAGCTGACATGAGACCGGGTGGTACCGATCATCTCCGCCAGGGTTTCCTGCGTAATCGGCGGGATGAATGTTTCCGGTTCACCTGGCTTGCCGAATTCCGCCATCAAGAGGAGAATCCGCGCCAGCCGCTTTTCACTCGAGTTGAACAACTGATCGACAAGATCGGCCTGGGTGCGCATGCTGCGGGCCAGCAGGAATTTAAGGAACACGTCAGCGAATGCGGGTTCTTGGTGCATCACGCGGATCATCTCCCCCCTTCCAATTCTGAGCGCCGCGCACGCTTCTACAGCAGTGGCCGTGGACAAGCGCAGACCGGGCACCGCCGCGAGGGACTCCTCGCCAACGAATTCCCCTGAGGATAGAAGCGTGATTGTAGCCTCTTTGCCGTTGTGCGCAACGACGGTAAGTTTTGCCCGGCCGCTCTGAAGATAAAAGACGGAGTCTGCAGGATCTCCCTGGGCAAAGAAAGTCTGGTTCGGCTTCACGTCGACGATTCTTCGACCAAGGCCGGCGTGCGCAAGAAAAGCGACAGGGTCGAATGTGGAGTTGTCTTTATTGGTCATCAGCATGGAACCTCCTTCGAGGCGGCCCGGAAGCGCGTTGCAGAGTGCGATAGGCGGATCAAAGGCCAAGGAGGAAGTGCTTTAGAAAGGAAGAGCACTGCACCCCGCGCACCCTGACCGGTAACGCAGGTCCCGCGTCACTATCTTGAGGAGGGCCGCAACTCTCGACGCAGATTTCCCGTACTTGAGGCCTGCTACACCAACGCCTTGCCTAGTTTCGCCCTCGCTCACAGGCATAGTAAGTTCTGTTTTGCTCACTTTTGAAAGATTTCGCCGGACCCCATTGAGGCCACATGCTGGAAGAATCGCCGAGCCACTTCGTTGAGGTCTGGTCAGTGACGAGAGGCCAGGCAGTGTTCATCAACTTGAGGGTGTGGGGCCGAGGCTCACTATGTGCGTGAGAACCCCCACTTTGACTCGATTAACCCCAATACGTCGAGCTTCGAGGATTTATCGAACCGAAAATATGGCCATCAAAACTAGTTCTCGAGCAGACTCTCTGGTCCCACCGGAGAAGAGCCTCTGTGCTGATTTGACCAGACCTTCGGTAGAGCGCGGGGTAGTCTTGTCCATGTCGTACCGAAGCTATCGCTCCGCTCAGGTTGAATCGACTCTCCTGGCGAGGCAGGCACGAAAGAATCGCGAGGTCTTCTCATGCGACTATTCCGCTCTGCACGTTGGCTTTTACTGACGCTTCTCATCTCTGTTATTCCCGCTTTTTCGCACGCACAAATCGTCATCAGTGTGGGTTTCGCTCCGCCCGAACTGCCTGTTTATGTACAGCCCTTCTGCCCCCAGCCCAACTTGATGTGGGTTCCCGGCTACTGGGCCTATGGCGACGGGGACTACTACTGGGTTCCCGGCGCTTGGGTTCCGGCTCCCTATGAGGGCGCCCTGTGGACGCCCTACTACTGGGATTGGTACGGCGGCAGATACAGGTTCCACCGGGGCTATTGGGGCCGGCACGTCGGCTACTACGGCGGCGTGGACTATGGCTACGGGTACGGGGGCATCGGTTTTACGGGAGGAGAATGGCGCGGCAACGAGTTTGCCTACAACACCGCGGTCATGCGCGTGAATGAGAGCGTGATTCACACCACCTACAACGACCCGACGACTGTGCAGAGAAACACGATCGCCAGCCACAACCGCGTTTCCTATAACGGCGGCCCGGGCGGGATTCAGCACACTGCCACCCCGGCGGAGCGGGTTGCCGATCGCGATCAGCACACGGCTCCTACCAGCGTCCAGGCGCATTATGAGCAGACCGCAAAGGTCGACAGATCCTCGTATGCCAAGGCGAACGGGGGACACCCGCAGAACGCAGTTGTTGCCAAGCCACTGGGCGAGGAAACGCGCGTAGCGGCAAACGTTCCGAAGACGGAGGCCAGGCCAGAGGCAAGAACTGCGCCGATGGCTCAGCCACAATCGCATGCTTCTCCTGCGCAACGCGCAGAGCCACAGCAACGTGCCGCACCACAGGAACGTGCTGCGCCGCAACAGCGTGCTGCACCGCAGCAACGCGCCGAGCCGCAGCGCCCTGCTCCACAGGAACGTGTTGCTCCGCAACAGCGTGCTGCACCACAGCAACGCGCTTCAGTGCCGGAACGAACCGCGCCGCAGGAACGCGCTGTTCCTCAGCAACGGGCAGCACCTCAGGAACGCCCCGCACCGCAGCAACGCCCTGCTCCACAGGAACGGGCCGCACCACAGCAGCGTGCTGCGCCGCAAGAACGGGCCGCTGCACCGCAGGAAAGGGCTGCTCCACAGCAACGGGCTGCTCCGCAAGAGCGTGCCGCACCTCAGCAACACGCTGCGCCGCAGCAGCGCGCTGCACCGAAGGAAGAGTCCAGACCCAAAGGCATGTAGCTCTGAAACCCGATTTGCAAGGACAAAGGCCTACGGTCAACCGTGGGCCTTTGTGCATTCCCGCGATCACGTACAGAAAAATTCTGAGACCACGGAAAGCGAAGCGCGATTCCTGCTCCCACTCATCGTGAGAGGACGCCGGGAGCTCTATGAGCCAAGGAACAAACCTAGACTCAAGGGAGATGAATTTTCAGCTTGAAGCAGATGAAGAGAATCAGGATCGCCCCCAGTGTAGAAAAAATGAGCCCAGCGGGATGATATCGTTCGTTCTTCGAGCGAAAAATCATGTGGCTAATGCCGCCGCCGAGGAGCGATCCGATGATGCCAAGCACGATTGTCCAAAACATCGTCAGATGCTCGTGCATTACCGATTTTGCAAGAAACCCCGAGCATAGACCGATCAAAATGTACCAGAGTATGTGAAACATACTTTTCCTCCATGGTTTACGTTTCGCTGGAAATCTTCAGCATTGGCGCCAATTCTTTCGGATTGCGCCGCTACCGGGGGGAAATTGCAACACCAACACAAGATTTGCGGTCGGAGAACGGGGCAATTCGGTGCCGTCCTGGACGCGTTCGCCTAAATAAGAATCCTCTCCTTCGATTTTTCGACAGCAGTCCCTCCGCCCCTTTCCTCCGCGATTCGGATTCTGCAGGCAAACGGCGTTTGAAAGATGGTCAAAGTTATACAGTTTGTCACCGCCGCCCGAGCCACCTTGAGAAATCCGATATGTCAGCCCAGCAGAGGTCGCCAGATTTTCTAGGGTTTGCCCCCCGCAGCCTGCGCGACTCCACCGGCTGACATGAACGGCGAATTTCAGCTCTCCGTCTCGTTACACCTGGGTGATGGGCAAACCGGAACCTGGGTCAAAATTGGTAATCCCCGAGCCGCTCCGCGAATACCCAAGATACTCAAAGCTTCCGGGTTCCGGGCGAGTGACCGCACAAACAGGAAACAACACCACCGACAATGTTCACGTCGATGCCATCCTAGCGAGCACACCGCGAGATGGGCCACAGCCATTCTGATGCCCCGTGCCCCGGACAACTAATCCAATCGCCAGTTTCTGCCAACATCGCAAAACGGAAAAATTTGCATGAAGCTCCGCTTGACCCAATAGCGCGGGTCGCGGTACCCCACCCATTGAGAATGCACCTGCCGCCGCGCAGCTTAGGGCGGCGGATGCGTGCTGTATAGACACGGATTCATTGCGCGGCTCGTGCGCCATTCTAGCGTCACCGCGCGCCGAAACGTCCTGGCAGAGACTATTCGGATGAGACTGCCACACCAACCCAAGCGAAGCGCATTGGGGGTACATTTGGGGGTATCTCAGACAGCTAGTCGCTTATCAAATTGAAACGAAAGCGAGTTACTGGTTGATACGAATCCTGCAGCGCATTTCTCTTCATTGATGGCAAAACCTTCGACCTGCCTGTCTGTCCGGGAGAGTCCGTTAGGATGCCGGGCAGTCGACGGTGGCAGAGTCTACCCAGGTATTGAATTCAAAAGCCTCCATAACCTCCATAACTTACTCAACCATATTGTTTTCTGCAGTTTATGGGCTGGGGAGGTTTTCTGCCTCCGCCGGCGTATCCTCCATTACGTCCAACATGTACATCGCGGCAAGCTCATGAATACGGGCGACGGTGGCCTTATCGAACGTCAGACCATTGCCGCTTTGTGATAACCGGTGAGTGGGCAGACCGAGCCCCTTCAATGTGTGGCCTGCCTTTTCCGGGCTCACGCGCGCCGTTTCCCCGCGGACTTCGAGCAAACGATTGGCCTCGGCTGCGATTTCGCGCGCGTAGGCGTGTGGCCGCCGGTCACGGCTAAGTGTCCGAGTTGCTTCCAGGACGATGGCCTCGGCGGTATTGGCCAAGTCCGAGACGCGCTCGGTATCCCGGGTTTGCAGCAGCGCCACCAGGTTCAGGCGCAGCTTCGGTGCGTCCACGAGGCAGCGCCCGAGTTCTGCCGCAAGGGTCGCTGCCTCGGAAGACAGACCGGAGGGTGTCCATGTCCGGCGACGGACCTCGTAGCGATGGCTGGCACGGTATTGATCCAGGTGCACGGAAATGCCATTCATCATCTCTTGCAGCTGCCGAGTCGATGCGGCTGGTCCGGCATTGGTCAGAGTCAGGTGGAGATGGATCGCGTTCTGAATTTTGTGTGTTGCTGGATCCTCGCCGGCGTAGACCGCCATCGACCTCGAGGCGTAGTCCACGGAACCTCCGTACCCGCAAAAGAACTCTCTGTCCGTGAGGCAACTCAACAAGTCGGCTGTCCGCCTGTTCAGGTGCGGTTCGGAAACCAAAATGGTCCGACACCGGGGAAATTCATCAAGACCCCTCCGCCCGAGTCCGGCCAGCATTACTGCCCCCGGGCATAGGAGGTGGAGCGCGTGCAGAACCTGGATTCCATCGTGGGCAGAGCCTGTGAGCACCAGGCACGGGCGGATCTTCGTTTCTTCCCAAAACCAGGCTGAAATCGCCCAGAAAGCGGCCAGCTCGGCGCTGTCGTCGCTGAGGTGTGTCCGCGCCAACAGGATCCGCTTGATCCAAGTGAAGAGCTCGGTGGCCGTGGCCACCCGAGGTGGCAGTGGCGTCTCCAACGGCGCCGTGGGAATCCCGCTTGGCAGTGCGATTTCGGCATGGCCCGTGCCGACCACTGGCGCAGGCGCAGCAGCCGCTGACTCTGGGGGAGTGTCGGTCGGGGTGAAGTCAAGGCCACAATCGCGGAGGACTTGGTCAATTACGGGCATGATCGAACGAGGCTTGGGTTCTGGAGCAGGCTTGGGAGCGGGGGCCGCCGGCACCGGAGGAACAAATGGATCAAACCAGCCGATCTCATTGAGCTCAGCAGGTCGCTTCACGTTTCCTCCGGCAGTCAGAAGGAGGTTGTCATCAGGGCCTTTGGACGGGGCCGCAGAAATCTGGTCATCTGTGCTGGCCTCATCCTTCGTTGCCCCAGCTTTAGACAAGTCGTCCAGTCGCGATGTTGGTTCCGCGTTCCCGGGTTCTGCGGGAGACGGATTGAGATCAGACGCATGAACTGGCAAATCGGGATTCTCGAAGGCATCATCCCTGAGGGGGCTTGTCGCCGCAGCTTCGGCGCTGTCTGATGCGGCGCGCGCAACTTGGCTTTCCGGGCCGGCCGCATCAATCGATGGTGCGGCTTCCGTGGTCTCTGGTTCTTCGGGAACGATGGTACTAAAAATGTCTCCTAACATATTGATGCATTTCGTTGAGTGAGCAGTGGCGCCGGTCTGGGGAAACTCAGAGCCGCTGGCGTTCGTAGTCGTACTGTCCTTTTCCATTCTTTACCTTCCCTTTTCGGAGTACTCTCGTCCTCCATGAACCTTCAGACGGGCCAAAGACGCTCGAGCTAAGTGGGCCCGCGCCCAGGGATAGTTACGACGAGCTTCCGTGTTGATGGTTAATACTGCGAAGCCGGCTTCCGGTGGAACTCTATTCTGCTGGCGCAGGAGACTGGGTTTGTGAACATACCTTCTACTGGCAGCATTACCTCAGCGGTTTAACGTTTTGTAAGTCTTGAATCGTCAGGCTGAGTGATTTCAAGTGCATCCATAACCAGATTCACGACGCCAAAAGGAATTCGTAGAACGTGGTACCGGCGCCCGGCCCCGTACCGATGGCCCACATTGATAACCCCCGGTAGCTGTATCATCATGCGTAATTCCGGACTGGCACCTCCTTGCGATCAGCCAAGCGTTCCAGCATTTAGGACGCGCAAACGTTGTCACAAGTCCGCAGGTGTCAACGTAATGGCTTTCAAGTCGTGCCCTATCTCACAAAGAAGATAGAGTGATTCGATGTTACGAAATATGTAAGTCGTTGTCAAGCAACGTGACCTATCAGAACCGCATCATCGTCTGTAATACAATCGGTACTTACTAAGTATGATGATGACCGCATGAATACTAGTGATGCAGCACAACTATCGTGAAGTAATGTAGAGCGTATTTCATAAATGGCAGCCTTCGGGATAGCTCCAAAAGGCGGCGATGTTCATGGCTTTCGCGCGGCTAAGATCGCATGAGCTCCGTACAAGCATCCAAGGGTGCCTACGGCCAACAACAGAGCATACAGAACTGCATCTCGCCAAACGTAGGCATGTAAAGCTGTGACGGCGCTCAGTTGCCCGCGAATCAACAGCACCCCAAGCGGCAGATTGAACAGTATTCCCGTTGCCGTCCCGGGTGAATAAGAGTGTTTCAACAGGCTCCATGCCAAGTGAGGAATCACCGCATTGATGACCATGACGAGGGCGAACCCTGAGAGGACGCTCTGAAAACGGCTACCCTCAGCCGAAAGGCAAACGCCAACAATCGGAACCCAAATCACAACGCTGACCAATGACGTCACGAACCAATAGATTTTCCGGTTTGGCTCGAAAAACAGTGTCACATTCGAACGTAACCAGGCCGGCAAATACACCGCTTCTTCGAGATTGTGCAGCGTTACGCCAACTCCGAACAGGATAGCCGTCAGCTTGTATAAAGGATGCATCTTGCCCCATTCCTCGCAGCCAACAATAGCACGAAGGCCCGCTGATTTGTTGACTGTGCCTGTTCTCGACGTATGTCACAAACAGCGCCTGAGCGTGATCCAGAAGCAAGCGAGATAGAAGAAAGCGTGGTAGGTGGAGAGCAAGTGTTCATGACGAACCAGGAGTCGGCGGAACTGACCGAGCCAGGCATTGGTTCGCTCCACGATCCAGCGCCGCTTGTATCGCCGCATCTTGCGTCCGTCGTAGTACCGCTTCCGCTTGTTGTTCTTCCGGTAGGGCGCGATCAACTCGATGGCCCGCTTCTTCAACCGCTCGCGCAGCGGGTCGGAGTCGTATCCGGCATCGGCGATTACGCGCCTCGGCTTTTGCCGCGGCCGGCCTTTCGGACGTGGGACGCGGACTTCTTGAAGCGTGGCTTCCACAAGCGTAACTTCTGCGGGAGAGGCACTTTCCAGCCGAACTCCCAGCGGAAGACCTTGACCGTCGACCAGTACCATCCACTTCGTTCCCTTGCCGCGCTTGGTTTTACCGACCGCGTCGCCCCCTTTTTGGCCGGGGCGAAGCTGCCATCCAGGAACGTTTCGTCCCACTTCAGCAGGCCTTCGCCATCCAGGGCGCCAAGCAGAGCTCGCCACGCATCCAGCCACACGCCTTCGTCCTGCCACTGCTTCAGCCGCCGCCAGCAGGTGGCCGGGGAGGGAAACTCGTCGGGAAGAAACCGCCACGCCGCTCCGGTTTGTAGAATCCACAGAATGCCCTCGAAACAGGCCCGGTTCGATGCCCATGGGCGTCCTCGGTTGTCCTTCCTGCGCCACCCTTCCGGTAACAACGGCGCGATCAACTCCCACTGCTCATCCGTCAACAGCTTCTGTCGCTTCTTCATGACAGAAGCTCAACAGCTAACACGCCCCACGCATAAGTGCTTAGCTTGAGGCCGAACCTATTTATGGAACACGCTCTAGCAACCACAACTAACTATATAGTACATTTCGCCAATGGTGATGCGGCGATGCCAGGCACAAATGTAGTGTTTAAGTATCTTGATGTACTTGAGCCGTACTTCGACGGGAGTCCGCCCCTGCATGAACATGGGTTGTCCTGCTGAGCTATAACTAACTAAGGTAGCAACCATAACTAACTATAGGGAACCTCTGAAGAACTCCCCGATCCACAACTGCAGCGGGTAATGTGGAGAGAGGAGATCGATCGCGCATGCGGCAGATGACGTTGGCCCATCAGGCAGAGTTTCAACGCTACTCGAAGAAGACCAGGCGGGAACAGTTTCTTGAAGAGATGTGCGCCGTCATGCCCTGGGCGGAGTTACTGGCGCTGGTTTCGCCGCACTACTCAAAAGGCGAAACGGGCCGCAAGCCGGTTGGTCTTGAGATCATGCTGCGGGTCTACTTTTTGCAGCAGTAGTTCGCGCTCTCAGACCCGGCTGGCGAGGACGCGCTGTACGAATCGCCCGTGCTGCGGCGCTTCGCTGGCGTCGATCTGGGCCGCGCGCCGGCGCCGGATGAGACGACGATTCTCAACTTCCGCCACTTGCTCGAAGAGCATGATTTGGGCGGCCAGATGCTCGATGCGGTGAATCTGTATCTGGCCAGTCGCGGCATCCGCATCGCGACCGGAACCATCGTCGACGCGACGATCATCCACGCACCTTCGTCGACGAAGAACGAAAAGAAGGAGCGTGATCCGGAGATGCATCAGACGCGCAAAGGAAACCAATGGTACTTCGGAGCCAAGGCGCACATCGGCGTCGATTCCCGAGAAGGTGTTGTGCATTCGCTGTGCACCAGCGCGGCGAGCGTTTCCGATGTGCACATGCTGCCGGATCTTTTGCACGGCGAGGAAAAGAAGGTGTGGGGCGATGCGGGTTATCAGGGGCAGACTGCGGCGATTCATGAGGCCGCGCCCGCGGCGCAGGATATGACTTCGCGGCGTGTGAAGACGAAGGCGGGCGTAGACGAGGAGCAGAAGCGAAAGAACCGGACCAAGGCGCGGGTGCGGGCCAAGGTAGAGTGGCCATTCCGAGTACTCAAGCGTGTGTTTTGATTTACGAAGGTGCGCTATCGCGGATTGAAGAAGAACCACGAATGGCTGTGTGCAGCCTTTGCGGCGGTCAACATATATCAACACCGCCGGAGGCTCGCGAAAATCAATTTACAGATGGCCCCGCAACGGGCGTAGTGTGCCTGCCGGAGGCCGCGTGAGCCTCCGGCGGGCAAAATGGCATGTCAGATAGCTGCGAAATCAGCTTATTTTGAGCGGATGCGGCGAGACAACCGCCGAGCGGCTTTATAACTCGGCGATTTTCAGAGGTTCCATAGAGTACATTTCGCCAATGGTGATGCGGCGATTCCAGGCACAAAGGTAGTGTTTAAGTATCCTGTTGTACTTGAGCCGTACTCCGACGGGAGTCCGCACCTGCATGAACACAGGTTGTCCTGCTGAGCTAAGATGAGGCATAGTCTGGAGCAAAACATTCCAGACACAACGTTAGTGTTTAAGTATCCTGATGTACTTGAGCCGTACTCCGACGAGAGTCCGCACCTGCATGAAGACAGGTTGTCCTGCTGAGCTAAGATGAGGCATAGTCTGGAGCAAAACATAGAAGTCAGCGGCAAAGTGCATATTGTGTCCCGCACCCTGTGTGCGGGTTGTGTGCCCGGCTGCGGGCCAACCAGCGGGCCTTCAGGGAAACAGCAGGTGCTGGACCCCTGTTCCTCGTCAAAACTCCATCCGACATCGAACGGCCCGCGCTTAACCGTTAATGCAGACTCACGTCGTATACAGATTGAAAGTCGGTGGTTGGATCGGTGGCTCGGGTTGGCAACCAGGACGAACGATAACGTTCTGGGAATGTGCGTTGTCTTGGTGAGACGCAGCATCCGCCGAAGATCGGTACCTCCCTGACGAACTCCTGCGATGGCTGCGCAAACAAACTTCCGACTTGAGCAGGGAAGGCGATGCTCCAGCAGTGCAGGCGCCGTTGGTGTGCGAAAGAAACGGCAAACGACTGGTCCTCCGTTTGTTGTTGCAACCCGGAGCCAATGTGATTCTCTTCGAAGAGAAGTTGACAGCCCCGGACAATAGAGTGTGCGATTCGTCTGGACTCACAGCGCGTGAATCCGAGGTGTTGGGTTCGATCGCTCAGGGCAAGACGAACAGGGAGATTGCTGCGATTCTGGGAATGCAGACCGGAACCGTGAAGAAGCCTTCCAGTGCGACGAATGCGGGAAGCTGTATGACCTGGAAGGGTGCATTGCCCAGAGCAGGCCAAAATTACCCAGAGGTTTTCGTGCATCCGGACACGAATTTTACGTTTACGGCACGTGCGCCGCGTGTATCCCCAGCAAGTCCTAACTACTCCGCTGAACGAGCATTTCTCACTTTTGGTGTATCAGCGGGAAATGATCGGCACGTGGCCTTTCCTCCGAAGAATGGCCACAAATAGCTGCGGTTGTTGTTCCGCCGAGAAAGTTAAAATGCACTACCGCGTTGCCATCCAAGCCTGCCAGAAAACCACCGCCATCATGAACACCACGTACACCCGCAGTGCCCACAGGAGCACTAGCTCGCCGCCCCGCAGCTCACGCCGCGGCACGGCAACGCGCTTCGCCTCGGCCAGCTGATCTGGTTCAAGAGTCGACAGTACAAATCCCGCGTCCGCGTCGCTAAACTCGCGTTTCCCGCTCATCGTCGCTTATCGGCCTCCCAGCCACGCCAGCGCCTGCGGAGCCACCACGCTAACACCGTAGAGCACACCCGCCGCCGTCAGCAGCACCACCACCGCGCCGGCCAGCATGTTCGCCCAGCGCGGGCTCTTCACCCCGGCCATAATCTCCTTGTCATTCACCAGCAGATACAGGAATACCAGCGCCGGCGGCATTGCCAGCACCGCCACCACGTTCACTATGATCACTACAAACACCAGCGGCAGCGCTGGAATCAGCACAATCCCCGCCGCCGCAGCAGCACACAGGCTCAGCACTGCATAGAACGCCTTGCCCTCGCCTAACGGCAGGTTCAGGCTGTGCGGCTTCCGCGCCACTTCTCCGAAGGCATACGCTGAGGAGATCGAAATTGTAATCGACGCCACCACTCCCGCTTCCACCATCCCCAGCGCGAACAGCGCCGCTCCCACGTGTCCGATCACTGGCTCCAGCGCCTGCGCGAACTGCGCCGCTTCAAAGTTCCCCGCGCTGATGTGCCCCGCCAGCGGCGCCGTCGCGACAATAGCCCCCAGCGCCGCCAACGCCGCCAGTGCCGCGCCCAGCCCCGTGTCCAGCCGTCCAAAATGGATGTCCTTGACGGTCATCCCCTTGTCCACGGTCGCGCTCTGCTGGAAAAACAGCATCCATGGCGTCACAGTCGCTCCGACGTCCGACAGCACGATCAGCACCATGTTCTTGTCCAGCGCCGGCACGGGCTGCCAGGTGGCAAAGGAGTGCGCCACTGCATCCCAGTGTGGATGGGTCATCAGCGCCACGGGAATGAAGATCAAGTTGAACGCCGCCGCTGCCAGCGTTATCCGCTCCCACGTCCAGTACCGGTGGCTCAGAAGCGCCGAATAGAGCACTACCAATGCCAGCAGGATGGCCGCCCAGGGCGGCACGCCAAAGAATCCCAGCCCCGCCCTCACCGCGATGAACTCGGTGATCAGCGTCAGAAAGTTTCCGATTCCGAGGTCAATCATCGAAAACCAGCCCCAGAACGGTCCGAATCGCTCGAAGATCAGCTCCGCGTGCCCACGGTGCGTCGCCGCCCCCAGCCGCACCGTCATCTCCTGCACCACCAGCGCCATGGCGAACGTCAGCACCACAAACGGTAGAAAGAACCCCAGCCCGTACGTTGCCCCTGTAGCGGCGTAGGACAACATGCTGGGCCCGTCGTTCTCTCCCAGCATCACCAGGATTCCCGGCCCAATCAGCAGCCACAGCAGCCACGACTTTGCGCGCAGCCCATGCGCCATCCGGGCCGTCCGCACCCGCGCTCGGTCCTGCGCCCGGTCCATGTCCTCGTGCGTGACGACAACTGCGCCGGCGACCGTTACCTGCGTTGCAACACGCGACTTGTCCCCGGTTTGTGTACCGATACTCATCCTTGCACGACTCTGACGAGAGATTTTCTGGGCGCCTCGATGGCTTTTGCGCGCAACGGCGGAAGCGTCGCCTTCCCCTGAGTTTACGGTCCAGGACTTCGACATGTAAACCATAGTTAAGAGCAGCAATATTAATAAATGTTCATAACTTCCTCCTTCCCACCCGGGACTGCAGCCGGTATCGAAAAGTCCGGATTCCGCGATCGGACCGTTCGCAACAGAGCGTTAAAACCGACCTCCCAGTATTGCCTGTCAAAAGCCGGTCCTGGTGCTCAGCGCCAAGGTTCCAGTCGATGGTCGTGGAATTCGCGCGGCAACTCCAGCAGATGTCCAGCATCAACAGAGCGGGCCGCCCACTCAAGCAGCGATCGATATTGGTCGAAATGGGTGATATTACCCAGCCATTGCGAAGCTGTTCATCGCCAGACGTTCGATGCCTTTTCGCAATCTTGATCTGTGTTCAACTTCATCCATGCAAGCCCTTGGCCGAGCAGGGTCCGCCGTGAGATACAAACGCATCGTCGTCGTGAAACGAGGTCCGCCGGAAAACCTGCGGATCGAGGAGTGTGATTTGCGCGAACTCGCGACCCGGGAGGTCAGGATCAAAGTGCTGGCCGCCGTCTCGATTTAGACTTAGTTCCGGCACTCCCATGAAAGACTCGATCAATGTTTCGAAGGAGAACTACCTCAAGGCCATCCTTGAAGGGGAGGCCGAGGGGCGTCATGTGATTCCCGCGATGCTGGCGCACTGGCTTGAGGTGTCGGCGCCGGCAGTGACCATGGCGATGAAGCGGCTGAAGCGCGACGGCCTCGTCAAGGTCGGAGGGGACGGCATTGTTCGCCTCACCGCGGCAGGCCGCGAAACCGCGTACCGCACCGCGCTGCGCCATCACCTCATCGAGCGCATGTTGACCGAGATTTTCGGCATGCAGTGGCACGAGATCCACGAGGAGGCGGAGCGACTCGAGCACGCTGTATCGCCCGCCTTCGAAGCCAAACTGCGTGAGAAGCTCGGCGAAGGCGGCGCCTGTCCTCACGGCAATGCAGTTCTCCCCGTCAGCCCGGCCGAGCGCAAACGCCGCGGCGAGTTGCAGCTCTCCCAGGCCGCCGAGGGCAAACGCTATACCGTCATCAGCGTGCAGGAGCGGGATCCCAAGCTGCTGAGATTCCTGCACGCCGCCGGCATCGGGCCCGGCAAGAGCCTCCGCGTGGTCAGCCAGAACTACGACCAGACCGTCCTGATCGAGCTGCCTGCAGGAAATTCCATTCTGGGCCACCCGGCCGCTGAAGCCCTCTGGCTAAAGCAGGAAATACAAGGAGCAGGGACTAGGGAGTAGGGAGCAAGGGAGTAAGGTCAGGGGGTCAAGGACCAGCGGGTCCGTGGAAAATATTCAAATCAATCTGCGTAGATCAGGCAACCAAATTCATGATAATGTTACATAAAATTTATTATTAACTATGATTAATATCTGTGGCATACTGTGGTTGAGAGAAGGTCGCTGTCTCTCTTTCCCCGGAAAATCATGGCCACAGAGGTCGTAACTCGAACCGTAGCTACCGAGCCTTCGTTGCCCGAGGTGCAAGCGAGCGTTGGCGTTTCCCGCTCGCCCTTCTATTCGCAGCGTTTCCTCGCGTTTTTAGGGCCGGGATTCCTGATCTCCGTGGTCTACATGGATCCGGGCAACTGGGCCACCGACATCGCCGGCGGCTCGCGCTTCGGATACAAGTTGTTGTTCGTCATCATGCTCTCGAACCTGATGGCGATTCTGCTGCAGAGTCTGTCGCTCAAGCTTGGCGTGGCCACGGAGCGCGATCTGGCGCAGCTTTGCAATGAGAGCTACGGCCGCAAGGTGAGTCTTACGCTTTGGGTCGTCGCCGCCGTGGCTGCGCCGGCTCGTTATGCGCTCGCTGGCCATCATTCCGACGATCATCGTTGTGGCGCTTATGGGAGAGCAGGGAACCGAGAAGCTGCTCATCCTCAGCCAGGTGATTCTCTCCTTCCAACTGAGCTTAGCCGTAGTTCCGCTGGTGATGTTTACTGGCGACTGCAAGAAAATGGGCGAGTTTGTCAACGGCCGCGGCCTGCAGGCGTTGGTGTGGGTCACTGCGGTGCTCATCGCGGGCTTGAACGCATGGCTGCTGGTCGAAACCTTTACCGGCAGTTGATCTTCCGCGGGCTTCCCCAATTTCCCAGGAGGCCGCTATGAAACGGAGCAAGATAACACGCATTCTGCTGACCATTTCGCTTTTGTTAGCCACGGTTAACTGCGGCGGGATCGCGGCGCAGAGCGGCACGTCGAGCGCAATCTCGGGTACCGTGACCGATACGAGCGGCGCCGTGCTCTCCGGCGCCTCGGTGACGGCGACGGAAGTCGACACCAAGGCTACGCGCGCCGGAGTCACGGATTCTGCCGGCCACTTTTTGTTTTCTCAGGTCAACCCAGGCACCTATGAGGTTAAGGTGCAGGCGAAAGGCTTTGCTGTCTCAACGTCTGCACCAACGCCTGTAGGCGTAGGTCGGACTGTCACGTTGAACTTTCCGCTCAAAATCAGTTCTGCGACGCAGACTGTGGAGGTCACCGCGCAACGGGGCCTGCTGACCCTCGATAATCCGAATACGACCACCACCATCGAAGCGAAAACCATCGAAAACCTGCCCAACCCAGGGCAGGATCTCACGTATGTCACACAATTCGCGCAGGGAGCGCTGATGAACACGGCCGGTTCCTCGAGCGATGCCAAGGCCCCGGGCGGATACGGCAACGTGGAGTTCAACGGACTACCTGCGACCTCGAACGGCTACATTCTCGACGGCTACGACTCCAACGATCCCTGGCTGGGCTTGAATATCGGTCTTTCCACAAACCTTGTCATCGGGCTGGATGCGCTCCAGGAGTCGACCGTCAACACCAACTCGTTCGCCGTCGATCAGGGCCGTTATGCCGTGGCACAGGTGAACTACTTCACCAAGTCCGGCACGAACGAGTTTCACGGCGATGCCTATGAACTGTGGAACGGCTCACTGTTCAACGCGGAGGATTATTTTCTCCACGCCAACGACTCACCGGGCAACATCGCCAAAAAACCGCGTTCTATCGTGAACGAGTTCGGCGTCAGCGTGGGCGGCCCGATCCGCAAGAACGAGCTGTTCTTCTTCGGACACTATGAGGGCATTCGCATCGCATTGCCAATCGTGACGCCAACCACCCTGCCGACGCCCGCCTATCAGCAATATGTGCTGGGGCAACTTGCCACGGGCGGATACGATCCAGTGACAGGAACCGGCCTTCCGGCGCAACCCGCGGAGATTCCTTTCTATAAAAACATGTTCTCGCTGCTGCCGCCTGCCGGAGGGTCGCCGGTGGCGATCACAGCCTGCCCGCTGGACGCATCCGGGAACCTGTTGCCCGCTCCGACAAATGGTACTCTGCTCGACGGCAGCGGCTGCGCATCCCAGCAGCAGCGGTCTCTGAACAACAGCGACACCGAGGACCTGATCGTGGTGAAGATCGATCACACCATCAACACCAAAGACAGTGTGTGGTACCGTTTCCAGCGGGACACGGGCCTGCAGGCCGAATGGACAGACCCTATCAACTCCATCTTCAACTCCTATTCCCCGCAGCCGCAGTACACGCTGGTTGTAGGCTACACGCACATCTTCAGCCCAACCCTCGTGAATCAATTCAATCCCGGAGCGGACTGGTACTCGAGCATCTTCGAGCCGAACAACTACGCGCAGGCGCTCCAGACCTTCCCCATCATGCTCACTTCAGGTAGCGACAGCGTGCCCTTCACGACCGTCGGCGGCCTGGACGATACGTTTGCGCAGGGGCGCAAAGTTACACAATGGCAGATCAACGACAACCTGACCTGGACGCGAGGGCGGCACACGTTGCACCTCGGCATCAATACGCGCCGTGTCGATACAAGCGACTACGACCTCGGGGAAGGCATTGTGCCGACCGTTGCCTACAACGACCTGGCGGAGTTCACTTATGGAGCCGCATATACCGCCCAGCAGAACTTCCCCGTCTCTCTGAAGGATCGGGTGGCGGTCGGCAACCTCGAATACTACGGAATGGACACCTACAAGCCTTCGGCGAAGACGACCCTCACTTACGGCATGCGCGTGACCTGGAACACCAACGTCACCAGTCCGCAGGGGCTTTTTGGCCGCATGGTCGGCTCCTTCCTGGAGGCTTCGCATGAAACCAATCAGCCGCTGAACCAGGTTATCCTGGGCAACGTGCACAACTTGTTTGCGGCAACGCCGCTGTTCATCTACCAGCCACGCGCTTCGATCGCTTACCAGCTTCTTCCACATACTGTGGTTCATGCCGGATTCGGCGTCTTCAACGACATCATCCCGCAGCAGATTGCCGACAACGGGCTAATCAACGCCCCCAACGATCCCTCCTTCACCGGCGGTATCGGAGGACAGGTGGGCGGCCTGGGGATCGCTCCCGGCGTTCCCGGCAGTGCCGTGGACGCGGCAGCCAGTGCCAATACGTTGTTTCAGACGGCCTTCAGCTCCGGCGGCGCGCCTTGCGCGGCAATCCAAACCGGCGCCCCGACCTGTCCGCTGGCCGTAAGCCTGAACGCCTTCCCTACGGGAAAGCTCAAGACGCCCTACTACTTCCAGTACAATCTCGGGATCGAGCAGCAGATCGGCTCGCGTGGCGACCTGCGCGCCGATTTTGTGGGCACGCGCGGACTCCACGAACCCTATCAGGTGCAGCTTAACGGCTATCAGAATGTCTGCGACGGGTGCTTTGCGCCGTTTCCCTATCAGCAGCCGCTCGATCAGCGGTTTGGGAACGTCACCGAGTTCCAGACCGGAGCCAGCAGCATCTACAACGGATTGCAGACCGTCTACACGCAGCAATGGGGCGGGTTGACGCTGCGCGCCAACTACACTTTCAGCCATTGCCTGGACGAAGTCTCGAATGGCGGCCTGCTCGCCTTCTCCACGCAGGGGCTGGAATCTCCTTTACCGGGAGAATTGAGCAAACAATATGCCAGTTGCGACTACGACGTGCGGCACGACATCTCCGCCTACGGAATATACCAGGTGCCGTTCCACTCCAGCCACGCCCTGCTGCGGCAGGCCTTCGGCGGGTGGTCATTCTCGGAGACGGGCTTCTTGCACTCCGGCCTGCCCTTCAGCGTACTGAGCCAGCAATACAGCGCCAACGGCAATGGCGTGCTGCAGGCGTCGAACCCCGCGCAGACCATCCAGTTCGCCGTGCCGAACTATGCCAACCGGGTGCACGGCGTGCCACTCTACACCAAGACTCCCTATCCCGGCGTCACCATCGACGGAACGAAGCAATGGCTCAACCCCAACGCGTTCGTCTCGGTGGTCGATCCCACAACCGGCGCATGTTATACCGGCGTTCTCGGTGTTGAGAACGATACCCCGGCGGTCTGCCAGTTTGGCAACTCCGGCCGCAACTCGGTGCGCGGACCGCACTTCACGTATTCGGATATGTATATCAGCAAGACGTTTCCGATCTGTGAGCGGATCAAGCTGCGCATCGACGGCCAGATGTTCAATGCGTTCAATCACCCCAACTTTGCGCTGCCTACCACGGTGCAGGCCGGGGTGCCCGGTTCGGTTCCGGCAAAGTTCGGAACGCTGCAAAGTGTAACGATGCCGCCGTCCGGGCTGCTCGGTGTCGGCCTGGGCGGGGACAGCTCGCCGCGCATGATTGCCTTTCAGGGCAGGATCGACTTCTGATTCTGAGCGAACTAAGGAAGTGACTGATATAGCGTCACTTGCGCCCGTACGGAGCTAGGCTGTGCGCCTTTTTCCCCTGAGCGGTAACGTGGCTACCAAATCACACAGAGTGTTATTGCGGTACCGTGGGGCCCGTGATCAAATATCAATGATCTCCTCGAGCTTGCCTTGCTAGTGATCCTGGGCGCAACGGAGGTCGCGGCGGCTTTGCCTCTCATGAACGCAATCGAAGCCCTTACAAAGAGCAGCGTTCCACGCGAAAGCTCATCTTCACTCCGGATTCGATCTTACGGTCCTCATCGTGTCCTCGCTGAAAGGGTGATCGTGGCTAAGATCCCAATGTAGATAAAGGATGCAGAGTGCAAGCAGGAACAAGAAGATTAGAGCAAGGCTCGTCCGTTCGCGCCAAGTCCACCGTATCTGACGGAGCCGCCTCTTGCTGCCTCGATCTAAGGTGATGACACGCATGGAACCCTCCAGAATGGCCAGATGGGGAGATTCCGAATAAAATCGCCCCTCTCTGGCCATCGGGGATTGCTTATCCAATCAAAAGTTCAGCGTAATCTTCGCGGTCAGGGCGCGGGGAGTGACGTAGTGCGTGCCGCTGAACGTGGAGAGGAAGTTGTAAAGCGCGTACTTGTTGGTGACGTTGATGGCTGTGAAGTCGAGGTTCGTCTTGTAGTGCTCCTTGTTGAAGATGTTGTTTTTGCCGACTGTGACATCGAAGAGGCTGCGCGGCGCGATGCGTTGGGGGTTGTGGTCGTTGTCACCCATATTGGCAGCGGGGATATTGATCAGATTCGAGGAGAACTCGTTGGCCGGACAGACCGCGGGGAGAGCCTGGGTGGGGGTTGCATGCACTCCGTTGCACACCAATCCCGCCTGGAACTCCTCGTCGGCAGTCAGGGGAAGGGGCACATTATTGGTGGCCGGGCTGGGCGGGGCGACGTTGTCGACCATGGCGATTGCCGGGGTTCCGTCGGATAAAGCGGTAGTGCTATTGCCGCAGGGGCTGTTGGGTGGATTCATCGCGCCCGGATCGGCTGGATCGGTGAGGCCATAGCAAGGCGTTGACCCGGCTACCAGGCCCGAGTCAAAGCGCCAGTTGAAGCCGCCCCACAGGCCGTTCACCCAGCTTCCATCGCGCGAAACGGTGTACTGAAGGTGGGTAGTTTCGTTGAACTTCTCGTCGTGGTCGATGCGGAAGGGATAGACGGTCCCAATCCCTACCCCGCTGGTGGCTCCGGCGCCGGCCACCTGCGGCGGGAAGAAGCGCGCGGCCACCGAGGAGGTGACGAGATAGGCGCTGAAGTGATGGAAGTTAGGAACTTCCGCGTCGAGGGCATAGCCGGGAATCTTGGAGTTGTGCCAGTCGACGGGGAAGGTGATGGGTGTATTGCCCAGGATGCTGAAGTCAAAGCCGTTGTGGGTGTACTTCCAGATGTACTCGCCACTGACGACCACATTCTTGCCGAGGGCTTGCTGGAACCCGGCATGGAACTCGTTGCGGAAACCCGGCTGCATGGTTCCGGAGACGCCGGGGTTGCAATTAAGCAGCGGATTGAGCACCGCGTCCGAGCATCCGCTGCTGGAGAGCACCAGGTTTTCATTGAAAGGCGTCTCCAGCGTTCGCGCGTAGGAGACGCGCAATAAAGTGGCGGAGGGCTTGATGTTGTAGGCAATGCCAACACGCGGCTCGGGCTGCTTCGTGGTAACGAGACCGTTGTACATGTCGCCGCGCATTCCCAGGTTAAAGTCCCAGTTGCCGGCCTTGATCTCGTCTTCGATGTAGAGGGCAAGCTGCTTGATGTCGGTGTGGCCGAAGAAAAGGTAATCGCTGCCGCCGCGGGTCAGGTCGTAGGGTGCAAGGGCGGAAACGTAATTCGGGTTCGCATTAGGACCGCTTGCGCCGCCATTCGGGCATTGGGTTTGATCGACGTAACCGGGAAGCGGGTTCCCGTCGTCGTCAACGCAGGGGGCGCTGAGCGGATAACTGGGATCGACGATGCCCAGACTGTCGTGCTCGCGCAGGAAGGTCTGCTCGTAGACGGCGCCGGCCTTGATGTTGTGATGACCTTTCACATAGGTGAAGTCAGTGTGAACTCCCGTGTTGTTGAGGGTGCGGCTCTGCCCGATCGAGGAGGTCTGCAAGGTGACGGGGCCAAGGTCGGCAAGAGGATTGGTGCTGGGATAGTAGTTGTAGTCGTCTTTGCGGACATAGCCGCCAAAGTTGAGCACCGAATTGTTGCTGATGACGTGGGTGTAAGTGGGCGCGATGTTATAGGTGTTGATCTTGGAGAGTTGGTCGGTGTTGCCCACATTGACGAAGGTTGGGTTGGCGCTGGCGCCTCCGCCGATTCCCGTCCCGCCGTTTTCCACGTTCTGGATGTTCAGATTCTGGAAGGCATTGGGCGTCTGGAACCAGGAGCGGCTGTAGTTGAAGTCGAGATGCACTGAATCGGCATGGCTAAAGCTGTAATCGACGCGATCGAAGAAGTTCTCCTCATTGCCCTTGTCGTGGAATACGGTAAACTCCGGCGGATCGAGGAAGCGGCCGGTGTTGAGGCCGTCGCCCTCGATGAAATTGCCCCAGCTCTTGCCTCCGTAGGAGAGGTCGAAGCCGCCGTTGGCCGAGCCGAACGTTCCGTAGGACGCGTAAACGTCCCCGGTAGGCTTGGTGACTCCCTGGCCGGAACGCGTGGTGGCGACGATCACGAGGCTGGTTTTATCGCCGAACTCGGCGGGCGGCGCGCCGCTGATAACCTCGATGGACTGGATGGCGTTGGACGGGAGCTGGTTGGAGAAGATTTTGCTCTGCTGGTCGGTGATGGACTGGCCATCAACAGAAAATGAGTTGGAAGCGTGGTCGCCAAGGCCGTGAAAGAGGCCGTTCGAATCGGCCGCTACGCCGGGGGTGGTGAGCGTGACCAGGGAGCTGAGAGTAGACGATGCGCTTTCCAGCGGCACCTTGTTAAACAGGTCGCGGTCCACGTCGACATGAAAAGTGGGATCGTTCTCAATCAAGTCGCCGGCAGACTCGACGGTGACTGTTTGGGTGCCCCCGGAAATCTGCATCACCAGCTTGACGTTGATTCCCACGGAGGAGCGAATCTCGACACTTTGACTCAGGGTGGCGAAACCTTTGGCTGAGACGGTGAGCCGGTAGGGGTTGAACGGCACGTTAGGGAAATCAAACTGGCCGGTTGCGTCAGTCGTTGTGGTCTGTGCGTATTCGCTGATCGGGTTGGCAAGATGGACGGTTGCGCCGGGAACTACGGCCCCCGACGGATCGGTTACGATGCCACGAATGGTTCCCGCATTCCCGCTTTGCGCAGCGGCGGAGAGCGCTGCGAAGGGCAGCACCAAAATCAAAGCAAGCAGGGAAAGGACGAGTCGTATTGCGCCACGATCAATTGACATTTCAAAATCTCCTGAACATCGGATGAAAAATGCGGAAAACAATCCGCGCGATGTGCCGCGCGGGTCCTCGGGGCATTTTCAGTAGCACCGATCCGATTCAAATCAGCTTGTGGATCTGCGCCGATGCATCGCCCGCATGACGGGACGGGGCGATGCGGCGATCGGGATCAAGATAGGAACGATGCTTTAGCAGGAGAAAGGTGGAGGGCGGCAATAGTAGGAGAAGACAAAGGATTCGCGAGGATCTTCAGCCCGGAACCTTTGGATTTCGGTCGTCTGTTCCTGAGGAGCAGGCAATACGAAGTGGGCAGAAGCGGTAACGCCCGCGTGAGCGACCAAGCAAAGAGCGCAATCCGGGTGCGGATTTGCGCTAAAGCCGTGAGTATGAACGACTTGCACCGTCGCGCAGAACACAAGCAGCAGCAAACAGACAATTCCGAGAAGCTTTTCTCGGAAGAGCTTAGAGCTCGGCTTGGATCGCGACTCGGACATCAGATTCTGGACTTCGGGAAAGAAAATGGGCCGGAAATACCTAACTTTAGACGGGATATTACCCGATTTCGTAACCACTGGTCAACCAATGCCCCGACGCACTTTACACCTGGCGCCCAGGTCACGCATTGACCTGGGACCTGTAACGACAGGTCTTTAGGCTGTATCCGGAGCGCCCACTGGCCGGATTACCTCCCCGATGGTCTTCAGCCATTCCACAGGGACTTCGGGGCGGCCATTCTGCGTAACGCCGCAACAGCGACCTTTTGCCAACGATTAACTGCCCAATCACGCAGCGTTTTGTCTCCAGAATGCCGCTGTGGTTCTTCCCGTGTTTGACATGTACTCTAGGGGAGTATATTACTCTTTGCAAGAGGTCAACCTTGTCGCACACAAGCAAGAACAAAGAACAGATGTTGGGCCGGGTCCGGCGTATTAAAGGCCAGGTCGAGGCGATCGAAAGGGCTCTCGCTGGAGAGCAGAACGAGTGCGAAGAGATCCTGCAACTCGTCGCATCGTGCCGGGGAGCACTGAATGGACTGATGGCAGAACTAATCGAGGGCCAATTGCGGTACCACGTCCTCGTGCCAGGCCGGAACACCCTGCCCTCACAATTAGAGGCCGCCGACGACCTCATTGCAGTGGTGAAACGCTATTTAAAGTGATCGACCTTCCATGTCCCGAGATTCCCCTTAGGAGACGCATATGAGCCCCGTTGCAGAACATCCGAACAAGTCTCATGTTCTTGAACATTCGAAGTCTGGGCCACTGGTTGCAGGCCATACTTCCGAGATTGATCACGAGGAACATGACCACGAGCACGGTTTCGAGTGGTTCGAAGTAGCACGCGTCCTCTTTGTTGCACTCGCCGCCGCTGCGGTGTGGTTCCATTGGTGGGAACCGTTCCACAGAGTCAGCGTCATCGGACTGGCGGCAACGCTGATTGGTGGATATCCCATCTTCAAAGAAGCGTTCGAGAACATAACCGAGCGCCGGATGACGATGGAGTTGTCGATGACCATCGCGCTTGTTGCCGCACTGGCAATCGGCGAGTTCTTCACTGCTCTCGTGATCACGGCTTTTGTCCTTGCAGCCGAGATTCTCGAAGGATTGACGGTAGGACGTGGACGACGCGCGATTCAGGATATGCTGGACTTCCTGCCCCAAACGGCCAGCGTGCTTCGGGACGGCCAGATTGTTGACGTATCCACGCAGACGATACATCCCGGCGAAATCGTTGTCATTCGTCCCGGCAGCCGAATCCCCGTCGATGGCCAGGTTGTAAGTGGCCACTCGTTTGTTGAAGAGGCTGCAATTACCGGCGAACCGATGCCGAGCGAAAAGGCCGCGGGGAAGGAAGTGTATGCAGGCACCATCAACCAGGCAGGCAGCGTCCAGGTGCGCGCTGACCGGCTCGGAAAAGAAACCACATTCGGCAAGATCATTGATGCCGTCGAGAAGGCCGAGCATTCGCGGGCGCCCATTCAAAAGATGGCCGACCGCTTGGCCGGATACCTGGTCTACTTCGCGCTCGGCGCCGCGGTCCTGACGTTTCTCATCACCCACAATATCCGCTCCACGATTTCGGTCATCATCGTTGCAGGAGCCTGCGGAATCGCAGCCGGCACGCCGCTGGCCATCCTCGGCGCCATCGGACGAGCCGCTCGGCATGGCTCCATCATCAAGGGCGGAATCTACCTTGAGGCGCTTGGGCAACTCAATACCGTCTTCCTCGACAAGACGGGAACCCTCACCTTTGGGATGCCGCTGGTCACCGAAGTCAACACCGCGCCGGGCATCACCGAGCATGCGCTCCTTGAATCTGCTGCTAGTGCTGAAAGCAGTTCGGAGCATCCGCTGGGCCGTGCGATCGTTCGCCTCGCGGAACAGCGAAGCATTCCTGCCTCCCAACCAACTCATTTCGAATACCGGATTGGACGTGGAGTGCTGGCTGAAGTGGAGGGTGAAAAAACTGTTGCCGGCAATCGCTCGCTCTTCACGGAGTTGGGGCTAACGCTGCCTGAGCGCCCCGCCGCTGAGGGCACGGAGATCTTCGTTGCACGCAACGGAAAGTACATTGGATCGGTGGTCGTGGCGGATCAGTTGCGGCCCGGCTCGGCTTCAGCAGTCAAGGCCCTCCAGGAGATGAAGATCGATGTTGTCTTACTGACAGGAGACACCAGGCAAACCGCGCAAGCGCTAGCTGGCCATCTTGGCATCCGCAATGTTCACGCCGATCTTCTCCCTGAGCAAAAAACCGCGCAGATCGCGGACCAGGTGCGGGAAGGGCGGGTGGTGGCCATGCTCGGCGACGGCATCAATGACGCCCCCGCGTTGAGCGAAGCCACCGTTGGTGTCGCCATGGGTGCGGGAACCGATGTCGCCCGCGAGAGTGCGGATGTGGTGTTGATCGGCAATGACCTCATGAAGTTCGTTGAAACCGTTCGCGTTGCCAAAAGCTGCCGCGCCATCATCCTGCAGAATTTCTACGGCACGCTGATCGTCGATACGATCGGCATCGGTCTGGCCGCAGCCGGTTATCTCAATCCGCTGCTGGCCGCGTTCATTCATGTTGCATCGGAGTTGACGTTCATCCTCAATTCGACCCGTCTGCTTCCACCTAGAGAATCGCAGCCTATTACAGGGCAGAGGGAGACTCCCGTCCCCATCTAAAACGGTGCGGACGATTCAGAAGCTAACGAGACGCGTCAGGCGCAGAACTCACACCCACAGTGCCGGCTGCCTTCTTCCATTCCGCCGAGACCTGCGGGGACAGCTTATCCATGTGGCTTAAGAATGTAGTCACCTGCCACGTCTCCTGTTCGCTGAGTGTTCCCTTCCAGGCTGGCATTCCGCTGAGGCGAATGCCATGCTGAATGATGTAGAGGTTCTGGTTTTCCGGCATGTCCGGCGCGTCCTCTACGAATTGAGGGGCGCGTGGATAGAACGCGTCGCCGAGCGCGGCGTGTGAGTGCTGAATGTCGCCATGGCAGCCGGCGCAATTGGATTCATAGATATTCATTCCGGCAATTAGGTTGGCATCAGTAGGCTGGAACGGATTGTGTGTCTCTGGCGCGCGCCGATCGACGGCAGAATCCAGTGCAGGCATCGCGATCTTGCTTTCGAGCCAATCGACAGGCAGGTCAGCGCGTGGGTCAACGAAGCCAAAGCGCACATAGCAGAAGCCGGCCGTCAGAACCACAACAACAGCTACCGCGAATCCGAGAAGAAACTTGAGCATGATAGTTCTCCTTTGGGGCATGTTGAACAAAAGCAAATTGAACACGAGCCGAGTGTCAATACCAGATTCGAAGTCCGAACACGAACTGGGAGCCGAAGGTTGTTTCTCCATCTGCGTGTGAATAGTCGGCGGTATTGCCGTATTTCCCGTTGTAGGCGAAGCCGATGTAGGGAGCGAATTTGCGACTAACCTCATAACGCAGGCGCAAGCCCGCGTCCAAATCCGATAAACCAGAGCCAATCTGGCGCACAGGGTCGTCTTTGTTGTAGAAGTTCAGTTCTGCCTCTGGCTGCGCAATCCATCGCTGCGCGAGAAGTAGATCGTAGGAAGCGACTACGCGGCCCGCTACATTGCCGCCGTCCCGGATATAAAGAGTCGGTGCAAACTCGAAGTAACCTGGCGCCAGCCCCTCAATACCTAATGCCGCCCAGGCGCGGTGCGGCCCTGAATCCAGATCGGCTCGCACGCCGACCTGGGCATCGAAATATCGCACGCGGGAAATTGGCCGGTCGTACAGCGCTTCATGGTCGCCGTCGTTGACCGTGGAGTTATCACTGAAGCCCTCCGATTTGACCCATAGCTTGTTCATGTCGGTCCCAATCCAGCCTTCGCCATCCCAACGGAATTCACTCTCCGTACCACTCGTGCGGCCCTCAAACTGATCGAGCCGCGCGTGTGTGAATACCGGGTTCTCCGTCATGGAGTCCTTCATATTGGGAGACGCGCCATCGGCCAGGCCGGGAGACGGCATGGACATTTGCGCGCTCGCGTGCACGGAACCCGCTGAGAGCACCAGGACAATCGCCATGGGCAAAGACCAGGCGGCGAAGGCAACGTGGACCCCGGTGGGTTTGTGTTTTCGTGTGCTCATGGCCTCACCAACACAGCGCGGAACATGCCGGCGTCCATGTGAAACATGAAGTGGCAGTGATACGCCCATCGGCCCGGCGTATCCGCGGTTACCAAGTAGCTCAGGCGCTCTGCCGGCTTCACGATGACGGTGTGCTTATAAGGATTGAAATCGCGATGCCCGTTTTCTAATTCACTCCACAATCCATGCAGATGAATCGGGTGTTCCATCATCGTGTCGTTGATGAGCACGAAGCGCACTCGCTCCCCGAGTTTCAGCTCGATGGGTTCTGCATCGGAGAATTTCTTCCCGTTGAATCCCCAGATGTAACGCTCCATATTGCCTGTCAGGTGAAGTTCGATCTCCCGCGTCGGCGGTCTCTCATCTACGCCGCGATAGCGGGCACGAAGGTCGGCATACGTCAGTACACGCCTGCCATTTCCCGTCAGTCCGTCCCCTGGATCGTTCAACTGCTCGCTGACTTCCGTCACCACGTTGTCCACCTGAGGCCCAACGTGCAAATGAACCGGATTCGATGGCGTCAATCGCGCCTCGGCCTCTGCCATCCCGCTCACGGGCATGATTGGCGTGGTATGTGGGCCAGGTTGCGGCAGTGGTGTTGTTGCAATGTCTCTGACCACCTTGATGCCCGGCATCTTGGAATGGTCCATGTTCATCCCACCCATGCTGGACATGTCCATGCCTTTCATATCTCCCATCTTCATTCCCTTCATATTCCCCATGCCCATGTCCGCCATAGTGCGCATGGGGAACGGGTCCATCGGGGGAACGGCCGCTGTCATGCCCATCCTTGGCGTAAGCGTGCCGCGCGCGAAGCCGCTGCGATCTTCCGACTGCGCAAAGATCGTGTACGCGGCAGCGTCCGCCGGCTGCACGATCACGTCGTAGGTCTCCGCTATACCAATCCGGAATTCATCTACAGTTACCGGCTCGACATCGTTGCCGTCCGCCTGCGCAACTGTCATCCTCAGACCGGGAATGCGCACGTCGAAAAACGTCATGGCAGACCCGTTGATAAAGCGAAGACGAATTCGCTCGCCAGCGTGAAATAGCCCGGTCCAATTCGCGTTTGGTGCATGTCCGTTCAGGAGATAGGTATAAGTTGCGCCTGTCACATCGGAGATATCGCTTGGACTCATGTTCATGCGAGCCCATGCAAGCCGTTGCGAGGCGGTTTGGTCGAAACCAACCTTTGCCGACGTCGAGATGAAGTTGGGCAAGGTAAGACGGTGGTAGTTGTAATAGTCGCTTTGTTCCTTCAGGTTGCTGAAGATGGTTTCGGGATCTGCGTCCGTCCAGTCCGAGAGCAGCAACACGTACTCTCTGTCGAACTCAATCGGATCGCGATCGCGCGAGTCAATAATTAACGCCCCGATCAGTCCGGTCTGCTCCTGAAACCCGCTGTGGCTGTGATACCAATAGGTGCCGTTTTGCCTGACCGGGAAACGATACTCAAAGGTCTCGCCCGGAGGAACACCGGCGAAACTGAGCCCTGGCACACCGTCCATATCGGCTGGCACGCGAACTCCGTGCCAATGGATGGAAGTTGCGTGCCTCAGCCGGTTGATCAAAGAAATCGTGACTGTATCGCCTTCCCGCCACCTGAGGGTCGGGCCTGGCGTAAACCCATTGACGGCAGTTGCGCGCGAGGGGCGTCCGGTGAAGTTCACGGGAATCGTGTCGATTGTCAGGTCAAAGTGCGTTCCGGTCAGTACAGCTGAATCCGGCGGTGCGTTTTGACCGAATGCAGGCCGATCTTTCCACCCAAGCGCCGCGAGCGCGGCTCCCGTCGCCATTCCTCCAACAAATCGGCGGCGACTAATCAAAGAGGACCGCTCGAAATTCATCTCTTCTCTACGCATCGTTCCTCCTGAATGCAGTTTCGAAAAAGTGGAAAGCCCATCGCGGCGTGACCGGCTGTCGCAAATACCGGAGGCCCAAATGGGTGTCGCAACGAATGAAAGCTGGGACTGGGCTTAAGTCCGGAGGCCGAGCGGAATCGCTCAAACGCGCAGAGGCACACGACAACCCAATCCTGGCGTTTCGGGGAGGCGGGAAAAGACTAAATGCGGAGAGTGGAGATCAGCGGGTCGAACGGCAGGATGGATTTGGTTCTTCGCACATCTCGGAATCGGGCTGCACGCGCTCCATCCTCAATTGGTAGAGCAAGAATATCGATCGATACCAGCGAAACCAAGGGCTCTAATCCGAGAGCGGAGCGGTTCTGCACAAGCCCTAAAACACTGTTGCAGACTTGGCCTGAACAGGTTTCGGGAGCTGAAAGAGTGCTGCTCGTACGGTTGTCTGAGGCATGTTTGCACAATGCGCAATGACCTTGAGCCATGCCAGGCATGCCGCACGAAGGTGCCATCGTTGCCATGCCCTCGCATCGCGCCATGCAAAGCTCACCAGACATCTGCCCGATTACCAGCAGGAGCAGGACCAGCGGCAATGTCGCCTTGCACCTCACTGACCTTCAAACTACACCGGAGGCGTGAATCAACGCAAACGCGCATGGCGCCCGGAGTGCTTCTGGAATCATGCCAAATCGCCTAACCGCGTTGCGAACTGAAGCGGGCTCATATGGATCATTACACGGAGATGATCATCGGCCATCGATACGCTCATGCCTGCAACTTCGCACTGGCCGTGATTCTGACGCCTGACTGGCTTTCCGCAAATTCCATCGGAGGCACAGCATAAACTTAACTAAGCCGGTTCAGCGATGCGGAGCCGGGTTGGCATACAGGTCGGCATCGTCATGCTCAAGAAGAGTCGAAGGTTGCGCATTGAAGCGCTGTGCCCGGGCCAATCAGTTGGTGAGCGGGATCGTGTGCGACGAAGTGCAGGGTGCCGCTTTTGCACTGGGGACAGGATCGGTTGAGTGCAGACTTCTGCTGTGCGGATAGCATCGTGCGGAGATCTACAGCCGTGGCGCGGAGATGAAGCCTGCACAGGGCCAGCGCCTGTCGGCGGTTGCGGTTGGCAAGCAGTCCGAAGTTGCGGATCTTGACGAAACCGGCGGGCAGCACATGGAGCAGGAAGCGCCGGATGAACTCGACCCCGTCGAGCGTCATGACGCTGCTGCGGTTACCATGACGGGAGTCGCGCCAGCGAAAGCGCACCTGGCCGTTTTCGAGACTGAGGAGTCTTCCGTTGGAGATGGCAACCCGATGCGTGTAGCGGGCCAGGTACTTCAGCACATGCTCGGGTCCGCCGAACGGGGGCTTGGAGTAGACCACCCACTCTCTCCGGCGCAGGGCCCCGAGCAGAGAGTGAAATGCGCGTGGGGTTGATCGTTCAGCCAGCTTGCCGGGGAAGCGTAGTTCGTTGCGCCGGTAGCTCTGCTTGAGGAAGGCGAGCAGCTTGCCGCGGAACAAGCGGCTGAGCACGCGCACCGGGAGGAAGAACCCGCGGCGTCTGGTCGGGATCCAGCGGGAGTTATTAAAAGCCAGTCCGCCGGCGGGAACGAGGCAGTGCAGGTGGGGATGATGTCTCAAGTTCTGCGACCAGGTGTTCCAGCCTGGTGCAAGGCGCTTGTCGATTGTTGGATCCGGCATTCAGATGTACGCGAGGGAAGGGTGTTCAGACGAATCTTAAAGAATGGGACACGACGAGATGATGGCGTGACACCAACGTGGTTTGGTATGCGGTCAAGCGATGTGCCAGGCAGGCTGGTATAGAGAATTTGGCACCTCACGATCTTCGTCGCAGTTGCGCCCGCCTCTGCCATGGATCCGGCGGGGAGCTCGAACAGATTCAGTTTCTGCTTGGCCACGCTTCGGTGCTAACCAGGGAACGATACATCGGATGCAAGCAAAATTTTAAACAACCCGTCAATGATCGCTTCGGGATTTTAGTCGCGAGCGATGCTGCTTGAGGAGCGGCGTGGTTCGCCATGAAGAGGGGGACGTCCGCGTTCCGCTCTATCCTAAGCTCTTGTTTTAAGCCGGCTGTGGCGCCGGCGCCTCGGACGGTGCTAGCTTCGGCGTCGTCGGTCGGTGCGGCAGTGGCGGTTGCGGTGGCGGTGTCAGCTCCACTGAATACGGCAGTTAATCCGCGAGCCCGGTCTTATCGGGGCATGCTTGACTTTACGTTCATAATAATGTACGTTATTAACTGTAATGGGCACTTTTATGGACGCTAACTATGAAAACCAAGAAGCCTGCAATGTTGCCAATTCCCGTGCGACGCGCGCTGCGCAAACTGGGGCATGACATCCGCGACGCGCGTCGTCGTCGTCGTATTCCTGCCAGCGTGGCGGCGCAGCGTGCATCGATCAGCCGCACGACATTAGTCAAGATCGAAAAGGGCGAGCCCGGCGTGGCAATGGGCCACTATTCGACCGTTCTATTCGTCATGGGAATGGTGGAGAGATTGGGAGACCTCGCGGACCCCAAAAACGACAAGGTTGGGCTTCAGCTTGAAGAAGAGCAGTTGCCGCAGCGGATACGCAGCAAGAGAACACGAGGGAAGAGTGAGTAATGGATAAGGAAGCGCACGTTTATGTCGATCTCGATGGCAAGCCACTATTGGTGGGGCGACTATGGGGACGCGTGCGCAAGGAGCGGGAGGGCGCGACCTTCGAATACAACCCCTCATGGCTCGAAAACCCGGCTCGCTTTTCGCTTGAACCTGCTTTGCAGCTTGGTCCCGGTCCGTTTCACACGCCCAGCGATCTGCCGATGTTCGGGGCTATCGGGGACTCAGCCCCGGATCGGTGGGGCAGGGTTCTCATGCGGCGGATGGAACGCCGGAGGGCCGAGCGGGAGAACACGACGCCGCGCACTCTCAGGGAGATCGATTATCTGTTGCTCGTCGACGACGAAGCGCGGCAGGGGGCACTGCGTTTCGCAGAGCGTGAGGGAGGACCATTCCTTCGTAATGAGGAGGCCAAACGCATACCGACCGTAATGGGACTACCCAGACTGCTTTCGGCATCGGAGCGCTTTATCGAAGAAAAGGACACAGATGAGGATCTCCGGCTCCTGATCGCACCCGGCTCATCGCTCGGAGGCGCTCGTCCAAAGGCCTCGGTGCGGGACAAGGACGGCCAACTGGCTATCGCAAAATTTCCGCGCAAGGACGACGAAATCGCCACGGTCGTGTGGGAACGGGTGGCCTTTGCTCTGGCTGAGAAAGCAGGGATCATAGTTCCCTCAGTAAGGTTGGAAGAGGTAGCCAAGAAGCCAGTCCTTCTGTTGCGCCGATTCGACCGGGAGGGAGCGCGGCGCATTCCCTTCCTCTCGGCAATGAGCATGCTAGGGGCGAGGGACCAGGAGCCGAGAAGCTATTTGGAAATGGTGGATGCCCTGCGCCAGCATGGAGCCTCACCGAAAGAAGATATCGAGGCGCTGTGGCGGCGGCTTGTCTTCAACGTACTCATCTCGAATACGGACGACCATCTTCGCAATCACGGCTTCCTTTATGAAGGACAGGCCGGATGGCGTCTCTCGCCTGCATATGATCTGAACCCGATGCCGATCGATCTTAAGCCGCGCGTTTTGTCGACCATGATTACGGAGGAGGATTCAACAGCATCGCTCAACTTGGCAATGGAAGTTGCAGGTTATTTTGAGCTAGATGCGGCGAGGGCGAAGGCCATCTCAAGCGAAGTGGCCCAGTCGGTGGCGACGTGGCGCAAGGAAGGGGGCCGCCACGGATTGAGCAAAACAGAAATTGACCGCATGGCGTCCGCTTTTGAGCACGATGACCTCAAGCAGGCTCTGGGCAAATAGCTAGTCGAGAAACACGGTTCGTGAAACGGTGGCAATAGCGAAACTCGATGAAGCAACGCTGCAGGAGCTCTGTGACGTTCTTGGCGTAACCAACACCTGCCCACAGACTCAGCGAGCGTTAGAAGGGCTTTGACTTCTGAGAGTTCATGTGATCGAAGATCAGAAACAGGCCTTCTCGGCGATGCGGACCGGTTTTTCAAGTCCTTGGATGGCGATAGCGTCTCATCAAGAATCTGGCGCGGGAATTTGTGCTGAGCTTTCCGCAAGGGTGAGAATCCCGAAATACCATTCGATGAAACGTTCGATGGCGTGCTGGTAGCTCCGACGCGATTGGGCGGAGGCGAGCGTATTGAGCACTGCCGCCCGCGATTGTTCCAATTCCGGGATTGTGAGGTTGGCAAGGCCAGCCTTGGCAAACATCAAATGCTGCCGCGTGTTCTCGTTTTATGCTGCCACCTACGTTTTTGGGGATTCCGGAGCAAGCCCGTCCTTTCCACACCTCGTGGCTCATAACTGCCCTGCCGCCTTCAGGTCGGCGGCAAACGAGGCGAGCGACATTACGAGCGTCAAAGGCTTGCCGCTCAAAGACACAGCGGCGTAACTGGCGTACCATCGGGCCGCGCGATCGTTCTTCGCATCGATAATGAACACAATGCCGCCGACCTCAGCCGAAGCGAGCAGGCAGCGCCGCGCGGCGGCGGCGAGGAGTTGGCCGCCGATACCTTGGCCCTGGCAACGCAGGTCTGTAGCAATGCGCGCGAGCCGGAACCCGGGCACATCGTGCCGGGCGAGGCCGCGGCGAACCGTCTCCGGCGTGTCAGCGTAGGCCAGAGCGCCCGGAGCCAGGCTGTAGAAACCAAGAATGCTCTTATTGTCTGAGTTATCAATTGCGAGAAAGGTCTTCGCGGCACCAGATTCATGGCTTTGGCGGGCGTAACGCTCGAAAAAGCCATTCATGGCCGGATCGCCACAATCGAAAGACTTCCGATCATGCTTTTTCGAGATTGGCTCTTCGTGCCAGGCGGGAACGCTCATCGCCGTTTCCGCGTGGGCTTTGGCATTCGAGCGATGGCTGCCCGCAGCTTAGCATTCGGCGCCGGCGGATTTTCGAGCAGGTTCAGCACCAAAAGGCTGTCACGCTCGGACAAGACGATACGTTCCGACTCCTCGATCACCCCCTTGGCCTCCCGCAAGGCGGGTTGGAGAACAAACTCCGTCAGGTCCGTGTGCCTCAACGCCGCAGCGCGCACGAGCGTAGCCTTTTGTTCCGGTCGCAGCCGGAGGTTCATTCGTGGGTTGTCGTCCACGGCCACTCTAGGCATAGATTCATCCTCGTGTACTTATTAAAAGCGTACATGGTTCTGAGGAGCATGTCCAGACCCGCCTCCGGCGCTGATGAGGCTGCTCATACTCCACGCTTGCTGGTGGCAGGTTTCGGTGAGAATAGGCGGCCGCAGACGATAGGAACGGCTGGCAGAGTTCGTGAGAACCAGTGCAGGTAGCCTATGCGAGTTCCAACTTCTGAATCGCGGCGCCGACGGCTTTGAGATTGGCCAGCTTCATCTCAGAGTATTTACGTGAGATGAGAACGCCGTCGGCTCCTCCATGGAACGCAGCGAGGACGGCATCTTCCGTCCCAAACGGCGTGCATTTGCTGTGGTTTTCAGCTGTGGGAATGTCGACGTCGATTCCAGGCCACAGGAGCGTCTTGGTTCCCTGGAGTCCTTCGCGGGCTCGTTTTGTCTCGCGCAAAACGTAGTCGGCGGAGAAGCCGGTATACGGAATTTCAGCAAGTCCTCTTTCCTGGTAGTTAAGCACCCGGTAATGGAAGTCGAGTAACTCCTGTTTAGGAATGTCGCCGTACATGGATGTACCAACATTGTCGATGTAGCCTGCCATTCGCTCGCCGGCGCAGTTGTGATACATGACAATCTTCAGAAAATCGGAGTGGGGCGCAATGGCCGCGAGGTCCTGCTCGGCACGATAGATGGGGTTGAAGGAGTTGTTATGCCAGATATGCCAGCCCACTTGGATGGAAGGCTTGACCGATTTGATCTTTTCATAGATCGCGGCATAGGTCTCGCGGAGGCTGTCAGTCCAGAGCATCTCCCAGGCGAGCAACTCGGGATAGTGCAGCATGAGGCGCCAAACGGTGACATAGTAGCCATCAACGGGGCGCTGGCTCTGATGAGCGGCGGTCACGAACTTTTGCAATTCGAGAAAGCCCCGGCGCGCGCGATCCGCATCGATGCCGCGCGATTTCGCCTTGGCGACGCAGTACTGGCAGAAGCAGGTGACATGACCACCCTCCGCACGGCCGGCACTGGCGCCAAGCATGTTCGAGAAGGCGCCCTGGCGCTCCGATCCCCACATGACGCCGTCGATATCGTAGCTCCGCACCCAGTCTTCCGAGATGCCCAGAAGCCAGTTGCGATAATTTGGATTATTGAAGCAGAGAGTGACGGCGTTTTCTCCCGACAGCTCCACCTCTTCGAGTTGTTGGATATTGGGCAGATCCTTGCGAAAAACATCCTCAAACCAGCAAATGGTCTTGAGGCCGCGTGTGCGGGCGGAGGGCAACACGGCTTCGAGCACGTCGTAATTGCCGAAGTCGGGCGCGCGAAAATTCTTGAACACAGTGTCGGCAAAGTATTTCGGGTTTACCGCGGTGAAGCAGCCGCCATGGAATGTATCGGTGTCATATTCTTGCTTGCCATGATCGGGTAATGGTTGGCCTGGCACCTGGCGTCCTGCAATTCCGCGTCCATAGGTGAAGGTAGCAATGAACAAAGTGTTAATTGCCGCATCGTGCTGAAATTCGTCCAATGCTTTCTCTACGCCTTCGTCGACGAACGAAACTGCTCCCACCTGGAGGCCGATCATCTTGGAGGTAACTTGTGCGTCCGTCCCATGCGAAGCCGGTACCGCCGCAGCCAAGGCCGCAGCGGATGCGCTTTGAATGAATGTTCTTCTGTCCATGGCAATTCATCTCCAAAAAAGAGCTAGTCAAGCCCCAGGAAGAGGGCGGGATTTTTCTTCGACATCAGATCGCAGCAAGTTTAGCGTTGTTTCAGACAGGAGCCATTCGGGATACAAATGACTCAAGCGACTCGAAGGTGACCTTCAGCGGTCCGTAGCTATGGCCGAACGATCTTTTGATGTCGGCGGCTAGCACAACATTTTCGCCGTCCGGATGCAGATTTCGAAAGGCTCGGAGGTTCGTAGGGTCAAACCGGTCGGCCGACCACTCGCATTCGATGGCGATCGGATTGCGACCTCTGTTGGCCAGGACAAAATCTATCTCGTGGCCACGCTTGTCGCGCCAATAACAGATGTCACGAGTTTGTTTTCGCGCCATCATCTCATTGAGTACAAAATGCTCCCATAACGTTCCAAGGTCGTCACGTCTTAGCTGTTGCCAGCCGCGGTAGTAGCAGATGAAGCCCGTATCGAAGCCATAGACTTTAGGGGCTGAGATGATTTCATTTGGTTTGCGTGTGCTGTATGGCCGGATCACGTGAGCCACAAACGTAGCTTCCAACACGCGGAGATAATTCGTAACAGTTGGTCGGCTGATTTCGCAGGGACCCGCAAAGTGCGTCGCCTCAAAGATTCCGCCACTCTGGGCCAGCATGAGCTCCGTCAGCTTCTGAAAGGGATCCTTGCGTTCAAGGCGGAACATTTCCTGGATGTCTTTCGCCCAGTACGAATCCATCCATTCCTGGAAATTCCGCTCGTCTACTTTCTCTCCCAGGAAGAAAGATGGCAGACCGCCGCGGAGAAACCGGCGCTCCAGGTCAGTCTGCTTCGCGTCCTTAAGATCCGGAAGACACATCGGTGTCAGCCAGATATCCCGTTTGCGGCCGGTCAGCGTATCGCGGAACTTTTGAGCGGCACCGAGAGTGGAAGAGCCCGTAGCGATGATGCGGACATCTCGGTAATGATCAGCGGTGATTTTCAGCAGTTCCGATGGATTGCTGAGGCGATGAATCTCATCGAGAACAACGCGTCTTCCGCGAAGCCCTTCCAGAAAGGCTTCAGGGTCCTCCATCATGCGCCTGGTCCGCGGCAACTCGCAGTCGAAGTATTCGACATCCGGCAAGCTTTGGCAGAGGACGGTCTTGCCAACACGACGGACGCCGGAAAGCCAAAGGACCGACCGCTCCTTCCATGAATCCTCGATCTGTTTATGCCAAAAACGTCGTTGCACCATATGCAATCATATTTACACATAGTGTCACCAAATGCAAGCCAAATTGCATTTAGATCTGACGCACTGACCGGCTGCGTTTGATCCAGACGCATTGACGAGGGATGACTTGCCTTGCCGAGTAGTGCGGGCTGCTTCCGAACGACATTGCCAGACGGCAGTGCTTCCTAAGAATCTGTTTCAAATCAGCTATGCGGCATATCCGTAGATGGCCTGCAGCCCGTCGCCGCGGCCAAAGGTCCGCAGTGCGACAAAGACTCCCTCTGCGACCCTTGCGGCCAGCAAGTTTGGATATACTGCGACTTCTCCGACCCTTGGCGGTCAGGTCCCGAGCGCTCAGCGCATTGAGCTCGAATTTTGGGGTTAAAAGCCGCAATTCTCGTGCTCATCCGAGTTCGCAATCCACTTCCCGGTCCGCAGCCGTTTCCTGTCAAGGCAAAATCGACGCGCTAATTTTGGGGTCTTTTACCGCAAAACAAGCCCTTCAAGCGCCTCGTGAGCGGCCAAGCTCGATTTCCGGCGCGTGGTCAGATTCTGGGTCGTCAGCGCATTGAGCTCGAATTTTGGGGTTTAAAACCGAAATTTTCACCCTCGTCCGTGTTGGTCTCGTCCCCTTTCTAGTTTGTTTTCCCGGTTCGCGCCGTTTCCTATCGAGGCAGAAGCGGAAAAGATAATTTTGGGGTTTCTTACCGCAAAACGAGTCCTTCAGGCGCCGTCCGAGCCTCTCCCGGAAAAGCTCTCAGAGTCGCGCGGCTGCGCGCGTGGGATAAAGCATCACAGGGCGCCGCGCTGTCAGCTCCACTTGAACCGTGTTTCCGTCGTGTGCGATCTTAACCTCTTCACGATGATCGGGATCAAGCGCGACCGCCGTGACGTGGATCGGTTTCCAGTCCTCAGGCAGCGTCGCCGTCACAGTTTGCGGCGTGATGGCGTAGCACGCGATCTTGTCCTTGCCCAGGGGGCAGAAGACCGCGTTATCGCGCAGCACATCTGCGCCGTGGAGCGTGATGTGGAGGGTTTTCTCCGTTAGATTGCTCTCCACCAACGCGCCGCCCTCGAGATGAATGCGCGTCTGGTCGCCGCTGCGTTCGAAGTCCTCGAGGTTGCGTCCGCGCAAAACGAAGAACGGTACCATGCCAAGGTAAAACGCATCGAGATAGACGGAGTCCGGCGTATCGAAGCGGGCGGTAAAGTGCGGGCAAGCGCCGTAGAAGCGCTGCAGGATGCGGACCTTCGTGTCATCGCCGCGCGCCTCGGGCCCCGAGAGTCCCCAGATCGCGCTGTTACCGTAGATGAGCGGAACCAGCGGAATCGGCGTTCCGCCGAAGGGGCAGGGCGCCGGCCCGCTGAGATACCAGTAGTAGCTGACGTGACCGATCATCGGATAACGCAACGCTTCTGAGCTGACATCAACGCCATGCGCAGCGAAGTTGCGCAACACCTTGTAGCGCCCGTCATAGAGGTCGCGGATGCCGCTGGCGGGGTGTTCGGGATCCCAGTCGTTGCGGACCGAGTAGTACGACAGCACGTCGACATGCGTCGTGTGGCGCAGGCGGTAACGTTCGCAGGTGTACCGCACGCGTTCCGGGCCCGGGCCGTCCATAAATTTCGCGAGCCCGAGGATGTACGACTTTTCGCCGGTCCAGGACCGGCTTTGCCAGAGCTGCCCGTCCGGGCGCCGCGCGATGTACGCTTCGTTCCAGGCGGGACTGCTGCGGTACGCGTCGTCGTAATTGTCAGAGAGCGTGATGTGGGCATTCAGGTCTGGGCCCTGATCCATCAGGTGCATCATCCCGTCGTAGCCGCCTATCCGGTCGTCGACAACGTTGACCGCCGGGTACCCCGTGTCCTTACCCCGGAACTGCCATCCCCACAGATGAACGACCTGCGGCGAATGGTCGGTGAGAGCGGCGACTCGGGCGACGATGTCCCGGCACTGCTCGAACGTAGCCGAGGGCGCCGGAAAAAGCGGCTCGTCGCAGTGGATCCCGTAGACATATTTGTCATCGTAGAAATGAGTGGGAATCGCCGGCATGCGCTTGCGGACAAACCGGCCGGCGGCAATCCAGGCCTTCGCGGGGTCGCCGGTAACAGCGACGAAGTCGAGACGGCAGGAGGAAGGCTGCCCGACAAGCAGGTTGGGAGTGTTCTGGTTGCCGCAGTTGCGCGGGGCGCCACGCTCGAGGTTCAGGTCATAGCAGTCGCTGCCGTTAACGCGATAAATCTGGACCGTGCCCAGCGAGGCCCGGCGGGCCCCCGAATCGCCTGCAACCGCGAGCGTGGTGCCATCCATATAGGCCGTGGTTTCCTGAATGCACATCGCCTTGGCGGTTCCCACCATGACCACGGGCAGAGTGCCCAGGACTCTCCCCCAGAACCGATTCGGTGGGAGGCTGCCGGCTTGGGCCTGGGAAAGCTGCACAAAACTGCCGCCTTCCTCGCCGTGAACAAGCCAGGAACCTTCGTCGGATTCGCGAACAGTTACGAGATGCGGCAGCGCAACCTCGATCAACTGAAAAGGCGCACTCTCTTCGATTCCTGTCATATTCACGCGGAGCGTGGCGCTTTCGAGGACGTACTGAAGAGTAAATTGCACTGCCGGAGTTCCGCCGAAGGCAGCGTGAAAGAGGAACGACGCCGAGGTCTTCGTGACATGGTGACTCTCCGGTATGAGCGGCGCGCTCTGGAAACTCCATGATTCTTTGCGGCAGAGAGTGACAATGACCGGCTCGCCGAAATCGTCTCCGCGGAGGAGCGCTCCATTGCCGAGCAGATGATACGTGTAAGGCAAACCGCTGTCTGCATCGAACGTGACCTCGAGCGCGGCGCTTGTGAGCGTGATGGGATGCGCCGGCGCTTGGCGCTCGCCGGAACTGGTTTCATTCTGCTGGCCCAGGGCAGTCGGCAGTAGCGAATCGGCGCCCACGGCTGCGAGACCGGCGGATGCTCCACTGAAGAAAATGACGACGGTTGAACTGTTGGGGATCGCTCTGCATCCTAACCCTCAGTCGTTCGCCGCGGTGGCAAGCCATCACTTCACCGTGGAAACGGACGTGTTCTGGACATAAAAGACGGTGCCGCAGATTCCGCCCTGCGGTTCAGTCACGATGTGTTCTAAAATCGCAATCCTGGCCCTCGAAGACGATCATGGCGCCGAACTGCGCGGCGGAGTTACGCGAAGTACCGGCCCTCCGCCATCCTCGGTGTTCGACGTTTCCCAACTAAAAGGTGAATTTCGCCGCCATCTGTAGCTCTCGTGGCGTGCTTGCAATACTGCTGATCGCGCCGGCCGTGCCGTAGCTAACTGCGCCCGCCGATGAAGAGTAGCTGGGAGCGATGGAGGCACCCGGTTCGCTCCAAACTACGTGGTTGAACACATTGAAGCCCTCGAACCGAAGCTCCACTGCTTCTGACTCCCGGATGGGAATTTTCTTGATCAGCGAGAAGTCTACCGAGTTGAATCTTTGGGTTCTCAATCCTCCCACAGCGGCGTTTCCGAATCCGTAGCCGGGTCCGACCTGCGTTGACGCCGGGCTGACGAAGCAACTTGGGTTGTACCACTCGGATTCGCCCTGGTTGGCGTGGAGGTTGCAGCTCGGGAGCAAGCTGGGTCTGCTGTAGCCGGTGTAGGAACTGCCCGGCACGGAGAGACTCGCCGGGTCGCTTGAGGTTGTGGCAAGCCCGGCGATGGAGGTCGGCACGCAGTTTGTTGTCGAAGAGCCCGAGCAGATATTGCTGGCTCCTCCCCAGGTCGGGTTGAATGCCTGGCCGGACCGCAGCAGGAAGGAACCGGCAGCATTCCAGTTACCTAAAGTCCATGCAAGCGGACCGTGTGTGAGCCATCTCTGGTCCTTTCCGAAGGGCAGGTCGTACACCCCGCTGATGTTGAACTCCTGCGGAGTATCGAAGCCGCACACTCCATAAGCAAGCGTTGAGTTGAAGAAGTCCTCCACAGGATCGCCAAGATCGCCGTTTTCAGCGTTGAACCAGCCGTTGCTCGTCGACAGGCACTTCGACCAGGTATAAGCCACCAGCGCCGACAGGCCGTTGGAAAAGCGCTGGTGGTACTGGGCCTGCAGTCCGCTGTAGTTCGAAACGCCGGTAGATTCCGAGTAGTGCCAACCGGTTGACGAGAATGGCAGGTACTCACTCTGTTCCGCTTGTGCCGATGTCACCGGGGTGGAGCACTGCGCTGCGTTCTCGCAGAATGGCCCCACCGGCTCGTTGCCCTGGCCGGTGTAGTCCAGTCGTTGCGTCGAGCTGCCAACGTATGCGATCGAGGCCACCGCACTCGGACCCAGTTGCCGCTCAATGTCGAACTGCCATTGCTGCGACCGCGGATTGGAGTAGCGTGGATCGTTTGTATAGCTTGTATTGGCCCAGGGTGTGGGAGTCACCACGGGGTTGGTCAGGCCGATCGCCCCCTCAAACGACGAGGAGGAGTATCCGGCAGTTGTGGCGCCGCAGCTTGCCAGTGAATTGCAGATCGGGAAAGTTGTCGTGCCCGGCGTGGCCCCGATGGGAGCGTTGTTGAAGGTATCGGCTACGCCGCCGGTGAACGGCCAAAGCGATCCCGCCAGGGTGTTTTGTACCCACTGGCTGCGGGCGCTCATCGTGTCGTAGTAAAGCCCGTAGCCCACGCGGAGGACCATCTTTGGGGTAAATTGCCACGCCACGCCGATGCGCGGACCGACGTTGTCTTTAATGGACCCGGCCACTGGCTGCTTCGAAGAAAAAACGATCGATGTGTTGTCCGCGACGGCCGACACTCCGCCCGGAATGCAGGGCGGAACCGCCGGCGAGCCGCAACCGGCAGCATAAGCTGGGTTCGATGCAGAGCCCTGAATGATGTACTCATGATCGGGTAGATCCAGCGCGTTGAACGTCTGCCCGTCGTTGGCAATGTTTACGACGGCTGGGATGAAATCGTACCGGAGGCCAAGGTTCAGGGTAAGGTTGGGCAGCGCGTGCCATTCGTCTTGCACGTAGCCGGCCCAGCTCTGGACTCTCAGATGGATGACGTCATATTTCGGCAAGGCGGCCGTGTAACCCGAAGGAAGACCCAGCATCGCCGACGCCAGAGCATTCCCTTGCGCGCCGCTGCATGTAAAGTTTCCGGAGCTATTCGTTGGGCACGTCTGGCTCGTGCTGAAAGTGAACTGAGCGTATAGATTCGACTGGAATCGCTGCTCGTAAATATATTGCAAGCCTGCTTTCAGGTTGTGCCTGCCGTGTATCCATGTGATACTGCCGGTACCGCTCCCGATCGGGTTGCCCCGCAGCTCAGGTCCGATGTTGCCCATATTGGGATAGCTGGTTGGGCTGATATACACGCCCTGCGTCGGATCGAGCCCCGAAAGCCCTGCGGATGTTTCCGGTGTGTCCCCCGCTGAATTCGTGGGATTAATCTGATACGGCTTCGAGTTGTATCCGCCATGGACGTCGAGAATCAAATCCGGCGTGAAGGCGTGGTCCCAGCCGCCGCCATAGTTCCACGCATGAAATATGGTGGGACTTATCGAGGTGGTGCCTGCAACGATTCCAGTGTCTGTATCCCAGAACATCGATGTGCGGCCCCATAAAGTGTCCTTATTCCCCAGGTGTTCATCAATGCGCACATTGATGTTTTCGGAGTTGTCGGTAGTTGGACGGCTATCCAGACAGTTGTCGACGTTGGTTGCGTAATTCGGCGTGAAGGCGCACGCCGTGGCTTGTTTCGCCGTGTAGGCCGACGCCAGCGCCGCCACTTTGGAGTCAATCAGTCCCGCTGGTATTACATTGCAGGGCACACCCCCCGACACTTGCGCTCCGTAGCCGGCTGAGCCAAATGCAGCGCCGGGATTCGCCAACGGCATCGGAACGGGCGCCTTGCCCGCTATGCCGGTGGTTCCAGGCTGGCATGTGAATGGCACGGCGGAGTTGGTACCCGACTCTGCGAACGGGTTGTAGAGCTGATTCGGCGTAATTCCGGTCTTTGAGCTATTCACCGTTCCGATGAGTTCCGGAGTCACCTCGCCGCTGAAGTCCCCGCCCAATTCCTGAGTGGTCGGATCGATTGCGAAAGAATTGCTCGGCTTTGAGTAGCGCCAGCCTTCGTACCCGGCGTAAAAGAATGTTTTGTTCTTGATGATAGGCCCGCCGAAGGTTCCACCGAATTCATTCTGCGAATAGCCCAGTGGCGACACCGGAGTGGTGGAAAGGATCGACGCAGCCTGAGCGGAAGTGATCGTGCCCGCGGTTACTTCTTGCGCGAGCTGGCTGGCGAGCCCGGCGCACTGGGCCGCGTTACAAAATCCGGTAAATGGGTTCCGGGAGTCGAAAATCTGGCTCCTGGCATACTCCCAGGCCGAACCGTGAAAGTTGTTCGTGCCGCCCTTGGTCGCCAGATTCACCACTCCGCCCAGCACTCCTCCATACTCGGCGTCGCTGTTGTGCGACTGGATCTTGAATTCGTCGATGGTGTCCTCGATCGGCAGGTAGGCGTAGGCCGAGATACGGAAATCGCTGTTGATGATGCCGTCGAGAAAATACTCGGTGGAGCGGTTCACTTGCCCGTTGATTGAAACCTTGTACGTAACCGTGCCGGGAATCCCCATCATGGAGCCGTCGCTTGAACCCACGCCCGAAGATTGTGCCGTGGAGATCGGGGTCACGCCAGGCTGATCGATCTCTGTTTCCGTGAAGTTGCGCCCATTCATCGGTAGCGCCGCCACCATCTGCGGATCGATCGTGGTGCCCAATTCCGCCGACGAACTCTGAATCTGCACTGCTTCGCCATTGATGGTCACCGTCTCCTGCGTAGAGCCGACTTGCATCGTCAACTTTTCCGTCAGAATCTGGTTTACATCCAGGGTGATCGCAGGCAGCGTGATGTTCTTGAATCCGGATTTCTCGACTGTCAAAACATACTTGCCCGGCAGGAGGTTGATGATTGTAAACGTACCGTCATCGTTTGTTGCTATTTCGCTCGTGACGTTCGTGTCTTGGCTGGTGACTTTCACTAAAGCAGCCGGAATCGTTTTGCCGGCATTGTCCAGCACGATGCCGGTGACTTCGGCTGTCGGGGTTTGCGCAATCAGGCATGAACCAGGAAGCAGCAACGCCGCGGCGAGCAATACGACTGATTTTCTCTTGAAGGCCATCGACCTCTCCTTGAAAGTTTTCGGTTCCCCGCGCTTCACAAGTGCGGATCGTAACGTGGATTCACCTCGACTGAATTGGGATACGTTCAGACTCCGTTACCCATGCACGACAAATGGGATGCCTCTCGATTTTGTCTTTTCTCCGAAGACGATTCATTGGGGAAAATCGCCTCGATCTTGGGATTTCCGTCAACGTTTACGTTGACGTTGGCAATGCCGAAAACCCTACACGAATCGAAATTCTGCTGTCAAGCAGAATCACTGGAATTCTGGCTTTGTGGCGCGTAAATGGGCGGCGGGATGATGCAGTGGCTCGGTTTGCGAGTTTCGCTGCTAGGCGATGTGGCCCGCACCAGCTGCCAGTGTTTTGCCAGAATCCTTAACGATTAGGGAAACGCTGCGGCGGTTGGCCCGGCGCCGAAATGCCATCCAGCGAAATGGTGTAGGCAACAACATCGCTGAACGAGCGCCCGCGTTGGGCGTAGAACGATGTATCGAGCGAAACATCGGCTTGGTGAATGACTCGGGATTTATCAAAACATTTCTACTGGCTTGGAGAGTTCCACAAAGGGCTCAGTCTTCGCCAATCGCAGCTCTGTCTTCTGAAGCATCTGCAACCACAAAGAATCCGGATCGGAATTGAATACTGTGGCGGTGTCTGCCGGAAAAACAAACCACGCGCCCAACCGCACCTCGGTCCGCAATTGATCTTGCGTCCATCCGGCATATCCCAGGTAAACGTGAAAAACGTTAGGGTCAGGCCGGGCCGAAATTGTTTTTTCGAAGAGGTCTTTGTCGGAGATCAAATAAACACCACCGAAGATGTTCTCAGCTTTTTTAATCTTGGCCGAGGACTGAAGAAGTGCAAATGCAGTCGAAGGTTCCATAGGTCCCCCGATGTAGACCGGGTCGGAGCGGTCTTTCGCGGCCTTGAGATCGAGAATTTGAGAAAGCGGCACATCGGTGCGCCGGTTGAGAACCAGTCCGACTGCGCCATTTTCATCATAGTGAACTAGCAGGATGACGGTTCCAGCAAAACGAGGGTCGCCGAGGCCGCGGCTCGCGACGAGCAACTTTCCAATACCTAAATCTTTGGGGTTCTTGAATTGAATCGGAACAAATGACGCCGGCAGCATTTCGCCTTTCCTGCGGAATGCCTTGAGCCATCGATTTGGCTCGTTTGCCGACCAGCTGCAGTACCAAGGAAATGCAGCAGTGATAGGCGCAGGAGCGCACAACAACGTATTCGGCTTCGGCACATCAAATTCGGCCGTGTAAACGTTGACCCTTCCGGGCTCCGCCAAGGGAACGATCGCGAACAGCATTGCGGACAGCAACCGTTTGCGCAGCGACATGATCGGTATCCTTCACAGGGGAGATGATCCGACTCTTTCTGGAGGTCCGACCCGAGATTTCCGTTCTCTCCCGCTTTCCGATTACTCGGGACCTCGAACCTTCTGTCACGTCAGGGCCTCAACACACGGCCATCATAACCCTCTTCGAGCGCGTCGACAGCAATTCGTGGAAGTTTTCGATACTGTAGATCGTCATAATAGTACGAAACCGCAAGCTGCTCAGGATTAAGGCGCATGGGGCCGAAGACCTCACCTATTGAGGATAAAACCCAGATCGCGGGAGTGTTGTTTGAATGTTAAGCGGTGGAATGGGCGTCCCCAAAAGGAACGAGATGAACATGCGGCAGCGATACTGGTGATGCTGGCGCCTGCGGCAGTTACAGCCCGTTTTGACACTGGTGTATTGGAACCCGTTGTTAAGCGTGGGTCCGAGGGCACGTAAGGGTCAGTGGTGACGTCTGCCCCGGCAGCGATCCCGTTCAGGAGTTTGCATTCTTCGTAACCTCGGGCCGCAGGCGCCAGTGGAGAGGGGGATGCATGAGATCGTCAGAAAAGCCTAGAAGGAAGACAGCTGCTCGTATGCTTCCGGTGCTGCATCCGGATGCTGCAGGGATCGACATCGGTGCCGAAGAGATTTACGTTGCGGTTCCACCGGATCGGGCGGAGCACTCCGTGAGGTCCTTCGGAACATTTACGCGTGACCTGCAGGATCTGTGCGACTGGCTTGGCAGCTGCAAGGTTCGAACTGTCGCGATGGAGTCGACGGGAGTCTATTGGATCGCGTTGTTTCAGCTGCTCGAGACTCGCGGCTTCGAAGTGTTCCTCGTTAATGCGAGTCATGTCAAGAACGTCCCAGGCCGGAAGAGTGACGTCTCTGATTGTCAGTGGATTCAGTATTTGCATTCGGTTGGCTTGCTGAAGGCCAGCTTCCGTCCGAGCGATGAGATATGCGTTTTGCGATCGCTGTGGCGACATCGAGAGGGTCTGCTTCAGATGGCGTCCCAGCACACTCAGCAGATGCAAAAGGCGCTGACGCAAATGAACCTGCAAGTCCACCACGTACTGAGTGACATTACTGGAGTGAGTGGAATTGCAATTCTCGATGCGATACTTGCAGGCGAGCGGGATCCCGTACGCCTGGCGGCTCTTTGCAACCGCCGCGTGCGCAGCTCTCGCGATATTGTAGCTAAATCGTTGGAGGGAGATTACCGCTCAGAACATCTCTTTACGTTGCGGCAGTCTCTGGCCGCATACAGGTTTTACAGAGGCCTGATGGCAGACGCAGACAAGGAAATCGAGAAATATCTGCGTGCTATGTCTGCGTCGGCGGATGCCCAACCAAAGCGGCCTTCAGGGACGAAGAAGCGTATATACCAGCGGGCAGGCAACGAGCCGGCATTTGATCTGAAGTCCGAGCTGTATCGAATCGCCGGAGTGGACCTTACCGATGTACCTGGACTCAGCACCCTGACGGCACACACGATCATCATGGAAATCGGGCCTGATGTTTCGCGCTTCAGAAGTGCGTCTGCGTTTGCGTCTTGGCTGGGACTGTGCCCGGAAAGGAAGGTCAGCGGAGGCAAGGTCCTCCATTCACAAACGAGGCACGTAAAGAACAGGGCCGCCATCGCTCTCCGTCTTGGAGCACAGTGCCTGTATCATGCGAAGAATCATCTCGGCGAATTCTATCGAAAAGCAAAATGGAGATTGGGGGCACGCGCCGCCGTAACCGCCACGGCTCACAAGCTCGCGCGTATCGTCTACCATCTTCTCGCAACGAAGCAGCCCTACACGGAAGAGGTATTCCAAAAGGCCGATACACAAGCAAGAACCCGCGCTGAAAATAGACTTCGACAACAAGCGGCAGCCCTGGGCTTCCGCCTATCACCTGCAATAAATACAACAACACGTTAGTGAGGTGTTCATCAGGAGTCAGTGAGGAGCACGAGGTGTTGCATAAGCTGAACTCAGCGGCAACGCTGATTCAGAGAACAACCACGGAGGCTCCTCGAGACCATATGTATTACATCGGACTTGACGTTCACAAGAGGACGATCAGCTACTGCGTGAAGGATGCAGCTGGTCATGTGCACCAGGAA
>CAVVUE010000013.1:0-110684 GCA_963751285.1 uncultured Acidobacteriaceae bacterium | reverse complement strand
CGACATGCAGTAAAATCAATAGTTTAGCTTAGAATTGCCGAACGGGATGGAACTAGAGCGAACCGGTAAGAACTAGCTTTTGGCTGCCCCCCAGGGATTCGAACCCCGATATGCTGATCCAGAGTCAGCTGTCCTGCCATTGAACGAGGGGGCAACAAGCGCGCGTGGCGGCCCGTCTTGCAGCCGTATGGCCAAGAGCAACTTCAGAAATACGGTTGGGCCATCGCGCTGGCTGAGGTCTTCGCTTTCGTTGATCGCTCAGACTTCAATCAGTTGGTTGCCTTAATAGCATTTGCGAAACTGCTGCAGCCCCAATGGAGGGCACATTCAGCCAACTTATTCATCTTACGAGGCATTGACGGCCGCGGTCAACGGCAACAGGTGCGAAGACCGAGACCCAGATTCCGTCGCGCAACCGGAGAAGCGCCACGCTGCCGAATTCGAAGACCGGAAGCTAAAGTTCGGCGGCGAATCGATTATGAAAAATGCCTGAGGCCGTTCGGGGCGGCCAGTTCCCTGCCCGTTGTCAACTTGCCGGTCGCGAACATTCCGCAGATGAAGATCAGCTTCGCGAATTCTTAGTTCTCCGCTCAGTGCTCGCTCCTTATTCCTCGCGCAAAACCTCGAGCGGACGCAGGCCGAGGATGCGGTAGCTTGCGAGCCAGCCTGTGGCTGTTGCGAGAACGGCGGTTCCGGCGAGAGCAACGAGCGTGGCCGTCCACTCAATATGGAAGACGATATCGAGCCGGCGCAGCAGCACTCGCGTGAGCAAATTGGCGAAGACGACGCCCACGGCGCCGGCCAAGAGGCCCAAAACGCTAAACTCCACGCTGAAGGTACGCACAATGCGCATGCGCGTAGCCCCAAGGGTCTTGAGCACAACTGCCTCCTGCATGCGGCGGAAGCGCGTGCTGGCAATACTTGAAGCAAGAATGGTGAGTCCTGCGAGGATCGAGAAGCCAGCCAGCAACCGGACGACAAAAGTGATCTGATTGACGACGCTCTCGATGCGCTCCAACACATCGGCGACGTTGATCACAGTGACCGTGGGGTAGCTCGCAAAAAACGCCCGCTCCATATCGGGTACCTGTTTCGGATCGATGTGCGCGCCGCCGTACCAGGTGGAGGGCTCGTTGGAGATAAGCCCCGATGGAAGCACAAACTGCACACGCGCGCCCAGGTGCTGGCCATCCGCGCGATAGATGGCGGCCACTTTGAGTGAATGTGTTGTTCCTCCAGTCTCCAGCTCCATCGCGGTGCCCAGGTTGAGGTGCAGGCGCCGTGCTACGCCATCACTCACCGCGATCTGCGCCGCGCTCTGGTTTGTCCACCAAGCTCCTTCAGCGATCTTGTCGCCTTCCGGCAGCGCATCGGCCCAGCTCAGCTCGGCGTTCTCAAGCATGCGAAGAGGATAATGTTGCCCTTTCATCTGCTCGACCGGCTCTCCGTTGATGGAGATGAAGCGACCCATCACAACGGGAATCAAGTTGAGCTGCTGGCTGACTCCCGCCTGGTGCGCAAAAAACGCTCTAACGCCTTCGACTTCGTCCGTGCGGATGTCTACAAGGAAGACATTCGGCAGGCTCGGCGCGGCGGTCTCATGGAGATCGCGCAACAGATCTTTTTGCATGAGGTAGACGGCGAGAATCAGCATGACCCCTGTGCCCAGCGCGGCGAGCACGGGGGCGGATTGATTGCCCGGCCGGTAAAGATTTGCCAGGCCATGGCGCAGTGACGATGGCAGGCGCAAGCGCGCGCGATCGAGCAGGAAGCGCAGGAAACGCAACGCCGCGGCCGACATCGCCAGCAGAACGATGAGCGCGACGGTGAAGAACAACGCAAACCACGCGCCCACCCTGGGCGAGTCAGACAGGGCCCAGGCGATAGCGCCCAGCGCGACCACTACGACGGCAGCAATGCCGAGCTGCAGGCGGCGCGCCCACCAGCGGGCAAAAAAGCCGCTGATTCCCGTGGCTCCTTGTTCCACAAGCCTGCGCAGAACGAGTACCGGTCTGACGGAACGGACGTCGAGCAGCGGCGGCAGACAAAAAAGCAGCGTGGTCAGCAGACCGGTTGCCAGACCGGCCAAAGCCGACTGCCAGGGGAACTGAAGAATGACATGCACCGGGAGCAATTGGCCGAATGCCGAGGGCAGCGCCGCCATGACTCCGACACCCGCAGCAACGCCGAGCAAGCCGCCAGCGAGGCCGAGGCTGAGGGTTTGCAGAAGAAAAATACGCAACAGATCCGAGGAATCCGCGCCGACGGCTTTGAGGATCGCCAGCATGTCCATACGCTGCTCGAGGTGCGCGTGCATCGCCATGGCGACTCCGATAGCGCCGAGCACCATGGCGACGAGACAGATGAGGCTTAGGATTGAAGTTGCGTTGTCGAGGCCGCGGGTGAGTGCTGGATTGCCCTCGCGAAAATCCATGACCTGGGCATCGGGCAGCGCCGCTTCAAGTTGAGTGCGCACCGCGGCCGTTTCAGCGTCGGCGGTAAGGCCGTGCGGAGGCTGCTGAGGCAACTTGACGAGGAGCCGGCGGCCAGCGCGGCTGCCGGGAGCCAGCAACCCAGTGCCGGCAAGCGCGGCGTTCGAGATCATCACACGCGGGCCGCCGAGCGCGCTGGCGCTGATGCGGTCGGGTTCCTGCTTCAACGTCGCCCTGATGGTGAAGCTCTTTTTGCCCAGGCGGAGTGTATCGCCGACGTGCGCATTCAGCCGAATGAGAAACTCGTCAGCCACGACCGCAGAATCGCCCTGGAGCGCTTGCTGCAACGGCATGGCCGGCTCCAGTTCGGCGGTACCGTAGTAGGGGTATTCGGCGGGATCGACTGCCTTGAGGGCAACCAGGAGCGGGACCGGGTCAGCCGGCACGGAGGCCATAGAGATGGTCTCCTTAACCCACGTGGAGCGGATGGCGCCGCCGCTTTGGGCCTCAATCGCCGCGATCCTGGTCAACTCTTCCGGCGTAGGCGCACGGAACATGCGCGCGCTCAGATCACCAGCCAGTAGTGAGCGCGCCTCAGTGTTCAAAGTGCCACGGAAACTGTCGCTCAGGCCGCGCACGCCCACCAATGCGGCTACACCGACTGCGACTGACAAGACGACAAAGCCGAATTTTCCTGGAGCTGATTTCAGGTCGCGCCAGCCGATGGCCGCAGCGCGTTTCCAGCTCAATGCGCGCTTAGCCATTTTTTCCCTCGTCCTGGACGAGCGCTGCGGGAGAGCCGGGCAGTGAATCTTCGACCACCATCCCATCTTTCAGCACAATCTTGCGATCGGCACGGCCGGCGATCTCCGGATCGTGCGTGACGAGGACCAGAGTTGTGTGCGCTTTGTGATTTCGGTCAAGCAGCAGATCGAGTACGAGCTTTCCGTTGGTAGAGTCGAGGTTTCCGGTAGGCTCATCGGCCATGACGATCGGCGGGTCGGCCACAAAAGCGCGCGCCAGGGCCACGCGTTGCTGCTCCCCGCCGGAAAGCTGCACGGGATAGTGATCCATTCGCTCCTTCAGGCCGACTTCATCGAGCAGCCGACGCGCCTGCCCCACCCCGCTGCCTTCCACATTCAGTTCATACGGGAGCAGGACATTTTCGAGAGCCGTGAGCGTTTGGATGAGCTGATAGGACTGGAAGACGAAGCCGATCTTGCGTCCGCGCACAGCTGCCAGCGCTGTTTCGGCCAAGTTGTGGATGGGCACGCCGTCGAGCCAAATCTCGCCTTCACTGGGAGTGTCGAGGCCAGCCAGGAGTCCCAACAATGTGCTCTTTCCGCTGCCGCTTGCGCCAACAATGGCAACAAATTGACCGGCAGGTATGTCGAGCGAAATGCCCCGTAAAATATCCACCCGCCGCGCCCCATTCTGGATCCATTTCCTGGCGCCCTTGACTTGAATCAATGTGTCCTCCCGTCACTCGCAGTGTAAACGGCCCGTCATGAGGTCTGGACGATTTTCGGCCTTTTGCCCGCCGCTACACTATATACGTGGACGTTCGCCGCGTGGTTCTCGTCGCATGTTGCCTGCTGGCGCTGGTGTGGCCGCTTCATGCGGCCGATCGTCCACTCCTGGTCTGCTACGGCGACAGCATCACGGCCGGTTTTGGCCTCGCCGACGGGCAGGCATATCCAGATTTCCTGCAAAAGATTCTGGATGCGCACGGCTACCGCTACAAGGTCCTGAATCAAGGCACAAGCGGCGCGACCACCAAGGACGCGCTGGCCGGATTGCAGTATGTGCTGCGACTGCATCCCGCAGTTGTAATCGTGGAGTTCGGCGGCAACGACGGCCTGCGCGGGCTGCCCGTTGACCAGACCCGCAACAACCTGGATCAGGTATTGACGCAACTCGAACACGCGCATGTGAAGATCCTGCTCGCCGGCATCACGCTTCCGCCGGATTACGGCCAGGATTACATTCGATCGTTCGATGAGATCTTTCGCGATCTGGCGGCAAAGCATCACGACGCCGTGGTGCCGATGATCTACAAGAATCTGGTCAATGTGCCGGGGACCATCCAGAACGACGGAATTCATCCCACGGCGAAGGGTTCTGAAATCATTGCCAACACAATTTTTCCGGTGCTGAAGCCATTGCTGCACAAGGAGCCGTGAGCTGGACTGAACTGGACGCGACGACGTGATATTCGCTGTTCTTGATTGGCAATAGACCGAAACAGTACAATTTAGCCGATTTCAGTAGTTCAGTCTGATGATCACCAGCATCCACACCCTGATTTATTCCGACGATGCCCCCGCAACGCGCGCATTCCTTCGCGACGTCCTCGGCTGGCCCTACGTCGAGGATGCGCTGGGCGGAGGCGCGGGTTGGCTGATCTTCAAGACCGGGCGGAGTGAGATGGGCGTGCATCCGACCCACAGCATCTACGCTGGCAAGACGTACGAATCGCCGCGGCACCATCTGATCTCGCTGATGTGCGACGACATCTTACACACGGTCGCTGAACTGAAGGGCAAAGGAGCGGAGTTCCGCGGCGAAGTTCAGGATCACGGGTACGGACTCGTGGTCATGATGGCCATACCCGGCGCGGACGACATCATGCTTTACGAGCCCAAGCATCCGCTGGCGTACAGCCTTTGACCGATTGAAAGGGGAACTAACTCACTCCAACCTTTCACTCTTCGCACGGCATCGATCATATTAGGACACTACCCGCTGTTGGGCGCATCCCTCGCCGATACAATTGGTTGCCTATAACCGGCGCTGCAAGAAAATATCGGGCACCGTTTCAAAAGACCAACGCGTCGGTGTTGTGGGCAGCCGCATAAAGCGAAAGTTGAGACCCCATAAGTTGGAAGTCGTTCATTTTAAATTGTTTGTATTAACTTCAGCCGAACTCGCCGAAACTAGGTTCAGAAAAACCTCCATAACCTCCATAACCTACTCAACCTTATTATTTTCTGCAGCTTGCTGGCTGGGGAGGTTTTCGGCCTCCGCCGGCGTATCCTCCATTACGTCCAACATGTACATCGCGGCAAGCTCATGAATACGGGCGACGGTGGCCTTATCGAACGTCAGACCATTGCCGCTTTGTGATAACCGGTGAGTGGGCAGACCGAGCCCCTTCAAAGTGTGGCCTACATGTTCCGGACGCAGGCTCGCCGTCTCACCGCGCGCTTCAAACAGCTGGTTGGCCTTGTCTGCGATCTCGCGGGAGTAGGCGTGGTCTCGTCCGTCACGGCTGAGCGTCCGAACCGCTTCCACGACAACGGCCACTTTGGTGTTCGACATTTCAGCTTGCCGCTGCTTGTCCCGGGTTTTCAGGAGCGCTACCAGCCTCTGTTGGAGTTCGGGCGCGTCCGGGAGGCAACGACAAAGTGGCGACGCAATGGCCGCTAGTTCGGAGGACAATCCGGAGGGAACCCACTTCGAGCGGCGCACAGACATGAGATTCTTGTTGCGGTACTGGCTCAAGTGGACGGGGAGGCGCTCAATCATCTTTTGCAGCCACTGGGGAAGGGTGGATGGTTCTGCGTTTGTGGGAGGGATGTGGATGTGGATCGAGTTCTGGATTTTGTGTGTTTCTGGATTCGCGCCGGCGTAGATTGCCGTCGACTTGGCGTAAGAGATCAACGAATAGCGTTCCACGACCTTGAAGTTCTTGTCGGTTAGATCGCCAAGTAGGCCGGCTGTCCGCCGATCGAGGTTTGGCTCGGAGATCAAATTCGTCTTGCAGCCCAAGTGGAGTACGCCAAGGTGGTTCCGCCGGAATCCGGACAGCAGCTTCGCCTCGCGGCAGAAGTTGTTGAGGACGTGCAGAACACAGCTTGCATTATGGGCAGCGCCGGTGATGACCAGGCACGGAAGCACGGTCAATGTGTCCTGAAACCATGTCGAAATCACCCAGAACGCGACAAGCTCGGCCGCATCCTCTGGCAGATGCGTCTGCGCCAAGAGGCACCGTTTTATCCACGTGACGAGCTCGCCCGCCATGGCCACCCGAGGTGGCGGGAGTAGCGCCTCCGCCGGCGCGGGGAGAATCTCGCTTGTCTGTGCCAGTTCAGTGTCGCCTGTGCCCTCGGCCGCCGCGGGAGCCGGAAATTCCGCCTCGGGTGTAGTTTCAGTCGGGGCGGGGAGGAGGCCATTATCGCGGAGGACTCGGTCAAGCACGGGCATCAGCGATAGTGGCTCGGGTTTTGGGGCAGGCTTGGGTACGGGGGGAACCGGGTCTGCGGGAACGAATGGTTCGAACCAGCCGACCTCATCGAGCTTGGCAGGTTGTTTCAACCCTGGGTCGCTAGCATTTGTAGTCGTACTATACCTTTGCATTCTTACTTTACCTTTCCAAGTACTCTTGTTCGCCATTGACCTGCAGACGGGCCAGAGGCCCTCTATCTATGAGTTTGAAAGTTCGAATTTTCAGAACTGTGCCCGCCCGGCCTGAAATTTTTGCAGGGGGAGCCAGCGGTCGCGATTGGCGGCGCGCATGATGTTACCCCCATCGCGTCGCTATTTCCTCCTGCGGGCCTTCTCGGTGAGGGACTTCAATGCCAGATAGTAGCCGGGCTTTAATCTCAACAACTCGGACGCCAAACTGCGCAAGTCTTCAGCCATCTTTTGCGAGATACGTTGTAGTTGCCGATAGCAGCTCTCCAAGTTTTCCTTAGAAGACCACTCCCAATATGAGATTGAGCAGGCCTTCCCGAAGGTGAATTGCGTAATGATGCGCATTACCTTTTCGCGGTCAGACGCCGCGAGCCGCATGAACGCGTTGCGAAGCTTGGCATTTACTTTACGGAATTTGTCGTCATCGGGCCACGTTACTGCAACTGACCCTTCACGGTGTGTTTTTTTCATATTGAATCCTTTCCATCGTTAGATTTATTTCGGTTTTCACGTTTACTTCCCATCCACAAGTTGCGGTGCGTCCGTGGGCCGGAATGACCGAATGGGTAGCCTTTCCTGCCCGCTGTAGCCAAGGTGCGGGCGGGACACACGTACTCTTAATACTGAGTTTTTGGAGATTCGAATTGGAATTTTGAAGGCGGACTGCTGAGAACCGACACACCCGGGCGCCGATCTGGACCACCATCCGGGTGCGACACCTTAATTGAAGAGCCTGGCTTGCACGGGCCGGGAATCGCGTGGCGCCGGCACCTGCAACGGAAGGCGCCCGAATCCCTGGGTAGACCTGGTCGACGAGCAGCCTATGATAAGGAAGGCCTGGATCTGTCGAAGATATTCCACCTTCTCAGGCCCGGATACTAAGGAGTGTGCTACGCTCCACTACCCCAAAAGCTGCGGCATCGGCATGGCGATCTCTTGGACCACGATGTTCGCGTTTGAGCCGCGCCTGGTCGCTTTTGTCGTCGGCAAACCAAAATTGATTGTTGCCCACTGCGCGTGACGAAGAAACACCGAATCGCCATCCCGGCCTTGAAAGAGGCGCCCCCGGTTGTCGGTTTTGGCGATCCCGCGGGCCGGACGCGGACAGATTCGATTCGCGGCGCGCGGCTTAGTCGTGGGCGGTCAGCGCATTGAGCTCGAATTTTGGGGTTAAAAACCGCAATTCTCGCGTTCATCCCGGTTGGATCTCGCCCGATCCAATCCGACACTCGAAAAATTGAGCGCAGCTGAACGCGGCTGAGTGAATGGAGTTCGATAAACGAGTGGCACCGGGTCCCATCAGAAAGCAGTCTTCAATCAATTCCCCGATGCACGATTGAGTGGCATGCAGTGCAAAGCGTGATGAGATTTTCCTCTGAATCATCGCCGGACTGGCTGCGCAATTCCCGATGGTGAACCTCGAGATTTGACATCGCGCCGCAACTCTGGCACCTCCATCCGTCCCGACGTAACACCTCGTGCCGCAGGCTTTCGTACAATTTGGGAGCGAGGCGCAGGCGAGAACTCTTTACCGGAATCCGGTTCATGACGCTTTCTCGGTGATCTGTTCAACAAACGCCTGCCGCTGCTCACCGGGCAGGAACTGGAAAAACCGTGTGATCGAGGACAACAGCACGTTGGGTTGTCCGTTGTCCAGGTTGGCTCCCGCCAGGAAATCCGCGCAGATCATCTCCAGACAATAGCCGCGTGATTTGTCCGTGCCCAGCATCAGCGCCGCCGTCTCGATTGCCCGCTCAATCACCGGGATCTGGCTCCTGTAGAACTTGAAGCAGATGATCTCGGTCGGTTCGCTGTTCTTGCCGGTGAGATGTTGGTCGACTTCGCGTTTGAACTGATCGCGGGGTAAGGAACGGGCTTTGTGCATCCATGCTGCACTATCGAAGTCCTTTCCGTCGGAGCGCGCGACCTTGGTCAACTCCGCCGCCTTGGTCCAGCCCACCTGTTTCAACTCCCGCCGGATCTGGGGCGGCAGGTGCTCGTGAATCGACATCAGATAGTAGGCGGTGCGGCGCGAATCGGGAAAACGTCTTTGCAAAAACTCATCGAACGACGTTAAGTTCTGCAGCCGCCAGTACTGGCCCGCCCGCACCTCACACAAATACCGTCCCAGATCGACGAAGCGCGTGTCGCGCTCCACTTCTCTCTGCTTTTCCCACGCCAGGATCTCGTCGATCTTGGTCAGAACAAAGAGAGCACGCTTGTGATTGAGCTTGGGGGGCATCGGCATCGGCCTAAAACGAAAGCTCGTCAAACAGACCAAGGTCAACTCCGGGCTTGCGCACAAGTGCAGTTTCGACCATGTCGGACTGATCCAGGCACAGCCCGATAAAGGGGCAAGTTGTGCACGGATTTTGTGGAAAGCGAATGCCGCTATGCGGCAGGAACAGCCCGGACTCGATCCGCCGGACGGTGTCATCGACCAGGGTTGCGAACTCCTGCCGCTGTTCCTCGGAAATGGTAGCCCGAAGGTACTGAACTTCGACCAACCGCTTGCGCACGAAAACAATTTGGGCGACTTCGTTGATGCCGGTCATCCACGAATAGCAGACCAGTTGCGGATCGAGAGCGGAGATGCCGGCCGGTTCTTCTGGATATCGCGCGGAGCTAGTCTTCCATTCCAGAACGCAGCGCGTACCGTCCAATTCACCAATGGCATCGACGTAGGAGACGAAATGGTTGCCAGAAGCGAGCATGCGAGTGAACTGAATCTGCTGGCTTGAACGAGGGCGCCGGATTCGAACGCGGTCATCCTGAGCCAAGCGCTCCAGCAACTGGACGCCTTGTTGCAACATCCGGTCCCAGGTGTCGTTGCCGGGGTAGGTCAGGCCCATGTCCTTGCACAGGCTCCACTGCTCGCACAACACAGCCGCCGGGTCTTCACGGCGAAAAAGGGCGGCGACGGCTTGCTCAAAGGCTCGACCAAAGAGCATGGCGGCGCGCGTATCTTTCTCTCGCCATCCGTCGAGGTAGCGGTGCCGGTAACGGCGCGGACAACTCAGGTACTGGCTGATCTGGGTGTAGGAATAGGTCATCAGGACGCCTCCGCATGGTTGGAGCGAGAAGCACTCGATACCGGAGCCGCGGATAGTTCTTCCCATTGACTGGCCGGGGCGAAGCCGTCGAGGTTGATGAGCGAAATGCCGTTGATCACGGCGTGGCTGATCTTGACAACTCCGCGGAGTCCGGACAACGCCTTCTCATCGACCTCTTCGTGGGCCAGAAACTCCGGATCATAAAGAAAATCACGCAGGAACCAGCCCAGCTTCCACATCGCTTTTTGCGTACAGTAGAGCCGGCCGACAATGGGCTGCCCGGCCACAGTGCGGGGCTCGATCACGGAGAGTCGGAGGACATAGAACGGCTTGCGGGCATGCCAGTGGAACCGGGCGCCATCGACGCGAACGAGGAAGATGCCGTCCGGAATCTCCGGACGAGCATCGCGGGCCGTTTCGGCGAGGCCTGGGACTTTGCGCTTCATGCGGCCCCCTCCTGCTTTGGTTGGGAGTAGCTGTCGAGCTGGCAGAGCAGAGCATTTCGGTCCTTTATGGCCGAATCGGCCAGTCGCAGGACGAAGTTCTCAACTTGATCCCTGCTGGCCTCTCGGAGCGTCTTGGTGCCGCAGAAGTCGACGGCGTAGGCCTTGACCAGTTCGGGGTTGAGCTTGTGCTGGCGGATGATCTGGCACAGGCGGTCGCGGACCTTGGGGCCGGTGCCATTCCCGTTCCCGTTTGCATTTTGTGGAGGAAACTTCTCAACCGGATTCGGAGTCGTTCCGATTTCCTCGACTGAGCAGATGCCGATGCCGTAGGCCTTGCGCAGGGCGCGGTTGACGGCACGGGTCTCGGCCACGCGCATTTCGGCACCGCGCACAAGAGAGGAAACGTTCGAGGGATCGGCGTCGCCGTAGCCGGCGAATCCGGAAGAGTTCTTAGATGGATAGACGGTTGCCTTGACGACAAACCGACTCGCCGCGGAATCACAAAGTGAATTGACAGCCTCGACGTGGATGCCGCTACATTTTTTGCGGCGCGCCAGCCGCAGCAGTCCCGTGTGGGTTACGTACCAATTGCCGTTAATGACCTGGAGTTCGCCCGCCTTAAGGGAAAATTGGAATTCTCTCGTAATAGCGGCGAGAAGATCAATGGCACGAGATGAGAAGAGCTGAGTTTTCCTGGCAAGTCGAACATTTTCCCGAAGTAACCTCTTGAAATTTGGAACCGGCCTGGTTTCCGATTCACGTGTGGGAAGTTTCATTAAGCCCCCCCCTGTGTTATCTTTCGATAACGTATATTACATTGTTAACTTTGTCAAATGGTGTTGCTCGGCGATTACGCAAACAACTATATTTCGGGTGTGGCCAAGACCGAATTCATAGCCTTTCGTGTTGCTCCGGAACTCAAGCGGGAGCTACAGCGCATAGCAGACGACGAACAGAGAGCTCTTTCACAGGTTTGCGAGATGTTCCTGTACGAGGGTGTTGAGGGTTCCAAAAAAGACGGGCCCAAGTTCATGCAGCGCCTGGTTGCCAAACAGAAGGCCAGGGGCAATGACGCCTGACCCGGGTGGATAAAGAGGTGGCCGTTGACGGCTCGGGTTTCGGCCACGCGCATCTCGGCGCCGCGGACAAGAGAGGAAACATTCGACGGATCGGCATCGCCGTAGCCAACGAAACCGCGGCAGGTCCTAGACTTGTATACTGTGGCCCGAAAAGCCCAACGCCGCTCTTTGAGATCACAAGACTCTTGTGCGGCCTCAGCTAGGATTCCATGGCACCCGGCGCGGCGAGCGAGCCTTATGAGGCCGACATGGGTCACGTACCAGCGCTTGTCCAGCAATAGCAGGTCCCCAGAGGAGATGGAAAAGCAGAACTCTTTAGAAAAAGACTTCAGGCTTTCTAGGAGATCGTGATTGATTGCTGGCCCCCACCTCTGGCGTGCAAGTGCTCGGTTACGGCGGAATAGGTAATCTGTGGAAGCTGTCAAGTGGCGCCTCCGGCGGGACTTGTAATGCATATATGATGCACTATGCATTACACATTGTCAAGCAAGAAAAGTCGCCGCTTGACCATTCGTCGGGGTCTTCGGTAGCATCGCGCCGAGGTTTCTACTGAATCTCATGGAAAAGAAGGAGACTTTAAACTTCCGAGTTTCCGCTGAATTCAAACGAAGGCTGATCGAAGAAGCCGAAAAGGAGCGGCGGTCACTCACAAACTATTTGGAAACTACTTTCACCAAGCTCTGGGATGAACGGGAGCTGATCGCCGCAAAAAAAACGAGAAAGCAGAGAGAATTGGGCGCTGATTGAGCGGGTGTCCGCCAATTCATGCCCAGTCGCCTTCAGCAACCCAGGAAGATCGCGCTGAGCCGCTGGTTCCGCGCGCAGAGCCAGAGACAGGCCGTTGCTAAGCCAAGTGGAGATCACCCAGTAGGTCAGCAGAGCGCTCGCGTGATCGGAGACGAAGCTTGTGCAGCAATCGCTTTCCGCTTTCTGGAGCCGGATGAAAAGGTCCTCCGATTGACCCTTCTACCGGCTTCCCGTACACTAAAGTTTGCGAGGGATATGCCTCGAAGGGCTGCCCACCCGCATCATTTTCCCTGGAAAATCAGGTTCGCACCTGCCGCAAATTCAGGGCTGGAGATTGAAGGAAAACCATGGCAAATCACGTATCGGCGCTGAAGCGCGCCCGCCAGACCGTAACCCGCACCGAAGTGAACCGCGCCAACCGCAGCCGCGTGCGCTCGAGCCTGCGGGCCTTGCGCGAGGCGCTCGCAAAAGGCGACGCCAAGGCCGCCAATGTGCAGTACCGCGCCACGGTTTCCACTCTCGATAGAGGCGTGCAAAAAGGTGTTCTGCACTCCAATACCGTTTCGCGCTACAAGAGCCGCTTGAATGCGCGCCTCAAAGCGCTGTCAACTGCCAAGCCGAAGTAGGCAGGGCACCAGCAAATCAAGTCGATAGACGGGAGCAGCCGGGATCAATTCCGGCTCTTCGTTTTTGCTCTCCGGAGTTCGTCGCCACGTGCGCCATGGCGACGTGGTAGAAATCGTAGCCCTTCATCCTTGCGCCACGCAGGCCAAAGCACTCCATCCGGTACTCGCGAGCATTTGCATTGTAGAAGATAGTTAACGTGCGCAGCGTCGCCTCGATACTTGCATCCCTTAATAAAATCGACCAAGTTATTGGGCAATATCGCTTGCCCTAACGATTTTGCGCCGGACTGAAGATGCGCTGCTCCTCAGGTTTCGAGAACGCCCGCAGGGAGCTCTCGCGCATGTCCCGCAACGCCCAAGACGCGTCGAAGTTCCCGCCCATCCCGCAACCCTTTTTCGCCCTCAGCGTCGTCTTTTCTCGCACCTCCGCGGGTTTGACCCGCCTCCTGCCGCCCGATATACTCGAATTTGCGTCAAGCGGGAGTAGCTCAGTGGTAGAGCATCGCCTTGCCAAGGCGAGGGTCGCGAGTTCAAGTCTCGTCTCCCGCTCCATTCCGCAATGTGCCTTTGCAGTGGATGCAGGGGAAATGAGGGATGGGACGATCGGCGACCGGTGACGCGGACAGCCCGAGGCGCGGTACCCAAGTGGTAAGGGAGAGGTCTGCAAAACCTTTATGCGCCGGTTCGATCCCGGCCCGCGCCTCCAAAATCTCCGCAATAAATTCAACAATTTGTGTAGATTAGAACGATTTCTACACGAATTCACAGGTGTGTCTTTTTCGTGAATCTTCGTGTCTTTTCTTCCATTTTCGTCCGCTTTCGTGTAGGGGGGCGGACCAAAAGCGGACAGGAATTCGCCCCCTCCCGCCGTCCCCCAGCACCAATCACCGAAGTCAAACCGAGCCGGCAAAGCGCGAAACAAACCGCCCTAAGGCGTCGGCTCCGATCTGAATTCTTCGTTGTCTGTGGGGAGTCGAAGAGGCCAGAATGATTTGGCTCAGGACCTGGGTAGGCCGGCCGGATCGCAACGCAACTGAATCTGCTACCGCTTCGTGCGGCGCTTGGCCTTCCGGCTCCCCCGCCTCATCGTGCGATCATAGCGTTTCATTGCCTTTTTCTTGTGCTCGGCCGTCGGGTGCACGTATTTGTGAACGCAACGAGTCGATTCATGGCCCAACAGTGCGGCCAAGGTCGACAAGTCGACATTCGTTTGCGCGACATGAGTTGCAAACGTATGCCTCAAATCGTATGGCACAAAACCGATTACAGCTCCATCCTTGGCGGCTTCGGCAACGATGCTGTCATGAGCTGAGTTGATCCGGCCGATGTGCGATCCAGGTTTCCGTCGGGAGGGAAAAATCCAGGGCGATTTCCCCTCCATACGGCCTTCCAGAATCTGCCGTGTTTCGACGGTCATATCGAGATAGCGTCTCGCGGCCTTGGTCTTTCCACTGGAGATAAAGATCTGGTTCGTTTCGAAATCGACGTCTGTCTTCGCCAGGGACGTGGCCTCTTCGGGGCGTACTCCTTGATTGATCATCAGGCGCCCGACGTCATGCAAATTGGGCAGGCGGGCAGCGCGACGGAAGTAGTCTGTTTCCTCTTCTTCCGTCAGCACGTGGATTCTTTCGGCATCGGCATCGGAAGGAATCCCAACCTCATCGATCGGGTTGCGGAGGGTAAAGTGATGGCGGATTGCGTATTCGAAGAACACGCTCAACGCGTGAAGGTCATGCCGGATCGTGATGTCGAGCACCTCGTGCACAGTGGCGCGCCAGGTCTTGTAGTCGTCGATCTTCGCGGCATCGATCGCGCTGACCGGGAGCTTGTCCATATAGACAAGCGCACTCGAAAGGCTTGTCTTGATCCGCTTGTAGCTGTTTGGATGCGCCCGGTATTCAGCCTCGGCCCATGGAAGGAACAGTTTGACAGCATCGCGGAACGGGATCACCTTAATCTCGGCTGTCGGCAGTTTTCCCGACTTCAGGGCCTTCCTTGCGTCCGACTCGATGTCCTGCGCTGCTCCCATGTTTTGTGACGTGGCGGCCAAATCGGTGTTTGCCGTGTACTCCTGACCCTTGTACTTGAACCGGTAATGCCATTGGCCGCTCCTCTTCCTCAGCGACATCTTCCTCACTTCCTTTCCTAATCTGTTGATCGACCCAAAGGTCGAAAGCTTCCTTCGGGTACCAAATGCCCGAGAGTTTGAAATATGGCGGTCCTTTCCTTTGTGAGCGCAGGTCTGCCAAGCGTGATTCGCTCATCTCGTACTCGCTTGCGAGTTTTTGAGGCGACATCAGCTTGTCCCGCGAATACCTCATACCGTCGCGCCATCCTTCTCCGAGTGCAAAATTCTGCGTGAATGAGCAAAAATTTTCGCCCTGGGAGTTCGCTTGAGCCTTCGAAATGGCTCAGCGATTTCTCAGCATCGGCATGAAGATAAACTGCGGCGGGGCTGAACTCCAGCCTTCAAGAGCAAAACTTGGCAGGGTCACCGGAGAATATTCGTTTTTAGTTACCTTATTCGCGCTACGCGGCTGTACAGCCGGTGTTTGGCAAATAGCCCGGCGCCCCATCCTGGCTCCACTGGGATGGGGCGCAAACGTGAGACGCCATTCTCCACGCTGCGGTATAACGTTACTGTCAGGCCGCCATGCGTCAACTTCCCAATCGCATGCGGAGGCGTGGGGTCATGATTACATTCGATGCTGAACACGGGGCGGTGCATTACCCTCCCGATCGCCGCTTCCGCCTCTGGATTCGCCATTCCATCCTCATCGGAACCGCTGTTGTGATCATGTCGCTGGTCGTCGCCGCGTGGATCGAAATGATCCTCGGAGGCCTGCCGCACATTCCTCCGGTCCCGGTGGTCTATCCCAACAACTTCGCCGGCCCACACGGATTCCCGCTCTGGGTCCGCTACTGCCACTTCTTCAACTTCCTGTTCGTCACCATGCTCATCCGCAGCGGCCTCTCAATTCTGGCCGACCATCCGCGGCTTTACTTCAACGACGACTGCACTCCCGGCAGTGAGTGGATCCGCTTCACTCCCGTCAAGGTCCCACGCGACCGCCTCTGGACCGCGAAGGACGATGCCCGTTATCTCACTCCTCTCATCGGCACTCCCGGCTACCGGCACACCATCGGCGTGGCGCGCGTATGGCACTTCATCAACGTCCACGGCTTCATTCTCTGCGGCGTGTATTTCGTCGCCATGCTCTTCAGCACCGAACAGTGGAAACGCCTCGTGCCCACCTCGCCCACGGTGATCCTGCAGGCGTGGAACACCTGGGTGCACTACGCCACCTTCCATCTGCCCGCCGAACCCAACGGTTTCTACGGCTACAACGCTCTGCAGCAGATCGCCTACTTCACCGTGGTCTTTGTCTTCGGCCCGCTGGCTATCCTCACCGGCATCGCCATGTCGCCCGCGGTGGTTAATCACTTCTCCTGGTACGCGAAGCTTTTCGGCGGCCGGCAATCGGCGCGCTCCATCCACTTCCTCACCATGCTCAGCTTCCTGGCGTTTCTCGTAGTGCACATCACGCTGGTGGTCATGACCGGTTTCGCGCGCAACATGAACCACATCGTGCTCGGCACCAACGATCAAGGCCGCCTCGGCATCTGGCTGGGCTTCATCGGCATCGCCATTGTGGTTCTTTGCTGGATTGTCGCGCACTACCTCTCGTGGCTTCAGCCGCGCGCGCTGCAGCATGCGCTCAAGGTTGTCACCTATCCAATGCAGTTGCTCACGCTCAACCGGCTCATGCCGCAGCAAATGTATTCAGACGCGGACATCTCGCCTTATTTCTGGCCCAACGGCAAAGTGCCCGTACGCGACGATTGGAAGCACCTGGCTGAGGGTCACTTCCGCGATTTCAAATTGAAGGTTGGCGGCCTGGTCGAGAATCCGGTCGAGCTTTCGCTGGCTGACCTGCGCAAGCTGGGCGAAGTGGAGCACATCGCCATGCATCACTGCATCCAGGGCTGGAGCGGCATTGCCAAGTGGGGTGGCATCCCCATGAAGACGCTGATTGAACTCGTCCGCCCCCATCCTGAAGTCCACACCGTCGCGTTCTACTCCTTTGGCGAGGCGCTTTATGGCGGGCCCTACTACGACACGCAGAGCCTCGATAATGTGCTCAAGCCGCAATGCCTGCTGGCCAGCGAGATGAACGGCCAGGCGCTGCCTGATGTCTATGGCGCTCCGTTGCGGCTACGCGTCGAAAACCAGCTCGGCTACAAAATGGTCAAGTGGATCGAGCGCATCGAATTTGTCGAATCGGAAAAGAAACTCGGCAAGGGAGAGGGTGGAAAGAACGAAGACGACGAGTACTTCGATCTTCTACCCAACATCTGAGCCTTAGAGGGAACTACGTTGCCCGAACAGAACCCCATCAGCAGCGGTCGAGGGCCTGAGCACATTGCCGTGCTGCTGGGGCGGCTACGGCTGGCGTGGCTGCTCAATCACTTTCCGCCCCGCGTCGTTTGGTCCGCTTACATCTTCATCAACGGTTTTCTCACCATCGCCCTGCTGGCGCTGCTCGCTGTCGTCACCGGCAGCCCGTTTGTCTTTCCCTCGCTCGGCCCCACGGCTTATCTACTCTTCATCGCTCCTCTCCAGCAGAACTCCAGTCCGCGCAACACGATCCTCGGCCACGCCATCGGCCTCGTCTGCGGCTACGGCGCCTACCTCGTCACGGGCGCAGCCAGCGTACCCTATGGCGTGCATCCCGGCGTCTACTGGCCCAGAATCCTATCCGCCGCCCTTTCCCTCTCCGCTACCGGCGCTTTCATGGTCCTGCTGCACGCTGACCATCCGCCCGCGGGCGCTACCACGCTCATCGTGTCGTTGGGCATCATCTCCAAACCCAAAGAACTGGTCATCATTGAAGTTGCGGTGTTTCTGCTGGTAGCGCAGGCCATTGCCATCAATCGGCTGGCCGGACTGCCGTATCCTCTCTGGAGCTACCAAGGCCAATCCGATCCAACCTGACCGCCGGGTCGCCACCACAGCCGCACCAGCCACCCTCCAATAACACCTGTTTTCGGAACGGCCAAGACGGCCGATTCCGGCGCCGCGAAATGAGGCACTTACCGCGCCCCATTCTGACAGGTTTTTGGAACGCCCCTGTAAAGCACAGCGCTTGGCCCTCCCATACGACCGTGCCAGGCTGTAGGCTCTCACCGAGTCGCGCCGACTTGTCGAGCTCGACCTTGGGCTTGTCGCTGCAAGCAGCCGAACCAGGCAGCGCGCGAATCCGATGCCCAGCATCAAGGATTGCTCACCTACGCGCTCACGCAGCTTGGACTGGTGGAGGGTAAGGCAGACTGGAATCCTATGGATGGCAAGATCATCGTAGGTGAGTGGCTCAGCTACGCGGCCAACGAGGTGCCTCAGCTCCTCGAGAATGGCGCTGTCAAAACCGCGCGTGGCTTGGTTCCCATTGGCGAACCTGTGCCGTCCGTCAAATCAGGGTAGATTCCGGCGGTCTTCGACTTCTCAAAAAGCGACACCTTTATTCTGCAGTAGGGCCCAAATCATCCCACCGCCGGGCGTGGCTCCACTTGCTTCGTCTTGATCACAAGCTTGGCAGGAGTGATATTGGCGCCCCGGTGTTCGTGCTGGCTTCGATTGTGCCTGACGTCTTTGTGGATTGCAGGGTCGACTGAGGGATGTTCTCGGGAGCAAAGATGCGGGTGACGCTCCTACCTATGATGCACCCAAGAGGTCCATCTGAAGTTGGCCTGGCGCGAGTGCCCTTTGCGGGGTGATCTCGAGAAAGGCATGAAACGCCGGATTCACCCTGAAGCGCGCGGGTTGACCTGCTTCCTCCGACAGGTTGCGCGCCATTACTCTCGTTTTCATCAGGTTTTCTTCGTCGTATATGAAATCGAAGCGGCCAGGGGAAGTTTCAGGCCCAAGAAATGTCAGCTCAGTCAGCAGGTCCACGACTTCGGCGACTCTGGTCTCACTCACCCCGGCTCTTCTCATTGCGACCTTGATACGTTCGACGTCGACGATCTCCGGCCCTCCCGCAAACTCCAGCAAGAGGTCGTCAAACCCACCGATCCTCGGCGCTGCCTCAGAGAGGAGTGAGTTGAGCGCAAAATGCGAGTACTGCTGTTGGGCCGACACCATGTCCGCTTCTTCGATGCGTCCGTGACCTCGGTTCACTGCGAACTCCAGCGACGCCTTCACCAAGAAAATCAGATCCCTCGGTCTTGGAAGCACTGAGAAGGCCAAATAATCGCGTATGGGGACGTCCCGAACTGCCGTCGGGAAATATCTATTCCAGATGCCCTCAGGTTCAGTCACATCCGCTCCGGATTTTATAAAGCGCTCCTCGACCACCCTCCTTAGTAACTCGGGGTCCTGCCAACTGATCCGGCGGATTGGCAGCTTGTCGCGTTCCCGTGCGTACTTGATCATGGCCGCATAGATGTCGCTGCGTAGAAATAGCGATAGGGAGAGGTTGACTGCACCTCGCTTCTCTCTCCCGAAATCAACGGCGACGCGCGTGCTCACGCTGAGTAGCCCATAGAGCAGTTCGCTAAGCAGCTCGAGGTCCGTTTGGTGATCCCACGACTTGTCGAGATTGTCGACCAGTATCGCTACTTTCGCCTTGGCGTGGAGCGCGTTGCCCAGCAGGGCACGCAAGTGGGCCAGCATCTCGCTATGTAGTCTTTCGCTTATCGACGCTCTGCGTGCTTCTGAGCTACCCTCGGTCGGCATGTCGCCGAGGCGACGGACTGCGGCCTCTAGGCGCAGCGAAAACTCAGGTGTAATTAGCGTTTGGTGCTGTTCAACGAATTCGCACAGTTGGGCCTCTGCCTCGGTCTTTACGTAATACACGGGCTTGCCGAGGACCTCTTCGTACACCGTCTTCGCGAGTTCCGTAAACAGGAGGAACTTCCAAAAGCTCTCGATCAGATACCCCTTATCTGCGACCGCTAACTGCTGAGCCAGCATTGCCATTAGGCCCTCTAGCTCGTAGTCCACGGGTTTCACGACGCAAATGTGGTTCCGGGGGTCTGCGCGGAGCTCCCTCTGAGAGCTTGTACAAGGACGCAGTCTTTCCCGTGCCCTTCTTTCCTACGAAGATTGAGTGTTTAGACCGCAGTGCTTCGTTATATGCGGCGGTCGGCACGAAATAGTCGGGGACCTCCTCGGACTCAAATTCGGCGATCGGGTCGCCGATAGCTATGTTGCGAAGCTCACCGCGGGCGCGCTCCTCTAGTTCGTACTGTCGGACATCCTTCTTCCTACTTTCGTAAGCTTCGACTATTGGGAGAAGCCAGGCGTTATAGAATGCCTCTGCTTCGGCGGCGGTTTTGTGTTGATGCAGCAAATCCCTGTAATCAATCGGAGGTACATAGGGATCGTGCGCGAGCATCAAGAGCGGCTTCCCGAGTCCGTAAGCAAGACCCGCAACGAGAGCGTGCTTAGCGTTCTGCAATTCCCAGCTCTTGTAGTCCGTCGAGAGAAAATGACAGGTCACTGCGAACGCCGAACTGACGTGTTGAACGTACCAGGAGAAAGGCTGAGTCTGGACCTCTTTAGGATCGTCGATGACCGACGGGATCGGGCCTGCCGCTACTCGCCGCGCTATGCGAACTGCTGCCTCGGTATCGACGCTCGGTTTCAGGTGCAATAGCGTTGGCCTGCGGGACTCCCTCGACTCCGCGGGGCCGAGCAGATCCGAGAGGATAGTTTTATCCAAACTTTCGTACGGTTGATCCTTGTAGAACCCGCTGACGATTTCGCGGCTGTTGCAAAACGGGGAATAGCCGACAGTCGTGAGGAGTTGGAAGCTGTTGAATTCCTGCTTGGCCCGCTCTATGTTGGGGTCGAACATCAGCCAGACTCGCTTATCCAGCGCAATTGCGTAGCCGAGCTCGAACAGGACATTGGGATTCAGTCCAGTCACGTCCGCCATGAACAGCTGACATCTGCGGATCTGATCACAAATCGCACCGATAACTATGCGGCCGCCGACAGAAACGCTCTTCCACCCAGCTATGTCGACGACGCCGCCGCTGGAAATCTCCTCAATTGCCAGTTCGACCGGCTCGACTCTGGATGCAGGTTCCGATGAATATGCGACAAAACATTGAACTTTATCGGCCATGGCTGGCTCGGATTGTATGCTTAGTCGAGCTACCCGACAATTGCCAGCAGCCGACCCTGCAGGCAAGGGGCTCTCTGCTTCTGCTCCGCAGATGTCGTGAGGCTTGAAGACGTCGGTAAACACAAAGGCCCCGGGATCTGATGTCCCAGGGCCTTTGTTCTACGCATTCTGATGTGAAGGAGAGATCACTCTCTAATGGGCGAAGTCTAGCACTATTCTTCACGACATGCAGTGATGTGAATATTATTCTCCTTTCTTTCGCCTATACTTCTTCCATGCCGCCGCAAGATGATCGTCACCGAGTGTACATGTCGTTTCAGGACCGATACGGCTGGCATTGTCAATTCTTGGAGGAGGATCTGAAGACACCCCTGCCGCGGAAGCTGCACTTCACATCCGCAGATAAGGTGATCGAACTCGTGGGGCGGGGCGGCGCGCTAACTGACCAGGAAAGTCGACTGATGCTGGACCAGGCCATTGTCACCGGGCGCGGTGGGGTGTTCCTCAGCCTGACGGCGGAACAGTACGCGAAACTCAAATTACGGTAGTCTGTCTGCATGTGTGGGCGTTACGGCAGACGAGCGGACAAACAGCGCATCGCGGAATGGATGCAGACGCATGAGACGAACGTCTTTGACGATTCGTATTTTGAGCCTTCTTACAACATCGTCCCGCAGAGTTTCCAGCCGGTTGTGCGACTTGATCCTGAGTCGGGTGAGCGCGAATTGACGGTGATGCGATGGGGCCTCATTCCGTTTTGGGCGAAGGATTCCAAGATGGCATTCAACACCATCAATGCCAAGGCGGAGACCATCACTACGAGTTCGGTTTATCGTGAGGCAGCGAAGCATCGTCGTTGTCTGGTTCCTGCCGATTGGTTTTATGAATGGAAAAAGCTTGATGAGAGAACGAAGCAGCCTTATGCCATCGGGATGAAAGACGACGGTCTGTTTGCATTCGCCGGTCTATGGGACTCATGGAAGGACAAGGCGACGGGTGACGAGCTACAGACGTACACAATATTGACCACAGACCCGAACGAACTCTTGAAGCCCATTCACAGCCGAATGCCCGTGATCGTGGCACGGAAGGATTACGAACGGTGGATGGCTCCGGCAGAACCATCGCATTTGCCTGATGATTTGCTCAGACCATACCCGGCAGAGGAAATGAAAACGTGGAAAGTGAGCCGAGCGGTCGGAAACGTCTGGAACAATAATCCGACGTTGATCGCGCCGGTATGAAACGAAATAGACCTTACCAACGTAACGCGCCAGATCGGCGGATAGTTTTCCCACCGCATTCACAGTTTGTTGACTCCTGGTGAATATGGGGCTAGATTGATGGCGGACGGAGAGGGAGGCCGCTGCCAGAAAGATGCAGAGAAATCCTGATCTCAATACATTCCGTGAATTGGATCAGGGCTAGGGCCTTGTGCTCCAGAACCCAAGGTTGCCCCAGCGGGAAAGAAATAGCCACGTGGGTCGCAATTGCATTCTTTACGGTGAATGTGACCATTGCCCCGAGACGGAGAATGGCGATACTTCAAATGGAGCGACGACAAAGTCGCCTGAAGAACCCGATCTAACGGGTAGCGCCATTGAAGGATCGAGGCTTGGGAGCATGTGTAAGAATGCTCGGGAAATCGTGGTAGCACGATAGCCTTAGTCCCTTGAATCGAGTACAACGCGACGGCCTAGGTGATTTGCCTAGGCCGTCGTCGATTCTGTGGTGCGATGGGCGTGGGCACACATGCCAAGTCTTGGATGTTGCCGACAGCCGGTGCCACTCATCGAGCACGTCGGAGAAGGTTCAGCAGCAAGACCGCTGGCCATAGATCGATCCTCTAAATAGCCTCCGCCCCCCGAAGCTCTCGTGGTCGCCTGCGCCAGAACCGCAAGCTCGGATCGTTGCGCCGCGCATTGTTTCCCTTGGCGGCTACACATGGAAATCCGCCGATCTCACGCTCCTGTACTTGCGATTCAGGACCCCCGAACCCGTGGCATCAGCGGGGGACATAAGGGTGGTCAGTGATCTGTCCGCGGAAAACTGGGTCCCAGCGCCCTGGAATCGATGTGCTGCACTTCGGACAGCGACCGTCCGGCGTCAAACGGTAGTCGGTGATGAGATACCCAAGGCGTTCCACAAGGAGCTCCTGGCAATTGGAACAACGAGTGTTCTCGAGGCCGCCTACTTTGCCGGGGAGATTGCCGGCATAGATGTAACGCAGGCCGGCCTTCCTGGCAATCTGTGCCGCACGCGCCAGCGTCTCTGGTCCGGTGTCGTCCGGATCCGTCATCTTGTAGTCTTTGTGAAAGGCAGTGACGTGCCACGGGATATTCGGTGAGACGCTGACCAGAAACTCCGCCAGGCGGGTCAGTTCTTGGTCGGAATCGTTGAATCCCGGGATCACCAGCGTGACAACTTCCAGCCAGAAACCCATCGCGTAGAGGCGACGAATGGTCTCGAGAATCGGCTGCAGGCGGCCGCCGAGCTGGTGATAGTGCTGCTCGTCGAAGCTCTTAAGGTCGACCTTGTACAGATCCACCCACAAACGCAAGTATTCGAGTACTTGAGGGGTGGCGTTGCCATTCGACACGAAAGCCGTTGCCAGACCGGCCGCCTTCGCTTCCTTGAAGATCGCCACCGCCCATTCTGATGCAATCAGCGGCTCGTTGTATGTGCTCACCATGATCCGGGCGCCTTGCTTTAACGCCTCCCGTACCAACTGTTCTGGAGTTACGCCCACGGGTGGAACGACGGCATATGGGTCGCGTAGCGCTTGCGAGGTCAGCCAGTTTTGGCAATAGGAACAATGAAGGTCGCAGCCCAGCATGCCAAAGCTGCAGGCAAGACCACCACAATACGCGTGGAAGAAAGGCTTCTTCTCAATCGGGTCACACTGCAACCCGCCCACATAGCCCCAGGGGGCGTAGAGCGTTCCGCCGCGGTTGAAGCGGACTTTGCAGACACCAGCTTGTCCGTCGGCGATGGGGCAGCAATGCCCGCAGGAGTAGCAGCGAACCCGGTTGTGGTCCAGCTTTTCGTATAATTCGCGTGCCGCTTCGCCGACATGCTGATCGAGGACTTCCTTCAGGGTCGACATAGGAGCACCATCAGAAACAAACCCCAAATGGCCAGCAGAATGACCGCTCTTACCCTAGCACTTTTCCTGAGCGGTTTCACTCGCAATAGAACCTGTACCTGAGCATAGGAAAGCTGTGGAGTGCAGGCAGTGCAGGCTTCGAGCAGCGAGACTTGAACCTCTTCTCTCACTACCGGTGTCCCTCCGCCCACTCTTCATCAGTCACGTTTGACTTACTGTTCGAGAACCGGCGCCCACCCGCCCAGGACGAACGCAGGGTTACTGTAGTTGGTGATGGTTTGGGCATCCTGGGGCATCGCAAGCTGTTTTGAACCGGGATGACGTTGCGTGGTATCGACAGGGTGGCCATCCAGATCGGTGCTGTTGTACTCCCAGAAGTGAACGTGTGAAGTATCGACATCGATCGGGCCCCAGCCATTGGGAGGAATGCCTTTGAGGTGGCAGTTGATCAGAACCGCCTCGGCGTAGGGATAGTTGAGACCGTGGTTATTGGGCAGGCGAGCGAGGACGGCAGCGACGCGAATGCCGCCCTGCGATGCGCCACTGGTCGTGGAAGTGGTGGGTATCGTCCATGGCAAAGGACGCTCGCGGGCGATGAACGTGCAGTTCAGAAAAACGTTTCCGTGGTTTGCCTCGGTGTTACGAATCCACATGAAGGGCCCGATGGATTGGATCTTACAGTGGTTGAAGAAGGCGGGGCCAACACCGAGAATGGTGTCGCCGTCTCCGATGAGCGTGCTGTCGGTGAGATAAACGGAGCCGCGCAGATTCAGTGCGTCTCCGGATCCTTTGATGTTCATGTGGCTGACGATGTTCTTCGAGCCCGAGATGAGCAGGCCTTCGGCTTGGCCGTAAAAGTAGTTGCTGATTGAGAAATTGATGAACTCGATGCCGGTCGAGTCATAGGCGGAGAAGGCGCAGCGGCGCGACGGCCCCGGCATGGGTGGATTGAACGCGCTGTTATTGCCGTAACCCACTTGGACCTTATCCCGATCCTCGCCGCGGAATGTGATATTGGCCTTGTTGCGGAAGAAAACGATCTCCTCATAGGTCCCATTCTTGATAAAGATCGTTACTCGACGGGGTGGATTGTCAGGGACGATGTCGACGGCGCCCTGCACTGTGTTGAAATCGCCGCTGCCGTCGGCAGCAACGACGAGTTGAGTTGTATTGGCAGGTGGAGGCGCCTTCTTCGTGGTGAAACGCCATGCATGATCCGTGGTAAACCCCGCGAAGACGCCAGTGGCAAAAGTAAAGACGTCGGAGTCGATCTGAACGATGTACTGATGGTGGTACTGCAGGATGTTGTTGTGGGGGTAAATCGTGGCCACGTTGCCGTGGATGATAACCGGGTAGAAGTGGAAGTCGGCTAAACCTCCAATGGTGGTGAGTTGGTAATTGTGGAGGTCGGCAGGCGTCGTTCTCACGGCCGGTGTTGTCGTTGTGGGCGAGGTGGGGATGGAGGAGTTCAAGACAGTCGACTGTCCAGATAGCGCAGTGATCCGCCGGGAGGGGTTGGGTCCGGCTGGGATGCTGAGGTCGAGTGTGTCGACCAACTGGTGGTCAGCTGCATCGTAGATGCGAATCTGGCCCGACTTCCCAAGAGTGGGAGCGCTCAAGAAGGTCAGGACTAGATGTGTGTCGGGATTGACTCGGACTGCAAGATTCGCCGGGAAACAGGTCACCAATGCGGTTTGCGCCTCCCCAGGCCCGACGCTTACAAGGGTAATAGCAACAATCATGCAAGACGCGTAGATCGCAGAGAGAGTTCTCAAAGGAAATCCTCCTGAAGCCATCAGATTCAACAGAAAACACTATATCCACTGAGCTTCATTGATAGTGGATCAGAATAGCCGGGGCCGATCAGGTGTAGGTCGCAGCCAGTTCAGTCGGCACACTTACCTGCTAAATCAACTCCGCTGAGTTCATCCAGGGTTTTATCTATGACCTGTGTCCCACTCGCCGCGGGCACGCAGCTGCGCGATCTTCTGCCGAGCCATTTCCTGGGCGCGTCCGTAGTCCGGCTTGGCCACCCGGTTCAGCGGCATCTGGCCGGGTTCGAGAATGATCCAATGGCGCGGCCGCATGTAGGACGGCAAAGAACGCGCGTGCCGATCCAGTTCCTGCCTGCTCAGTTCAACCCCGGGTCGTTTCTCCACGACCGCCACGACGGCTTCAGAAACCACGGCATGTGCCACGCCAACCACGACACAGTTGGCCACCTTTTCTGCGAGTGAGCAGATGTGTGATTCCACATCGCCAGGGAAAACTTGGTAGCCAAACGATTTGATCACCCACTTTTCCCGGCCGGTCAGATGCAGGCCCGCGGTGTCTTTGTAGCCAAGATCACCGGTATATAGAAAGCCGTCGCACGAAATGGTCTTGGCCGTTGCGGCAGGATCGTTGACATAACCAAGGAAGGTCTGCGGCCCGCGAAAGCACACATGGCCTACCTCGCCGGGCGGCAGTTCATCGCCGGCGTTGCCGTCGTCGCGCATGGCCTGGCGAATGGAGCACGGGTAGATCGGCATGTCCTGGCCAAGCCCGGCCAGAAGCGTCTCTCGGTCGGTCGAACTCGCCTGAACATAGGTGCAGAAACCGGCAGCCTCGGTAAGCCCCAGCCCGCTACCGATCAAGGGCGCCATGGTGGCAAGCTGGTCCACGAAGGGCCGCGAGACCGCATGTCCGCCATAGGCGACAAACTTCAAGCTGGAGAGATCTTGGCGATCATAATCTTTGATCATCCACTCGAGTTGAAACATGGCTGGTATCTGGCCCAGGATCTCTACGCGATGCCGCGCAATGGCGCGCAACGAACGGCTGGCGTCGAAGACCTCCACGAGGACTGCCGTGCCGCCTCCGAAGAAGATGCTCATCATTGCCTCGGTCTGGCCGCCCACATGAGAAGCGGGTAGATTGACCAGAATGCGGGAGCCGCGGTCTCCGCCAAAAAAGGCGCCGCACAGGCACATATTCTGTACCGTGATGTTGCGATGCGAAAGCAGGGCGGGCTTGGGCGAACCGGTTGAGCCGGTGGTAAAGATGACCAGCGCGCCATCGTCTTCGGTCACCGTGGAGGCGATCCCGGCCAGAGCAGCAGCGTCTGTATCTGTCCTAGGGATCGAATCCGCCGCGGTACGCAACGCTGGTTCGGCAATTGAAAGGAAGGATCGCGTGCCGGAAATCGCTTCTTCCGAATCCACCACGATGGAATGCTGGATCCATTTGCACTGCGCCTGCACGGCGCGCCACAGTTCCCGAAAATCGAACGGCGCTTTCACACCAAGACAGACAAACCCAACCGGCCGGAGGATTTGCAGGGCTCGGATCACCTCGACGGAGGACAAACGCAGATCCAGCGGGGCGACGATCACTCCGATTTTGAAACAGCTATATTCCAGCAACACGTGGTCCAAGTACAGCGGCAACAGGGTGACCAGGAAATTGCCCTTGGCGAAGCCCAGGCGCAACAGTTCCCTTGCCAGCGCCGTAGTGATGCGGTCGAAATCGCTCCAATTGACTGCGCGGTTGCCCTCTGCACCGAGAATCGCAGGAGCTTGGGGCTTAGACTTCGCCCACTTCGCCACTACACCATGCAACAAATGACGATCGGCAAAGGCGCTTTCGTAATCATCGAGGGTGAACTGAGGCACGTGCATCGGTTTACTCCGCCATGATCATGAATCAGTCGATCATTCGCGGCGGCAAGCGTCAAGGACCGCCTAACGGAAGCTTGTTCCTGCCTGCAAGCCGCGTCTTCCATCAGGGGCCTCCGAACTTGGAGTGCCCCGGGAAACTTGTACCCGTGGATGTGCGACGAGCCATGCTGATCCGCGCCTCTTCCCCTGTCGCATCGAACGGACTATTATGGTCGCGGTTCCGGCACATACGCGGAATCGGGCTCTGGAGTCTTCACGGGCTGGGTTGCACCTTGGAGGTGCCTCAGCGACAGGTCTTTCCCTGGGCCGAAAAGCAGAAAGGACTCATTCTCATGAGCGCAATGCAGGCAACCCTCAAACGCCATCGGATGCTGATCGACGGTGAGTTTATGGAATCCGATCAGATGCTCGAAGTCCTCAATCCCTCAACCGAGCAGGCGATCTCCGAATTTCCAGCGTGCACGGTCGAGAACGTGAACCGGGCCGTGCTTGCCGCCGAAAAAGCGCAGAAGAGCTGGGCCGCACTACCAGCAATCCAACGCGCGGGCTACCTGCGGGAGATCGCCACGCTGATTCGCGCCAACCGCGAATCTCTAGCCCATGTCATCACTGAGGAGCAGGGCAAGATCCTTTCCCTCGCCCAGGTCGAAGTGGACTTCTCGGCCGACTACCTGGATTACATGGCTGAGTTTGCCCGCCGCTATGAGGGCGAAATCATTCAGAGCGATCGCCCCGGGGAAAACATCCTGCTTTACAAAATGCCCATCGGCGTCATCGCCGGTATTCTGCCCTGGAACTTCCCGTTTTTCCTCATCGTGCGCAAGATGGCGCCCGCTCTGCTCACGGGCAACACCATCGTCATCAAGCCCAGCAGCGAAACCCCGAACAATGCCTTTGAGTTTGCCCAGCTGGTAGCCCAGTCATCGCTGCCCAAAGGTGTCTTCAATCTCATCTCCGGCTCCGGCGCGGTGGTAGGCAAGGCGTTGGCCAGCCATCCGAAGGTGGGCATGGTCAGCCTCACAGGCAGTGTGGAGGGCGGCGTCGCCGTGATGCACGCGGCGGCCGATAACGTAACCAAAGTCTCGCTCGAGCTGGGAGGTAAGGCCCCGGCGATCGTCATGGGCGACGCGGACATCGATCTCGCCGTCCGCGCCATCCGGGCCTCGCGCATCATCAATACGGGCCAGGTCTGCAATTGCGCCGAGCGGGTTTATGTCCACGAATCGGTCGCCGAAGAGTTCATTGAGAAGATCACGGCGGTCATGCGGCAAACAGTTGTCGGCGATCCCTTTGCCGCGGCCACGGAGATGGGACCGCTGGTCAGTGAGCGGCAGCGGGAGCTGGTGCATGCGGCCGTCGAGCAGGCACTCAACGACGGAGCTGAACTCGAATGCGGTGGCAACTTCGAGAGCCGGGCCGGCTACTACTACCAGCCCACGGTGCTGACCCACTGCCGGCAGGAAACCGGCATCATGCAAAAGGAGATCTTCGGACCGGTGTTGCCCATCGCCACCTTCAGTACCCTCGACGAAGCCATCGGCTATGCTAACGATTGCGAGTACGGATTGACCTCCTCTATCTATACCCGCAGCCTGGATGTGGCCATGCGAGCCTCGAACGAGTTGAAGTTCGGCGAGACCTATGTGAACCGCGAGAACTTCGAGGCCATGCAAGGTTTTCACGCTGGATGGCGGAAGTCCGGTATCGGCGGCGCGGACGGCAAGCACGGCCTCGAGGAGTTTCTCCAGACCCACGTCGTCTACATGAACTACGACATCAACAAGCAGTAAGGAAGTGTTCTTCAACAGCCTGACCGCATCCGTCCGCTTTGAGCGAGCGCGGCTTCACCTGTGCCACAGGTACTCCCCCCTGGCGGCGCCTTCACCGACGCAAGTCGGCCCGCGAAAGAGTGCCCCAGGCGCTCCCGCTGTCCAACACAAAAAAGCCCGTGCCGAACAAGCAGGACCTAGCGGTCTTTCTTGTTCAACGCGGGCTACTTTCTGGATGAATCGATGCTATGTGCGAGAATCAGGCCTCGGCTACGGCTCCGGCGCATTCCACATTAGATAGGCTGACTTCCTGACTGGCCTCGGCGCGTTCCAACGCGAGTCCCCCTCGACCTACTCTCGGGCGCCGGCGGGAATTGAAGCCGCGCCGGATCGCAAAGTCAACAAGGTCACTTCTGGTGGACAGTTGTACCTTACAGGTAGCACAACCGTCCCCAAACCACGATTTGTGTATACGCTTAGCGGTCCCAAGTGCCTCAACCCGGATGGATATTTACGCCCGAGTGCGGGCAGGCAGGGAGCGCCGACCAACGGAAGTCGAATCTGTCCGCCATGAGAATGGCCGGAAAGCTGCAGGTCGACCGGATATTCCTTCACGGCATCTGCAAAGTCTGGCTCATGAACCAGCAGAACGGTTGCCTCACCGCGGGCAATCGTCCGCAACGACTCATCGAGGCGGGGCTTACCCTCGAGTACATCGTCCACCCCAGCTATCCAGAGTCGGGCCCCGGCGCGTTCTACGTGAAGGGCATAATTCCTCAAGAGCGTGATGCCATGGTTCTCCAGCGATTTGGTTATGAACTGAGGGTTGCACTGATCATGATTTCCCAAGACAGCGAATATGCCCATGGGGGCGTGCAGTTCACTCAATATCTGGGCGCACGGCATGGCCCATTGTGAACTGGAAAGGCTGGATCCAGAGATCGGAACAGTGACGTAATCCCCCGTTAAGACGACAATGTCTGGATCTAATTCGTTAGTGGCGCGTACCGCTCCCCGAATCACCCCTGCATCGTGTACTGATGTGTAGTGAAAGTCGCTCAAGTGGGCAATGGTGAGGCCATCGAGTTCTTTTGGGAGACGTGTGAGTTCGATTTCCAGCCGCTCGACAACAACCTCTTCGGTCTGCGCCAAGCCTGCGCTTGCTGCGACAACTAATATACCCGCCGTTCCGAGTCCGCCGAGTCGCAGGAACCGTCGCCTTGTGAGTTTGGAAGTGTTCATAAAGCAACGGCTCAACGGTGTCTCCCCACAAGCTCGTCGTGTTGACTTGTCGGCCCTGGCGACGGGCGATGGTTAGAATTCCCGGCAAAGCGTAGTGCTTCTTCCAGCGGTAAATCGTCTGCTTGTTGATCTCCGCGTTTCAGATCAGTTCAGTCGCCGGTACGCTACCTCGTCCTGCTGCTGCAAGGCAAAGAACCTCCGCTAGCAATTCCGGTGTAATGTGGTTTAAGAGTGCACAAACCGAAGCCGACCGGCATAACGCTCGATACTATTGGCTGCCAACAAGAAGATGTTTGAATTAAATGTCTACTTCGAGCCACTCAGTCAGTTTGGTTTATCCCATGCCACTCTCGCTGAGCTTGTTCATATTTTTCCATTGTCCCTATATCCAGCACGTAATCAGCGATCGGAAATGCGAACATTTCCCCCACTAGGTTCGGAAGCACATCGAAACCGATGTCTGCAGGAGTTCTGAGGGGAATCCTGTTGAGGAGAGCGGGACCCCCGATCAATACTCCGGAGAATGCTATATCCGACTTTGGAACCGTGGGCTTCTCCGTGAATTCCGTTACCCTTCCCTTCTCATCCACTACAAAGATTCCGCACTGAGTCGGGTTGAGTACCCGGTATGTTCCGACAGTTGTCTTTGCTTGCCTTAGCCGGTGGAAGTCTAGCATGCTGTCGAAGCGGCAATTGGTAAGAACATCCGCATATAGAACAGCAAACTCCTGCTCTCCGGCGACAAAAGCACGGTTGACGTGCAGAGTGCCAGCACTCCCCAGCAATTCGGGTTCGTCCGTCATCGTAACTTCTACCGGCCCTCGGTATGTAGCCACAAACTCCTTAACTCGATCGCTGTACGAATGAGTATTGATGAGCACCTGATCGACGCCATATTTGGCGCACCATGTCAGCCAGATACCGAGCAGAGGAACTCCGCGGATCGGCACAAGGCACTTTGGAATCACGTTTGTCAGCGGGCGCAATCGCGTGCCGTTGCCAGCCGCCAGAAGGAAGCCTTTCACTTCAACCTCGCTTAAGTGATCTCGGCGGCCATCAAACAACCATGGGTCTTCCAGGCCCAGGCCGTTTCAATGATGTGGTCCAGATCGGAGTGCAGCGGATTCCAACCCAGTTCCGAAATCAGGCGTCTGGGGCTCGCACAGAGTACCGCGGGATCCCCAGCACGGGCGGCGCCTTCACGAATTGGAATCGTGACACCGATGATCCTCTCGGCGCATGCGAGGACTTCCCGCACTGAGTAGCTTTTACCCAATCCGATGTTATAAGCGGAAAACCCCGGCGAGTTCATGGCCTGGAATGCGAGAACGTGCGCCTGAGCAATGTCGAGCACATGAACATAATCTCGCACACATGTTCCGTCCGGCGTCGGATAATCGCAACCATAGATAGTAAAGAACTCGCGTTCGCCCAAAGCCGCTTCAAATAGCAACGGTAGAATGTGCGTCTCGGGCACATGTTCCTCGCCATGAGCAAGGGTTGCGCCAGCCGCATTGAAATAGCGGAATGCACAGACGCCGATGCCATACGCCTTTGAATACCATTCCAGCAGTCGCTCAAAAGCAAGTTTCGTGTCCCCATACGAATTGACAGGTGCTTTGGGATGTTCCTCGGTAATGGGCACCTCTATGGGATTTCCGTAAACTGCAGCCGTCGACGAGAAGATGAAGCGCTTGATGCCCGCTTCCCGAACGAGGTTGATCATCGTCGTTGCCGCAACGACATTCACTTGATAAAAGACTGCAGGGTTCGCTACCGACTCCGGAATAAGTGCTTTCGCCGCAAAATGGAATACGGCGTCATACTCCTTGGAAGCAAGCACTTCACGCATACGCGCCGCATCGCCAATGTCTATATGATAGAATTCCGCTCCCTCCGGTATCGCGTGGCGATGGCCGGTCGAGAGATCGTCAACAATGGTCACCTCGTAGCCTTGCCGCAGCAGTTCTTCGGAACATACGGAGCCAACGTAGCCGGCGCCACCCGTAACCAGCACTTTATGAGTCATTGCAGGTACTGTATTCCCTTCCAAAGCTGTTGGATATGTCTTCTACGCTGACGGTATGCTCGCAGACGATGGCTATTCAAATGGCGCCGCCTGGACATATTTATATCCGCCTCCCGATCACTGCGCGATTCTGAAGCTGTGAAGACCGCGTTCCCCGGCCATTCATGCAACTCTGGATTCGCTTGCGGCCGCACTCAAAACCTCCGTGGCCAGCGTATATTCTTCGGTTACATCCTTGTGCGTATGCTGAATGTAGCCGAAATAGTCCTTGAAGTACTTCGTAAACAAATGGAGAACGACGGCGTGGATGCCTTCCACGAGTTCGTATTCACCCCGTGGTGTAGCAATCAAGATCATTGCATCGGAGAGTGGATTCAGCCTTCCCCCATCAAAACCAGAGAGCCCGATGACCGGAACTTGGTGCGCGCGAGCCAGATCGACAGCCCTGATAATACTTTCGGAATTACCTGAACTCGATATAGCGATAAGGACATCGCTTTCCTGTATGTAGTTTCCCAAGGGACCGGCAAAGACCATCTCGTATCCGATGTCATTTGCCCAGGCGGTCAGTTCCTCTTCCGTGGTTGGTAGCCGGATCGCCTGAAACCTACGCTGTTGCCCGGTCAGGTTATGGCTGAATACGGTTTTGTTGAAATCCGCGACCCAATGCGTTGCAAGTGCTAGTGAACCGCCGTTGCCGATGACATAAATACGGCCGTCGCGTTCGAAAGCTGCCTGCAGAATATTTATTGCCTTAGCAATCTCGACCGTAGGGAGGTTCCGGAGGAGTGTGATCGCCTTCTCAGAGAACTGCTGAATGTACCGTTCCATCACTGCCCGCCTTGTGTCAATGATCTTTCAAAAATCTTTGGAATGGAAGAGGACTTCCGCCCCTGTCTGAACAAACGTGACGGGAATCTCCGCGGCGCCCTCGAATCCTTCAGCAACAGCGGCTTTCTTCAATGCGTGCGCAATAGCTGCCTTCACCTCCACAGGTGCAAGCATCATAAGGCAACCACCAGCGCCCGCTCCGAGGATTTTCCCTCCCCATGCGCCATGATCCATGGCCAATTCATACAACCTGTCAATGGGCTGATTCGAGATCGAGGAGGCCAACTGTTTCTTCATGTTCCACGCCTCCAAAAGCATTTCGCCGGCATATTTGAAGTCAGAACGTAGAAGTACTTCCTTGAAGACCGGAACCGAATCGGACATCCGTTTGAGGATCTCGAAGTTCTGGGGGGTTCTTGCCTTTTGCTCCTTTAGCACCGAAGAGGCGTCTCTGGTTGTTCCCAGGAAGAATAAGATCAAATGTCTTTCCAGATCCAATCGTATCTTGTAATCGAGCAACACCGGTTCTACGTCTACCGATCCATCGAAATTGAACTGCAAGACATTGAATCCGCCGAATGCCGCTGCATATTGGTCCTGCTTTCCAATTGGCTCCTTTAACAGGTCAATCTCGAGATGGCACGCTGCCTCGGCGACGCCCTTCTTGTCTAAGCCATTGCCGATATACGCATGAAGCCCTTTGATGAGGGCTACCGAGAAACTCGAAGATGATCCCAAACCTGTTTTCGCCGGGATCGGAGCAAAGGATGCGATTTCGATATTGCTTTCAATACCAAGATCTAAGAGCGCCTCCCGAATGCGGGAGTGTTTCAATTGTGACGGATGCGACACCTCTTCGGATACCGAGTAACGCGCAGCGACGTGGTTGGTGAACGGCGCGTGGTTGATGGCGATAAAGATAAACTTGTCAATTGCCGTTGAAATGACCCGGCCTCGGTACCTCGTGTAGAAGTCGGGAAGGTCCGTTCCACCACCGACAAAGCTAATCCGCATTGGTGCCCGCGAAATAATCATCGAATCATCTCCTTCCCTCCGTGGTACAGTCTCTGGGGCGGGTCAGATTGACATGAGGCCACAAGAGCCGCTTTTGGGGCTCCAGAAATTATCATGGAAGCGCCTTCCTACTCTCGTTAAATTAGATCGAGGACTTTTCCATACCGGCTCGTCTCATCGCCGTTTGTATAGAATTCACCGGGCAGACCAGCTCAATAATGTCCACAAAGCCAGTCCACAGAAACTGCATAGCCTTACTATCGCTAGACCGGTTTCCTGAATGGAAAGCGAACCATCAAACCCGTAAGCCAGAAGGTAGCTGAAGAGGAGAATCAAGAATTATCACGCCCTCCGGAAAGAGCTCGAGCAGATCGTGGAGGACGCTTTTGCAAATGCCCCTTGAAATGGCTCGTAAGGCTCTGTGCCGTTTAACCCACGGCAGATCATAGCCGGCAAATCGTCTGGCCCAACTGCAGAATGTAAGGTGCTAGAATGCTTGGAAGTGACTGCAATCTGGTTTGGCTCCGCTCTCGACGCCAGGTTTTCAAACTCGCGAACAACTGCGATTCTGTTCCTCGCATTCGCCGCCCTGATCGAAGGTCTTGAAACGGTTCTTGCCGGTGATCCTGTAGCGGAATCCTACGGAGAGCTGCGAGTCTACGGTTTGATTTGCTGTTTGCTCGCTGGATTACTCGGAGTCTGTTATTGGGTGGTTGTACGACCTTCATTCAGGTTCAGGTCGAGGGTCGAGTGGCTTTTAATCCTTGTACCTGCCTATGTTTTCTGCCAAGTTCTCCCCCTTCCACTTGCGTTGGTGAGGATACTATCCCCCACACGTGCCAGTTTGGTAGAAGCACTCCAACCTATAACCTCCCTTCCGCACTGGGTTCCGATCAGCGTCACTCCTTCGGCAACTCTGTACCATGGCCTCCTTTTTTCCGCTTGCACGAGCGTGTTTCTCGTTATATACGACCTTTCGAAACACTTTTCGCACAGACCGTGGATAGTTATGCTCCCGCTGATCGTCGTCGGTGCTTGCCAAGCGACCATCGGCCTTCTGCAAGCACGCGCTAGTCAGTACGCCTTCGCGACCGGCACGTACGCGAACCGAAATCACTACGCTGGCTTTCTCGAAATGATCCTGCCATTTGCCGCGCTCATTCCGTTTGGCATTGTCGTCACTCGCAAACCAGGGAGGGGCATCCAAGGAAAACTTGATCAGGTTGCTCCAACTCTGCTGACGTGTACGGCGTTTGCCATCACGGCGCTCTTGTTTGCAGCCATCATCTCGTCTTTATCGCGGATGGGTTTCGTTTCTTCAATGATATCGGTGGCTTTTATCGCCATCACTGCGCTGGTCCGAAGATTTCTTTCAGGTAAAATTCCCCTGGTAACTGCTTCGCTAGCGTTTGCTACGATGATTCTGATTCTTCTGATGCCATCCCTCCAGCTAATTACCCGCTTCAATGATCTTGCAGAGGAGAGAAGCGATCGCATGCCAGCGTGGCGTGACACCCTTGGGGTCATCGGCGCTTACCCGATTTTTGGTTGTGGCTTGGGAGCCTACGAGTCCGCCTTTCTCGAATTTAAGAACTCCAGGCCTGCGCAAACCCAAAGCTATGCGCACAACGATTACTTGCAGTATTTCGCCGAGATGGGCGCCGTGGGTTTCACTATAGCCATCCTCCCCTTATCGACCATCATTCTCAGGCTACGTGTAGGAGTGCGGCCCTTCCGACCCGATATACAGTGGCTGAGTTTGGCGTGCGCTGGGTCCCTGTTGGCAATCGGGCTCCACAGCTTTGTGGACTTCAACTTGTATGTTCCAGCAAATATGTTTACGCTCGCCTGGGTACTCGGAATCTCGGCTTATGTTGGCCATGGAGATCCTAGGACTTAAGCGTCATGGTCTGCGCCTCGCTCAATGGACCTGGACCAGCGACGCTCTTCGGATCCAGGCAGTTCCACTTATCTTGTTATCGAAGCGAAGTGATGAATGGCGGCGCACCCTGACAACTATGAAATTCGTCGCTGGCACGACAGTGAATGTGAGTTCAACGACCTGCCAATCAGATGTTCCCCTCAATTGCCTGCTTTCGACGTCTAGGCGGCCCGCATTCTCCCCGTCTTTGATTTCAAGTAGGAGTCCCTGGTCTGTGGTTAGATCCGCGGTGCGGACGGAGACGCGAAAGAGGTATGTGCCTGGATACAAAACAACGACCTGAGAAACATTGTCAAAGTCAGTATTAGCGGACCCATCAAATTGAACCCGAAGGAAACACTCATCTGGCCGAGGTTCGCAGCCGCGACTTACACTGCCATGAGTCAACGGTGCAATTCTCCAGTCTAAGATTGCTCCAGGCAACGGGTCGAATGCAAACGCTCCGTTGAATATATATTCTTTGCTATAGTAGTCTGGCGTAATCTTGTCCGCCACAGAAGCCCACACGACAGCGGCTTGCACAAATTGTCGCTGAGCGAAAAGGAAGTTGGAGTACTCAATCGTAGTTTGTTGGTCATTCAATCTGCGGTCGGTCATCCACTTCCAAACCTTCTCGGAGCTGGCGAGTTCGCGGCGTTCGATGAGGTATTGCAGATAGGCCTGTGCAGGAAGCCTCTCTTCAGGGACCCCGTCGTTCAACGTATCTTCGACGCTGATACCTGCAGCCGTGAATCGACTAAAAACTGCCTCATCAAATGCTCGCGTCATTCTCAGTGTCTTGGCCAGGTCGCGAAGTCCCTCACGGCGCTCCCCATAAAGCAAATAGAAGTCCCCTGCGCCGAGCAGGACGTCGGCAGAGTTTCTTCCTAGCCGCACAGCTCTTGCAATACAGTAGGAAGCTTGTTGCTCTTGCCCCGCTTGAGCGAGTGCTTGCGCCAAATCGAGCCAACGATAGGCTGACGCAGGGTCGCGCATCAAGCTATCGAGAAGGATCCTTGAGGCGATATCCACCGAGGTTGTCGTGCCGTCGATCTGACGCTGATACGCATCAGCAAGAGGTATGCGCTCTTCGCACAGATATGCCCTGCAAAGGGCCTGATGGTCTTCGAAATTCGACGATGATTGCTGAGAAGCGACGATTTCCAGCGCGGATCCCACCAGGGCTGCGAAGCTGACAAGGAACAGTACTTCTACTTGACGAGGCAATAACACGATTTTTTGTCGGCGCTCGGTGTACATGTCCCTTTTTCCAGCTTCCCGCTGACTGGATTCTTAATCGTGCACTCTCCCCGATATAGGCAGCCGCCTCTACCCCGGTCCACCGGGCAATTTCCGCAAGTGAGGTCCGCTGTCTGAAGGTGCCCCGGAAAGCTGTGTAGCATTGTGCTTGGCGCCGCGTGCAGATAGAGCGCTAGACTGGCGCTTATATATGCGCGACTGCGTGGTATGCCGAACGTCGCCAACAGGATAGCAAGAGCAGCAAAACCCCATAAAGATGCTCGTTTCCTCATGATGGATCTCCTTTGATACGAAGTGAATTGCGACAGTGATGTAGTAGATTAGCGCTCGACCGGCTTTTGGGACAATCTCTCAACAATCAACCAAGGGATAGAGATAAATCTCAGCCTTTGAGATTCGACAAGACGGAGGTGCGCGCGTCTGCATTGGTCTTCTATTGAAGTTTGCATAATATAGTTACAGAGGAAATAGTTCCGCTTGTTGCCAGAAGGCGCAGACCAGGGTTGGGCGACGGCGCATCCGGCGGAGCGCCTGGCGGGCATGTTGGCTCAACTGGCCGAAGCTGGCCGGACAGAAATTGGGCAACTCGTGTTGCTTCCAGTAGGACCACACATACTCGACCGGATTCAGTTCCGGGGCGTAGCCGGGCAGGAACTCGATCCAAAGCCGCCCGCGCTGTTGTCGAATGAACTCCCACACCGCCGCGCTGCGATGCGCCGCCAGCCCGTCCCAGACGATCAGCAATCTGCCGGGTATGTGGCGCAGTAAATGGGTGAGGAAGAGGATCACTTGCGGCGAGCGGATGGCGCCGGGAAACAAACGGAAGTAGAAGTTCCACCAGGTTATGCCCGCCATAGCCGACAGCGTCTTCCAGTTGAAGTGATACTGCAGCACCGGCGTCTCTCCTTTCGGCGCCCAAGTACGGCAGCGGTGGGGCCGTTCGCTCAGCCCACTCTCGTCGATGAAGACGATGGTCCGGCCTTCCGTTCGGGCTTTTTTTTAATCTCCGGCCAACGCTTCTGTTTCCATGCACGGATTTTCTCCTCATCCCGCTCCAGTGCCCGGCCCGTGGGACGCTGGCAACTCCAGCCCAACTGCCGCAAGATGCGCCAAGCCTGCGACGGGTGATACTTCACTCCGCATTCCCGCTCGATTAGATAGGCTACACGCCAGCATGTCCACAGCGAGGTCTCAAAACCCAGCGCCTGGGGGCCGCGCTTTAGGCTTTTCTCGATGCGGCGCAGGTCCTCAGTGCTCAGACGAGGCCTGCGCCCCGCGCGGCCAGCTTTGCGCAGCGCCCGCTTGCCGCCCTGTTCCAGCTGCTTCGCCCACCGGCTTACCGACTGCCGATGCGCTCCCACCCGCCGCGCTACTTCGGCCTGATGAATCCCCTCCCGGAGCAGATCGACTGCGCCCAGTCGCCGCTGCTCCAGCTGATCGAAGTCCCGTCGCACTCCCGCCGCATTACCCATGACGAGAACATAACACGAAACATCAGAAATGTCACTATATTATTCAAAGGTCAATAGAGCGTGTTTCATAAACATTTCCGCAGCGTGATCCAGAGGCAGGCGAGATAGAAGAAAGCCCGATAGGTGGAGAGCAGATGTTCATGACGGACGAGCAATCGGCGGAACTGTCCCAGCCAGGCGTTGGTGCGTTCGATAATCCAGCGCCGTTTGTAGCGTCGCAGTTTTCGGCCATCTTCGTATCTCCTCTCCTTGTTGTTCTTCCGGTAAGGCGCGATCAGCTCGATGCCACGCCGTTTCCATCTCTCCCGCAGTGGATCGGAGTCGTAACCCCGGTCCGCGATCACTCGTTTTGGCTTCTGCCGCGGCCGACCTTTCGGCCTGGGGACGCGGACCTCTTCGAGCGTGGCGTCCGAAAGCGTAACTTCTGCCGGAGAGGCACTTTCCAGCCGAACTCCCAACGGAACACCTTCAGCGTCTCCCAGTACCATCCACTTTGTGCCTTTACCACGCTTGGTTTTACCGACTGCTTCGCCCCCTTTTTAGCTGGTGCGAAGCTGCCGTCCAGGAAGGCTTCGTCCCATTTCAACAGGCCCTCTGCGTCCAGGGCGCCCAGCAAAGTTCGCCAGGCGTGGAGCCAAATACCTTCCTCTTCCCACTGCTTCAGTCGCCGCCAACAGGTCGAGGGCGAGGGATACTCGTCGGGCAGAAAGCGCCACGCCGCACCCGTCTGCAGCACCCACAGAATGCCCTCGAAACACGCCCGGTTCTCTGCCCACGGACGGCCCCGGTTGTCCTTTCTGCGCCGTGGTTCCGGAAACAACGGCCCGATCAACTCCCACTGCTCATCGCTCAACAGCTTCTGCCGCTTCTTCATGACAGAAGCTCAACAGTCCGCGGGCCTCAAACGTAAGTCACTGACTTGAGGCCGAACCTATTTGGAGAGTCGAGATGTGGCGCGGTGGTTTAGGAGCCGCCTATCTGTTTCCGGCCCTTTCGTTCGCCGGTGCCTCATTAGCCGCTCCATGCCCGTTTCCACATCCCGCTCGTCGAACCTGGACATGCGGATTTCCCGCATCCGGCTCACGGAGGAAGCTTCACGACCTCGCCCACGAAACGCTGGCGGTCCGCTGCGAGAGCCGGACCAGGCCAAGCTGCTGGTCGATATAGCGATCCGGAAAGCGGTGGATCGCAGGCCAGCGAACTTGGTGTTTCCTGCACAGCCACTGACGAAGCCTCCGGCGGGCATGTCGTTCGATTACCCGATAGGCTTTGCTGACTGGGCCGAGGCAGAAGTAGTTAGCCCATCCGTTCATTGTCCGGTTGAGCGTTTCCACCACCTTTTCCGGCTCCAGCGGGAGCTTGGTCCGTCTGGTCTCGGTACTGATCGCCGCACAGATACGCATCACGCGCTTCTTTGACGGCCCCGTGCCCAGATAGGCCCGTCCCGTCTGCGGTGAAAAGCATCGTCCAAACGTGTACCCCAGAAAGTCGAACTTCTCTTCCGGCAGCTTCGCAACCCGCGTCTTGCTCTCGTTCACCGCCAACTTCAGCTTCGTCATCATGACCCGCATCGAGGCCAGGGCTTCTTCTGCCCGGCCCCGACAACAGATCACCAGGTCATCGGCATAGTTAACGATGCACGCTCCGAGACGCTTCTCGTGCCCCAGTTTCTTCCATCCCAGCACGAACCGGCGCATGTAGAGGTTGCTGAGCAGCGGGCTGATCGGAGAACCCTGTGGGGTGCCTCGACCTTGGTCCCGATTGCGCGTACTCCGGTGTTTCCTCCCGCGCTCATCCGTCTCCTCAACCGGCGCCGTCAACCACATCTTGATCAGATGAAGCATGGCGCCGTCAACGACCCGGCGAGCTACCGACTTGAGAAGCTCGGCATGAGGAAGAACATCGAAATAGGAGGCAAGGTCTGCGTCAACGATTTCAACATGTCCGGTGTTGATCAGCTTATGGACGTGTCTCACTGCGTCCAGTGCGCTGCGGTCGCGCCGATAGGCGTACTGTTCCGGTTGTAAGTCGGCCTCGAAGATGGGATCGAGGACCAACACCGCCGCCATCATCACTACACGATCACGGATAGCGGGCACTCCCAATGGGCGCTGCTTCTTTCCGTCCGGCTTCGGTATCCAGACCCGCCGCACGGGAAGAGGTTGATAGATTCGATTCTTCAGCTCTTGCGCCAGTTCGTCCAACCATCGCTCGACTCCGTACACCTCGATGTCCTCGAACGTCTGTCTGTCTACCCCCGCCGCTCCGCCGTTGGCCTTCGAGCAGGCGTAAGCGAAAGTCAGCACGTCCTTCCGGTACACCTTGTCATACAGCGCATAGAAACGAAAGCTGGGCGATTCCTTCGCTTTGTCGTGTAACGCTGCCTGTAACTTCTGAACACTTTCCGGGGTTGTTAGGCTCATCGCCAATCCCTCCATCTTCGTCACTTCTTGCGTTTGCTTCCAACTGAGGCCCCTTCCCTCCACCGGCATTACCCGGCTTCATCGGTACTATGGGCCTCCCCGACACCCCAAACGGCCCGGCCTGGCTCTCACGAGACTCCGGTTGACCTCACCGCGATCACCGCTGGGGCTTCCCGTGTTGCGTCTGGTCCCCGTTGTCTGCATGCCGTCGCCAATACCCCGGCAGGACTGAAAGGGCTGATCGCTCTTACTCCCTTTCAGCTTCGGCTTTCCCGCGATTCATGACGTGTCAGCTCCTGCATCGAGCGTTTCGAGGCCTGCACAGCGTTCATCTCCTTACGGCCTACAGACTTGCCAGGTCGCCTCTGCGACCCTCTACACCGAAGGCTCCGACGGCTTCATTACCTCTACCGCCGCTTCGATTGCTACCGGGTGGAGCGATCCAGTTCCCGGGTGGGACTTGCACCCACTGTTGACCAGCGCCTTTCACGGCGCACATGAAACACGCTCTAAGTATTTTCAGACCCACGCTGCACTCACTTAGAAATTGCGATTTTTGTCTGGGTGGCGAGGTGGGCAGCACCAGGATTATCCTTCTGCAGCACAGAGTGAATGGGGTTGTACTGCTTCCCAGCATCATTGTGAGACCAAGGTCGCTTCTGCAAGCGGAAACGAAGCATTTTCGTGCTGTTACGGACTCTGCCTCGTAATTCATCTGAACGAGACACAAAACGGGAACGCAGCAATGCCGGTGCGCTTCGTGGCATCGCGCAGACTATTGACCTTTGAATAATATAGTGACATTTCTGATGTTTCGTGTTATGTTCTCGTCATGGGTAATGCGGCGGGAGTGCGACGGGACTTCGATCAGCTGGAGCAGCGGCGACTGGGCGCAGTCGATCTGCTCCGGGAGGGGATTCATCAGGCCGAAGTAGCGCGGCGGGTGGGAGCGCATCGGCAGTCGGTAAGCCGGTGGGCGAAGCAGCTGGAACAGGGCGGCAAGCGGGCGCTGCGCAAAGCTGGCCGCGCGGGGCGCAGGCCTCGTCTGAGCACTGAGGACCTGCGCCGCATCGAGAAAAGCCTAAAGCGCGGCCCCCAGGCGCTGGGTTTTGAGACCTCGCTGTGGACATGCTGGCGTGTAGCCTATCTAATCGAGCGGGAATGCGGAGTGAAGTATCACCCGTCGCAGGCTTGGCGCATCTTGCGGCAGTTGGGCTGGAGTTGCCAGCGTCCCACGGGCCGGGCACTGGAGCGGGATGAGGAGAAAATCCGTGCATGGAAACAGAAGCGTTGGCCGGAGATTAAAAAAAAGCCCGAACGGAAGGCCGGACCATCGTCTTCATCGACGAGAGTGGGCTGAGCGAACGGCCCCACCGCTGCCGTACTTGGGCGCCGAAAGGAGAGACGCCGGTGCTGCAGTATCACTTCAACTGGAAGACGCTGTCGGCTATGGCGGGCATAACCTGGTGGAACTTCTACTTCCGTTTGTTTCCCGGCGCCATCCGCTCGCCGCAAGTGATCCTCTTCCTCACCCATTTACTGCGCCACATACCCGGCAGATTGCTGATCGTCTGGGACGGGCTGGCGGCGCATCGCAGCGCGGCGGTGTGGGAGTTCATTCGACAACAGCGCGGGCGGCTTTGGATCGAGTTCCTGCCCGGCTACGCCCCGGAACTGAATCCGGTCGAGTATGTGTGGTCCTACTGGAAGCAACACGAGTTGCCCAATTTCTGTCCGGCCAGCTTCGGCCAGTTGAGCCAACATGCCCGCCAGGCGCTCCGCCGGATGCGCCGTCGCCCAACCCTGGTCTGCGCCTTCTGGCAACAAGCGGAACTATTTCCTCTGTAACTATATTATGCAAACTTCAATAGGACCGTATCGACAAGCACACGTATATCCGACCAGAATGTGCACTTCCGCATATAGTGCGCATCAAGCCGCACCTTGAGTGGCTTGATACGCGTTTGATAAAACACTTCCATCTCCGTCAAATCGGCAAATGTCTTTAGGAGCTCTTCCTCTCGGCGAAAGGCGAGTGTCGCCAATCCGGTAATTCCAGGTCGAAATGGCATGTTCCATGGTTCTGAATACTCCGGTGACTTTGGCCGCGGGCCAACAAGGCTCATATCCCCTCGCAGGACGTTATACAATTGGGGTATTTCATCAAGCTTAAACTTGCGTAAGTACTTCCCAACTCCAGTGATGCGGCTGTCGCCATCGCGGGTGAGACCGGGCCCTCCATTCCCATTCGCAGACGTGCTCATGGTACGGAATTTATAAATGTGGAAACAACGGCCCCACCTGCCTACCCGGTCCTGAACGAACAACGCCCCTCCTTTTGAGCTGAGTCGAATGATTTCAGCGATCAATAACGCCGGCACGGACAACACAACCAGCATCAACAGAGCAAGGCTGAAGTCGAACAGTCGTTTGCACCGTGAAAGACACCACGAGCTCGCCGCTGCAACTTCTACAGATCTCTCCCAAGCTATTGGCTGACCGAGCTCAGACTTTAAGCCATTTGACAATGATGTCGCCGTTTCTTCTGCGCCCAGATAGCTCTCTGCCCCCATGGGCCTCACCCCTTTCCCTGCTTCAGCTCAGGCAAACAATCTAACTCGGAATCACCAGTGTGAATCTGTAAAAGGTATCTATGGAACGCGCAGTACCCACTTAGCTCCGATGATCTGGCCTGGCGCCTCCGCACTAGAAAACGCTCACCCTGTGTTGACGTTCTGCAACTGCTCTCACCTTGCAAGACTGCTCGAACTAGGCAGCTAAACAATGCAATTCGCTACTGCGATCTTCTACGGAAACCACAACTCCACCATGAAAGACCGCGAATATACTTATGCCGCTCTTAGGAGAGCTAAAGCAGATGTGAACCACGGATACCCGGGATATCACGTAAGGGTCGTTTCACGAAACACAGTCGCACCATCTGGCATGAGAACGGGAAAGCAGGGAATGCGAGGATGAATGCAGACATTTCTAAAGCGGACGCGCCTAGACCGCCAGCCAATGCGAAGGAAGAAGACCGTGCACGGCTCTTCCAGACTGACACCGGCCACTCCGCGGAGCTACTCCAGTAGAAGAGGGGGAAGCTCCAAGCCACGCCGCCCACCAACTGAAAGTGTTGTTAGAAATGACAAAGTGCTGGGCGGAACTCATTGCGCAGAACTCCTTAATGGGATTGTTTCAGGGTTGGCGAGGTTGTTGCTGAGGGTCAGCGCTCCCAACTCGGAATCTGGTCCTGGAAAGCTGAACCGGGCGACGACAACCAAGCTAGAATCCTTCGTCTCGCCGATAATCGGAGCGAAGCCTCTAAGGCTCCCACTTCAATTCCGAAGTTAACTCTCTGCGCGCCACAGTCTTCCCGAGGACCTGATCCCCTAAATCCGTCCATTTCGGAATACGATTTGCGTCAATCACTCCGCTGCGGTGCTGGAACGAAACATGTGCTATCGCACAATCTTCCAATTCTCAGGAATGAGATCGTTGGGAAATCTTCTCTGCCCGATGTTCCATACAAGTGGAGCATAGACGGCCTTTTTAGGGTACTTACCCAGCCACGCGGCCCACCAACTGAAAGAGCTGTTGGCAATGATGAAGTGCCGGCAGAGGCGCATCAGATAGAAGCTGCGGATCGTATCAGACTCGTCTATCACATGGATGGATCCCTGAGGGTTGTCAAAGAGATGTGTGTTTTGCTGTGCCCAGGCAATATCGTCGGTGAAGATGAAAATATCAAGGGCGCCGCAGGCTGTTACCAGTTCCTGCAAGGCACGGTTGTAGTACTCGATGCTGCACATGCCATGGTATGCTGCGGAGCTGTGCACGTTCCCGTTTGCATGATGGCTATGGGTTCTACGCAGGTGCAAGCAAACGGAGTTAGAAGCAGCAATCATACCTGCGAGTGTAGTATCGAGTCCCTCCGGGGTCTTGCGGAAGCCAAATTCCGTATGGATCGTCTGCTGGACATCTTCAAAATACAAATAACTCTGCGCGTAGATCGTCAACAGAAGAGTACGGCGAATGCGCAGGTTATAAACATCAGGATCGAAGTAACTGCCGAAGTACTTTATACGACAGTGCTCGCGCAAACGTAGAAACAAGCTCAAGTAGTTTTCGCGCGGCACTGCCTGGAAATTCCGCGGGACCCCGATGCTCTCCTGAGCGATGTTGAAAGGGCGCAACTCGAATTTGCGCCCATACGCATCGCTTGCAAACCCCGCCTCAATATCGATGTAAAGTGGAACCTGATTCCGCAATGACAAGGCTCGGGCCGACGCATATTCAAAGAGTTGATTGCCCAGCCCGCCCCGAAGCCGAAGAATAATTGCCGCGCAATGAGAATGCCCGGACATGCTTATCTCTTTTCGTTACTCAAGACACCCAATTCTCGGGTTTGCTTTTTGTGCACTCGTTCTTCAATCCACTCGTAGGTTTTCTCTAGGCCATCTCGCAAGGGCTTAGAGGGCTTCCAGTTGATCTTTTCGCTGATCAGGCTGTTATCAGAATTTCTGCCGCGCACACCTTGAGGGCCGGGTATGTGTGTCATAGTGATCTTCTTGCAGGCAATTCTCACGATCATCTCCGCAAGCTGGTTAATGGTCACCATTTCTTCGGAGCCGATATTGACGGGACCGGTAAAGTCTGAATTCATCAATCGTCGCACGCCTTCGATACACTCGTCTATGTAAAGGAAGGAGCGGGTTTGGAGACCGTCGCCCCATATCTCAATTTCTCCGCCATCAGCGACTTCGGCAACCTTGCGGCAAAGTGCTGCTGGAGCCTTTTCTTTGCCTCCGCACCAAGTACCACGAGGGCCAAAGATATTATGAAAACGGGCAATGCGGACCTGTAAGCCGTAATTCCTCATGTAAGCCATATAGAGACGCTCACTGAAGAGTTTCTCCCATCCGTACTCGCTGTCCGGAGCAGCAGGATAAGCTGATTCCTCCGAGCAAAGGGGATTGAGGGGATCAAGTTGGTTGCGTTCGGGGTAAATGCAGGCAGATGATGAATAGAAGAAGCGCTTTACTCCGGCCTTGGTTCCGTAATGAAGAGTATTGAGGTTGATGGAAGCGGAATTGTGCATGACGTCCGCATCATGCTCGCCGGTAAAAATGTAACCGGCACCGCCCATATCGGCGGCAAACTGATAGACCTCTTCAATTCCATCTATAACTTTCTCAACCACTTTCGGGTCGCGCAGATCACCGATCAAAAACTCGTCCGCTGAGAGATTCGTATACTCATGCTGCTTCAGATCTACCGCACGCACCCAGTATCCCTCTGATTTCAGTCGGCCTACTATGTGACCGCCAATAAAACCGCCAGCACCGTTTACAAGGACTCTCTTCATTGGTTTCCTCCGTGATTCTAGCCGCAGCGACAGGGCCCTCATCGCAGCGCACTGAAAAAGTTGGTTCCCTAGGCCACCTCTCAGTTGCAGGATAATGGAGCGGGAATCCATCGTCGCACTTCAGTCTGAGGCCTACGTTCAACCGCACTCAGTCAAAACAGCACAGTTGCACAACCGGTCACGAATTTAGACAAGGACACAGCAGAACGCACATAGGAAGGTTAACGAACATTGGGTGACGCCCCGTGTCCGCAGTTGGGATGCGAACGATACACTGCCAGAGGATGGGCGGTTGCTTCAGGTGTTTCGGCAGAGAAGCAAACGAAAGCAAGAAAGAATGCACAAAGCGACTGGCTGTGAAAGACCCGTTCGAACCGGCCGTGTACTGCGTAAGTAATTAGTAGCGCTAGGTCTCTGACCGCCTGATTTTGTACCAACTTCGCGCCCCCATCCTTTTGCTTGTTTTCTGGCGAAAGCGTGGGGTGCCACGAATGCCAAAGGACGAATTCATACGGTCAGAGACCTGACAGCACCGTGATTTACCTACCCTGCATTTACCACACTAATTTAGTTACGTCGTTATCATATTGTTAACACAACTGTTACTACTCCGCTCACGAGTAACAACATAGAGACCAGAACTAATGATAGAGTAGCTGACCAAATAGGCACTTGCGAAGCCAAGTGCTCCATGAAGAGGAATCAGCCACATTCCGAATAGCAGCATGCTTGCGCTCAGAGCGAGATCGAAACCGCAGCGAATCCACATTCGTCCGCTTACGATCAGCGGGTACCCAAGAATCGTGTTGAGCGCTTCGGGAATTGTACATATGCAAAATACTACAAGCACTGGCCATCCAGATCTAAATCCTGGGCCATAACTGCCCATGATGTAAGACGAAAGAGCAGCGACAGCAAACACAGACAACAACACTAGACCCATATTGATCTGGAGGCTTGCCTTGGCGACGCGGAAATAACCATCCTCGTTTTGCTTGTGCAGATTGGCAAGCAGTGGCAATGCTGAACGGATGAGAGCTGACGGGATAAAGAGAATTACACTTCGCCAGCGGTCAGCTCCTGAGTAAAGTGCCATTTGTGCAAAGCCGTGAGGCGAGCGGACAATCAGAACGCTGCAAAACCATAAAACCGAAGCCGTTGCCAACGAGCCAACTAGAGCGGGCAGGCTAAACGTCCAAAAAACGGTCGTTTCCTGAAGGGATTGTCGAATCCGAATGGGAATGCCGGCCTTCCTGCACTCCCCATGCAGCAAACTTTCATTGAGCCACCAACTGATGGCGAGAGAAATCGCTGTACCTGTAACCGCGCCGTTCAAACCCCATCGCCAGACTCCGACCAGCACAATCGGCAAGGAAAGGACACCCGAAATGAGGTTAATTCGGGCGAGCCCCCGAAATACCTCGAGGCCAAAAAGAGCACCGTTCTGGTACGCGAGCATTGCGTTCAGGAAAACAATAGCGGATGCAATTCGGACTGAATTAGTCAATTCAGGTGCGTGGAACACGTTCACGGCAATGGAGCGTGCCGTAATGATTGAAACGACGGCTGCTACAAGACCAGAAACGGCCGTGATGGTCCAGGTCAGTCCAATGATTCGCCCTGCGCGCTCCGGATCTCGTTCGCGCAAAACGGCGATGTACCGGGTCGCGGTGATTCCAAGGCCTAGTGTGGCGACAGCACTCACCATAGTTGCCGTAGTTTGTACGATCCCAAATTGTCCAAAGCCACTCTTGCCCAGAAAACGTGCGCAGCCAATTGCAGCTAACAGAATCGTCGAGCGGGACGCGATCGAAGCAAGCAAGTTCCATATGAGAGCACTCGCAAAGCGCCTGCGGATCGCGAGCCGACTTCCAAGCTTTGAGGCTAAAGGCGTAATGATTGTGCTTGGACCCCTTGTGATTGTGGGCACGTAACACAGAGAGACATTGACGACTGATGGTGATGCCGCTACATAGTTCGGAGTCCCTATCTGTGTGCGTTTCCAACGGCCGTTCTCCACAATTTCCGTATTCAACCATTTTCTGACTATAGTAAGAATTCGGCGATTGGCTGCGCCATTCCTGACCAACCCTAAAAGCCTGCTCGGGATCCCGCGACCCAGCATCCAGTTCATCCTCTTCAGCTTCTCGATCATGGGTCGTAGTGCCGCTTCCCATGTCCCCGACGCGAGACAAGAGCCTGGCACAGCTATCATCTTCTTGCCCGCAGTTACTATCTAAGGATCGTGAATAGCCGGCTCAATTCACGCTTGGCCGGTCCAATAGGCGAAATCATCGCTCCGTCTGAGGCTGCGAAAACTTTGTAGATGCGCTTCGGTGCAGCTTATAGATCACACCCAGGAGGGGTGCAGGGAGTATCTTCACAACAAACGTGGCTAACATCCAGCCAAGATGCGAGCAGCGGAAAATGCCTGGGATTGTCAGGCTTCGAGCGCGCACTTGAAACTCTACCCATGCGTGTCGGAACCCGCCGCGTCGGCGGGCGAAACTGTCGCCGCAGCGGAACCAAAGCAGTGGTTCCTCCAGATTACCGAACATAAACCCATTGCTTTGCAGCAATACCCACATGCTATAGTCTTCGTCAAAATCGAGATTGGTAGGATAGCGATATCCGGCTTCGAAAACTCTGCGCCTGAACATCACCGTTGGATGGACAAAGGGGTTCCGCAACGGCAGGCCGGCCCGCAACTCTGAATTCCCCAAAGGCTTGTGGACGCAGTCCTGTTCGCGGCCTTCATCGTCGATCTCGATGCACGCGCCTCCCAACACGTCGACGCATTCGTGCTCGGACAAATAGCGCAGTTGCTTTTCGAATCGTTGTGGTAATGCAATATCGTCCGCATCCATGCGGGCGTAAAAGTCATAGCCAAGAGGAACGGCAATGTCGATAAGCTTGTTCAAGGATCGCGGCAGACCATGGTTCTCCGAGCTTGCGACAACCCGAATTCGGTCGTCCCGCGCCTCCTCGATGCAGCAAATCACACCCGGATCCTGCGGGCCGTCGAGCATGATGTAACAGTCGAAATCCGGCCAACTCTGATTCAGTACACTACTTAAGGCCAAACGGAACCAATGAGCATCGATTTTTCGGTGGACGCTCATCAGGACCGCAATGCTAGGTTTCCGCTGCGGCCGTTCGTCGTGACAACAACTTGCGCCGCTGATATTATGGTGAACTTCAGTACCCATACTGAGCCTCAGGTTTGTTGCAATGAGCAATACGCTTCCCTCTATCGGTCACGATGGAAAGCGAGATCTGTTCAGATATAAGGTGTTTCTACAGAGAAGATTCCGCCTCATTGCCGGTAATGAGCAGCGGCGCTACAATCCAAGCTTGTTTTAGGGTTTTAGCGTGGCTCGTGCTCCTCAGCAGGAGCACCAAAATGGAGGATTGCACAAAGGCAGAGGCCGTGCGGCAGAAATGGTCGTTGACCTGTGAATGCCCGTCCGCCTTCACAAGCGTCTTGCTTGGGTTCTACTTCTTGTGAATCACGCCACATCTATTCCCAATAATCTTCGATTCGATACCTTGTTCGGCGCAAAACTCCATATAAGCGTGGTAAGCGCCATCATATGTTGAGTTGTCTTGAACGTCGTCGACAAGTATAACGCCGCCATTGACGGTCGATGAGTATAGCGCTGGTAAAGTCTTCTTCGTTGGGAGATACAAATCGACGTCCAAAAACGACAGTTTGATGGGGCATATCTTTCTGTAGTCAAACACTGAACAATCGGATTTGATTGGCTTGACGAACGGGAAGTCGGCAAAGTGCCTTTTCCATTTCTCATAGTCGTTATAGCCAAACGCCTTTAAATCGCAAAGAGACTTCCCCCTCTGTTCGATTTCGAAGTTTAGATCATCACTTGTAAATGAGTCATATGTGTCAATCGCGTAATATGAAAGCGTAGACTCAAGCCTCTGGCTCACTATGTGTTGGCATAAAAACCTTGTAGTCATACCTCGCGCAACACCGATTTCAACGACATTGCCGTCAACTTCCTTAAGCCTTTCAAGTTCTAAAATCAGCGTGGCGAGTTGTATTGGTTCCGCATTGTACGGATAACGGGGTGCACCCAGCTGTGTGTGTTTGAAGGCAAACGATTTGGCCGCTTCCCGAAGAGGCTTAACCATTGATCGGGAAGTTCCTTTTGAACTCGTAAACAGCATCCTTGTACCCCTTTCTTGCCGTTTGCTGACATGGGGAGGGAGTTTTCCGTCGCCGCGCCTGCGGCTATTGGGTGATCCGCACGGACATGAATAGAATGAGTCCCTTTGGCACCCGGGTTTTGCAACAGACTGTCTCTCTCGCCTCTGCTAAGACCGATTTCTCCTGCCGACATTGGGGGGAAACACTTTCTTCTTATAAGCGAGTAGATTGATCTCTTTCATTTCTTTGCGACTCGCACAAGGAAGGGCCTTTGGTGTCCGTCAAGCGCGGCTCGCGAGCAGTAGAATCACGGGGAACTAAGAGCATAAAGGAAGCCGAGAAAGGGGCCGGACTCGCCGATGCGTCGATTCTGCGTAAGTCTTGATTTCCGAGATGACCTGCCGGCCGGGCGACAAGCGTTGTCGCTCGTAGCCCACTGCACCAACAACAGCCCCGGCCATGGCCCAGACGATCGGCAGAAACGGATTACTAAGTGTGAACAGGGGAATCAACATGCCTAGGAAGCACGCGTACAGAAAGGCCAGACGTTTGTTGCCTCGAGCGAATGTGAAGGCTGCCAACGGCCGGAACATTGCAATGACGAACATGATTAAGGCCGGAATACCGAACTCAAGCGCGACATCGATGAAGGAGTTATGCGGGATTTGATTACCGATAAAGATTCTGGCATTTCCGACAACTTCCAAGTCGCCCATTCCTTTTATATAACCTGGCCCATGGCCCAAGACGGGTCGGCTAAGCACCTCAACGGCATATCGCTCGAGGAGTGCCCTGCGCGAATCACCTAGAGTTCCCGCAACGCTGAAGCGTGAGTTGATACCGTGCCGAGTGGAGGCTGGTAATTGTTCAAGGTAGACACGGTAGGCAAGCAAACCAGCACAGACTATGAAGAACAATACAGTCGCCGCGCCAATTAAAGATCCAAGTCTGACCTTATGTAGAGTGAGAGCTGCGAAGGTAACGATTGCAATGAAAACACACAATACTGAGGCGCGCGAAGCGCTTACGACAGCGCCGCCGACGCCAAGGAGAACCAGCAGGATTCCCAGCCATCGACGGTTTCTCCGCCGCAGATACACCAAACCCGCGATGATCATGGGAATATCAAAAAGTCCAGTGTAGTTTTCGCCGATCATTCCGCCGCTTCTGCCATTAGAGGCATCAAAGCCAAAAGAATCGGCATACAGAACCGAGGCTGGCCCAAAAGCAAGAAGGTTGTGATGCGTGACGGCCCCCCAGAGTCCCACGCCCACATTGGCGGCCGCGCAAACCGTGAGAGTGACAGCAAGTGCAGTGGCCCCGCGGCGCGTCCGGGAGAGTTCGCAGAATACCCAGAAAGTGAGAAAAGCTGAGACGACATGGTATAGCGAATCCATGATCGCGGCCGGGGTCGTATCAGCGGCAAAAGCCGAGAGAAAAATCAATCCCAGAAACAAGAGCGCCCAACAGATTTGAGCCCATGAACGCTGAAATTGCAGTGGGCCAGATCGAGTTGCGAAGGCTGCCACACTCGTAAGAAGCACGATAATGATTATGGCCTCAGTGAACTCTCTGGAGATTTCGACACGTAAAATGTTGCGAAAATAAAGCAACACGATATATGCACATGGGAGCCCCCAGGGAAGCCCGCACTCATGGCTACGGAGACGCGGCGTAGGCATTCGGCGTCGATCGAGAATGCCCCTCCTGCTTCCCATATTTGGAGAGTCTTCGGATGCCTTGCTGTAGTGCGACGGTGTCACGTTCGATTCCATTTTGTTGAACGAGTGTCAGGCGCTAAAAGCAGGGCACCGAGAAGCGGTGGGTATATATCTCCTCAAACTTCTGTACCATTGCAGAAGGCTGCGAGTGCTTTGTAAGCACCTGCTCGTACGCCGCGGCGACGATCCGGCCCCTGATGTCGGAGTCTGTCAGTAACAGTTCAATATACGCCGCTGCTTGATCGGCATTTCCTCGCGGGAAGATGCACCCGGTCTTGGTGTGTTGGATGATCTCCTCGACGAGCGAAAAATCAGCAACCACAATCTGTCAACCTTGTTGGGTGGAATATCGTGAGCCGATACGGTCAGGAATCAGGAGTTCTGTCAAGCCGAAAAATCGTGCTGGGCGCCCCTGTCTCAATCTTGCAAGGAGATTGGAGACTCTGGCCAATCACCGGTTCAGTTTGATTGTTTTGTCGCCCGGACGTGGTAACCAACCGTAAAGTCATTCAAATGGTCAAACCTGTCAAACAGATGGAAGATCGGCGTGGCGAGAGTTGTCCAGCATGAGAAAGCGATCCAAAGCGGCAGCCAGAGAATACGAGCGACTATGCCTGCCTTGAGTTTGAACGGGGAGGAACGTATCACGCATCTCAGGGCCTCCTGCGCATAGAGCTTGAAGAAGTTTCCATTGCATTCGATTTCTAGATTTTCGAATCCGCATTCCTCGAGAAAACGCCGGTAAAAGAACGGTGTATATCCTCCGTAAAAGTGAAAGGGCGTCTGGTGTAAGCCTGAGCCAAGGGGAGCCGTCAGTAAGACCGTTCCACCCGGCTTAACCAGCCTGCCGATTTCGCGTATGACTTTGATGGGTTCTGGAACATGTTCCAGAACCTCGGTGCACAGCACAACGTCAACCGACGCGGTTTCGACTGGAATCGAGGTTGCATCACACACATAATCAATATGCCCATATCCCTCCTTGCCAAGCAATTGGAGATCCTGCAATCGGGCAAAATCTTGAGTTTTGTAGGTACTTTGCGAAAAGAGTGAACGATACGGACAAGATCCGGCACCAATATCCAGCACCACACTGCCCGGCTTGATTCCAGCAGCCTGTCGCTCAATCCACTGATCGCGCTCATATTGGTTGAAAGCATAGAGCGCAGTCAAGAATCCCCGAAGTGAGCTCACAAATGATGTATTCCTTTTGTTGTAGTGCGACGGTGTCACGTTCGATTCCATTTTGTTGAACGAGTGTCAGGCGCTAAAAGCAGGGCACCGAGAAGCAGTGGGTATATATCTCCTCAAACTTCTGTACCATTGCAGAAGGCTGCGAGTGCTTTGTAAGCACCTGCTCGTACGCCGCGGCGACGATCCGGCCCCTGATGTCGGAGTCTGTCAGTAACAGTTCAATATACGCCGCTGCTTGATCGGCATTTCCTCGCGGGAAGATGCACCCGGTCTTGGTGTGTTGGATGATCTCCTCGACGAGCGAAAAATCAGCAACCACAATGGGCGTCCTGCTTGCCTGAACTTCGAGAAGCGCCAACGGAAAGCCTTCTGCGCGAGAAGGGAAGAGGAAGATGTCCATTGTCCACAATAGAGCAGGAACAGAACTGTACGGTCGTCGTCCCGTAAGAATAAAGCGATCCGCGATATGGAGCTGTGACGCAAGGGTTTCAGTTTGGAATCGAAGCGGGCCATCACCAACCCAGAGGAAATAAGCATTTGGAAACCTTGCCAAGGTTCGAACCGCAGTGAAAAGAAAAGTTATAGGATCCTTCCGCTCATCTAGACTACCTACCATCCCGATGACAGGCGCCTCCTGGGGAATGCCGAGCGCAGACCTTTGACAGGCGGCCTCGGTTCTGTTCCGAGAGGTAAAGGGTTCGATGCAAATGTTAGTAGGAATGACGACTGCCTTGTCAGCCTTAACCAGTTTCTTGCTGACGCCGAAATCCCTCTCGCTGTTGGTAAGGAACGTCACCACATTGGCCCGCGAACAAATATAGCGTTCGAAGAAATAGAAAAGAGACTCGCGCTAACATTCCTGATTTCTGCTCAAATCTCCAACCGTGGCCGGTATAAACAACCGCGACGGACTTGGCCGTAGCGGCTAGACACCCGACTAATCCGCCTCTGGCCGTATGCAGATGCAGCACGTCGATGGAATGGCGGTTCAACAGGCGACGCAGACGCAGTACGCGTAATGGCAGGGACAGGAGCGAGTATTTTATAGGGCAGACGTGCTTCATCACCGTGTCGAAGAGAGGCGCTCCAGATTGCGGTTTGTCGCCAGAAACGACGACGTGGAGTTCGACTGCTTGTCGGTTCACAAGGCGTTCGATTGTTTGAACATACTGCGTCAGACCGCCGACGACCCTATCGGCACCTACTATTAAAACTTTTACAGGTTTTGTTTTCATCGGGTGCTCCAGGTAGCCTAAGTTCGCACCGTATAATCGTAGCGATACACAGGACCATATCCGGCATGGCTCGGTTTCCGTGGATCCCATTCGTTCAAGATCGTTCCCAGTATGCGCGTTCCGTCTTCCGCTAGCCGTTGAGCTGCTGTAGACGCTTCGTCTGTCGTGGTCTGAGCTGAGCGCACCACTAGAATGACGCCATCCGCAACTCGCCCGAGTACCCGTGCGTCGGGCATCTGCAGCATCGGCGGCGTATCGATGATGACCGTATGGAACGTCTCTCGCATCTCATTCAGAAACTCCAATGTTCTTGGTGAATGCAGTAAACCTGAGATACTCGATGGTGTTGACCCCGCAGGCAACAAAAACAGGTGTGAATAGGAAGTCTGGAAATACATCTTCGTGCGGTCTTGGGGCAGCTTCTCCCCCGCGAGCAGGTTGCTCATCCCCCACGAGTTGGACACATGGAAAAGTTCGTGGAGCCGCCCCTTGCGCAGATCACCATCGATCAGGAGAACGGACGAGCCGATTTCGGCTAACGCTAGCGCCAAATTGCTGGCCACCGTCGTCTTTCCCTCCCCCGGTCTTCCACTAGTCACAGCGATAACTCTTGGTCGGTTGCCATTCTCTCCGATATAGAGAATCGAGGTCACTGCGGAGCGGAAGCAGTCGGCTAAAAGCGAGGGGTATCTCTTCGAGGTAATCAATTCGACCCGCGGAGATCGTGCGTTTTGCTTTACTTCACTGCCCTGATTTGCCTTTTCTTTTTGGTAGTAAGCGAAGAACTGGCTGCGTTCCACATTCAGTGCGGGGATTACTCCCAACTCCGGTAGGCCAAGAGATGAAGTAGCCTCACCCGGGGTCTGGATACTTCGGTCGGTCCGCTCGCGCATCACGACGAAAACAAGGCCGAACAAGACTCCGGCCAGGAGACCCAGCACGGAATTCAAGATAAAGTTCGGCTTGTAGGGACGTTCCGGGGGCGTGGCGGGATCTACCACGCGAACATTGCTAGCGCCAAGAGCGGAGGTCATTCCGGCTTCCTGGGCGTCCCGAAGCATAGAGTCGTAAAGCTGGCGGTTGGTATCGACATCGCTTTTGAGAATGTTGTAATGGGCTACTTTAGCGGCTTGATCTGACACGAGCCGCGCTTGGGAGGCGAAGCTCGCCGCAAGAATATTCTCCCGGCGATAACTGGCCTCATATTCATTCTTGACGCGCTGAACAACATTCGTGCGTTCCTTTTCGAGGGCAGCCTCCAGAGAGGTTATCTGGTCCTGAACTTTCATTACTGATGGGTTGGCCGGCGTCAAGGTGGATGAAAGGGCCGCAAGCTCGCGGCGAAGGTCAGTGAGCTTTACCTGGTAATCTTCCAAGGTTTTGTCATCAAGTACCTCGGGAAGCGACTCGGGAGGTGCGGTGGAGGCCGACTCCCATAGAGATTGCTTGGCAACACGGTCGCCGTGCGCGATCGAGAGTTGCTCTTCAAGCTGCCGCAACTTCTCTTCAGCGACATTGTCCTCGAGAACCTCGGAACCTACCTTTTGTGAGGTGAACAGCAGACCGGAAGTCTGTGCATAGCTTTGTAACTCATCTTCGGATTTCTCGAGCTTGATCCGGACATTTTCCATCTGGCCGGTGAGCCACTCTTCTGTTTGCTGCGTTGCTTTCGAACGCGCCTCAAGATTTTGCTGGATGAACTCGGTGGTCAATGTGTTAACAACGTCGGCGGCGAGTTGCGGATTCTTGGAGTCGTAAAGGATCTCGACAAGCCGAGTGTTTGGGTCGGTTTTCACTTTGAGATTCCTAGTAACCAAATCCAGAGCCTCTTGCTGGGGTGAGAGCGGCTTGGATTGGAGCAGACTTAGTGCGGTGCGCCAGGCGGAGAAAAGGCCGCGGTCTTTCTCCGCAGTTAGCTTATCCTCGAGATGGAGCTTGCTAATGACCCGCTCGAGAACTGAGTCGCTCTGCAGGATTCTTACCTCTGTCTCGAGATCATATTGGGGCGCGCCTGCACCGCCTTCATCAGCGGCGGGGCTGGTGGGGTTGATTTCGCGCATGTTGAGAAAATTGTCATTAAGGGTTCGAATCTCAACGGAAGCTCGAGCTTGGTAGATCGACTTCTGTGGAAGCGTGAGCAAAAGCGAGATGAAAAGGCCCAGCAAAGCTATGAGAATCAGAGCACGCTTTCGACGTCGGATGATATTCATGTACTCGAGTAGCGGGCCGGGGCCAGGCTGCTCGATGAATGCTGAGGACGGCAGTCCTATGTACTGCTGCCGCGCTGGCAGATTGCTGTTTTCATGCTCGTGTACTAGCAGTTCCATAGGTCTCTCCTCGGTTTCGTCTTCCATATAGAATCCTCAAAAATGGTAGATCGCACCGTAAACAGCAGCGGATACTACCGATGGAACAGTGTCGATTACAAACGTCTTACGGCTGCTCGTAGGAACGACGAGGACGTCTTGGGGCAGCAACGCGACATCCTCCGCCTTTCCCACGAATATCTGCTTGAGATTTACAGGAATCTCTGTCGGTTGCGCCTCCCCCGGAGAACCCCGAATGATCCTCGCCTTATCAGGCCTTGCCGTGCGTCCGAGTCCGCCCGCGAGAGACAACGCCCTAAGCACGGAAATCTTTTGGCGGCCGCCGAGAGTGAACGCACCTCCATGCTGCACGTCACCCACGACATAGATCATGTTCGAGTTCGCCTCGGAGACAGAGATCGTGTCATTTGGCTTGATCTGGATATTTGCCGCCGGGTTCTTTCCTTCTAGAATCTCTTGCACGTTGAGCTCAGCCGTGCTGAATTGTCCGGTAGGATCTATCGTGGCACCAGGCAGAGGAATCTCGCCGTTCTCGCGGCGACGTGTGACCGTAAGGGTGGAGCCCGCAGTTTCACTTGTACCGCCCGCCATCGAGAGGACCTCATAGAGCGTCTTCGGACCTCGGAGTTGAACTACTCCTGGTTTGGTAACTGCGCCGAAGACGGAGACCGGCTGGCTTCGGAACTCCATCACCGTCACTGAAACCTGCGGATCTTGCACGTATTTCTTGAGCCGGGTGTTCAACGTCGTCTCGAGTTGCTCGACGGTGAGGCCGCCCGCCTCGACCCGTCCGATGAGCGGTAATGTGATGTTCCCGTCCAGTCCGATGAGGAAGGGTTTATCGGAAATCTCCGGGGAGTCGATAGCACGGATCACAATCTGGTCATCCGGCCCGAGAACATACCCGGAATCGAGTTTCTTGGCGGTCGCTGCCGGCTGCTGAGCAACCGCGCAGAAGGCAGTTAGCACCACTAAGACGAAACCAGCTCCAGTTCTTGTCTGAACGCTTCTCATGCTACTTCTCCTCATAATGACTGGCCTGATCGCAAGACTCCGGGAAGTCCCTGCGAAAGTTGCTCGAACTCTGCATCGAATGCATGAACTCTCCTTCCGAGTTCATAGACCACTATCGCCACTGGCTCATCGGCAGCGCCATTGCCAGCGGACCACCTTAGTGATGCACCAGACCAACTGAGACATATGGCGAACGCCCGAGCCGCGCCCGAGCCGGCGGAGTCTCCCGCTCAGCCTGCGCCGCCCAGGGGATAGCGTGAAGCTTGGCGAAGGTGCTAGCCGGTTCGATATCGTCGGCATCGACTTCCACTGCTACGCTCCGCATGATCGCATCCAGTGAAAGGACCACGCGGAAGTCGTTCTTCTTGCGGACCAATATTCCCTCCACACCGGTCATGACTCCAGCCCTGATTCGCACTCTTTCGCCCACAGTCAGGTAGGAATGCGGCTCGATCTTGCGCGTCTGCAAGCCAAGACGGATGGCTTCGATGTCAGGATCGGGCACGGGCCACGGTTCGCGCGCCGAGCCGACGATCGAAAAGACACCGGGAGTGCCGAGAACTGCAGTTCGCTCTCGACGCGAGATACGGACGAATACATAGTTTGGAAACAGAGGTAAGTGAACTGTTTCTGGGAGCCTCTTTTTCCATTGCCGACGGGTGCTGTACAAGGGAAGGAATGACTCGACCTGACGATCGGCTAGCGCCTGGTGCACGTGTTTCTCGTGGTGCGTTGCGGTGTATGCCGCGAACCATTTCGGCGCCGGGGTCGAATCGCTGCATCCTATTCGAGTCGCGCTTTCTTGTGCTCCACATATAGCTTCGCCATCCTCAGTCGCAAACCCTGTTTCCCACAGAGCAATTGACAAGTAGGTTGCACCTGCACTCTCGAGTGCACGTAACAACCTTCTTCTTTTCTTAGAAACTCCAGTGCGACACTAACGCTTCTGCTCTGGAGAATCTATGTGCTCCGGATAGAAATGCACCGAAGCAGCAAATCCCTTCGGCCGAGCGCCGGAGCCGGCAGTAGCGTCGCCTTCGACGCGCACTACTGTGCCTTCTCCGTGCAGCTCCATCCCATAACCCTTGCCTCCGAGCCGCGGCATGCGAACGTTCAGTTGAATTCGTACTCCTGAGGGCGGACATTCACTCGCCGTCACTAGAACTCCGGAGTTACTGATGTTCTTGGTAACCCCCTTGCCGGACTTAGTCGGTCCTTTCGGACTCTCCCACCAGAAGGTGACGGGTACGGCAACTTCAAATCGCTTCGCGCGGTCCAGATAGAAAGCCGTCATTTTCCACACTCACGAGAGCGGAGATCTCACACACTCAGCAGTAAAGATTAATGGTGATTAGCAGCAAAGTAGAACGAAGGAGACATTGGCGCAAGAGAAAGAAATGCTCCGGTAGACTCCGCCTCACTTATATATTGACTGATGATTAGACTTTACTAAGATTGACCAGGGATATTATGCCCTCATTCAGTAGGGTAGAACTTACCTATTCGTCTCACGCACACAGATGCGAGTCTGGATGGCCACGAAGGAGTCACCTCACTAGGTTCGACTTCAGTGTTTGAATCTGTTTTCTATCATTTGGCGTCTGCAGCGCGAGAGATCATACCGAGACAAAAGGTGCACGAGTCAGAGGAAGAATCGGGCCTTGTGCGGTCTCAACTGGAAGCTAAGCAATGGCTCCGAACATAATGTCAGGCAGCCGCTACTGACGGGAGACTGATTGCCTGTGTGTTCGCTTGTGGAAATCTGTTTTCGAAGATTGCTCACTCTGAGCTGCGTTTGCGACCCACGATGAAGTATTTGATGTGTATAACGCGAGTTCAACCCGCGTGGAAACACCAAGCTTATCGAAGATTCGAAAGAGATTGTTCGCAATCGTATGTTCGCTTAAGTGCAGTTCGTGAGCAATCTGGCGGTTCGTCAGGCCCCCTTTAACAAGATGGGCAATATCCTCTTCGCGTTTCGTCAGTAGGCCCGCACCGGTCGCGTCAACGACATGTGGCGCCGCAGACGCCCATAAGGCTTCCAAGACCTGGAGAAGCTGTGCACTCGACGCCCACACTTGCCCCTCGTGGACACGCTTCACGCAGCGGCAAAGCTTTTTGATTCCATCCTCCGCGGGACAAAAAACACCTTTTGCGCCGGCGCGAAATGCAGGCACGATGAGATGGTCTGCGGAGGGTTCGAAGAGCAGCACCGTTTTCACTTGCGGGTGAGCTTTATTGATCTGGAATATTGCCAACAGACCGCTCATTGAGCCGTCCGCAAGCTCTGAGGCAATCAGGGCGACGTCTATCTTTTTCGTCCGAATGGCCTGCAGAGTCTCTTCCAGCGTCGCCGCGCAAGCCACCACGCGAAGGCCTGTGTGATGATTCAGCGCCTGTGCATACGATTCACGCGCCATCGCCCTATGGGATGCGATGAGGATAGAAATTCCGGATTGATTCTCAGCCATGGCCCAGTTACCCGGCACTGATCATCGGCATCCTTCGGAGAATCACTGTGACCTGTCACCCCGGAGAACGCGCCCGGCGCTCCTCTTCGACAGATCCAGCCTGCTCGAAGTCAACCGCGAACAGTGATTTGCCTTCTGAAGATTCCTTATTGTAACTCCGAACCTGAGCGAGTCAGATATTCGTGAGGCGCGGTCCGGCCAGTTAAGTTATTGTGAAAGCTGCTGTTGCGAAGTTGAGTAAGGACAGGCTCATAGCAGCCCGAGATTTGTGATGTACGTCACGCCTATTCGTCCATCGCAGAGAAGGAGCGAGCGTGTTGTGATTTATGTCACGTAGGATGAGTAACCGGGATTTATTACTGTCGACTGGTTTCGAAGAATAAATCTACTTTACAAGTTTGTCCTGGCCATTAATTCGATCGCTTCAAGTGCGGAGACCAAGAGCAATACTTGGTGGGGTAAGAGATGGACGAAGCGTTGTGGCGGAAGTCGGATGCAGGCACCGCGGCCAACGGTCGCGGTAGCCTTGACTATTTTTCTTCCGACCGATCAGCCTCGCCTAGAATGGAAGGCGCTTGATCCTCTCGGTGAACCGGGTTGAGGAGCACCTACAACTATGAAAGACCTGCCTCTATCGAACGTCTACCAGTTGCTCGAGCCGGGTCCAGTGGTCCTGCTGACGACCGATCGCAAAGGCCACGCCAACATCATGACGTTGTCCTGGTACATGATGGTCGAGTTTGAGCCGCCGTTGATTGCCTGTGTTGTCAGTAACGCGAATTACAGTTTTGCTGCACTTCGGGCAACGAAGGAGTGTGTGATTGCCATCCCAGCGCTGAAACTGGCTTCGAAAGTCGTGGGAGTCGGCAACTGCTCGGGGCGTGATGTGGACAAATTCAAGAGGTTCGGTCTGACGCCGGCGCCAGCCGAGCGTGTGGCGCCACCTCTGGTGGCTGAGTGCTTCGCTAACCTAGAGTGCAAGGTAGTCGATACCCGGTTCGTCAACGAGTTCAACCTCTTCATCCTGGAAGTACTCAAAGCCTGGACGGATCCGGCGCAGAAGCATCCGAAGACCATCCACCATCATGGGTATGGAAGGTTCGCTGTGGATGGAGAGATGATCAAGTTGAAGTCGAGGAAGCGGTAGAGGTACTCGGGGAGAATCCTAGGTACGATCGCAAAGCCGGACCGCTCAAAGAGCGGTGCAGGTCTATGTGTGGGCTAAAAGCCGTGTACTACACGAACACGGTGATCCCGAAGAGGATCATGCCCGTTGTTTCTTCGCCACCAGTTCATTCGGCCGGCCCAGTATGACCTCGGAAGGCAGGTACCGGCGCTGCTTCCCACACAGCGGGCAGGTTACTTCTATTGAATGGAACGGGAACTCCCTCGCCCCGGAGGGGACAGCCTGGTGACAGTCTTTGCAGGTGACGACGAACTGCTTGCGTTCTTGCATCTGCGCTACCGCGTTGCGGCAGGGGTGGCCTTCCCCGGCGCAGCTTTCGTCGCAATCACCGCAACCACAAGCGCACCGAGAGCCAAAAAAGCCACCCCCAACGCCACCCAATCTTCCGGTTCAAAGGCCACTGCTGTTTTTCTCCCTCGCGGTGTCATTTCGCTCATCTTCGGGTCTTCGTCCATGGCTGCTGCCACCTCTTAGCTAAACCTTCTCTAAAGGTAACGCATTCCGTCCGCGATTTGCTGCGGTCAAATAGGCTCGACCAACTTCATGCGTCTGCAACCATTCAGCAATCCGCTGCATTTCCGCCCGTCTGCCGTATCGTCCGCACATGGCTCATCCTCCCTTCACCCGGTCGGGAACTTTCCGAAACACCCGATTAAATATCTCATGCGCCAAATCGAACGACTCGTCTATCGCATGGCTCATCGCAGTCGACAGAGGCCAAGACTTCATTTCAAATCATCGCTTCAAGGGTAGATCTTCTTTAATCGAGCAGCACGAATCGCCCTTGCCGTTTGGACCATCGCGTAAACCGCCCACGCTGTGAATAAGATCGCCCCGAGCATATTTAGCTTTACAGCAATTTTGTGCACATTTGCACCACCCTTTCCGAATAAGCTCCAAACAAGAATTTCCAGATTGTTTTCTTGATCCACTATACCCTCGGTTGCCCGGCAGAGCATTTGCCGGGACAAGAAGACCAAGGGTTCCCTGCCTGCATGGAACTGCAATACCCGGCTCTTGTGTCTAGGAAACCGCACTCTCCGGTCTACCCGAGTCTTTTGCGAGGGGCATCGGAGCAAACGCGCCAGCGGGCGACAGAGGGTGAGTGTACAGGGTCAGTAAATGAGCTTGTACACGAGGGGCACCAGGCGCCACATGAGGCCCCATTGCGGCGGCAAGGTTACAGAGCTATGATGCTTCGCGAACCTTCAAGTGAACGATCGGAGGAAGAAAACGATGCCAGACCAGCCCGATCTACATTCCCAGCCCGATCCCCAGTCCACGCCAAGAAGCTGGCCTTCCTGGCTTGGTTGGGCGATCCCCTTTTGCGTCGCCGCGACATTGGTCTGCTTTGCCGTCGCTCTACTTCAAGGGAACGGAAAGACGCAGGAGCTATAGTGAGCATCGAACTTGGGGATATAGCTCGATCATCAAGCGGGTGAGTCACCTGCGGTGCTTTTTTGCGGGCGACGGTCGAGCGTCCTCGTTCCAGATGTCCGCAACAGCCTTCCATCCGCCGTCGGCCTGCTTCTTGTAGACGGTGACGTACTTGCCTTTTCCCGTGAGCACCTTCTTTGTCTTGGGAGCGGTCATGGTGTAGGTTAAGCTGCCCTGAGCGTAGCCAAGGTCTCCTGACTTCGCAATCTCCACCTTGTCCGACGCGAAGGTGAGGGAGAAATTCTTATCCCCTAGTTGCGGCTTTATGGCGGTCTTGATCGCCGCCATTCCGCTGAATACGGGGGCATCCGGTAAGAAAACAGACGCGTCGTCGGCATAAAATGCGCCGATCTTGTCGATATCCTTGGCGGCGAACGCCTGTACGTTGGCGGCTTCAAGATCGCGAATCGCCTTCACGTCCGCGTCATGGGTGTCTGGGGCGGGCGGCGGAGCCTGCTTGCAACCCGCAAGAATGACCACGAGCGTAATCGCTGCGGCCCAAGCGTATCGATATTGCATATTGAGTGTCCTCCTTCTGACACGCAACCAAATTGGTTAGGGAAGGATGACCCGAGGATTCTGCATAGATTCGACGTCTGAGTGAGATTTGCACCGGAAAGTGGGCGGTGAAAAAGCGGGACGGAAATCAGGGTGGGGTTCCGGCCTTCGTTGGGAAAGCGTCGTCGCCGACGGCACTTCCAGATCAAACAGGCTCAATCAACTCAGGTCGATTATTCCGCACAGCCCCCACCGCCCTGCTCACCTTCCACGCCTTCATTTCTTCAGCCGGATACGACCTGAGGAGGTCAACAGGCAGGTGCGAGGGCTCATCCGGAGCCCTTGATTGTCTTCTTGATGACGTAATCAAAGAAACGCTCGGTCGTGTCGCCGGAAGCCCATTCCGCACGGAGCGTCGTCCGCTTCTCGACCTTTCTCAGGGCAGAAAGCAGCGTGCGGTTTAGTTCTTTCGCGCTGGCTCCTTCCATCTCGGCTTCGACAACGAACTCGTCGCCATCTCTCCTGACCGAACCCTGCGCGGACAGTTGCTCAAGGGCGTGCCGGATCGTCCGGGCATCTGAGCGGTTGACGCGTGCCTTGAGCTTAAGTTTCATCTGGGCTGCCTGCCATCACCGCCGCATGGGGAAACAAGACCGCAGCGAATAGATGTTTGTATCGTAAACTGTCGCTGCGAACATTTGGATATGCGATGAGAACCTTCACCCAGAACGAGCCTTTGACGGACGCCGAGCTTGACCGCCTCGGCGACTTCCTCAGGAACTGCAAAAGCGGCAGGGCGATGAACGTCGAAGCACTCGACGGGTTCTTCGCTGCCCTCATTGCGGGACCGGAGGCCGTGATGCCGAGCGAATACTACCGAGAAGTCTTCGGCGGCGAGATAGCGGACACCTGCGAGTTCACCAGCCTCGACGAGGCGAACGAAATCCTCGGGCTCATGATGCGGCACTGGAACGATATCGCCGGGACGCTATTCAAGGGGGGGGTCTACGTTCCGCTGCTGCTTGAAGACAAGGATGGCATGGTGCATGGCAACGACTGGGCTCGCGGCTTCATGCACGGCACAGCCCTGCGCCACGATGGCTGGGCAGAGTTGGTTGACGATGAGGAGCACGGAGGGTGCCTGATCCCAATGATGATGCTCTGCCACGAGCACGACCCAGACCCGGAGATGCGGCCCGAGCCGATCAGCCCCGAGAAGCGCGAAGAAGTCATCGTGCTGATGGCAGCGGGGCTGTTGGGGGCGTATCGGTATTTCCGGGAACATCGAGAAGTCTACACAGACACCACATTCTCGTCGAAACGACGGCGCGATGTTTCTAAAGCCGGGCGGAATGATCCGTGTCCCTGCGGCTCCGGGAAGAAGTACAAGCGGTGCTGCGGCGGGGCGACGGTGAACTGAACCTGTTGTGGTTGCCGTCCTGCTTGAAGTCTGTTGAACCTTCAGCACTGTGACGCTCAAGAGACACTGTCTTCTTTGTCGGGCATGCCCCCACAAACATTCCAGAGACCAGGCGTGGATTAGAACCCCTAGTCCTGCCTCAATGGTGCAAAGTCACAACGCCACGCGAGGCGAGCCAATTGTCTCAACTTACGATACTTGAGCGATTGTTCGTTTACATTCGGACAATTTCTACGGAACATTTAGCATGGCGAGCAACAGATTCCGCCACGCTTCCCAGCAAGAAACTCCGGATGCCTCGCTTCCCATGTGAGCCAACGAGGATGAGATCAGCATGCCATTCAACCGCTGTCTCGATAACGGTCTCTCTGACATCACCTATTACAACAGACGTCTGTACGCTGAATCCCGCCTTGCGCAACTCGTCCGCGATTCGCTCCAGCAGTATAAAGGCCGGCTTCTTCTGGTCTTCCAACTCTGGAGCGTAACCTTGCGCCATTTCCGGTGGCGCCACGGGCTCAACTGGCTCCAGCACGTGCAAAGCGAGAATCTCTGCGTTCTCAGTCCGAAACTGGGTGACAAGAGCGCGAACCAAGTTCTTCGAGGACTTCGAATCGTCGATTCCCATCAGGATTTTCATGACTCCTCTTCCTAAACACGCAATAGGGTGCGCAATCACGCGGACGCCAAACGGGCGCAGATCCGGCCTCTTTGTGCGCATCACTCAGGCAAAGCCCCCCCATTTGGGCTCTAAGCAGGAGCGATGCGTTTACGTCGTAAGTATTGAACGCGCCGGTGTGAAAAGCCAGTCACAATTGCTCGTCTAAGCCGGAATCTCCCTTTTGGGCACCGATTCGCTCGAATTGTACCGCTCCTGATGGGTATTCCAAGACCAACGTTACACTTGCGGTCGAAAAACCGAGCGATTTTTCACCGTACTGGACTCGCCTGCGCAATCGTGGTCGTTGCTCGATGGTTGGTGTGGCAACTGAGACCGACTCGCACTGCTGATGTCAGCTTCAAGCGCATAGACTTCAACTAGGATGAGCCATTCATTTCCACAGCCGCGGACCCCCTCAGAAGAGATTGCCGGCCTCGTGGAACGGGTCACCTTCTTCAATGAGGAGAGCGGGTTCGCGGTGCTCCGGGTGAAGGTGCGGGGACAGCGAGAGTTGGTGACAGTCCTCGGTTCCTTGCCGTCGGTGAGCGCCGGGGAGTGGCTGACTGCCGCAGGCTGGTGGGTCCGGGATAAAGAGCACGGTCTTCAGTTCAAGGCCCAGGTTTTGAAAGCCGTCCCTCCAACCACCAGCGAGGGTATCGAACGGTACCTGGCCGGCGGCTTCGTAAAGGGAGTCGGGCCTGTCCTGGCAAAGAAGCTGGTCGGACACTTCGGCGCGGGAGTATTGGATGTTATTGGGAGCAACCCCGCCGACCTGGAGTCTGTCGATGGTATCGGCCCAAAGCGCCGCGAACGGATCGCTACTGCTTGGCAGGAAGGCATACAGATTCGCGAGATCATGCTTTTCCTCCACAGCCACGGGGTCAGTACCGGGCGAGCGGTTCGCATCTATAAGACCTACGGGAATCTGGCCATCCAAACGGTGCAGGAGAACCCGTACACCCTGGCAAAGGAGATCCATGGGATCGGATTCGCCACCGCGGATCAGATCGCCCAGAGCGTCGGGATTCCCAAAGACTCGCAAAACAGGGCCCGGGCCGGAATGGACAACGTACTGCTGGGGGCAACCTCCGAGGGTCATTGCGCTCTGCCACTGGAGAAGCTGAAGGCGGCGGCAGTGAAACTGCTGGAAGTGCCGGTGGAGACCATCGAGCAGGCCCTGTCGCAGATGCTGACCAGTGGGTCTCTCCTGCTCGAAGAGATCGAGGGCGAACCACTGGTCTTCCTGCCACACTTGAGGAAGGCGGAAGTTGCCATTGCAACGAAGATCAAGCGGCTGGCCGCTGCCGGCATCACCTACCCGAGGATCGATATCGAAAAGGCCGTCGCCTGGTGTGAGAAGAAGACCGGAAAGACCCTCGCTCCGAGCCAGCGGGAGGCGTTGAAGACCGCGCTGAGCAGCCGGGTCGTCATCATCACCGGCGGTCCCGGTGTGGGTAAGACCACCTTGGTGAACTCGATCCTGCTCATCCTCCGGGCCAAGAAAGTGAAGTGCCTGCTCTGCGCACCCACTGGGAGAGCGGCGAAGCGACTCACGGAGACGACGGGACTGGAAGCGAAGACCATTCATCGCCTGCTGGAAGTTGATCCGGCCACGGGGAGGTTCTCCCGCAATGAGGACAAGCCGCTGGAATGCGACTTACTCATCGTCGATGAGACCTCGATGGTGGACGTGCTTCTCATGTACGCCCTGCTTCGTGCTCTCCCCAGGACTTCGGCACTGATCATGGTTGGCGACGTGGACCAGCTCCCCTCCGTCGGGCCGGGGAACGCCTTGCGGGATTTGATCGAGAGCGGTGTAGTATCTGTCGTTCGCCTGACCGAAGTATTCCGGCAGGCGGCCAACAGCAAGATCATCACCAACGCGCACTTGATCCGTCAGGGGAAGATGCCGGAGCTGCGGTCGGCGGGGTCCGGCTCCGACTTTCATTTCATCGAGCGCGATACGCCCGAAGAGATCGCTGCAACCTTGGTGAGGCTGGTTCAAGACAGAATCCCGAAGGGGCATCGGCTCGACCCTATTCGTGACATTCAGGTGTTGTGCCCGATGAACCGGGGTTCGATAGGAGTCCGCGAGTTGAACACCGCGCTACAGGGTACCCTGAATCCTGTTCGGCCCGGTGAACCCGCCGTAGAGCGGTTTGGATGGCGATTCCAGGTCCGGGACAAGGTCATTCAGACGGAGAACGACTACAAGAAGGAAGTGTTCAACGGGGACATCGGCACTATCGAGAAGATCGATCCCGTCGAGCAGGAACTTTTCATCCGGTTTGACGACAGGCTAGTGACCTACGACTTCGGGGAGCTGGATGAAGTCTCGCTGGCCTACGCGGTGACCATCCACAAGTCGCAGGGCTCGGAGTTCCCGGCGGTGGTCATCCCGGTTGCCATGCAGCATTACATGCTGCTCCAGCGCAATCTGATCTACACCGGGATCACCCGCGCCAAGCGGCTGCTTGTAGTGGTTGGTCAGAAGAAGGCCCTGGGCCTCGCGGTCAGGAATGACCAATCACGCAAGCGGTACTCAGGACTGCTGAGTAGCTTGAAGGAAACAGGCCAGTGATGGAGTGTCGATGGCCGGGGTTCGCTGGGGATTCAGGCCACCGAACTGGACGCGATCAGGCAGTTCAAGGCATCCGCACTCATCCTGCTCCACCGCGATGAAGATCTCCGCTTGTTGGCGCCGGCTTCGATTGGTTGAAATAGCGCTTGCGGCCAAAACCTTCACACGCGCGCGAGATGTTCTTTCTTGTTGACCACGGAGGCACCTGGTCCGGACCAGGAATGACCTCGGCATCAACATTGACACGTCCTGGCCCTTCCGCCGCCGAGCCATTGCGCGGGTGTTTCTCCTGGATGACAGGGGATTCGGGAGCATGGAAACCCTATTCAACTCGACCCACAATCAGGTCGCCAGGCCCAGGCAGCTTGATCCGGCTAACTTCGGTGAGCCCCGCCGCTTCCATCCAGGACGTATATTCAACCTCACTGTAGCTGGCGCCGGCGTCGGTGCCCACGAGCATGTTCACCGAGAAAAGTGCCGCATGTAGAGGTCCGGTTTTATCGGGATTGAGGATAAAATCCTGCACAACCAGGCGGCCATTCGGCGCGAGTGCCTGACGGGCACGGCGGAAGATGTCCTGATTCTGCTCCTCTGAAAACATATGGCAAATCGCATTCAACATGACGATGTCATAGCCGGAGCCGAAATCGTCGCGCAGCATGTCTCCAGCGCGAAGGCTGACTTGCGCTGAGACGCCGGCCTTGTTGATATATTCCATCGTGAGCGGCACGACCTCCGGAAGATCAAGGATCTCGCATCTCACATCAGGAGAAGCCTTGGCGAACGCGATGGAATAGGCGCCAGAACCACCGCCCAGATCGAGGATGCGGCGAACACCGGTCGTGCCCAGGGCCTTCACTACAAGTGGGGCACGATCCTTGGAGTTGCGCTGCATGCCGGCAATGAAGTTGATTGTCCATTCGGTGGTATTGCCGTAATCGATCGGAACACAGGTACCACCGCGCACCACCTCGGTCAGCGTACTCCAGCGATGCCAGATGTTGGCTGTGTGCAGGAGGCCATCGCGGTGGTTGTCCTTTGATCCCTCAACAAAGAAGCGAGATGACTCGGGCGTATTCCTGTATTCGTCGCCTGTTTTCGAGAGCAGTCCGAGAGCGACAAGCGCGTTAAGCAGCATGCCTACAGCGCGGGCATTCGCGTGGACCCGCGTCCCAATCTGGTCAGCATTGGCCCCGTCCCCGACGGCGGTAAAGATGTCGAGTTCAAGCGCGGTAAGAATGCAACGGCTCGGCATGTAGCCGCGGATCATCTCATTCAGGCGGTCGGGCAGCGTTCCCGCTCTCTCGCGGGCCGCCATCGCTTGACGGAAATGTTCCTCATGTTCGATTGACATGGCCTTGATCGCAGAGGCATCGTTCCAGACGAGCCGATCCACGGGTTTGCCACAGAGCAGATGCTCACTGACGATTTCGGGAATATCGTGTGTTTTCGGCAGGGCTGCGTGACGTCGGGTAGGTTGCATTGTTACGTTCAGATATCCGTTGAGGTCGGGTGAGATTGAACGACAAGAGCAACAAGCCTATTCCAGAGCCCATCGTGCAGTTGCAACGCCAGTTGGATCAGTTTCGCAGTTCCCATGCGCATCGGGCTAGGATTCCAGAAGCGCTGTGGCGTGCGGCGGTAGAACTGGCGGGTCAGCATGGTCTGAATGCGGTAGCGCATCCGCTGCGCCTGGACTATATGGGACTGAAGCGCCGGCTCGGAGGCGTTACAGAGATCGCAGAAAAGAAAACGTCTCGAACGCCGGGATTCGTGGAATTGGTTGCGCCCTATGCGGCGGCCGGAGCGGAGTGCGTGATCGAGTTCGAGTCTCAGAGTGGCGGCAAGATGCGCATTCAGTGGAAGGGCTCCGGGGCGCCCGATTGGGGAAGCCTGCTTCGCGCCTGGCGGGAAGCGGAGCGATGATTCATATCACCGCGCAGATGCGCGTCCTGGTTGCGATCGAGGCCGTAGACGGACGCAAGGGTATCGATTCTCTTGTTCGCGTCTGCCAGGAGAAGCTTTCTGAGGATCCGATTGGCGGCTGTGTTTTCGTTTTCAGAAGCCGCAGAGGGACGTCGATACGCGTACTTACGTATGACGGTCAGGGATACTGGCTGGCGCAAAAGCGTCTTTCCCACGGAAAATTCCGGTGGTGGCCGGAATCGAACTCACCGGCCAAGGCGCTGGAGGCTTATGAGGCGCAGTTGCTAATGGCAGCCGGCGATGTATCGCGGGTGCGCGCCGCGCCGATGTGGCGGCGAGTGAACGCCGTCGCGTAAGGCCGCATTTTTCCCTTGCGTTCCAAAAAAGACCGCTTCATACTGCTGGGCAATGAGCCAGTTCCGATATCGCGGGCGGGAGATCGGCGCGGAAGACATCCTATATATACGTGCGCTGATCGAGCGCCACACCGGGGAGAGCCGCCGCAAGCTGTCGGTCCGTCTGTGCGAAGCCTGGCAGTGGCGCCAGGCGAATGGCGCGTTGCGCGACATGGTGTGCCGAGGCATGCTGCTTATGCTGGAGCGGGCCGGCCAGATCACGCTACAGCCGGTCAATTACGTGCGGCATAATCCGCTTGCACACAGAGCCCGGCCGGAGCCGGTGCTGATCGATAAGACACCCATCGAAGATCGCTTGCGCAAACTGCAGCCGCTCGAGTTCGAGCAGGTGCGGCGGACCGCGCAGGAGCCGCTGTTCAACAGCCTGATGGAGGAACATCACTATCTGGGCTATGAACAGCCGGTTGGCGAACACCTGAAATATCTGGTGTGGGCAGGAGGTCGGCCCATCGCTTGCCTGGCCTGGTCATCGGCGCCGCGCCACCTGGCCAGCCGCGACCACTACATCGGCTGGGATGCCGCGACGCGGCGCAGCCGCATCCATTTTATCGCCTACAACACGCGCTTCCTGATCCTGCCATGGGTGCGCGTGGAGCATCTGGCCTCGCACATCCTGGGGCGCATGGCGGCGCGGATCTCTGAGGACTGGGAGAAACTGTACGGGCATCCGATTTACTTCCTGGAGACGTTCGTCGATCCGGAGCGTTTTCGCGGGACCTGTTATCGGGCGGCTAACTGGGTGCTGCTGGGTCGGACGACGGGTCGGGGCAAGCAATCGAACAGCTATGTTCCGAACCGGTCGATCAAGGAGGTTCTGGGCTATCCGCTGACCAGGCGGTTCCGCGAACTGCTGGGCGGTGCCGTGTGAAGCAGACCCGGCGCCGCATCGATGTGAACCTGGAGGAACTGGACCGGGTGCTGGATGGAGCACGTCAGGCACCGCTGAGCGAAGAAGATCATCACAAGCTGCGGGAGGCGCTGCATGCCCTGGCGGCGATGTTGGTGCGGCCGCGCAACACGGAGAAAACCAGTTCGGTAGTGGAGAAGCCCGAAGACGAAGCGGGCGCCAGTGGAAAGCAGCCGGACCCAGATGCGCCTTCGCCACCGGGACACGGCCGCAACGGAGCCGAGGCCTTCCGTGGCGCTCGAAGAGTGGAGATCAAGCACCAGACGTTGACCCACGGCGATCGCTGCCCGGAGTGCGGGAAAGGCAATGTATACGGGCAGAAGGAGCCGAAGGTGCTGGTACGGTTCGTGGGCCAAGCGCCGTTGGCGGCTACGCTCTACTCACTCGAACGGTTGCGTTGCGGCGCCTGTGGACAGGTGTTCACGGCGCAGTCGCCCGAAGGCATGGGCGAGGATAAGTACGATGAATCGGCCGCGGCCATGATCGCTCAGCTCAAGTACGGCAGCGGTACGCCGTTCAACCGGTTGGAGCAACTGGAAAAGCAGTTGGGCATTCCCTTGCCGGCGGCTACGCAGTGGGAGATCGTCGAGAAAGCCGCGCGGCCGATCAAGCCGGCGCGTGACGAGCTGATCCGCCAGGCGGCGCAAGGCGAGGTGGTCCACAATGACGACACCAGCATGCGCGTGCTGCGCCTCGAGCGCGATCCATCGGACGAGCGCACCGGTGTGTTTACCAGCGGGATCGTGTCCACTTGCGAGGGACGGAAGATCGCGTTGTACTTCACCGGATCCAAACATGCCGGCGAAAACCTTGCCGACGTGCTGAAACAGCGCAGCTCAGAACGGCCTGGCCCGATTCAGATGTGCGATGCACTATCGCGCAATGTGCCCCGTCTCGCTGCGGGGACGGAGATCCTTCTGGCCAACTGTCTGGCGCATGGACGCAGGCAGTTCGTTGAGGTGGCGGAGAACTTCCCCGCCGAATGTCGCTACGTGCTGGAGATGCTTGGCCAGGTGTACGGCTACGATGCCGAAGCACGGGATCTCGGGCTGACGCCGGACCAGCGGCTGCATCTCCATCAGGAACGCAGCGCACCTGTGATGGACAAGCTGCATGTCTGGCTCGAGTTGCAGTTGGCCGAACGCCGAACCGAGCCTAACTCTGGGCTCGGCCAGGCAATCAGCTATCTGCTGCGGCACTGGCTGCCTCTGACGTTGTTCCTCCGCCAGGCCGGGGCCCCACTGGATAACAACATAGTAGAAAGGGCCTTGAAGCGAGCGGTTCTTCATCGCAAGAACGCCTTGTACTATCGCACCCTGAACGGTGCCGAGGTCGGGGATCTGTTCATGAGCCTGATCCACACCTGCCAGTTGTGTGGCGCCAACTCCTTCGACTACCTGGTCGAGTTACAACGCCACTCCCAGGAACTCGCCGCCTGCCCCGCGGAATGGATGCCATGGTACTATCGCGAGACTCTGGCGAGAACCGCTTCGCTCCCCGATTCGGCCGAGCTATGATGAATCCCTGATGGCCGAAAAGGATAGTCTGCGGCCATGACTGGGGAGCCTCATGGAATGCCTTTAAAACAACGGTCCGGCATCAGGAAATCCGGCAAGGTTTTCGGCCAGGGGCAAAAGAACGCCAAAATGGTTCGCGCCGGTCTCTATGCCCGCGTCTCCACGCAGGATCAGCAGACGCTGCCCATGCAAAACCGCGCTATGCGCGAATATGCCGCACGGCGTGGCTGGAGCATCGCCATGCAAGTGAAGGAAGTCGGATCCGGTGCGACCCAGCGCCAGTTGCGGGAGAAGCTGCTGGAAGCTGCGCGGCGCCGGGAGATCGATGTCGTGCTGGTGTGGCGGCTCGATCGCTGGGGAAGATCGGTAACCGACCTGCTCGCGACTCTGCAGGAACTGGAGCATCTCGGCGTCGGCTTCGTATCGCTCACCGAGGCCCTGGACCTGACCACTCCGGCGGGTCGTGCAATGGCCGCGCTGCTGGCCGTTTTTGCCGCCTTCGAGCGCGAACTCCTCGGGGAGCGCGTGCGGGCCGGTCTCGCTCATGCCCGCCAGAACGGTAAGCGGTTGGGCCGACCCTTAACCGTTGGACTTCGTGCCGGCCAAGTCCGTAAGCTTCATCGCTCCGGCCTCAGCAAGTCTGAAATCTCCCGCCGCCTCAAAATCGGTCGAACCTCGGTTCGTCGTATCCTGGACAGGAGAACTAAAGCATGAACAGCGCCCCCATAGAGTTCCACAAAATCTGGATCGACCAATGCGCGGCAACCGAAGGTATCAGCGAGAAGTTCGGCCTGGAGAACGCGCTGAACTATCTGATCGGCGAGAAACTCTTCTCCTTCCTGCACGCGGCCGAGCGCGATCCTCTGTTCGCTGCCGAGGTGCCTGCCTTCATCGGTAAAATCCAACGGCTGTTTACATCACAGGAGATCCGTGACTACCTCGATCACCTGGAACGAACCAGATATCTCGCGCCTCAAGAGGTTGACCTTGAATCGGAACCCGACGAAGACCTTGAAGAAGCTGAAGTCTGGCTGGAAAACCCCGTAATGGGCGCGGAAGAGTTGCTGCGCTTCGCCCGTGTCCGTCAACTCCTTCAGTCATAGAGAGCCATGGCAAAATCAAAGCGCGATCCCGTCCGCGAGGAGCGCATCCATGAGGAAATCATCGTGGATGCATATGGGCCCGAGGAGCAGGCCATGGGCTGGTACTACTATCTGGAAGACAAGATCCGCTTCCCGTTCAAGGCAAAATGCGCCATTTCCAAAGTAATCTCTCCCTTGCGAAAGGGCGAATCTGTAGACGTTCTGGGTCTGGCGCCTGAAGATACATGCTCGACCGACATGCTCGTGCTGATCCACTGGCAGAGCCGAAACATGGCTGTCCCGCTCTCTCAACTAACTGCCATTAGCCCGGATGAATCGACCTGCGAAGCTATCAAAGACTGGCATTACTGGGTGGCCCAGGGGTACTGCTTCTGATCTACATACCGGGAATGTTGGCATATGATTCGTTCCCCAACGAGTAAGAATCTGAACGCTCATGACGAAACGAGCTCCACGATCGCAGCCCAAATGGACAGATGTTAAGGCAAAGCTCACCAGCCTTGACCGGATAGGATTAATCGGCCTAGTTCAGGATCTTTATGCCGCCCACAAGGATAATCAGATCTTCCTTCACACCCGCTTTGGCTTGGGCGAGGACGTTCTTAAGCCCTACAAAGAAACACTTGACCGCTGGCTCTGGCCAGACCCGTTGCGCAACCAGGATGTTTCCGTTGCAAAAGCGAAACAGGCCGTTTCCAGTTACAGAAAGGCGGTTGGCGAACCTGCCGGACTCGCAGAGCTAATGGTGTTTTTTTGCGAAAGTGCTGCTGGCTTCTCCAACGATGTCGGCTACCAGGATGAAGGCTACTTCGATGCTCTGGTCAACATGTTCGAACAGGCCCTCAAGGCCGCTTGTCAGCTATCTAAGGGCGACCGCGACTCCCTAATCGTCCGGCTTGACCGTGTGCGCACCATCAGCCACAATCTGGGCTATGGCGTCGGCGATGATATGGACTCCCTGCTCGCCAATAATAGCGGGACCTGACCGCCCTTCGGCAGTTGGTTCACATGCTGCGCATCCTTGCCGAAAACTCACGGAATATCGGACGTTTGTACACGCCGGTACCACACCCCTTCCGGATAGACAACCATCACGGGACCTTCATCACACAGTCCCATGCAGCCGCAGGTAGTGAGCTGCACATCGCCGCCGAAACCGTCTGCTTGTATCTCGCGTTCCAACTCATTGAAGACTGCGATCGACCCGTTGACCGGGCACGAGGGTACGCCCTCTGGCTTTTGCTGAGTGCAGACGAAGAGATGAAAGCGAAACGGTTCCATCGCGGTCTCCGATCCCAGATGAATGTTAGCGCTTCGTCTTGCTGCCCTGAAGTGACAGCTGGAACCGAAGGTACAAAGAGAAGGATGGTGGTCAACCCTCGAAACCACTTGGACCTGGCGAGGAAACGAAGTCCTTAGCTGACTGCGCGAGTCTTCCCCACTACCCGGTCTGTTTGTGCCTTCGAGAGGTGCCGCGTGTTGCAGTCACCTTGTGGCCCTCGTCGACGGTTCAAGCGCTCTTACGTCTCGGCTTCCGCCGCTACGCGAACCACCAGCTTCCCGAAGTTCTTCCCTTGCAGCAGCCCCATGAATGCCTCAGGAGCGTTCTCCAATCCGCTCACTAGATCCTCGCGATATTTGATCTTTCCTGCCTCGAACCATTCCGTCATCTGCTTCCGGAACTCCCCAAAGTGTGATCCATAATCCTCAAAGATGATGAATCCCTGCACCCGGATTCGCCTCTTCAACAAGGTCGTCATCACCTGCGAGGTTCGGTACTTGCACTCAGCCGCCGGGTCGCCGTTGTAGGTGGCAATCAGCCCGCACAGGGGAATACGGGCATGCGCATTGAGCAAGGGCAGAACTGCATCGAAAACCAGCCCGCCGACATTCTCGTAGTACACATCAATGCCTTTCGGACACGCGGCCGCCAACTCTTCATTCAGTTTCGGACTGCGGTGATCCAGACAAGCGTCCATTCCAAGCTCCTCCACCGCGTAGCGGCACTTCTCTGCTCCGCCTGCAATCCCAACCACGCGGCACTCCTTCAGCTTCGCAATCTGTCCCACAACAGAACCCACAGCACCTGTAGCCGCGGCAGCCACCACTGTCTCGCCCGGCTTCGGCTGTCCAATGTCCAACAGTCCCATGTAAGCCGTGAATCCCGGCATGCCCAGCACGCCCAGCGCGTAGGAAGGCTTGGCCGGATGCGCTCCTAGATTCAATACGCCTCTGCCGTCCGAAATCGCGAACTCCTGCCAGCCGTTCTGACAGAGGACCCAGTCACCTGCAGCAAATCCCGGTACGTCTGAAAACTCCACCCGGCTCACAGTTGCGCCCACCATTAATTCCCCAATTCCTACAGGTGGCGCATAGGAAGGCGCGTCACTCATCCGCCCCCGCATATACGGGTCAAGAGACAGGTACACAGTCCGCAAGAGCATCTTCCCCTCACCCGGGGATCCGAGGCTCTCAGTCTCCATGCGAAAGTCTGAAGCTACAGGAGCTCCCACAGGCCGTGAAGCCAGGACGATTCTCCGGTTTGTCGTTTCTCTCATGGGCAATCCCCCTCTTCTCCCTATCAGCAGGCTGATACAGCGGATGCCACAAGGAGGGTACCACTGCGCTGGGCTCTGGTAGCGAACTTACCGGTCGAGAGCCTGAGTTCGCTGGAGATTCAGGACACGCAACTGGACTCGATCGGGCGGTTCAACGCATCCGCACTCGTCCTGCTCCACCGCAATGAAGATTTCAGCTTGCTGGCGCCGGCTTCGATTGGTTGAATTAGCGCTTGCGGCCAAAACCTTCACACGCGCGCGAGATGTTCTTTGTTATTGACCAAGGAAAGACCTAGTCCAGGACATGAAGAATCACCGGAAAAACAGGAAGCTTAGACAAGATGGATTCTTGAAGCCTGCTCAGCGCTTGAGGCTATGCGGCGCCGTGCTTTCGAGGGCAATGCGGGGCGTGATACAAACGGAGAGCAACAAAGATGCGCTCATTTGCGAGCAGTAATGAGCGTCACCGGAGGAGAGGATTCGATGGACAGAAGTGAGGTATTGAAGGCGAGTCTTGTGGGTGCGGCATCGATGGGTGTCCCGACGAATTTCTCTACTGGGCGCTTGCGTGCGGCGGAGCGCGAAGCGACGGCTGAGACGGCCGCGGCGGCTGGGGCGGAGATGCCGCTGGTGTCGGTCTTCGATTATGAAGCGGCGGCGAAGCGGAAGTTGTCTTTTGGAGGATGGGAGTACTACAACGAAGGCACCGGGGACGAGATCACGATGAAGCGGAATCGTTCCGCGCTGGATGGATTGCAACTGAAGCCGCGGGTGCTGGTGGATGTGACGAAGGTCGACGTGAGTTGCACGCTGCTGGGGTATAAGTTGGAGCATCCGATTCTGCTGGCGCCGGCAGCGTCGCATCTTCTGGCGCATCCGGATGCCGAGGTGGCCACGGCACGAGGAGCGGCGGAGGCCGCGGCGATCATGATGTTGAGCACGAACTCGAACCGGAGCATCGAAGATGTCTACAAGGCGGCGACGACGCCGGTCTGGTTTCAACTCTACGTGGACGACGATCGAGGATTAACGCGCTCGCTGGTTGAGCGGGCGGAGGCGGCGGGCAACAAGGTATTGGTAATCACCGCCGATAATCCATTGCCCTATGCGCGGAACCGGGAGGAACGCGCGAGCGCACAGACGCCGAAGCTTCCTTTTCCGAACCTGGACACGGAAGCAGGGCCTGGGGCGCGCGGGCGGTCGCGCAAACATTTCAACTGGAGCGATCTAGAGCGGATTCAGTCGTTCGCAAAAACGCCGATTATTTTGAAGGGAATCATGAACCCGGACGACGCGGAACAGGCGGTGCATCGGGGGGTAGCGGCGATTGTGGTTTCGAATCATGGCGGGCGGGTTCTGGATACAGTGCCGGCGTCGATTGAGGTGCTGCCCGCGGTAGTGGATCGGGTGGCGGGGCGCGTGCCGGTGCTCTTTGACAGCGGGATCCGGCGGGGCACGGACATTTTGAAGGGATTGGCATATGGGGCTTCGGCAGTGCTGATCGGGCGGCCCTATTTGTACGGTCTGAGCGTTTCAGGGCCGGATGGGGTGCGGGATGTTGTGAAGATTTTGAAGACGGAGCTGCAGGCAGCGATGGCCCTGGCGGGGTGCACGCGGCTCAAGGAGATCGATCGCACGGTTTTCTGGAAGTCGAGAGACTACAGCTCGTAATATTCGCGGCCTAGGTGCGCGGCGTGATACAAACTGAGCGTGGAAAACTCTATTGGTTCTGTGTCGGCGGAAAAGGCGCCTTAGACCAGTTGAGGTGAACAGTCCCTTGCTTGAGTTTTCAACCCAAGAGTGCATTGGAATTCAGCCGGTGGGTTATCCTCAATCCCGGAGGATTCATGAATATACGGGACATCGTTGTAGAGATCGATGCCGAGATATCCAAGCTGCAACAAGTAAAGGCGCTGTTAACCGGCACCGGCACTACCGAAATGCGGAAGCCGGGTCGATTAGCCAAGACCAGCTTGGCCGGCAAAGCCAGAACAAAGCGCACTTTGAGCGCCGAGGCGCGGGAGAGGATCGCCGCCGCCCAAAGGGCTCGTTGGGCGAAATCCAAGATGGCCGCGAAGAAAGCAGCGTCTAGCATCCCTGCGGCGTCAACCGCGAAGAAAGCTCCTGCGGTCGGGTTGCGTGCAAAGAGTAAGAAGAAGCGCTCCTTGAGCGCCGGAACACGCGCTAAGATCGTAGCGGCTCAAAAAGCCCGGTGGGCGAAAGTGCGGAAGGCCACGAAGAAAGCAGCTTCGGCAAAAGCTGCAAAGAAGCCTGCTACGGCGAAGAAGCCTGTTTCCGCAAAGAGGCCGGGTGCATCGAAGACGAAGGCTTCTGCCGCTCCGAAAACTCCAGCCAAGCCAGTAACCGCAGCTTCGTAAAGCTCCGGGTGCAGATAGTCCAAGCCACATGGGAATCTGGGACGGGTAAAGGCGACTACGGCGGCGGCTTGGTGCCTCCACTTGAGGGTCCAGCTTCAGCAGCCGTTCCGGCCCTCCACCACATGCCGGCCTTCATACGTGTCCCGGGGTACGACCCTTTGCCGCCGACCAATTCATTTTCTGAACGATTCTCCACCGCGCGCTGAGCGACCGCAATGCCGAACTTCTCCCAACCAGTGTGCAAGCCTCAATACTGCCCAACTGCCAGCGACCTCCAGTGCAGTGGCCTTGTTGCACCGCACCGCGTTTGTCATGACGTCAGGTTGGTGACAGGTGACAGGCGCCTTTTGAATCGACCCCGACAGCCAGTTCGCTGAAGCCGAGCCGACAACAGGGTACTAATTCGTTGGTTCCGCTTGTGTCAGTGATCCGCCCTTGTTCAGCGAATCGCCGCTTATGGCATGTTTGATAACTGTTTTGGGGACGTACTTCCGACTGAGAATTGTGGGAATTCGGCGAATGCGATGCACCGTCGGTTGCATGGCACCGTGTGCTGCGAGTCGGTTTTGCGGTGGGAACTGAGCGGTCACGGTTGACGTAATACTCCGTAAGTGGATTGCCGGAGGGGTCGGGCCCGAAATAGGTGCAGAAGGGACCATTGAGTTGTAAGGCATTAGTCATGTGGTCTAGGTCGGCCCGACTGAGGCAATGAAGACTGGACGCTGAACCTGTTCAAGCTGCTGACGTTGGTCGTGGTGGTTCCGAGCTTGGTGGCAGCGCTTGAGTCGAGCGTACGCGCCCCATCCATTGGACCGATCATGCGCCCGGAAATCCGTATCCCCCAAGAGCCACAAAGCCGGGCGGAGTCGGTGTGGAAGAAGGTACGCGATGAACAACCTGTGGTTCGACATTCGCTACTCGCTGCGCCAATTATGGAAAACACCGGGTTTTGCGCTAACCGCAGTGTTCACGCTGGCCTTTGGTATTGGCGCCACCACTGCCATCTTCTCGATCGTTGAAGGCGTGCTCTTGCGGCCTTTACCGTTTCCTGAGCCCGACCGGCTGGTAATCGTCGGCGATGTTCCAGAAGGCGTTCCCACCAACTCTGGCCCGCCCAACGTAACCGCGCCCGCGACTCGCATCTATGCGCGCGACACGCGCGTCTTTACCGGTCTTGGCGCTTTCCAGCAAACCGGCTTCGAACTCTCCGGCAACGGCGATGCCGCGCGGATCAGCGCATCGCGGCTCAATGCCGGCGTCTTCACCGCACTCGGCGTCTCACCATTAATGGGCCGCACCTTTGCCCAGCAAGAGGATGAAAGCAGCCAGCAGGTAGCTGTCATCAGCTACCGGATGTGGCACAGCCGCTTCCACGGAGATATGAGCATCCTGGGCCAGAAGATTTTGCTTAACCGTAGACCTTACGAAATCATCGGCGTCATGCCCCGCGACTTCGAGTTTCCTCTGGTTCCGGGGCAGTTGAATCGCAGCGAACTCTGGGTTCCTATGAGCTTTAGCCAAGGCGAGCTGGTGAATGGCGTGGGAAGCTGGAACTACGAGATGGTTGGCCGCCTAAAGCCGGGTGTGACGCCTGCGCAGGCAGTGCAGGACGCGAAGCCGGCGGCGCAGGAGATTATGCGCAATTTTCCTCCGGCCATGGGCAACCTGCGCATCCGTCCTGTTATCCAGCCGCTTACTGAAGCCACGGTAGCGCGAGCCCGGCCACTGGTGCGCACGCTTTTTCTCGCGGTCGCCGTGGTTCTTTTCATCGCCTGCGCCAATCTGGCTGGATTGCTGCTAGTGCGGGTCATCCGCCGCCGCCGGGAGATCTCCGTGCGTCTCGCGCTGGGGGCCAGCGGAGCCGCCGTCCTGCGCCAATCTCTTGTTGAAGCCCTGCTGCTGAGTATTTCCGGCGGGCTCCTCGGACTGGTTCTGGCATCGGTCGCGCTCCGCGTGGGCGTCAGCCTTCTGCCGGAAACGCTGCCTCGCGTCAGTGCCATTGGAATTGACTGGAAAGTGGTCGGTTTTGCCTTCCTGCTGGCGGTTCTCACCGGCCTGCTCTGTGGGCTGATTCCTGCCATTGCCGCCACCCGCACCGGCGTCAACGAAGCGCTCAAAGGAGCAGGCCGCACCGGTACGGCAGGCAGCGGCCACGCGCGACTGCGTTCGGCCCTCGTCATCGCTGAACTCGCCGTCGCGCTGGTTTTGCTCACTGCCTCCGGCTTGCTGTTGCGCAGCTTTGAGAAAATACGCTCAGTCGACCTCGGCTTCCGCACCGATCACGCTCTTACCGCCTCCTATGGACTGCCTCATCGGCAATACTCTACCCAGGCCGCCGTGGACGCATTTGACGCGGAGCTGTTGAGCAGGCTTCGCCAATTGCCCGGCGTGCAGGCGGTGGGCATCACCACGCTGCTGCCCAATGCCGGAGGCAACAGCAACAGCGTCTTTTGTCCGGAAGGCTACGTTCCACCCAAAGGCGCCGGCCTAATTCTGGCCTGGCCGCCCCAATTGATGGGCGATTACTTCCGCGCCGCGGGCATTCCGCTCCTGCGTGGCCGCGACTTCACCGAGGCGGACCGCGCGGGCTCTCCACTTGTGGTGATTGTCAACCGCACTCTCGCCGAGCGCTATTGGCCCGGCCAGGACCCCATCGGCAAGCGCCTGAAAATTGGCGTGCCCGAAACCCCAAACCCCTGGATGACCGTTGTGGGAGAGATCGCCGATATCAAGCAGACTTCGGCGGATTCCGATACGCTGAATCAGTTCTACACGCCGGCCAGTCAGTTCAAGGCTGCAATCGGCCAATTTGCGCCTCCCGACATGCTCACCGGCACCTACGGTTCCATCGTATTGCGCGGCCAATTGCCGCCGGAGCAGATGGCTGATTCTCTGCGCGCAGTGGTTCACTCCATCGACCCACAACTTCCTCTGACCCATGTCGAGTCCATGGAACAGGTGGTCGCGGAGGGGCAGGCCTCGCGCCGTTTTAACACCGTGCTCATCTCCAGCTTTGCCGCCGCGGCTGTGCTCCTGGCTCTGCTAGGCATCTACAGCGTCATAGCCTTTTCCGCCGCATTGCGCACCCATGAGATAGCCATCCGGCTGGCGCTTGGCTCGCAGCGCGCAACAGTGATGCAGCTGGTACTCGTCTCCGGCGCAAAGCTGGGCCTAGTTGGTTGCGGCCTTGGCGCCATCGCCGCCGTCTTTGCCACCCGTCTGCTCCGCTTCATGCTGTTCCAGGTCGATCCTCTTGACCCAACCGTGATCGTGCTGGCGGCGGTCTCCATCTTTCTGCTCGCGCTCGCAGCATCAGTCATTCCCGCGCACCGCGCCGCGACCATTGAACCCATGCAAGCGCTGCGCACGGAGTAGCCTGCCATTCTGACTCTGATTAAGGCACCAATGAATACCTCAAACCTGAACTTCAGAAATCACTTGGCGATAACAGACGTGTTGAAAAACTCATCCTCAGAAAACTCGCAAAAATTCATCGCGCCAGGATGCCCTACAAACAATTTTCTCGGACCGGGTGGACATTTTCTATAACCGAATTTGAGGCCGTTTGTGCAGAAGAGGGGTTTTTCAACACCCACAGACCAAAGCACTCGTTGAGCATGGGTTGAGCCTCGTTCAGAGGATCGGTCCTGAAAAACGCCGCAGGCTCCAAGAGCCTTCTCGGACCCCAGCCCGGCGGGAGGAGGTTCCAGTCGCCATGCCGACTTGAACGGCCCCACACTGCCGCCGGAGGTGGCTGCAGTCGACGCCCAGCGCGCGCAGAGAATCCGCCGCGAACTTGGGGAACTGCAGTGACGATTTCCGGTAGCGGCATTCTGCTGTGTCAGGTGACAGCAAGGCATGGTATTGAGCCCACCATCGAGGAGAACCGGCGTGGCTCCCAGGGGATCGAGAATCAGCCATGCAGGAGGCCGAGTCTGCAGCTTATGGATTGGGCGCGAAGACGAGGAAGTTCTGGCGGGGCAAGAAGTCGTACTTTGCGGTTAATGTGTAGCCGGCGGCGGACATCTCCGACTCGATCTGTTGCGGAGAAAAGCGAAACTCCCCGGGTGGGCCCTCCGGCGAATCGGGCTTGAAGTCGACGATGGCGATTCTGCCACCGGGCTTGAGCGACGCCGTGAGGCGGCGGAAGTATGCTGCGCGGTTGCCGATGTGGTGATAGGTGTCGACGATCAGAATCAGATCCACCGGTTCCGGCAGGTTCGGCGAATCGGCACTGGCTTGAAGGGAGACGATATTGGCGAGACCCTCGCGGACTGCGCGCCGCGCAAGATAGCTGACCATTCCGGGTTCGATGTCGGAGCCATAGACTCTGGCGACCGATCGGGCCAGCCGTACCGTGAAATACCCGGTTCCCGATCCGATATCGGCGACGATCTGACCGGGCTTGCAGGCGAGGGCGGCGATGACGCGGTCGGGCATCTGCCAGGCATCACGCGCCGGGTCGTCGAAGATGCGGGCCGCAGCCTCCGGGTCGAAGTGACGATCCATGTGGTCAGGCGCGGAATTCTGCTGCGCCGCCTGTCCCCATGCGATGCCGCCAGCGAGCAGGATTGCCACAAGCGATTTGCGCCGCTTCATGAACGACTCCTCCAGCGAATGTTTGGGATTCGCGATGCAAAGTTCTGGTTGGTTCCAGCATACACACCGAAGACATCCGCAGGTGCGGCGGGATTCGGGAAGTGAACCTACCATGATTGAGGGTGCCCAATATTGCGGTGAGCTGACGTCCTGAAGAACGGGCCACGGGCTGGCAGGCTGAGATTCTACCTCCCCCCTGCCGCATCAGCGTGCTGCGGTCGTGACAGGCTCTTCAACAAACCGGCGGCTGTGCGTCTGGCCCAAAGGCAATCTAATGTGCGCAGAACCGCGCGAATCGGCTAGAATCGCGCCTATGCACACATTTTGGTGCAAGATTTTCGTTAAACTATTGAATATAAGTATCTTAGATTGGTGCCGGGGGGGGCGAGCCCCCATGACCGCAAGGGTCGGCGGATTTTGAGTGACCCCTCCCGATTTTCTAAATTGCAGAAGTGATTGACCTTACAGATACTTCTGAAATCGCGGGCAGTTTGGTCCGTGTGGTCCGGTGACGGCCCGTGACAGTCGGATAGTCACGTTTAAGTCACGTCCATCCTTTCCTTGCTGCTCTTCAGGACAACGCACTTATCGAGTACGGGTGAGAGGCGCCACTTCCAGGATAAGTCCTGGCAAACGCCGCAGTGTGTCTCATTCGCCAGCCCCAACTTGATCTTGGATTGGAGGACACTGGCCGACATTTGAGGAGTAATCAGCGTCGGTGAATGCACGGGCGGTTTCGAGCAAACACACCTTTTATACAGTTCAGGCCAGAGGCGTGAGATGCCTCTTCGCCCCGGTCGTCTTGAGGCAAACGCCAATCGTCCACCCTGCTACCGCACCCAGCCGGCCGACGAAGATTGCTCCGAGCGAGTCTGCAAGAGCTGCAGTGACTCGCCTCTGCTCACTCGTGAGGGCCGACCTTCTCGAGTGGTATGCTGTTCGGGACTCTTCAGGGCCCTTCCAACCATTCCCCGGCGGAGGTCTTAAGTGACGCAAGCCAATGCTGTTCGCATCCTCATGTTTGAGGATCATCCCATTGTTCGCGTGCAATTGGCGAGGGTCACCGGACCGTGTTCCGGCCGGCATCCGCACCGGAGTGAAGAATGACCCCGAGGAAGCGTCTCTTAATCTTCTTCACCCTTGCCGCATCGGCTTGGCCTCTGCTGGCGCTCAATCCCCCCTCTGGAAAGACACCCTCTTCGGTGGAGGCCGCTCGTGCGATTAGGATTCCTGTGATCGAAGGCAGCGATCTAATGTTTCGGGAGATGCATGAGGCTGCAAACATATCGCAATCACGCGTCCTTCAAATTGTGCAAGATAATCAGGGGTTTATGTGGTTTGGGACGCAATACGGACTCGATCGATTTGATGGCTCCAATTTCAGAACCTATGTCCCTGAACCCGGTCAAGCAAATAGCCTCGGAGGCGCGTATGTGTACTCATTGTTCAAAGATCGTTCCGGCATGCTGTGGGTGGGATGTAACCAGACGCTGGATAGGTTTGACCCAACGAGAGATACGTTTACGCATTTCAGGATTCTAAGCGATGGAGGCAGGGGCAGTCCGGCAACGGTAGTCAACATAAGCGAGGATCACCTGGGAGAATTGTGGCTTGCAACCGGATATGGACTTTACGCTTTTAACCCAGACACTGGCACGGTTACCCGGCATTATACGCATGATCCAGGGGACGCCTCTTCTCTCAATAGCAATGATCTGAGGCTTGCTGGCGAAGATCGAAATGGCCGTTTGTGGGTGTTGGAGCGGGATGCCTTAGAGGAGTTGGATCGCAATTCAGGGAAGGTGAATCTTCGCGTGCTTCTTCCCGATTCGCTCAACGACAGCGCCGAGTTCTTTGAAGACCACCTTGGAACATTCTGGGTTGTTTACGATGGGCGCAAAGGTGGAGGCGGAATAGCATTCCTGGATCGCGCCTCGGGAAAACTGACATACCTGTCAATGTTTGATCCGAATACGGGCCACACGCTTCAGACAGGCGCGGGACGCGTGATGGAAGACGAAAATGGAAATCTGTGGTTTGCCACGCAGGGAAGCGGATTGCTCAAGTTCGATCGCAAACGGCAGCTAATGATTTCCTATCGCCATCACCAGGGAGAGATGGGGACGATCGCTGAAGATCGTATTATTTCCATGGGAAAAGATGGACAAGGGAATCTATGGACTGGATTCCACGCACGGGCCCCAAACTTCATTTCGCTTCAGCAGCAGTTTTTTACCTCGCTCATTCCTCAAGATCTAAACGTTAATGAATCCGGGGAATCGATTGTCAATGCAGTTTCCGAAGACAAGGAGGGCAATGTTTGGGCTGGAATCACAGGATCTCTCATCCGGATTGACGCCAAATCCAGAGCCGTTAGGATTTATAGGCCCAGCGCCACGGAGACGAGATTCTACCCGATTGCAATCGCAGAGGATCCCGACCGGTTTATCTGGGTGGGAACAGCCGGCCAGGGACTTTACCGATTCGATCCGAGAAAGGGAGAGTTCTGGAACTATCGCCATGTTGCATCTGACCCCTTCAGCCTAAGCAGCGACTTAATTCACCAGCTGTTCTTTGACAAGAGCGGCGCCATGTGGCTGACTACCGAAAATGGACTTGATCGTTTCGATTTTCGCAAGGGAGAATTCTCCACTTCCAAAATAGATCCGCGAAATTCGACAGAGTTTTATTACGGCATCGCCCAGGATCCTGAGGGGAAATTATGGTTGGGCGGAACCGCCGGTCTGCAAAGTTTCGACCCAAGGACAGGTGAATTTCGAAGCTTTCAACATAAACCTGGCGATCCCACGTCCCTCAGCGACAATCTCGTACGTTCCGTTCATATTGATTTGTCAGGAACCGTATGGGCAGCGACAGAGAACGGGCTGGACAAGCTCGATGTGAAGAGCGAAAAGTTTACATCCTATTACACGACAAACGGCCTACCCAGCAATAGCACCAACTGCATACTTGAAGATCGACGCGGTGAGCTATGGATCAGCACTACTCACGGCATATCCGCGTTTGATCCCAAAACGGAAACATTTAAGAACTTCTCTGTTGCCGACGGTTTACCCGGAATGGACTTTACCGGTTATCTTGCCTGCTATGAGGCCGCCGACGGCAGGATGTTCTTTGGCGGATTCAGCGGAGCCACTGAATTCGATCCAGCACAAATCGCGGAACGGAAGGATGTTCCTCCGGTTGTCTTCACTGATTTCAGGTTGTTTGGTAAGTCAGTGAAGGTTGGCGATGGATCGCCCCTTTTGAGATCGATCAACTACACAGACGCGATCACGTTGTCTCACGCGCAGAATACGTTCTCGCTGGACTTTTCAGCACTCGACTACGCGAATCCATTAAATCATCGGTTCAGGTACATGCTGGAGGGGCTAGAAAGACAATGGACTGAAACCAGCGCAGACCAGACCTTCGCCGGCTATTCTTCGGTCCCGCCTGGAACATACACCCTGCGCGTCCAGATTGCGGCTCCGCAAGGTGGATGGAGTGCTACCGGCACGGCATTGCATATCGAAGTCCTACCGCCCTGGTGGGGAACTTGGTGGTTCAAACTGGCGTGCGCATCCTGTCTTCTGCTCGCGGCGTTCTCTCTTTTCTCATACAGGACTCGCTTGATGGTGCAGCAAGCTGAAGCGCGACTTCGGGAACGCCTGGAGGAACGCACACGCATCGCCCGCGAGCTGCACGACACGCTCTTGCAGAGCCTACAAGGACTCATGTTTCAATTTCAAGCGGCGCGCAACATGCTGCCGCGCAGGCCGGAAGACGCCGTGCAGACCCTCGATGAAGCAATTTCCGATACCGAACAGGCGATCGCCGAGAGCCGCGATGCAATTCACGATCTGCGATCGCAACCGGTGTCGGAGAAAGATCTGGCGACCTTGCTGGAAGCTGTCGCTGAAGAACTGGCGATGGCTCCGGACCCAGATCAGGAACCGCCAGGCTTCCGCGTCATCGTAGAAGGAGAGCCGCGGAAGCTGTCCGCGGATCTGCAGGATGAGGTGTATAGGATTGTTCATGAAGTGCTGCGCAACGCGTTTCGGCATGCCGGAGCCGGCCAGATCGAAGCCGAGATTCGGTACGACAAGAGCCAACTTCGATTGCGCATACGCGATGATGGCAAGGGCATCGATCCTAAAATCCTTGAAGAGAGCCGGCGTCCCGGGCACTGGGGGCTGCCTGGAGTCCATGAACGCGCGCAGCGCATCGGATCGCAATTGAGTTTTTGGAGCCAGGCCGGAGCGGGAACAGAAGTCGAACTCACGATTCCGGCGGCCATCGCCTACGAAGGCACACGGAATGGGCACCGATTCAAGATGTTTCGCAAGGAGCAGAAACTGTGAACAGTCAGCCTGGTCTGATCCGAATCCTTACCGTCGATGACCATCCTATCCTTCGCAAGGGAATCGCATCCCTGGTCAATGCGGAAGCAGACATGAAGTTGGTTGCGGAGGCCTCGAGCGGCCAGGAGGCCGTAGAACTGTACCGGCTGCACCGTCCCGATGTAACTCTGATGGACCTTCAGATGCCGGGAATGAACGGCGCTGAAGCAATCAGCGAGATTCAAAGCGAATTCCAAGATGCCCGCATCATCGTGCTGACGACGTATAGCGGGGATGCTCAGATCTTGAAGGCGCTTAGGGCGGGCGCGCGCGCCTACATACTCAAAGGGCATGTACATCGTGAGCTTCTGGAGACGATCCGTGCCGTTCATGCCGGACAGAAGCGAATTCCTCCCGACATCGCCGCGGAACTGGCCGAACACGCGACGGATGATGCTTTGAGCTCGCGCGAAATCGGTGTGCTGCGGCTGATTGCTGCCGGAAACTCCAACAAATTGATTGCCGATCGACTCTCCATCGGCGAAGCAACCGTCAAGAGCCACGTTGCGAACATACTTTCCAAACTCGGCGCCAACGACCGAGCCCATGCCGTCACCATTGGCCTCAAACGCGGAATGATCGAGCTGTAGTCCCCCAAAAGAAGGATCGTCCGATCCTTACTTCAGCGGTTTCAGTTTGTGTCGCAATGGCCTAACCTGCGGGTGGAATCCTGCAGGAGATCTCTCTGCAACGCTTATTTTCAACCTTCGCCAACGGCCTGCCCGGTGCGGGCCTGATGCTCCAGCGCTTTGTGATTGCCGCCGCGCTGGTGTGCAATGCGGTCACGCACCTGCGTGACGCAGTGCAGGTTGCATCCGTCGGCCCACTCATCATGGACGTCGGCACGGCGGTCCTTCTTCTTTTCGGCTTGTGGACCCCGGTAGTTGGCGCATTCGTTGCGTGCCGCGAATTGTGGATTCTGTTCTCAGGTGGTGGTGACCCTTGGATGCCCTTTGTCCTGGCAACCTTCGCAGCCACTTTAGCCATGATTGGACCGGGTGCCTGGTCCATGGACGCTCGCCTCTTTGGCAGAAGACAAATCAAAAGGCTGCGCTGAATATCTTTGATCCGCCAATCGGCGGAGCCGTCACCCCGCCGATTCACCGATTTCACATGCCGCCGATTTGCGGTTTCCCGCAAGCACCGGGTTAAGCCAGAATCAGGTTCGAGATCGCAAGTTGATCAAGGCCGAGTACGCTTCAGCGATTTAACAAAATTCACACCAGGAGGTTTGATCATGTTGCATCCCACAGCATTGACGTCTGCTTTTCAACCTGCGCTTTGGCGGACTTTCCCCGTCATGGCGATGATGTTTGCAGGCGGAGTTATCTCCCACGCCCAGGCAAAGAACACTGAAACTGTGAAGAACATCGTGCTCGTCCACGGTGGCTTCGTGGACGGCTCCGGATGGGAAAGTGTCTACAACATCCTCACGAAAAAGGGCTATCACGTCACAGTTGTCCAGAATCCCACCATCACCCTCGAGGATGACGTTGCAGTAACCAAGCGAGCCATCGACGCGCAGGACGGTCCTGTGATTCTCGTGGGCCACTCGTATGGCGGTGTGGTGATCAGCTCAGCGGGCGATGATCCGAAGGTTGTCGGGCTGGTTTATATTTGCGCATTTGCAGCCGACACCGGCGACTCCGTCCTATCCCTCATCAAAACCGCTCCGGCGGATGCGCCCGCTCCGCCGATCTTGCCGCCGCAGGACGGCTTCCTGTTTCTTGACCGCCAGAAGTTCGCTGCGTCGTTCGCCGGTGACGTAAAGCCCGAGATTGCGGATTTCATGGCCAATTCCCAAGTACCGTGGGGACTTGAGGCCGCCAGCACCGGGTCCATAGCGGCTGCCTGGAAGACCAAGCCAAGCTGGTTTCTGCTGACCACAGACGATCACATGATCGCTCCGGAGCTGCAGCGATTCATGTCGAAGCGCGCAGGATCGACGGTTGTCGAGGTTAAGGGCAGCCACGCTGTCTACGTTTCACACCCGGATGCGGTGGCGTCCTTGATCGAGAAGGCAGCCGCCGGCGCCACGGCAAAGAACATGGCAATGAAGTAGTCGCGTCTCTGCGGACAGAGCGGCCGAGAAGCGCGACTGGTCTGTCCGCACTCTTCTAGGACCTTGAATCCGCACCTGGAGAGCGCTCCTAACCGATCCCGAGGTCGTCGCCTCGGTAATTAAGCAGGCGGCCGTCGGCACCGCTTCTCTCGCTAAGCCAAACCACACATTGATTTACTCTTCGGCGGCGAAAACAGGATAGATCCTGGGAAACGCCGCAGTGTCTCTCAATTTCTTGCCTCTACTCGGTCATGAGATCGCGGGACGCTGGCCGACTTGCAGGGACTAATCCATGAATGGCATGTATGAATTGATTCCGGTTTGCCGACAACCTTGGAGTAGAAATGCTCCGGTCTATGTCCGCCGCCACAGAGGATAATCTTCTGCGAACCGCGGCATTCCGATCAACCGCGACCTGCGGAGCGCTCCCGCATCAGTACGACGCCATTAAGCATATTATTATGACTGAGATGAAGGAATCCTCCGTGACGTTCGCGCAGCTTGACGCAACAAAAAGCCTGTACAGCTGCGTGACTCGCGCCCTGGCATCGCAACTGATGCAGGTGGGACATAACGCACATTTTATCGGCTTCCTAATCCCGCACAAACGGGAGCAGCAGGTCAGACAAACCGCTCAATCGAGGCGCGCATCATGAAGATCGCGATATCGGGCAAAGGTGGAGTGGGAAAGTCCACCGTGGCGGGTACCCTGGCCAGACTGTATGCGGCGGACGGAAGACGGGTATTGGCGGTCGATGCGGACCCGGACGCAAATCTAGCCTCCGCCATCGGACTACCTTCCTTCCTTCGCTCGCAGATTCGTACCATCTCCACCGAACGCAAGCTGATCGAAGAGCGCACCGGGGCCAAAGTGCGGCAGTTCGGTCAGATGTTCAAGATCAATCCCGAAGTTTCCGACATTGCAGAGAAATACGCGGTTCACTACAAAGGAGTCGATCTCCTGGTGCTGGGCGCGGTCGAACATGCCGCCGGAGGTTGCGCGTGTCCGGAGAGTATCCTGCTAAAAAGCCTAGTATCGCATTTAGTGTTGCACAGGGGTGACGTGGTGATCCTCGACATGGAAGCGGGCATCGAGCACCTGGGGCGGGGCACGGCCATGGGTGTGGACCTGATGATGATAGTGGTCGAGCCGGGCCGGCGCAGCATGGAAACGGCGCAGCGCGTCAGCCAGATGTCCGCCGATCTCGGCATCGGCCGTATCGGGGTGGTGCTGAATAAGACCGCCGATCCCGAAGAGGACAGCCACTGGATCGCCTCCGAGTTCGGGTTGGAGCACCTGTTCGGCACGGTTCCCCTCGACGCACGCATCGCCAGGGCCGACCGGCAGGGTGTGGCGCTGGCCGACCTCGGATATCCAGAGTTGCTCGACCCGTTTCGATCGCTGCAGAAGACGTTGCAGACGTTCTGCACTGGGAAGGAGAGCGTATTGTGAAATTCCAGCCCTGCTGCCTGGCCACCGCAATCGGCAGCCTGCCCCACAAAGATCCCGAGCAGGCCGTCAAGGTCGTTTTGGAGAATATCCCCAACGCGCCGACCTGGCCGCAGTTGCCGGCCAACGGTCCCAACGAACAGATGGAGGCGCAGTACAGTGAGGGAATTCCCCGTGTGGTTATGGATCGCGAGAAGGTCCGCATGTACATCGACACCACCGGAGACACCAGCGCGGAGCTAGCGGTGTTCTATGAGAAATACTGCGCGGAAGACATCGACTCCTTTCGCATAACTTCCGCCTTCTCGCAGGGCATTTATGCGTTGGAGTCGGCCCTGCAAGCCGCAGGCGGTACGCGTCCGTTCGTAAAGGTGCAGACCACCGGCCCGCTCAGCTTCGGTCTGAGCATCGTCGACCAAGACAAGCGGGCCATTTACTACAACGACGAATTCGCGGATGTCATCGTGAAGGCGCTGGCCATGAAATGCCGCTGGCAGATCCGCAAGTTCAGGCCTTTCGCGCAGCAAGTCATCTGCTTCGTTGACGAGCCGATACTGTCGGCCTTCGGTTCCTCTACGTATGTCAGCGTGACCCGCGACGACACCGTCGCCAAGCTGGGAGAAGTGATCGAGGCTATACACGCCGAGGGGGCGCTGGCTGGCGTTCATTGCTGCGGCAATACCGAGTGGCCGATCCTGATCGATGCCGGCGTTGACATTCTGAACTTCGACGCTTTCGATTTTGGCGACACGATTCTGCTGTATCCGGACGCTTTCAGGGCCTACCTGAAAGCCGGCAAGTTATTGGCTTTCGGAATTGTCCCCACCAACGGCGCCAAGATCCACACCCAAACGGCCGACTCGCTTACTGCCAGATTTTTAGAGCTGGCGGAGAAGCTGGCCAAGGCGACCGGGTTGGATGCGGAGTCGATCTGCCATCAGTCCTTCATTACGCCGTCATGCGGCGCTGGGTCGCTGCCGGTCGCCGACGCCGAGTTGGTCTTCAGCACGCTGCGCGAAACCAGCGCGAACTTGCGCCGGAAGATCGGAGCCGCGGCGCTCGCGGACAGTCGGAGTTAGGAGAATGAGCGGTGGGTGCGCTACCGATTCGCGGTCCGGACGCACTGCCGGAGTTTCTCGTTGCATATCCATTCTCGAAGGTGGGCAAAGATGATTTTGGCAATGACGGGAAAGGGGGGGGTTGGAAAAACCACATTGTCGGCTCTCACTGTGGGCTGGCTTGCGGAGCATGGTGAGCTGCCGGTTCTCGCCGTGGATGCCGACTCCAACGCCAACCTGAACGAGGCGCTCGGCATTGCTTACAACGCAACCGTAGGCGGAATTCGCGAAAGCGCCCGCAAGGAAGTACAGGCGCTGAAGGGTATCTCCAAGCAAGAATTTCTGGATCTGCGCGTTCAGGCAGCCGTGGTGGAACAGAAGGGCTACGACCTCATCGTGATGGGCCGCCCGGAAGGCCAGGGTTGCTACTGCTTTGCCAATAACGTGCTGCGCGATGTGCTGGACCGCTTGGCGCGCAACTACCGGAACATTGTGATCGACAGTGAAGCGGGATTGGAGCATATCTCCCGCCGCACTTTGCTCTCTGTCGACTGGCTGCTCATCGTTTCCGACTGCACCATGCGCGGCATCCGCACCGCAGGCCGCATCTCGGCGCTCGCCGATGAAGTCGCCTTGCCTGCAAAACAACGCGGGCTGATCGTCAACCGCGCGCCCGGCGGATCTCCGCCCGAATCGATTGCCGAGGCCGTCAAGGCTACGGGACTTACGTTACTCGCCTGCATTCCATTGGACCAGGACGTCGCCGCTCTCGATGCAGATGGCGAGCCGGTTTCCAGGATTTCACCGGAATCGCCGGCGCGAATCGCCATGAACGACTTACTGGCCAGGATGTTTGCTGCCCAAGAGGAGAAGTGCTGAATGCCAGCGACTAGCCGCAAAACGCCGGGGCAACCGATTTCAAGCGATCCGGCAACTGTCGATATGGTTCAGGTTGCCGTTACGGCCGAGGTAAGTACGGTCTTCGATCGCTTTAAGCAGCAACATCCGCAGTGCAAGTTCGGCACCGACGGCGTTTGCTGTCGCCTCTGCCACATGGGACCCTGCCACATCACGCCCAGGGCCAAGCTGGGCATCTGCGGCGCCGATGCGGACACTATAACGGCGCGCAATCTGTTGCGTGAGATTGCCGCCGGCACCGCCGCTCACTCCGATCACGGCCGTATGCTGGTGCGCACGCTGAAGTTGGTGGCGCAGGGCAAAGGCGGTGACTATCAGATCAAGGATCCGCAGCGCCTGCGCGTCGCGGCGCGCTTCTACGAGATCGCGACCGAAGGCCGTGACGACCTGGCGATTGCCGGCGATCTGGCTGACGTCTTCATAATCCAATTCGCCTGGTCCGAGGAGCCTAATGCCACTCTGAAGCAGGCTCCGGAAAAACGCCAGGCGCTGTGGAAGAAGCTGGGAATCAGCCCCGACGGCATCGACTCCGCGGTGGTGGAAGTGATGCACCGGACGCACATGGGCGTCGATCATGATTATCGCCATCTGATCATGGGCGGCCTGAAGTGCAGCCTGGCCGATGGTTGGGTGGGCTCCGCGATCGCCACCACAGTGTCCGATATTCTTTTCGGCACTCCGAAGCCGGTTCGCAGCCGCGTGAACCTGGGAGTGCTAGCCGGCGACAAGGTCAACATCATCGTCCACGGACACGAACCCACTCTGTCGGAGATGCTGGCCGTGGCCTCCGGAAACGAAGAACTGTTGGAGTACGCGCGATCCAAAGGCGCAGCCGGAATCAATGTGGCCGGCATCTGCTGCACTGCCAACGAAGTCCTGATGCGCCATGGGCTGCCTATCGTGGGCAACTTCCTGCAGCAGGAGCTGGCCATCCTCACCGGTGCGGTGGAAGTGATGGTGGTGGACGTGCAGTGCGTGATGCCATCTCTGGCCCAGGTAGTGAAGTGCTTCCATACGAAACTTGTCAGCACCTCCGAAATCGCACAGACCGCCGAGGCCGAGCAGATCACCTTCGATGTGCGCAAAGGCTATGACCAGGCCTGCGATCTGATTCGCAAGGCCATCGACAACTTTGAGAACCGCGACAAGAAACGCGTGCACATTCCTTCCGAATCAATGGAACTGGTGGCGGGCTTTTCCAATGAGGCCATCTTCCACATGCTGGGCGGCGCCTTCCGCAGCAGCTTTCGTCCGCTGAACGACGCCATCATCGATGGCCGCATCCGCGGAATCGTGGGCATTGTCGGGTGCAGCAATCCCAAGGTAGTCGCCGATCAATCCCACGTGAAGCTGGCCGAGGAGTTGATCGCGCGCAACGTGCTGGTGCTGCAGACCGGCTGCGCCGCCATTGCGTGCGCCAAGGCGGGTCTGCTGACGCCGGAGGCCGCGCTGGCAAAGGCCGGACCCGGCTTGCGCGAGGTCTGCGAGGCAGTCGGAATACCTCCCGTCCTGCACATGGGCTCGTGCGTGGACAACAGCCGTATCCTGATGGCAGCCACGAACCTTTTGGCCGAAGGCGGCCTGGGTGAGGATCTCTCCGACCTGCCTGTCGCCGGCGCCGCCCCGGAGTGGATGAGCGAGAAGGCAGTCGCCATCGGCCATTATTTCGTCGCCAGCGGAATGTACGTCGTGCTCGGCCATCCGCTCTACGTCGAGGGCAGCAAGAATGTGCACGACCTGCTCTGCCGAGAGATGGAAGAGATTACCGGCGGACGCTTCGAATGGGAGTCCGATCCGGCGATTGCGGCCGATAAGCTGCTAGCGCACATTGAACGCAAGCGCGACGCATTGCATATCAATATTCAAAAAGAACGCAAGATGTACGACATGAAATCGAGACGCGAGCTGCAATGAGCAAGATCATCGCATCGTCCGCAATTCGCGGCGCCCACCGGATTGTGCGCGACGCGGAAGACTGCCTGGCAAGAGCCATCACGGCCAAAGGCATCGATTGTCCTGTCGGCTTTCCTGACACCGCTTACTCCCTGCCGGTCATTTACTCGCTGTCAGGAGGGCGCGTGGACCGGCTCTCGGAGATGCAGACGATTATCGATGAGTGCCACCGCTTGCTGCCGGCGGCTCCCAGCGAGAATCTATGGCTGCCCTATCTAGGCGGCACGCTAGATGCGGGCATCGCCACGCTCTTCGCCTTTGAAATTATCGAGGCCTGCAAGTACCTCATCGGTCCCAATCCGGTGAGCGGAATATGGCTGGGAGCGGCGAATGACGTGATCATCCGCGAACGCGGCGTGGAGTTCGTGGATGGCTCGGCCCCGGGCTTTGCCGCCATCGTGGGTGCCGCGCCCACCATCGAGGATGCGGTGCGCATTGCCCGCGAGCTGCAGGAGAAGAACCTGTATGTGTTCATGGCCGGCAATACCCGCGGGGTATCGTTTGCCGAGCAGTTAGCCGAAGCCGGCGTTGAAATGGGCTGGGAGACCCGCCTGGTCCCCTTCGGAAAAGAGATCTCGGCGGCGGTGTTCGCTCTTGGCTTCGCCAACCGCGTAGCGCTTAGCTTCGGCGGAGTCAAGCCCGGCGACTACGCGCGCAACCTCAAGTACAACAAGAACCGCATTTTCGCCTTTGTCATGGCGCTTGGCGAAGTTACTGAAGAGAAATACGCCGCCGCGGCGGGAGCCATCAACTACGGCTTTCCCACCATAGCCGACACCGACATTCCACAGATTCTCCCGACCGGCATCTGCACCTACGAGCATGTTGTGTCGTCCGTACCCATCGACCGCATCGTGGAAAAATCGCTGGAGGTTCGAGGCTGCAAGATCAAGGTAGTCAAAATACCCATCCCGGTAGCCTTCGGCGCAGCTTTCGAGGGTGAGCGCATCCGCAAGGAACAAACCTACGTGGAGTTCGGCGGCAACAGGACGCCAGGCTTTGAATACGTCACGACCCTCGATCTCGCCGATGTCGAGGACAACAAGATAATCGTGGTTGGCCCGGAGATCGACGACGTTCAAGAAGGTTCGGTGCTGCCGATCGGCATCTGGGTGGAAGTTGCCGGCCGCAAGATGCAGTCCGACTTTGAACCGATTCTCGAACGCCAGATACATCACATCATCAATGGCGCCGAGGGCATCTGGCACATGGGCCAGCGCGACATCAACTGGATTCGCATCAGCAAGGCCGCCAAAGACAAGGGCTTCAAGATTCGCCACCTGGGCGAAATCGTCCGTGCCAAGTTTCTCAACGACTATCCGGCGATTGTGGACAAGGTGCAGGTGACCTTGTTTACCAACGCCAAAGATGTCGAGGAGCGGATTGATATCGCCCGCCACGCCTACCGGGCGCGCAATCAACGCATGGAGTCTCTCACCGACGATAGTGTGGACACCTTCTACTCTTGTTTGCTCTGCCAGAGTTTCGCCCCCAGCCACGTTTGCGTCATCACTCCGGAACGCCTGGGGTTGTGCGGCGCTTACAACTGGCTGGACGGCAAGGCCGCATTTGAGATTGATCCCACCGGCCCCAATCAACCGTTGGTGAAGGGCGAATGCCTCGATCCCGTCCGCGGACAGTGGGCCAACATCAACGACTATGTATTCGCAAACTCCAAACAGACGATCGCCCGTTTCAACGCTTACTCTCTCCTGGAAGATCCAATGACCGGTTGCGGCTGTTTCGAAGCCATCGTGGCGCTGATGCCGGAAGCCAATGGCGTTATGATCGTGAACCGCGAGTATATGGGCGAGACGCCTGCCGGGATGAAATTCTCCACCATGGCTAACACCGCCGGCGGCGGCCAGCAGGTTCCGGGATTTATCGGCGTGGGCAAAGCCTACATCACCAGCCGCAAGTTCATCTCCGCCGAGGGCGGCCATCGGCGAATCGTGTGGATGCCCAAAGAACTCAAGGAGTTCCTGCGGGAAGACCTGGACATGATCGGCAAGACATTCGGCATCGAGAGCTTCACCGAGATGATCGCGGATGAGTCTCATGGCACGGATACCGGGTCGGTGCAGGCTTACATGCAACAGGTGAAACACCCTGCACTGACCATGTGGGAGATTACTACCCCATCAGAGGAAGCTGCCGCAGTGGATGCCGCGCGAGCCGGCTCGATACGGGCGTCGGCTTCCGGATCTGCGGCCACTGCGCCTGCGGAAAACGCGGTAGCGGTCGCCGAACCTCCAGCCGGTCCACCGCCCGCGGCGAAATCGTCCATTGCCGCCGACAGAGCCCAGGCAATGCCTCCGCTGGCGAAACCGGCTGTAGCGACGCCGTTTGGCGAGCAAGCCGTGCAGCCGCCGGCAGAGGCGCAAAAACCCTTCGCCTCCGCGGTTATCGTCTTGCCGAAGTCGATCGCGCTGGCGCTGGAGAAAGCCAACATCGCCGTTCGCACCGTCACTCTGGGTGGAACCGGAACCCGCACTTCGTCAGTAACCATTGGAGGGGCTGAGGTGCTTCCGTTCCGCCACTTCGAAGGCAACGTGGGTCGCAAGCCGGTAGTCGCCATGGAGGTTATCGACGTTCCGCCCAAGTCCTATCCCGGCCTGCTGCGAGATGCATACGGAGACCTGCTCAAAGACCCCGCTGCGATGGCCCGCTATCTGGTGGAGAAGCTGGGCGCCGAAGCGATCAGCGTGCGACTGGCCACTACCCATCCCGACAATGGCGACATCTCTCCGGAAGCGGCCGGCAACATCGTAAAGGAGATTTTGAGCGTGGTCGGCGTGCCGGTGATCGTCACCGGCTGCAGCCACTTCGAGAAGAACAATGCCCTGATGAAACACATCGCTTCCACCTTTGCGGGAGAGAATCTGCTCTTGAACTGGGTGGAAACCGACAACTACAAGACCATCGCCGCCACTGTCATGGCCTACGGTCATTGCCTTGTGGCGCAGACGCCGATCGACGTCAACATGTGCAAGCAGCTCAACATCCTGCTCACCTCCATGGGGGTCTCCGCGGACCGCATCCTCATCGATCCCTTGACCAGCGCTCTGGGCTACGGCCTGGAATATACCTACTCGGTGATGGAGCGCATGTCGAGTAGGGTCATGGCGCTGAACGGGCTTCGCATGATGCCGTTGTCTCCATGACCCTCTCTAAAAGCCGGACGGTGGGTTTTCCCCAGTACGGCTTCAAGGCTGACGTATCGGGTGGTGCCTTCCTACAGATCGAATTGCTTAATCCTGCTCCCGGAATACATAACTCGCACCATAGTTTGCATCCACCTTTCGTATCGTTCCAGACTGAGACCTGGTCTCCCGCACTGAGTCGGGCAGGTATTCTTTTGCGATACCGTCATTCAAGCCTCACGGCTTTACCCCAGAGGCCCTCGCTCCGGTCAGGGTTATATTGTCCCTGTCCATCAACACTTATTGGCCTCATCCGAGCCACTCACGAGCACTCCCCGATTTCCCAGCCTTGCCGGTTATACGAGGAGCCTTGGCTGTGCGGGAGCGCCTAGGCCGCCCATGAGTGGGTCCGAGCTTTCGCTCACTAATCCTTGTCAGCATGCTGTCCTCTGAGACCACGGAGAGTTCGCCAATTGCATATACCCAGTTCCTTCACTGGCGACACAGCCTTCATCACGTACGGATGGATTCGGCACTCTCGACACCCCCATCACAGTCCGCTACCGATGGGAAACCCATTTCGTGGCTAACGATTCACATTTGCTACGGCCTGCTGACTTGCTCGCCTCCCTGACGGACCCGACTCCGCTTTCGCTTTGCCGGCTGAGGCTTTTACTTCGGAGCTTTCAGTCGGGTCGATCACTCTTCCCGCTGTCCGATATGACTACAGTAGCAACTGGGCAAGTTCTACTGGCAGGTCCTTCCTCCTGCTGGATTAGCAGCTAGCTTCGCTGCGCCCGCACGTCGGCCTTTACCGGCGATCCCATGCTGGCCATGCCCATGATCGTGAACCCGGGCTTTGAAGTGTCGAAGGTGAAAGAAAGCCGGGCGCCGCGCAAGGACTTCCCCTTGTGGGGAAAAGAGGAGGAGCGCGAAGCGCTGCTGGAAATAGCTGCCGCAATGAGCTATTTGAATGCCGGCGCGGACCTGCTGGTGGTTTATCATCCGCTGGCTGCTCGCGCCCTGAAACGCAAGATCGACGAAATGTTTTCCTGTGGCAACTGAGGCGACCGCAAGATGGCAATGACCGGTTTACAGATATTCAAGCTGCTTCCCAAGACCAATTGCGGCGAATGCGGCGTACCCACCTGCATGGCTTTCGCGATGAAGCTCGCGGCCAGGAACGCGGATCTGGCGGCCTGTCCTTACGCCTCCCAGGAAGCCAAGACAATCATAGGAGCGGCCAGCAAACCGCCCATCCGGCTGGTGAAGATCGGCCCGCCGGAACGCGAGGTGCTGATCGGCAATGAGACGGTCATGTTCCGGCACGACAAGACCTTCGTGCATCCTACTGCCGTGGCCATCGCTTTTCCCGACAATGAATCCCTCATCGAGCTCGCCCACAAGATCGCGGAAGTGCGGGAGTATTGCCTGGAACGGGCGGGCGAGCAACTGCGAATCAACCTGGTGCTGGCGGATAACTTCAGCGAGGAGGTCAAGCCCTTCGTCGATCTGGTGAAGACGGCGGCCGGCTCCACCGGTTTGGGCATCATCCTCCGGAGTACGAATCTCGAGGCTCTGGAGGCGGGACTGAAAGAGCTGAAAGGGAAAAGACCCTTGATTCATGCCGCAACGCCGGCTAATGCCGAGGCCATGGCTGCATTGGCGTTGAAGTATGACGCGCCATTGGTGGCCCGCGCCGCCACGCTCGATGAACTGGTGGCCCTGACGGCCAAGCTGGCTGCCCTCGGGATAAAGGAGATTGTCCTCGACCTGCAGGCCGACAATCCGGCAGCCGCGCTGCAATACAACACCATCATCCGCAAGGCGGCGCTCAAGAATGCCTTCGAGCCCCTCGGTTATCCGATCATGAACTTTGTGACGGCGCTGGACGACGCGTCGGCGGTTGCCGATGCCTCGACTTACCTGTGCAAATACGCGTCGATCGTGGTGCTGGACCGTATGAAGCTGGAACTACTGCTGCCCTTGATGATGCTGCGGCAGAACATCTACACCGATCCGCAGAAACCGATTCAGGTCGATCCCAGGGTCTATCCTATCGGCGAACCCGGAGAAGACTCTCCGCTGCTGGTGACCACCAACTTCTCCCTGACTTACTTCCTGGTTTCCGGTGAGATTGAAAACTCTGGCGTTGCGGCGAATCTGTTGGTGGTGGACACGGAAGGCATGAGCGTGCTGACGGGATGGGCCGCGGGCAAGTTTTCCGGAGAAAAGGTCGCTGCCGCGGTGAAAGCGAGCGGCATGGCAGACCAACCTGGCAACCGTCGCCTCGTCATTCCCGGCTATGTTGCGCAAATCAGCGGTGAAGTGGAAGAAGGCTTGCCCGGCTGGGAGGTGCTGGTCGGTCCCGGGGAAGCCTCCGATCTCGGGCCCTTCATGAAGATACAGGCCGCGCGGTAAGCCTATGCCAATCGTCCGCTTCCAACCCGCCAACGTTGTGGCCGAAGTGCCCTCCGGAACGCCGATCCACGTATCGGCGTTGCGGGCCGGCATACTCGACCTGGAGTTGCCCTGCGGCGGCGAGGGGGCGTGCGGTTTGTGCCAGGTGGAAGTTGTGGGGCGGGATGCTCCGGTATTGGCATGCAAGACCAGGGTGACATCCGACCTTGTGGTGCGTCTTCCCGATCGCACCCAGTCCGCTGCGCGTGTGCTTGGAGACAGTCATGCCCTGATCGATCAAGGCCTGCTGCCCGGTCGTGACCACCTCACGCCGCTTTACCGCGACGTGCGCATCACCGTGCCGCCGGCTTCCATCGAGGAGCACTATAGCGACTGGACCCGGCTTACCCGCGAATTGAGCCGCAACAGAGGCACTGTTCCAATCACCAGCCAGCTTCCCGTGCTGCGTCAACTCGCCGAGGCCGTCCGCGCGGCTGATGGCAACGTCACGGTTGGCGTAGAAGAGTCCGCGTCGGAGCAGCATGTCCGCAATGTGCGGTCAGGCCACTCCACAGCGCACGCTTTGGGCTTGACTGTCGATATCGGAACCACTACAGTGGCCGCCCAACTGGTCGATCTGGACGACGGATCGGTTTTGGCGACGGAGACCGCCTATAACATGCAAATCCGGCGGGGAGCCGACGTTATCAGCCGCATTGACTATGCCCGCAGCCCGGAACATCTGGAAGAACTCCGTGGGCTGGTGCTGGAAACCATCAATGGGCTGGTAGGATTGCTGGCAAATGCTATCCCTGTTGACCCGCGGGAGATTCGTGCCGCGTTTATTGCCGGCAACACAACAATGACCCACCTAGCGCTCGGTTTGCCCCCACGCTACATTCGTGAGTCGCCCTACGTCCCCACGGTGAACTCCGTTCCTGAGTTACAAGCGCAGGAGGTCGGCCTGAACATCGATCCGCAAGCGATCGTTGCCTTTGCCCCCGGCGTAGGCAGCTATGTCGGAGGCGACATCACGTCGGGCGTGTTGTGCACCGATCTTTCAACCAGCAATCGCGATGTCTTTCTCTTCATGGACATCGGCACCAATGGCGAGATCGTAATCGGTAACACGGATTGGATGGTCGCTTGCGCCTGCTCCGCCGGTCCGGCCTTCGAGGGAGCCGGCATCAAATGCGGTATGCGCGCCGCCGAAGGCGCCATCGAGCGGGTGTCCATCAGCGACGATGGCGAACAGTTAGAGTACTCCGTGATCCATGGCGGCAAGCCGGCGGGCATCTGCGGATCGGGCCTGATCTCGCTCTTGAGCGAACTCTTCCGCCAAGGTGTAATCGATCGTTCCGGCCGCTTCTTCAAGTCGCCCGGCGCCGGCCGCATTGTGCAACACCAAGGCCGCCGGGCATTCCTGTTGGCGACAGCAGAGCAAGCCCGGAGCGGAAAGGACCTTGTTATCACCGAAGCGGATCTGGAAAACCTAATTCGCACCAAAGCGGCAATCTATGCCGCCTGCTCGCTGGTATTGGAAAACGTTGGTCTTGCCTGGAACGCTATCGCACGGGTTTATATCGCAGGCGGCTTTGGGCGCTACATGCGAGCTGCGGATGCGGTCTTCATCGGCATGTTGCCCGATTTGCCCCTGGAACGCTTCCGCTATATCGGAAATTCTTCTCTTACTGGAGCGTACATTGCGCTATTGTCGCGGGAGCACCGCCGCTGTATGGCGGAGATTACCGCCCGCATAACCTATGTCGATATGAGCTCCAATCCGCAATATATGGATAGTTATATCAAAGCGTTATTCCTTCCACACACGGACCTGCAGCAGTTTCCATCGGTAGCAGCAGCATTCGAGAGTACAAGGAGGAATACATCGTGAAAATCTATTTAAACGGACCAGGGCAGGCGAAGTACTCATCATCGCGGAAAGACGTGAAAAACTGCTGCATGGACAGGCTTCATGCAAGTCTGAGACTTCGCTTGGAAATTGGCCGCTTTGAAAGTACCTCGTCACGCGCAGAGGGGTCACAAAGATGTGATCGGATGCATTCGGCAGTTTAAGTCGCCCGACGTTTACCGATGGTCCGTTGTGCATGATGTGAACATCCCAGTCGGTTGAAGGGCAATCTGGAAATTGACGGTCGGGATTGCGGATCAGGACTGATAAACGCCGTAGGGTCAGGGAACCTGGGAAAACTGTATCCCCGGGCCAGACCACCAAGGATTCCCGTCGCCATGCCGACATTTGAGGACCTATCCGTCTTCGATGAGTGCTTCGGAGATTTTCCAACATTTGACCCGAATGGGCACCAGAGAGACTCTTCGCGGTTGAGCAAAACGAATCAGACATCATCCTGAGCTTCAGCCACAATCACTAAGAACCTGAGTGGAACAGCGCTCAAGCGCGAGGAAAGCCGTGGGTGTGGCTGCTCGTATCGGTTGAAGCCATCGCCAGTCCAGTCCATTGGACCACGGGAAGCTTGCACCAGAGCAAGCGGCAGTTAACCGATGTAAGTCAGAGGAAGCTCTTATGAATGCAAAACTCATCATTACTTCGGCCGTTTTGGCCTTGGCGCTTGGAGTCGCTGCTCCTGCCTTCGCGCAGGATCAGAAGCAAAGCGACAAGCGAGATCAACCGAAGCAGCAGCAACAGCCGGCGCCGCAACAGCAGCGCGCCCAGCAACAGCAGAACCAGAACAACCAGAAGCAGGCACAGCAGCAGCGCGCCCAGCAACAGCAGAACCAGAACAACCAGAAGCAGGCGCAGCGCCAGCAACAGCCACCGCAGCGCACCGCAGCGCAGCAGCGTGTTGAGCAGACCACCTGGCAAAATCATCGCGCAGGCAACTGGCAGTCAGACCACCGCAACTGGCAACAGCGCGGCGGCTACAACGGTTACCGTGTCCCTGACGACCGGTACAGCGTCTACTTTGGGCAGCGGCATGCGTTTCGGATCTACGGTCTCCCCTTTATGGTTTATGGTGGATACCCACGATTCCAGTACAACGGCTATTGGATTACGCTTCTCGACCCATGGCCGGGAAACTGGTCGAATGACTGGTATGACACCGACGACGTCTACGTGGCTTACGAGAACGGCGGTTACTATCTGTACAACAACAGGTATCCGGGCATTGGAATTGCGGTTAGCATCTCGATGTAATGACGCTGAGTGCGCGCAGTTCTTGCAGTGACAAGGCCGGTGGTGGGTTGGGTTGATGCGAACAGCCCAAACCGCTCACTGACCACAGGGTGCGCACAATGCGCGGGATTACTCCCCGTAAACGCTGAAGTGTTTCTCATTCTTCAGCCCCAACTCCGTCATTAAGATCGCTGGACACTGGCCGACTTTCCGGGAGTAATCGCCTTCAACAATCTATTCAACGGATCGATGCGATTTCTATCGCTGTGTTCAGGCTCGCGGTTGTATCTGCTTCATCGGTGCGGTTGCTGTTGCACTCGCTCCCCTACGCTTTGAGCACGACTGAGAAGCTACGAGCATGGTTCGATGCCAACCCCGGAAGCCTTTAGAGATGTAACGATTCGCGTAACCAGTCCGCAGGCGGGTTTCATCGTGGCAACAATCGCCGGACTAATATGAGTGGTTCCGGAGAGGTTCGCACCCGGAATCGTTTCAGCTTGCCCGAGGTCTCCGGCATCAGTATCACCTCTGCCGCGCCCGTTGCGGACGATGTCGCGACTGTTGACTCGCGTGCCCAAGCGAGAGTGTTGGGGTCGATGCCGAGCTTCTGCGCAATGTTAAATGTCGGGTACATCAGATCGACCCATTCATCTACGACCTCAGGGACCGGAGGAGGTGCTAAACGCTCGCCTGGGCGTAGACACGGCTTGATGGTGACTCGATCATTCTGGATGTAGAGCTGTATCAGGAGTGTGAGGAAACCGTGCTCCTGCCCATTCGCTATGCGATGAGGATTCGATGTGTAGTGGTGTATGTGATCTTTCGCTAGGACAGTCTCGTACCCCGTCCGCACGTTCTTAATCTTCAGCCGGTCCTCATTGGCGTCGGTAATGAGCCAATCATCGCTGACATCCGGGAGTGCGTTTCCCTTCGCGTCGAGAAAGCACGCAGCAAGTTGAGGCTCAACATGGCTCCCTACGTTGCCGACGATCTTGCTCCGGTTCAATGCTGCGCTCCTAGAAGTGCCCGCGTGAGTCGTACTGTTCCGGCTTCCGACCGTCCGCCTTGCACGCCTCACAATCACTGATGTGCGCGTTCCGTCGCCAATATGCCTAATGAACGCCACGGGCGACGTTTTCGATGGCCTCTTGCCTCTTCTTAGCAGAGTTGTGCGCGTATTGCTTTGGCGAGCTTCCCCGCGCCATGTCTTCGGACACCATTGCTCGCGCTACGTCGTCAATCAATTTGTCGTACTCGGGGCAGGGCGTGACACCAGAATAATCCACTTGCATTCAAAGAATATGATTGCCAAACCTTCGCTTATGGGCGGGGCGCGAGCTTCGACGGAGCAGCAGCGGATGGGGCTGGAGCAGCTTCCAGATCGGCCGAGACATCCACCTTGCCGGAGGTGACCTTTATCTTGCGTTCCCACGTCGTGTAACCGCTCTTGTGGAGGTCAATTGTATGGTCTCCTGCACAAACACCAATGGTTGAGGGCGTGTTTCCGACAAAAGCACCGTCCAATTCGATGTCTACGCCCGACGGGTTGGAAGTAACTGAGATTTCGGCATTCGTGGCTTCCGCTGGCGCGACTTGAGCCTGAGCCGTTGACGCGGCCTGTTGAACGCGAGTTTCCTCAAGGAACGGCTGGGCTTCGGCTGGAACCGGCACTTCACCTAACAGCAACGCCCGGGTTGTGACCTCAGGGCCGTACATCGCGTGCCGGGAATCATTGTCTTCGCGAACCGAAGCACCTGTCACGGTGAGCCCAGCAAACGCACCCTTGGCACGGGAGTAGGTCAGGATTTCTGTATCCAACTTCCAATCCGTACCGGCTGCAGCATGCCGTCCAACCGGCCCGGCTGCCGCGGAAGCGTCCGCTCCAATTTGGAAATTACTCGCGAGCAGCCTTCGCATGGCTTTGTCATTCTGAAAGATCGCTACCACGTCCACAGCTTCCACTCCGATCTGCAGCCCCCAGGTTCCACCCGAAACCGTGAAAAACGCCGGCGCACTCCAGCCATTCGCGGTGCGGCAGGTGGCTACGCCTTTGCCTCCCATAGCTCCGAAGACAAAACCGCCTTTGATCACGTGCGGGACCACGGCCACGCACTTTGCATGCTTCAACACTTCTTCCGGGATTCCCATGTCAGGCATCCCCATAATTGCGTGCATCACATCGGTCGCGTTGTCCAGTCGATCGATGGCAACGTCACGTGCCGACCCAGCCCAGCACAACGTCCTGAGACTCAACATCGCAAGCACGAACATCATTTTTTTCATCGCACACCTCCGGACTGCGCATGCCTAACTAACCCGCCATTTCCGATGAAGTAGAGATAAGGCTGCGCCACCCGTCGTTGATGGAAGACGGCGGGGGCCGGTTCCTGGCCGACCCCAGTCGTCATGAAACGCTACGGTCCCTACTTCTCGAGATCCGCAGCCGCCTTTCGAAGCTGCGCGGCAGCCAAACCCTTCAAGCGTTTCGAACGTTCTTCGTATTCTCCGCGGATCTGATCGATGCGCGCATTAATCGCCTTCTTCGCATCACTGTGAGCCTTCGCCGCCTTTTGTTGCAGTGCTTGCACCTTTGCGTCGGTCTCGGCTTTGATCTGCTCCGACCTCTGTTTCGCTTGGTCGAGTTTTTCCTGCAGCTTGACGTTGAGGGCGTCAATCCTGGCCTGTAGCTTCGCTTTGTGCTCCGCCCGCGACTGAGCTTGTTCAGCCTTCAACTGGGCAATTTCCTCTTTAAGCTCGGCCACGTCTCTGGCTCTTTGATCGTCTTCAACCGTGGTTTTCAACGAGCGAAATACCACGCCGCCCGCAGCCTCCATCCTTGTGTCTACGGGAGTGACCCATTCCTCGCTGATGTCAGCCACCACGGCGCACTTGCCGGGTGTAAGCAGCGCGGAAACATTATCAAGAAAATCCGCGTTGACTCCCGCAATGTACAGGTCACCTATGCTACCTGCCAGCGCGCCGGCGACTGCGCCGATGCCGAGGCCAACCGGTCCTCCCAGCAATCCGATGAGGCTGCCGATCGCTGTTCCGCTCACCGTTCGAACGGGGAAATCGTTCTTGCCCTGCTTCACAGTGACCGTCCCATCACTGTTTTTGCTGATGACGGCTTTGGCGTGAATCGTGATGCTCCCCTCCAAATCGAGTTGATTGAGCGCTTGCGATCCCTCGTAAGCTTTGGTTTCATTGTCAAAAACGACTACAAGCATTTTTTCCATGACATTCTCCTTTTGAAATCCCGTATTGAGCGTGGAACTTGTTGGGTTAGATTTCGGCGACTCTCTCGAGTGCGCCTCCGGTGAGCTTGTGGAGGGCCGTAGCAGAACTGATCATCGAGGCCCCGTCGAGAATCAGATCCACGCCAATGGCGAAACCGATGAACCAGATGCTCGAAATGGGCATTTGCGCCAGCAGCATGATCCCCAGCCCCAGCGAAACAATTCCTGAAAACACAGCCCAGCCCCAGCTCGGGAACTTCAACATTCCTGCCCCAATAGCGCGAAAGAGACCGCCGACAATGAATAAGGAAGCAAGGACCAGAGTGAGTGTGGCTGCCCCAGCGAGCGGATACCGGATCAGCAGATATCCCGCGAAACCCCGGAACAGTGCGCTGAGCAAAGACAGTAGAAAGCCCTGCCAGCTGTGAGTGCGAAAGGCATGCACCAAGCCGAAGATGCCGCTGAACAGCAGCATCCATCCGAAGACGAGAACCGTGGCGAAGGTTGCGCCGACATCACCGATTACGCATACCGCACCGAACAGAATCAGCAAGATTCCAAGGGCGAGAAACCATCCCCAGGAACTGCGAACTTCCTCAATTCCCGCTGCGAGCGGGTTGTATCCAAACCGCATTTCATTTCTCCTTTTCTGAAAATTGATCTTGAACCCCATCGTTCCTGCCAAATACATGAATCTGGGCTGATTTGTTTCCCTCGTGTTTCATGAGCCCTGGATGCCCCCTTCGAATCCATTCGCGAACAAATAGCGGACAGTTTCGAAGTTCTGTGCCGGCTGCTTCTGCCAAGGCGATGAATCGCACAGCGTCAGCATCCACCAGCGTCACCTCACCGAGTTCAAGAGCAATCGGCGACGGATGAATTTGCATTTGCATCTTCAGTTCTGCAAGATTTTCCGCGTCGATACGCCCACTCACTCGGAGAAGGTGTGAGTCGCGACTTCTTTCAAGTCTCAACATCCGGACCAGAACTCACGAGCAACTACTCCCGCAATAGTTGCAAGTCGGATGCCAATCGCAAATGACTGATATTACTGAGGATGATGAGACTCTCCTGTGGCGAGATCTCGGGAATTGTCGGGTTTTCGGCAAGGAGGGCCGTCTTGCTGCTTGCAGAGGGAAAATAGTCTGAAAGGCCAGCTAGGCAGACCGAAACCGATACTTGTTAATGTTCAAACTCTTGATTCGCGATTCAAGAGTGGAGCGGGGAATGCCTAGGCGGGCCGCTGCACCTTGGGGGCCGGATACCTGTCCGCGGCTTTGTGTGAGCGCGTTCTCGATCATTTCCTTTTCCTGGTCGGCAAGAGAGGCGAGACCAATTCCACCCGGCGCAGATGTAGGCGAGGCACGCACCACCCAGTTCTCATCCACAGCAAACGTTGCTCCCTCGCACAGAATGACGGCTCGTTCGACCACATTTTGCAGCTCCCGCACATTCCCAGGCCAATGATAGGTCTGAAACAGCTCCAAGGTTCTCTTATCGATCCCGCTGATCTTTTTTCCCATCTTGCTGGCATAGCGCTGAGCGAGATATGCGACGAGCAGAGGAATATCTTCGACGCGCTCGCGCAGCGACGGCATGCGAATCGGGAACACGTTCAACCGATAAAACAAGTCGCTGCGGAATGAGCCCGCCTTGACAGCGGCCTCCAAGTCGCGGTTTGTGGCGGCAATCACTCGCACGTCGATTGCCACCGGCTCGGCGCCACCGACTCGTTCCAACTCACGCTCCTGCAGCACTCGCAGCAGAGCGATCTGAGTCTCAGCCGGGAGGTCGCCCACCTCATCCAGGAAAATTGTTCCGCCGTCGGCAAGTTCAAATCGCCCCAAGCGCCGTTGCGTAGCGCCTGTGAAGGCTCCTTTTTCATGGCCGAAGAGTTCGGAAGCGATGAGAGAAGAGGGTATGGCAGCACAGTTCACTGCGACAAACGCGTTCCGTTCGCGGCGTGAGCGTTTGTGGATTGCACGTGCTGCAAGTTCTTTCCCGGTTCCCGTTTCACCCGTGATCAGCACGGTGGAATCGGTTGGTGCAACCTTACGCAGAAGGACGAGAACTCGCTTGATTGCACCCGATGCCCCAACAATCTCTTCGAACATGGATGTCTGATCTATCTCTTCCTTGAGAGCCAGATTCTCCTTGTAGAGCTGGTCTTTTAGCGTTTGGATTTCGTCAAATGCTTTCTTGAGCGCTTCCTCTGCACGCTTCCGATCGTCGATCTCGATACTCGCTCCATACCACATCACGACGTTCCCTTGATCATCCCACTGGGGAACGTTTCGATGCAGAAACCAGAGATATTGTCCGTCGGCACGCCGCACGCGGGTTTCGTACTGGAACACTTCTCCGCTGGCACGGCAAGCCTGCCACCTTGTCAACATTCCATCCAAATCTTCAGGATGAATGAAAGCAGCCCAAGCCCAGCCCTGCAGATCTTCTTCACTGACGCCGAGGTATTCAAGCCAGCGGTGATTGAAAAAACCAAGATTGCCGTCAGGGTCAGAACTGTGCAGAAACGCAGGGGTTGTGTCGATGACGCGCCGCAGT
>CAVVUE010000012.1:0-411030 GCA_963751285.1 uncultured Acidobacteriaceae bacterium | reverse complement strand
GCCCTTTCCACCAAAGCATACTGCCGCGCCGTTGACTCCCGGTTGTTCTCTACCTGTTGAGGACTGGACTGACGGATGTAGACGAAGGCCGCCCGCCGGGTATGAGTGAGTTTTACCTTGCCGGAGTCATTCATCGCCCTTCTCCTCGTCTTGGGCTATGGCGGCGTTGGCGATCAGCCGGGCCAGTATGTCGATGGCCTGAAGCTGTTGCTCGGCCTCGAGTGCTTCCCAGGGACCGCTTTCCTCGAGAAGCAGATCGAAGAGACTCGGTTGGTTTTGCTGCACGTTGACTCTCCTCTTCAGCCGCCTTGCTTGTCAGAGCCGCAAAGCGGTTGAGGAGAGCGTCCGTGATGGCGCGTGCATGAAGCAAGTCCTCGACAGAACCCAGCACGGCTCGGTTCTGTACCGAAACAACTTGTCGGGCCTGACTCACTGAGGCATAATCTGTCCACTCCACCGGGATCATGGACTTACTGCCGTCAGGCAGGAATAGGACGAAGTACAGGCGACCGTTACGATGGATCTTGCTGAGAACCTCGAGCGATTTTGCTTCAAATGGATGGCGACTGCGGATAATCGTGACCCGCCCGGGCAGGTGCTGATGATGGGTAGTGTGTCGTGGTTTCCTTCGATCGAGTCAACCACGACAGACTGATGGCTCAGATCGCCAAGCGTGTCGATGACAAGCGGCTGCTGAAGCTCATCCGGACGTTCTTGAATGCCGGGGTGATGGAAAACGGACTGATCAGCCCAAGCGTGGAAGGGACTCCCCAAGGGGGCCCTCTCACTCCCCTTACACAAAAGCAAACTTTGGCCACCTGGGGGAGACTTCTGGGAGTCGCTGTATGCCGGTGGTCCCGAGGGGATGGGGATGCTGTGGCGAAGGGTGATGGTGTCGTCTCCGATCAGGACCTCTTTGACCACGAGGCGCACGATTCGCTGGCGCTCGATTACATTTAGCGTTTCGGCGGCACTGCGCAGGCGGGCAAGGAAGGATGTCAAGGTCTCGGCGAGGCGCAGGAATGCAGCCCGGTCAGCGGTCTGATCGGCGATGACCTGAAGCTCAGCGTGGATCGAACGTGCGCGCTGGCGCAACGCCGGCATGCGCTCGCGCAACTGTTCAATCGACAGGAGACCTTCCTGATAGGCGTTGAGCAGCCTTTCGATGCCTTTGCCCACATGGGTCAATTCTCTTTGCAAACTCTGCTCGCGCTTTTTCGTCGGATCGGAGGTGCGCGCAGCCAGCAGCCGACGGTCGAGTTCCTGCTGGATCAAAGCAGGATCTTCCAGCAGCCGGATCACTTCGCTCCAAACGATCTGATCGAGGAGATCTTGTCGGACCAGACGGCGGTTATCGCAAACCGGGCCGCCCAGTTTGCGCCAGCTATCGGAACCGATGCATTTGTAGTAGTGAATCTTGCGTGCACTCGTGTAAGTCGAGGTGCGTGAGAAGGCATAGCCACACTTCGCACAACTGACCAGTCCTTGCACGACACTGGGCTCGATGGTGCGCCGGCGCGAGCGGATCCTGTTTTCCTGAAGAAGCTCTTGGGCACGCGCGAAGCTCTCTTCCGTTACCAAAGCCGGTACCGGAATCTCGATCCATTCCTGGCGAGGACGTTCGTGGCCCACCGTCTTACTGGGCGTAGTCGTTCCCCGTCGACGTTGCCAGCGCATGACGCGCGTGCGCGCCGACGCACACGTCTTGCCAAAGCAGGCAAGACCGCGATAGGCAGGGTTACGCAGCACCGCCCAGACGGTCGAGCGTTCCCAGCGAGCACTCCTCTTGCGCGTCGGGATGCCTTCGGCGTTGAGCCTGCGTGTAATCTCGCCGATGCTGAGCCCCTCTACGGTATACATCTCATACACTCGCTGCACCACACGAGCCTCGGGTTCAAATACGGTGTAAGCCGCGGGCGCCTCATCGGTCTTACGTGTATAGCGGTAGCCATACGGAGCGCCGCTCATCACACTGACCTCACCGGCGTGCGCGCGGTGCCGCTTGCCACGGCGCGAGCGCTCCAGAATCTGCGCCCGCTCATACTCGGCAATCATACCTTGGAACTGCACCAGCAGCTGATCCTCTGCGCTGTCACCCTGCGGAGCCTTCACAAACAGCGTTTCCACTCCCTGACGGGCGAATTCTTCCATGAGGAGAATCTGATAGGCATACTTCCGGCTCAGACGGTCCGGCGAATAGGCGAGCACCACCTGGATCTGACCTTCCGCAGCCAGGTCGCGTATCCGTTCCAGGCCAGGTCGTTCCAGCGTCGCACCACTATAGCCTTCATCTTCGAAGACCCATTCTTCGGGCACTTCCAAATCGTGGCTCTTGGCAAACTCGATCAGTGATGCCGTCTGGCTGGCAATCGTCTTCTCTTCGCGCTGCTGTTCGGAGGATACCCGTGCGTAAATCGCCGCCATCCGCATCATCACACTCCTTTACACGCCCCAAAGGGCGCTCCCGAGCGGGAACCAGAATCGCGTAGGCCTGGGCGAGCTTCGACTCGAGCAGGCGATCAAAGACATAGGCAACGTGGATTTCGAGCAGGCCGCTTTTGCAACGCGGCTCAGCCATGCCTGTTCCTTGTTCGCAGGAACTGCTGCAGGGAGTCCGTCACGATCGCGCCCATCGTCAGCCCCCTGCTTCTGGCATACTTCCGCAGCCGTTCCACGGTCCGCGGCGGAAGCTTCAAAGTGACCGGCACTGTGGCCTCTGCAACCTCGACCGGGCGATCGAGCCGCGAAGCCGCCTCCAGATACCGATATGCCTGGCGCTCTGACAACTGGAAGGCGCGGGCTAAATGCCGCATCGCTTCCGGCAAGGCAATGTTCCGCGCCAGTAATCTGCGAGCGGTATTTAGCTTGCGAGCCTTGTCTGCCTTGGTCGACCGCCTCATGCGACATAAACATATTACCTCTTCAGTCGCAAATCAAGCACTGGGTATCTCGTTCGCCACCCCCTCAGCGTTCGTTCAAACTGAAAGTTTGCTTTTGTGTAAGGGGAGTGCTTTCGCCGCTGCTCAGCAATGTCGTGCTCGACGAACTCGACCGCGAACTGGAGCGCCGGGGACACCAACACGTCCGTTACGCAGATGACTGCAACATCTATGTGCGCAGCGAACGTGCGGGGCTCCGGGTGATGAAGAGCATTTCGCACTACATCACTCAGCGGCTCAAGCTCAAGGTAAATGAGACCAAGAGCGCGGTAGCGCGACCGCAGGAACGAAAGTTCCTCGGATTTAGTTTTACGGACGGCCCAGAGATCAGGCGAGCGATTGCTCCGAAGGCTCTGACTCGTTTCAAAGACAAAATCCGTGAAATCACGCGACAGGCCAAGGGAATCAGCATCGAGACGACAGTGAGGCGACTGGCCACTTATATGGTGGGATGGCGCGGCTACTTCGGCTTTTGTGAAACTCCCGAAGTGCTGATCGGCCTTGTTCGTTGGGTGCGGCTCAGGCTGCGATGCGCACTCTGGCGACAGTGGAAAACTCCACGTCGTCGCCGGGCCGCGTTGCTGCAACTGGGGGTACGTCCGCAACTGGCTGCCAATACAGCCGGCAGTGGCCGTGGTCCCTGGTATCTGGCCCGCTCCAAAGCTCTCTCCGTGGGAGCTTCGAATGCATACTTCCGCTCGCTCGGCCTTCCTTCGTTGTTCGAGAACTACTAGCTTACCTTCTCGAACCGCCGTGTACGGACCCGTTCGCACGGTGGTGTGGCAGGGGTCGGCAGGTGACTGCCGCCCCTATGCCGATCAAACGCCCCAGTGTCTCTCATTTTCCTGCCCCTACTCGGTCATGAGATCGCGAGACACTGGCCGACTTATCGGTTCCGATCGCGTTAGTGCTGGATCGGATGTACCTATATGATTGATTGCCTTTCCAACGATGCGATCCCCTCTCTCGAGATCACTCCCTCGGGCTCGCTGAGAAAATACCCGGCGGCCAAGTCCTTCCTATTCAAGGGTTTGGATTTGAGCGACACGGCGGCATTCTTTATCTGATGGTTATTGCGAATATTCTAGATATCGAATATACTTCATAGAATGCAAGAGGCGCTGCGCACTTATAAGGCCAATATCTTTCGCGCGCTCTCTCATCCCACCCGCATCGCCATCCTTGAAGTCTTGCGCGACCACGAGTTCTCCGCGCGGGCCATCCAGGAGAAGCTCGGCCTCGAACAAGCGAATCTCTCACAGCACTTGGCAATACTGCGGAGCTACCAGATTGTCGTGAACCGCAAAGACGGCAATCAGGTCTTCTATTCCATACGAAATCCGGTGCTGGTGCAGGTTCTCGACCTCATGCGCCAGTACATTCAAAGCAGCCTGGCCGACGCCGTTCAGATGCTCGGGGAAGTAGAATTTGAGGCCCCTCCAGAATGATCTCTGAGCTTTTCCTCAGCGGAATCATCATCTGGCTTGCGGGCGCCGTGACCAGTCTGGCCCTATGTCGCAAGCCGGCTGCTGCTCGCCGGGTGGCCTGCGCGGCGGCGCTGGCAGGGTCGCTTCTCGATCTCTCCGCTTCGGCATTCGCGATCTTCAGCAACAGCCCCGCAGTACTCGGTCTTCCGTTCGGCAACCCGATCTTTTCCTGGGCCGTCAGAATTGATCCACTATCCGGATACTTCAACGTGACGCTCGGAGTGCTGGCCGCCGCCGTGTCGCTCTATTCGTTCGGCTACCTCCGGGAGATGGAGGGCCGCCGCAACCTGGGCGCTTTTGGATTCTTTTTCAATCTGCTGCTGATGAGCCTGGCGCTGGTTTTCACTGCATTCAATGCCTTCTTCTTCCTGGTGGCGTGGGAGGTAATGGCGCTCTCGGCCTTCTGCCTGGTGAGTTTTGAGCACGAAAAGCAAGAGGCCCGCAACGCCGGAGTGCTCTTTCTTGTGATGTCGCACGCTGGCACCGGTCTGCTGCTGATTGCGTTCCTGCTCCTCACATCTGCAAGCGGCAGCCTGGATTTCTCGAGCTTTCATCTGCTGGCTTCGACGCCTGTCGCCGCTCCAGCAGGGCGCGATCTTTCTGCTTTTTCTCTGCGGCTTCGGCGTCAAGGCGGGAGTGGTTCCGGTTCACATCTGGCTTCCTGAGGCTCACCCGGTTGCGCCCAGCAACGTTTCAGCTCTCATGTCAGGCATCGTGATCAAGACCGGCATCTACGGCATGGCGAGGGTCTTCTTCGATTTTTACGGGACGCCTCCTATATGGATGGGAACTGTTGTGCTGGCGCTGGGAGTGGTTTCGGCTCTGCTGGGAGTGCTCTACGCGCTGATGGAGCACGACCTGAAGCGCCTGCTCGCCTGGCACAGCATTGAGAACATCGGCATCATTCTCATGGGCTTCGGCGCTGCGCTCATGTTTCGCGCGCTGGGCCAGCCGAATCTCGCCGCCCTCGCCCTGATCGCCGGGCTCTATCACACCTTCAACCATGCCACATTCAAGGGACTGCTCTTTCTGGGCGCCGGCTCTGTGGTTCACTCCACGCACACGCGAAACATGGAGAAGATGGGCGGTTTGGTCCGGCTGATGCCGGTGACAGCCATTTGCTTCCTGGTTGGGGCTGTGGCCATATCTGGTTTGCCTCCGCTTAACGGATTTGTGAGCGAGTGGCTTACTTACCAGGCGCTGCTCGCCGGCTTCGGCACAACGCAGAGCCTGACACGGTTAATGTTCCCCGTCGCCGGATCACTGCTGGCATTGACGGCGGCTCTGGCGGCGGCCTGTTTCGTCAAGGCTTTTGCGATTCCGTTTCTCGCGCTTCCTCGCAGCGAGCAAGCTGCGGATGCCAAAGAAGCGACGCCTTCAATGCTTGCTGGTATGTCGGTCCTTGCGGTGGGGTGCGTCGCGTTGGGCCTGGGCGCCACATGGCTCGTGCGAGTCTTCGATCCCATCACGCAGCAGACGCTTGGCGTTAGCGCGAGCTCGGCGATGGTAACGGCTCGCGGCCTGGCGCTTTCTCCGGGAACACCACACGGCGGCACCATATCGACCGTTGGGATGGCGTTGCTCTTCTTGTTTGCCGGCGCGGCATTTGCGCTTCCGCTGGCGATTCGCTGGATGCGTCGCAGTGTTAAAGGGCCGGCCTGGGACTGCGGCCTTCCAGGGCTCACCGCCGACAACGAATACACGGCAACGGCTTTCTCAAAGCCGCTGCGCATGGTCTTTTCCGCCCTCTATCGCCCGCGCCGCGAGATCCAGGCTGAGTACGAAGTTTCCCCCTACTACCCCAGCGCGATCCGCTTCGAGAGCGAGATCGAGCCTACATTTGAAAAACACTTCTACGAGCCGCTGCGGCAGCGGATTATGGCCGTGGCATCGCGCATGAGGGCCATTCAGGCGGGCAGCATTAACGCCTATCTCGCTTACATATTCATCACCTTGATCCTGTTGCTGTTGTTTGGGGTGCGCGGATGATGGAGCGAGTGGTGACCCGAATCATCGAATCCGCAGCGCAGTTCTTCCTGCTGCTGGCGCTGGCGCCGCTGGTCACCGGAGTGATTCGAACGCTGAAGGCGCGGCTGCAAACACGGCGCGGCCCCGGAATCTTTCAGCCCTACCGGGATCTTTTCAAACTCTTTCGCAAGGGCATGGTGATTCCGGAGACCGCATCGTGGATCTTCGCTGCAACGCCTTGGATTGTCTTCTTCAGCACAATTCTGGCGGGCCTAATGATTCCCATGGTCGCCGCCGACGCACCGCTCGGTTTGTTTGGCGGCGTGCTGGCCGTGATCTATCTGCTTGGCCTCGGCCGTTTCTTCCTGGCGCTCTGCTGGACTCGATACTGGCAGCTCATTCGGCGGCCTCGGCAGCAGCCGTGAGATGACCATCTCGGCTCTGGCAGAACCGGCCATGATGCTGGCCATCTTCACAGTGGCAATCGGCGCCGGATCTACAGGCCTGACGGAGATTGCCGGAGCCGCGATCGGGCAAACCTGGCGCTTTCTCGCTCCCGCGCAGATGTTTGCCTTCGCCGCGCTCGCGCTGGTGCTGATCGCAGAGACGGGCCGGATTCCGGTGGACAACCCAGCCACCCACCTCGAGCTGACGATGATCCACGAGGCCATGATCCTCGAGTACTCTGGGCCCTACCTCGCGCTCGTTGAATGGGCAGCCTCCATCAAGCAGCTCGTCTTGATGACCCTGTTGATCAACTGCTTCTGGCCGATGGGCCTGCAGCCGACGTGGTTCGGTTTTGGCGCTCTGCATCGGTATCGGCTGGCTGCTTGCGAAGCTGCTTCTCTTAAGTTGTGCCGTTGTTCTGCTCGAAACCGTAAACGCCAAGATGCGGCTATTCCGTGTACCGGAGTTGCTCGCCGTGGCTTTTACTTTAGGTTCGCTTGCCCTCGTTTCCACGTTTCTCTTTTGACGATTATGAGACCGTTTCTGGATATGCAATTCGGCGAACGAATCATCACGCTGATGGCGGCGCTGGTGCTGGTCCTGCAGATCGCCATGGTGGCTCAGCGCTGGATCGTCACCCACATCCGCATCTTCGCGATTCAATCGTTTCTTCTGGCCATGATTGCCGCAACCATCGCCTGGTTCAACCATGCGCCGCATATCTATGTCGCCGCAGGGCTCACCCTCGTGGTGAAGGTGATTCTGGTTCCCATCTTTCTGGAACGCCTCGTCGTGCGCATGGAAATCCGCGAAGAGATCAAGCCGATCATCAACGTGCCGCTCTCCGTAGTGATCTCCGGCGGGCTGACGCTGCTGGGCTATGTTGTGGCGGAGTCATTTTATAAGCCGGACGAGCCGGGCCTTGGCCACAACGAGCTGGCCGTCGCCATCTCTCTCTTCCTGATCGGCTTCTTCACCATGATCAACCGCCGCAAAGCGCTCACGCAGGTGCTGGCGCTGCTGTCGCTGGAAAACGGCCTCTTTCTCGCGGCCATCTCGCTCACCTACGGAATGCCGCTGATTGTGGAACTGGGAATCCTATTCGATGTGCTGGTGGCGGCGATGGTGCTGGGCATTCTTATCTACCGTATACGCGAAACCTTCGAATCGATGGATGTGAGCCGGCTGCGGAGGTTGCGAGGATAGGATGCTGCTGCTTGCTCTATTGTTGGTCCCCGTTGTCACCGCCGCCGCATCCTGTCTAGCGCGCCGCCGCGAGGAAATGGAAAGATTCAACCTGGCCGGATTCGCCTTGGTCTTTCTCATTGCCGTCGCACTCGCCGCGCAGGTACTTGCCCGCGGCACGGTTTCGCTGGCAGACGGCTTCTTCTATGCCGATGCGCTCAGCGCGCTGGTGATTCTTCTCACCGCATTGGTGGCGCTGGTTTGCGCCACTTACTCCATCGGTTACTTACGCGACGACCAGCAGAGCGGAGAACTCGGCGACGAAGACAAGGAGCAACTCGCCCAGTTTCGCATGTATTCGACGCTCACACCGTTGTTCGTGTTTTCCATGATGTTCATGGCGGTTGCCAACAATCTGGGAGTGATGTGGGCGGCGATCGAAGCTACGACGCTGGTCTCGGTCTTCCTCGTCACTTTCTATGGCAAGGTCACTTCCCTTGAGGCTGCATGGAAGTACGCCATCATTGGCGGCGTGGGCCTGTCGATGGCGCTCTTCGGCACCCTGGTGACTTACTATGCGGGCCACCGGCTAGCCGGCTCCGATGCGCTGGCTGGATTGAACTGGTCTGTGCTGGCGCAACACGCCCAGCTACTCGATAAGACATCGATGAGGCTGGCCTTCGTTCTTATTCTCATGGGCTATGGAACTAAGGCGGGCCTTGCGCCTATGCATACGTGGAAGCCGGATGCCTACAGCGAGGCCCCGGTTCCTTCCGCCGCGATTCTTTCTTCGGCGATGCTCAACTGCGCCCTCTACGGCCTCATCCGTTTCTACATCCTTACCAGCCGGTCTCTTGGCCCAAGGTATCCTGGCCACTTGCTGCTGCTCTTCGGACTACTCTCGATGGGCATTTCCGTTCCATTCATCCTGGTACAGAAGAACTATCGCCGCCTGTTGGCATATCACACCATCGATCATGCCGGTATCATGGTCACGGCGTTGGGACTCGGAGGAGTGCTCGGCAGCTTGGGCCTGATGCTGCACATGACCTTCCACACCATCGCGAAATCGCTGCTCTTCCTCTGCGCGGGAAATGTGCGACAGCACTTTAAGACCGATCTTTTCACTGAAATCAAAGGCAGCGTAATTCGGGTCATGCCACTGACTGGCGTTGTTTTTCTCATGGCCATGCTGGCTATCATCGGCATGCCGCCGTTCAGCCTTTTTCAGAGCGAGTTCTTGATTGTGCGTGCGGCCTTCGATGGCGGGCATCTTCTTACCGGCGTCCTGTTCGTCCTCTTCGGGACCGGAGTTTTTGCGGGCGCGCTGCTGCACGTCGGCGGAATGATCCTCGGCCCGCGTGGCGACACGCCCGTTGCGCCACGTCGTCCGTGGCGAGACGGTTCTTTGCTTGCTTTGGCGGCGGCGCTTGTGGTCATCGGATTCTGGGTGCCGGCCCCACTGCTAGAACTGATCCGCGAAGCCGCGAAAGTGGTGAGCGGATGATGACGACCTTCTTTGATGAACTTCACGATCGCTTTCCGGATCTGGTTCGTTCCGTGGAAGAAACTGTTTCCGATCAGGTGGTGATTCTGTTGAAGGGCTCCGATGTCACAGCGATAGTCCGCTACCTCCTCACAGCGCACCAGGCGAGAATCGTAACCGTCTTCGCCGAAGATCGCGTGAATACTGAGAGCGTTTTCTATAATTACTACGTTTTTGACCGGCCCGGCGATCCAAGCTGGGTGATTCTGAAGGCTCCTATTCCCGAACAATTTCCCTCCTTTCCTTCGCTGGCAGCGGAACTGCCGTCTATCAACTGGCAGGAGCGCGAGATTCAGGATTGGTTCGGCCTTGAAGCCGTCGGCCATCCGAATCCGCGCCGCGTCGCGCTCCACGATAACTGGCCCGATGTGCATCCGCTTCGTAAGAGTTTTCCACTCGACACCGTGCTGCCCCCATTTGAAGGAGAGCGGCACGTCTACCGGCCTACCTACGGAGAGGGCGTCTTCCAGATTCCCGTCGGCCCTGTTCATGCCGGCATCATCGAGCCCGGCCACTTCAACTTCGCCGTTGCCGGTGAGCCGATCCTGTACTTGCAACTGCGCATGTTCTATACGCACAAGGGAACCGAAAAGCTCTTTGAGAGTCTCCCTATTCACCGCGCGGTCTTTCTTGCTGAGAGCATCTCGGGCGACTCGGCCTTTTCCCACGGCTCAGCATTCTGTCAGGCCGTCGAGAAGGCAGCGGAGATCGCAGTCCCGGCGCGTGCACAATTTCTGCGCACGATTCTCCTCGAACTCGAACGAATTGCAAATCACGTCGCCGACGTCGGAGCCATCGCCACTGACGTAGGATTTGTGATTGCCAACGCCCATGCGGGGCGCGTGCGAGAGCTTGTGCTGGGCTTGAACGAGACTCTCACCGGAAGCCGTGTCCTGCGCGGAATGATCGCCATCGGCGGTGTGCGAAGAGACTGGGATACGGATCAGGTCGAAGCCATCGAGAAAACTCTTAAAGTTGTGGAACGCGAGTTCCGCGATCTGGTGGCGATTATTCAGTCCTCCGATTCCACTCGCGACCGCCTGGAGCACACCGGAATCCTGCGCCCGGGAAAGGCGCTAACCCTTGGAATTGTCGGTGTGGCAGGTCGCGCCTCCGGCATCGATCGCGATATCCGTCGCGATCATCCATACGAGGCGTATAGCCAACTTCCCTTCAAGGTTCCCATCTATCAGGCGGGAGATGTGCGCCACCGCATGCAGGTTCGCATCGATGAAGTCGTCGAGTCGACCCAAATGATTCGCGCGGCGGTTGCACTTCTTCCTGAGGGTCCGCACCGCGCTCCAACTCAGCCCATACCGTCGGGCCGCTGCGCCCTAAGTGCCGTTGAAGGTTGGCGCGGCGAGATCGTTCACTGGGTCCGGACCGGCGAAGGCAATCGCATCGAACGCTGCAGAGTGAAGGATCCATCCATTAACAACTGGCCGGCCATTGTGGAAGCTGTCGAAGGTAATATCATTGCGGATTTTCCGGTGATCAACAAAAGTTTCAATTTGTCCTACTCGGGAACGGATCGGTAACTCGATGTTCAAGATCCTTCAAAAATCGTTCAGCGTTGGCTCCGCAACGGCCGATTATCCGAACATATCGCCGCGACTGGCCAAGCAGTTTCGGGGATGCCCGGAGTTCGACTTCGAGGCTTGGAACGATGCACGTCCTGCGGCCGAGGCCTGTCCTACCGGAGCCATCGCCGTCCACGACTCAGGCGGCGTGCGGCGGGTCACGGTGGATTACGGCCGTTGCATCTATTGCGGCGAATGTGAGGCAGCATCTCCCGACGGAGCAGTACGCATGACTCGACAGTTTGAGCTTGCGGCCACCGATCGTCGCGACCTCGTGCTTACCGCCGAATACACACTCCATCCCGACGGTACCCACGCTGGGCTGCAGTTGGCCGCGAACGGCCCTGTCCTCGAAGAGCCCGGTAAGCGAATTGCAGAGGCAATTCAGAACTTATTGGGACGGTCGCTGGCGATCAGGCAGGTGGACGCAGGATCGTGTAACGGGTGTGAGCAGGAGATCGTTGCATTGAACAACCCGGTCCACGATATCGAACGCTTCGGCATTCACTTCGTGGCCTCGCCACGTCATGCCGACATGCTTCTGGTCACCGGCCCGGTCACTCGCAACATGGAATTGGCGCTGCGCAAGACCTGGGCCGCCACGCCGGATCCGAAGGTCGTAGTGGCTGTCGGCGCCTGCGGCATCAGCGGAGGCATCTTCGGCGCCAACTACGCCTCGATGGGCGGAGTGGATGCAGTCATTCCTGTTGACGTTCACATCCCAGGTTGTCCACCCCGACCGGAAGCACTGCTCCACGGCATCCTTTTGGCATTGGGTAAAATACAGCAACGATCGCGCTCCCATCCATTCAATTGATTCTTGCGCAAGACTGCCGTCGGCTCAATCGCGAGATTTAGTGGCTCAAATGACTTAGCGCGACACGCGATCCATGCGGAACCTTCACGGTTCATCAGATAAGGAACGAAAAACGCCGCAGTGTCCGGTTTTCCTGCCCCGACTCGGTCATAGGATCGCGGTACACTTGCCGACTTTCCGTTACCGATTAGAGCTCGATGAGTGATTCGTCGATCTATCAATCACCGTCGTTGTGTCAAGGCAGGTCTCTTCCATGCTGCGGACCATCTGGTCCTGAGACTCAGCTAGGGATTGGTGCCTCCACCTAAATCCATCGGCCTTTTCGGTGAAAGAAGCCGATTTCCTACTTAGGTTGAACCGAGGTTGGAGCACTTCATTTCTTGAGAAAAACAGTGGCAGTCCGTAGCACGAGGCAAGTTGAGATGAAAGCGACTGTGCCCAGCCTGCCTCCATATCCTGGGAAGACGTTAAACGCCGTTAGAAGCGCAAGCAAAACGCCTGCGCCGGCTCCCGCAAGAGCTGTTGCCCCAAGCGGCGCGGCAGCGATTGCAGTCATTCCTGCAAACGAGCCTGCAAAAATAGCCGCGGGCAAATAGCTGTCGGCCGACAAAGATCCAATGGCCGCGCCAAGCAGGCCGACAAGCGAAGACGCCACAACCGCCGTAACGCCAAATTTCTGTTGAAGGAACGATGTTGCCGCCGCACCCCCCATCCCTCCCAAAATCATAAGCACGAAATTCATAGAGATTGCTCCTTCATCTGCATCGAATCTTGCTCTGAGACGCCCGTAAAGTTTGAGGCGTTCACTCCTGATCGCCTGTGATGTTGTTCTTCAATGCCGCGTCGTGACTTCGGCCGAATGTGTCGTCCTCATCTAGATCATCCTGTCGGTCTGCCACACCCGGAATAACAGATTCCTGAGCCGGGAGACGCGTCCCGGCCCAAGCTCATCCCTCAACCGACGTTCGAAGCCGGGTGAGATCGTCTTGAACTCCAGCAACTCCTCGATCAACTCAGCCGAACTGACATACTCGAACTCTGAAAGATCGATCACCGCTGTTTCCATTCGCTCCAGGCGGCCAGGCCAATCATCGACTGGTCGGCGAATGCCGAAGCTAAGTTCCGCGGCCAGAATCTGATCGCCCAGATCGCCCGATAGGTCTGGATGAATTACCTGCATGATTTGTCTCCGTTTTTAACCTCAGACAGTTCGTCAAGTAGTGTGAGAGCCATTGCCTGGCTGGAGTCCGTTATGCGGGGGGAAGAAACGTCAGCCCGCACTTGGCTGCGGCCATGAGCAGTCTGGCCATGAACGCGTCACTCATAGGCGGCATCGCGTCCGGCCAATCCGCAGAAGGATAGAACGCATCTTCAAAGAACTTCTCCAGGCCCGCGGGCGTTGCCATAACCAGGAACCTTGCATCCTCGGTCCCGGTGTTCTGGAAGCAATGCACAACTCCGCGAGGGAGCTGAACAAAATCGCCAGGCGACGCGTTCAGTGTCTTGTCGCCAACCTGGATGGTTAATGTTCCTTGCTGGAGGTAAAAAGCCTCCTCTTCGCGACCGTGAATGTGCGGAGGGGTTCCGCTGCCCGGCGGAACAGTGGCCTCCGCCATGAAATAGACGCCGCCTGTTTGCTCACTTGTGGCCAGAAATGTGATCCGATCTATGGGGCTTTTGTACATGCGACCCGTTCCAGCCGGCACGTAAACGACTTGGTCTTGCTCTGAGGAAGTTGCGGTTCCATTTGCGCCCCTGACTGCTCCGGCGGTGATGGGTTGATCGTTGTTGCTCGCCTGTTGCGGATCTAGCTTCAGGCCTTCTTCGGCGTCTTGAATCGGTGCGAGTGTCATGTGAATCTCCTCTAACCGGTAATGGGAGAGCAGGGTGGCGGATTGTATCAAAGGTTCCGAAGTTTATTTGCTGTGCGGGTATAAACTGGGCAGACGAGGTGGAGCGTGCCAGCCTCCATACAGCCCGATACCGTGGCCCTGCTGATGGCGAGTTTTCGCCAAGGCGACCATGAGGCCGCCGGTCGGCTGGTTGAGCTTTTCTACCCAGAACTCCGGCGGATCGCAGCTGCGCGCATGCGGGCCGAACGCCTGGATCATACGCTGCAGCCCACTGCGGTGGTCCATCAGCTCTATTTCGAACTGGTCAAGGTGAAGGCCCTTCGCCCGGCTGATTCTGATGGAGCGGACGAGAAGGCAGCGTTCCTCGGGCTGGCATCGTACCTGGTGAAGCAACTGTTGATTCACCACGCCCGCCCGCTCTCTGAAGCGGGCGGAAAAAGTCGAACTCTTAGACCTGCCCGGCCCGCCTTCGTCTACGGAACATTCGTTGATTGAAATCGACGATGCCCTGAACCGGCTTGCAGCCATTAATCCTGCGCTCCGCCGCGTGGTGGAACTTAGAGTGTTCGAAGGCCTGACCCGCGAGGAGATCGCGCGGGAATTGGGTTGCGGCACTGCAACTGTTGCACGCCACTGGAGTTTCGCCCGAAACTGGTTAGAAGAAGCCTTCACCGGGACGACAGGACTGTGACGAACGAACGCTGGAAACTGGCATACGCCATTTTCGAGAAAGCCGCTACTCTTGCCGAACTGGAACGGCGGAATTACGTATTCACTGCCGCCCCAGATGCAGAAATTGCCGGCAAAGTGCTGGCTATGCTGGACGAGATGGATGCTTCCGTCGATTCCGATGCATTTCCCGAACCCGAGCATTTTACGGACCCCGCTGCCGCTCAGCCCTCCTCCAGCCTGCCGAATGGCGCCGCGCTCGGCCGTTTCGTCATTACGGGTTTTGTCGGCCAAGGGGGAATGGGCAGAGTCTATTCCGCCCATGACCCCGAACTGAAGCGCGAAGTTGCCCTGAAAGTGATCGCACAGAAGGCTGAAGCATCCAGTTCCGAACGGTTCATTCGTGAGGCACAGGCCGCCTCGGCCCTGAACCACCCGAACATCGTGACTGTGTTCGAGGTGATTCACGCAGGTTCCACAGTGGCCATCGCCATGGAACTGGTGAAGGGAACCTCGCTGCGGCATTTTTGCGGGACAGCCCAGGCAGTAGATAAGGTGGCTTTCTGGGGAGGTCAGATCGCGCGCGCGTTGGCAGCAGCGCATTCCTGCGGTATCGTCCATCGGGATATCAAACCGGAGAATCTGATGCTCCGCCCCGACGGGTACATCAAAGTTCTCGACTTCGGACTCGCCCGGCAGGCCGGCACCGACCGGGCAGACGGCGAATTGGTACTGGGTACTCTCGGGTATATGTCGCCGGAAGAGGTTCTGCAGCGCCCCATAACGGCCGCTAGCGATATCTTCTCCCTTGGCATTGTCCTGTACGAGCTGGCCTCGGGAACGAATCCGTTCCGTAGCGATTCAGCCGGCGCTACGACGCGGCTAATCCAGGGATTGGAGGCGCCTCCTTTGCCGGCCCATGGGAAAGGTGTTCCTCGGGAACTCGACCACTTGTTGCGTGTCATGCTCAGCAAATCGGCGACCGATCGCCCCGCAGCTTCCGAAGTTGCGTTGCGCCTCGAAGCCATCGCTCAGCCGCGCATATTCCGACGCCGAGCCGTTTGGGTTGGGTTTGCGTTTGCAATCTGTGCGCTCGGCGGCTTGGCAGTCTGGCGCCTACAGCCATTGCATCGGGCGGACGACAAGCCCGTTCTGCTGCAAAGTTTGCCTCTCGATAGCGAGCCGGCCTCGGAAACAGCGCCCGCTTTTTCGCCGGATGGCGGCAGTATGGTCTACGCCTCCGACTTAGGATCGCCCGGGACTCATCACATCGTGACTCGCAGCGTGGTTGGACTGGCTTCCGGTGGGGCGGGATCGAACCAGCCACTCATACTGACATCGGGGCCCCAGGACGATACCAATCCGGTCTGGTCGCCCGACGGGTCCAGTATCGCGTTCTTGCGGAGGACCAGCCCCGAAACCCTCAGCGCAATCGTGATCCCGGCAGGCGGCGGAGCCGAACACGTGATCGCGAGCCTCCCCGGTTTCCGGCCGGGCGCGCGCAAGTACCTGGCGTGGGCACCCGATGGCAAAGCGCTCGTGGCCTCAAATCGGATGAAAGCCGACTTTGCGCTCCACTTGTACCGGTTGCCGGTTTCCGGAGACACAGAGCAGCTGATCACCGAAGGACCAGAAGGAGCACAGGATGTCTCTCCCGCTTTTTCCCCGGACGGCCGATGGCTCGCTTATCTTCGTTGGGAGAATGGCGCCACGTACGAGCTCTGGGCTGTTCCGCAGCCGGGTGGAAAGCCGAAGTTGCTAGTCACGAGTCCGGTTCCGATTACCACGTTTGCCTGGAAACCTGACAGCCGAACCATCGTGTATGGTGGTGGCGCAATCAGCACGGGCGAACTGTGGCAAGTCACTATTGAAGGTCGTCGCGCGCTTGCGCCATTCATTTTAGAAGGTGCGTCCGACCAAATCACGATCGCTCCCAACGGCGCCCGGTTGGCTTACGTTCTACAGAATCTCGATGCCAACATCTGGCGCTTACCACTGGATCGGATTCGACAGAATCACCCACCTCCTCCCGAAAAACTGTTCGCCTCCGTTCGCGATGAGATAGATCCGGCGTTCTCACCGGACGGGAAGTCGATTGCGTTTATCTCCAACCGTTCAGGCCATTGGAATCTTTGGACGGGAAACGCGGACGGTACAGGGTTGCGTGAGCTCGCTGTGCAGTCACTCCTGCCATTCCATCCCGCGTGGTCTCCGGACATTCGGGAAATCGCCTTCGAATCCGAGTCATCGGGCAAAAGTGAGATCTGGCTCATCAGCGCCGCCGGGGGCCAACCATGGCGGCTGGTTGCCATGCCTGGCGGAGCCGAAGTCCCGTCCTGGTCCCGGGATGGCAAGCAGGTACTTTTTTATACGAATGCTGAGGGCTCTCGGCAGATCTGGGAGGTTGCGGCCACGGGCGGAGCTCCGGTTCAGCTGACGCACCGAGGATCGTATGACCCTTCGGAATCCCCGGATGGGCACTATCTCTACTACGCCAGTGTGTCGTCTCCTGGAATCTGGCGTATCCCGCTCGAGCCCCGGCTGCCGGATGGAAGCGTGGCCGACCAAGATGAAGAGCTGATCCGCGAAACGCTGCCTGTCACAGGCCATCGCTTCTGGACTCTGGGTCAGGGCGGGATTTACTTTGTTGACGCACAGAAGACGCCTGCAGTATTGAAGTTCGTCGACCTGGCGTCGCGCAAAGTCACCGTACTGGCCACACTTCCCAAACCACCGGCAAAGTTCACAAGAGGCCTTTCGATCTCGCCCGATGGTCGCTACGCATTGTATTGCGAGGACGACCTGGATCGGTACGAAATCCGCGTGGTGGAGAATTTCCGTTAGCCTACGCCCCGGCGATTCTTCGCCAACAGGCACCTCATTCGTGTCGCAATGCCTGCACTGGTTGAATGCGGGAGGCTCTGCGTGCAGGTCCCCAACTGGCAAGGATTGCGACGGTCAACAACAGCGACCCAGCGCCGGCGAGGGTGACTGAATCGGTGGGCAGGAGCCCAAAGAGGAATGAACTCAACAAGCTAGAAAGAAGCAACGCAGCGCAAAAACCCACACCAACGCCCGCAAGCGCCAAACCGATCGTTTCGCCAAGGACCATCCGCCGCACTTGATAGGTTCACGCGCCAAGCGCCATGCGAATGCCGATTTCGTTGACTCGGCGCGACACTCCTGCAAACGTGCTGATTGAAGGACGCTTAAGCGCCGAAACACCGATTAGTAATGAAAACGCCGCAGGATTGAGGAATCTCCCCAGCAGCCGCGGTTGTCGATTCTGTAGATTGTCTTGTTTCTGAAGGTATACCTTTTGATACGGCCGGATCGGTGAGATCCGGCCGTTGATTTTGTGGGATTTACGAGGCGGGTTTTTCGAAGCCTTTTGATACAGGCAGCAGATAGCTATGGATGTCGTTGATAGCGTCGCGTTGTTGTTCGAGCAGACGGCGTAGTGGCTCGTGGCACTCGCGGTCCTTGTCGAGTTCGTCGCGGAGTTGCTCGTTGACCTGCTCAAGGTACTTGCGAAGACGAGCCTGGCCGCCGAGAGCTTCCCCGATCATGAAGCCGAAGGTGGCCGATATCAACATCCATAGCGGTAAGACTGCAGCTGATTCATCGATCATGCAACTTGCTCCTGAGAGGTTGGGGCGTGCCTGCGGAGCACGCGTTGTATCGTAGCCGTCGAGACGCGGTGGCCTTTGGCGATCTGCCTTAGGCTCTGTCCCTGACAGCGTTCGCGGTGGATAGCTTCGCGGTCCAGGGTTAATGGATTGCGACCGATGTGGGTGCCTTCGAGCCGGGCGCGCCGCATGCCGGCGCGCACCCGTTCGATGATCAGGTTGCGTTCGAGTTCCGCGATCGCTCCGATGATGACCACGATAGCCCGGCCCAGCGGGCCGCCCGTGTCGATCTGCTCGCGGAAGCTGATGAACTCGATGTTGAGCCGGTTCAGCTCGTCGAGCACTTCGAGGAAGTGCCGCACCGAGCGGGCGATCCGGTCCGAGGCCCAGACCAGGACCACATCGAAGCGTCCGCGGCGGGCGTCGGCCATCATCTGATCGAGGCCCGGGCGGCGCGCCTTGGCGCCGCTGATCCGGTCTGTGTATTCCTGGATGATCTCGTAGCCGCGCTGGGCGGCCATCTGATGCAGGTCATGAAGCTGGGTCTCGGGATGCTGATCCAGACTCGAGACCCTCATATAAAGGGCGGCCCGCTTCATCTGCGCCGCCTTGTTGGTTTCGATGGGTGCTTACCGACGTAGCTGCGGATGAACTTCAGCAGTTCGTCGGTCATGTTCTGGCCTCGGGCGGCCGTCGCCGCTTTGAAGGCGTTGTGCAACTCGACAGGAACGTTCAGATTCATGCGCTTGACTTCCTCGTTGTTGACGGTGACGATCGGACTCACCTCCTTTCTTCGAGATGAGCCTATACGACTATAAGTAGGACGCGCCAGGGGCGCGCCCCGGTTAGAGCTCCCAGGCCGCCCGGCAGACCAGGACGAGCGTGGCGATCTTGTCGAAACTGATCTCCATCGCGTCGGCCATGGCCCGCAGCCGGTTGACGTCCTGGGGCACACTACCCTCCTCTATGGCCATCCACTCGCTGGATTCCATGCCGGACAAGCGGGCAGCTTCCGCGATGGACAGGTCAGCCTTCTTGCGGGCCTCCTGGATGCAGAAGCCGAACAGCCGGCCTATGCTCTGGCGGAGGAGATGGGAAGAAGGAAGGGGTGCGAACATTTTAAAGTTAGTGCTCATATACTTATGATCCTCTTGGCCCACGATGTCAAGTGATCAGGGCCACAACACGTAAATTTGATTCCATCATGAGTATGTAAGTGCGCGGATTCCTATCAAAGCCCCAGCATCAACTATTCGGTCACCCGTGAGAAGGCGCCCGTATATACGATGGGCAGCCCCGACGCTCGTGCCTACTCGCGCAACAAGCGCGGCATCGCCGGCAGCCTGATCTGGATCAACTTCGACCGTCACTCTCTGTTGAACCTCATTCAGAAGTGCGCCGGCACCTTCGTGGCCGACATCGACGAGATCCGGCCCCAGTACACCAGCACCACCAACGGCGGAGCGGTATTCCAGTCCTCAGTCGTGCGCTCGCCTCTGTCCAGCATTCCCGCTTCGGCGACCATCGATGCCCTGGACAACACACTGACCTCCGCAGGTCAGAACGTGCAGCCGGCAACTCCCTGGTATTCCGACCAGGTGCTGCCTTTCGACGTCACGCTCTCCGGCGCCAACGAGTACGGCGCGATGTGCGCGGCCAAGATCTTCGGTCTGGAGATCCTGAACGAAGGCATGGGCATCTCCATCGACGACGCTGTGACCGAGATGCAGGCAACGTTCGTTGCCCGCGTGGTCGAGCCCATGGCGGTCGTGGTGCCGCACGTGTGCCGCTTTTTCGTCTTAGGAGGGAATATGGACCGCAAGATTGGCCACGCGATGCATCCTGAAAGCCGCTGATATGCTTCGCGTGGATTCCCTTGAGAAAACTCCACCAGTCCTACTGATAATCACAAAAATAGTAGGAGCGGAGTTTCTCGTCGATCGTCATTCTACCGGGAGGGGGATGCGTCACCTAGGATGGGTCCTCTAGGTTCCTCCTTGGCCGCGCACACATATTTTTCGTGCGCGCGGGAGAAGAGACGGCCATCCGCCCGGCGGCGGCGCGGTCCTGCTGACGAGCCTGCCCCGGCCGCCGCTCCTGCCCAGCCGGACTGGACCGGCGGCACATGGTTCAGGGACAAGGTCAGCGACGGCGCTGGTAAGTGTGAGTCGAGAAAGCGCGGACAAATCGTCGCCTGCCGCTGCCAGCGCTGGCTCATGCGTGTCTACTTCGGGCGCGACCCCGAAACCCGCCGGCGCAGGTTGCCATGACTCCGAGAAACTCATCGATCGCGCACTACGCGAGAACAGCGGTGTATCTACCAGACATAATAGGCAACAATCCGCGGTGGGCCGGCAACAGAATCTGTCACCGTGGTTTGCAGAACTAACTCCATGTTCTTCCGTTGCCAGTCGGAGGGGACCGTGCTTAGCCCCCGGCCGAGGAAGTCCGGATTGGAGATGAATTCACCTGCAGCTTGTGTCCCGCTCCCAGTGAGACCTGCCGCGATAATAGTGAACTGGCCGGTCTTTGAGTCGAGCAGCCGAGCCACGACCGCGTAGTCCTCTCCAGCCCGCTGGAATTCCCTCAGGTCGGCGCGCCAGACTCTTCCCCCCGGAATCTGCTCGCGGATCATGTATTGGCCCTTGTCCTCGGCAAATGAGAAATGGAGGCCAGGCATGATCTGCATGGCCCATTTGTTATTGAAAGCACCCACAATCACCGAAGGCGAGTTACGCAAATCCTCGAAGGAGTAATTCGCGCCAATTCTCACCTGGCTCGGCTTTCCGATCTGTCCGAGCAGAGACGAAACACGAACGGCGGCGTAGGCGTCGCCGACGGCCACGCCGTAGTCTGGGTAAGGAACGATTTTGCTCCACGGAATCTTCTCGTTGGCGTCAAGTGGGAGCACCTGATTGGAACGCTCCACTTCCGTCTCGAATGTGCCCGGATGAGTTCTTGTGTAGCTTTGGTAGAGATCAAAGGATGGCCTGTAGACAACGGGCTTTGCTAGGCAAATGAGGACTGGCTGTGGAGTCGCAAATGCCGGGGCCCAGAATCTTTCCGATGCCGTGGGGGTAGCGGTGCTCTGACTCGTTCGAGAACGGTTATAAATCAGGCCGGCGCCAACGACCAGGACAAGAGATACACTCACCACGATCGCCAGAACAGGGTGGATTCGCAAGCGACGTTGCTGAGCTGGCGAAGGTCCGTGGTTTCCCGCGCCAGATTCAGAATCAGCCGAGGTCCAATAGATATTCGGAGAGTAGGAACCGGGTTGGAGTTCAATACGAACAGTGGGTCGATACGGAAGCGTCTGATAGTACTGCTCCAAACGTCGTCGCACTTCGCCGGCCTGGACTCGAACGACGGGATCCTCGCCTGTCGCGTATCCAGGGGCCCTTTGGAAGACCTCAGCCCCAATGGTTCGTTCCTTCAACTGTTCCGCATGGCCCTCTAATTTGTGGTGAACAACATATTCCAAAAACTGCCGACTTCGCACGGCATTCTTGAAGAATTTACTTGCCAGAATTCGATCGAGCTCTCCGAATGCAAGACCTGCCTTCTCCGGCACAACTGGAGCGGGCCGCTGGGCGGCTTTGTCCATTTCGCTGGGATGCTCGATGGAGGAGGCCATAAGTACTAGCTCCGTCGGCCCAAGGACGCTCTAAACAGTGTCGCCAGTGGTTGATCCGCCACTCGTAAGGCATGCCGTTCTAAGTCTTTTGCGCTTCGTTACTTCCGAAGCCGATTGATTCTTTGGGACCCAACCGCGATCTCGCTTCTCGAAAGAGTACTGGTCAGAGGGCGGGGAAACGTTTCACTGTATCCCGCCAGGGTACGCACAGAAGTAGACACGCAGTTTACTGTCCATGTCAAGATCAGGTCCTCCCAGGCAAGATAAGAATTCTGCCTGCCTCGCGGGAATCCGATACCAGGCCCGGCTCGGAGATCACTCGCGTGCATGTTCGAGGTTCGAACTAAGAGGAAACGTGAGACAGAATGGCATCGCAGGCTTTGCAGTGCGATTTGCTGCGAAAAGACCCCCTAGCAGGGTGCTGAAAAAGTCACTTCAATTCCACAGCATGTTTGGGTAAGAAGGAAGCATGCGAGGAATCGATCACCAGCAAGCGGATATGTTCAGTTATTTGTCGCCGGAGCAGAGAGTGCGAAAGGACCATCCTCTGCGCGGGGTACGGGCCATGACGGATGAGATTCTGGAAGCGATGTCGCCGCTGTTCGATGCCATGTATGCCGAGTGCGGCCGACCATCGATTCCGCCGGAGAAACTGCTGCGGGCGCAGCTTCTGCAGATGCTTTACTCGGTGCGCAGCGAGCGGCTGCTGATGGAGGAGATCGATTACAGCATTCTGTTCCGCTGGTTTGTGGGGCTGAACCTGGACGAGAAGGTGTGGGATGCGACGACCTTCACGAAGAACCGCGATCGGTTGCTGGAAGCGGCGGTGGCCAGGGAGTTTCTGGCACAGGTGGTGGAGCGGGCGCGCGTGGCGGGGCTGGTCTCGGACGAGCACTTTACAGTAGATGGGACGCTACTGGAAGCCTGGGCGAGCTTGAAGAGTTTTCAGCCGAAGGAAGAGAAGCCAGGCGCGCCGCCGGACGATCCCGGCAACGCGACGATGGATTTTCACGGCCAGAAGCGGTCGAACGAGACGCATGAATCGAAGACCGACCCGGACGCGAAGCTAGCCCGGAAAGGGCCGGGCAAGGAGGCGAAGTTGAGCTATAGCGGCAATCTGCAGGTGGAGAATCGCCATGGGCTGATCGTGAACGCGGAGCTTTTGGAGGCCAACGGGCGGGCCGAGCGCGATGCGGCGCTGGTGATGCTGGAGCAGGTTCCCGGCGACGGGCGCATCACGGTGGGCGGCGACAAGGGTTTTGACACGACGGAGTTCGTTGCCGAATGTCGGCAGATGAACGTGACACCGCACGTGGCGCAGAACACGGCTCGTGCGGGTGGCAGCGCCATCGATGCGCGCACCACGCGGCACGCCAGTTACGCCGTCAGCCAAAAGAAGAGAAAACGCATCGAGGAGTGCTTTGGCTGGATCAAGGACATCGCTTTGTTGCGCAAGCTCAAACATCGCGGACTATTCAAGGTGGGGTGGATCTTCGCATTCGCGGCAGCAGCTTACAACTTGGTGCGCATGCGAAGCCTGATCCCGATTGCAAATACGGCCTGATGCGGTCGCAGTGTCTCTGCGCGGCGCCAACACGGCTCGCAGAGCACAGTGACCGCCGCCAGAATCGAAAAAATACCCGGCAAATGGGCCGAAAACAGAGAAGCATTACTACACAGCAGGCTTTTTCAGCAGCCTGCTAGGGTTGCGCTTGTCGCTCTACCTTGCCGGCTGCTCGGTTGTCTGCGCACGGTTTTCCGCCACAGAGCTCTCCGACGATGCCCACGCCTTCTGTGATTGTGTAAATGCGATCGACGGCAGGAAGCCTGATTGTCTCTTTCGCGCCCGAGGGCCAGTGAATCTCGGCTCGCCCGGCATCGATGGCGTCACCCAGTCCGAAGTGAACGCGCAGATCATTCGAAGACAAATAGCTGCCGCCGCTAAGAACGTCGTCGCGTTGGCGCATGCCATCCGCATTCAGATACACGGTGGCTCCCACAGCGTCGCGGGGACTTTTTGGCCCACCAATCAGCTTCAACTCAACCCAGTGATTGTGATCGGGGTTCACATTACGGAGCAGGACCGGAACACCATCCATGCTGTTAATCACGACATCGATTTTGCCGTCATTGAAGATGTCGCCGAAAGCCGCCCCGCGCCCCACCGTCACCACCGCGAGCCCGCTTCCCTCCACGGCAGGAACCAATGCAAACTTGCCCTCCTTCAAATTGTGATAGAGCAGCGTGCGCTGAGCATAGCTTTGTCCCCACTCCGGGTGCTGGTCCACTTGAGGATAGACATGGCCGTTGACAATGAGCAGATCCTTCCATCCGTCATTGTCGTAATCCGGGAATCCGTCGCCGAATTTTACAAAGGGAATGGAGGACTGAGCGATCCCGGCATGGTAACTGACGTCCGTAAAAAAGCCGCTGCCATCGTTCTGGAAGAGGACCGGGTAATCATCTGAGAAAGTCGTGCTCAATATCGAAAGATGTCCGTTGTTTTGATAGTCCCCTGCGGCGATACCCATGTTCGCCACCTCGCGGCCATCTTTATTGAGAGCGAATCCGCTCTCGTAACTCTGGTCATCGAACGTGCCGTTTCCTTTGTTGATATAGAGGTAGTTCGGCGTAGAATCATTCGCCACAAGCAAGTCCGGTTTCCCATCTTCGTTGACGTCAGCAAACAGAACGCCGAGCCCGTAATAGCCACTGGGATCGTCAACACCCAGCTTCTTGCTCACATCGGTAAAGGTTCCATCTCCGTTGTTATGAAAAAGGTGGTCGTGCTCGCCTGGCAGCCCGCGCGGGCCGCACATCACGTCGACACCACGATACTGACAGAACCCGTAGTTATTTGTCTTTGACCGGGAGATAGGCGGATTGCTCAGATCAATCTGAGCGTACCCATCCACGAACAGGTCCAGGCGCCCGTCGCCGTCATAGTCCCCAAATGTTGCACCTGCTGACCAGGCGCCGATCGTCACGCCAGCCTTCTCACCCATATCGGTGAAGGTTCCATCGTGATTGTTGTGATATAGCCGGTTCTTGCCATAGTTGGTCACATAGAGATCGGGCCAGCCATCGTTGTCGTAATCTGCCACGGCGCAGCCATATCCCCATCGATCGTTCGCTACTCCTGCTTTCTCTGTGACATCGGTGAAGGTTCCGTCGTGGTTGTTATGAAACAGAGCCGCATGCGGAGGTGGCGCTTTGCCGGCCAAAGCATCGTAATTCGAGCCGTTGACCAAGTAGATGTCGAGCCAGCCGTCGTTGTCGTAATCGAGCAGACACACTCCCGGCCCCTTGGCTTCGAGTATGACGCGCTTTTCCGGCGTGCCTGCGGTATGATGCCAGCTGGTCAACCCTGCAGCCTTGGCCACATCCTGGAAGACAATCGGGCCGGATTTGACGAAGCCTCCCGCAGTGATGGGACGATGCTGGCTGTCAAATTGGGCCTCCTGAGGTCCGGCGTTTGCCATCCCCCCGCCCTGAGGTTGCTGCGTTGCCCCTTGCTGGCTTGCAGCGCGGGTGTTCTCCGGGATTTGCGCACCTTGGGCGCAGATGGTCGCGCTTTTTTCCAGAGCGAGCAAACAGGCAGCGACGCCTAGCGCAGCCGCAATGCGACGCCGACCGCGGGTAGCGATTACTCTGTGTGACGCACGCAACGGATCCAGCTCAATCAGCAAAGAATTCGCTGCTGATTCCCCCTCTCGGGTTATTCGTACATCGAGTCTGTCTTGGAGCGGTGCGAACCTTGGCCACACGTCGGCTTGCCGGATCGTTTGCCCTGGGTATTGTTTCCGCGATGCTCCGCGCATATAGGAACCTAGTGCCCCCCATCAGGCTGTGCAGTTGGCGACCCTTCCTCCACGAGCCGGTAGCGCTTGCGATCGGTCTCACGCTGCAAAGATTCCTTGTGCATCTCAGCAAGGCGCTTGACCAAAGGCTGCAGCTCATCGGCGCTAAGGCCGGTGTGACGCATTGAGATGACAAGGTGATACATTGCGGCTTCGTTGGAGGGGTCGTATTGCAGAGCAATCTTGCATTCTTTGATAGCCTGTGGGTACTCATTGAGGTTCATATACATGCTTGCCAACTGATCGTGTGCGTCGACAAGGTCAGGCTTTGTCTTCGCAGCGGTCAACGCGTCTTGCATTGCCTCATTGAATTCAGGGCTCCGTGGCTCGGGCGCCTTGGTCATAATCAACTGGGCCAGAAGAAGACGAAAAAGCGGATTGTTTGGGTGGGCCTTCAATTGCTGGCGCACCTGTGCCATGGCCCTGTCCGGATCGTTTCTCTGAAGGATCGTGATGTCGCCAGCATAAGCGCCGATACTTTGCGTGGAGTCGAGTTGTTCTGCCATTTTGAAGTCCACTTCCGCTTGGTCGAACTCTCCGAGCTGCGCGTTTAGCACACCGCGCGACAGATAGAGAGGAGATTTATTGGAGACTCGATTGAGCCCGGCGTTGAGCATATCAATTCCCACCTGGAAAGAATCGTGCGTCAGACAAAGGACCGCAAACAAAACGTAATTCGCAGGATCACTGGGATCGAGGACAATGGCTTGACGCTGCAGCGCGACGGCTTTTGGTGTGTTGCCGGTCGCTTCATACGCCTGCGAGGCCAGGCTCAGAACGTCGGGGTCGGTTTGGTCGGGAGTGAGCAGCGGCTCAAGGACTTTAATGGCCTCTTCGTTGTTGTGCGTGGCAACAAGAAGGACGGCAAGATCGTAGGTCGGATAAGTGCTCCCGGAGAGAAGGGGGATGAGCTGGCGGAAGACGGGAATTGCGTCCGCGGGCCGGTCCAGCTTGAACAGGCAATAGCCGTAAGCTTCGAGCGAAGCAGGATGGTCGGCGATTGCATCTTTACTGAGGAGGAATTGAGACACGGCAGAATGGCAGTCGCCGGCACGCTGCTCGAGCGTGGCGAGCATTTCATGTCCGGTCACGTCGCCTGGATCGGATTTCAGCATCCTCTCCAACAGCGGAATCGCGCGTTTGTCCCCGGTCTTGTAGAGAATTTGTATTTCACCTTTGAGAGCCGGAGAGTAACTGGGCGAAATGCGAATTGCATGGTCGAACGAAGTGAGGGCCTCGCGATCGTTGCCCTGTAATGCAAGACAAATTCCCTCGAGCGTCCAGAGCTTGAAATCGTCTGGACTTGCACGCAACGCGTTCTTCAATGTACTCAGGGCCTGATCATATTGCTGCGAACGGATCAGTGACTCTATCGAAGAAATCGAAACGTTGGCATCCTGGGCCCGCGCCGATAACGCGCATGCCAAGGCGAATCCGGCGATCAGGCTGAGGCGAAGCATTCGCGATGAACTCCAGCGCGGAATCTCACACGCAGATGGCGTCGAGACCACGCTCCTGTTCCATAGTATGGCTCCATCGCTTCCTGCGGTGAGCTGCATCGAATCGCCATCGCAGGACCGGGCGCTTTCCGGTTTCTTTGTTGGGCTCAGGAACACGGCTGCTTGGTGCACAACACACCTGTTATGCCTTTCCCTTCGGTGATGGTGAAGATTCGGTCCTCGGCCGGAAGCCTGACCTTTTCGACCTGGCCCGATGGCCAATGGATCTCAGCGGTCCCGGCATCGGTCGCATCGCCCAGGCCGAAGTGAGGCCGCTGATCATTGGACGAAATATAGCTGCCGCCGCTCATTACGTCTTCGCGCTGGCGCATCCCGTTCGCAGTGAGATAAACGGTTGCGCCGATGGCATCGCGGGGGCTCTTCCTGCCTGTCTTCGAGTCCATGCCACCGATCAGCTTGAGTTCCACCCAGTGGTGATGGTCCGGGTTTACGTTCTTCAGCAGCACCGGCGGCCCATCGACAGGGTTGATCACCACGTCGATTTTGCCGTTGTTGAACAGGTCGCCGAACGCGGCGCCGCGCCCCGGGATGACCACAGCCAATCCCGATCCCTTCACCGGCGGCACATACTCGAACTTTCCGTGGTGGTTGTTGTGAAAGAGCAGCGGACGCTCGGCGTAGGTTGTGCCCCAGTCGTGCTCGTCGACTTGGGGATAGACGTGGCCGTTGATCATCATCAGGTCCTTCCAGCCATCGTTGTCGTAATCGATCAGGCCATCGCCCCAGCCTACAAACGGAATGGCAGTCTGCACGAACCCGGCCCCGCGGCCAACGTCGGTGAAGCTGGCGTTGCCGTCGTTGCGGTACAGCGCTTTGTAGTCATCGGAGAAGTCCGTGACCAGCACATCGACAAAGCCGTTGTTCAAATAGTCGCCGACGCCCAGACCCATCGAGGCAATTTCCTTACCGTCGAAGTTGAAGGCAAAGCCGGAAATATAGCTCTGGTCGTCGAATGTTCCGTTCCCTTTGTTGACGTAGAGATAATTACGCTCCGAATCATTCGCGACGAGGAGATCCACTTTGCCGTCGTTGTTTACGTCGACAAAAATCGCCGTGAATCCGTAGAACCGGTCCGGATCGGAAACCCCGGCATGTACGCTCACATCGGTAAACGTGCCGTCGCCGTTGTTATGAAACAGGTGGTCCGGCTCACCAGGCAGGCCGCGCGGACCACACATCACCGGCACGCCGCGCATCTGGCAGTTTGCAGTCGAGGCCGTGCCGTCCTCGGCGCTTGGCTGATTGCTCAGGTCGTAGTGGACGTAACCGGAAACAAAGAGATCGAGACAGCCGTCGCCGTCATAGTCGCCCCATGTGGCGCCTTTCGACCAGTTGCCGAGAGTAACGCCTGCCTCTTCCGCTACGTCGGTGAAGGTTCCATCGTGGTTGTTGCGGTAGAGCCGGTTCTTGCCGTAATTGGCCACGAAAATGTCGGGCCATCCGTCGTTATCAAAATCTCCGATGGCCACGCCGAAACCCCAGCGGTCGTTGGTGACTCCGGCATTTTCGGCCACATCAGTAAAAGTGCCGTCGTGATTGTTGTGGAAGAGCGCAGCATGGGGCGGGGTGCGCTTTCCGCTGATCGCGTCATAGGTTGAGCCGTTTACAAGATAAATATCGAGCCAGCCGTCGTTGTCGTAATCAATCAAGCCGACACCTGAACCATCGGTCTCAATGATGTACTTCTTCTGGGGCGTGCCCATCTCATGACGCCAGCCTGAGAGCCCCGCGGCCCGGGTCACGTCCTCGAAGACTACGCTGCCGTTATTGACAAATCCGCCAGCAGTGATAGGCCGTCGATGTTCGTCATAGACGGGGGCAAATACGCCGGCGGAGGCAATGCCGCCTCCCATTCCTGTCTTTACAGGTTGCGCAGGCTGTTGAGAATGCCCGAACACGCACAGGAAAGGGAAGACAAACAGCGCGCTGTAGACCAGATCGCGAACTTGCAATAGAACATCTCCATATGACCGCTTTTATGGCGGGGCCTGAGCCGCACTATAGCAGAGTGATTCTTGTTGATTTGATTTTTGTGCAGGTCACCAGGAATATGTTGCGACAACATGAGGCGGACCGGCCACCGAGTCGGTCACAGTCGTTTCCAGCAACACTTCCAGATTTCGGTTCGGCCAATCGGCTGGCGCGCGGGCCAAGCCTTCTTTAAGATAACGAGACGAAGAAACAAACTCGCCTGCAGCCTGGGTGCCGCGGGGCCCGATTCCCGCTATCGTTACCGCAAACTGGCCGGTTTTGGAATCGATCAGGCGGCTGACAATGGCAAAGTCTTCCACTGTTTCCCCATGCGGCCCGAAACGGGTGGCCCATGTTCTACCCCCAGTTGCCTGCTCACGAATCTGATACTGCCCGTTCACCTTCGCAAATATGAAGTGCAGGTTGGAGTCCAGTTGTATGGTCCACCGGCTGTTGAAGCCCCCGATCAGAGCCGCCGGAGAATTGCGCAAATCTTCAAACGTTGAGGCTGCGCCGATCCGCAATTGGATGGGCTTGTCAAGCTTTCCGAAAAGCCCTGACAAGACGACCGCAACTGAGGCGTCGGCTGCAGGAACCTTCTCGGGATCCTCGTCGGTAAGCCTTACACTCTGACTGTTAGGTGCCGCCATGCTGGTTCCCGCTGCAACTGGTTGAGAAGTCTGCGAATCGGCCCGCGACGAAGGCTCGGACAGTACGTCGGACGGACCATTTGTGGCGTTGGCAACGCAAATAAGGATAGGCTCGTGACTCGCGAGGGCAGGACTCCAGAACTGCTCGAGCAAAGGTTTTGTTTCGCTGGAGACCCTCAAGAAGTGATACAGACCTCCAGCCGAGAATGCAGCGAGAATCCCAATTGTCGCAAAGCCAAGGATCCTAAGGCGAGGCTTTCGACGCGAAGCAGCCGAGGCGTCCGGAGCCACCGGTCGCGTTGGTGCTTCTGCGTTCTCGGGGGAATTGCCCCAATGAAACACAGGGGAGTACGACCCTAGAGGCAATTCAATTCGTAGCGCAGACGATTGCGGAGTCTCCTGGTAGTACTGTTGGAGCCTTCGCCGGACCTCGCCCGCTTGTACCCGCACAACGGGGTCTTCTCCTGTGGCGTACCCTGGGGGACGTTGGAACACCTCCGTTCCGATTGTGCGTTCCTTGAGCCGATCGGTGTGGTCGTCAAGCTTGCTCAGAACAACGTAGCGAAGGAATTGCTTGCAACGATCCGCACTTTTGAAGTGTCGGCTGGATAGGATACTGTCCAACTCTCGAAGCACAGTCCCGCGGTTTCCATCTTCGCATTCACTCTGCGCCGTGTGAGCGTGACTGTCCTCTGGGAATTCAAGAGCTGACTTCATAGATCACCCACCACCATGGCTCCAGCGCGGCCGAATCAGTTTGCGCCATTTCCAGTCCGCCTGCGCAAAGTGCCTGTACCGCGATTATCCGGTCGGGCAAATGCAATTTTGTATCCGCTTGGCCACCTAAGACAAGCGCTTTTCGAGCTCGGTCAAGCAATCCGAAGCTGCGGCCAGGAATTCATTTGCAAGGATACGGAGTGCTGCCCGCGATTCGTGGCGCCGGTTTCACCGGCAACAGAGAAGATGCAACTCGTGTAAATCACTGCAGCATAGGTGGTTGCCGGAGAATCATACCGTAAAAACACCGTGTGTTACTTGCGGGTTTACTCGTTAGGAATCAGACTCCATGTCGGCTTCGCGCTCCACCTTTCGATTGACCCGGAAAACGATTACAAGCTTCCGGTTTTCGGCCTCCAGACCGGGTTCATCGGCGGAAGAGAGAGGCCAGGGACCGAAAAGGGAATACTCCCAATTCGAGGAGGAGACTGATCAACAGTTGAAGCAGGACGAATTCGCAACGTTCCGCCTGCGCAGAAGATTCAATATCCCGTCGCCTGACTGTGCCGTGGGCCGGAGCCAGAATTGCCTCTGGCCCAATCGACTTTAACGGGGTGTTGCGAGCGGGATTGATCAGATGGTTTTTTCAACCGGCAACCGGGGCCAATCAAAAAGCGAAGGACTTACGTAAAGCCGGATTGGTCGCTGCTTGCAAGGAAAAGGAGAAAGACGGGGTGAACGCTTTCGTTCGTAAAGGCGTGGTTGTAATCTCGCTGAGTTTTTTTCTGGCGGGTTGCCGAGCCCTTTGGGGTGCGGACACGCAGATCGTGTTGTCGCGCGAAGGCAGGATTGTGGTGCTGGAGCCGTACGCCCCCAATATCGTTCGAATCACCTTGAGCTCGGAGAAGACCGCAGCTTTCGCAGCCGCCGGATATGGAATCGTCGGCATGCCATCGATGACTGGCTGGACCCACGAGCAGGATTCTGACGGATACGACATCATTCGCTCGGGGCGAATGGTCGTTCGTGTTGCCCCACAGAACCTGCCGCCACCGCACGGTATGCCGCTCGATGCGTTGAATGATTCGCTGAGAGAGCACTATTTCGGCGGCGGTCCCCGCAAGAATGATCCGTACGATGACACGATCTCGATAACAACGACGTCTGGCAAGCCGCTGCTGACCATGCGGCGCTGGATGATGATTCCCAACCGGCCGGAAGAGTCGACCGGGAGCGCAGAAGGCGGGCAAAATGCCGATCCTGGCTACCGCGTTTCCGCGGTATTCGACTCGCCGGCCGGCGAGCACTACTACGGACTGGGCCAGCACCAGCAGGGTCTTCTCGACCTTCGTGATCATCGCATTGACTGCTGGCATGAATACGACGCGATCGGGGGAGAGACTGTTTGCGTTCCTTTCATGGTGTCGAGTCGCGACTATGGCCTGATCTGGGACAACCCCTCGAAAACCACCATTGACCTCGGTTTCAACCTGCAGAACGTGTGGTCATCCGCGGTGGGAGACCGTATTTCCTATTTTGTGATCGCGGGCGATAACAGCGACGAGATCTACGAGGGCTATCGCCAGCTCACCGGAGTCACGCATTTGTTGCCGAAGGCTGCATACGGCTACATCCAGAGCAAGGCGATCTATCCGACACAGGACGAGCTCCTGGCCGTTGCGAAGGGCTATCGCGACCGCAATTTGCCGCTTGATGTGCTGGTAGTGGACTTCCTGAACATGACGAAACAAGGCGAGTTGGATCTCGACCCGGCTCGGTGGCCCGATCCGGCAGCAATGAACAAGCAGCTTCATTCGATGGGTATCACGACCCTGCTGAGCGTGTGGCCGCACTTTGCTCCTGACACGCGGTATTACGACATGCTGCGGCAAAAGGGTTGGCTCATTCACTCCGCCGACGGAACTCCGGACTTCGGTTTCTTCAAAAACGCAATCGGCCCCAACATCGATACAACTAACCCTGATGCCGCGAAGTGGTGGTGGGAGGCGATCAGGGATCGCTATCTAAAGCCCTATGGCTTTGATTACATTTGGCTCGATGAAACGGAACCGGACATCGATCCGGCCAAGGACTTTTTCTATGTCGGCTCAGGGACGCGCTATTTCAACGTCTATCCCCTATTCCACACAGCTTCGGTTTACGAGGGATTCCGGCGCGATTTCGGGGACAGCCGGCGAGTCATGATTCTCGCCCGTGCGGCGTATCTTGGAGCGCAACGAAACGGCACAGTTTTTTGGTCGAGTGATATCAAATCCACCTGGGATATGTTAAAGCGTTCCATTCCCGCCGGACTGGATTTCACCGCCAGCGGCATGCCCTATTGGGACACTGATATTGCGGGGTTCTTCTCGCCGTCGATCCCCTCCACGTACCACGCCGCACATGCACCATTGGTTGACTCTTCAGACGCGCGGGAAAACGTCGACAGCTACGAAGACTATTCCGAGCTCTTTGTGCGTTGGTTCCAGTGGGGAGTGTTCCAGCCTGTCATGCGGGCGCACGGAGAGCGAGAACACAATGAGGTCTGGGCGTATGGCAAACAGGCCGAGCCCATCCTCGAGAAGTATCTGCGTCTGCGCTATCAGCTGATGCCGTACATCTACTCCCTCGGGTTTCATACTTACCAGACGGGCGCGCCGTACATGCGAGCGCTTTTCATGGATTTTCCAGACGACCCGAAAGTGGCGGATATCCGCGACGAGTACATGTTCGGGCCGGCATTTCTGGTCGCGCCGGTAACAGAGCAGGGAGCGACAAGCCACACGGTCTATTTACCGGCCGGCAGCGACTGGTACAACTACTGGACTAACGAGAGGCTGAAGGGCGGCCAGACTGTGGACGTAGCCGCGCCGATCGACACCATTCCGCTCTTTGTCCGCGCGGGATCGATCATCCCGATGGGAAGCGAAATTCTGAGCGCGGAGGAATTGCAGACGGTTACACAGGTGCTTGTTTATCCGGGCGCGGATGGTGAATTCACGCTGTACAACGACGACGGACAGACCTACGCATATGAGAAGGGAAACTCCCAAATCACACACTTGCATTGGAATGACACGACTGGACAACTCACGCACGATGGCTCTGCGGCTTGGACCGGATCCGATGCAGGCATTGTCAAAATCGTTGGGCGCTAAGCAATCCCCGTTGCGATGCGCCCGTCATTCAGGTTCGCTCAAGTCTGCTGCATGATAACAGACCGAACTTTCAAGAAGGAGACCAGCATGAAACGTTGGACACGCATTATGATCTTCGTGCTGCTCTTGTCCGCCTGGGGAGGAGCGTCTGCTTTCGCTCAGTTCACAAGCGGAATTGAGGGCATCGTGCATGACACGACGGGGGCCGTCGTTCCAAACGCGAAAGTCACCGTCACCAATACCCGCTTGGGCGTTTCGAACATCGTCCAGTCTGGCGCCAATGGCTACTTCCGCATAGATGGCCTTCCCGCATCCACCTTCGACATTCAAGTTCAAGCGGCCGGCTTCGCAACCTGGACCCAAAATGGGCTGGCCCTGCAAATCGCCGAGATTCACACCATTACGCCCGAATTGAAGGTTGGCGCGGTCTCCACAAATGTCGAGGTTTCGGCGACCGCGGCTCAGGTAGATCTGGAAACCCCCGCCACGGGAGCCGAGATTTCCAGCGAGACCGTGACCAACACGCCGCTGACCGGGCAGAACGTCTATAGCCTGGCGTCGCTGACCCCCGGCATGACCGGCGGTGGCGTGGTGACAGGCGGCCAGGACAACTTCACCAATGAGTACGCAATCAACCTCAACGCGGCGGGACTGCGCCAAGAGCAGAACGGCTACGAGATCGACGACGCCTATACCAACACACCATCCAGAGCCGGGGCTACGTCGATCTCTCCTAATCCCGAGATCGTTCAATCCGTCGACGTCCTCGTAAACAACTTCGACGCCCAGAAGGGAAGGAATGGCGGCGCCACCATCGACGTCTATACCAAGTCTGGTTCTAACCAGTTCCACGGGAACGTCGACTACTATTTCACCAACAACGATCTTTCGGCAACGACCCACTTTTCAGGCAGCACTCTTCCGAGTTCTACGCGCAATGAGGTCAGCGCCACCATGGGCGGGCCGATTTGGAAGAACAAGCTCTTCTGGTTCGGAGCCTACGACGTGCTGCGCTCCAGCGTGGCTAGTGCCTACACGCAAACAGTGGAGACGCAGGACTTCGTCACCTGGGCCAAGACCAATCTGCCCAACACCATTGGCACGGCGATTTTGGAGGCGGCGCCACCGCAGAACAATCCCACGACCGGACTGGAGAATTTGGCCGCATATGAGGCCGGGACGCCGGGCTACTATGCACCGCCGGCGGGCATTTCGTCTTTCACGGGGAACGTCATTGGTGTCGGAAACGTCAGTTTCAGCACTCCCAAGAATGGGTGGCAGTGGAGCACCCGCGGCGACGCCTACATCCGCAAGAACGACCGCCTCTATGTCGACATTCTGCGCACAAATGTCAGCGCCGAGCAGACCGGAGGCCGACCATTGATGGATGGCCCCGTGGCCTACACCTCCGATTTTGTCAATATCAACTGGACCCACACCTTCAACACGCACCTCTTCAATCAGGCCGGCGGTAATGTCATCCGGCCCTATGGAGCGAACGAAGCATTCCCGAACGATTACATTCCGTACGTAAACGTCAACAACCTCTCCGGCTTCGGAACCTGGGCGCCCGGCAACTTTATGCAGACCACCTGGGGCTGGCACGACGTGATGACAGCGACAATCAAGACGCACACATTGAAGTTCGGAGCCGATTTCTACAACATTCGCGAGGTCGACCACCAGGATGGCGCCTTCGATCGACCGACCTTCAACTTCCAAAACCTCCTGGATTTGGTCCAGGATAAGGCCGTTACGTCAAGCGGGCCGGCGGTTAACCTGCTGACGCACCAGGAAGCGCCGTACGATCGCGAGTATCGCGCGTTCTACGAGGGGTATTACCTGCAGGACGATTGGAAGCTGACGCCGAGGCTGACCGTGAACCTTGGCGTACGCGAAGACCTAATGGTCAATTTCGCCGAGTTCCTCAGTCCCCATCTCACCAATTTCATCCTCGGATCGGGCTCAACGACGAGTGCCCAGATCGCCGCCGGCTCGGCCGTCCTGGCATCTTCGCCGCACGTCCTCGATCACAACATCGGCGGATTTACGCCGCGTGTTGGTTTCTCGTGGGATGTCTTCGGCAAGGGCAAAACGGCGGTTCGCGGCGGTTTCGGTATGTTTGAGGACCAGCCACCTTACCTGCACATCACCGACATCACCTCAGGCAATCTGCCCAACTTCTATACACCGTCGGACAACATCCGTCAGGGAACGATGCCGAATTTCCAACTTTGCAGCAAATCGGTGGGCTGGGACGAGGCATGTCCGATCGCCAATACCAGTAACGCCACGATCGGATCCAGTGGCCAGCTCCTTGTCGGTGGCGTAGTTCAAAGAGCCACCATGGGTGGCTACGACCCCAACTTGAAGATGACGCAAGTGGTTGCGTATTCGTTGAGCGTACAGCAGCAGCTTCAGCCAAACCTCATCGTCGAGTTGAATTACTCCGGTACAGAGTCTCATCACCTGGAGTCGTTCGATCCGGATGTCAACCGCTTTGCGGGCGACCTGATACGGAACAATGGCTCGCAGGCGCGCCTCAATCCGTATTTCGGAGGCACCACTTACGCCTTTACCAACACCAATTCTGCGGGCAACTATGGCACTCTGATGGCTACGAGATCGTATTCGCACGGACTGGCCTTGCAGGCTCTTTATGTTTACGGGAAGAGCCTGGACACCATGAGCAATGCCCAGACACTGACTGAAGGCCTCTTCGTCACCAACAGCAACAACGACAACGTGATCGAGACACAGAACTTCCCGTTCCAGCGCGGCCGCTCCGACTTCGACATTCGCCAGCAGTTCCAGGCTGCCGGCACCTGGGATGTTCCGAACAACTATTCCAGCGCCGTGGTCAGGAGCATCCTCGGCGGATGGCAGTTCGGTGGCAAGTGGATCGGCCAAACTGGAATTCCTTTCACCGCCTACACCAGCGCCCCCTTTGTTCCGGTCTGCAGCGGCGGCGTGGCTCTCGTCAATGGCGGCTGCCCGACAGGCCACACGATCGTTGGCGATGCTGGCGGCGATTACAATGCCGACGGCACGAACTACGATGTGCCCAACGCGCCAACCTTCGGCCGGCATTTAAGCGGGCAATCGAAGAGCGCGTTCCTCAACGGTATATTCGGGTCACCGACCGGTGGCGCGGCGGCCGCGAAGTTCCCAACTCCAAGTCTCGGTCAGGAAGGTGACATTGGCCGCAACACCTATGACCAGCCCGGATACAAAGACATGGACTTCACCTTCGAGAAGCACTTCAACGTACCGTGGTTCTTCGCGGAAAAAATGAACATTGAGGCCAAGGGTGAGGTCTTCAATCTTTTCAACCGCTCGAACCTCTGGCAGACGACCGGGGATCTTTCCAGCAGCACCTTTGGACAGGTCACGAACCAGCTACCGGCGCGCTACTTCCAGGTGCACTTGCGCGCCAGCTTCTAAGCTGTGCCGTGTGAAGGCTGGCGGGTGTTAAACCGCCGGCCTTCCCTTTAGCAACGAATCTCGTCAACCAGATAGTCAGCAGGGGGGTGCATCGCCCGGCGGCGATCGTCGTGGTGCTATCCAGCGTGGCCTGCAAGCGATACCGTTGTGTGAAAACGAGGACGCGGCAACTCGGCTCAGGAGTTGGCAAGGACAGTATGGAGAGATTCTCGCCGGGAAGTAGAAACTGCTGGCGCATCCCGCTCCTCTGCACAAAGCAGACCATCTCCGCCGCTGCCGACATTTACGTCGCCATTGCCTCGGCCCCGGTCAAGCTGCAAGGGTGGCAAATCCCAGTGTGGACAAAAGTGCATGCAGACTAAGATCGATCAACTTCGCCACTCCGGAAGAAGCCCCAGTATCCGGGAAGTAGCAAAATGCGCGGGGGTTTCACCTGCGACTGTTTCGAGGACAATTAACGGCGTCGAGTCTGTCAACAGGAGACTCGCAAAGAGAGTTTGGAAATCAGTTCAGGAGATTGGCTATTCGCCAAACATATTTGCGAGGTCACTGGCAAGCGGACGCACTCGCCTTCTCGGGCTGATCGTTCCAGCCATGTCTGACCCTTTCTTTGCAGAAGTAGCACAGTGGTTCGAGGAAACGGCGTGGGCGCTCGGGTACGAGATGCTGATTAGTCCGATCGGCAGTAATGCGGAACGCAGGAGTTACTTCATTGAACGAATGCGGGAGCGCAAAGTCGAGGGCGTTGCTGTGATGATATTCGATCTTGACCCTCCCTTGATAGATGAATTCTCTGTCCTGAAAGTCCCGATCGTCCGTGTGAATGCAACTTTCGAGTTTAATGACGCACCCGCGCTTTCAGTGAATTATTGGTCTGGCATCCGGGCAGGAGTACAACATCTGGCGTCGATGGGGCATCGTCGAATCGCGTTTATCGGAGGACAGAATTTAAGACAGTCGTCGACACCGAAACTGAAAGCGTTCATGCACGCAACACAAGAAATCGGCTGCATCCCATGGACCGTTGAGATCGACGAATCCTATGAAGGCGGAATCCGCGCGATGAAAAAGCTTTTGGACTCCAACATGAGATCGACGGCCGTAATCTGCTCCAGCGGCCTCGTCGCTCTCGGTGCCCTACGCGTTCTCGATCAGTCTGGCGTCGATGTCCCGAAGCAGATGTCGATCATTGGATTTGATGATGTTCCTTTCGTCGAGTTTGTTAACCCACCGCTGACAACAATACACATATCGCGGCGAGATCTCGCAAGATTGGCAGTGACCACGCTCCGCGCATTGATTGAGACTCCGCGGAAATATGCAGCGAGAAGTTCGTGGGAGGTTCCGACATCTCTGATTGTTCGAGAGTCAACAGACTTTCCTGCAGGCAGTGCCATTTCAAAGTCCTCCACCCAAGGATCCGCAATACTTCTTGAGACCCAGGGGTCCGTGGTTTTCGAAGATCACGGCTAGAAGAGAAACGTGAACGATTCGTTATGGAAGATTCGGCAGAGGGTTTCCGGCTACTATCTGATCTGGTGATCACGGGCATACTCATTGTTTCGAACCGTCCGGCGGAAGGAGCATCGAAATGACGAAATGCTCGCGGCGAAGCTTCCTCGCACTCGGTGTTTCGGCATTGGCCACTCGATCCGTAGCCGGTTCCCAAATTGGGGCTGGCCAAATACACCCCTATCCCGGCGAGTGGATGTCGCGCGCACCGGCGTCTTGCCCGATTCCGCGGTCTCAGAAGCTTCGAGGACTCTACTTCACCGGCCGGCACCAAGAGTACGCCCACGCAGACACATGGTATCCCTCCTGGGCGAGTGACGACGTGCAATACTCTTCGTTTGCGGATGGCTACGTGCTCGACGCCGCAGGGAACAAGGTCGCGGCCGCCTGCGATCAGGGATTCAACGCCACAACCGGATTTGCGAAGATCGTCGGCGACGATCCGATGCAGCTTGAAGTGACCGCACTGGGGAACTGGAGATCCTCAGGAATGCCTTATGGGGGCCGCTACCCATGTGCCAACGTCGTGCATGACGGCATCTGGTACTACGGCACCTATTGTTGCGACATCAACTACCGCAAGACAGGAGACGTCGTTTACAACTGGGCGTGGCTCGGCCCGTATCTTGGTTGCCGCTATTCCCGCGATTTTGGCAAGACCTGGGTTGAAAGCCCGTGCACGGCCTGGGCGCCGCTGTTCTCGCAGGATATTCACGGCACAGCCGAGAAACTCCACGCTCTCGAACACACAAAGAAAGTGTTTAACGGCGATGCTCCAGGTAGCGACATCGGCTCGCTGATTCCAGCGGTCGGCCTGCCTAAGCTCGGGGTCATGCACTTTGTGGATTTCGGCAAGAACATACAGCACTCGCCCGACGGCAAGGCGTATCTGGTCGGACACGGCGCCGCGCCGGATGCGCCCCGCCCGCGTCTCGGGGCGGTGAGCTGGCTCTCGGGAGATGCGATTTACCTGACAAGAATAGCGTTGAGTCCAGAGACGGTGAACGACGCCAGCCATTACGAATTCTTTGCCGGATATGATGCACGCGGAGGGGCTAAGTGGTTGAGCCGCTTTGAAGATATGAAGCCGATGCTGGAGTGGAAGGGACACCTTGGGAGCGTGACCATCACTTACAATCCCTTCCTGGACCGGTTTCTGATGTGTGTCGCTGACGGCTGGCCGAGCACGCGAACCATCAGCACGCTGATTCTGGAAGCCGATCAAGTAGCCGGTCCGTGGCGGCTGGTCTGTTATCTCAAGGATTTCGGTTCGCAGGGCTACTTCGTCAATATCCCCGGTAAGTTCATCCAGCCGGATGGAAAAACCATGTGGCTCTGCTACAGCGCCAACTTCACAAACGACTGGCTGCATACGCGCTATCCCATTGACCCTCTAGGCAGCCGCTATGGTATGTGTCTGCAGGAGGTCAGGTTATATTCTTGACGCGGCCGTGAAAAACCAAGCTGTAGGAGGTTCAACATGGAAATCGGGCTTTCTCGCAGAGAGTTTATCGCCGCTGCAGCGGCATCCTTTGTCACCCCAGCGATGGCTCATACCCGCACAAAACCGGCAAGTCTGTTTGCCCTCATGAATGGCGCGCCAGACGCTTCTGCTGGATCCAGCGGAGCCTGGAGGGACGCCGGCGTCGCCGACTTCTCCAAATCGCCCCACGCTCGCTTGAAGCCGGTGCCCGTGAGGGCGGTGAGGATTGAGGGCGGGTTCTGGGCCAAGCGGCGCAACACCAATGTGACCGCAAGTATTCCCACAATGCATGATCAGCTGATCGCGCACGGCCGTATTGACAATTTCCTGCGTCTCACAGGCAGATCATCCGAGCCACAAAAGGGGCCCGTTTACTCTGACTCTGATATTTACAAGTGGCTGGAAGCTGCTGGATTCGCGCTCCAGAGTGACGAGCGGCCGGAACTGAAAGCGACTGTTGACGGGATGATCCACGATGTGGTCGCCACGCAGGAACCGAGCGGGTATCTGAACACATACTTCGTGGAAGATCGAAAACCTCTGCGCATGCTGTATCCGACGCAGACCACAGGTCACGAGCTGTATAACATTGGACATTTGCTTCAGGGAGCGATTGCTTATTATCGCGCTACCGGTGACCGCACACTGCTTGAGGCTGGTATCCGCTTCGTCGATGGTTTTTTGATTCCCAACTACGGTCCGGGCGCAAGTCAAAAAGGAATTGTCGCCGGACACCCCGAAATCGAGATGGCGCTGATCGAGCTCTACCGCACCACTGGAAAGCAACAGTACGTCGACTTGGCCGGCTACATTCTCCACGGAGACGAGCGGATCCCTCTACGGCCTGATCAGATCACCTACATGTTCTGCGGGATTCCATTCACCTCGCGGACCAAGCTGGAGGGCCACGCCGTTCGCGCGATGTACGCCTGCTGTGGCGCAACGGACTATTACCTTGAAACCGGGGACCCTGCCTACTGGAAGACCCTGACCAGGCTCTGGGATGACCTGACTGCACATCAGCTCTATGTCACCGGTGGCGTCGGCGCGCGGCAGGAGGGTGAGGCATTTGGTGATCCCTATGAGTTGCCGAACGCACGGGCCTATGGAGAGAGCTGTGCCGCGATCGGCAACATGATGTGGAACTGGCGCATGCTCGCAGCTTCAGGCGAAGCGAAATTCGCAGACGTGATGGAGCGCGCTCTCTACAACGGGATCAACTCCGGGATGTCGCTCGACGGAACGACCTATTGTTATCGCAACCCACTGGCATTTGATCCCTCCGGTGACTCCCGATACGTGGAAGATCCGGAAGGCAAGATTCGCAACCCTTGGTATTACACCACCTGCTGCCCTCCCAACCTCGAACGGACTTTCGCCGCGCTGCCCGGTTACTTTTACTCGACCGTCTCCGATGGCATTTATGTGCACCTCTACGACAACTCCCAGATGGCCTGGCGGCTGGAGGACGGAACCGGACTGAGGATGGAACAGAAGACGGATTATCCGTGGGATGGCGACGTTCGCGTCTCGATATACCCGGAACAGCCGCACGAATTCACGGTCTATGTCCGAATTCCGGGTTGGTCGTTGAAGAACACAGTGGATGTTAACGGAAAGCCAGTTGCGGGAATAGAGCCTGGCAAGTATCTTCCTATCCGCCGGCGCTGGACGGCCGGTGACTCGATCGACCTTCGCTTTGAAATGACCACGCAACTGCTCAAAGCAAATCCTGCAGTCGTTGAAGATCGCGGACGGGTCGCGTTACAACGGGGGCCGATTGTCTCCTGCATGGAAATGCTGGATCAATCTGACGCCGTACAGCAAACCGGTTTCAGTAGTTGTGTGGTGGAGGCTACTGGGAGCACCCGGGCCCATTTCGATCCGGACCTTCTCGGGGGAGTCATGGTGCTCGAGCATCCGGGGTTCCTCGCGAGATCCTCCGGCGCAAATTCCCTTTATTTTGCGACAGGAGAAGGCGGTCATCAGGACGAAACCAGCATAACCTTCAAACTGATTCCCTACTATGCTTGGGCGAACCGTGCGCGTTCGCCTATGCAGGTCTGGATTCCGTATACGCGCGTCTGACGCCCTGGTGCGCAAAGAAACCGGCCGCCGCGAGTTGTGGATCATCCTGAATCTTCATCAGTGGGTGATGGCTCCGGATTCTTCAATCGCTGTCGTGTAGTCCGAAGGCTGTCTGCTGCATTCGCTCGCCTATAACCCTGTCTTCGGCCGATATAGCGCGCTTAACACGACGCGGGATTGTCGCACTCGTAGCCAGTCGAATGCTCGGGAAGAGGTTGAGGCGCTTTGCGCTTCGGGCGCGTAGTCGGCTGAAGGAAGCCTTCCCTCTGATCGGTCCCCAGAACGCCCTAGGCTCCGGAGATATGCCATGCAACCTCAGCTACCGGAAGATTGGCGCAGTGCCGACATAGCGTTACTGATCCGGCATCAGCCAGCTCAGGCCGTCTGATTGCGTGTTTCGCGATGACGTGCGTCTGCAGGTGTGCAAATTGTGTGCTGACAAGGTCAAGGGAAACCCCGGCGGAACGCGGTCGGGAAGAGGACCAGAGGCGATCAGGGCCTATCGCTCCGACCTAAGGAGATTAGGCAAAAAGCATTGGCAATCGAGTAATGCGTCGCCGCGCGTGCTCTCGCCGTTGGTCCAGAATCAGACGCTTACGCCGATACGGAGTTCAAATATGTGCAATAAATGCATGCGCCTCCCCTACCGGGGTCGTTCTCACAGACATACGGTGTTTAGGTGATTCTGTTGCCGCTGTCACATAAAGACAATCGAGGTCGAAGGTAGACTGGGCGGAACGTGCCCAACACAGGCATGCAGCTTAGGTGCTGAAGCACTCCTTCCGGCCGGTCGCAATTCCAAACTCGCGATCGGCTGACATTGCTTGCCAGGAGCAGCCTTGGTGAGTGCTAGGAATAGCGATTGAGGAAATACAACCGAGAAGTGCCCGGAAGATCGTCGTCATCATCATCCGGTAACGGTGTAGGCGCAAAGCCGGAAGCCATCGTGGCTCCGGTGGAGCGTCTTCTTTACGGATGCAAAGAAGCTGCCTACAAGCTCTCCATCTCACTGCGGGAAGTCGATTACGGACTTGCCTTCGGCGAGTTTGAGACGAGGAGAGTAGGCAGTCGCGTTCTCATCACGGCCAGCTCCCTGAGGCGCTGGGCCAACACTAACCACTACAGGCCGACTTCCAGTAAAAAGCCCGCAAGGCCGGAACAGGAGGATCGCGCCGCGTAGTTGATTGGTGACAACAATGAGGCCGGGGAAGGTCCATCCCCGGCCTTTACTTTGTCTCGACTGATTCGAGGTATGATCCAGTCAGTTCTGACAGCCACTGTGAGGATGCAATGAGGCAGGAGAAGAAGGTCAGGGGCATTTTTGAATTTCCCCTTGGATCAGGTGTTTGGTGGGTGAACGTCTACGTCGCAGGGAAGCGGCACAGAAAGAAGATTGGCCGCAAGTCCGATGCAGCCGCCTACTACCAGAAGGTGAAGGCCGACGCGAGGCGAGACATCCTGCTTCCCGAGTTGAGACCGAAAGCTGCGCCGATCACTTTCGGTGATCTTGCCGCAGCTGCCGTCGAGCACGCGAAGACGCATCTAAAGAGCTGGCAGGACTATGACTGGAAAGAGAGAACACTTCGGGAGCCATTCGGTTTACGGCCAGCTGCGGAAGTCACTCCTCAAGAAATCGACCAGTGGCTCACGAAGAACACACGGACACCGGCGACGGCGAACCGCTTCCGGGCGTTCTTTAGTCTCTGCTACCGGCTCGGGATGGAGAACGGTAAGGTCCCATTGAATCCCGCGCGTCTCGTCCGCGCCCGCCGCGAGAACAACGCACGTCTGAGATTCCTGAACCGCGAGGAATACGACCGGCGACTGCGCGTCATTCGCAGGGACTCTCCCCGCCAGGTGCCAGCATTCATCCTGAGCGTGTACACCGGTATGCGGTGGTCCGAGCAGTTCAATCTGAAATGGTCTCAGGTAGACCTCAAGCGTCGCGTGATTCGCCTGGCGGAGACCAAAGACCCTACCGGCCGTGTTCAATCACCGGCGCGGAATGTTCCTTTGAACTCGGTTGCGCTCGCCTCTCTGAACGAACAACGATCCTTAGTGAATCACAAGCCGGCTGATTTGGTGTTCCCGGAGGCAGGGGACTATTGCCGATTCTGGTTTGAGCCTTGTCTCGCCGGGGCCAAGGTCACCGGCTACACATGGCACTGCAACCGCCATACGTTCTGCAGCTGGTTGGCGATGGCCGGAGTCTCCATCAAGGAGATACAGGAACTCGCCGGCCACAAAACGATTGCGATGAGCGCCCGCTATGCCCACCTGTCTCCTGATGTGACGGCCTCTGCATCCGAGAGAATGGTCGGCGCGACTACTGCCTGATCCAACAGCCACTAAAACAGCCACTAGACGTTAAAGGGCCATCTGACCAATGACTCCAGAATTGCCACTAAATTATTTACTTTGTTTATGTTAAATGGTGCGCCCGGAGAGATTCGAACTCCCGACCTACTGATTCGTAGCCAGACCATCTAACTATTTCTGTCGCCACGAAATAAAAGAGTTATCGACAAGGCATTTATTTACATTGACATGCTATGCCGTCCAACTGACAATGGAAGACACGGATAGTCACAGAAAACCATTTTCTGTCGCCACAGTGTCGCCACGGAGGAGCAATGGGAAGGCAACTCAACGATCAATTCATCAAAAAAATGAAACCGCCAGAGCGGGGAAGCAGGATCGAATTTGATGTTGATCCCAAGGGCTTCGGCGTCCGAATCACCGCGACTGGAGTCAAAACCTTCCTTCTCGATTACCGCACTATCGACAAGCATCGGAAGTACAGCATCGGCAGGTATCCCACTTGGTCATTGGAAGCGGCACGGATCGAGGCACGAAAGCTGAGGACCGCAATCGATCAAGGTCTCGATCCTCAAGAGGAGAAGCACCAGGAACGCTTAGAACCCCGATTTTCCGATGTGGTGAAAGACTATCGAGAAAGTGACGGGTTCAGAAGGCTGCGGGATCATACGCGCCGAGATTATGAGCGAATGCTCGACAAGCTGATTCTGCCTGAACTTGGTGGGGTTCGCCTTAAGGCCATCAAGAGACGTGATATTGAAAAGTTGCACTCCTCTCTCGAACCCACGCTCTACCAGGCCAACCGCGCCCTGACTCTGGTTTGCGCGATATTCAACTACGCGATTACAGAAAAGCTGTTAGTAGAGAACCCCGCCCGTGGCATAAAGAAATTCCATGAAGAGAAGCGCGAGAATTGGCTGTCAGTCGATCAGATTCAGCGATTCCGCGAAGCCTTGGACAAGTACAAGGATCAGAGCGCGGCCAATTGCTTGCGGCTGCTACTGCTCACTGGATCGCGGGCGGGCGAAACACTTCGCGCTGAGTGGAAGGAATTCGACCTGACGCGCGGCGTGTGGACAAAACCGAGTCACCACACGAAGCAGAAAAAGACCGAGCATGTGCCACTGAGCGCACCTGCGCTCGACTTGCTGTGCAGCATGAAACCAAAAAATGCGACCGGCACGCTGTTCCCTGGCAGGAAAAGCGGTCATCGCGTCTCACTCAAGCGGCCTTGGCTGCAAGCCTGCAAAGCGGCGGGGCTTGTGACTGTGGAAATGATCAAGGGTAAGCGTAAAGGCAAAGACGGCGCGCCCGAGATGCTCAAACGGTATAAGCCAACCGTGCGTCTTCACGATCTGCGGCACAGCTACGCTTCGCATCTGGTTTCCAATGGCGTCGGCTTGCAGATCGTCGGCAAGCTCCTTGGCCACGTGCAGGCGTCAACCACGATGAGATACGCTCACTTGCAGGATGAGGCGTTGCGGACAGCAACGAATCAGCTTGCAACGATTATCGATTTTCAGTCGAAGAAAACTGCGTAGCCATAAAGGACCTCGAGTTGCAGTTCCGGGTTAGTCAGCCAATCGCCCAGAGCGGCGCCGAGTCTCTTGAGGAAACCTGGCCACAAGCCAACTTCATGTAACTTATCCTGGATGAGACAGTTACTCGCCAAACAGGTGAAGCGGCTTTTCCTTCTTGGTCTTTGTTTTCTTGGGAACTGCGGGAACTTCCAAGGTGCCAGCCTCTTTTAGTTCCGCCGCTGAGATCAGCGGACCGGAGCAGATTCTCTCCAAAAGGTCAGCCAGCATCGGCTCAAGTTCAACCAGGAGGCCAAGCACGTTGAGTACGTTCAGCAGTTCCGTTGTGTATTCCGGCAGCCAGTGATCCGGCTGAATGTCGCCCAGCGGCGATGGAGGCCGGCGGTCCCCGATAATCGGCCGCTCGCGATGCCGCTTGCGATAGCTGAACCACTGGAGAAGAACCTGTTTGCCGGAGACTTCATATTGCCAGACTGCCAGGGGAACGTTCTCGATGAAGCCATGACCTACCAACAGGCGATGTTTCCCGGCGTCATAGTTGATGGAATCGGGCATTTCATCCGGCTCGCTGGAGATAGCGCCTGCTTTGGGAATGGTTGGCACACTCGCTGCGGGAAGGCGCGGGGGGCCTGCGGGGCGTCCATGCTTCGGGTCGATCATGCGTTCGCCAAAGGTATGAAGCCAGAGCACGCGACGCCCTAACTCTGCCGCTTCTGCAAATAAAGACGAATCGGCGGTCAAAGGAATCCGGAGACCGGGCGTGGATAAGTCATCCTGGAACTTAGCGGTGTACGCAGGATGAGCGGCCACGGCGGCGATGTAGCCCATGAGGTCTTCCGCTGTCTCGCTTGCCGAGAACTTTGTGCTGAGATACGGAAGCAGAGACGGCGGTAGATTTGGCTTATCCGCTTTGTCGTCGCGCCAGAGCGGAAATACGCGGCCACCTCTCCCAGCGTAATGATGTGCGTCAGGAATAAGCGAAGTGAACGTCAGAGATGGCCCATTTATGGGAGATCGGTCGTCAGGAGCTGTCAAGAAAACTTGATTATCTGAATTGACTGCCCATAGTTCTGGATTTGGCTGGTTAATGACTCTTGCGTCAGGGAGGATGAATTGGCGATCAAAAGAGCGGAATCCATACCCTGATGTAATGCCATTGATTCCACTGAGCCTTTCCTCTGCAACGGACAGCTTTGCTTGGGGGTAGCCATGCAGAGGTTTCGATACGATCTTCTTACTGTGCTTATCGCCGAGCCTTCCGCCACGAAGATGGGGATGAAATAGAGTCTCCTTTTCCGATGCAGGTGCCTCTAGTATCCTCTTCCAGCGTCTTTTGAGTGAGTCTTCATCCGGCGCGCTAACCCAAACTCTACCTGACATTACGCCTGTGCCGTTGTATTGAAATAGATCCTTCAATGCGGGGAACGTGGCCCATGCCCGCTTGGAAGAGGGAAGGAATCTTGCCCGCCAATCAGTTGGGCAATCAATCCACTTCCCGTCATTTAAATGGATGTTCTTAAGAGCTTCAAATTTGATTTCTCGATCGCCAGATGGCAATGCGCGAAAGCGAACGGTTGCGGGCGTTTCCATATCGGTCTTCTTTGAACGGGAGACCATGACGATGCACACTGGCTGCTGCACGCCTTGGAAGATGCGCGTCGGCACGTCCGGTTGCTGGCCTTCCGGGGAACAGTCGATTACCCAAATGTCGTCACAGGTGCGGCGAAGATAATCGCGCATCTTTTGAAAGCCAGCGCCGCCAGGAAAACCGGCGGCGGTAATGAAGGAGACAATGCCTTTGTTGTGTTCCGGGCTGAGGTCGAAGACCTTCCATGTTGCCCAGCGCCAGAAGTAGACGTAGAGATTGCGCAGGTGTCTGCTGTGCGCGCCCGCTCCCCATTCAGTCGGCGGCATCCAGGCTTCAAGTGGAGCGGGCTCTTTTGAGTTTGGGTTAGCCTGCTCTACCCAACCTCCAAGCCCCCTAGCTCTGTCCTTGTAGGGCGGATTGCCAATCACGACGGTGATCGATTCTTCGCGCTTGATCTTGTTTGCGTCTTTGCGCGACTTGCCAATTGCAGCTAGAACGCCGGGAATCCACTCGGCATCGTCGTATGGATTGCCCAAAGTGTCCGTAACGAACATTCGCAAGGGTTCATTCGATGTGGAGCCAGTGAGATCAAGAACCTCGGCGAGAATGCGGAGCTGGGCGACGGCGAAGGGGCCTAATTGAATCTCGAATGCGATGAGGCGCTTGAGCGCGGCCTGAATGACGCCGGGGACTGCGCCCTCACCCTGATCTTCCCGGACTCGCTGGGCGATGTGGCGGAGAACGCCCAGCATGAAGGTACCGGTGCCGGTGGCCGGGTCAGCTAGTGTGACAGAAGGAGCGGCGAGACCGGCACGGAGATTGAATCTCTCACTCGAAAGCGCTTCGTCTACCAGAGCGACCATTGCGCCGACCACTTCCGGCGGCGTGTAGTAAGAGCCCGTCAGCTTGCGCAGGTCGTTGTCATAGATAGCCAGGAACTCTTCGTAGAAATAGAGCCACGCATCGGGCTGGTCTTTGCTGATTTTGTTCCAATCGACGGCATCGAGAACACGAGTGAGCGTGTCGAGCGAGGTTTTCAGCGTTTGTTGATTCTCGCTGTTTTCGGTGAGCAGACGCAGAGCTGCGCCGATCAAGGAACTGGATTTGGTGAGTTCCGACGCGGCCAGTTGCAACCCTTTGCCGAGAGGGATTCCTTTGGCGCGCGCCATCAACATACCGAAAGTGACGGCTTGCGCATAGCCATCGGCGAAGCGCTCGTCGGTTGCGTCAGGAAAGAGCAAAGTGCGCCAGTCGGTGGCCAGAGAGGTAAGGGCTTCACTCTTGAAGCCAAGCTGTTCGGTTACTTCATCGCGCAGCAGCCTGCAAAGACGGGCAGTGGTATGGGCCAGATCGCGCGCACTGCGCGGCGCAACCGGTTGCCAGCGCAGAAAGTTTTCAAAGAGCGATTGCAGACCGGGAGGCGGAGCGAGTTTGATTCCTGAGGATTCAATGTCGCCGTCCAGATGAAGGACTGTGCCAACGAGTTTTCCATCTTGCCAGAGGCTGAATCCATTGCCGTCTGTGTAAAGGAGGTTGGGTAGCGAGCACAGCCTTTCCCACTGACCTTTGTCGTGAGGGTCTTTGAACTTTCTGGGGTCACAGCCTTTGCCAGGAGCCTTGAGTTCGACGAATCCAACGAGTGATTTCTGAACGGTGACTGCATAGTCCGGCCTGGTTTTGAGGTCACTGACCGACGACTCCCCAACTGGGACAACACTGCCAGAAGGAAGACCGGAGAGCGCGGCAACGTCGAGGAGCAGTTGCTCGAACGGGGCGCGAATCTGGTCCTCTGGTTGACCAGTTGCCGCTGGATTGGCGAGCTTTGCTTTGGCGGCCGCGCCGAACTCGGAAATCGCTGTTTCTATCGTCGGCTTCATTTGAGTTAAAGAATCCAGGTGCCTCTGCGGGATAGATCTCTCTGAATCTAACAGAGTTTGCACCAACAGGGCTCCGAAACTCTCACGCCTTGGGGCGTTTTTGAAGGGCACAGGGTGACTCATAGGCGGCGATTGCAGATTGCCGGATGCCCCTCCATTCTGAAACCTGGGATTGTGCGAACTCCTCTAGCCGCGGATTACTCCCTTAAAGCGCCGTAGCGCCATGCCATCCAGCTGTTCTGAGCATCCAACAGATTCCATGACACTTGCCGGTATCTGTCTCCAAAACGCTCATCCGTCGACCAAACGCCTGAAGCTGTCAACCTGCGCGACGCGTACCGGTGCCGCCCAACAAACGCGAAAGTCTCGGTCGAATCACGGAAATCATGCCATATGCCGGGTTGCCCCAGGTCTCGACATCGAGACCCGGTAGGCATGAGCCCCTCTAAACCACAGATAAATCCCCATAAACGCCGATTGCGACGAGAATCCCGCGCGGGCAGCGAGGATCGCGCGCTCACCTCCTCCCCTTTGCGCGAATCTGACTCTCCTCACGAGACTCTAGCCACTGCCGCACAGATGTCCGGCGATAATACACCGAACGCCCAACACGGATCTTGGGTGGACCGCAACGCAGTACGTCCCATCTCGCCAATGTCCGTGGCGATTTGCCCAACTCGCGCGCCAACGCATCTGGTGTCAAGAACTCATCCCCCAACAAAGGAACGGCTGAACCTTGTGTGACTTCGGGTGCTGCTATTGTCGCCGGCGCCATTGTTGATTACCTCCAGTGACTCTGACTGTCTCCTCACATTCCGAACAGCCCCAGAGTCCAGCGAATCGCGCCGGGCGTCCAGTGCTTTTTGCGAATCAGGTGATCGACATACGCGATCACCCCAAGCGAACTCCGCCGCTTGCAACCACCTACGTAATGTCCGCCCTGTGGAAAACCCGTCCGGTGTGTGGAATTTGTGGAAAACCGGGCGGTATTGCTAAACTGGATTCCCCTGGCAAGCAAGGGTCTTGACGCGCCCCGAAAAGAGCGCTTGTCCACGTCAGACTGGCTCGTTGTTCAGCTTGGTTTCGACCTCGATTTAAGTCTTTATTAAAGAGATCCTCCGTATCTGGGCACATGCCCGTCGTGTCCGTGTATTAAAACCGTCTTCGACGACCGTCTGGGCCGGAGCAGTGCATCATGGGCAACGACTGGGCAGAATTCTCGCTTCTCGCGAAAGTGCTGATGGTACTGAAATACGGGAGTTTCCGTGTCGCGGCGGAACGGGAGCACATCACCCAATCCTGTTTCAGCAGGGCTACAAAGCATTTCCACGACCAGTCCGGGATGCGTCTATACGACCTTGGGAAAGACAAACGCGTACGCCTCAACAGAGTGGGCGTGGCCTTCGGCGCAATGATTCCTCTCCTGTTCGAGTTGCGCGACGAGATCTTTGCCGCGCTGCAAGCCATCGCAAGGGGTGGAATTCGCAAATTGCGTTTGGGCTGCGAAACTGTAGTCGATCCGGCCCTCTTTCAGATGGCCTGCGAGATTCACAAGCGTTACCTTCCGGACTGTGCGATTCATCCCTTTTCTGAGGATGCCGAGCAACTGGTAATGGAGGTGCGCTCCGGCGAAATCGATGCCGCTCTTGTGACGTTGCCCTTCGACCTCCGGGAACTTCGCGTAGAGACGATTCGGCGCGATCCACTCGTAATTTGTCTGCGCGCCGACGATCCGCTGGCTGCAAAGGCGGCGGTACATCCTGTCGATCTGAAAGGGAAACGTGCGATTCTGCCTCATCCGCAACAGCATCTCGCAGGATACGCTCGGCTCCTCGAATTGCTTGCGGAAATCGGAGTGCAGTTTGATGAATATTCCCGTGCCTCCCACCCGTCGGGTATGCAGCAGTTCGTTCTCGACGGATTCGGTTTGGCCTTGATCCGCGAAGGAACGGCCCTGTATCCCGGACTGACGACCCGCCCGATCACGGGAGCGCAGTGGACTGTCGATACTGTCTTCATCTATCACAGCGAACGTCACCCCAAGACGATTCCACCGCTGGTGCGCAACTTGAAGCAGCAGGTTGCAGCACGGACAAAGTCGCCTGCGCGAAATCCGGCCGAAACCTTTGTCATACCGAGCCTAGAAACCCGCGCAAAGCATCCGCTCCAACCCAATGGCAAAGTAGCCCAGCAGTTGTCGCTGCTGGACGGAGTTTCCGAAGGCGCGCCCGCCGGCTTGGACTGAGGTCGCTAACATCCTTCTGAATTCGGCTCTATTGAAAACTCCGCAAACTGCACGTACCGCGCCGATTAGATGTGCCCTATCGCATGCGCGGATTCAAGGCAATCCCCCAAAGCGATGAGTTGATCCGAAAAAAGCATTGGACGGCTGACGAAGCCAGCCCTACGCTCGACGACATATCGCGGCCCTTTCAACGGCCGCTGGAGGTGTCCAATGATTGGCCTTTCTCCGCCCGTAGTGCGGCGCCTATTCGTTTATTCGCGATACGTGCGCCAGTTCCGTCAACCTCTCACCATCCTCACATTCCTACTTTTGGTTCCGACGCTCGCCCTTGCGCAGAGCGGCGGAACTCCATTCGACACCGGATTCACAGCCCTTCAGACCCTTTTCACTGGAACCATCGCCAAAGTCGCCAGCCTGATCGCTATCGTGATTGGCGGCTATCAGTTCGCCCACGGAGAGCCCGGATCGAAGAAGACGCTCGCTGGGGTCGCGGCCGGAACGGGCATCGCCGTGATGGCCGTTAATATCCTCAACTGGCTATGGGGTATTTGAACGTGGACCGCTCCAGAACCGCAACCAGCACTGTTCGATCTTTCGAGTATGAGGGGCGTCAATGCAGACACACACCAACAACCGGCGACGGAACCGGGTCTTCAAGAGCCTGCACAAGCCCCTCACGTACCTAGGCGTCGAGAGGACGCTGTTCTATTTCGTCTGTGTCGGCGCCGTGGGCGCGTTCAATCTCTTCAACAGCCTACTTGCAGGCGTAGCCGTCTTCATCGGCGGATTCACTTTCGGCCATTGGGTCACGAACACCGATCCCGCGTTTCTCCGCATTCTTGCTAAATCCGAGCAATACAAGACCCGGTACGACGCCGCAAAACAGAGCAACCCGCACGTGGAGGTGCTCTGATGCTGCGTCTCGATAAGGTCACCAAGTCGTGGAAAAACGCTGCCACGCTCTCGGATCACATCAATCTTTACGCCTTCTGGAATGAGACGGCGTTTCTGACCAAGAGCGGCGACCTGGGCATGGTGCTGCGCGTCACGGGCGTTGACTACGAAAGTCTCGACCACGGCGAGCAGGAGTACGCAGTGAAGCGCCTCGAAGCCGCGCTCAAATCTTTCGGCCCCGGCTTCCACGTCTACCAGTACCTCATCAAATCGAACCGGCCGGAGATCCCTTTTGCCAGCTACAAAAACCCGATTGTGCGGGAATCGCAGAACTTCCGCCAGCAACACTTTGAAGCTAGGGCCGACAAGCTGTTCGACATCGAAATTTACTACTGCATTTTGCTTGAGGGCGCCCGGTCGAAGACCGGCGTCCGGGCTGCGCTCGGGCGGCTTTTCCGTGACCCGGCCGGTGCCGTGGATGAGCTGAAGGCTCAGTTCATCAACAACGGCATGAAGACGCTTCTGCGGTCGCAGATCGAGCGCGATCTCGCGCAGCTCGAACAGCGTGTTCAAATGTTTGTGCGCCAGCTCGCCGATCTCACGCACATCGACGTTCTCGACCACATGGGGCAGTTCCGCTTTTTCCGCCGCTTGCTCAATTATGACGGCTGGCGGATCGACGGCAAACCGAATCCGTTGAAGGTCCTTGACCGTCAGGTCGTCAATTCGGACATTCGATCCGAACGCGATCATCTGCGCGTTGGAGATCACGTCGTCCGCATTCTGACCATGAAGGAGGCCATGAGCGAAACCCGGCCCCTGGCTCTGGACGCACTCCTGAAAATCCCGGCGAATTTCTGCGCGGTGTCCGAGTGGGTGCCGCTTCCCGCCGCGTCGGCGCGCAAGGAAGTGAACGATCACCGCAAGCACTTCAATATCTCAAAGACCGGATTCGTGTCGCAGCTCGGCAACGACCCCACAAAAACCAATCCCCGCGATGTGCTCGTGGATGAATCGAAGCAGGCCGACATTGAAGACCTCGGCGACTGCCTGCGCGCCCTGGGCGACGGGCAGCAGCTCGGCGAGTTCTCTCTGACGATCGTGCTGTACGGCAAAGACCGGCAGGCCCTCGACCAGTTCGTAGGCGAATTCGCGGGTGTTTTCACCAATGCGGACGGCAGCCTGTTCGCGGAGACCTACAACCAGCTCAACGCCTACTTCGCCATCGTTCCAGGCGGCTATGCCTTCAATCTGCGCAGACTGTACCTGCTGAACACCAATTACGCTGACCTGAGTTTCCTGTTCACCATCCTGCCTGGCGAGAAGACCAACGCGTACCTTGGGACGGAATATCTGGCGGTTCTTGAGACGGACAACGACACGCCGTACTACTTCAACCTGCACTGCAGCGAAATAGGGCACACACTCATCCTCGGACAAACAGGATCTGGGAAGACCTTTTTCAGCGTCTTTTTGGTCCAAAATGCGCAGAAGTACCAGCCGCAAACGTACATCTTTGACATCGGCGGCAGCTACGAGTCCGTCACGGCAATCTTCGGCGGAACCTACCTCAACGTGGGGCGCGAGTCCCGCGATTTCACGATCAATCCATTTGCGCTCGCCCCGTCGCCCGAAAACCTGCAATTTCTATTCAGTTTCTTCCGCGTCCTGATCGAAGGCCTGGATCAGCGCAATCGGATGGATTTCAAAGAAGAGCAGAAGCTATGGAGCGCCATCGAGCGGATGTACACGCTAGATGCCGGCCAGCGCACAATATCGAACCTCGCAAGCATCATCGGCGAATTGAAGGACCGGCTGCATCGCTGGACCCGCGCGGGCCAGTACGGATTCCTTTTTGATAATGCGGAGGACACACTTTCGTTCAAGGACTTCCAGACCTTCAACTTTCAGGGATGGGGCGATGCACCCGAACTTCTTGAACCATTGCTGTTCTATGTGCTACACCGCGCGTCGAACCAGATCGCCAATCCGGCGAAGCTGGGCACTTTCAAGATGTTTCTGATGGACGAAGCGTGGCTCTTCTTCAGGAACGAGACCATCCGCAGCTACATCGTGCAAGCCGAAAAAACCTGGCGTAAGCACAAGGCCGCGATGATCCTCGCCACGCAGTCGCTCAAGGAATTGCAAGATTCGGGGTTGCTGCCAGTGGTTGCCGAGTGCTGCCCCACCAAAATCTTTCTGGCGAACCCGGAGATGGACCGCGCTGTGTACGCCGAAGTGTTTCATCTGAACGACACGGAATTGGAGCTAATCGCCGGCCTTATTCCGCCAGGGCAAATGGTCATTCGCCAGGTGCACGGTTCTAAGAAAGTCCGCCTCATCGTCGATCCCATTACTTACTGGATGGCGACCAACAACGCCAACGACAACCTGAAAAAGTGGAAGTTCTTCGAGCAATTCGGATTCGCCGATGGACTGCGCCGTCTCGCCGAGGAATCCGAAGCTCAACTCCGCACCACCAGCGTCACCACCCCACACCTCACAGGAGTTGCCGCATGAAACCCACATGGATCTTCGTCGCCGGGCTTGCCCTGGCTCTCCCTCCCCTGACAGCCACGACGCAGGATGCCGCGGCCCGCACTGTGCAGTATCACTCCCAGGACATCGTTCCAATTCGCGCAAAGCTGAAATACACCACGTTGATTGAGGTTCCGACAACCGAGAAGATCATGGAGGCCGCGACGGGCGATAAGGACTTCTGGGTCGTGGATGTTGTGGGCAATTTCTGCTTCGTGCATCCCGCGAAGGCCGGTATCAGCTCGAATCTAAACCTCATCACAGACAAGGGAAACATTTATAGCTTCACCCTGCAGGACGTGTCTGGTACCTCGGATACCCCGGACCTGAAGGTGATCGTCGATCCGGCTGACCGGTCCTCCATCGTTGCAGCCAGCGGTCCGCCGCAATTCGTGCCCGCCGCCCAACTGGAGCAATCGAAGCAACAGCTCGCCGCGGTCGAATCCCATATCACTGAAGCTGTCGATGAGTACAAAAGCGGCTACCCGCTGTCCCTCAAGTTCGACTACACATTTCAGGCCAATCAAGAGCCATTCGACATTGAGGCGATCTACCACGACGACAAGTTCACTTACATCAAGACCGACGCACCAGAGAAATTCTCGGTCTACGAAATGAAAGATGGCAAGCCGAACCTCATTTCCTACCAACTAAACAACGGCACCTACATCATCCCGAAGGTGATGGATTCGGGATACGTCGAGTTGGGCAAGAAACGGATGGAGTTTACGCGCAAGGGTTAAGGGAGGTTGAGTATGTCTGAGCCAATTGCGAACTCTCCGAGCCACGCACCGGCCGAGCCGGAGTTGCACCGCGCAGAAAGTGAACCAAAGGGCGTTCTCCAAAAGAACCTGAAGCCGATGCTTTACGTGGGCGTTGCTGTCCTTGTAATTGTAGCGGCGATCTTCAGCGGCACAGGCAAGAGGACAACGGCCCAACAGGGAGCGAAAGGACAGCAGGCGCCTCAACCCACCTTGCAGGACAGCACGGACAACAATGTGCAGGATCTCAAGAACACGGTTGCCGCTGCGCAACAGAAGGCTGCGCAGCAGGCTACGGCCGCGACGGACCCCGCACTTCAGAATGCGACACCGGCCCAGCAGGCCGCCGCTCAAGCCTACGGCCCGAATGGACAACCCAATCCATGTGTCCCTGGCCAGCCCTGCGCACAACAGGGCGCATATGCGCAGCAGCTTTCGCCCGCTGCACAGGAACAGCAGCAGCTCGCCGCGAAGGACCGCGAGCTAACTTACGACTCCCATTTTGCATCTAATCTTGTCTACACAAGAGCGCCGGACCCCTCGCCTCAGCAACAACCTTCTGCTGCCTTGGCAGAAAGCGGAGGCGCAACCGGCCCGCAGCAAACTGCCACGTCGAATCAAGCAGGACCGAATCAGGCCGCAAGCAGCCTGATCGCACCGCGTGTCGCTGGCGATCCGCCTGCCGCTACAACCGCGCAAGCGTCGACACAGCGCAGGCCGGAAGTCAACATCGACACGGCCACAGGTCAGCCTTACGTGCTTTACGAGGGAACGACATTGAACACCGTTCTCATGAACCGCCTCGATGGAGACGCCGCCGGCCCGGTAAAGGTGCTCGTGTCGAATCCCGTCTATTCACATGATCGCCAGCATGTGCTTATTCCGGAGGGAACCGTCGTGCTCGGTGAGGCGCGCAAGATCGGCTCCATGGGATTCGGCCAGCAGCGCCGCATGGCCGTTGTGTTTCACCGGATGATTATGCCCGATGGCTATTCCGTGGACCTCGACCAGTTTCACGGTCTCGACCAGATCGGCGAGGAGGGGCTGAAGGATAAGGTGAATAACCACTACCTGCAAATCTTCGGAACTTCGATTGCGTTAGGTGTCATCGCCGGCGCCGGCGAGATCGAAGAAGGCGGGGGAACGATCACGACCAGCGGCTCTCAGGCATTCGCCACCGGGTCCGCTGCCAGCGTTTCGCAGTCGGCGACAACCATTCTGGATCGTTTCATGCAGATTCCGCCGACCATCACCATCCGCGAAGGTCACCGCATCAAAGTCTATTTCACGCAGGACATGCTGCTGCCTGCGTATGAGAACCACACCATACCCCAGACGTATTAGGAGAACTTCATGCGCAGCGCAACAATAACCTTCGCAATGGCGGTCACCATTGCCATCGCATTCAGCGGATGCCGGAGCCATGAATCAAGAGGGGCAGAGCTCCAAAGGCATTACGACGAGCTTGGAGATCAGTTTCAGAAGGATTGCTCTGCAGAAATGTTGAATTTGCCGCAGAAACTGAGTCCGAAGTGTGCCGACGAAAAGCAAAAGCTCGGTGATGCCTGGAACCGGCTGCAGGCTGAACGCGCAAACAAGTAGTAACGGAGAAAACAAATGAGATTTCGCTTCACGACCGCGATCCTCGCGGCGACAGTTGGAGTGTTGCCCGCGTATGCTCAGTTCGGCTCCGGGATCGTCTACGACCCTACGCAGTCGGCGCATGCGATTGAGCAGATCAGCCAGGGACAGCAGATTTTCACTAACTCCGTCCACCTGGCCGACAACGCCATCGCCACGTATAACCTTGCTCACCAGATGGCAATGGCTCCCCAGAGCCTTTATCAGCCATTTCTGTCACCGTCAACATATTGGATGGTACTCAACCAAGCGGCCAATACCTACGGTAATTCGCGCCAATGGACCAATTCCGTCAATACCGGAGTCGGCGCCAGCATTGGTTACCAGCAAGCCACCGTTCCGCGCACAGCACAGATCAATGGTTATAGCGGTCTGAGTACGCTCGGTCAACAGCAAATCGCGGCCCAAGGAGCCACGGTTGATCTCAACGATTCAGTGACGACGAGCAACATGCAAACGCTTGGCACAATCCGGGCCAATTCACAACAACGCCAGAAAGACATCAACGCCCTTATCAGCGCCTCGCAGTCTTCAGACCCGGCGCAGCATACGGAAATGGCAGCCTTGCAGCGGATCAACAAAGCGTTGATCCTTTTGATCCAAGAACAGCAGGAAGCCAATCAGATCGGCCAAGCTGCCGCGCTACAGCAGATCGTTGGACAAAAGGTACAACAGGACAATCTCAAGTCGCTTTTCATCACTGCGAATGGCTATCAACAGAACTTCAACGCGGTTACACCCCAACAGACGAGTGCCGGAACGAACTGGGCTTTCCACTACTGACACGGAGGATCTGCCATGGATTTCCTCATACTGATCAAGAATGGATGCGACAACCTCACCGCAACGGTTGCGCCTTCCGTAGATGCACTCGGACTGCGAATGGTCCTGGCGCTTGCAACCATCATGCTCGTCTGGTTCGGAGTCCAGGAAGCGCTTTCTTCGGCTCATGGAGGCCCAGGCTTCCACGTCGGCAAATTCCTGAGCTTCTTCTTGCTCATTACCTTTGCATATTCCTTTGTGAAGTTTTATGACGGGAGTATTCCCGGTATTGGTTATTCGCTCAAGGGTTTCATCAGCGGCGGCACCAACAGCTTGGTTGACTATATCGGCAGCGACTCGACCCAGGAAGTTCAAGACACCATTCACACGGCCTTGAGCAAGGTTGGGACCATGTCGCCTTCACTGACGGAACCGTACACACTGCTTTGTACCTATACCGTTCAGGTCATCCTATCCATTCTCACGGCACTCATCGGGGTCATCATTGCCTACGGCGCAATCGGGGCAACGATCATTGGGTTGGTCGGCCCGGTTTTCATACCGTGGATGGTCTTCAACAAAACAGAATTTCTCTTTTGGGGTTGGCTGAAGGCTTTTGTTGGCTTCGAATTCTACAAAGTTGTAGCTGCTGCCACTCTGAGCGTAATGAGCCATCTGCTCATTACCTATTTGACGAGTGGAGCCAATAACGCCTCCGATCCCCGTTCTTTAGTTACGTTGATGCCCGGACTGCTCATTCTCTGTTTAGTTGCCGGATTCATTCTTTTGAAGGTCCCCACGATGACGGCTTCACTCTTCTCTGGGCACGTCGGCGGGCATAGCAGCGGAATGGGCGGCCTGATTACCGCTGCGATTGTCAGGATGGTGTAAAAACCGCGGAGGCGTTAAATGACCACCACAACGAGACCCTCACCTGAAATTACCCGTGCGGCGCAACACTACCTCGAACAGTACGGTGACCCGCTGGTGATGAACACTTATTTGAAGGTCACCATACTGGTGCTCGCCGTCGTCTGCCTGGCGCTTGGCGGCCTTGTGTTCCGCAGCCAGATGGCGCTTGCCAGTGTCCATCCGCTCATCATCCGCATCAACGACGTGGGACGGGCGGAAGCGATCGATTACCGGAATTTCCAGTACCGCCCCCAGGAGGCCGAGAACAAGTATTACCTCACCCGCTGGGCGGAACTCTACTTCAGTCGCAATCGCTTCACCATCGAGCGCGACCAGACCAACTCCCTCTACTTCCTCAACGGCGACGTGCAGCGCGAGGTGATCGACCAGGAACGCAAGGACAACATCATCGGGAACTACACCAAGGATTCGACGCTTCCATTCGTGGATGTGGAGGTCAAGAACGTCATCCTCGACGACCTGCGTCAGTCGCCCTATTCGGCGCGGATCGAGTTCGAGAAGGTCTTCACGAATCCATCGGATCATTCCGAGCTAAGGCGGGAGCAATGGACCGCCAGCGTCACCTACGTCTTCCGCGACACGGTAAAGAACAACGAGCTGGCCGTGAATCCCCTCGGATTGACCATCGTCCGCTTCCGGGCCGACCAGGCGTTCGAGTAGATGAAGCCACTTCTCATTGCGAGGCGGTCGTCATGTCCCAGCACGGCTCTCATACACGGTCAGTACGCTCTTCGGATCTTCCCACGATCCGCCGTGCACTTGTGCAGCGGTTCGGTGCGCGTGGTTGTGATCTCCGGCCGTCTCCTTTACGGGTGGCGCCAGGGCGATTCCACGTTGCGCACGGCGAGGCTGGCAGTCCGGAGAAGCCTCCATCTATGCGATCCATGAATCGCCTGTCTTCCGTGTCTCTCCCTTGCTTGTCCGGTCACACGCTTCGGGCCTATTCCGGCGCCCGGCGGCACGTCGCCGCTCTGCTTTGGCTTTGCCACCTTGCAGGTCTTGGTTCCTCCCTAAAGGGCGCCCTCCAAGAAAGCGCAGCTCGGCACTTGGGAGCCGGGCCTCTCGCTCAGGCTTCGCCAATGGGTGACCCGGCCAATCCGGGAATTCAACATCGGAGATTTCACCATGTATCAGAACCGCATCACGCTCATCGGATTCCTCGGCAAGGACGCCACCGCCGTCACCACCAACAACGCGAATTTCACCGCCCTCTCGCTTGCCACCAAGAGTTCGTACAAGGACAAGGCGACCGGCAAGTACATCGACCATACCGAATGGCACCGCTGCATCGTCTGGGGCAAGCTGGCCGAGTACGCGAAGACCCTGAAGAAGGGCGCGCACCTGGCCGTCGAAGGCGAGCTGAGGAGCCGCGAGCGGACGGACAAGAAGACCGGCCAGAACGAACGCATCTGGGAAGTGCGTGTGGCTTCGATCCTGAAACTCGACCGGGCCGAGAAAGCCAACCCGGAAGAGCAGGCGGACGACGATATGAACCCCGAGGAAGAGGCCGCTTAAGGCCCCTTCCTCTTCACTCGCGGAAGCCCGGCCAACGCCGGGCTTCCATTGCTGGAAACACCCGCCATGAGCTTTGAATTGATCCTGCCTTTTCTCCGCCCCATTGAGCCGCTCTTGCTCGACGAAAGCATCAGCGAGATCATGGGCAATCCCGACGCCTCGTGGTGGTACGAGCGCGACGGGATCGTCTGTCGGGAGGCATCGATTTCCTTCGACGCCGGCAGGCTGCGCACCGGCCTCGAAGTCATTGCCAACAATCTGGGCAAAAAGCTCGACGAAGACAACCCCGTCCTTCACGCCCAACTCCCGGACGGAAGCCGCCTGGCGGCGGTCATTCCGCCGGTCGTGCGCCCGGCTCCGGCCCTGACCATTCGGAAGTTCCCCAGCCGCCATTACACCGTCGATGATCTGATCGCCAAGGGCACGCTTTCGCGGCCCCTTGCCGACCTCCTCGCCGACCAGATTCGCAGCGGGAAGACGCTGCTCATCAGCGGGGGAACTTCCACCGGAAAGACGACCGTGCTCCGCGCCCTCGCTACCGCCATCCCCGAAGACCAGCGGATCGTGGTCATCGAGGACACGTCGGAGCTTCATCTTGAGAAGCCGAACCTGCTCTCTGTCGAGTGCCAGACTGACACCTTCAAAGCCAGCATTACCTTCGACGATCTGTTGAAGTCCTCGCTGCGCTGGCGGCCCGACCGGATCATCCTGGGCGAGGTGCGCGGCATCGAGGCGCGGACGCTGCTCGATTCGCTCAACACCGGACACACCGGGTCTCTCGCCACCATCCATGCAAACTCGGCGGCGAAGGCGCTACGCCGCTTCGCGAATCTCGTCCTCCGCGCGCACTCTCAGGCTACCTTCGAGGACGTTGAAGCCGAGATCGGCGAGGCCGTCGATTATGTCGTCCATGTGGAGCGCGAGCCGGGCCGCCGCGTAATCCGTGAAGTGTTGCGATTAGACGACTACGACCGGCGCTCCCAGCAATTCAAATTCGAGACCGTTTACGGTCCCGATTCAGCCATGAATTCCCAGGACAATTTCACTGGAAAGGACATGCCCAATGCCACTGCTTGAGATCGTTCAAACCCGCCAGGTAACGGCTTCCATCCACCTCGAAGAATCGACGGCCGTGCTGATCGACCAGTACGCGGCGTTCCTTCATGCAACCGCGGATGAAGTAGTAGACAAAGCCCTCTGTTACGTCTTCGCCAAGGACCGCGACTTTCAGGATTTCCTGCGCACGCCGGAAGCCTCTCGCGTTCGAGAGAGCCTGCGTATCCGGCACTCGCCTCAGAACGGCACCGCCGCCGAGCCGGCAAACGGCGCTGGGAAACCCGTAAGAGCGATGGAGGCCGTCAATGGTTCACGCCCGCGCAGCTAATGATTCCGACGTCAGCATCCCGCGCGGTGCTGCGCACCGGGTTTATTTCGACAATCCACCCCTGAAAGGGTCGTGCAGGTATACGGCGGTATACCTGCGGCGATCTCAAGAAGAATCAGCGGACTAGCAACAATCCGGTATACCGCCGTATACGACGGTGTTTGAGGTAAACAGTGCCGATTCTCACCACAAAAATTGATTCCAGCCACACGGCCGAAAATGCGGCGCTGCGCACTGAAACCGCGTGCCTGAAATTGACGCCGGAGGAGTTTCGCAGCGTACAGGAAGTTGCCGATGCGTGCGGTCAAACACGCGGCGAATGGATGCGCGATGTAATCTTGCAGGCCGTGCAACCGGCGAAATCCGGAGGCAGCATTGACCCGACATTAAGCGAAATTGTCGGCGTCCAGCTTCTGCTGATGAACGTGTTGAAGCCCCTTGCTATCGGCCAGCCGATGACGTCCGCCGCCTTCGACAACATTGTCGCCGAGGTCCACAAGCTCAAGAAGTCTGTTGCGCGCAAACTCGTCCAGGAGAAATAGCCATGCCCAAACCAGCGAAATGGGGTCGTACCGAAACTATCATCTGGCCGCCGCGCAGCCCCATCTACACTTACGGCGCCATCTTTCTTGCCTGCATCGCTGCCGGCCTTTTCGTGTATCTCCGCTTCAGCTTCGCGTTGACTCCTCTTCAACAGTTCTACCTTCCGCACTACCTGAAAACAGAAGTTGCAGGTGTCATGCGCAAGACGAGCAAGTATCAGCTTCTGGCCGTCGCCGACGCACGCGGCCGGGTCCATCTTGCCGGCGAAAACGAGGTGCAACCGGGGAAAACAATAGTCCCAGCCGGCAAGCCGCTGGCCATGGAACTGACACCCGCGGCGCGCGCCGCAGGCACGGAAATCCTCTACCGGACTGCGCCCACTGTCTATGGCAACCAGGCGTTGCACGAGTACCTGAAACACGACATCTACGCTGGCCGAGAGCCGTTTGCCATATTCCGGTGGCAGCTACTTTTCGGTTTGATAGCTCTGGCCGTACAGCTCCCATTTTCGATCCCCAAGGACATCCGGCGGCGCAAGGAAATGAAGTACGGGCGTCGCTTGCGCGGGCCCCTGCTGCTATCGCCAAAAGAGTTCAATCGGACCCTCCAGGGCGACGGCATCGGCATCAAGGTCGATGGCCTGAAAGAGATGTTGCGCATCCCGGCCAGAGCAGAATCGCAGCACCTCCAGATCATCGGCGACTCGGGTGCGGGCAAGACCACCATCATCTTTCAGGTACTCCGTCAGATTCAAGGCCGGGGTGACGCGGCCATTGTGTACGATCCGGCCTGCGAGTTCATCCAGCGATTCTACGATCCCAAGCGCGGCGACGTGATTCTGAACCCGCTCGATGTACGCTGCCCGTACTGGGGGCCGTCCGAGGAGCTGCGCCGAAAGTCGGAAGCAAAAACCATCGCGGAGTCCCTGTTCCAGCCCACGCAGGACAGGAAAGGCGAGTTCTTCATCGAGACTCCGCAGAAGATTTTCGCGCACCTGTTGACCTATGGCCCATCGCCCCAGGACCTCGTGCAATGGATGTCGAACGATGAAGAGATCGACCGCCGCGTCATGGGCACAGAAATGGCCTACATGATCGCCAAAGGTGCGCAGGAGCAGCGCAATGGCGTTCTCGCTTCGCTGGGACTGGTCGCCGACAGCCTACGAATGGTGCCCACGCGGGCCGAGGCAAAATCTGTATGGACGGCGACCGAATGGGCCGAGGAACGGAAAGGCTGGATCTTCATCACCTCGCAGCCCGAACAACGTGCCGCGCTCCGTCCTTTGCATAGTCTCTGGATCGATTTGCTGGTCATGCGGCTCCTCAATCAGCCCAAGCCGGAGCAGAAACGAGTGTGGTTTGTGCTGGACGAACTGGCCAGCCTGCAGCGGCTCCCCCAGCTCCACACGGCGATCACCGAGGGACGCAAAAGCCGGAACCCACTCGTTTTGGGTTTCCAGGGCAAGGCCCAGCTCGAATACATCTATGGACACTTGGCGGAGGTGATGCTGTCGCAGCCCGCCACTAATATCTGGCTCAAGACTAAGGAGCCCAAAGCCGGCCAGTGGGTGAGCGAGTTCATCGGTAAAGTGGAGATCGAGCGGATGCGCGAGACCCACTTCGACGGGTCGCGTTCCGGCCGGAATTTCTCGCTCGACCGGCAGGAGGAGCCGCTGGTCATGGAGTCCGAAATCTCCGGCCTCGAAGACCTCCATGCTTTCTTAAAGCACGCCAATTTTGTAACGCGCTTCTCCTTTCCGTATCTCGACGTGCCCAGCACCAAGACCCAGTTTGAGCCGCGCGAACTGCCCGGCGAAAACCTCGACTTCGACCCGAAGACGTTGCGGAAATTGGATGCGCCGGAGCCAGTTCGAGAACAGGCTGCTAAACAAGATGAGGCTCGCGAAGAACGAACAACTGTGACCACGTACTGACATGCTGACGATCTCAAAACCGCTCAATGCAAGCCAGGCGCAGAACTACCACGCCATCGAGTTCACCTCGCCCGACCAGAACTATTGGAGCCGAGGACAGACCGTGCGGGGCGAGTGGCAGGGCCGGTTGGCCGAAAAGTTCGACCTCGCCGGCGCAGTCGGCGCGGAGGAATTTGGGCGGTTTGCGCAGGGGCAGCATCCGACAACGGGGGACCAGCTCGTGCAGCATCGCCAGGTCCACGAGTACCGCAACGCCGCTGGCGAAATGGTGAAGTCGGTCGAGCATCGCGCCGGTTGGGACGCGACGTTTGCCGCGCCTAAATCCGTATCCCTCACAGCTCTCGTGGGCGGCGACAACCGCGTACGCCTGGCCCACCGCGAAGCGGTGACGGCTGCATTGACGCAGTTGGAGCGGTACACGCAGGCCCGCATCGGGGGGAACCATCCGGCTGAAACGACGGCGCAGTTCGTTGCCGCCAAGTTCGAGCATGACACCGCCCGGCCTGTCGATGGCTACGCCGCGCCGCAGCTTCACACGCACGCCGTCATCTTCAATATGACGGAGCGCGCCGATGGGACTCCGCGCGCCCTCCAGCCCCAGAGCCTCTTCCAATCCCAGCAGTTCGCCACCGCAGTCTATCAGTCCGAATTGATGTACCAGCTGCGCAACCTTGGCTACGAGATCCAACCTGGACGCAGCGGCGCGCCGGAAATCAAGGGTTACTCACAGGAGTATTTGGATGCGTCGAGTCCGCGCAGCCAGCAGATACGGGATTACATGGAGCGCCACGGTTCTCAAGGCTTCGAGTCGGCCGAGATCGCAGCGCACTCGACGCGCGATGCAAAGAAGATTCTCTCTCCCGACCAGGTGTATGCCGCACACCGCCAACTCGCGGCCGAGTTCGGCAACCAGGCCGATCAAGTCGTGGCCGCGGCCCGCGCCCGTTCGCTCTCAGTCTCCGAACAGCAGCGCCCGGAGCACTTCGCGGCACGGGCGCAGGAGGCCGTTACCTGGGCGCGCGACAAGGTGTTCGAGCGCGAAGCCGTGGGCGACGAGCGCGGCATCTTCCGCGACGCCCTCCGGCGCGGCATGGGGGAGCTTCGCTATCCGGAGATTCGCTTGAACTTCGAGACGCGCCACAATAGTGGAGAGTTTCAGGAGGTTGCGGGGCCGAAGCACGCTTCGGGGCGCCTCTTCACCACCCGCCAAGTGCTGGGAGCGGAGCGCGACGTGATCCGTATGGTGCGCGATGGCCAGGGCCAGGCAGCACAGATCATGCCCATCCAGCAGGCCATTGCGCACACGGACGGATATTCACGCCTGAATTCCGGCCAGCGCCGGGCCGTCGAAGAAATCTTAGTCTCGCGGGACCGCGTGCAGGGTTTACAGGGATTTGCTGGGGTAGGGAAGTCGGCTGCTTTATCCTCCGTCCGGGAGGCCGCCGAGCGCAATGGCTATGCTGTTGAAGGCTTCGCTCCCACCTCCCGCGCCGCGCGCCAGCTCCGCGACGCGGGCATTCCTTCGGACACGCTGCAAGGGTTCCTGGCGCGCGGCCAGCAGGCCATCGATCCAGTCAGCCGCCACCTGTATATGGTGGACGAAGCGAGCCTCGCCGGCACTCGCCAAATGCGCGAATTTCTCACGAAGATCGCTCCGCAGGATCGAGTCCTGCTCATCGGCGATACACGCCAGCACCAGGGTGTCGAGGCCGGCAAACCCTTCGAGCAACTGGTCGAGTCCGGGATGCATACCGCGCAAATCGATCAGATCATGCGTCAGAAAGATCCCGAGTTGAAGACCGCCGTGGAACGGCTGGCGCGTGGCGATGTGGTCGCAGGCATCGACATGCTCCAGCAGCAAGGACGTGTCAGAGAGATAGCCGATCCAGTCGAGCGCATTCAAGCCATTGCCAAAGACTATGCGGGCAATCCCGAAAATACGCTCATCGTCTCCCCCGACAATGCCTCCCGCCGAGAGATCAACGATGCCGTGCGCTACGAATTGCAGGCCAGAGGCATCGTGAATCTCGAAAATCATCCGCTCCGCGTACTGGTTCCCCGGCAGGAACTCACAGGCGCAGAACGGCAATGGGCCTCTCGCTATGAACCTGGCGATGTGCTTCACTATGCGCGAGGCAGCAAAGATGCCGGTATCAAGCGCAGCTCCTATGCTCGCGTGGTTGCTGTCAATCCCGTCGAGAATCTTCTCACCGTTGAGAAACAAAATATGGAGCTTGCTACCTACGATCCAAAGCGGCTGCGCGGCGTGAGCGTCTACCGAGAACTGGAGCGCGAATTCGCCACAGGGGATCGCATTCAGTTTTCCGCTCCCGACAAACGCTTACAGGTCGCCAACCGCGATCTTGCTGTTATCGAGAGAATCTCCGCCCGTGAGGAAATCTCCGCTCGTCTCGACGACGGCCGGGTTGTTGAGTTCTCAACTCGGGACAACCGGCATTTCGATCACGGCTACGCCGTCACCAGTCACAGTTCCCAGGGCCTAACCGCCGACCGCGTGCTGGTACATGTCGATACCTCGGTGCATCCTGACCTCATCAACTCCCGCTTCGCCTATGTTTCGGTATCCCGCGCAAGCCACGACGCGACCTTGTTCACCAACGATGCCGCTAAACTTGGCCAGCAGCTCGGGACGGAAATCACCAAGACCTCCGCGATTGAATTGGCTCAATCTCCGTCCATCGGCCAAAGCCTCGGGTTGAGATGAACCCCGGCTGCAGAAAGGCAGTAAGATATTTATAATGTTCACTATAAATATCGTTCCGCTACAATTTGGCCACATAGAAGATACTGTGCCGATACCTTGACGAAACTATTGTGCGCCTGTATCATCCAAGGTATTGGAGGTGTCCCATGCCTGCCACGCTCGCAGTCAAAGAAATCGAGGCCGCGCTCTTCAACCCTCAGTCCGGCCGTCTTGATGCCGCACGGATTGCTAAGGAGATGGGCGTTCCTGTGGCCACGATCGCTGGCGCCATCGGCCGCAAGGCCCCCGGTGTCCGCAAGAGCCCCGATGCCAGCAGTATCCAGCAAAGCCTTCGCAAGCTGTACCGCGTGTGGGTGACTTTAGTGGACCTCTATGCCGGGGACCGGCTCCATGCGCGTATCTTTCTAAATGCGCCCAATCGCCATCTGGAAAACCGCGCTCCGATAGAATTCATCGAGCATGGCGATTTGGTTCCACTGGAGATGTACGTGAGTGCAATGAGCGCACGGCAACCAACGTAGAGAGTAGCGCGTGTATTCCATTGAACGCCTCAAAGCGATTCTGAACACCGCGCCGCTTGTCACCTACTCCGGCTACAGCTACCGTGTCATCGAAGACCGTTGGAGAAACGACCCACTGTCCGCTATCGGCGCATTGCAGAGCGGTGGTCGCTACAATGCGCCAGGGACATTCTCTCTTCTCTACACGGCAAATAGCCGCATTACCGCATTCAAGGAGACGCAGGCTCTCTTCAACACCGAAAATGGTCAATTGCGCGATGTGCCGCGCAATCCTGAGTTGGTTCTAACGCTAGAGGTCACCTTGCTTTGTGTACTCAACCTGACCGACCCGGATGTCTGCACCAGACTCGGAACATCCCGAGAGGAACTAGTCAGTGTGACGCCTTCGCGCTTTATCCTCAACGCCCAGGGGAAAACAACCCCGACGCAGGATCTTGGCGCTGCGTGTTATCTGAGCGAACGAATTTCCGCCCTGAAGATTCCGAGCGCCGCCCATTCGGACGGCTACTGTCTTAACATCTTTCCTGACCGGCTATTTGTGGGAGAACACATTGCGATCCGCGACGAGCATCACCGTCTCCGCGACGAAATCGATGGGGAAAGACAATTACACGAATCATAGGGAACGCTTCATTTCGATCACGACCGCAGCGCCCCAAGCCACAGCGCTCATGGGCTCATTGGCGAGCGCGTCCTGGTTCACGCTGACACCGGCGTTCATCCTGACCTGCTCAATTCCTGTTTCGGCCTCGTCGCTGTCTCCCACGCCAGCCACGAGGCAACGATCTTTACTGATGACGTGAACCGCCTCAGCTAGGAACTGAGTGCCGAGGTCACCAAGACATCAGCCTTAGAATTAGACCAAATTCCATCATTCCGCCAAGAATTGGGCATGGGGCTATAAACAATAACATGTAACGACAATGTGTAACTCTTAGCGGGAAAAGTTCCACGGGCGCTCCTCAAGATATTGATCGAAGGCGAGCTGCTTTGTTCTCAAGTACAGCTTGAAATGCCCCGAAAGAGCGCCTGTGGAACTTTTCCCGCTGGGGATGGCCGGGATTCACCGCTCAAGTACACTAACCGAATTGATTGGTGAGGTGAGGGATATGCTGGGGATGGCCGGGATTCACCGCTCAAGTACACTGCAGGAAACCTATTCCAATTCGCGGATGGGGCTGGGGATGGCCGGGATTCACCGCTCAAGTACACTTTGGAGTTGGTGTTGCCCTCAGAGACGCCGGCTGGGGATGGCCGGGATTCACCGCTCAAGTACACTGGAATTGCGGAGCATGTGTTGATGGAGCTGGCTGGGGATGGCCGGGATTCACCGCTCAAGTACACTTTCAACCACGGCGCTATCGTGACCGCCTGGGCTGGGGATGGCCGGGATTCACCGCTCAAGTACACTGGATCACCGTAGAGCACATTCGCAACGAGGCTGGGGATGGCCGGGATTCACCGCTCAAGTACACTGATCTTCCGGCTGGCCCCGTCATTCAAACTGCTGGGGATGGCCGGGATTCACCGCTCAAGTACACTCATGTTAAAATCGTATACCTAGTGGCGAGGGCTGGGGATGGCCGGGATTCACCGCTCAAGTACACTCCGTCGATCAGCGTATCCGTGGCACTTAAGGCTGGGGATGGCCGGGATTCACCGCTCAAGTACACTCACCTAATTCCTGACACCTGATCCCTGCCTGCTGGGGATGGCCGGGATTCACCGCTCAAGTACACTGTCGGCACTTTCACCCCGCTGTCTTTGGCGCTGGGGATGGCCGGGATTCACCGCTCAAGTACACTAAAAAATATTGCGCGGCCTATCACGGGTACGCTGGGGATGGCCGGGATTCACCGCTCAAGTACACTTTATCGATCCATTCATCCCTCACATTCTCGGCTGGGGATGGCCGGGATTCACCGCTCAAGTACACTCGGCTCCGGAAGAATGTGAGCGCCAGGCTGCTGGGGATGGCCGGGATTCACCGCTCAAGTACACTGGCATTGCTTGACGATGCCGGCAATAAAGCGCTGGGGATGGCCGGGATTCACCGCTCAAGTACACTCAGCGCACCTTGCGCCAGCGTAACGCTCGCGCTGGGGATGGCCGGGATTCACCGCTCAAGTACACTTCCAGCTCGGCAGGCAAAATCGTGAAATTGGCTGGGGATGGCCGGGATTCACCGCTCAAGTACACTAACGCGCAGCAGCTCGTCACCCAGCTCAGCGCTGGGGATGGCCGGGATTCACCGCTCAAGTACACTGCCGCAGTGGGAGCCCCCTACCTTCAGGGTGCTGGGGATGGCCGGGATTCACCGCTCAAGTACACTGTCACAACGTCGGGAAGCCTTGCTGAGTTGGCTGGGGATGGCCGGGATTCACCGCTCAAGTACACTGAGCCTGCGCTTTTCCGCGCTGGCCTTATCGCTGGGGATGGCCGGGATTCACCGCTCAAGTACACTGCACCGGGATATGCCCACCTGGCTACTCTGGCTGGGGATGGCCGGGATTCACCGCTCAAGTACACTCCCGGAGACAATCGGGATTGCCTTGGCGCTGCTGGGGATGGCCGGGATTCACCGCTCAAGTACACTCGCCGTCGGTGCGCGCATTTTAAGAGTTAGGCTGGGGATGGCCGGGATTCACCGCTCAAGTACACTACGGAAGCCCCGAAACCTATCGAGTTTCGCGCTGGGGATGGCCGGGATTCACCGCTCAAGTACACTCGCGTCCGCTGCTCCTAAGCCGCAGCCGCGCTGGGGATGGCCGGGATTCACCGCTCAAGTACACTCGCGCGTTCCAGCCCCTCAGCCGTAGGCGCGCTGGGGATGGCCGGGATTCACCGCTCAAGTACACTGGTGATGAACAAAGGGCCGAAGCCGCAGAAGCTGGGGATGGCCGGGATTCACCGCTCAAGTACACTCGAGTAATGAACAGCTTCTGGCTGAAAGTTGCTGGGGATGGCCGGGATTCACCGCTCAAGTACACTACCGCCCACAAAGCACTCATCGACTTCGATGCTGGGGATGGCCGGGATTCACCGCTCAAGTACACTGACAGAGTTGATTGCAGCTCTTAGGGCCATGCTGGGGATGGCCGGGATTCACCGCTCAAGTACACTGGTCTCCCCCGTGCCACCGCTCCCGATGGAGCTGGGGATGGCCGGGATTCACCGCTCAAGTACACTGGTGACGGAGGTTGTGCGGGGTGAGGTTGTGCTGGGGATGGCCGGGATTCACCGCTCAAGTACACTAGTGAATAACGTCTGAGCGATGGCAATCACGCTGGGGATGGCCGGGATTCACCGCTCAAGTACACTGGGTCATAGAGGTTGCGCTTGATGCGGAAGGCTGGGGATGGCCGGGATTCACCGCTCAAGTACACTCACCTAGATAGGCTCCGCGCGGCGGGTAGGCTGGGGATGGCCGGGATTCACCGCTCAAGTACACTCGGCTCGTTGGGGAAGCCAAGCGCATCGAGGCTGGGGATGGCCGGGAATCACCGCTCAAGTACACTACCTCGCAATATGGCCTACTCACTAACTGGGCTGGGGATGGCCGGGATTCACCGCTCAAGTACACTGGTGATGAACAAAGGGCCGAAGCCACAGAAGCTGGGGATGGCCGGGAATCACCGCTCAAGTACACTAAAATCGTTCCGCGCGGCGTGTTGAGCTGAGCTGGGGATGGCCGGGAATCACCGCTCAAGTACACTAGCATGACCGTCTATCTCATCCGCAACAAGGCTGGGGATGGCCGGGAATCGCCGCTCAAGTACACTCGAACGGCGCCACGGCCTGGAGCGCTCTCGGCTGGGGATGGCCGGGATTCACCGCTCAAGTACACTAGGATCCTGCGAGTAAAGAGGCGCCGGATGCTGGGGATGGCCGGGATTCGCCGCTCAAGTACACTACGCTGATCCCTGACCCGATCCTGAGTTATGCTGGGGATGGCCGGGAATCACCGCTCAAGTACACTTCGGTGGCGAGCGCGTCAGGAACCGAAGTGGCTGGGGATGGCCGGGATTCACCGCTCAAGTACACTCCGCTCAGCTCTGGCTACGCGACCGTCCCAGCTGGGGATGGCCGGGATTCACCGCTCAAGTACACTAGCTTTGAAATTGAGACCAACGGCTTCGATGCTGGGGATGGCCGGGATTCACCGCTCAAGTACACTGCCCACCAACCGCTTCTCTATCGTCCGCGCGCTGGGGATGGCCGGGATTCACCGCTCAAGTACACTTGGCAGGGAGCAATCGGTTCGATTACCACCGCTGGGGATGGCCGGGATTCACCGCTCAAGTACACTTCATGCTGCGCCGGCTCGACGAGCGCTATGGCTGGGGATGGCCGGGATTCACCGCTCAAGTACACTATCGCAATCGTGCGGTGCCGCGAGTGCGGAGCTGGGGATGGCCGGGATTCACCGCTCAAGTACACTTGGCAGGGAGCGATCGGTCCGATTACCACTGCTGGGGATGGCCGGGATTCACCGCTCAAGTACACTGGGAAATCTATATCCCCGAGGACGCGGTAGCTGGGGATGGCCGGGATTCACCGCTCAAGTACACTTCGGCCGCAGGCCAAGTCTGCAATCGATCGGCTGGGGATGGCCGGGATTCACCGCTCAAGTACACTGGGGAAATCTATATCCCCGAGGACGCAGTCGCTGGGGATGGCCGGGATTCACCGCTCAAGTACACTTACTACGGCACGCACAGCTTCAGCCTGGTCGCTGGGGATGGCCGGGATTCACCGCTCAAGTACACTCAATCCGGAGATGAGCGCTTTCTCTTTTAAGCTGGGGATGGCCGGGATTCACCGCTCAAGTACACTTCTGAAAACGCAAGCTCGAGCTCACCAACAGCTGGGGATGGCCGGGATTCACCGCTCAAGTACACTTAACAAGGCAAACGGTAAGTGCTACGTGGGGCTGGGGATGGCCGGGATTCACCGCTCAAGTACACTTAGCGCGATTCTGACTAACGTTACCAATAGGCTGGGGATGGCCGGGATTCACCGCTCAAGTACACTTCGCCGGCCTGCAGGAGCAGATTACCTTCTGGCTGGGGATGGCCGGGATTCACCGCTCAAGTACACTTGGGGAAATCTATATCCCCGAGGAGGCAGTAGCTGGGGATGGCCGGGATTCACCGCTCAAGTACACTTCAGGAGCAGGCTAAACAGTCGACGCTGCGCGCTGGGGATGGCCGGGATTCACCGCTCAAGTACACTTCAAAGCCGCAACGGCAGCGAGGACAGAGAGCTGGGGATGGCCGGGATTCACCGCTCAAGTACACTCCGCAGCCGCCGCGACACGGATGCTTTGAGGCTGGGGATGGCCGGGATTCACCGCTCAAGTACACTCTTTACGACCTTTTACGCCAACCAGACCGGGCTGGGGATGGCCGGGATTCACCGCTCAAGTACACTTAATCCGAGCACGGACATCGTCGAGCTCAAGGCTGGGGATGGCCGGGATTCACCGCTCAAGTACACTTTCGATGGGGTTGGGTATTCCGCGTGCTCTGGCTGGGGATGGCCGGGATTCACCGCTCAAGTACACTTGTTGCGCAGTACTACGCCGGGTTGGCGCCTGCTGGGGATGGCCGGGATTCACCGCTCAAGTACACTAATCCGAAAGGGGGAAACGGAGGTTTGTCAGCTGGGGATGGCCGGGATTCACCGCTCAAGTACACTCCTCGCAATATGGCCTACTTATCAATTGGGCTGGGGATGGCCGGGATTCACCGCTCAAGTACACTTAGGCCGCGCCGAACTTGCTGAAAAGCAGCAAGTTGGCGCGGTTTCTCTCTTCAGAAAAGGAGGATTTGCTCCGGGATATCTTCCGGCTCGCGCGGTTTTCTGCCATAAAAGACCTCCATTTTGCCAAACTGATGATCTGTAACCGTCATTAGCCGCACCTGCCCCAACGGCGGAATCACCGCCCGGATTGTGCTTCGATGGGCGTCTGCGGCCTCTTCGCTCGGAAGGTATCGCGCATACACGGAAAATTGAAGCATCATAAATCCGTCTTTGAGCAGAGCTTTGCGAAAGCGCGTGTAATCGCGCCTGTTTGCCGACGTCTCCACCGGCAGGTCGAACATGGCGATGAGCCACAAAGACCGGTACGCTGAAAGTAGCAACCCTTTCATAAGCGTTCAACTCAGCATTCCCAAAAGACAACTCCGAATCCCTTTCTTCAGCCGACCGTTTCGATTTCCTCTTGGAACCTCACGCTTTGCGGCCCCTTCCGACGCACTTCAGGTTCCCGGCAAGGTTCAAGCAGTGAAGGAATCGCGATTTCGCGGGACTCCCCGGTAACACACTTCGCCAGAGAATTCGCTGTCCGCAACAGAATATCGAATAACGAGCGCTCCTCACGCTCAAATACATAGCGCGAGGTCGTTGCGCCGATCAACCATGATTTTGTCGCAGTAGTCAAGGGCGCCCCAGGGTCGTGATCGACAATCCATTGGGATACACGGCGATCGATGAGCGGACGGAATGGTTCCATCACGTCCGCCGCCAGGCAAAAGGCATCATAGCGATTCTTATGACGCAAGCCGATGGATGGATGCAGCCCCGCCGCACAGAGAGCACGAGCCACGGCGGCTCTCAGAACTGTGTAACCGTAATCAAGATGGCGGTTTTGATTTGGTTCTTCGGAGCCACGGCGGAATTTCGGATCGTTGAAGATCTGCGACCAATATCCTCGCGCAGCCTGTGCCTCCAGATTGCCCGCGTCGTCCGAGCGAACTCGCGCCGCCATTGCGATTAACCCGCCATCTGTTCCCCGAAGCTCTTTCAGTAGATCACCTTGTGCTCGGATCTTGGCGCGCACGATCTCCTGCCAGAGCCGCTTCTGTGTAGGGAGAGAAATCTTCATCTGCTTGGCGAATCGTTCTGTCTGGAGAAAGTGCGCCTGCACCGGTAATTGAATTGACGCGGGGAGGAATTTCCCGTCGATGGTCACGACCGATCCGCCGACTTCCGCAATTCTAGAAAGGACTGCCTGCGAAAGGATAACCTGAGGGTGTGCGAGCAACAGAACCGCGATCTCGCTAATTGGCGTGGTGAAGGGAAGCGAAAGCTGTTCCGACTGTACAAGCTCGATAACCAACTGGGAATCGCGGACGCTCAGTCGCGCGGGATTAGCGATTTCGATGATTCGATCAATCATTTGCCGGATGTGCCTTTCCCAGCAGATCAATGACAACCTTACGTGGAGACATGGGCTTTAGTGTCGCTGGCATCCTCGACCATGCCGCTCCGGTAGTGTATTGCATCTTGTCAAGCATGGCATTGTTGACGGGGACGAAGGTAATCTTTCCCGTTGCCTCAAATTTCTTGACTCGATAGATACCCCGAGTCCCATCTTTCTCCATTTCCACCGTATCGTCTTTCATGAGAGAGAAGAGGAACGCGGCTTCTTCGGCATCATGTGTTCGACATACAACTGGCAAATGCTCGCGATGCCTCTCATAAGCGTCTGTAATCTGTACGACCTCGCTTTCCCAAACCTCACGCCGACGAGCATCTCTTATGACAAACAAGCCGATATGGTGAATCCCTCCTGATGCGACATAGCGTTCGCGTACTCCTGTCCCAACAAGGATTGGTTTCTTCGCTTCTCTAATCCTGACCTTCCGGATTGGGATGAGACGGCCATCACGGGCAACGAGACACGGCGCATTTTCAGGCCGATCGAACAGTTTTGGGTTTCCTCCAAGTTCTTCCAATTTCCTCCGAACGGCACTCCGAACGGCTGGATCAACGATCAGTTCGTCATCTGCAATGTCAGCAGCAGACAAAGCCGACAGTGAACACCTAGTGTGAACCGTGGGCTTGCCCTTGTAATTACGAGGGGCCGAATAATTCGTGCCCTTATGCAGTTCTCCGCTCATTTTGTGTTCCGGCCGATGCGAAACAAGCATCTGTTCGATGTGCGGACGGATTGATGGAACGAAGTCTCGCCAAGGCGATTCAATTCTCCGCCAAGCCCGCGAATCCCTTTGCCAAGGCTCCATAGAAGCAGCCAGCGCCATCGACTGAATGACCTTGGGACGCGTGAGTGCGATGGTTATGGCGTCAATCGCGTGATGACGATGATCCGTTCGCGGCTTTCCGCGAGACTCGCCGGGTTCTGCCGGCACAATCTCGCGCAAGATCGCCTCCAATCCCCACGAACTGCGCAGTGTCGCCGTGACCGCGCCGCTCGATGCGAAGATTGCCTGGCGCATTTTCTCTCCATCCGCAACATCGCGACCGCCGTAAAGGGTTCCGAGAAAGCGTGACGCCATGACACTCGCATAGCGCGTATCGTTCATTTGGCGTGCGCTAAACTCCCCAAGGGCCTCCTCGGTCTGAATGGAGAAGCGCGCCATTTTCCCTCTGTTCTTCCAACTGCTGACGCGAGTCATGATCTCTGCCCAACGCTGCGCATCTTTCCCATAGGCTTCCCACGGCGTCTGACCCTTCTTCACATCGCGGTTTTCGGGAAGATAGCAAAGAGTCTTGTTTTGAAATGAATCGTCCGGATAGCGGCTACGAGGAATAATGTGCTCAACATCGAACTCCGAGTTGTCGAACAGATTCGAAAAGGGAATGTGTCTCCCTGTGTATGGACAATAGCCGCCACACTCCTCATGAAGACGAGCCTTCTCAATATCCTTTCGCGACGGATTCGACAGGCCGCATTCCCGCAGGATTCGAACGGCGACGTCTTCGCGCTCTCGTTGATGATTCCGATTCTTCTTGGTCGCCTCAATCCTCTCCTGCCGCGGCTTCTTCAACTCGCGTGCAAGCTCAATCCGTATTTCGTAGGGTTTTCCGTACTCGCGCACGATGGCGTTCACAACTTTGCGCAGCTCGGTAAGAGAGCGTTCTACCGCCGGGTTGCGCAATGACTCAAGCTGCTTGCGTACCTCCGGCAGAGTTTCGAATACCACTCCTCCAGAAAAGCGAGCGCCGTAAAGTTCTGTTTCGGCCTCTTTGAATGACTTACCGCACGCCATCAGTGGGAGCAGTTTCGATATAGCCGCCAGCGAAACGGCACAGTAGCCAGGTTCAGGAGTCTGTTCGGACAGCAATGTAGCAGCGGCGGCGTCCAGTGACCACTGTTCTATCGCTTCGCGGATCAATACCTCATCGGATTCGCTGTTTCTCCAATTCTCGATGATCTGATGCTGTTTTCCGGCTCCGATCGAGTCCCATCGGTCACCAAACACCTTTCGCATGACAGCCTGCGTTCGATTTCCGCGAAGACGCTTCTCGTCCCCCTTTTCGAGATTGAACTGGACCTCGGGAGGGAAGGAAAGATACTTCTTAATCGCTTTGAAGGTCTGGTCTCCTTCGCGATCTAGAAGCTCGTATAGTCGTTGGCGCTCCTCGTCAGTCAGCGGATTGGAAATCAAGCTCCCAGGGTTGATCAACCTCAGGTCGTTCACCTTTTGCAAAGTCCGAAATCTCTGGGCTTCCATTGCTGCCCACGGCGCTCGCCGCTTCCCCGGTTCCAATTCGCACTTGCCGATTAAATGTGCCTGGGCAGCGATTGGTCTCTGGAAGAACAGAAGATGAGCGATCTTGTCATGGAGTTCACCCGTCAATAGAACGGGGCGATAATTTGCCTGAATCGTCCAAATCTTTTCGAATTCATCTTGGAACATCCTTCGCGCAGTCCAGCGACGACGGACTCTCTGAGCATGCGGATCCAGCCCCGCGAAAAACTCACCAAGGGTTCGTGCGCCAGCATTCTGGATTTCTTGTTCCAGGCTATGGATTTCGGCTTTGACCTGGCCGAGTTCCTTCTTTTGATCTGGATTCTGCTTATTTTCCCGGCGATTCGAGAGGAAGCCACGCCGCTGAATCAGATGAAACAAGATCCGCCCAATTTCGTGGGTCTCCAGAGGTTGGTCTAACGCCGTTTTGCGAAGGAAATATAAGGGTAGCTGAGCGAAGCGATTGTCAGGGAATGCGGATTGCCACTTATCAGTAAGCTGCTGGTCCAGTCTGTTCAGAATCGTATGCCTCTGCTCTTCGGGTGATCCAATGATCGCTTCCGGCGTCGGCAACAAGGAATGTCTTTGGAGAAGGCGGAATAAATCTCTTTGCCGTGCGGCGCGGCGGCGAAGCTGGCGCCGGTGCAATCGGGCTGTTCGTCTCTCTACCGCTTTTGACTGGTCCTTACCTTGTTCGATGTCCATTGACGTGCCGTCCACGCCGGGTTCAAAGATCCGAACGCCGGCACGTAATAGCGAAACCGGATTATCGGCATCATCCAGAGCGATCAGTGCCCATCCAAGCGACGCTGAGCCAAGATCGAGTCCGAGGACATACTTCTGTGCGGTTTCCAAGGTTGAAGACATCAAAGACCACCTTGACGCAATGAACCTAAAGGGGATAGAAGAATACTAGTGTACTTGAGCGGCGATTGCCCGGCTATTCTTAGTAAGCTTTCGTCGTAAGGCTCCGCTCACTGAGCGACCTTTGAACGCCCCGGAGACGGGGCGTTCTTATTTCCGCCGCAGTTGTCACCTCTTCCAGTGTAAGTCCTTCCAAATCATCGTCGGTAGAAAAATCTAAGGCCATACAAATCGCCCGGTTATCCGCACATGCTCCTCTGCAGGGAAGGCCGCTCCGCCCTTCCCTCACTGCAACCGCCGATCTGGCCGGCGTTTTCCGCTCCCCATCCATGCGGGCCTGTGTCCCGCCCGCAACGCCGACCCTTACGGGCATACAAGCGTACAGCAATGAGGAAGTGAACCGAATTCTTTTCTCGTCGAATGCCCCCGCTTCAGGCAACGGTCTGGCAGAGGCGGGAAGAACCTGTCAAGGCTCTCCGCATTCGCTTCGATGAACGCGCTGGAGAACGCGCGGCCTGGACAGAACCTTCCCGCCTCCGCCCGTTGCGAAGAGCCATGAAGCGGAGGCACTCAACGAAAAAAATTGGTTTGGGTGCTTTTGCTTCTGGACGCCAATCGGCCCCAACGGGGCTTCGCAGGAGCATCAACATGAAACGCAGCAACAACATTACCAGCATCGCAGCCACCACCGCCAGCAATGGCACAGCCAGCAGCCAAGCTGCGCCGCACAGCAAAAATGCGGCGCAGCCGAACCGCAGAGATTCGCCCTACCAGGGGCGGACAGCACAGAAAGATAACCCAACTCAACTCATCATTAAGCAGGCCGTGGACTTCCTCATCAAGCAAGTGGAGGCAGGCAAGAGCGAAACTTTGGCCGCGTACCTGACCGCGATGGCGCGGTTCCATAATTACAGCTTTGGCAACATCGTTGCCATTGCGCGGCAGCGGCCCACGGCTACCCGCGTGGCGGGATTCGGCACATGGAAAGAGATGGGCCGTTTCGTCAAGCATGGCGAGAAGGGCATCCAGATTCTCGCGCCCATGATCGGATTCCGGCGGAGGAACGCCGAGTCCGAGCAGAACACCAACGCGGACACCAGCACCAAGCGTCCGCCCGTGCTTATCGGCTTTCGCGCCGTGTATGTGTTTGACGTGGCGCAGACCGAGGGCGAAGACCTGCCGGAGTTCGAGCACAACATTTCCGGCGAAGTGGGCAAGAAACGCGATCGGCTCATTGATTTTCTCGCCGCACAGAACATCGCGCTTGAGTTCAACGAGAGAATCGCCCCGGCGCTGGGCGTGAGCTATGGCGGCAAGATCGCCTTGTTCCCCGGCCAGTCGAAGCCGGAGGAGTTTGTCACTTTGGTTCACGAAACGGCGCATGAATTGTTGCACAAAGCAGAACGCCGGACCTTTACCACGGCAACTGTGCGCGAGACGGAAGCCGAGGCTGTGGCTTTCATCGTGGGTCAGGCAATCGGCCTCAAGATGGGCAACGCTTCGAGCGACTACATCCAGATGTACAACGGCAACGCAGCCCTGCTGGCCGAAAGCCTTGAGGTAATCCAGCGCACCTCCGCTGTGATTCTGGCCGCAATCCGCGACGACGAAAGCACGGAACCGGCGACGGAACCTGAGCAGGTCGCAGCGGCCAGCTAACGCACACATCGTCACGCGGGCGCGCTTGGGAGTGTGCCCGCTTGCGCCTTCACGCAAGATTCAACTGGAACAGGAGATTCCCCATGACGACTACAGTTCAAACTCAGTCCGACTACCGCGACCTGCCGCTCGATTGGCTAGTCGTATCCCCCACCAACCCGCGCAAGACCTTCGACGAAGATGCGATGCAGGAACTCGCCGCCAGCATCCGAGAAAACGGCGTCTTGCAGCCTTTGTTGGTTCGTCCCCGCGCAGAGCGCCGATTCGAGATCGTTTTCGGAGAACGCCGATATCGCGGCGCGGCGATGGCCGAGCGAGAAACCGTGCCGGTGTGCATCCGCGAAATGACCGACGCGCAGGTGTTGGAAGCCCAACTCGTAGAGAACCTTCAAAGACAGGACGTGCATCCGCTCCACGAGGCGCAGGGCTTCGCCGCGCTCTTGCGCCTTGAGGAGCCGAAGTATTCCATCGAACTCATTGCGGCCAAATGCGGTAAGAGCGCCGGGTATGTGGCCTCCCGCCTTCGCTTGACCGAGCTTGCCCCCGCAGCGGTGGAAGCCTTCACCAAGGACGAGATTGGCGTGGGCCATGCGTTGCTCTTGGCGAAATTGCAACCACAACAACAGGAGGAGGCGTTGACCGCTTGCTGGCAGGAGAGCTACACGGGCGGCAGCAAGGCGAAGCGCATCCTGCTCCCCGTTCGCCATCTCCGGGAATGGATCGAGCATAACATCCTCTTGGAGCTTGCCACCGCGCCGTTCTCGAAAGACGATGCAACGCTTGTGCCCGATGCCGGTTCCTGTGTTGAATGCCCGAAGCGTACCGGCCACAATACGCTGCTCTTCGAGGGCATCGCGGCCAAACACGATTCCTGCTCCGACCCCGGTTGCTATGCGGCCAAGGTGGACGCACACGTAAACCGGACAGTCGCAGCGAAACCCAAGCTGGTACAGATCACGACTGCCTACGGCAAACCAGCCGAAGGCAGCGCGGTGATTCCCCGTAACAAGTATGTCGAAATCCGGCAGGAGAAGCCCAAGAACAAGTACCAGCAGGACGCCCCGGAGTACAAGACGTGCAAGTTTATCACCGAGGCTATCGTTGCTGATGGCAGCGAGAAAGGCGAACTCCGCAAGGTCTGCGCCAATCCCGATTGCCCGGTGCATCATCCGAAGAAGCAGCAGCGGCAGGTTCAGTCTGACGCAGCGGAGAAGGCCGCGCAAGAGAAGCAGCGGCGCGAGGAGGCCATCGCCAACACCACCGGCCTCCGCGTACTCGCGGCCATCGCCGACGCCGTACCCGTGCGGCTGATGAAGCGGGACCTGCTGTTTGTCGTGGAACGGCTGGCCGGACTGGTAGAGGAGCGGCGCTTGGAAATCATTGCAAAGCAGCACGGCATCAAGCGGGAGAAAGACAACGATTCCATTGCCAAGCTGTTTGACGCCTACCTGCGCCGCGCCGAAGAAAGCGTGTTGGGCAGCGTGCTGGTCGAACTGACCGTCCTGCTTGCCGTCACGCGCCAACAGACGACGCAGGTGTTGAACGATGCAGCCGCCCTTTACAAGGTGGACACCAACGCCATCGCCGCGAAGGTCAAGCAGGAATTCGCAGCGAAGGACAAGGCGAAATCCGAGAAGAAGTCCGTGCCGAAACCACCAGCCAAGTCGCACTCCAAATCAGCCAAGACCAGGGCAGTCGCGTAACCGAAGCCTTGCGGAGTCGCAATCTGGCTCCGCAAGGTTTCCCGCCAATTGCCTGTCCTCGGGGCGGCGCTCAGAACGCCGCCCTGATTACCAACGATCCACATGCCCAGATTCAGGAGAACCCACATGTACACCGCTGATCTTCAGATAACATATCAGCCTTCCGCGCTCCAGCAACTCGCGGAACCGACCAAAGACCCGCCAGCCTCCCACGTCCAACACCGCAAGCGCGTCCGATGTGGGCACTGCGAACTGGCGCAGTGGGAGGCGGCAATCTGTCGGCGCTGCCATCGGGCGCTGCCCGCGCCCCTAGTCGAGTACGTTGAAGTCGAAAAGCCAGTGCCTGTCATTAAGAAGGAACTGGTCGAGGTTCCGGTCGTCCGCGAGGTCTTGGTGCCTGTAGAGCAGCCATGCCTGAGATGCGCGGGCTTGTCTCTCGCGGCATCGCAAACTTCTCAGCGAATCGAGGGCGCTGAGAATTTCCCTTCGCTCGAAGAAATGGAAAGGACGCTTATCCAAGCCGCGCTCGACAGAAGCGGAGGGGATCGCCAGAAAGCAGCCCACATGCTCGGCATCGGCAAGACGACCATTTATCGCAAACTCAAAGAGTACGGTATGCCCGCGATGACGCGGGCTATTCTCTCAACCCAGTCTTAGAGTTTCCGAACGCAAGGATAGCGGGGCTTCAACCCAGGCTCCGCTATTTTTTGTCTCCTGCCCGTCTGCCCTCCCTTGTATGAGGCTCCTGCCGTCCGGCAGGAGCGGCATTATGCGCCCACCCGACAGGCAGCGCCGCCGCCTTGGGAAATGGCGGCTTGAGAAATAGCCAGAGGCGTGATTGAACTCAGAAGCTATCGAGTTCCGAGCTGGTTCTGAGTTCTTCAAGCCTATACAGAACGGGAAAGGCAACTTTCGAAGTGCGTTCGGGCAACTGTTTCGCCATCGAAAAATCAGGACCCTGCGCGGAGGCTCCTTGGGTAGGTCCTGCACACACAGTTCCGCACTCACCTGAACAAGATTTCCGTCCTACTGTGCTTCAAACCAGTAAATCGCCAGACAATTGCGAATCGGCCGCGGCATCTCCGTTCAGCTGCACTTGCTCAAGCACGCCTCCCGGAGTACAAGGCAAGAGGATGGTGAATGCCGCTCCGCGGCCGCCATCGCTGCGCGGATGCAGATGGATTGTTCCGCCATGCCGTTCCACGATTTCCTTGGTGAGCCACAAACCGAGACCGGTGCCGACATCTTGCTTCGTGGTGAAGAAGGGTTCGAACAAGTGCGGTATGTGTTCTGGCGGAATACCAGGTCCATCATCTTCAACCAGAATGTGCAATATCGTGTGACCTGCTTGCTCGATGCTTCCAAGCGTGATGGCAATGGTTCCTTGATTGTGCACTGCGTCGGCAGCGTTAGTAACCAGGTGTGAAATGACCTGTCCAAGTTCTCCTGAAGCTGCCTGAACCGGTGGACAATCGCCGAAGTGGCGCTCGATGCGAATGTCTTTGCTCTTCAGCTTACCCGAGTAGAGCGCGAATACCGAGTCAACCAGAGCTTGCATGTCAACAGATTCAGTGGCTTGCGATCCCTTGTAAAACCCAAGCGTCTGTCGCGCGATGTGCGCTACGCGCCGCAACTCCTCCTCGGCGAGAGAAAGTTGCCAGGCAACAGTTTTTGGCAACCCCGGCATGGTGCGGGACAGATAGACAAGACCGGCGACCGCCTGGAGCGGGTTGTTGATCTCATGCGCCAAGGTAGCGGAAAGTCTACCGGCGCTAGCGAGCCGCTCGGTCCGGCGCATTGCCTCCTGGGCCTTGCGCTCGTTGGTAACATCGCGGAAAACCAGCACTACGCCGGTTAGTTCGCCATTCGCGTCGCGAATAGGCGCTGCGCTGTCTTCAATTGGGACTTCCGTTCCATCGCGCGCGATGAGCACGGTGTGATTGGCCAGCCCAACCACCCGCCCCTCCTGCAGAACTCTTTCCACGGGGTTCTCTACAGCGTGCCGCGTTTTCTCATTCACGATTCGCATGACCTCAGTAAGCGGGCACCCCTCCGCCTCCTGAGAGCCCCATCCGGTCAACTGCTCGGCAACAGGGTTGAGGTAAGAAACACGGCCCTCCTTGTCGGTAGCTATGACCGCGTCTCCGATGCTCCGCAAGGTGACACGCAGCCGCTCACGATGGGCGGCCACCTCTCGCTGCGCCTGGACCTCGGCGGTGATGTCGCGGACGATTTTGGAAGCGCCGGCAATTTCTCCGTTCTCATCGAACAGCGGCGAGACTGAAACCGAAACATCGAAGAGCGTGCCATCCTTCCTGCACCTTGCCGTGTGGTAATGCTCAACCTCCTCGCCGCGCTGGATGCGATCGAGGATTTCGCGCATTTCGTTCTCGCGGCCCGGCGGGTACAGCTTCAAAACCGGTTGGCCGACCATCTCGTCCGCAGCGTAGCCGAACATACGCTGCGCGCTGCGGTTCCAACTTCTCACGTCTCCATTCAGGTCATTGCTGAGGATAGCGTCCTCGCTGGACGCCACGATCGACGTCAGCAGACGGCTCTCTCGTTCCGCGCGACGCTCTTCAGTCACATCGCGAAACACCAGCACCACTCCGAGCAGTTCGCCATTCACGCCGCGGATAGGCGCCGCGCTGTCTTCAATGGGTGTCTCGGTCCCATCTTTCCGCACGAGCGCGGTATGATTCGCAAGACCCACCACGTGGCCCACTTCCAATACCTTCTCAACTGGGTTCTCGGCAGGTTTGCGGGTCCGCTCGTTGACAATGGAAAAGACTTCAAGGATATTCCTGCCTTTTACTCGCGCCAGATCGATCCCGGTAAGGGTCTCCGCAACCGGGTTCAGGAATGTTACAGCGCCTTCCCTGTCGGTCGCGATCACGGCGTCGCCGATGCTGGTCAGAGTCACGCGGAACCACTCTTCTCGCGCTCGTATTTCCTCGGCATGTTTCTCGCGGAGGCGTATCTCCCGCACTATGTAATAGGCAAGCAGGACCAGACCGAATGCCGCAAGACAACTGGCCAAGTAGATGCTCGCGATTGTGTTCCGCTGGCTCTTCTGGTAAGCAGCTATGCGTGCCGTTTCAAGAGAGCTTTCTTCCTGTTCCATTTGGGCCATGACCCGGCGAATGTCGTCCATGTACGATTTCCCCAGGTGCGACAGGACCGCAGCCCGGGCTTCATAGGCCTTGCCCGATTGGTAGAGCGAGATCGTGCGGGCAAGCTCGTTGATTTTCTCGTGCGCCAGGTCGCGCAACCGGACGATTCGTTCCTGTTGGCGGGGATCGTCGGCGATCAGCCGTGCAAGATTGTCCATGTGCGGTTCAATTTGGCCGATGGCGCTGCTATACGGCGCCAAGTATGCTGGATCGCCCGTATAAAGGTAGCCGCGCTGGCCTGTCTCGGCGTCTTTCAACAGCGACAGGGTCTGCTCCGCCTCAAATAAGACTTGCCTGCTGTGCATGACCCTGGCCTCGTCCCCCATCTGCACACCGAGCTGCCGTCGCATGATGAATGCGTTGACGGCCAGCACGGCCAGCAAGAGCCCAAACGCCCCATAAACGCTGAAACGCTTGTAGAAGCTTTGCATCAGGAGCCCCCTTTCGATCTGTCGTTCGGCGGGTTGCTGGGGGCATAGCATACATCCGGCCACGGTGGACTGAATGGTTCCGCCATCTCCGCCAACCGCGCCTCGATCCGCTCGACTTCGAGTCGGCGAAGTTTGGCGGTGCTGGCCCATTGTTCTATTCGTTCAGGTTCGGCGAAGAATTCGGGGGAAATTTCCATCCACCTCTGCTCGTTTTTGCGAGCAGCCCGGAGCGCGGACCGTAGTGCATCGCATCTTTCCGTGGATGCGTCATGTGGCGTTTCTCTCATTTCAGCCTTGAAGTGCCGGCTCGGACCGGCCGTCTCTTTTACCGTCTGTTCCAACCTCTCCCGTGGATCGAACGCCACTCGCTAAATGCCGGCTTAGCGTCACGCTTGCAGGGTCTCAGCGGGTAGCAGCGGTGGTATGGGTTCAGTCAAATTCCGAATTTTTGTCAACAGATCCGCCGGGTGCACAGGTTTCAAGAGGAGCTCGAAATCATGCCCGTTTGCCCGGGCCGCTTCAAGCAAATGAGCGGTGGCAGCCGTCCCTGAAAACAGCAGCACCTTGCAGTTCGGGCAATGTTCTCGAAATTGAATCGCCAGTTCGATCCCGGAGAGGACCGGCATTACAACATCGGTAATAAGAAGGTCAGGAGCTTCAAGCCGAGCGGCTTCCAAAGCATCGAGAGGCTCGGTGAAGGATCTAGCATGGAAGCCGCCTTGCAAACGCAAAATCATCGCAAGGGTCGACGCGATGACATCCTCATCATCGACAACAAAGACGCGGGGCTGTGTTTGCGTTTCGGACACGATGTTCCCCTTTCTGGAAAGTTGAGGAACCGACCAGCTCTTTGATAGAAGCTGGAAGGCCTCTCCCTGATCGTCCTCAATGCCGCTCAACCTGCGTGTACGAGAGGGGCGGAGCGTTCCTTGGTGGTTCTTCCTTGCCGTTCATAGGCAGTGGCCGATTGTGGCGACTTCTTGCCTTGTGCAGCAGCAGCCTCCTTTGGTGACAAGACGCCGGCGTCTTTTTTGTGGCAAGATGCCGGCGTCCATGGCGTCGGGGTGGCCGCGTTGATTAGGACTTCACTTATTCCCACGAGGATGCAGTTCGGATCGCTCTCGACTGTCGCATCCGCGTAGTCATCACGCTGACAGGGTCTTCCAGAAACGAAGACCAAGGGAATACGCGACCCAAACGCTCGAATCCAGCAGATCAGGTCGTTTCTTTCCTTCGTGGGGATGGAATGGCAAAGGAGAACAAGGTCGAAATCGCCCCCTCGGAAGCGATCGACCGCCTCTTTCATTGAGTATGCTGAGACAACGATATAGCCTGCGGATTGCAAGACGAAGTTGCGGGTACTCAGCAATTCCGCGTCTAGGCCAATGGAGAGAACCAAAGTTAGCGCCATAAAACATCCTTTTGCTATCGGCAAGGATCATGACTGGAGTGGCTGTGGCACATCGATGTTCCTGACATTATCGAGTCGCTCGTTCACCGGCCTTGGCGGGTCTCCCAAGACGGTTTCCACGTTTGCCAGTAAAGTGCTTGCGGCGAATGGCTTATTCAACAAGTCAACCGCACCTGCTTCGATTACCTGGCGTCGTAGCGGACCATCACTGTGTGCCGAAATAAAGATGATTGGGACACGGAAGCCCTCGGCGTTCAATCGACGCTGCAACTCCAGCCCATCGATCCCCGGCATCCGCACATCCAGGATCAGGCACTCCGTTTCCCCAAGAGCGCCCGAATTCAAGAGACCTTCCGCCGAAGCAAAGGTCCGGACGCTATAGCCGACCGATCTGAGCAGAGTTTTCGCGGCATCGCGCACCGATTCGTCATCGTCAACAACTGAGATCCGGCTTGTCTCCCGAATGCCTGTCGGCCCGCTGGGACCTGCAGCCGACTGCTCTTCAGGCGCCTTTTGGTGTTTGGTCAAGTCGGTGAACGTCCGCAACGTGTGCATGTACTCGGCGAGCGCTTCGGTTTGCGCCTGGCGAGTGCGTATCAGAGCATCGGCAGCATCTGGCGCCGTTGCTGCCCCATCGTTTTGAGCACCTAGCATGGTGGTGTACTCCGCGTTGGCCGCCCTATATCGGTTTGAGGCATCCTCCAGTTTCGAACGCCAAAATTCTTCCAATTGCTGTTGGGTGTGCGGGGACGGAGGAGGCTTCGCTATATCCATCTCTTTCGCATCGGCATGAAATGAGGTGCTCCGCTGTTCGGGAGATGACGCGGAATTAATATTCGTTGTATCTCTTAGCATGCCGGATAACTCCAAGTCCCATCAGTTTAACTTCCGTCCCCGATCACGCTGCCGCGGCAGTGTTTCATGATTTCCTAGTTTCGCTTCTGCCCGAAGCCAATCCTCGTCCGGCGATCCAATCGGGCAACCTCGCTCATTCCAAAGCTGGTACGCCAGTGCAGCGGTTTTCTCGAAAGCTATGGCCGTAACCGTGTTCTGAACAGTGTTTCCTTTATGAGTAAGCGTCGAGTTTCGCATTGATTGTATTTCCTCTCTCTTTTCCGGTCCGCACTTTGCGCTCGTTACAGCTAGCCAACGGTGAATCTGCCTATCTCGCACCGACGCCTCAATTACCGCCGTCCCACTAGCCCTGAGGCTCTTCGCGAACCTCAACTTGGCCTGACTGTTGAACGTATCCTCGATAAGCCTCCGAACTCCATTTAACGCAACTTCAATTCGCTTTGAGAATCGCCATTGCGACCGTCTATGTTAACTGGCAGATGGATGGTGAAGGCGTTCTTTAAAACTTCCTACACAGCGCTGACTACCGAATACGCTCGTCGTGATTTGAGGCTCGAGGAAACGCGCGCGAGCAAATCATTTGGGTGGACGGGTTTGTTGAGCAGCTCAAAGCTGTGCCCAGCCGCGCGCGCCGAAGTCAGCAAATCGGACGTGGCTGCCTGCCCGGAAAACAGCAAAATCTTGCAATCAGGGAAGATGCGTCTCAGCGCCACCGCGAGTTCGATGCCGCTCATTCCCGGCAGCATAACATCGGTAACGAGCATTTCCGGCGGCATGGAAAGCGCGGATTCAAGCGCGCCTTCGCCGTCGTAGGCTGCTACGGCGGCATAGCCGCTTCGGTTCAGGATCTCTGAAAGAGTGTCGGCAATGGCAGACTCATCATCGACCACAAGGACCTTCGGGCGATACGAATCCGCTACACCAGATGAGCGAGAAGCCGGTACGTCCTTCACCGGTACGGTTGGCGAATTTGTTAGTAGGCTCATATTGGTAGCCTCCGTATTCTCTGTATTCAAGGTTAGGAGCATCGATGACAGAGCCGCTGAAGACTGTGGCAACTTTCCCTGAGCCCTATTCAACGGCCGACGCGTGGGAGTTTTGATCAAATACGGTTGTGAAATGCTGCAGATTTAGGTTAGCCGCGCTGGGAAGAGATAACTATTCTACTCATGGCCATCATTACTATACTTTGGTATAGGTTCGGTACGCGGCTCCAAGGTCAGCCTGCCTTCAAGCCGGCCTCTGTCGATTGACCGGAGCCCCGAATCTTTCCGCCATTCTGATGAGGTCAGCGAGAGAGTCGGCTTGCATCTTTTGCATTACTCGGCCGCGATGCAGTTTTACCGTCGCTTCGCTGGTGCCCAATTCGCTGGCGATCTGTTTATTGAGAAGGCCTCGAACGACCAGTGCCATTACCTCTCGCTCGCGAGATGTGAGCGATTCGTGGCGGTCGTGCAATTCCGCCGACTCTGTCCGCTGTATTCGGGCGGAACGGTCCCGATCCATAGCCTGCTGGGCAGCATCTAAAAGTTCCTGGTCACGGAAAGGTTTCGTGAGAAACTCCACCGCGCCGGCCTTCATCGCCCGCACGGACATCGGGATATCGCCGTGTGCCGTGATGAAGATAATCGGGATCTCAATATTGGCCTCAGCGAGTTTTCGTTGCAGGTCGAGTCCGCTCAAACCCGGAAGCCGCACATCCAGTACGAGGCATCCAGGCGTTTCGGAACGGTAACTAGATAAGAACTCCTGGGCAGTGCCAAATGTCTCCACCTTGAGCCCTACGGATCGCAGCAGATTTTTCAGAGCTTCCCGAACGGAAACATCGTCGTCCACGATGAAAACAACGGAATGCTCCTGGTTCATGACGAGTTCTCGCGATCCATGATGAATATGTCCGCCTCGGACTTTTTCGGGTCTAGCCCAGATGATCTCTTGCGGTTTGACCGCCAAAGGGTTGGGCATCAAGGCAAGTTGTCGAAGAGCGCTTTTGAAGGAACAGAGAGAGCTTTTGCCAGTTTCACGATGTTCTCCAGGGCCACATTTCGCTCTCCCCGTTCAATGCCGCCGACGTAGTTGCGATGCAGGCCGGCCCGCTCCGCGAGTTCCACCTGGGAATACCCATGTTGTTCCCGCAGCGTTCGCACGGTGGAACCAAACCGAGATTTGATGGAGCGCTTGGACACTCCATTAGCTTTTCATTGTGACCACTATGAGTCTACACACGATGAGTAGTATCGCAGAAAGCGTATCGAAATTGAAGGCTCATCAAAATTATTATTATTGAACTTTCCCAAGGACGGTATGCTGACTCTGCAAGCTTTTCGAGTCGGAAACTAAGGCTTCAAGGTAGATTCTCGAAGAGCGTTTTTGAAGGTATCGATAGTGCCTTTGCCAGCTTCACGATGTTCTCCAAGGCCACATTTCTTTCTCCCCGCTCAATGCCGCCGATGTAGTTGCGATGTAGGCCAGCGCGCTCCGCAAGTTCTTCCTGGGAATATCCACGGTGTTCACGCAGAGCTCGCACGGTAGAGCCAAACCGAGATTTGACGGAGCGCTTAGACACCCCATAATATTTCCCCCTTTGACCGCTTGAATCTACACACGATAAGTGTGATCTATCTTATAATCAGCAAGTTGCATGTCGTTTATTTCCGAAGAAATCGTGCCGGATACCTTTTCAGCACCTCCTGGCGCCCATTGCTCCAGTTGGAATAGTGAACGGCGAACTTCAGTCGGGGTGTCAGGTTCAGGACGAGCTCTGTATCGTCGTCAAACTTGACGACCACGGAGAATTCATCTGCCTCCCCATAGTCGTCTGTGACGCACAATTCGCGGATACGTTTGCCTGTGGCTTCTTGAATAACGACAGTAGCCAGCTTTGACTTGGGAATCCGTTTGCTCATTAAAAGACTCCTTTCGCGATAGCCCTGATTGCAGGCTCTCTCACCGAACGGCTTCTTTCCTTTCCCCATCACCTCGTTAATAAGTAGATGCAGAGAAATAAGAAATGGGTACCACGAAAGGTAGTACCTATGTTATTTAGTTTCTATTTTTATTTGGTATCTATCTTCCACATTGCCTATAAATCTGTCAAACTGAAAGCGCAGTTCCCAGTTCGTTGGAACCGAAGAGTTCCATATTCGACTTTTATTCGCTTGAGGTTCGGGAATATGCTTTGAACGGGTTAGAGATCAATTGACCACCGCCGTTGATCGACCTCAACGGCTGGTTGGTTTCCCGGAGGAGGCGTATGCATTACTCATACAAACTTTTGTTGGAAGAACTCGGAGCACGCATCAAAAAACTCCGGAAAGAGCGGGGATTTACCTTACGGGATATGGTTGTAAAGCACGGGTTTCATCTGACCCATTGGCAGACGTTTGAAAGCGGGAAACGCGGCTTGTCGCTGCCCTCCCTGCTCCGAATTGCAGAGGTCCTTGATGTCAGGCTGTGCGAGCTACTAGATGGTTTAGGGGAGGCTCCCAAAGGTGCTGCCCTCCCGATAGACACGCCAGCCCCCAAAATTGGAGAGGCTCCAAAACTGCCGCGAAAGGCCCCCAAAATTGCCGCCGTTCCGACAGGCACCGCAGTCCCCACAATCTAGGAAGCGCTCTATCAAGTGCCAGGCTCGATTTCGCGTCGGACTTCGTCCGCATTTTGAACTTCGGAGACACGCGTGGAGCGTACATCGCTATCAAAGACCGGGATGCGCTTTACGATGAGGGAATCGATCAATCCGAGGACTGCTTCGGTGACCTCAGGAGCGTCGTTTTTCCCTACGGTCAGGCAGGCAAGAATCCGAACAAAAGGCATTTATCCTCCACTCTCCAGCCTTAGCAATACGCGTCTGGTACAGACTGGAATATGAACAAACAAATCGTCTTTTAGATACTCTTGTAGCCAACAATAACAGAAATCAGCAGACACGCGCGGCCTCCCGGAGGCGTCCTTTTGGGACGTTTCTACTTTTCAGGAAATTTTCTGTTCGAGGCTTAACGCAGTTCGGTAGTTTTCAAGCGCGAGTTCGGCCAGCTGAATCTCGTACTCGATTTGCGCGCGTTCGGGAGCATGGCGAGAATTCGTCAACTGATCTTTTAGCGTCTGAATCTTGTTTTCAAGCCTCAAGATCAGCTTCTGATTCGAGATGAGCTTCTGAAGCAGACTTTCCATGTCCTCTAACACCGGGCCCAGTGAGTACGTTTTCGTACTTTAGTCGTAGACGCATAAAGATGCCGGCCGGTTGACGTTTAAAGAATGCCTGATGTCGAAACCCGGGGCGACCAGCTCGATAATCGTCCTTGCATGGTCGATGCCAGCTTCCATGGCCAGGCGGCCTGCGTTTCCAAGCCGCCGGCCAACAACGCAGACCAGGCACACTATGTTGCACAAGGCTGGACTCATTGAATATTCGCGTAGACATGTCACGATCCAAAATCGCGAGAGTCTCGAACATGCTGCGTGCGAATGTTATCAGATCATCCGCGAGGAATATGTGCGCCTCGGGCTTCTTTAGATCTGGTGCGTGATCCTTCTCTGAATCCGCTCCGCTTGGAGGGGTTTATGGGCTTCGCCGACCGAGATGTGCTGTGTGTGGATTGCGATGTGATGTTCGTGTTTTCGGCGGGAGAACAGCAGTTTTTCCAAGAGATGGGATTTTCACACGTAGCGAAACACCCAACCATCGCTCTTAACTCTCATGATTCGCGACCGGCAGGCTGAACTGCACTGTCAGCCCAGGACCGTCGTTCGGCGCGGCCCAAATTCGCCCGCCGTGAGCCTCTATGATCGATCGGCTGATCGCCAACCCCATTCCCATATGCCTGTTCTTGGTTGTGTAGAAAGCATCAAAGATCTTATCCAGATCCTGCGGTTTCATCCCAATACCGGAATCTCGAACCGTCACAAGAACACCGGCCTGCCCTCCGGACGCGGCGGATATCTCGGATGTCAGCAGCAATTCGCGCGATCCTTCCCCGGCCGAAAGCGTGGCATCGCGGCTGTTCATGATCAAGTTCAAAATCACTTGCTGCAATTGGATTCGATTGCCTCGTACCAGAGGAAGGCCGCGCGAGAGTTCAACTCGCAGCGCAACCTTGCTACTTTGCAATTCGGCGTTCGCGAAGGCGGCCGCCTCTTGAGCTGCTTCGTTGATATCGAAGGCCGTCGACTCGTGGTCATCCTTCTTAAGAAACTCACGAATGCGGTGAATCACTTCACCGGCCCGATTTCCGTCCCTGACGATCAGCGCCAGGGATTCCTGCGCCTCGTGGAGGTTCGGTGTTTCGCCGCCAAGCCAGCGGAGACCGGCCTCGGCATTGGTGACTACGCCGACGAGCGGTTGGTTAACCTCATGCGCGATGGATACCGCCAGCTCGCCAATGGTCAACGCCCGGACAACGCGAGCGAGTTCCCCCTCCAGTTCGCGTGACTTTCTCTCGGAAGCTAATGCCTGCTCGTTCTTCAACAGGTCGCGACACTGCTGTTCCACCCGCTCCGTAATGTCCTCGATCGCAAGAAGGATCGTTTGACCGTATGGGGCCGGCTGCCGGATCTCACGCGCGCTGAGCAGCATTGTCTTCCGCCCAATGCTTTCGAATTCATGCTCGACCTCGAAGTCCTTGAATCCGCCGGCTTCTGGCAGAACCTTCTCCAGCGCCTCCCGCAACTTCGGAATGTTCCACTGCCGGTTACCGAGATCGTAGATGAAACAATTCTCCGTCTCGCCTTTCGAGACTTTGAAGGTTTCATAAAATGCCTGATTCGCGCTCCTGATTTTGAGGTCTTTGCTCAGGATCACAAGAGGCTGCCGGGTGGTTTCGACGACCGCCTCGGCATAGTCGCGGCCGTGCTTAACCGCATCGATGTCGTGCAGCACCAATACGGCGCCATCTATTTTGTTGCCTGCTCTGTAAGGCAACGCCTGAAGTGAATACCAGCGGCCTTCCGGGCCCTGGATCTCTCGCAAACTGGGGCTGGCGCCCTTGACCACGTTCCCGAGCAGTTCCGCCAGATCCGCAACGTCGATGTTGGGCTTCAGATCGGAGATTGATCGTCCGACATCGGAATCGATGAAATTCAGCATGGGTTCGATGGCCTGGGTGAAACGGCGGATCTTCAGGTCTTTTCCGACCATGACCAACGGGACACGAATGCTGGTCAGCACATTCGACAGATCGTTGTTCACTTCCATCAACGCGAGATTACGGATTCTCAACTCCTCGTTAACGGTATTCAGTTCTTCGTTGGTTGACTGAAGCTCCTCTTTGGAGGTTTCCAACTCCTCGTTGCTGGCTTGGGCCTCTTCGTTGGCGGATTTGAGTTCCTCCGTGGAAGCTTCCTGCTCCTCGATAATCGATTGAAGGTATTCCCTGGTTGCCGCAAGCTCCTGCTTGAGGCGGGTGTTCTCCCGAGCAGAGCGTGGCCTGGCAGTCTTCGCCGGTTTGGCGCCGGTGGTTTGCCCCTCGCCGCGGATCGGTCCGGGCGTGGCTGTTGGCGCGACATCCTCAAACAGAACCATGAAATGAAGCGCGCCGACGCGAACCGGCCCGTTAATTGGAATGACCTTAAGATTGACGTCTTTGAATTGGCCATTCTGTTTTACCTGAGCCGTTTGGGAAATGGCGGTCTTCGCCCGCTTGGCCTTCACCAATGCCGCCCGCAAGCCGACCACCAGACCCTCGCGCGCCATTCTCAGCAGATTGTAAGTTGGTTCTCCGGGAGCAAGATGAAGATAGGGACCCGTATCGCCTCGAACGTGAACGACATTCAGCGCGTCATCAACGATGACGCCTGCTGGCGCATACTGCGCCAGCAGCATCCGCTCGGCTGCCTTCTGCACATCGACCGCCACCCTGGCGTTCTCGCCCGCCGTTTCACTGCCAGGCGCTTTGGCTGCCAAAGGCTCGATCGCGGGGAACGGAACATTCACCGGATGCGACCCCGGTTGTTTCGCATAAAGTTTGATTTTCTTGTCCAACGGCGAAAATGCGTCCGGAAGCGCGCCCACGCCTTCCGAGGGCCCGATCACGAGAAAACCCCCTGGTTTGAGGGCGTAATGAAATATCGACAGCGCCTTTCTTTGCAATACCTGCCCGAAGTAGATCAGCACGTTACAACAACTGATCAGGTCGAGATTATGGAACGGCGGATCTTTGGTGATGTTCTGTTTGGCGAAGATACAAGTCTCGCGGATGGATTTTTGGATCTGGTATCCGCCGTTGCTTTTCGTGAAAAAGCGTTTCAGCCGCACGGGTGATACGTCCGCGAGTGCGGGCATTCCATATATCCCTGTTCGCGCTTTCTCCAGCGCTGTCTCGCTGACATCCGTGGCGAATATCTGCATGGGCACGTTGGCCCCTGACCGCTCCAAAAACTCCGCCAGGCAAATCGCGATAGAGTAAGCCTCTTCGCCCGTTGCACAACCCGGAACCCAGATTCGGATGGGCTCTTCGGCAGGTCGGTTCTTGAGAACCTGCGGGAACACTTTGGTGGCCAGCGCTTCGAATGCTTGGGGCTCCCGGAAAAATGAAGTAACGCAGATCAGGAGATCGTCCGCCAGAACCCGCACTTCGCCGGGGTTCTCATGGAGATACGCGACGTAGTCGCCCAGTTTCTCAGAGCCGTGCAGAACCATGCGGCGGTGTATCCGCCGGTGGATGGTGGGGGGCTTATAGTGTGTAAAATCATTGCCAGAGGCAGCTCTCAACAACTGGAATATTCGGTTGAACTCGAACTCCGTCTCTTGTGCCGCACCTTCAGCCTCTTCATGCTTACGCGCAACATAAGGATGTTGTGCAAGCCGGACCACTCGTTTGGCGATCTCAGCCGGCGGCAGGACGAAATCCGCGACGCCAGCGGCAATCGCACTGCGAGGCATGCCGTCGAATTGCGCCGACGACGGTTCCTGCGCGAAAGTGACGCCGTCCTCGGCCTTGATCGCCTTGAGTCCGAGAGTGCCATCCGACGCCGTGCCCGATAGAACGATTCCGATGGCGTTGCTGCTCTTGTCATGGGCCAATGATCGTAAGAAATGATCTATGGGCAGGTTTCGGCCGGGCTCCCGCGGCTCGGCCCGCAGACGGCCATTCGACATGCTCAAGGACACGCCAGGCGAGATGACGTAGACGTGGTTCGCTTTCACGGCGGTGTCGGCATTGACTTCCAGGACAGGCATACGGGATGCCTTGGAGAGAAGATCTGTTAGTTGGCTGTGTTGCTTCGGGTCAAGGTGCTGAATCAGCACAAATGCCATGCCGGAATCAGGCGGGAGGTGTTTGAGAAACGCCGTGAACGCCCCCAGGCCGCCCGCCGACGCTCCGACACCGACAATCGGGAATGACTGCTTCTGGGCTGCCGATTCCTGGGGAGCTTCGGCGACTGCTTTCTTGGCGTGTGCGCGTTCCTCCGTTCGTGACGCCGGCTTGGCTGGCGCCGCAGAATGTTTCGATCGCCTTGGAATCTTTTCTACCATTCTGAATTTCCTACCGCGGGGTCGGGGATGAAGACACCGCGATGTTCTGCGTTCATGACGGGTCGCCCGCCGCAGACGACAGTTGGCCGACACTCTCGGCTGGCAAACTGAATTGAACGGTCACTCCAGCACCGTCGTTGGGTTCGGCCCAGATTCGCCCATGATGGGCCTCAATGATCGATCGGCTGATTGACAACCCCATTCCCATCCCCTTGGGCTTGGTCGTAAAGAATGCGTCAAACATCCGGTCCAGGTCCTGCGGGGCAATCCCAACGCCGGAATCGCGCACGGCGATAAGAACCCTGTCAGAATCGAATTTTTGCGAAGTCACCAGTAGCTCTCTTGATCCTTCTGTGGAGACCATGGCTTCACTCCCGTTTAGGATCAGGTTCAAGATTACCTGCTGCAACTGAATTCGGTCGCCGGTCACTGGCGGAAGCGCGCCGAAAAGATCAAGGCGGACGTCAATCTTGCGTCGCAACAATTCGGCCCGCGCGAGGGCGACAGCCTCTTGAATCGTCTCGTTCATATCGAGGGGTTCTGTATCCGGGCGCTCTTTCTTCAAGAATTCACGAATGCGCTCGATAACCCCGCTCGCCCGGCCCCCGTCTCGCACAATCAGCGACAGGGACTCCTTTGCTTCCGGGACATTTGGCACTGCCCCGCCGAGCCACCGCAGACCGGCCTCGGCATTGGTGATCACTCCGGCAAGCGGTTGATTGACTTCGTGCGCGATGGATGCCGCCAGTTCGCCCACCGCTAACGCGCGGGCAATCCGGGCAAGCTCCGCATCCTTCGCACGCAATGCTTTCTCGCTGGCTATGGTGTGTTCCTTCACCGCTAATTCGATGTGCTGCTCCTCGATCCGTTTGCGCTCGCTGATGTCCAAAATGGCGCCCAAGACCCAACGGCCGTCATGGGTGTCGATCGGGTTCAAACCGACTTCGACGGGAAACTCGCTGCCGTCCTTCCGGCGGCCATATAGATCGCGTCCCGCCCCCATGAGACGGCTCTTGGCGTCAGCGTAAAATGCTTGCCGAAAGCCCGAGTGTATTTCCTGGAGTTGATGGGGTACCAGGATCTCGACAGGCTGTCCAATCAGATCTTCGCGGCTGTAACCAAACAGCTTCTCGATCTGGGAGTTGACCAGGATGATCTTGCCTGCCTGGTCCGCTATAAGCATGCCATTGGGCGCTGCCTCCACAGCCAGATGAAATCTCTCCTCGGCTTGCTTTCGGGCCGTGATGTCGCGGACTATCTTTGAAGCACCGACAATTCGCCCCGGCACATCTCGAAGCGGCGACCATGTTATAGAAACGTTGATCAGTGCGCCGCGCCTCGTGCGCCGCACGGTTTCATACTGTTCAACCTTCTCTCCTTTAGCGACGCTCTCCAGCATCGCCGACGTCTCATCGACGCGGTCTGGCGGGATTAGCACAGAAATTTGGTGTCCAATCATCTCTTCAGCCGAATAGCCGAATAGGCGCGCCGCGCCCTTATTCCAGCTCGTCACCACCCCGTTCATATCTTTGCTGATAATCGCATCGTCTGAAGACTCGACGATAGCAGAGAGAAGCTGAGCCGTTCGCTCGGCGCGTCTGCGCTCTGTGATGTCCCTGAACACCAACACAGTTCCCGAAATGGGGCCTTCTGCACTTCGTATCGATGCGCCACTGTCATCTATCGGAATTTCCGTCCCATCCCGTGCAATGAGGATGGTATGGTTCGCTAGTCCGACGACGCTGCCCTCTCGAAGCACTTTCGTGACGGGGCTCTCCACTCTTGCACGGCTGAATTCGTTGACGATCCTGAACACATCGTCGAGATGCTTGCCAACAATGCCGGTTTCCGGCGCTCGCAGCAAAGACAGCGCGACCTTGTTGAGGAACACAATGCGTCCTTCTGCATCGGTGGCCATGACGGCATCTCCGATGCTCGCCAGAGTTGTCTCGAACCGCTGCCGCTCATCGCGTTCGGCATTCTCGGCGCGTCTGGCCCGCACTAACGCTCGCCCTTGCGCATCGCTCAGCAAAGCCACTCCGAACCCGATCACGATGAAGATCACCAGGCTGATTTGATCGGCTGGCTTGCGAACCAGAAAAGATCCGACGGGTTCGGTGAAGTACCAGTCGCTTGCCAATGCGGAAAGCAGAATGCAAAGCGCTCCCGCGCGAAACCCACCGAACCAGGCGGAGAAGAGCACCGCCACAATGGAGATGCTGAACGCGAGTTCCGTCGGTCCGATAAGTGGAATCAGAGCCATTCGAAGCACAACTGCCGCGGCGGCGGCTAGAACCGCCGCGCCATAGCGCAGGATCCACGACCGTCCTTTCGCCTGGAGATCGGTTCCTATGAAAGGCTCCAGGCCGGCAGCGAAGAGAAACAGGAGCACGAGCGACCCGGCTACGACCGCCACCAGCGCCATTTGCGCGGCCGCCTCCCCCTCGGTGGAAGCCTGAGCCTGGGACGAGAGCTCGGTGCGCCGGATCTGGGCGACAAGAGCGCGTATCTGGTCCATTGTCCGTTGACCACGGTCGCTGAGAACAACCGTCATCGCGGGTGATAGGCCCTGTGTGCGCCGGAGGTCGAGTGTCTGGCCAAGCTCTGCAAGCTTTTCGGCGACTAAACTCTCCAACCGCGCCAGATTGCTCGACTCGCCTGCACGCCCTGCGAGTAGCCTTTTCACCGTATCAAGCTGGTTGGGGATGACTTGGATCGCTCGATTGTAGGGCTGGAGGTAGCGATCTTCGCCGGTGAGCAGGAACCCTCGCTGGCCCGTTTCGGCATCTGTCACGCTGGAGAGAAGTTGCTCAATGGAATCCACAACTTCCCGCGTTTGAGCGGCTTCGGCGTTGGCGCGCTGAAACTGCTCCCACTGGCGATACGAGAATGCCACGACCGCCAACAGAGCCAAGGCGGCAATGCCGAACATGGCCCGATTCGGATGTCGACCGCCGGAGCGCGACGTGTTCCTTTTCATCGTTGAACTCCTCGGCGGAGATCCACCCATCCCTTGAGTGCCTTTTGGGCATCTCCTACACAAGCTTCTCGCCCGTAGCCATTGTCGTCGCAGTAGCTTCTGGCGCTTCGACTCCTCGTACGTGGACGAGGGAAGCCATCGCCACCCGGTTGTATCCGTCATGCTTCGCCTGATACAAAGCCTTGTCTGCGGCCAGGAGCAGGTGGTGCGGCGCCGTTATTGTTCCATCCGGCAGGCACATTGTAGTAACCACTCCGACGCTCGCGGTCACGGAAACCGCTTCGCCGGACTTCGTTTTGCAATGAAAGCGTAAACCCTCAACCGCAGAGCGCACTTTTTCGGCGGCTCTGACAGCGCCACCGCTGTCGGTGGCGGGAAGAATGATCGCGATCTCGTCCCCTCCCCAGCGGCAGACAATGTCCGTCGTACGCACCGAATCGCTGATGGCGGAAGCAACCGCAGCCAGGCATTCATCTCCCAAGGAGTGCCCGTACTGGTCATTCAGCGGCTTGAAGTGATCGAGATCAAGCAACAAGAGCGAGAGTTGCGATTCCTCGCGAACCGTGCGTTTCCATTCCCTCCTAAGAGCCTGATCGAATGCGCGGCGATTCCAGAGCCCGGTGAGCTCATCGGTCATCGCCAGTGCGGACAACTTTTCCTCCAGAACCTTCCGTTCCGTGATGTCCCGCATGGCCAATACATATTTGCGCGGATCGCCCGTCACGGGATCACGCACGCACCGGGCGGTGACGCTGATCCAGACGGGGGTCAGGTCTTTCTTCGTCAGGCGAAGTCGTAATCGAAAGATCGCTGCGCTCACCTCCCCGCTGGCTGCTTCGGCATCCTCGAAAACCGATACGTCTTCGGAGAATACGAAGTCGTTGAAAAACTTCCCGACCATCTCCTCCGGGCACCGGTCGAGAATTTCAAGGGCCGACGGAGATACATAGTGGATAACATGATCCGCGGCAACGCAGCAGAGAATATCCACGCAGTTTTCTGCAAGGAACTTGCAATAGGTCCCGTCTGCGTCGCTTGGCTCGTGTTTGGCTTCAGGAGGAATGAGCTGAACTCCTCAAAAGAGGCCAGGGAAAAAATGTTTGCGGTGCGCCCCCGCAAACTGCCCTTAGAACCCCTGGTCGGGGAGTTGGAAAGCCGAATACGACACGGCTCCTGTGACCTTTAGCATCGGGTGCCTGGACATACGTCACAGGCTCCCCGACCCAAAGGCAAGGGAGATCACACGCCTCACGGCGTGTCTTTGTCGTATTCGGGGTTTCCACACCCCAGAGCGGCGCGTGCCCGCCCCGCGGTAAGAATACCCGTACCTGCCCCCTTTTTGCTATGAGAGGGAAAATTTTGCTATGAGACTAACGCGCTAAGATTGGAGGCAATGCAATGACTCCCGTTTCGTTTTGGACTGTGATCCGATTAACTGAAGGGCGTCACCGGCCGAATCACGACCATGCTGGAGGGGCTGGCCGAATGAGCACAAAACTGGTCAAGAAAACCGCGGAATTCTCCGAAGTTCTCGGCATCATCCGGGCGGGCCGCACCAAGGCTTATGAGGCCGTCAATGTCGCACTGATCGATACCTACTGGGCGGTCGGAGCGCACCTGTCGCGCAAGGTGTCCGATGGGGGCTGGGGCAAAGGGATCGTTAAAGAACTGGCCAACTGGCTCGTAACGCAGGCGCCGGATCTAATGGGGTTCTCGGCCTCTAATCTTTGGCGAATGAAGCAGTTCTACGAGTTATACCGGGATGAGGCAAAACTCGCACCACTGGTGCGACTTTTGCCGTGGACGCACAACCTCCTCATCATGGGGCAATCTAAGCGCCAGGAAGAGCGCGAGTTCTATCTGCGGCTGGCCGTCCGGGCGAAGTGGAGCAAACGCGAGCTTGAGCGCCAGATCAGGAACGCCGCCTTCGAGCGGACCATGCTGTCGGACAGAAAACTCGCGCCAGCGGTGCGAGTTTTGCCCCAGGACGCGACCGGCGTCTTCAAAGACAGCTACCTCCTCGATTTCCTTGACCTTCCGGAGCGGCACAGCGAAGCCGATCTGCAAGCCGGACTTTTGCTCAACCTGCGCCAATTCCTCATGGAACTGGGCGACGGCTTCGCCTTCGTCGGCGAAAAAGTCCGCGTGCAGGTGGGCAATCAGGATTTTGAACTCGATCTCCTCTTCTATCACCGCGACCTGCAATGTCTCGTGGCATTCGAGCTGAAAGCCGTGCGCTTTGAGCCGGAGCACCTGGGCAAACTGTCGTTCTATCTGGAGGCGCTCGACCGGGACCGCAAACGCCCGCACGAAAACCCCAGCATCGGCGTCCTGCTCTCCCGCACGAAGGATGATGAAGTCGTGGAATATGCCATGAGCCGACATCTCTCGCCCGCGCTCGTCGCCCAATATGAAACCCGGATGATTCCCAAGGCTGTCCTGCAGCAGAAACTCCACGAGTGGAGCCTGATGCTTCAGGCTCCCGACGCGCCCGAAGGATAGGAGGCATGAGACTGCCCCGGTATCCCAAGTACAAGAAAACCATTGCGATTGCCGAATGGCCTCTCGGCGAGGCGATCCTGCCGACAGAATGCGGATTGGAGGCAAGAGCGTCGGCCAACGGTCACCAGTTCCTCCACGATCAGGTAGCGAGAACCGGGCTGGGTTGAAAAACTTGGTCCAGAATTTGGTCCAATTGCGCGCCGCAGAGGCTCCGATCTCTCCTCCAGGCTCCTGTCTACTCCGTTGATTACACGTCTGCTCCAGCTCTCACCCTTCGGCTGCTAAGCAAAGGCTCTGTTAATCTCGCGGACGGTCCCCACAGTCCGGTCGCTCCCACCGATTGTAAGTTCAGGAAAGCGGTGGAAGTCGTAAGTTTGAATCCTACAGCCGACCGCATTCCCGGCACAAGACAACCTCGGTGTCCCAGTAATCTTGTCGCCACAGTGTCGCCACAGAAAAATGGATCGCGGCACCTCGTTTTTAGAGTCTCTATAATTCTTTTATTTTGTGAGATTTAGTGGTGCGCCCGGAGAGATTCGAACTCCCGGCCTACTGATTCGTAGTCAGTCGCTCTATCCAGCTGAGCTACGGGCGCACACACGCAGGCTTCAGGGCGAAGCCTGATCGATGAACCTTTCCAAGAGTACCAAGGTTGGACCGGCGGCGCAACGCGGGCATCAGGCTGCCGGTGCCGGAGTGGTTTGCGGCGCAGGCGGTGGAATGAGCGGCGGCTCTTCGGCGATTTCAAGACCCGCTTCGCGAACAAGCTTGGTGACCGCGGCTGCGTTCAGGCGCGTGGCGTCGTACTCCACGCGAAGCGTGTGCGCGCTGCGATCGAAGCTGAGACGCCGGATGCCGTAAACATCGCGGGCGCTGGCCAGCGCCAGTGCTACCTGCTCACTGAGCGGAGCGGCGTAGCGATAGAGAATCTCCACTGTGGTCATAGGGTCAGAATAGCAGTTGCGGCAATTGGCGCCGCGTCATCCGCGCCAGAAAGGCGACGGACGAACCACGGTGCGACGCGCAACCTTCCCCTGAAGCGTGTCCGGAACTGAACAGGAATTTGCATTAGCGGACAAATCGAGAGAAAGCCCTGCGGCGCGAGCGTTTCGCTATCGCAGTGCTTTTGTTGGGCTTGAGCTTGCTCGAGCCCGCTCGATCCCTGGCAAGTGAATTGCTGGCTCTGAGGCAAAGGCTGTTATCAGCAAAGGGGGTCACGATGGCCTATTTTGACCGGATCCGCGACATCGTCTCCGAACCCTTCAGTCCCGATTTAATCCGGCGGCGCGTCGAGGCCGGGTGGCAGATGGTCGCAATCGAGTGGCGGCGCGAGCTACCCGGCGCCGAGGCGCCAAGCGAAGGGGACTTCGATGAAGACATTCCTTACGGGCTGCGCATCTCCGACGACTGCATGCGGCTGGAGGCCGACCCGGTGGAGCACCAGGTCTTGATGCTGATCATGGAGGGGGTGGCACTCGACTCATCCTATGCGGAGATCGCTGCCGCGCTCAACGAAAGAGGCTTTCGCATGCGGAGCGGCCAGCCGTGGAATCGTGTCGCCGTCTTCGGGATGATTCCGCGGCTCATCGATGTTGGGCCACGCTTCTTGTCGTCAACGGAGTGGGTGGAACGTAGCCGGCACTTCGAGAGTCCGCGCTTGGAGGCAGAACCCGATCAGCCTGCAACGCGACCACAAACCTGGCGCCGTCTCTTCGGGCGTAAGTCACGCGTCTAAATTCGCGGTTCAATTGAGACGGATTTTGAGCAGCCCCGACCCCAAATGCCAGGGACCCGCGGCACCCAATCTTTGCGGTCATCTTCGCGCTCAGTTGCTTACGTTTTTGGTCTTTTTTGACCGCGGTTTTCGGGTCGATTTGTTGATTCTAAGGAATTTAGTGTTGAAAAATGGCCTTCCGAGCGATAAAAAATTCCGCGCGCCAGTTTTTGACCGGCTTTCTTCGGATCGACTGTTGATTCCACAACAGTTCGTGTGGAAAATGTCCTCGCAAACGCAAAAATCCGCATTCGGCAGTCCGTGCGACTGGTGCGCATGATTGTCCACGACGCGGTCGGATTCCAGGGTTTCGACTCCTTCGGCTTCGGTTATCGCAGGAACTCCCCTCATTAAAGCTTAGCGATTTCGGGGAAATAATCGGCAAAGTTAGCTTTGGGCGAATGCCCGTGGAATCAGGGGATTGGATGGTTTCAGGATGCCCCAGGGGATTGACAGCGCTAGAGGCTCTTGAGGAATGACTGCATCTCCGCGCTGGTCCAATCCTGCGGGCCAACGAACTTGCTGCGGATGATGCCTTTGCGGTCGATGACGTAGGTCTCGGGCCACATATCGGTGTGGTAGAGCTTCGGAGCGGACTCGTCAGCGTCACGAACAGTGATGAAGTCGACGTGGTGCTGGACGAGGAAGCTCGAATAGGCAGCCGGGTCCTCGTCGATGCTGATGCCAAGAATCACCACGCTGGGCATCTGGTGGTGAAGCTGGAGCAGGGAAGGCAGCTCCTCAAGGCAGGGCGCGCACCAACTGGCCCAAAAGTTCAGCAGGACAACCTTGCCGCGATAGTTGACAAGATGAATGCTTGTTGTTCCGTCGGAGACCGTGAAGTCAGGCGCGGCTTTGCCGGTTTGGGCAGGATGTGCGCCGCGATTGCACGCCGGCAGCAGCGCCAGCGGGAGGATCAGGACCAAGGCGAGGCAACGTGGAAACCGCACATCCTTATAATACGGAGCGAAAGGGCGGCGGAGAAAGCCGTGAGGGCCGATGCGTAAGGATGATCGGGGATCGAGCGGGGCCGGCGGAAGGAAGGGCGAGCCGCCCGGCGATACGGCGCAGCGTGCGTACAAGCCGGTGCTGGGTCTTTCCGATCCGGCGGAGGGCCCGCCAACGACCGACTGGCGCGAATGGGCCGGCAAGACGCTAGCGGGAACCGTCTATGACCAGCCGGAACCTGCGGAGCTGATCGAGCTGACGGTGATTGTGCCGGCGCGCAACGAAGAAGACTGTCTTGGCGTGTGCCTCGAATCGCTCGCGAGCCAGTCGGAAGCAATCTTTGAGCTGGGCAAGGACTGGGAATTGATCGTGGTGGACGATCACTCGACCGACCGGACGGCCGAGATTGCGCGTGGGTTTGCCGGAGTTAGTTTAATGGAGGCCGGCGAGCTGGAGCCGGGATGGACAGGGAAGGCCAACGCCGTGTGGACCGCGGCGCGGCGAGCGCGCGGCCGCTGGCTGCTCTTCACGGATGCTGACACGATTCACGAGTCGGGCAATTTGCGCCGGGCGATGCATGAAGCAGAGCGGAACAAAGTGGGCATGCTGAGCTACTCGCCGCGGCAACTGGTGAGCGGATTGGCGCAGCGGTCGCTCATGCCCCTGGTTTTTTGCGAATTGGCGCTGGCCTATCCCACGGCCAAAGTTTCGGATCCGGCGCAGCACATCGCAGCGGCCAATGGGCAGTTCCTGCTGGTGGAGCGTGAGGCCTACCGGCGATTGGGCGGGCATCCCAGTGTGGCGGGCGACGTGCTTGAAGATGTGCAGCTCGCCTTTATGGCCAAGCGGCGCAGGGTGGGGCTGCGCTTTCGTTACGCTGACGATGCCGTCTCCGCGCGCATGTATCGCAGCACCGGGGCAATGATGGAGGGCTGGACCAAGAACCTGAAGCTGCTCTTCAATAACGCGCTGATCCTTGCGTTCTGGAGGGCGCTTGATATTGCGCTGTTTTTCGGGCTGCCGATTCTTGCCTACCAGCTTTGGAACGCGCGGCTGGGCGCGCACGGGTTGGAGTGGCTTGGCGCCGGGTGGATTCTCGCGTTGCTCTGGCTGCGCACGCTTTTCCGCTTCTACAACCGTGTGGCCAAGTCGAATTTTCCGTTGCTCGATTGCGCCATTTCGCCGCTGGGACTGCCGCTGTTTGTGTTTCTCCTTTACCGAAGCTGGTTTCATCACCGGATCCTGAAGCGCGTAAGCTGGAAGGGGCGGGAATACAGGGACTAGAGACCAGGGACCAGGGAAACAGTCATTCCAGAAGGTTAAGGCGGTTCGCCTTTCCAGCAAGCGCAACGTTCGCTTGATTCCGTGAAACGCTGGGGGGGCTGCGGCATCTTCTCTATGTAAGGGGTTGGCATGATCTTTTTGACGCGGAGGGCCACGTTCTCCGCATCGCACTATTACTGGAACGAGGCCTGGCCGCCAGAAAAGAACCAGCAGGTCTTTGGCCGCTGCGCCAATCGCAATGGACACGGGCACAACTACGCGCTGGAAGTGACTGTGGCGGGCGAGCCTGACCCGGTGACCGGCTTTGTGGTCGATCTAAAGTGGCTGAAAGATGTGATGGAGCGCGAGGTTCTGGCTGCATACGACCACAAGCACCTGAACCTGGACGCACCGGAGTTCGCGCACGCCAATCCGACTACCGAGAATATTGCCATTGCAGCATGGAAGCGGTTGGAGCCCTCGGTGACAGCGGCTGGAGGGGCGCGGTTGAGCCGGATTCGCGTGTACGAGACGCCGGAGATATTCGCCGAGTACCGAGGTGAGGCGTGAAGGCGTATTTTGGCCGGCGCTACATGATGAGCGCGAGTCACCGATTGCACACGGCGGCGCTCACGGCTGAACAGAATCGCGCGGCCTACGGAAAGTGCAACAACGAACACGGGCACGGGCATAACTATTTCGTTGAGGTCCTGGTGGGTGGCGCAGTGAATGGCGAGACGGGAATGGTGGTCGATCTGGTGGCCTTGGATGATGCGGTGCGGTCGCAGGTGCTGGATCGTTTCGATCACGCCAACCTGAATCTCGATCCGTTGTTTGCGGATCGCGTGCCGACGACCGAAAATCTATGCAGGACGATTTTTGCGCTGGTGAAGGATGCGTTGCCGGCCGGAGAACTGAAGCAGGTCCGCGTGGAAGAGACAGAAAATAACTCTTTCGAATGCCGGGCTGGAGGTTAATAGGAATGGGACGTCCGATGGTTGTGAGTAAAGCGGTCAAGCCTGCCGTTGTAGCCGATGAGGGGCTGGGCGCGTTCAGCACGCAGGAGATGTATCGCGAGATTTTGAGCCGCCTGGGCGAGGATCCCGATCGCGACGGCCTGATTGCTACGCCGGAGCGCGTGGAAAAGTCGATGGCCTTCCTGACCAAGGGGTACGACCAGGACCCGGCGCAGATTCTGCATGGCGCTCTCTTCGATGTGGACTACGACGAGATGGTGATCGTCAAGGACATCGAGATGTTCTCTCTGTGCGAGCACCACATGCTGCCCTTCTTCGGCAAGGTGCACGTGGCCTATATTCCCAAGGGCAAAGTAATCGGGCTCAGCAAAATTCCTCGGCTGGTTGAGGTCTTTGCGCGCCGCCTGCAAGTGCAGGAACGGTTGACGCGGCAGATCGCCGACGCAATCCAGGAAGCGATCGAACCGCAGGGCGTGGGCGTGGTGATTGAGGCGCGGCACCTGTGCATGATGATGCGCGGCATCGAAAAGCAGCACTCGTCCACGGTGACCAGCGCCATGGTGGGCTGTTTCCGGCAGAAGGAGACGCGCACAGAGTTTCTCGCGCTGCTGCGGCAGCCCGGGACCAACGGCGGGGTGTAACGGCAGCCGATCTAGAAGCGGACACCCGCGCCGAACGAAATCAACATTGACGATTGCGTCCGTTCGGGAATGGGAAAGATCTGCCCAAAATCGATGAAGTTTTTGGGCAAATAGAAGATCGTGGCATTGCCGCCCTCAAAGCGGAGAATCGTATGCCTCGTCGGATAAGCTTCAACGATGCCGCCGGTATCCAGAACAAAGTCCGTGAACATCCCACGGTCGAATTTGAGCGTACGCAACCGGCAGGGGAGCACATGTCGTCCAATGCCGAAACATGGTCCGGGATTGGTCTGGCGATCAGTCTCGCCGAAGGTGATGATGCCGGGCCGCACCTTGGCGAAGTAGCCAAAATGTCCACTGCGAATGCCGAATTTGACGCCACTCAATGCTTCGAACGCACGCCCACCGGCCTGAAAATCGACGTCTTCGATTTTTCCAGGGTTCCTGGGTGAGTGAATTAGTGTGCTATCCCACGAGAAATGAGTGCCGAAGTTCCGTGAAGCCCACAGGCCCCAACTCGGATAGGCGCTCAGATACTCAAAGTCCGGCTGGATGCGCGGCTGCAGCGCGAAGGTGACGCCAGTATCCCAGTTTTGTTTCGCAGGAACGCGATCGGGAACCGTTGTCTCAATGCGTCCAAAGCTGCGGCTCACCCCGATCTGCGCGTCGACATGCTGTGTTATGCCGCCCTCGCGAAATTGCATCACCGATCCGTCCCGATACCGTGACATGACGTGGTCGAATTCTGCGGCTTCAAGATGCCCGATATCCAGCCTGAATGCGTAGCGCGGGCTCTTGCGGAACTCAACGGCTCCTCCGTATTCCAGTGCAAAATGGGTCAAGCGTGCGCAATTCTGGTAGGGGATCGGCTCTGCGCCTGATCTCCAGGTCCAGTCTCCGCAACTGAAACTGACCATGCCGGCGTCGAGTTTGCCATAGAGTCCCCATCGCCGGCCGTGCCAACCGCTCTTCACACCGCCCAGCGCAAGCATTTCCCGCCCGGAATCGATCCCGTCGGTCTGCATGAACCACGATGTCGGCTGAAAAGTTCCCTCCAGCGCGACAATTGGCGAAAGGTCGCGCGTGTAGGTAATGGAAACGGTTGGGAAGTCCAACCCGTGCTGGCATGGGCCTGACGCCAGGCCTGGCGGGCAACCTCTCCAGCCGAACGTTTGAGCATCTACGCCGACGGTGATCTCGTTGGCTGCGTACTGTTGTGCGCGAGCTTCGGTGGGCAGAAGCAGCGAGGCTGAAACGATCGAAAGAATAATGCAATAAAGCCGGTAAGACGAGCCCGAGCTCACGTACGTCTCCTTCCTGCACGATGCAACGAGCCGATCGAGAGCTGCTGGATGGAGTACTGGAAGTATAGACGAAGTGTTTAAGGACTGCGTCGCGCACGAAAGAGGGTCGATGGAAGTGAAGGGTATCGCTTAAGCAGCGAAACAGGAAGTTGACGCTAATTTGAACTAAGCGTCAACTCCCCATCGCGATTGGCGCTGCCAGGTACTTTCCGCGCAGGCCATTGGCCGCAGAGAGCGCGCGTTCCAGCTTCTGTTTCGCGGTCTTGTCAATCCGCGCCAGCAGCGCAGCGTCGCGCTCCAGATTCAGCGCCTCGCGCGCAATCTCCTTGAGCTCCTGCCAGTCGTGCCAATCGCCAATGCGGCGCTGCACGTCAGTCAACGTGTCTACAAGGGCCGGATCGGCGTCAGCGTCGAGTTGCAGGGTGTAGCGAAGCTCCTTCACCTTCAGACGGAAGGCATGAATATTGCTCGCATCGAGCGTGGGCCAAGCGGCAAGCTCGCGGACCAGATTCATTGCCGATGTATGCACTCCATCGTGCGAGTGGCCGCGATGCCCGTTCGCCGATGATCCGAAGTCTCCCGGAGGCAAGGCAAATCGCACAAGCTTTGAGTATTCCTTCAGGCGCTGGCGCACCGCCTTGCGCTTGTGGTTCAGCGCAGCGACCAGTTGAGTGGCATACTGCTCACGCGCGTTTTTGAGATGCTCAAGCAACCGGGCGAGGGAGTCGCCGGCGGAGTATCGCGCCAGCTTGCGCGCGTTGGCTGTGAGCACATCCATGTCGCGCACCCCGCCCGCGGTCTTGCGGATGGTTTCAATTGACTTGAGCAGTTGTCGGGATTTTTTCCCACCGGTCAAGGGGACCGCGGTGGCAATCGCCTCCACACGCCGCGTGGTCGTGCGCAGCTTGTGGACCTCTTTTGGAGGCGGATCGCCGGGCAAGCTCTTGAGTGTTTTCCTCAGCTCGCGCAGCGCCTTGCGCACGCGTTCCAGTTCGTCTGCCATCTCTCTCTTTAGATTGGAGTGTCGCGGCCCCGGTTGGCAAGAGCAGCCCTGGCGGCTAAAGTGATGATGTGAACGGGCTTCTTGTGATCGATAAGCCAGGCGGGATGACCAGCCACGACGTGGTAAACCGCCTGCGCCGGATCACCGGAGAGCGATCCATCGGCCACATGGGCACGCTGGACCCAATGGCTACCGGCGTGCTGCCGCTGATGATGGGCAGGTTCACGCGCCTGGCGCAGTTCTTTTCCGCCGCGGAAAAAGCGTATCAAGGAGCGATCCGCTTCGGCTTCGCGACCGACACGTATGATGCCGAAGGCGAGCCCGCGGGACCGGACCGCTGGGCGGAATTTGCGCAAACGGTCACCCTCGAAACGATTCGTGCCGCAGCCGCACGATTCCGGGGCGAGATGCAGCAGATGCCGCCGCCCTTTTCGGCGAAGAAGATCGAAGGCCGGCCGGCCTATAAGCTGGCACGCGAGGGGAAACCTGTGCACCTGAAACCGGCGCGGGTTTGCATCGACGCTTTCGCGATCGAGACGATGGTGGGCGCCGAGATCGGTTTCAGCATGGAGATCAGCGCCGGCGGCTATGTGCGTTCCGTGGCGCACGAACTGGGGCAGGAACTGGGATGCGGCGCGCACTTGAGCCGGCTGCGGCGCACGCGCGCCGGGCCGTTTACATTGGCCGACGCACATACGCTGGAAGAACTGGAGGCGTTGGCGGGAGATCCTGCCGGCAGTTCCGCGGTGAATCTCGACACGCTCGAGAAGATTTGCGTGCATCCGCGCGGCTTGTTGCCTGAAATGCCTGCAGTAACCGCCGATCCCATCGCCCTCGGCCGCCTGCGCAACGGCGCACAGGCCAACCTGCCTGAATTTTCCGGGGCGCCCCTGGTGAAGGTTTTTGCCGGACCGCGCGAGCTTGTTGGAATTGCGAAGAGGATCGCAGGCACGCTGTTTCAGCCGGTCATCGTGATGGGGTAAAGGCGGAGACCAAGGACTAGCCAGTAGGGAATAGCCAGCAGGGAATAGACAACAGCGATCAGAACCATTCTCGATGGGTGCACGGGTTACAAGCGGCGGCGAGTTTCAGGTTCGCGCATTGCGATGAAACCCATTGGGTTTTTATACACCCTGCTGGCAACTCCCTACCCCCTGATTTCCTCATTTGTCCGACCCCTCACGCCGTAGACTGGTATTTCGCTCATCTTTTTAAGGAGCAGAACCGCCATGCCTTACCCGAAAGACTATCGCTATACTCGCGAACACGAATGGATTTCAGTCGACGGCGCTATTGGCTCGATCGGTATCACCGACTACGCTCAGAGCTCGCTGGGCGACATCGTTTACGTCGATGCGCCCAAGGTGGGCGATGCCGTAACCGCAAACGCAACCTTTGGCTCGGTCGAGAGCGTCAAGGCTGTCAGCGATCTCTTTTCGCCCGTCTCCGGCAAGGTGACGGCGGTGAACGAGGAACTGAAGACCGCGCCGGACCAGATCAACCAGGACGCGCACGGCACCTGGATCATCAAGGTTGAGCTTTCGAATCCGGCCGAGCTGAACAGCTTGCTTGATGCCACGGCGTATGAGGCATTCATTGCAGAAGAAACTGGAAGCTAGCTTTCAGCTTTCGGCTGTCAGTTTGTTTGTGTGCAGTGTTGGGCAGTGAAATGGAACGCGTTCTTGCGGGTTGCTATTGCCCGTACAAATGCTTCGGGCTGACAACCAGAAGCTGAAAGCTAAGAGCTAATAGCTAAAGGCTGTCTTTATGCGTTATCTTCCCAAATCCGACGACGAACGCCGCCAGATGCTTGCGGAAATCGGCGCGCGGTCGATCGACGATCTGTTTGCCATTATTCCCGCCGAGTATCGCCTGGGCCGCGACCTCAACGTTCCGCGCCAGCAGGCAGAGAGCGAGATCATCGCATACTTCCGCGCCGCCGGCCAGAAAAACGCCAACGATTATGCGAGCTTTTTGGGCGCAGGGGCCTATCGCCATTACCGACCCGTGATCATCGACTCGCTGGTGCAGCGCGGCGAGTTTCTTACGAGCTATACACCGTACCAGGCCGAGATCACGCAGGGAACGTTGCAGGCGATCTTCGAGTTCCAGACCATGATTGCGGAGCTCACCGGCATGGACGTGGCCAATGCCAGCATGTACGACGGCTCAACCGGCGCGGCCGAGGCGGTGCTGATGGCCATGCGCGTCACAGGCCGCCAAAAGGCTGTTGTTGCCGCGACCGTTCATCCCGAGTATCGCGAAGTGCTGCACACCTATCTCCGCTATCGTGAGATGCCGACAGCGCAGGTTGGCTATGACAGCGAAACAGGGCGAGTTGATCTCGTCGCGCTCGAAGCCGCGGTGACCCAGGAAACGGCAGCGGTGCTCGTGCAGAGCCCCAACTTCTTCGGCGTCATTGAAGACATCCCCGCCATCGCCGAGATCGCGCACGCCAAAGGAGCGCTGCTCATTGTGTCGATTGCAGAAGCGGTTTCGCTTGGTATCGTGCGGCCGCCGGTCGAGGCCGACATCGTCAGCATGGAAGCGCAGTCGTTTGGCGTGGCGCTCAGCTACGGCGGTCCGTTCTGCGGCGTCATCGCGGCCAAGGAGCAATTTGTGCGGCAGATGCCGGGGCGGCTGGCGGGGCAGACGGTCGACGGGGCAGGGAATCGAGGCTTTGTGCTCACGCTGGCTACGCGCGAACAGCACATCCGCCGCGAAAAGGCGACATCGAATATCTGCACCAATCAGGCGCTCGTCGCTTTGATGGCCACGATCTTTCTCGCCGTGTACGGCAAGGAAGGAATGCGCGAGCTGGCCGAGCACAACCTGGCCAAGGCCGATTACGCCGCCAAAACGCTCTCGGCTCAGCCGGGCGCGAAGCTGCGCTTCAAGGACAGGTCGCTCGGGGGTGCGCCGCGGTTCCACGAATTTGTGTTGCAGACCGACGAAGCGCCGACTACATGGAGCCGGCGGCTGCTCGACAACAAGATTGTCGGCGGAATCGAGCTCAGCCGCTGGTATCCCGAGTTGCGCAACTGCACGCTCTGGTGCGCGACCGAAGTGATGCCGCGCGAAACGATAGACGCTGCGGCAAAGGTGCTGGCTACCGCGCCGGTGGAGGCGTGAGAGGACCGATGAATATAGATACAAACAAGACCGGGGCCGGGCCAGGGGGTCCGCACACCTTGGGCAAAGTCCGGCAGCATCCGACGCAGAATGAAGCGCTGATGTTTGAGAAGTCGGCGCCGGGCAAGCGCGCCTACAAGCTGCCGCCGCTGGATGTGCCTCCGGTTGACGCGAACGCGCTTCTTGGCGCGGCGCATCGCGACACGCCGGGGTTGTTGCCGGAGTTGAGCGAGATCGAAATCATTCGCCACTTTACGCGGCTCTCCACATGGAACTACGCCATCGATCTCGGCATGTATCCGCTGGGGTCGTGCACCATGAAGTACAACCCGCGCGTCAACGAGTTTGTGGCGCGTATTGAAGGGCTGGCCGAAGCGCATCCCTACCGACCCGAGTCGCTGGCGCAGGGCATTCTTGAAATCTTCGATCTTCTCCAGAGATGCCTGCTTGAAATCACCGGCATGGATGCGATTACGCTGCAGCCAGCGGCCGGAGCGCACGGCGAATTCACAGGCATCCTGCTCACGCGCGCGTGGCACGAATCGCAGGGCAATCCGCGCACAAAGATTCTCGTGCCTGACTCGGCGCACGGCACCAATCCCGCAACAGCGGCCATCGTCGGCTACACGGTGGAGAACATCAAGTCGAACGCGGACGGCGGCATCGATCTCGAAGGCCTCGCGCGGCAGGTGGACGAAAACACGGCCGCTCTGATGCTCACCAACCCGTCGACCCTGGGCGTCTTCGAAGACGAGATTCACAAGATCGCCGACATCCTGCACGCCAAGGGCGCGCTGCTCTACATGGACGGCGCCAATATGAACGCGCTGGTGGGCAAGGTGCGGCCGGGCGATTTCGGCGTGGACGTGATGCACCTGAATCTGCACAAGACATTTTCGACTCCGCACGGCGGCGGTGGGCCCGGATCGGGTCCGGTGGCGTGCAAGAAATTTCTTGAGCCATTCTTACCTATCCCTATACTCGTCCGAAACGAGAACGGCCCGAAGGGCTGCCCTGATGCGGGGGATTGGGAGGACACCAATGCCGAGCCAACAGCCGACGGTTGCCCGCCGCTGTTCCGCGCACCCGTGCTCAAGCCGGATGGGGAGCGTGTCGGCGACACCGATCCGATGCCGCTGCACCCGCAGGGCGGCAAACTGCGCTGGGAGTACAAGCGCCCGCACTCCGTCGGCCGCGTGCGCGCGTTCTACGGCAATACCGGCATGTTCATTCGCGCCCTGGCCTACATTCTGGCCAACGGCCCCGACGGCCTGCGGCAAACCACGGAAGACGCTGTGCTCAACGCCAACTACATCCGCAAAAAGCTCGAAGATTTGTACGAGCTGCCGTACAAAACGCCCTCGATGCACGAAGTCGTCTTCAGTGACAAGCGGCAGGCCGCGCACGGAGTGAAAACCGGCGACATTGCCAAGCGGCTTATCGACTACGGCTTCCATCCTTACACGGTCAGTTTCCCGCTGATTGTGCATGGCGCGCTCATGATCGAACCCACCGAGAGCGAGTCACGCGAGGAGCTGGATCTTTTCGTCGATGCCATGCGCTCCATCGCACGCGAAGCTGAGGAGAATCCCGAACTGGTGAAGACCGCACCGCATTCAACGCGGGTTTCGCGGCTTGACGAAGTGCAGGCGGCGAGGAAGCCGATCCTTCGGTGGAAGCCCTGAGAAACGGTGACCACTGACCACTGGCCTCCCCCGCATCAAACCTGCCATATCGCGCCTGCGTGGGCTCGCCTACACTCATCATCAGAATGGCCAGTACTTCTCCATCGCCGCCATCGGGCTATCGCGGCCGGCTGGCGCCGTCGCCCACGGGCTACCTGCATGTGGGACACGCCAGGACGTTCTGGACGGCGTTCCAGCGCGCGCGTGAGGCGGGCGGCACGCTGGTGATGCGCATGGAGGATTTGGACGCCGACCGCAGCCGCGCCAACTACGCCGACGCGGCGCTCGAGGACCTGCGATGGCTGGGCATCCGCTGGCAGGAGGGCCCCGACAAAGGCGGCCCATTCGCTCCTTACGTGCAGAGCAAGCGCCGCGCCATCTACCTGGCTGCGTGGCGCAAGCTGGTGCGCAGCGGCCGCCTGTTTCCCTGCCGCTGCTCGCGCAAAGATCTGGCCACTGCCGTTGCCGCGCCGCACGAGCGCGCGCAGCCGGGACACGGCGGAAAGTTCGACAAGCTGGATGATGAGCCGCTCTATCCCGGGACCTGCCGGCGGTTCATGGGCGGCTCGCCACAGCTTCCCGGCCCCACGGCCGACGCAATGGAGACGCCGGGGAACACCAACTGGCGCTTCCGCGTTCCCGACGGAGAAGTGATCGAGTTTGTCGACGGCAACCTGGGGCCGCAGCGTTTTGTGGCCGGAGTCGATTTTGGCGACTTTGTGGTCTGGCGCAAAGACGGCGTGCCCAGCTATCAGCTTGCCTGCGTGGCCGACGATGCGGCGATGCAGATCACTGAAGTTGTGCGCGGCGCCGATCTGCTCAAGTCCACCGCGCGTCAGATTTTGCTCAACCGTGTGTTGGGATTCAATGATCCCACCTGGTATCACTGCCGCCTGGTGGTGGACCATAACGGCAGGCGCCTGGCCAAACGTCATGACGCCCTGAGCCTGCGCGCCCTGCGCCAGCGCGGACTCACGCCCATGAATATTCTTGCTGCGGAACTCCCGGTGGAAGCATAGCTATGCGAAACGGCCACCGTCGCGGCGCGGGACCAGCACGATGGCACGCGCGGGGCCCGTACTGTACCATCGTTTGGGAGAGAAAATGCCTCTTGGCGCATGGGTTGCGCCACGGCGCCGCTACGAACGACCTGCCATGCCTCAGGAGCTGAACCATCGCTTGAATCCGCTTCGCAGCGCCCCCAATCTGCTCACGCTTCTGCGCATCTGCCTGGCGCCTTTCCTCGTTGCCGCGATTCTTGAGGATCACTACCTTTTAAGCTTTTTGCTCTTCATGGCCGCGGGACTCACTGACGCGCTGGATGGCACCTTGGCGCGTGTCCTCAAGCAGCGTTCCATGCTCGGCCATTATCTTGATCCGGTGGCTGACAAGCTGCTGCTGAGCACGCTGTTCCTGGTCCTCTTGTACAAGGGATTGATGCCGGTCACCGTCACGGTGCTTGTCTTCGGGAGAGACCTGGGCATCCTGCTGGTTGCGGCGCTGCTCTACGCGGCCGTTGGCCGGCGCGAGTTTCGTCCCAGCATCTTCGGCAAAGGCAATACCCTGGCACAGATTGTTGCCATCGCAGCAGTCCTGCTGCACCAGCTCACCAAAGGCTATTGGGTCACTGTATTCCGCACAGTGGCGCTCGACGCCACCATCGCGCTCACCGTGATCTCTGGTCTGCATTATGCATGGATTGTGTCGCGCCGCGGCGGCGCGCCTGCGGTTAACGGCGCCGCGGCAAAACAGTGATCGCCGCCGGGCGACTCTAGGAGTCGTCCGTGAGATCTTCCGTTCCAGCCGTGTCTTCAATCTCCATATCGCGAAACTCTTCGGAATCGAAAATCTCGCCACACTCCAGGCACTCAACAAACTCGCTGTCATCGTGCCGGGAAACGATCCGGACCTTGGGGTGTCTGCAGGCGGTTGCCATCGTTCTCAGGGCCTGTTGAATTTACAGCCATTCTAGAGTTCCCCTTTGGTTTGGGGAAAGACGCCACTCGATGACTTCTCGGCCGCCTTCCACTTCGCCAGTGAAGGCCAGTCACCCGGGAGCCCGGGGTATTGGGGGGTGCCGGCTTCGGGATTGGGTTGCTCTGGAATTGCTATAGGTGCTCTTTCCGCAAGATTGTAGCCGTCTTTTGGCCGAATGCAAACGGATTTTTGATGAAATCCTCCTGTTTGGTAACTGGATGGAACGTCGGCGCGACCCGGCGCTGCAGACTTGAAAGAGAAGTGAAGTCGGACGTATACTAAATACGGACCTAACAAGTCGGATATTCCATGCTAAAGCTCACAAAGAAAGCGGATTACGGGCTGATGGCGCTGAAATACCTCGCAGAGCACCCGGAAATCCCTGCTTTGAGCGCCAAAGACGTCGCGGACGCCTATGGAATACCTGCGCAATTACTTGCAAAGATTCTGCAGCGGCTGACCAAGGTAGGGCTCCTCCGCTCGCATGCCGGAATGAACGGCGGCTACACCCTGGCTCGCGATGCGAGCCAGATTTCGGCTTTTGAGGTCATCCACGCCATCGACGGACCGCTGTTTATCACCTCCTGCTTCAAGGGTGCAAAGTCCTGCGACCTGACCCCCAGCTGCACCATTAAAGAACCCCTGGCCCGCGTCAACGAGACCATCGCTGGGGTTCTCAAGAGCATCAGCATTCACGATCTGGCGGAACGGGAACATGCGCCACTGCAGAGCGAGTCGCAGAAGCTGATCACATTGACGCTGTAGATGAGGCATTGCCGCCGATGACTGTCTACGGTTCACGGCCCAAAGTTCTCGGGAGATCAAGATGAGCACGGTCGCAAGTCAAGTGGCGGCGCCGGCGGGCGTTCATCTGCCCATTTACATGGATAACCACGCCACCACGCCGCTGGACCCCGGGGTGCTGGAGGCGATGATGCCTTATCTCATCGGCAAGTTCGGCAACGCAGCCAGCCGCAATCACTCCTTTGGATGGGAGGCGGAGCAGGCGGTGGAAACCGCGCGCGAGCAGGTCGCGAAGCTGATTGGCGCCTCGTCGAAGGAGATCATCTTCACCTCGGGCGCCACTGAGAGCGACAACCTGGCCATCAAGGGCATCGCGGAGATGTACCGCGAGCGCGGCAATCACATCATCACCCAGGTCACCGAGCACAAAGCGGTGCTCGATACCTGCAAACGCCTGGAGAAGTATGGCTATCGCGTCACCTGGCTGCCGGTCAACTCCGACGGAATCATCGATCTCGAAGATCTAAAGCGCGCTATCGACGACAAGACCATCCTCGTCACCATTATGGCCGCGAACAACGAGATCGGCGTGCTGCAGCCCACCCGCGAAATCGGCAGGCTTTGCCACGAGAAGGGCGTGATTTTCCATACCGACGCGGTACAGGCCGTGGGCAAGGTGCCGTTCAACGTCATCGATGATTGCGTCGACGTGGCATTAATCTCCGCGCACAAAATTTACGGACCCAAAGGCGTTGGCGCGCTCTACGTGCGGCGGCGCAATCCGCGTGTCCAGATCGCAGCGCAGATTGACGGCGGCGGCCATGAGCGCGGCATGAGGAGCGGAACGCTGAATGTGCCCGGCATCGTAGGCCTGGGCAAAGCCTGTGAGATCGCAGCGGCGGAGATGGAACCTGAGGCCGCTCGCTTGCGCAAGATTCGTGACCGGCTGAAGACGAAGCTGGAGGCCGAACTCGACTACGTTCATGTGAACGGGTCGATGGAGCACCGGCTGCCCGGCAACCTGAACATGAGCTTTATCTACGTCGAAGGCGAGTCGCTGCTGATGGGCATTAACGACGTTGCGGTTTCCAGCGGATCAGCCTGTACTTCGGCCACGTTGGAGCCGTCGTATGTTTTGAAGGCGCTGGGATTGGGAGACGACGTTGCGCATAGCTCGATTCGTTTCGGCCTGGGGCGCTTCAACACCGAGGCTGAAGTGGATTATGTCGCGGCCAAGGTGGTTGACGTTGTGAGGCATCTGCGCGAGCTTTCGCCGCTCTACGAGATGGCGAAAGAAGGCGTGGATTTGACCAAGGTTGAGTGGCAAGCGAAGTAAAGGCTGGGAACAAGGGACCGAGCGAACAAAGAAACAAGAAAGCATTGGCTCCGAAGTGAGCCTGAAACAGGCGATGAAGAAGCAGACCAAAATCCGGTTGGCTTGGTGGGTTGGTTTTCCGCTGTCGCTGGTTGCGCTGCGCTTCATCGCCGGCGGCCGGGCTTGGAACTACCTCGTCGATCACCTGTGGCTGACGGCGCTGCTCCCGCTTGTAGTGTTGTTCTTGCTGCTCTTCGCACGAGGCATGTACATGCAATACCGGCGCCCGCCGGAGGGAAATCCAAAGATGGACGGCGCGCAAAAGGCAAAGCCGTAATGGGAAGCATCGGCGGCCATGCCTGCCGAATCAAACAGGAAGGCGCGGTGATCGCGTAAGGACGACCGGGAACGATGGCATACAGCGACAAAGTCGTGGACCACTACAACAACCCTCGAAACGTGGGCACGCTCGACAAGAATTCGACCGAGGTGGGCACGGGCCTGGTGGGCGCGCCCGAGTGCGGCGACGTGATGCGCCTGCAGATCCGCGTGAACCCCAAAACGCAGGTGATTGAAGAGGCCAGGTTCAAGACCTTCGGCTGCGGCTCAGCCATCGCCAGTTCGTCGCTGGCTACGGAATGGATCAAGGGCCGCACCGTGGAGGCCGCGCTGGCCATCAAGAACACCGATATTGTGAAGGAATTGTCGCTGCCGCCGGTGAAGATTCACTGCTCGGTGCTCGCCGAGGATGCGATCCGTGCGGCCATCGGCGATTGGAGAAAGAAGAACGCCGTGACGGAAGCAGCACCGGCCGAAACGGCGAAATGACATTGCTTTGAAAGGGTACGGCTTTGGCCGTCCCAAGCCGAACCGGGTTTCGTATCAGGGCACGACTTCAGCGTCGAACGAGCGCAAAAAAACGGACGGGGCTTCGGCCCCTGAGGTAACGAACAGGAATTATGGCAAACATCATCAGCATCGAATCGAAACCATCGCAAGACGCCACCGCGTCGCAGCCCAACGCGCCGCAAGCGCCAGTGCATGATCTGCAAGTGACTCCCGCGGCCGTCAAGCGTATCCGCGCAATCCTCGCCAAAGAAGGCATCTCGCCGGAGGAAGGCGGCCTGCGCCTTGGCGTGAAAGGCGGCGGCTGCTCGGGGCTTTCCTACGCTATCGAATTCGATACGCATCCACGCGAGCGCGACCGCATCTTCGCGTTCGAAGGAGTGCGCGTCTTCGTCGACCCCAAGAGTTTTGTTTATCTGCACGGCATGACGCTCGATTACGAGGAGACGCTGCTGCGCCAGGGATTCAACTTCATCAATCCGAACTCCACGAAGTCCTGCGGGTGCGGTACCTCCTTTTCTGTTTAGTTTTGTTTTGAGCGTTGTACGTGTTAGGCCGCTAGATGCTGAAAGTCCTCGAACCCGCGGTTCCCGTCACCTGCTGGTCCTGTTCCGTCGCACAGAACGAGTCCACGCTCTTCTGTCCGCATTGCAGCAAGATTCAACCCCCTCCCGGCGGCGATTACTTCTTTGTCTTTGACCTTGAGCCGCGACTAAACCTAGATTTGGCCGTATTGGAACGCGAGTTTCACAGGCTCAGCCGCAAGTTGCATCCCGACCGCTTCGCCCGCGCTGGTGACAACGAAAAACTGTGGAGCTTGGCTGACACCGCGCTGCTCAACGATGCCTATCGCACGCTGAAGGATCCTTTGAGGCGCACGGAGTATCTGCTGAAACTGCGCGGAGCGAAGATGGATGAATCCACCACAGTTCGCAGTGGTGCATCACTCGTCCAAGACGAGGGAAAAACTTCGCGCGTGCCTTCAGATCTGCTGGAAGAAGTCTTCGATTTCAATATGCAATTGGAAGAATTGCGCGCAGCGCGAAAGACGGGCGAGGAGAATCCCGAATTAAAAGAAAGCCTGCTTGCTGCGAAGCGTAAATTCGAGCACCGGGTCGACGCGGTCGATCGCGATCTCCGCGGGCACTGGACCGTGTGGGACGCGGGCGACGCCGCAGCACGACAGCCGTCGGAACAAGCTATGGTCGCCTTGCTCGATCGCAGGCGCTACCTCAGCAATCTGATCCGCGACTTGACTGAAATCCTGGGGGCCTAAGCAGGAACGATGGCAGAGAATCGCATCGTCGGCATCGATCTGGGAACCACGAATTCCCTCGTCGCTTATATGCAAGGCGACAAGCCAGTCGTCATTCCTGGCGTGGATGGCTCGAATCTCGTGCCCTCGGTTGTCGCGCTCGATCCCATTCCTGCCGGCGGCGGTCGGCCCACAGTCACCGTGGGAAGAAGCGCGCGCAAGGCGCTGATTGAAACGCCGGAGCGTGTCGTCTATTCCGTCAAGCGGCTCATGGGCCGCGGTCTCGAAGAACTGCGCACGGAGCTGAAGTATTTTCCATTTCGTCTCGCCGAAGATGCGGAAGCCGGCGGCGGCATTTCGAATGAAGTGCCCCGGATTCAGTTAGGCGAGCTGCGCTTCACTCCTCCTGAGATCTCCGCCTACGTATTGCGCCAACTCAAGCGCAACGCAGAACGCTTTTTCGGCGCGCAGGTCAGGCAGGCTGTCATCACCGTGCCCGCCTATTTCAACGATGGGCAGCGCCAGGCCACAAAAGATGCAGGCCGCATGGCAGGCCTGGAAGTGCTGCGACTCGTGAACGAACCCACCGCGGCCGCGCTGGCCTACGGGCTCGATCGAGCGAAGGAAGGCACCATTGCCGTCTACGATCTGGGAGGCGGCACCTTCGACATCTCGATCCTCAAACTGCGCGACGGCATCTTCGAAGTGCAGGCCACCAACGGCGACACGCATCTGGGCGGCGACGACATTGACAATCTGCTGGTGGCGATTGCGCTCGACGAGATTCGTGATGAGCGCGGCGTCGATTTGCGCGCGCAGCCGGGCGCGGTGCAGGCATTGCGCATGGCTGCCATTGACGCCAAGATCAAGCTTTCTACTGATCAGTTGGCGCACTTCGATATCGAATTACCCAACGGCGATCGCTATCAACGCGAGATTCCACTTGCAGTCTTTGAAGGAATCATCGAGCCTGTCCTCGCGCGGACCGCCGGTCCCTGTAAGCAGGCGATGGCCGACGCTGGCATCACACTGGAGCAAATCGACGAAGTGGTTCTGGTCGGCGGCTCAACGCGAATCCCCGCGGTGCGAGTGCTTGTCGACGATCTCTTCCACCTCAGCGCTCGCGGCAAAAAGCCGCATATTGAGCTGAACCCAGATGAGGTGGTCGCTCTCGGCGCGGCGGTGCAGGCCGATATTCTCGCCGGCTCCTCGCAGGCGACAGAGGAGATGCTGCTGCTCGACGTGACTCCGCTCTCGCTCGGCATTGAGCAGCTTGGCGGCACGGTGGCGCGCATGATCCAGCGCAACTCCACTATCCCCGCTTCGGCTACAGAACACTTCACCACCGGTGTCGACGGGCAGACCAGCGTAGCCGTTCACGTGCTTCAAGGCGAACGCGAACTGGCCGCCGACTGCCGCTCTCTGGCGCGCTTTGACCTGACGGGCATTCCGCCCATGGCTGCCGGTTTACCGCGCATCGAGGTTCGCTTCCTCATTGATGCCGACGGCATCCTGCAGGTCTCCGCGCGCGAGCAGCGCAGTGGAAAGGCCGCTCAAATCGAAGTGAAGCCGACTTACGGCCTGACTGATGAGCAAGTGGAGAACATGATCCTCGACTCCTTCGACCATGCGGAAGAGGATTTCGCCAAGCGGCTGCTCATCGAGGCGCGCAATGAAGCGGATTCGATTCTTGGGGCAGTAGGAAAGGCTCCGCAGAACCCGGCGTGGAACCAGTTGAGCGCCGAGGAGCAGACCGCCATCGCTGCCGCCCGCGACTGGTTAACGATGGTCAAGCAGACGTCGAATCTGGGCGCGATCAGCCAGGCCATTGTTGCGCTCGACAAGGCCACGCGCCACTTTGCGGAGTTGATGATGGACGCGGCAGTTTCAAGCGCTATCCGCGGCAAGACAATGAGCGAAGCAGGCGAGAAGGTAGACGAGGCCGTGACCGCACCGCACGCCATGGCGCCGGCGGAGTTCAAGTGAGCAGCGGAGTTGGCGTTGCTGGCGGAGTTAGCGCCAAGAAGGCAAGAACGATGACCGAGAAGGCCCAAAGCGAAATTTCTCCCGACAAGCTGGTCCGCGTGACTTTCCTTCCCGAAGGCCGCACCGTTGAGTTCGAATTCGGCACTATGCCCTACGATCATCATGGCATGCCGATGTCGTTTCTCGATGTCGCGGAGAATTTCGGCGTGATTCTCGACCATGCCTGCGGCGGATCCTGCGCCTGCACCACTTGCCACCTATGGGTGAAGGCGGGCGCAGCCGGCGTCAGCGAAGCAGAAGACGATGAGCTTGACCGGCTCGACATGGCCGCCGATCAGAAATTGAATTCGCGCCTGGGATGCCAGGCGGTGATCACTCGCCCCGGAGATTACGTCGTCGAAATTCCGAGCTGGAACCGCAACTACGTCTCCGAAGGCAAGCCCTTGGCCATTGCAACGCCAAAGTGAATCCGTACCGTCGGTCTCCTGACCGGCTGTCGCGAGGGCCTCTGGCCTTCGCATGCCGAGCGCGATCGCGCTCACGTGGATGACTTGAAGCAATGGAGAAACGAGAGATGCAGCGCGAACTTCACTGGACCGACGCCGATCAGATCGGCGTTCAGTTGGCCGAGAAATTCCCCGACCTCGATCCACTCACCGTCCGATTCACTGACCTGCACCGTTATGTCACCGCACTCGAAGGTTTCGCCGACGACCCGAAACTATCGAACGAACCGCGTCTGGAAGCGATCCAGATGGCCTGGCTCGAGGAGTTCCAGGACGCGAGAAGATAACGGCGACGGGCAGCTCACCTCTCCTTGTGCGGAAAATCCACACGAAGCGCCAGAATCTGGTAAGGATGAATCGCAATCTCAACGTGATCGTTGTCAAGGGTGAGCGGTTTGCCCTCGGCTTGCTCCATCAGGTTTGTCTCCGTCGCGTCTGTTGCTCCATGCGGCACCTTCAGCTCAACAGTTGCATCTTTTCCCGCCCACTCATACATGTGAAAGACGAGCGCATCGCTGTCTTCGGCTTTCTTCATCGCTGTCAGCACCACGTTGTCCGGCGTGAGCGACACAAAAGAGAATTCCGGCGGCATCTCGCCGGCGTGCGCCTCTACCTTCATCGCTGTGGGTTTCTCGTTGAACTCGTATCCGTGACGGATAGTCATGGCCTGCTTCCAATCGCCGGCATGGGGATAGAGCGCATAGCTGAAGTGCTGATGGCCACGGTCCGCATCGGGATCAGGCGAAGTGGGCGAGCGCAGAAGGCTCAGGCGCAGCAAATTGCCGACGGCATCGTAGCCGAACTTGGAGTCATTGATGAGGCTGAATCCATGCTGCGCATCGCCCAGATCGGCCCAGCGCAGGGCCGGAACCTCAAAGCGCGCCTTTTCCCAACTGTTGTTGCGTGTGGTTGGCCGTTCGATAGTTCCAAATGGTATTTCGTATGTCGCAAATGGGGCCGAAGCCGAAAGAGCGAACGCGGCTTTCAGCAGAACGTGCGTCTCACGCCAGTCAACGTCGTTCTCGACTTCCGCTTCGTCGCTTCCGGCATATAGAACAATCTGCTGCACAAATTTTGAATTCTGCCAGTGACGCGACACGCGAATCACTCCACGCATTGGTCCTTTCTCGACCACTTCAACGCTGTCGGTCTGCGTGAGGCGCGCGGGAGGTTGATCGAGCGTTCCGGGATCGATGTTCCATGCGTCGTACCGTGCCGGTTTGTCGGCGAAGGCCTGCAGTTCATTCCCGCAGGTTCCCGGAGCCAGCGCTTCAAAGCTCGCGCGCTTGTCGTAAAGGCTCGCGATGCATCCTGTTTTGGGATCGACGACGACGCGGAGATTTGCGTTCTCGAGCGTCGTTCCCGTCACGCGCAGATCGCTTGCAAAGGCGCGCTTGCCGGGAACGACGCGCAGCACCTCGTAACCCATCGTCGGCAGATCGCGTGCTTCCACCAGCAGATCGAAGGCATGCGTCTTCGCGTCCTTTGAAAGCACCTGCGAAGGCAGCACTGCCCCGTGCGCGTCGAGGACAGACACATCGGCTGCTTCAGCAGGCATCTGGACGTGCACTTTAAAATGCCCCGACCGCCGCCACGCCAGCGGATTGAATACAAAGATCGGGACTCCTTGCGTCACGCCGGTATCCACGCGCTCTGCGAGGGTATTCAGTGCCTTGCCGGAAATTTCATTCGTCTCCCAACGCACCTGGTCGAAATCTTTTTGTGCGTCGCGATAGATGGTGGCAATCCCCGACCCCGCCGCAAGATCGTGAAAATCGTTGAATGTAATTTTCTTCCATGCATCGGTCAGTTCCTGCTCCGGATAGGGATTTCCGTCGAGCCATGCAAGCGACGCGTAGTCCTCCGCATGTAAGGTCCGTTCGGGCGCGTCGCGCAGGTTGCGTTTCATACCGGCTTGCGTGGTGTACACGCCACGATGAAATTCGAGGTACAGCTCATCGTCCCAGGTGGGGATGGAGATCTCGCCGGTTGGAGGCGCCGCCGGATATTGGTATCCGTCGGCGATCGTCTTGTAATTCCAGGTCTTCGACTCGGGCGCGACCTGTTTTTCTACGGACGTGAAAAGGGACAGCGCCGTGCCGAACTCCACCTTGGGGGCGATCTTGTCCGGCTGCATCCAGCGTTCACCCTGGTCGAGAACATCGCGCGTTGGCCCGCCGCCATGATCGCCGACGCCATAGAGATCCATCATCTCGGTCATCCCCGGCGCAAGCACGCGCGCCTGCGCCAGATCGGCGGAGAGTCGCACGGGACTCAGATTACTGTTCCCATAGCCGTGCGGAAAGTAAGTGAGCACTTTACTGCCATCAGGTGATTGCCACCAGAACAGCTTGAGAGGCAATTGATTCGTGTCATTCCACGACATTTTCTGCGTGACAAAATAATCGATCCCCGACTTCTTATAAATCTGCGGAAGCTGCCAGTCATAGCCGAAGGAGTCCGGATTCCAGCCGATATGAACGTCGACGCCGTAATGCTCCTTGTACCAGCGCTTGCCGATAAGAATGGACCGCGCGATCGACTCGCCGCTCGGGAGATTGAGGTCGGGCTCGACCCACATTCCTCCCACCACTTCCCAGCGGCCCTCGGCGATGCGTTTCTTGATCTCGTCATTGATCTCCGGGTATTTGTCAGCGAGCCAATCGTTATATGCGGCGGCCGATTGCGTATAGGTGTAGCCGGGATATTCATGCATCAGTTGCAGCGCAGTTGAAAATGTTCGCTTGACCACATCGACGGTTTCGGTCCACGGCCACAGCCACGCGGCATCGATGTGCGAGTTGCCCGTGAGATGCATCGTGGCCTGCTGCAACAGCGGCCGCAGTGGCTCCAGCGCTTTTTCCGACGCGTGCAACGAAGTATCGAACTGCTGTTGATTTCCGGAATCGAGCGCCGCAACGTCAACCTGGCCAATTGCTCTCTCGAGCGTGGATTCATCGCCCGGGACATCGCTTGAGAGGCTCGGAATCAGCTCTGCCGCGGAAAGGAACTCTTTGCTCAAATCCTGCGGGTTCGGCCGCCCGGGGGCAAAATCAACCGTCAAGGTTGCGCCCCGGAACTGCTTGTTGAAAGACGTGGCGAGAAGTTTCACCGCGACCAGGATCTTTTCTCCCGGCTTGGCCTGGTCGGCCAGAACAATCTGCTCAAGACTCTCGCCCAGCGCCACCCGCCGCCCGTTGAAGTAGACAATTTGGGTCACGATATCGTGGCCGCCCGTTCGCGCCTGGAACTGAAACGAGATTCGCGCGCCGGTCAAATCGTATCCATGAAGATTTTGAGGAACAGTGATCAACTGCCGAAACCAGACCGCGTCTTCGGAGTATTCGCTTCCCGGTTTGGCGATCGGCCAGGCTGAATCGTCAAGGTCCGGACTTTCACCGTGTGGCAGATCGCCGGGATGGACGCGCCACTCGCCGTCAGGGATGCGGTTCAGCTCGCCGAGCCGCTCGATCACCTGTTGCGCCTGTTCGGGCAGCCACTTTGCACCGGAGTTGATTTGTTGTGGCGCCTGGGCCGAAGCAATCCCGGAAAATAGAATCCCAAGCGTCAATACGATCCACGGCTGGCACCTCATCACCGAATCAATCCTCCCTGTTTGTATGCTGCGTTTGAGATTCCTGAAGTGTAAGTCAATCGCTCCTGCCTGCGACTGCGCAAAGTGAACCGCCAAGTAAGGTGAGTACAAATGTGCCCTTTGCGGGCGTTGAATTTCAGTCAATTTACCGTAAGAAATACTGTAAGTGAATGAGATACGCTGACATGGAAGCTCTCTTTCGCTCTTCCGATAGACTCGTGGTTCGCGGGCGCGCGAAAGGCTCATTGCACGCAATTACTTACGGTTTGGAAAGTGGACGCTTGCCAGACCGGGGTGGTACAAAAAGCGGGTAGTCCCAGGCTCTGCTTTCCCGGCAGTTGCCAGTTTAACTGAAGTGGAGCGGCCTTCGGCCCTTGCATGAGCCCAGATCCCAAAAATGGCGCCAACGGATTCAGCCCCGAGGCTTGCTGGAAGGTATTGGAGGGTGCGGCCGCAAGTCCACAACTAAAACGCGCGGCGCGGCTCAGGGAGTTTCTTCTTTATGTCGGCAGAAAATCGATCAAAGAGGGGACCACCGACATTCACGAGCAGGAAATCGGCCAGGCCGTCTTCGGCCGCAGAGAGTTTTACGACACCAGCCAGGACAACATTGTAAGAGTCAGCGCAACCGAGTTGCGGCGGCGCGTGGATGCTTACTTTGCCTCGGAAGGCAAAGAGGAATCACTGATCTTTGAGATTCCGCGCGGAAGCTACACGCCGGTGTTTCGCTTCCGTGCGGCAAACAACCCGCCTTCAGAATCAGCGCCGATTCTTGATAAGGCTAGTCCGGATCTTGCCAGTGCACTTGCCACCCTGCGGCGCACTCGGCTGGCGGTGATGTTTCTTTCCGTAGTCACGATCGTGCTCGCGATCGCTTGCGCAGTGCTTTGGTTGCACAATCGCTCTTTGCACTAGCTGGTCGATGTCTGACCCCGTGGCGTGTGACCCCACGGCCGTCCATTCGCATCCCCGGCTGCTTCAGGACGGTAACAAGCCGCTTCGCAAGAAATCAATGAACGCCCTTCAGGGCCTTCTCAATTCCGGCCTCAGCCAGCGGCGCCATGGTGGCGTACCCGGCCGGCAGCGGATGCACGCCGTCCTTGCTCAAATTCGGCGGCAGGCCGCCGCGCGCATCCTTCATTGCCGAGTAATAATCCACAAATATGTAGCCCTTGTCGGCCGCGTATTTCTTCAGCCACTCGTTTACTTCCACGATCTTGGGGGCAGGCTCGAGGCCCGGAGCCCACGAATAGTCATAAGCGGGCAGCACCGAGCTGATCACCACTCGAATGCCGTTCGTCGCAGCCAGCTCGGCCATCGAGGCAATGTTCCCCTCGGTTTCGTCGAGTGTCATCGGTCCTGTGTTGCCGGCGATGTCGTTGGTTCCGGCCAGAATGATCACAACTTTCGGCTTCAGATCGATCACGTCTTCTCGGAACCGCACCAGCATCTGCGGGGTCGTCTGGCCGCCGATGCCGCGGTTAATATACGACTTGCCGGGGAATGACTGGTCGAGCTTCCAGCCTTCCGTGATGCTGTCGCCCATGAAGACCGTGCGATCTTCGCCGGCCGCCGGCGGACCAAGCTGTACATCAGCCTCCTTGAAGCGGCCCAGCCCGCCGAAGTCGACCAGCAATTGCTTGTCGTGCTCGACCCAATAGGCATTGTTGGGGTGCGCCGGCGGCGCGGGGGGCGCCTTCGTCTCGGGCAGCGATGCAGGCTCCTCCTGGGCCGGGAGCGTTGCGATGGTGAACAGGCCGGCCAGTGCCGCGGCGGTCAAACATGTTGCACGAAAGAGTCTTGCGCTCATCAGGCGCTCCATTCTTTAGAATTCCCGGCGCATGTGTCCGCCAATTGGCTTACCGGTGCGTGCTACCGATTGTAGGCAATCCTGCCCCATGTGAGCCACCCACCCCAAATGGCCGGGCAAATGGCACGCGCTAGAATTTTCTTATGTCCGCCGCTGCAGTTTCGTCTGAGGTCCTTACCAAGTACGAACCCGTCATTGGTCTCGAAGTCCACGTCCAGTTGCTCACCGCGACCAAGGCGTTCTGCGGTTGCGCCAATCGGTTCGGCTCCGAACCGAATACGAATATCTGCCCCACCTGCCTGGGCCTGCCGGGCGCGCTGCCGGTGCTCAATGCCAAGGCCGTCGAATTCGCCACCCTCGCGGCTCTCGCGCTCAACTGTGAAGTTCGCGAGCGGTCTATCTTTGCGCGCAAGAATTATTTCTATCCCGATCTACCCAAGGGTTACCAAATCTCGCAGTACGACAAGCCGCTCGCCGAGCGCGGCTGGATCGACGTTCCCACGGTCGATGGCTCGACGAAGACCGGGGTCGCCAGCGACGGGTCCATGTCGCCGGGGTGGAAGCGAATCGGCATTACCCGCCTGCACATGGAAGAAGACGCGGGCAAGAGTTTGCACGAGGGATTTCCCGACTCAGCGACGCACACCTATCTCGACTTGAACCGCTGCGGCACGCCGCTCATCGAGATCGTGAGTGAGCCCGACATTCGCACGCCCGACGAGGCCTTCGAATACCTGACCCGCCTGAAGGAAATCCTCCTCTACACCGGCGTCTCCGACTGCAACATGGAGGAGGGTTCGCTGCGTTGCGACGCCAATGTGAGCGTGCGTCCGCGCGGCCAGGAGCAATTTGGCACCAAGGCCGAAGTCAAGAATGTCAACAGCTTCAAATTCATCCGCGCGGCACTGGAGTACGAGATCGAGCGCCAGGTTGACGTGATCGAGTCGGGCGGACACGTGGTGCAGGAGACGCGCCTTTACAACGCGGACGAGGGCCGCACCTACTCCATGCGCTCGAAGGAGCAGGCGCACGACTACCGGTACTTCCCCGAGCCGGATTTGCCGCCGGTCGTGGTCACGCCGGAATTTGTTGCCGCAATGAAGGCAAAGTTGCCGGAGCTGCCCGAAGCGCGCCGCAAACGCATGATCGCCGCATATGAATTGACCGAGAAAGATGCGCACACGCTCACCTCTTCGCGCGAGTTTGCCGATCGCTTTGAAGCAGCGGCAAAGACTGCGCGCAATCCGCGGCGTGTGGCCAACATCCTGTTGAACGAAGTGGGCGGGCGCCTGAAGGCGCTGGGGATCGAGTTGGATCAATCGCCCGTGACCATGACCGGCATCGTGCTCGCTGCCGATCTGCTCGACGAGGGCAAAATCAGTTCGAAGCAGATGAAGCAGATCTTCGACCTTTGTTTTGAGAAGGGCGAGGACTTCGGGCCGGTCTACGAGCGCGAAAAGCCGCAGCAGATTACCGATACCGCTGCCATTGAAAAGCTGATCGACGAGGTAATTTCGGCCAACCCCAAGCAGGTGGAGCAATATCGCGCGGGCAAGAAGACAATTGCCGGATTCTTCGTAGGCCAGGTGATGCGCGCATCGAAGGGCCAGGCCAACCCAGCGTTGCTCAATGACCTTGTGGTGAAAAAGTTGGAAGGATGAAGCCGTAACGCCGGACTCCAGTCCGGATGTACTGGCGGCGTCCACGCCACGGCAGGGACGATTACCATTGGGTCTGCCGGCCGGTCATGCCACAAATCCCTGCCCGGCAGGCACCAGCCTACTTCAGCTTTAGATCCGAAATGAAATCCTTGCGAGCATCCCACGAGCTCACGGTTTTGGTTGCGCTCTTTTTGCCGTCCTTCTCAGCCCAAAGATCGAAGTCCACGCTCATGTCGACCTGCGAGAAATGGAAATGACCGTCGGCCGTTGAATCATAGCTTCTGATGGACTTGGTCTTTTCGTTCTTCAGGAAAACGGTTGCACCGCTGACGGCCTGGGAGTCCGCGTTCAGAACGGTGCCAGAAACCGTGCGCATGCCCATGTTCTGGGCTGCGGCGGCGGGAGCAAACAGCGAATTGCGCGGACCGACGGAAACCGCAACCAAAGCCAATCCCCCCAAAAAGCCAGCAGCCATCCAGCTAGCTCGGCTCATTCTTATTCCTCCTCGTTTTCTTCGAACGGCTCTTCTTCCTCTTCCAGATCTTCTTCTACGCGCACCAGTTCCAGCGGCTCAACGCCCACCACTTCGAATTCCGATCCGCAGTCTTCGCAGGCGACGATGTCGCCTTCTTCCACTTCGTCGACTTCAATGTCCAGGTCGCTTTCGCATTCAGGGCAGCTGGGCATAGCAGCCTCCTCACTTTCCAATCGTAATCACATTGCGGGATAAAGATACCGCTTTCAACAACCATCGCTAGTTTTAGTGACAACCCACCCTGCGGTCAAGAGGGGTTGCGCCGGTTTTGAGGGGCGCCTTCCCACCGTGGGCCGGCGGCCTTTCACTTGGGCCAAGAGATGCGGTTTCGGACGCTTGCGTTGGCCGATGTCACAGTTTCTGTGCAGCCGCCCAACGCTGGGAGGCGGGAAATCCCGGAGTTCGATGACATCAGCCCGCAAAAACGTTTACCCTGTTGAATACGATGGCTCGATTCGGCTCCAGCATGCTCGCCTTCCCTGACTTTCGCGGAGCCACGCGCCGGTTGATTCTCATCAACCTGGCCGCATACTTTGCGCTACTGATCGGCAATCTGGCGTCCTCCTCAGCGCAGCACATTGCCGGCGCCCTGGCCTTCGATCCCCTGGTGTTCCTGCACGGATATCTCTGGCAGCCGATCACGTATAGCCTGGTCCATCCCGGACTGTTGGGCACATTGTTTGAGCTGCTTTCCTTATGGTTCCTTGCCGGGTTCCTCGAAAGCTATCACAACGCCAACTGGGTGATGAGCCTCTACGTTGTTTCTGTGCTGGTCACCGCAGCCGCGGCCCTGGCTCTCTATGCGATCGCAATCACCCTGGCGCCGTCGCTCCTTGGTGCGCCTTCTCCACTCTACGGCTGCTTTGGCGGAATCTTCGGGCTGCTGGCGGCCATCGGTCTGCTCTATGGCGATGTGCAGTTCATGCTTTTTCCGCTGCCCATCGGCATCAAGGCGCGCTATCTCGTCATCATCTATGCTCTCGTCGCCATCGCCATGCTCTTTGGCCAGGAACGCATGTATGCCTTTGCGCAGCTCGGCGGAGCGCTGGGGGGCCTGGCATTCGTTCGCATGGCGCCGCGCCGCGGAGCTTCCTTTCTGCTCAGCGAAAGATGGTACGGCATGCGCAACCGCTACTATCGCTGGAAACGCCGTCGCGCCGCCCGCAAATTCGAGGTCTACATGCGCTCGCAGGGCCGCACGGTGAAGTTTGACGGCCAGGGCAAGCTCATCGACGAAGACTCCGAAGACAAGAAGCGCTGGAACTGAAGGCTTCCCGGATGGACGCTGATCGTCTCAAGACCATTCGCGGCGATTACAACCTGATTGCACACGACTATGCAGTCAACATCGGCAATGAGCTCGCCGCCAAGCCATTTGACTGTGAGCTGCTCGCTCGTTTTGCCACGGCAGTATCGGGGCGGGGCGGCGTGTGCGAATTGGGCTGTGGGCCCGGTCATGTGTCCCGTTTCCTGCGCGATCTTGGCGTGGGTGTATTTGGACTCGACCTTTCACCGGGGATGGTCGAAGAAGCGCGGAGACTTAACTCCGACATCGACTTTTGCATCGGAGACATGCTGGCCCTGCCGCTTCCCGGCCAAAGCCTGGCTGGCATTGTTTCGTTCTACTCCATTGTGAATTTTCCGTTGGAATCTCTTCCCGCTGTCTTTGCCGAGATGCATCGAGCCCTTCAACCGGCAGGTCTGCTCCTCCTGGCATTCCACATCGGCGACGAAGTTCTTCGCCCGGCAGAGCTGTGGGGCCGGCCCATCTCGATGGAGTTTATTCACCATCCGCCTCTCAAGATTCTTGAGTTGCTCCGGCAGGCGGGGTTTGCGATTGACGAAATGCTGGAGCGCGAACCCTATGCTCCGGAAGTCGCATACCAAAGCAGGCGGGCGTATATTCTTGCGCGCAAGCTGGAACCGGGCAGCGAGATGAACCGTTCTGAGCCGGCGCGCTAGAATCGTAAAGAAATGTCCAACAAAATTGCCTTTCTTTTTCCTGGGCAGGGTTCGCAGGCCGTCGGCATGGGCCGTGAGCTCGCCGAACGGTTTCCCGTTGCCGCGCAAACCTTCGCCGAGGCCGGCGCAGCGCTCGGATTTTTGCTCTCGCGGCTTTGCTTCGAGGGGCCTGAAGAGGCGCTGCGCCTGACTGAAAACACGCAGCCCGCCATCATGACCGTCAGCGTGGCGGCCGCGCGCGTCCTTGCCGAACACGGAATCGAACCGGCGTTGGCCGCCGGTCATTCACTCGGCGAGTGGTCGGCGCATGTGATCGCCGGTACGCTCTCGTTCGCCGACGCAGTCCGCGCGGTCAAAGCGCGCGGAGCGTCCATGCAAAAGGCTGTTCCAGCGGGCGAGGGAGCCATGGCCGCGGTGCTTGCTCTCGATGCGGCGCAAGTGACTGAAGCCTGCGCTGAAGCTGCGCGCGAGACCGGGCTGGTGGTGCAGGCCGCCAACCTCAACTCACCGGGCCAGACCGTCATTTCCGGGGCGGCAGCAGCCGTGGAGAAAGCCGCCGCGAACTGCAAGGCCAAAGGCGCTCGCCGGACTGTCATGCTTCCTGTGAGCGCACCTTTCCATTGCGCGCTGATGCAGCCGGCCCAGGAAGAGGTGGCGCGTGTGCTTGGCAGCCTTTCGCTGCACGATCCGCACATTCCCGTCGCCGCTAATGTCACCGGCGCTCTCGTCACGACCGCCGAAGCCACGCGCGATGCGCTGATTCACCAGGTCACGGGCGCAGTGCGCTGGGTCGATTGCATGCACGCGCTGAAGAGCGCCGGCGCAGAGGTGTTCGTCGAAGTCGGACCCGGCAAAGTACTCTGCGGCCTGCTCAAGCAGATCGATCCGTCGCTCAAGTCGCTGAACGTGGAAGACGCGGCGAGTTTGGAGAAGACGCTGGCGGACCTGAAGGGCGGCAATTAGGCCGCTGATCAGCGCAGACGGTTACAGGATCCCCAACTCGCGGAGCAGAAACGCGTAATCCATCGCGATCTCTTTCAGATAGTCATAGCGTCCGCTCGCGCCGCCGTGTCCGGCCTGCATGTTGGTCACCAGCAGCAAAGAGTTCGCGTCCGTTTTGAGCGTGCGCAGTTTCGCCACGTACTTTGCCGGCTCCCAATACATCACCTGGCTGTCGTGGAGGCTTGTCTTCACAAGCATTGCCGGGTAGTTCGCGGCGCGCAGATTGTCGTAGGGCGAGTAGCTCAGCATCACGCGGAAATACTCTTCCTGGTTCGGGTCGCCCCACTCTTCGTACTCAGGAACGGTCAGGGGCAGGGAAGCATCGAGCATGGTATTCATCACGTCGACAAATGGCACATGAGAGACGACGGCCCGAAACAGCTCCGGCCGCATGTTCGCGACCGCGCCCATCAGCAACCCGCCGGCCGACCCGCCCTCGATCGCTACGCGCCCGGGATCTCCGTATCCGCGGTCGATCAGTTCCTGAACGCACGCAATGAAATCAGTAAACGTATTGCGCTTCACCAGCATCTTGCCGGCATCGTGCCACGGCTTGCCCAGGTCGCCCCCGCCGCGAATATGCGCGTAGGCCATTACCACTCCACGATCGAGCAGGCTCAGCCGGTTCGAACTGAATCCGAGCGGCAGAGAATAGCCATACGAGCCGTAGCCATAGACGTAGAGTGGATTGAGTGCGGGACTGGAGTCCGGCGCTACAGCCGGCTTGGAGTCTGGCGCTACGGGGCGTTTGTCCTTGCGGTACACGATCGACACGGGCACATCAACCCCATCCGGAGCCTTGGCATGAATCCGCTCGCTCGCGTAGAGCGTCCGGTCGAATCCGCCGGGAATTTCGAGCTGTTTCAGCAGCGTTGACGCGCTTGTCGAAACGTCGTACTCATACACTGAGCTCGGCGTCACCAGCGACTGGTAGGCGTAGCGAAACGTCGTAGTTTCGAAGATGCGATTGATGTGCGGGTAGGCGCTGTAAGCGGGCTCAGGAAATGCAATTTCGCCCGACGGCGCCGCTTCGGAACCACCGCCCGCAAACTTCCAGAGCCGCAGCCGCGGCAACCCGTCTTCGCGCTCGCAGGCGATGAAGAACCCGGCAAAAAGATCCACATCTTCCAGCATCATCGCGTCGCGATGCGGCATCAGCTCGGTCCAGTTTTCCCGGCCCGGCATCGCCACCGGCGCCGTCACCAGCCGGAAGTTCCGTCCCTGATCGTTGGTGCGGATAAACCACAGCTCATTGCGGTGGTCGATCGAGTATTCGTGCTCGTCCTCGCGCGCCGCAATCACCGCAAAGCTGCCAACCGGATTGTCCGCCCGCAGAACCCGCGCCTCGCTCGTTATGTGGCTCGCGGATTCCATGACCAGGTAATTGCCATCGCGTGTGCGCCCGGCCGCGATATTGAACCTCTCGTCGTCTTCCTGGTACACCAGCGCGTCCTTCGCGTGCTCTGTGCCCAGCGTGTGTCGCCAAAGCTGGTATTGCCGCTTCTGCTGTTCATCTTCCACCGTGTAGAAAAGCGTGCGGTCAGCCACCCCAGCGACGTGGACCTGTCGCTGGGGACCCCGGTCATCGGCCGCCCACACCACCGACCCCACGCGCTCCACTTCGCCGGGCAGCGTCTCCCCGCTTGCCAGGTCCTTGATGCGCAGCGTGTACTGCCTGAAGCCCTTGGTATCGGTGGTATAAGCAAGCCAACGGCCGTCGTCGGTGATATCGGTCGCGCCGATCGAAAAAAACGCATGCCCCTGCGCCAGCACGTTCCCGTCGAGCAGCACTTCTTCGGCCGCATCGGCGCCAGGCCCCGCCACAGTTCCGCGCTTCCTGCAAAAGATCCCGTACTGCAACCCCTCTTCGGTGCGGCTGTAGTACCACCAGTCGCCATCGCGGTAGGGAACCGAGATGTCGGTCTGCTTGATGTGGCTGAGCATCTCCTGGTAAAGCTCTTCGCGCAGGCCGGCCAGTGGCGCCATCACCGCGTCGGCATAGGCATTCTCGGCCTCAAGATAAGCCGTGACATCCGGATTCTCCTTGTCGCGCAGCCAGGCGTAATCATCGGCAAGCGTGACGCCGTGCAAGGCGGTTTCCTTGTGTTCTCTGTGCGCGACTGGAGGCGTAGGAAGCTGCATCGAGTTCATTTACCTCAGTGTATCCGGTTTTCTTGACTTAGGCTGCCTCAAACTGTACAGTTCATTATGTTGGAGTGAAGAGTTTATGCCATCCCCCGCAGCCGCAGGCAACGTGATGATTATCTCGGCGCTGCGCGCCCGTGCCAATTTCGGAAAGCTTTTGGATCAGGTTCAAAACGAGCGTGGTTCGCTGCTGATTGAAAAGCGCGGAACACCGCGCGCCGTCCTGCTCAGTCTCCAGGAGTACGTTAGATTGGCTGCCCCCGAGCCGGAGATCCTGCGAGTCATCGGCGAAGGATCGAGACGGAAAGGGAGCAGCAAGCTGACCTCCCGCCAAATTGACAAGCTGATTCAATCGACGAGAGCGCGGAAGAAATAGCACCCATGCTGGCGTTGCGCCTCGTCGTCGATACGAATGTTCTGGTTTCGGCGGCTCTGAAACCGGAAAGTCTGCAGCGGACCGTATTTCTTATCGCGATCACGAAACCGGCTCGCCTCTACGTGTCGCGCCCGATTCTCGAGGAGTATTCGGAGGTGCTCGCCCGGCCGGAACTTCACATTGGCAAGGGCGCTCGTTTCCAGCTGCTCGATCTTCTCAGGAATCGCAGTTTTACCGTTTCCCCCCTACGGCGTCTTGAAGTCACGAGCGATCCCGATGACAACAAGTTCATCGAATGTGCCGACGCCGCTCGGGCAGACTATCTTATTACCGGCAACCGCAAGCACTTTCCACGGTTCTGGAAGGGAACCAAAGTCATTTCGCCGCGTGAATTCATCGAGCTCGCAGCACCCCACCTGCTAGGACGCTGAGCCTGCACAAGCGGGAACCCCGGCTATGCCGCCCGCGTACAATTAAACGAGATGGAAGGCGCTTCTTCGGTTTGCCGACCCTTTTTGTGGCTGCTTTCGGCGGCCTTTTTGGCGCTTGCGGGTCATTCGACGCAGGCGCAAAGCGTCGCCAGTCTTCCCCAGCCCACCGACTATGTAAACGACTTCGCCCATGTGCTCTCGCCCGAGGCGGTTGCACGGCTTGACCCCATCTGCCAGCAGCTCGACCATTCTGCTGCCAACGCGCAGGTCGCCGTTGTCACAGTGCACGACCTCGCCGGCGATACCGCGGACGACTACGCGAACGACCTTGAAACCAAGTGGAAGATGGGCCGCAAGGGCTCCGATCGCGGCGTGCTGGTGCTGCTGGCCGTTGCTGACCACAAATATCGCATCGAGGTTGGCTATGGGCTTGAAGGCATCCTGCCCGATGGCAAGATCGGCGACATTGGCCGCGAGATGGTTCCGGATCTGAAAGCCGGCGACTATGACGGCGCCATGACGCTGGCGGTGGGAGAAATTGCCCAGGTGATCGCCGCAGACGCCAACGTCACCCTGCAGGATCAGTCCGCGCCGGACAATGAGCCGCAGAACGCGCCCGCTCCTCAACGCCCCACGTGGGTCAGCGTGCTGAAGTTCATCGTGGTTGCGGTCTTTATCATCTTCTACCTGCTTCGCGTTTTCGGTAGCTGGGGACTGTTTGGCGCCTGGGGCCTGGGATTGATGACGGGTGGAATTGCCGGCAGGGGCCGCGGCGGTTACGGCGGCGGTGGAGGGTTCGGAGGCGGCGGTGGAGGCGGAGGATTCGGCGGCTTTGGCGGGGGTGGTTTTGGCGGAGGCGGCGCCGGAGGAAGCTGGTAAAAAGCAGCTTCCAGCTATTAGCTTCGAGGTAGTAGCTTCCACGGGCGTTAGTGACTGGCTTGAACCCGCAAAGGGAATCGGCTTTTTGTACTTCTGGCTTTCGTTCAAGAAGGAACAGCTAAGAGCTGGCAGCTAGAAACTAGCAGCTGGTTTTACGGAGGAAATATGAGCAAGGCACTTGGAATTACGCTGGCCGTGGTGGCCGTTCTGCTTTTGGCCGTCTTCATGGTCTTCGAGAGTTATGTCCACGCAAGGAATCAGATGGTGGCCGAAGACCAGGCGGTGAAGTCCGCATGGTCCGAGGTAGATGTGCAAATGGAGCGGCGCGCCGACCTGATTCCCAACCTGGTGGAGACGGTGAAGGGATTCACCAAGGAAGAGAGCACCGTTTTTGGCGACATCGCCAATGCGCGGGCGGGCATGCTGAACGCACAGGGACCTCAGGGAAAGATCGCAGCCTACAACCAGATGGATGGCGCCATCGGCCGCCTGCTTCTGCTCACTGAGAATTACCCGCAACTGCGGTCCAGCGACCAGTTCATGCGCCTGCAGGACGAGCTGGCCGGCAGCGAGAACCGAGTTGCCGTGGCACGCAAGCGCTACAACGACGCGCTGCAGGAGTACAACACCTTTGTGCTGCAGTTTCCCAACAATATCTGGGCTGGAATTGCCGGCTACCACCAGAACAGCGCGTACTTTGAAGCCAGTCCGGCTGCCCAGCAGGTGCCCAAGGTCAGCTTCTAACGCCCCGCCACTCGGCATGAACACAAAGAGGCCATTCGCCTGCGCGGATGGCCTCTTTGCTCAACGACTCGGGTTAAAACCTGATTATTTGAAGGAAGCGATGGCGCTGGCCTCGTCGTCGTAGATGTCGAAGACGGTATAGAGCTTGGTCAGCTGCAGCAGGTCGTGTACCTTCTTGGTGAGTTTGAGAAGCTTCAGGTTGGCGCCTTGATTCTTGGCCGTTGTAAAGGCGCTGACCAGCTCGCCCAGCCCCGAGCTATCGATGTAGTTTACTTCGCCCAGATCAAGCAGGATGCGCTTCTGTCCTTTTCCGATCAGATCGCGAATGGCATCGCGCAACCGCACGCTGCCCTCGCCCAGTGTGATCCGCCCGCTGAGATCCAAAACAGTTACGCCATCTACTTCACGGGAAGCTATTGCAAGTGCCACGGAAGATTCCTCCTTCTTGATACTTCGGTTATAGCATCTTTGCGGCCGCCCGCTTTGCGGAAAAATCCCCGGCAGGCCCGCTGGCGGCGGAGAATGAAGATCTGTCCGTTTTTCCCGCCTCCGCCACGATACTAGGTTTCCTCGCCCCTGTGCCCCAGATGTTTGATCAGTGTCAATTCGGTGCCGGGATGCAATTGTCGAAAGTGTACCTCATCCATGAGGGATCGGATGAGAAAGATACCCCGGCCCGTGCCGCGCAAAAGGTTCTCCTGGGCCAGCGGGTCGGGTAAATGATCGGGATCGAATCCGTTTCCCTGGTCGGCGATCTTGAACACCAGGTCGGTCCCGGTATTCTCGAGAGACACCTCAATTTGCCGTGTGGGATCGTATTCGTTGCCATGAAGCACGGCATTGATGGCCGCCTCACGCACCGCCATGGCGATGTGGAATCGCTGGTCCTCGTCCAGGCCGGCCTCGCTGGCCAACTGGTCGGCGGCTGTCTCAACCTGGCCGACACTTTCCATGGTGGAGCTCAACCGGAAGCTCCGACGCGCTCGATTCTGTTCACTCACCGGGCCGCTTTCGCCTCCACCAAACCGGGTTGGTCAGCACCGTCCCTGCCCCATCAACCTAGCTGGCAGTTTCAAGTCTGGATGTCATTGTGTCAAGGCAGAAACCCGGAGCGTGTACCATCCGTAACGTTTCACAATTGCTGCCGGACGGGCCTTCCCGCGCCAATCCGTGCTGTCGACGAAAGTAAACTGCGCCTCAAGGGTCTAAACTCATCCCATGAGCACGCGGCCGGAAACGCGACCCAATACGCGCATCGATCAGCGCACCCCGGCTCGTGTCAGCCTCACGGCGATCCTTGGCACTCCTGTGACCGATGCCCAAGGCCATTTCTGCGGCAAGCTCAAGGACGTTGCCATTTCCACCGGACCTGACGGCGGCAAGGTGGCCGGCCTCGTGCTCAAGGCGCGCACCGGTCTTGCCATCGTGCCCTCACAGGAGGTGATCGAAACCCCTGCCGGCACGCTCGAGTTGCGGTCGAGTGCGGCTCTCGTCCCCTTGAAAGAAGAGGGCAATTATCTCTTCCTGCAGCAGGACCTCGTTGACCGCCAGATCATTGACATCAACGGCCGCAAGGTGGTCCGCGCCAACGATGTAGACCTGGAGTGGACCGATCATGGCACGGCTCCCTTGCTGCGTGTGGCCGAGGTTGAGGTGGGCCTGCGCGGCGCGTTCCGCCGCGTCTTCAAGGGCATCCTTCCGCGGGCCAAACTCGAGTCCCTCTCCCGCAAGTTCAGCGCACGCGCCATCCCCTGGCAGTTTGTCGACGTGATCGAGCCGGATCCCGCGCGGCGCGTCAGGTTGCGCATCGAACACGAACGACTGGCCGACATTCACCCCTCCGAGCTGGCCGATATCCTCGAAGATCTGGCGCCCGCCGAACGGGAGGCTGTCTTTACTTCGCTCGACGAAGAAGTCGCCGCTGAAACCCTCGAGGAAGTCGAGCCCAAGCTTCAGAAAGCCTTGCTCGAAAAGCTCGATGACGAGCGCATCGCCGACATTGTTGAGGAAATGGATCCCGGCGCTGCGGCCGACCTGCTCTCTGAGCTGACCGAAGCTCAATCCGATGCCATCCTCGAAGAGATGGAGCCGGAAGAGCGGCAGGAGGTCGAGGAACTGCTCGAGTTTGACGAGCACTCGGCAGCCGGCTATATGACCACCGAGTTCGTTTACCTCGGGGTCGATGCGACCGTGGCGCAGGCCGTGCAGGCGCTGCGCAGCTTTGAAGGCGACCCGGAAAGCGTGACCGGAGTCTTTCTCCTTGATGAGAAGCGCAGGCTGCGCGGCGCCATTCCGCTGGCGCGATTGGTGATGGCGCAGCCCGAGGCCCATCTGAACGTGCTCACTGAAACCCCCGTGCTCTCCTGTCACGCCGACATGAACGAAAACGAGCTGGCCGAGATGTTCGACAAGTACAATCTCCTGGGGCTACCCGTCGTGGACTCACAGGGCCGCATGGTCGGCGTCGTCCGGGCCGAGCAGGTCATCAGCTTTCTGCGCGAAAAACTCTAAATTCCCACTGCAGTCTGCCAGATTCCGGGCCTACCTCCCGCTTTCCGGGCACTTTAGTGCCTTGAATGACTAAGATCACAGAGAAAAAATCCCAATCTGTGAAACAATCCTTGGATGATCCAGTTTCCAAGAATTATTCAGGGGGGCATGGGTGTAGGTGTCTCCAATTGGCGTCTCGCCCAGGCCGTCTCAAAGCTCGGCCAACTTGGCGTCGTCTCGGGCACCGCGCTCGATTCCGTCTTTGTACGGCGGCTCACCGATGGCGACCAGGGCGGGCACATGCGCAGGGGACTGGATGCATTTCCTTTTCCCATGATGGCCAGGCGCATCTGGGACGAGTACTTCGTTCCGGGCGGCAAGCCATCGGACACTCCATATCCCGCCTTGCCTATGCACCAGCGGCAGGGTCATCGCAAGCTCATTGAGCTGTGCATGGTCAGCAACTTCGTTGAAGTCTTTCTCGCGAAGGAAGGTCACAAGAATCCTGTAGGCATCAATTTTCTTGAAAAGGTACAGATGCCTCACCTGTATTCGATCTATGGCGCCATGCTCGCGGGAGTGGGCTATGTGCTCATGGGCGCGGGCATCCCTCTGCACATCCCCGGCGTGCTTGACGCCTTTGTCGCGCAACACGCGGCCGAATACCGCCTGGCGATTACCGGCGCGGCGCAGGGCCAGATTGCCGAGCAGGACATGCAGATGCGCCTCGATCCCGCAGAGTTCGCTGAAGGCCCGCTGCCCGTGCTTCATCGTCCAAAGTTTCTCGCCATCGTCTCCTCAAACACGCTGGCTGCCACCATGCTGAGGCGCGCCACTGGCCGCGTCGACGGATTGGTGATCGAAAGCCCGACCGCGGGCGGCCACAACGCGCCTCCCCGCGGCAAGCTACAACTCAACGCGGGCGGAGAGCCAGTCTACGGTGAGCGCGACCAGGTCGACATCGCTGAGCTGCGAAAACTGGGCGTGCCCTTTTGGCTGGCTGGCGGATACGGCAACCCCGCAAAGCTCCGCGAGGCGCTCGAACAGGGCGCGACGGGAGTGCAGGTGGGAACCGCGTTTGCCTTCAGCCGTGAATCCGGCATGCAGCCCGATTTGAAGAACAGGCTCCTCGCTCAGGCCGCAGCGGGTACGGGCCAGGTCTTTACTGATCCGTTGGCCTCGCCCACCGGATTTCCATTCAAGGTTGCGCAGCTTGAATGCACCTCATCGAACACGAGCGTTTACCAGGCACGGGCGCGGGTCTGCGATCTGGGCTACCTGAGGGAGCCCTATGCCGCGGGCGATGGCAAAATCGCCTATCGCTGCTCGGCCGAACCGACGGCAAACTATGTTTCAAAGGGCGGCAAACTCGAAGATACCGTCGGCCGCAAGTGCCTGTGCAACGCCCTTCTCGCCAACATCGGCTACGCCCAGGTCCGCAAAGATGAGATGGTCGAACCGGCGCTGATTACCGTGGGAGACGATCTGAATACGATTGCGCAGTTTATGACCCCCGGCCGGCAAAGCTACAGTGCTGCGGACGTTGTCCGGTCCCTGCTGAGCCTGGCTCAAGCAGAGGCGGAAGAGCCTGCAGAGCAGGTTCCGGCGGTCGCCTTCGCATAGCTGCTCACGCGCAGCCAGACTTGCTCCCGTCACCGCGCATTCGCATCGGGCCTAACTCGAGTCTTCTTCGGCGAGCAACTCCCCGAGCTTGTCGAGCTTCCGCTCCCAGGCTGTCCGATGATCGCGAATCCATTGCTCAAGCGCGCGAAATCCCGCGGGCTCGATCCGGCAAGTTCGCACGCGGCCCAGCTTTTCTGTGCGCACCAGCCCAACCTCTTCGAGGATTTGCAAGTGCTGCATCACCGCTGTAACCGTGACACCGAGAGGCTCCGCCAGCCTGGAAACCGACTGCGGTCTCTCGACAAGATCGTCGAGAATCGCGCGCCGCGTCGGGTCTCCAAGCGCGTGGAAGAGACGGTCGATGTCGATGCGATGATGGTCGATGCCATGGTGCGCCATGTCGCGTGCCCTCTCTGTTAATTACTCCGCGAGCTCTTTTCCCAGACGGTCAATGAGGCTGCGCCAGCCCATTTCGATCATCTTCACCCCGTCCGGCCAGTCCATGTATATTCCCTGGTGCGTGAGAATCACATCGGTGCCGCCACCCCTGGGCACAAACTCGAACGTCGCCAGCATCACCACGATCGATTTCCCGTTCAGAGCCATCCTGGTGGTCATCACGATCCGCTTTTCTTCAACGATGTCCTGGTAGGTGCTCTCGTTCGCAATCTCTGATCCCGCAATCGGGTGGCTCTCGTTGAAGCGATAACGGAACCTTTCGACTCCACCTAAACGAAAATCCATATGGAAATCCTGGATCTCGTGATCGCCTTCCGCGTACCACCGGCGCTTGAGAGCAGGCTGTGCGAATGCGGAGAAGACGCGAGATGGGCGCTGGGGGAAGTTGCGCTCGATGACGAATGTGTTGTGAATGGTGCTCGATTCGGTTGCGGTCATTGAATTTCTCCGTGATCGGAAATAGTGAAGCAACTACTTAAGTATCACTCCAGGTCGTAAAATTGTCAAGTGGATACTTAAGTATTTTTCGGATCAGCTAACCAATACAATTTGCAGCTTTTATCAAGGATGTTCCTGTTTGCAGGGAATTAGCCTGCCGTCGCCACTCCCTTTGGCCCGCCGACCGCAAACACTTTGGGCACCCGATCCGCCGGCGCAGGCAGTGCCGGAAATGCAGCATGCGGCTCCGTCTGATACCAGTAGGCCGTCGAATAGAAATTGTCTGATCGGTCGTTGCCCGTGCCGTGCTCAATCGTCACCTTGATCGATTTCTCAAACGCAATCGGGCTCTCGATGTGCCATCGATATTGGCAATAGCGGCCGCCGATGCGCTCCGGATCCACTGTGTACGGTACGCCCTGGTGCAGGTTCGCGAACTGCTGCCCTCCATACCCCCACGCGCCGTTGAAGTAATCTTCGGTCCCTGTGCCATTAATGGTCGGCATCGAATCACCGTCGATGAAGATCATGTCGTCGCCCTCGCCGAACCAGCCGACCTCATTTTGCAGCACAGCCTGCGTAACGCCGACAAAATGCCCTTTGCCCGTCGCGTCGAGAAATACATAGTTGTCGCGCCCGCTCAGATTCTTGCCGTCGCTCACCATGCCTTTGCACGGTGTCGCCTGGCGATACTGCGCATGGAACCGGCCCAGTCCATCGGGAAGGCTCGGCAGCGTCACGTAATCGATCGCAAAGTACAAGCTGCGCACGCGCTGCGGTCCCTCATTGTTGACCGTGATGCGGGCCGCGCTCGCAAACGGCATCTTGAAGTACGCATTCAGCGCCTTCATCGGCGCCACCGCCAGCAGCGCCGATTGGTAAAGGAAATACTCGCCGAGCCCCAGCCCAAAGAAGTCGCCGATCGGAACCTCGACCGAAGGCGCGCTTTCGCCGTCCCACCACGCGCGCAGAACCAGGTTCTTCAGGTGCATCGGGTCCGGCGAATTAATCGTGAACCAGATGTGCGTCACCACGCCGGCGCCCTGCACATCGAGCACCGTGGCCGTCTGGCCCGGATCGACGGTGACCCAATCCGCGTTGCCTCCCGTGCGGTCCCAGCTTGAGGAGCGGCGATTCTTGTAGCTCTGTAGCTTCGCCATGGCGAATAGCTCTGCCGGGGCGTCAGCTCCCGAAGCCGCTGTCTCTGCAACCGCGGCCGATTGCGAGTTCACGCCCAGCAGCGCGGCGGCAGAAATCCCGGTCGCCGCGGTGAGCCCGCCCAACAATCTGCGGCGGCCGCGAAAGGTTTCTTTTGCATCCAGAGGTTGCATTCGTCGCTCCTGTCACGGCACTGAGCCGTGAAAGCGTATTGTAAATCGCGGCATCGAACGCAGAGACCGGTCCCGAAAATCAACCGGCTTACTGAATCACAGCATTGTGGCGGATTTTTTCGCCAGCGAACTTCGCAAGAGGGTGTTTGGCCTGCTATGGTCAGTTTGGAAAGTTTTTATCCGCAATCATTCTCAAAACATGAATCCACCATAGGAACCCGTACGCATGTGGAAGCGCTGGCGAATCCGGATCCTTCTCTTTCTGGCCGTTCTCGGTCCCGGATTCATCACCGCCAACGTCGATAACGACTCCGGCGGCATCCTCACCTACTCGCAAGCCGGCGCGCAATACGGCTACACGCTCCTGTGGACCATGATTCCCATCACCATCGCGCTGATCGTGGTGCAGGAGATGTGCGCCCGCATGGCCGTGGTCACGGGCAAAGGGCTCAGCGATCTGATCCGCGAGGAATTCGGCCTGCGCATCACTTTTCTGCTCATGGGGCTCCTCGTAATCGTCAACTACACCAACGTCGTTACCGAATTCATCGGCATCGCCGGCTCGCTGCACCTTTTTCACGTTGCCAAATTCATCTCTGTGCCCATCTGCGCGCTGCTGGTGTGGGCGCTGGTACTTCGCGGCGATTATAAAAGCACTGAAAAGATCTTTCTCATTGCCTCGCTCGTCTACATCGCCTATATCTTTGCCGGCATCCTTGCCCAGCCTGACTGGCACGAGTCCCTGCTGGCCACGGTCCAGCTCCCCGCCAGATCAGTGTGGCGCGATAAGGCGTATATCTACATGGCCATCGGCGTGGTCGGCACCACCATCGCGCCCTGGATGCAGTTTTATCTGCAGTCGTCCATCGTAGAGAAGGGAATCGGCGTAAAAGACTATCCGGCCTCGCGCCTCGATGTGATCGTCGGCTGTTTTTTCACCGATATCATTGCCTGGTTCATTGTCGTGGCCTGCGCAGCCACGCTCTTTATGCACGGCATGGGCGCCATCCAGGTGGCTGCCGACGCCGCCGAAGCCATGCGCCCGCTCGCCGGAGATTACGCCTTCCTCCTCTTCGCCTTCGGGCTCTTCAACGCTTCCATCTTCGCGGCCTCCATTCTTCCCATCTCCACGGCCTACACCGTTTGCGAAGGGTTGGGCGTCGAGTCGGGCGTTGACAAGAACTTCCGCGAAGCGCCGTTCTTCTATTGGCTCTATACGCTGCTCATCGCCGGCGGAGCCATCACCGTGCTTATCCTGCCTGACGCGCAGTTGATCAACGTCGCCATCCTCTCCCAGGTCCTCAACGGCGTGCTGCTGCCGGTGGTCATCATTCTCATGTTGCTGCTCATCAACCGTTCTGACCTCATGGGCGAGCACAAGAACTCACGTCTGTGGAACGTGATCGCATGGGCCACTAGCATTATCGTCATCGGCATGACGTTTGCGATGCTCTGGGGCATGATGCCCGGCCACTGAAGGCAGGGACCAAGGGACCGAGGACACAAGCGAGCGACGGGCCTGTTGACAGCTTACGGCGGCGATGAGTCGGGCTGCTCTGCGGCAGGCTTGGCCATTTTTCGCTCTTCGTTGGTCTTGCGCGCAGCGAGCGCTTTATGGGTCCATTCCTCGGCCTTAGCTAAATCGTCCGCGCGGGCAGCGGCATTGTCCCAATCGAGATCTGCCTTGCGCCGGTACACGAGATTCAGATAAACCATCGCGTCGGAATAGTCGGGCCGGTCTTCGATTGCCTGTTGCAGATATTGAAGAGCTTCCGCGACCAGGGCTTCGTTCTGCTCCTTGATCCTCCGCAACGCCGTGGCTGGCGCCTTGGCGTTGCCCTGCCCATCGTCGTTTAAGCCGGCTGCTTGCAGAGCCTTCAGCGCGTTCTTGTGCGCTTCGGTCCAGTCGATGACGCTGATCGTGTAGGCCGCGTCGGCATCCGCTGGATTCTCGTCGAGCACACCTTGTTGCCATTCCTTGGCGTCGTCCAGCTTGTTGATCGCAAAATCGATGCCAGCAATCTGCTTCATGCTGTTCACATCGTGCGGATCCTTCGCCAGAACCTGCTGGAATATGCGGATCGCCTGCTCCGCGGTTTTCAGATTCTCCGGTGTATTCAACCCGGGAACAACGTTCTGCGCCAGGGCGGTGCCCAGATAAAGCTTGGCCGTCGCATTGTTGGGGTCAAGCTCAACTGCCTTCCTGAAATCATCGACTGCCTCGTCGTACCGGGCGCTCTTGTAGGCCTGCACTCCTTGATTGATTTCATCGCCGACAGCTTGCGCGTTGGCCGCATTTTGCGCGGTGTTGCTACCGGGCACTTGGCCAGGCGCTAAGGAAGCCGCAAACGCGAAAGTCGAAAGGCCGCCGGCCGCGCGCCCAAGCATTCTGCGGAAATTGTGAATGCTGAACATGCTTCACCTCGATCGAACAAGTTGAATATGAACTTGAAAGAGGAATCAATGATAGCCGAAAAACAAGGGCACTGCCGGTGCGCGCCGGGAGCCACTACTGCATCGCAGCGTTGAAGGCGCGCTTCAACCTGGCTCGGTGAATATCGGTCCTTGTGGAAGTTGAAAGCTGAAGGGTGAGAGCTGAGAGCTGAATTCTGATAGCTGACAGCTGAAGGCTGGCTCTACAAATACTTTTCCGCCGCCAGATCCTTGATCAACCCACGGTCGGCGGCCAGAAAATCGTAGCCGGGCAGGTCTTCGAGCCTGACCCAGCGCACCTGCTGATAGATCTGGTTGTTGATCTCGCCTGCGAATGCCCGCACCGCGAAAAACTGCAGGTCCACGGCGCCGCCTCGGCGGTAGTGGTGGCGGATGCGCGTAACGGCGGGGCCGACCTCGGCGTCGATGCCAAGCTCTTCAGACAGCTCGCGGACCAGCGCCTGCTGCGGGCTTTCGCCGGGCTCGATCTTCCCGCCGGGAAACTCCCATAATGAGGCCATCGGCTGATCCGCACGCCGCTGGCCGATCAGTACTTCCTTGTCGCGCACAATCAGCGCGGCTGCCACAAAGCGCAGAGCGGGACCCGGGGCATGCGTCTTGGCCATTTGCTGCTCCTGTTCCACAACTCGAGTGTAAACGAGGGAAAAGAGATCACATGCGAAAGAATTGGTATCCTCGATGCGGAAATTCAGCCTGCGTCCCGAACGCTGAAGTCGTAGCCGTTCAGGAGATCAGGCCCGATTCTCCCGCCACGCCAGCCTCAATGCCTTCGGCGGCCTGCGGCCTGTAGTAGCCCCAGCCTTTCTTCGCCGCCGCTTCAAGCAAGGCCGGCGACGGATTCACCGGGAACGGGCAACGCGCCATCTCCAGCATCGCCAGGTCGTGCACCGAGTTGCCGAATACCTCATCCGGAGCGGGCAGTCCTGCGCGCTTCAGCGCGGTCGCTTTCGCCGGGCCCGTGGGTACGTCAATCAACTCGCCGGTAATGATCCCGTTTTTGACGCGGACTTCTGCCGCCAGAATGCGCTTGCCTGGAATCCCGAAATCGCGCAAACCTTCCTCAATCACCCAGCGGTTGGTCGAGCTCACTGCCCACAGCTCGATGCCGGCCTGCTGCATCCTGGCCACCAGCGCGGCCATCTCTTGAAACACGCGCTTGCGCACGAAGAGATCTACGTAGCGCGCAGCCGCAGCGCGCAATTCCTCATCGCGCAGGCCCGCGTACATCTGCACCATCTCCCCGCACATCGCATCTTCGCTCACATTGCCTCCGCGATAGGCGCGGTATCGGTTGTCAAGCCAGTCGTGGGTCGAGCGCGACACCAGGCCCTGCTCCAGCGTCCAGGCCATGAAACCATAACCCGCGTCGCCGCTCCAAAGGGTTCCGTCGCAATCAAAGACCGCAACCTTTGGCTTGCACTCGAAGACCAGCCGCTCGAACTCCTCGGCCGTCCACTTTTTGATTTCTGTTTGCGCAGGCGCCGACCGCTCTGCGGTACTGTGTGAAGAATTCATTCCATTCTATTTTCGTCGATGTGGGCGGCAATTGCACGCCCCGATCATGAACCCGAGATGAATGAAGAATATGCCGGGTAAACCGATTGCGCGGCGGTCAGGCTGGCTGCAGCGGTTTCGGAAATGGTGTATCCGCACTCAAAACCTCCGAGTCGGCGCGACCCCAAGACCGGGGTCCCCGCGGACAGGTCTTCGTCCGTGGGGTGGAAGAAGCGCCGACCTAGGCCATTGCTTTGACCGGACCCAGTATTTCCGAAACCGCCCTAGGACTCGCACGTCCAGCGCCGCCGCGCCTCGGCAAAGCACTCGCGCGCAATGCGCACAAGGACCAGCGACTGCTGCCAGCGATCGGACTCTTCCCGGCCCCCGAAGACCCGCGCATAGTAATATTCCGGTCCCAGCAGCTCGGGCGCAAAGCAGAACCGGTCGAGCAATGGCCTCCTGCGCAGGAACCCCAGGAACGACTCGGTCCAGAGCGCGCGAAAGTGATCAACATAGGGACGCCCCTCCGCGCTGCCGTCACCAACGTCCACCTGCATGCAGCCTGGGTTCCCGATACGGCCGTGCAGGAATCCGATGCGGCGCAGCACCGGCAGGATGAACTCCAGCTTGTTCTCGAAGCCGCCGTACACCATCTCGGTTCCCGTGTACCAGTGCGAAAAATCCCCGTTGAATTCGAGCTCAGGAAAACGCGTGAGAAATTGCACCGTCCGCCAGGGGTCTTGAAAGATCGTGGCGCGGTGCGTCTCGGGATAGAGCGGAACCGAGTATTTCACCGACGCGTCAAGAACGGCGCCGATCAACTTGCCGGCTTCATCATCGCTCTCCGTGCCCCAACCCACGTGAAGCGTCAGGCACTCCAGCCCTTCTTCGCGAGCTTCCTTCGCCAGTGGTGCTGCTTCAGCCGGCGTATTCATGCGCCCGCTGCCGCACACACCCAGGCCCATGGCTTGCGCCTGGTTCTTGCGTGAATGATCGATCGGCTGGATAAACTGCGCGCCTTCGTAGCCGGCGTCGCGAACCGCCTGCAATCCGCCCGCCGGCTTCTGCGGCATGCTGTCCAGCGCCTGGATGTTCATGTACACGCGCAGTCGCGTATCGCCTGGTTGAATGGTGCTGCTGTTGTCTGGATCCGTCATCGTTAAAATTCGTCGTACGCAATCTGCTTCTCTGCAACGCCGAGCAACTTGAGCATCCGGTTGCACGCCTTGATCATCAATGGCGGCCCGCAAAGATAATACTCCGCCGCTTCAGGATTGGGATGGTCGCGCAGGTACTGTTCGAGCACCACTTCGTGAATGAACCCGACAGGCCCCATCCAGTTGTCGTCTTCTAGCGGCGACGAAAGCGCCAGATGAAACGAAAAATTTGGATGATGTTCTTCGAGCTTTCTGAAGTACTCCTCGTAAAAGATCTCCTGCCGCGAGCGCGCGCCGTACCAGTAAGTGATCTTGCGCGCCGAGCTTTCGGTTTCAAGCAGGTGCGAAAGGTGCGCGCGCAGCGGAGCCATGCCCGCTCCGCCGCCGATGTACACCATCTCGTGCTGCGTCGGCTTGATGTGAAAATCGCCGAACGGGCCGATCGCCGTGACCATATCGCCTGGTTTCAGGCTGAACACGTAACTCGATCCCACGCCCGGCGCGCAGTCCTGGCCAGGCGGTGGCGTGGCGATGCGCACATTAAACCGCAGTTGCCGCTCCGTGCGCGGGTTCCCGGCGAGCGAGTAGTTGTTGCGCTTCCCCGGCTGCGGGTTCCGTGCTTCCAGATCGAAAACATGCTGGTTCTTCCACACCGTCGCGAAGGGCTCCGGAATATCAAACTCGCTGAAGCGAATCGAATCGTACGCCGGAATGTCCAGCTGCAGATAATCGCCGGGCGTGAATGCAAGTGCAGCCGCGCCGTCTTCCGCGGCAGTTTCCGGTTCCAGCACCAGCTCCTTAATAAACGTGGCCACGCTCCGGTTGCTGACCACGCGAAACTTGAAGGTCGTATGCGCGCGCGCTCCCACGCCGCCCGCATGCACCACGTCCACAAAGATCCGGCCATCGCGCTCCACCACCGGATACGTGGCCAGGCCGCGGCAGACCGGCGCCCGTGCCGGCGACCCGTCAATCAGATGGAATCGGCCGTTGTGTTTCGGGCACTCAATAATGCCGCCCTTCACCAGTCCGTCTGAAAGATGCGTATTGCCGTGCGTGCAGAGTCCGTCCGTCGCGTAAAGCTTGCCCTCCTCGTCGCGGTAGAGCGCATACGTCTTGCGCGCATGGTCGAAGCGGATGGCATCCGCAATTCGCAAGTCCGTGGCGGCGCACACCTGAACCCAGCCCCCGGCGTCGGGCTCAGCCTCTGACGCGAAGCAGGCTTCGCGCGTCCGCGCCTTAGGCTCGGGCAGCTTGCGCTTTACGTGGTATGCGGGATCCTTCCTTTGGCGCAAAACAGTTGGAAGAATTTCGCGCCACGCAGAAAGGATGGAGGGATATGGTGGAGGGCAATCGTCCTTCACCGTCGCATGCAGCCGGCGCAGCGCGTGATATGGCACCAGTGGGAACATGTGGTGTTCCACGTGGTAATTCATGTTCCAGTAGATGAACCGGCTGATGGGATTCATATAGACCGTGCGGCAATTGAGCCGATGGTCAAGGACATTCTCCGCCAGTCCCGCGTGCTGCGGGGTGTTATGAATGATCATGAGCCACGTACCAAAGAATTGCGGCAGCACAAACAAGAAGATCGGAATCCAGCTATGCCAGAGGACAGCTCCAATAATGACCACCGCATAGATTGCCAGATAGATTCGCGCGTTGCGATAGACCCTCGCAAACTCGGTTTCGGGAATAAAACTTCGTTCACTATCGGGGATACGTCCCAGCGCGTGCCGGACCAGGCTCGTGAAATGGATGCGATAGACGCCCACGGCAAAAAGGCTCAGAACCAGCGCGAGAAGATCCGGCGGCCTGGGAACCTGAATCTCCGGGTCGCGCCCCACAATAATGGTGTCGCTGTGGTGACGGTTGTGGCTCCAGCGCCAGAGCACAGATTCTCGCATCACCATAAACGACGCGATTTCGTAAATCGCGATATTCATCCAGTCGGATCGGAACGCGGTTCCGTGGCCACATTCATGCCAACGTGAATCGGAACTGGTGCCGTAAAGCACCGCGTACATGGCATAGGGAAGCACCACCCACCACGTGCCCCACATCTTCCACGTCAAAATGCCCAATCCAACGAGCAGCACGAACCACAGAATCGTGTCGCGGATCGCCGGCCCGTCGCGCCGCACCAGCAGCTCGCGCATCGTCGCGCGCGGCACCTGGCACTGGTACCAATCGGCCTCGGCCAGCCCCTTCTCAATCGCCAGCGTGGAATTCACGCCGGTCAAACTGTAGTCGGGGCGGGGAACCGGTTTCTCGAGAATCGCAGCGTTTTGGCTCATGGTTGCCTCGCTTGCATGGCTTAGACTTTTCCTCCGTGCTATTGGGTGTGGCCGATGGTTCGGGCGCCGTTGCCCTTCACTGAAAATGCGTAGGCCGTCGAGTGCCGCTGCGTTTCGCCGGGATGCAAAAGCGTGTCCTTGCGAAGCGCCGCATTCGAAGAATCAGGATACCCGTGACACTCCAGGCAGGCGCCCGAAAAAGGTGCATACGCCTTCCCTGACTTTCCTGCGCGAGCGCCGTTCAAATGGCTTCCCGTATAGAACTGCAGATACCTTTCCGTCGTCGACACAGTCAATGCGCGCCCGCTGCCATCCTCTTCGAGGCGCGCTGCCACGACCCGCTCCTGCTTCCCATGCTCCGGCAATGCGTACAGATCGCCGTGCTGCTGAAACAGCGAAGGAATCGCCTCGCTGAGCCGCCGAGCCTGGCGAAAGTTGTTCCCGTGGCGCTTCGTCGATTCAATGCGCCCGATCGGCGTCAAATACTTATCGACCGGCACAAATTGATCCGCGAAAATCGCAATTTGATGATCGGCCACGGTCCCCGAGCCTTCTCCGGCCAGGTTGAAATACGAGTGGTGCGTCAGGCTGAACGGAGTCGTCCGGTCGCTCGTCGCTTCCGTCTCCACCAGAAAAACATTGTTGTCCGTCACCGTATAGGTCACCGCAACATCCACGTTTCCCGGATACCCTTCTTCGCCATCTGGACTTCGATACGTGAGCCGCAATGACGGTGCGCCATCCGCGCGGTTCACCGCCGCCGCGTGCCAGATTCGTTTATCGAGCCCTTCGACTCCTCCGTGAAGATGATTCGGCGGATCGTTTCGCGCAAGTTGATAGGTTCTGCCGTCGAGCGCAAAAGCCGCATTGGCAATGCGCCCAGCCACGCGTCCCGTGATTGCGCCGAAATATGGATGGCCCGCGACATACGACTCCAGATCGTTGAAGCCCAGAACAACGTCCTCAAGCCTCCCGTCTTGCCCGGGCGCCAGCACCCGTGTCACGATCCCACCCAATGTAATAACCTCCAGCACCAGTCCGCCGCGGCCGCTCAAAGTCCACGATTCGACGGCCTGACCGGCCGCAAGAACGCCATAATTTCGAGTGCTGATTGGGGAAGTCATCGTGCACAAAACCGTACAATCTTCAAGTTACCGCCGGCGCCCTTCGCTGTCCAGAATTCCACGCCCCGGAACACGATAAACCGCCGGATTTCCAAGACTTGTGCCGTTACAGCGGTTTCGGAAATGGTATATCCGCGCTCAAACCAGCCAAGTTGTCGCGACCCCCAGGGAGCGACAACCCTGAGTGTCGCTTTGACTGGACACAGTATTTCCGAAACCGCTCTAATGTTCACTCCGTCGCAGGCAGCGCCGGCTCAACCGTTTCCACACGAATCTTCGCAATCCGGCGTCCCTCCATCTCCGTCACCGTCATCCGCCGCCCTTCATACTCCACCGATTCTCCCGGTTCGGGAATGTGGCCAAGCTGCGCGAGCACGAACCCGGCCAGGGTTTCCACTCCGCCGTCGCGCGGCAGGCTCCATTTCATCTGTGTCTCCAGGTCACGCAGGTTTACGGTGCCGTCCATCAGCACCGCGCCTCCCGCACTGCTCAGCACGGGATGCGGGGATGTATCGAATTCATCTTCCAACTCACCTGCGAGCTGCTCAATCGCGTCCTCCGCGGTCACCAGGCCTACAGTCGAGCCGTACTCGTCTACTGCGATCGCCAGGTGCCGCCGGTTCTGCTTGAAGTCGCGCAGCAAGTCCAGTGCAGATTTTGTCTCGGGCACAACCAACACCTCGTGCATGATCTGCGCCAGGCGCAGTCCAGTCTGCGGAGTGATGGGCGACGATGTGGCCGACCTTCCGAAATAAAGCAGCCGCGCCAGGTCCCGGGCATACACTGCGCCGACAATCTGTTCGGGACCGCGGCCCGCGTCATACACCGGGATGCGCGAATGATGCCGGCTGAAGACGCGTGCGTACGCCTCCTCAAGCAACATGTTCGAAGGTAGAGAAAAGATCTTCTGCCGTGGAGTCATGATCTCCCGCACCTGCACGTCGCTCAGTTCCAGGGCGCGGTGTACCAGCACTTCCTGAAACTCGGGCAGCAGGCCCAGGCGCCGCGCCGCGGTCGCAATCAGCTTCAGCTCCTCAGGGGAGTGGACGCTCGCGGCGCGTTCAGAGGAGGGAATATCGAAGCCGCGCAAAACTATCGCCGCCGACCGGCTCAGCAGGCGAACTGCGGGGCGCGCTACTGCCATGAACGCAAGCATGGGAGGCGCAATCGCCACAGCCAGCGCCTCGGCGCGGCGCAAGGCCAGTCCCTTGGGCACCAGCTCGCCGGCCACCACGTGGAAGTAGGTAATTAGCGCGAATCCCACCACCACGGCGGTCACGTGCGCATAGATCTTCGCGTGGGGAAGCCCGCCCATCCAACCCTCAAGAATCTGCGCGGCCAGCGGTTCGCCCACCCAGCCCAGTGCCAGCGAGCAAAGGGTCACCCCAAGCTGCACGGCCGGCAACAGGTCGTCGAGATTCTGCTGCAGGCGCCGCACCGCTCGCGCCCCTGGCACGCGTGAGGCAAGCAACTGCTCCACCCTGGTCTCGCGGATCGAAACCAGAGCGAACTCGGCAGCCACAAAATAGGCGTTGGCCAGGATCAGCATGGCCACTGCGACCGGCTTGAACAGCGGAAGTTCGTGCATCCCGGTCAGAGAATAGCATTCGCCGGATGCCTGCCATCCAACCCACCGGCGTACATTTGAAGCAGGGTCCACACACTGGCCGCTTGCGCCGCCTCCGGGAACTGGAGATGCATCCGTTGCGTAGTTTGCTCAAGGGCAGGGTGCGCATCAAAACGAGCGGGAAAGAATCGAGGGATGGGCATGAAAAAGCTTCTTGCGGGAATCGCGGCCTCAACACTGTTCGCGGCCCTTGCAGCGGCTCCGGCATGGTCCGCCGAGGCGACATTTGACCGCGACTTGACTGTCAGTGGCCGGGTGGACCTGACCGTGGCCACGGGCTCGGGCTCAATTCATCTCACCGCCGGTCCCGCGGGCCACGTGCATATCTTCGGGCGCGTCAAATCCAGTTGGGGCGGAAACGACGACCAGGTGCGGGAGATTGCGTCACATCCTCCCATCGAGCAGACCGGCAACATTGTTCGCATCGGGGTGCACGAGGGAAGGCTGCGAAACACCGGCATCGATTATGAGATAGAGGCGCCGCCTGACTCGTATTTGAAAGCCAATGCAGGCTCGGGTAACGTGACCGACGATGGCGTCGGCGCCGACTCCAAAATAGGCACAGGCTCCGGCTCCATCCGGGCCACCGGCCTGCAGGGCGGATTCTCTCTGTCCACCGGTTCGGGCACGATCTACGGCGAACAAGCGGGTAAGGGCGATGTGACCGCATCAACCGGGTCAGGCTCGATTGAGCTGAAGAACCTCCATGGTGGCCTGCGCGCGCATACCGGCTCGGGCAGCATCAAAGCTGGCGGAACGCCGGACGCGCAATGGCGCATCGACACCGGCGCAGGCAGCGTTGAAGTTTGGACTGGCAACGTGGGCCTGACCATCGATGCCGGCTCCGGCTCGGGAAACGTTCATTGCGATCGCGAAATCACGACGCAGGGGACGATCGAACGCCATCATCTGACAGGCAAGATCGGCGGTGGCGGCCCGATGATGCACATTGCAACCGGGTCGGGCAGCATTCGCATCCACTAGGCAAATAGGGCGCGCGAATCATCCATTCTCCGCCCGCTCCTTGCTGCCGCTCTGCCCCGGTGGGCAATTCTCCGTATTCGAGCTCCGAAGGGTCCGATATCCCGGATGAATCCCCCGCGCGAGCCCATGTTTCAACGCCAGCTTCTCCAGCAAGCCTCGCAACTGGCTGCGTTCATCTTCGCTGAGCCCGGCGCAGAATCTTTCGTCGTGCTCCCTCGCTATGCGGGCGATCGCGTTCAGGGCGGCGCGGCCGGCCTCGCTCAATTGCAGCGAGTACAGCCGACGGTCGCTCAAGTTTGCCTCGCGAACCACCAGCTCTCGCTCTTCCATCGCGTCAATCACGGCCACCAGGCGGCTGGCATGCATGCCCAGCCTGCGGGCCAGCTCCTGCTGGCTGATGCCGGGCGATAAGTTGAGCAGGCGCATAATGCCCGCATCCGGCGGAGTTAATTCCAGCGGGCTTAATGCCTTGGCAAACTCCTGGGCAGCCCGCCCTCCCACCTGCGCCAGCAGAAATGCCACCGTGATCGGCGGAGTTTTGGTTTCTCTTGAATTCATGAATCCATTCTTGCATGAAATAATCATTACACTATGTAATGATTTCCCATTAGAATGACCAAGGAGGTCATCCATGGCAAACCCCAACCCCGCACCCCCTGCCGGCCAGCGTCATCCCAGCCCGCATCTCGGCACCCTGGCAATCGTCTTCACCCTGCTCTTTTGCGCCGGACTTTATCCCGTCACCTACTTTGGCGGGCGCCCCAGCTTTTCCCTCCCTTTTGCTTCGCCCGAATCCGTTCTCGCCTTCCTCGCACAACGTCACGACGCGGCCCTGTTGTGCGCCTTCCTGCATTTTGGCTCAACCTTCCCGCTCGGTATTTTTACGGCGACCATCGTCAGCCGTCTCGAATTCTTTGGTGTGCGCGCCGCCGGAACCAGGATCGCGCTCTTTGGCGGCTTTACCACGGCCATTCTCACCATGGCCAGCTCGGCGATCCTGTGGACCATGACGATTCCCGCCGTAGCAGAGAACGGCCCTCTCGCTTCCGCGCTTCGTTTTCTTAATTTCGTCCTCGGTGGACCCGGCTATTCCGTTCCCTTCGCACTGCTCATGGCAGGCGTCTCGGTGCCTCTGCTGTTTCGCCGCCTGGTCCCTCGATGGATCCCCCATTTTCGGTCTCGTTCTGGCCGTCATCGGTGTCCTCTGTTGGTTCAGCTTCGAATTTCGCCCGGCCATGGCGCTGATTCCGCTCACCCGCTTCCCGGGCTTCATCTGGATGATCGCCGTCGGCTTTGCGTTGCCTTCGCGCCTTCCCGAGCCTGCTCGCCAGGAGGCACTCTCATGAAAGGATGGGGCGAACGCGACACGATTCGTCTGCTCCACCTGGTGTTGAGCATTCCGATCCTCGGTTTTCTCTACGGCCCGGTGGAGCACATCCCGCAGGCGGCCTAGTTTACGCGCTGGATCGCCTTCCCCGTCGTCCTGCTTAGCGGTTTCTGGCTGTGGCTCAAGCCGAAGATCGTCGCCCGCCTCCACGCGAAACCCGCCGCGCGCATTCTATGGCGCGCCGAAGCGGAAGGCAGGGCTCACGGTACGAAGTAAAACGGGTCGGGGTATTTCACTGAATACTCGGCTTCCGGCTTGCCCTTCAAGTCGCTCCATTGGTCGCCTACGTTGAGCGCAAGCGTGTAGCCCTGGGCTGCGATCTCGGCGCGAGTAACCGCCTTGAATCGACCAACTGTCTGATTTCCGTGCGCGACCGGCCACATCACGAGCAGCTTCCACTTGTCGAAGCCCTGCGCGCGTAAATTGCGTTCGGTCGCCGCGCGCTCGTTCTCGGTCCGGCCGCTGATGAAAAAGATGTTCACGCCCAGCTTTTGCGCCTCCTGGTAAAGCCGCAGCGTTCCTGGGATGGCCGCAGCCTGTGCCGATTGCACCCATGCATCGAATACCGCTGGCTTGTAAGTGAAGTCCGCGCCGGTCTCTTCCACGTAATTGGAGAGCGTGGTCTCGTCGATATCGAGAATCAGGGCCAGCTTTTCATTGGGCCCGCGATGCGCGACACGCTTGCGCAGATACGCGATCGCGCGATCGGCCTCGAGATCAACGTCGTGCGCATAGCAGCCGCACTTGCACGTGCAGTCGTGATACTCCCTGACTTCCTTCTTGAGAAGATCCAGGTTGGCGATCCGCTCTGCCGCGGGTTCGCTCACGAAAACCGGCCGCGATTGCTGCGCGGCAAGATTGCCCAGGCCAATGGCAAATACGAGCTGCGCCGTCAGGATTGTGAAATGCTTGTTCAACTAAGGAACTCCTTTCTGCGCTTGTGCCTGCTTAGTCTACAGCGGCGGGCAGGCCCACGCCGTGGCGCCTCAGGGCCTTTACACTAGACCTATGATCCGCGTTTTTCGCACGATTCCTGTGGAGCGATTGAAGCTGCTCGTCTTCGATCTCGACGGCACGCTCATCGATTCGGCGCAGGACCTGTGCAACAGCGTCAACGCAGCCCTCACCGAGTTTCGCCTCAGCCCGCTGCCCGACCCCGCCATTGCCGGCTTCGTCGGTAATGGCGCGCCCACGCTCATGCGCCGCGCACTGGCGCTCGCTTCCAGGTCCACTCCCGACAAAATCGACGAAGAATTCTTCTCAAAAGCCTACGCATTCTTTCTGCAGTATTACCGCGAGCACAAGCTCGATTTCACCTACGCCTACGAAGGCGTCCTGGACGCGCTGAAGGCCCTGCACGAGCTGCACGACGCCCCCGGCGGTCCCGCACGCATCATGGCGGTGCTCACCAACAAGCCGGTCCGGCCCGCGCGCGGCATTTGCGAGGGGCTCGGCCTTGCCGGCTACTTCCTGCATATATATGGAGGCGACAGTTTTCCTCAAAAGAAGCCCGATCCCTTCGGCCTGCGCTCGCTGATGGAAGAGACCAGGACCACGCCCGATGAGACAGTGATGATCGGCGATAGCCAGGTCGACGTGCAGACCGCGCGCAACGCCGGGGCGTGGTCTCTCGGCTGTACCTTCGGCTTCGGCCCGCAGACGCTTCACGATACGCCTCCCGATGTTCTCGTCGATTCCGCCGCCGAGTGGACGCAGGCGCTGAATCCCACGTAAAATTGATGCAGAAACCTGACCGGGAATTCAACGGATCAGAGCGTCCGAGGCAAAACGGCAGCAGTGATTTTTGTGCCTGGCCATCACAGCGAGCAAGCCGTCAACTAACTTCGTTTGGCTTTTGTTTCAACTTTCGCTTTTTTTGATGGTCTTTTTTATGCGCTCTCTTGCTTTGGTTTTTCTACTGCTCTTGCCTGCCGGGGCCTTCGGTGGAAACGTTCCCACCCAGACCCCATCGCCGACGCCAATTCTTCACGGCACGGTCGTTGACTCGACCGGCGCCATCATTCTCGGCGCCGACATCAACCTGCTCGATGCAAACGGAGCGGTCGTCGCCCAATCCAGCTCGGCCGCTGACGGCAGTTTTCAAGTCTCCGCACCTCACACCGGCGTCTACACGCTCGTGGTTTCGAAGGCCGGATTCAAAACCGTTCAGACTCAAGTCACGGTCGCAACTCCCGGCAGCGCTCCTTCTTCTGCTTCCGCAGCGCAGGCCCTCGCAGTTGCTCGCGTCGTACTTCCCATCGCTTCAACTTCCGCGGATGTCGTGGTCAGCGCCGAATCCAGCCAGGATCTCACTGAGACCGACGAGAATCGCGACACCTCCGTGATGACCGCCGATGACCTCAAGGCCCTGCCCATCTTCGACAACGATTTCGTCTCTGCGATGGGCGCATTCCTCGACTCTGACGTCGCCGCCACCGGGGGCACCGGTCTGCTGGTCGATGGCGTTGAGGCGAATCGCGTTCCCGTGTCGGCTTCCGCGGTGCAGGAAGTGCGCATCAACCAGGATCCCTACTCGGCGCGCTACTACTATCCCGGCCGCGGCCAGATCGAAATCATTACCAAGTCCGCTGCCCAGCACTACCACGGCCAATTGAATTTTTACTTCCGCGATTCAGCGCTGAACGCGCAAAACGCCCTCGCGCCCTCAAAGCCGTCCGAGCAGCGCCGCATCTACGAAGGCAGCGCCACCGGCCCCATCCCTCACTCGCACAACAGCAGCTTTCTTGCCTCGTTCAACCGTGCGGAAGAAGATCTCGATGCAGTGGTTAGCGCCACCGTTGCGCCCACGGCCGCAGACCCCAGCGGAGCCTTCAATGCAAACGTGCCGGCGCCTACGCGCGACACCGAATTCAGCCTCCGCGCCGCGCACCAGTTCGGCGACAAGCACTCCGCTTATTTGCAATACAGCTATGAGGATTGGAACGGCCAGAACCAGGGCGTCGGCGGGCAAACGCTGGCTGCGGCAGGCTACAGCAATCTCTATCACGAGGATGACTTTGTCGCCCACGCGGATTCCGTCTTCTCTGCTAACACGCTCAATCAGATCTCCCTCGTCGGAGAGCATTGGTCCAGCCGCAACCAGAACGCCGTCGAAGCACCGCGTATCAGCCTGCCGGGGGACTTTCTTTCCGGCTCGGCGCAGAGCGACTCCTTCGCTACCGAGTACAACTTCCGCTTCTCCGACGTGGTCACCTGGTCGCACGGCCGCAATCTCGTCAAGTGGGGCGCAAGCATCCCGCACATCGGCCGCCGCGCTTATGACGATCACACCAATGAGCTCGGCACCTACACCTTCGCTCCTGCATTCGCCCCCGATGGCGTCACCGTTCTCTCCACGGCTTTCCAGAACTACGCTGCCGGGCTTCCCTCCGGCTTTTCTTTCAATACCGGCGACACGCACTTTATTTATCACCAGCAGGAACTGGGCGCCTTCATCCAGGATCAGATCAAGGTCAACGGCCGCTTCGCCATCACCCCCGGCATTCGCTACGACTGGCAGAACTTTCTCTCGACGCGCCGCCTCGGCTTCTCGCCGCGCGCCTCGTTCGCGTGGGTCCTCGGCCAAAAGACAAAAACCATCATGCGTGGCGGAGGAGGCATCTACTACGACCGCTTCGGTGGAGGGCCGCTTCTCGACCTCGAGCGTTACTCCACCGCGCGTCGCCGCTCCATCGTTCTCTCACTCGATCCGGCCACCCTTCCGTCGTCAGGCTGCGTTCCCATCACCAACTGCGTTCCGCTTGCCGTCCAGCCGCCCAATCTCGTTCAGCTTGAGCCCGATGCGAAGATCCCATACCAGATTCACTATGGCCTCTCCGTTGAGCGGCAGCTCGGCCAGCGCGCCACGGGAACCGTCAGCGTTTACTCCATGCGCGGCATCGACATGTTCCGCTCGGTCGATACCAACGCGCCCACTCCCCAATCCGGGTACACACTGCGCCCCGATCCCGGCTATGGCCGCATCCGCCAGATGCAGGCCGCTGGATTCTACGCGGGCGACGGCCTCGACGTCTCCTATCGCGGCATGTGGAACAAGTACTTCACCGGATTTGGCCGCTTCACCTGGGCGCACTACGAGTCCAACACCGGAGGCATCAACTGGTATCCGCAGAACCAATACGATCCTGAGGACGAGTGGTCCAACTCCGGCTACGACCGCCGCCAACGCATGGGCATGTACGCGATTTTTCAGCAAAAGAGCCTGCTCAATCTGGCCACCGGGATCTTCGCCAACACCGGCTCGCCCTGGACCGAACTGACGGGAGCCGACCCCTACGGCGACGGCCTCTTCAACGCGCGACCTGACGGCGTTGGCCGCAACTCCCGCACCGGCCCGGGCTATGTGGACCTTGACCTGCGCTGGGGTCACGACTTCGCCATCACTGCCAACAAGGCCGATGAAGCTCCCCACCTGGGCTTTTCCGCAAGCTCCTTCAACGTCCTGAATCATGTCAACGGGCAGGGAATCAATGCCGTTGACACATCGCCCTCCTACGGCCAGATCACCTCGGTGGCTCCGCCGCGCCGGATTCAGCTGGCCATGCGTTTCCAGTTCTGAAAGGGATGTGGGGATGGGCGGCGCATACACCGCATCCTCCTGAGGGAACTTTCCCCTCCCCTCCGGCGTATAGTGACCCTAGAGTGAGGGTGCGCGCCTATGCGTTCGAGATCACTTGCCCTTTTCTTGCTCGGGGCCGCCCTGGCGGCTGCCGCTGTGCCTGCCCACGCCGATCAGGACGCCGTCCAGTTTTTCAATGACATCAACGTCACTCCCAGCCAACCGGTGAAGGACGCCGTCTGCTTCTTCTGCAGCGTGAGCGTCGATGGCAATGTCAACGGCGACATCGTCGTTTTCTTCGGTAGCGTGCGCCTCAACGGCATGGCGCACCATGACGTGGTCAGCTTTTTCGGCAGCGTCTCGGCCGCCGACAACTCCTACATCGGGGGCGACCTTGTTTCGTTCTTCGGCTCTGTTCAACTGGGCGAGAATGTCTCGGTGCGCAAGGACGTGGTCGCGATGTTCGGCGTGGTCCACTCGCCAACGTCCGTCTCCATCGGCCACAATCGCGTCATGTTCTCACCGTGGATATTCTTTGGACCGCTGCTGGTCGTCTTTCTCGTAATCTTCCTCATCGTCCATGAGGTCCGCGTCCACCGCATGCGGCAATACATGCAACACTATCCGATGCCGCCGCGCCAATAGGTATGTAGCGCCGGACTTGGACGTAGCGCCGGACTGATGTAGCGCCGGACTCCAGTCCGGGGTCCCCAATGACAGGTCTTCGTCATTGGGGTGGAGTCCGGCTGTCGTGCGGGTCTCCAGCCCCGCACCATTCCCGTGAATCTTCAAGCGAAACATCCAGCGGCTCCGCTCCGGCGCGTTACGCTGTTTGCATGATGGATTCGTGCATGCCGCCAACCCGCGCGTTGCGCATCGTCCTGCCCGGCGGCAGTGGCCAGGTGGGGCGAATGCTCGCCGGCTATTTTCAGGAGCGCGGCCATCACGTCACGGTGCTCACGCGCGGGCCGTACACCGCGCCCTGGCAGACAGTGCATTGGGATGGAAAATTGATCGGCCCGTGGGTTGAAACTCTCGAAGGCGCCGACGTCCTGATCCATCTCTCCGGGCGCAGCGTCAATTGCCGCTACACCCAGCGTAATCAGCGTGAACTTCGCGATTCCCGCATCGGGCCCACGCAACTGCTGCATGAGGCCATCGGCATGCTCCCCAATCCGCCCCGCCTGTGGATGAATGCCTCCACGGCAACCATCTACCGGCATGTGTCCCAGGGATCGGAGTTCGACCAGCCCATGGACGAGAACGGCGAGCTCGGTGGCGGCGAGAAGATCTCACCCTTCCGGCGCGCTCCTGAGAAATGGGACTGGACCGTCAAGCTCATTAAGGACTGGGAGGCCGCATTTTTCTCCAGGCCCACGCCGCGCACGCGAAAGATCGCACTGCGCACCTCCCTGGTCTTCAGCCCCACTCCCGGCAGCGTCTTCGGAGCGCTCTCAAATCTCGTCCGCGCCAGCCTGGGCGGCACCCAGGGCAACGGCCGCCAATATGTCTCGTGGATTCACGAATCCGACTACGCCCGCGCCCTCGAGTTTCTCATCGATCATGAAGAAATCGACGGCACCATCAACCTCGCCGCGCCCAACCCGCTGCCCAATCGCGAATTCATGGCGGCTCTTCGTGAAGCTTGGGATGTCCCCAACGCCATTCCCGCTCCCTCGCTCCTGCTCGCCATCGGCGCCATCTTCCTGCGCACTGAGCCGGAGCTCATCCTCAAAGGCCGCCGCGTCGTTCCCGCCCGCCTGCTCGATGCCGGATTTGAATTCGAGTTCCCCACCTGGCCCGAAGCCGCTCAGGACCTCGTCCGCAAGTGGAGAGAGAACAGCCAATAGAGAACAGGGAACAGAGAACGCATGCCTTTCGGAGCCAAAAGCTGGCCACTGCCAGCTAAAAGCCAATAGCTAGAAGCTAGAAGCTGACCCCTCCTCTCTCTGATCTCTTTTCTCTGTTCTCTGCTACCGCGGCGTAATATCCGTCACCGGCAGATCCCAGTGCCCGAGCAGAATCTCAAACCGCCGCTGCTCCTCGCGTTTGTAGGTCTCCTGGTCCGGCCAGAGCTGCTTGATCAACGCCTCTTCGTCGGGATTGGAGCTTGTGGCCACGGTCGAATTCTTGTAGACAATCGTCACGCGGTAGTCCCAGCGGCCGTCCTCGGTGGTGTGATACGCCGGCGACTCGATCTTGAGCGACAGAATCCGCCCCGTCGACTGAATCTTCTTGAGCAGCGGCCAATGGTTCTTCAGAAACAGGTCGAGGAACTCCTGCTGATGGCCCCACTGGCACTTGTAGTAGTACTCGATGGTGTAGGGCTGGCCCGCGCTCGATTGCGGCGGCGCGCCCTGCGCGAAGAGGGAAGTGGAAAAGCCGGCCACCACCGCCAGCACGACTGTAGCAAGAAGAATCCTGCGCATGAAAGCCTCCATCGGTGAGATGGAGCAATTGTACGGCGGAAAAGCAAATAGCTGACATCTCTCAGCTTTCAGCGATCGACCATCATGAGGTGCGGCAGAGAAGTCGTCACTTTGCGAGCTCGCGGAACGCATCCCGGCGTTCACCCATGACTTTGCGCGCCAGCTCCCATTTCCTGTTCAAACTCGGGGTCGTACCTTGTGATCCGAAATCCATCCGGCGCTTCGGTCAAGAGCTGGAAGTCCCCTTCTCGCACATTGAGCCGCGCCAGTACGTCGTCCGGCAAGATAACGCCAACAGAATTCCCAATGGCTGTCACCTTCAGCTTGACCACGGTCGGTCTCCGCTCCGCCTTCTATATGAGCTTACGAATCGTGACCTGTGATAGCAACCATAGGGTCTGCAAAAAGCTCCCCCAGACAAAAAACGGCCCCCGTTTTTGGCGGGGGCCAAGTTGCCTTGGTTCTCTCGCGTTGCGAGAGCTTGGTTGGCGGCCTAACGGCGGGGTGGCCGTTGACGCATAAGCAGAGCCTCGGGGGAGGATGGCCGCGATCTTACGGCTGCTCTGCGCCAGCTGCGGCAGTAGCGCTTTGGGGTGACGCTGCTGCCCGGGCCGCCAAACTGTTTTCCATCAATACCAGATGCACGCTGCTGGTCCTCACCCGCTCCGGCTTTTGATCATCACTGCCGGCTGCAGGAGCCTGTTGGTTGCCGAGGGCCACAAAGTGCATGCGGAAGACGGGAATCTGGTGTTCAGTTACGAGATAACGCTCGACCGATTCGGCCAAACGCTCGGAGCTCTGAATGCCCGCGCTGCCTGCCATCGGCGAGTGCGCATCCATCTCCAGGATGTAGCCATCGCGCCCGGTCAGGCTCGATGCCAGCTCATCCAGCTTCGTTTTCGCATCGGACGACAACGCCGGGCTTCCGCCGCGGAAATTGACGTCCAAATCGGTGATCTGGTGGTATTGGTCGAGACCTTTGACCGTGTCGTTCAACTGGTCCACATGGCTCGAAGCCTGCTGAGCGGTATTGCTCGCGTTTTGCGCCTGCGAGTTGGCCGACATGGCCATCTGGTTCGCTGCGTCCGCAGACGACTGCGCTCTCCGGATCCCAGCCTGCGCCCGCGCATCCACATCCTTGATGTCCTGCGCATTCTTCGCGTTCACTTCGTCCAGTTCTGTCAGGCGGTCGTTGATCGGATCAATCTGCCTCTTCACCCACTTCTTGCGGGCGAACGGGTAGATCCGGCCCCAGAACCCCTCCTTCGACTGAGTTAACGGCTGTTGAGCCTCGGGGGAGGGCTGCTGCTGTTGTGTTGCCGAAGGAGGGGTGCTCTGGGAAGTCACTCCCGTTGAAGTCCCCGTGTTTACTTGGTCTTGCGCCACACAAACAGGAATTGCAATCGCAGAAGCCAGCGTCAGAACTGCCAGCTGGCGCGGAAACGAGTTCATCATCTTTGTAATATTCTTCATGGGTTGTACCCCTCTCGGGACGCAGCGGGGGAAGAACCTCCCATGAGCCGCTGCTATCCGCACGCCTTACCATTTGCAACGCCGCTGCCAAAGGGGTTTGCACAGGGGAAGAATCGTCTATCTTACTTAAATAGAGTGATTTAGCGAAGCGCCCTCTCGGCCGCCCAGCCGCCGAAAAAGCCGGTTTTCCCGCGTAAATTTTTCACCTTTGCGTATTTTCTACCTTGTATAGATGGGAGGGCCGTATTTTGGAGACCCACGGGTCCTATTTGGAATCCACGTGGATGATCCGAATCTCCGGAAAAGCGCCATCCCACTCCTGCGGCACCGTATCGAAGATCAGCCGAAAATCCTGTTCGCCGCCCGGCTTGAGCGGGGTTGCCGCGAGCGGCTCGACATCGATATACGGTTCCCGCGTTCGAATGATCCGCAACGGCTGGGTTTCGTTCCACGCCACTTCATGCGCAGGATCACGGAAAATGACCTGCACGGTAATTCCGGTCACCGTTTGGCTTCCATTGTTGGCGATCCGTCCGTCTAGGTACGTCACTTTGCCGCCAGTTCCGATCGGCGACTCGCTCATCTGGAGTCCGCTGATCGCGAGGCTCGTCGCGTAAGGATCGGCCGGTGCGGAGATCGGAGTCACAGCCGGTCCGCTTTTTCCGCGCCCAAGAACGAAAATCAACCCGACCAGCACGGCCAGCACGATTGCGGCGGCCACCACCATGGGCAGCCAGTTGCGCTCCTGCGCCGCCTGTGGACGCACAAGTTGCGGACCTGTACTCACGAGCGAAATTGTACACCCGTTCTTCACGCGATCATTCCCAAATCCCAGCGCAATGCGACCCGCAGAATCATCACACGCTTCCCATCCTTTTTCAGCGACAACTTTTGACAGAATCTCTAACACTTCCATGAATCCGGCACAAACCTCGTGCGTCTAAGTGGACAAGAGATTGATCGGCTTGCGAGCCGCAACGATGCAACCTCCGGCGCTTCACTAACACGAACCGGAACAAACAACAAGGAACTCGAAGCTTGATCGAAGCGTAAATCTGCAGAAAGGGATTTGAAAGGCAGGCCAGCCAATGCAACCCTCCCCTTGCTCCACTGCCAGCGCGCCACCCAGCCACACAGCCGCCGATCCAAAGACCATCCGGTTGGCAGACCGCGCCTATCAGGGCTGGACGATCGCTGCGATGTTGTTGCTCCTGGCTACGCTGTGGCTGTTCTGGTAGTTTCTCGCTGGTCTCTTGTCCCTATTCCCTGGTCCCTGCTTTTTCACCCAAACCGCGCCCGCCCCACCGATTGCCTGAAGTCGCCGCCCCGCATCTCCACGCGCACACACATCTCGGCCAGCCGCGACCGCATTCGATCGCCAATCCGGTCGCCCAGGGTGGGCTCGCGCGCGGCGCGTTCGGCGTCGGTCTTGGCTCCCCCGCCCGCCGGCAGGTCGGCGTAATTGGTGGTGATGATCGTGGAAAGCTTGTCGTTGTAGCGCGAGTTCAAAATCAGGGCTACCGTGTCCCACACCCATTCGTTCGGCTTCTGCGCGCCCAGGTCGTCCAGCACCAGCACCTCGGCCGCGAAGATCGGCTTCAGCAGTCCCAGTTCGGTCAAATTCACTTGCGGGTTGTAGCTGTTCTGGATGTTCTTGAGCAGCTCCCGATAATCGCAAAAGAGGCCCCGCGCTCCCCGTTCGCGCACCAGCCGCTGCAACACGCCGACCGCCAGGTGGGTTTTCCCCAATCCCACGGTGCCCACAAACAGCAATCCGCGCCCTGCCGTATCCACCGGATAGGTCTCGGCGAACTGCCGAGCCGTTTGCAATGCCTTCTTGAGTGACGCATCCGCGCTGGGATACGAGGGATCAAAGGCGTCCAGCGTGCAGTTCCGGTAGCGCTCCGGGATGTGGGCCGCGGCCAGCCGCCGGGCCTCCCGCTCCATTACCTGGCACTCGCATGGCCGGCTCACCCAGCGCCCGGCCCCGTCCATCACTCGAACCAGCCCCACCCCACCGCAAATCGTGCAAACCGTCATTCCGCTTTCCAGCCTATCGCACACCGCCTCGCCGGAAAGCGGTGCACGTCCCGCACCCAAATGTGGAAAAGCGGCGCCGAGGGTTGCCCCATCCTTGCGGCGCTTTTTCTTTGCCGCAAGGGTGGGAACTCGGCCGTGGATTTCGCTGCCCGCGAATCAACCTTCGCTGATTTCTAAAATTCCCAATCAGATATTCGGCAGCAGATCGAAGTACTCCTCATCCTCGTTGCTGCCGCCTTCGCCCTTGCCCACCATCTTTTCTGTCTCTACAAACTCCACGCGCTCAATCCACTTCACCATCTTGTAGCCCAACTGGTTTTCCACGCGCAGCCGCAGCGGAGCGCCATACGTGGCCGGCAGCGGCTGCCCGTTCATTCCGAAGGCCAGCATGCACTCGGGCTTCATGGCGTTGTAGAGGCTCTGCGTGTCGTAGTATTGGCCGCCAAGAGGCGCAGGACCAAAGGAATGAAACACAATCGTGCCCGCGCCGGGCTTGGGTCGCACATACTCAATCACCTTGCGTAAGGGGACGCCGCGCCATTGTGCAATGCCACTCCAGCCTTGAATGCAGTGGTGCATGGTGATCGTCTCTTCCTCGCCCAGGGCGCGCAGGTCGTCCAGCGAAAGTTCAACAGGATTCTCGACCATGCCTCCGATCTTCAGCCGATAGTCTTTGAAATCGCCGGCCGCAAGCAGCTTCCAATCGTCACGCACCGGGAGCTTGCCGTTGGGCCAGAAATAGGGGGAGATCTGATCCTTCGTATAGCGCTGCCGCGGCGACAGTCGATCGAGCGTGAGCAGTTTCACCGGCTCGGTCAGCATTTTGGATACGTGCTGCAGGCCGCGGGGAAAATACCAGGAAGCATAATGCGCCACCACCCACGACAGCACCACCAGCGCCAGCCCGATCAGGCCGAGCACCATCCCGTTGGGAGTGGTGTTGTCCACGCCGAGCACGATGTGGTTCATGTTGCGCCGAAAGCCGGTGAGTACCACCAGCGTGACGTGAGCAACGATGAAAAGCACAAACCCAACCATCACCAGAAAGTGGATCGAGCGCGCTCCCTGGCGGCCTCGAAACATGCGCACGTAGCGGGGAAAGCGGTCCACCAGCGCCGGCGACATGGCCACGCCCGTCAGGATTGCGAGCGGCGCCATGATGAAGATGGTGGCAAAGTACGACAGTTGTTGCAGCGCGTTATATCCGTAGAAACCGTTTGGCTCGGGAGGCAGATGAACGTTGGCATAGTAGACGAAGGTGTTCCATGCATCGACGAAGATTTTCGATGAGGTGGGCACCAGCCGCTCCCACTGATTGCTGGTTAGCAGCCCGCACACAAAGAAGAACCCGGTCAGCACAAACCCGTAGACATTCAAGAAATGCCAGCATCGCCCGATGCCGATGGAGTGGCTGTATCCGGGCAGCCCGATGACCGGAGAGATGTAGCGGTTATCGTCTTTCGCCGTCCACAGCCGGTCTTTCGGCACCTTGATCGGCGTGAGGCGGATCCACTCACTGCCCGGCGTGCACCCATCATTGAAGTAAAGCCGCGGATGATCCATCAGGATCGACAGCCCATTGCGAATCAGCATGAAGATAAAGAACAAATTGAAAAATGGCTCCAGCGGATCCACGCCGGAAACCCGTGCGGTCCCGTCTCGGCGCCGGGTATGGCCGCGGCATTGGGGGCGATATATGGAAATCCCCAAACTGAGGTCTGCACCCAGGCAATCGAGAGCGGGATCAGGATCAGCACTGCGATCAGAATCAGTACCGACGGCCGAATCCAGATTCTGAATCTGCGGTCAGCCGGATAGTAGATAGCGCGCTCTTCTTCAGTAAGGGGAACCACGATCGCCTCGGGGAATTGGGGATGATTCAGCAGCCCAATTATAGGTCCGCCGCACGACTGCCTTCGCGAGTCGGGCGATTCGCAGGGAACCCCGCGCACTCCGCTCAGACCCCGCTGACGCGGGAACGACAGCGTTGATTGCACAGTCGCTTCCGGATTGCCGACCATACAGCCAGAGCCAATCTCCATTGAATTCAGATCATTTTAGCGATTGCAACAGGAGGGCTAGCGGATGCCTGATGTCGAGCGATTCATACATAAACTGCTGCATCGACGGGGATGCACATATCGGCAGCGTGTTGTCAGACTTCTAATCGTCGCGGGACCTTTCCTCGCCTTGCGCCCGTAACAAAGGACGAGCCACGGGCATCTCGATCACGGCAAGTGGTTCACATAACAGGCGCCACTGGTGTTCTGCGCGGGAGGCGACGGCGGAGTCATCCATGGCGGTGAACTGAAATTGAAAAACTCCGTCATATCCATCTGCGCTGCGTCTCGTTTCGTCAGGGCCTGCAGATTAAACCGCGTCTCGATCAGCTTCAGGATCGCCGTAAAATCGGCTACCGTGTGCGACACATAGTTCTTCTTCGCGAACGGCGAGATCACAATCAGTGGGACACGGTATCCGGTGAAGACGAAATCGCAAGTTGGTCCGCTTGAGGTGGTGCAGATGTCGCCCGGCAGCAGGTCTACCGGCTTGATCCCATCCGGGCTCACCGCCGGCTGCGGCGGAACGTGATCGTAGAATCCTCCGTTTTCGTCGAAGGTCATAATGAACGCCGAGTCCTTCCAGGACGAACTCTGCATCAGCGCGTTAACGAGCGACTCAACATAGGCTGCTCCCAACTGGATATTGTCTGGCGCCGAATCGTCAACCGTCGGGTGCTCATCAAGGCCGGCGTCGGTGGCCGGTTCGAACTGCGCCACCTGCGGCAGCGTTCCATTCTGCAAATCGGTAAAGTACTGCGAAACCGGAGCGATGTTCTGCGGATACTGTGATACGATCGTCTGCGCAAAGGCAAAGTCGGTTATGTAACTCTGCTGGATCAGGCACGATGCGGCATACGGCGGTCCGGAACAGCCGCTGTTGGTTGGATCCACGTAAATCTTCCAGGTGATCCCCGCGTTCTGCAGTTCCTGAAAAATCGTCGTTTGCTTCAGTGGTGTTGAGTCCTGGGCGTCGGTTCCTTCGGGATAAGCGTACCCGCCCGACGTAGCCGCGATCAGGTACTCGCGATTGATTTGCGTACGCGTCAGCGCCGGGTTGAAAAACCGGTCCGACGTGCCAAAATTCGATGCCATCCAGTAGTAGTAATTCAGATCGGTCCCGTCGTAGTAACCCATCGCGCGCAGGCCATCCGTGTCGTAATAGGCCGGACTGTTCGTCCGCGCATCGTGCCCGGCCGAGTAGACGAACCCGTTCAGCGTGGCCACGCTTTGCCCCGTGGGATCGTTGTAGTCCCAGTCAACGTGCCCTTCGTTCCATGACGGGCTCGGGTTCTCTGCGCATTGCGTGACCAGGTGAAACGATGCTACGGAATTGTTCGCATCGAAAGCGCAGTCGGCCGGCGGAGGCTGGCTTGGGTCGCATCCCGGAATCGATGGAGCCGGACCGAACAGCGGCGCTGCCCCCGACGTGGGGTTGAATTGCGGCAGCCCATCGTACGATTGGTCCGGGTACCCATTCTGCGCCCAATATTCGCGCAGCGCTCCGAAATAGTGATCGAGCGAGCGATTCTCCTGCGCGATGAAAATGATGTGATTGATTGATGACAGCCCTGGCGGCGGCGTCGAGCCGCCGGAGCCTCCGGGAGATTCGGTTGTGCTGAGGGTCCCGCAGCCGCACAATGTCAATGTGAGAATGGCCAGACCACAGAAAGAGCGGGCATACTTCACGGAGGCAATTGTTCCCATGACAACTCCGTTCCTCAGACGATCCTCAGTTTCAAGACAGTCCGTTTAGATGCGGTGATCCATGGAATCGCTGCCCTCTGCCTTCAGGCTCGATATGAGAACATCAAACGCGCCATCTGATGATCCACGTGCACACAACCATTCGCGGCGCCGTTGAATCTAACGCCTCAATCCATATGAAGTGCGCACGCGCGGCCCTGGCTCATATCGTTGGCCTGGTTTGTTTCATTTTGGTCGGCAGTTCCGGAAAGACGGCTGCGGCCGATCCAGCCCCATCTGCGCCTCCCGTATTTACCAGTTCCAATCATCTGCTGGACCTTCTGGTTATCGCTGAACCAACTACCATCACCCTCGGCGATCGGCATCCAGTTGCGTGGGTCTTCGAAATGTGCAGGACGGCTGTGGCGCAGCACGACCACTGCCCGCCCGGCTCGCGCACATTCGCTCCCTACGGCGGCATCCGCATGCAGCTCGATGCCGGCGACCATCTGCGCATGCGGCTCATCAATCGCCTGCCGCCCGTGCCGGCCGACGCAATCTACGCGCACGGAAGCGATCCGATGATGAAAGGGATGCTCGCCGCGAATCCCGTGAACATCCATACTCATGGCTTGATTGTTGAGCCAAGGAAGGCAGGTCCGGCTGATCACTCCTACGGCGACTACGTCTACGTCTTGGGTTATCCCGCGGGAAAGCTGCCGCCGATGATGTCTCCAGACGAGACCGCGACCGACAAGCCGATTCAATATGACATCTACGTCCCGCCTGATCACCCTCCAGGCCTCTACTGGTTTCATCCCCACGTTCACGGGCTGAACATTAACCAGCTCTCTGAGGGACTTTCGGGCATCATCACCATCGGCCGGGTCACAGATTACGTATCCGCTCCCAGCGGCTCAGACATTCATGAACGCTTCCTCATCCTGAAAGACATGCAGGTGCTCGGCAACAGCCAGGTGCTCGATCAGGAGGACTCCACGTTCTGCGCTCCCTACGATCTCGCGTATGTTCAACGGGACGGTTACTGCCAGGGGCGCAACACTTCCGGGACCGACGACGGGGGTCGCCCCCTGCCCGGAGCTATGCGCACGGGGCCTCATCATGTCGGCAGTACCGGCGCCGACTACACCGGAGGACTCTGGTTCTTCACCGTAAACGGCGATGTCTATCCTCAGTTTCCCGCCCCTTCTGGATCGGGAGAACTTTGGCGCATCGTGAATGCTGGGGCCAGCCGCACTTACGATCTGGTCTTGCGCGACGATCAGACCAAGATTCCGATCCCCTTTCAGATCGTCTCGCTGAACGGCGCTTCACTGGCTCCCCCTGCCGGAACTACAGCAGTCGGCGATCGAGTCGAAACGGCAACCACGGTGGACACCGTCGCGTGTCCCGGCTTGACAGCGCGATCGTTCTCCACACCGCCCCACTGCGCCACGCACCTGGTGATGTTCCCTGGCGCGCGCGCCGAGATCTGGGTCGCTCCGCAGTCCCATTCCGCAACACTGCTCACTGAGATGGTATCTACCGGCCCGGCAGGCGACCGCTGGCCTCAAGCGGATCTTGCTCACATCCTCGCCGGAAATCCTGCTGACCGTGCTTCTCTGCTCAATGTCCGGCCCGTAACCCAGTCCATGTTGTCTGATGACCCGCGATCCAACGACTCGCCCAGTGTCGCTCCGGCTGGATTGAAATGCTCTGCTCTGCCGCCGGGCCATCGCCGGCGCATCTTCTTCGGAGTCCCTACCTCGAATCCGAACGCATATGGACTTGGGTTAGAGGAGGTCGATCAGAATGACCATCCAGTGCCGGGTACATTCAGGGACATAGCGCCCTACGATCCGTCAGTGATCAGCGTTTGTCTGCCGCTTGGCCCCGCCAACACACCGGTCACTGAGGAGTGGGAACTCGTGAATGTCTCTGCCGAAGCGCACAATTTTCACATGCATCAGACCAAATTCTCCGTCCTTCCGCAGAATGCGCCGCAGGGCGATGCGGGCGAGTTGATGGATAACGTCGCGCTCCCCAATGGAGGAGCCACCTGTGATGGCACGGTGGCGCCGTGGCGCAGCGGACGCTGCCGGGTTGCAACCGTTGTGGTGAGAATTCCATTCTCCGAGGCAGGCGATTACGTCTATCACTGCCACATCGGCGAGCACCAGGACAGCGGCATGATGGCGCATATTCGCGTGATCGCTTTTCGAAGATAGTTGGACTGATTACATTCGCCCGCTCGGCAGTCTGGATCTACCGCGGCTCAAGCAACACGGCCGCCCGCACAAAGAAAGGGCCAGGGCATCACGCTTCGGCCCTTCTGATTTCTGGCCGGCGAAGCCACGTCCTCGCCGCCTCCGTTATACTTCTTCACAACCCGATCATGAAGCGCCACGTCCTCATCTTCGGTGCCGTCGGCGGCATCCTCATCGCCACCCTCCAATACACCGAATACCGCTTCGTCATCATCGAGCACTCCGTCGAGCTCTACAGCGCGCTCGTCGCCATCCTCTTCGCGACCTTCGGCATCTGGCTCGGCCTCCGCATCACGCGCAATCGCGAAACCATTCGCGAAACAATCGTGGTGAAAGAAGTGCTTGTTCCCGCTGAAGCCTCCGCGCACGAACCCTTCGCTCCCAATACGGCCCGCCAGCAGACCCTCGGCATCACCGCACGAGAGCTCGAAATCCTCACCCTGGTCGCCCGCGGCTTCAGCAATCGCGAGATCGCCACGCAGCTTTTCGTCTCCGAAAACACCGTCAAGACACATTGTGCCCGCGCCTTCGATAAGCTCGGAGCCGCCCGCCGCACCCAGGCCGTCCAGCGCGGCAAAGAACTGGGCCTCCTGCCGTGAGTGCCTCACCCGAAAGCGCGATTTCCGCCCCATTCCTCAAAAAATCATCCGAAAGGGTGACGACATCCGGCCCCGTTACACTGCATTGTGAATCCATCCTCACTTGCACCAGGAGCCTCGCATGAAGAAAACCGTTCTCACCTTCGGCCTGATCTCCGGCGTCATGATCTCCGTCCTTATGGACAGCTCGCTCCTCCTCGCCAACAAGATCGGCTCCGGCCACAGCATGGTCATCGGCTACACCATCATGGTGGCGTCGTTCCTGCTCGTCTACTTCGGCATCCGCAGTTACCGCGACAACACCCTCGCCGGCCAAATCTCCTTTGGTCGCGCCTTCGCCTGCGGCATCCTCATCACTCTCATCACCACCGTCTGCTACGTCGCCACGTGGGAGGTCCTCTACTTCAACTTCATGCCCCACTTCATGGACAGCTACTGGGCTGCGCAAATTCACAGGGTCCAGTCTTCCGGACTTGACCCCGCCGCCACCGCCGCGCGGGTCGCCGCCATCGAGCGCTCTCAGCAGCTCTATCAGAACCCCTTCGTCAACATGGCCTACACCTTTATTGAGCCTCTGCCCGTCGGCCTCATCATTACGCTCATCTCCGCTGCCGTCCTCCGCCGCAAATCCCCTGTCGAACCCACCGCGGCTCGCGCAGTCATGACTCCATAAACCCAAAGGCCGGGGCGTAACAGGTTGCGGAAAAAACTCTTTTCAGACACGCTTTGTAACAAGGGCACGGCTTCAGCCGGGCCGCTAAAGCCGATAGAACGAATCGGGCTTTAGCCCCTGCTGGAACTCGCCAGGCGATTCTGATCCAGTGCCAGGGATTCTTTCCGCAACTTGGCAAGCCCCGGCCTCCGTCTTCTAAACTGTTAAACAATTCTCAAAGGAGGATGCATGGCTGCAATCACTGGCTTTGGCGGTATATTCCTGCGAGCGGATGATCCAAAAGCTCTGTATCAGTGGTACGAGCGGCACCTCGGTCTGGTGAATTCCGGCGGATCTTTCGCGTATCCTGCCCCCACGCAACACGCTCAGGTCGTCTTCGCCCTTTTCAAGCAAGACAATGCATACTTCCCCCCGGCGCAGAAAGCAATGATCAATCTCCAGGTGGACGACCTGGACAGTCTGCTGGACCGTTTGACAGGCGAAGGTGTCGCCGTCGATCCAAAACGCGAAAGTTATGACTTCGGAAAGTTTGGCTGGATCACCGACCCGGAAGGAAATCGCGTCGAGCTTTGGCAGTCTGTCGCAACTGAATGATGCCGGGGCCGCCCCGCATTGGTCCCCAAGTGTAGGCTTTGCGAGTAATCCTGAATTTTGCCGATTCCGGACGAATCACTTGCCCAGTTGCCCCATCCTTTCGGCGCTTCTCGCCGAAAGGGTGGGATTCGGTCAGCGCTTACCGCGAGGGTCATACTGGAAGCACTGATCGAGCGGCACGCCCAGCACGATGGCCACTTTGTACGCGGTCTCAAGAGACGGCGAATACTTGTCTTGTTCCATTGCAATCACTGTCTGCCGTGTCACGCCAACTCGATCGGCGAGCTCCTGTTGCGTCATCTCCCGTCGGGCCCGGAGTTCCCGAATCTGATTGCGTATGGCGGGCATCAGACCGCTCTCCGGTAAGCCACAATCTGTGTAGCAGTCTTCGTGATATCCGCGATCACGAGCATACCGAAAAAGACGCTCAGAAAGTGAAGTCCCACCATCCGGCTCTCGAGGCGAAGATGGCCCATCGCCGCATGAAACCACAACATCCCGAGTCCGATCACCATCAGTGACGCAATCACCAGGTAGCCGGCACGATAACCTCGCAACTCGATCAACCGGTCCCGCTCGTCGGTCATTCGGTTGCGCGAGAAGGCGGCAATCACCAGCTGCAGGATGATCTGCAACACGATGATTGCGACAATCATGCCGGCAACCTTGTTGACGGAGTTCTGCTGGTGCAGGAAGAAGTAAGGGCCGTACACCAACAGTTCCGCCGCAAGTGAGGCGTAGAGAGTTTTCTCCCGGTAAGAAAGGCTTGGCGCCATGGCAAATCGCTCCCATGTCAAAAATCTTTGACATCACACACCATAACCCTGGATATCAAAGCATGTCAAATATTTTTTACATTTCTTGGGAGAAGCCGCATCCACGGCCATTCCGAGCTGTTCACTGGCTATTCCGAAGTCATTACTCTTCGATAAACATCAGATAAGGGCTCACCGTTCACAAACCTGAGACTCGGCCGCCCGCTCAAGCTCCGCTCGGTCAGGGGCGGCCCGATGTCAACCCCTCCGCACCTTCTTTTCCATCCCATCCCCCTCATTCCAAACGCGCGATTCCTCTCGCGCACATTGCAGATTAATTTCACCAACTCCCTACACTCAGAAATAGACAGAGCGGCCTCCTTTCTCGGGCGGCTCGGGAGTGCCAGTCACACAAAATCGGCACCCCCGGGCCGTCCGCTTTTTTTAGGGATCGCCCCAAAAAACGGTGCGAAAGCCCAGACGGACCGCCCGTAACCTCTTATCTTCGACTATTTTGCAACATAACCCGTTTCGAATCAGCGGGCTGGACGAAATGATCAAGGGGCAAATCGCTGACAGGAAATCCCTTAACCCCAAAAGGGGGTATGGGGGGGAGGGTTAACTAAAATGTATATGGCATGTCGCCACATCAAGCCCAACGGGCTCCGCTGCCAGTCCCCGGCCCTGCGCGGCCACGCCTTCTGTTACTTCCACTCCAAAATCCATAACCTCACCAGCAACAGCGCCCCCAGGGTCGAAAGTATCCGTCTCCCCGTCCCTGAAGATCCCGCCGCGATCCAGATCTCCATCGCGCAGATCGCCAATGGCCTTCTCAGCGGCAGCATCGACCCCAAACTCGGCGGCCGTCTCCTCTATGCCATGCAGGTCGCCTCACAACACGCCAAGCACCATTACTTTGAGATCTGCGTGGACTCGGTTGAATCCATGACCCAATCGAAAGAAGGGGACGACCTCGCCCCCAAGCTCCGCATTTGCAAGAGCAATGAGTGCGACGGCTGCCCTCGTGCCGACATCTGCGACGAATACGACCCCGGCGACGAAGAGGACGAAGACGGCGACTACGAGGACGAAGAAGAAGTCGGCGAAGACCGCGGCGAAGATGAAGATGCCGGCGAAGACTCAAGCGGCGAAACGGACGACGGAGAGGGCGACGAAGACACGGGCGACCCCGAGGAGGACGCTGCCGCGGAGGACGATACGCAAGACCCGGGCGGCGATGAGAACGAGGATACGCAGATTAAAACGGACCGCGATCCGCAAGGGCGCTTGAAAGAGTACGCCCAGGCCATCAAGGAACCCATCGACCACGATACCGAACTCATGCTTGCTGTTCTCCGCAACCACCTCACCACAAGCTGAATCCCGGCTGCCTCGTCGCCCGGCGAGGGTTGCGGTTGCCCCATCCTTTCGCGCTTTTTGCGAAAGGGTGGGAAAAAGGCCGGGACAAAACTATCGCTTCGCCATCTCGGCCGGCTTGGACAAATCGATGTCGATTCGCGCGGCCGCAAATCCCGTCGGCCGCAGGATCTCCACGGCAACGCGCTTGAGATTGGCGACAGAGGAGCTCGCCTTCAGCGTGATCACTGTGCCGGGAGCCAGCTCCGGCAGTCGATCGATCCTGCCGTCCGTCGGCAGATCGTCGTACCCGTAGAAGAGCCATCGCGCCGCGTAACCGCGCAGCGTGTACGCCGGAAATCGCTTCCGGGTGACGAGTTTCAACTCCCACGCGTCGCCGGCCGGGCTCAGTACAAGCTCTTCCACCGGGCTCGCCTGTGTGCGCAGCGCATCGAACGACGGTTTACGACCGGCATACAGGTCCACAATGCCGTGCACCCGTTGCCGCAGCGCGCCCGTGCCGTGGTCACCCACGATCGTACGGTAGTCGTTGTAGTCGAAGTAAATCGCGCCGGCCACTACATCCGACTCGCGCATCACCTGCGTATGATCGTTCACGATCGTCGCACGGTTTTCGTCGCCCGGCGGAATCTTCGCCTGGCACTCGCACCACCCATACTCTGAGACCACGATCGGCTTGTTCGGAAATGCCCGCCGCAGATCCGCGAGATGCGCTCGCAACTCCGGTGGCCCGCCCGGATACCAGCTCCCGAAGTATTCATTCGCCGAAATGAAATCGAAGTCGCCCGCCATGTCCTCTTCGGGATGCTCGCGCAGAGAGTGCGAAGCGTAGGTGAGCAGTCGCGACGGATCAGCAGCGCGCGCCTCCTTGGCGATTGCGTGCGCAAACGCGCGCGAGTTGGGGTTTTTGCCATCAACCTCGTTGCAAAGCCCCCAACTCACAATGCAGGGATGATTGCGGTCGCTGGCCATCATTTCACGCAACTGCTCGAGTCCATTCTTCGTCAGTTGCGCCAGCAGATCCGCGTCGACCTTCCCAAACGTCATCGGTCCCCACGCCGGAACCTCCTCCTGCATCAGGATTCCGTTTCGGTCGCAGAAATCGAGAACGCGCCGGTCCTGCGGCCAATGCACGCGGGTGAACACGCAGTTCAGCTCTTTCATGTCGCGATGATTCGTGTCGATCCATTCGGCGGGCTCAGCCATGCCGAACTCGGGATGGCTGCCGGCCATACGTTCCAGGCCCATCAGCCGCACGCGCTCGCCGTTCAAGTAGAACTCGGTTCCGCGCGCCTCGAAGCGCCGAATGCCGAAGCACTCGCAGAGGACATGCTTCTCGTTCTCCGATTCCAACGTAGTTGCCGCTTCATAGAGATTCGGCGCATCAAAATGCCAAAGCTCCGGCGACTCGATCGTGACTGTGTCGAGAGCGGCAATCTGCGTCGCTCCGGCCGCCAAGTGAACGGTCTTCTCGGCAGTGCGCGTCTGCTTCTCCGCTGATCCTTCGCGCTGCACACTCCCTGCGAGCCGAACCGTCTGCTCCTCGGAGCGCATGTTCCGCACTACCGCGCGGACGCTCACCTGCGCGGTCTTCGCTTCCAGGTTTGGCGCCGCGTCAATCCCCACCCGCTCGATGAACACCCGCGGCGTTATTAGCAAATTCACCGGACGAATGAGACCGCCGTCATTGGTCCAGTCAAATGACTTCAGCCTCGGCAGCATGGTGTTTGAGAAGGAGTTGTCGACGCGCACCGCGAGCACGTTCGCTTCCCCGATCCGCAAATTGGGCGAAAGGTCGCATTGGAACGCCGTGTATCCTTTTCCGATGTGCTCGCCGATCGGCTGGCCGTTCAGGTAAACCTGCGCAGTGTGAAACACCGCCTCAAACTCAACCCGGACGAACCTGTCCTTCCACTCTTCCGGCGCCGTAATCTCCGTCCGATACCACGCTACTCCGACGTACTCCGGCTCGCGCCCCAATGTCTGCCAGGTATGCCGAACGCTGACTGCCTCCCAGCCTTCGCCGCTCCTGCCGATCTCAGCGGCCGACGCTGTACCGTCTCGATCGAGCCTGAACTGCCATCCGTCTTTAAGCGGATATGATTCGGCGTTCGATTGCGGCATTTGTTTCGCAGCCTGTCCCGCCGCTGCATTCCCATGCGCAAGCACTACTCCAGCGCCCAACACCGGCAGCGTAGAAAGAAATTTCCGTCGCGATGACATAGGATTACTCTAATGCATCTTTAGATCGGCCCGATGCTGCCGCCGGATGTCTAAACCCCATGCAAACTGCCCAGAAAACATCACCTTCAGCGCGTCTCGTGCTTCCTGACGCGCCCGCCTCGGAGTCTGGAACCGTAAAGGCATGGCAGCAGCCCGTTGTGATGCGGACCTACCTGCCCGCGCCGCCGGACCGCAATCCAATGTTTCTCGAGCGGCGCGTCTATCAGGGCAGCAGCGGCCGCGTGTACCCTCTCCCATTCATCGACCGCATCGCCGCAGAGCCGGTTGACCACACATGGCAAGCCGTCCACATTGAAAACGAATTCATTCGCCTGATGATCCTCCCCGAGATTGGCGGCCGCATTCATGTGGGCTACGACAAGATCGCCGGCTACGACTTTTTCTACCGCCAGAATGTGATCAAGCCGGCTCTCGTCGGCCTTGCCGGCCCGTGGATTTCGGGCGGCGTCGAGTTCAACTGGCCGCAACATCATCGCCCGGCCACCTTCATGCCCGTCGAAGTCGAAATCGAGCGCGGCAGCGACGGATCGGTCACGGTTTGGTGCTCCGACCACGACCCGCTTACGCGCATGAAGGGAATGCATGGCGTCTGTCTTCATCCCGGCCGCGCGGTTGTGGAGTTGAAGGTCCGTCTCTACAACCGCACGCCATTCGTGCAAACTTTTTTGTGGTGGGCGAACGCTGCCGCCAGGGTTCACGAAAAATACCAGTCGTTCTTTCCGCCCGATGTCCGCTACGTGGCCGATCATGCCCGGCGTGCGATTACCAGCTTCCCGCTGAGCGGGCACCCCTACTACGGCGTGAACTACCCTGAGCGCGCGCGGTCCGGCGTTCCGCCCGACGAGATGCCTTCGCAATTCGTCCCCGATGGCTCGTACCCTGCAAACGATCTGAGCTGGTACGCGAACATCCCTGTGCCCACGAGCTACATGATCCTCGGTACGGACAAGGATTTCTTTGGCGGCTACGACCATGCCGCGCGGGCCGGCTTCGTGCATATCGCCGACCACCGCATTGCGCCAGGTAAAAAGCAGTGGACGTGGGGCAATCACGAGTTCGGATACGCGTGGGATCGCTGCCTGACCGACGATGATGGGCCATACATTGAATTGATGGCGGGCGTTTACACCGACAATCAACCCGACTTCTCTTTTCTCGCACCGTGGGAATCCAAATCCTTCTCGCAGTTCTGGTATCCCATCCGCAAGATCGGCCCGCCACAGGCAGCCAATCTTGATGCGGCGATCAGTCTGCGTGCGTCCGATGGTCGCGCGCGCGTCGGGGTCTGTGTCACGCAACCGATCGCCAATGCGCGCATCGCGCTGCTTCAAGGCAGTGATCTGATTCGCGAATGGAAACAAGATCTCGCGATCGCCGAGCCATTTTTCGCTGAAGTCAATCTTGATCCTGCGTCGAATGCAGCAAATCTCTCCGTCCGCATCGATGCCGACGGCGGAGAGGTTCTTCGCTATGAGCCTTCAGAGTCTTCGCCCGCAAACGAGCCACAGCCCGCGACCGAAGCACCGCTGCCCGAAGAGATCGCGTCCAATGACGAACTGTATCTCACGGGTCTTCATCTTGAGCAGTACCGGCACGCTACGCGCCGCCCGGAGATTTACTGGCAAGAGGCGCTCCGGCGTGACCAGGGCGACGCGAGATGCAACAACGCGCTCGGCCTTTGGCACTTGCACCGCGGCGAGTTGGTCGAAGCTGAGCGCCATTTTCGCGCCGCCATCACCCGCCTCACGCGTCGCAATCCTAACCCGTACGACGGTGAGCCGTTCTATAACCTCGGGTTGGCTTTGCAATTCCAGGACGACGACGAAGCCTATGACGCATTTTCGAAGGCAGCATGGAACGCAGCGTGGTGCGGTCCGGCCCATCACGCACTCGCCGAGATTGATGGTTGCCGCGGAGATTGGGAACAGGCACTAGACCATCTTCAGTGCTCGCTCGCCGCGAATGCTTCGAATCTGAATGCGCGCAACCTTCGCGCGATGATTCTGCGCAAGCTCGGCCGTGAAGATGAGGCGGCCGCAGTGATGCACGAAACGCTAGTCATGGACCCATTGGACGCATGGGCGCGTTTTCTGCTTCATGGTAGGTCGCCCAAAAACAATCACCAGATCCTTGATCTTACTTTCGACCTTAGGCGGGCCGGCTTCAACGAAGAGGCGCTCTCCCTTCTTCGCTCTGCCGATCTCTCCGCAAGCGACGGGTCCGCGCCGATCATCCTTTACACCATCGCCGATCTCTCCGCGCAGTTGGGTGATGCGCACGCCGAAGCCTACCGGCAGGCAACGCAAGCTGCGCCCGATCTATGCTTTCCCAGCCGTTTGGAAGAGCTTCGGATTCTGGAGCGGGCGATTTCCGCATATCCAGATGACGCTCGCGCGCTCTACTATCTAGGCAACCTACTCTGCGATCGCCGCCGTCACGAAGAGGCAATCGCCGCCTGGGAGCGCGCAGTCCGACTTGACCCGGGCTTTCCAACCGCGTGGCGTAATCTCGGCATCGCGTATTTCAACGCACTCAGCGATTCTGCGCGCGCCCGCGAAGCTTTTGAGCGTGCCTTTGAAGCGGACCCTACCGACGCGCGTATCTTTTATGAACGCGACCAGCTTTGGAAGCGCATTGGCGAGCAGCCGCAACGCCGTCTGCAGGAATTTGAACGCCGCGCCGAACTTTGCCATTATCGCGACGACCTGACAGTCGAGCTGGCCACGCTGCTCAACCAGCTCCGCCTGCCCGAGCGGGCATTGAAGATTTTGCTTTCGCGGGAGTTTCAGCCGTGGGAGGGCGGAGAAGGCCTGGTGCTGGCGCAATTCACGCGAGCCCATCTTTTACTAGGTGCGAGTGCCCTCGCCACGGGCGACGCAACCTCGGCACGAAGATCCTTCGAGGCGGTTCTTGATCCTCCACAGAACCTCGGCGAAGCGAAGCACCTGCTCGCCAATCAAAGCGACGTCTGGTTCTGGCTGGGCGCAAGCCGCTCGCAGCTCGGCGAACGTTCGCAAGCCGAAGCCTGCTGGCTTCGCGCTTCAAAACAGCGCGGCGATTTTTGCGAGATGAGCATCCGATCAGTCTCCGACATGACATTCTGGAGCGCCATGGCCAGTCAATGCCTCGGCAAGCAACGCGAAGCTGCGTCGATGCTTCAGGTCATCCTCGACTACTCGGAACGACTCGAACAACAGACGCCGAAAATCGAGTACTTCGCCACATCGCTGCCTGCCATGCTCCTGTTTGAGGACGATCTTGAAAAAAGAAACAAGATCGAAGCCCTCTTTCTGCGTGGGCAAGCGCTGTTTGGCCTAGGAAGAACCGGAGACGCAAAAAAGCTGATCGGCGAAGTTCTTCATATGAACCTGAATCACGCTGGCGCGGCCGATCTTTTGAAGCAAATCGATCTTCTGCGCGAGATCGCGGACTTGGAATAGAAATGCAAACCGGTATCCACGACGCGAGTTCTTCCCGATCCTCCACTGCGGCGCTTCACCGCGCCTACGTGTGGTGGATCGCGATGGTTGCGGCAATGGGCGGCCTTCTCTTCGGTTACGACTGGGTTGTCATTGGGGGCGCCAAGCCATTTTACGAGGCCTATTTTCACCTCAGCTCTGCGAATCTCATCGGTTGGGCCAACAGTTGCGCACTCATTGGTTGCCTGGTCGGCGCGCTCGTTGCCGGAGAGGCCGGTCGCCATTTTGGCCGCAAAAAAGTACTGCTCCTCTCCGCGCTGGTGTTCGCGGTTTCATCCATCTGCACCGGCTGGGCCCCGGTTTTTGCAGCATTCATCGTGTGGCGGATCACGGGTGGTGTCGCCATCGGCCTCGCGTCGAATATATCTCCGCTGTATATTGCCGAAGTCAGTCCTGCGGCATGGCGCGGACGCCTCGTGAGCCTCAATCAGTTGGCCATTGTCATCGGCATCCTCGCCGCACAGATCGCCAACTGGCTGATCGCACAGAAAGTTTCGACAGGCGCGATGGTTCTTGCGCAATCGTGGAATGCGCAATATGGCTGGCGCTGGATGTTCACCGTGGTTGCAGCACCGGCAATCCTCTTCTTTCTGCTTGCGCTCGCCATACCCGAGAGCCCCCGCTGGCTGGCCGGCCGCTTGCGGGCCAGGGAAGCAGAGCAAGTGTTGGCGCGGATTGGCGGCGAGGCCTATGCAAGCGCGGAGCTTGCCGCCATTGAAGATACGCTGCGCGCAGCGGCCGCAAGCCGTGCGGGTTGGGCCGATCTGTTCAACGGGCCCGCGCGCAAACTTGTCTGGGTGGGCATCGCGCTCGCCGCGTTGCAGCAGTGGAGCGGCATCAACATCCTGTTCAATTACGCCGAAGAAATTTACAAGAGCGCCGGCTACGGCGTCAGCGGCATCATGTTCGACATCGTCATTACCGGCGCTATCAATCTCATCTTCACCGTGGTGGCCATGACTTTCGTTGACCGCCTTGGCCGCCGCAAGCTTATGCTTCTTGGCTGCGCAGGCGTCGGCCTCTGCCATCTCGGCGCCAGCCTCGCCTATCGCGCCGGCTGGCATGGCAGTGCGGTACTCGCTCTGACGCTTGCGGCCATCGCCTGTTATTCCATGACGCTGGCGCCAGTCACCTGGGTGTTGATCTCCGAGATCTTTCCCAATCGCCTGCGCAGCCTCGGTGTGTCGACGGCGGTTGCGGCGTTGTGGGCCGCCTCATTCCTTCTCACCTACACATTCCCGTTTCTCAACCGCGCATTCAATACGTCGGGCGCCTTCCTTGTGTATGCGGTAGTATGCTTTCTCGGCTTCGTTTTCGTGGCGAAGTATGTTCCGGAGACGCGCGGCAAAACGCTCGAAGAGATTGAGAGCGAGGCGATGCGAGGCGCGAGCAGAAACTGAGGGCGCCGATGACAAATGCTTGAAACGCTGGGAACCACCCCAACTAGATGCTTTAATGGTGGAATGGCAAGCCTTGAAAATTTTCGATTGGTGGTCTTCCGCGCCGTCGCCGAGCAGCGCAGCTTTCGCAAGGCCGCCGAGGAGCTTTATCTTACCCAGCCAGCCGTCAGTCTTCAGATCAAGGCGCTCGAAAAGGACCTTGGCGTCCAGCTTTTTGATCGTTCGGGAACAAGCGCCCGCTTGACGCCCGCCGGGGTGATCCTCTTGGATTACTCGCGCCGCGTGCTCAAACTGCTGACGCATGCTGAACACGAAATCGCCGCTCTGAGCGGCAACCATGCAGGCCGTCTTACCCTTGGCGCCTCGACGACCATCGCGCAGTACGTTTTGCCGCGCCTGCTCGGCGAGTTTTGTTCGAAGAATCCCCGTGTATTTCCCGCGCTTATCAGCGGCAATACCGAGGGCATTGTCGAAGCCGTTAAAGAGCAGCGCGTCGCGCTGGGGTTCATTGAAGGGCCGCCGCGCAGTCGCGATGTGCACACCGAGCCGTTTCTGCGCGACGAACTGGTGCTCATCGCCCCGGCCGCGCATGAGTGGGCCGAGCTACCATCGATCGCCTGCGCCGATCTTGCCAGTGCTCCGCTGCTCATGCGCGAACGCGGCTCCGGATCGAGACGGATCCTCGAGATGGCTCTCGAACGGCACGGAATCAAGAGGCGCGCGCTCAGTATCGTCATGGAGCTGGACTCCACCGAGGCCATCAAGTCCGCCGTGGAAGCCGGCCTCGGCGTGGGATTCGTCTCGCGATGGGCGATTGCCAAGGACCTGCGCCTTGGCCACAGCTTCAAAATCGTCGAGATCAAGGGTCTGCGCATGCAACGCGACTTCCTGACCGTGGCCGCCAAGGGGCCTGGACCTGAGGGGCTGGCTCTCGAATTCCAGAAGTTTCTAGCCGAGCGAGCCGGTGCGCAGCGAAGTTCGGGCAGAGGCGCCCAGCACGGCGCCGCAAAAACGTCCGCGGCCCGATAAAAGTCCTTAATGTGTCATCACAACTTCTGCTTGGACCGCGTGGCCATTCGCACGCGACACTTGGTGTGTGTCGAAGAACCTTTTCTTCCTTGGTTTGATCGTCGCCGCAACCGGTCTCATTTCGCCGCCCGTCGCGCTGGCCGGCGGCATCGCCTTCGGGTTCACATTCGCGCATCCATTCAACATGGAAGCCAAGCGGCTTTCCAAGTTTCTTTTGCAGGCTTCGGTTGTCGGCCTTGGCTTTGGAATGAATTTGCATGAGGTCATTCGCGTCGGCCGGTCGGGGTTTGTTTACACGGCGGCCAGCATCAGCTTCGCCTTGCTGCTGGGGTGGGCGCTGGGCAGATTTCTGAAGGTTCAGCCGACGGCGTCGTTCCTCATTTCGGCCGGCACAGCCATTTGCGGCGGCAGCGCCATTGCTGCCATGGCGCCCATCACCGAAGCCGGCGATGAAGAGATTGCCGTTTCACTCGGTACAGTCTTCGTTCTCAATTCAATTGCGCTGCTCACATTTCCCGCCATCGGCCTGCTGCTGCATATGTCGCAAACCCAGTTCGGCCTATGGTCGGCGCTGGCCATTCATGACACGAGCTCGGTGGTGGGCGCCACCGCCAAATACGGCGCGTTGGCGCTCATGGTGGGGACAACGGTGAAGTTAGCGCGCGCCTTGTGGATTGTTCCCATCTCGGTGGGCACTGCGGTGGCGAGGAAGAGCAGCGCGCGCATGCAATGGCCGTGGTTCATTCTCCTGTTCTGCCTTGCGGCGATCGCGAATACTTATGTGCGCGTCTTCCAGCCGGCGTACCCGGTCCTGAAACACCTTGGCATTATCGGTCTCACCGCGACTTTGTTTTTGATCGGCACAGGGCTTTCCATGAAGACACTGCGCCAGGTCGGAGTGCGTCCGCTCCTGCAAGGTGTTCTGCTGTGGATTGTAGTCGCCGTGGGATCGCTGTCGCTGATCCGCAGCGGATGGATCCATTTATAAATAAAAGAGAAGAGACAGCGGGCTCAAGGATCAGGAAATTGATTCGATGACTCGATCGGGCGGCGGCGAGCTAGCGTGACGCGGCGACTGGAACGCCGAATTGAGCTTGCCATGGCTGTGCGGCGGAAAGTGCGCCGTCAACGCGGGTAATGTTTTCGCGGCCGGTGGTTTCGAGCCACTCATCCAAGGCGGCCGCACCTTTTTGCGCATAGACCGCGATGCCATCCTGCCAGGTGGCACGCCCGCAAAGCACACCGTTGAAACGGCTGCCGCTCTCGGCCAGCAGCTCGAGTGTCTCAATAAACTGCGCGTTGCTCACGCCCGCAGAGAGATAAACGAAGGGCTTTTCAGTCGCATCGGCAACTGCCGCGAAATGCCTTTTGGCTTCAGCCCGAGTGCAGGCCTGCTCGCCGCAAAAGAACTGTGTCCCTGAGACAAAACGCATCTGCACAGGAATCTCGACCTTGAGCAGATCGACTCCGTAGCGGTCGCGGCTGAACTCTTCCATGGAGCGAGTAACGATCTCCGGCTTGATGCGCGCGTAATCACGGGTTTTCTCCTTGCCATCAGGGTCGTAGCCAAGAAGCTCGAGCACAAACGGAATGTCGTTGGCGCGGCATTCGTCGCCAACTCTCTCGGCAAAGGCACGCTTCACGCCGTTGATTTCGACAGGATCGAAAGGTGTGTAGTGGAGCAGAACTTTGATGCAGTCAGCGCCGGCTTCTTTCATGCGCCGCACCGACCAACGGTCATAGAGGATGGGCATGCGCGGAGGAGCGGCATCGTAACAAGACTGTTCATAGGCAACGAGCAGTCCTGCTTTATTTCGATGTTTTGCAGCAGGCAAACCATATTCAGGATCGAGCAGAATGGCCGACGCATAGGCAGTCAACGACGCAGTGACGTGGATCTTGAACTCTTCGACCGAGGAAGCTGGAACGTCTTCAACGCTTTTCGCCCTCGCGATGGCGCTGCGGAGGATTCCGCGTTGATCGAGCGCGAGAGCTGCGATAATTCCGCGCTGGTCTGAAATTGACTTCAGACCAGCTTGTTTCCCGGGGGTGAGGGGATTAGGCATTTCTACTCCGGTGCGCGATTCATATGTATCTAGCTGGGGCCCTGGATTTTGCATTGTCGCTGGCGGGCCTCTATCGACAAAACGGTCCGGCGAATAGAAACCACCTTGATTCATTATAACTGATAGTTGAGAGACCGGTCACCTGAAAAGCAGGGTGCAAGGGGTCGAGGGAACAAGAGAACAAGTCAGCCTGTGAATCCCGCCCTTTCGCAAAAATTGCAAAAGGACGGCGCAACTCCATGATCATTTGACCCGGATTTCAACATCTCCTTTTCCGAGCGACGAGTGTTCTGCATCTACGCGAATGGTCCCGGCGCGCCCGGCGATGGTTCTGATCCAAACCGCCCCAGCTCCGCCATTCTCAGCGAGCGCGAAGGGATTGTCGCCGACGATGGTGCCAGGACCATCAATCTGGAGGGAAACGTTGCCGCCGGCGTAGGCGCGTGGCGCGCCGTACCTGTCAACAACGGCAAAGGTGAGCCGGGTCATATCCGATCCGTCGGCGATGAGTTCGGCGTCATCGGCGTGCAGCCGGAAGTGATCGGACGACGGATCGGAGGAAAAAGAACGGGACATCGCTCGAAGGTTCCCGATATAGCCGTCGATGCGGAGTTCGGGATGCGCGGAGCCATCGAGCTTGAGATCGGCGAAGAACGGCGGATAGTGAAGATTCGGGAACCCGGCGCGATCGGGGTGGAGAACGGCGTGCTGCTTTTCACTGATGAACAGCTCAAGGCGATCGCAGTTGGAAAAGATGGCCGCATGCTCGCCCGGACCCGACGGTGTTTGCGGGCCGAAGTCCCAATAGAAGTTGGGCTCGATCACGGCGCGCACTGACGGCGCGACTTGCGCGAGGTAAAACGAAGCACCCAGCTTCGGGATGCGAAAGACGTCAGCGATGCCAGGACATTTGACTGCGTTATAGGCATTGATGAGGCTGGCATAATCGAATGCGCACCACGCAATCGCCCCCGCGATGCGCGGATGATCGGCGGTGCGGCTGTGTGCCTGCGCGTGATAGATTGCCTGGTTCGTCAATTCGCCCATGTCGCCGGCGCGGCGGTATTTCATGTTGAAGACGCGGCCGGCGCGGTAGTTGAACTGGCCCACAGTTTCCGTGATGAGGTAAGGATGGCCCTCGACCGGATCGAGGATGCCGACCGTATGATCGGGATCGGCGTGATAGTCGTCGAAGGCAAAGACGTCCTGCGCCCACTGCGTCTCCCAGTCTTTTCTCGAGTTAGGCGTCATGGTGCCGGAGGTGGGACGCGAATCGTCGAGCGAGTGGGCGAGAGCGCGCGTGCGGCGGTAGACTCCGGATCATTGCGCGACTCGTTGATGCGAACGCCCCAGATGATCACGGCGGGATGGTTACGGTCGCGGCGAATCATGGCTTCGACGTCGCGAATGGCGAGATCCTGCCAGCTTTCATCGCCGATGTACTGCCAGCCGGGAAGCTCTTCCCAGATCATCAGGCCCAACTCGTCGCAGGCGTCGATGAATGTCTCGGATTGGGGATAGTGGGAGCAGCGAACGACATTGCAGTTGAACTGCCGGCGCAGAATTTCGGCATCTCGGCGCAACAGGCGAGTGGGCGCGGCGAAGCCGAGATAGGGATAGAGTTCATGGCGATTGAGGCCGAAAAGTTGCGTGCGCTTCCCGTTCAGGTAGAAGCCGTCAAGATCGAACCGTGCCTCGCGAAAGCCAATGCGGGTGGAGAGCCGATGAATTGGTTGATTCCCGTGAGAGAGCGTGACATCAAGATCGTAGAGGTGGGGATGTTCCGGGTCCCAGAGCTCGATGGCGGGAAGGCGATCGAGCGTAAAGTTCAGCTCCTGGTCCGGTTTTTCGACCTGCGCGCTGTGTGAGGCCATGGCCACGGTGCGCGTCCCCTGGCGAAGGTTTGCGATAAGTCGAATAGCGGCGGGCAACTGGCCGGCGGCGTCGATGCGACAAGTGATGTCGACTCGGCGGCTGGCGTCGAGGACGTTGATGGGCTTGGCGAAGACCTCCCGGAGAAAAATGGTGGGGACTGCGCGAAGTTGGACTGAGCCGGTGATCCCGCCGGGAAGGAGGTAGTCGACGGCAGCGGGGCCACGCGGCGAGCCGGACGGCGGCGCGTTGAGCCAGCGGGAATCGACGGCGACGGCGAGAACGTTGTCGCCATCGCGGACGAGGCCTGTGATCTCGCGATCGAAGGGCAGGAATCCGCCCATGTGCGGTTCAAGGTTGTGGCCGTTGATGAGCGGAGTGGCGCCGGCCATGATGCGATCGAAATGAAGAAAGAGCCGGAGACTCATGAGTTCGGGTGGAACGGTGAAATGACGCCGGTAAATCCACGCATCTTCCCATGCCGCCGGATCCCAGTTTTGCCACGATAGCGGCGCGACAGTGTGAGGAAGGTTCATTTGTTCAAAGGCTGCATCGTCAAAAGCCGGATCAGTCGCGTAGGGCTGAAGTTTGCCACCGAAGAGCCAGCCGGCATCGAGGTTTACGATACGCTGCACCGCACTCGAAGAAACTGGCGGTGACGGTGCGGCGGCAAAGCCTTTGACGAGCGGGTTGGTGCCGAAGGCAGTGGCTGCGCAGCCCTCGAGAAATACACGACGGGTAATTCCAGATGTGCTCAAAGGCTTTTTCGGCACGAATTCTCTCATTTCTGCATGTTGGCCGACGTCGCAGCATCGTTTTGCGTGCGCATGACGATCACTCCGAGAATCGTTAGGAAGATGGAAATCCAGGCCGGCCAAGTCACTATTCGATCGGGCTCAAACGGCACGGTAACAACGGCATCTCCGCGTCCGCCGTCGTTGGTGACGTCGACACGGGTGCCGCGCGAAGTTCATTCAAAGCCTATTTTGCGCCATCGACGGCGGCCCATGCCGGCACGGGCGAATTCTAGGTGCGAGATTTTGTGGTTGTCAAATTTGATATGAGAACTCGGTATCTTGTAGTTTTCTCATTTCTTTTGAAAGACTTACTTGCATGAAGCCGGCCATTCAGGGAACTGATTATCGTGAGCGGTCTCTCAAAATTTTCCATGGGACCGGCCGCGATCCCGTGGAATTTGAAAAGTCGGCATGTCTCAGAAGAGAAAAGCTTTATTTTTACGTGCCGGCAGACGATTCTAGAAGTGCTTGACTGGGATAGGATGAAGGCTGTAAGGTTTTTGCGACTACGTTGCGAGACCGGTTGCTGGCCTTGTTGCCCTCGCGGGGCCTTGGGCTGTGTGGGGATCGATTCGGAATCGCGCGGAACGGAGAAGAGAATGGCTACCGTTACTGCGGTGAACACTGCGGCAAGACAGGCATTAGAAGCGGGCGAGGGTGTTCTTAGGCTGGCGCCGACATGGGTGCCAAGAGTCTATTTGCAGCCCGGGCGAAGGTTGAAGCTTGATTCACGCGATCTGTACGCTTTTGGCGCGCACCGTGGAGGAATCGATGAGCGTTGGTTCGCATCGACAACGCCGGCGATGAATGACAACAGGACGCCCGATGAAGGCCTCAGCTACGTGGTCTCAAACGGCCATCGCTTCACTCTTAAAGAGGCCGTGGAGGCCGAAGGGGCGCGGCTGATTGGAAAAGCGATGTGGGAGAAGTATCATCGCTGGCCGGTCTACAGCAAGTTTTTCGACAACTCCGGGCCCATCATGCATCATCTTCATCAAAGCGAAGAACAGGCCAAGCTGGTGGGCCGCGAAGGCAAGCCCGAGGGCTACTATTTTCCTCCGCAACTGAATGCGACATTCGGCAATTTCCCTCATACCTACTTCGGGCTTGAGCCGGGCTCGACCCGTGAGGACGTTCGCGAGTGCCTGGAGCGCTGGGATACCGGTGACAACGGGATTCTGGATTTTGCGAAGGCCTACCGGCTGAAGCCGGGCACTGGCTGGCTGGTGCCGCCGCGGATCCTGCACGCGCCAGGCTCGCTGTTGACGTATGAGCCACAGTGGGGAAGCGATGTTCTGGCGATGTTTCAATCCATGGTGGAAGGGCGCCCGGTGCCGCGAAGCCTGCTGACCCAGGATGTTCCTGAAGACAAGCACTTCGATCTGGACTTCCTTGCCGATCTCGTCGACTATCCGGCCAACCTGGATTTCGAGTTCAAGAAGCATCACTATCTGGAGCCGATTCCGGTCGCCGATACCGCGAGCGAGGGCTACGTGGACAAGTGGGTGGTTTATGGAACTGTCGACGGCCAGCAGAAATTCAGTGCCCGCGAACTAACGGTGATGCCCGGAACGCGCTGCACGATTCGCGATGCTGGTTCGAGCGGCGTAATTGTGACACAGGGACATGGGCGCATTGGGAAACTCGAAGTTGATTGCCCGTCGATCATCCGCTTCGGCCAGATGACGCAGGATGAAGTATTCATCTCACATGAAGCAGCGACGGCTGGAGTGACCTTCGAGAATCATTCCGAGACCGATGCCTTGGTGACACTGCGCTACTTCGGGCCAGACGTGCACAAGAACATGCCGAAGGTGGGAGATCACCAGCGGGCGAGCTAAAACTCCGACCGCGGGTGCCGTGCAGTCCGAGGTCTCATCCGCCGTGGCGGACGAAACCAGGACCGCCTGAAAACACCGGATGAAAACGGGAGGATGGCAAGATGCGCCAGCAGCATTTTGAGGAAAGCAACGAGAAAATCCGGGCGCGGTTCCGCGAACTGAAGGAGGCATCTCCCAAGAGGTTGAAGAATCGCCTCAAGCTCTCCTGGAGCAACTGGGGATTCGGCAGAGAGGTGCTTGCCGAGTCGGCAACGAGGCTCGAGAAGAATGACGTACCGTATATCGAATTGCACGGCAATCACTACGGTCCCGATCTCGGCTACCAGATAAAAGAAACACTGAAGATTCTTGGCGATCATGGCCTGAAGGTTTCGGGTGTTTGCGGCATGTTTTCGGCAGACAACGACATGGCCAGCAACCGCGCGGTGACCCGGCAGGCAGCCATCGATTACCTGAACAGAGAGGTCCCTTTCACGCAAGCCGTAGGCGGCAAATACCTGCTGGTGGTTCCGGGCGCGGTGGGACGGCCAAAGGCCTACGATGACGTGGAATTCGAACGCTCGGCGGAGACGCTCGCGATGTGCGGCGGCCTGTTTGTGAAACATGGCGTGAAGGCTGCGATTGAGCCAATTCGCTCGGCGGAAGTAAGCCTGGTGCACACCGTCGCGGATGCGAAGCGATATCTCAAGGCAGTGAATCATCGCGGAGTGGGCCATATCAACGGCGACGTGTATCACATGCAATCGGAAGAGCGGCACATCGGCGATGCGATTCTGGATGCTGGCGATCAGCTCGTGAACCTGCACATGGCAGACAGCAACCGGAGCGCAATGGGCGAGGGTTCGATGGACCTGGCCACGATCATTCGTGCTCTCTATGTGATTGGATACAACCAGGGAGACCGGTTCGTCACCTTCGAGCCACTCGGGCCGGGCGGCGATCCTTATCCCGCAATGCATGGCAAGCCTAATAAACCCAAGCTGGATGCGCTCGTGGCGACCAGCATCCGCTACTTCCGTGACTGCGAGGAGTTGGTGCTCGCCGAGTAACGGAGGGTTTCGTGCTCACACCTTTTCGGTCGCGACGGTGGCCCTGAAAAGGGTGGGGCGCCTGACTTCATTCCCCACCCAAGCAGCTTGGATGGGGCACCCCGGGGCCCCGGCCGGCAAAAAAGCGGGGCTGTATTGCCGCGTTTCACTGACCACTGACCATTCTCATGAAGACTTATTGCTTTGCGTTGGATTTGCACGACGATCCCGGTCTTATCGAGGAGTACAAGCGCTATCACCAGAAGGAGCACATCTGGCCCGAGGTGCTTGATTCGGTCCTTGACCATGGCGTTTTGAGCGAAGCGATTTACCTGACGGGCAACCGGCTCTTCATGATCCTTCGAACAACGGATGACTTTTCACTGGATGCGAAAAGCGCTGCTGACAGAGCGAATGCCGTCATGCAAAAGTGGGAGGAGTTGATGTGGAGGTACCAGAAGCCTCTCCCCGGTGCAAAGCCCGGCCAAAAATGGGTGCCGATGGAGAAAATTTTTGAAGCCGGATCATCCCGGCCCGAGTGAAGCATCGTAAAATTCCCTGACCCCGCGGAACCTCAGGTCAAAGCTGTACAAGGACGGTTCGATGGCAATCCCGCACTCTCTTTTTGCCGTATTTCTCGGTTCGGTCGCAAGCCGCATCATCTCCCTTGCGCCGTCCGACGTGCTGATTATCGCTCTGTACTTCGTCATGGTGCTTGGCATCGGCATCTATCTCCGGCGCTACGCGAATACATCAAACGATTTCTTCATGGCCGGCCGCGAGATGACCGCATGGGTCGCTGGGCTGAGTTTTCTCTCTGCCAACCTGGGCGCAATCGAGCTGATGGGCTGGGCAGGTTCCACCTACGAATATGGAATTCTCGCCGCCCACTTCTATTGGATCGCGGCGTTCCCGTCCATGGTCTTCCTAGCGCTGGTGATGATGCCGTTCTACTACATCTCCAAGACTCACTCGGTTCCGGGCTATTTGCAACTGCGCTACGGCGAAGCGACACGCGCGCTAAGCGGCATCTCATTCGCGTTCATGACCGTTCTGATGTCGGGCATCAATATGTATGCCATGGCGCTGGTGATGAAGGTTGTGCTGGGCTGGAACATCCATTTCAGCATATGGGTGTCGTCGCTGACCGTCGCAGTTTACGTGGCTCTCGGAGGTTTGTACTCTGCGATTTTCAATGAGGTTCTTCAGTTCTTCCTCATCTGGCTGGGTGCGCTGGTCATCCCGATTCTGGGCCTGATCGAGGTAGGCGGCTGGAGCGGGCTTACCGCGAAGATTTATGAGCGCATGCACACTAACGATTATGTGCATTTGTGGAGCACCCTCGGTTCCTTTTCTTCCAATCCCATGGGCGTGCACTGGACGGGAGTTGTTTTTGGGCTCGGCGGCGCCATCGCATGCGGATACTGGACGACGGATTTCCTGGTCGTCCAGCGTGCCATGGCGGCGAAGGATCTGCGCTCTGCGCAACTGGCGCCGATTATTGCTTCGTATTTCAAGATGGTGGTCCCGTTGATCGTCATTCTTCCTGGCCTACTGGGGCTTGCGGTGCTGCCATACAAGCTGGTTCCGCAGAGCGCCGCCGGCCCGGGAATGCACAGCTACAACGAGGTTCTGCCGCTAATGCTGGCACGCTATGCCGGACCAGGACTGCTGGGGTTGGGAATCACAGCGCTGATCGCGGGCTTCATGTCGGGCATGGCCGGGAACGTGAGCGCGTTTGCGACGGTGTGGACGTACGACATATACCAGCCGTACATCAAGAAGGGAATGTCGGACGAGCACTACGTGAAGATCGGGCGGTGGTGCACAATTCTCGGCGTGATTCTGAGCATCGGTACCGCGTACTTTGTCACCAGCTTCAAAAGCATCATGGACTACATGCAGGCACTGGTCGGCTTCTTCATCTCACCGCTGTTCGGCACGGTGGTCGTCGGCATGCTCTGGAAACGCGCAACGGGCAAAGGTGGCTTCTGGGGGCTTCTTGCCGGAACCGGCTCGTCGGTGGCGATGTACACGGCGGTCAAGATTCACCCGGCGTGGATCCGCTATGTTGCGCTTTCGCCCGACGCGAAGGACATGGCCGAGAATCTGTATCGCGCGCTCTGGTCGCTCCTGATCTGCGTTTTCGTGACGGTCATCGTGAGTTTGTTCACAAAGAAAAAGTCAAAGGAGCAATTGGAGAATCTTGTCTGGAGCTATACAAAGATGCCGCCATCAGAGCCGATGCCGTTATGGAAGAAGCCGGTGTTCTGGGCGGTCGGCGTGGCGATCTTTTTTGGCGTGCTGCAGTGGATGTTCTGGTAGGACGAGGATGAATCGAAAAAGGGTGACCCAGTTCTCGGTATTCTGTTCCGTCGTATTTGGTCTGTTCGCGATTTCGCCGGGATGTTTTGCGTCAACCGGAGACGCCGCGCAAAACGCTCACGACCGTTTTCTCGCTCTTCCGATTGCTAAAGCTGAGGCATCGTGCCCGTGCGCAAAGATGATCTACAAGTACGGCGTTCCGTTTCTTGAAACTGCATGGCACGCACCGGTTGGCGGTTCTATGCAAGTGAATGTTGGAGTCGCGGCCAGGAGGATCTTTCTTCTTGGGATGACGGAAACGCAGCGGCCCTCCGCGTGGTCGGACCCGCTGAGTTATGCAGCACGATATTTTGTTGGGGACAACCTGGGAGAGATTCGCCTGCATTACGCTGATGGCTCAACGCAGGAGTATCCGTTGATCCTGGGTGAGAGCGTGTGGTTTGGGCTGCCGTTTGAACAGACGCAGGATCCGTTCCCGAGCGATGCGAGATTGAGAGATGCGTTTGCGAGGGCGATTCGACTTTACCCTGCCGCTCCAGTGGACGATGGCGACTACGTTGCGGTGATCGAACCCAAAGCCGCGCCGCTCGAACGCATCGAGATTGTCGACAACGAAGGCAAGAAGGGTTCGGTGGTGATCGCGGGCATTACGGTGGAGACGGCGCCCGATGCTAGGATCGCGGGAGCAACGGCGATTCCGGCCAACGCCTTCGCGCCGGAGTTCCAGAAGTTCGTCCAGGAGAAGCCGCTGCGGGAGCAGGGAACGGGCGAGGCCGAATTGAAGCAACGGCTCGCCGACTTGAGCGCGGCACTCTACAACAAGGAATCTGAGTACAAGCAGCCCGTTGCCGCGCGGATCCCCGCCGGATACTCGGGTCCGCAGGTCGCGTTCAAGGGAACGGTGGTCGCGAGCATTTTGCAGAACGCCTTCTATGCCAACGTACAGGACATGCTGGACAAGATCGATCGGGACGGGGTGTTTCACACTTCGACCCGGAATGCATTGGCGTGGTCAGGCGATCCACGATCCGCAGGCGGCGAATTCGGAACCTACCGCAAAGATGTTGGCGTGTATTACGGCCAGGCTTGGTCGCGGGACCTGGGGCGCAGCCTGCAGGAACTTACCGAGCTTGGCTACGTGGACAAGGCATCGCATACGGCGGATTTTGCGCTGCGGTCTGCACGGTCGTGGAGCGAGAATTCAGCGCTCACCTACCATGGTTCACCGCTGCCGCCGCACTGGAGCCGGGTCATCGATCATCCGGATTTCGCGCAACCTTTCGAGAATGACGGGCACGGATTGATTTCGCTATTCATTTACAAGCTCTGGTTGCGGATGCCGGACCGGGACGATTGGCTGCGTGCTCACTGGAGCGACGTGAAGGCAGCCGGCGACTGGATTCCCTGGCAGCTTGACCATCCACAGATTTCCGACGCGGCAGACGAAGTCCTCTATACCACCGGAGAATCGGCGGGCGGCAAAGGATATTCGGTGTATCCCGATGCCATCTGCATGACCGCGCTGGAAGCGCTGGCGCAGATGGCGGATTCCATCGGCGAGACGAAATCGGCTGAGCTTTGGCGAGGCACCGCGGAGAAGATGCGCAAAGCAATTCCTGCGAGATATCTGATCGACGATCCAAAATATGGCCGCGTGTGGACGCTTGAGTCGGCGGGATGGCCCAATAAGAGCACAGTTCTGGGACCGCTAATCTTTCTGGCGGACTACAAGGGATTCGCGCCGCAGGATGACAATCCGGCATGGCGATCCGCAAATGAGGCGGCGTATCAGAGGCTGATCGACACCTACAAGCCGCTTGGATTTTATGGCTGGGCGATGGGTTACGGGCAGGGATTCGTAACGCAGGCGGCGCTGCTACTCGACCGCATGAAAGACGTCACACCCATGTTGGACTGGGCGGCGAAGGAAATTTACGATCCACGCATCAATTCCTTCATTACGCCTGAAGGAGAGCAACTCGATCCCACAGGGAAATATTGGTATTCCACGGGCGATCTCGGCAACGGCGTTCAGGAAGCGGAGATCGTGAAGATCCTGCGCATCCTGGTGGGCGTGGACGATAACGAGCCGCAGCGCGTGAGAATCATGCCCCGAATGCCATTTGGCTGGACCGAGATTGCCGTTGAGAAGTACCCGGTGCTTGTTGAGCACGAAGGCAAGACGGAGACTGCGCTTTTGCGCTACACGCTTGAGCGCACACAGGGACGGATGAATCTGAAAATTTCAGCGAATCAGGAATTGGGGCCGGTGGCCATGCGCCTTGGACCCTTCGCGAATCAGCCACAGGCTTCGGACGTGGAAGTGAATGGAAAGCAGCCGGCGGAAGCCGAGGTCGCGAAAAGCGGAGATTCGTGGTGGGTGAGCTTCATGGCGCCCATTATGGTGGTTTCCACGGCGGCAGAATAACCGAAAGATCGATCCAGGGAGGATCTCAAGACGATGCGAGAACGCCACCACATGCTACCGGTCTGGTTCTTTATCGGATTGCTGCTCAGCGCCTACGGCATCATCATTCTCACCACTTCCATCACGGGGTGGTCGCATCCGTCTTCCGCGATTCTCTCGCAATACCATCCAGGGTTTTGGGGCAGCATTGTGCTTCTGCTCGTGGGCGGCTTCTACGTGCAGCAGTTTCGCCCGCGGCCGCCGCGCGGAAGATAGCCTGCACTGTGGTGGCCGTCATAGCGGGAGCGGTTTTTTGTGCTGCTATACTTCTGTTTCCGGGGAAATAGCAGAGCCGGTGGATTCGCGCGCGGGGAGTTGAGGCAACCGGTCCATAGCAGGACCAGGGGGCCGGACCGGCGCGGAGTTCAATCGGCAGGGGAATGAGGCGGGCAAGTGAACATACGAGAGATCGCACGACGGGCCAAAGTTTCTCATTCAACGGTATCGCGAGTCATCAACCAGGTGGAAACGGTGGACCCGAAGCTGGTGCGGCGGGTGCAGGCGGTGATCCAGGAGGTGGGTTACCGGCCCAACTTCCAGGCGCGGGCGCTGGCGCGTGGGCGCAGCCACACGGTGGGGCTGATCGTGAGCGAGATTACGGGCGGCAATCCATTTTTCTCCGAGGTCATTTTGTACTTTGAGCGCGCGGCGGTGGAGCAGGGCTACGAGGTGCTGATCAGCTTTGCCGACACCGAGACGCGGCCGGACCATATCGCGGTGTGCGCGGCGCGGATGCAGGAGCGGCAGGTGGAGGGGATTGCGGCACTGACCTTCGGCATGGAGGAGCAGCTGGCGACCGCGGCGCTGGACGTGCCGGTGGTGTACGCGGGTGCGGATCACGATCTGAAGGGCGTGCGCAATGTGCGCATCAACTATCTGCCGGGGTTCCGGGATGCGATCAAGCACCTGGTGGACTTCGGTCATCAGCGGATCGGGTATTTAAGCGGGCGGATGAGCTGGAGCAGCATGCGGACGCGCTATGAAGCGGTGCGCAAGGCGATGAAGCTGGCCGGGGCGACATTGGACAAGGAACTGGTGGCCGAGTGCGATCACACGTGGGAGGGCGGCGCGCAGGGCGTGGGCTCGCTGCTGAGTTTGCCCAAGCCGCCGACGGCGATCCTGTGCTGCAACGATGTGGCGGCGGTGGGAGCGATGAAGACGCTGGCCAGCCGCGGGATGCAGGCGGGCCGGGACATTGCGCTGATCGGGTTTGACGATCTGACCATCTGCCAGTTCACGCAGCCGCCGCTGACGACGATCCAGTTTTCGCCGCGGGAGCTGGCGGTGCTGGCGTTCAAGGCGCTGATTGAAGAGATCCAGCACGTGGAGAAGAAGACCAGCTTCGAGTACAAGACGCGGTTTGTGCTGCGCGAATCGACTTGCGCGCCGAAGCCTTAAAAGAAGTCTGCATTGCTAAAGGCGAATGAATGCGAGCCTTGATTTGGCCCGAAGTTAGCACACTCGTGAGACTCGGGCACTTCATCCGCCTGCTGAGCGGACGGCTGTCGTGATGGATCAAATCACTTTCAGCAAAAGCAGCACGACGACAATCAGCTGAATCAACCCCAGGCCGCCGCTCGGATACGGCCCCCCAGTTACGGCTATATGGCCACGCTGGAATTGCTCCGATGAGCAACAGAACCAGGATGATCAAAAGAATGGTCATGATCTTTCTCCAATGTGCGGTATCTCGTCTGGAGACGCGTGTTGGACGGCTGCGCTTCGACGCTGTGTTTCCGAAATTGCCCTATCCGTCCTTCTTGCAAGTTGTGCGATGATCCCGATGCCGGTTTAGTTGGCTCGTGATTCACGTACGCCGCAAACATGCCGAGTGCTTGCAGCCCAGTTTATTCTTCGCGGGCACCGGGCCTCCCATTTTCGAAATTCAGCATCGGAGCACTAAGGCGGGAGTTCAAGTTCGCAATGAACCGTGCTGTCAAGGTGAAAAAAGGAGAGACAGAACATGAGGATGTTGCTCGCTTTCGTGTTCGCAGTTGCAATGCCGGTCGCCGCGTTCGCTGCAGAGGATCAGCAAAAGCTCGATGGAAGGCTCGAAGCCGCGCGGAATGTCCTACAACAAATCATGGCGGTGCCAGATAAGGCGGTTCCCAACGGCATAGCACGCCGCGCCGTATGTGTCGGCGTCGTGCCGGGGATGGTAAAAGGCGCATTTGTTTTTGGAGCGGAATACGGGCAAGGGGTGGTCACCTGCCGGACGGCGACAGGCTGGAGTGCGCCGGTTTTCATTCGCATGGCGGGAGGATCGGTTGGATTTCAGATTGGCGGTCAGGGCACAGACCTGGTCCTCGTTGCTGTGAACAAAAACGGATTCCAAGATCTGCTCAAGGACAAATTCAAGATTGGCGGCGACGCTTCAGCGGCGGCAGGACCTGTGGGCAGGGATGCACAGGCTTCTACGGATTTGAAGATGAGAGCTGAGCTGCTCACGTGGTCGCGCAGCCGCGGAGTCTTCGCAGGCATCGACTTAAACGGTGTGACGGTCAGCAAGAATGCGGATGACACGGATGCTTTTTACGGGGCTCCACATCCATTCAACCAGATTTTGCGTGGACAAGTTCATCCTCCTGGCGCTGCAGATCCGTTCCTCCATGCAGTCACCAAGTACTTCGGCGCAGCTGAGGCGAGCCAGGCCAGTCGCTGAAGAAAATCGGGAAAGTCGAAAAGGCGATTCAAACTTTGAGCCGGCCCTCAACTCTTGCGGAAGGGCCGGCTCTCTTTGCTGGCCGTTGGAGCGCATTCGGTGCGACTCCCGAGCTCCTTCTGCCGTACCGGTCAAATCGCCAGAGCCTCTCTGATAGTGAACTCACTAGCCATCACTGTTTTCTTATCGCCAGCATTTTACGCGCATGCGTAATCGCTCGGGTGAGCGCCGTTCAAGGTTCAGTGCACAGTAATCGTCTGTGCCTTGAGGTTCCAGCCTCGCAAGCCTAGGCCAGGTGTTTCGGATCCGCCAGAAAATTCAACGGTGATTGTGCTTTGTTCCCCGGGCAGCAGCGAGATGTAGTTATCACTGTAGTAGGCGGGCAAGATCCGCCGACCCGTTGCGGCGTCTTCGAGCGTGAGCTTGACGAGGACTGCCGGAACCGTGCCGGGGTTTGTGAGACTCACCGTTGCTTTACGCTCACCGTTTGCTGTACTCAGGGTTGCCGAAGCCTGAATGGTAGCGGGCGGCAGATCGTCCAGCTCACGCAGCGTTGCGTCCTTGGCGGCCCACCAGTAGAAGTTATTGCTTACCGGCGGGCCTGAACCATCGGCGACATCGAGCACGACGAAGACCGTGTGGCCCGTGGCGAGCGAGGCGAGATCGAGCTTCGTCACAGGGGTGCGATCGTCGGCCGCGGCCTCGACGCTGTAGGTGTGGTCGTTCAGTATTTTGTCTTGTAGACTGACGACCCGGACATGCACGCTCAATGGACGCGCCACGCCGAGGTTAATCCCGGCGAGGAAAAACAATACCAGGGCTTGGTGAGCACCGGTTCCACTGGAGAGGATTATGCATCGATCTCCTTGCTTCCAGGGGAGATTGGCCAGGGGAATGTGATGATCCTGCAGGGGCTACGTCAGGAGGGAACCGAGGCTTTGAGCGCTTTTCTTGCCGATGCCAACGATCGGGAACAATTGGAACAGGCAGTGAAGCGGAGAACCAATTCGGATTCACCATATTTTGAGGCACTGATTCGCTCAGGGGCTGTTGCCGGCGCCCCGGTCTCCGTCAATATCGTGGCTGTCCGCAGCATTCGGCCGTAAACGCAGGGTTTATGTCGGCGCGGCTGAAGGTGTGCGACGGTTCGACACAAGTGATTTTCGGTAGCCCCTCTTCCCAACGGAACAAATACTCCACTAATTAATAGAGTTTGTCTCATCACCTCTAATGGCGTGCTGGACACGGCAAGATTGAAATGTCCGCCAATCGGGTAAGGATACACAAAACAATGATATAGACAACCGTTTGTCTTTGGCGCATAATGGACGCCATCAAATCAGCGATGGAGAATGTGCGTGAATACTAGAAGGCAGCGATTCTGGATGGTACTAATCGCGCTCTCAACTGTTGGAGCCAAGTGCGCTTCACGGCAGGATTTTCTGGCTCACTACAAAGGCACTCCCTACGAAGACAGCCGATATCATGGCGGTGCGCAGAAGATCCCAGGCAAAGTGTATTGCGCTTACTACGATCGCGGTGGCGAAGGCGTGGCCTATCACGACTCCGACGCCAAGAACAACGGGAGCGGGGCGCTCAATCCAGCTGACGGTTCTTACCTCAATGAATTCCGGATGAATGAAGGCGTGGACATTTCCTACACAAAGATGGACCGCAACCCGCCGATCGACAATACGCAATATGACAAGGTTCAACCGCCGGCGAACATGTTTTATGTGGGCTGGACCGAGCCTGGGGAGTGGTTCAACATCACCGTCGATGTGAAGACATCCGGATGGTATAGCGCGGATCTGCTCTACACCTCGAACCGCGGCGGAGCCATATCGCTCGACACGAACGGTGAGCCCGCAACCGGTCCGTTGAAGATCGAATCTACTCTTGATGCGTCGGATCCTGTCGCCTGGCGGCAGTGGCACCACTGGAACATTGCGTCTCGAATCCTAAAGTTAAAGCTTGCCCGCGGAACCAATGTGCTCACGGTGCACATCCTGACCGAAGGGCAAATGAACCTTGCGTACTTTGAATTCAAGAATGCGGGCTAAGAAATGAGCTGGAAAGAACTCATCGTTGAATCTATTGAAACTTGCAGGAGCACTCAGAAAATGGAAATGACGCGCCGGCAATTCGCTCTCTCGATTGCAGCTGCCAGCAGCCTGCGTTCCTCCTTGTTCGAACCCGCGCTTTCGCCTCTTGGTGTTCCCCGAGGAGTGGTCCCCGGCCGGGTCACCTGGGCGTACGATCCGAAAGCTGTGACCTGGGATGGAACCGGCTCCTGGTGGACAGAAGCCAACAACAACCAGTCTGTCATTGATGGCATGGTCTCGCGCTCCATCCGCGGCCTTACAGATCAAAAAAGCGATTCCGAAGCCTGGAGCGCAATCTTTCACTACTTCAACCGCACACATGATCGCGGCAACTCCGGATACAAGGCTGGTGAGAAGATCGCTATCAAAGCGAACCTGAACAACACGGTCGATCATGGTGCGATTGATCGCCTGAATTCGTCGCCGCACCTGATTTTCTCGCTCGTCAGGCAGTTGACCGGGCCCGGGAAAGTGCCGGAATCGGCGATCACCGTCTTCGATTCAAGCCGGTTCATTCCGAGTTATCTCTACGACAAGATTCACCATGAATTTCCCGCCGTGTTGTTCGTGGACCATATCGGTGGGGACGGACGAGCGAAGGCCGAGTTTAAGCCGAACGCAATCCCGTTCTCGATTACAAGTCGCAACGCTATGGGGCTCGATACCACGGTCGTTGAGGCCACGTACCTCATCGATGCTGCGGTGTTGCGAGCACACGTGAGTTCTGGCGTGACGCTTTGTGCAAAGAATCTGTTTGGCGCTACCAGCATCTATACCGACTGGCACAAGAACGCGCACGATGGTTTCGCCCATAACGGTGACGGTTCGGCTAGTTACTCCGCATTCGTGGATTACCTGGGCCACAAAGACCTCGGCGAGAAGACCGTCCTCTTTCTGATTGACGGGCTCTATGGAAACGACAACGTGGATGGTCCACCGCACCGTAAATGGAACATGGCGCCCTTCAATGATGCCTGGCCGAATAGCATCTTCCTGTCGCTTGACGGCGTGGCGATCGATTCAGTGGGCTTCGATTTTTTGACTTCGGAATGGCCCGATCTTCCGGATATCAAAAATGCCGACAATTATCTGCGCGAAGCCGCTCTGGCGAATGACCCACCCTCAAAGACGTTCTACGATCCTGAACGCGACGGCATCCGATGCCAGAGCCTTGGGGTATTTGAGCATTGGAACACCGGGACGGAAAAAAAGTACTCGCGCAATCTGGGCAAAGCACACGGGATCGAACTTTTCCAAGTCAGCTGACGTTCGGGCACGCTTTGGCGCAGGCCTGGATGCTTGTCGCGGATTTGTGGCTATTCCGCCCGAAGTTTGCACATTTTGACTGAGATATCAAAAGTTAGTGGGACCATGCGGCTTTTAGGTCCTCTCGCTCGGATACGCGTTTGTCCGGGACGTTCGAGATGGAAAAAGTGTCGAAATTCTTCTCGGGTCAGTATTTGTCAATGCATGTTTCCTTTCGTCAAGAAGGGTCCGCGAAGTCTCTTCAGGATCGTGCTTGCAGGCGGGATGCAAGGCGCCGCTGAGCAACAGGCCATCGCAAACAATCGATTGTTCTGCTATACGTGCCACCACGGAATGATCCACAAGAATTGGGATACGGAGGCTCGGAATGGCCGCAAGCGTGTGGTGAGGCAAGTTTCGAATCTCTGGAACAGACCACGATTGATCGGGAGTTTATGGCAAAGGTCACGACGGCTTGGTCCAGGAGGATGGCACACCCAAAGAGAGCTACCATCTTCCTCAAAGATTTGCTGGCAAAGTGGCGAAACCAATCTTACGCAACTTGTGGGCTCACCCTGTGAACTTGCTCGGAATATGCGCCTGAATCGCACGCCTGACTTTTCCGTTTGAAACTGCTCCTGGATACATTGCCCCTTTTGCACGCGGATGACGTAGGATAGGGGCGGCTCAACTTCTCGCCTCCAAATGATCGCGCACGGCAGACCGTCCGTTGGCGGACCGGCGGCCACCGACCGCCGAAGAAGGTCCTTGTTCGCACTGACCGGACTGGTAACGTTGGCCGCGCTTGTGCTGTGTCTCTGCCGGGACGGCACTGCCGCCAAACAGATCCGTCGCTCGCGTGGGCAGGCTTTCGCTGATGTCAATTCGGCGACTCTGGCCGGGCCCCCGCGGTCACCCGCTTGGAGCGATCGGTTTGGCGACGGCACACCAGACTTTCTGCGTTTGGCCGATCCTGCGGACCAAGCCGCCTTTCGCCGCTGGTTCACGCTCATCGCGGAGTACCAAACGATTCGTTCGCCTGCCGACGTGCCTGCGGAGATAACAGACTGCGCAAGCCTGCTCCGTTATTCCTATCGCGAAGCTCTCAAGCGTCACGATGGAGGTTGGTTCCAGGCTACCGGAATCGACGTCCTGGCGCCTCCGGGTGAGATTCGCGCGTGGAGCTATCCGCATACGCCGCTTGGGGCGGTGCTTTTTCGGGTGCGGCCGGGCCCCTTTCAGCCGGAGGATATTTCCGATGGCGCCTTTGCCCAATTCGCCGATGCCAAAACGCTGGTTGAGCGAAACACCTATTTCGTCAGCCGTGATGTGCGCACAGCCATGCCCGGCGACCTGCTCTTTTACCGGCAGTTCGGCCAGTCGTCGCCTTGGCACTCCATGATTCTTGTTCGTTCCGGTGCGGTAGCGGAGGTGGTCTACGATACTGGGCCCGATCATCCATCCCACAAGCAAAGACCGGCCGGTGGGGACCCCGGTGATGGCCGCCCCGGCGAACTGCGCCGCGTACTTCTCTCAGAGCTTCTCAACCATCCTGAACCTCAATGGCGGCCGCTCCCCGGCAACCCCAACTTTCTCGGCATCTATCGCTGGAACATCCTGCGAGGAACTCAATGATCTACCGGAAAACGCTCGACCGGAAAGCGACGCCCGCCAAGGCGCTGCTTGGCACCCTCCTCCTTTTGACCCTGGCTGCTTCTGCGGTCCCCGCAACGGCCAAGGATCCGCCTCGATCCTTCTCTCTATCTACCACGCGCACTTTCGCACCTGGTGAAAGCGTAAAAATTCAGCTCATCGCGCGCAACGTGCCGGAGCTGGAGTTCCGGGTCTATAAAGTTCGCGATGCCGGGAAGTTTTTCGCAGGGCTCCAAGATCCGCACAGTTTTGGCGAGCAGCATTACGCGCCGCAGGAACAAATCGACCAGCGAACATTCGTTGAACGGCTGCACGATTTCAAGGCGCATCTCTGGTGGCTCATCCGGCGTTTCTTCCGCGGCCAATTCACTGACGAGGCGCGCGATTCCTTCCGCGAGCAGCAGGGCAAGCTGGGCAAGCGCAGTCAAATCGTGGGCGCGACGCAGTTCGCGCAAATTCCACTTCTGAATCCGAGTCAACTGGTGGCGCGCTGGAAGCTTGAGACGCCGCCTGCACTGATCAGCGAGACACAGCAATTGCCGATCGACAGTCTTGGCCCCGGCGTCTACCTCATCGAGGCGACGGACGGCACGTACAAGGCCTACACCGTCGCCATCGTCACTTCTATTGCCGTAGTGGAGCGAACCGACGGTGCTCGAGCCGATCTTTACGTTGCCGATCGCAAATCCGGCGCGCCCATCGGCGATGCGGACGTTGTTCTTTGGGCAAACGGGCAAATGCAATCCTCTAGTAAAACCGGAAGCGACGGACTGGCCTCGCTCACAATGACGATTCGCGGCGGCGCGCTGGGTGCGGCGCCAGAGAGCGTCTGGATCTTGGCGCGGCATGGAACTGACGCAGCGCTCGTCACGCCGTGGGGCTATAACTTTGAGGAAAACGGAACGCAAACGGAGCGCTCCTATATCTATACCGACCGGCCCGTCTATCGACCCAGACACACTGTGCACATCAAAGGCATCGTGCGCAAGGAGCAGAATGACGCCCTGGTGCTCCCCGAACCGCGAACCGTTACGCTGACTGTGCGCGGACCCGACAGCAAGGAGGTCCTCCGAAAAGAGCTGGCCCTCTCGCCGCACGGGACGGTTGCCGTAGACCTCGATCTGGCATCCGACGCGGCACTGGGCTACTACTGGATCCAATTTGCGGAGCAGGATATTGGCGGCAGCGGAAGCTTCTACGTGGAGGAGTACAAGAAACCCGAGTACCAGGTCACCGTCAAGCCCGCAGCGCAGCGTGTGCTTCAAGGAAATTCGATTCAGGCCACTATTGAGGCGCGTTACTTCTTCGGCGAGCCGGTCACAGGTGCCAAGGTCACCTACGTGGTCCACACATCTACTCATTATTGGTGGAACCAGGATGAGGAGGACGAAAACGGAGGAGACGCCGACGCCAAGTCGGATTCGGCCGAATCATCCGCCGATGAGGTCGACGACACATGGGGCCAGACCGAACAGCAGGAGCATCAGGGGGTGCTCGATTCAAATGGACAACTGACGGTCACGTTGCCGACCGGGATTGATAGCAAGCACACCGATCAGGACTATCGCATCGAGGCGCGTGTAACGGATGCAGCCAACCGCGAGGTTGCGGGGCACTCAACGGTGTTGGCCACCTATGGATCTTTCCGACTGGAGGTGGAACCCACAAATTACGTCATCCAGGCCGGGCAACCCGCGCGCATCAAAGTCACGGCGCAGGATTACGACTCGAGGCCCGTGCAGACTCAGGTCCATATCGTCGCCACTCTGGAAAAGTGGGACTCGGTAACTCACGAGCGCTCGGAGACGCCGGTGGCAAGCAAGGATGCCACAACCGGCGCCGATGGAGCAGTGCTTGTCGATCTCCCTATCAATGGCATTGGCGACTTCGAAATCAAAGCGACCGCACAGACGCCTGAAAACCGCACCGTTGAGGACTTCACTTATGTCTGGGCCTGGAACGGCGCAGGCACCTGGTACCAGCCCAACGCGCAGGCGCAGATCATTGCCGACAAGAAAAGTTACAGTGTGGGCGACACCGCACACCTGCTACTTGTAACGGGGCTGGACGAGTCATGGGCGGTCGTGACCGCTGAGGGTGACAGCGTGCAATCGCGGCGTCTTATCCATTTGACGGGCGCGAATGCTGCATTTGACCTGCCGATCACGCAGCAGGCTCAGCCGAACCTGGTTGTCACTGCAGTGATCGTTCACAACGATCAGTTGATGACAGCGCAAAAGAGCCTCAAGGTGCCGCTGGTGGAGCGGACGCTCACCATTACAGCAACGCCAGGCAAGACCCAGTATGAGCCTGAGGAAAACGCCAGCTACGACGTCTTTGTCGTCGACTCTGCGGGAAAGCCGGTGCAGGCCGACTTGAGCTTCGGCGTGGTGGATGAGGCGCTGTATTCCGTGCGGCCTGACGCAACTCCGGATATCGTCGCATCGTTTTACCCGAAGCGCTTCGTCGAGCTCGAACCGCAAACGTCATTTGATTTCTACTTCTCCGGCCAGGCCGGCACCAAGAGTCCGCTGCTCGCCGGCTTGGCCAACGGCTTGTACCATCCGCGCTTGGCGCAGGTAAAACCAGGCTCCGACCTTGTCGTCCCCAAAGTTCGCAAGGCTTTTCCTGATACGGCATATTGGAATCCTGATGTGCGCACCGGGGCCGACGGTCACGCCCGCGTCGAGTTCAACTTCCCAGACGCTCTGACCACCTGGCGCACAACCGTTCGCGCGATGACTGACGACAGCAAGGCAGGCAGCGTTGTCACACGTGTGCTGGTGCGCAAAAACCTTATCGTACGCCTCGCCGCACCGCGCTTCTTCCGCCAGGGCGATGAGACCGTGCTGCGCGTGATCGCACATAATTACCTGGCAACTGCCAAGGATGTCACCTTCGCGCTCGACGTCAGCGGTGCGGATGTTATGAGCGGGCAGACGCAAAAAATCAACGTCCCGGCCAAGGGCGAGAGCTACGTCGATTGGCGCGTGAAAGCGCGCTTGGTCGGGAACGCCGTGCTCACTGCCAAAGCGCTGACAAATGAAGAGTCCGATGCACTTCAAGATACGCTGCCCGTTTTGCCTTTCGGCGTCAAACAGCGTGCTGCAGGAACGGGTGTGGTCTTCTCCGGCACTGGGCAAAATCAGTGGTCTTTCAGCTATCCGGCCGGTTCCGATCCCGGATCGCGCAGTCTCACGATCACGATCGCGCCCTCGGTCGCAGGTACGGTCTTCGACGCGCTCGACTACCTTACCAGCTATCCGTGGGGCTGCACCGAGCAGACCATGTCGAGCTTCCTGCCCGATGTAATTGTGGCCCAGGCGCTCGACAAGCTGCATCTCAAGTCGCCGATTGATCGCAAGACGTTGAACGACATGGTAGCGGCCGGCCTGGAGAGGCTCGCGAGCTACCAGCACGACGATGGCGGTTGGGGATGGTGGCAGGACGATCCGAGTCTCGTCTTTATGACTGCCTACGTGGTCAGCGGATTGAGCCAGGCCAAAGATGCCGGCTACGCAATCGACGAAACCCGGCTCAACAACGCGCGAAACTGGCTGCTCTCAACGCTCAACGCGCATCCCGAAATGATTCCCGACCTGCGTGCCTATGCGGTATATGCATTGGCTACTACAGGCGCGGCGCCGAAGGACGCTCTAGATAAAGCCTGGGAGAGCCGCGACAACTTAAGCGACGAAGGACTGGCCCTGGCCGGGCTCGCCCTCGACGCAGCCGGTGATACCAGGGCACACCAGGTCGCGGAGCTTCTCGAAAAGAAGGCTCACACAACCGATGTCGATGCCTATTGGCAAGGCAATTATGACGGCATGATGGAATTCTGGGACGACACATCGCCGGAAACGACCGCATTTGCACTGAAGCTTCTGATTCGCCAGGATCGATCTACCGGCCTGCTGCCAAAGGCTGCGCGCTGGCTTGCCGAGCATCGCGATGGCGACTACTGGTACTCCACCAAGCAGACATCGATGGTGATTCAGGGACTCACCGATTACGTGGCTCTCAGCGGAGAGCTCGCCAACAGCTCCGATGTCGAAGTGCTTTTGAACGGTTCAAGTGTGGGCAAACGCCAACTCGGTTCCGAAGACGCCTTCGCCGCGCCCTGGCAGATCAAGGTCCCGGCGGAACAGGCGGCAAACGGCGGACAATTAACGATTCGCAAGAGCGGCAACGGCATCACCTACTGGTCGGCCGAAAGCACGTGGTACTCAGCAGACCGCAAATCGTTTCAGCAGGGTCAGCTCGCCCTCAACGTCACGCGTGACTACTACGTGCTCCAGAAGCGGCAGTTGAAACCCACCGATCCCATCACGTACGATCTGGTTCCGCTCAATGGACCAGTGCACATCGGAGACATCGTGGCCGTCAAGCTGGCACTCAGCGGGACAAACTGGAAATATCTGCTCGCTGAAGATCCGATTCCGGCCGGCACTGAGTTTCTATCGGACCCAGGGCTTTACACGGTGAACAACAAGCCTGACTGGTGGGCCGACTGGTTCACGCGTAAAGAGTTCCACGACGACCGCGCCGCGTTTTTCAACACCGACTTCGCGACGCGGGTCGAGTACGTTTACCTTCTCAAGGTCGACAACCCTGGCAAGTTCCAGATCAGTCCAGCGCAAGCCGGGCCCATGTACCAATCGAACGTCGAAACAACAACAGATTCCGCCACGCTGGAGGTGCAGCCGTGAGTGATGTTTCAGCCACGAGTTCTTTGAACGATCTTTTTCTCCGCCTCCGCTCGAGCCTTTTCTGGGTCGCGGCCCAGTTCTGGGCCACATTGCTGCTCATCGTCGCGGGAGTTGCCTGGACGCGCCTTCCTGACAAGCATGCCTGGCAGGTGGGATTGACCCTGCTGCTGCCGATCCTGCTGATCGCCGTGTTTCTGTTTGTACAGGCCAGAACCATGCGCAATCTGCTCAGTCACATAGACGGGCGCATGCCGCTCGTTATCGGCACACTCATGCTTTTGGTCTGGGTCGCACTTGTGTGGCTTGCGTGGTGGGCGCTCAACTGGTGCGACGATCAGATCCCGTCGTGGGCAGGCTATCTGAACTCACGTGTCTCGGCTCACGCACGAGCCACCGTCTTCACCTACGGGCACATTCAAACCTGGCTCATGCTTCTCGAATGGATTTTGCGCTGGGTCGTAATCCCGGCGAAGGTGATTCCCTATGCCATTGCATCGGCGCAATGGGGCTGGCGATTGCCGTGGCGCAGACTTTTCGGCCTACTGTTGAACTGGCGCTGGTGGCTCGCGGTCGTGGTTGCGTCGCTCATCGGCATCGCGCTGCCAATCCATTTCTTTTCGGGAATTCCGCACGGAACCGTGGCGCATCAGGTATGGTCCGTCATCTTCAAGCTGGCTGGAGCTTACCTCCTGGCGGTTATCTGTTGGGTTCTGCTGCTAGCCTGGGCGGCATTTCTTCTTGAGCGCAGTGGGCCTGCAGCGAAACAGCCCGGCGACGATTTGCTTGTGCCGGCGCCTGTACATTCGGGTCCGCCTGGCGAAGACTCTGCCCGTCTGCCACTACCTGAGCGCGGCAGCGACGCCGGCGGGAACGCCTGAGTGCAGCCACTCCAGAACCCGTACGCGGCCGTAGTGTGCGAGCAACTGTGCTGCGTAGAATTCAGCTGCACGATGCGCGTCAGACGATTCGGCTTCTGCCGTTGCGTTCGCGAGCGCAGCGTCCACCGCGTCGAGTTCCATCATTGGCCGCGTTGCCGCATTTCCTTCGCGGCTTTGCTTGCTCCAAACTTCCACAAGCCCTTCCCGCAGCCACAGCGGCGCGTGCGGACCCGCCCGCTGCTCCACGAGCCCATGGATGAACTCGTGGCGCATCGTCGCTTCGAGAAGCTGGCGTGTAGCCAAAGTGCGCAGAGGCTGTGTTCCGATCCAATCGCCCTCAGTGAACGCAGCCACCCAGCCGGGAGCCAGCGTAGCGTCTCGGAAGGCTGGCGTCGAAACGAACGCACGCACGGTAAATCGCGACGCTGCATTGAGCCCTGAACGTTGCGCAGCCTCCGCTCGGGCGCGATTCAATTCGGCCACGTATGCAGAGTCGTCCGAATCGAGTGATTCGAGGAAATAACCATCACCCGAAAACGTCTTCCACTCGCGTCCGGTCGCCTCGTCGGCTGTCCGCGATCCCGGAAAGTACTGATCCAGAATTTGTTGCGCAGAGCGCCCCTGTTGCGCCATTACGGCTGCACCCTTCTGGCAGAGGCCCACGCCGTGTCCCCATCCGCGCCCATGAATGTCGAACCGGTCTCCCTGGCGGCTTACCTCGAACCAGGTACTTGGAATCCGGTTCCATCCCAGCGACTCGCCCACCGCGAGCCGGAACTCCTCGGCAGAAATCTCCGTCGCGTCCAGCTTCAGTGTGACAGCGCGGCCTGATTGGCCGCGCCGTGCGACGGTCAGGTTCTGCCAGCCCGGCGAGGCAAGTCCATGCGCAGCCAGAGCGGCAGTCAGCTCGGCACGAGTGATCTCCGACGCCCACTCCCTGCCACCATCCGCCGTGCAGAATCGATCAGGCTGCGATGGCAGGTAGGGAACCGGCTTTGCACGCGGCCAGATTTCGTCAGGCGAAGCTGTGCGCCCGCCGCAGTCCTTTCCAAAGTAGGCCAAGGCTCGCTGGCCGCGGAACCAAAGCGTTTCGCCGGCTGTAGCCAGAGTAGCCGCGTGTGCCGCGGGGCCGCGCTCACTGTTGCCGCTCCAATGCATAAGCTGGCAGTGCGTCGAGTCGCAGAGGTCGTAGTTCGCATGGCCGTGCGCTTCGTGCAGAGCAAAACCTCGAACAACAATCGCCAGAGCCCTCAGTGATGCCTCGCTGTCCGCGGTGCCACTTTCGCTCGCAACAACTCGCTCTACATAGCTCTCGACCGGCATCGTGACCACGATGACCAGCACATTCCCGTGCGCAGTGATAGTAACGGGGTTGTGCAGAGTAACTTTCTCGCCGTGCGCGGTGAGCGTGAACGTTCCGGCGAGCCAAACTCCGTCAAGGTGTACCGTTTTGCCGGGCATCGTCAGTGCGAGTGCGTCACCTTCTGCGCGGACCTTTGCCTGCGTCCGGAGTTCTCGTGCGTTGCATCGCTCGCAGCTGCGCAGCGAAGGGTGATTTTCAAGAGCAGAAGGCGTCAGCGCAACTTCGCGGTCATGCCACAGGGTCCACATTCCCACACGCAGCGTCGTTCGCGTCTCGGGCGGAGCTGCATTCTTCGCCGCCGCCGCCACATTCTGCGTGCTTCCCGGCTCGATGCCGCAGAACACAATTCCAACTGCAACCGTCAGGCTGAGGAGCGATCGGGCAACACTTTCATGTCTCACGGCCGCTCCAGGGGTGCATGGGAGAGAATCTCGCCGGCCACATGCGCTGCATCCGCGCCACGGGCGACAGGAAGGTATACGACGATCACCACGCTCGGCCTCTGTGCAGGAGCCATGCCCACAAACCAGCCGTGCGACCGGCCCGATGCTTTGCTATCCGCCGTTCCCGTTTTACCCATGACGGGGACGCCACCGAGGCTTGCCTGTCCAGCCATGCCGAAACTCGCCGAGTCCTCGAGTCCCGCGCGCATCACTTGAGATGCTTCGCAGCTAGGATGCGCGGCCAGCTCAAGCGCCAGCCAGCGATACGCCGCGGCCAGTTCCAATGGCGTCACGCGCACACCTTCCACCCCCAACAACGTCAATTGTTCGTCGTCAACCGATGCCGGCTCGCGAAACTCGGCCACGGCTTCCTCACGCACGAATCCTGTCATTCCCAATAGTCCGGTGGGCCGCAACAGGTCGCCCAATTCGCCTGGCCGAAGCGTGCGCGCCAACGCCGCGAAGTACGAATTGCACGACCACGTAAGTGCTTCGCGCGCATCGAACGGCGGCGCCTGCGGATGCGAGCAAGCCAGCCGGTGACCCGCAACGACAAGCTGCCGGTTGCAGGCGATATGGACCGCAGGATTCCACTGTCTCGCGCTCACCAAACCATACAGCATCAGCGGCTTGAGAGTTGATCCCGGCGCAGCCAGTGTTCGCGCCGCGTCGCTAAGTTTGTGCGCCGCCAAAAGTCTCCCGCTTGCAACGTCGAGCACGACGATGCGAGCCTCGGGTGCCTGGACCCCTCCGCTGCGGACAGCGTTTACCCATGTCTGGCAGGCCAATCGGGACGGCGAACTCATGAGTCCAATCGCCGCCACGCCCGCGATCATCCAGTCGATTCCATGCACAGGAGAAGTATGACGTATTCCCATGCAGATTTGACACCGCGTTCCCATGCAGATTTGACACCGCGCGAATTACTAGTCGAAGTCGATTGGTTCATTCGAGCTGTCTGCGAGCAACTACGGGTTCGAGGTCTTACCGCCCTGGAAGCTGAAGAAAGCCCATCCTCCCGGAAAACGTGCTTCATCTTTCACGTGCACACCGATCCCGATTACGGTGCTCTGACTGATTCCTTTGTGATTCGGATTGTTGGAATCCATATCCTCACCGGCGCGTTGTTCGACCACGAGCATAGCCTTGTCCGGCCATGTTCCAGTCTGTAGGAATCCCGTGTACGCTTCGGGATTGACGAATATATTGTTGAACAGGCGATGTTCGCCGGCCCGCATATTCGCAGGGTCTGTAGCCGTGTGGAAGTCGGAGGTGAGCCAGACCCACTCGCGATAGTGCTCGGGAAGCCCAAGCAGCGCGTCAGCGGTGTATTCCGGACCTTCACTCGATGGCGCATTGGCCGCCTTTTCGGGACGGATGGCAAGGAGCGCAATCGCCAGCAGCAAAAGAGTGGATTTCGAAAAGAAGAACATGGAGTCCATTGTGTTCTTCGCACCAATCTTTCGCCAGACTTGTCGCTGCGCGGTTCTGGTGATTCGCTGCATTTCTACACCTGATCCGGAGCTACAGGCTAAGATTTTTGTATGAAGGCGAACGATCACGGCGCGCGTGCGAAACTGTGGACCTCGAATCTGTGGATATGGTCTGCAGCGATCTGGCTCGCCTTCGGAAGCTTCTGCCCTCGCGCGACTACCCAATCATTGCTGCCGGAGTAGATTGTCGTGCAGCTGGGGTGAGATCGTCGTGCTGTCGACCATCAGGGCAAACCGTCAGACCGAGTAGCGGCGGAAGGGAACTGAGGTGATTTGTGAAGTGGAAGTGGTGTGCCTGGCTTTGCCTTGGGACGATGGGTTGGGGCGGCATGGGCCGCGCGCAGGTAACGATCGATCATCGCTGGTCGAACACGGATGCGCAGAGCCTGATCGGCCTTCCCATGGGCAGCCATAAGACGATTGTCGACAAGCAGGGCAATTTGAAGTGGTCCCACTGGAGCGTGAAACTCCGCCCGCTCGATTCGCCAATCGGGTTCAGCAGCCAGATGGATGGCGAATTGGCGATCGAGGCGCTCGCCGGCAATGCACCGCTTGCCGTCACCGGCCAGGAACTCTATCGTGGCCGATATCCCTTTGTCGTTTCGAAAGGGCAGGTGAGTGGACTGTCTTTCGAGGAACTGGCCTTTGCCGTGGACCCGGATGCGAAGCCGGGAGAACTTCCCAACAGTCATTCCGGCGCTAGGGGCCTCGACGTGGTGCAGCTCACGTTCCGCAACGCGGGTGATAGCCCCGCCCCAGCAATTGTCAAGTTGAGCGGCAAGAACCGCAACTTGCCTGGTCACACATCGGGCGACGCGCTGGCCACACGCGGCGGAGAAGATGTGGTGCTGGTGAAAGAGACTGCCGGCGCGGAACTGCGCGCGGAGAGTGGTGGACTCACGCTCGCGCTGCAGGTAACGGTTCCTGCGCGCGGTGAGAGGACGCTATGGCTTGAGCTGCCGTACAATTGGCCGGCGAAGCGGAATTACCAACTCGACCAGGAAAGGGGCGCGACTTTGCTCGAAAGAGCCGTTGCGCAGTGGGATGGCATCTGGCAACGCAGCACGAGGATCGACTTTCCGCAGAAGGAACTGAGCGACTTCTATGATTCATCGGTCGCCTACGTGCTGATTTTGACGGAGTACGATGCGCGCGGCGACCTGTGGACGCTTGATGGTCCTGCGGTGTACCGGCAATATTGGGGACGCGGCGAATACTTTCAGGCACGGGCGATGGAAGTGGCCGGCGACATGCGGCCCGCGCGTGAAAGCGTGGAGCATGCCCTCCACATCATTGATGACGATGGCGAGTGGGACGGACCACCCGTCAGCGGGTGGCCGGCATGGGACAACGCCGGCGGCAACGCAGGCGCGGTGTGGGAATACTATCTGTTTTCCCGCGACAAGCAATGGTTGGCGCAGGCGTTTCCCGCGATGCTGCACGCGGCGGAGTGGATCCGCGATCATCGGGAAGAGTCGACGCTCGAAGGCGCGCTGGATGTTCCGCCGGGAGCGGAACCGATACAGAGAATGATCTCATCGAGGTGCAGGCCGGAGCCGCATCCGGCATTGCAACCCGGCGAGAAGACCTACTGGTACGGTCTGCTGCCATGGAGCTACGGCGACTCCGGCCTGCCCGAGGGCCATTCCTTCGCCCACAACTTCATGGCCGCGTATGCGGAACGGGTAACGGGCGAGGCAGCCAAAGTTCTGGGCGACGAGAAAGATGTGGCGTGGCTCGACAGCGAGTATGCGGCCTACACGGCAGACATTCGTGAAAGCGTGCGGCGCGCGGTGACGCTCGAAAAGGAGACACCGCTCTATCTGCCCGCGATGCCCACGTATCCGCAGGGAGCTTACTCGCAGACCTTTCTCGCAGTTTATCCAACCGGACTCTATGCGCCGGACGATCCGCTTGTGTCGGGCCTCATCACGCGCATGGAGCACGATGAGAAACAGGGCCTGCCTACGAATGTTGCATGGGCGGGATATGCCGGGGCGTGGCCAGGCGAGGCCATGAATATGGCGGAAACCTACCTGCTGCGCGGAGAAAAGCAAAAAGCGGCCGACATGCTGGTAGCCGCGCTCAATCACAGTTACACGACCAAGGTGTGGAAGGAAGAGATCATTGTCGACGCCGACGCGCCGCGCGCCTGCGAAGGACCGCACTCGAAGCGCGCCAATATGGAGGGCACGGGCGACATGCCCGAAGCATGGGCCAACGCAAACCTGGTCCTTTTGCTGCGCGATATGCTCCTGAATGAACGTGGCGATGAACTGCATCTGATCCCTGGGTTGCTTGCGAGTTGGGTGCCTGAAGGCAAGTCGCTCGTTCTCGACAATGCGCCCGTCACGACTGGTGGCGAAGTGGGACTTCACGTTGAGCATATCAACGCGAAACGTTGGCGCATCACAGTGGATCCGCGAGGACAGACGCGCGACTTCATCCTTCACCTTCCGGTCGACCCAGCTACGGTTCGCTCAATCGAAATCAACGGCCACGCATGGCAATTCGGCGACGAGCAAGTTCCGCTCAGGAGAGTCAGCACGGTCACCACAGTCGAGGTCAAGGTCCAATGAATCGCCGCACATTCCTGCGTAGCGTGGGCGCCACCGTAGCGGCATCCTCTTTTGCTCTGCGGTTTCTGCGCTCTCAGAACGAGGCGGATCCCATCTCTGCCACGCTCAGCATCGACGGATCCACCACCCTCGCCACAATTCCAACTGATTTCATCGGCCTCAGCTACGAATCGGGGCAGTTGGCGAATCCCGCGTTCTTCTCCGTTGAAAATGGTGCACTCATCGCGCTCTTCCGTGAGCTCACGCTGGATGGCGTCCTGCGCCTCGGCGGCGGCACGAGCGAATTCACGGCATTCACAACAAAGGAGCCATCGGGTCCGCCGCTGTTTGATGCCGTTGGCCCCGACACCAGCAAGGATGTAAAGGCGGATACTCCGATCACGCCCAAAAGCCTGCGCAACCTGCGCGCCTTTCTCGACGCAGCAAATTGGCGCTGCCTCTATGGCCTCAATCTCGGCCGCGGCCCCATCGCGCGCGCTGCTGAAGAGGCATCGTATGTGCAAAGGATCCTCGGCCCGCGGCTCATCGCGTTTCAGCTGGGCAATGAGCCTGACGCGTGGAGGAATCGCTATCGCCCTGCTGCGTGGACGTACGCCGATTACTGGAAGGAATGGACGGCCGCACACGCCGCCATTGTTGCGCGGGTTCCCGATGTAAAGTTTGCCGGCCCCGACGTCTCCAACAAGATGAACTATGTGACAGGGTTTGCGCAAGACGTGAAGGGTATGGCAGACGTGGTGATGCTGAGCTCGCACTACTACGCCATGGGCCCCGTGGGCGCACCCGGCATGACGATCGATCGGCTGCTCTCGCCCGACCCGAAGCTCGAACGGGATTTGCAAACCGCCATGGCAGCGGCGCGCGGCGCGGGGCTGCCCTATCGCATGAGCGAAGGCAACTCCTGTTGGAACGGCGGCCAGCCCGGAGTGAGCGACACGCTGGCAAGCGCATTGTGGGTCGCTGATATGATGCTCGACTTCGCGCAGGGCGGCTGCTCGGGCGTCAATCTGCACGGTGGCGGCAACGGATTTTACACTCCAATTGCGGGAAGTGTGGCTGCGGGGTTTGTGCCGCGCCCCGAATACTGGGGTATGCGCCTCGCGAGCGCGCTCGTCGGGAGCACGCTGGTCGAATCTGCGCTTACCTGTAGCGACAATTGGGTTCGCGCCTACGCCGCGCGCGAGGGCGCAGGTCTGATGGTACTTGCGATCAACAAAACGGATCAGGCGGTTTCAGTCAGGATCACATTCGCAGGCGCGAAACAATCGACAAGCGGATTGCTGCAACGGGTGTTGTGCGGACCCTCCATCGACGCACGCGAAGGAGTGCGCATCATCGAGAGCGACGCCACTGGATGGCGAAACGGAGTACTGCACATGGAACCGTACAGCGCCATTGTGATTGCACTATGAAGGAGAAAAGATGAGCAGGCGGCGATGGAGTCGGCGTCGGTTTTTGCGGAATGCGGCGTTGACGGGAGCGGCGCTTCGACATGGCTGTGGCTCCCTGCCCGCATGGGCAACCGAGCCCGGCAGAAATGACGTAACAGGGCATTCTTCAATCTTCTTTGAACAACCGGCGGTCGAATGGCCCGATGCTCTTCCCGTCGGCAACGGCCGGCTGGGCGCAATGATCTTTGGTCGCACGGCGCATGAACGGCTGCAACTGAACGAGGAGACGGTCTGGACCGGCGAGCGGCGCGACCGGAACAATCCGCAGGCAAGCCGCACCACCGAAGTGCGCGCATTGCTGATGGCCGGCAAAGTGCACGAGGCCGAGGCGCTGGCGGACCAGGTGATGATGGGCGTGCCCGTCCGCCTGCCTGTCTACCAGACGCTCGGCGACTTTTGGCTCGACTTTGGGGGCGTGCCCGCGAATGTGACGGACTACCGCCTCGAACTCGATCTTGACGATGCCGTGGTGAAAATGCGATTTGCAGCCGGCGACTTATTTTGGACGCGCGAGGTATTCAGCTCGGCGCCGCGCAATGCAATTGTCGTCAGGCTGGAATCGAACCAGCCGATGTCGCTTGCGGTACGGCTCGACCGGTCGGCGCACAGCCAGACCCAAGCCGAGGGCAACGACCGGCTGGTGATGACCGGGGCGGCGCGTCCGGCAGCGCCCACCACCGATCCGGCTACGCAGGAACGGCAGGTTGGCATCGCCTTCCGCGCAGAGCTGAGGGCTATGGCGCAGGGCGGCGTGGTGCGGGCGCAGGGGAATGCGCTGCACATTGAGAATGCCCGCGGCGTGACCCTGCTGGTGACGGCAGCGACGGAATTCCGCGAAGGCAATGCGGCCGGCATTGCCGCAGCCTGTGCGCGGAACCTGCGGTCTGCGGCCGAAAAGACTTACGCGGAATTGCGCGCGGAGCATGCGGCCGATTATCGCCGCTACGCACAACGAGCCGATGTAAAGCTGATCGAAGGCCCCGACCCCCTCGGCAAGCTGCCCACGGACAAGCGCATGGCACGCGTGAAGGAGGGCGGTGACGATCCGGGTCTCATCGCCACGTATTTCCGGTATGGCCGCTACATGCTCATCTCAAGCAGCCGCCCAGGCACATTGCCGGCCAATCTGCAAGGAATATGGAACGAGAGCCTCGATCCGCCGTGGGGCTCAAAGTACACGGTCAACATCAATGCCGAGATGAACTACTGGATGGCGGAAAGTGCCAATCTCGCCGACCTGCACCCGCAGCTCTTTGACCTGCTCGACAGCACGCGCCCGTTCGGCAGCCAGACGGCGAAAAAGTGTTACAACGCGCGCGGATTTGTCGTGCACCACAACACCGATATCTGGGGCGATTCCATCCCCGTCGACCATGTGCAGGCCGGCGTGTGGCCCATGGGCGCTGCTTGGATCTCGCTGCATCTGTGGGAGCATTATGCATTTCACGGCGAGCGGGAATTCCTGCGCAACCGCGCCTATCCGCGCCTACGTGAGATTGCCGAGTTCTTCCTCGACGTCCTGGTGGAAGCGCCCGACGGAACTTTGCTGAGCGGGCCCAGCCAGTCACCCGAAAACAAGTACCGGCTTCCTGATGGAACCACGGCCAGCCTGTGCATGTCGCCGGCGATGGATACCGAGATCATCCGCGCTGTGTTCGACCGCGTGGCGCGTGGCAGCAGTTTGCTTGGCGTGGATGAACTATTGCGAGCGCAGGTAACGGCCGCATCGAAGCGACTGCAGCCGTTCAGGGTCGGCAAGACCGGCGCACTGCAGGAGTGGAACGAAGATTACGAAGAAACGGAGCTTGGCCACCGCCATATTTCGCACCTGTTCGCGTTGTATCCCGATGATCAGATCACGCTGCGTGGCACGCCAGCACTGGCGGAGGCAGCGCGCAAGTCGCTCGAGCGCAGGCTCGCAAACGGAGGGGGCAGCACCGGCTGGAGCCGGGCATGGATCGTGAACTGCTGGGCGCGCCTTGAAGATGGCGAAGCCGCATGGCGCAGCCTGAACGCGCTGTTGGCCCACTGTACGCGCGGAAACATGTTCGACGTATGCGGCATGAAATCCAACTCGCCGTTCCAGATCGATGGCAACCTGGGCGGTGCGGCAGCAGTTGCGGAGATGCTGCTGCAGAGCCATGGCGGTGTCGTGCGGCTGCTCCCGGCGCTGCCTGCGGCATGGCCCACGGGCAGCTTTCGCGGGCTGCGGGCCCGCGGCGGTGTCGAAGTGGATTGCGAGTGGCGCGATGGTATGGCAACCGGCGCCGTGCTGCGGGCAAGCCTCGATGGACCGGTGCGGATTCGAGCGCCGCGCGGGCAGGAAATCGCGCAAGTGACGCAGCAGGGACGCAGCGTGACGCTGGAGCGTGCGTCGGGCGCGGAGGTGAATGTGGAGCTCCGGGCCGGCGAAACGTACAAATTAGCGTTTGCCTGAAGCAACACGCTTCTTTCATCGCATTGCAGAGAAAAGAAAATGAGTGGGGATGCTCGCGCATTCCCTGTCGACTTCATGATGGTTCTTCGAGCCTCTTGTGGCGCGGTGCACGCGCTAGAACTCGACGTGCGCGCCGACCTGGAGCTGACGGGCGAATGTGCCGCTATAAACGCCGCTCGTCGTGCCGAAGGAGGACGAAGTCGGGCTGACGTTCGGTGTGTTGTACTGCGGCCGGTTCAGCAGGTTGAAACAATCGAGACGCAGTTGAATCTTCACGTTTTCCCAAGTGTCGACGTCCTTTTCCAGCGTTGCATCCCAGTTGCTCGTGTAGTCCTGGCGCAGCAGGTACTGCGGGAAGGTGCGGTAGTTATTGCCGGTCGGTTGAATATCGGGGTTGTAGGGGCTCGTAGCACTCACATTCGTGGGGTCGTTGTTGACAGGGTAGGCGCTGTTCACAACTGTGCGCGTATCGAACACTGCAGTATTGAATACGTGTCCACCGGTCACATTGGCAGAGCTGTGCTGGACGTTATGGAAGTCCCGATAGCCGCGTCCGGTGTAAATCACATTATTCCAAGACATCGGCGTGCCGGAGAGGAACTGATAGATGGGGGAGATCTGCCATCCGCCGACAAATCCGTCGACGATCCGATTGTCGTTCGCGAAAAACTGCCGACCGCGGCCGATGGGAATCTGGTAGGTTCCGTAACCGGCGAAGTGGAAGGGATAATCGGAGGTTGTCTCACCGTAGTTGAGCACGTCGCCGGGATTGAGCTGGTTGAACGTGCCCAGCAGGCGTGACCACTCGAAGACGCCATTGACCGTGAGCCCGTGGCCCATCAACTTGGCGACGCGCGCGTTGAGCGCGTTGTACAAGGAAGACGAACCGGGGTTCAATTGCGACGTGACAGAACTGGAGGCGAACTCAGGGAATGTCTCCAAATACTGATTGGGAGCGATGGTGGAGGATGTCGAAAGGCCGCCGGTTATGCCCGGAAGTCCTTTGAAGGGGTTGGTGACGTTTGTTGTCGGCGGCCCGCCGTTCTTGAAGGTTGCGCCTGTGAGCAGGTTGGTTGCCACCTGATCGTAGTATGGCGAGCGGCTCAGATAAGGCAGGAGCGGGATGGCGTCGACCGTGTTGCTGTAAGAGAGATGCACCTGGTGGTTATTGATATAGCCCAGGTCGACGAGGATGGTATTTCCAATCTGGTATTGGATGTCAACACTGGTGCGCTCCGCATAGGGCACCCTGATCGACGGCGAGTAGTAGACCATCTTGGCGCCGAGGTTTGCATTGACGCCGAGTGTGTTGCCGCTCGGCTGCTGGATGGGATTGGTGGCCGTCGGGAACGGGTCGTTGATGGAACTGTTGGTGAGTCCGTTATTGCTGGTTTGCACGTAGGCAGTCGTTGCGGAGTAGCCGTAAGTCTGGCCCTGGTTGTAGTCGTTGAAGGGATTGTCATAAATGCCGAATCCCAAACGGACCACGCCCTTGCCATGCGTAAAACCCGGAGACCATGTGATTCCAAGCCGCGGACTGACGTAGACGGGTGCCAAATGATAGGGGTAGCGGTTGTTAGGTGAGGCGTAGGTTGCACCGCCGACTGGCAGAAAGGACCCCGCCGGCAGCAGCGAGTTGGAATGAGCAGCGTAGTTCGTTTCTGCCGCGGCCGTAACTTCGTTGGTGGCTGTTGGGTTGAAGCCATTGACCATGCGATTCTGGCTCTCATTCACCGGGATCTCATGCTCGAAGCGAACGCCAATGCTGATTGTCCAGTTCGGCCTCATTTTCCAGTCATCCTGAAAGAAGAAGGCATTGAGGAAGCTGTTGTATTGGAACGCCGGGGTGATGTTCTCCTGGCCGCCGTTAGGAATACCGAGCATGAAGAGCGCCAGGGAGCTGCCGAAGGTAGCGGGAGCTGCCGTGTTGCTTTTGGCAACAGGATTGAAATTCGAAGAATTTGTGAAAGTGAATTGACCGTCGGCATAACCCGGTGTCAAGTAAGAACCCTTGTAGGCACGAAGGTCGATGCCGCCGAGGAAGGTGTGCGCCCCAACGATCTTGGTCACCGTGGAAAACAACTGAATGGTGTCGAAGTTCTCAATCGATCCCGCCTGGTTGCTGTAAGCCAGGGGATTGCTGGCGTCGGTAAATGAGATGACAGGCAAAGCGATTGTCGTGGCGTTCTGAGCGAGATATCCCGGGAACCCGAGGGTCGTGGGGCTGATGCCGTCACTGGAGATTCCGTTGGTGTTGTCATACCGGGTGACGCTGCCACGCGTGTCGAGGAAGAGAGTCGGCGAGAAGGTATGGATTTCCTCGATCTGGCCGCCTGCCATGATCTGATCGGATGCCGTACCAGTCAAAGCGTTGTGGAAGTAATTGCTGGCCGTAACCAGGTAGCGGCTGCGCTGGGCAATTCCGAAGAGCTTGTCTTTGGAACTCAAGTTGTAGTCAATCCGGCCCATGTGGGAGCGGTAATCCTGCACAGTGGGCGTGTAGGTGAAGTAGTTATTCTCGCCGTCAGGCTTGGTTGTCGATCCCGAGTAATTCGGCATGGGGACAGCCTTGAGGTAGGCGGTTGCAATGGGATTAACAGAAAGGCCCGCATTAGAGAAGACATTGCCGGGAATTGCAGCTCTTGTGTAGCTCGAACTTGTTCCAGTGACCGAGTAAGGATTGTAGAGTTGGTACGCAGATCCCAATGCCAGCAACGCTGAGAAATCGCCGCTGCGCTCAGCCTGGGTTGGCACGGTGCCGACGGTTTGCGCGGGAGGCTGCTGGCCGCGATAAGTCTCATACGCGTAGAAGAAGAACAGCTTGTTGCGACCGTTGAACACCTTTGGGATCCAGATTGGACCGCCTATAGTGCCGCCGAGTTGATTCTCATGGGTTGCGAGGGGAGCGGCCTTGCCGGTCGGGGTGAGATAGGGTAGCGCGGACATCCAGTCGCAGGCGTTTGCCGAGCGGCTCACGAAGTTTCCATCGAGACCGGAGCATCCGGCAGCCTGGTAAAACCAGCTCGCCGACCCATGGAACTGATTAGTGCCGCTTTTTGTGGTGATATTTACCGTGCCGCCGGAAGTATCGCCGTAGGTGACGTTGGCGCCGAAGACGTCGACGCGGACCTCATTCACTGAATCGAGCTCCGGGCTGAAGCCTGCAGTGCGGCCGCTGTCCTGCATATTGGGAACGCCATTGAGAAGCAGTTCATTCGAAGAGGAGTTGCCGCCGCCGAGCGAGAAGTCGTCGACCGTGCTGTTGCTGACAGGCGAGGCGCCGCCGAGGGCGTGCTTGCCTTTGACCACAGCGCCGTATTCGATCCGGGCGTAGCCAAGTGGTGACCGGCCGTCACTGGGCAGATCCTGCACCTCGTCGGTGGTCAAAATTTGTCCCGTAAATGCGTCGGCGGTATCGATGAGTGGAGGCACTGAACTGACAGTGACCTGCTCGGTAGCCGCGCCGACTTCCAGCTGCACGTTGATAGTGACGTTTTGCTGGGTCTCGACCTTGATGTCTGTTCTTTCAAAGTTCTTGAAGCCGGGTGCGTTCACGTTCACGTTGTATCCGCCGGGCATCAGGCTCGGAGCAGTATAGAAACCATCAGAAGTTGAGGTGACGTGCATGACGGCGCCAGTGTCGGTGCTAGTAACGGTGATTGCAGCCTTGGCGACCGCAGCGCCTGTTGGATCCGTGATTTGTCCGACGATCGAGCCGCGGGAGTCTTGTGCGTAGGCGTATGCGCCCACGAGGACAAAGAGCAACAACACAATGCGTTTCACAGAGAGCCTCCTGTTGAAGTGTTCGGGCAACGACCAATCTATCGGCATTCTTGGGGATGAAAGATGTGGCCCTGAACCTTCTAATCTCGCTGCATTGACAATCAGCGCGTGGACGGGGAAACCTCGGCGAGACCACACCTTACTGCCGCATCGTCCCGTCGTGGAGTTGCAACGCTGGCAGTTAACGCTTACTAAACCTTGCCAAGGTAAAAAGAAATTCATCGCAGTGTCAAGGAAATTCGGAAAGTTAACTGCATTTTTTGAAAATTAAGCCGCGAACTCCTTCAACTTCGCGAAAACTGACCGTACGTTTCACGGCGGGTCCAGGGAGCGGCCTTCGACGTTCCGAATGCCGGAATCAACGCACCAGCCTCAAAACAGACAGACCAGAGGATTTCTGCGAGGTATTTCGACAATTCAAAAAAGCGGTGTTTCGTGTGGCCGATTACATCTGTGCAACGCGTGTAGCCGCCTCCAGCACCGCCTTGCGGGTCTGCTCTTCGCGTTCGGGCGTCATGCGCACGATCGGGGTGGAGAGGCTCACCGCGGCGACGACCGGTTGGCCGGCAGGGCGAATGGCGGCACTAATGCAAATACCGCCGATGACGGACTCTTCGCGGTCGTACGCTACGCCGGTTCTGCGAATCTCGTCGAACTCATCAAATAGGCAGGCGCGGTCCGTAATCGTATGTTCGGTGCGGCGTGTCAGACCATAGATTTCGACGATCTGCTCAACCGCGGTGTGATCCTGGAACGCGGCGATCGCCTTGCCCAGCGCGCTGCAATGTGGGGGCAATACGCGGCCGATGCGGTTCGACATGCGGATTTCATGAAATGTTTCAATGGAGTCGAGCACATGGATGCGGTCGTCGAAAAGGTAGGCCATGCTGGCCGTTTCGTTGAAGCACTGCGCCAGGCGTTCGAGTTCGGGATGCACCTTGTCGCGCAAGGCATTGCCCTGGTCAACCAGCCAGCCGAAGCGAAGCTTGGGGGCGAGCTGATAGGTCCCATCCTTCGCCTGTCGAAGGTAGCCGTGCCTTTCGAGCGTGAGCAACACGCGAAAAAGCGTGGATTCAGGAAGCCCTGTGCTTTTGCTGACCTCCTTCAGCGCCAGGGCAGCCTTGCCGTCGAAGCAATCAAGAACATCAAGTGCGCGGCCGATGGAGCGCAAGTAATACTGCTTGTTGGCAGGGGCTTGGTTGGAATGGAGGGCCCATTTGGGGATGCGGCGCCGGGTGGACTTTGTTACGCGAAGAGATGACTCGGTCTTGCCTGGCATGAATAAATCGACCTGTTCTTTCGAGAGTTTGAACGTGCGTGCAGAGCCTTTATACGTCTCCAAGAGCAAACAGCGCAATAATTTTCATTTTTGTGATTTCATTGACAGTCCATCTGCAGACCTGTAGAACGATGTTGCTCGGAGCTTCTTTATTGGCCAAAGCCGGCAAATCATGCGGCGATGTCAGAAGGGCGTTCTGAAGATGAAAAGCGGCTCTCAGCTTTCTGCTGCCGTCTTCTCGGCTGAAGATGGTGTGGGACTTACGCGCGAATTGACATGCGCTGCCGGGTTTTTTTCAGAGAGGCAGCGAAAGAGAATCAGGTTGGCTGACATGAGGAAGGAAATGGGGAAGAGATTGCGGCCGGCGTGCCGCATTTGCGCAGCGGTTCTTGCGCTCGTGATTTGCCCTGTGGCGCAGGCTGCGCCAGTGAGGGTGATAACGGCGAAAGGCGCTACGCCGCGCGAATTGTACGGTGCGGAAAAGCTGCGTGCCGCGCTCGCTGAGTTGACCTCGGCGCCGACGGAAGCTCGAGTGCTAGAGGCGGTGCGCAGTGCGCCAGAGCTCAAGCGCTTCAACGATCTCGAAGAGTTCTGGCCGCAGGCTCAGGAAGCCTTCCTCATTAAGCAGATAGGAGAGACATGGGTTGTAACGGGCAGCGAGCCTTCCGGCGTACTTTATGGCGAACTCGAGCTGGCGGATCGTGTCCGCGCGGCAAAAGCGCTGCCGGAGGGCATCGATGACATAGAGCATCCGGCGCTGAAACTGCGCGGTACTTGCATCGGCATGCAAAAGCCGGAAATCACCTATGAGGGCGCGGAGTATGACTATCCGTATACACCGCAGAACTTCCCCTTCTTTTACGACAAGGCCGAGTGGATCAAATACCTCGACATGCTGGCCGAGGAGCGCTACAACACGCTTTACCTTTGGAATGGGCACCCTTTCACGAGTCTCCTGAAGCTGCCGAAATTTCCCGAAGCTCAGGAGTTGCCCACAGCGCAGCTTGACCGGAACATCGCCATGTTCAAGTGGCTGACCGTGGAGGCAGACCGGCGTGGCATCTGGGTACTTCAGGGGTTCTACAACATTCATCTTTCGCACGCGTTTGCGCGCGCGCACCATTTGCCATATCACCTAACGGCGCCGGACCCTGTGGCGAGCGCGTACACTCGCTATGTGATCTCGGAGTTTGTGCGCGAATATCCGCATGCGGGCCTGATGATGACGCTGGGTGAAGCGCTGGCGCCCCGATACGGCGCGGAGTGGCTGGCACAAACAATTATTCCCGGCGTGAAAGATGGGCTCAAGGAGCTTGGGAATACCTCTGAGCCGCCGATCGTCGTACGGGCTCATGCTACCGACATTGAAGCCGTGATGAAGGCGGCGCTGCCGCTGTATTCGAACATCGACACCATGTTCAAGTGGAACGGCGAGTCGCTGACGTGGACGAATGTGCGTGGGCCGGTGCGCGAACGCTTTCAGACGCTGGCTGCAGAATCGAACGTCGCCATCGCTAATGTTCACCTGCTTTCGAATCTCGAGCCGTTTCGTTGGGGCGATCCGGATTTCATCCGGCAGACACTTGCGAATTTTCCCCGCATTGGGACCGAGGGACTTCATCTTTACCCGCTGCGCTATTGGGATTGGCCCTATGCGGGTGACAGCACGACACCACGGCTGATGCAAACGGATCGTGACTGGATCTGGTTTGCGGCGTGGGGTCGGTACGCATGGAATCCGTTTCGTGATCCTGAAAAAGAACACAGTTTTTGGGTAAAGCAATTTGCAGAGCGATACGGTAGCGAAGAGGCAGGCGAAAAGCTTCTCGACGCTTATACGCTTGCAGGGCCTTGCCAGCCAAGTCTGCTGCCGCGCATTGGAATCACCGAGGGTAACCGCGAGGCTCTCGCGCTCGGAATGACGATGCCGCAGTTGATTGACCAGGACCGTTTCAATCCTGCGGTCACGCTATGGACTGGCGATGGCCCCTCCGGCGAGCGGCTGGACGAGTATGTGGCAGAAGAAGTGAAGCACGAGGCGCACCACGGCGAGACGCCGATTGGCGTTAGCGATGAGACCCTGACGAATTCGCAGAGAGCGCTGGAAGCAGCGAAGGCCGCCGCGCCCTATGTAACGAAAAACAAGGACGAGTACGAGCGTGTGGTGAACGATATGGCCGCTATTTCGCTGCTGATGCAGTACTACAACGCAAAGGTGAAAGCGGCGGAACAGGTGCTTCTGTATGGCTACGATCACGACATGGCTCACCTGAAGAATGCAGAGCCATTTCTCGCTAGGAGCGTTGACCTTTTCAAACAACTCACGGATGTTGCCGGTCCGGCGTACATCACCGCGACCAGCATGGAAACCTCGCAACGTCGTATTCCGTTTCCGGGGGGCATGAAGAACTACCCAAGCTGGCAGCAGTGCCTGCCAATGTATGAGAAGGAGCTTGCGACGTTCAAGAAGCGCATCGCGGAGCTGAACTCAGGCGCGACGGTGAATGAATACGCGTCAGAGAAGCCATTCCCACAGGTGAATTTCACACTGAAGCCGGGGGGTGGCGAGGAGTTTACGGTGGAGAAGGGCACGTCGCTTTTCAGGGATGGCGGCCCGCAGATCGCAGAGCTTGCTCCGCAGCTTATCGGCTTGCGCGGAATTCGCATTGCGGCACGTGAGGGGAGTGCGCTCGATTTCACTCTCGCCCAACCGGCGCAAATTCTGCTTGGGTACCAGGCAAGCGGCTCTGGCGACAAATCAGTGCTCGATTCAGAAACGGAGCAGTGGAATCTGCTGCTGCTGAATGCGGTGACCGCACCGAAGGTACCGGCAATGGCGGTCTGGGCCAAAGTGCTCCCGGCTGGAGAAAACGAAATAGATCTCGGCAAAGGAGAGTATGTGGTGCTGGGCTTCATCCCTGCCGATTTACATGTCACGCCGCACGTGAATTTTGCGTCAGCAGGCGCGGGAGGCGGACCACCAAACCTGGATTGGCTGTTTGAATAAGACAGCTTCATTGCTGTCGCCGATTTGAATCTCCGAATTATGAATTGTCCCAATGCATGTGGAGATGGTAGATTCAACACTTCGCATGGAAAGCAAAGCCGATTCCGGTCTTTTTCAATTGCTCCGCGAGAGGCTATTCACCGCCGTGGTCGGCGACATCCTTGACCGCGAGGGCTACTGGCACCAATTCCTGCCGCAGCCCATCAAGCCGCTCAATCCGGCGCATCGAGTTGTTGGACGTGCGTTTCCGGTACGCATTGCCGATGTAGGCAGTCCACAAGACCGGCCGTTTGGCAGGCTCACCGAGGCCCTCGACGCGATTCGGCCCGGAGAAGTCTATCTTGCGACCGGCGGCTCAATGAACTGCGCAGCATGGGGTGAGATTCTCACCGCGACCGCCAGGATGCGCGGCGGGTCGGGTGCGGTGATCGACGGATTTCATCGCGATACTCCGCGAGTGCTCGAACAAGATTGGCCGGTTTTCAGCCGCGGCAGCTTTTCTCAGGACGCCGGAGTGCGGTCGAGCGTTGTCGATTTCCGCTGCGCGGTCGAGATCGGCGGCGTCGCGATCGAGCCCGGCGACCTCGTGTTCGGCGATATCGATGGCGTACTGATAATCCCGCGTGTCATAGAACAGCGAGTCCTCCAGTTGGCCATGGATAAGGTCGATGGAGAGAAAACGGTGCGCCGCGAAATTGAATCGGGCTCTAGCAGCACCGATGTATTTGATCGCTACGGCATTCTTTAGGAACCCGAACTTCAGATTCGTATCGCCGGCCGCTGAGGGTTGCGAGATATAGGAGAAGGGCAAATGAACCGACGATCGTTGCAGTAGACCAATTGGCGGATCTCCACCACGCGTGATTGATCCGCAACCATGCGCGCGGAAGCAACCATTCATTCTGTTCTCAGGGTCTCCATCGGGTCTACCTGTGCCGCACGCATGGCCGGAATGGATGCGGCAGCAGCCGAGACGAGCAGCAGCACGGCTCCGGCGGCAACCAAAGTTTCTGCGTCGAGTGCAGTCACCCCATACAAAAACGACCTCACCGCGTGTCCAGCGGCCCACGCGCCCGCAATCCCCGGAACGAGCCCCAGCAAAATCATCTTCCCCGCCTGGCGCACCACCAATCCGGCGGCACTCCGCCGATTCGATCCCAGCGCCATGCGGATTCCGATGTCGCGCCGTCGCAGTGCCACCGAGTACGCCAGGACCCCGTAAATCCCCACGGCCGAAAGGATCAGCGCCACAATGCCGAATCCGGCCACAAGCTGCAACGCGAGCTTCCGCTGGCCCAGCGACTCCGAGATAGCCTCTTCCATCGGTTTCAGGCTCATCTCCACCATCGTGGGCGCATCCTGCTTCACCACCGCCCGCAGCTCGGCTGCCACCGTGGCCGCCGGCAAGGCAGAACGCACGGCGTATTGCGCGCTCATGCTGAATACTTGGCTGAGAAACGAGTCCTTCGGAAGCGCCAGATTATCGAGGTAAACCATCGGCTCGTACGGCGCTCCCAGGTCTCCCCCCTGCACCTCGTTCTCCACCACTCCAACGACGCTCATTGGCCGCGTAAATGGGAGGTCCGCATCTGTTTCTCCCGGATTGCGATGGAATCTGAGCGTCGCGCCGATGGGTTCCTGATCACTGAGGAACATCTTCACAAACGCTTCGTTCACCAGCGCAGCAAGCACACCGCTCGACTCATCCATTTGCAGCAAACCGCGCCCTCGCAAAAGTCGAATTCCGCTCGTTTTCACGAAACTCGTGCTCACAAAGCTGTAGTAAGCCGAGTCCCCCTCGTGATACGGCCGCCCGGCAATATCTGTGGTTCCGTGCAGAACCGTGTTGTAACTCGAAAACGGAATCTCCGTCTGCGTCGTCGCCGATTGAATGCCCGGAAGATTTTCGAACCTGTGCAGCAGGCGCGTTTCCGTCTCGCGCGAGAGTTGCGGGTCCTGCTGCGGATTCTCAGGCATGAGCACCAGCGTGGTTACGCCCCGCGGATCGAATCCGAGCTTGACGTCCTCGAGCGAGCGCAGCGTGCGCACAAACAGGCCGCTTGTCACCAGCAGCACGCACGTCAGCGCTACCTGGATCGCAACCAGCAACCCGGGCAGCCGCGCTCCCCTTGTGGCGCTTCTTTGAGCAAAGCGTCCGGTCGTCTCGCGACGAACGCTCAGCGCGGGCGCAACGGATGCAACCAATCCCACTGCGGCCGCCAGCACGCACACAGCGCCCAGAACCAGCGGATGGACCGACAGCTCATCGAATCGCGGATATTTGCCGGCATAGGCATGGCGCACCGCCGCAACTGCTACGAAAGACAGCCCTCCCCCGAGCGCCGCGCCGACCAGCGAAACGAGCACGTTTTCGGTGACCAGTTGCTGCATCAGCCGGCCGAACCCGGCGCCCAGCGCAGAGCGCACCACCATCTCCGGCATGCGGCTGGTTGTCCGTCCAATCTGCAGATTCGCCGCATTGGCGCATGCAATCAAAAGCAACACCAGCGCGGCGCCGAGCAGCGCCCATAGCGGCCGTTGCACGTCGCCGGTCACCAGGTCCCTGTAGGAGCGCATCATCAGCACCCTGTGCTGCTCGGCATACGTGTGGCCGGAGTGCGCAAAAACGCTCTGCCCGTCTGCGCGCGCCTGCTGCATCGAAATGCCATCCCTTAGGCGTCCAATCACCGCTGCCGATTCAATCCCGAACTCGTCCTGCCCCGATCGTCCGATGGAAATCGGCAGATAGAGAATGGGTCCGCCGGTAATTCCAGGAGGCTGAAATCCGGGCGGTAAAACTCCGATCACAGTCCATTGCTTGCCCGAGATCGTAATCCCCGCGCCGATCGCCTTGGAATCCCCATTAAGCCGGTCGCGCCAGAACTCGTCGCTGACCACGGCGACCGGTGCGTTGGCATCGCCGGGACCGATCAAGCGTCCGAATCTCGGTGAGATGCCGAGCGTTTGAAAGAAGTCCGGGGTTACTTCCATCAGAACATTGATACGCGCGCCCTCCAGGGTCACAACAGGGCGCGCCATGATGTTGTATCCGCTTACGTCCACCAGCGAGCGAGTGTTGCGGCGTACTGCGTCAATGGCTGCGTACGAAAGGGCATGTGCGCTGGCGGAAAACCCCTCAGTCTCGTCCCCGGAGTACATCTGCACCAGCCGGTCTGGGTGCGGCAGATTCACCGGGAGCAGCAACACCGACTCGACAATGGCCAGCATGGCAGTCACGCAGCCCAGCCCCAGCGTCAAGGTGCACACCAGCGTGGCCGTGTAGCCGGGAACCGCGCTCAGGCTGCGCGCTGCGTATCGGATATCGCGCAGCAGGTTCTCCAGCCACAATGCTCCCCACACTCTGCGTGATTGCTCCACGGCCACGAGCACATTGCCGAACTTCTGCTTTGCCGCCTGCCGCGCCTGATCGGACGGCATTCCAGCGTCGATGTTCTGCTGCGTTTCAATTTCGAGGTGCGTCTCGATTTCGTTGAGCAATTGCTTGCTGCGATTCTGCCAGCCAAACATCCTTGAGCCCTCTCTTCTATGAGCTCTCCTTCACCACCGGGGCCAGAATAAGCGCAATCGCATCGGAGAACCTCTGCCACTTCGAGGCTTCCGCGAAAAGCTGCCTGCGCCCTTTTGCCGTCAAGCGGTAGAACCGCGCCTTGCGATTGTTTTCCGAAATTCCGTCCTCGGCAGCGATGAAGCCCACTTTGAGCAGGCGTTGAAGCGCCGGGTAGAGGGATCCATGGCCCACCTGCAGCACTTCGTCCGATCGGCGTTCGATAGTGCAGGCGATGGCGTGGCCGTGAGCGCGCCCAGCCGCAAGCGTCTGCAGAATCAACAAATCCAGAGTGCCTTGCATGAGCTCAAGCTGCTTATCTGTTGTTCTAGTCGACATTCGACTGGAATATACGACGAGTTCAGGACAAATGTCAAACCCTGCAGGAGAAGCCCCGTGCAAAAAAGCTCCGCAAACCGAGTGCGTCATCGCTTGGAAAATCCTCGGCCGGCGAATAGACAGCTTTGTCGAACCGGGAAAGAGGATCGCGTTGCGGCATGGGGACTGCACCTGATTGATATGGACCTTGCCGTGGGGAACCTCATCCAGATCGCGAGCCGGCAGGCAAAAGCGTGGTCCTCCCAGTCGCATTAAGGGGGTGGCACATTGCGAAAATCGCGCAGCCGGTATCCACGCTGAACGCAAGACTCGACAATCCAATCTGAGCCATCGGTGGTGTTCCCGATGGGTCGAGGCTTATTGCCGGCTGTAGATCTGAAAGGGAGCCCAATAGAACGGCACACGAAATCTGCTGTGAGAATGCAGCATGGAAAGCTTGGCATTGCGCAGCGCAACCGCCGGTGAATCGCCGGTGGTGAGGCCCTGGTAGAGTTCATCCATCAGGCGCGGTGTCGAGTCATCGCTCACCTCCCAAAGCGCGCCGATCACGCGATGTGCGCCGGCGCGGAGAAAAGCCCACGAAAGTCCCACCAGGCCCTCGCCCGCATACGCGCGCGTTCCGCTGCCATAGCAAGCAGAAATAGTGACAAGCTTTGCGCTGATCGGGTGCTGGATGATCTCGCGGGCGTAGAGTTTGTAGGAATCTTCATTGCCGGCGGGATTGGAGAGAATGATTGCCGAATCCAACGGGCTGGTGCGGCTGGCGACAGCGTGTGAGACGAAATGGATGTAAGTGTACCGATGCGGGTCGCTGGCGAAATATGCAGCGGGCGTGGCTTGTTGCCCGGCGAGCGCCGAGACTTCTGCGGAATTGAAATGACCTTCGACGCGGGTCATTTCCAATCCGAACATGGGCAGTGAGGGAAAATCCTGGTCGGGAGTAACCGGGTTGCCAATCAAGAGGATCTTCTGCGTTGACTGGCCTGCGGGTTCAGCAACGGCCAGCATGGCAAGTGATGGAGCGGACGAGACAATAAGGTCGTCGAGCAAGTAATGCGTCTGAACATTAGAAGCTGCGTTCGGCTGCGTACCAGGGACTGCGCCAGGAACGAGCAGCGTTTCGAAGTTCAGTTGATTCAGGATTCCGTCAGCAAGAATGATCACTGGAGTGCCTGGCCGAAGCAGTGCCGCCGCAGGCGAGACAAGCATCCCGTAAAGTGATTGGCCGTCCTGATTATTATCCTCCAATGGATCTTTCAAATCGAGAAGTGCGTTGCGATAGCGCTCCACGAGTCCATTGATCACCTGTTGTGGCGGAAGGGGAAATAGCTGAGTCTTTGCGCCGGTAATGGTCCATAGATACGATTGCTGTCGTCCGAGCCAATAGAAAAGCAGGGTGGATTTGGTTTTCTGCGCTACTTGTTGCGGGTTGAGCGATGCGGGCTGCGATCGCCTTCTGGATGCCGGCTCATCGAAACTCCGTTCCAGGGTCTGCGCGCGGCTTTGGTCGGCGACGGCTAAAGCAGCATCGCTCCTTCCCAACTGCACGAGGAAATGGACGTAGTGCTCGTAGATTTCGGCTGCATTGGCGCCGTATGGAAGTTGCGACTCTTCACTCTTGAGCTGTGCTCGTGCTGCCTCGTACATCGACAATGTAGATTTGTACATTCGGTCCGCGGCAGCCGTGTTGTTTTGTGATTCAAAGAGCTTGGCCAGTTCAAATCCCGCAGACAATTTTGTTGTCATCATGGCTGCGGAATCATTCTGGACCGAATGGAAATATGCTTCAGCCTGCGCACGTTGTCCTCGTGCGGCTCCTAGCTCGCCCATAGTGAGCCGCAAAGTTGCGCTCGGGCCTATTCCGTCCGCGCGTTCCATCGAAGTGAGTTGCGCGATGGTTGCGTCGGCTTCGTCGAGATTGCCGCTGAGGACTGAAACGCGGGCAAGATCCTGGAGCGCGTTCACAATGTCTTCTCTGCTGTCGATCCGGCGCGCCAAACCAAGCGCCTGGCGGTAGGCCTGCGCAGCGCGGGGCCAATCACCGGAATCGCGATAGATGTAACCCGCAGTACTTAGCCACTTCAACTCATAACGGACATTTCCGAGTCGCGCGGCAGCTTTCTCCGCATCTAGAAACTGCTCCAGCGCCCTTTCATCGTCTCCCAGTTGGTAGTAGGACCAACCGAGATTGCCGGCTACTACCTGCGCGAAGTTTTTGTATCCGGAGGCGATAGACACCCGATAGGCTGACCTCGACCAATCGACGGCCTCGTCATAATGATTGGCCTGCATTGCGATATAGCCAAGATTGAGCGTTGTGCCAGCTTCGAGCCAGGGATCGTGATGGCTCCGCGCGAATGAAAGCGCATTGAGAAAAGACTGATGCGCGTGATCGAATTGTCCGAGCTTTACTGAAAGAATGGCACGAGCAGCAAGCACGTCCCCGCAGGAAGAAAGGCCCGTGGTGTTGCATATGGTTTCAGCCAGAGCGAGCCGATGCCCGGCTGCTTGAATCTGTTGCTGGCGGGTGAGCGCGACAGCTTCAATCGCCAGCTTCTCCACAGCGCCATCGTCGGAAGTTGAAGAATCGGGATAGGTGTCTAGAACGCGGAGAGCATCTTCGTACATCCCGCGGTAGAGCATGGAGTTTGCCTCGAGTAGCGTAAAGCGCGAGGCCCAGGCAGGGTCACTCGTTCGGTATTGTTCCGCGCCTGCTTTCGCCTCTTGCTGGCTTAGAGCCAGATAGCCGCTTTGAAACAAGCGCCAGGCGTGATCGTATTTCGCTGCGGGAACTACTGGCCGCGTGTCTTGGAGGGGCAACACCAGCAACAGCAAAAGCAGCGGAAGAAGCTTGATAAAACGGAAACCACGGGGACTTTCGAGCCAAAACCTGTGCCCTGGAGTGTCCGTCCGCGAAGATGACGATATCCGGTCTAAGGCACGGTTCCACCGTTCGTCGAACCATCCCCGGTATCCGCGCTGCCATCGATGGCGCAGCCAAAGTGGAATTCGATCATTTTGAGGCGTACTGTCGTTTTTCTGGGAATTCCCGCGCCCGGCTTGAAGTCCTCGTGCTTGATCGTCACTTTGCACAGAATGATCGTGCCGAAATCCGGAATCGTGATCACATGGCCAGAGGAGGCTCCGGGATAGTCTCCAGTCGCGGCTTTGACCAGGGAACACTCAACTTCCTCCTGTGGCGACCCAAGAGTGGAAGCAAGTCGATTGTACCGTTCGCGCAGAGTGGCCGGAAGGCCTTCGTGTTCGCGAATGCGGCTCAACATGCCTGAAACGCACGACACGAGGCTGGAGTCCTGCGTGTACGCCGCATCGTCCGCCGGCTTGGAGCCGAGCAGTTTGAAATCGAGGTCAAGCGCAACCGGATGCCCGGCGATGCGCAGATTCTGAAAGCGTGTTCCGAGGAAACTGACAGTCGGGACATATCCGTCGAGCGAGTGCTCGGTGATCATTTGACCTACGATGCGATCGGCGGTAACGACATCGAGCACGTTCAACCCTTCAACGGCTGTTGTCGTCAATGTTGTCCAGCCTTGCCCGGGCTTTGTGCTGCGGTTGCCGGCAACCTGCGTATAGCCGGACTGGAATGAAATGACCGATTCAAGACGGTAGCCCTTGGCCCGTTGCGACAGATAACCACCTTCATCACGCAGATGCGCATAGCCCTGAGGCTCGATCTCAGCAACCAGGGGAAGCTGCAAGTGGCCCGACAGGATTTTGGCCTCCGCGTGATAGTGGTGCGTTCTTCCATTCACAGTTTGTTCGTTCACATAGGACATGGTCGACTCATGCTCCTTTGCATGCAGATATCTAGTGAAGTGCGTACCAGGTTCTGGCTCGTGTGTCGCGCGCAGAAAGGGATCCTGGAAAAGGAGATGGTTTCGGGGCCGGTTCCAAGCCTTCTGGAATCTGTTAATTCGTCACCACTATATCAAAATTATATTGATCGAATGGGGTACGCACCCCTTGTGCGCTCACGCTGGTAACCGACAGGGAATACGACCCATTGTGCAGCGCGCTGCCCGGGATGGTGAGAGAAAACCGATTATCGCTGTTAGTTTCCGGCGCCGGAGCAGCTAACGTACTGGCCCAGACGAGTTTACCTTGCGAGTCGCGTAGGCTGAAGGAATAGGAAGCCGCAGGTGCCATGCCGGGTTCGGCCGACAAATCAATCGGCAATGCCACGCCGTGCGCCCGATCGACAGCGAAGGTGGGCCGTGTGGCGCCGCGCGTTGCCGGGTGCAACGGAGCCACAGGGGCAAGCCGGGGCTCAGTCGCCGACTGGCGCAGCGCAGGAAATGTCACGAAGTTTTGATATCCAACCACGATAAGCAACGCGGCCAGGGCAGGAACCGCAAATGCCGGGCGCCACAGGAAAAAGGAAAAGCTTCGCTTGGTGCTGGACTTTGTCTCTTCGGATCTGGTTTGCGAAGCTGCAAGGGCCGGGAGCTGGTTCTTTGCTTCCTGAACGAAGAGGGTGCCGGCGCGGAGGTCGAGAGCGCACTCCGCGCAATCGAATACATGCTCTTCAAAGGCATCGCGCGCATCGGGAGTGAGCTCATTGAGCAGGTAACCCTCCGCGGCCATCTGTTCCACTGCTTCGGTATGATTCATCTTTTCCTCCCGTTCAATTCGGCCAACCCTTCTGCCATGATGTGGCAAGAGAATCAGGTATCGGCGCCGAGAGGCATGCGGTTGCCCATGTGCTTCGTGTACTCAACCTTGAATTCTTGTTTGGCGCGATGGAGCAGGACCCGCAGATACTCTCTGTCGACGCCGAACTGCCGGCAGACCTCGTCACGATCGCGTTCATCGAGAAAAATTGCTTTCAACAAGGAGCGGTCTCGTTCCGGAAGACGCAGGAGAATGGAGCGAACTTTTTCCTTGATTTGCCGGGCAGAAATGATGTCGACGACGTCGGCGCCCGTCGCAGCAGGCTCCGGCGCGCCTGCTTCATCGAGCGACTCGCAGCGGCTTGAAGAGCGGTACTGCTCGAAGAGAACATAGTTGCATACGTTGTTAACGAACGCACCCAGGCTTCCCGGTTGGCGCAGACCGTCATCCCGGCGCAGGACTTCAAACACCCGCGCGAATGTTTCCTGGCAGACATCGTCGATGGCGTGGGAAGACTGAAGGCGCGACCGGAGCTTTAGCTTGAGCAAGCCAGTGAAATATGCGACAAAATGCTCCTGTGTCTGCCGGTCTCCCGCGCGAAGATCCGCAACGTACTTCGCATCGAATGAATGGAATTGCAAGTTTAACCCCGCCGTGGGAATAGACGGGTATAGTATCGCAGGCGGTGTGGGCGATGGAAAACATCCTGGCTGTGGGGTAGCGGAATGCATTCGGCGCCTCGTGGTCCTGCCGCGTCCGGCGTGGCAGCGGCGCGCCGAGCTCATGGTGCGACCCCGAAACGTCTGCTCGCCAGCAGATAGTATGCGTCTCTGGGATCCACCTGCTGGATCGGCTGGAGGGGGTTGAACCGGTAGATTCTCCCGGTGAATCTTCCAGATATGGCGATTTCCAGGCGCCCGAGATATTCGACTTTCAAGTCGTAGTCACGTTTGCCGGGCGTGAAACGAATCTGCGCCGGATGACTATTGATTCCACTCAACCTCGAGCTCATGAACCGGCTTTTTACTCGCGGAGAAAGCATAGTTGGTCCTCTTAGCCAATATTTGGAGCAGGCAGGCCCCTGCGGAAAGCACTTGCCCGCTGAAGAACAATCCGATCCAGCCCCTGACGAACCATATTGCAGCCAAAAGTGAAATCCAAAGGGTCAAACAGGAGATGACATTCGTCATGTATGCGGCCTTTCCAGAGCGGCATTTCGCTGCCAGATCGGTGGCTGAATTTCGGAACATGGGATGATCCGCCTCTACTAATAGGAGCCGCCATGGCGCTGATGGATGCGCGTCAGATCGCGCTGGATGATGGTTTGTACTCATATCGAGTCCTGTTCAGCCGGTTTTTGAGCGTCTGCGGGGCCTGCCCCAAGTGACGGGCCCCGCATGTTCTGGGGGAGGGTACCTGGCTCGACTGTGGAGGCTCCGTAGGGCCAGTACGGATGCGGCCAAGGCTTCCGCGCCGTACCGGCCCGCGCGACCCAGCAGCGTGAAGCTGCCGCCGCATTCAAGAGATTCTTGGGCTGAGAGTCGTTATGCATGAATCGCCATCCAGATAATCGTCGACGCATTCCTCAGACACGACAGAAGCCGCGCCTGTGAATGCATCGACTTTCATGCCCGCATTTCCGGGCTCGATTGGTAGTGCAGTACCCGAGACGATCGTTTCAGCATTTTTAAAAAAGATTGACTTGGATTGCGCCAGCCTTGGAGGTGAGCGCTATCCTCACGGTTTATCTGAAACGTTTTCTAGGGAATCAGCACCATTGGGATGAAGCAGTACCGACGCCGCCTGACAGGCGATGTGATTTTTTGTTCAAGACTTCGCATTTCCTAAAACCACGTTTCACATGCCGGGCCAAGAATCGAGGCTGTTTCACCTGAGATGCCCGCAGTTCATTCCGGAACTCGCCTCTTTCTGCTGGAATCGTCACACTCCGCATCAGGGCCCGGATCGCAAGTAATTCATTTGGAGAGAATGCCATGTGTGCAACTCAAGCGTACGTTTCGTTCGATACACCTGCTTCTCCGCATCAGCTTCCGATTTGTGACGCAATCCGCGACCTGGCGGGAATGGCGAATCAATTTGCGGGAGTAGACGGAGCCGGCAACGGGCAGAATCCACACTCGGTAGCAGTATTGGTCGATGCTGAGGTCGACGGCGCGAGATATATGCTCGTGCGCATGCCTCGGCTCGATCATTCGGGCCAACCGGGGCCGATGACTCAATGCGACGCGGTCGATGAAACGCCCGGTGAACGCCGTCATAAATTTGGCGACCTCCGGCGAGTTCTGATTGCCGAAAGTGACAGCGCCACGCGGCTTCGCCTGCTCCATCTGCTTCGCGAATGGGGCTTCAACAGCGAGGTGGCCTCAGACGGGATCGAAGCGCTGATGTTTCTTGAACAACACAGAGCGCCTGATCTGCTGATCATGAACCAGTCGTTGCCCGCCATTGACGGTATCGAATTATGCCGGCGGATCACCCGCGAATCGGGCGGGCAGTCTCCATACATTTTCATCACGGGCCGCCAGAACGGTCGTCGAGACGTTGCCGAATCTCTTGAATCGGGGGCCTCGGAGTATCTGAGCTTGCCATTCGAGGAGCAGGAGTTGAAAGCCAGACTCATTGTTGCCCTTCGCGCGCTGGCCCGCCAGGACAGCTTGATCAACTCGCGTGAGAAGCTTCGCGATCAGGCTTCCAGAGATTCGCTTACAGGAGTCTCGAATCGGAGAGCAATTCTTGAGTTTCTCGAAGAAGAATTAGTTCGAGCCGACCGCAACGTTCAATCAACGGGAGTTTTGATGCTCGATCTGGACCACTTCAAAAGTGTCAACGATGCTCTCGGACATCTGGCGGGCGATTTGGTACTGCAGCAAGTAGTTCGTCGCTTAGGCAGCATGCTGCGTGCGCACGATCGCCTCGGCCGCTATGGGGGAGAAGAATTCATGATCGTTGTTCCCGCTGTCGACCAGGCAGGACTCTACGAACTCGCGGAACGAATTCGAGCGACCGTCGATGCGGAGCCCTTTCATGCAGAAGCGAACGAAATACAAATCTCGCTCAGCATCGGCGCAGCAATCTCAAAATCGGGTGACAGATCGACTACAAAACTGATTGCAACTGCAGATGAAGCTCTATATAAAGCCAAGAACCTAGGCCGCAATCGAGTGGTTTGTAGTATCTAGAGAGCCGTGCAAGTTCGATTCGCAAGAAACTGCCACTCGGTGAAGCGGCCGAGGCTCAGGCAGCGGCGGAAAAGGGTGGCATTGGGAAGATCTTGCTGATACCTTGAACTCATTGCTGGGCAGATGTTGTCTCAAGGAAGAACTGAAATGGTGAAAAAGCGGCGCGGAATTAATCCCGCTTCGAGACCGAGTGGCGATGGGTGCGTAGAATGCCTGGCGTCGCGGGATGGTTGGTGGTTTCACCTCCGGCGGTGCGCGGAGTGTGGGCACATCGGTTGCTGCGACAGTTCCCCGAGTCAGCACGCATCAAAGCATGCGGCGGCAACAGGGCATCCGATCATAACCAGCTTTGAGCCGGGCGAGGACTGGTTCTTCGATTACCAAAAGCAGGAAACGGTCGAAGGTGTGGAGATGCTTCCGCCGCGCGCGCATCCCGCAAGTCAGCCCACACCTGGACCCGCAGGAAGAGTGCCAGCCAACTGGGAATCGCTCCTGAACTAGCTGCCCGCTTCACGCAGCCAGTCCGGCCGCACCCTAATTCATCTTGCAACAGGAGGCACCCAGTGGATCTACCAAACGCGCCGGTTGCACATGAAGGTTTCTACGCAGCTCACTTCTTCACCGTGAGCGACCAGGAAAAATCGAGGGACTTCTATGTCAGAATTCTTGGCGGAAAATTGATCAAGCCAGAGAATCCCTGCTACATCAAGCTGGCGAATACGTGGATCATCCTCAATTGCGGCGGCGGCCCGACTCCCGACAAGCCGGAAGTCTTTCTTGAAACACCGCAGAATTTGAGCAGAGTAAGCAGCTTCCTGAATTTGCGTGTCGCCGACATCTGGGCCTGCTACAAGGAATGGGGCGACAAAGGAGCGACCTTTCTTACCGAACCATGGGCCAATCCTGACGGCTGGGAATGGCGCTGCTACCTGCGTGATCCAGACGGCTACATCATCGAGGTTGGCCAATATACCCAACTCGCCATCGACTGGTTCAAAAGCCACGGCTAAATTGACCAGCGATAAACAACAGAACGTTCGAAGCTTCCCAGGCTCGGCGCGTCAACGTTGCGCTCTGCAGCCCTGAATGGAGGCGGGCATCGTGCGGTCCATTGGTTGGAAGGCAACTAAGTTACGAGCGCAAGCCGAACTTGAAAGACAGTGTCACCCGGTTTTGAAGTGACTTGTATATTGCCGCCAAGCTTTCTAACGATGGTCTGTACAGTGGTCAGCCCGAGGCCCGTTCCTTCGCCAACATCCTTGGTCGTAAAAAATGGATCAAAAATGTAGGGCTTGATCTCCGCTGGAATTCCGGAGCCGTTATCGCCAATTTCAATCACCGCGTAGTTGTCTTCGCGGAAGGTCTGCAGTCGTAGCTCGCCCTGACCGGGCATTGCGTCAATGGCATTTTCGATCAGGTTGGTCCAGACCTGACTCAACTCAGTTCCGACCGCGCTAACCAATACCGGAACAGGTTCGTAGTTGCGCTTCACCTCAATGCCACGTCGCAGAATGTGGGCCAGAGTGCCAAGTGTCGTTTCGAGGTTCCGTGCGACATCAATATCTTGCACCGGCGCCTGGTCCATATAGGTATATTCCTTAACCGTCCGAACCAGATTCGAGATCCGATCGCTGCTGTTCTCTACTGCGCCGAGAAGAATCGACAATTCCGCAGAAGCCGCGATTCGCGCCAGTGCCGGGCGAGCCGTGCGTGAATCGAGATTTGTCAGCAGGGAAATGAGTGTGTCAGGGGGCATATTGCACTTCGCCAGGCCGGCTGACAGCTCCCAGGAATCTGCGATGCCATAGCTGCTCAGTATCGAATTTAGCCTTTCTTCCAGCTCGCCGAGAGCGAGCCCATCAAGCAGAACAGCCCTTGATTGCAGCAGAGAGGTCTCCACCTCTTCAATTCGGACTTTGTCCGAGTCATTGACAGGCAGCCGCCACAATTCGGAGTTTGCCTTTCGCATTTTCTTCAGCGTATCGCCCATTTGATCGGCCGCGCGCTTGGCAGCCGACGCCGGGTTATTCAATTCATGCGCAAGCCCGGCCGATAACTTACCCAATGAAGTCGAACGGTCGCGTAGCTGCTCTATTCGGGTTCCCTCTCGAATTCTTTCCGACATAATGGCGACTAATCTTGTTGTCAATTCCGGCATTTTTTGGATAAGTTCTGGAAAATGCGAAACAGGGAATTTGCCGAGACGCCCATCGGTCAGGGCTCGTCCGGTTACGGTGAACCGTTTCATCCTGGAAAAAGGTAAAACTCCACTGACCTCGCCGGCTCGAGCCGGGAGGGTGACGATGTCGCCACCGAACTCCCCACTCCACTGAAAATGACCCTTAAGGAAAATGAACATCCACTCCGCCGGATCGCCCTTATGTACAAATGCCTCCCCGGGCAGAACAGAGGCTTCTTGTATTTGCCCCAGAAACCACTCGATCTGGTCGTCTGGCAAATCCGAGAATGCTGCCACACTCCGCAATTCGGCTGCACTGATCATTCATCAAGCCTTTCCGTGAGTAGAGCAATCGATCTGTGAAGTCTCGATTGCGCTCAGAGCAGCGCAATCTGCCGGTTCCGCATTCGGAGATTCAATCGGCGTCACAATCCGCTGATCGTGTTCGATCGAGTCCATGTCGAACGAATGCAGGGATCCCAGTCTTTCAGCTTCGCCGCTGAAGAACTGGCGACACCAACATGCTACCTGAGGGCAAGGTCAATTCGAATCAGAAACGGAACGGGAAGCAATTCCATGTTCCAGCTTTTTCGACAGGAGGATGCTCGACACGCAAAAACCGATGAACAAGTAATAGCCGGGCAAGATCTTGGAAGCATTTGTCGGGATCAGCACTTCCTGGACGTTCGGCACGCCGCGCAATCCGTCCAACCCGCTTCCGATAACACCGTTGAACGCGACAAAAGACATGAAGATGGCCAAAACCATGACGTCAGCCATGGACCACTTGGATAGCTCGAAAGCCAGGAGCTTGATGAAGCGGTTGGTGCGCAACAGCGCCGGCCGGAAGAGGCTCGCTCCGAGCGCCAGCATCTTCAGGGCAGGGAAGACCACGCTGAACAGGATCACCAGCACGCCGACCAGCGTCATCTCCGGCCGACCCATGTGTATCAGTGTTTGAAATACCTCAAACACGGTCTTGCTCCGGTAGTACAGCGACTGGTCGTGAAACTCGATGGGCGTGCCGAGCAGGGTTGCGTCCAGCTTCGTGATGCGAACTTCCACTTCCAGCATCGGGCTCAGCACGCCACCGGCTAGCATCGCAAGGCTGAACAACATCAGCACCACAACCGCGCCCCGCGAGAGCGTCGGCTCGCCGACCATCAACAGGATGAATCCCAGCGCCGCCGATGAAAGCACAGTGAGATAGTAGCGATTCACCTTTGAGTCCGCCTCCGCGATCTTTTTGTCGAGCACTTGCTCGCATGCCGCACCGCTGGCGCATCCATATCGCTTCAGGATGGCGTTATAGGTGGTCATGTCGGTTGTCCCGAACGTGTTTGTGACCGCATTGGCTAGTACGCCGCGAATGGAATCCTTGAAGCTCCTTTGCGTTTCCGGTTTGGCTAGCTCCGCCATCACCACGTTGGTGTACTCCGGGACATGCGGGCGCAGCGATGCGATGATCATGTTCACGAGGAACGCGTTGCCCCCGCCCGGCATGCCCGATGCCTTGGTCTTGGGCGCCGTCATCTGCGTCTTGATGTTGTCCAGCAGGGTGTACAGCGACCGTTCAACCATGGGCCGGAGACTCTTGCTCTGTCCTTTCAGATCGAGCTTGTCGACTTGTGCGTTGAGTATCGGGCCGATAATGGCGCGCCATTGGTCGGCACTCAGGATTCCGTAGCGCGCGTGTGTGATCTCGGCCAGGTCGGTACGGAGGAGGCGGCGCGCTGCCAGGCCATCGACGGTCATCCAACTGAACCAGATGGCCGGCAAGAGCAGAATCACGGCCCCGGCTAAGCGGACATTAAGCGAACGCGAATGCTCGCTCGGTGACGGATCGGTCGCTGTATCCCCGATTCCCATGATGGTGACAACCAGTATAAAACCGTTTTCCGGCTCGGGAAGAATTCAATTGCGAACGGTCGCTTGGCGCGGCTCCCGGGCCGTGCTTTTGGGAGCATGGTCGTAGGTGCTAACGGACTTGAAGTGCCTCCCATCCAGATTCCGCAGCCAAGATTGGATCCGGTCGCGGTAAGCATTCTCAGTCTCTATCCCAAAGCGTACGATCGAAATTCATGTTTCGCTGATCAACCTTGCAATCGTGACTGAAACCGACACCGTAGAACGCAGCAAACAGAAATTACAACTCGCCGGTCCGCATGCATTCCGCATAAGCGTTGGTCAGCACCAGATCGTAACCGTAAGATTGGTGGAGAAGAGGCTCGACACGGAGGCGGGAGTTTGACGCTCGCCCTCGACTGCCATGGGCCGCAGATGATCGGTGAATTTTTAACGAGGAATTGCAAATGGCCATGAATCGTCGCGACTTTCTTGCTCTGGTATCTTCCAGCGCCGCAGCAGGCAGTGCCATTTCTACACTCGGGCTTGCGTCGAGCGCATCTCATGCCGCTTCTGAGCTTCCGGGCCCTCAGTCGGCGCGACGCAAGCCGAACGTCGTGCTCATGATCTGCGATGATCTCGGCTACGGCGATCTCGGATGCTACGGTTCGAACCTGCCCACACCCAATCTCGATACGATGGCTGCTGAAGGTCTGCGATGTACGCATTTCAATGCGTCGCATCCAATCTGTTCTGCATCGCGCGCGGGCTTGTTGACTGGCCGCTACGGAACGCGCTGCGGCACGACTGGCGCATTTGGTCCGCACTCCGTCTCCGGAACATCGCTGGATGAAACTCTGCTTTCGAATCTCTTTCGTGCCAAGGGTTACAAGACCATGGCGCTCGGCAAATGGCACCTTGGCGACGCGCCGCAGTACCTCCCCACAAATCGTGGATTCGACTCGTTCTATGGCGTCCCCTACAGCGTCGATATGAAGCCGCTGCCGCTGATCCGTGATACGACGATTCTTGAGTCGGACACCGATCGTGAGGAGCTTACACAACGGTATACCTCAGAGGCAGTCAAGTTAATTAAGGAGCAGAGTGGCGATCCATTCTTTCTTTATCTCGGCTTCTCCTATCCGCATGATCCCGCGCGTGCCTCGGAGCGATTCGCGGGCAAAACCAAATTCTGGGACTTTGGCGACGCGGTTGCGGAAATTGACTGGAGCGCGGGAGAGATCATCAAAGCGATTGAACGCAAAGGCCTCGGTCGTGACACGCTTGTTTTATTCACCAGCGATCACGGTCCCTGGTACCAGGGCAATCCCGGCGCATTACGCGGCCGAAAGGCATCAACGTTCGAGGGTGGATTTCGCGTGCCGCTTCTTGCCCGCTGGAGGGGAACCATTACCCGCGGCAGAGTGACAGACGATTGGATCTCCAGCCTCGATATTCTGCCAAGTCTCTGCACCTTGTGTGGCCTTGACCTGCCTGCAAAACCTCTGGACGGAACAGACATGTCTGCGACGCTGGTCGACGGCAAGCCAGTTGCTGAACACAAACCCATTCTTTATTTCAGCCCCATGGGTGAACGTGGGCTTGATGTGCATTGCATTCGCAGGCAAGAGTGGAAGCTGCGCGTCGCACAAGGCATCGGTGGAGAAATCTATCTCAATGACAGGACAACAGGGTCAGGGAATAGCTCTTGGCTGGCGCGTCCTGAGCTCTATAACGTCGCGCTCGATCCTGCCGAGAGTTACGACGTCGCCGAAGTCCATCCTGAACTTGTTACCGGACTGCTGCGCGATTTGGAGGCGCTGATGCCGACGTTTCCACCAGAGGTTGTCGATGCCTTCGCGCAATTGAAAGAGAGAAAGGGAAACATCAGTACGCCACCCGGCGCCTCACCCCGGCCAATCAATCAGTCCGAGCCAGGCTGGTCGTGGGAGCCGGAAGATCGCAGAGGACCGTAACCGAACCGACCTGAAGTGGTTGCTTCGCCGGGCCGCACTCTATGACAACCGTTCGAATCTCGAGAGGAGTCGTATATCACGTTGCGGCCGATCTCCGAGGAGCGGCCTATTGGGTTACCCCGTCGAGTGATTCACAATGTGCGGATTCGGAAATAGAGATCAACCCACTTGAGCCGGGTCGGAGAAGGCGCCGCTGCAGATGACGCGAAACGCACCTCGGCGCGTATAGTTACGGGGCCAAATATACAATAATGGAAATACCGGTTAGATCGACTGGACCAACTATGCCTGACGCACCTGTAAAGCCGGACCTCGGCGCGCTGCGCATCGACGCCCACAAGCGCGGCTCCCGAAATGCCGGCAAGCGCATCGCGATTATTCTTTTCGTCTTGCTCGCCGCGCTCGTAGTCGTCGGCGGAGTCTACGCGTACATGCATCAGGCGCCGTCGGTGCAGGTTGCCACCGCAGACGCCCCGGACAACGGGCCACAGGCCCTGCTCAATGCGAGCGGGTATGTCACTCCGCAGCGGCGCGCCACGGTAGCGGCAAAGATCACCGGGCGCGTTACGGGCGTTTTCTTTACCGAAGGATTGTACGTACACACGGGCTTTGTGCTGGCCACTCTGGACGATTCCGATGCGCAGAGGACGCTGGCGTCCGCGAAAGCAGATCGCAATGCCACGCAGGCGAGCATTCTCGACCTGCAAGTGCAGTTGAAGAATGCGCAGATCGAGTTGCATCGGGCACAGGAACTGAGGGCGGCAGGAGTTCAAACCCAGGAAGCGCTCGATAATGCGACGATGGCCGTGAATAGCCTGAAGGCGAAAATCGACTACACGCAGGAACAGGTGCTCGCCGCTGACGCGCGCATCAAGGAGGCGCAGCAGGCGGTGGATAATTGCATCATTACCGCTCCGTTCGACGGCATCATCGTTTCCAAGGACGCGCAGGTGGGAGAAATGGTATCGCCCATTTCGGCGGGCGGAGGCTTCACGCGGACGGGCATCGCGACGATTGTCGATATGGCCTCGAATGAGATCGAAGTGGACGTCAACGAGAACTACATCGCACGCGTCAAGCGCGGCCAGGAAGTAACCGCAGTTCTGGATGCATATCCGGACTGGAAGATTCCGTGCCGCGTGCGCACCATCATTCCCACGGCCGATCGGCAGAAGGCGACTGTCGAGGTGCGCATTGCTTTCGACAAGCTGGATCCGCGCATTCTGCCCGACATGGGCGTGAAGGTCACGTTCTTAGGGGAAGAAGCGAAGGCAGGAAAAGAAGCGCCGGCGAGCGTAACGGTGCCGCAGAACGCCGTCCGCGACGATAGCGGGCAGAAGATCGTTTTCCTGGTGACAGGCGATCACGTTGAGCGCCACGCGGTGAAGGTCGGCACGACCAACGGCGCGCAAACGCAGATCCTGGCGGGGCTAGCATCTGGAGATACAGTCGTAGTTGGTGGACCTGCCGATTTGAGAGATGGCGAAACAGTAGCAATCAAGCGTTAACGCGCCGTTCTTGCAATTCAGTTATCCTTCTGAGATTGTGAATTGGTATTGCTGAGTGAGACACAGGATGCTGTCTCCGCAAGAGAACGGCGCCATTCGGGCTATCGATCGGATATCGCGGAATTCAAGGAGCGTTGATCATGGTACGTGTGGACGGCAATGGAGCTGTGGGCAGCCTGATCCAGGTTCGCGGGCTGGACAAAACCTATCGCCGCGGCAACGAGGATATCGACGTCTTGCAGGGCTTGAATCTTGACGTCGATAAGGGCGATTTTGTGGCCTTCATGGGGCCGAGCGGCTCGGGCAAGACCACTCTGCTCAACTTGCTGGGCGGCCTCGATGTTCCCACGCGCGGCACCATCAGTGTGGCCGGCGATGAAATCACGCACATGTCCCGCGGCAAGCTGACCCACTGGCGGGCGCGCCATGTGGGATTCATCTTCCAGATGTACAACCTCATTCCCGTGCTCACGGCGTTCGGGAACGTCGAATTGCCTTTGCTGCTGACCAAGCTTTCCAAGGGCGAGCGCCGCAAGCACATTGAGACCGCCCTTTCCATCGTTGGCCTTGGCGACCGCATGAACCACTATCCGCGCCAGCTTTCGGGCGGACAGGAACAGCGCGTTGCCATTGCCCGCGCCATCGTCGCCGACCCCACTTTCCTGCTTTGCGACGAACCCACCGGCGACCTGGACCGCAAAAGCGCCGACGAAGTGATGGGACTGATCAAGCGGTTAGTGAAGGAGTTTGGAAAAACCGTGCTGATGGTGACGCACGACCCGGTGGTGGCGCGCCAGGCCGATACCACACTGCATCTTGAGAAGGGAGTGCTGGTAGAAGCGGGCGCGCGGCCAGCAATTGCCGGGGGAGTTGCCTGATGAAATTCAGCAAACTGATTCTGGCCAATCTGTTTCGCAAGAAGGCACGGCTGGTTCTCACCATCGGCTCGTTCGCGGTGGCGCTTTTCCTGTTTGCGCTGCTGGGAGTGGTGAGCGACGCGTTCAGCCGCGGAGCGGACGTGGTGAGCGCGAATCGCCTCGTCACCATCAATCGCACTTCCATCATCAACACGATTCCGCTGTCTTACCGGGATGAAATCCTGCGCATTCCGGGCGTGAGCTACGTGACGCACGACAACTGGTTCGGCGGCGTGTATCAGGATCCCAAGAATTTCTTCCCTCAGTTCGTGATCGATCCGGAAAACCAGCGGCAGGTTTTCCCGGAGCTCATCGTTCCCGACGATCAGTGGAACACATTCCTGAAAGATCGCCAGGGTGCGATTGTCGGCGCGGTCACCATGAAGCGCTTCGGCTGGAAAATCGGAGATCGCATTCCCATCACAACAACCATCTACGGGCTGGCGGGTAAACCGTTCGAGTTCAATATCGACGGCGTTTACCACGGCGCCAAGCCGGAAGATGACGAGACCCAGTTCTGGTTCCAGTGGGAGTACTTCAAAGAGAGTGTACCCGTGAGTCTCCAGGGCCAGGTTGGCTGGTACACAGTTCGCATCGCGAATCCCGACGATGCTCCGCGCATCGCCAAGACCATCGACAACATGTACCTGAATTCGCCGTACGAAACGAAGACCGAGACGGAATCCGCGTTTGCGCAAGGCTGGGTGAAGCAATTCGGCAACATCAAATTCCTGATTTTGTCGATCGGGACCGTCGTCTTCTTCACGCTCTTGCTGGTCACCGGAAACACGATGGCCATCTCGGTGCGCGAGCGAACCAATGAACTGGGCGTACTCAAGGCCATCGGTTTCCCGGACGGTACCATTCTGGGATTCATTCTTGGCGAGTCGATGGCGATCGCGCTTGCCGGTTGCGTGGGCTTGCTGCTTGCGCTGGTCGCTATTCCAGTGCTAAGCCGCGCGATGGCTGGTCTGTTGCCGCCCCTTCTGGTTACAGCGAAAACGCTGGCGTATGGCGTCCTCGCCGCTCTCGCAGTCGGCTTCGCCAGCGGAATTCTTCCCGCCTATGGCGCGATGCGCATGCGCGTAGTCACTGCCCTTCGGAGGGTTTGAGCATGGTGACAAAGCTCATTATCGGTGTAGTCGTCACTCTCGCGGCAATCGTTGCCCTGGTGCTGGTCCTGGCCATCGTGGGCGGGATCGTTGCCGGGTTGCTGGCGCCGCTGATCGGATCAGTACCGATTTCCTACAACCTGCGCAGTATTCGGGCGCGCTGGACTTCCACGATCGTGGCCATTTTGGGCATTGCCGGGACGGTCGGCGTATTCGTGGCCATGCTTTCGCTGGCGCGCGGCTTCCGGGCCACGCTGGTGGCCTCAGGTACGCCCGACGATGCGCTGGTGATGCGTGCCGGCTCGACCTCGGAAATGATGGGCGGCATCACTCTCGATTCCGTGAAGCTGGTACAAGACAAGCCAGGAGTGGCACGCGATGCGTCGGGGCAGCCGCTGGTCACACAGGAGGTTGTCGGCGTCGTCCCCATACCGCTGATCAGCACGGGCACGGATGCGAATGTGGAGGTTCGCGGCGTTTCGCCCAACGTCCTCGAAATCCGCAAATTCGTCAACATCGTTCAAGGGCGGATGTTCCACTCTGGGCTGGACGAGCTCATCGTGGGCAGGAATGCCTCGAAAACCTACGAGGGCCTGACCGTTGGCAACACGGTGAACTTCGGCGGCGGGCACTGGAAGGTGGTGGGAGTGTTTGACGCGGGCGGATCGTCGTTCGATTCCGAATTGTGGTGCGACGCGCGCATCCTGAATGAGGTGCTCAAGCGCCCAGAGAACATCTTTCAATCTGCCACTGTTCACCTCACTTCTCCCGCGGCATTCGACAAATTCAAGGATTCGATTACTTCCGATCCGCAATTGAATCTGGAGGTCGAGCGCGAAGTAGATTATTACGCCAAACAATCTTCGGCCATGACGCAGCTGATTACCGTGTTGGGCGGGTTGGTGGCTGCCGTCATGGCGATCGGCGCGGTATTCGGCGCTCTCAACACCATGTACTCGGCCGTCTCCGAACGCGGACGTGAGATTGCCACCATGCGCGCGCTCGGCTTCTCCAGCTGGAACGTCATCCTCTCGTTCCTGTTCGAGGCGCTGCTGATTTCTTTCATTGCCGGGATTATTGGCTGTCTGGTCGTGCTTCCTCTGAACGGCATGACCACGCAGACTATGAATTTCTCGACGTTCTCGAACATCGCCTTCGCCTTCAAGATCACATTCAACTTGCTTGTGATGGGAGTGATTTTCGCGCTGGCCATGGGCGTTCTCGGCGGCTTGTTGCCCGCAGTGCGCGCCGCGCTGCGCCCCGTCGCCGTGGCCCTGCGCGAGTTGTAAGGAATCTTTGACAAAGGCACAGTCATACAGAGTGATCCATAACCAGAAGCAATGATCATGTTCCGTAGCTAATGACAGGCGTCGCATTGGGAGTGTGCCTATGTCACGATTCAGGACCGCCCGAACCACTTTTCTTGTCCTCCTCGCGATCGCGCTATGGCCCGCGGTGGCCGGCGCCTTGGGAGAGCCGAAGTACGTGAGCACATCGTCAGCGCCTGGAGCTTTTGTGCTCGCGGGAAACGGTCGGCCAGCTCCGCTGGTGGTCAGCGGCGAGGATTGGCCTGGGGTGATCCGGGCCGTGGGCGATCTGAGCCAGGATGTAGGGCGGGTAACAGGGCACGATGCGCCGGTAATAAAGAATGATGCCCCTGCCGGGGACCAGGTGGTATTGATCGGGACTATCGGCAAAAGTCCGTTGATCGACGCGCTGGTGCGACGGCACAAACTGGATGTAAGCGGGATTGAGGGCAAGTGGGAATCGGCCGTGACGACAATTGTAGATCGGCCGATGCCGGGAGTGCGGCGGGCACTCGTGATTGCCGGCGCGGATAAGCGCGGCACGATCTATGGAATTTATGACCTGTCAGAGCAGATGGGAGTTTCGCCATGGTACTGGTGGGCCGATGTCAGGGTGCCGCACGCAGACGCGCTCTATGTGGAGCCGGGACGCTATGTGCAGCCGGTGCCGGCGGTAAAGTATCGCGGGATCTTTTTCAATGATGAGGCACCGGCGCTTTCGGGCTGGACGAAAGAGAAGTTCGGCGGGATGAATCATGAGTTCTATACCAGGGTATTTGAGCTGCTCTTGCGGTTGAAAGCGAATTTCCTCTGGCCGGCTATGTGGAACAACGCTTTTGCAGCCGATGATCCGCTGAATCCGAAGCTGGCAGATGAGTACGGGATCGTGATGGGGACCTCGCACGAAGAACCGATGATGCGCGCTGAGAAGGAATGGGTGTGGGGACATCACGGCGCGTGGGACTACTCGACCAATCAAAAAGAGATTGACGACTTCTGGCGCGAGGGGATGAAGAGAGACAAATCCTACGAGGAAGTAGTAACGCTGGGAATGCGCGGCGAGGGCGACACGCCGATGTCGGCCACTGCAAATACGCAACTGCTCGAACGGATCGTTGCCGATCAGAGGGAGATTCTGAAGCAGACGGTGAACCCCGACCTGACAAAGGTTCCGCAAGTTTGGGCGTTGTATAAGGAGGTGCAAGACTACTACGAAAACGGCATGCGCGTGCCCGACGATGTGACGCTGCTGTGGTCCGACGATAATTGGGGCGACCTACGCCGGCTGCCTACTGCGGAGGAAAGGAAGCGACCGGGCGGAGCGGGGATCTACTACCACTTTGATTATGTGGGCGGACCGAGATCGTATAAGTGGCTCAACACGAATCCAATTACAAAGGTGCAGGAGCAAATGCATCTTGCCCTCAAGTATGGAGCAGACCGGCTCTGGGTAGTGAATGTCGGCGATGGAAAGCCGATGGAATTTCCGATTGAGTTTTTTCTCGATTATGCGCGAACGCCCGATCGCTGGGACAAAGACCATCTGGACGAGTTCACGAAGCTCTGGGGTGAGCGAGAGTTTGGGCCTGAGCACGCCGATGAGATTGCGGCTGCGATGGAGGAGTACACCAAGTACAACGGTCGGCGGAAACCCGAACTCATTGATCCGACCACGTTCAGTTTGGCGAACTATCACGAAGCCGACCGCGTGGAGGCAGAGTGGCGCTCGCTCGCCGAACGTGTGGACAAGCTTGCCACCGAGCTTCCGGAAGATGAGCGGGATTCGTACTTTGAGCTGATTCAATACCCGGTGGACGCCTGCTCGAATTTGACCGAAATGTACATCACTGCGGCGCGCAACGCCGCGAATGCACGCATAGGGAATCCGCAGGCCAACGTCGAGGCCGATGAAGTGCGCGCGCTATTTGCGCAGGACGCGGCACTCAGCGACGAGTATAACCACAAGCTCAACAACGGCAAGTGGGACCACATGATGGACCAAACGCACATCGGCTATACGTCGTGGAACGAGCCGCCAGCGAATGTGATGCCTGGGGTGAGCTGGATCCAGGTACCGGAGGCAGGATCGCTGGGAGTAAGCGCGGAAGATGCGACTTTCACGCGGTCTGGAGGACGATTTGGATTATCTCTGGGGACAATTGACTCAGTCTCTGAGGAAACGCGTACGCTGACGCTGTTCGATCGCGGGAAGACGCCGGTGGAGTATACAGTACAGGCAAGTGCGCCCTGGATTGTCGCGTCGCAAAGCACCGGAACGGTTGGGGCAACGGAGCAGAAGGTCGTGCTTCGCGTGGACTGGAGCAAAGTGCCCATGGATTCAGACAGTGCAGCGGCAACAATCTCTGTGAACTCAGGCGAGGAACGCCCGATGACCTTCGAGCTGCTCGCGCTGCGGTTACCCATCACGCGTGCGGACGCGCAGGGCTTTGTTGAAAGCGATGGATATGTGGCGATCGAAGCTGTGGATACCTGGCGCCGCACGGCGGACGGCGAGACGCGCTGGGAGGAACTGCCTGGCTACGGAGAGACGCGTTCGGCAATGACGCCATTTCCGGTAACAGCGGAGAGCAATACGGACTCGAAGGCGGCGCTCGAATATCGGATCTACCTTTCAGATGCGGGCGACTTTCAGATGCAAGCTACGCTGGCGCCGACGCTGAACTTCGTTCCCGGACGCGGCCTGCGGTTTGCAGTGTCGGTGGATGATGGACCACGGAGAATGGTCGACGAGTTGGAGCACAATTCACAGAAGGACTGGGAGCAGGCTGTGAGCGATGGGGTACGCCGCGTCACACTTCCATTGACCATTCCCAAACCGGGATATCACACGTTGGAGGTTTGGGCAGTTGATCCAGGTGTTGTGTTGGATCGCATCGTGGTCAGTCACGGTTCACTGCTGCCCAGCTATCTGGGCCTCCCGGAAAGCTTTCACTTTTCCGGCTCATGCGTGGGCTGCCGCACATCCAGATGAAGTAACTCGGCTGGTGCTCATTGAACCATCCCCGCAGACCTCGAACCCCCGGGGTTGCAAGTGCCAATGCTGGAAGGATTTGTCGTGCGGCGTCAAAAGCGCTGGTCAACTGCGGGTGGAAGTCCCACCCAACCATAGTGTGTCCCTTCTCCATGCCTTACTCGGTCATGGGTTTCGGAATGCTGCCTTAGGATGTTCATCCTGAACCCTGTCGCCGAAGAGTTCTTGACCATTATGCTTGCCAGCCGCCGCCGAGCGCGCTGTAGAGTTGTACGAGGGCAAGCGCTTCACCTTGTTGTGCGTTGACCAGGTTCAACTCGGCGGCGTATAGGTTTGAATCCGTGGTGAGGACTTCAAGATATCCGGTAGACCCGCCCTGATAACGAATGCGCGCCAGCCGCGTTGCATCTTTCGCGGCCTCAACGAGTTTCTCCTGCTGCTCGCGGTAGGCGCGCTCTTTGTTCAGCGCGATCAGGGCATTGGACACATCGCGGAACGCGCCGGCTATGGTCTTCTGATAGTTGAGTACCATCTCTTCTTTGGTCTCCTGTGAGAGCTGAAGCTGGCCGCGGAGTTTCCCGCCTTCGAAGAGTGGTTGCGTCAGCGTGCCGAGGCCGTAGATGGTCTTCCCGCTGGTGTCGAAGATGCTTGAAAGACTGTCGCCGCCAACACCGCCCGATGCACTGATAGACAAGTTCGGGAAGAACTGCGCGCGAGCCACGCCGATTTGTGCATTGGCAGCGATCAGTGTGGCTTCAGCCTGCTCGATATCGGGCCGCCGCTCGAGAAGCTGTGAAGGCAACCCTGTGGGAAGATCCTGGGGTGGAGGCGCAAGCGCAGTGGGGTCATCGTGACTGATCGGTCCAGGATTTTCTCCGAGCAGCAGGGTAATGGCATTCTCCTGTTGTTGAATCTGCTCTTCGAGTTGCGGTATCTCCGAGGTCGCTGTGTAGAGTAACTGCTCCGCCTGCCGGACATCTGACAAGGGGGCCGAACCTCCACTCTCCAGTTTCCTGGTGAGCGCGAGCGAGTCCTGACGGGCCTTCAGAGTTTCCTTTGTGATCTCAAGTTGTGAGTCGAGCGCCCGAATCTGCAGATAGGCCGTCGCTACCTGCTGCACCAATGTGAGTTGCACCGCGCGCTGCGCCCAAACCTGCCCCAGTAGCTGCGCGCGTGCGGCTTCAGTCTGTTTGCGATAGAGCCCCCAGAAATCCGGCGTCCACGCGGCTGAAACGTTCAATGATCCGTCAACCAGGGGATTAGGAAGTTGCGTGCCAAGCGAAGTTGGCAGGCTTGCGCCAATCCCAGTGCCCCCGACAGTGATGGTCGGGAACTCTTGAGAACGGGTGATCCTGACCTGGGCCTGCGCTTCAAGAATGCGCCGCGACGCAATCCGCACGTCGTAGTTATTGGCAAGCGCCTTGCGAATCAATTCCTGCAACTCGGGCTCACGGTAGACCGCAGCCCATTGTTCATCGCCGAAAGATTTCTGATCGTCACTTTTGATCACGGCATCATCCGGTCCACGAAAGGCGGGCGGCGCCGTGACGGGGGGCCGTACGTATTTTGGGCCGACGGTGCAACCGGCAACAAGGCAGACCGCCATGGCGAGAAAGCTCAAACGCAAGAGTTCCTGGTATCTCATCAATTCTGACCTCCTTCGGCTACGGCGTGGACGCCAATTGGCTCAGGCTGCCTCCCAGACGGGGCGCCAGGACCGCAGATTGAGTCCATCGTGGTGCCTGCGCCGCCTCTAACGAAGCGATGCGAAAGATATTCCACCACAGCAAACGTTACTGGAATAAAAATCAGGCCAAGAATGGTGGAGAGCGTCATGCCGCCGACGACTACGGTTCCCAGGATCCGCCGGGAGGCAGCTCCCGACCCGCTCGCGGCCCACAAGGGCAAACAGCCGACAATGAACGCCAAAGCGGTCATCACGATCGGCCGAAAGCGCAAGCGGGCAGCGTCCAGCGCGGCATCGCAGATGCTCTCGCCGCGTTCGTAGTTCATCTTCGCAAATTCGACGATCAGGATGGCGTTTTTGGCCGAGAGTCCAATGAGCATTACGAGCCCGATGGTCGCAAAGATGTCGTTTTCAAAATGGCGGGCATGCAATGCGAGATACGCGCCCAGGATGGCGACAGGTGTACTAAGCAGAACGCTGAAGGGCAGGCTCCAGCTTTCATAAAGAGCCGCGAGAATCAGGAACACAAATATTAGCGACAAACCGAACACGGCCCACGATGGCACGCCTTTCTCCGCTTGTTGTTCCTGGAAAGACATACCGGAATAGTCAAACCCTGTGCCCGGCGGCATGGTCTCGTGGAAGACCTCTTGAAGCGCCTTCCGCACCTGGGCAGAACTGTATCCCGGCGCGCCTGTGATGTTCAGCTGCGCGGCGTTGAATTCATTGAATCGGTAGATGAATTCGGGTCCTGTGGTCCGGCTGACATTGACAAGTGAGCTGAGCGGCACCTGGCTCCCGTTGGCGCTGCGCACGTAAAACTGGTCAATGTTTGCGATGTTCGTTCGCGACGAGCCGTCAGCTTCAACGTAGGTCTGCCACTGCCGGCCGAACCGGTTGAAGTAGTTCACGAGATATCCGCCCATGAAAGTCTGCATGGTGGTATAGATACTGCTCAGGTCCACTTGCTGCTGAAGAGCTTTCTCCTTGTCCACGTCAGCGTAGAGTTGGGGCACTGCAGGTTGGTAAGACGGAATGGCTGCCGCAATCTCAGGGCGCTTGGAGATGGCTCCGAGAAACGTGAAGACATTTTTCGTCAGGGCCGCCGGATCGTCTGAACCAGAGCGGTCTTCGAGAATCATCGTGACCCCGCCTGAAGTTCCGATGCCCGGAATGGAGGGCGGTGGAAACGCGAAGGCAATGCCGTCCGGGTTTCCTGCAAGTTGCTTTTGCAGATTGCTCTGAATGTACTCGAGTTGCTGATCCTTGCTCTTGCGGACGGCCCACGGTTTGAGGCTTACGAAGAAGAATCCCGAGTTGGTGCTCTGCACCTGGGTCAGCAGCGAGAAGTCGTTGACCGCGATGACTCCTTCGATGCCGGAAGTCTTCAACAGCGCGGCGGTGATCTTCTGCTCCGCAGCATCGGTACGTTGCGCCGAAGCACCGTCGGGAAGTTGCAGCGCAAGGAACATATAGCCCTGATCCTCAGTCGGAATGAATCCCCCGGGAAGGCTGCTCCCCAGAAACACTGCGACCACGCCAACCACGATGAGGCCAAGCATGGCCAAAGCGGATTTGTGAATGAGAATGCGTGAGGTATTCACAAAGCCATCTGTAGTGCGCCCGAAGAGCTTGTTGAATTGCCCAAATCCCCTGGCGAGCAAGCTCTTCTTGCGGGACTCCGTTCTTGGTTTCAAAAGGAGCGAGGACAAGGCGGGCGAGAGTGTGAGCGCGTTGAAGGCGGAGATCAGAACTGAAATCGCAATGGTGACAGCGAATTGCTGATACATGCGCCCGGTGATTCCTGGAATAGCGGCAGTCGGGATGAAGACGGCTGCAAGGATGAGCGCGATGGCGACCACCGGCCCTCCCACCTCCTGCATTGCTTTTTCCGTTGCCGACTTGGGGTCCATACCCTCGTCGATGTGGTGTTCTACGGCTTCCACAACGATGATGGCGTCGTCAACAACCAGGCCAATGGCAAGAACAAGACCGAAGAGAGATAGCGTGTTGATCGAAAATCCGAGCGCAGGAAAGATGATGAAGGTTCCGATAAGCGAGACGGGGACCGCGAGCAGAGGAATCATCGTAGCCCGCCAGCCTTGCAGAAAGATGAAGACGACGATGACCACGAGCCCAAGCGCTTCAAAGAGCGTCAGCAATATCTCGTGGATGCCTGACGTGACTGCCTTTGTGGTGTCCAGCGGCACGCTGTAAGAGATGCTTGGCGGAAACGTCGCTGAAAGCTCCTTCATGCGCTGGTTCACCGCCCTGGCAGTCTCTACAGCGTTGGAACCTGGGAGCTGATAGATTGCCATCACACCAGATGGAGCCTGGTTATAGCGAGCCGATACTCCATATGCCTGGTCTCCAAGCTCGATGCGGGCAACGTCGCGAAGATGCAGGATCGAGCCGTCAGGATTGGCTCGGAGAATAATGTTGCCAAATTCCTCAGGCTTCACCAGCCGTCCCTGCGTGCGGACGGTATAGGTGAACTGCTGGCCCTTCGGAATCGGCTCGCCGCCAATCTGCCCAGCGGGGTTCACATTGTTCTGGGTCTGGATCGCTTGAATCACGTCGCTTGCCGTGACGCCGAGCTTGGCGAGCTTGTCGGGCTCAACCCATACGCGCAGCGCATATTGGCCGCCGAATACCTGCACACGAGACACACCTTTTACACGTGCCAGCTGGTCCTGAAGATTGATGATGGCGTAATTGGTAAGAAAATCCTGGCTCAATTGGCCGGTCGGCGAGTTGATGGCGACAAGCATGAGCGGTGAGGTCAGCGCCTTCTGCACCGTGAGACCGGCGGTAGTAACCTGCGCCGGCAGTTGCGACTGTGCCTGGTCCACGCGCAGCTGGGCAAGAACCTGATCGATATTTGGATTCGTCTTGACATCAAAATCAACGAAGATTTGGGCCACGCCGTTATTGGCGCTGACGGAGTCCATGTAGATCATGTTGTCCACGCCATTCATTTGTTGCTCGAGCGGCGTAGACACCGCCTGGCTGACCGTCTTTGCATCTGCGCCAGGGTAGGTGGCGGTGACCAGAATCTCAGGCGGAACGATGTCCGGATACTGCGAAATTGGTAGGGTGAACAACGAAACCAAGCCCACCACCACGGTAATGATGGCAATGACAATGGCGACAATGGGGCGGCGTATGAAGAATTTCGACATCCGTTATCTCCCCTCCGCTTGCGTCGGCTTCGAGACGGAGGCACTTTGTTCTGAGATTTCCGGCGCGACTGGCTCTCCTTCGCGCAGCTTTTGAACGTTATCGGTAATGACCAGGGACCCGCCGCTAAGACCACTCTTTACGACCCAGTTGTCGCCGTACTGTGGACCGAGCGTCACGTTATTTGCGTGAACTGTATTGTTTGCCGCAACGGTATACACCTGTTCCTGGCCCTGGAATTCATTTACTGCCGCCTGCGGAACAAGGATCGCGTTGTGAAGAACCTCGGTCGCTGCCTTCACTCTGCCGAACTGCCCGGGACGAAGAATGTTTCCCGGATTTGGGAAAGCAGCAGCGATCCGAATCGCGCCGGTTTGCGAATCCAACTGCCGATCTACAAAAACCACATGCCCTTTTTGCGGATAGACTTCGCCATCTGACAGCGTCAGAGTCAGTGGAATCTTTGACGCGCCATGAAGAAGGTCGCTGCCGCCTGCGCCCGCCTGTCTCGCCAACGCGAGATACTCGCTGTCGGAGATTGAAAAATAGACCTTGATTGGATTGAGTTGCGAAACCGACGTTAGAACGGACTGGGTGCTCACGAGATTTCCCACCTGCGTCGTAGCCTGGCCCGCCACACCGGTTATCAAAGAGCGAACCTTGGTAAATCCAAGATTCAAGTTCGCCGTCGCAACTGCGGCTTCTGCAGTCCTTACGGCGGCTTCTGCTTGGGCCTTCTGCTGGATTTCGTTGTCTAGCTGGCTTTGGGCAATCGCGTGCGCTTCCGCCAGCGGGGTGTCACGGTTCACGTTGATTTGTGCGAGAGCGAGTTGCGCCTGTGCCTGGCCCAATTGACCCTGCGCCTGTTGAAGGGCCGCCTCAAACGGGCGAGGATCGATTTCGAACAAGACTTGCCCTTCTTGAACCTGTGAACCTTCGCGATAATCCTGGCGAATAAGATACCCGTTCGCCTGCGGCTGAATCTGCGCGTTCACGTATCCGTCAAGCGTGCCAACCCATTCACCTGTTATGGGCACATCACTCTGCGCAGCGCTTACGACCGTGACCTTCATCGGTGGGCGGGCGCCGGTGGATGCAGCATTTACATGGCTTTCGCATCCGGAGAGCATTGCGCCGCCAAGCACCATTGCTCCAGTAGAGACCGCGAGAAGCGCGTAATAGCGGGGCAAAGTCGCAGTTCTCCTCTCGTGTCGCACAGTCATATTGAATTCTCCGTTAGAGATTTGAAATGTGAAATGGACTTTACGACGCGGTCGTTCGCGCCACGTATAATCGCATACTTGTCCACCTTTGATGAATCAGATTCGTGCGAGGATTCACAAACTCAAAATAGCTGCGCCTTGCAACCGAAACAGGCTGCTTCCGGCGCGTTTCTTGACCTTGCGATGACAAGTTTCCAATAACCTCTACCAGCTCTTCTTAATTAATGTGTCAACCGCAAAGCCGCCATTTGGATCGCGGGTGGCGCTGACCGCAACACGCGGCGAGATCTGATACTGCCCCTGAATTGTCTGTCCCTGGGTTGAAGCCACATTGGTCGAAAAGGTGACAAACAGACTTCCCGTGATGGTATTCTCCGGGCACCGTCGTCGGCATCACCGGATGGCTTATTATCTCGCTCGGTTTCCGCATCTATCTTCATTTCTTTAATACCTACACACTCATATATGGATCATTGGGTGCGGTGATCATATTGCTTATGTGGTTCTATATCAGCGGTTTTATGCTCTTGCTAGGCGCCGAGATCGACTCAAGAATCGATGAGGCCGCTGCTGAGGCGGGGTCGGCATCGATGGCGGCGAGAGATTCTGCTTAGGATTTGCATCAGACTGTGTGAGTAGATTTACGGGTGCAACGGCTCGAGGAAAGCGGCACACTGATTCGAGGCTTCCCGCGTCCTGCCTCGCAGGCTATCAGGAAATCGCTGGGCGCAGAGTCCGGTCAATTTCGCAAAAGGAGATGAGTGAATGGCAACGAAAAAGAGGAGCACGAAGAAACCAACTGCCAAGAGAGCTACGAGGAAATCCTCGAAAAGAAAGTATGGCTCGGCCGCCGGTAAACAAGTGAAGAGGGAAATGCACGAGATGAAACGTGGCAAGCTGAAGAGTGGACGTAGTGGCAAGAAAGTGACGAGCCGTAAGCAAGCCATCGCAATCGGTCTTTCAGAAGCTCGTAAGAAAGGTGCGAAGGTTCCGAAGAAGAAATAGAAATCAGTCGCAGCGAAAACACGATCGGACAATTCTCGCTCGCAACGCCTTCTCGGGAAAGGGCGGCCACTGGATCATTGTCGCGTCTGGATTGGCGGGGACAGCAAGCTAAGTCACCGTGACTGTTCTCTTCTACTACCTCTTCAAGCCCGTAAACCGGACAGCTTCGCTCGCAGCGGCGCTCTTCAGTCTTGCGGGATGCGCCGATGGAGTCCTCACCCCGCTTCACCTTTTCCCGTTCCATATTCACAGTTTGATTTTCTTCGAAATGTAGTGCCTTTTGATCGGTTTCCCGTTGCGGAGTTATCGTCGCCAATCCTTCCCGAACTTGGCTTGGCTCACGTTACGACCGGGTTGGCGATAATCCGGGGGGGAATGGCTTTCCGAGCGAGTCACATTGCTAACGGATTTTTGTTGAGCCTATTTCACCTGTCGCGCGGCAATCGGGCCAAGCAGGGGAATGGAGAACTCGCGGTGGTTGTACGCCTGATACATGGCATACAACCAGAGCGCGAACATGCCCAGAGAAATCAGAAGCCGTATGGGGAACGCGAGCAGCGCGATCCACCCGCTGATATGGATCAAGATGTCAACCGCTACGCTCCACACGACGCTGAACGCGATGCACGCAACGCTGTACACGATGGATTGCATGGCGTGAAAGCGAACAAATCGATCCTGCTTGTACGGATCGAGCACAAGGAAGATGACGCCTGTAATCGGGCCCAGCAGGTACGAGAGCGCCGCGGCTTGGTTTGAACTCAGGCCGGAACTTGCCGAGGGCGATGCGGCTTGTGCAGCCACGGGAGAAGCACTGACTGGTGCCCAACCGGAGCTGGAGGCATTTCCTGCGGCTACATTCGGCGCAGCGTTTGTCTGTACCCAGCCGGTAGCAGGCGCGACATTGGGAGAAGCGGCGGGAAGATCGGCTCTCATGAAACCTACCCCAGTTGTTGCGTTCATCGGCGGCGAAGGCGGTGTGCTGGGAACCGGCGTCCATCCAGAATTCGAAAGAGAAATCGTGGCGGGGGCGGCGGAGGCGGGCGCAACGCCACTCCAGACCGGAGACGGCGCCGGAGTTGGAGCAGGAACCGCGGGGGTTGGCACGGGTGTCCATTGCGCACCTGCGGCGCTCGACCCGATGACTTCCGCCGGTGGCGCGGGCGAAGCAGGAGCCACGACATTCCCGCAGCCTCCGCAGAATCTGGCTTCAGGTGATATGTTTTGACCGCAATTTGGACATAATGCCATGACAGTTTCTCCTTCTTTTTTCACTACACACTGGTGCATCGCTGCTAACTTTTTGCGGCGTGCGTTGAGCGCGATCGCGCGGCCACCGTGAAGACCGCAATCAATCGCGCACCAACTCGACGCGCCTGTTCAGGGCCCGCCCTTCGACTGTGTCGTTTGTCGATACCGGTTGGGTCTCGCCAAATCCCTGCGCCGTCAAGCGATCGGCAGCGATGCCATACTGCGCGACAAGAGACTTCATGACGCCTTGCGCCCGTTGGTCAGAAAGGTTCAGGTTATACGCATCGCCGCCGACGTTATCGGTATAGCCTTTAATTTCGAGTTTCCAGCCCGGATTGTCCGTGAGCGCCTGAGCAATTTCTTTCAGTACCGGAGCGGATTCCGGCCTGGGCGTGCCCTTGTCGAAGTCAAAGTAGATGCCGTAAATCTCCGCGCGTCCCGTTTGGGCAAGCTGCTGCTCAACTTCTTTTTTCTCAGGAAAGGTGATTTTCACGTACGTTACATGGAAAGGCTGGTTAAGGACCTTCAGGTTCAGGACAAGCGGATTGGCGATGTCGTCGAGCACCCAGAGTTCAAACGTCTGGGTCCCAAGGGTTCCCTTGACATGGAGAGTGGGCAGGTCCTTCTTCTCTCCGTTCACAATAATCGAGTAGGGAACGTCGCTTGTCTCAACACGCGAGAGCGTACCCTTGCTCAGGGACTGCAAGTCATACCCACCACTGGGGTCGTTATAGGCGTCATAGAAAGTGAGAGCAGACGGACGACCGGCCTTCAGGTCGGAAAAAACTGCACGAGATACGGTGAACATGGTCGCGCCTGGAATCGTATTTGGTGTCGACGAGCCAAACTGCGTTTCGTATTCATGCGCATTCAACAGATCGGCGGTGCAGAGGTTGCGCACACCTGGTGAATCATTGCCCACCAATCGCTTCCCCATCACCTGGATCGAATCGCCGGCGATGGAATTGACAGTCGTGAGTATCTCAACATCCGGTTGGGTTGCGCTCGGGGTCCAGACGTCGGTGAGCGCCAGGCCATCCACGAGCGGGATGGAAGCTGATCCAGTATCCCGCATGTAAGAGACGAGCGCCTTCTGATTCGCGGGGGGACAAGTCCCGGCAGGACGCTTTTCTACATTGGCGCCAGGTGCGCCTTGCAAACCATGACCGAGGGTAGCAAGCAGCTTCGCCAGGTCGGGGGAACTTCCCGATTGCCCCTGCCCGAGTGCCTGAAGGATTTTTCCCAGGTCCTGACCGCTTCCCGACTGGCCCTGGCCCGCCTGGCTGAGTGCTCCGAGAAGCTTCCCCAGATCCGGGGCGCTTCCAGGTTGACCCTGCCCGCTGGCTCCCGTAGTCGCCTGGGCGACGGCCTTTTTGTATGACTGCTCCACCTGCTCCGCTTTTTTCTTGATCCTGTAGCCGATGTAAATGCCAGCTCCCACCACGCCGCCAACGATCAAAAAAAGGACGACCATGACTGAAATCAAGATCTTGGCGACGGTGTGCTTGTTTTTCTGCGGCTGAATGGGAGCCGAAGGCATCACAGCGACGGCGGGAGTGAATGACGGTGTTCCGGCCGAACCGGCTGCGCCACTGCCCATATTGGGGAGGGGGACGGGTTGAAAGCCCGATGCTGCCGCGACGGTAGCGGCTTGGCCACCGGGTTGGTTTGCTGCTGCAGAACCGGCATCAGGAGCGGCTGCCGGCTCAACGCGATTCCCGCAAGTTTCGCAAAACCGCAGATCCGATTTGAGCTCGGCGCCGCACTTCCCGCAGAAACGCTTCGCGACAACGGGCGGCTCAGCCTGACTGCGCCGCGCGCCACACCTGGTGCAGAACACTTCATGCTCGCCCAGCGCGGCACCACATTGATTGCAAGAATCAGCCATCGTAATCTCTCCTGCTCCCCTCATTTCTTCGGATAGCAGCCCGCAATGGAAGGAATTGCCGAGACTCCGTCCTTCTTGAAAACTTCGACTCCGTTTTCGGGAGGAATTGAGCCGCTGATCGAACCAAGCATGTCTTTGTCCATGCCCGCAGAAGCCAAGTAGTTCTGGTAATACTGCTGGCAAGGAAGCATGGCCAGCATTCCCGCCCCGGCATACGACACGGTTGAAACCCACATGACGTAAACCGCTCGCCGCACCTCAAACAGCTTGTCCGTACTGGGCGGCATCAAATCGGGTTTGACGTATGAGCCCAATTGCGACTGCAGGCTGTCTGCCAGATCCGCTCCTTTCGCGTTCAACGCACCCGGCATTCGAGCGTCCAGCGCCCACAGAAAGCTGACCGTGCTGAGGGACAGCGCGAACTTTGGCGCATTGATTGCGACCACCGCCCCGTGCGGCGCTTTTGCCGATGAAGTTGTGCTGGAGATATCGGGCGTAACATCGAGCGAATGGTTTATCGCCGAAGAGCCATCAATGCCGCCTTCACCTTTGTATGTGATCTTGAAGTGACCCTGGGCTGCGGCTTTTTCTCCGAAACCGGGCTTAAAGATCAAATTGGCGTAGACCTGAAAAAGCAGAGGAATGTCGTCGGCACTGTCAACGAGCCCGGAATGCATCGCCGGCATTCGAAGCCGCGACTCTCCAATGCCCTGACCCGAAGCGGTTGTCGTCGCGATCCAGTCCACGTCGAGGGTACCCTCGAGCGGAGCGGTAAATGTGGCCTGCTGTAACTTGGCCCCGTGGATCACTGCCAGGAAGTTATAGCCGACATTGGTCATCTGCCCGTGGCCGGTTACACTCGCCGACAGCCCGTTGTTTTCTTTGAAGGCGGTGAAGGAGTAGTCCGTGCCCGACCCGCCCACTTTGTACTTCCAGCCTCCATCTCCGCCCAGTGGCTCGTCCGGTTCCTCGCCCTGCTTCCACGCTCCGCCGGGCTCGGAGGCATCTGCCAATTTCTGGCTAAACACCTGGAACGTGCCGTCATTAATGAAATCGGTGAGCGCCGCCGAGCTGACCGCGACCGCAACGCCGCCCAGCGTGCTGAGACCCGCGAGCTGGCCTCTTGTGAGCGGCTTCACCTTCACAACCTTCAGCACGCCCAGGTGTTTGAAGTAAATGACACTGCCTGTCTTCAAGCTCGCTACGCACTTGTCCGAATTGTTCAGCACCAAAGCATGCGCATCGTGGCTTATGCCAAGAAGCGCGGCCGGATCGATTCGAATGGTCTGGGCCGTGTATCGGCCGGGCTTTCCGGTGGTTAAACCTATCTTCACCATGGTGCTTGCAGGCTTCTGCCAAGTTGCAGTCACGGTATCGGTCGCGGGACTCGCGGGCCCCATGGAACAAGATGAAGCCTGTGGCGCTGTCGCGGAGAACTCGGCTGTCGACGTTCCTGGCGAGACCTTGATGCTCGCCGGAGTCTTCAACAGGCTGCTTGCGAGCTTGACAGTCGCACCGCCGTTCTTGATCGTAAGTACGTAGTGGGAGGGCTGTCCTTTGGGTGCTGTGTTCTTGTAGTAGGTGACGTTTTTCGGAGCAGGCGATTTCAATTGCACCGTGCCGTGGGCTGAGGCGCCCCAGCCGAGGTTGTCCGGTTGCAGAACGATGGAGGCGACCGCGTTCGGTTCCAGCGCGATCTTTACCACGGTGGAAGAACTGCCGTAGGAGGCCGACACCGCAACAGTCGTTTCTTCTGACACTGTCGACGTGACTATCATGAAGTCAACGCTTGTGGCCCCAGCAGGGACGGTGAGGGATTTCGGAATGAGCGGCGCGATGGACAGAGCCTTATGATCGCTCGACACGGTCACCTTGGCTCCGCCCGCCGGCGCGGGCTGGCTCAATATGACCTTCCCGCCGCTCTTCGCATCTCCTCCAATGATGATCAGAGATGGAATGCTGAGCGTAATCCCAACGGGAGTGCCGCCGCCGGATCCAGCGCCGCTTCCATGCGCGCCTGCGGAACTGGCGATGGGAGGCAGGTTTGCGATAAGGCTTACGATTGCCGCGAATCGCAAGAGGCGAGTGACACGGCATTCAGTTTTCGAATGCACCAGTATCCGAATTGAGCGATTGTCCGGCTTCATTGCGATTCTCTTCGGCGCAATCAATGCGCATCCATGGCTACTTGAAACGACCACACGGCGCTGAACATCAGTCCCGGACCCTGTCCGCGCGCCACGTCTGCTCCCGAGATCTTCATGTTCTTCGAGACGGGCCGCAGCACCACTGCGTATTCACCCGGCAAGATGGGCGTCTGTGGCGAAATGTTGTAATTGCCTTCGCCGGTTTTTTCGAGGTTCACCTGCACTGGATCCTCAACGAATGCGGAATAGATCTCCCAGTCAGCGGCGTTGTCAGAGCGCGCATCTTCTTTGCCTTGCGCCGCTCCTACGAGCCGGCAGGAATTCTGCGCGGGCGTCAGCATGACAATCTGCGGCGCGAAATCATCGGGGTTGACTCCTGGAGCCTTGGCAAAGTTCACCCCGAACCTGGGCGTGGCCGTATGCAACACGTTCGATGAAGCCGCACCGGGAATTCCCCAGACATAGGTTGTGGACTGGGGCCGGCGGCCCAGGAGCCCGCTGACAATGCCTCCAGATTGTATGAGTGCGGCCCCTCCGATGCCGCTATTCATGTGCGTCGCCGTGTCCCAGGCCGCGTCGTTGACTCCCGCCTGCATTCCTTGAGTCAGCGCGGAATCGCCGGCTAGGCTGGCAAGGGAATGCGGCTTGATCTTCGACTCTTCAAGCTGCGTCTTTTCTATTGGCAGCACCTGAGGCGATGGGGAGGCAAGGACTTCGACGGATGGCATTTCCCACCGCGCCTGGGACGTTGAAGCTGGAGCCTGGCTGCCACCGGCGCTCGCATTCGCCGCAGCGGCGGAGCTCCCGGCCGTATTCCCAGCTTGCTGGGCGGCGATGATTGCCTTCATCTCATCCGGAGTGACGCCAGCCTGGTTCAACTTGATCAATGCGCCTGCCGAAATGTCGTAGCTCGGAGGACTCGACTGGATCGCCCCAATGATTACAGATTCGGGCAATCCGGCTTTAACCAGCTGCACCACGCCATCATTTGTCAACGGCTTTTGTGCCTGCTGAGCCCCCAGCATCGCGCCCAGTAGAAGCGGGCCCAACAGAGACGCCGCGGCTCGCGGCCCACGGTTCAATGTAAGCATGTTCGTGTACCTCCGTTAATGACTTTGCAGTTTGGGGAAGGCCGAAGTATTTCAGCGGCGTAATGCCATCCAGAGGCTGCACGCAAGCAGGATCAGCGCAGTCCACAGGATGACCCGCGATGCTGTGGACCAACGGAAGCCCATCATCTTTCTCACCACCCGATTCCCCTAATCGTCCATTCACGTCGCGGGGTTGGGTCAGTCTCTTCCTAATGCGATCCGGTTCGGCAGCTTCAGTTCGAGAGGTAGCATGCGGCAGGTTGACCCGGAGGTCAAAGGAACTGAATATTAACTGTTTCCTGACCACGCAAACGCTTTGGATCTGGCTATTTAGCGGAAATGCTGACTCGCCATGAAACGCGTGCTATGATTCGATTCACTATCTATTCGGGAGGACGTATGGGGTCGGCCATATCTCCCGGGACCATCTTTCGATTTGGCATGTTTGAGGCGGACGGCGCTCGGCACACGCTGACGCGCAAGGGTATCCGCGTCAGAATCCAGGATCAGCCCTTCCGCGTTCTCATGCTGCTTTTGGAAAACGCGGGAGAACTTGTAACTCGGGAGGAGCTTTGCAAAGGGCTCTGGCCGGAGGGCACCTACGTCGACTTCGACGGCAGCCTGAACGTCATTCTGAAGAAGCTGCGCGCGGCAATTGACGACGACTCCAACCATCGGCGATTCATCGAGACGGTTCCGCGGCGGGGATATCGTTTCATCGCGCCAGTGGCGGTTGTGATTGCTCAAAGTGCGACCGCCGCAGCTGTGGCCGAGGCACCCGCGACGTCAGCATTTTTGCGGACGCCGCCAACAGGATCCTCGAGCTTCCGCTCGCCAGTGCTTCGCAGCTACGTGATCGCGCTTGTCGCGCTCGTGGCCGCGATCGGGGTCGCGTGGTTCGCATTGCACCGGAAACATTCCGTAGGACTGCCGCTGCAGGTGAATGCGCAAGCGCCCATGCGAAGATCCGTCGCAGTGCTTGGATTCAGCAATCTCTCGGGACGAGACACAGATTCCTGGTTGTCCACGGCGTTCGCCGAGATGCTGCAAACGGAATTATCGGCAGGTGAAGAACTCCGCCTGGTTTCAGGCGAGGAGGTGGCGAACTATCGCTCCTCATCACCTTGGCCGGAAACGAGCACCGTGGACGAAGGCACTGCCCGGCGCATCGGTGGGGCGCTGAATACGGACTTGCTCGTGCTGGGGTCGTACACCACGACACGGACGCAGGTCAGGCTGGATGTGCGACTCCAGGATGCGAGAAGCGGTGAAATCTTGAAAGAAACAGCCGCGATTGGCGAGACAGAAGATCTCTTCCACATTGTTTCCCGAGTTGGGGGCGTCCTGAGACAGGCGTTGGGAGCCCCTGAACTCGCGACCTCCGATGAGACGATGGTGCTGGCTTCGTTGCCGGCGGGACGTGAAGCGGCAAGGTTCTACTCGCTCGGTCTTGCCAAGTTGCGCGAGTCCGATTCGCTGGCGGCGAAAGACTTGCTGCAACAGGCTTGCATTGCGGATCCGGGTTTTGCACTGGCGCATCTGATGCTGGCACGCGCCTGGGCGGGACTTGGATACGAGCGGAACTGGAGAGAGGAAACGAAGAAGGCGCTGGAACTCTCGACCAACCTGCCGCGTGTGCAGCAGTTACTCATACAGGCCGGTTATTACGACAGCGTGGCAGATCACGAGAAAGCGGCATCGGCATATCGCGTGCTCTTCGAATTGTCTCCGGACAACGTAGAGTACGGGTTGCAGCTCGCGGAAGCGCAGGATGCGGCCGGTCATGACAGCCAGGCGGCGGCGACACTGTTCCAGCTTCGGCGCCTGCCGCCACCCGCCTCCGACGATCCACGCATCGATTTACTTGATGCCCGCTTCGGAGCGACTACCAATCCCGCCCGCCTGGCATTGATCGATCGCGCCGAACGCAAGACAGCGGAACAGGGCAAAAAGCTGATCTACGCCCAGGCGCGAAAGGACGAATGCCTATTCCTGAATTACAGCGACCATCCCGATCGAGCTTTGCCCGCATGCGAAGAGGCTTACGACGCATATCTCGCCGCCGGAAACCGCATGATGGCGGCGGACACGCTTCGCTTGATTGGAGACATGCGAGGGAGCTTGAGCCAGTTGGAGCAAGCTATTGCGACTTACCAGCAGGCGCTCGAGATGCTTGAAGGCCTGGGTGAACATCACAAAACCGGCGCGGTCATGAACAACATGGCGATCAATTATGAGAATGAGGGTAAGCTCGATCGCGCCGAGCAGTTGTACCGCCAGGCGAAAGTCAATTTCGAAGAAGCTGGAGACAAGGGCGATACGGCAACAGCGCTCGGCAATATTGCGGATCTGCTCTTTCTTCGGGGCAAGCTGACGGCGGCAGAGACGCTGTACGAGCAAGCACGGGCAATGGAGAATTCTCTGGACCGCAGCAATCCGACCTATCTACTGTATCGATCTTCCGATTTGGCCCTGGTACAAGGGCGCGTGCAGGACGCTCATCGCTTTGCGCAACAGGCAGTCGACGCAGGCCGCCAGGACCTAGGAGCTTATGGATACTGGACGGCAGCGATGCTCAGTTTAGGAGAAGCTTTGAAGGCCGAAGGGAATCTGGAGGGCGCTCGTCAGCAATATATGCAAGCTCTCGAAATACGACAGAAGCTAAACTCGCCCGGCCTGATTCAAGAGAGCCAGGCGGAGTTGGCTGATCTTGACCTTGACGAAAACCGCGCTGACGCGGCAGAACATTTACTCGGCCCTATTATCGACGAATTTGAAAAAGAAAAAGCGGATCCAGCTGCAGCCAGCGCCTATACCAATCTCAGTCGAGCTTTGCTCATGCGCGGCAAGTTTGATGATGCGCACAACGCGATTCAGCGCGCCAGGGAGTTCACCCGGAACAACCCCGACCCCGCGCTGAGATTGCCCATCGAAATCCAGAACGCACGCATCACAATGGCGCTCGCGGCTAGAAGTAAAGACCGTTCGAGTCTGGATGCGGCGCGAACGGAGCTTCGTTCCGCCATCGCAAGCGCAAAAGAACTTGGTTACTACGAACTTGAGTGCGAAGCTCGCCTCGCGCTTGGAGAACTTGATGCACAATACAATCCCGGAGACGGCCACTCCCAACTTGCTTCGGTTGCCGCAGAGACTCGGCGCCACGGCATGGTATTGCTGGCGCAAAGGGCGGAAGAAGCGCTTAATCATTCAAATATGATCGTCGCCTCGGCCTCGCCGCGGTGATGATGAACGGAGTGCCGCCAAAAGGCGAACCTGCGTCAAGGAAATCGAACGATAATTATTGAACTGTCAAGTGTTGCCAACAGGCCAATCCACTCATCGAAAGAGTTCCAGGTGGTTGGTCGCCAACCCTTCCCTAACTGGGATTTGGCTTACGGCGCCGGTCCCTCGTAAAAAGCTCAGTTTGCGCACGATCTAGCGTTTCAGTGAGAAGTGCTTCGCGAACAGCTACCTTGAACGCTTCTCACCTTCTTCGCGTCCGCAGTCACTATCGTGCTGAACACTTGTTCCGGGAGTTAACCAGGGTTGCCCGCTACGTGAATGTTCGCGGACACTTGCCAGGATCGACAGTGATTGCCGTGATCATTTTTCCGGAGACGGCGACGAATTAACTTGCTAAAATGCGCTTGTATCTGGCCCAAGTCTCCGTAAGCGCGCTCGCCCACGCGGGGCAAATCGTGTGTGCGCATCACAGGAGACGGCTCAACTTCCCCTCCCTGCCTCGCGCAGGGGAGAGCAGGCTCTGGATATGACGGGTCTATCGCTTGAGCGATCTCCCATGGCAACGGGAATGTCGATCCCGGAGCCGCAGGTCACCCTGCTCCTGAACCGCTGGGTCAAGGGCGACGAAGCAGCACTTAACGAGCTTGCTTCGCACGTCTACCGCGAATTGCGCCGCATCGCCCGCGGCTACCTGCGGCGTGAGTCACGCGCCTTCACGTTGCAGCCCACAGCCCTGGTCAACGAAGCGTGGCTTCGCGTGATGCAGCAGCCGCAGCGGCCATTTCTCAACCGAACCCAGTTCTATGGAATCGCGGCGCGCCTTATGCGGCAGATCCTCGTGGATCACACTCGCTACCGCCAGGCTGCCAAGCGCGGCGGTGACGGGGTTTTGCCCCTGCTTGAAAACGCCGCTATCGTCGACATCCGGCCGGCCTCGATCATGCAAGTCGATGAGGCGTTGGATCGATTGGCCGTGGCCGACGTCGAGAAAGCGCGATTCGTTGAGATGCGCTATTTCGGCGGAATGACTGCGGAAGAGATTGCGGAATGCACGGGCATTGCTGTGAATTCGGTGCGGCGCGAGCTTCGCCTGGCCCAGGCGTGGCTCTGCCGGGAGCTGCGCGCTTGAATTCCGAACTGGAGCGACTGTTTGCCGCGGCCGTGTGCCTTTCCGCCGGTGAGCGCCAGGATTTTCTCGCGCGCGAGTGCGGTGATCCGACCATAAAAGAGGAGTTGGAAAGCCTTCTCCACTTCGACGATCGCGCCGAGGAGGTGCTTGAAGGGGTAATCGCGAGCGGAGCCGCATCGTTCCTCGCATACAAGGGATTCCAGCCGGGTGATCGCGCCGGCCCCTATCGCATCCTGTCTCAAATCGGCCATGGCGGAATGGGCGAGGTTTACCTTGCCGAACGCGCGGATGGTAAATTCGCGCGGCGCGTTGCCATCAAGGTGCTCTTCGGGGGTCCCGACCGCAAAGCCATGGCGGAGAGCCTCCAGCAGGAGTACCGCATCCTCGCCCGGCTCGAGCACCCAAACATCGCACGCATGCTCGACGCAGGCTCAGCCCGATCAGGACTCCCTTACTTCGTCATGGAGTATGTTGACGGAGAGCCGATTGATGACTACTGCATCAAGCATCAGCTCTCGGTTGAGCAACGGCTGCGGCTCATGCTGCCTGTTTGTGATGCGGTGCATTTCGCGCATCAGAACCTGATCGTTCATCGCGACCTGAAGCCGCGCAACATCCTCGTCGACGCGAGCGGTAGCCCGCGGCTGCTGGACTTTGGCATCGCCAAGATGCTTGGCGAGGCGACCTCAGGAAGAGCTGACACCGCAGCTTTTATGCTCACTCCGGAGTATGCCAGCCCGGAGCAGGCGCACGGCGACGCGGTGAGTACGGCGACAGATATCTATTCGATCGGCGCAATCGTTTACAAGCTGCTGACCGGTGTTCCTCCCCATCAGCTCGAGGGCAGGAATCCCATCGAATCGCTGAAGGTGATCTGCGAAGAACAGGTACGGCGGCCCAGCCAGATTCAGCCCGGGCTTTCACGCGAGTTGGACGATTTGGTGCGCATGGCGATGGCCCCTGAACCTTCCGAGCGATACCGGTCCGCGGACCGGCTGGCGGCGGACATTGAAAACTGGCTCGCCAATTGCCCTCTGGCCGCCCGCCGCGACACCGCGCTCTATCGCGCGAGTAAATTCGTTCGCCGCCACTGGATCGCTGTTTCATGTTCTTCCGCGGCGGTCCTTGCACTTGCGGCGGCTACCACTTTCGCTACCTGGGAAGCACGCCGCGCAGAACGCCGTTTCGCTGATGTGCGTCACCTCGCGAATGTCTCACTGCTCGAGATTGAAGGCGCCATGCACAACGTTGCGGGCGCCACCAAGGCCCGGCTGCTCGCGGTTCGCACCGCCGAAGAATATCTTGAGCAGCTATCGAAAGAGGCGAACGGCGATCCCGGACTTACGCGCGAACTCTCAGGCGCCTATGAGAAGCTCGGCGATATTCTCGGCAATCCCGACGCCGGCAACGTTGGCAACGCCGCCGATGCCGTCCATCGGTACAGGCAGGCTGAGGCCCTGCTTCAATCTCTGCATGCGGGTGATGACGGCTCATCGCAGGACGCGATGAGCCTGGCGGAGATCCTGAACAAGCTTACAGAGGTCGAATCGCGAACAGCGGACGAGGGCCGGGCGCGCCGGGATAGCGATGCGTCTCTCGCGCTGACGTCGAGGATTGCGCAGATGCGACCGCAGGACAGCCGCGCCGGGCACTTGCTGGCAACGGCAACGATGAACAAGGCCAGGCTCGAAATGAGAAGTAAAGAACTGCCCGCCGGCGAAAGGGACATGCAGACCGCGTTGGCAATTGAGACCAATCTGGCGGAATCGTCCCACAGCCGCGACGATCGCGTCTCGCTTGCCATGGCCTACCGCATGGCCGGCACTCTCCTCGAACAGCTTCACGACTACGACCGCGCCCTGGAGATGTGTAGTCGCGCGGCGGTCCTTTACGGCCAGCTCGCCGCCGAAGATCCATTGGATTCCGATCTGAGACGAAACCGGATGATCGCGCTCACCACGGCAGGCTCCATACAGAGCGAACTCGCCCATAACGGAAATGTGGGCTTTCCCCTGGCAATCGCGACGCAACGTCAGGCATGGGCCATCGCAAGTGACGCTGCCGCAGCCGATCCTGCGAACGCCGAAGCGTTGAGCGACATGGCGGCGGTCGCCGTTCGCCTTGCTCACACGCTTGCTGATGCCCGTCGCTACAGTGAAGCTTTGCCTTTGCTCGACCGCGCAATCAGCGCTTCGAGCGAACTGGTGGAGCGCGATCCCGCGAACCGCGACTACCGGACGACTCTCGCCTTCGGCTATGGCTACCTGGGCTACGTACAGGGACTTCAGGGCGAAACCGTACGAGCCATCTCTGAGCGTGAAAAAGCGGCGGCAATCTACCAGCAACTCGCCGCCGAGGCTCCTGGAGACACCAGAACACTCGAATATGAGGTGTGGAACTGGCTGGAGCTGGGGAGAGTGCTGGCAAAGCAGCGAAATTACGCCGAAGCGCGGAGCATCTTTCACAAGGCGCTCGAAACAGCCGATCTCGCCGGACCGGCGACCCCACAATTCCAGGGATACGTGAAAGATCTCAACGACGCCGACCGGCGCGCCACCAGCGCGATGACTGCGTCGCGCTGACCCCTCAAAAAATCCTTTCAGGTTGCAAATTCTCTGTCGTTTTCCCGCATGTATGGGTAGATCGTTCACCGCGGACTGTAACGATCTTCTTGCGGTCGTCACTATATGTTCATTGCGGTCCGCGTCCATCGCCGGAACAAAATCAGGAGGAAGACATGGCAAAGTTGTTTTGCGGACGAAGGTTCAGGGGGCTTCTGCGTCCAGCGGTCATTGCCGCGCTGGTAGCTTCGGGATGTGGACACGGCGTTTCAGGCGCATCTGCTGCGGCAAGCGCCGGCGCCAAGCTGGATAGGCCCGTGGCGATGACCATCAACTCGGGGTCCTGCGAGAGCGATGGCCATGGCACCATCGGAACAAACTTCCGCGCTGCGCTGGCCTTCAACATCGGGCCCAAAACGGGGGGCGCCGCATTCCTCAAGATGAATATGGCGCCTTATAAAGGTCCCGGAACATATACCAAGGTGATCATTAGCGGATATCCCGATAAAGGTCATACTTTCTTTGGCTTAGGTACCGTGGTGGTGAACGACGACCGACGAACCGGTACTTTCGTTACCGACGATGGCGCGGCCTCCGGGGCGTGGAACTGCGGCGAACAGCTAAAGTAACTGAAAGCAAATTTCTTTCCCATCATTCGCAAATCTCACTGTGTTTTTTCGCATGTATGGTTAGGGCTTCCCCTCTGGAATGGCTCGCCGGCTTCACGAAAGGAAGACGCGTGCGTACACTCCTGGCTCTCGGATTCGAGCGAATTCGCAAACGGTTACCTGTTGCTTTGGTTCTTTCGCTGCCTGTGCTGATCTTGTTGCCGGTGATTTCAGGCACGGCTGCGCGTGCGCAAGGCGCCCCGACCATCACTTCGATCAGCCCGTCCAGCGTGACAGCCGGCAGTCCAGGATTCACACTCACCGTCAATGGCACGGGGTTCGTGAGAGGCTCGATCGTGCAGGTAAACGGAGCCGCTCGGACCACAACCATCGTCAGCGCCACTCAATTGACCGCCGGCATTTTGGCATCGGACATCGTCACGCCCGGCACCGACCAGATCACGGTCTTCAATCCAGCAGCGGCCGCGCCCGGCGGCACATCGGCGCCGTCTCCGCTTGCCGTCGTCGCGCCCGCGCCGCCACCGGCGCTCATCAGTGCGGCGCCCGGCCTTACCGTGCAAGGCGCGGGCCGCGTGCAGCTTACGCTTCAGGGCGCAAACTTCCGGCCAGGAGCAACCGTTGTCATCTCACCGAAGCTCGCCGCCCTCAGCAACTCCAACGGACATACGCAAGCGACCGACGTCACCCTGCTCCGCGTGAACCGTATCTCGGCCACGCTGATGACCGCGACCATCAGCCTAAGCCCGGGCGCGACATTAGGTCTGCGCGCCATCGACGTGCTCAACACCGACGGCACATCAACGGCAGCCGGAGTCGGGCCAGCGGCTGCGGGCAGCGGCACCACGCAGCCATTGCAGATCGATTCGGCAACATCGATAGCCGCGCCAGTCTCGATATTGAACATCGCGCTGGTTCACCCACGCGACGGAACTGTTGTCTCACTCGGCGGCGGGCTTTACGCCGAGACCGTGATGTCGGGCGCCGGAACCGGTTCTATCATCGGCCAATGGCTCTGGGACAACCGAGTAGTGGAACAGTTTGCCGTGAACCTCGTCGCCGGTCAGAGCTTGACCGTGCGCACGCAGCAGCCGCTGCCCACGTGGTTCCTGGGCGGCCACACGGTACAGTTGCGCATGCAGCAGCCCAGCCAGATCGCAACTCGACCCGTCACCGTCGTTGTCACTCCGGCCGGCTGGCTGCTTGAGACGTTGCTCGCTCCGGTCTATGGAGCGGCCTATCCCGCAGCGGAGCCGCCCGTCCTCCTATGGGCGCCGGTTCCAGGCGCGGTGCGTTACCAGGTTGGTTTCTCCACTCAACCTTACTTCTCTTCCATCTCAACCTGGCATAACGTTGACGACAATCAATGGCAGGTTCCAGAGAATGTTTGGAGTCAGTTGCCCGAAGGCAATTTTTATTGGACCGTCCGCGCCGTGGACAGCGACGGCGCGACCCGCAAGCCGCTGCCCTTGCGGCCCATTGCACGCCTGGCGCAGGGCGCTGTATCACCGGTGAGCGTGGTCCCTTCGCAATCCGCAGCGGGACACACACTCCTGGATTGGAGCCCCGCGAGCCCTGGCGCGTTCTATCTCGTGACAATCAGCAGCGACGCAGAAGGCAGCCAGACCCTGCGCCGTTATTTGACCAACAAGCCGACGCTCGATCTGCATGCGGTCCAGAACCGCCTCGTTCCCGGCCAGGCTTATTTCTGGCGTGTGGATGTCTACTCGCAATGGGGTGACTACTTGTTTTCGGGGCCGGCGCAACGATTCGTCGAGCCGCGTGTTCCCGGGCCGCCGTCAGCGCGACTGCGCCAGCCAATGACAACCGCAAGATTCCAGCAGGTGGTGCTGACTGCACCGCGCAGGCTTGGCTACTTCGACCTCTCTTCGCAGATTGCCAAGGAGGCGCCCGCGCCAAACAGCAGCGTGAGCCAGACGCAGCCTGCCATCTCTGTGCAATTCACATCGCCGGTGAATCCCGCTGATGTAAGCCTGGCAATGGATGACATCGACATCACGTCGCTGGCTCTGGTGAGCGAGACGCAGGTAGCGTACACGCCGCAACTGCCCCTTACCAACGGCGAGCACGATGTGAGCCTCACTGTGGGCAGTGAAGCGTCAGGGTGGAAGTTCACGATTGCCGCGCTCACCGCGACTCCCGCGCCGCCGAGCCCCACTCCGTTCCAGCCGGGAACAGATGCGGAATCAGCGCCAACGCCCACTCCGGCCTCTGCACTCAGCGCTGCTATCGCCCGGGTTCCAGCGGCGGTAAGGCCTCCATCGCCGAAGAAGAAATTCGGCGCCGAAATCGATATGCAAGTCGGATCCACCACGCAGTGGGCTTCGGGCTCCAATCCTCCAGACTCGAACGACCTCACACTTGCCGATCGCATGGTCTCGACGGGCAACCCGTGGCAACCTGAGGTGAACGGCAGCGGGCTCCTCGACTCGGTTCTGAATCCTGCGGCGCAACGCTCGAGCGTGGGTCGCGTGAACGACTACATCGCCCAAATTGAGCGCGAGAATGGGCGCTGGGGCGCGAGCCTGCGATTTGGCATTGTTTCACCGGTTTTGTACACAGACGCGCAATTCGTCACTGCGGCCACTCCGCGCCAGGGGGTCGAAGCCACGCTGACAACTCCCGCAGGCAAGCTGGGCTTCTACACCAACACCAATGACGAAGCGCTCGGCGGCGGCGCGGGCATCACCTTCCATCAACGTTTAATGGGCGCCAGCTTCCAGGCGCCCCTCCCCAAGTGGGCGGAGTTCCGGCTGATGTGGCTGGGTGCGCGCGATATCGGCGCGCCCACCGTCGTCGAATACGATTCCGAGGGCAATCCCATCGTGGTTCCCAATCCGGTGGCGCAGAAATCGCGCGGCGACGTCTACGGCGGCCTGCTCAACCTGCACCTCGGCAAGCAATGGCAGTGGCAATCGGAGTATGCGTGGAGCTACGACAACGCCAATCTATCTGACCCAACGTCCACCTCGCTCTTCGGCCGCGCGTGGCGCAGCGGGATTTCGGGAACCGCAGGCAAAGCCGCACTCAGCGTGGACTTCCGCGACCTTAGCCTCAACTTCGGCAACCCGGCCAATCCCAGCCTCACTCAGGCGAGCAATCCAGATCTGCGCGGCGTGGATGCTTCAGCGAGCCTACCAACGAAGGCCGGGTCCTTCTCCGTCACCTACAGCTTTCTGCAGAACAACGTCCAGTCGACCACCGCCGTCGAGCTCGACCTGAACACCGTGACTGAAACATGGTCGAAACCCCTGGACGCCAAAATGAATCTGAGTGTGAGCTCGACTCAATCGCTTACGGAGACGGGCACCGTTCCAGCGTCCTTGCAAGGCCAGCCGCCGTCGCAAAATGGCAGTGCCGACCAGCGCGACGTCTCCGGAGACATCACGCTCAGCCGCCAGGTCGGCATGGTGTCGCTCACCGCATCCGGCACGCGCGACTGGCTCAGGAACAACATCACGCCAAGCGCAGGAGCCATCACTTCGTCCATTTCGGCGGGCGCGAACCTCGTGACTCAGAGCTTCTTCCAATGCAACTTGCAGGCCAACGTCAACTGGGTTGCGGCTGATCCCATCACGATCGGCGGCACTCGCAACATCAGCGTCTATGTCCAACCGGCTTTGGTGTGGAAGCAACCTGGCTTGCAACTCTCTCCGCTCGTAAGCGTGACGCAGGCGCAGACCCAGCTAGCGAGTGGAACCTTCACAAGCGACACATTCACCGGACAGTACGGCGGGCGCTTGGCGTGGACGCTGCCTGGATGGCTGAAGAGCAGCACTCTCCCGGCACAGGGCAGCTACAACCAGAATCGCGACGACGTGAACCACACCAATACTCCGACAACGCAACTGGTCGCAATCTGGACCATTGCGCTCGGGCACAAGAAGACGTTTTGAAGCAACGGAAAGTAGCGAGTAGGGCGCATCGAATGAGCAACGGCACAGAGTCACGGTTGGCAATGAGTCTGCTTTGCGCAGGACTCCTGCTAGGTCTCTGCGCATCAGTCGCAGTCGCACAGAACCAACCGAAGCTCACCTCGTATAGCCCGACGCAGGGAACGCAGGGAACTGCGGTCACTCTCACGTTCACGGGCTCAAATTTTTCCGCTCGCTCGCTCAGGCTGATCTTCACCCCATCGCAAGGGCTCACCGTGGCCAGTATTACCGCAGCTTCAGGCAAGCAGATCGTCGCTCAGGTGCAAATTGCTTCCACGGCCGCAGTCAGCAGTTACCAGGTCGACTTGCAGGATGCCGACCACGACCTGATCGCCGAAATCCCCTTCAAGGTGGTGGCGGCGGCCGCACCGTCGCCGGGTTGCCCGGCCGGAAACTTTGCCGCCTGCGGAACACCCGCCCCATCGATTAAAGAGATGACCCCGCTCTCCGGCAAGCAGGGCACCACCGTTCTGCTCACGCTCGATGGCGCCAATTTTGTTGCCAACGCGTCTCTGCAGCTTACACCGCCGACCGGCCTGACCGTCGGCAAGCCCGCCCTCGTAAACGCGAATCAATTGCAAACGCAGATCACGATTGCGGCCAATGCGCCGCTGGGCCCTCGCGCCGTCACGCTGTTGACGGGCAGTTTTCACACACCGGCGCCCAACATCTTCACTGTCACGCCCGGCAATCCGATCTTGTCCGCCGCTCCCATGCAGATTCTCCGCCTGGTGCCGAGCCAGATCACCGCAGGCAGCCAGAACGTCGACATCGCAATTGAAGGAACCAACTTCGCGCCTGGAACGCAGGTCACGTTCAGTGTCGGCGCAGGCATTCCCGCCGCGGTCATGGCCCTGGGGCCTGCGCGCTATGTCAACAGCACCGAAATTCATGTGCTCGTCAGCGCCTTGGTCACGGCGCTTCCTGGCGGGCGCGACATCACACTGCAAACGCCGGAACAGCAGAAGGCGACCGCCCCGCGCATGTTGAATGTCGTTGCGTCCACCGTGACCACCGGACCTCCGCCGTCGCTCAAGATCACACCGATCAATTTGCAGAACTTTCCCATGGGCAAGATCGTTCTCGATGATCCGCAATGGGGCGATCAATGGCAGGGCGAAATCGAGGAGCACTACGGCATTCCGGAGTTTGACGATGATCTGCGCTTCCAGTGGCATGAGCAGAATCCCGGGCTCGCTGACTACTACGTGCTGAATATTTATGCAAAAAACGGCACGACGCTGCTCGGCTCCAAGCGCCTGAACGGCGTATCGATCCCAGCTTTCGGTGGCATGCTGAAGATGGTTCCCAACTACTTCCGCCCTGACACAGCCTTCATCGCGCAAGTGCTGGAGAATGTCCCACCGGTCAAGCTCCTCCCGATCAAGTCTGGTTCCGACAGTACACCAACGGTCAGGGTGATCAATGGCGTCAAGCTCTATGGACCCCCCGCACCGACCAGCTCGAGTCCGCAACTGGCCGAGGGCGATATGCAATGGGAGGTGGTGGGCTATCACACCTACAACACCAATGGCGCCGCGCCGCAGGCGGCGAATCCCCCAACGAAGTCAGGCGTTGCGCAAACCAACCCGCAAAACGGCGTCGCGGCCGCGCAAAACGCAGCTGCGGCGCAGAGTAGCCAGCCGCAGACGACGGATGTTGAGGTGGAAGTCTCCGACCGCTGGCCTCTCAACCGCCCCAATGCGCCAACGGGAATGTCCTGCCCCGCCAACGGCATGGGTAACGAGCTGGCGCCGGTGGACGTCGATGCCAGCGGCAACGACCAGAACACCTATGTAGACGATCGCATCGCCATTACTGGCAGCTTCAATCTCGCCGACTCCCCTTACGCCGCCCACCCCAACCTCATCGATAAGCCGTGCACCAATTGCCTCATCGGCCAGGTTGACCAGGTCGCCTTCGACAATCTTTTTGTGGACTGGGGCGACGGAACAGTCCAGCGCGTCTCGGCGCCTCCCGTAGATAAGAACATGACCAACTGGAACCGCGACGAGGGCGTCACGCTGCCGGCGCCGAACACCACTTCCGGCGCAAAACTGGCTCAGGAAGGCGTGTTCTTTCACCAATACAACAACCCCGGCCAGTTCAAAATCCGCGTCTTCCAACTCTCCGAGGCAGACGCACAACACATCAACCCGGCACTTCTCTCCGCCAGCATCGACGGCCCCGGCGGCTCGCCTTTCCTTCAGGTTGCAACTCTCGGCAAGCTCACCTCGCTCGGCAACAGCGCTTCTTCGCCGAACTCGGTCGGCAGCGCGTTCCAAAGCGTATTGGCGCAGGCAGCGATCCCGGTCAATTTGAAGGCCGGCACCGCTCCAACTGCATCGGGCGGCACTGCCCCCGCAGGACCCGATCTTTCGGCGATCGCTTCGCGCGCCTTCATGATTTTCTGCACCAGCGTGAACATCAGGTACATGGAGGATCTGGCCGCGGACGGGCCGCTTCACTTGAAGTCCATCGCCGACCCGGATTTTCCCGGCCACGACAACTCGACTGCCCCGCATCAGGTGCCGATCCATGTGGACACATCCGGCGCCGCGCTGGGAACGACGCCCGGTGCACAAGGGGCCGAGAAAACGGCCGAGCCGCTACACTCGTCGAGCGCGGCACTGGGCGGGCAAAGCGGATCGAGCAATACGCAGAGCGGCGAAAAACTGCTGCCCGTCAAGGAACGGTCGAACTCACCCACCGCCGACGCCACATGCAGCACCTGCGACGACGCGGCCATTGCGGAGTCGACGATCGGCTACTACGGGCAAGGCTACGTGCGCGTCACCTGGCAGGTGGACGGCACGACCATGCAGCAGACCTTCGCCCTCGGCCCCTCGCAGGAGCGCAAGCTTACCAGGGCCCCACAGTCGAACGGTGGGGGAGGCGGCAAGCTGATCTTGCGCATGGAACCGGCGATCATCGTCTCCCAGAGCAAGCCATTCGACACGCCGTCGCCCCTTACCACCAAGGCGCCCGGGATGCACGCAGTGAGCGTGGAGGCCGATATTGCGCCTGATCCCACGCAACCCAGCCTTTCGCTGGGCGTGCATGATGTGCTGGCAAAGATTGCCGGCGCCGGCAGCAAGGGCATCGACGCCGATGCCGCCGCGCAGGCCCAATCGTTGCTGAAGATGCTCTCGCCTCCGGCCGGCAGCAATCTGCCACCGCTCAAGGTGGGTGTGCTGTCGAGTTCCAACCAAAGCATGACGGGGCTGGGCGCGGTGCAGTACGTCAACGGCACCCTCGATAAGATTGCGAAATTCACGCCGCCAAACCCTCCGCCCGATTCGCATGTCGTATCAGGCACGCGCCACTATGAGGTGGTCCAATCCGATCCTTCGAAGCCCTGCAAGTTCCTTTTTCCCGTTGCCAGCGGCGGGGCGTTTGACATCGAGGACATTCAAGGGCACGTCACGCAGCAGGGAACGAAGTACTCGGGCTCCGGCAATCTCATCGTGCGCCTGGCTAACCAGACAAGCGGCGACTACGACATCTACAAACCCGTTCCGGTTCAATTTACTGATTGGGATGTCCCTGATGGCTCAACCGTGGCCTCGGGCAGCTTCGATGTCTCGCCCGCCTTCCCGCTCCACCAGGACGCTCCCGGCGTGACGGGGACCATCGATCGCATCCTGGGCCACACCTCTTCCTCCGGCGGTGCCGTGCAGGGCGAAGTGGACGCCACTCTCAGCCTTGCGCTGGGCGACAATACCCTGCAGCTCGCTGACACGCAGCAGCCGCCTGCGTGGAACGGCGTGACCGCCGAACTGCACTCGAACGGCGACTGGATCAAGGACGGCCTCACACTGCCCACCACTCTCATCGGATGGAGCGCCTTCCAGATGCAGTCGAACAGCGTGCGCATCGACTTGAGCCACACCCAGGGCGATGCTGCTGGCCCTCTTTGCGGGGGCCTCCAGGGCGGTGATTGGGTGGGCGTTCGCTTCCCGTCGCTCACCGTCATTCCCTATATGCCCATGGGCTTGAATTCCTCATTTCTGCCCACGGTGACAGATTGGGGAGTGGTCAATGGCGGACTTTGCGGGCGTCTCCCTCCCAACGGCCCTTTCTCGGCGCCATATGAGGCGGGCAAGGTGAGCTTTGCCACGCTCGATGCCTCGGTTGCGCCGGGACACGGCGATTTCAGCGCTACCTACAAAGGCATGGACATTTACGTTCCCTGGCTCGACACGCACATTACCGGCGACGGCCATTTGCAATCCGGCGGCGGAAAGGAGCCAAGCATCACGTTCCCCGCGGCCCCGCAGTCGGTGACCAAGACCTACGGGAACATCTCATTTACCGCAAAGAACCTTACGATCACGCAGGTGCTGGGGCACGGCTGGGCGGTGCAGACCTCCACGACCTACACGTTCGCCTCAGAAGGCAAAACCTTCGCCACCATTCCCCTCGCTCCGTTCATCTTTGGCATGGACGGCCGCGCTTATCTGGCAAACGGCGCTACTTCGAATGATGTGTCGCTTGGCGGCAGCTCCACGCTCGGCCCCACTCCCGTCGATCTCGTCTCCGCGCACATCAACATTCCGATCAGCGGCGATCAGATCTTCAGCGCTCAATTCAGCACGCACGTTCATTTGTCTGAGGTGATGCCCGCCGCGCCCATGCAGGTCAACTACGGGATGACCCAATCGGGAACGAACTTCACCGCGCAGGGCCCGCAGAACTCGCCGTTCACCATCGATTTGCCCTATCCCTCGGGCCAGCCAAGCTCTGAAGCCAAGATTCACCCCGTCTATAACGGCGGCAGCAGTGGTGGCGGCACGAGCGAGTATTCCGGCACCGTCGACTTGAGCGAGCTTGGCGGGCCGCCGGTCACCGCGCAGTTCCGCCTCGGCTATGGCAACGGTCACGATTATTGGATCACGCGCGCCACCGTCAGCCTGGGCGAAGAGGGAATTCCGATTGTCGATGTTCCTGTTCCGGTGATGAATCTCTATTCAATCTCCGGAGGCATGGGTCATAACTTCCCGCTCAACGCATTCACCGATACGGGCGACCTGAATGCCGCTAGTCCCGTCTACGACAACTCATTCCTCTTCTATGCGGGCATGCAGGTGGGCATGCCCGACCGCTTCACCTACACGCTCGACGGCGATCTTACGATCAAGGCCACAGGCCAGAACGCCGGCGCGCGTATGGACTTCCATGCCTGGCTGCTCAAGCCGCCCGACAATGGCAATGGCGATTTCCAGGGTTACTTCCAATATGCAGGCGGCAACTTCGACGGCCGCCTGTGGGGCCAACTCAACTTTATGAACGGCCTGGCCTCGCTTAACCTGGGCAGCAGCGCCAATGATGCTGCGGTCGATATTCACTTCGGCAACGGCCCGTGGCACGTCGACGCCGGCAAGCAGGAGGGCCCTCGCATTCAGGGCCACTTCCTCGTTTCCGACGCGAATATGTATGTCATGCTCTCCGACCAGGGCCTCGCCATCGGCGGAAGCACCGGCATCGATCTCGAAGTTGGCGACAGCTCGGTGGCTTCAGCATACGTCAAAGGCGGCATCGACGCCGGCCTTGCCATCACGCCGCAGCCGCACATTGAGGGAGATTTTTCTGCCAACATCAGTGCCGGCGTCTGTGTTGACAGTGCTTGCGTCTCCGGCGGGGTCAACGCACAGATCCACGCCGAGGCCTTGCCGCTCGAGATCAACGCCAGCGCCTCCCTCGGTCTGCCGTGGCCGCTGGGCAGCGTATCCTTCTCGGTGCACCTATGAGAAAGGCAGGGACTAGGGAAGAGGGACTAGGGACCGGGGACAGGGGAGTAGGGAATAGGGAGTAGGGACTAAGAGCATGACTTCGTCGCGCAAACCCGTCGTTGCCGCTTTGTTGTTGGCTTTCGCAAGCGCGGCCGGCTTCGCACAACAGAATCCCGGCGCGGCCTTCGCCGCCTCCGACGGCCAGGGACACATCCAGTTGCTCTGGTTTCCTGCGGCGACCCAATGGCCCGCGGGCGGCTGGCGCATCTCCGACGCATCAGGAAACGTGCTCATCCCTAAAGTCGCTATGGGCGATGCCGCTGCGCTCGGCGCTCTGTCCGTCGAAGATGCCGACACCATCCGCCGGTTGCCCGATGAGCTCAGCAAGCCCACGTTCACTCAGAATCAGCAGAAAAACTTCATCAGCCTCCTCGGCATGCGCGCCTTCAGCGATGTGAATTACGCCCGCGCTCTCGGCCTTTCCGCCACGTTGCCCAACGCTGCTCCCGGTGCACACGCTTACACCATTCAGGGCCTCGACGCGCAGGGCAACCCATCCGGTGCGCCGCTGGTCTCTCCCGCTGTCGATGCATCGCAAGCCACACCGCTGCCGCCATCGCCCGACAGCGTGCAGGCCAAAGTAGATGCAACAGGAGTATCGCTCTCGTGGAACCCCCCGCCGGAGAATCGCGCGCTCCCTGCCATCGCTTGCATCGTCGAGCGCAATGGCAGCTCCATCAGCGTGAAGCCGTTCGTCGTCGGCACCAAGTGGGACCCGAAACTCGCTCTCGTGGTGGACCGCAGCGCGCCACCCAACACAACCGTGTCTTACAAGATTTATGCAGTTGACGCATTTGGCCGCAGCAGCCAGCCTTCATCCATCCGCATCTTCTTTCCGGATTTTCGCGCGCTTGTCCCGCCCGCTTTGGTACAGGCAGCGGCATCGCCGGGGAAGATCGTCGTTACCTGGACTGCCGGACAAAAACCCAATCTCTCCGGATATCTGGTTGAGCGCTCGTTCATGCCCAATGGGCCCTGGGAAGCGCTTATGACGCAGGCCATCCCGCCCAGCACGGCGCAATACGAGGACGACAACCTGCGCGGCGGAACAACCTATTATTACCGCGTCCGCGCCGTCGGACCGCGGGGCGATCTGGGGCCGCCGTCCTTCGCCGCCAGCGCGATTCCTTCCAATCCCGGTGCGCCACCGGCCGTCACAGGCCTTGCCGCTGACGCCGGCGCAACCCGAGTCCGCCTCACGTGGACGGCAGCCGCGTTTCCCGTCGCTGGCTATTTTGTGGAACGCAGCACCGCCCCCTCTGCGCCTGGCGCGGCCGCTGCCGCCAACTGGGTGCGCCTGAACCCGCACGTCAATCCCGAGCCCCAATACGACGACTACATCGGCCTCGCGTCGGGTGCAACACTGCAGTATCGCGTGTTGGCCGTCGCCCTCGACAACGCTGAAGGCCCGCCGAGCAGCCCTGTGCAAGTCGCCCTCCCCGACCGTTCCTTTCCGGGCGAGCCAACGATTACCAGCGCTTCCGGAGCCGGCGGAAAAGTCGTTCTCACTTTCGTTCCTGCAGCGCCCGAGGAACGCACCGTGCAGTTCCTCGTGTTGCGTTCCGGCACAGCTACCGACCAGGGCGTCGTTCTCGGTGACCCTCTCCCCGCGACCGCGCGCCAGTATGTTGATCAGTACGTCAGCCCGGATGAGAACTACTTCTATCGTTTAGTCGCCGTCGACGCCAAAGGCGACCGCAGTGATGTCACTGAGCCCGTCATCGTTCGCGTCGGCGCGGCTGCGATACCCAAGCCGGCGCCGCCAGTGCTGAAAGCCGCGACCCCGCCCGCAACCGGCATCACCTTGCAGTTCGCTCAGGCTCCCGCCGGCCTCAGCATGGTCGTCGACCGCAAGGACGCGGCCAACTCCGGCTGGATGCGCATCGCCGGCCCCATCGACGGAACTACCGCCAGCGACTACCCGCCCCCAAACAACGCTCAGGTGCGCTATCGAATCGCATATGTGGCTCCAAACGGCGAAACCGGTGAGCCGAGTGACGCTGTCACTGTTCCCGCCTCTGGATCTACGACTCCTGCTCCTGCACAATAGCACCCCACAACACGAAAATCGCTCACGTCGATATACAGCTCGCTTTGCCCATGCGGGACGGCTTTGCGACATTGTCGGCCGGATTTTCCGGGCTGCCTTAACTGAGGAATTGATCTCGTTGGCACAGGTCATGCAGGGTGGAGGCGCTAAGATCGTCATCAAATGAAAATTGTGTGTTTTCTGCTGATTGCATTTTTTGCGCTTGCAACTGAAGTGGGATACGGCCAGGGGACAGCGCCGACTTTCCGGTACAACACAAGTCATGGCGTCGTAACGCTGCCCGGACGGGATCCGGCGCAGGGCGGGACGACAGTGATTCCAGCGGTGCTGGTGCCGGTCCGCCTCCTGTTCGATGCGCAGTGGGCCGCAAACAAGCCATTGAGTCTGGATGCGGCGGGGGATGTTCCGCGGCTCCTGCGATCACCGGTGTTTGCAAAGGCGCGGTTCGGAGCGGAAGGAACGACGCAGTACACGGATGCCATGCTGCGCGCTACGGTGGGAACGGCGGGCGGATGGCACACGCTGCTGGGTCAGCCCGAGGTACGGCCGGTCACCGTGGAAATTCCGCCGGGGTACGGGTACGTGCTCACGTCGAAACGGGCCGGAACATTGCTGGGGATGGCGGACGCGGAGTATGTGCAGCGCGCGATCTTTCAGCAGATTCCGCAGCAGCAGGGAAAACTGGTGATCGCGGTAACGCGGAATACGGCTTTTTACACCTACGGCGACGCGACGGTGTGTTGCTCGTGGGGTACGCATGGGGTCGACGAGGGAACGGGAAACTCATTTGTCGTTGCGTCGTATTTGGAGGCCCCGCCACCGCTCGTGGAAGAGCGCGACGTGCAGCCGCTGACAGAGCAACTGGCGGAGTGGGTGAACGATCCGCTCCATGACCCGCTATTTCATGTGGCCTTCAGGCGATCGCTTCCGCAAGGAGAGAACATAATTCCGTCGTGGAAATGGCCGACCGTGGATGGTGCCCAACTCCGCGGCTGCGGCGGAGACAGTCCAGCCACGCGGTATTCGCTCCAGGATCCGCTGGATACGAACGAGCGCAGCGACCTTCCGGCTGGGCCGGCCTCGGTCGTGCCAGCGCAGGGCACGAACTGGCATGTGGCCGAGGTGGCACTGATGGGTTGGTACACGAGTGGAGGGAAGCCCTATAGCTTTCCGGACGCACGGCTGCTGCAGACGCCGGCGACTCCTTGCCCTGCCTTTCCATCTCCGCCTTCGGCAGCATCGAATGAGCCCGCTCCTGCGCCGGCCGTTGCGGCCGTTTCGCCGGAGGGAGCGAATAACGGGCATGAGCTGATCGGGTACTGGACAGGGAGCGGGCCAAAGGGAACGCTTCTGCGGCTACGCGACGTTTCGCCGCAGTGGGATGTGATCATCGTTGCGTTCGCGAATGTGAATCATCAGGCGCCGGAAGGCACCATGCAGATGCATGTGCGGCCGGGGCGGCCGGGCTCGCCGGGAATCGACCTGGCGCAAATGAAAGACGATATTGCGTGGCTGAAGAGCCAAGGGAAAAAGGTGCTGATCTCACTGGGCGGTGGCGGCGAGTATTTCACGCTGGCGCAGCAGACAAGCATTCCGAACTTCGTGAACTCGGTGACTCAGATCGTGACGCAATACGGCTTTGACGGAATCGATCTGGATTTTGAGTCCCCCTCGCTGGTGCTGGATCCCGGAGACACGGACTTCCGGCATCCGAAGACTGCCTCGGTGGTTAACCTGATCTCCGCTTTGCACCAGCTGCGTGATCACTTCGGGCCGGATTTCATGTTGAGCCTGGTGCCTGAGGGTACGCAGATTCCCGGAGGGTATTCGGGTTATGGAGGCCAGTTCGGATCGTATTTGCCTCTGCTGTGGGGCGTGCGCGACATGCTGTCATTCGTGGACGCGCAGGACTACAACACGCCGCCGCTGGAGGGGCTGGATGGCGAAATCTATCAGATGGGATCAGTGAACTATGACGCGGCAATGACGGAGCTGGTGCTCCACGGGTTTCCGGTGAGTGGGCGCGCGGGCGATTTCTTTCCGCCCGTGCCTGCAGATAAGGTGGCGGTCGGATTTCTGGTCGGACCCGCAACGCCGACGCTGGTGAGCGGGGCGATGCAGTACTTGATCACCGGGAAGGCTCCCGAAGGCGTGACCTACAGGTTGCGGCAGCCGGGCGGATATCCCGCGATGATTGGCGCGATGTTCTGGACCATTGACGCGGATCGCAATCAGAACTACACGTTCTCGAACGTCGTGGGGCCGCAGCTCCACGGATATCCCAACAGGACCGTGCACCGCCGGAAGAGACCGGGGGAAAGATGACAGGCTCATGTATGAGGAGCAAAACATAAGCCGCAACCACTCGTCGGACGGTGCGCTGCCTGAGCGATCAGTGACCCGGGAATATCGACCTTCAACCGACGTTCAAGGGGCCTCCCAGAATCCTCAAAAATCCTTTACGCGATCTTGCAAGCCACTCTCCGCCGTCAGCAAAGCAACAGGTTGGAGTACACGCTCAACTACACCTGGGCGCGCGCGATGACCAACAACCCCGGCTTCTTTGGCATCGCTGGCGTGAACACCGCCAGCGCCTATTGGCAGAACTACTACGACCCACGGTCCGATTACGGCCCGACCGGCTTCGACGTGCGCCAGTCGCTAAACGGCACCGCCGTTTGGCAGTTACCGTTCGGCAAGGGGAGGAAGTTCGGCACTAACTGGAGCCGCGCGCTTGACGAGCCCCTCGTCGGATGGCAACTCTCCGGCGATACCATCCTGCACACCGGATTCCCGACCAATATGACTGGTTCCAACAACGGAGGATTCCACGCACGCACCGCCCGTGCGAACCAGTACCGTCCGCTGATTGTCAAGAACCGGTCGGTACAGCACTGGTTCGGCACCGATCCTTCCGCCAACCCGTGCTCCGGCGCTGACAACGGCACATGCGCTTACGGCAGCGACTCACTCGGGCAGTTCGGATCGGCGCACGTCAACAACGGGCCACTCGCCCCCGGCTACCGGATCATTGACCTCTCACTGTTCAAGTCGTTTCCGACCATTGAATCGCAAACGCTCACGTTCCGTGTGGATGCATTCAACGTAGGCAATATCGCGAGTTATGCGGCACCTGCTTACGTTTCAGCCGCCAACGGAGTCTCTGCCGCGAATTTCCCGCAGAACTCTGTCGAGGGCGAAATCACCAGCACGTTGTCGCCTGCGCGGCAATTGCAGGTGTCGCTGATCTACCGATTCTGAGGGGGCAGGCCGGAAAGTTCACGTTCTAGCCTCAGCCGGTTCACCAATCATGCCCGTTCGGTTCTTCCTTCGGGAGGGACCGGCGGGCATCACGGTGTGCCTGCATTCGAGCCTCATTCTCTTTCGAAGTGCTGCCTGGTGCATGCTGTTTTTGCGCAAGCTCCTGCGACAGCGCAACAGGGAAACACGGGCAGAATTCTGTGAAAGTGGGCCACGAAAGCTGCACCGGTATTGCTTGATCCGGAGGTTGATCGCACCGTGGAAACGTCAGAAATGCTCACCAGGACGAGAAGGAGAATGCATCGGTCTCCCCTTGACCGCAGAAGTGGCATCCCTCTCTACCATCAGATCCAGCAGCGCCTCCTCGAGCAAATACAATCCGGCGAACTCAAGCCAGGCAAACCGTTGCCGTCCATCCAGCAGATTGCCGCGCTCATGGGCGTCAGCCAAATGACGGTTCGACAGGCAGTGCGCGCCCTGATCGAACTCGGAGTGATCTACAGCCGGCAGGGCAAGGGCACATTCATCTCCGGAATCAAGCTGGAGCGAGATTTTCGCCAGGTGCTTTCCTTCACTGAAGAGACGCTGGCCCGAGGCGCTACTCCCAGTTCCAAGGTGCTGCTGTTTCGCATTCAGCCGCGTGGCCCCGAGGCAAAAGAAGCTTTGGGCCTGGGCGACGATGAAAAGGTGTTTCTCCTGCGCCGCGTCCGATATGCAGATTCCGTTCCCATGGCAATCGAATCCAGTTGTTTGCCTGTGCGTCTCTGTCCCGGCCTGATCGAGACCTTCGATCCGGCCACATCTCTCCATGATGAGTTGGCAGACCAATACGGAATCCAGTTGATGGTGACCGATGAAGTTGTGGAAGTGGGAAAGGCGAGCGCTGAAGACGGGCATTTGCTCGAAATCGCCCCGCAGAGCCCGGTGTTTCTATTCACGCGTGTTTCCTATCTCGATAACGGCACGCCGGCCGAACATGTGATGTCCGTTTATCGCGGAGACCGCTATAAAGTCGTCAATCGCCTGACGCGCGGCAGCCGCGAGTTGCGGACCAACTCCGTCGCTCCCCTTCAAAAGTCTTAGCTCTTCCGCTGCCGTTCCGTTTTCTAATCGGCCTCTGCCCCGTTTACCGCTCGCTCACTTCGTTTGCGATCGAATTGAGCGGCAGACGAACGGTTGCGCGGGCGGGGGTTCCATACAACCTGACGATAGCCTCAGACGGGCAATAACCAATTCGACGCCAGCCTACCTTTGGCTCGTGCGGCGACCCTGGTACGGGCGTTTCCATGCAACGGCGTCACCCGAACGGACAAGGGAGATAGTGATTTTCCCAAATAATTCTGCGCATTCCGAGGAAATCCAGTGAATACTTAAAAGAAACTGTCCGGAGGCCGCCCCGATGATGAACTTGCGTTGCTCGCGCAGAGAGTTTCTTGGTGTCGCAGGAATGGCAGCCGGCGCCGCCATTGCGCAGCCTGCCCTAGCATTAATCATACCGGCGCCATCAAGCCGCGTAGCCATTGGAATCTGTCCTGAATACGACCGGCAGGTTTCTCATGTACTTTCGGCCATGTTCGACCAACTCGGCGGGCTCGAAAAGCTTGTCCGAGGTAAAACTGTAGCCATCAAGCTCAACATGACCGGCCCGGCAAGCGACAAGCTCAACAGAATGCCGAATCAATTGACTCATTGGGTTCATCCGCAGGTCATCGGGTCATTGGTCTCGCTGCTAGGCAATGCGGGAGCGCAGCGCATTCGCCTGCTTGAGAGCGCTCCGATCGGTACGAAGCCTCTTGAGGAGTTCATGCTCTCTGCGGGCTGGCAGCCGAAGGATTTTTCGAGCGCCGCGACGCGCGTCGAGTTTGAAAACACGAACTTCCTCGGCAGTGGAAAGACGTACGCCCGATTCATGGTGCCGGGCGGCGGGTTGATGTACGCGGGTTACGATCTGAACCACTCCTACAAGGACACGGATGTCTTCGTTTCATTGGCCAAGCTGAAGGAGCACCGCACGGCCGGCGTTACCCTCTCGATGAAGAACTGTTTTGGCTTCACGCCATGCACCATCTATAGCCGGCAGGCGCCCGAAGACGAACCGAGCATCATTCCTATGGGGTACCGTGAGCCGATGCACTCCGGCTCTCGCGTCCCACCTAAGAGTGCTCCGCAGCCCGTGGCTGAATCGAGTGACCCGGGCTTTCGCGTTCCGCGCGTTACCGCCGACCTGGTGGCGGCCCGCCCCATTCACCTCGCGGTCATCGATGGAATCTACACCATGACCGGCGGCGAGTTGCCCAACCAGGAGCGCAACTATATTCATCAGCCGGTTCACCCCGGGGTGTTGATTGCCGGCATGAACTGCGTCTCAACTGATGCTGTAGCCACATCGGTAATGGGATTGGACCCCATGGCTGATCGCGGTGCTCCTCCTTTTGAAACCTGCGACAGCACGTTGCGGCTCGCTGAGCACCTGGGCGTAGGCACACGCGACCTGACACGTATCGAGGTGGTGGGCACACCGATTGCAAAGGCAAGATTTCGGTTTCCGACCCTCACGCAATTGACCACTTAAAACGGCAACACGATCAGCTCAGCTAAAGAGCGCGTCGTCCCACGACTGCGCTTCGTCCCACATCGGTGTGGGTTCAAAGTAACCCGTTCCCGGCTTGAGATGACGCTTGAGCTCGTCATCGTTCAGCGCAACTCCGAGGCCGGGCGTGTCGGGTACGCGGATATAACCTTTGTTGATGATTGGCTTTTCTAGCCCAGTGACAAGATCCTGCCAGAAGGGCACGTCGAGCGAATGGTTTTCGAGCGCGAGGAAGTTGCGCGTAGCCGCAGCGCAGTGGACCGACGCCATGCAACTGACAGGAGTTCCTGCAAAGTGCATGGCCATGGGAACGCCATACTTGAAGGCCATATCGCCGATGTGGTGGGTTTGCAGAATTCCGCCGGACGTGGCGAGATCGGGATGAATCTTATCCACCGCGTGCTCTCTGCATAGGGTCTCGAAATCCTCAACCCTGTAAATGTCCTCGCCGGTGAGCGTCGGTGTCGGGCTCTCCTGCGTAATCTCTTTGAGAAGATCCGTGTAGTACCACGGAATCACATCCTCCATCCACTCAAGATTGAATTTCTCGTATGCCTTGCCGAGGCGGATCACCGATTTCACGCCGATGTGGCCCAGGTGATCCATCGAAAGCGGCATATCGTATCCGATGTTTTCGCGCACCGCGGCAACATACTCGCACAGCCGGTCAATGCCCTTATCCGTCACCTCGGTCGCAATAAACAGGTTCGGTTGCACGTGTTGTTCCCAGTCGCTCATCCCTGAGGGCTGCATCACCGTGTCGGAAATCCCGTCAAGCACGTTGATGCCGAGGTCCATCTTCATCCAGGTCAGACCCATTTCCTTACGCGCTTTGGCGCGTCGGCCATATTCGGCGGGATCCATCGATTCGGTGGTGTCAGCATAGATGCGAATCTCATCGCGCCATTTGCCGCCGAGCATCTGGTACACGGGAATGTTGTAAACTTTGCCGGCAATGTCCCATAGCGCCATCTCCACCGCGCACACTCCGCCTGCCTGGCGCGCATTGCCGCCAAATTGCGCGATCTTCTGGAACAAATAGTCGATGCGCAGAGGATTCTCGCCCAGCAGCCGGCTCTTGAGAACCATCGCATACTGCGGCCCGGCAATATCGCGCACCTCGCCGAGGCCATAAACACCTTGATTGGTATCAATGCGGATCAGTACGCAGGGGCTTGGCCCTGGCTTGACGATCGTTGCATAGCGCATATCGGTGATTTTCAGGCTCGAAGGACTCGAAGCGAGGTTGACGTTCTTGATCTCCGGCTGAGCTTCCGCGACGCGCCCAACAGCACCTCCCGCAAGTAAGCTGAGCGACGACTTGAGCATGCTCCGGCGGTCGAAGCGAAATCGATGTGTATTGGACATTGCAGCGAATTCCCTCCATCGGGAGATTTTTTGAAGTTCCATCTTACTCCTGCATTCTCGTGTTCGGCCCGGGGTACGAGCCGGCAACTTCGACAGAGCAGATTGATTTGTGGAAAAATGCATTACCGTGGCTGCTCACAAATCAAAGCCCTTGCGAGTTTTCAAATGATGAGATCCGTAATTTCCCGCCGTAAGCTGATCAAGGCAATGGGGGCCGCTGCTGTGGCGCCTGCACTGCCCCCACTGGCCGCAGATGCGCAGGATGCGCCTAAGCCGTGGTGGCTGGGCAACGGTATGCCGCAGGAAAGCGTAACGACTCCAAAGATCGCCTGCGCGATCGATGTGCACAACGGCGTGACCGACGAGGCCATTCGCAACGTGGTGCAAATCGGTGTCTACCATGTGTTGTCTGGCGGCCCGGCGATTCCGTGGACCGTCGACCAGCTTCAGCCGATCGTCGACAAACTCAAGGCTGGCGATGTCACGCTGGGAAATCTGATGATAACAGGCTTTCCCAATGTCGTTTATGGGCGGCCGGGGCGCGACGAGGAGATCGACAAAATCAGACAGTCAATTCAGGCCGCTGGCCAGGTCGGCTTGCCTGTTGTGGAATACAACTTCTACGCGCACCGCGCAATGGAGGGCTACTTCGAAGAGACCGGGCGGGGCGGCGCCGGCCTGACTGGAGTCGATTATGACCGCATGAAGGATCTTCCGCCACTCCCACAGGAAGGTGCGCACACGCTCGATGAAATGTGGGCCAACATTGCGTATTTCCTCAAGGGCGTCATTCCCGTCGCCGAAAAAGCGAATGTGCGTCTCGCCCTGCACCCCAACGACCCACCTTTTCCCCTTAGCCGGGGATCGCAGCAGATCATGGCCACAGTTGCCGGCTGGAAGCACCTCATCGAGATCGTAGACAGCCCGGCGAATGGAATCACATTCGATTGCGGTGTGACGATGGAGATGGGCGAAAACCCAGTCGAAGTGTGTCGATACTTTGGCAGCCGCGATCGCATCAACCACATGCACTATCGCAATCCGCACGTAACCGTGCCCTATCTCAATTACGATGAAGGCTTCATCGACGAGGGCGACGTGAATATGTTCGCAGTGATGCGCGAGCTGATCAAGATGAAGTATTCGCGTGAAATCTATCCCGAGCATCCGCGCGCGATCGATTATGACCGGGAGCGCCGACAGATTCGCGGATATCCCGGAGGTGGCGGCTACGCCGGCGATCTTTACGACATCGCCTACGCGAAGGCGATGCTGCAGGCGGCGCTGATTGTCGAGCGAACCAGGTGATCGCGTGTTCGGCGCCCTAAGGCTCTGGCGCGCCAGGGTTCCGGCGCTCCGGCTTCGGCTGTTTGGCCCTGACAAGCAGAGCATCGAACTCACTGCGCGGCATTTTCAACTTATCGGGATGGGCGTCAATCCACTTGGCAAATGCGTCGTACTTTGCCGGCGTCCATCCCCCTTCGAATTGCGCGCCGTTCTTGCCCTCGCGATTCATCTCGAAGTTATAGTCGTCGGTGAGCGCCGTAAACTCCGCGGCGCTGATGGCGTCTTCGGCCAGTATTGCGGGAATGAAAAGGACTCCCTCCGGCTTGGCCAGTACCAGGTCGCCGGGCAGCACGATGGCTCTTCCGATGCGAACCGGCACGTTGATCCCGGTGAGCTCCATATCGGCCCAGGCAGAAGGATCGTATCCACGATAGAACCCATTGAAATCCGGAATCTCCCGATTCTCCTCCCGGTCTCGGATACCCGCATCGAATACGAAGCCTGTATGCGTATGCGCAGCCACGGCGTTGCCTAGGTTTGAGCCGATCAAGGTGCCTTCGACGATCTTGCCAAACCCGTCGGCAACGTACACATCTCCAATCTGCAATTCATTGATCGGCCAGCTATTGGTCCCACTCACGCGGCCTTCGGCTTTGCCTTCGGCAAGAATGGCCTTTTGCATGTCGGGCCGGGTTGGCATGTATTGCGCCGTGAGCGCGCGACCGGCGAACGGCTTGTCGATATGCAGAGCCTGCCAGCCGCCCTCAAATTGGTTACGGTAACCGTGGTCGCGCAGGTACTCCCATACGTCTTCGATGGTCATATCCAGCGCTCGCTTCAGCAGAGCATCAGGCAACCTGGGCCGGCCATCAGGAAAACGATCGCCCTTCCAATCCGAGGTGTAGAAGAGAATTTGATCTCGCGTCATCTTTACCTGGGCGTGCGACGGTAGAGCTACCAAAAGGGCGCCAATCGCCGCAACCAATCCAATCAGTTTTTTCACGGAAGGATCCTTCCTTGGGCGGTGTGTTTCCCCGAACGCATGATTCGCGCAAAATCGCTGGCTTTTGCTTGCGAACCGGATGCACAAACTGCGATCAAGGAGCACAGTAATTGTAGAACCACCTGACCACCAACGACAGGTAGCCAGCATCGACGATCACACGGCATGGCTGGCACATCGACAACGTCGAGCATATCTCGGGGAACTAAAGAATTCTTCCGCTGAATTCCGATAAGCACGTTCCTGACTATCACCCGCTGTTGCGGTTAACGCGAGAGTCTGCAAACAGATTCAGGCGATCTTGCCGGAACGGGGACATTCAGGGCGTTGTACATCTGCGGCAATCAAACTGGCCAAATGAGCGAAATTGCGCATCTTACCTACCAGCGGTTGAGCGAAGGTGGATGCATGAGCAGATTTATAATTCCATTCCGGATGCACGATACGGGATGGCTTCTGCTTGCCATTTGCGTCCTGCTCGGCATCGGGCTTAATGGGTGGCGGCTTGGCGTGGCAGTCGGAGCTGCGTTCGCGGCTAGCCTGCTGCTCCATGAGGTAGGGCACATGCTGGCCGCAATCCTGCTTCGCGTTCCGGTGCGGGAATTCGGCCTGTGTCTGTGCGGTGCTTACAACCGCAGAGCCCACGCCGGTTGCCGCCGGGATGAGGTTCTCATCTCCGCAGCCGGACCGTTGATGAATCTGTTGTTTGTACTCCCGCTCCTGTATTTATCCGTAATCGGGACTAAACTCGCACTTTGCAACTTGTCGCTATGCGTCGTAAATCTCCTACCGCTTCCCTCAAGCGACGGATTGCGCATTTTGCGCACGATTTGGGCTTCCAACAGGGTTGATGACGTGATTCCTGTGATCAGCCAGCCTTGCTCGACCCTGCCAGTCCGCTTGAGGTAACAAAACGACTGAAGAAACGCCTCGGAACCAGGGAACTGGGCGCTTCCTGGATTGTTGTTCATCCTTCGTTTGCCGAGCGGTTGTGTAAGTGTGGCCGGTAACCCGGCAGAACCTATATCAACAGGGCGTGTTGCGGGCTGCCAACGGATCGGGCACGACGTCCCGCTCGATTTGCACCAGACCTGCTGCTATGCAATGGCTAGTCCGAATGCCTCCGGCGGGAACACATGACTTCGACGTGAAGCGCCCCTCGCTGCTCTACTGCTTTCTGTTGGCTGCCGCTTCGCTTGCTTTGTTCGCAAAGTCTACTTGAGGCCGTAGACGTCGATTTCGCCCTGGGGGCCGGTCGCGGTCGTGAGGTTGTGGCCGGTGGAGATGTAGACCTTGCCGTTGGCGACGACGGGCGATGTGAACTTGATCCCGTAGCCGGGTGTATCCCCGGAGTTCTGCGAGCTGTCATAGAGTTCGTCGGGGTAGCTGTCTACGCTATAAGCGCGAAGAATGGCGTTGGTGGGGGGCATGGAGGCGCCGGGGTTACTGAGGTCGCTTGCGGTGTTCTGGAGGGGAAAGCCCTGGTCGATCATCCAGACGATACCGTTACTCGATCCGTTGGCAGAGATGAAGGGGCTGATGCCGCGCGTGCCCTGCTGGATCGACGGCACGGTTTCGGCGTCCGCGGTAAGGTCTTTGGAATAGATGAACTGGCGGACGCCGCCGGGGGCGGTCGACGAAGTGGGCGTTACGCCGAGGTAGACGCCGCCGTTGAAGTATGCCGAGGTCCCGAAGATTTCGTAGGAGGTGACGTTGGCGTAATTGGTCCCGGTTGAGTCGGTGCAGCTGTCCTGGTAGGCGCCGCCGTTGGCGAGGCTCTCGCCCCATACCTGTTCCTGGATGGCGCCGGCGTCATTCGCGGATTCGTGGCCGAGTTTGGTGCTGTTGAGCAGGTACACCGTGCCGGTTTTGCCGCCGGCGATGAGGGTCGTGGTGCCTGGGATAAGGAGCAGACCACCGGCGGCGAGATCGGCGTCATCGCAATCCATGTACTGATAAATACTCGGCGTGAAGTAGTCACTGGGCTGCATTGTGCCGTTGGCGCCAGAGGTTGGCTTGGGCGGGAACTTGAGCACCGAGTCGGCAAAGGCGTTGGTGCCGTTCCAGGGACCGTTGCCGGTGCTGACGGCAACGGGTCCACCGCTGCCCATCCAGATGCCGCCGGCGCTGGCGTAGGTGCCTTCGCCGTTGAAGATCGGGCTGGAGTTGAAGGCGCCAACCTGCTGCAGTGTGGAGGCGCTATAGGCGAGCAACCATCCGGAATGGCAGCCCCCGAAGCCCATATAGATATCGCCGTTGGCGAGTAACAGCGCGGCACGCTGAATGCAGGAGGTGTCAAGGCTTTCCGTGGTGCCGCCAGCCCCTGTGCCCGGAACAGAGGCGGTGATGGTGACCGGGCCGCCGAACTTTTCTGCGCCAGTGGTGATGTCGAGCGCATGGAGACGGAACGTGCCGCCGTTGGCGCTGGACGTTTGCACGGATACGACATAGAGCGTGTTGGTGCTGGGATCGATGACGGGCGTGGAGGTGACGCCTTCAACCGGCAGAATGGCGGCGCCGGAGAGCGGCGTTTCGCCGGACTGGAGGAGCGAGACTTCCCAGAGGGGTGCGCCGGTGCCGTAATTGTCGGCGTCAAAAGCGTAGACGCTGTCATTCTCCGTGGCGACATAGACGACATCGTGCTTCACACCGTTGATAGTGACATTCGACACGATGAGCGGCTCGCCGTAGACGTAACCGTCGACAAGATAGGAGAAGAGCTTGCCGAAGGTGAAAGCGTCGACGTTCGACGGGGTGAGGATGGTCTCGTTGGAATTGAGGCCGCTGCGGTTATTATCCGCGTGCCAGGTAGTGATGTTGACGGTCCCAGTGGCGGAGGAACTGGTGACGGTAAGCAACGTGCTGCCGCTAATGCTGCCTGCGGCGGCGCGGATGGTGGACGAACCGGCGGCAATGCCGGTGACAAGGCCGGATGCATTGATGGCGGCCACCGTGGTAGCGGAACTCGTCCAGGCGACGCTGGAGGTGGTGTTTTGCGTGGAACCATCGCTGTACGTGCCAGTGGCAGTGAATTGTTGCGTGGCGCCGGCGATGATACTGGGCGCGGAAGGCGTCACGGCGATCGAGGCGAGCGTCGGTCCGGTTGAGGCGACGGTGAGTATGGCGCTGCCGCTGATGCCGTTCAGTGTGGCCTTGATGGTGCTGGTGCCGGCATTCACGCCGGTTGCGAGTCCCGCAGAGTTGATGGTGGCTACTGTGGTAGCGGAGCTCGTCCAGGTGACGCTGGAGGTGATGTTTTGCGTGGAACCATCGCTGTACGTGCCCGTGGCAGTGAATTGTTGCGTGGCGCCAGCGATGATACTGGGCGCGGAAGGCGTCACAGCAATCGAGGTGAGTGTCGGCGCGCTCTTCGAGACCGTCAGCATGGTTGAGCCGCTGACGGCGCTGAGCGTGGCCGTGATGGTCGATGTACCGCTGCCCATAGCGGAGGCCATTCCGGAGCTGCTGACGGTGGCAACGTCTGTAGTGGAGCTTGACCAGGTGACGCTGGAGGTGATGTTCTGCGCGGAACCGTCGCTGTAGGTCGCGGTCGCAGTGAATTGCTGCGTAGCACCTACGGCGACGCTGGGAGACGCTGGCGTCACGGCAATCAAATTGAGCGTTTTTTGCGAAGACTGGGGTGTTGAATTACTGCTGCTACAGCCGGATGCTGCCAGCGCGAGCAGGCAAAGCACAAGCCAAAACTCAGGAAACGACGCAGTCTCGTGGCGTCCATGGGGAATTCAAACCAATAGCATCCGGCAGCCGCCGGAAAAGTTAAGTTTCAAGGCAGGACTCTCCATCGTCGTGCCTCGAAGATGTGAATGAAGCCGGTGCGATGAAGATCTTTCCCGCGGGTCGCGCAGCCCGCCAGCAAATTGAGAGTGAATAAAAGTTGTCTCAGTTAAAAGCTGTTGGTTCAACGGACAGCAAGTTTGCTCTCGCAGAGAGCCCGTTGCCAAATATTGGCCGGGTACTTATTGGCCGGTTACTGCAAAGGGATGATGCCAGACCAAACGCAAGTGATATATATCGGTTCGTCACGTAGAAACGCGTTCAGTGTGACAGACCGCTAATAGAGGCTGATCGGCACCCCGCCTAAGTCCGACCGCCTTTGTCAAATTTGAGGAGGCAGACGGGTTTTTGGTTGCCCTCCCGCGCGGTCGATGCTGTTAATGTCGTCAAAAACAATGACAATCAAGACTATAGCGATCCAGATCCGAAATGAATCCACAGTTGGCTCACTAAGTGCGCAAGACTTCACCTGTTGCATTCAGGCCAACGCAATCTTTGAGATAGGGCAACGCTTCCGGGCAAGGATGAATTGCAATACCCCTCAGGAGCAGTACAATCCAAACGAATCGGACCCGAAAAAGGAGATTTCGGTTTGGGGCCCTCCGCAGCACGACGCATGATCCATCCAACGAAGCAATGGATGCCGTCGTCAAAATCGAAGGCAATCCTTGGCGCGCTGTCGTTGCTGGCGCTTCTTCCGCCTGCACTCCGCCCGCAGGCTTTGATGCTGATCACGGTCGAAGATGCATCCGGTGCATCGCTCGCCGGCGCGACTGTCTCTGACGCAGCCAATCATTCGCTCGGCCGAACTGCTTCGTCCGGCACGCTTGCAGTCGCTTGCACTCTGCCCTGCCGCATCACCATCTCGGCGCCCGGCTTCGCTCCGCAAACGCTCATGCTCACCGGGCCTGAGACGATCCATCTCCAGCCCACCGCCGGCACAGAACAAGTCACCGTCACTGCTTATCGCGCTCCACTGGGCGATCTCGAAAGTCCCGCCACCACGCGCGTACTCTCGCAGCAGGCGCTTGCCACCACTGCCGGCATCACGCTCGATGATCAGCTCCGGCAGCTTCCTGGCGTCGAGTTCTTCCGCCGCTCTCCATCGCTCGTTGCCAACCCCACGTCGCAAGGCATCAGCCTGCGCGGCCTCGGTTCCACCTCCGCCTCGCGCACACTGGTCACGGAGGAGGACGTGCCTCTCAACGATCCGCTTGGCGGCTGGATCCACTGGCAAGAGCAGCCCGCCCTGTCGATCCGCGACATAGAACTGGTCCGTGGCGGCGCCAGCGATCTCTACGGTTCCAGCGCCATCGGCGGCGTCATCAACATCATTCCCGTGCACCACTCCGTCAACTCCGCTGAGCTCACTTCCACCTATGGCGATGAAGGCACCTACGACTCGAGCGCGCTTGCGCAAACCAAACTCGGTCCGTGGGGCATGCTCGCCGCAGGGGGTATGCTCGGCACCGACGGCTACATCCAGGAGTCGCCCTACCAGCGCGGCCCCGTCGATGTCGCCAGCAACGTCCACAGCCAGAATGCGCTGATCGCCGCCGAACATACGCCCAAATACGATCATCGCCCGCTCCGCTTCTTCACGCGCCTGAGTGCCTTCAACGATCTGCGCCACAACGGCACCCCCTACCAGTTCAACGCCACGCGTCTCTTCCGCTATGCCACCGGCGGCGACTGGACGAATGCCCACAGCAACGCCCTCGCTCTCCGTTTCTACGGTTCCGATGAGCGCTACCGTCAGACCTTCTCCAGCATTTCGAACGCACCCAACACCGCCAATCCCGATTGCTCCTACCGCTGCGGTGAAACCCCCACCCGCTACTCCTATGTCCCTACCAATGAGCTCGGCGCATCCGCTCATTGGAGCCAACCCCTCCGCGCCGGTCTGCTTTTCTTGGCCGGAGCTGACTCGCACGACGTCCGTATCTGGGATCTCGAGCAAACCTTCGGTTCCTCCGCTGCGCTCACCAACCTCCACGATCATCAGCGCGACTCCGGCGCTTACGCTGAACTGATGGCCACGCTCCGCGCCTGGACCGTCATCGCCTCCGGCCGCGTCGACTGGTACCAGAACTTCGACGGCCACACCGTCACCTACCTTGTCACTTCGACCGGTTCGACATGGGTGCCCGCCACCACCCAGCCCACGAAGCAATCGCAAACGCTCTTCGATCCGCGCCTAGGCCTCTCACGGAAGGTTGGCGAACACTGGGCTTTCTCCGCCGCCGGTTTTCGCGCCTTCCGCGCCCCCACACTCAACGAGCTCTACCGGTCGACGCAGGTCGGTAACCAGCTCACGCTCGCCAACAACAATCTGCTGAGTGAGCGCGCCACCGGTTGGGAGGCCGGCCTCGCCTCGCAACGCCCTTGGGGCATCATCCGCGCCAGCTACTTTCTTACGCAGGTCAATCGCCCAATTACTGCATTCACCATCAATCCGAAATCGTCGCCCATTCTGCTCATGCGCGAGAACCTCGGCCAGATCGAGAGCCGGGGCGTTTCTCTCGACTACGAGCTTTCGCGTCTCCACTGGCTCACCCTCGATGGCGGCTATCAGTACGCGCACGCCGTCGTCTCACGCGGCGAGCTCGACTACGGCAAATGGACCCCCGAGGTCGCGCGTAATCTCGCCACGCTCAACCTCCGCGCGTCGCGCCTACATCTCGGCACGCTCAGCCTCCAGAGCCGTCTGAGCGGTCGCATGTTTGACGACGACGCCAACACCTATCTCCTCGCTGGCTACTTCCGCATCGACGCCTACGCCTCGCACACCTTCCACTGGCGCCCTCTCGGTTCGCAAATGGATCTATTCGCCGCCGGCGAGAATCTCACCGGCCGATCCATTGAAGTTTCGAAAACACCCACCACCACGCTCGGCCAGCCCCGAGTCGCCCGCATCGGCCTTACCTTCCACCTTGGCCCCGCCGCCCGCTAACACGAATTCTTGGGTCAAGAAACTTCCTGTTGTCGAACGGGAGTCTGGAGATCACAACGATGGACCCTGATAGGAGAGCTCCCAGACTTTATCCCCGCACCGTGCAAGTCCTCAAGAATTTTGGCACGAACCCGCTGATGCACAGTCTCCAGCATACGTTTGAACTCAATCCGGAGTGGGCGCTGCCGGACCATGCCCCTATCCAATTTCTTCCGAATAGACGAGGATCATTACAACCCTTCACTTCGTTTCCCGGTCCGTGAGGACTGAAACGCCCAGGTGGACGATGACTCGAATTGGACTGCAATGTTTTCTCGCACTGCTGGCATTGCCGGCGATGTTGTTCTCTGAAACTCGGATACCGCTGCGCGACGGCTGGCGTCTGCAATCGGCCTGCATGCTGCAAGCCAATGGCAATGCGATTGCCATGCCCGGATTTCCCGTTGCGAATTGGATTGAAACTTCAGTCCCAAGCACAGTGCTGGCCGCACAGGTTGCCGACGGCGTGCTGCCCGATCCCTATTACGGCGATAACTTGCGCGAATTGCCTGGCACGAGTTACGCGATCGGATCGTTCTTTGCCAAGCAGCCGATGCCGCCGGACAGTCCGTACCGCTGCGGCTGGTGGTACCGGACAGAATTCACTGCGCCCGAGTCTATAAAACCCGAGCATTTCTGGCTGCATTTTGGAGGTATTAATTACCGCGCAGATCTCTGGCTGAATGGCCGGAAGATTGCCGATGCGGCGAACGTTGCAGGCGCGTATCGTACCTACGATTTTGATGTAACCAGCGCGATCGAGCCAGGCAAGAGGAACGTGCTCGCGGTGGAGACGTTTGCGCCAACGGAGATGGATCTAGGCATCAACTGGGTCGATTGGAATCCCGCACCGCCGGACAAGGATATGGGACTGTGGGGCGGAGTCGATCTAATCACAACAGGCGCGGTCGCGTTGCGCGCGCCCATGGTTGTCACGCATTTTGAAGACGACACCCTCAATGTCGCCGACCTGACCATTTACGCAGAGCTGCAAAACGTAACGGACGGACCTGTGAAGGGCGAGGTCTCGGGTTCTGCAGCCGGGGCCAGCTTCGCGCAAACTGTCGAAATGGCAGCACACGAAGAGCGCACTGTAGTGTTTACACCTCAGGAGTTTCCGCAACTTCGCATTCACAATCCGCAGCTCTGGTGGCCATGGCAAACGGGGCAACCACATCTGGAGCAGTTATCGATGCATTTCACAACCGAGGGACGGGCCACGGATGAACAAAACGTTGAATTCGGGATCAAAGAGATCACTTCAGAGCTTACCGAACAGGGCAGCCGCCTCTTTCGCGTGAACGGCAAGCGCATTCTGATTCGGGGTGGTGGTTGGTCGCCGGATATGCTTCTTCGCTCAGACGAAAACCGATTGCGCGAAGAGTTTCGCATGGTACGCGACATGAACCTGAACACCATTCGTCTTGAAGGTAAGCTGGAGAGCGACGACTTCTTCAAATTGGCTGACGAGCAGGGCATTTTGATACTGGCGGGATGGTGTTGCTGCGATCACTGGGAGGACTGGAAGAACTGGAAACCTGAAGACGTGAACATCGCGACGGCCTCATTGCGCGCGCAGATGCTGCGGCTGCGTTCGCATCCAAGCCTCCTGGCCTGGCTCAACGGCAGCGATCATGCGCCTTTGCCTGACGTAGAGCGGGCGTATCTGGATGTTGAGGCCGAGACGCACTGGCCCAACCCCGTGCTGGCGGCGGCCTCAGAAGCCGACACTCCGGGGTCGGGACCCACTGGTGTCAAGATGACGGGCCCGTACGATTATGTTGAGCCGAGCTACTGGTATGTCGATCGCGAGCATGGAGGAGCTTTTGGCTTTAACACCGAAACAAGTCCCGGACCGGCAATTCCGTCGCTGGCAAGCCGCAAGAAGTTCTTGCCTGATCCTGAAGCCTGGCCGCCCTCCTCTGACTGGAGATTGCATTATGGAGGAGGCGAATTCACAAATCTTAAGGCATTCGACGACGCTATGGCTGCCGTCTACATCAAACCGGCCTCCACTGCGGACTATGAACGCATGGCGCAGACCATGAGTTATGACACCGAGCGCGCTATGTTCGAGGCTTACAGCAAGAACAAATATGTCTCGACCGGCGTGATTCAATGGATGCTCAACAATGCCTGGCCGTCCATGATCTGGCATCTTTTCGATTATTACCTCGATGCGGGTGGTGGATATTTCGGAGTGAAGAAGGCGTGCGAGCCGATTCACATTCAGTATTCGTATGACGACCGGTCGATTGTCGTGGTGAACAGCACCTACCAGCGCGAAGCAGGCCTTCATGCCAAAGTCCAGGTGCATGGGCTGACGTGGAATGGCCTGTATAACGCGCAGGCAGTTGTCGACGCTGGTCCCGATAGCGCGCAGCGCGTCTTCACCATTCCGGACTCGCTCTATGCCGGCGCAGAGCGGATCTTTTTTATCGATCTGACGCTCACCGATTCCTCGGGGCGCGTCCTCAGCCGCAACTTCTACTGGGTCCCGGGTACTCTTACGACCTTCGACTGGCCAAAGACCTGGTACACCTACACACCCGCAAAGCGGTATGAGGACCTGAGTGCGCTCGCGCACCTTCCGGAAGCTAAGGTCGTTGCTCATGGAGAGATCAGCAGCACTGTGCGGGGCCGCGAACTTCGCCTTCAGCTCGACAACAGCTCCGCCGCTCTCGCCTTTCAGCTGCATGCGGCGGTGCGAACACAGAACGGCGGTCTCATCGCGCCCGTCATATGGTCCGATAACTGGATTGAACTGGTTCCCGGCGAGTCGGCCGCACTGACCGCTCTTTTGCCGACGGACGCTGGCCTCTCACCGGTTGTCGAAATCGAGGGCTGGAATGTACCGCACAGAGTCATAAATCCCGAGGTTATAGCCGCCACACACTGAGGACATGCATGGGAGCAGACAACGCAAATGTGCAATCCGGATCCGTCGGCCTGAAGCGCAACCTGCGATTCGCCGACCTCGTGTTCCGCCATGGTTACGATGCTCTTCACTTCAGTCGGTGGTCTCGGCGCGCATTCATGCCAGCATGGCAGTCCGGGCCGCTCGGCCCGGGCTGGTTTTTGTGCGGCGCCCGAGAGTGGGTGGAGTGCGATGCACTACTTTCAGTGCTGCTTTTCGGCGCAGGGGCTGTAAAGCGCCTCGAATCATGCGAAATGTTCCCGCAAGTGGTGCGTTGACCCCGCCAAATGTTCGCTTAAGTGGTTACATTTGGGGCCTAAATGTAACCACGAGAGGTTGCATTTTTGCCAGACATTGACCCTCCCAGGTTCCATTTTTCGTACAAATGACACCACCGCAGGTTACGAATTGGAGCAAAGCGCACCATGTAATTTCGCGAAAGAGGAATTAAATACAATTTTTTGACCTCTAAAACGCGGTTTTGCGTGGCTTTTTGACGTGTTTTGGCACGCGTTTGCGCGCTCATCCTGCCCAACCGTGTCTTGCTCTGTCTATTCTGCGCGGAGAGCCTGCGCCGGGTCGAGGCGCGAGGCGCGCCATGCGGGAACGAAGCAGGCCAGCACTGCCACGGCGAGGAGCGATGCCCCGACGGCGGCGAAGACCGCGGGATCGAGCGGCCGCGTTTCATAGAGCATGCTGGTAATAAGGCGCGCAAGAGCGGCGCTCGCGCCCAGGCCCAGCAGCGATCCGAGAAGTGCCGGCCGCATGCCGTCCGCCAGCATCAGCCCCAGCACCTGCTCGCGCCTTGCACCCAGTGCGATGCGGATGCCGATCTCGCTCGAGCGCTGCGCCACGACATAAGAAAGCACCCCGAACAGGCCGGCCGCGGCCAGCAGCAGAGACAACACCGCGAAGCCGGTGATGAGTGTGGCGTCGAAGCTCTGGTCGAGTGTTGTCTTGCCGATGAGCTGGTCCATGGTGAGCACATTGGAGACCGGGAGATCGCGGTCCATGCCCTGGATGACGCGCTGCACGGGAAGAGCAAGTTGCTCGACGTCGCGGCTAGAGCGGACCACGAGCGTGCCATTGTTCTGCTTGCCCACATAGAGCGGGTAGTACTGCGCGGGCTGCTCCGGCTCACCTATCGAGTAGCGCGTATCGCCGACCACACCGACGATGGTCCAGAGCCTTTTCCCTGTCATGCCCTGGCGCAGGTGCTTGCCAATGGGTTCTTCTCCAGGAAAATACTTGCTGACAAAGGATTTGCTGACGACGACTTCATTGGCCTGGTCGACGTTCTGATTGTCGTCGAAGGTATGGCCGCGCAGGATTGGAATGCCCATCGTCGCGAAGTAGCCGGGATCAGCAAAGCGGTAGATGGCGAAATTCCCCGAGCCGGTTGGCAGTGGCGGATGCTCGGTAATGGTGAAGGCCATGTCTCCAAAGTAGCCCTGTCCCGGGACAGCATTCACAAAGCCTGCGGCCTGAACGCCAGGCAGTGCGCGCACGCGATCAAGCAACGCTTCAAAGAAGGCGGCGGTGGGCGCTCCTGTTTTGTAGCGGGCGCCAGGCAGGTTAATGCCCATCGTGAGAACGTTATTTGTGGTGCAACCGAGGTTCGTGGAACGGAGGCGGGCGTAGCTCTTGAGCAAAAGGCTGGCGCCAACCAGCAGCACAACGGTGAACCCGACCTCGGCGGCGAGCAGGATCTTGCGCAGGTGGGTGCGGCCTGTTCCCGCGCTGCTTGCCCGCGAACTTTCGTGCAGTGCGAACAGCAGGCGCTTGTCGCCGGCGTTGAGCGCGGAGATCAATCCCGAAAATAGCGCACACAACAGGACCACACCAACTGTGAATGCGGCGACAACGCCATCGATGCGAATGGCGCCCACGCGTGCCAGGTCGTCGCGAGTATGCACCAGCCATGCGATCGCGCCGTACGCGAGACCCATGCCCGCGACACCGCCCGCGGCTGATAGAAGAAAGCTCTCCATCAGGTGGCCGCGCAGCAGGCGCATGCGTCCGCCACCCATCGCGGTGCGGATGGCCAGCTCTTTGCGGCGTGCGGCGGCGCGCGCCACCAAAAGATTGGCGACGTTCAGGCATGCAATAAGAAGCAGGCACGCTGTGGCTGCCAGCAGCACATAAAGCGGCCGCCGGATATTGCCCACCATGTGCTCGAGCAGCGGGCGGCTGTTGGTGTCCGAGGAGATAAATGGATCGTTGAGATGCGCGTTGTGGATGCGGCGTGTGATAACCGTGAGGTTGGCTGTGGCCTCCGCCTGCGTGACTCCGGGTTTGAGCCTGCCAACGACGCGAAAGTTGTGCATGTCGAGGACGGTCAACATGTTTTCGGGCATTTCGTGATGAACAGGTGTCCAAAGCTGCGTAGTGGAATCAGGAAACTGGAACCAGCCCGGCATGACGCCGATCACCGTGTAGGGTTTGGCGTCCAGATCGATGGTGCGGTTCAGGATGCCGGGATCGCCTTCGAAGCGGCGTTGCCACAAGCTCCAGCTCAATACAACCGTGCCGTTTGCGGAACGGCTATCGTCGGTGGCAGTAAAGCAGCGTCCCAGGGCAGGCTCGACGCCAAGGGTGGGAAACAAATTCCAGGAGACGCTCGACGCCTTGAGCGTCTCCGGCAAGTCGCCGCCCGTTGCCGAAAGGTCCGCATCGAGGACAGGGCCGACAAGCGCCAGGCTGCTGAAGGCGCTGTTCTCCTTGTTCCAGGCGTCATAGATGCCGCCGGCGACGTTGTTGTAAGGGAAACTTTGGCCACCGGGGACCGCCATGCTCTCGTAGAGCATCAGCAGCCGATCAGGATCCTTGAACGGCAGCGGCCTGAGCAGAACTCCGCGCACCACGGTGAACAGCGCGACGTTGGCGCCGATGCCCAGCGCCATGACGAGAATGGCCACAGCGGTGAAGCCGGGCGTTCGGCGCAGCGTGCGCGCGCTAATACGCAGATCGCGCAGGAACTGCTCGAGCGCGTTCCAACTCCAAGCGGCGCGGGTTTGCTCGCGCAGCAGCGCGGGGTTGCCAAAGGCGCGCAGGGCCGTACTCTTTGCTTCGACCGGAGTCATGCCGGCGGCGATGTTTTCTGCGATCTGCTGGTCGAGATGAAACTGCAGCTCACTGGTGAGCTGCGTACCTGCTTCGCCGCGACCCACGAGCATTCGAATTCGCATTCCTAGTTGATCGAGCCAACGCATCGCAGTTCCTTCCTGAACCTAAAATTCAGCTCTCAGCCCTCAGCTTTCAGACGCCGGATGATGTTCATTCAGCTTTGATCACGCTTCGCCCACAACGAGATTGATGGCTGCAGACAGCCGGGTCCAGTTGGCGGCCTCGGCATCCAGTTGTTTGCGACCGGCGGCAGTCAGGGTGTAAAACTTCGCCTGTCGTCCGGTTTCGCTTTCGGCCCATTTGGCCCTGATCCAGGCCTGCTGCTCCAGGCGATGCAGCGCGGGATAGAGAGAACCCTGCTGCACCTGCAGAACCTCGCCGGAAATCTGCTCGATACGCTTGGCGACGGCCCAGCCGTGCATGGGACCGGGAGAAAGGGTTTTGAGGATCAAAAGGTCGAGAGTGCCTTGCACGAGATCGCTTGGTTTTCCCATACCATGATTATCTACACCAAGAGTTGTAGATAGTCAAGGTATAGTCACCTACTTGCCCGACTGTGAGGGTGGGGCACCCGCCGTTGAGTAGTGGTGATTCTTACGCCCGCTGAAGCGGGCTGAGGCGCCCAATCTCGCCTGCGATCCCCAGTCTCGCGACTGGGGCTAGCCGATGCCGCCCGCGTTGCGGGCTGAGGAGAGCGAGAGCGCGGAGTGCGGAGATTAGAAAACAGAGATTAGAGAACAGAGAGCATGGACCGGGGGTCGAGTTGTCTTTGGGCAGGGAATGAGTTCACTCGATTGGAACACAAGCCGACATATCGGTACTCAACCCGTCGACATACTCAGTCTTCGCCAGATCGGGAACCAACGACCTGCGGAACTGTCTTCCCCATGTAAGGCATTTCCAGCGTGAGTTTCCGCCCCTTCAGTGGTGACCACGGCTCGAAGAAATACCCGCGCTCATCGAAGCCGATGCCGAAGTGACCGGTGAAGAGCGCGTCCACGCCTTGCCAGTCCTCAGGCAGATAGCCTTCGCCGCGGCCGCGTGAGCCGTCCCACACGTAGAACGCGCTCCCTACCGGGTTGCGTTGCTTTTGTCCCGGCAATTCGATGCCGGCGTTGAAAGTCCCCTTTTCGTACGACTGCATCAGCGGCCACAGCAGCCGTTCCGCGTCGTCTGCCAACCCGGTTTGGTAAAGCGACTGGATAAAGTAATATTCGTACGGCGGCGTGGCACCCCCGTTCATGTAGACTTGCCAGGTATCCTTGCCATCGGCCTGCTTCGGCGCGCCGCTCGTGCGCGGAAAATAATCCGCCGAGCTCATCGGAATCAGGTTCGTCGGCAAACCGAATTGGAACGACTGGAAACCGATACTCTGCATCTTTGCCAACATGGTTTGCAGAATCGATTTCGCCCGCTCCGCCGGGACCAGCCCCTGGTAGATCGCGAATCCATTCACCCACGGGAACATGTAATCGTGCAGCTTTCCGTCCGGCGATTTCCAGCCCGCCAGTACGCCCGTCGAAGGATTGAAGAACGTTTTGAAATACACTGACTTAATCCGTTCCGCATCGGCGCGATAGCGCTTCGCCAGTTGGTGCCGTCCCGACAGTGCTTCCACATCGGCCATGCAGAGGAAGGCTCGGTAGTCGGCCGCGTTCGTCAAGGCATCGGGCCCCTCGAAGTCATACACGTCGAACCACTCCTTCCCCGGCTCATCTACCAGCCCGTCGCGATCGAAGTGCGACTCGATACGATTCGTCAGCGCCTCCATCGGCTTTAGCCACTTGTTCGCTTGTGGCAAGCCTCCGATGGTGCGGATCACGTACCAGCCCGAAATCACCAGGTAAGCCGCCGTCTCGCGCGACGACTTCCACTGCGGCGATGCCACATTCACGTTGGGCATCATGTACCCGCGGGCGCCATTGAAGTATTGATCCACGGAAGCCCCCACCAGTTCCATCGGCGAAATCCCGTCCTCGAGACGAGGGGCCCACACCGCCTGCTCTGCGTAGAACAACATCGCTAGGCCGCAGTTGATGCTCATCACGCTGTTGCTCACAACGCCGGTATCCGGTCGCCACTGCGTCATGTCCAGCGAGTATTTGGGAAAGCGTGCAAGCCGCACATCACGCTTGAGCAGCTCGGGAAGCGGCTCGACTGCCTGAACCGTGAAATGCAGCGTCGTGTGCCATGGCTGCGGTCCGATCTGGTTCAACCCGTCTTCGCTCGCAGGCAGGTGCGGCGTGATGTCTACCGCGTACGAAGTGGCCGGGAACAGCGACGACGGCCTGCGATAAAACGCAGCCGCATCGCCCGTGCGCGTGACGTATGCCGTGCCGAAATCCGGCGCGGCGAGATACGTCGGCACTTCCACGTAATTCATCAGCTTCGACGGATGGCAAACGAACGTCGTCGGTGTCTGGTTGGCCGCGAACTCGAAGCGGAACAATCCGCCGCGCACCATGACCGTATGTTTCGCCGTGACCGCCAGCGGCAAATCGAACCCTCGAGCGACTGCCTGAATGGCAACTTGTTCCAACACCTCCGGCGCAACCTCCACCGGCGCATAGCGGAACACATTTCCGGCGCGGGTCAGCGCGCCCTTCCCCGGCGGCGTCGCGCTCTCGAAAGGCCGATCCAGCACGGGGTACGCCCCGCTCTCCTGCAACAGATTCACGCCCAGCTCGCCTTTTCCCAGCGAATCCAGCGCGAGCGGCAGGATGCGTGGCTGCTGCTTATCCAGCACCAGCCGGTACCATGGAGTGCTGATCGCCAAGCCGCCGCCGACCTCTTCGATCTTCGGAACAAACGCCGTCGGAACCAGGCCGGCATGAGGCACGCTCGCGCCCTCCGTTGTCGTTTCGGTCGCCGCCGCAGTGCCGCCTTCAGCCGCATCCGTTCCGAAGACCTCCAACTGCGCCAGTTCGGCCAGCCACGATTGTGGCGTTACTTGAGCGGTGGTCCGCTCGATCACCAGCCGAAAGTTGTCCGTGGTCACCGGAGCGAAGTGAACCGTGCAGGTGAGCGTCCCCGGGTCGAAGCGAGCGTCCTCGGAATGAAAAAAGGTGTGGAACGCGGCGCCGTGCTCCAGATACTGTCCCGAAAACTCAACCGGCATCGTGGCCGCACTCGCCGCGCGCAGAACGACTTTGTCGATCCGGCGCGGCCCGGCGAAATGCACCCATACCCACTGTGGCAGGTGCTGAAACTGGTTGCTTTGCCAATGGCACGGCCCAAGCGCATCGTAAGCATCCGCTCCATGATTCACGGGGCACGGAATCTGCTCTTCGGCCTTCTTGCTGCGGAACGTGAACGAGCTGTACTCGACTTGCGTCCCCGGTTCACGCGAGAGCGCCAGATCCTGGTAGTCGCTCGGCGACTGGGATCTTCCGCTCTGACCCAGCGCCATCAATGCGAGAACAAACGCCGCAAACCCTGCCGTCTTTTCGAAGAATCGCACGAGACTTTATACCCTCACTGTCGCGGGATTCGCACTTTCCCACCGCCTCTGCGGCTACTAACTTATGAAACCGGACACTTCATTCGCTACGAAAGCGGACATTTTCACTTGCTACCGACACTTCCGGATCGCCGGTCACCCGCCCAGCATTCCACTTTGATATTCTTGCATCAAAAATGGGATCACTCGCGACATGCCGCCTCGGCCGAACCGGTCGGCAAGAGGATGAGGTCTTGATCCGTAAACCCGCACCTTATGGCACAGCCCTCAGGAATGCTCAGACCTAACCCCCGGCTCGACTCGGTCCAGGGAAAAACGGCCAGGAACAAACGATTCTTCATTTCGGTACGATTGTCATTTCGAGCAGGTCGTACTATGTGAGGGGTCCTTTCGCTCGGGGAATTACTATCATGCGCAAGTATTCTCGTGTGAGGATCGCTCGCAATCGAGTTGCGACGGCGGAGTCACAGGAGATCTCAACCGAGTGGCAGCGGTCGATAGCGGACCTCAAATCGCGAAGGAATGCCACGCAGGAAGGGCACGCCTCAATATGACTGCGCATCTGTTCGCAGGTGAGCGGCTCCACCCTGCCATCCAAGTATTCGGAGAGATTCGCGAATAGTTCTCTGCATTCATTGGGGCGTTGCCGGCCCTTGTGTTTGGGCCTCTTTGCCAACAATTGGCGGTTCTTCGTTTGCTTCGATGAACTGCTGAGAACCTGGCTCATCTCCTTGCGAACGTGCAGACGTGCACGATGAAGCCGAATCCGGACAGTTCCTTCCTGAAGGTCGAGTATCTGAGCAACCTGCTCGGTAGTTAACTCCTCCATATCATGAAGAACGAGAACAATGCGCAGGGACGACGGGATGCGAAGAATGGCCTGATGCAACAACTGGTGTTGCTCGGCGCCGAGCAGAATGTTTTCGGGGCTCATCGCCGCATCGAGAAGCATCAGATCCAGCTCTTCATCACCCGGCATCAATTCGTCAAGCGAGAGAATGTTTGCGGGAGCATGAACACTCTTGCGGCGCATTCGCCAACAGCGGTTTCTGGTGACTGTGTATAGCCAGACAGCCATTTGTTGCGGCTCGTGAATCTTGGCCAGGTGTCCGAGCGAGCGGGAAAGAACCTCCTGCATGGTGTCTTCAGCGTCTTCAGGGTGCCCACAGACCTTCATGCTGAAGGAATAGACAGTATTCTGCAGCAAGGCGATCGCTTCTTCGACAGCTTCAGGAGTATTACGGTGCAGGAGTTCCGTGGCTCGGATCAGTTCAGGTCGCATCGTGTAGAGTCGTGGGAAGCAGGATTAGTATATTCGCCGGCGTGCAGGAATGAATATCGGTTCATGAGGCCCCGCCCCACATACTGAGCAGAAGGGTCTCACTTTGGGCGGTGAACCGCGGCTTTGTCCGCCCTCAAAGCCGACTCAATCATTTGAAGACAGATCGGGGAGATTGTCGTCAGCCATTCCCGCTCTGCGCGACATGCGGGTGTTGATTCAGCGGCCAACCAAGCGCTCAATATAGCAAGCGCAAGATCCATCTCTGCTCCGGGACGGTGTTCTTCCAGCCGGAACATCTGACGATACACCTCATCCCGAATTCGTCCGCTTCGGTGCCTGGCGCGCATAGCTTGCGCACTGCTTCGCGCCCTATTTGGCATCTTTGAGTCCGATGGCGCGAAGGATAGCCATGGCGGGACACCAGTTTGTGAAACCAGACTGAAGCAGATTAAGCCCAGCGAATACTGTCAGCCATAGCCAGTAAAGCGAAAAGTAATGAGCAAGGGTAAGCGATAACAGCACCATGACACCCGCCATAAGACGCAAACCGCGTTCAACTGTCATAACGAGTCTCCTCGATTGGAATTGGATTGGGGCTCGGCCTCCGATTGATGCCGGGAATGAACGATGAAGTAAAGTACCGGAATGGTCGGCCAGGAGAGGAATGTCGAGGCCACCGCGCCGGCGATCAATGACAGGGCAAGCCCTTGAAAGATTGGGTCGGTGAGAATGACGCTTGCGCCGACAACCACCGCGGCCGCGGTAAGCAGCATGGGCCGAAAGCGTGTCGCGCCGGCGTCAATCACCGCTTCTGCCAGCGGCATTCCCTGGCCAATCCGAAGTTCGATGAAATCGACGAGGATGATCGAATTGCGCACGATGATACCGGCGCCGGCAATGAAGCCGATCATTGATGTTGCCGTGAAGAATGCGCCCAGAATGGCATGGGCAGGCATGATGCCGACGAGGGTAAGGGGAATGGGCGCCATGATGATCAGCGGAACGATGAAAGAGCGGAACCAACCGACTACAAGAACGTAGATGAGAACAAGCACGGCGGCGAATGCGAGCCCCATGTCGCGGAAAACCTCGATTGTGATGTGCCACTCGCCATCCCATTTCATCGAGTAGTGGTCGGTAGAATCCGGCATTGAGGCGTTGTAACGGGTCAGGGTGTATCCGGCGGGAAGAGTGAGATGGTCTAATTCCTTGTTCATCTTAAGAATTGCGTAGACCGGGCTCTCTTCAGCACCGGCGACGTCGCCCGTGACATAAACAACGCGGCGCAGATTCTTGTGGTAGATGCTGGGCTCGATGGTCTTGCGCTCGATCGTGACCAGCTCGCGTAGTGAGATCATGCCGCCGTTGGCACCGGGCAAACGGATATCCTCGAGCCCTTGCTCTGAGGAACGATCGGCCCGGTCAATTTCGACGATTGCGGGCACCGGCTCACGCGCGGTTTGATCGTGGATCAGGCCGACCTCAGTTCCTGAGGTCGCAAGCGCCAAAGCATAAGCTACGTCGGAGACAGCGATGCCGTGTTCGGCCGCTTTGACCTCATCTGCGTGCAAGATCAGTTTGGGCTCGGGGCCTTCGACGTACCAGTCGACGTCAACAACGCCCGAAGTTTGCAGGAAAATCGACTTGATCTGCTGAGCAACCTGAGTTTGACCGGCCAGGTCGGGACCGTACACCTCCGCCACAAGAGTTTGCACAACTGGCGGCCCCGGCGGAACTTCGCTCACTTGAATGCGCGCGCCGTATGCATTGCCAATCGAATCCAGCAACGGGCGCAGACGTTTTGCGATAGCATGGCTCTGCATGCTGCGCTGCTTGGCGGGCAACAGGTTCACCTGAATGTCGGCCTGATTCGGCTGCCGGCGCATGTAGTAATGGCGCACTAGCCCGTTGAAGTTGTAAGGGCCTGACGTTCCGGCATAGATCTGGTAATTTAGTACATCCGGTTGGCGCGCAAGTTCTTCGCCCAACGCCTGTGCGACTCGAGCGGTTTGTTCGAGCGGCGTGCCGTCGGGCATATTAATCACCACCTGCAGCTCGCTCTTGTTGTCGAACGGCAACATCTTTACGCGTACCAATCCCAGCGGAACCAGGGCCACTGAAATCAGAAGCAACGCCCCCACTGCGATGAAGAACAGGGCCCGATTGCGCGCAGATCGGATCAGAGGCGTCATAATCCGGCGATAGAGCCTGGTGCGCCAGTTCTCGGTCTCCGGCTCCAGCAATTTGGCTCCTTCAAGATGCCTGCCAACGAGGCGGAGGGCTGCCCACGGTGAAACCACAAAGGCAACGAGGAGCGAGAAAAGCATGGCCGCGGAGGCCCCTACGGGAATCGGCCGCATGTAGGGCCCCATCAGGCCGCGAACAAAGGCCATTGGTAATACTGCCGCGATCACGGCAAAGGTAGCCAAAATGGTAGGGTTGCCCACCTCTGCCACAGCTTCGACCGCAACTTCGCTCATCGACCGGCCATGGTTTTCCCTGAGCCGGAAGTGGCGCACCATGTTTTCGACCACAACGATGGCGTCATCGACAAGAATGCCTATGCTGAATATCAATGCGAAGAGCGTAACGCGATTGATGGTGTAGCCGAGGAAGTAGAACACAGACATGGTAAGGGCGAGCGTGACAGGAATTGCGAGGAGCACGACGCCCGACTCGCGCCACCCCAGGAAGATCGCGACCAGCAAGGTAACTGACAGCGTCGCCAACAGCAAGTGCTCAAGCAACTCGTCTGACTTGTTCTTTGCCGTTTCTCCGTAGTTTCGAGTGGTCGTTACTGCCACGTCGTTGGGTATGGTTACACCCTGCATGCGGTGAACGCTCTTGAGAACGGCGTTGGCAATATCGGTGGCGTTTGTACCTTTGCGCTTGGCTACAGTGATGGTCACAGCAGGGAACTGGCGCGGCGCCGATGCGCCCGAGTTCGTCGTGCCGTAGGCCACATAATCCGTTGGGTCCGCAGGCCCGTCGACAATCTTTTCGGCAACATCGCGCAGGTAAACTGGCCGCCCGCCAACAACGCCCACTACCACCGATTCCAAATCTTCGCGGCGAGTAAAGAGGTTGCCAGCATCCACCTGGATGTCCTTGTTGTTTTCAGCGAAGCTCCCTGCCTGCACGCTGGCGTTTGCGGCTTGCAGATGCCCCACGATGGCAAAGGGTGATAGGCCGTAAGCGCTCAACTTTTCTGTGCTGAGAACCACGCGCATGGTGCGCGGAAGACCGCCGATAATGGTTGTTTCTGAAACATCGGAGATCTGCTCGATGTTGTGCTGGATTTCGGCGGCGAGCGCGCGCAGTTGAAAGCCGTCGTAATGCTCGCCCCAAATCGTCAAAGCGAGGATCGGGACATCATCAATGGAACGAGCCTTGATAAGCGGCTGCGACACTCCCGGCGGCATACGATCGAAATTCGAGTAAAGCTTGCTGTAGACCTTGATCAGGGCATCTTCTTGCGGCGTGCCGACCAGGAAGCGTACGATCACCAGGCTCTGCCCTGGAGACGAAGTCGAGTACACATACTCGACCCCGGAGATCTGATGCACGAGATTCTCGATCGGCAGCGTGACACGCTCCTCCACTTCGGCGGGAGGGGCGCCCGGCATCGCGGTAGTAATGTCCAGCATCGGAACGAGGATCTGCGGCTCTTCTTCGCGGGGAATGATTGCAACTGCGAAGGCTCCCAATGCCAGCGATGCAGAAATGAAGAGTGGCGTCAACTTTGAATTGAGGAATGCATGTGCCAGCCGCCCGGCAAGCCCGAGGTCCTGCTTCATGGTTGAACCTCAATGCGCTTGCCGGCAAGGTCGCGGTCGGAGGGTGCATCCACAAGCTTTTCGCCTGCAGAGATGCCCGATAGAACCTCAACGAGATCACCTTGAGGCGCGCCGAGGGTGACATAACGGAGTAGCGCAATTCCCTGGCTGTCGAGAGCGTAAACGCAGTCCAATGAGCCGCGCGTCACGGCTGCGGAACGCGGAATGAGAATTGCATTGCGGACGCCGTTGGCAAACTCCGCTGTTCCGTACATGCCGGCGTGCAGTTGGCTTGAGGAAGGCAGGTCGATCTTGACAAGAAAACTGTGGGTTGAAGGATCCGCAACCGGAACGATCTCCGCGATCGTACCTACGGAATTCGCGGTGGATGCACCATCGATCGCCACCTGCGCCTTCATCCCTTTGTGGATAGCTCCAATCTCCGACTGATCCACCGTAGCCTGCATTTGTAGAACTCCGGCCTGATCAATCTGAAGCAAGGGCACTCCTGGTGAAGCCATCGTTCCTGGATCGGCCATACGTGCCGTCACAACGCCGGCGAAGGGCGCCAGCAAGCGTGTGTAGCCGAGCATGGTGCGCGCGCTGCTTTCCTCAGCTTGTGCCGCTTCGGTCTGCGCGCGCACGGCGTCCAGCCTGGCCGCTGCTGCCTCCGCCTTCCGTGAGATTTCATCCATCTCCTGCGGGCTCACGCTCTTCTCGGCCTGAAGTTGCTGGTAGCGCCCTAAAGTACTGGCCGCCAGGCCGGCGTCAGTTTGTGCGGCCGCTTGTTGGCTTTGCGCCGCCTTCACTCCCGCCTGCGCCTGATTGACGGCAGCACGCTGTGCCGCGTCATCGAGTACCGCCAGGGTTTGTCCTGCTCTCACCATGTCTCCTTCGCGCACTGCTATCTGCTGGATTTGGCCGGGAACCTGTGCGGACACGAGTGCGGTCTCACGAGCGTGAACGACTCCCGTAGCGCGCACGTTGACAGGCACCTCGCGCTGCTGGCTCTCAACAACCCGCGCATGCATGATTTCGACGGCAGCTGCAGTGGCTGATTCGCTGCCATGACAGCCGGCTATCATTGCCGTGGAGGCCGCAAGCAGACTCACCCCGATGAAACTCTTCATTGCAATTCCTCCGCTGCATCGGGAGTCAGTATCCCGGTCGTATAGAGCAGTTCCGCATAGGCCATCACATTGCCGTAGACTGCATGCCAGTAGTTGGTTTGGCTTTGCCTTTCAGCATCCTCGGCCCGCAGCAGGTCGGTGATTGTGGCAAGACCCGCGCCATAGCGATTCTTGACGATGCGAAGACTCTCAGCCGATTGGTCCATCGCTGCCTGTGCCGTCTCCAGTGAAAGTGCTGCTGTCTGCCGATGAATATGCGCCCGGTTCACTTCAAGCTGCACATGCTGCTGCGAAGCGGCCAGTTCCGCGTCGATTCGCTGCTTCGCGACACTTTCGCGTTCAAGGTCAGCGCGCTTGCCGAAGGGCAATATGTCAATGCTGATCTGGACGCCGGCCACCCAGTTGTTTCCGCCTGAACCGGCAAACGATGTCCGATCTTCCTCCCAGTTTCCGTAGGCGCTTACGCGAGGGCCAAAGTCAGACTTCGCAGAGCCCAGCGCTAACGCTTGCGCCGCTTGCGCCTGCCGCTTGGCGATCAGATCGGGCCGCGCTTTTACGGCCGATGCCAGTTCCTGTTCCAGCGCAAGCTGCGGGAATGTATGCGGTTCGATCGGTTTCAATTCGGATGCCTGAAGATTCGGAGCTCCCATCGCCCCGCGCAGCTCAGCCCACGCCAGTTCCAGATCGCCCTGCGCCGCAATCAATTCTTCTTTGCGCGCAGCCACATTTACTTGGGCTGCCATTTGGTCCGACTCCACCGCAAGCCCGGCCTTGACGTGATCTTCGACCGATGCCAACAGCGCCGCCGCCGTCTCCTGCTCATGCTGCGCGACATCGATTTCCCGCTCCGCGTACAGCACGGCCTGGTACGCCTCGACAACCCGAAACGTGATTTCCTGGTCCGTCGCATCGGAAGACGAGGAGGAGCTCTCTTTGAGGAGATCGGCACGGTGAATTTCTTTCTGAGTTTTGAAGGAATCGAAGGCCATCCACGAGCCCGAGAAACGCGATGAGAAATTTCCGATCGGCTGGGGAAAGTTCAGTGCGTTCAGTGCAAATTCGGCTTGCGTGAACTGTCGCTGTCGAAGACGGGTGCCGAAAGCATAGACGGGATCGTTACCACGGGAGATATCTTCAGTGAAACTGAGTTGCGGAAGAAGCCGGACCCGCGCCATCGCTGTTGCCGACTTGGACTCCCGTTGGTCGGCGCGCGCAATCGCAGCCTCGGGGCTTTGCCCCAGAGCCTGATTAACGGCTTGGCGAAGTGTCAGCGGTTCCTGCGCTGCTGCGGCTAGCCCCGCCATGCAAAGCAAGAGATAAACGCCCGGAGGCCAGAATTTGTGAGAGCCTGTTCGGCGGGATGTCCATGGATTGTGCATTCATATGAATAAAGCCATGGAACAAGGGATTCGTTACAAAAAGCCGTTTTCTTCCTAGCCGTCTTTTCCTGGACCGAATCAAGCCGGAGGTTAGGTCTGAGCATTCCCAAGGGGCTCTACCGTGACCCATAGTTTGTGAAACGGCCGAATCCGGGTGATTCGGCCGTTCACAAACCGTAGGTTTAGAAACGCGCTCGCTCTGACGCTATACCCGCTTGTGTGCTCAATATCGTATACGCTTGAATAAGTGGCCGTACCCGGCCTGACCAACAAACCTGATCTTCAAACGGTTGCTGTCATCGCATTCTTCTTCGTGTCCGGACCGAAGGCGACCGGTACCCGGCCTGCGGCAGCGCGGACTCAACCGCCTTGTGTCGGGTACTGTCTTCCGTACGCCGGTGCACCAGTTCGAAAGACTTAACGATCTGCAGTTCTTCGATCTCCAAAGAGGCCGCTCATCGCGTCGCAAACACGGCTTGCCAGATGCCCTGTGCAATCACTTCCGGTGATTTGTCCGCAACATCAATCACTCGATGCGCGTGGCTCGCGTACAGCGCCCTCCGCTCCAAATATCGCGCCGTGGCACTCTCAGTTTCGTGCAGTAACGGACGATAAATACCACCCTCCTGCCTCTCCTGTTGGAGGCAGCGATCGATGAGCGTCTGAAACGGCGCATCGAGAAAGACAACGAAGCTGCCCGCACTCTGTGCAAGAACGCTTTGATTTGCGAGTTTATCGATTACCGCTCCGCCCGGCGAAATAATCGCCCGGGACCGCTGCAATACGGCGCCCCAGAGATCCGACTCCAGTTGGCGGAATCCGGACTCGCCGAGGACGTCGAAAAGTTCTCGCGCGTTCTTGCCTGTCGTCGTTTCAATGTGAGTATCGAGGTCGAGCAACTCCCACCCAGTACGGTCGGCGAGCAGTCGGCCCACCGTTGATTTGCCCGCGCCCATAAATCCCGTGAGAACGATGCGACGGACCTCGACATCAACATATATGAGGCGGGACGCAGGCGATGAGTCTCCGACCAAGTCAGCCATGGTACCTACTTCCGAAGAATACAGGATCGAGCAATACGCTTCATGCAGCGGATTCCAACCGCGGCTAGCGTCTCTGAAGGTGGTGATCCGTGTTGCGAACAGATTCGGTGAATTGCGTGCGGCCATGTTGACTTACTTCACGGCAAGCGCCATGATCTTCCGATTCGGTCCGAAGTGACGCGCCACCGTACTTTGAGGACTGTCCGGCTGGCCCTCGGCATGATAATGACCGGGGCACGCAACAATCCGCTCCGGTAGCCCCTTCGGAATCTTTTCTGCAAAGGAAGACTTGTAATCCAATTCTTGCTGGACACCGGATGAAGGGCGGGGTATATACTCGCTGGAAATTGAGAATCAGGTAGAAACTGGAGGGCAAATGGAAACGTTATCACGCCGAAATCTATTGAAAACCGGGTTGTTGATCCCTGCTGCGGCGGCGGCCCAGGGTGTGTCTCCCATCAGCACCGCCATCAATGCGGCGGGGGAAAGCTCCGGTCCTCTTTCTCCGCAAACACCCGAGGAATCGGCGAACCTGGCAGCTCCATCGTCCGCGGCGCGCAACGCGGGCAGGGATCGCCTCCTTTTGGATTTCGGCTGGAGCTTCCACCTTGGTAACGCCGATGATTCGTCCAAGGACTTCGATTTCGGATTAGGACAATCCGGCAATTTTCAAAAAACCGGCAACTTTCTTCCAGCAAGTTCAATTGCATTCGATGACGGCAACTGGAAGCCGGTGGACCTGCCCCACGATTGGGCCGTGGAGCTGCCATTCCAGAATGACGCGGCTCTAGCCAGCAAGGGATTTTATCCGCTGGGACGGAATTACCCGGCGACCAGCGTCGGGTGGTATCGCCGCGTCTTCGAACTTGCGCCTGAGGATGCAAACCGGCGCATCACCGTGGAATTTGATGGCGCCTACCGCGAGACCATGGTGGTCTGCAATGGCTTTTATGTGGGCCGCCACAGCGGCGGATACGATCCCTTCAGCTTCGACGTGACGGACTTCATCAACCCCGGCGGAAGGAATGTCCTGCTGGTCAGGGTGGATGCCACCCTGAGCGACGGCTGGTTCTATGAGGGCGCGGGAATCTACCGGCATGTGTGGCTGGTGAAAACGAATCCAATCCACGTGAAGAAATGGGGAACGTTCGTTGCCGCGGACGTGCGCCGCGCTGAAGCCGCTCTTTCCGTTCGCACCGAGGTGAATAACGACGGCCAAGCCGCAGCGAACGCGCGCGTCGTCTCCACGATCCTCGACCCGTCCGGCAAGCCCGTTGCAAAGGACGCCACAGCACCCTCCGCCATTTCGCCGCAAGGAAGGCAAACCTACGAGCAGAAGATCACGGTAGAGCGTCCGCTGCTCTGGTCGCTCGAGGAGAGAAACCTCTACACTCTGGTCACTGAAATCAGAGCCGGCGGCCAGGTGGTCGATCGTTATGAGACACCGTTCGGCATACGCACGTTCAAAGTCGATCCGGCGCAGGGGCTCTTTCTCAACGGCGAGCACGTAAAGGTGAAGGGAACCTGTAATCACCAGGATCATGCAGGCCTGGGCGCGGCGCTACCGGATGCCGTGCAGTATTACCGTATTCGCAAGCTGAAAGAGATGGGCTGCAACGCCATTCGCACCTCGCACAATCCGCCAACGACGGAGCTGCTGGACGCCTGTGACAAGCTGGGCATGCTGGTTTTCGATGAGACGCGCATGATGTCGTCGAATCCGGAAGGTCTGAGCCAGTTCAGGAATCTGGTGCGTCGCGACCGCAACCGCCCGAGCGTCTTCATGTGGTCGATGGGCAATGAAGAGCGCCAGTCCAACGGGGAGAGAGGCGTGCCGATCCTGACCGCGATGAAGGAAGTGGCGACCGAAGAGGATGGCTCGCGGCCCGTATCGATCGCGCCCACCGGTGCCATCGGAACTGGCGGGCTGGCGGTTTGCGACGTCATTGGCTACAACTACATGGACCCGCAGGCGAAGGCGTATCACGATGCTCATCCCGACCGCCCGGTGATCGGAACGGAGACGGTGAGCGCGGTATGCACGCGCGGCATTTATGTGACCGACCCCGAGAAGGGTTACGTCGGCTCCTATGATCCCTACACCACGACGGGGCGCGCCTCTGCCGTGGGATGGTGGAGCTTTTGCGATGCGCAGCCATGGCTTGCAGGTGGGTTTGTGTGGACGGGCTTCGATTATCGCGGCGAGCCCTCGCCCTATCAATGGCCCAACATCAGCTCCCAGTATGGAATTATCGACACCTGCGGTTTTCCCAAGGACTCCTTTTACTACTACCAATCCTGGTGGACCGAAAAGCCCGTGCTCCACGTCTTTCCGCATTGGAACTGGCCGGGAATGGAGGGCAAGGAGATTGCGGTTTGGGTTTACTCGAATCTGGATAAGGTCGAGTTGCTCCTGAACGGAGCGAGCCTCGGCACACAGGAAGTGAAGAAGAATCTGCATCCGGCGTGGATCGTGAAATACGCGCCCGGTAACCTGGAGGCGCGTGGATACAAGGGGGACAAGGTGGTCATGACAGACAGGCGAGAAACCACCGGCCCCGCGGCAAAGCTGGTGATGCATGCGGATCGCAGCGAGGTATCCGCCGACGGAGAGGATGTCGCCATGTTTGCGGTCGAGGTGCAGGACGCGCACGGCCGGGTCGTGCCCATTACCGACAACGAAGTTGCTTTCACTGTCACGGGTGCGGGCAAGCTCATCGGCGTCGGCAATGGCGATCCCACCGATCATGCACCAGACAAAGGATCGTCGCGCAAGGCTTTCTCCGGCCTCTGCATGGCGCTCGTTCAATCACTGAAGAAAGATGGGGAGATCACGGTCGACGCTGCGTCGCCTGGACTGACTCCCGCTCACGTGACCATCGAGGCCAAAGCGATCGCACTTCGACCGCAGATCGCAACCTGGGAGCGGGAGGTACCGCAAGGAGCGGGCATTACGGGTTTGTGGCGGCCCGAGCCTCCCTCCGGGAACGCAAACACTCCCATGCTCCAGCTCCTCGCCGGAAGCGGCGACATGGTATTTTCGCTTCGCCAGAGCGGAAACGGTCTGGCGGGAAGTGTGGAAGGCGGTGAAGGCGGATTCTTTGGCGGCAGCGATGTGCCCGCGCCAATTGAAGACGGCCAGGTAAACGGGAGCCGCATTTCCTTCAAAGCAGGAAGAAGCACCTACTCAGGTACGCTGAACGGGGACCGGATCGAGCTCGATCGCACGATCGCCTTCCCATTCCGTATGCGCCCTCCTGAAAATGCGTCCGGTGAGGGGCCGGCCATTGGGCCTCCGCCGGATGGATCGGATCCGTCAATCGGCAATCGACGTCGCATACCATCGGCGATTCCGGTGGTCTTGCATCGCGTTCAGAGGTGAGGCAGTCCAGTGGGCAGCGGAGGAGACGCCATTGCTGCGCCGCACGCCGCGTTATGCAAGCCACAACCGCAGCGAATCAGCTAATTGCTCCAGGGGAAGCGGCTCGGCTATTTCTCGCAACGCAAACTCCGGCGGCGCAATGAGGTAGACTTCGCCAAGGCTCTCAGCGATACAGACGCAGACGGTGGACTGCCTGTACTCCTCATAGCGTATGGCCGCCAGCCAGATGTAAACAGCCAGAATCTCTGCGTCCACCGCGCTCCCGAGATTATCGTCGACAGCGGGAAGCGGATTGACCTGGTCGGGGTTCTCGAATACGGCCACGCCCGTGAACGGCTTGGGCTTGCTGCGCACAGTGAATCTTGCCGCCAGCAAGCGGGGACGCGCCCGCCTCAGAGCCTCCGAGGCAGCCCACTCCACAAAGGAATTGCCGAAGATCACGGCACCGTTGCCGCTCAGATAAAGCGCCCGAACAAACTCCCGCACCGCCGGGTCCCTGGCAACTTCCGGTGGGCAAAAGGGCGTCACGTCCACCTTGCGCAAATGATCGTATACGGAGTCTGCATCCGACAGGTCTTTGCGCATATTGTTCATTTCGTGAGAAAGAATCTCACGGCAGGGATCCAATCTTGCGTAGCTCAGCAGAATGGCGCGCGAAGGCGCGGCTGACGGTACCTCCGCGAGGCACGCATCCACCAGGCTGCTCGCTCCATCAATGACCCACGATTCCGCCGGCGATTCTTCTGTGGAGTTTTCCCGTGGATTCGACGATCCACCAGCCTGGACGACATTAGCAATCAAGCCGGTAAGCACGCCATCCAGCCCACCGTGCGAAAGCCCTGGAGCCAGCGGCTGCAACTTCACGCGCCTGCCCGTTCCGTGCCAATGGCGCCAAGCCTCCGCCTCTTCCATCGGAAGAGATGCAGGGATGTCCAGCACAATCGCGCGATTGCGTGGCTTGACCCGCCCGCCACTGGTTTGCATTGCGTGGCGATCAGCCTCGTCATAGACCGCTTGCACCGCCTGGCGCCACTGCTGAAACTGCGGCGAGCGGGCCAGCTGAGAGGAGTTCTGAATGGTTTGCTCCTCTGTCGAGAACTGCCATTGCCGGACGCCCATCTCCTTTTCAAGGCGAACCACATCGCGGAAGAGCGCGGCAGATTGGCCGGGATCGCGGCTGTTTACGTAAAGGATGAGGTTCTCCGTCGACCGCCTTTCGTTGGGGAAAAGGAAGTCCCACTCGCGAAGCTGCTGGTTGACAAAAGGGAGAAAGGTCAAAGGAAGCCGCTTGAGAACACCATCCCGGAGCGCGTCCTGCAGTTCCTGCGGCAGTTTCTTTGACGCTTCCATCGATTTTCTCCTTCGGGCCGACGCTTTAGCGCCTTCAGCCGCGAAGCTCCGGCAGGCTTGCTCCCTGTGATTCCAGCGGGCGGCAGCCAAGCAAAGCAGCCAGGCTGGGGCAGAGATCGACTTGTCGGATCGGCCGTTCCACAATCGCAGGCTGGTCAACGCCAGCGCCCAGTGCCATTGCCCACGTGTCGCGTGTCGAGTCCTCGTCGGCGCGATGATTGAAAAATCCGTTTGTGGAAGAGCCGTCGGGGTCGCGCCCGAACTCGGGCAGAATGAGGAAGGTGGTCTTGTCTCGATACTCGGGATTGGCCTCGATCTCCTGCCAGAGCTGATACACAAGCCGGTCGGCTGTCCTGATTCCCGCCAGATGCATGGCATAGGAACCAAAGTGCGCTACTTCCACGTCGGAGAGCACAGTCACGAGCAGGCTCGGGGCGAACTTGCGCATGATTTCCCTGGTCATGAAGAAAGTGAGTTCGTCACCTGAAGTCGGTCCCCCACCGTGAACAAAGTCGGCGATGGCCGTCTCGATGGAGGCGCGCACCCGGGGATCGAGCTGGTCTGCCGCGTCAAATACGTTCCAGCCCAGCCCCTCGTAATTGCTTCCGGCCATGGCGGTCTCCAGCTCAGCCTCAACTTTGTCGCGATCGGCCATGTCCCTGGTGCGGCCGTTGCGCAGCGCGTTCACAATCGCCATCAGCATCAGCTGCTTGGGAAAAACGACATTGGCTCCGAATTCCGGTCCGTAGTATGAGGCAGTGCTTGCGCCAATCCGGCTGGTGAGCGCTTTGTTGCTGGCAACAAGCCACGTCTCTGCCGCTTCGGCGCGCAGATTTTTGCGGTACTGTTCGAACAGGGTCGGAGTTGCAGGGGCCTGGTTGCCCCAGTCGTCCACGCGCTGCCAGTTGCCTGTGAGAATGCTCGAGATGGCGTTGAAGTGAGCAGTGACGCCGTCGTTACGCGCATGCAGATAGAGCAACGAATCCGGCCCGAGATCCGAGACCAGGTGAGGAATGTACTGCAATCCCTCAGGCGAAAAGCTTTCGGCCCGGCGGATGCCGCCGACGATCGCCACTACGACCTTGTGTCCGGAACCAGCCGATTTCCGGTTCTGCGCGGCACGCGCTTCGGGAAGCATGGCTCCCGCGATGAGCAGGCCAGCCCCACTCAGAAATCTACGCCGGGACGCATCCTGAGGAGACTCATCGCCTCGGAACAGCTTTGCGCCAGCACAGGCGTCAACGAGAAGGCCGTTCTCCATGACCACGCCTCCTCAGGCACCAATTCCTGAGGGTCCAGCTACAGACCGGATCTTCAATTGAAAGTGAACCAATTATATGCGGAGAATGAGCCCCAATCAATGCTTTTGACGGTATTAACTCAAGGCCAGATCGAGGAGCTTTCCGAGATCGATCGCCGACATCGATTCGACGCCGCGGGGCAGACTCGGAGATACCACAACCGCTTGCTGGTGACCTTCAAACCAGGCGAGGAAGACCGATTGCGACGCCCCCGGCAGTCGCTGCTGATTGATCCAGTGGTAGAAGGCGCCCATATCGGCGTCGATGAACGATCCCGTGTAATCCAGCTCCGGCTTGGGATTGGAGTTCGAAAGCAGCTCGCTCATGGGCCGCTGGCGCTGGCGCGGCGCGAAACGGACCAGCAAAGTGAGCGGTTGTGCCCGCCGCAGTGCCTCGCGCGCTGTCCACTGCGCAAAAGTGGTGCTGAAGATCTGCGTACCCGAGCCTTCGGTGAGGAGTTTCACCTGAAAACGGTCGAGCACGGGATCGCCCGCCTTTTCCATTCCCAGGTCGGAAGGCATCAACTCTGCGAGATGCGTGCGCAATTCTTCAGGGCCCATGCCGGGACGCCTGATTTCCGCCTGCATGTTCTTGAGCAGCGCCGCGCGCGCGCCGTCGAGAGCTTTATAGGATACGCAGGTGATCAGGGGGCTTTGTTCGGCCGCATCACCGCCATCCACGTACCAATGTCCATAGGGAACGGGGTGAGCTTTAGCGCGCGCGCCAACCGCGGCGAGCAGAAGCTGCAGGCCATTTTCCGGAACCAGCTTGCCGAAGAAGGTCCCTTGCGCGCGAATGTCGCGGAAGAGAGGCGCATCGTAGGCGGCGACGCCTTGCCCGATGATGGCGATGCCGAGTCTTCGCACAGGCGGCTCGCTGGGCGGCGCCGCTGCCAACAACCGTGCGCCATATGCCGTGGCGGCGTCGCGAAAGGCGTCCTGCTGATGCGTCGTCCAAAGATAAGCCGATTCCTGTTCCGCAAATCGCGCCGGCTGATTTACCCAATCGAAACGCTCGAGCGCCGGCGAGAGAGTGATCTGCGCGAAGCCGCGAAACCAATCTTCAAGCTCCGCGGCGGTAAGAGAGCTGATGACCGTGAGTTCCTTTTCGATTGCAGAGCGTTCCGCTGGAAATTTGAAATCGTAATCGATTGCTTCCCGCAGCAGGTTGGGCACGAAACTCACGGGTAGCTGCCGGATCGCGTCCAGGTGCGCGATGATCAGCTTGCGCGCCTCCGGCGGGTACTTGGCAAACTCTTCGGGTTCGAGATGCAAAGGCTGCATGCGGCTTATAGCAATTCCTTGATCGGTTTTCCCTGCGCCAGCTGCGGCGAAAAGCCCATGATCGCGCCGAGACTCGGGACGAGGTCTATGGATTGCATGGGTTCGTCGTAGATCACTTTCTCGCGTACACCACTACCCAGCGCCATCATCCAGGTTGTGCGGCTGGCGGCGTCGCCGGTGCGATGGTGTTGAAATCCATTCCCGCCAGCATCGTAATCGGCATCGCGGCCAAAGTCGGGGAGGATGAAAAGCGTCGTGTTGTCCTTGTATTCCGGCTCGTTCTGGACGGCCGCCCAGAGTTCCCCGCATAGCCGGTCGGTACGCCGGATTCCTTCGATGTAGAGCGAATAGGCCCCGGAATGGGCAATATCCATGTCATGCATCGTGATCCAAAGCAGGCTGGGAGATTCCTCCTTCATCAACCGCTTCGCAATATAAACCGAAAGCTCATCGGGACTGGATAGCGTGCGCGCGTGCTCCATAAAGTCACCCACCGAGAGGCGCAGAATCTGGTCCAACTGGTTCAATTCGAACTCGCCGCCCCCCAGCGTGGGCGTGTACAGAGGGTTCTCGTAGTTGTCGAGGAGCAGATGGTCCAAACTGAGTCCCGAGCCGGAGCTGGCGGCCTGCAGCAGATGCTTGGGCAGGATGACTGTGGCTCCCAGCCCAGGCCCGTAGGACCGGCAATCGCTCTCGCCAATGCGATTGAAACCATTGCTCGGCGCAACCACCCACGCGTCGGATGAGGGCCGCCGCAAATCCTTGCGAAAATACTCGAATACGGTGGGGTGGTCCGGCGGAACGGCTGAGAAGTTATTGAGAGTTTCGTAGACTCCGGTGGCCAGGCTCGCTGTAGCCACGTAGTGTCCCAGGATTCCCTGATTGGTCACGTGGGTAAAGAAGCTGGACTGCGGGGCAAGCTCGTTCAGAAGGTGCGGAATATTCTCCTGGCCTTGCGGCGCAAAGGTCTCCTGGTCTCGTGCGCCGCCGCCAAAAGTGATCACAATAACTTTGCGCTTCCTGCGCGATCCTTCGCCGTAAACAAACGGACTGGCACCGGTGAGAGTCGAGCCCAGAACAGCCCCCGTTGCCCCGCGCAGAAACTCGCGCCTGCTGAAACTCAGGCGCCGCGAGACCTCGCTAGGACTCAGAAACCTGTCCACAACTTGCCTCCCTGTTCCACGCTTGAACAAAGCACCCCGAAGAAGACTCTGGCACGACACGTGCTAAACGTGCCGTGCCAGAGCGTTCATCCTCTTAGTTGATCATTTGTGAACTGTGAACCGCAAGTCCTCTTTACGTTTGCGGTTCACAGGACATTAGAAATATACCTTTCCCGAGAACTGAATCTGGCGGGGATTGAACGGAGCACCTCGGGTCGACCCGATTGCACCGAAGGTAGCGCTTGTGTAGTCGCCCGAATTGGGGACCGCTATCACGCCGTTTCCGCCGAAGTTCGGTTGATTGAAGTTCGGATGGTTGGTGATGTTGTAGAACTCCGAGCGGAACGAAAGCATGAACCTCTCGGTCAACTTGAAATTCTTGAACACCGAGAAATCAAGGCGATGGAATCCGGGTCCCGGAATCTGATCGCGCTTGAAGCCCAGCGCCGCGGCCCCGGTGACCTGAACACAATTGGGCGCCGAGCCAGCAATCGAGGTGGGAGCAGTTGGCGTTCCGCCCAGGAGGCAGGCTTGGGTAAAGGCAGCGGGGTTTCCGATCCAGAATGGATCATGAACGCCGCCGGCGCTCTTGATTTTGATGCCGAGCTGCGGGTTCTGGCCGGGAACCATAATGTCGTTGCAGCCTGGACCTGAGGCAACGCCGGTATGGCAGCCAAACCCCAGCGGCTGTCCGCCTTGCAACGTCAGGATCCAGTTGGTAGACCAGCCTCCCAAGACCTGGTCGGCAAGGCCCCCGTGGTTCATGAATTGCTTGCCTTTCCCAAAAGGCAATTCGTATCCGCCGCTGAAGTGAACGACCTGGCGGAGATCGAAGTCGGACAAAGAGTAGTCGAATTTTGGACCCAGACCCGGGATAGCAACGGCCCGGAGCGCGTCCGCGTTAGTTCCGTTCAGCAGATCGCCGGCATTCGACATCGCCTTTGACCAGGTGTAGGTGAACAGGAAGGTCAGGCCACTCGCAAATTGTTGCTGAAGGGTGGTTTGCAGGCCGTGATACGAACTTACGCCGATGTTCGCCTGGTAGCTTCCGCCGCCGAAATCCGGGAATGGGTAACAGCTTTGCTTCGTCGGAGTAATTCCTCCGGAGAAGATTCCGTAGGTGCATCCGGCGCCAGTGGTGATACCGGCAGGCAGAATCTGGGTCACATTGTGGTAGCCCATGCCGTGCTGCAGGTTGTTGTCGTGTGTGTACACATACGCAGCCGTCAACGCCAGCGAAGGCGTGACGGAGTACTGGAAGGAAAGGTTTGCGCCATAGGAAGTCGGCGTCAGGTAGTTGAACTGCAGCCCCTGCAGTCCCACGCCCTTGGCGTTCACAACGCCGGGCGTGAATTGTATACACGAGAAGCCGGACTCGACGACCGCGGTGCCGCCTGGTCCAGCCGTGGAGCAGCCCGAGAATGCGGTGTTGTAACTGACCGGCGCAACCTGCGAAACAATGGCCGAATGCGGGTCGGAGGGATTCGCATTCACGCCGTATCCGAAGTTGAACACAAAAGGATAGTTCTCGCCGATGTTCGGTCCGTATCCCTGATTCTCAAACGAGTTATAGAACACCCCAAAGCCGCCGCGCCCCACAAGCTTGCGCGCGATCTGGTAACTCAGGCCAAGTCGAGGAGAAAAATTGGTTTTTTGCGTCTGCAGGACTCCGTCTCCGTACTTGTTAGTCACGTCCAGAGTAATGCCATCCGCAGCCAGTAGATCAACCATGCCATAGCACCCGGTTCCGGAACAGGTGCCATTTGTCGAAAGCGTTCGATTGTCTTTGCCGCTGGCCGGAACGATGAACGTTGGACTGCCGAGCCCATACGCGGGCAACCCTGTGGGTACGAAGTTTGCCTGCCCCCCGTTTGTTTCATTGATCGGGCCGAAGTAATCCCAGCGGACGCCCAGATTCAACGTCATCTTCGAAGTCATCTTCCAATCGTCCTGTAAGTAGAGGGCAAGATACTTCTTCTCATCGTAGGTCTTGTTGATGTTCGAGGCGGTAACGCTCTGCGAACCGCCGGAATAACTATAGCCGTTGGGGTTCGGATTTCCGTTAATCGTCGCAGGCGCCGCGATGGGAGTCAGCAGGAACTGAGCTATGCCATTCACGGTTCCCTGATTCGGAACATCTGTATAAGTGCCGCTGTATTGGAAGGTGCCGTGCGATGCAACAGGCTGCAGAGTCGAGAATTTCGCGTTCTGGAACTCGAGACCAATCTTGAAGCTGTGCTTGCCATAAATGCGCGTGAAATCGTCTTGAACCTGGATGGTCGCCGTGGCTTCGTCGGAGGGCAGGTATTGGTTGCTGCCCAGCGTCTGCAAGCCGGTAGTGACGATCTGGGTCAAGCCGCCATTATTGGCGAACTGGGGAATGCCCTGGATTCCGTATTGCGCAGGAATTCCCATCTGAGTGGCGACTGGTCCGGCGCGCGTGGTGTGCAGGTGAGCAAAGCCGGCGCGCGCCTGGTTCACCACGTTGGGGCTGAATACGTGCGTATAGGCCGCCACCATCTGGGCCGACTTCGCGGTCTGGACGCCCTGCTGGAATGCGCCGCCATCGGCTACACCCTTAAACGGTCCCGGAATGAACTGCGGATCATCAGAGTAGCTAAAGCGCGCGAAGATCTGGTTTGCGTCGTTCGGGTTGAAGTCTTCGCGCGTATCGAATTGATTGGCGTGCTCAAACAGGGCCGGACTTGCCTGGTAGATGTCCAGTACGGGAGCGCCCGCATTCGCCGCCGGATAAAGCTGAAGAAGCTTCACGGCGTTTTGATCGAGGCGAGCGACCGGAAGCTTGTTCAAGTCGGAACAGGCAGCGAGGGTAAAGGTCTTGGTTCCCGGACCGCACAGGCTGCTGAACGGATCGCGCACGTAGCCGTCGGACCCGGAGCTGTTCGTCAAACTGGATACTGGATCGACCGCTCCATTGGCTACGAATCGGGTCGTGCCCGGGTCGAGAACCGTGCCACGCTGAATGCTGCGGCCCAGGATGTCCGTCTTGGCCGCTCCGGCGTTCAGCGTAAGGACATCCTGCAGGTTTTGGAAGTTGCTGCTTTGCTCAGCCTGCGTCGGCACTGGTGCGCTACCTGAGGTTCCCTGCACGCGGCGCGTGCCCTGGTAGTCGCCGAAGAAAAAGAACTTGTTCTTGATGACGGGACCGCCAATGGTTGCTCCGAACTGGTTGAGACGAAGTTCGCCCTTGTGCGGGGTCGTGGAGTTGTCCTCAAACCAATCGGCCGCATCCAGTTTGTCATTGCGGAAGAATTCCCACGCGTCGCCGTGCAGCGAATTAGTGCCGGACTTGACTGTGGCGTTCAGGACCGCGCCTGCTGCCCGGCCGAGCTGCGCGCTGTAGTCGCTGGTCTGCACCTTGAATTCCTGAATTGCATCCGGCGGCGGAAGGATCACGTAGTTAGTGCCGTTGAGGAAGTCTACGTTGTCGGAGTTGTTGTCGATGCCGTCAAGCAGGTAGTTATTCTGCGCGGGCCGCTCGCCATTGGCAGAGAAGGCGCCGGACGCCGCGTTGCCGCGCGTGTCCGCCTCCGGGGTCTGCATGCCTGCGCCGAGTTGCGCCAGGAACGTGAAATTGCGCCCATTGAGAGGAAGGTCATTTACCTCCTGCCTCCCAATCACCTGGCCCGTCGAAGCTTCCTCGGTTTGCAGCAGGGGAGGGGCCTCAGTCACTTCCACTGTCTCCGTAGCCGCGCCCGGTCTCAGCGCCAGGTTCACTTGCAGCGCCTGCGCAACCTCAACTGTCAAATTTGTCTGCGTTGTCTTTTCAAAGCCCTTCGCAGTTACCGAAATTGTGTAGTGTCCAATACGAACCGGGGAAAATGTATACACACCCGTAGCACCGGTGCGCGTTTGCAAAGCGATGCCCTGATCCGTATTCAGCAGCGTCACCTGCGCGTCCGGCACCACGGCACCCGTTGAATCCGTAACTGTGCCCGTAATCGAGCCTTCATCCACCTGGCCAAATGCGAATTGGCCTGGCAGCAGCATGAAGGACACACAAAGGAGAGCGATGCCGTATATCGCTCTTCCCAACCCCATTCTTTTGCAGTCACGAAGCATCCGAATACCCTCCAGCGATTTTGGTCGTACCACCGGTGAATGTTTCCCGAGGGCAATACTGGTTTTTTTGAAGCCTTTTCCTGTTGAGTCGGCGGAGAAGTGCCATCTGTAAACGCTTACAGATTTTCGGGGGCAGCTTAGTACATTCGCACAATTTTTGTCAACCAAAAGTTTGAGGAAGGATCACAGGCGTATTCGGCTCGCATAAAACCCTTCCCGATGCAAAGTGTACTCTTCTGAATAACTCCTGCTATTTCAACGGCGTAGCCTCTTTTCGCCGCCCGGCTATCGTGAGCCTGTGCCAACGTCGGCTCCCGCTCGGCCGGGAGTGGTTCTCAGCGGGTATTGGCGGATTGCGCCAACAGTCGAGCATCCCGATCCCGGCGGTGATATCGTTTCGCGCGAAAGGAGGGAATTAGGCTGATGCTATGATGCGGACATCCTGATTCTTCCAGGAAAACCTTGGAATGTCGTCGCGCCGCAAGGACGGAAACCATCTCCTCACTCGCCGGGAAATTCTAAAAGGCATGGCGCTGACGCCGGTGGCCCTTCACGCTGCACCGCTCTTTGCGGGATCGCTCCTGCCAGGTCCTCCCAGTTTGGCTTCGATTCGGCAACCTGGTCTTCCCATCGCCGATCTTCGTCTGGCACCCCACTATCCGGCGAAATCTCCTCTTTCCGATATCCTCGCGCTCGTAACTCCCGGCTCCGACGGCTACATCACCGAGAAGTATGCCGATGAAATTGGTTCCGCGCTGAAGAAATGGAGCGATGCTCTCAGGGCGGCTCCGGCGGGGCTGACCGCCCTCGCCGAATCGCTCGACGACTCGATCGAGGCTTCCACACTTGTGCCTGCTCAGGAGATTGTGCTGCGTTCCGGCTATGGCATCAAAAGCGTCAGACGGCAATTCGCGCCGGATCTGGTGCGCGGCCGCGATCGGTTTGTCGAAAGCCTGCGAAGTTGGCTGGCAGCGCCTCTTCAGATCGAGACTGCAGAATTTGAAATCTTCGCCATTGAGCAGATCGCCGGAGACCCTCTCTCCGTGCGTACTGAAATCCGCTACGACCTGGTGTCGACCCGGAGTGGTGCGCGCAAGGAAGAGCGTATCGGCTCGTGGCGCACCGAGTGGGTCCGCAGCGAACCCGGCGCCTGGAAGGCCCGCAAGTGGGAAGCGGGCGAGGAAATTGTCGCGACGGCGAAGGGTCCCGTATTTGTCGATGTCACGGCGCAGGCTCTGGGCAAAACCGATTCCTACAACCGGCAATTGCTCCACGGCGCAGACTACTGGCGCACCGTGCTCGACGGCGCTATCGGGATGGACGTCTATTGCAACAACGGCGTCGCGGTGGGCGACTTCGACAATGACGGCTTCGATGATTTCTATGTTTGCCAATCCGCCGGTTTGCCGAACCGGCTTTTTCATGATCGTGGGGACGGAACCTTCGAGGACGTGACGGAAAAGGCCGGCGTCGGCATTCTCGACAATACCGCCTGCGCGATATTTGCGGATTTCGAGAACAAAGGGCACCAAGACCTTCTTGTCGTCTGCGGAACGGGGCCTCTTCTCTACGTGAACCAGGGAAACGGCGAATTCCGTCTCAAACGCGACGCATTCCGATTTGCGCGCCAGCCGCAAGGCACATTTACTCATGCCGCGGTTGCGGACTACGATCGCGACGGCCGGCTCGACGTGTACTTCTGCATGTACATGTACTACTTGGGCCTCGACCAGTATCACTATCCCGTGCCCTACTACGACGCCCGCGACGGTCCGCCAAACTGCCTCTTCCACAACGAGGGTAACGCAACATTTGTCGAGACGACCGAAGCCGCCGGCCTGAATCGGGACAACGACCGCTACACCTTCTCCTGCGCCTGGGGCGACGCCAATGGCAATGGCCTGCCCGACTTGTTTGTGTCCAATGACTTCGGAACTTCCCAGCTTTACCGCAACAACGGAGATGGGACGTTTACAGTCGTTTCCGCTAAGGCCGGTGTCGAAGGAGTCGGCGCCGGTATGGGCTGCTCCTGGTGCGATTTCGACAACGACGGCCGCCAGGATGTCTACGTTCCAAGCATGTGGGAGGCCGCCGGACAACGGGTCAGCGGGCAGCAGCAGTTTCATGCCGCGGCGCCTGAGCGCATCCGCGAACTTTATCGCCGCCACGCGCGCGGCAATGCCCTCTATCGCAACCGGGGAGACGGTACTTTCGAGAATGTCGGCCACCATGCCGGGGTCGAGATGGGCCGCTGGTCGTGGTCCGCGGACTTCTTCGACTTCGACCACGATGGCTATTCGGACCTCTATGTTTCGAACGGCTATCTTTCCGGACCGGAGAAGTACGACCTGGCAAGCTTCTTCTGGAGGCAGGTTGTGGACAAGTCGCCCGAGGACGCAACCTCGGCCCCGGCCTACGAACGAGGATGGAACGCGATCAACGAGTTGGTGCGCTCTGACCGCACCTGGCACGGATATGCGCGGAACGTTCTGTTTGCCAATAACCACGACGGCACTTTCAGTGAGATCTCTGGGCCATCGGGCCTTGATTTTGCCGAGGACGACCGCACCTTCGCGCTCGCGGATATCGACCATGACGGACGTTTGGAGGTGATCCTGAAGAGCCGCAACGCCCCCCAATTGCGGATTCTGCACAACGGGATGCAGGAGATTGGCGACTCGATTTCGTTTCGCCTGCGCGGCACAAAGAGCAACCGCGACGCCATCGGCGCGGCAGTTACCGTCGAAACCGGCGAACTGCGCCAGACGAAGTTCCTCCAGGCGGGAACAGGATTCCTTGCCCAGCACACCAAGGAATTGTGCTTTGGCCTCGGATCGCCGAGCGGCAAAATTCGCGCCACCATTCAATGGCCCAACGGCCTCGTACAGCACTTTGACGATCTGCCCGCGAATCACCGCATACAGATCGAGGAAGGTTCAAGCCGGTTCGATGCGATGGGCTTCGCATCCCCGCCGGCAGACTACGCGCACGCCGGCCCGTCGCCTGAACCGGAACAATTGCCCCAGGCGGTCGGCACCTGGCTCATCGAACCCTTGAAGGCGCCCGAGTTTTCGTTGCTCGATACGGAACAGAACCCGCATGAACTCAAGTCGTACCAGGGCCGTTTTGTGCTCCTGAATTTCTGGTCCGCCGCAGGCGCGGAGTGCCTCGACCAACTTCGCCTGTTCCATCAACGCAACCCGGCGCTGGCTGCGGCTTCGCTCGTTCCGCTCGCCGTCAATGTGGATAGCGCCAATGATCTTGCCGCAGCCCGTTCGCTCATCGAGAAGGAGCGCTTCTCCTTTCCAGTCCTTTTCGCGTCGCCCGAAGCCGCGGGCATTTACAACCTCATCTATCGCCACTTGTTCGACCGCCGCGGGGATCTCCCTCTGCCGGTCTCCTTCCTGCTCGACAGCCAAGGCATGATCGTGAAGGTCTATCAGGGTCCCGTCGCGTTGGACCAGGTGCTCAATGACAAGAAATCCGTCCCATCGACTGCGGCCGAACGCATGCGCAAGGCGCTTCCTTTTGAGGGGCAGCTTGTGCAGGACGCATTCCGGCGCAACGATTTTACTTACGGTGTCGCCATGTTCCAGCATGGCTACCTCGACCAGGCTGCGGCATCGTTTCTTGAGGTCATCGCTACCCGCCCCGACAACGCGGATGCCTATTACAATCTCGGCACTCTCCGGCTCGGGCAAAACGACTTCGCAAAGGCACGTCAATACCTTGAGGAGACTCTGCGGCTGAAGCCCGATTATCCTGAAGCGTGGAACAATCTCGGCATGATCGCCGCGCAAACAGGCCATGCGGATGAGGCAATTCGCGATTTTCAAAAATCGCTCGCTCAGCGCCCCGAATATGCAACCGCGCTTCTCAACCTCGGAAACGTCTATCGCCGGCAACAGGATTTTGAAAACGCGCAGAAATGCTTCGATCAGGCAATGCGCATTCAGCCTGACGATGCGGAAGTGAACTACAGCTTCGGAATGCTCTATGCGCAGCAGGGCCAACTCGAACAGGCGTCTGGCTATCTTGAGAAAGCCATCGCGCTGCGTCCCGATTATGCTGAAGCGTTGAACAACCTTGGTGTTCTCTTCGTCCGCGGTCAGGACTTTGCGCGGGCGGAGGAACAATTCAAAGCCGGCATCCGCGTGGCGCCGCAGTATGATCAGCCTTACCTCAATCTGGCGCGTCTCTATGCCATGCAGAACGATCGGCAAAAGGCGCGTGAAGTGCTCCTCGACCTGCTGCGAGTGCAGCCCAGTGACGCCGCGGCAAAACAAGCTTTGGAGATGCTGCAATGACGCCATTCTCGCAAACCTGCGCCACCATCGAATGCATGAAAGCGCCGGCGTCCCCGTCGTTCTCGCGCCGGATCAAACCTGACTTTCTATAATGAACGCACCCCATGACTCTGCCACGCAGGCATTTCCTCGGTTCCTCTCTCGTCGCTCTGGGCGGTACTCTTCTCGATGCCCTCGCGACCCCAATCTGGAAGTGGCGAAATCCGATCGCGGTGGAAGCGGCAACGGTCGCTCCTGATGCTTCTCCGGTCCAGTATTTCGATGTGGCCCAGCAAGCGGGATTGCATATTCCCAATGTGTGGGGCGGAATCAACCACAAGCGGCTCATCATCGAAACCAAGGGCAGCGGCATCGCCTTTTTCGACTACGACAACGACGGATGGCTCGACATCTACCTGACGAATGGCAACCGGTTGGATGCGCATTGGTCTCCGGGCCAGGTCCCCACAACACGGCTGTACAAGAACAATCGTGACGGCACCTTCACCGATGTCTCGGAACATTCGGGAATTGCGCGATCCGGTTGGCAGACCGGCGTCTGCGTGGGAGACTACGACAACGACGGCTGGGACGACCTGTTCGCTACTTTCTGGGGGCGAAACATCCTGTTTCATAACAACGGCGACGGCACGTTTACCGACGTATCGCGCAAGGCAGGTCTCTACCAGGAGAAGGGTCGCTGGGGAACAGGATGTTCTTTTCTGGATTATGACCGTGACGGGCATCTCGATCTATTCGTCTGTAACTTCGTCAAACTCGATCCCGATAAGCCTCCATCCTTCGACGACACGACTTTCTGCCAGTGGAAGGGCATTCCGACCATGTGCGGCCCACGCGGCCTGCCCGGCGACACCAATATGCTCTACCACAACAACGGGGACGGCACATTCACTGAAGTTTCCGAGAAGGCCGGGATCCTGAAGACAGGTCCGCGCTATTCAATTACTGCAGTCTCCTACGATTTCGATAACGATGGCTGGCCCGATATTTATGTCGCGGTTGATTCGGAGCCAAGCATCATGTTCAAGAACAACCACGACGGCACCTTCACCGATGTGGCCGTCATGGCGGGATGCGCCTATAACGATGATGGCCACGAGCAGGCCGGCATGGGCATCGGTGTGGCTGACTACGATTGTGACGGCTGGCTCGACATCTTCAAAACCAATTTCGTTGACGACACCTGTGACCTATACCACAACAACGGCGATGGAACCTTCAGCGATCTAACCTTAAGTTCCGGGGTTGCTATCAATAACAACTACGTGGCGTGGGGGTGCGGATTCGCGGACTATGACAACGATGGCTGGCCCGACATCATTCAGGTCAATGGACATGTTTATCCCGAAGTGGACAACTACAACATCAACGAGAGATTTAAGAATCCGCGCATTGTGTACAAGAACCTGGGCAATGGCCGCTTCAAAGACGTTTCGAAACAAATGGGGCCAGGTATCACTGCTCATTACTCAAGCCGTGGTGCGGCCTTTGGCGACTACGACAACGATGGCGGCATCGACGTCCTTGTCAACAACATGAACGATCTTCCGTCGCTGCTCCACAATGTGGGCGGCAACAGGCAGAATTGGATCAAGATCAAGCTGCTTGGCACAAAATGCAACCGAACCGCCATTGGGGCGCGCGTGCGTGTAGTCATCGGGAAGCATGCTCAGATCGACGAAGTGCACAGCGGCGGCAGCGTCATGTCGCAAAGCGACCTGCGGCTGCATTTCGGACTGGGCCGTGCGGAGACAGTCGATCTGATCGAAGTGAAATGGCCGACCACGCAGACGGTCGAGCGCTTTACCGGGATCAAGGCAAATCAGATTCTCACCATTCGCGAGGGTAGCGGAATTATTTCGACTTTCAAACCGCACCCATCCTGATGCAGCTGCAAAGGGCGCAAGATCCGCGTGCACCGTCTTCGCGGAACCGGGACGGTTGCACATCATCAGTTGAGTTCCGGCGAAACATTATCGGGCCTGCGGCCTGGCAGTCTGGCCGGGCAAAACCACCAGGAACTGCTTCACCGCCTCCCGCTGGCGCTGGATTTCCGCGGCCTGTTCTCTGGCGATCGCATCGTGCAGTTGAAACTGCTCTTTCGCTTTGGCATTCTCTCCCGCGCGCTCATAGGCGACCCCCAGCCGATAATGCGCGTCGCTCAAGTCCGGGTTGGCTTGGATCGCCTTCAGATATAGGCCAACGGCCTGCTCCCACTGCTTTTGAGCCGCGCTCAGGTTCCCAAGCTCCAAGTAGCCATCGGCGCATTTGGAATCGAGGCTCACTGCCCGTGTAAGCATGGCTTTCACTTTTTCCAGGAGCTGCGGATCCTGTGCCTGGCCCTGCTGCTTCCACAGAGCCATCGCAAAGTAGTAATTGGCCAGTGAATTCGCGGGTTGCAGCTTCTCAAATCGCGCCAGCTTTTCCACCACGCAGGGCAGGGGATCGGGCGCCGCAATCTCGATCTTCCCCATAAACAGGTAAGGCTCTTCGCTCTCCGGGTTCAGATCGGAAGCCCGGCAGAGGTCCAGTGCGGCTTCGTCGTAGAGTGCGCCGGCAAACAGCGCCGCTCCACGCGCGGTCAGCATGCGCGCCGATTGCGGATAAAGCCTGGTTCCTTCGTCAAAAACTTCTTTTGCCTGCCATATGGCACGGTGAACCAGCAGCTCCGAACCCCAGGCGAAGTAGTTATCCTCGCTGGGGTTTTCGCTTGCCGCCGCCTGAAACTCTCGCACCGCCGACAGCGGATCACCGAGCTTTTCATCGAGCTCGCCCTCGATGCGGTGCAGATCCGCGCTCGGGCTGCGCGCCAGCAACCGGCGAACATGCTCGCGCGCCTGCGCGGCGTCACCGGCCATTTTGAGCGCCTGCGCCAGGTCATATTCGTTCTCGTAACTGGAAGGTTCGGCCTGGTACGCGGCCTGCAAAGGCGGAATCGCATCCTTGTATCGGCCTGCCTGAACATAAAACCGCCCCAGCTTGGAATTTGCCTCGAAACCTTTGGGATCTTTCGCCACCGCCGAGCGCAATTCGCTTTCTGATCCCTCCAGTTCGGCTGCTCCGCCATGTAGGCCGGCGGCCGCGGATTCTGTATTGCTGGATTTCAGGTTCACTGCATCGCGCGTAAGCGCTTCACTGGTCCGCAAACTCGAATCCGAACCGTGTCCTCCCGCAGCCGTCCAGTCAGTCACCGCGGCGATGGCAAAGTCGGGGTTGTCGGCAAACTGCATCTCCTGGCTCGCATCTTGCGGCGCCGACGCTGATTGTGTTGCGCCGGCCCCGCCCAGTACCAGGTTGATCAGTGGCTGCTCGCCGGGCGTGGACACGGTGACCGCAACTGGCGCACTGCGCAGCGTTCGCGAGCTCACCGTCAAGGTAAATGTGCCCGTCGCTACCTCGTTAAACGTGAAGCGCCCGGCCGCATCGGTGGCTGTTTCTCGTGATGCCGGCAATCCTTCTTCTCGAAGGACCACTTGCGCATCGGCGACGGCCCTCCCGGCGGGATCGCGCACTACCCCGATCAACGTCGCGTCCTTCGGCTGCTGCCCGCGCAACGCCGGCGCCAGGAGAAGCATTGCGGCGGCCGTGAACAGCAAAGTTGACTCGATGCACCGGAAGACACGGATTGCCATCGCATGGCATTCAGGCCGCGCACCGCCGATCAATAAAGTCAGGCCCGGCAGCTTGCAACTCCTTTCTGCTTGCCCCAGCAATTCTCGCAGGAACATGAGTGCCTCCTTCGCAGAGGCTTTCGACTCTGGGCGACTTCAAACAGATTTTACGACCGCCCCAAGGCGGCGAAATTCACTTGCCACGCATATCGGCTGCGTTGGCAGCCGCGATCCCGCTGAACTGCATCCGCTTCCCGGTCAGTCCGCGTTTGGACCAACGCGCAGCAACAGGATGCCGTGCGAAGGTACAGTTTCCGAGTACGTGCCGTGCGTGAAGGTCACGTCCTGGTGCGTCCACAGGTTGCGCGTGTGGCTCGAAGGGCTCGGCAGCTTTAAGTCCGCAGCGTCCACGGTCAATGTCCTTGGTCCATCGCTCAGGTTGATTACGCCCACTGCGACTCCGCCTTGCGCCAGCGGCTTCAGCCACGTCTCACTTTCAGCCGTCTGCGCAACACGCGTCGCCTGCTTGCCCAGCGGGTCCTGATCAATGGCGATCACCTCGCGGTTCAGCAAAATGTCCTTCGTCGCCTGTGACATGTTCCGAATGTCATTTCCCGCCAGAAGCGGTGCTGCCAGCAGGCTCCACAGGCTCATGTGCGTCTGGTATTCAGCAGTCGTCATGTGCCCGTTGCCGACTTCCAGCATGTCCGGATCATTCCAGTGGCCGGGCCCGGCATAGGGAGCCGTCGCCATCTGGAGATGCGCATTACCGATCATGCTCGCCCACTCGTCGCGAATATCGTCTGTCGTGCGCCAAAGATTCCCGCCAACATCAGGTCCCCACGTCTCCACGTGGCCCAACCCGTATTCACAAAGGCTGAAGACGATAGGCCGCCCTGTTTCCTCGAGCGCTTCGCCCATCTCTTGATAGACAGCCTGAAGCTGATCGTTCTTGTAAATGCTGGCTGCGCTGCACCAGTCGTACTTTACGTAGTCAATCCCCCAGGCCGCGAAGGTTTCAGCGTCCTGCTTCTCATGGCCGTAGCTGCCCGGGTATGCTCCGCATGTGCGCGGACCGGGCGAGGTGTAGATTCCCAGCTTCAGCCCCTTCGAATGCACATAGTCAGCCAGTGCCTTCATGTCGGGAAACTTGTGATTCGGTGGCAAATTTCCCTGTGCATCCCTCGTGGCTTCCCACGTATCGTCGATATTCACATAGATGTAGCCGGCGTCGCGCATGCCGTTCGTGACCATCTCGTCGGCGATCTGGCGCACCGTCGCATCGTCGATTTTTTCCGCAAAAAGGTTCCAGCTGTTCCAGCCCATCGGTGGTGTTTTTGCCAGGCCGTTATAAGCAATCTTCTTGAGTGGAGGCGGAGGAATGTAGGCCGGTGTCGGAATGTCGTCCGCGGCCGTAGCAGGTTTGAATATAAGGCTGCGGTTGCGCCACACCAGGTGAAGTTCCTTTCCCACAAGTGTGCCGGTGGCCATCGTCCTTTGGGGATTCCAAGGCGCCATCAACTGAAGTTGACCGCCTGTCACTGACCCTGTAATAGCACCCTGAAACCCCAAAGTCTTCATGGTCCCTGTGACATGATCTCCAGACTGCGTGAGCTGAAGGATGACCAGGTCCAACTCACCATCGGCCAGAGTTTTTTGCGATCCCGCCCATTTACCTGTAAATGATTGCCCTGCCCCGCACGATGCTGCGGCCAGCAGCGCAGCCATGAAAGCGCCGCGCAGCATCGCCGTATGAAAAATTCGATGGCACTCCCGGATTCCTTTCATCTTCCTCCTTTGCCGCGCCGAACCCCGCACCAGAAGACAGCGCGCGTCGGCGGGCGTTTCCAAATCAGGAGGATTGTAGTCCATCTGCGTTGTCGTGCCACCTTGAATCGATTGCACGATGGTGTCGGGCGCGGCCGTCATCTTATACAGGCGAAGGCTTTGCGAGATAGATCCTTTGCTTGTGCCGAACCAACTGGTGCCGGTCAGCCACTGCCAGACAACGGTCACCTATCCGGACTATCCCCGTTACTTTCCAACGGTGGATTACAGGCAGTGGACAGATTGGTGGGAAACGAACAACCCGGTGTTCCCGGACAACTGGAATGCGGGTGGAACCCTGGTCATGTCGCTTGACAGCATCCCAGGCTTAGGAGTCTTCGGAGGCTTTGGGAATTTTTGGAACCCTCTCTCTGGATCAATTCGGGCGACAAGGTGGAGGCAGGGTACGATTTGCAGACTTATCGTTCCCGATCCTCACAAATCGCCTTGTTCGCTTCGCATTGTCTCCATCGGCTAGACTCGCGCCGCCCTCCGAGCAGGCCACCACGCCGCGAAAAGGCCTGTCGTGAACAGCACCGTCGAAGCCGCCGCCAGCACAGAGAGATACGCTCCCGAGTCCGCCGCAATTCGGAAGCAATCCATGGGACTAGCGGAAGTTTGGGTGCCCGCGTTTGGCTGTCCTAGTAACCGCCGTCCATCCCGTTGTAGCCCCCGGCCGGGGCCGCAGCCTTGGGCTCGGGAAGCTCGGCAACCAGGGCTTCAGTGGTGAGAAGTAGACCGGCGATCGAGGCTGCGTTCTCGAGTGCCGTGCGAGTCACCTTAGTCGGGTCGATGACGCCGGCCTTCACCAGGTCCTCGAAGACGCCGGTAAGGGCGTTATATCCGTAGTTCTGCTCTTTGGATGCGAGGACTTTGGCTACGACGACAGCGCCTTCTTCGCCTGAGTTGGCAACGATCTGCCGCAACGGCTCTTCGAGAGAACGGCGCACAATCTGCGCGCCAATCTTCTCGTCGCCTTCGAGCGTCTTGATGAGGGCGTCGACCGCCGGAACGGCGCGAACCAAGGCCACGCCGCCGCCGGGGACGATGCCTTCCTCGACTGCCGCGCGGGTTGCGTGCAGAGCATCTTCAACGCGAGCCTTCTTTTCCTTCAGTTCGGTCTCGGTTGCAGCGCCCACCTGGATGATGGCAACGCCGCCCACCAGCTTGGCCAGCCGCTCCTGGAGCTTTTCCTTGTCGTAGTCCGAGGTGGTCTTCTCGATCTGTGTACGGATCTCGCTAACGCGGCCTTTGATCTTGATGGCATCGCCGGCCCCGTCGATGATGGTGGTGTTGTCCTTGTCAATGGTGATGCGCTTCGCCTTGCCCAGATTCTCGAGCTTCACGCCTTCCAGCTTGATGCCCAGATCCTCAGTGATGGCCTCGCCGCCGGTCAGGATGGCGATGTCGCCGAGGATCGCCTTACGGCGGTCGCCGAAGCCGGGAGCCTTGACGGCAGCCAAGTTCAGGGTGCCGCGTAGCTTGTTCACCACCAGGGTAGCCAGGGCTTCACCCTCAACATCCTCAGCGATGATCAAGAGCGGCTTGCCGCTGCGGGCCACCTGCTCCAACAACGGCAGCAGATCTTTCAAATTGCTGATCTTCTTCTCGAAGATCAGGATGGAGGGCTCGTCCAGCACTACTTCCATGCGCCCGGGGTCGGTTACGAAGTAGGGGCTCAGGTAGCCGCGATCAAACTGCATTCCCTCCACAGTTTCAAGAAATGTATGGCCTGTCTTCGAATCCTCGACAGTAATGACGCCGTCCTTGCCGACTGTTTTCATCGCCTGGGCAATGATTTCACCAATTTCTTGGTCTCCATTGGCCGAGATCGCGCCCACCTGGGCCACTCCACTCTCGTCCACGGGCCTGGAGAGCTTTCCCAGTGCGCCATCTTCGACCCACTTGCCGTCCTTGTCGCGCCTGCCATTAATCACAATCACGGCCTTCTCGATACCGCGCCTCAGTGCCATCGGGTTGGCGCCGGCCGCGACCGTCTTTACGCCTTCGCGAAAGATGGACTGGGCCAGAACCGTTGCTGTCGTGGTGCCGTCACCGGCCACGTCCGAGGTCTTTGAAGCGACTTCCTTCACCAGCTGCGCGCCGACGTTCTCCATCGGGTCCTTCAGTTCGATTTCCTTGGCCACCGTCACGCCGTCCTTGGTGATGGTGGGCGAACCGAACTTCTTCTCAATCACAACGTTCCGGCCCTTGGGTCCGAGCGTCGCTTTGACGGCGTCCGCCATCGTATTCACGCCGCGCAGGATCGCCTGACGGGAATCCTCACCTTGCAGAATTTGCTTTGCCATGCTGCTAACTCTCCAATTCGGTTATCGGTTTTCAACGCTCAGTGGACGGGCTTTCCCGCATCGACGCAGCTAATCAGCCTCAATCCCGCTGATTTTCGGATGCTGAGTTGCCCGGCTATTTACTTCTTGATGATGCCGAGGACTTCTTCCTCGCGCATGATCAGGAGCTCCTCACCGTCGATCTTGATCTCGGTGCCGGAGTACTTGCCGAAGAGCACGCGGTCCCCCGCTTTTACGTCCAGAGGGAAGACCTTACCTTCGTCGTTGGACTTGCCTTTGCCGGCAGCGATGACTTCGCCTTCTTGGGGCTTTTCCTTGGCGCTATCCGGGATGATGATGCCACCGCGAACCGTTTCGCCCTCCTCGACGCGGCGGACGAGAATGCGGTCGTGGAGCGGGGTAAAGGTGGTCGTTCGAGATGTTGTTGCCATTTTCTTGCTTCTCCTTCACGCGCGGGCGGGGTTGAACTCGGATGTGAATCTCATTGGAGACGCACAAGCGTCTGCGTCGCTGGCCAGCCGCTTGGCTGCCGTTGATTTCGATCATCGAACAGTCTTCCGTCTGAAAGATGGTCAAAATGACACACTTTCCTTGGAGCAACCGGAAGATGCTGTCGGCTTAACCCCTGGCTGGATTCGCAATGATCCATTGCGGCGCTTGTCCACTGCGAAAAACCGATCACCAATGAACGCTGGAAAATAATTCCCTCGTCAGCCATTCTTGAGCAAAACTGAACAGTTTTGATCTTGCAACTCAAAGAAACTATTCGCGGGTGCCCGAATCAATGGCGGCAGCGACGATTCTGGCCGCTGAGCCTCTCATCCCCGGAGGTGTCCCTTGCACCATTGCTGCGGGCGATGCCATTTCGTGCAAGTCAACTAAGACGAAGCAAGCCGCCTGCCCGCTGGGCGCAGTCAAGGAATCCAGAGGATCATCGTGATACAAACTCAGCCTTCTCTTAGTTCGCAAAACGCGCACGCCCCTACCATGGTTCTTAACAACGAGAAACCTCTTCACTCTCAGGCGTTGAGAAGCGGGACGAACTGGATCTTTGTAATTACCTTTGCCATCTTTCACCTTGGCGCGCTGGCCGCTCTGTTCTGTTTTCGATGGTCGGCCCTTGTTGCGTTTCTGGTGGTGTGGGTTCTGGCGGAGAATGTTGGGATCGCGATGGGCTACCATCGTCTCCTGACTCACCGCGGATACTCCACTCCAAAGTGGTTGGAGTATTGCATTGCCACCTGCGGTACGCTTGCTCTCCAAGGCGGACCCATTTACTGGATCGCTGTTCATCGCATGCATCACAGATACACCGATAAGGAGGGAGATCCACACTCGCCGCGTGACGGAAAGTGGTGGTCCCATATGGGATGGATTCTGAATGGCTCTCTTCGCAATGAATCAAAAACGCTGAAGCAGTATGCGCCGGATCTCGCCCGCGAGCGCTACTATGTCTGGCTCAATAAGTATCACTGGGTTCCATTGACCGTCGTTGGGATTACGTTTTTCGCCTTTGGAGGATGGTCCTGGCTCCTATGGGGCGCAGTCCTGCCTGCAACGATCGGATTTCACGTCACCTGGATGGTCAATTCCGTCACACATCTGTGGGGTACACGGCGCTTTTCCACGAGCGACGACTCGCGAAACAATTTTTGGGTAGCGCTGCTGACCGGTGGGGAAGGATGGCACAACAACCATCACGCATATCCGGTATCTGTCCGTCATGGGCTGGCCTGGTATGAAATCGATGTCAATTACTATGGCATTCTTCTCCTTCAGAAGCTGGGCCTTGCAAGTCATGTCAAGACCGCCAGCCTGAAACCCGCGGTTGAAGAAGAACGAGTTATGCCGGTATCGCGGGAAGCTGTTGGAACTCCGATGGGCGAGGTCTCCAACAGGGCAATGTCATGAACCTACTGGCCGCTCCGATCTGGCCCCGCAGATTTCTGTAGACCTGCAGTGGGCCATTGATTGACGGAAAGCCTTACGCTTTCGCAATCATGAGTAAAAGTGAACATATTTGGTGATCACCATTGCGATATAAGCAGTGAGGGTGTAGACCCGCACAGGAGAGGTCTTGATCGCGCAATCCACGTTCGCCAAAAACAATTCCGACCACAACCCACGGAAAATCCCGGCCACAATCGGCAAGGGTGTGAAAGTCGTGACCTTTCTTAGGAAACAAGCAATCTTCGCGCAGGGAGACACGGCCGGCACAGTCTTCTACATCCAGAAAGGAAGGGTTCGACTCACCGTCGCATCAAAGTTTGGCAAGGAAGTGACCCTGAGCATATTGAGTGAGGGAGAGTTTTTTGGAGACGGTGGCCTGGCTGGACAGCCTTTGCGCATGGGCTCCGCAAACGCACTTGTAGACTGCGAACTCTTGCAGATTGACAAGAAGACCATGATGCTTGCGCTTCACCGGGAACGAACCTTCTCAGAACTGTACGTCGCATATTTGCTGGCGCGGAACATCCGATATCATGAGGCTTTGGTTGACCAACTCTTCGATCCCTGCGAAAAGAGGATAGCCCGGGTTCTGCTCTTGCTTGCGCATTTCGGCGAGGGAGGCACATTCAAGACTGTAATCTCCAAGGTTAATCATGAGACTCTGGCCGACATGGCAGGCACCTCCCGGTTGCGCGTCAGCTTCTTTATGAATAGGTTCAGAAGATCCGGCTTCCTGGCCGTTAATAAAGACGAGTTGCAAATCCATCGTTCGCTCCTGAATGTTGTACTCCGCGGCTAGAGCGGAATTACGGTAACAGTGCTCGGTTTAGAGCGTTCCAGGTTGCCTTTACTTCCACCCGGCGGACTAAAACCTGTCCGCGGGATCCAGGGAAGGGAAAGGCCACTTGAGGGCCATGCCTTTCGGTACAACCGCTCTGATTTCGCTATAGCTTCCGCGCGCCAACCCCACTTGACTACCTGAAGAATCATTCGCTGTGACCATAATTCCCATCGAAGATGGAGCGAAGCGCGCGCCCATGCTCTTTCGCAGTCCACCAGATATTCGCCGACGATCTCTCCACGCTCCGGATCCGCCGTTCGCGGACCTCGCGCCTGGCCGACAGTGGCATCGATAAGGAGGGTGGGGCTGCCACACAATTACGCCCGTCCAAGGGAAACAAAGAAGGAGAAAGGTGTGCAATATTGAGCAGCCTCGAGACCTTTCAAAAGGTATGAAAGGAATAACAGGCCGAACTTCCCCTGTCCGGTCAGGATAGGTTTGCCAAATCTGGAGGTCTTCGTGCCCCTAACGGTCGTCCTTGCCGTTGGCTTGGATTCGTCGCTTCTGGCAAGTCAAAGCCCCGTCTGGCAATCTGCTGGATACTTCGTCACGTCCGCAGGGTCGATCAGGGACGCGATCGATCACTTCCGGCACGGTGATTTCGATCTGGTCCTCCTGGGCAATTCCATCCCGGCCGTTAGCAGGGAGAGACTGACGTTTTTGATTCGAGCATCCGGTTCACGGGCACCCGTGGTTTGCATCACGAACTCTTGCAGCGACTGCGACAGCTTTGCTGACGCAACAATCACGGTTGAGTCTGTCAACCTGATACGAAGCGTTGGAGAGTTAATGGCCAAACGGGCGAACATGTCTACGCCGAGTCGCGCCATGCCGGGCAATGCAATATGAGCGATCTCTGCGCAATGTCTTGAAGGTCGCGGGCCAGATCCAGATCGCCGGTCCGCCGCAATCAATCGGCGGGGTCAAATTGACAGGCAGGAGGAAAATCGATGCGCACCTTGCAGCTAACCCCTAAACAGGCCACGAGGGAACATCAGTCCGATTCTTGCAAGGCTGATTTCACCGAAGCAGGTTCTCAAGATGCTGAAATGGGCATCGTGCGGGAGTTCCCGTTACCATACGCCTCGGAAATGAAGCGGCAAGACGCGCGCTGGCCTTGTGGAACAGAAGGATTCTTCAGAGGTTTGTCAGTCAAGACGCGAAGCGACTTTGAATTGCTCGCAACGCAATTCCGTTGCCCTGGCACCAAAGTCCTTATCAGCGAAAAGCAGGAACCGTCCAGCATTCTGTTCCTGCTTGAAGGAGAGGTGACTATCTCGATGAATTCTTCTGATGGAAGGCGACTTCTGCTCGGGGTCGCTGAAGCAGGAGATATGCTCGGGCTTATTTCTGCCATTTCGGGCGACTCCTCCGAAATTCGGGCGGAGGCGAGGTACCCCTGCAGGATCGCATCGCTCCGACGTGAGGACTTTCTTGAGTTCCTCGAGCGTCATCCCACCGCCTTTCAAAACGTGACTCGGGAATTATGTCTGCACTGCACGCGAGCCTGCGAGAGATTGCGGATACTTGGCCTCACATCGTCCGCAACGGCGAAATTCGCCCATCTATTGCTGGAGTGGTGCAGGAGGGGTCAGCAGACAAGGAGCGGTATCCAGATCCGGTGCGTGCTTACTCACGAAGAAATTGGCGAGCACATCGGGATGTCCCGTGAAACGGTCTCCCGCATCCTGGCTGACTTTAAAGACCATGATCTGGTGAGACAGCGCGGCTCAACTCTAATCGTCACGAGGCGCCGTGCCCTGGCAATCTACGCAGGCATCGATTACATACCGGATCGGAACGAACCGGCGGCGTGATCCGTCTGCAGAAGTTGCAGAAGCCCCGGTTGCTGCACGGATGAGGCGCCGGACGCCCATCAACGAGACCTCGCGGCAACAGCTCACAACACATGGTTCCTATTGCTCAGACACGTCCAATGCCTGCGACTAGATTCAACTATGTAAGGGTAGATAAATGATGGCCCCGACCAAGCAAAGGGAATTCATGTACTGACTCAACCCCTTATGTAGGCTGCTGTTGCCGGGTTGATCCTAACGGCGTCAAAGCATCCCACCCTAACCAGGGAATCGCAGACACCTTAAGGGGGTCTCACATGCGTGGAATCAAGTTTCTATTTGGTACGACAGCATTGCTCGCCGGACTGGCCCTGGTGCCAGCGGCTCAGGCACAGCTTGTGGTTAACATCGGCGTTCAACCAAGTTGTGCGTACGGCTACTACGGCTATGCGCCATACGCCTGCGCGCCCTATGGCTATTACGGGCCGGGGTACTTCTACAACGGCATTTTCCTGGGGATGGGACCCTGGGGCGGCTGGGGCTATAGCCACGGCTGGGGCAGTCATCGCTTTATGAACGAAGGCGGAGGGAGCTACCACGGCGGACCTGGTCGCGTATCCTATCGCACCAGCGGCAGCCAGGCCCGCGGCGGCGCGGCCCAAAGCAGGCCAGCGGTTTCTCATTCCAACGGGGCGCGTCCCAGCGCAGGTCATGCGGCAGTGGCACGTAGCAGTGCTCCGCGCGCATCCCAGGCCACACCTTCCCGTAACACCGCTTCGCGCGCACAAGCTTCGCACGCTGCTCCAAGCGGCGGTGGATCTCAAGGTGGACGTGACGGCGGCGGTGGACGTCACTAACCTGTAGCTGCTGGATAGGACAGCAGTTTGCACAACAAGCGACGGAGCATACCAGCTCCGCCGCTTTGCTTTTGCAGAAGCATTTCCGATCGCATCGTGCTCAGAGGAGCGCAGTGGGGCGGGTTGCCTCGCGGCATGTACGAATTGTGCAAGTGCTAGCGGGTCTGTCTGCTTGTTTCACGGACCAGGATTTCGCCAGATTCGGCGGGCTCCGTCGCTGAATCGATCGCCTTCGACAGCTTTTGGGTCATCACCTGGAAGTGATAACCCATCACCGCCAGGGTCATGGCAGCGCCGAAGCAGCGGCGATACCGCGTCGCCGCCTCCGCAAGAAATTTCCAGTAGCTCCATTGGTGCCGGCCGAAAACTCCCTGGCGCACGATGGAGTTGACCAGCGCGCGCAGGTTGGCCCGCGTCATCCATTGTTCGGATTGCGGCCGCAGCTGGCTCTTCGCCCGCTCTCCCGCCGCGCGCTTGGCCGGCTTCGGGTGAGCGCGGTTCAAGTAAAGCTTGACTCGCTCGAAGTAGGCCTCGCAGCTATAAATCCTCTTCATCACCTCGCGGTAGCCCTCCACCAGCTTTGCCGCATCCATGCGGGGCAGAAAGTTCGGCCGATCGCAAAACGTGTTGTCACCGTCACCCGCGTCCACAATCCTGCCCTCTTGCTGTAAGCGCCGGAAGAGCTGCGTTCCCGGCATGGCCTGCAGCAGCCCCACCATGGCGATCGGAATGCCGCTCTTCTCGATGAACTCGACCATGCGGTCGAAGATGTCTTCCTTGTCGGTGTCGAAGCCCAGTATGAAGCCGCCCATCACCTGCATCCCGTAGCTCTGGATCCTGGCCACGCTCTCGAGCAAACTGCGCCGTGTGTTCTGCAGCTTGTTGCTGGCAATGAGTCCCGATTCATCGGGAGTCTCGATGCCCAGGAAGACCGAAATGAATCCGGCGTCTTTCATCAACTGCATCAATTCTGCATCGTCCGCCAAATTCAGCGAGGCTTCAGTAATGAAGTCGAATCCTGCCGCCACCTGCGTACGCCACTCGACGAGCGCCCGCAGCAGCTCCTTGGCTCGCGCCTTGTTACCGATAAAGTTGTCGTCCACAATAAATACCGACTCGCGCCAGCCCGCCGCGCGCAACTGGTCCAGCTCGGCCAGCACCTGGGCCACGGCCTTGGTCCGCGGCCGCCGCCCGTAGATCTCAATGATGTCGCAGAACTCGCAGTTGAACGGGCAGCCTCGCGAATACTGCACGGTCATCGTCGAGTAGCGCTTCATCTTGATCAGACTCAGGTCGGGCAGAGGGCTCACCGTCATCTCCGGCCGTTCGTCGGCCTGGTAGACGGGCCGCGCCGTATCTTCTTCCAAATCCCGCGCCAGATCGGCAATCAGGCCCTCCGCTTCGCCGATCACCACGTGGTCCGCCTTGAGCTCGGCCGCCGGCACGCTGCTGGCAATGGGCCCACCCACCACGGTACGCAGGCCGCGCGCCCGGCAACATTCCACAATCTCAAGCAGTGACTCGCGCTGAATGTGCATTCCGCTCAACAGAACCACGTCGGCCCATGCCAGGTCGCGGTCGCGAAGAGGCTCCACGTTGGTGTCCACCAGCCGCTTGTTCCAAGCACGCGGCAGCAGGGCCGCCACCGTTATCAGGCCCAGGGGAGGCTGCGCCGCCCGTTTGCCCAGAAACTTGAGAGCGTGTTTGAAGCTCCAAAAGGTCTCAGGGAATTCAGGGTAGATCAACAGGGCGTTCATGGGCCGCTTCTCCAGGAAGGAAGTGCGCCGCGCACACGAATCAGCAGAAGGGGTCCTGCGGTTGGTTCCAGCGCAACGCAAATAAGCGCGGCTGCGCTCCGGCACACTTCCTCCCGAACAGATTGCTCCGCGGGGCCGGGGGGAAACTGTGCAAAATGGATCACATTTCGGGGAAAGACCGAGTTTTCAGGCTTGTGACCCTTGGCCGCCGGTGCCAATCAACACTCCCGCGGCTCAGGCCGCTTCACAATGCGCTACGGCGTCGGGAGACCAGGTTGACGACCAGGAGGATCAACGCGATCACCAGCAGAAGGTGGATGAAGCCACCTGCTATGTGAAAGCTGAAGCCCAGAGCCCACAAAACAACAAGAATGACGAAAATTGTCCAAAGCATATACGACACTCCTCTCCCGATTGCGAACGCCTGAGACGGGAATCCCGTCTCAGGCGAACCCAACGCATTTACTAACGGCGGTTAATTCGAGGCAATGGCTTGCGCCTTCGCATCTCTGACTGCATTAATAAATGGGTCTGCCGATGCGGGCGTCGCCACTTCGCCGCGCAGAACGCGGTGTGTGGAGACATCATGCCCGTAGAAGGCATCCATGGAATCGTCGTCGCGGCGAAGATTTGCCCCCGTCAGAGTAAGTCCGGCAAACAGGCCTTTGGCCCGCGAGTAAGTGAGGACCTCTGTATTCAGCTTCCAGTCGGTATTGGCGGAAGCATGGCGCCCCACTGGTCCGGCTGCCGCAGAAGCGTCCGCTCCAATTTGGAAGTTGCTGGACATCATCCGCTGCATCCCTTTGTCGCCCTGGAAAATCATGACCAGATCCACGCCTTCGACGCCGATCTGCAATCCCCAGTTCCCGCCTGTGATGGCAAAGAACGCTGGTGCGCTCCATCCATTTGCGGTTCGGCATGTGGCGATGCCCCTGCCGTTCTCCGCCCCAAACACCAAGCCGCCCTTGATCATGTGCGGCACTACGGCAATGCACTTAGCGTGCTCCAACACCTCTTGCGGAATGCCATTATCCGGAGCGGCCATGATCTGGTGCAGCACCAACGTTGCGTTGTCGAGCCGGTTCTGCACATCTTCGCGAGTTTCCGCCCAGGCAGTGCTTGCCACACCCAGACTGAACAATGCCACTAATGTCATGAATCTTTTCACTTGTTTCACCTTTTCTACCCGTGCGCAGCGTCAATTTCGTCCCGCGCACTGAGGCGCACAAGGTATCCTCACTTTAGAAGTGTTGAGCTGCCGTGTCTGAGCAATAAGGCTCTTTCGATGGTTGGCGGCCTGTCTATCGATGCCCTGGGGAGCTGTCTTACGACGGACTCCGCTATTTCGCAAGTGGGTGTTGGGGCAATCCGGCAAATTCCTCCGTGGTTCTCTTTGAGACCAGTGATGGCGAGGCTATCCAGTGCCGGAAGACGCAGCGGGTCTTGAAAATTATCGACAAAAGTGAGCAAAATTGAACAGATTGCTCCGGCCCTCAGGGTGCAGTCTCGTGCTAAAACCCCGCTGGAAGTGTGCTGCTAAGTGAATGCGGTGGATGTTCATTTGAATGAGCAGTTTGCGGGATCAGATGCTCCCTCTCCCTGCTGCAGATACCAGGGTGGCCGCTGCAATGTAGTGCGATCGCCGCGTTCGGAAGGAGCTTGATCGGTGGTTGCGGTTGAAAACTCCGTGTTCGATGCAGCCGCCTTTCTGGCGAGCGCCGGGCTGGGTCGAAGAATCGTCCAACTGAAGCCCAAGGAGACCTTCTTTACGCAGGGAGACCCGGCCGACGCAGTCTTCTATCTTCAAAGGGGCCGCGCAAAGATAACGGTCGTCTCGCAGACCGGCAAGGAAGCCACCATTGCGCTCCTGTCCGCAGGCGAATTTGTGGGAGAGGGAGCGCTCGCGGGGGTGCCTGGGCTGCGATTATCCACGGCCATCGCCATTACCGCTTGCACCGCGCTCAAGATTACGCGGGAAGAGATGGTCCGCGTCATGCACGAGGAGCCTGAGTTCTCTGACCTGTTTATGAAGTTTCTGCTGGCCCGCAGCATGCGCATCCAGGCCGACCTTGTCGATCAGCTTTTCAACTCCAGCGAAAAGCGCCTGGCGCGGATTCTCCTGTTGATGGCGGAATTTGGCAAGCCGGGTGACCCGGAAAAGACAATCCCCAAAATATCCCAGGAGACCCTGGCGGAGATGATCGGCGCCACCCGCTCCCGGGTGAGCTTCTTCATGAACCGCTTTCGCAACCTCGGCTTTATTGAATACGACGGCCGTATTCGTGTCCATAAGTCGCTGCTCAATGTGGTCCTCCACGATTGAGTCTCAGCTGGTCAGGACGCCGGCCTGCTTGAGTGGTTAGCGCCGCGAAAGACAGAGGTTGAAATATTGGTTCGATAAGGCCAATCTGGGATACAGATATGGGTACGTTCATGCGAGGTAAGTTCGCCTTCGTCTCTTCCTGACGCGACCGTGGCATAGCACCTGGTGCATATCGAATCGTGCGTTCCGTCCCCGTTTGACCTATGGGCATAAAGAGAACTCGACTGACGGCTCAAGCTGTTCTTCCTTCTTTCGTAGCCGATTTGCCTGATGTACACGCAATCTAGCCGCAATTGAATTGGTGTTCTGGTCAATTCCGCTCACTTTCCTGCGCGGCGGGATATCGCCATGGGCGAGCTTCGAAAAAGAGAATTCAGGCCTGCCGCCTGTGAAGACACCAGCATGCGGGAGACGAATTGAATTCCCGAGGAGGCCGCAGCCGGTCATTTAGGGATTTCTGATTTGTGTTCAAAACTGCTCATCATTGCGGCAAATACGACAGCATAATCTCTCTACCCCCTGCATCACCCCTGGTGCAGGATGGAGGTTAGATATGCCTGATGCTAGAGCAAGCCTTCTCATCGTTGACGATGCGCTTTCGATTCGAATGGTGCTATCGGAAACTCTTGCGAGGAATGGGTATACCGCGCGCTCTGCGGAGGACGGTCTCTCGGCATTAGCTGAGATCCGTCGCGAAGTTCCCGATTTCCTCATCGCCGACCTCAACATGCCCGGCATGTCCGGCTTTGAACTGCTTAGGGTGGTCCGTCAGCAGTTTCCTTCGATCCGGGCCATTGCCATGAGTGGTGCATTTTCTGGAGATGGGATCCCTTCCGGCGTTGCTGCCGATGCCTTCTTTCAAAAGGGCCGCGGTTTTGGTGACTTGTTGAAGAAGATGAAATCCCTTCCCCCGCCGGAGAGACGGGCGCAGCAGCCTGCTGCTGCATCTGCGCCGGTCTGGATTTCGAGATACGAGCGCAACGCTGCTGGAGAGGGCTACGCAACGATTGAATGTTCGGAGTGCCTGAGAACTTTTCCCAAAGTACTTAACGGCACGATTCATCCGGTCAATGAAACGAATTGTCTCTGTTGCGGGAGCCTGGTTCGCTACATGATCCTTCACTCCGACGATCAGGCATCTTTGTTGCCGTTTCAGCATGAGCGCTCCTCTCAAACGTCAGCGCTTCAACCCGTGCGGGAACTCGAGCAATGAAGTTCATCCTCGAAGAGCAACGGAAGGCGGCAGACGATGATGAAAATAACCGAGCTCAGCGTACTTTTACGCACAGGGGTTGAATTGCCCCCAAGCCTCATCCTGGCAAGTGGCGAGTTCATGGACGGCTGGAATATCGTCCGGCCGGGAGGCGCGAAGCGGCTGGAAAAAACGATTCGAAAATGCGGATGGCATTTCATCCGAATAGCCGACGAATCGCTACGAAGCGGCGTTGGTGAGTCGTCGGAGCAGGCTATCGCTTGCGCACTTCAGCTGGCTGTTCGCAGCTTCAGTGAATATTTCAATGCGGTGGAAGTTCGACACATCCAACTGACAAAATACCCGTGGTTCGTTCTAGGCAGGGTCGGAGTCTATCCGTACAGAATCCAGCAGAGTCCGGTTCAGTTTGTGCCAGACGATGCGCTGCCCCTTCCGGTCACCGTCCAGAGGAGAGAATTGCCGGCCAATGCATCGTGGCTGTTTCCACAGCCCGGCAGCGCAATGCCAATGCTTAAAGAAACACTGACTTTATCCCGTTCAGCACAGGAGGAGCCGCAATGACGGTTCTGCAGATTGTGTTGCCCCTGCTCATCTTTCACTGGGCCTTGCGCGTTCCGCGAGAGCCGGTTTGCGACCGCGAACGCGCGCTCCGGTCATGACGATAGAGTTGGCTCCTGAGCATAGCCAGCCACGTTGTATACTCCGCCTGATACCCAAGCTGCCGAGACCGGAGTGCTTTCTGCCGCGGCGCAGAGCGGCAGCGTGATTCTTGCCTATGACTGGTAAATGGAGTTGGCTTTTTGTCCGCGCAGGAGCGGTTATTTTCATCGTGCTCTTATCTGGCGAGGGCTTGTTTGGCTACTCCGTTCTCACGCACGAGGAAATCGTAGACCTGGTATGGACTTCCGAGATTCACCCCCTCCTGTTGCAGCGCTTTCCAAATCTGACTGAAGACCAGATCAAAGACGCCCATGCCTACGCCTATGGCGGCTCGGTCATTCAGGACCTTGGCTACTATCCTTTCGGCAGCAAGGACTTCAGCGACCTGGTTCACTACGTTCGAAGTGGCGATTTTGTAATCGAGTTGCTTCGTCAAAGCCAGGATGCCAACGAGTATGCCTTCGCTTTGGGAGCGTTATCGCACTATACGGCCGACATTGACGGTCACCCCGCAGTCAATCAGGCTGTCGCTCTCCACTATCCAAAACTGCGAGCCAAATATGGCAATTCCGTTCGCTATGCGCAGGATACGACGGCTCATTTGAAGACCGAGTTCGGATTCGACACCTTGCAGGTCGCGAAAAATCGATATGCGTCGGACCAGTACCACGATTTCATCGGGTTCAAAGTTGCGCAACCGCTGCTGGAGCGGACCTTTCCAGTCGTATACGGGCTGCAACTGAAGGACGTGCTCGCGCACGAGGACCTGGCGGTTGGCTCGTATCGCTTCTCAGTCAGCCGATTGATTCCGCAAATGACCAAGGTCGCGCTCCAGACGCACAAGAAGGATCTAATGCGAGAGACGCCTAACTTTGCGAAGAGGAAGTTTCTATATCGACTTTCGCGCTCCGATTACGAGCGGGAGTGGGGAAAGACCTATACGAAGCCGGACTTCGGCACGCGGGTACTATCCTTGCTTCTGAAATACATCCCCAAAATCGGCCCCTTCAGAGGTTTGGGATTCAATAACCCTACGCCGCAGACGGAAGATTTATATATCAAGAGCATCAATGCTACCGTCGATCAGTACCGCCTCTATCTCGATGAGGTGCACGCAGGTACGTTGGCCCTGCCCAACTGCGATCTTGATGACGGCAAAACAACTAAAGCAGCGGAATACACGCTCGCAGACGAGGCCTACGCCAGCCTGCTGGCCAAATTGGCGGCGCGGAAGTTCGACGGCACCTCGCCCCAACTCCGTGATAACATTCTCGATTTCTATTCCGATCTCTCGCTGCCAATCGAGACCAGGAAAGATCCGGCTCGCTGGCAAGGCGTCTTGACCGATCTTGACGAATTGAGAGCTATAGCGCCTTTGCCGGTTAAGTGAGCACAGAGCTCCTCTTCAGCACTGGCCAGCTTCAGGGGGAACGCTGCACCTGATCCAAACTGCTCAGACTCACATGATTCGTGCCGCTACGCTCAAGAAGGTGGGGCACGCAATTGTTCGCTCCAACGGCTGTGAGGAGAGTTCATGAACAAAATCAAGTTTCTTGCATTAGCCGCCATTGCTGCATTCGCTATAGCGTCTGGCACTCCCAAGGCAGCGGCTCAGATCAATTTCTATATTGGTGTCGCCCCCGTTTGCCCCTATGGTTACTACGATTATGCCCCTCATAACTGCGCTCCTGACGGCTACTATGGTCCGGAATGGTTCAAAGCCGGCGTCTTCATTGGCGCTGATTCGTGGTTTCATGGGCCCAACGGTTTCCAGGGCCAGGTCGACAACACTCTCGATCCCCAATACGGCTACAGTGGCCCATTGCCCAATGCTGGAGATAAGCCATCCGCGCAGCGGAGAGCCCCCGAGAAGTTTAGGGGAAACGAAGTGCGCGATGGGCGCGGTAATATACGCGGAGAACGCCAGGGCGCGAAAACGTAGCATAGATCATTGCCATCTTGGCCGCGGACTGGAAACTAATGCAGGGCCAGCCAAGCTCCCGCTTGGGATGAATTGTTGTGGCAATCACGACAATAGCCATGTTCGCAACCGGAATTGCGATGTCTGTTGTTCAAGACGCGGGGCTAAGCAACCTTGGGAGTTTTGCAAGCCCGAGCTGCTGCCTTATGCAGCGCAAGTTTATCAGCAGCATCGATCTTGCGTAGGCCACTCACTTTCCAAATTCCAAAGCAAGTGCCGGCCACCAGCAGGCCCGCGAATGCAAAGATCAGCGGAGTTGACCATTGTTGCAGCGTCCCTGACCACATCCGAATGGCGTGGCGGCCATAGACCACGCCTAGCCACGCAATGAGTGAGTAACGCAGGGTTCGAGCCGAGCCGTAGACGACCAGGAAGCGGCGACGCGCGACGCCGAACGCGCCAGCGGCAAGCGCAAACGGCAATAGTGGAATCGGCGGTGGAAGCACGGCGGGAAGAAACACGGCGAGGATGCGGTGATGCTCCACCCATCCGGTAAGTCGCCCAAGAAGACGAGCGGGCACGTAGCGGCGCAATGCCGCTTCGCCTCCTCTGTGCCCGAGGTTCCACGTCGCGTACCCGCCCACGAGGCTGCCTGCGATGGCGAAGGACGCAAGCAGCCATGGATCTCCTCCATACGCCACCAGCCAAAGTAACAACAGGTCAGTGCTGCCCGGCAGAGGCAGAGGAATGAACGAGGAGTCGACGACGGCAACGGAGAAGAGCCCCAGGGCTCCCAGGTGCGTGAGCCAATGTGGCATCAGGGAGTGATGCGTAGCGGGCGTAAGAAACAGTAGTTGTTGCCGAAGAGGAATGCTCATAGAAATTTAGACCAGGTGAATCATCTCTGTGCAGATCGACGCGCTCAGTCCTGGGATCGCCCTGAGAGCTCACTTTGTGCGGAAAGACAATAATCACCGAGCATCATTTCCCGTTTAAATTGCATTTTCTCGAATCAGTTCAGCGAGGCCTGCCTTTGAATCTGGCGGGCGTGGACGGTTACTCTGGCGATGTGGAAGCCGGCAAAACTCGTGACGTGCACGGAATCCAGCTCGGCAGCATTGAACCGCCCCCTCACCGCGGGAAGAGTCCGAGCCAATGCCCGATGGATCGCAGTTTCTACCGTTCCGCCGAGTGCTTGCGACGAGTACGAATCCGCCAGCCACATAAAGTGCCAGCCAGCGCTTCGAATTCTCGCGTCCAGCTCTGTTGCCATGGTCCCCACCGCCTCTGCCCATCCCTTGGAAAACGGCTCTTGACGCAGAGTGAACTGACTCGGCAGGATACATCCATCTCGCAGGAATATCGTGTTGATCTTCACTGTTGCCGGCTTCCCGGCGGTCTGAGCAGCCTGTTCCGACCAGAATCTGACGTGATCGGAATCGAAGCGGAAGATACGCTCGGTGAAGAATGTTCCAAGGTTGAAGTTTCGGCAGAGGCTGGAACTCTATTGCTCTTGGCGGCGGACTTGGTCCCGGCGGTGCCGAGTTGGCTCAGCGGCTGCATCCTACCCAGCCTCATGGCTCGCCGCGCTGCGAAATGCTTGTCAACATCAATTTTCTTGATGAGGCTCATTGCCGCTCCAGTCATTTCTTAATGTCCTCCGCGGCTTTTATTGGGTCCGCAGAGGACGGTGGGTTGGAGTTAGCGCAGGCTTCCAGTCGTTGCGTTGACCGGGCTTCCAATTGCTTCGCCCGATACAACCAGCTCCACTCTCCGGTTCTCTTGGCGTCCAGCGGAGTTATCGTTCGAGGCTACCGGTGAACTATTCCCGAATCCCGTTGCGCTTACTGAGTTTGCCACAACGCCCTCTTGCACAAGGTAATCGCGGACAGCTCCCGCACGGTTCTCCGAGAGTTTCTGGTTCATATCATCGCCGCCTACATTGTCGGTATATCCACCGACTGCAATGTTGAGCCCTGGGTATGCGATCAGTATTCCCGCAACTTTTGCCAGCTTCTCCCGCGCACCCGGCTTCAGCGAGTATTGCCCGGTGTCGAAAAGCACATCGGACATGCTGACGATAAGCCCCCGCGCGCTGTCGCGCGTTTCGAGGATCTCATTGAGCCGCACTTCCAATTGCGCACGCATGGCCGTTTTTTCGCTGTCTGCCTGGTATTCTCTCTCTTGCGCTTTCTGGGCAGTCAACCGGGACTGGTCGGCATCGGCTTGAGCCGCATTGATTGCCGCGTTTGATGCTGCCTGGTTGTTGACCATGTCAGCCTGGGCCTTTGTCGTGGCGGCCTGGGCGTTCGCCGCATCAGCCTGAGCCTTTGTCGTGGCGGCCTGGGCGTTTGCTGCATCGGCTTGAGCCTGTTCCTTTTGGCGCGTCGCGTTATCGGCTTGCGCTTGCGACTCTGCCTGCGCATCGGCCGAAGCCTGCCGTTCGCTCGACCGGCGATCGTCGTCAATCCTTTTGACGGCTATTTCTCGCGCATCTTCTGCAGTCTGTACGGTCTCTCGGGACTTCGCGATCAATTGCTTCTTATCGGGATGCCCTTCCGTGGCGTATGCGTCCGTACTGTTCATCAACTCAATGGCATGCTGAAAGCTTTCGCCGCCGTACTTCTCGGCTCCCTCAGATTTGGCGATGCGAAATGCATTTCGCGCCTCAAGAAACTCCAGTGGCAGCTTGGCATCCAGAACCACGGGGTCGAACTTGTATCCGGTCGGGATATAACCGCCGCGCTCCATGAGTTCGTATTTTGCCCTTACTGCTTCAGGCGTGCCCTTGGTGTCGGCGCGAATAACATTCTCAAGCACGACAACATTGCTGGGCTGGCGGACGGCAAAATAGGGCTCCGCGGTGACGATCAGCGCGAATGCCTGGAGATCGGTAGTGGCAGTCAGCTTGCTGCGATCGTTGCCGCCGATCAAGATCTCTCCAAGGTTCACTGCGTGGCCGTCAGGCGAGATCGCCCAAAGCACGTAGGTCAGATATTCGGTGCCAAAGGTCGTGGGGCTTTGCAAATTGCCAAAGTCCGCTTCGACCTCCATGGTGCCGCGCTTGCTGCGCACTTTGGCTTTTCCGTCGGCTGACGGCAGCAAGGCGGTTCCGGCCAGATCCACATCCGTGGCGCCGCCGCGATGTTGATAGTCAACTGCCTCGACGGTGCGGCTGGTTTCGTTCACAACATAGGTGGGCATTGAGCCGATAGGCACGAGAGCGATCGACTCCTGCGGGCCGGCTTGAGCAAACGCGCTCACGCTGAGGGCACTTCCGATCACGAACAAAAGTGTGTGCTTCACATGATCTCCTGCAGTCAAAGGGCTGCTGTATTGCAATCTTCGCTTAAGTTGGCGGGCTTCGACGTTGTAGCCTGTCAACGCCCGACGCGGAATTGATGGAGGTGTTGAAACACCCCATAGAGATTCGCGATCCATATGACCAAAACAATGACCACCAGGCCATTCAGGATCGATTTGATTTGTCCCTGCATGGGGATGAACCTGTTCACAAGCCACAACAGAAGCCCTGCTGCAACAAGAGTGATGAGGACGGTGGTAAGTGGCATATCGTGTTCTCCAGTCATTTTTCGGGCGCGATAGGTCTCGTGGCACTACAGACAAATCACGAGAGTTCGACTCACTAAGCGTGGGAGCCATCAGAAAGAGGAGAAGGGTTACTCCGCTTCACTTCTATTCTTCCTAAGTGCTTCTGGAATAGCTGAGCAATAACGCTCATCCGAATAAATGAACGGAACAATACCAGGCGCGTTCGATCCCGCACCTTTCAGTGACAGACTGGGTGGCTCATACGGCCGAATGGCGTATTGCGACGAAGCTGGAAGAAGAATTCGTTGAAAACAGGCGATTATTCGGCTGCGCCATCGGGGCTTGGATTATGCCATCCGCCATCCCCAGCGATCAGTGCGTCAGCCTCTTTCGGCCCCCAGGTACCGCGTTTGTAGCGGCGAACCCGATGATGGTTCTTGAGGACTCGATTCACCACCTCCCATGCGGCTTCAACTGCATCCTCGCGAGTAAAGAGAGCCCCATCGCCTTTCATGGCGTCACCCAAAAGCCGTTCGTAGGGAGTTTCCTCGCCCGGCTGTTCGTCTGACAGGTAAAGCTCTCGCTCTTCACCGATGAATTCCTGACCTGCAAGCTTTACGCGGGCAGCCAGAGCGATGGCCGAGCTAGGAGAGAGCCGGAAGCGCAAGTAATTCGACCTGCTATGTGGTTGCACCGCGTCGGCAAAGAGCTTCTGCGGAGGCCGCTTCAGCTCCACCAGAATCTCAGTCGCGGTGGTTGGGAGATATTTACCCGAGCGCAAATACCACGGCACCCCGTCCCAGCGCCATGAGTCGATAAAGAGCCGAAGGGCGCAGTAGGTCTCGACGTCGGAGCGCTTCGCCACATCCGGCTCCTCTCGATAGCCCGCATACTGGCCGCGCACCATATCATCGGGCTTCAGAGGAAGCATGGCCTTAAAGACCTTAGCCTTTTCGGTTTGCACATCGCCAAAGTCCCGGCCCGCAGGTGCTTCCATGGCAAGCAGTGCCACGATCTGGAAGAGATGGTTCTGGATCACGTCGCGCAGGCACCCTGCAGTCTCGTAGAACGCGCCGCGTTTACCCACGCCAAAATTCTCCGATAGCGTGATCTGAACGCTGGCCACATAGTTGCGATTCCAAATCGGTTCCAGAAATGAATTGGCGAACCGGAAATAGAGAATATTCATGATCGCTTCTTTTCCAAGGAAGTGATCGATGCGGAAAATGGAGTCTTCGGGGAATGCCGCATGGGCAACCTGGTTCAACTCCCGTGCCGAAGCCAAATCGCGCCCAAACGGCTTTTCAACAATCACACGCGCATTCTTGGCCAGGTTCGCGGCTCCGAGTCCTCTAATCACCGTTTCGAAGAGCGCAGGCGGAATTGCCAGATAGTGCGCTGGACGCCGCGCCTTCCCCAGCGCCTCTTTAATCGCCGTGAACGTATTGCTGTCTGCGTAGTCCCCGCTCACGTACTTCAGCAGCGACAGAAGGCGTTGCAGCGCGCGTTTGTCATCGATTCCACCTGCTCGCTTGATGCTGTCCGTCGCACGCCGATGCAGCCGCTCCATGCTCCATTTAGGAAAAGCAACGCCGATCACCGGAACCTTGAGTACGCCGCGCTTCACCATCGCATAGAGCGCCGGGAAGATCATTTTGTGTGCCAGATCGCCGGTGACACCGAAGACCACCAGAGCGTCTGATTGCGACTCGGCCATTAGGCGCCTTCTTTCAGGACGGTTTTCTCTTCGTGGCCGCCGAACTGGAATCGCAGCGCGGATAACATCTTGTCGGCAAAACTGTCTTCGCCGCGCGAACTGAAGCGCTCATACAACGCAGCGCTGAGCACGGGAGCCGGAACCGACTCGTCAATTGCAGCGGTAATCGTCCAGCGCCCCTCCCCCGAGTCCGACACGCGGCCGGCAAATTTTGCCAGATCCGGGCTGTCGAGCAGAGAGATGGCGGTCAGATCCAGGAGCCACGAGGAGATCACACTCCCGCGGCGCCAGACCTCGGCGATGTCGGCAAGGTTCAGGTCGTATTGGTACACCTCAGGGTTGCGCAGAGGAGTAGTTTCGGCGTCCGGAGTTTGCTGCTGCTTGCCGACGTTGGCATGGTGAAGAATGTTCAACCCCTCCGCATACGAGGCCATGATTCCGTACTCGATTCCATTGTGCACCATCTTCACAAAGTGGCCGGCGCCGTTTGGGCCGCAGTGCAGATAACCATGCTCAGCGGTGCCGCCCACCTTTTCCCGACCGGGCGTGCGCGGCGCCGAATCGACACTGGGCGCCAAGGCGGAGAAGATTGGGTCTATCCGCTGAACCACATCCCTTTCGCCTCCGATCATCAGGCAATAGCCGCGTTCGGCTCCCCATACTCCGCCACTGGTTCCCGCGTCCACATAGTGGATGCCTTTAGGTTTCAGTTCCGCGGCTCGGCGAATGTCGTCATGATAATAAGAGTTCCCGCCATCGATGACCACATCGCTAGGTTCGAGAAATGGGGTCAGCCCCTTGAGCGTCGCATCAACTACTCCAGCCGGCACCATCATCCAGACGGCGCGAGGCGTTTTCAACTTCTTGACGAAGTCTTCCAGCGAATTTGCGCCGGCCGCGCCTTCCTTGGCAAGCGACTGCACGGCTTCCGAATGAATATCGTACACAACGCATTGATGGTTTGCCCGCATAAGGCGCCGGACCATATTGGTTCCCATCCTGCCCAAGCCGATCATGCCTAGTTCCATGGAATCCTCCCGATACGATATTTGATGCGAGCGCGAGGACAGATAATTGCCCACGAGTACAAGATGCCCTTATGCACAACTCACCTGATTCAGGTAGAGCGAAGGCAGTGTCAAAGATTGCGTAGCATTTGCCTCGTGCTTTGCTCCAGGGCCGGCGCACCCATCAATTCAAAGCTTGCCGCCTTTGTCCGTCTGCGCATCTCCTGGATACCGGATTTCATCTGTTTCCCGGCCAATCCCGCTGTCCTCAACATTGCTGTTATGCGGCTCTGGCAACGATTCTCTTCCGGTTCTGTCAATCATTCGATAATTTAGAGCAATATTGAACAGACCAGTCCTTGGAGTTCAGGCGATGATGGACAGAGATTGATTGTAATTGCGGTTAATCCCGGGTGTGGAGTTTCCCCACGTCGCGCATGCCCCAAAGAATCAACTCGGTGCTCCGTCGTGGTCGCCCAGTGGCAATGAGAGCTGCGCTCTTGATTTTCGAGCAATGCGTCAGCGGGCTTTGATCGGTTCGCCACAACTCCAATAACCGCACACCGGAGTGGGTGCTTTTTGGGCATGAACCATCCACCCAAACAACCGGCTTGCAACGAGGTAGCATTTTGAAGCGCAAGACTAACACTAAATTCGATTCCACGGCCTTTCTTGCAAGCGCCGGCCTGGGTCGAACCATCATCGAGCTAAAGCCACAGCAGACATTCTATTGCCAGGGAGACACGGCGGACGCTGTGTTCTATCTGCAAAAAGGCCGTGCAAAAGTCACCGTCGTTTCGCAGAAGGGCAAAGAAGCCACAATTACCCTTCTATCCGCCGGCGAGTTTGTTGGAGAGTCGTCTCTCGCTGTGATCGGCGGATTACGGCTGTCCACAGCTACTGCCGTGAACACCTGCACGGCGCTCAAGATCAGCAGACACGAAATGATCCGAGTGATGCATGACGAGCCAGCATTCGCCGACATCTTCCTCAAATTCCTGCTTGCTCGCAGCATGCGAACCCAGGCCGACCTTGTCGACCAGCTTTTCAACTCCAGTGAAAAGCGCCTGGCGCGGATTCTCCTGATCATGGCGGAGTTCGGCAAACCCGGCGAACCGGAAACCTTCATTCCTCCCGTCACGCAGGAAACACTGGCGGATATGATCGGTACCACCCGGTCTCGTGTCAGCTTCTTCATGAACCGCTTTCGCAAGCTCGGTTTTATCAGCTATAACGGGCGCATCCAGGTACATAAGTCGCTGCTCAATGTGGTCCTGCTCGATCAATTGCCTGACTATAACGCGCAGAAACCTGCCATTCTTCCTGTCCCGTGAGTTGCTTCCGCTCAGCGCTTCGCGCATACACTGCAAGACTGTGTGAAGCAGCGCTGCAATCGTTTCAAACCATTCTCAGTGGCGAAGCTGCATGCGTATCGGAGCGGGATGGTTTAGTCTCGCTGGCTACGATCTCCATTTCTATGCGGCTTTCACATCGCGCGAGCTTAGTTCGGTTGGAGTAGCTTGGCCAACTGATCCGGCGGAACGGGCCGGCTAAAGAAGTCCCCCTGGGCTTCGTCACAATCGCGTTCCCACAGAAACTCCAGATCTTCAGCCGTTTCAACTCCCTCGGCAATGACCCGGAGGCGAAGGCTCCGAGCCATGCCGATGAATGCCTCGACGGCTGCCGTTCCACCGGGAACGGTGCTGATCTGGCGGAGGAATGACCGGTCGATCTTGAGTGCATTGACGGGCAATTTCTGCATACTGCTCAAGCTGGAGTTGCCCGTGCCAAAGTTATCGACTGACACTTGCACCCCACTATCCCTGAGGGTCTTGAGGATGAGTGCTGTGCGCTCGGGATGGTGCATCAGAACACTTTCGGTTACGTCCAGCTCCAGAAACTCCGGATCCATGCCAGTTTTGCTGAGGGCAGCGAACAGCCCATCCAGAAAATCCCCGCGCTGAAACTGCACACCTGAAATGTTGACAGCCATCGTCTTTGAGGGCATACCCGCATCCGCCCAAGCTCGGGCCTGGGTGCATGCCTCACTGAATACCCAGGCGCCGATGGGCAGAATCAGGCCTGATTCCTCGGCGATGGGAATGAACTGCCCCGGAAGAATCGTTCCGCGCGTGGGATGAATCCAGCGGGATAGCGCTTCTGCCCCGATGATGGCTCCCGTCTTGAGATCGACTTTGGGCTGGTAGTGCAGCGTCAATTCGTTCCGTTCCATGGCGCGCTGCAGTTCCTCAGTGGTGAACTGGTGCTCAAATGTGCAGGCGTTCAACTCCGAACTGTAGAACTGACAGCTCTGGCACCCGTTCTTCTTGGCCCGATACATTGCGGTGTCTGCATTCCCGATGAGCATCTCCGCATCCAATCCGTCGTCGGGGTAAACGCTTATACCGATGCTTGCGGTGACGTGAAGCTGGTGGCCGTCGACCGAATGAACCTCGTCCAGCGCTCTTAGCACTCTTCTTGCTGTAGCAGCGGCATCTTCAGGTCGATTTACATCTTGCAGCAGCACTGCGAACTCGTCGCCTCCGTGCCGGCTGACCGTATCAGGGTCGCGTACGCAGGTCAGCAAGCGTTTTGCGACAGATTGAAGAAGCTTGTCGCCGGCCGTATGTCCCAGGGAGTCGTTGATCTGTTTGAAGCCATCCAGATCCAGAAACATGACAGCGGCCTGGCCTCCGTGCCGGCGTGCAAGGGAGATTGCCTGACCAACCCGATCGTTAAAAAGCAATCGATTGGGCAAACCGGTCAAAGAATCATGTTCGGCCAAATGAATCATCTGCTCCGACTGCGCCCGCGCCGCGCTCACGTCGCGAAAAACGATCACCGCTCCAGTAACCAAACGTCCACCGTCGTGGATGGGGGCAACGGAGTCTTCGATGAAGACTTCATGGCCGTCACGGTGGATGAGCGCACAATTCAGCGGCAGATTTCCCGTCAGGTTTTCCGATGCCGCCTTTGCCATCGGATCCAGGATTGCCTTGCGCGTGGTGGCGTCCACGATCCGGAAGACCTCGGTCAGGTGTCGGCCGACAGCCTCTTTCAGCGGCCAGCCCATCATGCCGCTCGCGACGGGATTGAAGAAGGTGATGTTTCCCGCCATGTCGGTGCAGATCACGGCATCTGCGATGCAATTGAGCGTGGCCTGGGCGCGTTCCTTTTCGTTGATCAGAATCTGTTCGTTCGTCTTGCGCTCAACGGCATTGCCCAGGGCTCGCATGAGTTTGTGCGGCTCAATTTGGCCCTTGATCAGATAATCTTGCGCGCCCTCATGAATTGCTTGGAGGGCCTTCGGCTCGTCGTCCAGGCTGGACAGCAGCACAATGGAAGCTTGAGGCGCGACTGCACGCGCCCGTCTGACCGCCTCCAGTCCTTCTGGATCGGTCAATCCCAGATCCAGCATGACAATGTCAATGGGATGCCCTGCAAGATAGGTCTCGGCGTCCGCCAAACATTCAGCGTGGGCTAATGCGAAAGAATATGCGCCTTGGTCGTCGAACATTTCGCGGATGATGCGAGCTTGTTCGAGGTCATTCTCGATGAGAAGAACGGTCTTGTCTGGGTTTTTTCCCATGTGCGCTACCTCGGCAACGTAGAGTGACTTGAAAAAAATTCATAAGTTCGCAGAACCTTCCCAGACGAAACTGATCGCAGAATCTCAAATCCCGAGCAGCGGTGCTGTTCTCTTTTGCTCATCTTGGAATGACGGGCTGGAACCTGAGATCCGGCAGAAAATATTGCGAACTTATCTTTCTGATTCGACAGCAGATGGCGGACCGGCGAGCATGGGTTCAAATCCCCTATTCGCGATCGGTATGTTGACCAATGTGGTTCCTGCTAGTTGCAATCAAGGCTCCGGGTAGCGCCTGAACCTTTCTTCACTTGGTGAGCTGGCAAACCTGCGATTGGCGACAATACACGAGAACCCAGAGAAGCTTGCCGTATCCAGGCACATAAGTCGCTGCTTCAACGCGTCGCTTCTCGCCGTCTCGCTTCAATTTATGGGAGCGCTTGTTGGAGCGGAGGGCCTGTTGCTTTGGGCGCCTCGCGCTCAGCGAGCGCCGGAGCCCAATTCGAGTCGAGTATGTTGACCAGCGACCAGGGATTGCCGGCCAGATCATAATGAAACTCTCCCTGCTGATCCACCACGAGCCTGCTTGCCGGGTATAGAAATCCCGTGCTCTTGGTATTGTCGGTGTCATTCAAGTCGAATTGACCAACCATAAGGTCGAAGGACTGGGAATCCAGGTTCGATTTGACTTCGTCGGATTGAAGCGGACGGCTGGCGATAAAGGTGATCTCCCGTCCGGTTGGCGTTGCGACCATTTGGATGAAGGCGACGTTAAAGCCGAGATCCCCGGTAATTGAGCAAAAGCCGGCCGCTTTGGTCTTGGAGAGCGCGGTGGCCAATTCCCGATCCTGGCCCTCTTGGAATGCCAGTGAAAGAGCCAGCAGATCCGCAGGAGTGGTGTAGTCATTAATGATGAGCGTTACGCTGACCACGTTTCCATCTTGAATATAGGTGGCCTGAATCGTCTCTGGACTTGGGCTGCTGGAGAATCCCGGGGTAGTTCCAAGTGTTAACGAGCCCACGAGCAGCAAGATGGAGGATCCAGACCTGCGACCACATCGAATTATGTTCGTGAGTCCTCTCATTTTGTGATCCTCCAGGACATCCACCTTATCCAGGCGCCCTTCACGCTGCAGACTTCGCATTATGCGGCTGATCTTTTCTCTTGTGGCCTCTGGAGCTGAACAAGTTCATTGAAGATGGCACGGTATTGGATCATTGCGGTGCGGAGCTCTTCCGTGCTTGCTTCTGCTGGGTGGGGCCGCATCGCGATGGCGTGCGCCACGCGGTAATCTTCCATCACGCGAGGGTAAGTGACGGAGACATCCGCGGCGCGTTGTTCAAAGGTGTCCTTGGGATAGCCGCGGGACTCGAGGAGCGCAGCGATCAGGTCGTCGGCTTCAGTGACCGCAGCCTTGGGGTGATCGACGAAGCGGGATTGCACCGTTTGCCACTCGGCGATGAATCGCTCCCGCTCGGTGGCGCCGAGTTCGCGGATTTTCAGTGCGTTGACACGGGTTTCACGGTCGGCCAGTTTTGCCTCGGCTTTACGCGAAGAGCCATGCTCCAGAACAGCGCGGTCGTACTCCGATCCGAAACGATTGCGAAAGGCCGCAGTCTTGATTTTGCGCTGTTTAAGATATTCGACAACTGCGATTGCAACAACGACGAATACAATCGCCGCAATGGTGAGCTGACCAATCGTGAAGTGGTGGAGCATTGTGTTCTCCTATGCGGAATTTCCGCGACACCAAAGGGTGAATGGGGAGGTTTCCCAAGTGGGGAAGGAACCTACGCACAATCAATCATGCGCGGCCAGGCGCGTGAATGCTGGCCAGAATTGCACACTTTGTGGAATTGAAAGAGTCGTAAGAAAGGCCTGGGAGAAATGCCATCCCGCCTCATCAGCTGCGCTGTTGCCGTTTTGCTCCACTACGCCACCCATCCGGCTGTGAAGGTCTAGCCTCCATCAGCACCCCGCCGACTCAAACGGGGGCCACTCCCTGCCGTGACGTCCGCTCCAGTTTTGGCGCCGCGCTCCTCCCGGCCGGGCTACGAGATGTCGCCTTCGCATGGTCCTGGAATCCTTGCCATCGATCTCCTTGTATTGCAGCATTTACAAGCCTCTGCGTAATGATTGTTGGCGCCGGCGGCACACGGAGCTTAATCGGCGTATTCTTGAATCAGCAGCCCGTTTCTCCCTTCTCGCCTTCGGCATTCCAGGCTTCGCTCCAGACGAGCATCTTTCAGGCACGCAACCCGACGACTGGAGCCGCCATGAGTTTCAACAAGAGAAGCGACGTTAAGAGTCACCTGCACTCCCCGCTCGTCACAAAAATTCATTTGGTCCAACCCGAAAGCCAACCGGATGCAACCGGCTTTTCCGGCGCTGAAGCGGACACAATCAAAGCAGATCCATCGAATTTTGCTAAGGATTTCATTGCGGAACATTCGCCATCTGGCGTAGCCGTCGCGCCGTCAGATCCCGTGGCCGATTCCATCCGCCCTCAGGCCCCCGCCGTTTCAAAAAGCGCGCAAGCGTGAAGCCGCAATCCGTTTTTCTGCGCAAGGAGTGCATCCTGCCTGAACGCCTGGATCCCCTCAGGGAGCCGGTTGGCGAAGGTTGGACCCTTGTGGAAGAGATCACGGCGCCCATTCTCGACACGATGATTCGCCGAATGGGTTGGCACTTCATGTGTGTGCTTCGCCCCTACTATCGGAGAGGCTTCGGAATCACGGAGGCAGATGCAGTCCGGAGAGCCTTGGCTCATGCCCTGAGTGGACTGTCGAGCCAATACAACGCCGCCGAGCTAATTTCCGTTCAGGCCACGAAATGTCTAGGCTTGCACATCGCAAACGTCACATTGCAACCCCGCCAGATCCAGCAATACACTTGGCTGGACTTTCCCGACCAGAAACATCCGCTACCGGTCCCCGCAAGATAAGTCGAGTGTCGCGGCGCACGAGGGCCGAGCGTTGGGCCATGTGTCTCGTGTCCGCACCGAAATCGTGCAGCGAATCAAAAGCGCGGAGCGAATCACGACTGAAATGAGGATAGAATGTCTTTCCCCGAAACGATCCACTCCGAGACAGAGGATGGGAGAGCTGGTAGGTCAGCTCCGTTGCCCATCGCACTGAATGCCAGCCGCCTGCCTTTGCCCACGCGCATCGCTGTTGTTGGGAATTATCTGCCGCGGGAGTGCGGCATTGCCACGTTCACGACCGACCTGTGCAACGCGCTCGCCGCTGAATACGGAGAAGGCCGCCTGTTTGCCATTCCCGTCAACGATCCCGATTCACGTTACGATTATCCGGAACAAGTGCGCCTGGAGTTGGAGCAGGAGGACATTGCCTCCTATGAGCGGGCCGCTGATTTTCTGAACTTCAATAGCAACGATCTCGTCTGTCTGCAGCACGAATACGGCATCTACGGCGGCGCCGCAGGCCGCTACATTCTGGCTTTGCTGCGCAGATTGAAGATGCCGCTGGTCACTACGCTGCATACAGTTCTGCGCGAACCGGACGCAAATCAGCGCATTGTGCTCGAAGAGATCGCACAGCTTTCCGATCGCATGATCGTCATGAGCGAACTCGCGGCTCAACTATTGCGCGAGGTATATGCGGTTCCCGGCGGAAAGATCGACGTGATCCCCCACGGCGTTCCGGACATGAACTTCATGGACCCCAACTATTTCAAAGACCGGTTCGGCACCGAAGGCAAGTCGGTTCTGCTTACATTCGGCTTGCTATCGCCGAACAAAGGAATTGAAAACGTGATTCGGGCGCTGCCGGCGATCCTGGCGCGGCATCCGAACGTGGTGTATATCGTGTCCGGCGTGACGCATCCGCATATCCGGCGGCGTGAAGGCGAGCGCTACCGTGAAGGGTTGCGGGCGCTGGCAGAGCAGCTCGGTGTCTCTTCCAACCTGATTATGAACAATCGCTTTGTCAGCGAGGAAGAGCTTGTGGAACACGTGGGCGCGGCAGATATTTACATCACCCCCTATCGGCAGGAGGCGCAGGTTGTCTCTGGCACGTTGGCCATCGCCCTCGGAGCGGGTAAGGCAATTGTCTCCACCCCCTACTGGCATGCCAAGGAACTGCTGGCAGAAAAGAGAGGCGTGATTGTTCCGTTTGAGAGTTCGGAGGCCATCTCTGAAGCAGTTCTCGCATTACTTGAAAACGATGCGGAACGCCACGCGATGCGGAAGCGAGCCTATCTGCACTCCCGCGGAACGACCTGGCCGAAGACTGCGCGAGCTTATATGGCAACCTTTCAGCGCGCACGCTTCGAGCGCTCGTTGCAGCCAAGGCCCGCCCAACCGGACGATGGCGCCTTAGACCTGATAGACCCGCTGGAACACCTGCCGGTTCTGAACACCGCACACCTGTCAACCATGACCGACGACACGGGCATGTTGCAGCACGCAATCTTCTCCGTGCCCAACACACGAGAGGGCTATACGAGCGACGACAACGCACGGGCACTCATCGTGTCCACTCTTCTGGATAAGAGTGTTGGGCATGAGCACAGTGAGGACCATGTCAACCTCTCTCGCCGGTACCTGGCTTTTCTCTGGCTTGCATTTCACTCCGATACCGGACGGTTCAGAAACTTCCTTGGTTACGACCGCAAATGGCTGGAAGACGTTGGATCGGAAGACAGCCACGGACGCGCGCTGTGGGCCTTGGGATCGGTGCTCGGCCAATCGCACAATGCGGGGTTGCGGGGAGCGGCAGGAAGACTCTTTGAGGCCGCTGTGCCGGCAGTTTTGACGTTCAGCAGCCCGCGCGCATGGGCGTTCGGCGTTCTTGGATTGCAGGCTTATCTTGACTGGTTCCCCGGCGACAGGGCCATCCAGGGCATTCGCAACACGCTCGCTAATCGTCTTCTCGATCTTTACCAGCGCAGTCACTCCGAAACCTGGCATTGGTTTGAGAAGAGTCTTTCGTATTCGAATGCGCGGCTGCCGCAGGCGCTCATCCTGGCCGGTGGACGTAGCAACAACGAGAGAATGATCGCGGCGGGAATCGAGTCGCTCGAATGGCTTGTGGCTGCTCAGCATTGCGGTGACAAAGAAACCTTTGTGCCAATCGGCTCCAGCGGATGCTTTACAGAGGGGGCGGAGAAGCCCCGCTTCGATCAGCAGCCCGTCGAAGCCTGTGCCACGATTTCTGCTTGTCTCGAGGCATACAGGCTAATCGACGAAGTGCGCTGGAGCGAGGAAGCCCAATGTGCCTTCCGGTGGTTCCTTGGCAAAAACGATCTGCAGGTACCGCTTTACGATGCAACAACCGGCGGATGCAAAGATGGACTTCATCCCGACCGCGTGAATGAAAATCAGGGGGCGGAATCAACGCTTTCGTTCCTGATGGCGCTCCTTGAAATGCAGGGAGCGAAAGTGACCCGCGCAGAAGAAACAGACCAGGAAATGAGTATCTCCCTTTGAATCGACTTATGCATCCAGCGCCTTCCTCAAATGCCGTTGCTCCAGAGCAATCCAAGCCGGCGGCAAGTGCAGATCTTCCTCTGTTCACGCGCTACTCCGATAATCCAATTCTTAGCGGGCACGATTGGCCCTATGCCGTGAACAGTGTCTTCAACGCGGGAGCCGTGCAATTACCCGACGGAGACACGTTATTGCTTTGCCGCGTGGAAGACCGGAGCGGCCTGTCGCACTTGTGCGCGGCACGTTCGGAGAATGGAATCGACGGATGGCGTATCGACCCCCAGCCAACGCTGATGGCGAATCCCCGGGAATACCCTGACGAAATCTGGGGCATCGAAGATCCGCGCATTACCTATGTTCCGGAACTCGAGCAGTATGCGGTGGCGTACACATCGTTTGCGCGCGGCGGACCGGGAGTTTCACTGGCGCTCACAGAGGACTTCCGGAGCTTCAAACGACTCGGCGTGATCATGCCGCCCGAAGATAAGGATGCCGCTCTTCTGCCGCGAAGGATCAACGGCTATTGGGCCTTGATCCATCGACCGATGACAGCGCTTGGTGCCCACATGTGGATTTCTTACTCGCCGGATCTGCAGCACTGGGGCAACCATAAAGTCATCCTTGAAGCACGGCGTGGGGGATGGTGGGATGCGAACAAGATTGGCCTGTGCTCTCCCCCGATCGAAACGCCGAAAGGCTGGCTGATGATCTACCACGGAGTGCGGCAAACCGCATCGGGAAGCATCTATCGCCTGGGTCTGGCACTCTTCGATCTTGAACATCCAGAGATCTGCCTGCAACGAGGAGACTCATGGGTCTTCGGTCCTGGATCCCCTTACGAGCGCGTTGGTGATGTGCACGACGTCGTGTTTCCCTGCGGCCAGACCATCGATGAGGATGGGGATGGGATCAACCTTTATTACGGAGCAGCCGACTCCTGCGTGGCGCTCGCTACAGGCAGCATTCGTTGTCTGCTCTTGTGGCTCGACGCGAACTCCCGCGCGGGAATCGGATCGGCGCTTTGATGAATGCCGACCTTCTGTTGAAAGGAAGTTCTCGATGAACGTTGAAACGATCACTTGGCTGCGTTGGCTACCGAGGGTACTGTGGATACGGCGCATGTGCCCTTCCTGCACGAGCGTCGAATTCAAGCCCGCTGAGCTGCGCCCTTATGATGGTCTCCTCGCTTTATTCTTTCTCCACCCCGTTCGCTGCAAGTTTTGCTGGCGACGGTGCTACTGGATTTCCCTGCGAGCCGCGCAATGAGCATTGCACAATTTGACTCTGGTCCCACGTCGAATGATCTTCTGGAGAGTCTTATCGCGGACAACACGCCGGCAGCGGTGAACTATCGGGTCGTTGCACAATGTGCGGAAGAAATAGAGAACATCGAAAATGCACCTGCCGTCAGTATGGGGCCGTACTTGATCAAGTCAGGTCAGAGGAGCCTCCTGACGACAATCAGCATCTACAGTCTCCCAGGAGAGAGCGCCGAGCAGATGCGTTTCCTTTATATGAATCCCGAGGCGATTCGGGTCTGGGAAGAGATGGGAAAAGCGCCCAGGATCATCGGTGCGCAAGCTCGCCCGCCTCGCGCAGCTCTCCTCGCGCTTGGTGTCCCTTTCAGCGAATAGACTTCCAATGGCGGCATCGGTCCCCCATTAAGCCACGTTTCCTTGGCCGGTTATCGGGATCTCGTGCCGCATCCATGCGGATTGCTCGGCACGAATTCCCAGAGTCGTGAACGAAGCAGCAACCCCGGTCCAGGTGAAACCACATACGTACTGACAAACGCCCTGGCGTCCACGCAACGGCGGGAAGAGGATTGCGGCTACTGATCCGGCATCAGCCACCTCAAGAACATCAGACCGCGAGTGTTTACTGAACCATGAGTTCCGGATCGCTGGTAATACAAACCAAACAGAAATATGGCGGTTCCTAAATTCTTCGGCGCCGTCGGATTCAATCAGCGCCACGTTCACGAGTGATTCTGCATGAAGGTTTGCAGTTCTTGCAGAACTCGAACTCGGATTGCGTCGTAAAGACCATCCACATCGACGTCAGTATTATGGAATGCTTCGTGAGCATCGGGAGCGCCGCTTACGATGGAATCGATTTTCATGGCGAACGGATTGAAAGATGGAAGCGAGGATCGACCCAAGATGGACAGGCTGACCCAATGCGAAATCGGCCGATTAAAAAAATACTGCGAAAGACCACCGTTTTGCTGCTCCATATCGAAAAGCCAGAACTCGTATAGCAGGCGCTCCGCAGAGCTGAGGCCGTCAGCACTACTCAGGATGAGCCTCTTTTTACACACGCTTGCACCGGCGTCGAGTAGCCAGTCAGTAAGTGCAAACCCGAGCAGTTGTTCTTGATTCCAGCCCATGCTGCAATCGTAGTCCCACGAAATGAACTTTTCTGCAGCGGATACTGTTTTGCCGTTCTGGATCGTGTTGTCGGCCACCCCTCCCTATTCCGAATCTTCACCCCGGAAAGGATCCAAATCCGGCCGGGATTTGGGTAAGCGAAGGGTTGGCGATTAACCAGGAACAGGCAAAGGTTTTGGCTAGTGATAGTTCCAGATGAGGCTTGCCTGCCTGTGCAAGTCAGCGTCGAGCAGAATGAAGCCATCAGTGTCTTCTGGCTGGCTCAAAAAGAAAATCAGTTCAACGAATTGGTTCCTTTATGTCGTTGCTTGATGCCGGTGACTATGATGACGACGGGCACTCTGAATCGGAAAGCGGGTCGTTAGGATCATCGATATACCCGCAATCTCCCGCATCCAAACGAGTCTCCACCAGAAATGACTTCTTGTTTGAAGCGTACGAGGCAAGGAGGTTCAACGAAGAATCTGAAAATCTCCAACCGTGCTGTACAACCTCCTCCTCCTTGCAGCGATCGACACGCGGAAAATCACGACGAAGCGCACTGCGAACCAGCCCCGCGATCCTGTCCGGCGGGTGGGACAGACGCTTCCATCGGTCGGGATCGCTTACGTAAGGCTTCGAAACCACGACAAGTGGACGCCGTACCTTGCCCGGCCCCATCGCCATCAATCCGGCAAATCCACTGGATGGTACACCAACAGATGGAATGGCGGGCGACGGCGTCAAAATCATCTGAACGAATGTCAGGAATGTTCTATCCATCCTCCCACGTTTGATTCGATCTGGAGTCGTTGCAACTCTGAACTGATCTTCTTTCTGAGCCAGCCAGAAGGTTCTTTGGTGCTGAAACGAATGCAGAAAAAGGCCGCAGCGGCGGCAACTGGCGATATACTGTCGCCGCCGGGACAGCAGACTGGAAACGATCGCGAAATACCGGACCCGGCTTGAAGCGGCTTCCCACTCATTGAAAGGTCAAGAAAGTAAAGTCCAAGGAACACATGGAGGATTGAGATGCGAATCATTCATGCAGGACGGTTGTTAGTTCTCTGCGGCGTGGTCTCAGCGCTGCTGTCCGCGGCGCCGGCCATGGCCGCGATCGATTCATACATGACGGTGACTGGCACCAGGCAAGGGCCCATCAAGGGCAATGGGATGTCGGAACAAATTCACCTCGTCAGCGTCGTCCGCGACACCCCCATGGCGACCAAAATGGCCGTCGGCCAGCGGAGGCACTCCACCATCACCATCACCAAAGAGATCGATGCTGCGTCACCCAAGTTTGCAACGGCGTTGGTTACAAATGAGACGTTGAAGACAGTGACGATTACCTTTGTGGGAGGTTCGAGAGGCGAGAAGACAGCTCAGAAGATTGTGCTCACAAACGCGACCATCCTGAGCGTTCGCAAGGAGGGCGCGTTAGACGAGAGAATTACTCTCGATTACCAGGCCATCGAGGTCACCTGGACCAATGGCGGCAAGACCATGTCGGACGACTGGGAAGCTCCGAGTTAGAGCATGCGTGAGTGGCACTGGGCCGGTTCGTCCCCAGGCTGGACAGAGTCCAGATCGGCATCCACCCAAGATTCTGCGACTGCTGAAAATCGGGTTGGGGAAGGGTTGACGGTAAGCCTCTCAGAACGCCCGAGAAACCCTGTCCTGCTGGGCAAGGCGCAGTGGAGTCGAATTCTCTGCGGTTGTTCTTTGCGTTTTTTGCGAGTCGACAACCGAGGGTGCTTCACCCGTCTGGCAGGAGCGCCAAGAGGGTGAGATAGTACAACACTCAACCGTCATGAAGTAGCTAGAAACTAGTAGCTGTTGTTGGTTCCTTGATCCCAGCCTCATTCCCAAGAATTCACTGCACCGCGATGCCCAGCACTTTTTCACCGTTGAGCTGCTTGAACGCTGCTGCGGCCTCGCGATGACGGATCTCTGCCTGCTGAAGAAGTTTTGCAAAGACCGGCTCCTTGCGAATCGAGTCGAGCCATGGATCGCGGGCCATGGCCGGAAAACAGAAATACCCGCCCTTGACCACGCGCTCAAAAAGCTCGAGTGCCGGACCCGCCTGACCGAGGTGTGCCAGGTGCCGCGACAGGTAGAAAAGCCCTTCAGGGTCCTGGAAATCGGAGGCGAGGATACGATTGACGGCAGCGACGCTTTCCGCCGTGTCGTTCTCGAGCAGCGCCCGCGCCGCAATGATGAAGTCGCGAATGCGGGTCTTGGTCTTTTGCTCCAGTTCCCGCAGCGTGGGCAGCGACTCTTCTCCGCGGTTCAGCTCAGCCAGCGCAAGCGGCACAATGTAAGGGAACTCTTCCACCTTCACGGTTGCGAGGCGCGCGTGATCGGCCTGAAGGAACCAGGTGTGCGGCACGCTGGTCCGTATTCTCGGGTCGAGTTCCATGGCCCGCTTGTGCGCGGCGAGCGAAGCATCGAGCAGGCCGCAGTAGCGGCAGGCGCTTACCAGGCCCACCATCAATTCGGGATCGGGCGTTTGCGTGCGCTCGATCAGGCGCGTCATGGCATCGTGCGCGCGGCCACGGTCCGCGTCCAGTTGTGCCAGCAGCTTGTGCGCCAGCGCTAGCTCGGGATTCAGCTCCAGCGCCCGTCGCAACGCGGCTTCCGCTTTTTCCAGGCCATCGTACGTTCCCGCGGGAAGATACTTCGACATCACATGGTGAATGCGCCCCAGGCGCGCCCATGCAGGCGCATAGGCCGGGTCCTCTTCCACCGAGCGCAAATACAAATCGCGCGCGATGGACCACTGCTTGGAGTCGTAACTGAGCTGGTTGCCACGCAGATAAAACTCGTAGGCCATGGCGCTCGCAGGCACATCGCGATGCAGTGCGTGCTGTTCGCCGGTCGAAAGAGGCAAAGCCAGCGAAGCCACGATGCGCTCCGCGAGTTCGTCCTGCATGCGAAACAAATTCCCCAGCGGCGTTTGCGCGGTGTGCGATGCGAGCAGCGTCCCTGCGGCAGCATCAGTCATCTGCGTCGTCGCCCGCACCTCGTCCCCGGCGCGAAGCAGGGTTCCCGTCACGATCACGTCCACGTCGGCCTCGGCCGCCACGGCTTTCGGGTCGGCATCGGCTCCGAAGCGCGCCGCGACCATCGTTGAGCGAACCACGAGTTTCTTCAGGGCTGAGAGGCACGCCGTCAGGGCATCGGGCAGGCTGACGGCGAGAAACTCAGTTTCCGGATCGGGCCGCAGCATGCGGAAGGGCAACACGATAAGCCGCGTGAGCCGCGGCGCCTTTGCCGGCAAATCGGCCGACACCGGCATCAACAGGCGGTATCCGCGCTTAGGCAGGGTTTCAATGAACCGGGGCGCGTCTGCTGTGTCCCCAAGCGCTTCGCGAATCTGCCGAATACAGAAGTTCAGCCCTTGCTCGAAATCGACGAAGGTATCGCCGCACCAGACCTGCTCCCGGATCTCGGCCCGGGTCGTGACCTGCCCGCCCTTCCGCGCCAGAATCTCTAACACTTTAAAGGGCTGAGGGGGCAGTTTCACCAGGTCCCCGTGGTGGCGCAGCTCCTTGGGCTCCGAGTGGAGCTCAAACGATCCGAACCGGAGGATCACTGGATCACTCATTCAATACTCATACAAATCAAATGTCGCAAATATGGAGGGCGGGGACGAAAAGCACTATATCTCAATTTGTCAGTGGCCAGCAAACAGCCAAAATCACACCCCGGAGGCGAACATGACACTACGAATTGGCGATCAAGCACCCGATTTCGCTGCGGAAACAACCCAGGGACCCATCACGTTCCACGAGTGGCTCGGCAACTCATGGGGCGTCCTGTTCTCACATCCCAAGGACTTTACCCCGGTCTGCACCACCGAGTTGGGCTACATGGCCGGGCTCGAACCGGAGTTTAGGAAGCGCAACTGCAAGATTCTCGGACTGAGCGTCGACCCCGTCGCAAACCATACCAAGTGGGCAATGGACATCGAGGAGACCCAGGGTCACAAAGTCACCTACCCGATGATTGGGGATCCTGAGCTCAAGGTGGCAAAGCTCTACGACATGCTGCCGGCCGATGCTGGCGACACGTCGGAAGACCGTACCGCGGCCACCAACGCCACAGTGCGCACCGTCTTCGTCGTCGGTCCGGACAAGAAGATCAAGCTGACTCTCAGTTACCCCATGAGCACCGGCCGCAACTTCGACGAAGTGCTGCGCGTGCTCGATTCTATCCAGCTCACCGCGCAGTATCAGGTTTCCACACCGGTCAACTGGAAGCAGGGGGACGACCTCATCATCAGTGGCAGCGTTTCAGACGAAGAGGCCCGCAAGAAGTACCCCGACGGTTGGAAGGCGCCTCGGCCCTACCTGCGCTTCGTTCCCCAGGCAAAGGTATCGCCCGCATCGGCGTGATCCCGTTCGGCCGCCGCGTCCCGTTAGCGACGCGACGACTACAGCCTCGCCGCAGCCCTTCAACTCGAATACTAACCGGCGCGTTCAATCGCGCTCCCAAACTTACCCGAGGAGGATCACTGTGAAACTCAAAGTCGGCTCGACTGCACCGAATTTCACCGTCCAGACGCTGGGCGGACGCACCCTGGACCTCGCTGCCCTTCGCGGCCGCACCGTCCTGCTCAAGTTCTACCGCTTCGCCACCTGCCCGGTGTGCAATTTGCACATGCATCGTTTCATCAACGATTACAGCAAGCTGCAGGCGCTGGGTCTAACGACCGTCGTGCTCTACCACTCGCCGGCCGACAAGCTCGCCAACGAGAATATGGATCTGCCGCCCTTCGATCTCGTCGCCGATCCTGAGAAGCGCATCTTCAAGGCCTATGGAGTCGAGAAGGGCTGGGCCGGCATGTTCTCCTTCGCGGTCATGCGCGACTATTATTGCGCTCTCAAGGCCGGCTTCAAGCCGGGCCTGCTGACCAGCGACGGCGGCATCACCGGCAATCCCGCCGACTTCGTCATTGACGCCGACGGTAGCATCGCCTACGCGCACTATGGCCGCCACTACGCCGATTCGCTCGATGTCGATCAAGTCGTGGAGATTCGCCGCGGACAATCGGCAAACATGGTCGGCGCCACTCCGCGCCCGCAGCAAGCATAAACGCCAAAACCGGATGTCCCATCCTGGCTCTGCCACGAACTGGATGGGGCATCTTTTGTCGGTCGCCGCTTTCTGGCCCCTGCCGGGCGCAGTCCAGCCGGCGCCCTCGCGAACATTGACCGCATGGCCGACGCGAACTCGCGGGCAAGTAGGCGCGGCAAGAGGGGCGGCGATCATGGCGCGGTTATCAGCCGATAACGCGAGCGCGGGACGGGGATGCGTAGATCTCGCCGTCTGGAGGCCAAGGCCGGGATTGAGCTCGTGACAGGGCTTATCGGGCCGGACCTGCCGAGGCAATTCAACTATGAAAAAATGAGGTTCTGGAAGTTTGGTCGACAACCCTTCCATAACCACAAATGGTGCAATTTCTGGTTTGACGGTAACACGCCCACAATCTGGTTTCCGACTCATTGAACCTCGATCGGCACTTCAGCAGTTTCGCCTAGATAGACTCAAAGCCGAGCAGGGTTGTCGACTATCCGCGCAGATATCAGCAGATGGGTTCTGCCGTTACTTGCGAACGCCCTTGTGATCCTGACCGCCCTGATGCAGGATGAGATAGCTCACCTGACCTTTGTCATCGGTGAAGAACTCGACCTCGGCATCCACGATTTTCAGGAAGAACTTTGTCTGCGACTCTGGATAGACCGGAAACTTCGGTTGGTTCGTCGCCTGCGTCATCAACTGGTCGCCTTCGAGCGTGAACGTGACGCTGAAGTTGGGATCGAGCTGGTAGATTCCCACGTAGCGCGCCAGCACGGCCGGGTCCACTCTTACCTCGGTTCGCTCGGTGGGCCGCCAATCCGGCCAGTCGTATGCGGTCGCAATCGCGCTCATAACTTCACCGGCCAAGCGGATTCCACCTTGCGCGTTCGTCATCACCGCCGCGCCATCGCCATTTCGATCGTATCCGACAAAAAGGCTCTCGTAGCCCGCATTAACGCCGCCGTGCGAGAACCATGGATTGGCCGACGAGCCGCCGAGTTCAAGACCCAGACCCCAGTTACCTTTAACCAGCGTCAACATCTGCTGGGTCATTGACTGTGAAAGAACATGGTTCGCTTTGCCGATCAGCGAATTCTGCACCTCGATGATGTAACGGCACAAATCAGACGGTGTGGTCCAGAGGCCGGCCGCGGCCATCTCGGGATAGATATGGGGGCCTCCGGGAACCGCGGTCCCATTTCCGCTGTATGGCATCGCGGCATTGCCCAGGAGAGATTCAGGGAGAGGCTGCTGATACGTGCTGTGGCTCATTCCGGTGGGAACCAGTACCATGTCATGAAGAAACTGCGGGAACGGCTCCTTGACCGTATCGATTACCAGTTGCTGCATTACGATATATCCGCCGCCGGAATACCTCCAATCCTTTCCTGGGACGCTGTCGATCCGGATCGGCGCCGTGTTGGCTGGCGCTTCTCCATTCAGCACTTGAACAAGAGTCGGAACCGGAACTCCGGCTGCATATCCGGGAAAACCATGAACGGTGATTCCTGCAGTGTGACTGAGTAGTTCGCGGAGCGTCACCGTTGCTCCCGGCGCGGCCGTACTTGGCGGAAGCTTCCAGCTCGTGAGGCCTGTGTTGATGTCCGCATCAAGGGAGAGTTTCCCCGCCTGGACAAGATGAAGCGCACCCATGGCGGCGAGTGATTTGCTGATTGAGCCAGCTTGAAAGAGAGTGTCTGCGTTAACTGGGTCGCCCCCAATTTGGCGAACCCCGTATCCCTTGGCCCACTCGATGCTGCCGTTGTGAATGACAGCGATACTGACCCCGGGAACGTGCAACTCAGTCATTCGTTCGGATAAGGTCTTACAGGACTTGGGTTCATTTGTGACGATCACGGGGGGCGGAAGGCAAGACTCCACCGCTTCGATGTGTTGCTCTATTTCTTTTTGCGGCGTAGGCCCGGCAACTGTGGGCTGGCCCGGCACAAGAACCGGGCTGAGCTCCAGAAAGACCGTCAAGGCAATGAACGTTGCTGTTCTCATGCTGCTCTCCACTCGCGGGGCAGTATACGCGATGCATGCGGGGAATTTCGGCCCGGGATGCCCAAAACGGGGTTCTTTCCGGTTAGATGGGATGAGAAGGTCGACCCCGATCCCGGCAGCATTAAGCTATCGGTGATCAACGCACTCAGAGGTGCAATCCCGAAGGATGGAGGTCGACCCGTGAAGAAGCATAGCAGTTTCTTGGAGCAGAGAGAATCCGGAAAGGCAACGAAGTCAGTGCGGCGTGACTCGCGCGAGGTGATGGCGGAACTGGTTGCGCAACTGACGAAGCAACTGGATGTAGAGAGTGTTGCGGTGCCAGGCGAGGACAAGAATGTGCCCGATGGAGAGAGCCCGAACCTGGATCGTTTGACGGTGGGGGTGGATCTGGGGGATCAGTGGAGCAACTACTGCATCCTGGGATTAGGTGGCGAGACACTGACGGAGGGACAGTTCCGGACGCGGCAGCAGGAGGTGGCGGAATTCTTCCGAGGTCTGGCCCGATCGCGGGTGGTGATCGAAGTGGGGACGCATTCGGCGTGGGTGCGTGAAGTGATCGCCGGACTTGGCCATGAAGTGCTGGTTGCCAATGCGCGACGGATGTCAGGATCGAAGCGACGCCGGCGCAAGAATGACCGGATCGATGCCGCCAAACTGGCCAGGCTGGGACGTGTGGATCCGAAATCGCTGTATGCGATTCAGCATCGCAGCACGGAAGTGCGAGAGGATCTGCTGGTGCTTCGCACCCGCGAGGCCCTGGTGGAGTCGCGCACCAAGTTGATCAGTGCGGTGCGCGGCCTGGTGAAGACGATGGGGGCGAGAGTGTCGCACAGCTCCAGTGATGCCTTCTCCAAGAAAGCGGCAGCGGAGGTCCCGCAGCAAATTGGGGAGACGATACAACCGCTGTTACGTCTGATTGCGAACCTGAGTGAGGAAATCAAGTCCTATGACCAGAGAATCGAACGGCTGGCCAGTGAGAAATACATGCACACGAAGTTGTTGCGGCAGGTGACGGGGGTCGGGCCGGTGACCGCACTGGGCTATGTGCTGACTTTGGAGACTCCACTTCGCTTCTCCAGGAGCCGCGATGTAGGTCCGTATCTAGGATTAGTGCCCAGGCAGGAGGACTCCGGAGACAGTCAACCACAGCTGGGTATCAGCAAGGCGGGCGACAGGATGTTGCGCAAACTGCTGGTGGGAAGCGCGCACTACATCCTTGGACCGTTTGGGCCGGACACCGATTTAAGACGATTCGGAAAGAAGCTATGTGAGCGTGGCGGAAAGAATGCCAGGAAACGAGCAACCGTTGCGGTGGCACGAAAACTCGCAGTTTTACTGCATCGGCTTTGGGTGAGCGGCGATATCTATGAACCCCTCGGCCACGGCACCCTCGATAAAACAGAGCACGCCGCCGCGGCGTAGTTTTGAACGATGGCTGCGGAATACAAATCGGTTTCAATCGCTTGAGAAAGACCATCTGTTTCCCGGAGGTTGATTGTAGCGACATCCACCGCCTTGTTCGGGTGACTGCGTGTGACCGGCTGATCCATCGAGATCGTCGGTTAGATTGCAGCACCCAACAACCCAGGCCCGTCACCGTCGTGACGGGCCTGGGCTTGAAATCGGACCCCAAATTGCACCCGGCCCGCAGCGGCCCATTCAGAGTGCGGATAGAAGAAGCCCGGCAACGTGGGTGGCGCAATACAAACTCGGGAGCGATCGTCACAGAAGTGAAGGGAACCGAACTCCGTGGCGCGGAATCGAACAACCTTACTCTAATAAGGAACGAAGCTGAACCAGGAACGTGTTCCGCTTCGTTCCCAACTCGAGTGTCCACCGCCGCTCCCCGAATCGCTGTTTCGCTGAGACTAGGACGGCCGCCACGTCGGCCTTGACTTTTTAGACCTTCTCATAGAGGCCGGTCATCCGCCCGGAACCCCAGAATTTCAGCGATTTTGAATGGATAAGTCTCTCCGGCTTGGCGAAGGGTTTCATCCAGGTTTCAGTAGAGCGGGAGAAAACCCTCTGGAATGACGGCACCCGCGAGTACCTGCTTATCGGTCACCTGCATCTAAGTCTGTCCCAACGCCGAAGGTGCAAGCGCGGAGAAACAATGCGCCAGAAACATCAGGAAGAGAAGCGCCTTCACGCTGTTGCCGCGATCGTTCCTGCCCTTGCCGTCCTGGGCATCGGCGCGGCGCGGTTTCGTCAAAGCCACGAGTGCTCCAATCCAGACGAGCAACGTCAGCGTCGCCATCGGAATCACCCACGACGGCAGCAGCCGATGAATCACGGCCTGATCGACTCCCCGATATGCAGCCAACCAGCCTCCTAGAGCATTTTCATAGTTGCTGTATCCGGTAGCCGCAGTGGCGAAAGAAGGCTTTGGCGTCTGCGGGAGTGATAGCGGCGATGGCCCGCGCCAGGGCTGGCTCGAGTTGATCGAGCAGCCGCGCTTTGATGCCCCGTAGCAGTTGCTTGAGCTTGGACCAAGCTTGTTCGATAGGGTTGAAGTCGGGTGAATAGGGCGGCAGATAGAGCACCGATGCACCGCATTTCTCGATGAGTTCGCGCACCCCATCGACCTTGTGCGCTCCCAGATTGTCGAGGATGACAAGCTGGCCTGGCTGGAGCCGTGGCGCCAGCACTTGTTCCACAAAGGCGAGAAAGACGTCTCCGTCGGTGGGCGATTCAATGCTCATGCTGGTAAGTACGCCCTCGGTGGTCAGCGCCGCCAATACCGTCAAGGTGCGCCAGTGACCAGCAGGAACCGCCTCCCGCACCCGTTCGGAGCGCGGGCCCCAGCCGTAGCGGCGCGTCATCTCCGTGGTTACGCCGCTTTCATCCAGAAACACCAGCCAGGCCGGATCGATCTCGGCGACCACGTCCCACCACGCTTGCCGCAGCCACAGACTCTCACCGCTTTCCTGCTCCTGGGCGCGCAGCGTTTTTTTTATGTCGCAGGCCCAGGTCGCGCAGCCAATACCACAGACGCGAGCAGCTGATTTGCACCTGATGAGCGTGCCGCAAATGCTGTTGCAACTCCGCCAGCGTCACATCCGGCTGTCTTGCTACCGCGGCTCGCAGATATTGCTTGATTTCCGCACTCAACTGCCCTGTCGGCCCGTGGCGCAACTGGCGCGGCCGCTCCAGCCGTCCGCTCTGCAACTGCTGGCGGCGGATCTTCTTGGTATATCCATAACTGACGACAAACTGGCTCGCCAGTTCCTCCAAGCTCCCTCGCCCCGCTGCATAGGCTTTCAAAACCTTCGAACGCAGGTCGTCTGAATAGGCTCGTGGCATCTGCTCAGTTGCGGACTTGTCGCCAACTTCACCTTAGCCTCGTTTCGCCCTTGCGGATATAACTACTAAGGAACCGCTCTAGCCGAAGATTCAGCACCACCAAAATCACTGCCCATCCCAGCACAAGTCCCCTCTTCGTTCGCCTCCAGCCTGCCAGGCCATCACGGCTGTTCACGTAGAACAAATGCCATCCGCCCAGCAGAATCATCGCTCCCAAAAGGATTGCGCCTGCCAGCCAGTCGTAGGCTTTGAACGCAAAATAGATCAGCGCGGAAAACATGGCCACATAAATCCCTGCAACCATCGCAACTCTCGATGCAAGAGTCGTCGGCGCTCCGCTGCTCTCCGGAATCCCCGGCTCCTGCTCAATCTGGCGTCGCATTGCTGCACCTCGCCGGAGGAAGAGCACGATGAACCCCGCGACCACCATCGCGTAGATCCACCAGAAAGCCGCCACCACCGCAAAATACGTCGAATCGCTCCACGCATATCCATGGCGCAGAGCCTGTACGGCGTATTGCCCGGCCACGGCCCAGCCCAACACATATATCCAGAAGGAACTGAGCCAGAGGCCCTGGAAACGGCGTTCGCGGGCCGTCGGCGCTGACCGCACTGAAATCCAGTTCACCATCATGCCGGCGAACACACCCAGAAACGGCGTCAGCGGAGCCAGCCACGCGGCGATCGTCCCCGACTTGGCCATCGTCGCGCCTTTTCCCGCCACCCCAGCTCCCACCGTTGCTGCCGGAACAGCCGGCAGCATCGCCAGCACCGCATTCGAAAAGCTCTGTCCGGGCGCGGTCCTGCTCAGCGTTCCTTCTACAAACGCAACCACCTCTTCTTGCAGCAGCTTGCGCCCCCGCGAGAGCCTCTGCTTCACCGCGTCCTCGCTCAGCTCCAGTTCGGCTGCCACGCGCTCAATCGACTTCTCTTCGCGATAGAACAGGATCAGCGGCTCGCGGTAAGTATCGGGAATCCGTTCCAGCGCTCGCCAAAGGATCGCTTCTTCTTCGCGGCTCACTGCTTGTAAAAGTGGCGACGCCTCAAGCGAGGACGGTTCCTGGATTTCTTCTAGTGACTCGGCGGCGTGCATGGGCTCACGGCCCTGTCGCCGGAATTCTTTGCCCACCAGGAACCGCGTGATGCCGCACAACCAGGACCGGAGCCTCGCAGGCTCGCGCAGTTCTGAGAGCTGTTTCCACGCGGCAAGAAACGCATCCTGCGCCAGGTCTTCGCTCAGACTCAAGCTTCCGGTGGCATTGTAAGTAATGGAGCAGACCAGCGACTGGTACCGCTTGACGATCATCCCAAACGCGGCGCGGTCGCCTGCCAGGCTGCATTCAACCAGTTGCGCGTCATTGTTGCCTGATGCTTTCGCGGTCATCACTATGCCTCATCGTATAAGTACCCGGATGGGATGAAGAGGTGACAGGAATATCTGGAATCCTCAGGACAAGTTTACAGAGGAAAATCTTCAGGCAGCGACGGAACATCCTACAAACTCAGCGCAACAGTTATCGCTCAAGAATGCACGGCAACAATATCAAGATCAATCGCCTATGGCTTCAGTAGCGAGATCGGTCTCTTCAAGCCGGCGGGTGTCCGCCGATCTGAATGCTCATGGTCCCCGAACTACGAGAACAGTCCGAAGTACGTTTCCAGGTTCGCTTAGTCCCAATCTCGCGGTTGGATGGTCGTCGATACTTCCGTGACGTGATCTACCTCACGTTGGGTCCGAGTGGCCGGTGATCCACCGAGCGCCGGGATAAACCGGCATGTTGTAGGGGATGCGAGAGCCCTACAGGAAAGGAAGTAGCGATTCCATCCTGACCTCTAGTCTTGCAGGCGACATCGTGAGGTGCCGCTTGAAGCGTAGAACGGAGGCATCGGTGGGCGGGGCTATTGAGCTTCGAAAAACCGGTAGATCAGGATGCCGACTCCATGGTGAGTAGGAGGAAGGCAACACGGTAGCCGCGTAACACGCGAGTGGCTGTCCGGTCCTGCGTAGTCGAAGAACCCGCGCACGCTGAGAAACAACATGCACGAGGACCGGGAGATCTCCAGCACGCCTTGGTGTGACGACCAAGGCCGGTCCGCAAAGGCCATAAACCGCACAGCGGACATGCACCTGCTGGAGAAGTCGGACTGTGCCGTACTACCTGTGAACCAGCCGAACAAGGGAGGGCAACCTTCTGCGGAGGTTGGGGAGGGAAGGGCACAGACGAAGGAGAACATCATTCAGTCGCACATGCCCCCGACACAGAGCGGGAAACGCATGTCCCAGGGACTGGACGGTGTGCGGAAAGCAGCAAAGGAAAGGAAGCAGGAACGGTTCACGGCTTTGCTCCACCATCTGAGCGTCGATTTACTCCGCGACAGCTTCTACGCGCTTCAGCGTAAGGCTTCGCCGGGAGTGGATGGCGTGACGTGGCAGGAGTATGAAACCGGACTGGAGGATCGACTTGTCGATCTGCACAGCCGGGTTCACCGTGGAACGTATCGGGCACAACCTTCAAGGCGAGTCTATATACCGAAGGCTGACGGGCGGCAACGCCCGTTGGGCGTCGCGGCGCTGGAGGACAAAATCGTTCAGCAGGCCGTGGTGACGATCCTCAACCAGATATACGAGGTCGACTTCAAGGGCTTCTCTTATGGGTTCCGGCCCGGACGTAGCCCGCATCAGGCGCTGGACGCGCTGACGGCGGGCATCCAATGGAAGAAAGTGAACTGGGTGCTCGACGCGGACATTTTGGGCTTCTTGGATCGTACTTCATACTGCCCCCATATTCATGAAGTAGCGGCAAATAGGTTGGGTTGATCGTCGAGGACCTTAATTCGCAAGCCTTTGCGACGTCCGCTGGTGACAAGCATGGCTTCGAGTTCGCCACGCTTTACACGCTGCAACACGGTCTGACGCGAGACACCCAGTTTCATGGTTGTTTCCAGCATGGGCAGATACTCCGGCGGGGCCTGTGGCGCGATGCGGTCCCGCAGTTCTTCGGTGATGCGGATCTGCCATGGCGCGCCGGGAGTGACCTGTTCACCGGCGATGAAGCCTTCAGCCAGCCAGCGATGGATGGTGGAGGTGTTCATACCCAGGATTTGTGCGGCTTTGCGGATGGAGACGACTTCGCCCTGCGAAGGCTCGGCTGGTGGCTGAAAACGCGGGATGCCGCGATAGCGGCGCAAACCGCCGACATGAACGGCGGTGAAGCGTTCTCCATTCGCCGTCTTGCGCCCCTGACGATTCAGGATGCCGGCGATGACCTCGTCGGGATAGAGCGCGGCTAGGCGGCGCAGCAGCGAGAGGGTGTCTTCACTGGTGCGACGACCGCGCGGCTGGGAGCGCGGCAGAGGAAGATCGATCTCGGTTAGTTCGCCACCCCGCCAGCGTAGCGTCAGATGGGCTCGATGTTCGGAGCGATCAACAGCTACGATCACTTCCTCCAGCAGCGTGCGCAACAGTTCCTTGCGGTCGCGATCTGTGGTGGTGGGCGCATTCCAGACTTTGCGCAGATCGGAGCCCAGAGCGCGGAGCCCGCTCTTTTCTTCCAGACTGAGTGTGCGCGGACGTTGTTGTTGCCGGCGCTCCAGTTCCGCCTCAGCCGCTGTGAGATCGCGCAGCCGTTTCTCCCACTCGGTTTCCAGCCCACGCGCCACCAACCTGTTCTCCGGCTCCACGGCGCGATACTGGCGCTCGGCGCGCTCTGCCTCGTAGCGCGCACGTTCTACGGCAAGCCGCCACTGGCTGAGCGCGGCATCGTGATCGGCCTCCAGTTGCCGCATCGCCAGTTCGGTAGCTTCGACCGCAGCCGGCGTCAACGCCTTCAGAAATGCATCTGTTACCGCCTGATCGATCTGGATGCCGCCGATGTTGAGACAGTAGACGCCACGGCCCTGCACGATATCTTTGCCCGAGCAGTGATAGCCAGGCGAAGCGTTTCGGCCGCGATAGTGCGTGTGCAGATGCCGGCCACACTTGCCGCAGATCGCCAGACCCTGCAGCAATGCGGCGCCTTCTCTCACTGCGCCGCCTGCCTGGTGAGGTTGAGGATGAACGTTGGCGTCGATACGCACCTGGTTGGCCTGATAAGTTGCCCAGTCGATGTATCCCTGATGGTGATCGGGAAGAAGCACCGCCCACTCAGCCTGAGGCAGATGGCGCGTCCGTCTGCGCAACCTACCCTGTTCATCGATATAACGTTCATGGCGGCACTTGCCGTATGCATATGCGCCAGCATACACCGGATTAGTGAGCACCTGATGGATGGCGGTATACGTTGGAGCAACCCAGCGAATCGGGCTGTGCATGTGAGCGCGCAATGGGAAGCTAAGGCCTTCGGCGCGAAACCAGAGCCAGACCTTTCGCGCCGATCCCAGCTCTGCGAATTTTGCGAACACGGTACGAATGGCGCCGACCACGGCCGCGTCGGGATCGAAGCGCACTTCGCCGTCCCCTTCGCCCCACACAAAGCCCACGGGCAAACCGCGGCGCAGTTCACCGCGTGCTGCCTTGTTGCGGATGCCGCCATCCAGCCGTGCGCGCAGGATATGAAGTTCTGCTTCCGACATGGTGCCTTTCAATCCGAGGATCAATCGATCGTTGAAAGCTGCGGGATGATAGATTCCGTCGCTGTCCCCGATCAGAGTATCCGTCATGCCGCACAAATCGAGCAGGCGATACCAGTCGGCGTTGTTGCGCGCCAGGCGCGAAACCTCCAGACCCAGCACGATGCCTACATGGCCGAGTGCCACTTCCGCCGTCATGCGGGCGAATCCGGAGCGCTTCACCGTTCCGGAGCCGGACAAGCCGAGATCTTCATCGACCACGATCACCTGTTCTCTGGCCCATCCCAACTCGCAGGCCCTTTCCACCAAAGCATACTGCCGCGCCGTTGACTCCCGGTTGTTCTCTACCTGTTGAGGACTGGACTGACGGATGTAGACGAAGGCCGCCCGCCGGGTATGAGTGAGTTTTACCTTGCCGGAGTCATTCATCGCCCTTCTCCTCGTCTTGGGCTATGGCGGCGTTGGCGATCAGCCGGGCCAGTATGTCGATGGCCTGAAGCTGTTGCTCGGCCTCGAGTGCTTCCCAGGGACCGCTTTCCTCGAGAAGCAGATCGAAGAGACTCGGTTGGTTTTGCTGCACGTTGACTCTCCTCTTCAGCCGCCTTGCTTGTCAGAGCCGCAAAGCGGTTGAGGAGAGCGTCCGTGATGGCGCGTGCATGAAGCAAGTCCTCGACAGAACCCAGCACGGCTCGGTTCTGTACCGAAACAACTTGTCGGGCCTGACTCACTGAGGCATAATCTGTCCACTCCACCGGGATCATGGACTTACTGCCGTCAGGCAGGAATAGGACGAAGTACAGGCGACCGTTACGATGGATCTTGCTGAGAACCTCGAGCGATTTTGCTTCAAATGGATGGCGACTGCGGATAATCGTGACCCGCCCGGGCAGGTGCTGATGATGGGTAGTGTGTCGTGGTTTCCTTCGACAACTTGAGTCACGAATGGGCCTTAAAGTTCATCGCGCACCGGGTGGCCGATCGGAGGATACTTCGCCTGATGCAGAAATGGCTGAAGGCTGGAGTATCGGAAGACGGCCAGTGGTCGGAGACGAATCAGGGAACGCCGCAGGGAGCAGTGGCTTCACCACTGATCGCTAACGCTTACCTGCATTACGTATTCGATCTGTGGGCTGATGTCTGGCGCAGGAAAGTGGCCAAGGGCGATGTCGTCATCGTCCGCTACGCTGACGATCTTGTGGTGGGCTTTCAGCACCGGACGGATGCCCAGCGCTTCCTGAGAGCGTTCAGGGAGCGGCTGGCGAAGTTCGGCTTGGAATTACATCCTGACAAGACTCGACTGATCGAGTTCGGGCGCTTCGCGGCCCGAGACCGGAAGCAGCGGGGGGAGGGAAAACCAGAAACCTTCACGTTCCTGGGCTTTACCCACTACTGTGGGCAGCGCAGCAGCGACGGGCAATTTATCGTATGGCGGATCACGGCGAAGAAGCGGATGGTGGCGAAGCTCAAGGCTATCAAAGCGGAGCTGCGAAGCCGGATGCATGATCGCACGACCGCAGTCGGTGAATGGCTCCGGAAGGTTGTCACTGGCTACTACCAGTACCACGCAGTCCCCGGTAACACGGCTCAGTTACGCATCTTCAGAAATCGCGTCTGCAGGCTATGGCGGGGAGTGTTAGTCCGTCGCAGCCAGCGCGCACGGATGCGATGGGAACGTCTCAACCCGGTCTTGGATCGATGGGTTCCCATACCCCGGGTCCTGCACCCTTATCCTGATGCTCGTTTCGCCGCTACACATCCTTCGTAAGAGCCGTATGCGTAGATGCGCACGTACGGATCTCTCCGGGGGGCGTCCAGTGATGGACGTCCCTACCGGGACCGCGGGGGGCAACGGTAATTCCGCCTCTTACACGATAACCATTTCTGCCACCGCGAATGGCACCAGCGATACTCATACGCTCGGCAGCGTGCTTGTCACGGTCAGCCAGTGACCAATGCTTGTGTACTTGGTACGGCACGCCAGATGTGGCGAAGAATTCAAAACTCAACGTGACCGTCAAGATTCTGTGAGATTTGAGAATGAGCTCAGAACCGATTGTGATAATCGGCGTCACATGAAGAATTTGAACATCTGATTAGTCCCGCTGAACGCAGATTCTGTCGAGGAATATGAGCCGGCCACCAACCTTCCTGCTGAAGCAAGGGCGCCCTCTCATAATGCATAACGTGGGGCGACTGCCTCACTCCCAGCGAAAGACCTTTGCCGACAGGGCCGTGCAAGCAAAGAACACCACGGCCAGTGCCGCCACATCGCTCCCATGGGCCCACCATCCGTCGCCATTCCAGATCCCCTGAAGCAGGCGAACGGCGTAAGTGAACGGCAATGCCTTCGCCAGGGCTTGTAATCCGGGCGGCAGAAGCTCGACCGGCACAAATAGACCCGAGAGGACGATCATGGGGTACAAGATGACGGCGCCGATCGGCTGCGCAAACCGCGCTGTGGGCACGATGCTGGCGATGAGAAAGCCGATTGACGAAATGCTCCACGTGGTTATCAGCAAGGCAACGGTGAAGGAGAACAAGGGCGCGTGAACGCCGGGCGGGAGGTAGCGTTTGCCGGCCAAAAACATCAAAATCAGCGTTGCCGCGGTGAGTATAAGCTTGACGAGGACGTGAGCTGTAAGGATCGTTTGCGGACGCAGAGGCGTGGCGCGAAGCCGCTTGAGAATCCCGCCCTCGCGATAGATGGAGATGATCGTGACCAGGGAAAGTACCGCGCTGACGGCAATCAGAATTGACACGAGAACCGGTACACCCGCGCGGGAAAAACTGTTTACGACTGGCGAGGGCGGCGTAAGCCTATTGTTGGCGAACCGGCCCAGGACCACGAATAGCAAAACTGGAACCACGATGGAGCCGAAAGCGCCCATCGGTTCGCGCAGGAAGACCTTGATCTCGATCCACGTCAATTTCCAGAGCCCGCGCAGCATCGTTCTTTGCTCCTACTCGCGAATGGAGTGGCCGGTTAGTTTGAGAAACACATCTTCAAGGTTAGGGAGAATCGTGCGGAAATCTGTGACCCGGATCCGATTCTCTGACAGGCAATGAATCACGTCGGTCACGAGGTCGTCTCCCCGGCCGCGAATGGTGAACCGCAGTCCGGTGTGGATCACGGACTCAACCCTCGGAATCGTGTTGAATCGCTCTTCGGCGATTGGGTTGTCGGCGTCGAGAATGACCGTCCGTTCCGGGCAGTGTCGGGCAACGAGCCGTTCTGGGGCGTCGATGTCGATGATCCGTCCATGCTCGATAATGGCTACACGATCGCACAACCGCTCGGCCTCCTCCATGAGATGAGTCGTCAAGAGGACGGTCTTGCCGTGTACGCGGATGCCGCGTACCAGGTCCCAGATCGCCCGCCGCGCTTGCGGGTCAAGGCCGGTGGTCAGCTCATCGAGAAAGACGACCTCGGGGTCGTTGATCAACGCGAGAGCAATGAATAGTCTTTGCTTCTGGCCTCCGGAGAGATTCATGAACCAGGCGCCGCGCTTGTCAGACAGGCCGAGCTGTTCGAGCAGCCGCTCGCCATTGACCTTCTTCTTCCGGTAAAGCAATGCCCAGAGGTCTACCGCCTCCCAGACCTTGATTCGCTTCTGCAATTGAGCCTGTTGTAGCTGAACCCCAATTCGCTCCTGCAGCTTGTAGACCTGGCGAAAGGGATCAAGGCCAAGAACGGAGATGGCGCCCCGGTCGGGCTTGCGAAGGCCTTCGACGCACTCCATTGTGGTGGTCTTTCCCGCGCCGTTGGGTCCGATGAGTCCGAAGATCTCCCCTTCATTGACCGTGAACGACGCTTCGTCGACAGCCACTGTGCGGCCATAGGTTTTGCGGATTGCAGAGACTTCAATGACAGGGCGCATGAGGAGTGCTTTTGGAGGTGGCAGATTCGCAGGATCTGAACCGGAGTTTACATCAATGGCGGGACTACAACGTCGAGGCGACCAACGAGGATTTTGTGACAGCAAGTGAAGTTAGGAAGAATCGTTTACAACGTGCCAGGATTAGTCCATACCGGAAACTCCGTCAGTATTGGCGAATCTCCCAGCGCATGATCCTCGGTTGACGGTAGCAGCCCCGGGGCACATTTCCAACTCCGATTCCGCACCATTTCGCGAGCTCCGGGAGGATTGTCGGCCACCCTTCCATTACCCAAAATGCATTATGAGAGAGCGCCCGTGCCTCAGAAGGAAGCTTGGGTCTGGGGTAGCGTGCGGGGGCTTTACCCCCGCGCCCCCAGGATTTAACGCTTTGGTGCCTCTCCCGATAGGGAGTTTCTGTGACCAGATAGCGCAAGGGGGACGCGCTAGCGTCCCCCTGTATCGGTCGAGGCCCCTGAGTCGGCGCTCGGGTTGCTTCCCAGCATTGCCCTGTCTTCCGCTCAGTCCGGGCGTGATTTTACCGCGGTGGGAAGCGAGCTGCAACTTTGCGGGGAGTTCTGAATGGATGACACTCAACCTTGAGGGAAAGTGGTCCGGCGAAGAATCACCTTCCCCCCAAGGAGGTACTCAGCATGCCGAGTAGCAATGTCAAGTATATCGGGTTGGATGTTCACAAGGAAGCCATTGCAATTGCGGTTCTGGATGGCGCAGGCAAATTGGTCATGGAATCGATTGTCGAAACCAAGGCCAGCACTCTGCTCGATTTCCTACATGGGCTGAGAGGGGAGCTGCATGTGACCTTGGAAGAAGGGACTTGGGCAGCCTGGCTGTACGACGTGTTGAAGCCTCACGTTGGGGAAATCGTGGTCTGCAATCCGCGCCGCAACGCCTTGTTGAAAGAAGGCAGCAAGAGCGACAAGGTGGACGCGCGGAAGCTGGCCGAGCTGTTACGAGGTGGAATGCTGCGCGCGGTCTACCACGGAGAAAACGGACTGCGGGTGCTCCGGGAGTTAGCGCGCAGCTACGAGGTGGTCAGCAAAGACGTGCGACGGGTGATGAACCGGCTCAAAGCACTCTATCGAGGCTGGGGCGTTCCCTGCAGAGGCGTACAGGTCTATGGCCGGCGCCATCGCGGACAATCTCGGGCGTCGACCTCCCGCATCGCATCACCATCTCCGGCGTCTATCTCCTACCCCTCGGCCAGGGCCGTGGCTTCTTCCCAGGAATGAATCGGGTCGTGGACGCTGTTATTGGCGGCTGGCAGGTCGCGTCAGTCTTTAACTACCAATCCGGCATGCCGTTCGCCATCAGCGGCTATGAAATCAATCCCACCGCGAACGGCGGCTACATTCTACCTCGCAAGCGGTTCTGGCCCGGCCAAACGAACCAATATTTTGCAGGCACGTCCACGAACTCCTACATCCAGGCATTCAAACCCTGCGTGGGAACGCGAAATACTTCCACCGGCGTCATCACCCTGCAAGCCTATTCTGTGGCGGCTGGATGCCAACAGGCGAATTTTGTTCAGCTCCTCAGCGGCTACAGTGTGACTCCCAACATTGAGTACAGTGGCATTCGCCTTCAGCGAATCGTCACCGATGATGCGAACATCAGCAAGAACTTCAAGATCTGGGAGAACTACGTATTCCAACTGCGCATGGATGCATTCAACGCCCTCAACCATGTAATCCAGAATTCGAGTGGTTATGACACGTCGCTCGGAGACTCCACCTTCGGCACATACCAGCTCGGTACATCGGCATATGGAAACTACGTGCCTCGTCAGCTCCAACTGAGCGGAAAACTGACCTTCTAGATCAACCGTAGCGTCATCCCTTGCGTGATTGCGTCAGGCTCGCTCCAGATCAGGAGCCTGGCGCATTCTTTTCAGAAGGCGGGGTATCAGTGCTGAAGGCTGCTACGCCATTGTCAACGGTTGGCTGGATGCCGTATTTGGATGGGCGGATGGCGAACTGATCAAGCGCGGCCGTGGTGTTTAGCGCGGCCGGGTTCGGCTTGATCCGTACGTTAACGGCGCCGGCGAAATCGAAATAGGCCGCAGAGTATTTCTTGTCATGCCATTGAAGGTTCCGCACAGTGCGGAGGTCGTATCCTGCCGGTGCGTGTGGCCATGCGTGCGATGATTTTGGGGGAGAGGGATCGATGAGTGTACTTTCGACGACGAAGATTACGCGACGGAGTCTTGCCAAGGGATTGGCGGCAGCTGGAACGGCAGCCGGCTTTCCCGGTTTGCTGCGCACAGAGCCATTGGCAGCCGCGACGCCTGAAAGCTTAGTGGCATGGAAGAGAATTCATCCTGGCGTATGGAAAGCCACCATCGGCACGCCGGAGCGCTTCACTCCGGTTTCGAGCCGCCTTGTTCCGGCGCTGGCTGAGGCATTCGTAAAACTTCCGAAGGTGGACACAGCGCCCTTGCCCGCCATTCGTGGCAAACAAACAAAGCGCGGGTGCAAAGTGCAATTGCCGCTGCGGCCGAACGAGCAGATTTATGGGCTGGGGCTGCAGTTTCTGTCGTTTGCACAGCGAGGCAAGAAGAAAGTTGTACGCGTCAATGCCGATCCAAAGCTCGATACCGGGGATTCGCACGCGCCCGTACCGTTCTATGTGACGACGAAAGGCATCGGTATCCTTATCGACACGGCGCGCTACGCGACGTTCTATTTTGGCGATGCACGGCCAAAGCCCGCGCACGCAGAGGATTCAGTCACCAATGTCAACCCGGATCCTAATTACACGCACAACATTCAGGATGGCGACACAGGGCAGATTACCGTCGAGGTGCCGCGTGCCAGCGGTGTGGACGTTTATCTGTTTGCTGGTCCAGAGATGGTGGATGCGGTCCGGCGGTACAACATCTTTTCCGGTGGCGGCGTGGTTCCGCCGGAGTGGGGGCTGGGGTTTTGGTACCGGCCGGAGTCACGCGCAACCGAACAGAGCACGATGGCACTGGCAAAGGAGTTTCGGGATCACAAAATTCCTTGTGATGTGATCGGGTTGGAAGGCGGCTGGCAAACACATTCCTATTCCTGCACATTCGTTTGGAATAAGGATCGCTTCCCGGTTCCCGCAAGCTTTGTAAGCTCTGCCAGTGCGTTGAATTATAAAGTGAATCTCTGGGAGCATGCTTTCACGCATCCCGCATCGCCGCTATTTCCAGCAATCGAGCCGCATTCCGGCGATTATGGCGTGTGGGGCGGGCTGGTGCCCGATTTTGCTGGCGAACCGGCGCGCGAGGCATTCGGCGCATTCCACGGCAAGAACCTCATCGACATGGGTGTCAGCGGATTCAAAATCGACGAGTGCGATAACTCCGATTTCACCGGCGGGTGGTCGTTCCCGGAATGCAGTGTGTTTCCCTCCGGCGTCGACGGCGAGCAGATGCACAACGTGTTCGGCCTGCGCTATCAGATGGCTATCTGGAACGAGTTCAGAAAGCGCAAAATGCCGACCTACAATCTTGTTCGCTCCAGCGGAGCACTGGCGACTCCGTATCCGTTTGTGCTCTACAGCGACTTGTATGTGCACCGCGATTTTATCCGCGCACTCGTCAACTCCGGATTTAGCGGATTGCTCTGGTGCCCGGAGGTGCGCGACGCCGTGAGCGAAGAGGACTTGATTCGCCGCTTGCAGAGTGTCGTTTTCTCACCGCTGGCGATGATCAATGGGTGGTACATCAAGAATCCGCCGTGGAAGCAACTGAATCGCCGGCTGAACAATGCGGACCAGCTGCTCGATGGCTGGGAAAAACTCGAATCTCGATGCCGCGAGATCATCGGCTGGCGGATGCAGCTCGTGCCTTACCTCACCGCTGCATTCCAGCGCTACGCCGGAGACGGCACACCGCCCTTCCGCGCGTTAGTGCTCGATGCGCCCGATGACAAGCGGCTTTACACCGTCGACGACCAATACATGATTGGTGACCGCATGATGGTTGCGCCCATCTTTGTGGAAGACCCGGGCAGCGCGCCGCAGGGTCCGCAACGCAGGAATCCGGATGGCAGCCGCAGAGTTGTGTTGCCTGAAGGTGGATGGCACGACTTCTGGACGGGTAAGGCGTTCCAGGGAGGTACGGAAATCTCCGTCCCCGCCTCAACCGAGAAGATTCCCGTCTACGTCAAGACCGGCAGTATTGTGCCATGGGCGGATGTCGGCCTTTTCGCCGGCGCTCCTGAAACGCGCCGCCTCACCGCGCGCGTTTATGGCGATGGTTCCATGTCATTCACGCTGACCAGTGACTCCGGCGCGCTCCATCTGACTTGGAGCAACGGAACGGGTCGCGCGGAAGGCGGATCTCCTTATGACGTCTACGCCTGGAAGCAGATTGGATGAGCTTCCTATGAAACCCAATTGCAAATGCCGCCGCAGAGAACCACTGAGACTCGATCGATTCCGGAAAAGCAGCGTACTGCGCGCCATCCCTTACTTGGTGTTGTTGATGGGCCTGCTCGCGATTTCCACGGGGGAGCTATTTGCCGCGTCCGGCGTCATCCGGCCCGGCGACCCGTGGCTCGACAACCGTGGACAGCGTATTCAGGCGCACGGCGGCGGCGTCACAGTGTGGAAGGGAACGTACTACTGGTTCGGCGAAGACCGCTCGCAGTCCAACGATCCTGACAAGCGCTACGTCGCTTGTTATTCCTCGCGCGATCTTGTTCACTGGAAATTCCGGGGCCAAGTGCTGGCACTCACCGATCCTGAGCATCTCGGACCCCATTGGGTGCTTGAACGGCCCAAGGTTTATGCCAACGCCCGCACCGGCAAGTTTGTAATGTACGCGCATCTCGATGACGCGCACTACAAATTCGCTCACGTGATGATTGCGGTCAGCAACCGCATCGTTGGACCATATTCTTATGTCAAAACATTCCGTCCCCTCGATGAGGAGAGCCGCGACATAGGCCAATTTGTAGACGACGATGGATCAGCCTACCTGATTTTCGAGTCACGTCCGACGAAGGGTTTCTTCCTCGCCCGATTGACTGACGACTTCATGAATGTGGAGAAAACCTGCTTCATTCAGGCGCCGCTCGAGGGCGGCGCGTTAGTGCACGTTGGAGGGGTATATTACGTGGTGGGTTCGCACATGACTGGCTGGCGGCCCAATCCCAATGTCTATGCCACCGCGCCCGCGCTTACTGGTCCCTGGACCGAATTCAAGAATCTAGCTCTGCCCGAGGTCAACAATTACGACTCCCAATCCACCATGCTCCTGAAGGTGATCGGTTCCAGGAAGACGACCGTTATATTTATGGGAGACCTCTGGCGCCCGAAGGCACTATGGGACTCTCGCTACTTCTGGATGCCTCTCGAGATTGACAATGGTTCCATGCAGCTGCCACCGCCCTAGCCTTGGATCCTAAATGTGAAGACGGGAGAATCAGCAATGCGCGCGCACGCAAAATGATTCCTCCGGCTCTCGCGAAAGGTTATCCGCTGATGCGCCCGCAGGAGTTGAGCATTCCGCGCATAGACGTTTCACAGAAGGCAGCCTCCCACCCGTCAAATTCCCAACCATAGTCGCTTTCTGCTCGACCTCCTTGCAAACGGTGAAATACGCGATTGTGAGATGACCACCGGCCACCCGTACTTTACCGCTTGGTAAAGTACGGGTTGGCGACAAACCAGTCGATGTTCCCACACGCTGCGCTTCTATTTTCGTTCCTAATACCATTTTGCGTCGAAACTGGGTGGATTTTGCTACCATCGCGAGGAGCTTTGGGTACAGTTTGGTTACATGTTCTTGCTGCTCGGCGTTGCCGAAGCGGGCTTAGAAGTGTCACAAGGGGTTTCCAGCAGCTCTTACTCAATGAACTATAGTTCGATGGAAGTTTGGGAGAGGCGTTGTCGTGAGGATTCGAATTCAGAGCAAGGGAGTGATTTGATGCAAGTTGGCATTTCGGCGATCGAGTATGTTTTGGGTTCGGACACGGTTTCTCTAGATGAGCTCGAAGCACGTGGCGTGCTCGACAGTCCCGCGGCCAGGTTGTCTGAATTTGGGTTCAGCTGCGCGCGACTGAGCCGCGAATCGTCGTACGCTCTCGCGACTGCTGCCACCAACAAGCTGCTGTGCACCACAGGCGTAGATCGCGCCAGCATAGGTGCGCTCTTTTATGCCGGGGCAACACCGGGCTGCCATGCAGTCGAGACTCCCGATCCGCTTTCAGCTTTCAACTACCCCGTTGCGCAATTGCAGTACGAGTTGGAGCTGACCCACGCAACTGCCTTCGGAGTGAGCCAAGTAGGGTGTCTGGGCTTGATGGCCTCGATAACGCTTGCCAAGGACTTTCTGCTTTCCAGCAAGAATGCCGGGCGGGCCCTTTGCGTGAGTTCTGATGTGTTGCCTGCAGGCTGTAAGCGGGAAATGATCTATAACGTGATTTCTGACGGGGCTTGCGCCGTTCTTTATGGATGTGATGCTTAGGGTCACGAAAGAAACGACAACACGGGTGCGGATGCCAAGCCAAGGTGGTCAATGGACCTTACCCTCCCGCCCCTTCGACCCCCTGAGGAGTTCTGCAGTGCTGGGGCGGCTGCCCTTTCACAGAGACAACCACTGAAAGTATCTGGTGTCGTTGCATGAACCTGCTGATTTTGTTGTGTTTTTAATTCGCTAATGACAAAGCCATTTGTTAACCTTAAAATGACGCGCCACAATGTGGCTGCGAATCCAGCGAGTATAGGAGACTTCCTTGGCAGATTTAGCGAACAAGAAAAAGGCGACTGCAACGCCACGCCAAGCCTCAACAAAGAAACAGAAGGCTGTTGAAGTGGCGGAGATTACCACAACACCGCGCAAGGGAATTGAGCTTGTTGCGAAGGTCGAGGCACCGAAGAAGGCAAAGGCCGCAGCCGCAAAACCGCGCAAGACTGCGACGAAGAAAGAGAGCGTCGTTTCGATTTCGCAGCCGAAGGTTGTGTCGCGAGAAAAGATTGAGCAGGTTGCCTATCAATTTTGGGCACAGCGCGGTTACCAGCATGGATACGCATTGGAAGATTGGATTAGGGCGGAAAGGGAATTACTGGAACGCGCCTCCTAAAACCGCACTGTCAACGATCGTGAGGAATGGGAACGAATTGCTGGAGCCAAGTTTGATGCCAACGCCATTTGCCGAATTAGAAAGACGGTCGCCATGATTGCTCTTCACGCGGTCACCAGAGGATTGGGGAACGAGTATTGGGTAGTGTGGGGCGTCCCTAGCGACAGACAACTGCTCATTACCCACACCGACCCAAGGTGGAGCAGCCACTGCATGCATAACGACTAGAATCCCAATTTCTCTGAGCGGTCGAAGAAGAATGCCTCGAGGCTGACTGCGTTCACGTGCGACAACCCATCAGATCTTCTCCCCCGTGATTGCCCCGCAATTGAAGCGTTTTACACGTATTCTGGCGTAGTTTGGCGGCCTTGTAAGGCATGTAAGTAGTTGGTTGTGTTACTTATTGGTGTTTTCATAACCCGTAGGTCACCTTGTTTTACACAATGAATGTGAGCAATTCTGAACAGTCAGAAGTTGACAGACAGGTAGAAACTACTCGAATCTCCCCGAAGGGAGCCGAGTCAATCGAGGGACGGGGAAATCCTCTTGACTCTCAGCTAACGGGCGTGGTGTTGTCGCAATGCTGACCTGGCGGAGCTCGATGACGTCACGCCCGTTTTCTTCAATCGCATAGATCAGAATTTCGCAGCACGTTCCGGAATTTGAATTTCGCCTGCCAGCCCTTATGCGTTGGTCCTAAAGCAAGCCGGCGGTTATCTCGTGCGCACAGTCGCTATCACCTCAATCTGCAATCTGCCATTAAAGAGTGCATCGCGCGAATTCGCACTCATACTTTTGAAAACCAAAGAGTGCAGCGCGTCTTTTATCCCGACAATGTGCTCGAAGCTCCCGGGATCGGGGCGCCCTGAGACATGGAAAGTTCCCCGAACCATCCGTAGCCCCTAGCGGCAAACACTTCAGGAATATCTCCGCGTCTCGCTTCTCACCCACCTTTTCGGAGTCAATAATCACCTCGATGCGCCTTTCGCGATTGGGGCAAATGAAGAAGTAGTTGGGACGGAATTCAACATGAAGTGCAAACGGCAGGTGGCCAGATTTTAGGCCTGCAGGCTCTCCCTCGCCACCTGCACTTGGTGGCGAGCAGCGCCCTTTCCGCTCACTCCATCGCGGCCTATCTAAAGGCGGTGGAAGGCATAGTGCAGAGAATTTCCAATAGGGTGACGTATTTAGAGCCCGAAAGCTCTACACGAATATGGGAACCAGTGCCAAGCACAGTATGTTCGAGCGCGTCATCGCCACCAGGAATCCATGAGTTGTTGTGGGAGAGATAGTACGAGCCCTCGCGATGCGTCTCTTCGACGCCATTGACGAGCACAACGTCGGGTTTGACTTTACTGTTGGTATGCCACGCGGCCTTACAGTACCGCCAGCCGGAGTCTAGTTTGACGTGCTTATACAGGGTGAACTTGGGTATCGCCATTGCTTGAACCTCACCGGGAAATACTACGATTCCGAGTATCTCGGTGAGATTTTTTACAACTGCTCTTAGAACGACCCCTAAACCATTGATTTAAAAGCTATGGAGCCGGGAGGGGGGGTCGGATTCCAGCACCGTTTTGATTCTAAATAAGTTATTGAAAATGCTCGACGCTCAAAACTATCAAAACGCAGGAAACGCGGTTCTTGAGTACGCTACAAGTACACGGGATTTTAGCCCACAAGCACAATTTGAATGCACCAGAAAGGCACTGCGGCCCAGTCAATCTTTCAACTCCGATTCACGCCATGGAAATCAGCTTTCAGCTTCACGGTTGACCGGGCCCGGCCGCAGACGTGGAAAATGCGCGCAAAACGCCCTGAAATCCGCCTGTGCGGATGTCATTCGGGGATCTCCTCGGTTCAAGCGCAGGCCATTGTGCTGCCTGCGTGCCATCGTATGGTCCGGGAGCGCCGTTCAAATGGGAGGTTTAATCCCATTAGGTGATGCGTCACGGCGTCCTTCGCGAATCCCGATCATCACAGCTTTGATCATCATCGTGAACGGCCTCGTCTTCGTGATGGAACTTATGTACGGGGACGCATTCGTAAATACGTGGTCCGCGATTTTCACCACCGGGATTCCATTTCCGATGTCGGCGATCTGATCCGGCGTATGACCGATGTTCTGCTCGAAGAATGTCTGCAACCTGGGACTCGCCTGGGCGGAGGTGCGCGGGCCGACTGCAACGATCAGAATGATCAGGAAAAGCGCACGCAACGCGGTTCGCATTAAGCCGATCTCCCTTGTAATTGCGCGGCGACTTCAGGAGATCCGGACTGTGGATTATTCTCCAGCGCTTTTTTCACGTCATCCCCGGTCACCGTCTCCTGCTTCAGCAGTTGCCGGGCCAAAGTATCATGGGCCGCGTGGTTGTCTCTCAGCAGCGCCTGAGCGCGCACATACTGTTCGGTCACGAGACGCTGGACTTCGGTGTCGATCACTTCACGAGTCTCAGGACTGTTCTGGCTATTGTCCTCGACGGATCCCCCCAGATATTGGAGTTGCTGACCCGCGTAGCGCACCGAGCCAAGCTTCTCGCTCATGCCGAATTCCGTGACCATACGGCGGGCCAGCTCAGTTGCCCGCATAATGTCGTCGCTTGCGCCGGTGCTGATGGTTCCGAATTCCACGATTTCCCCTGCTCGCCCGCCCAACATCATGGCAATCCTGTCCTTCAATTCGTCTATCGAAAGCAGATAACGGTCTTCGGTTGGCATCTGCATCGTGTAGCCCAGGGCGCCGCGGCTGTGTGGAACGATGCTGATCTTGCTCACCGGCTCCCCATGCGGCACCAGTTCAGCCACCAGCGCGTGGCCGGCCTCATGATATGCAACCGTAGTTCGCTCCTGTTCGTTCATTACTCGGCTCTTTTTCTCGGAACCCGCAATCACCCGTTCAATGGCAGCTTCGAAATCATCCAATTTGACTGACGCGGCCTTCTTCCGAGCCGCCAATAATGCAGCCTCATTCATGGCGTTCTCCAGGTCGGCGCCACTGAAACCTGCTGTCATCCGCGCTGCCCGATCTATGTCGAAGTCTGTCGCCAGCTTCACATTCTTACTGTGGATCTTCAGGATTTGCATCCGGCCAATGAGATCCGGATTGCCGATGGCGATTTGGCGATCGAAGCGGCCTGCGCGCATGAGTGCCGGATCGAGCACTTCCGGACGATTAGTGGCAGCCATGATGATCACCGGGGCGCTAGCGTCGGTTTTGAAGCCGTCAATCTCGGCCAGCAGCTGGTTGAGTGTTTGCTCACGCTCGTCGTTGCCGCCCATTCGCACGATGCCTCCCCGGCTCTGTCCAATAGCATCAATCTCGTCGATGAAAATGATCGCAGGAGCTGCCTTGCGCGCCTGCTCGAACAGGTCGCGCACGCGTGCGGCGCCCACACCAACAAACATCTCCACAAACTCGGATCCGCTGGTCTCAAAGAACGCGACATGGGCCTCGCCGGCCGTTGCTTTGGCGAGAAGCGTCTTACCGGTACCTGGAGGCCCGACGAGCAACACACCCTTAGGGATATGTCCACCGAGTTGAGCGAATTGCTCCGGCGCCTTCAAGAACTGAATGATCTCCTGTAGCTCGGCAATGGCTTCATCCGCACCGCCGACATCTTTGTAGGTCACTGTGACATCCTCGGGCTTGACCTCGATGGCCTTGCTTTTGCCGACGCCAAAGATGCCGCCCATCCCTCCACCGGCGGTCGCTCCGGCCCCCCGATAGGCCATGTACCAAAATGCACCGAGGAGCAGGAGGGGCAGAATACTGTTCAGAAGAAGCGTGGTCACAGGGTTTGGTGGCCGCTCGAAGTGGTAGGTTACATTCGCGTTCTGTAACTGTTCAATTAACTGGGGGTCGCCCGCCGGCGCGGGTATGGTATTGAACGGAACCGTGGCAGGAGACGCACCCTGCTTGGGGTTCTTCATTTCACCGGCGATGATTCTCCCGCCGACAGTCACATTGACAATTTGTCCACCAGCCAAATCTTTCTTGAAGTCGCTGTAGGGAATTTCAGCGTTTCGAGTCGCCTGATTCAGAAAAATCAACGGATACAGCCATAAGACGAGCATGCTGGTGATGAAGTAACCGACGGCGAAGCGTAACCGTCGCCGGCTCTGCTCCTCGCGCTTCTTTTGCTCATCGCGGTCGTTCTTTCCTGGTGGTATTGTCGGTGTTGTCATGATCCATCCCCCTTACTTCATTTCTTTTTCAGCAGGCTCAGGGCAAATAGCAATACGGAAATGATGACAATCGTCGGCCCAACCGTCGCCGTCCTGAGAATCATCGTACTCACTACAGACCCCGCACCCACCGAAACCACGCTCGCCCCTCAGGCGAGAAGCGCGATGGTGGCCTCCTTACTTGTGACACAGCGCGCGGCCAAAGAAAGCATAAGGCGAGGAGTGCCGCCAAACAGCATGCTGATCCCCACCAGTGTGCCGATGACCCATGCCCTGCTCGACGGCCACGTCCTCCAAATCATGACAGAGGTCCACATCGTGCTGCCCCACCCTGCGAATTCGGTAGTCAATTACTTCGGAGGCGCTGTCGCAGCATCAGGAGCAGCAGCGGTTGGGGCTGGAGCAACATCCAGATCGGCCGAGACATCCACCTTGCCGGAGGTGACCTTTATCTTGCGTTCCCACGTCGTGTAACCGCTCTTGTGGAGGTCAATCGTATGGTCTCCTGCAGAAACACCGATGGTCGAGGGCGTGTTTCCGACAAAAGCCCCGTCCAATTCGATGTCTGCGCCCGACGGGTTGGAAGTGACTGAGATTTCGGCATTCGTGACTTCTGCTGGCGCGACTTGAGCCTGAGCCGTTGACGCGGCCTGTTGAACGCGAATTTCCTCAAGGAACGGCTGGGCTTCGGCTGGAACCGGCACTTCACCTAACAGCAAAGCCCGGGTTGTGACCTCAGGGGCGTACATCGCGTGCCGGGAATCATTGTCTTCGCGAACCGAAGCACCTGTCACGGTGAGCCCAGCAAACGCACCCTTGGCACGGGAGTAGGTCAGGATTTCTGTATCCAACTTCCAATCGGTACCGGCTGCAGCATGCCGTCCAACCGGACCGGCTGCCGCGGAAGCGTCCGCTCCAATTTGGAAATTACTCGAAAGCAGCCTTCGCATGGCTTTGTCATTCTGAAAGATCGCTACCACGTCCACAGCTTCCACTCCGATCTGCAGCCCCCAGGTTCCACCTGAAACCGTGAAAAACGCCGGCGCACTCCAGCCATTCGCGGTGCGGCAGGTGACTACGCCTTTGCCTCCCATAGCTCCGAAGACAAAACCGCCTTTAATCACGTGCGGGACCACGGCCACGCACTTTGCATGCTTCAAAACTTCTTCCGGGATTCCCTTGTCAGGCATCCCCATAATTGCGTGCATCACATCGGTCGCGTTGTCCAGCCGATCGATGGCAACATCACGTGCCGACCCGGCCCAGCACAACGTGCTGAGACTCAACATCGCAAGCACGAACATCTTTTTTTTCATCGCACCCCTCCGGACTGCGCATGCCTAACTAACCCGCCATTTCCGATGAAGTAGAGCTAAAGCTGCGCCACCCGCCGTTGATGGAAGACGGCGGAGGCCGGTTCCTGCCCGACCCCAGCCGTCATGAAACGCTACGGTCCCTACTTCTCGAGATCCGCAGCTGCCTTTCGAAGCTGCGCGGCAGCCAAACCCTTCAAGCGTTTCGAACGTTCTTCGTATTCTTCGCGGATCTGATCGATGCGCGCATTAATCGCTTCCTTCGCATCACTGTGAGCCTTCGCCGCCTTTTGTTGCAGTGCTTGCACCTTTGCGTCGGTCTCGGCTTTGATCTGCTCCGACCTCTGTTTCGCTTGGTCGAGTTTTTCCTGCAGCTTGACGTTGAGGGCGTCAATCTTGGCCTGTAGCTTCGCTTTGTGCTCCGCCCGCGACTGAGCTTGTTCAGCCTTCAACTGGGCAATTTCCTCTTTAAGCTCGGCCACGTCTCTGGCTCTTTGATCGTCTTCAACCGTGGTCTTCAACGAGCGAAATACCACGCCGCCCGCAGCCTCCATCCTGGAGTCGACGGGAGTGACCCATTCCTCGCTGACGTCAGCCACCACGGCGCACTTGCCGGGCGTAAGCCGCGCAGAAACATTATCAAGAAAATCCGCATTGACTCCCGCAACGTACAGGTCACCTATGCTACCTGCCATCGCGCCGGCGACCGCGCCGATACCGAGGCCAACCGGTCCTCCCAGCAATCCGATGAGGCTGCCGATCGCTGTTCCGCTCACTGTTCGGACAGGGAAATCGTCCTCGCCCTGTTTCACACTGACCGTCCCATCACTGTTTTTACTGATGACGGCTTTGGCGTGAATCGTGATGCCTCCCTCGAAATCGAGTTGATTGAGCGCTCGCGATCCCTCGTAGGCTTTGGTTTCATTGTCAAAAACGACTACAAGCATTTTTTCCATGACATTCTCCTTTTCAAAATCTCGCATTGAGCGAGGAACTTGTTGGGTTAGATTTAGGCGACCCTCTCGAGTGCGCCCCCGGTGAGTTTGTGGAACGCCGCAGCAGAACTGATCATCGAGGCCCCGTCGCAGATCAGATCCACGCCAATGGCGAAACCGATGAACCAGACGCTCGAAATGGGCAACTGCGCCAGCAGCATGATCCCCAGCCCCAGCGAAACAATTCCTGAAAACACAGCCCAGCCCCAGCTCGGGAACTTCAACATTCCTGCCCCAATGGCGCGAAAGAGACCGCCGACAATGAATAAGGAAGCAAGGACCAGAGTGAGTGTGGCTGCCCCAGCGAGCGGATACCGGATCAGCAGATATCCCGCGAAGCCCCGGAACAGTGCGCTGAGCAGAGTCAGTAGAAAGCCCTGCCAGTTGTGAGTGCGAAAGGCGTGCACCAAACCGAAGATGCCGCTGAACAGCAGCATCCATCCGAAGACCAGAACCGTGGCGAAGGTAGCGCCCACGTCACCGATCACGCAGACCGCGCCGAGAAGAACAAACAAGATTCCAAGGGCGAGAAACCATCCCCAGGAACTGCGAACTTCCTCAATTCCCGCTGCGAGCGGGTTGTATCCAAACCGCATTTCATTTCTCCTTTTCTGAAAATTGATTTTGAACCCCATCGTTCCTGCCAGACCCATGGATCTGGGCTGGCCCGTTTCCCTCGTGTTTCATGAGCGCTTGATGCCCCCTTCGAATCCATTCGCGAATGAATAGCGGACAGTTTCGAAGTTCTGTACCGGCTGCTTCTGCCACGGCGAGGAATCGCACAGCGTCAGCATCCACCAGCGTTACCTCACCGAGTTCGAGAGCAATCGGCGACGGATGAATTTGCATTTGCACCTTCAGCTCCGCAAGATTTTCCGCGTCGATACGCCCACTCACTCGGAGAAGGTGTGAGTCGCGACTTCTTTCAAGTCTCAACATCTGGACCAGAACTCACGAGCAACTACGCCCGCAATAGGTGCAAGTCAAATGCCAATCGCAACTCACTGAGGCCATTGAGGATGATGAGAGTTTTCCGTGGTGAGATCTCGGGAATTGTCGGGTTTTCGGCAAGGAGGGCCGTCTTGCTGCCTGCGGAGGGAAGGAGTCTGAAAGGTCAGCTAGGAAGACCGAAACCGATACTTGTTAATGTTCAAACTCTTGATCCGCGATTCAAGAGTAGAGCGGGGAATGCCCAGGCGGCCCGCCGCACCCAGGGGGCCAGATACCTGTCCGCGGCTCTG
>CAVVUE010000011.1:0-588630 GCA_963751285.1 uncultured Acidobacteriaceae bacterium | reverse complement strand
TGTCAGCCACCCACAGCTGATCAACTCCGTTAAGCCGCATGCGCCGCGATAGATTCAAGTAGACCTCCAGCGCGTGGTTGGAATCCGTGGTGGTCACAAATTCCTTCGGCTGGACCGCGAGGAGGTTATCCTCACGCATGATCCGCGCCACTCGCTTGTGGTTCACCGGCATACCGCGGCGTTTCAGCTCCGCTGTAACCCGCCGGTAGCCATAGCGACGCCGGTGCTCGAGCGCGATCTGCTGAACGGCCGACCGCACTTCGGTGTCCTCTTCGCGTGGTAAGTGCTCTTTCAAGAACCGGTAGAACCCCGCCCGGCTCACTCTCGCCAACAGGCACATTCGCTCGATACTCAGGCTGCCTTGCATCGGCATCACCTCCCGGATCTGGTCGTAGATGCCGTCCCGCCAGAGCCCTTGCTGCTCTGGCGCCGAGCCTCGACTTTTTGCAAGGCACCTTTGAAAAAATCCACTTCCAGGGTCTTCTCCGCAAGCACACGCTTCAACTCGCGCACCTGCTTGCGGAGTTCACGGACCGGAGATGTGATCCTGGCGCTGGACTCACCTGCATGCTCAAGCTGCCGCTGCCACTGATACAAATTGCTGCGGTCGATGCCCAACTCTTCCGCCAGCGCCGACACGCTGGGACAGTCCTTCATCCGCTCCATCGCCATCTGCCGGAACGACAAAGGGTATTTGCCGACTCGTCTCTTCGCCACTTGCAGTTCCTTTCCCTGCTAAGTGTTGCAAAGAATTCTGTCTCATTTTGTGGGGTCAGTCCACCCGAATGAACTCTTGAAACCAATACACAATCGAATGCCGGTTATCGTGGCGCGGAAGGACTACGAACGGTGGATGGCTCTGGCAGAGCCATCGCATTTGCCGGTTGACCTGCTCAGGCCGTACCCGGCTGAAGAAATGAAGGCATGGAAGGTGAGCCGGGATGTTGGCAATGTGCGGAACAATAATCCGGGATTGATTGCGCCCATCACAGACTGAATCGGTCAAGTTTCGTATGGAGAGCACGCGGCCTTGTCCAGTAACAGTTCCATCGTTGCGTGCCGCAGGTTTTTTGCGATTCTGTAATCTGTCAACCAACCTGAACAGCTTTCTCTACATCCACTTGCTTCCCTTTTCCCTGTTCATCGAGAGAAAGAGGTCTAAGGCGGAAGGTATTTGTTCCTGTTCCTCTCGGTACCATCGCTAAGCGAATGGGATTTCTATCCCGCTTGTCATGCAGATATTTCGACTCAAGCCAAGAGGATAGTCTCTCATCGAAAATCTCAGGTTTACCTCGCCAGAACTCAGGATTCAGGCTGCATCGGATTTGCACGTGACCTAGATGTAGGTCGATTTCGGAGATGCCCTCTGGAAAAAAGCGTTGGACGTTTTCGACGCCCACATGCAGTCCTATCTTGCCCGGTGTGCTGCTAAATGTTTCAACCAGCATACGCGCCTCTCTACAACGTCGGACGTTGCACTGCCAAGCAGCCAGCCAGAGAAATGCTATAACATCGTGGATGGCACTTTCTCCCCTTGTCAATGTCTCGCTGGTGACGTTGAAACCGGTTACCATTGCCGATTAAATGACACTTCAGTTTTATTATCGTGAATTCGAAAGCACACAAGTCGTGCAGTTAAGGGAGATGACCCCAAGAGAGCAACTGGGCACCGGCCAGATCATACTGCCAAGCGTGCAGCAGCTTGAGTTACACTGACTGCCATGAACATTGACGACATTCTTTCCTCAATCGACTCCGAAATTGCCCGACTCCAACAAGCCCGCGATCTTCTAGCCAGTATTGACACAACTACACGCGGCGGAAAGTCTGCAGGTTCTTCTCCCATCAAGCGCAAGAGAACCATGAGCGCAGCGGGCCGCAAACGAATCGGGGACGCACAACGGAAGCGTTGGGCGGCAGTGAGAAAGACTGCGAAACCGGCTCCCGCCAAGGCAGCGAAGGAAGCCGCACCGCCAGCCAAGAAACGGAAAATGAGCGCGTCAGTCCGAAAGCGCATTGCAGCGGCACAGCGGAAGAGATGGGCTGCAATTAAAGCGAAGAAAGCCACTCCTGCCAAAAAGGCGGCAAAGAAGACTCCGACCAAAAAGGCAGCAGCCGCGAAGAAGGCACCCGCAAAGAAAGCACCTGCGTGGAAGGCAAAGAAAGCACCTGCGGCGAAGGCGAAGAAAGCTGCTTCGGAGAAGACCACCCCTACTGCGGCTGAAGCCGCCAAATCCTAATAGGGGCTAAACACATTCGAAAAGCCCCGGTCATTTCCGACCGGGGATTCACTCTGGTTTCCATCATTAGTGTGGACGCGCAAACCGCGCACGGTGCAGCGGCGTGGCTGTAACGAGCAAGACCTTATCGGGTCACTGGAAGAATTCTTTAACCTGCGCTCAGTTCCGAATCGGCAAAAACCCTGTCGCCCCAGATTCAAAAATCACACGAATGACATTGCTGGCGGCGTCATACCAGCACGTCTCTATTGGCTCCAAGGTGTGGGAGGCTCCGCCCTTCAACAGGCCGCAGACTATGCAGCAGCGGCCATTGCCGGTACCATCACACTCATACTCATGCGGAGGATAAACGCGCCTTTTCCCCAAGTCGGTGATTTCCATGCTGCACGCCCTAACCCACTAGCATGTCACGGAAGGAACCTTATCGAACCCGCCTAATGTTATTAAGGCTAAACCGATTGCCGAAAAAAGGACTCGAAGGTAACCTTTCCCGCGCTCTCCCTAGCTCTTCGCAGTATGTACCCCGGAAGAGGAATTGATTTACAACGTTTTTCTGCACAGGATAATTAGTGGATTCGATAGACGGCTGCACACTCGAATGGAAGCCATCGACCTCAACACGGCCTACATCGCTCTCGTCAGAGAAGGGGCAAACCTCTTTGATGAAGGGAACCACGATGCCGCGTTGGCTGTTTTTTGGAGAGCCTTCCGGCTCCGCCCCTCCGCCCCCATCGTCTTGTTCAACATCGCCAGAACGATGCAGGAACTAAAAGACCCGAGAGCCGAAAACTTCTACGCCGCTGCGGCCACACAGGGCAACGTAGACGCCCTCTATCAGCTTGCCACTCTCTTCGTGACCTCCGGACGCACTGACGAGGCTGTAGAGCACCTGAAAGCCTATTTAAAGGGCAAGCCTGACGAGGATGAATGCACCCAATGGGCTCGTCAAACCCTAAACGCCTTGTGCCCCGCCGCGCTGATACTCGTCTGGAAGAACCCCGAAAAACCCAACACGCTTGGCCTCAATCATGGCGCTGTAAATGCCCTCGGCGATGTCTAAGTCCTCAGTGAAGCTGATGGACTTATCGTCCCCACCCCAAGACAAGGCTCATTGACTAACAGCGTGAACCACCGCAAAAAAGTCAGTTTTGATGGCAAAAAGCCCCCGAAAATCGGGGAGCCGGGAATTGGGGTTTGTGAACCAGCCGCGCCAGCGAGACTCCATCATGCTCAACGGCCTTTCCCGGTTAATGGCAATCGCTGATACTTTGCTGGTTCCTGCTCCAGTGCCCCAGTTCGCCATTTAGGTGAACCGTGAACACCTACAAACTTCGTCCGGTGCGTCTTGCCCGTGCGAGAGTATTTTCGCTGGGTCGGGGTGCTTCATCCGTCACATGCGGCGGCTGCGTCTGGTTAATCCGCTCATAGAGTCGTTGAAGGTTGAAAGCTTCACGTTCGCGCTCCCGCTCCTCATCAATCTCACCCATGAAACCAGCGATTCCCATGGCTCCCTCGCAATCAAGGTTTGAATGTGATACCTAGCTTTGTGTAGTCCGTTACAGTTTGTACTGCCCCGCACTCTTCACAGAACTTCGCCATTGATGAAATTGCCGCACCGCAATTGCCGCACTTAGAGGTCGCGGAGCCGCAAACCAGTGAAGGTGTCGTCATAAATCCTCCATGACAGACTGCTTCGCTAGTCTGCCCATAGCGGTTTTGCTCGTAAAACCGTACATCTCAGAGCCTTGCCAATCAATACAACTTCTACGCGGCTCTGGTTACGAAAGTGGGAGTGCTTCGCGGGAAGAGTGGCTCCCAACGCCGTCGCTGCTGCTCCTGAATCAACGACAGGTAACTTCCGGGGTGAATCCCGAAAGTTGTCGCCACCGCTCATGGTCAACGCCGAAAATCGGAGGCTGGGAATGAGGGCTTGTGAACCACCTCCGGCAACGAAGATTCCGGACAGAAGTGAAGCCCTTCGTGTCGCTGGATTCCTCGCTGAGTGCATCGGCCTGATTCGACAGCAGATCGCTATTTAGGCGAGCCACAGGTTGACAACAGCAGCGCACAAGCCTAGCGTCGTAATTGAGCAAGCTACCTCTTCTTACTCGTTCAGGTTCCCTGAACTAAGTCAGCCCATCTGAAGCATTCCCCTCTTAGATTTCTCAAAGCAGGAGTTGTGTTATGACCCTATTGACCCGCTGGGAGCCTTTGCGTGAGTTTTCCGCAATGCAAGATCGCCTCAATCGCATGAGCATGAACCGTCTTTTCCGTGAGACGTATAGCCCCGAAGTCCCGGAAGAGGCATTAACTACCACCAGCTACGCACCGCCAGTGGACATCTACGAAGACGAGCACAACATTACGTTGAAGCTTGAAGTTCCGGGCATCGACGAAAAAGACATTGATGTCCGTATCGAGAACACCACCCTCACCGTCCACGGTGAGCGCAAGATCGAGAAGGAAGAGAAAGAGGAGAACTACCGTCGCGTCGAGCGGCAGTACGGAGAGTTCACCCGGTCGTTCACGCTGCCCAGTTCCGTGGATGTCGGTCAGGTGAGCGCCCACTACGACAAGGGCGTGCTGAAGATTAACCTTGCCAAGAAGGCCGAAGCCAAGCCCAAGCAGATCAAGGTGACTGTTGGCACCGGCAAAGCCCTCGAAGCCAAGGTTCTGAACAAGGTAGCCTAGAAACCAGCGCCCGATAGTTAGTGGCGAATGGTCCGCAAGAGAAATGGGAGGAGGCTTATCGCCTCCTCCCATTTGTTTGTCATCCCGAAGTGAGGGGAATGAATCTCCACGTCTCGCTTCCCTTTTGCGCTTGAGTACGACCACCCGGTGGAGGAGTCGCACATCTCCTGCTTCGAGCTACGGCAGCAGTTTGCCGTTGATGTCGTTGGTGACCCTCTTCGCCGATCTTCAACGCCAGAATCTCGTGTACAGATTCATCTTCATTGACTGGAATTTCGCGTACAGACGCACAACTAAGCTACTCATTTGATCCTTCTTGAAGATCGAAGTTGGGTTTGGCGGATGATGTGGGAGGCCATCGCCGAATCCGTCAGTGGACAGCACGACGTTCATGCCGTCGCTGAATTTCTCTTCTGAAGTAGGCACGATAGCCTCCCATTTGCGCTGATCGCTGTAAAAAAGCACCCTAATCTGCTCTTGGTGGTTTTGCTCTTACACTTTACAACCCAGTGCGTGGCTACTCAAGACAAGTTCTTCGGTGCATTGGGTACGAAAGTGAGGAAGCACACCTTCATCACTTCGTCCCAACAATCCACGATCTGGCCTAGTGAGTAGAAAAGCGCCCCCAAACCCGGAATCGTCTCGGATTCAAGCCCTAACCGCGTCCATGTCAGAGGGGGCGCTTCAAGCGACTATACGGGGACTCTGGTCATTAAAAATGCGATCTAAAACGCTCCTGTGGGGAAGGCAAATGGGCTAATCTAATCGCAGACCTCCGCTCCCTAACTGCCACAAAATAAAGCGCCACTCGCCCCTGAGTGAGAGCCTTCATAATTTGTTTGCAATCGGGTATACCTGTTAGGTGCCCCCGACTCAAGTTTCGCAACTGAGAATTATCCCGGCACGTTTAATCAGCTAACCAGTTTGCCCCTTTCAAGCGTCTAAGAGCCTAAGCGGGACGGGTGAACACTGGCGAGAAGCATTCGGGGGTCTCAAGAGTGCTCCTAGCGGGTTGATATTCTTCCCCCTCCGTTGGCTGTAGATTCTTTCTCCTCACCCGTGGCAGTTTGGGGATCGCAACACAAGTCGTCCAGTCTTCCAGTAAGCGACCACACGAAGGGCGTCAGGGCATCGACACGACGAGTCGCCGACCATCGTTAGCGGCTTTTTAAGTATTCGGGGCGTAACGAGTTGTTCCCCCGGAGGTGCGTCGTGTCACAAGTGATGCGAGGAGGGCTGCGGTCGGAGACCGCAGTACAGTGCGTGCTTGAAATCCTGATCGACAGTCAGGAAGGGCTTGCCACTTTGGGCGAAAGGCTTCAGGATCAAACCCTCAAGCCATACTTCTTCACTGAGTCACTGCTGCGTGGGCAGTTTATCGACCAACTGGAAACAGCCCTCCGCCAGCGAGGCGTGAGCCGATTTCGAGAGAAGGGCAGCGCACTAGCGGCTCTTCACCGCACATGGGCTCGCATCAAGTCTAGGTTCATAGGCGGCGACCACACACTGCTGGTCGCAGCCGAGTTGGGCGAAGACGCCGTCAGCGAAGTCTACAGCAGAGCTTTGGAGACCTACCAACCTACCTCCATTCGCGAGATTCTGACAGCGCAGGTCGCACACATCGACTCGGTTCACGCTTTCGTGAAATCGGAGCGTGACCGCCCCCGAGGACAGGGGCAAAACAGCGCGGACTACCAATGTAATGATTGACGACTTGGCAGTCGAAGCCGACTATTTAGTGCGTTTCGTTCAGATAGTTCAATGCGGCAGGACTCGCTTCCCGTCAAGGGAGCAGCTTGCCATTGATGACGTTCGTGGTCGTCACCTTTCCATTCCGCTCAAAGACGGTGACGTTTTGGTTGGTGGGTTGGCCGTTATTCGTGTTGTATGTCGTGTTGCTGGTGACCGACTTGCCATCGGCTGTGCGGAAGTGAGTTATCTCTGAAACGAGCTTGCCATGATTGTCGTATGTTTTCACAGGTTCTCCTTTTTGAAATTGATGAAGATTGGTTGTCCATCGCGATTCTGAAAAATGTCGATTGCCAACGCTTTCCCCTCGCTGGACGCTTCGCAGAGCAGAGGGCGCATCTCGTCGCTGTCGGCCAGCGACACCATCGCCTGATTCAGACGTTCACTAGCAGGCTGCTGAAAAAGCCTGCTGTGTAGTAATGCTTCTCTGTTTTCGGCCCATTTGCCGGGTATTTTTTCGATTCTGGCGGCGGTCACTGTGCTCTGCGAGCCGTGTTGGCGCCGCGCAGAGACACTGCGACCGCATCAGGCCGTATTTGCAATCGGGATCAGGCTTCGCATGCGCACCAAGTTGTAAGCTGCTGCCGCGAATGCGAAGATCCACCCCACCTTGAATAGTCCGCGATGTTTGAGCTTGCGCAACAAAGCGATGTCCTTGATCCAGCCAAAGCACTCCTCGATGCGTTTTCTCTTCTTTTGGCTGACGGCGTAACTGGCGTGCCGCGTGGTGCGCGCATCGATGGCGCTGCCACCCGCACGAGCCGTGTTCTGCGCCACGTGCGGTGTCACGTTCATCTGCCGACATTCGGCAACGAACTCCGTCGTGTCAAAACCCTTGTCGCCGCCCACCGTGATGCGCCCGTCGCCGGGAACCTGCTCCAGCATCACCAGCGCCGCATCGCGCTCGGCCCGCCCGTTGGCCTCCAAAAGCTCCGCGTTCACGATCAGCCCATGGCGATTCTCCACCTGCAGATTGCCGCTATAGCTCAACTTCGCCTCCTTGCCCGGCCCTTTCCGGGCTAGCTTCGCGTCCGGGTCGGTCTTCGATTCATGCGTCTCGTTCGACCGCTTCTGGCCGTGAAAATCCATCGTCGCGTTGCCGGGATCGTCCGGCGGCGCGCCTGGCTTCTCTTCCTTCGGCTGAAAACTCTTCAAGCTCGCCCAGGCTTCCAGTAGCGTCCCATCTACTGTAAAGTGCTCGTCCGAGACCAGCCCCGCCACGCGCGCCCGCTCCACCACCTGTGCCAGAAACTCCCTGGCCACCGCCGCTTCCAGCAACCGATCGCGGTTCTTCGTGAAGGTCGTCGCATCCCACACCTTCTCGTCCAGGTTCAGCCCCACAAACCAGCGGAACAGAATGCTGTAATCGATCTCCTCCATCAGCAGCCGCTCGCTGCGCACCGAGTAAAGCATCTGCAGAAGCTGCGCCCGCAGCAGTTTCTCCGGCGGAATCGATGGTCGGCCGCACTCGGCATACATGGCATCGAACAGCGGCGACATCGCTTCCAGAATCTCATCCGTCATGGCCCGTACCCCGCGCAGAGGATGGTCCTTTCGCACTCTCTGCTCCGGCGACAAATAACTGAACATATCCGCTTGCTGGTGATCGATTCCTCGCATGCTTCCTTCTTACCCAAACATGCTGTGGAATTGAAGTGACTTTTTCAGCACCCTGCTAGGCAGTTTCCGCCCGGTCCCACTCGGGCGTTTGAATCTGACGATTATCATGCCGCTACCTCCTCCTCGATTTGGTGAATGGATTGACTCGCTACAGCCAACGCCGGGTTCGATTGCCGAGCCACCCGGACCCATCGCACGACACTCGCTCTTGAAACGGAATACCGTTTTGCAACGTCGGTCAGGCTCATGCCCCTCAGACGGTCTTCTACGAGGCTTGCATGGTCAACATCGAGAGGCGCACGCCCAACTGGCAGACCTTCAAGTCTCTCAAGCCAACTTGTGGAGGGTAAACCGAAAGTGGCGCAGGTCAGATCAACGTGGCTTCACAATGGACAGCAAGACGGGCTTTTGGGCTAAAAGACCCGGCGATGATTACATGACAGGCGAAGTTGATCCCGACCGTCTAATTTCGGGTGTCACTCCCTTCGTATGGGATACACGAAATTTGTTGCTAATTTCCCCGGAAGTCCCTGCGCATATTGCGAAAGAGGATGGGGAGTCATTTCTCGCCAGCCTGAGTTTCGCCCTTCAAAGAGGATGTCAGGTCTTATTCCAAGTTGAAGAGCAGGAGATCTCTGTCGAGCGCATAGGAGCAAAGGATCAAGAAAGGATTATGTTTTGGGAGGCAAGCGAAGGTGGTAGTGGGATCTGGCCTAGACTCCTCGAAGAACCACAGTCAATTGCACGTGTGGCGAGAGAGGCGCTAACAATTTGCCATTTCGATCCCACTTCAGGTGCCGATTTGGCAGCGGAAGGGACGTGCAGTCGTGCCTGCTACCGCTGCCTGCTCAGCTATTCGAATCAGATGGATCACAGGCTTTTAAACCGCTTCGCTATCCGAGATTTCTTGATGTCGCTCCAAGCAGCCGCAACCACGAGATTGGCACACGACAGAACGTACGACGAGCAATATCAGTGGCTTCTTGAACGCAGAGACGCGGCATCAAGTTTGGAACTGAAATTCTTGGAGGTATTGCATGAGGCGAGGCACCGTTTGCCAGATCTTGCACAGTTTCGACCGGAGCAAGGCGTATACGCCGAGGCAGATTTCTTCTACGAAAGGGAAGATCTAAAGGGAATAGCCGTTTTTATTGATGGTCCAACCCACGACGAACCGAAACAGAAAGAACAGGACTCAAGAGAGCGTCGAAAACTAGAGGATATGGGCTATCGGGTTATCACGATTAGGTACGACAAGCCGCCCAAGGATCAGATCATTGCACATGCGGATGTTTTCGGACGTGGGCTCACTTAACGAGCAATCTCAAGCAGGAATGAGTCAGCACTAGTTCGGCCAAAGAGCGTTTTTCCAGATGCCCTGATTCCATTCAATTTGCGGGTGATGTATTTAATTCCCTTTTCCATTTTGCAATTTCGTCAAGTAGCGTCCGCTCACGTTCCTCGCGGCTTGCACTTTTCAACCGCTCAGCGAGTTCCTTATATCTCCTGTCCATTTCTTCCCCCCTTTTTGCGTCCTTCTCTTCCCCTATCGCATTCGCAAATTCTGCTTCGGCGCGACCAAAGTACGCTGTTCCGGCCAGAATAGGTTCCTCCTTTACGATCCGCCCTGTGCGCAGGAGCTTCTCAAATGCTTCCATTTCGGCCACAGTAAACCGACATTGCGGATTCCAGCTTTTGTGCTCGAAATGAGCCTTGTATTTCACACCGCTCTTGTCCTTGCCTTCGCCAACAGCCTTCACAGGCTGGGCGCAATGAGGGCAGCGGAACTCCAACTTGATTCCCAGGTCCCTCAGCGCAAGTGCTTGCTTGACTGGCAAGGTTGCGCTACATGTCAGCATTTGCTTGGAATTGCGTCTCGTCATCGAGGGCTCCTTAAGAAAGAATCAAGCCGGAAGTTTCAATGTGCCTCGCGGCCACCGACCAATATAACCCCCAGTCGTTCCTGCCGAGTCCGTTTCTTGCATCCGTGTCCATCCCAAAAACTCGCGGGGCATCAGGCTCCAGCACTCCGATTCGTCCTCGGCCAATCAATCCGCCAGCGCCCACCCGATAGAGTTGTATACGCGGATACATAATTACATTTTCCCAGAAGGTGTCCGTTTCTGGGACTATCGCTCCTCGCGTTCCGCGGTCTGAATAAGCAGCTTTAGCAAGTCCACCTCTGCTTTTCTAATCTGGGCAGTTATCTTCCACTGTTCCGTCTCGGTTTTATGCAGTTGCTCTCCAAGCCGTGTCCAGCGTAGCTCGTGCTCTTCCGCCTGTTGCAACTCCTCACTCAGTGCGGAAATCCAAGCCGTTTTCGTTGAATCGACCATACTCTTATTCCTTTCTGTGAGTGCAAGGAAGAGAACCCGGCTCCCCGAACTTCAATGAAGTTCTGCACCGGCTCAATTTGTAGGCACCAGCAGCGAGAGGGCATAGAGGCGGCGGGATTGTGACCGGCAACGAGCCGCCTTTCGCCTCGGCACAGTCAACCCTTGAATGTCGGATGTAACAAACGAGAACGAAACTTTGCAGCCTTTCGCGCTTTCCGGTCGAACTCATTGGAATTCCGGCGATTCATGGTGACACCGAGATACGCCCAAACAAGACAGCCGACGATCACCACGAGAAACCATCCAATACCCATAGGAATAACCTCTTCATGCCCACCAGCATACGCCGATTCTCGGTTGTAGGGGTTTCACAGCCTCGTTTTCAGCCCCTTGGCGATCCGCAAAGGGACGCACCGCACGCCGCTGACACGGAGTCCATCGAGGTCGCTCGAATGCTCAAAACATCCACTTGCACAAAACGAAAGTTGGAGCGATGATTCAAGTGCTTCCTTTTCAGGAGGCTCAGCCGACACTCCGCGCACAGAGCTTGCGGTTACTCGCTTCAAGAAATTTGTCCGCAAGGTTGGACCGCCTGCCGGTGATGTACTGACCAAAATTGTCGTGAACGTCGCAACCGAAGCGGCTAAGAAAGCGATGGGCATCCAATGAAAGTGATTGAGATTGAGCTTCCAATGGATTCTGCGTTTGAGGTATTTGAGACAAATACAATTTCAGTCGGAATGACGAAGGACGCTCCGGGTGGTGCGGTGATCCGGCTTCAACAAATGCCTACGCAGATGCGGAAGCGTCATCTTACGCACGATGCGGCTTCCCTTTTCTCACTCGCCGTGACCTTTGGGAGCGATGTATCCGTGGGATTGTTTGTGACATGGCTGGCTTCCAAACTGATGAAGTCAAAGCTTCCTTATATTCGTATTAGCAAGCGAACAGTGGAGGAGATTACCCCGGATTCGCTTGAGAGAATTATCGAAGAGACAACCGAAATTGAAGACTAGGAGTAGCGGCTTCAATTTTAACAACTTTGCGCTCCTTAGATTACAGATCGACTCTAGCTCGCAGAGTTCCACGCACACGTGCGCAACAAAGCGTCTTGGCGCTGGAGGCATTCCTGAATGTTGATCAACTTGTAACTTCCGAGTAGCCTGTTATTCGCCCGCAACAGTGCCGAGGGCCGCTACGTCAACAGACATAAGGTCACGCAAAGCTCCATCCGCTGCCCGGGTATAATCAATCCACTTATCGCATGGAAGGGAAGAGTTGTGCGACGTTCTGTTCAGATGATCTTGACAGCTCTGGGTGCGCTCCTGATTTTAAAAGTGGCGAGTGCTGAAGGCTGCACACTTCAGACCTATGCATCTTCGTGGATGGCGACTGGGACTCCGTTTTCGGTCAAGTGCCCATCAGGAACCTACACCGGACACCTAGTTTCCACTCCGGCGCGGCGTTTCTTCCGGCGCGGGCACCTAATGCTGGTCTTCGATCAGCCTGTTGCTTTGGTCCCGAAGAAGGAAGGGGATGAAGGCAAGATCCAACCGGGGCGGGGCAAGCAAATTGCGAGTATGTTGATCGATGGCGGCGTGGGAATTGGATCAAAGGATTTGCTTGATGGACTGTCTGGCGCAGTTTTCAAGTCTTGGTATATGATCCCCATCTCTGCCGTCGCGCTCTCATTCTTCTTCAACGGCGGCGATGTCCTCCTGAAGCCGGGGTATCAACTTCAGATCGAGCCGACGAGCGAGCAAATGCCCCAAAAATGAAGACAAGCGGAGACGTCGTTGGCGAATTGTTTGAATGTTAAGTCAGTGAGGAGCACGAGGTGTTGCATAAGCTGAACTCAGCGGCAACGCTGATTCAGAGAACAACCACGGAGGCTCCTCGAGACCATATGTATTACATCGGACTTGACGTTCACAAGAGGACGATCAGCTACTGCGTGAAGGATGCAGCTGGTCATGTGCACCAGGAAGGCAAGATCGGATCGACCCGGTGCGAGTTAGATGCGTGGATCAAGACCCTTCCCCAACCCCGGATGATGGCCATGGAGGCGACGATCTTTACCGGGTGGATTTACGATCATTTGCTTCCGCATGCGGAAAAGGTGAAGGTGGCACATCCGCTGATGCTGCGAGCGATTGCAGCGGCCAAGAAGAAGAACGATAAGATTGATGCCGCGAAGATCGCCGACTGCCTGCGCTGCGACTTCCTGCCGGAGTGCCACATGGCTCCGACCGCGATCCGGGACCGGCGCCGGATGCTGCGCTACCGGAACCTGCTGGTCAAGCAGATGGTGCAGATGAAGAATCGCGTGTCCGGCCTGCTGCTTGAGACCGGGGTCAGCTACAACAAGCGCCGGCTGCACAAGGTGGGCTACTTCGCTGATCTGATGGCGACCAACGAGGAGGTTGAGGCGAGTATCCGGCCATTGCTAAAAATCAGCCGGGAACACATCGTGCGTGCGCAGAGGCTCGACTATGCACTGGTCAGTTCGCTGGAACGGGATCCGCTGCTGGCGGAGCGGCTCAGGAGACTAAGGACGGTGCCCGGGGTAGGTCCGATCACCGCGCTGACCTGGGCCTTGGAGATCGGCGACTTCACCCGCTTCCGGTCGGTCAAGCAGGCCATCAGCTACTGTGGCCTGTGCGGAGATGAGAGAAGTTCAGCCGACAAGGTGATGCGCATGCCGCTTTCCAAGCAGCGCAACAAGCATATCCAGCGAGTGCTGATCGAAGCAGCAAAACTGGCGCCGCGAGAGTGCCACGAGCTGGCAATGGTTCGAGAGAGAGAACTCGAAAAAGGAAATCCCAACCGCGCCACACTCGCCGTAGCCAGGAAGATGGTCTGTTATCTGCTGGCGGTGGAACGCAGGAAGCAGGATTTCGTGCCTGCCGAGGAATTCAAATGTACGGCGGCAGCGTGAAAAACCTTTTCCAATAATGGAAGAACAAAAACATCAGGATTCTTCGATGCGCAGGCTGCCAGGTCCCGCCAGTGGGCGACTGAGCGAAGGGGGTCACACTCCAGAGGCTCTCTCCGAATTGTTTCGGGACTGGCAGCGAACACAAACTCAATCTTCTGTGCGGACTCCTCGGAGTCTTAGACAGCAAATGGATGTCCGGTTCTGCGAAGCCAGGAACCACCAGCCGAGAGGCAAATACTGCGTAACAAGATGTTCTGATCACAGCGAGTAGCACGCTCTCCGGAGCGCGCCCAGAGATGTTGTGCTCTTCACTTGACAAAAACTTACATGGACGTCGCCTACTCGGCAGTCGCCTACTCGGCAATTACTTTTTGGATAACAGTCGGCGTGAGCCCCCGGTGTGGGCCATCGGAACAGCCAACACCTGCAAGCGGTGCGCGCGGCCCACACCGGGCCAAGGGGTCAAACTCACACGCCCCCGTTCGCGCCGTCACAGCCCTGATGTGTGCTTGCCTGTTACTTGTTTCCAACCATCGTCTCCAGCAGTTGGTTAATGCGTGTGTCCAGGTACTCTGGCTGCTCGGAAGCATTGGGGGTCTGCCGGCTGTATAGCGCGCTGGCGGTCAGAAACTCCTGCAGTTCAGCATCGGGCTTCTCCTTGCCGAGCGCCGCTTCGCCCAGGTAAATGTGCCCGGGGACTGAGTTCTTGTCGGCCCTCACGAGTTCACGCCCGTATCTCTCAATCGCATCGTAGTCGCCGGCCAGCAGCCCGTAGCGGGCCTTCTGCCGGTCAAGGGCCAGCTGCTGGTCAGGAGTGAGTTTGCCGGGCGGCGGCTCGACGGTCAACTTCACTACATCAGAGCAGGCGCGCCCATGCCACGAACCAGTGGCGCCAAGGCAAGCGGCAATGGAGTAGGTCCCCGGCTTTATGTCGCCTGATGCATTGCCGAAGTTAGCCTGGGCGGTGTAGAGGGTGTCAAGCTTGACCGTTGCGCTCTGATCGCCAAGTGGCTTGAGCGCGAACGGTAACGGATTCTCGCCACCCTGGCCATCGCGGACAAGGAGTTGCACCGCATCCGTCCAGGGATGTGAATCGTCGCCGAGAGTGATGGTCGAAGGAGCTGTTCTCTTCTGGTAATCGGCCAGGGCGCGCTGCAACACCTCGGGATGGGCATGCCCCTGCGCGGCGTCAGACTTTAGTCGTTCAATCTTTGCGGCAAGCATGCGCATGCCGGCAACGTCGTTCATTGCCGCCTCGTTGGCGGCGCCGAGTTGGAACCATACCGGCGTACCTGGAAACATAGTGGCTTCCTTGCCCTCGTTCACCTGCAAGGCCAGCGACGGCTCAATCGCGCGCGGCTCATCCTCGTCCTTCATCACCGCCCGAAGCTCGGGCAGTTTGCCGGTGGCTCTCGAAGCGCGCCACGAGAGCCAAATCCCCAGGCCCAGCCCGGCGGCCAGAAGCAACACGACGATGAATGCGATCAGCTTTTTCATGGGACTGGGACAGGATGCGCGGAGTTCTTCAGGCAGAATTTGTGGATGCAGTCGCCGCGGTCTGGCGACGCGTCGCCCGCTTTGTTGTTGGGATTCGATGGGTCGTTCACGCCGGTTCCCTTGCCACTCCAACACATGGTCATCCCCGGCGGATCCGCATCGTAGCGGTAGCCGTGCACGGTTTTGCCGTCGTACTGCCACCAGCAGTTGCCGTTCGGGTTCTCGTAGAAGCTGGCCTTTGTGTAACGCATAACACACTGGTCATTGCCGCTGTATGAGCCGCCCTTGACTGCCACTGTCCAGCCACCGATTCTCGAGAGTTGCTTCGTGCTTCCATCCGCGAGCTTGCAACTCGGGTCGTCGACTTTGTAATCGGGGGGCATTTCGCCGTGGTGCCTAACGTTTGTAGCGTGCCCCAGTTCATGGGCAATCGTGTACACCTCCAGGGGCCCGGCGTTCCTTCCCCGGAGTCTCAGGATCTTAGAGGTGTCGACCACCACGCGCTTGATATCGCGCGGAACACTCGGTCCACCAATGGTCACACCGATTATTCCGTCTTCAAGCCCGTCGTTCTCAAGGTAGACCGCGTATACATCGCCGTAGTGACCATTGCCGGTAACCACATGGATGTTGTCTGCGCCTTCTTTGTAGGACCACTCAGTAGTCTTGAGTAAATGGACCTGCACCATAGTTGCCTGCGAGTAGACGCCTCCTCCCAGACCGTCGCGATCCACAACAAAGAGGTCCTTGAACTCCGGCGATAGTCGATCGTGTTTTCCGCCGATGTGGAATCCACGGTACTCGTCGTAGAGCGCGATGGAATCACCCTTGTCGCCATCTCCCTCAGGGAAGTTGTCATCATCGGCAGAAGGGTCGGTATTCTTCAGGTCGAAGAAGTGCTCCCACCAGTCGGCAATATGGTTTTGATTGTCGTCTTTGGGAATGGCAAGGAAGTCCTGATCGGGATGACCGCGAACGTGCGCCACCACAGATTGTCCGCCCTTGATTTCCGCGATCACCTTCAGCTTGGTGTAACCGCCCCAGTCATAGGAGTTGATCGTCACCCGAAATTCCGTGAGGCCTTCCTGTTTCGTCTCGGCCGTCTGGCCTTTATCGTCGGTGACTTTGATCCACGGGTTGACCGGGTCGATCTTCATGTCGTAGTCAGTGGTCGCTCTATCGGCGTCAGGCCAATTGGAGTCCACGCCTTTTTCCTGTGACGTGTCCTCAAGGGTGATTGTGTACTTCAGCACCGTCTTCGGCGGCTTCAGGCCGGAATCGCCCTTGGTGTGAGCCACGATGCCGATATCAATAAAGTTGCCGATCGTCTTCTCATCCTTATCGGCTTGAGGCATCCACTGTTCATATTCGTCAGGCGGAACCAACTCGACCTCGGTTTGCGCTTCCCCTTCCTGACGGAGGTCGTAGGTAACGCGCTCCACCCAGCCGTTGGTGTTTTCAACCTCTTTGCTGCCAACCAGAGAACGAGCATCTTCCGCGCAGGGAATTTCCATGCGCACATCCAGGGGTTGTATCGTTTCGGAGACGCTCTTGGTGATGTCATAGTGTCGGGTCTCGTCCACGGATTGGGCGCGTTCCCAGCCCCAGTCGTGCTCCGTGCCGGGGTAATTAATTGGCTTGGTCACTTGCCCGCCGTTGTCGGCTTCGCCAACAGGGCCCGTCTCAAGCCAGCAGGTTTCCTTTCCGGTTCCGCCCTCGCCCCGCAATATCAGGTGCACGTCTGCCGTGGTGGTTCCGCTGCCGTCGAAGGTCGTTTGGGAATTCCGGTCAAAATACCCCTCTTTGTGGACGCTCTCGGAGGTCAGAACTTCATGGCTGCGGACCTGCACGGGTACGTCTACTCTGTACCACTTCAGTTCGGCATCATGTGGCAGACCTTCTACCTGATATTCCGAGACTTCGGTGCGGTCTATCGTCGAGGTGTCGCTCGATATTCCGGCACTGCTGTTGTCGGTGGAATGATGTTTTGATTCAATGCGAATTGTGCCCGACCAGGTGATTTTGTCGAGGCCAGTACCGTCATTGGCCTGCACGTTGGGAGTATCCAATTGCCGCGCTGCGAACGCCACGAGAAAGACGGCAAGAAAGAACTTTCCGGAAAAGCGCGATAGACGGCGTGCCATGATGACGTTCCTCAGTGGCAACATGAACCGAGAAACACCCCAGGACGAGAAACTACCCAGCACCACTGGGGTTCCCTGGGAAGGCTACCCAAGACTAGGCCCGAATCCATGAAGAATCAACACTCAACTCAAATCTACCTGGCCGGGAGCGCGGCAGGAGCTGCGCGATCTTAGCCCATCGCTTTGGGTGGAGTTGGCAGTTCGGCCCCGTCTAGCGCTCTCATGCGCGCCCGGCTACGGCCGTACGGGTCCGCACTAGCTCAACAATGGCTGCAAAGCGTTACTGCTTCACCAGCTCCACGCGGCGGTTTTTAGCGCGCCCATCCTCGCTGTCATTTGATGCCACGGGAGAGTAGGGGCCGCAGCCGTAGGCCTTCAGCCTGCTGGCCGGAACCGCGTACTTCGTCGTCAGCGCGGCGAGTACCGCCTCTGCGCGCTTGCGCGAAAGGTCCATGTTCATGTCCAGCGCGCCCTGGTTGTCGGTGTGCCCCACAACATAGAGCTTCAGCGTGGAGTCGCCTTGCAGCAGCTTGGCGATCTCGCTCATCGTCGCGTCGGACTCCGGCTTGACATCGGCCTTGCCGGTGTCGAAGTAGATCCCATAAACCGAAGCGTGGCCGGTGCGGTTGATATCGTTTGCCAAAGACGCGGCGTCCACCGTGATGAGGCCTGACTCCATAGGCTTCACTTCGATGACGTAAAGCTCAGCATCGGTCCGGGAATCCGGGCCCTGATCGTCGACCAGCAAGCTCACATAAACGTCGCCCTCCGGCCGCCCGAGCTTTGCCGAAATATAGTGAATCCCGTGCTGGGGTCCCCAGTAATCGAGGTTATCGCCGCTGTTGGCATACGCATTTGCAACCGTGCTCCCGCAACCCTGCGGGCCGCAAGTAAAGAGCGTCTCAAACCCGCCCTTCTTGAGCGCGTCTTGATAGTTGCGAAAGACCTCCAGCACCGTGCGTCCCGCAGGCGCCACGTAAACGATGCGGGTGATCTTCCCTTCCAGCGGCTGGTTCTTGGTAATCGTGTTCTCCACATCGACCGGACCCAGCGGAAGGGCGAACTCATCGAACTCTTTGGTCAGATACTTCGCGATATACGAGCCGGGGTATCGCGAAATCAAGGGATGGTCTTTGCTTCCCTCCACGTCCTGATCTTGTGCTGCCGCGAAGGGGGCCGATAGGCCGATCAACAAACCGGCCACGAATACTGTGCGCATGAACGCTGTCATGGGCTCCTCCTGAACCGGCGTTTTCATTCAGCTGAGAACAGCCCAGAAGTATACTCTCCCCGCGCGGTTCCGACGCACTGGCTCTTGTTCCCAGCGTTCACCGGCTTGAAATAGGGCACCGCCTTTTCTTCCTGAATGCGACACGTGCACGTCGATGTTGCCGGTCGTCATGTGACGCATCTCACACTCGTCGAGGAAGTCGCTCTGCGCATCCTCAAACAGCAAAAGCATGTCCCGAATCGTCACTGATTCATCCTTGCGCCGTTTTCGGCCTTTACCTGGAATCTTATGCGCCTGGGGCTGAGACGCAGCGGAGCGGAACGGAAACAGGGTTTAGATCATTTCACTGCTGTCCGGCATATCGAGCGGGCAGTTATGCTAAAGGCACTCCGATCAAAGCGATGGGGCGAATTGCGGGAAAAACGATTTGAAGTAAGAACGGACTTCTTGCTGCCTTCTTTCCGTGGCCAGGCGGCCGCTGGTGTGCGCTTGTGCAATCAACTCAAACGTGATATTTGAAACGCGAGAGATCACCGCGTACATTGATCGCGGAGGCTGCCGATCGGGATCAGGATCTGTTTCGTCGTCAACCTTGAGGCGAGCACCGGTCGTTAAGCTGCGGAAAGGAGACCTACGGAATATGGAACAAGCGGAGTTCAGACTGGCTGAAGTGAGTGTGGTCATGCTCGGGGTTTCCGACCTATCGCGCTCGCTCGGATTCTATTGCGAAAAGTTGGGTTTGAATCTGCAGCGTGAGTTTCCAGGCATCGCCCAAACCAACCAATGGTCCTGACGAATGCGCCGCCTTCCTCGGCGCTACCAAGTGCTCTGCCATCCAGCGCAACCGCGAAGGCTCCGTCGAACTGCGCCTGCTTATCACCGGTCCATCGCTCGGCCGGCAGCGTCGTCCCGTTCTACCTCCAGCCGACCTTGGGCGGATCGAACATCAACGGTAACCCCTGGCTCTCCAGCTATAGTGACTACCGTTTTCGCGCTCCCAACGCCCTGCTTCTGCGCGAAGCCTTCGAGCACTCCATATGGGGCCCCATCGGCTTCGTCTTCTCCGCCGATCAGGGCAAAGTCGCGCTCGCGCGCAATGGCATCGACTTCAATCAACTTGCGCACACTTTCTCAGTCGGCCTCACCCTGCAAGCGGGAGGCCTGCCGGCTCTGTCTTTCGCCTTCGCCTGGGGTGGCCCCGAGGGCACTCACACGATTGCCAATGTGAACACATCGTTGCTTGGAGGATCGACCCCACCCTCGCTCTTTTGATTTCCAGCGACCGTCTGCATGCGCGCCGCCACAAGCCCGATCACGCGTTGTAGTGCAGGCTTTTGTCTGCGACAGGCCAATGTTTTGTGCTTGCATGAGGGAGTCAGAGTAGGGTATCTTTCAACAACCAAGTAAGTTGGCTATCCACACAGTTGCAAGTTGCATGAATCCGAACAGGATCAAGGAGGCACACTGTGGGCGGCATCCCCTCCAACTACACGGTCGATATGTCTCTGGATCTGGTCAGTCCCGTCGAGCTCGCCGGGATTCCCAGTTCCTACCAACTGGATATCACGAACCTGCCGAAAATCCAGATTGGAATCGACCCCATCACCATCAATCCGCTGACTCTGTCTCTTAAGATCACTGAGATTCCGTCGATTCGTGCTCACGTTCCCGCGAACTTTGTCGCAGGATTCTCCCTTTTCGGATTCCAGTTGGCGGCAATTCACCTCTGCGGTGAAGCGCAGGTAATTACGGAACCCTACGTTCCTAATCTCTGCGAGCCGTGTGGGGCTGCGGTATTCATTGCGCCGCCCTCTCCTCCGCCCAATAGTCCCGTGGAGCCCGAACCCAAAGTTGCGGCCAGACCACGAAAGAGAGCCAAGCCATGAGCCCGCTGCCTAAGTCGCTCCACTTCCGAGGGGCGCCGATCCGCCTGACGGCGACCTCGGTCGAGTTTGGCCAGGTGCCGAAGTCCGGGCTCGCCTTTTTTCCAGGTGCCGCTCCGCTGCCGTTGCGGATCAGAACAATGCGTGAGACCAGTCCCGCGGTTACGCTGCTTAGCTTTCGTCTTCCCAGGACCACCAGTCCCGGACATTACGACGGCAAGCTGGAACTGGGTGGCTCCGAGATGCCGATCAAGATTGAAGTGCAGGCGCGCCCGCAGATGCGGTTCTATCCCCCGTGGCTCTCGCTCACGGCGCACCCCGACGAGCGGCTCGAGATCAAGGTGAGTGCGCTCAACCAGGGCAACGTGAAAGTTCCCATTGAGCGCCGGTCCACCTTCTGCCTCCTAGAACCGCGGGGCGTGGATGTGGCCATTTACCACGCACTCACAGAGCAGCCTACCCCAGATCAGCGAAGGCTCGATCGCGCAGCAGAAGGAATTGCTGAATCACACGGCGGCCTTGTCCGCGCCACTGTTCGCGAGGGTGCCGGTGACCTGGCGCCCGGCGAGTTTCGGGAGTTGCTGGTCGAGCTGCATTTCAGCGACCGCGTCAAGCCGCGCCGCACTTACTATGGTGCCTGGTTTCTCGGAGAATCCGGTTTGGGAATCCAAGTTGAGGGGACGCAACCTTCGGAAGGAATTTGAATCATGGGAAGCAATCTTGAAACTGCGGTGACCGCTGCGTTTAAAGCTGCGGGGTGTCTGCTGGATGCCGGCGCGAACGTCAGCACGAGTTTACTGAACCTGCTTTCTTCGGGAACCCCCGGATTCCTCGGTGGCGCAGTGAACTGGGCGGCGAACGCAAGCCCCGGCGGTAACTGCGGCCCCTGCCACATTCCTCCTCCCTGCTGGATGCCGCGCATGCTGCGCCAGGTCGTAAGCTACGGGGTTGCCGCGGACGAAGCCAGCCTGACGTTTGCGATCACCAACGAATCGCTGGCAACGCGTTCGATCAAGATCTTTACGACTACACCGATGGCAGGTCTCAGCCTGACATCTACGGTGGTGAGCCTCGCGGCGATGGCGCGCACCGAGGTCACCATCACTTACACGATCCCCGCCGGCACGACCGCGAATCCCGGAACTGAGATTCTTCTCTGGATCCAAGGTTGCCGCCTGCATTTCCAGCGCTGGATCGTTAAGCTGGGAACGATCTCGGCCGACACCGATCAGGAAGTCTCTGTGAAAGATGGGCCGGAGAATCTCCACCACTGGTACGACCATTTCTATTGTCCGCATCCTTGCCTTCCACAGCAGGACAGGAGCAGGCAATGACGGAAGGGCCTTCCCTTGTCAAGATGATGGGGCAGGCGCTTGAAGCCAACCTGCGATATGTCGCGCTCGCCACCAAGGTGGCCAATTCCGTTGCCGGGGCAGCCTTCACAACCTTGTCCGGAGGCGGAGACCGCCCCGTCGCTGCTGCCGGAAATACCGCGCAGCAGAAACAGCTCGCGCCGCCTCCGCGACCGCAGGCAGCGCCATCGGCGATTCTTCTGGAAGGCGCAGCCGGCAGCAAGCCAACGGCCCTCTTTCTGCTTGAGAACCATCTGCCGCACGAGGTATCAGCCAGCGTGGAAATCACGCCGCTGTTGACGCCGAGCGGGCGAAAACTGAAATCGACGCTGCAACTCGACAAAAAGAAGATTGTGCTGGCTCCCGGACGAAAAGTCGTGGCGCGGATCGGCGCACCCATCACGGCGAAGTTCGTGACGGGAGAGAAATACACCGGCGAAATTCGAGTGAAGGGAATCCCTGGCGCCTCAGTTCCGCTGGTGCTCCGCCGCATTCCCGGTGCGCAGCAGGTTCAAGGCCGCCAACGGATCACCGCAGTTGTCGCTGCCGATTCCGGTAAGAAAACGAAACCCTCGCGGCCTCGTCGCAGGGCAACAGCAAAATCCGCATCGCGCCCGTAGAGCCGGCGGCGTCATTCTTCGGAGTAAGAACTCATGGGCACAGCGGTCGCCGAGCAAGAAGAAACACAACATGTTTGGCAGTTACCGGAGCGGCTGGGACTCGTCCCTGATCTCGATCGCTTGCGCGCCTTTCTAGTCTCATGGGTCAGTCAGACCGATCCTGAAGTTCGTCCCATGATCGAATGCCAGCTCTCCGGGCGGGCCAAATACTTTCGTCCCGCGACCGCATTTGCCTGCTGGCGCGCCGTGAGCGACGACCCGGTGCCCCAGGATGTGCTTCACTGCGTTGCGGGCGTGGAACTGCTGCACAACGTCAGCCTGATTGTCGATGACATTCTGGACCGTTCGCGCTATCGTCGCGGCCTGCTTTCCCTGCACTGCCGCTTCGGTTTTCTGCCCGCCCTGATGGCCTCGGGATACGTGATGGCCGCGACTTCAAGGCTGGTTGCCGATGATCCGTATTCGGTCCATTTGCTCGCGGAGTTGATGCAGCGGCTTGGCGTTGCCGAGTGCCTGCAATGGCGGCTGCGCCGGCAACCGCTGGGCACCGAGGATTGGCGAGGGATCGCGGGCGAAGACACGGGATCGATGTTCGAGATTTGCGCTCGCGCAGGAACGCGCGACGACCGCCTCAGAAATTTCGGCAGGCTGCTGGGAATGCTCTATCACGGTTGTGACGATGTAGCCGATGTGCGCGGTACCACGGCTCTGGGCGGCGGCTCGGCGAGAGACATCGAAGACGCCATACTTACCCTGCCTGTGGCCGTTGCCATGCGCGACCCTGAAGCTGCGCTCATGTTTCGCAACTCCAGCCCGTCTAACCGCGCCGCGCTCACTTCGAAACTAGTGGCGGCGTTACCCGAGGCAGAAGATTATCTGGATACGCTCGCCGCCGAAGCCGAGAATGAGGCGCAGAAGAACGCCCGCAATCCCGAACGTCTTTTGGCGCTCATTCGCGATACCCGACTGCTCTCGAGGGCTTGATATGACCGCATCCGCATCTCCACCAAAAAAGCGCACTGAATCAAAGAATCGAGCCGCATCGACAAAGGTCGGCCGCGTTGCTCAACGCTCGCGAAGCCGATCCGCGCCGGCGATATACGACGTCATCGTCGCGGGCGGAGGGCCGGCCGGCAGCACCCTCGCATGGAAACTGGCCTCCCAGGGTTTGAAAGTCCTCGTGTTCGAACGAACGAAATTCCCGCGCGAAAAAGTCTGCGGCGATTTCGTCGAGCCGCGTGGCCTTCGCATTCTCGGCCAGATGGGCGCACTCGGCGCTCTTGAAGCCACATCGCCCCTCCCCATTACCCATTCGTCCACGTGGGTGGACGACCGTTGCGAATACTCCAACAGAATTCCGTTCTACGGCGTGCATCGCACGTTGCTGCCCCACGGGTACATCGTGCCGCGCCACGTCCTCGATACCCTCCTGCTTGAAATCGCCGCGAAAAATGGCGCAGAAGTTCACTACGAGTCGTCCGTCACCGGCTTCACATGGAACGGCTCGTCCGGCAGGGACGGTGTCACAGTAGAGGTTCAGCGCAAGGGAACTACTGAAAGCTGGCGCGCCCGAGCGATCGTGGGAGCCGACGGCACCAATTCCGTCGTGGCGCGCACTGCGGGCCTGCTGGTCAATGACCCACGCCACATTGCGCTTTCACAGCGTGCCTATGTCACCGGCCACTCCGGTTCTCTCGGAGAAGCTGCTTTTTTCTTCGACAAAGAGTTCTTCCCGGGCTACGGCTGGATGTTTCCTATGAGCGGAGGCATGGCAAATATCGGCGTCGGAATTCTGAAAGAAACCTGCCAGCGCGAAGGGATCGCCGTGCCCGAATTGTTCCGCCAGTTTTTCGAGAAGCTCAAAGCTTCCCATTCCGCGTGTCGCGACCTCAAGCTCTACAAACCGGCCATCGGCGGAATCGTGAAAACCTACGGATCTGCCGGCCCGAACTTCTTCGACCGCGGCTTGCTGATCGGCGACGCCGGATGTTTCGTGGATCCGATGACCGGCGAAGGCATCACGCCGGCAATGGAATCCGCGCTGCTCGCGGCACGCGTATTGACGAGTGCATTGAAAGACGGAGATCTCAGCGCTTCAGCGCTCTCGATCTATGAAAAGGAGCACCGCGATTATTTTGGTCCCGCGATGGCATTCACCGATCTATGCGCGGCAACTCTGCGCAACCCCCACTATTGGCCTTCGTGGAAGAAGGCCATCGTTCGCGGCTGCCGGCTGGCGCAAAATGACAGGGCCTTTGCCGCAACCGCTGGTGGATGCTTCGGAGGGATCGAGGTCCAGCCCGTGGGGATCCTGGCGGAAGTGTGGAAGAAAACTGCGGAGAATCTGATCGCACTCGGGCCGATAAGCGTCGCCGAACTGACGCAAGGCAAAATCACCACAGCAACTTCGGCGCTTCGGGAAGGCATAGGCTGGCTTACCGACTCCTGGAAATCGGTTTGCGATGATCCCGTCTGGCACGCGATTTGGGCGCTCGAGGTGCAGGGAAAATGGCTGCGTGCGGTGAACTATATGTCACGGGGAGGTACGGACCCCCGTACAAAGGGCGTGCATCAGGAATCCGCGGCGTGAAGGAATAAGCACCGTCGTCCGCACGGACGAACAAGGTCACTCTTTCGCGCGAGCCCGGCGTTTGCGCTTCACAGAAGCAGTTGCGGGGGCCGCAGAGGCATTCTTCTCCACCTCACTATTGAAGTGCTCCACGGCGGCGGCCGGCAGGGCCACCACTTCCCGCAGGTATTCACGGGTGAGATCGGCAAGCTTCCCGACGAACTGCTTCGAGGTTTCCCCTTTTTGATCTGCCTTGTCGAGTTCTGCCCGCAGCTGCTGCGTATATTTGTCCGCGGAAGCGACCCAGTCACCCCAGAACTTCAGCGCAGATCCGACTGCCGCAAGCTCCGTGCGCGCCAGCTCCACTATGATGCTGCGAAGCTCATCGTTCGTCGTCGATGCTGTAGCCTGTGCCATAATCTCGTCTTTCCCCTGCTGAATTTAGGTACCTTGTGTAGGCCGTGTCGAATCAGACAGCTACATCCAGATCGAAGATGCGCACCTGGCGCCCGCACACCACCGGTCGAGGCCATCGCTCTGCTTCCCCGCTGGTGCACGAAATCGTTCGTCCACGCCAGGCGCCTTCGATCTCGCGAAACTCGGTGAGATAACCCATCGGATCACTTGCGTAAACCACTGGGTCATCGTCTCCCGAAAGAACTGCGCCGGCATTACCGCCAACCTCACCCTGCGAAACCGGAAGACTCTCCCACTGTTGTCCATCGGAGGAGCGAAACTCGACCAGTCGTCCCGATTCAGTGCGCACAAACACCTGTAATCTTTGATGCGATACAACGGCACTCGGCGTTCCCTTAACTCTGACCGGCGCGCCACCTACGCGAAACCCAGCAATAGCTGAGATCGGCGTCGCCTCCAGCGGGGAGCCATCCAGGTCAACCACGAAATCCCATAACTCGAAGGCTTCCTGCACCGGGAAATGTCGATCCGCAAAAACAGCACAAACAAGAACGTGCAATTTCCCTCTAAACTCCGTAACGGCTGGATCGCCAGATAAGCTGCATACCGATGCTTCGGTACCGAGTTCGACGAAATGCCACGTGGCCGTTTGCAGATCGCGCTTGCACAGCAGTAACGCTTCGCCTCTCGGCGCAGAGAGTACAAAGACGCTGCCTCCGGCAATTGTCGCTACGGGGTTGGCGTCAATCACGAGGTTCGGCACAGGGATGGCCGAAACGCTCCATCCATTCTCGGAACTGCGTTGGTATTCGAGCAACTGGCCACCGTTGAAGTACGCGAGCATCGTACCGTGGTTCATAACCGCAGACGGAATGCCGCTCACAAAACGCTGGATTCCATCGACCATATCCGGCAGCCGGGTCAAATCCGGGGCAACGGTTTCCGGGCGAAGGTGAATGCACAACGGAGATAATGGCCACGGCGCACAGGAAAGTGACCTCGGAGGATCAGCCTTTCCAGCCACAAATAAATGCAATCCGCCGTCCGATCCAGTCAGTATCGAGGGAGGGCCGCACTGTGTGACCACGCGCTCCTGCTGCGGGATGATCGTCTGGTCTGCATCGAACCCAGGCACATACTGCAACAGCTTGCCCTGGGTACACGTGCCGGGAGTGGAGATCGAACCAGCTTGATACATGGGGGGAAGCCCTCAGTTTTCTGGTTTAGGCCCACAAATGAGGCTGCTGGAGCTCGCCAAGTAGGTTGAACGTACTTTAAGCGTAGCGAAAGCTTGTGTCAAGCAATCTTCCGGCGAGTACGGGTCCTCGTTCGGTTAAACTGCGAGGCCTAGCTTCTTAACAAACTGCTGCTTCGAATAACCTAACTTCATCCGACGCAGTCTCCTGCTTGCGGCAGCTGGGTATCGGTGTTGGACCGGGGTGGAGTGAAGAAAATCATAGGCTGACGCTCATTTGTCATGGTTGCACTGTGCTCCTTCGCCGGTGTGGTGTGGATAGGTTGGCGGCTTACTTACCAGCTTTCCTGGTCGCCTTCTTTGCCGGCCTCTTACCCGCCTTGCCCGACTTCGAAGATGAGCCCTTGGCGCTCGTACTTGCCGGCGTCAGCAGCGGAATCAGTTTGTTGGCGATGGGCGACCCAAGCCCAGAGCTCGCGTCCCAACCCGGCCCGACGGAAAACGCCCCGTTGTTGCCCACGGTAATGTCGTTGAATGCCGAGGCAGCCTTGGCTGCGTAGATGGCCGGTTGAATGAACCCGACGTGGGTGCCGAGCTGCTGGTTGGCCACCGCTACCTGCCAAGCCCACAGCGGAGCGACCGCGCTGGTTCCGCCGATTACGGTGGTCTCGCCGTCCGCGCGAATAGTGTAACCCGTGGTTGGATCGGCATCTCCGGCCACGTCCGGCACGCCGCGTCCGCCCGTGCTCTTGCTCGAGGCCGGGACGTGCACGTTCGCCTGCCACCACGATGGCAGAGCAAACACATTGCTCACGCCGCCGCCGGTCGCGCCTTCCTTGTTGGCGAGCTCATTCCATACCACCTCAGAGACGATATTCCCTCCGTTGGCATCGAGTTTAGTTTCCCCGCAAGCCAGCACGTACGGACTCGATGCCGGAAAGTCGACGTTTTTGCCTGTACCTCCGTCCGTCGAACCGTCATCGCCGGCCAACCCGATGACACTAAATGATAGCCTCTTATTGCCGCTGGGAGGTCCAGCAACTTGTGCCGTTCGGAGATATTTATGATTCCGGCAGGCGTGCCCTATCGGGCTAAGTGACGAGAGCCGGTAAGGCGTGGTCGGGTTCCATCCTTCCCGCAATCTCATCGCGGGAAGGGTGAGGGCACGAACCTCCACGCTCCCGCTTCGTCAAGGTTTCAATTTCAATTGATGCTGATCGCTCATTGACGTCCGATCGATATCCTAAAGTCGGATAGTGACAACGTCTGCCTGAGGGGCCATTAGACAGTCCACTACTTCGCGGATCGTCTTCTCCGCCGCATTGCCGGTGACCTGGCCCAAAGCGCGGTAATTTTCAAAGTGAGCTTCGTCAAACCACTGATTCGCTGTGGTGTCATTGGGAAAGTCAGGATTCGTCGTGGCATACCCGACGACGTCGGTGGGGCCTCCGTCCACCAACGCTGGCTTCAGATAAACAATGACGCCGTCGTCCGCTGACGATCTGGAGTAATGGATCTTGCCCACGGCGAAGTGGCTCCGCGCCAGGCCGTTTTGCCTCCTGGTTTCAATGGGGTCCAGTTCGATTTCGACGCCGAAGTCGGTGCGGCAACGTTCCATGGCATTGTGCAGGTCGTCAAATCCTGAATTGGGATCACAGGAAGCGTCCCCGGCGACAATCAACTTACAACCGCGCCGGACCAGTTCGTAAACAGCCAGGTTTTCAAAGTGACCGCCATCGGAAAGATAGACAAACCCGCTGTCATCGCTGGTCGTACCAAGTAGTTCCCGGAGCAGCCAGAAGAAGCCCATTCGAGGGCCGCCCACCGGCCAGTTTTTTTGTATGCTGGGATTGGCAATCCAACAGCCTAGACGAACGTCAAACAAAGTCATCAGGAAAGCCAGCGCGGGCTGCGAATAAAAGCCCATGTTGGGGCTGGCGGCAGCGCCTGAAATGGCGACAGCGGTTCCCAGGCTAATACCGTTTTCGCATCCTCGTTGCTTCGCGCCCGAATCCTTCGTCAGCGCATAAGCCGATTGCCAATCCATGCCACCAATCGCTTCCCGCGTGAATCCAGCGTAAAGCGGGGTAAACGCAAAGGCGCGGGCTTTGCGGGTTTGTAAGGCCAGTTCCTTGCCGCGCACTACGTTCAAGCTGGTGTTCAGGATCGGAAACGGTCGCGCATCTTTTGGCTCGACGGAGCCGGCAGGGATCTCCAGCGCTGCCAGCGGCAAATCGTCGGACTCGGAAAAGCCGGTGAAGGCCTGTGCTTGCCGATTCGGCACCGAAGCTCCCAGATAGCAGCGGACCAACCGATTGCGGTAAGCGTGGTGTATGGAGAACTCGTTGATATTGACGCGCCAGGACAGAAGAATTGCGGCAGCGAACAGCACCAGGCATGCGACGAGCACGGAAGGTCCGCTGAAGGCAAACGGAAGCTGGCTCATCGGATTTGAATCGCCCGTGAGAACCAGGGCGACTCTGGCAGCGAGAAGCGAAAGCGCAGAGAGGAGTCCAAGAATGAAGATGTAAGGAGTCAGCCGGGCTGCGTATCCGAGCACCTTTTTCATTATTGGTGCTTCCGGATTGATCACGCCGGTATCTCCGCTCTTCCCAAATAAAACTCCATATGCCGTCGAGATCAGCCAGAGCAAGGTGCCGGATGTGAACAGCTTATGGAAATTTTCGGCCCAGAGCCGGGAAAGGCCGACCGGAACATAGACTGCCATCAGGAAGAGCAGGAGCCAGCAGATCGTGTAGATCATCAGCCAACCAGCCAAACGTGCCCACCATTCGCGGTGGCTGTCGCTCATCCCGCGGCCCATCAGTCCGATATGCAACGCCCCGGCAAGCAACATGACAAGAACGAAGGCTGGAGTGCCGAAGGCGAAAATATGCCAATTGAAGTAGTCGCCGAGAGGCGGCGGCGGAGGCGTCAGATACTTTCCAAAGGGAAGGAACAGATAGCCGACGAGTGCACCGGTTACGGCAGCCGTGATCAGCACGAGGCTTGCACTGGGCGCAGCCGCGCCGGACATACCGCGCTTAGCCCGAACCAATTGACGTATCAGGAAGGCGCCCGCCCACAACCCGAAATAGAGAACCAAACCAAGTAGAGGGGGGTCCCATAAGGGATTGTCGAGAATGCCGTAGCCGACGTAGTTGCTGATGCCATAGCTGACCAAGGCGGCGGACATGATCAGAGGAACAACGATTACCAGTTGCACGGCCCACTGCTCTGCGTACCAAGGAGATTTCTTGTTTGTCTGCGGGTCGACCCAAAGCAGGTTCAGACCCATAAAGGTCACAGCCAGTCCGACCAGAAGAACCGCCAGAACCAAGGCGGCGAACTGCGCCGAAAGGGCTCCCTGGGTAAAGTTCTCCAGAGCTTCGAGGCGATTGGGAAGGTACACCAGTGCGCGCGGAAGCAGGAGAACAGAAAGAAGCAGGAGAGTAAGGATGATCTGGTTCAGAATGGTGTTACGCATGTAAGTGGATGCAAATGCCCAGAAGTCAGCTCCCAGTACACCTTTGCGGGGGGTGAGATAGTTGCTGTAGTTGCGCAGAAAGTGCAGTTCAGGCGGATCGGCTGCGCTCGCGGGCGTGTACTTGTGAGGCGAAAGGCGCTCTTCTATCTCATTAATACCGATCTGTTGATGATGCATCCAGGCCATCAGCCAACTGCCAATGTAACCGCCTCCCGAGACCGTGGAAACGTAGTCGAATACGTGCAGGAGTCTGGCTTGCGCCAAGGCTTCGAGCACGCCCAGATTAAAGGTTGCACTGCGGATACCGCCGCCCGAAAATGCGAGGCCTATAAGGCTCTTCTGCGCCTCCGGCCGTTCAGGAACCTTCCCAAGCCGCAAGTCGCGGGCGGACTCGACTTGCAAGAGTTCCTGTTGGAGGACATCTTCAACACGGATGGCAGTCACTTTCACCTCCCCAGGCACTTAGGAATGAACTGACCTTGCCCTCAGAATGCGAATCCCTCAGATCGGTTGGTTGTAGATATTGATTCATCTCGCCGTGGTCGCTGTGACTGTCAGACCGGCATTTGCACCATCTGCTTCGAAGACCGCATTCATCATGCGGCGGCCAATACATGTTCGTCCTCCCAGTAGGCTTTCGATATATACTTTCTCGCTCATAGCCCCCCTCGGTACCGGAAAGTATATATCAGCTTTGTATTCTGCTACTCAGCTCTCAAACAGGGAAAGTGTCTCATTAGCGCTATTAAGATACTGCACAAAAGGCGAATACTGCCGTTTTCCTTTCGCCCTTTACCTTTAAGACACTGCCCGGGGCAATTTCAGACCGGATCGCCGCTGATCCGGAAACGCTCGCGGACCGGAAGTCGGATTCGAGGACATGACGCGCAATCCTGGATAGGTTGCGATAAAGGACGTTGTCGCCAGCATCGCGCGGCAGCTTGCGCACCGACCTTAAGCCACATCGCGTGCGACTGAGATATCGAAGCGATCATTGACCGGTTGTTTAAGGTTCTGTTTGCATCCGATGTACCGTTCGGTGGTTTGCACCGAAGCGTGGCCAAGAAGAAACTGAATCTGTTCGAGCTCACCTCCGCATCCATGGCAGAAACGCGCGCAACTGCGGCGCAGATCGTGGGGTGCAAGATTGTCGATGCAGACCTGTTTAGCACACCGCTTCACCGCGTACCAGACTACGTTGGCAGTCACGCACGCGTCTTGTCGCGTTCCGTTCCTCAAAATCTGTCTAAATACTCTTCCCTCGCGTACGCCCGAACGCCGCCCATCACCGTATTCGGTTGGGCGTTGGTGTTGATGATGTAGACCTCGCCGCAGACGGCCACGTGCCCATCGATAACAATGTCTCCGAGCGTGAGATGAAGCGCGTGGTGTTAAACAGGAATTATGTCTAGTTTTGGATTATGCGCAGTTCGCCTGTGAGCAGCGGGATAACGGCCTTGGAATCGAGCTTTCGGCAGTTCTCCCGCTGCGCATAATTCAGAGCGTGACGAGGAACTGCATGAGTTGATCAGGAGGCTTGTAGCGGCTGGCCTTCGCACTAAGAGGCTTGAGTCTCTGAAGGGCACGCTCCTTCATCGAAAGGTCCGCTTCTATATACATGTGCGTGGTTGAGGGGTTTTCATGGCCGAGCCAGAGAGCGATGACGGTGATGTCGACGCCAGACTGTAGCAGGTGCAGTGCCGTTGAGTGGCGAATGGAATGCGGTGACACTGTGTGCGTCTTCAGGCGGGGATGATTGCGTGCCGCCTGAGCAACCGCGAGTGAAAGCCGTTGCGCGGCGTTGGATCTTGTCATGGCTGTTCCCCTGCGGTTGGGAAATAGGTAATCATTTGCGCCAGAAGTGTTTAATTGCCGTTTCCAGGATCGAAGTAGAGAAGCCGTCGATCGCCATAGGGGAACGCTGCGCTGCTTTCGTCCCTTTCCATGAATGTGAACTGCGGGCGTTCCTTCAAGGATCAGATCCTTGGCCGTGAGGCCTAGCACTTCGGAGACGCGCGCCCCGGTGTTGTAGAGGGTGGTGAGGAGAGCCCGGTCCCGTTGGCCGCACCAGGTACCGGTGTCAGGGGCATCGAGAATGGCTTGTATCTCTTCCCGCGAGAGGAATTCCGGCAAAGGACGGTCGAATCGTTTCATAGGCACAGCCAAGGCATGTTGAATACAATCCAGTGCCGAGAGATCGTGATGAGCCGCGAACTTTAAGAAAGATCGCACCGCCGCCAGACGTGCGTTGCGACTGCGCGAGGAGTTTTTGCGTTCGGTTTCCAGATAATCCAGGAAGCCGAGGATGAACTTCGCGTTCAAATCGGTGAGCAGGAAATGCTGTGGTTCTCTTCCCAGCGCCTTTTCGGCAAAGGTAAGCAGCAGGCGGAAAGTATCTCGGTAAGCGACAATGGTCCGCGGGCTTACGGCTCTGTGCTGTTGCAAATGTTCTGTGAAGAAGCGTTGGAGAAGAACGGCGAAGGACTTTGCAGCTATAGGCTCATGCATTAGGCCGCCTCCTGCGGGACTCAACGAATCCCTCAAAGTTGCGGCCGGCAACCGCCATGAGGTCCGGGACACCGGTCAAGTACCAGTACGTGTCGGACACCTTGGCGTGGCCCACATAGGTAGCGAGTGCAAGCATCGCATGATCGATATCCGCACCTTGCTCGTGCCATAGTCGCACGCGCCTGCAAATGAAGGTATGCCGCAGGTCATGAATGCGAGGAAAGGGGTGAGAGCCGCGGGCCTTCCATCCCAACTTTTTTCGCAACTGCTGGAACGCATGATGCACAGTCGATTTGGGCAGTGCAGTTCCAGACAAGCCGACAAAAAAAGGCGACTTCGGCCCTGCTGGAATCGCACTCTGCCGGACTACGGCATAGTGGGACAATGCCGCTGTAACGCTCGGGTGCAAGGGAACAAGCCTGGATTTTGCGAATTTCGTCTGTCGAATAGTCAAAACGTTGCGGGCGAAATCCAGGTCTACGAAACGCAGCTTCAATGCCTCAGAAAGCCGCAATCCGGTGGCGGCAATGAGGCCAAACAGAGTCTTGTAGGTTGCCGGACGAAGTGTTCCCTCAGGCTCGAGTTGACCGGCTGTCCGGAGCAAATCGGTAATCTCCCGATCCGTATAGATATGAGGTGTGAGGCGCCGCTTCGCCCGACCAAAGATGTTCTGCTCCGGAATGTACGTCGCCCGATCGATTCGGAGACAGAATCTAGCGAAAGGCCGGATCGTTTGCAGCCGGCGGGCCCAGGTGAATGGAGTGGCCCGTTTTGCGCAGCCTTGAACCCAGTCCAAGGTGAGTTGTTCAGTGATGGGACCGCGATGACCCCGTTGATCGGAAAAACGCGCAAATCCCATCAGGAGCTTGCCTGGAATTTCCAGAGCAAATCCGGCGCTGTGCCGTTCGTCGAGGTACATCTGCACGAGAGACTGCATGGTGCGGGAAGTGGTCATAGCTGCCTCCCGGGCCAGGGCAGAGCGACTGCCTCCAGCCTGCGCAAGTCGACCTTCGTATAAATCATCGAAGTATCAAGACTGCGATGACGAAGCACGTCCGCGATTTCCTTAAGCGGCGCGCCCTTGCTAAGCAACATCGACGCCATGCTGTGTCGAAGAATGTGTACCCGCGAATGTGCCAAGCCGCAGCGCTGGTAGGCTTCCCGAACCGCGCGCCGAACTACGCCGGGGCCGATCGGTACATCGTAAGGAGCTACATGCCGAACAAAGACAGCACGATTGCTGGTTCGCGGGCGCTCCGAGCGCAGGTAATCCACTATCGCCTGGCCCGTCTTATCGGGCAGTGGAAGAATGTTGCCGCGACGCAACTTACCCATCGGGAGATGGATGGTTCCTTTTTCCCAGTCCAAGCCATCCAGCTGCAACTGGACAACCTCGGATGCGCGCAGGCCAAGGTCGGTGAGACAGCGAACCATCGCATAAGCACGCTTGGGTGAACACTTGAGAACGCGGAAAGAGTTCAGCAAGGTGTGGACTTCTTGGCCGCTGAGCAGTTCTGGCAAACCGGCCAGGCGCCAGTGAGCCGGACTCGGGACAGCTTCCCGAAGGTGTTCAATGTTGTCGCCCTCCAGGGCGCGGCATCGCAAGTAACAACGTAAGGCTCCGCCAACAACACCAACAGTTCCAGCGCTGCACTTCCCATAGCCAGAAAGGACGAATGCGCGGACGCCGTTGACACTGATCCGTCCACTTTCGAAGTTCTTACCCCACCGTTGTGCCAGAAGAAACTTGCGTATGATGAGTGCGCGCTGGCGGCGGGTGCTGATCGCAAGACCGCGGACATGCAGCATGTAGTTATCAAAACGGGCGAGTTCCAGAGAGATGGGATCGGCGTCCTGACGCTCCCGAATCACGCCGCTGGCACTTAGCGCCGCCAGCAGGTGACGCAATGCGGCGTGAATCTCGTGCTTGGTTCGGAGCACCGGATAAGGGCAGCTACAGTGAGGCAGGTGAACTGAAAGAAACTGCCTGACAACTTGGTCGTTGAGGTCCGGCAAGCGAGCCTTTTCCAGACTGAGCCAACGCGCGAAGTGAGCAACGGCACAGATATAGCTGTGCTGAGTCTGCCTGGCATATCCGCGGTCGCGAAGATAAGCAAGGAACGTGGCAACATGAGAATCCAGTATGCTCTCCCGAAGCCAGCAAAGCACCTGTGGATGCGCGAAGACTGTTCTATCCATGACGATCTCCAGTGCGGAAAGTTCCGCATCAAGAGACCACAGATATTATGCTCAGTTCGTCAGTGCAGACGATCACCAATCAGCCAAAGAATATGCCCGCTCGCGCGCCGTCCGCGACTGGACTGCTCATAATCCAGCGCTAGACATAATTTCGATTATGCCAAGATTTCCATAAACGGAAGAATAGTCTCTTCGTGGGCAACGCACGCGGCGGTCGTACCGCGGCCATCCTGGCCAGCCTGACCTCCAGCTGCCGCCGCCACGAGGTGGACCCGCAACTCTATTTCACCCAGCTGTTAATTAACTTGCCGGTGATGCGCACCGGGGACCTGCCCGACTGGCTACCCGACCGCTGGAAAGCTGCACAGAAAACACGGCCGGCCGCCCTGCAGAATCAAACTCCGCACCCTTGATGCTGAATACAATTCTGCCACCTGCTACAGTCCAATCCCGCCACTGGCAGTTTGAGCGAAGAGGCAGCATCATCCCCGCCGGAGGCGGGACCGGCTGTTTACCAATGCATTACTGAAGACTTGCCGGTTGTCGTTAGCTAATAATATGTCCGGTGTTTTTAGCAAGTGAAGTGTCCGCATAACGGGCAGCGAGGATGGAGCCATGCGCGAGAGCATGGAGATCTATCCGAGGACCGCAGCGGAGCGGGCGATGAAGTTGCAGGAAGTGTTGTTGCGAGCCACATCGGGGAAGATCAAGTGGTGGCAGGCAGCGGAGTTGATGGGCATCAGCGAGCGGCAGATGCGTCGCTGGCGGAAGCGGCTTGAGGAGCAAGGCCCTCAGGGATTACTGGACCGGCGACGCGAGGTATGAACCCAGCGCGAGCGGCAGCCAAAACGTATCCGGCTGGGCGGCTACCTTCCACTGGTGCCAGGCGCATTGCCAGTGGCTGATACCGGGCTGGAGATCAAGAGGTCGCCGTGGGTCAATGTTTCAAAGAAGATATTCCAATCGGACTGACCTTTGGGCCGGATTTCTTGCGTGATCGCCTTCCAAGTGTTCGGCAAGTCGATCCCCTTGCGGTTGTGGTAATGGTTATATCCGACTTCAAAGGTGTCGAAACGATCAGGGGTGGTAGTGTCATTCCCACATGTCCCCTGCATGCGGCCGGTCCATATCTGGGTGCTCATCAGCTCCAAAGCCTCCCGGAATCGCATTTCGTTGGGCGTATAGACATCCACCCCCTGATGCCAGGCAACTTCGGCGGCGTGGAGGGCCGACGCCAGCGCGTATTGTGCATGGTGATCATTGTCGCGGCAGGTTTCCTGGGTCAAGCCGTCCACCCACTTGGCTGGCTTGAACCAAGAAGCATCGCTGAGTCCACCGTAGACCCGGTAACTGGCAGGATCGGTTGAGAGGTAGAAGTAGGCTTGGGCCCGCTTGGCCAGTCTCGCAAGGCCCGCGTTAAACTCTGCTTCATCTTCGTTGAAGACGGCAATGTTCATCATGGCATCAATCTGGGTCAGATCGATGTTGCCATTCCACACATTCATTAGATTCAAATCCGGATAGAACTTGGTCTTGAACATGTTTTGGACCGCTGCCATGTCGGCGGGCGCCCACCCTGAATATCCTCTCAAGATTTCGGCAGCCGGACCTAGGATCGCACCTATCCAGGCACAGTCGAGCTGGCTTTGGTTAGAGTCTGGATTAAGCGGATCCGCATACCGATATCCCGCAAACGTGTTCGCCCACACTTTGAAGACTGCGATTGCGTTCTTTGCATACGTTTCATTGCCCGTGAAATACCAGGCAAGAGCATTTGCGTATGCCTTCTTCGCATCATCTTTTTGATCGTTTTCGTTCGCTTTCCCCAGATCCAGCGGGGCTGTAGTTTTGGTATATGGGGTTGCAAGTAGCAGCATTTTTTGGAATGCGCCACTCCAGGGCTGGGCTCCGGCGGCTATTTTAGCCTTCACAAAATTCAATTCCTCCTCGGAACTCATCGCACCTGGATGGACGAACGTCATGGCTGCGTTCACCCTTGTCGCGAAAAGCAATATGGCTGCAAGCGAAACCAGCGTTACTGATAGGAAATTGTCTTTCATGTGCCCTCATTTACTTGACGCTTTGTGCGTGAAAAAGAATTGCTTTTCGACTCAGTCATCGCAACCGCATTTTGTCAGCCCGGATCGGGGCGTCGACTTCGCAACATTGTGCAACATCGGCCAGATGAGAGACTTCATTCGCGACATCGAGGGCCTTCGCTCGCCGCAGGGCAAGATACTCGTCTCCCCAAGGTGGATTGTCTAGAAGCTCGAACGGCGTTTTAACTCGCGCCGCAAAAACAACACCTAAATTAGGCCTCGGTATCAGTCCGATTGCACCACGTATGATTTCATGAATGAAGTTACGATTCTGCTGATAGTGCTGTCGATTTTTCTTGTCGAACTTTGCGTACAACGCCGTCCACTCTTCAGCAGAGCATCGAAGATCGCCGATGCATTTCCGCAGGTGGCCTGCACGTCGTTGAGTATTTGGTCGCCGTGTCGGCCACCCAATGAAGATACAGCGCGCACGCACCGCCAGATCGATGGGATCAGCCTCTTGAGGGCGACAGCGAGAGAAGAAAACGATGTTTTCATTCATAGGGGATTATCCAAAACCGGCCATAGCGAATGGGATAAGACATTAGCTTCGACTGGGGCAGGAGAGTGGTCTTCGGCTCCGGAATCGGCAGCGAATCTCCACCCACGATTCCTCCCCCGTGATTGCCCCCGCAATTGACCCGTCTCGAATGTATTTTGGCGTATTTCGGCGGCCTTGTAAGGCATGTAAGTAGTTGGTTGTATTACTTATTGGCGTTTTCATAACCCCAAGGTCGGCAGTTCGATCCTGCCCTCCGCCACCATCATTGCGTGGGGCAGTCGCTCGCTAAATGCTCGCACACGCGGTGCTGCCAACTAAAGATATATGGCCGTTCGTCCTCCTCGGCCGACTCAGGCTTTTGCCTGCGGACTCAAACGACCGCATGGCGGAGCAAGTTCAATCTCGAACTCCAAAACTCCGCAATCAGATCGGTTTCATAAGTTGACTTCGGAACACTGGCCTGCCATGCGCGCGCTTCACGCACGGACTCATCGGCGACTGAAAACGCAGAATTCTACTTCGACTCGCCTGTCGTTTCCAGGGCAACATGCGGCCAACCTCCGTTCCAGGTGATCGTAGAAACCTGGAGTGCTGGTTTTCCAGTTTGTGCGTCGTAGGCGTGAAAGACCATCACATCGCCCCCCGCCTTTTGAAGAATCGACTCGCCGCCCGGTCCCAGCCATCGCGCATTACCGGCAAGCAATTGCGTGCCGCCGCCAGACAGCATCGGCTTCTTGTCTGCGTCGACATATGGGCCGGTCACTTTGTGAGAACGGCCGACCATGATGCGGTAGGTACTGTGGATTCCGCGGCAGCAAAGATCGAAGGACACAAACAAATAATAGAAACCCCCGTGCCGAACGATGAATGGCGCTTCGATCGCTTCCCAGTTCGGTGGTAGTCCGGGCTTGGGTGGTTCAGCGTTTTCAGGCTTGGTCCGCGATGCCAGCGCATAAAGGGTCAGATCCGATGCGGCGAGTTTGCCTGTTGCCGCGTCGATGCGCCGCATTTTGATCCCACTCCAAAAGCTGCCAAAGCTCAACCATGGTTGGCCCTTATCGTCGAGAACGATATTCGGATCGATCGCGTTGAAGTCGTCTGTCTCGGTTGACTTCAATACGAGCCCCTCATCCTTCCATGCATAACGTGGGCTTGTTGGATCGAGGGTCACGTTCGTCGCCAGTGCGATGCCGGAGGTGTTGGCTCCGAAAACCGAGTAGGCGTAGTAAAGATGGTAGGCGCCATGAAAGTAGGAGATATCCGGCGCCCACAATTCTCTCGTGCGCGGGCTCGATTCACGAATCCACGCGGGTATTTCCGCAAACACGTGCCCGCACTGCTTCCAATCAGTGAGGTTTTTGGAGCAGCGCACAGCAAACTGTCCACCATCGGGCGCTTTGCCAGTCGCAAAAACGTAATAGGTGCCACCCTCCATCGCGATCGAAGGGTCATGCGTGAACTGGTAGTCCCCGCTCAATGCAAGCGCTTCGGGCTCCTGGCTCCTGAGCACTGGAGCAATTATGAAAAGCAGCAGCCCTGCAAAAACGCGCACCTTGAACATTGAATTCTCTCCATATTCGATTCAACCGGCTACGAGGCGGCGCGCTTGCGCAGTTTGAACTTCCGTGCTCAGTTGATCTAGTAGTTGATCCTCAGCATAAACTGGCGGCCTTATACGCCGCCTCGGCATTTCGAAATAGCCTGCATCGAGGAGCGGCAGAAATGGTCCGAGGCCGCTCCATCAATCAGTCGGGCATTGCAAAAAGCTGCATGTCGCCTTGAGTCTTCGGCAGATCGCTAAACTTTGCGATGCGAAATTCGGCCCAGTAACCCAGCCATCGTGGATCGGACTGAAGCGCTGCGCCCAGGCGCTGAATCACTTCTCTGCGAACCTTTGCGTATTCAGGTTTGTCGATCAGGTTCGTTGCATCCTCGGAATCCAGGTCAAAGAGTTCATCAACTATCGAGGTGCAGTTATAGGAATAAAGGTAGCGACGGCCATCGGAAGCGCGGTGCTGGATGCCGCAGTCGAAGTTGACGCCGACGTGCCATCCGCCGAAGAAGAGCGCCGTCCGGTCCTCCTCTCCGTGACCGCCCACAATCGCCGGCAAAAGCGAAATGCCATCAAATTTGGCCTCAGGACGGATGCCGGCGAAGTCGAGGATGGTTTGGGAGAGGTCGAGAAGCGAAGCGGGAGATTCTACCGTAGTTCCTCGCGGAGACTTCGCGCCGGGAAGCTTGAAAACCATCGGCACGCGGACAACGTCAGGATAAAGATATACGCCTTTATCCACGATTGCGCGACGCCCGTTCATTTCTCCGTGGTCTGAAATAAAGGCGATGAGTGTGTTGTCGTAAAGTCCGAGTTCCTTGAGGCGCGCGAATACCATTCCGATGACGTGGTCGACGAGTTCCATCTGCAGTACGTAGGCAACGCGATAATTGATTAATTCGTCGGGATCGTAGATTCCCCAGTAACGGCGATAAACATCGATGATTTCGGGCTCGTCGCCGGCCCGCTTGAAATCGCACTTCTGCGCGGTATGCCAGGAGTCTGGAATCGTCATGATCTGCCGCAGATCCCGTTCTCTGTCTTCAAATCCGGCGGGGATGGAAAACGGCTGATGAGGGTCGAAAATATCCAGTTGTAGATACATGGGATGGTGCTCGATCGACCCGTTGCTGATTAGGCTTTCTACCGTTTCGATCGCTTTTTTGCCGAGGTAGTAGCTATATTGGGCTTCCAGCGGAAAGGGTTTGCCATCCTCTTGAACAATCCATCCGCCGACGGAATTACCCGGGGAAGTCCGATCCTGCATGCGAAAGACAATTTCGCGCGAGTACTTTTGCGGTTTCACGCCGAGGCTTCGCTGGTATGCGAGGAAGTTATCGTCGTCAAAGACAGGTGGCGACCATCGATCCCACGGCTGGTCATTGTCGCCAAACGCGTCGATGAACTTCTTCTCCCCAACATGGCACTTTCCTACCTGCCGCGTGACGTAGCCGGCGGCCTTGAGGTATTCCGGAAAGATCGTATCATCGGGTCGAAGCTGCGTCTCCAAACCTTCGGGAGCACGTTCTCCGTTGCCCAGGACGTAGCTATATCGTCCCGTCAGGTATGAGGCGCGCGAAGGCGAGCAAAGTGGCACGGTGCAAAAAGCGTTGGCGAAAAACACGCCCTGTTGCATGAGGGCGCGTATGGCGGGAATGTCGACGTGGCGCGACAAGGAACGCGCGGGGTGATAGAGGTCGGGTCCCACCATATCGGCGGAGATGACCAGAATATGTGGCCGATTGCCGTTTGCATCGGCACGAAACGGACCATTTCCCGTTTGTTCCTGGGTGAATTTCAATTTCGCGGTGCCGTCCTGGGCGGCAGCAGATTCGCTTGCCGGAAATCCGCTGCCGAAAAGAGCGCCTGCAGTCAGGCCACAAAAAGTTCGCCGGTCCACGATAAAACCTCGCCGGTTCAATCAGAATCGCTAACAACGACGATACGGCACAAGCGGGATGATGTAAAGCATTACACGAAGGGATTTCACGCGCGTACATGTCTATGGGTGCATCGGCAGTACCACCACTGCGCTCATGTGCGGCACAGCAACTTGTCCATTGCTTACCCTCTCGCTGCTTGTTGCACTCCAACGCCCGCTTTCATCGACCTGGGCTCCGCCGAAGGTCACACCTGTCTTGCTGTCAGCGGCAGGCGCAACCAGGCGCAAAACACGCGCACGTTTCATCCCCAGCCTCGCGACGGAAATATCCGCATCCGCTGTCCCATCCATATTGACGATTACGGCGCATCGCGCCTTACCTTTGGCGCCTAGCACATAGGCATGCAGAGAATCGGTATGAATCCCATCGTCAAGCAGGAAAATCTGATGACAACCTGCCAACGCCGCGGCAAATGCAAGCATTCCATAGTACGGCACACCCGCCGAGTTCATGCCCTTGCCGTTGTCCTGAATCGGCGAGTATGGACTGGCGAAACCCAACTGATTGACCCCGGTCTCGAGGTTTACGCCTGAGCAGCCGTATTGCGCCAGAAGAAGCATGATATTGAGCGTCCATAGAGCGCCAAGAAAAGTGTCGCTGACCCCGGGGCGTCCACCGCCGGAGAACGAATTCATCTCGCACATCCGCCACGGAATCCCGCTCTGCTGCGACACCGCGCGCAGGCGCACTAGCACATCTTCGAGTCTTGGATCGGTCGTAAGCAATTGCTCTGGGCTGCCGCGAGCCTGCCCGTTGCGGTAGTAATGGGTTGTGAGAAGCTGCACCGTGCCGTTGGCATCCTTTGACATCTGCTCTACCCATTCCACAGATCTCCCCGTGTCGGGTGCGGCAAAGCGTATTCCTGGAACCGCGCCTGCGATGGCCGCGTGCCATTCGCCGTACTCCTTGCGATAAGCCTCGTAGTCGTACGATGGCGGGCGGAAGGGCTGGCTTTTTCCATAACTGTCGACTTCATTGCCGATCTCAAGCGCCAGGAGCCGCGGCCCAAGCGTCTCATAGACGGCGCGCGCTTCCTGGATGGCATCGGAAATTGTCCCTTGCGCAAAATTGACGCTCCATACCGCGCTCCATCCAACCTTGCTCAAAAATGCCGCAAATCGGTCGATAGCCGCGTGCGTGATCACCGTATTCTGGCGGTCGAACCGGGCTGGCCCGTCCGCTATGTAACGCGTGTAATTGGCCACAATACCGCCGACGCGCAGGACCCCTCGCGGGCCCAGGCCACGAACGAGTTCAACGTAACGCTGATTGGCAGGACTCAGAAGATCAGGTGTCGCAACAGAGGACATTTCGTAACCAAGTCCGGTAAAGTTGGCTGGAATTTCGACCGGTGCACCCTCGGCGAGATTTAGCGAGAAAGCCGGTTTCAGCTCCGCGAGGATCCGGAAGTCGGACGTAAACGCCAACGCTGCACATGTCTTCAGCAGCTTGGCAGCAACGGTGCGACGAGTCAACATGAAAGCCTCAGCGTGCTTCTTCTCTTCTAAATACGATCAGGTACGAGGGACGATTGCGCAAGAAAAATGCGAAGCAACTCCCCGATGAGTTTCTTATGGTTCCGTCCGTGTCCCTGCGGCCCACTTTTTCCAGTGCGCCGAATCGGCCAGCATCTTGATGTAGACTCCGCCAACCACCGAGCGTGCTTGAAAGCCGACTTGCTTCGCGGTGATCATGTCGTACCAATCCGTCATGGGAACGCGATCGGGAGCGTGGTTCAGGAATTCAGAAACAGGATGGACGAGCATCTGAAAATCGCTCGTGTCGTTTGCCAACGTCGCTGTCCATAACTCCCAATCGACTTTCGTGTAAGTTGCCCTCGCGTCCAACGGCAGCCCGTATGGATGCAATGCGCTTCAGCCCGAGATACTTGAAACGCGAAATTACGGACGGCCGAGCGTTGCGGCCAGGTCCATCGCCGCAACAGAAGAGTCATCCATTTGGGCATCGGAAGGCGCAATAACCAGATCTGATGGCATTTTCGACCTGAATTGTGTGCGGCAAGGCTCGTCGATAGGCGAGAGGATCACGCACTCGTCCAGCGCGCAAAGCTCCGAGATGGTCGCGTTTTGGTTGCTTCCTAAGCAAACCCATCCCCAGCCCTTTGAGAGCAACAGGCCACCCGAACGCCGCATCACAACACGACAGGCGCCTGATTCATGATGCAGACGGGAGCAATGCCTTCATGGCAGTAAATATGGCGCGCGAGGAAGGGATGTATGAAGCTGATGATTGAAAAGACCCCTGATCTTCAGGCGCTTTATGAGCGACAGCTTCGTCTGCTCCTCTCTGCGGAAGAAATGTCTGCTATAAAGTACGGTTTCCTTGTGGATTCGGCGACGGATCCTGAGCTTCACCAAGTGCTCGAGGAACACCGGTTGGAATCCGACGTGCACGCGACCAGGCTCAGAGGCATCTTCGCGTCCGCGAGCACTGAGCCTGATCCGCTGAAATGCAAAGTCATCTATGCGCTTTTCGATGAAGCCGAAGACCTTCTTAAGGGCGCGTCGCATGAGGCGGTTCGCGACGCGTTGATAATTGCCGCCGCTCAGCGCATTGAGCACTACGAGATCGCTGCTTACGGAGGTGTGCGTCAATTTGCCAGAGTCCTGGGGCACGACAATGACGCTCAAATGCTGGACCTGACAATACACGAAGAGGGACGCGCCGATCACCGGCTTACGAGCATTGCCGAACGCATCAATCCGACCGCGAAGAAAGCAGCGTAGCGCCGAAAATCAAAAAGGGGACTTATGAAAACTCATGCTGCCACGTCACTCTCCAGGATCCTGGCAAAACCTGCGGAGACGGTGGCCGATTTACTGTCGTCGAATGAATTCACCTCCGGCGGTCCCTCTGCGGGACTGCGCGTACTCTCTGTGTATCTTGCCTACGCCGGCAAACGGCTCAGCGCTTCGCGGAGGCAGAGTCTCGAACGCGCCAGGGGCTTGCTCCTCGAACGCAGCCGGCAGGCTTTGGCCAATGAGCGATAGCAACTTGAGGTTCTCATCATGAATGCTTCCGATCTGCTCGTTGACCGTCGCGGCCTTAACCTCATCTGAAGTGACCAGCGCCGTAATCTCCGAGTTTCCGGTGTGCTCAACTCCCGGCATCAGGTCTCCCTGCGCAATATCTCCTACGCCGACGATTGCATAGCGAACCCTTTCTTCGGATTCAGTTTTAAGTAAGTCTCCTAATGCCATAAACCTCTCCTCTTGGCCGAACTCCCTCGAGCCCGGCGCGGTTAGGAAAAATAAAGACGTCTCGTACCCTCGAACGTTCAAACACGAATCAGGGCAATCCCCGACTCTGGGTCAATTTGCTTTTGAAGATGCTGCGGACTCTCCGTCAGAATCAATTCGCAGGTCGGGCGAACTGTCGCGCTCAAAAGGTGTCCTCCGTGCGCGGTGCCATCTTTACGCCCTACGACCACATGCGCGTGAATTTGTGGTTGGCCGTCCTTGACTGCAATGTCTCCAATGAGCGACAGAAGCTCCACCTGCTCATCGAGAGCAACGGCTGTCTGGTACTTCTTCGTTTCCCAGTTGAACCACCCCAGCTTTACCTGGCTCAGGGCGCCGATTGCCTTGAAGCTGCTGCCGGCCAAGTTGTGTTCCTGCGCAAATCTCTTGATCGACGAAAGGACCTCATCGCCGGTTTCGAGAATCAGCGCAAACGTTTTGGGTTCTGCTGCAATTTGCCCCGCGCGCATCGCGATCCCTCTCGCAAGCGTTGGATGCATTCGACCGGCAACACGTTCACACCACAAAGCGCGGGCGCAACTCACCCGGCACTTTCTCTCTGCTCTCGCTATTCTGGCGGCTTCGTAGGTTGTTTCGCGCCAGCCTTTCCACCATTTACGGCGCCCTTCGTCGTGTTCTTTGTCTTACTCGCCGCTTTCTGCGCGTCCCGCTTTGACGAATGATAGGCGTGTTTTGTTCCTTCTTTTACGCCGTGCCCGGCATCTTTTGCCGCGTTCTTCGTTTGCCGGCCCGCATCTCTCATGTCGTGCTTTGCCCCGCTGTCCGAAATCGAGTGTGAGCTGTGGTGTTGCCGTTGGGCGGAATCCTCTGCGCTTTGGTTCCCACTGTCGCCAGGGTCCCGGCTGCTGCTACTGCTGCTAGGGGGCGAAGAGGGCGCCGGCGAATGCTGGCCGCAGACGAACGGTGCCCCCGCCAGGAAAGCCCCTAATACGAACGCTGATAATGTTGCCGCACTTTTCATACGCGTTCGGATTCTTCATTTGCGTACCTGGTTGGCTGATCGGCGACCGGCTGGCAGCCGAAATCTAGACATTTTGATGATGCCAAAGATTGAAGGATGATAAGCAGCTATTACAAGTCGACCGCATTTGTTTCACTCCAATATGCGAGGAGCAAACCTTCAGGGCCGAAAACCCTATGGGCATCACTTCACATCTCACGATAATGAAGGCAGATGGGAAGGTCGACTCGGATGCCAAACCAGTCCACTGCGTCATCCCAGGCGCTCCCATCGGTACACGTCATATTCGCCGCTCGCCGCACTTCCTTGACCATTGCTCCAGCTCATGCGCAAGTTGACTTCTCTGCTCTTGAGTTCGAAAGGCAGTGCGCCGTCGCCGTAAACGCGCGCGATGATGCGTCGTGTTTCGGGAGCTCCCGCGTATTGCCCTACATCGGCCCAGGGAACGATACTTCCGCTCTTCACATAGACAGGTATGCGTTCTGTTGACGAAGGTAGAGACAGCTCCGAGCCGCCGGCGATTGGCGCGCCAGTCCAAAAGTCGTGCCATCCTCCTCAGCCACCCGCCAATTTATCGTCAAGTCTCTGCGATCCAGCATGTTACAATTTGCCCACACCGAAGCCGATGAACGAGCATTCCCCGCAATCAGAAACATCGCTGGAAGTGATTGCCCCTGACAGCTCCCGGGAGTTTGTCACAGTCGCTGAGTCGCCCTTCAATATGGGGCGCGGCAGCGATGGGGACAACCTTTTGCAATTCTCCGATGGGCGCATCTCGCGCAAGTGCGCAGCCATCGTTAAAAATGGCTCCGGCTACCGGCTTGAAGACCGCGGAAATCGCTATGGCCTCTATGTGAATGGCTCCAGAGTGCAGCAGAAGGCTCTGCACGACGGCGATCTCATTACCTTCGGCGTCGACGGTTCGTATCAAGTGATCTTCCACTCAATTGCCCCTGCCGCGTCGTCCCCCGGGGGTGATGTCGCCCGGCTCCTAACCCGCATCGGGTCTCTTTCTGAGATTACCGGCACCGGCTCGCAAGCAGGACTGAACAAGCTGAATCTGCTGCTGGAGGCGACCTCGCTGTTGCACTCGCAGCTTCCGCTTGAATCGGTGCTGGGCACCATGCTCGATCACGCCATCTCCGTCACCCACGCCGACCGCGGGGTGCTCATCGAGCCGGAAGCGGACGGCGCGCTCCGGGTTCACCTGGCCCGCGGCAACAAGGGCGAAACCTTGCCGCCGGAAAGCTTGAACCCAAGCCAGACTGCGATTCACCAGGCCATCGACCGCGGAACCACCGTGATTACTGAAGACTTGAATCTCGCGGGCTTGGATTTGAAGGCCGCGGAGAGCATCGTGGTGCAGGGGCTGCGCGCTGTCGTCGCCATTCCGCTCTACACCACGTCGCGCGCAACTTCTGACACCGGCGCGCCGCTTGAGCGTGGCCAGTTGCTTGGCGTCATCTACCTCGATTCGCGGCGCATTGCGGCGTTTTCCGCGCTCGATCGCCAGATTCTCGATGCGCTCGGCGTCCAGGCCGCCAGCATCCTTGACAATGCGCGGCTTGTCCAGCGGGAACGCGAGCGCCAGCGGCTGGAGCAGGAGCTATCGATTGCGCGCAGCATCCAGCAGGCGCTGCTGCCGCAGGGACTCAGCGATTTTCCCCATTTCGCCGTCAGCGGGGTGCAGTATCCCTGCCACGAGGTAGGCGGCGACTACTTTGATGTGGTGCCGGTCAGCGAAGATCGCACCGCCATTCTCATCGCCGATGTCAGTGGCAAAGGGCTTGGCGCGGCGCTCCTGACAACCATGCTGCAAGGGGCTCTGTCGGGCCTGGCGATGGGCGCCGATCCAATGAAGGTGTTCAACCACGTCAACCGTTTCCTCTGCCGCCACGCCGAGGTGGGTCGCTACGCCACCATGTTCATCGGCCTCCTTGGCCACGATGGCACGCTCGAGTACATCAAAGCAGGGCACCCATCGCCGCTGTTGCTGCGCAAGGGCAATGTGAGCGAGCTTTACACTGAGGGGTCATTTCCCGTTGGCCTGATTCCCGAAGCGGAATACAAATCGGCACAGCTGCAACTTGAGCCGGAGGACACTTTGGTGCTGTTCAGCGACGGCGTGACGGAGGCCGAGGATCCCGACCATCAACTTTTCGAAGTCGACGGCCTGGTTCAAGCTGTCACCGGGCAGGACGGCGTTCCGGTCGAGGCCCTGCAACAGTCGGTCCTTCGCGCGGTGCGCCAATTCACCCGGGGCGCACAGCAGTCCGACGATCTCACCCTGCTCGTAGTGCGCTATCACAGGCCGACTTAGGGCAGGCAAAACGGCACTTGAATTCCGCTTAATCCTGCCGCAAGAGATTGATACAATCCTCACCATGAAAGCCCCGGAAGTCGTTGGACGGTACGAAATTATCGAGGAGCTGGGCCGCGGCGCCATGGGCAGTGTGTTCAAGGCGCGTGATCCGGTTGTGGGCCGTACCGTTGCGCTCAAAACCATTCATTCCACAGCCCTCAATGGCTCGCAAAGTGAGGAGTATCGCACGCGTTTTTATCGCGAGGCGCGCGCGTCCGGGGTTCTTGCGCATCCCGGCATCGTGCCCGTCTTCGACGTAGGCGAGCATCAGGGAGCGCCGTTCCTGGTGATGGAGTTCGTTGATGGCAGAACCCTGGCCGACGCCATCAAGAAAGGCGAGCGGTTCACGATCGACCGGGTTTGCGAGATCGGCCAGCAGCTCGCTGAAGCCCTGGGTTACGCGCACCGCCAGGGTGTGATTCACCGCGATATCAAGCCGGCCAACATTCTGCTCACCTCGCGCGAGGTCTACGGCAGCGAGCGGCCGCGCATTACCGACTTCGGCATCGCCAAGCTGGCCGCAAGCGAGATCACCACCACGGGACAGCTGCTGGGGACGCCTTCGTTTATGCCTCCCGAGCAATTCACGGGAGCTCCCATCGATGGGCGTGCCGATCTGTTTTCTCTTGGGGTTATCCTTTATTCCCTGTCGACGGGCGAGCAGCCCTTTCCCGGCGAAACCATGACGGCGGTTTCCTACAAAGTGGTGTACACGGAGCCGATTCCTCCATCCAAGTTGAACCCTGCGGTACCAGCCACGCTGGAGAATGTGATCCTGAAATGCCTGGCGAAGAATCCCGCAGCGCGCTATCAGAACGGCGAGGACGTCGCACGCGATCTGGCCGCGATTCGCATGAATGCACCAGCCGGCGCAGCGCAGCCAGTGGCGCCGCCGGTTGCCGAGTCTGACGCCACGCTCGGGCTCGCGCCCATTGCTGCCCCGGCCCCGGCTTTGCGTGCCAAAATGCCGGGCGCAACAGCGGCGAGCTCGCAAAAACCGGTGAAGACACCCGGCAAGACCCTCCCATTCGAAACAGTTTTTGCCGTGGTCTTGCTGACTGTGGCGGGCTTCGTAGCGATTGTGGCCCTCGGATGGGTATTGATCGCGCACCATCGCAGCATGGTGGCTCTTGAGCAGCGCCAGGCCGCAAATCCTCCTGCGGCAAAACCCGCGGCCGCGCCGCAGCAGGTTCCGCAGCCACAACCCGAGACCCCGCCCGCGAAGCCTGAATCAGCGACGCCAGCCGTTGAGAACCAGCCGCCGGCTCCAGCCCCTGCGACCGACGAGAAACAAGTCGTGGCAACCACGCCCGCAGAATCAAAGCCCGCCATGAAAAAACCAGCGCCAGGCAAACCGTCGGTAACGGCGCCTCCGCCTGCCAGTTCCGCGCCCGCCGCAGCAGCTCCGGTCGTCGCCAAGGCCGCTGCGCCTCCGCCTCCTGCAGCCACGGCGTCTACGTCGAATACTGCAGCCGGCCTGGGATTCGATCCACGAAAGCTCGACCCGAAAACGAACGCCAAAATGAAAATCGACTTGAGCCACTTGCCTGTGGGCCTGCCGTATGTTGTGCAGATGAACGGTAAGGTGTATCTGCGCGGTATTACCGGAGAGAAAACGGACCTCGACAATCTTTATGTCCCACCGGGAACGCAAAAGTTCCAGGTGTCGATGAAGAGCGGTGGGCAGCAGAAGGTATCAAACACGGTGAGCCAGGAGTTCAAGGCAAAAAAGCGCGAAACCCTGAAAATTGAGCTGACAAAGCAGACCAAACCTCCCGCCAGTTCCGCGGATCCGCTCGGCGGCGATGCCAAAATCGTCCTGTCATTAGTGAGCGGCCTGACCGTGGCCGGGCTGCATCTGTAACAGAACTGTCACATTCGTTGATTAGGATTACGCTATCTTCTACGCGCCTTTCGCAAACGATGGATGGGGCCATGCCAGGGGCGGAAGATCCGCGGAACCAGCTTCGAACTCGCGCTAATGGCACGACAGTTCACTGCGGTTCCAGGACCTCGCGACGGAAAAAAGGAACAGCGCCATGCAAATCTCGACGGAAGAAATGGCCGGGGGCATTACCAGGGTCGCTTTGGATGGACGCCTTGACATTGCCGGAGCCGCACTTGTCGATCTCAAAATGAACGTGATCGCTGGAAGCAGCAGGAAGCTGCTGATCGACTTGCAGAACGTCTCGTTTCTTGGCTCCATGGGTTTACGTTCGATCGTGCTCCCTGCGAGGGCGGTTCTTGGCCGCGGCGGCAAGGTTGTGCTCTTCGCGCCGAGTGAAATGGTGCAGTCGGTGATCAAAACCAGCGGGATCGATTCCCTGCTGCCGATTCACCACGACCTGGCCACGGCAGTCGCCGCATTGCAATGAGCCCCTACGAATCATTGGCGGCAAGCATGGCCACACAAGACACGCTCCAGCCCGCGCCCCGGCTGATTTTGCAGAGCCGGCTGAGTGAAATTGCTCTGATTTGGCCGTGGGTTGAGGCCCTGGCCGCCGAATACTCGATGCCTTCGGACACGTTGTTTGCGATCCACCTCTGCCTCGAAGAGGCGGTTTCGAACATTATTCGTCACGGATACCGGGAGCAGCCGGGCCACCGCATTACAGTTGATTTCTCTCAGGAAAATGGAAATAGCCTGGTCTTCGCAATTGAAGACCAGGCGCCTCCGTTCGATCCCCTCGGGCACCTGGCGATTCCGGAAATGCCGGCTGCGGAGTCGATCGACCGGCTGGAGCCGGGAGGCCACGGCATCCGCCTTCTGCGCAGGTTTGCCGGCAGTCTGGGCTACCAGAGGCTCGCAAATGGCAATCGGCTCATCATCCGCTTCCCCATCCATCGTTGATCCTGACGGTTCAAGTTACTCATTCCAGGCGTTTCCGCAGCGCTCGTCTCTCCGGCGAACACCACTTGGGTTATCATTGCGTCTATAAGGTGTGTGCGGCCAGCTTCCCCTCAGAGGCCGCGCTGGTGGTGTGTGTGTCCCAAATTTTCAGACGGATCGTTTTTGCGATTGCGGTCGTGATCTTTGCAACCCTCGGCATCGGATTCGCCTTGGGTGAGTTCGGCTGGATCGGTGTCCATGCCGGCGATGACCAGGATGGCGCTTACCGCCAGATGCGCGTCTATGCCGAGGTCCTGCGCAAGATCCAGAACTACTACGTTACGCCGCCAGACATCAACTCGGTCACGAACGGTGCGCTCCACGGTCTTCTGGACTCGCTCGATCCCGATTCCAGCTATCTGACGCCTGCCGAGTACAAGATGTATAAGGACCGCCCCGCTACTGAGAACGGGCACGTCGGACTCACCATCTCCAAGCGCTTCGGTTATGCCACGATTGTGAACGTTCTGCCCGGATCGCCCGCCGACCAGGAACACCTGCGTGACGGCGACGTCATCGATCTGATTGAAGGCCAATCGACCCACGACCTGCCGCTCGCATTGGTCCGCTTCATGCTGGCCGGCAAGCCGGGCACCTCGGTCACCATCTCGGTGGTGCGGCCCTTCAAGCCGGACCCGGACAAAATGACGCTGAACCGCGTAGCGCTGACCGCGCCTCCGCTCGGCGAGCAGTTTTATGAGAACGCCAGCATCCTTTACCTGAAGCCGGGCGTTCTTACCACATCCCGCGTGGATGACATTGCTGCAAAGATCAAGGGAGCCGGCAAGGGGCGCAAGATTCTTCTTGACCTGCGTGACACGACTGGCGACGACCCCAAGGAGGGTCTGCGCCTGGCAAACTTTTTCATCAAGCAAGGCACTTTGGCTTCGCTCGAAGGTCAGAAATTCCCGACGCAGACATTCACTGCCGATCCGGCCCAGTGCCTCACGGACGCGCCGGTTGCCGTGCTGGTGAACCATGGGACCTATGGCGCGCCGGAACTGGTTGCGGCGGCGGTCGAAGATCTGAAGCGTGGCGATGTTGTGGGAGAGCGTACCTTCGGAGAAGGCGCAGTGCAGCGGACCATCGATCTGCCCGACGGCGCCGCACTGATGCTCACCGTCGCGAAGTACGAGGATCCCGCAGGCAAAAAGATTCAGGACGATGCCGTGACTCCCAATCTGGTGGTCGCGTCACCCGAAGATGATGGCGAACCAATGCCACCATCGAATGTCGATGACCAGCTGAATCAGGCGCTGGCATTGTTGAGGACCAAGAACGGTTAATCCACATCCTGTTTCGGTGCATTTGTTCCCTGCATTTGCGTCCTGACCTGCATTTGTGTCCCGATTTGACCGTTGTTTCCCGCTCGTGCACTGCGTGGTGCGTGCAAGTTGCATCACAGTTTCTACCCATCGATCCAATGCTAGCCTTGAGCTAGGGCATCTCTCTTTCGCGTTTGCAGAAAAGCGATGTCGATGAGGCCAAATCCGCTTGGCTGCCACGTCCAATCAGCCGGTTAAAGTTCGCCCGCAGGCGCGCACACGGCGCAGTGTCGGTCGACCGCTCCCGCCGAGCCGGAGGCGCAAGCTGGCCGGCCGCTCCGCGATCACGGTTCTCATCGTGCTCGCCGCCGTGACCGGTTCGCTGGCCGGGCTCACGCTTGTTTATTCCGTCAACCTGCCGCAGATTGACGAGCTCGAGCAGTACCATCCATCTACCATCACTGATCTTTACGACCGCAAAGGGCGCATCATCGGCTCGTTCGCGCTCGAGCGCCGCGAGGTGGTCGGCTACGACGGCTTTGCGCCCGTCCTGCGCGAGGCCGTGATCTCGATTGAAGATAAGAATTTCGACTCGCACTGGGGTATCAATGTTTTCCGCGTGGCCGGCGCCGCGTGGCACGACATTCGCACGCACGGGCGCGCCCAAGGCGCATCCACGCTGACCATGCAGCTGGCACGCAATCTCTTCCTCTCCTCCGATCGCACCGTGATGCGCAAGGTGCAGGAAGCGTATCTTGCCATCCAGATCGAGCGCGCGTTCACCAAGCAGCAGATTTTCACGCTCTATGCCAACCAGATTTACTTAGGCAGCGGGAACTACGGCTTCGAGGCTGCTTCGGAGTATTTCTTCTCAAAGCATGCTAGGGATCTGAACCTCGACGAAGCCGCTTTGCTGGCCGGTCTACCCAAAGGACCCGTCGCATTTTCGCCGCTCCTCAATCCGGAACGCGCGCTTCGCCGCCGCAATCTGGTCATCAGCGAGATGGAGTCGGATGGCGTGATCACCCATGCGCAGGCCGACGCCGCGCGGTCGGCTCCGCTTGGCCTGCGCATTGCTGCGCCCGAAAGTTCAGTCGCCCCCTGGTTCCAGGAAGAAGTGCGGCGCGAACTCGACAAGCACTTTGGCTCAGAGGAGGTGCACGAAGCCGGCCTGCGCGTGGATACGACCCTCGATCTCGACTTGCAGAAGACAGCCAACCAGGCCGTGGCCGACGGGGTGGCCGCGTATGAGCGGCGCCACGGATGGAAAGGCAAGCTCGAAGACATTGCTTCGAGCGGCGCAACACTCTCCAGCTACAGGCATCCGGACTGGGCGGTCGTTTCTGGACCGGGCGATTACGTCCATGCGCTGGTCACGCGCGCGCTCCCGCTCGAGATTGACGCGCGCATTGGCCCTTCCGATCAACCGGGCACCGAAATCATCCTGATGCCCGCGGACTGGCAGTGGACAGGCATTCGTTATGGCGACACTTTGGTCAAACCCGGTGACATCATCTATGTGCGCCTCGGCGTTGCCACTGAAGCACGTGTGCGTCGTGCCGCACTGGAGCAGGACTCGGGAGCGCAAGGCTCGCTGCTGGCCATCGACAACACCAGCGGCGATGTGCTGGCCATGGTCGGCGGCCGCGACTACGCGCTTTCGGTTTTCAACCGCGCCACGCAGGCCGAGCGCCAGACCGGATCGAGTTTCAAACCTTACGTTTACACCGCCGCAGTTGAAGACGGCGTAAAGCCCACCGACATCATTGTCGATGGACCTGTGCGCTTCGGCAACTACGTGCCGCACAACTACGAAAACGACTTCAAGGGCCCCATGACGATTGCTGCCGCGTTTGCGGAGTCGCGGAACATTCCCGCGCTGAAACTGGCGGAGCGCGTTGGCATTCGCAACGTGATCGACGTGGCACACCACTTCGGCGTCACCTCAACAATTCCGCCCTATCTCCCGATTGCGCTGGGCGCGGTGGAGATCACCCTTGAAGAGCAGGTCGCGTCCTACGCAGTCTTTCCCAACGATGGCATCCGCGTGGCCCCGCACCTCATCCGCAAGGTCTCCAATGCCGACGGCATCACGCTTTGGGATGATGCCCCCGCTGTCAATCAGGTGATCGACCAAAAGACTGCGCGCACCATGATGACTTTGCTTCGCGACGTGACCGATCGCGGCACCGGCGCCGCTGCCGCGCAATTGAACCATCCGCTCGGCGGCAAGACGGGCACCACCAGCGACTTTACCGATGCATGGTTTCTTGGATTCTCGCCTTCCGTTACCTGCGGCGTTTGGGTGGGATACGACAGCCGGGAATCACTCGGTAAAAAAGAGACGGGCGCCGCCGTCGCCTTGCCCATCTGGATCAATTTCATGCGCGTGGCGATTGCGGGCAAGCCTGACGAGCAGTTCCCCGGCGATCAGAATTCAACTCCACTCGACGAGGCAACCGCTCCCGCGCATTGACCTTACGTCCCTCACGCCGTGCCGAAGAGGCTGAATTTTTTCTTCTTTTGCTCCGCCGGCAATCCCGAGGCAATTCTGGCCATCACCTGGATCGAGCGTTGAATCTTGGATTCTTTCATAGCCAGCGGCTCAGCGGTGTCCTGCATTTCGCGCACGGCAGGATAGTCGTTGGGAATCCGCCATTGCGCTTCCCGCGTAAGCGCACTGTCGATGGATTCGACCCCGATTCCGAACATGTCCGGTTTGTACCGGTTCAGCACTACCTCAAGCTTCGATGTATACGCCTGCAAACATCCGGTAATCAGGCGATTTGCATTGCGCAATTCTGATATGCCTACCTGCGTGACGAGATAGATGGCGGCCGCATAGTCGAACAGGTGTGTCTCCGAAAGTTCCCACCGGGACCCCGCATCGACGACGACATATTCGAACGTCTTGGAAGCAACCGTCATTAGTTTGTCGATTGCCGCGTTCGTGATTCCGCTGCGCGAGAACGTGCCCGGCGCGCCAAGAACATATAAGCCTGATCGATGCAGGCACGACAGTTGTTGCAGAAATTGCGAGTCGAGGCGTTCGGGGTCCCGCAGCGCATCCACCGTGGAGAATTGGCTCGTAATTCCCAGGTTCAGAGCCGCATCGCCGAGCGGAAGGTCAAGGTCGATCAATAGAGTGCTCCGCTCTGACTCCTGTGCCATCGAGATGGCAAAGTTGCAGGCAGCCGTTGTGGCTCCGGAGCCTCCTTTTGCCCCGAGAAAAACAAACGACTTGCCGGTCACCTTCCGCGTATCGGGGACAATCCGGCCTCGGCTCCTCACGCGGCTGAACGCTTCCTCTATCACGCCCGGCGCAAAAGGGTAGATGAGAAACTCTCTCACGCCTGCTCGCATGCAGCGAATTAGCAAATCGTCGTTGCTGGCTCCGGAGTATGCGATCGGAGTTGTCGAGCTGCCATGGCTTAGCGCCTCGATCGTCTTCAGCGCGGCTTCCTGGTTTCCATCGACCGCCAGAAGGACCACATCGAAATTCTGGCTGATCAACAAACCGAAGTCCGCCACCTCGCGAAGCGGCGTGACTCTCGGCATCGCATCGCTGCTGTGTATCCCGCACACGACACTCGCGACTGCGTTGCGCCGCTCGAGAACCGGGTCGACAACCGCAATCGACAGTGCTTGCTGCCCCCCATTGGGGAGCCAGTAGCGCTCGTTATTGTTTGTTTCCGTAGTCACTGGGGAATTCAAGAATGCAACCCGATTCATGGCCGCTAGACGATCCATTTGGATGAGTCACCTTGCCATCCGGAATAGATGGCCAATTCGATTCGCTAATCTGTCAGCGAGATATTATCTGGAATCGCCCCAGATATGTTTCAGGGCCCGAAGAACCTACCTTGGGGGGACTCCAAGTAGATGGAAACCTAGTGAGAGTTTAGCCGTGTGTTGATTCAACGTCAATCGCGGATTCTCCACAGGGGAGTAGCGCGTGATGCGGAGTTGAAGTTACCTTTGGTGTCGCGTCACACACCTGCGGTCATCGAATCCAAACACCGAAAGTACCTCTTTGCACGCGTCACATCTTTGAAGATCTGGTTCTTCAACGCCTCCGGCGAAGGCCACTGCCGCTCGGTGCGAAGCCGGAACAGGAATTCGAGCTCGATTGGGGTACTTTCAGAGAGATCGATCGGCTCAAAATTCAGGATGTGTGACTCAACCGCGAAAGATGCTTCGCCAAACGTCGGCCGATTGCCCACGTTCGTTACGGACTGAAACACGCGCCCGTTAACTTTAAGTCGCGTTACGTAGACGCCGAGGGCAGGAAGCAAACCGTCGTAAGGAGCAAGATTCACGGTTGGGACCAGCAGCCGCGTCCCGATGCCTCGCCCCGTGGCAGGAGTGGAAAGAATCGCGAATGGCCGTCCCAGCATCCACCGCGCACGTCGCACGTCGCCCGCACTCACCAGCGCCCGGATGGCTGAGCTCGATACCTCCATACCCCGCACGCGCACTGGCTCATGCACGTGCACGGTGAACCCCAGATCGGCGCCCAGGGCAGCCAGCTCTCTCACTCCGCCGGCTGCACCGCGTCCAAAACGGAAGTTCCGCCCTTCGTGGACGCTGCTCGTTGCCAGGGATGTGACCAGAACTCGCTCCACAAATTCGCGCGGCGACAAATGGGCAAACGTCGCGTCGAATGGAAGCAAAAGGACAGCATCAATTCCGGTTTCTGCCAGCAGGCGCAGGCGCTCGGCGAGCGGAGTTAGCAGTAGAGGCGCCTCGGCCGGGCGCAAAAGCTGTTCCGGATGCGGATCGAACGTGATGGCCACGGCCCGTGCTTGCACTCTTCGCGCTTCGGCTGTCACAGCGGCAAGAATCTGGCGGTGACCCAGGTGAACGCCGTCAAAGTTGCCGACCGTGACCACGGAGGGACCATAGCCGGCTGGGATTTCCGATAGCGAGCGGAAGACGGCACACGAGTCAGGCGGCTGAGTGTCCATGTCGGCGGTCATAGCTTCACGGGCACACTCAGTCCGTCATAAGCCAGCCTGGCGTTCTCAGGAAGGGTGCGGTTTGTGATTTCGTGGCCAAGATCGTGCGAAATGTGCGTGAACCAGGTTTGCCTGGCTCCGATTCGCTTGGCCCATTCGAGCGATTGCTGCAATGTGGAGTGACTGGGATGAGGCTTGTGACGTAACGCCGACAGCACGAGAACCTCAACGCCTTCGACGAGCGCAAAGCTCTCCTCGGGAATCGCGCTCACATCGGTCATATAGGCCGCGTTGCCGAAGCGAAATCCAGCAATCTGCTGCTCCCCGTGCTTCAGCGGTATGCAGACAAACTCCACACCGAGCACGGCATTGCGCGCCGCTAGTGGTTCAAGATGCACCCGGGCGCGCGTAGGGTAAGTAGCCTCGGGAGAAAACGTGTACTCGAAGGTACGCCGCAGAACCGCGGTTGCTTCGGCATCGGCGTAAAGCGGAACCGTTTCGCCGCGCCGTGCCGCGACAAAACTCAGGGGGCGCAGGTCATCCATGCCCAGGATGTGATCGGCATGCCCATGCGTATACAACACCGCATCAACCCTGGCGAGTCGCTCGCGCAGCGCCTGTTCACGAAAGTCCGGGCCTGTATCAATCACCACGACGCGTTCCGCGCCGGTCCCGGTTTCGGTCCAGCGCAGCAGCACCGAAGGGCGCAGCCGGCGGTCGTGCGGATCGGTCGACGTGCAGACCGCGCATCCACACCCCAGCGTTGGCACCCCCATCGAGGTTCCCGTTCCCAGAAATGTAAGCGTAGAGTCCATACGAAAGTTTCCAGCGTTCAGGAACCAGCCACTCATGATTCTCTGCTGGCCCTGGCGTGATGTTCTGTTGCTGAGTCTGCTCTTTGGTCTTTCCGGATGGTCCGCGTTGAATCGCGGTTTCCTGATTGCTGCCTGATGCGGAAGGGTCAAACAGCCGCCAGCTCCATGATCTCCGGCTGGAGACGAAAAGCTGATCCTCTCACTTTTTCGCAGGTGGAGGCGCTGCGGGCTGTACGGTCATCATGCTCGTCAGTTCCAGAAAACCCATGCGCGCCTCGAAGAGCGCCGATTGCAGCGCGCGATCCTCCGCTGAGGTCAGGTTGCCACGCGTTTTCTCAGCCAGGATTCCCAGCAGATCGATGGTTGCGCGCGCGCCAACGATATCAACACGCGGCCGCTGGCCTTCTTCTGTCCCCGCGCCCATTTGCAGCATCGCGGTTAGATAAAGCTGCTGGATAAGGTGTTCAAACCCAATCTGCGGTGGAGCGCCCGCAGCGGGATTCTGGGCGCGGATCAGGTCCTCCAGCCGTTGTGCTGATGCCTCGTAAGCTGCCTTCTGCTCATGGCTCTCTTCCGGGGTCGGCGGCGGGGGCAGCTCATCTGCCAGCTTCGGCTCCGCAGCCGGCTTCACAGGCTCCTTTGCCTCATCCTGCGGCGCTTCATTCACCACGAGTCGCGGACCCGGCGCAGGTTCGCCGGGTGTGGGCGCTGGCTCAGACGGCTGCGGTGCCGATTCCCGGCCCTCTTTCTCCTCATCCGCTTTGATCTTGCGCCGGTCAATAACTTCGAATTTTGGTTTCTCGCTCATACTCTTAAGCTTCTCATTCCGGCCGCGGCACTCGCCATCGCGGCGCCGACCACCTTCTTTTCAGCCCACCCGTCGAGTTACTCGGTCTGCATTGTCACTTGCCGAACTTCGGCGGCGCGGCCAAAATGCTGGCTGTTCCCGTGGTCTTCCCGGCGCTGTACCGGAAGGTCTGGGACCGCTCTTCCGCGTCGGATCGAATCATCGCCAGGGCAAATGCGCGACGGCCATTCTTCAGCTGCAGTTCCGCTGCGCTCGTAATCTGGCCTGCCACGGTTCCGTCTTCCAGCGCCAGCTCCGCACCGGCTGCGGGCACGGGTCCCGTCAACTCCAGCGGCCGCAGATGCCGGTGCACGTTACCACGTGAGCGGATGCGCTCTACAATTTCCTGTCCGAGATAGCAGCCCTTGGCAAAGTGCAGCGCCCGCATTTGCGCCGTCTCCTGCGGCAGCTCCCGTTCCGTCATATCGATGCCGTACGCCGGGATTCCCTCGGCTATGCGAAATGCCTCAAGCGATACGCTGCCCACCGGCGTGGCTCCGGCTGTTCGCAGGCACGACCATAGCTTCGCCAGTCCCGCCGAAGGAAGCCAAAACTCGTAGTGCGGCACCAGTGTTCCGTGAACGCGAAGAATCCTCAGATCCCACCCGTTCCACTCAATGCTGGTTCCCGCCATCGGGATCCCAACCACCGGCAAGCCCACGCGCTCGAGCACCTCGCCTGCCAGGGGGCCGGTCAGGCCTACGGCCGTTTCAGAGCCCGTTTCGCCCACTTGTTCTTCGCCCAGGGGAACGAGCTCCACGTCGTCCATGATGATGAAACGATTCAGGTGGGCGAGCAGCTTGTCCGTCTGGTCGGCTGCAATCTCAAGTTCAAGCCCGGACTCGCCCGCAAACGGGGTGCCGCGAAGCCGGTCCTCACTTTCGGTTTCTTCGCCAACAGAGCCTCTCAGCCGCGGCGACATTTCCTCTCCGAGCCGCCAAACCGTCAGGTCGCCTTGAATACGCCCTTGGGCGTTCAGAACAAAGTTCCAGGCGCCGGTATTGGGGAAGAGATCGTTGACGGTATTGGTGACCATGCCGCTAAGCCAGCGGAAGCGGTCGCCACCGCGGACGGCCACTCGGCGCATCCAACCGAGATCATGGATCGCGGCTCCGGCGGCCAGGGCCGCTATTTCCACATCTGGCGCGTCCAACTCCTGTGGGGTCAGCACGCCACGGTACACGCCAAGCCCGTGGGGTGGACGTGAAGATTCAAGCACGGTAGCCAGGGCGCTGGCCTGCAGGTTTGTGGCAAGATCGGACTGAGCCATGGGATCTTTTCCGCGGTTCGGCGCCGTTTTTCCGCGTGGATTGAACGCGGAACCGCATCCTGATTATAGCCTTGAAGTATGCGGTGAGATTGCCGATCCGGGACTCGAAGGCGCCGGACAGAAACATCCCGCAGGGAGAATGGATGAACGAGAACCTTAAAAGCAGAAGACCAACCGGGACCGGGGCCGCTTTTGCCCTCCTACTCTGTCTGCCACTGGCCGCGCTCGCAGCGGCCCGGCAAAACGCGCCGGCGGCTCCGCAAACTGCGCCCGCACCCGCGCCGGCTCCCTCTGTGCCCGCCGGTCCATCAAAAGGCAATCAATCCGCTAAGCCCTTCACCCACATCACGCCCGAGCAGGCCCAACAGCTCTTCGCGCTGGTAGACGAACTGCTCAAGTTCTCTTCGCAAGACACGGGTTTGCCGATCAAAAGCTCCGTCAAGCGCCAGATGACCACCCGAGCCGCTGTCGAGTCCTATCTCGAAGAGAAATTCAACGAGGACCAGAGCGCAAAGCGGTTGGAGCGGGACGAAATTGTGCTCAAGAAATTCGGCCTGCTCGACCGCGACTTTGACCTGAAGCCGTTTCTGCTGGAGCTGCTCAAGGAACAAATCGAGGCCTACTACGACTCGAAGACCAAAACCGTGAATCTGCTCGACTGGGTCGATCCCGATGAGCAAAAGCCCGTGATGGCGCACGAGCTGACCCACGCCCTGCAGGACCAGCACTCCAATTTGGAAAAGTGGGACGACCAGACGCCCGACGACGTTTCAACCGACGCAACCGGCGACGAGGATCACCTCGCCAAAGACGAGATGGATACGGCGCGCGATGCAGTGGCCGAAGGCCAGGCCACGGCGGTCATGTTTGACTACGTTCTCAAGCCGCTCGGCAAGAGCCTGGTCAAGGACCCCGAAGTCCTCGACCTTGTGACATCGCAGATGAACGCGAGCGCAGACTCGCCGGTGATGGCGCGCGCGCCGCTTCTGCTTTCCGAGTCGTTGCTGTTTCCCTACAAAGATGGCCTCAGCTTCGAGCAGGACATCTGGATGGACCAGGGCCAGGCAGCAGCCTTTGCCGGCGCGCTCGATCGTCCGCCGTCTTCAAGCTGGGAGATTCTCAATCCCCGCATGTACGAGGAAAAGCGCATACCCGCAATCCCCCTGCTGCCCGATATTCATCCGCTCGTCGATTCGCTCTACCGGCCCTACGATATCGGCCAGATCGGCGAGCTCGACGTGAAGATCATCACCAAGCTCTTTGGCGGCGATGCCTCGGCACGAGATCTGACTCCGGCCTGGGATGGCGGCGTCTATTGGGCCGGGCAGCTGCGCAGCGCAACCACCCCAGCCGAGCAGGATACGACCAAGTCGCTGGCTCTCTTCTACCTCTCGATCTGGAAGACGGCAGATTCGGCGCAGACCTTCGCCAAACTCTATGCCCGCAACCTCTCGCGGAAGTATTCCAGCGTCCAGAAAGTTTCGCAATCCGACGTCGCGCCATCCGGAAACGGATCCACTGAAGAGGTGTACTCGACTGACGAAGGGCCGGTGGTTCTCACCACTCGCGGCAAGATGGTCTTCGTAGCTGAGAGCTTTCCTTTGCCGATGGCGCGCAAGCTGACATCGCTCATCCTCGACGCGCAAGGCAGCGGGGCGCTGCGCATCACTTCCGCACCGCTCCACGGCTCGCCGTTCGGCCCGCCTGCTGATTCCTCGGTGAAGCTGGCGATGAATCCCGCAGTGGCAGGCGCGGAAAATAGTGTTCCCTCCTTGGGCATCGGCGGACCGCTCTCTGGCGATCTCGTCCGCTTCTTCGGCGACTGCGGCGTGATGAAGGCCGCGGTGGACGCCGAACTGCGCGCAGGACATCGCGAGTTCGCTCTGCGCCGTTCTTTACCTTGAAATGCGTCGACGGTCGGTGGAAAAGCCTCTCGAAACTCCGCACCTGGTTCACAGCGTTTCAACCTGCGACCGCGCTATGATGAAATGCCGGACATGGCACGCGTCTCTGCACGCGACCATATTTGTTCGTCCAACCAGGGAGACTGCACGTGCAAGGCAAGCTCGAAATCATGATGGGACCCATGCGCAGCAACAAAACCGCGGAACTGCTGCGCCGCGCCGACATGCGCCGCCAATACGCAAAGCAATACGTGATGGTGCTCAAACCGAGCGACGACACCAAGGGTGGCCCCGGCGTGGTCGAGAGCCGCAACCCCAATGGCGGCGGCAAGATGAGCGCCTTCGAATTCAAATCCAGCAATCCGTGGGAGGTGCTGCGCGCCATTCACGACAAGGAACAGGAGATCGGCAAGCGCGTCGAGTGTATTGCCATCGATGAAGGCCAGTTCGTCGACCAGCTCTTTCTCTTCACCAAGCACCTGCTCGATGTGGGGCATGACGTGCTGGTCGCGGGACTCGACCTCGATTTCCGTGCCATGCCGTTCGGCGAGATGCTGAATCTGAGCTGGCTGGTGAACGCCTACGGCGGCAGCATCACCGAGTGCATGGCCTATTGCGCTTGCGGAGCGCGCGCTCTCTACTCGCAGCGCCTGATCGACGGCAAGCCTGCCCCCTACGACAGCCCCATCAAAATGCCCGGCGACTCCTACGAGCCCCGCTGCGCCGAGCACTTCGTACTGCCGGGCAAGCCGTATTAGAGCCCGCGAAGTTCGCCGAGTCTAAACCGCCCTCAGGTACTTCATGATGTTCGTATAGCTGATCTGGAGGCACTCGAGCGGCGGCTTTTCCGTCTTGTCCTGCTCCACATACATGTTGGGAATGTTGAAGTGCTCGGCCAACCGGAAAATTGAAGGCCAATCCAGCGTACCTTCCCCCACTTCAGTGAAGAATTGAGAACCCGGCCCCGTGTCGGTCGAGGTGGGGGCATTCGGCAACCGGTCCTTCAGGTGGAGCGACTGCATGCGTTTTCCGTATTTGCGCAAAAGGGCCACAGGGTCGCGCCCGGCCTGCGCCACCCAATAGCAGTCCATCTGCCATTGCACCACCGAGGGATCGGTCTGTTCCATCAAAATGTCGAAGCCGGTCACTCCATCGAACTGCTTGAATTCCGTATCGTGGTCATGGAAGCCGAACTTCAGGCCCAGCGTCTTCGCTTTTTCACCCCATGTGTTGTACTGATCAGCCGCGCGTTTGAAGCCATCAGCCGAGTCGCCGACATTGCCGGGCACCGAGGAACAGACCACGCACTCCACGCCCAGTTCCTTCGCGTAATCAAAGCGGGAATCAAAATCGCCATAAGCGAAGTGCGCGCTCGGCGCTGTGAGGCCGGCATCGGCGATGGCTTGGCGCAGATCCTCGGCGCTCACTTTGTATTCGGCCACGAAAGTCTCCACCGTGCGGTAGCCGATCTTGCGAATAGCGGCGAGTGTTCCCGGCACGTCGTTCTGCAACACGCTGCGCACGGTGTAAAGCTGGACGCCGATCGGCCGGTCCACCTTTTTTGCAAGAGCGCTCGGCGCCAGCGCCATAGTGGCCAGACCGGCCACAGCGTTTCCAGCAAACTCTCTTCGCGTCAGCATTGCGACTTCTCCTCCCAGTCATTCAGCCAGCGGGGCGACACGTTGCACTGAGCCGAATGCCATTGTAAAGAGCGCGGCGCAATCTTCCTCGCAGGCTCTCAAATACTGAACTCAAAAGCAGGAGAAATCTATTACAATTGATTGACGGTGTCAAGAAACGCCAGAAACCGTCCGCCCGATCCTGCGGGCCAACAGCAACTGGCAGTTGACAATCGTTTGCAATCGATAATACCATTTTTCTTCAACATTGTCGGGGAGCACGCCCCCTCTCTACTCGCCGATGGAACGGCTTCGTGCTTGGGCATTGGCCCAGGTCTGTGGTCCACTGGAGCCAGACACACCAAAACGGGGAATCAGCCAGCCCGGGAGGAATCATGCCGCAGAATCTGCTGGAACAGCTACGCAAATACAGTGTGATCGTTGTCGACACCGGCGACATCGAGGCGATGGAGCGGTTCAAGCCTCAGGATGCCACCACCAACCCTTCGCACATTGGCAACGCCGCAAAGATGCCGAAGTATCAGCCCATCCTGGACGGCGAGCTGACCCGCGCGCGCAAGGAACTGGGACCCGCCGCGTCCGATGAGGCAGTTGCGAACCTGGCTTTCCGGCGGCTGGCGATCACCTGGGGCAAAAGAATCCTCGATATCGTCCCCGGCCGTGTCTCGACCGAGGTCGACGCGCGGCTTTCCTACGATACCGAAGCCTCGATTGCGCAGGCACGCAGCATCATCGCCCAGTACGAAGCGGAAGGAATCAGCCGCAACCGCATCCTGGTGAAGATTGCGGCCACCTGGGAGGGCGTGCGCGCTGCCGAAGTGTTGGAGAAGGAAGGCATCCACTGCAACATCACGCTGATCTTCGATCTGTCCCAGGCGATTGCGGCTGCTGAGGCCGGCGCCACGCTGGTTTCGCCTTTCTGCGGACGCGTGCTCGACTGGTACCGGAAAGAAACCGGCAGAGACTACTTCGGCGCCGAAGATCCGGGCGTGATCTCGGTAACGCGCGTCTACAACTACTTCAAAAAGTACGGGTACAAGACGCAGGTAATGGGCGCCAGCTTCTGGACGCCCGGCCAGGTGCGCGAGCTGGTTGGCTGTGACCTGCTCACCATTGCGCCCAAGGTGCTGGCTGAACTTGAAAGCACAGAAGGCGAGTTGGCGCGCAAGCTCGATCCGGACGCCGCCAAAGCCATGCCCATCGAGAAGATCGTTGTCGACAGCAAGGCTACCTTCGAACGGCTGCTGGCCGCCAACCGCATGGCAACCGAAAAGCTGAAGGAAGGCATTGAAGGTTTCTCTGCCGCACTGGTTGAGCTGGAAACACAACTTGCCAGGCGCGCGGCCGAGCTGGAATCACGCGCCGCAACAACCGTCTAACTCTGAGTGCGCTGCTTTATTTTGAAAGCGAAGATTGACCGAGTGTTTTTGAATGATGTTTTGCCCGCGTGGTAGAAGGGGTGACAGCCGCCATGGGCGCTGGCAATTTGATGATCGTGCAGGGCGGCGGGCCAACTTCTGTATTCAATGCCAGCTTATCGAGCGCGATTGAGGAAGCAACCAGCCAGCCGGGAATCGGCCGGATTTACGGCGCGCGCTACGGCATGCGTGGCCTCGTAAACGGTGACGTCGTTGACCTCGGCCAATTCACGGCCGGTGAGCTCCAGCTCCTGCACGATAGCCCCGGTGCGGCGCTTGGATCGTCCCGCCACAAGCCGAGCGATGAAGATTTCGACCGCATGGTGGCCACGTTCCGCCGGCTTGAAGTCCGATCGCTGATCTTTATGGGCGGCAACGGCACCATGCGCGGCGCGTCGCTCGTAAACGAACGCTGCCGCAAGTTGGGATTTGAGGTTCAGATCGTTGGCGTTCCCAAAACCGTGGACAACGACATTGCCATGACCGACCGCTGCCCCGGCTTTGCCAGTGCGGCGCGCTACATGGCGCAGTCAACGCGCGATCTTGGTATGGACATTCGCTCATTGCCGCAGCCGGTCACGATTCTAGAAGTCATCGGCCGAAGCATTGGCTGGCTGGCTGCTGCAACTGCGCTGGCAAAGGAGAAAGACGCGGACGCGCCACACATTATTTTTCTGCCCGAGAAACCGTTCCAGGCAGATAAGTTTCTCGCGGATCTCGACGCAATCGTGACCAAACTCGGATGGGCGATCGTGGTCGCCAGCGAGGGCATTCTCAATGCCGACGGCAGTCTGGTTTACGAATTGACCGATCCCACCCATCTCGATCCGCTGAAGCGCCCCATGACTGGAGGCGTCGGGCAGTTCCTCGCAGAGATGGTCGGAGCAAAATTGAAGATCCGCTGCCGCAGCGAAAAGCCCGGGCTGATTGCTCGAGCCGCGCGGGCTCACGTGTCGGCGCAAGACCAGAAAGACGCCGATCTGGTTGGCCGCGCCGGGGTGCGTGCGCTTGCCGCGGGCGAAACGGAGAAGATGGTGTCGCTCTTGCCGCTCGCGCATTCGGGCAAATGCGGCTATGAACTCGTTCCGCTGAGCAGCGTCTCCGGAGTCGAACGACAATTTCCCGCGGAGTGGATTCAAGAAGCAGCGATCCCCGTCGGCAAAAAGTTCTTCGATTATGTGCGCCCGCTGGTGGGCGACCTTACACCCTATTTTGTGCGTTTTACAAATTGATGGACGGTTGGAAAGGAAGAAGATGCTAAAGTCCGCAAAAGAAGTTGCTGCCGCTCCGCTTGGCGTGATGATTCTTGGCCGCAAGCGCCCCGGGTTCGATCAGGAATGGAACCAGCAAGTTTGCGGTCGCGCCGTCGCCGCACTCAAGAGTCTTGGCTTTACGACCGTGGGCGCCGACAAGCCGGTGGTGGACGATGCCACTATCAAGGCTGCGCTCGACAACTTACGCGCGGCCGGATGCCAGGCACTGGTCATGCTGCAGCCCTCAATGGGTCACGGCCAACTGGCGCTCACCGTCGCGCAGCAATGGCCCGATCCCGTGGTGCTTTGGGCTACGCCCGAACGTCCGGGTGATGGAAAAGTCAGTTCGTGTTCACTGGTTGGGCAGCATCTGTGGGGCTCATCTCTGCGCCAGGCCGGCCATGCCTTCGAGCTGGTCTATGGCGATCCTGACGACAAGGTGCTGCGCGCAGAGTTGGTGCGTGCGATTGGAATTGCGCGCACGGTTGCAGTGCTGCGTCAGGCGAAGGTCGGCGTCATCGGCACCTACGCTCCCGGCTTCATAGATCTCGCGGCCGATCCGTTTTTGCTCCGCAGGACGCTTGGTATCCAGTTGCACCCACTCAGCCTGCCGCAGTTCATCGAGCGCGTGCACGCCGTTCCCGAAGACGCCGTCAAGAAAGATGTGCAGCGCGTGCTCGACTTGAAGCTGCCTAAGCGCGATGTAACTGCGGACGATCTGCCGATGAATTCGCGCTGCTACCTCGTCATGCAGGATCTGATCGCAGAAGAGAGTTTGGACGCGATTACGATTCAATGCTGGCCCGAGCTGCCGAACATGATCGGCCAATGGCCGTACCTGGCCGTGACCCGGCTCGGCACGGAGGGCTTCCCGGTGTCGATCGAAGGCGATGTGGATGGCGCCATCGGTAGCCTGATGAACTGCAATTTGGACACAGGACCGGGCTTCCTGACCGACTGGCTGGAGCACGACCGCAACTCGATCTACTTCTGGCATCCCGGCATGGCGCCGATGGATATGTGCAATCCCATCGGCAGCCCAGGCGGGCCCACGCTGGCCAAGCATTTCAACATCGTCAAGCCGATGGTGGTGGACGCGGAGATTCGCATCAACCAGGACGGGACCGTTGCCCGCCTGTGGCGCTGCGACAATTGTTACCACATGACGGCTTTCGACGTGCGCACCGTTGCGCCGCGCCGCAAGGTGACGGGTAATTTCGTGCTCGTTGAGCTCTCCGATGCCGACGTGGCGAGCGGCGGCGATGTGCCGGCACGCTTCGACCGGTTGATGCATGCGGGTATGCCGCACCATGTGATTTTGTCATTTGGCAAGAACGCCGAGCAGTTGCGCAGGCTCGCCCGGGCGCTCAAGGTGGAGTGGTGGGCATAGAATGCGCGAGGATGGTTCGATTTTTGAATTGGATTGCATAGGCGCTCGATCAGAACATAAGGGAATGAGGCGAACCGTATGAGCGAGGTTCAGGAAAAAGTGCATAAGGTATATCTCGGCGGAAAGTGGATCGAAACCGGTGAAGAGATCCATGTAAAGAACCCCGCGACCGGCGAGACGTTCGCCAGCGTGGCCGCGGTCAATCGCGACCAGGTGCGCGATGCGTTCATAGCCGCACAGGCGTCGTACCCCGCGTGGCGCGGCCTCACAGCCAAGGAGCGCGGCACTCTGCTGCTGCGCATCGCCGACGAAGTGCACAAGCGCGCAGACGAAATCGCCCGCATCATCACGATGGAGAACGGCAAGCCTCTGGCGCAGAGCAAGGGCGAGATGGCCATGACCGAAGATCATCTGCGCTGGTTTGCCGAAGAGGGCCGCCGCGCTTATGGGCGGCTGATTCCGCATCAGGTGCAGGGCAAGCGCAACATGGTGGTCAGGACGCCCATCGGCGTCGTCGGAGCTATTGCACCGTGGAACTTCCCGCTGGTGTTGGCCGTGCGCAAAGCCGCGCCGGCGCTTGCGGCCGGTTGCCCCGTGGTGCTCAAGCCGTCATCCCAAACGCCTCTTTCCACGCTGGCCTTCGCGGAGTGCGTTGAGGCTGCCGGCCTTCCTGAAGGCGTCTTCCAGGTGGTCGTCGGAAGCGCGCGCATGATCACCGAAGAATTCCTCACCAACTCTATCTGCCGCAAGATCACCTTCACCGGTTCCACTGAGGTGGGCCGGGAACTGATTCGCGGCGCGGCACAGTCCATCAAGCCGCTCTCTCTGGAACTCGGTGGCTTGGCCCCGCTGCTGGTCTTTGACGATTGCAATCTGGACCAGGCCGTGGAGCAAACGCTGATCGCCAAATTCCGCAACACGGGCCAATCGTGCATCGCGGCCAACCGGATTTATGTGCAGCGTTCAATCCACGACGAATTCCTCGAGTGTTTCGTCGCCGGCACAAAGAAGCTCAAGACAGGTCCCGGTCTCGAGCCGGGCGTCGACGTTGGGCCGCTCATCAATCAGCAGGGGCTCGACGCAGCTCTGGCGCAAATTGAAGAAGCCGCAAATCATGGCGCCAAGGTGCTGTGCGGCGGCAAGCGCATGGCCGGATCGAAAGGCTACTTCCTTGAGCCGACCGTGATCGACGGCGTAACCGAGGCATCACTGTGCATGCGCGAGGAGACCTTTGCGCCGGTAGCTCCGATCACGACCTTCGCAACCGAAGACGAAGCCATTGAGCTGGCGAATGCCAGCGATTACGGCCTGAGCGCTTACGCCATGACGCGCGATATCGGCCGCATCTTCCGGCTCGCCGAGCGCATTGAGGCGGGAACGATCGGGATCAACGACGGCGCGCCCACCACCAGCCAGAGCCCGTTCGGCGGCGTAAAGCAAAGTGGCTGGGGCCGCGAGCTGGGCAGCGAAGGGCTCGATGCTTTCCTTGAGACGAAACACGTCTCCCTTGGTGGAATTTGATTTTAGAACCGAAGTTTTTTCTACGAACGATGAAGGAGCAAAATCCATGATTCACTTTCTTGTTCACGATACAGCGGACACGGTTGGCGTGGCCGTCGTGGATATTGCGGCCGGGACGCAGTTGACCGGCCGGGATCTATCAACCAACAAGCCACTGAAGGCAAAGTCGGCCCAGGACATTCCCCTGGGCCACAAGCTGGCGCTCAAGGATCTCGCTGTGGGCGAAACAGTGATTAAGTATGGCAACGAGATTGGAAAAGTAGTGAAGCCGATCAAGGCCGGGCAACACGTGCACGTGCACAACCTGAAGACGAAGAGGTGGGCATAATGAAGAACCAGACAATCTACGCGTATCGGCGTGAAAATGGGCGCGTCGGCGTGCGCAATCACGTCATCATCCTGCCCGTGGACGATATTTCGAATGCCGCGTGCGAGTCCGTGGCCAACAACATCAAGGGCACGCTCGGCTTGCCCCACGCCTACGGCCGCCTGCAGTTCGGTGAGGATCTCGATTTGTTCTTCCGCACCATGATCGGCACCGGCGCGAATCCCAACGTCGCCGCCGCCATAGTCATCGGCATTGAGCCGGGATGGACGCAGAAGATCGTCGACGGGATCGCCAAGACCGGCAAACCCGTCGCTGGATTCTCGATCGAGGGCCAGGGCGACATCGCCACCATCGCGCAAGCCTCAGCGAAGGCCAAAGAGTTTGTGCAGTGGGCCACGGAGTTGCAGCGCACTGAATGCAAATTCAGCGAGCTCTACATCAGCGTGAAGTGCGGCGAGTCCGACACCACAACGGGCCTTGCAAGCTGCCCCACCGTGGGCAACGTCATCGACAAGCACTGCGCCATCGGCGGCTTGGCTTCCTTCGGCGAAACAACTGAGCTGACCGGCGCCGAGCACATCGTTGCCTCGAAGGCTGCGAATGAGAAGGTGCGCAAGCAATTCCAGGCCATGTTTGACGACTACCAGAAGCTCGTCTTCGGCGAAAAGACCAACGACCTCTCCGAGTCGCAGCCGACCAAGGGCAACATCGCCGGCGGCCTGACGACGATTGAAGAGAAGGCGCTGGGCAACGTGGAGAAGCTCGGCAAAAAGACCAAGTTTGTCGGCTGCCTCAAGCCCGCGGAAGCTCCGACGAACAAGGGCCTTTGGTTCATGGACACGTCGAGCGCCGCGGCAGAGGCCGTCACGCTGTGGGCAGCTTCGGGTGCAGTCGTCCACCTGTTCCCCACGGGGCAGGGCAATGTAATCGGCAATCCCATCGAGCCGGTCATCAAGCTCACGGGAAATCCCAAGACCGCGAAGTTGATGAAAGATCACATCGATCTCGACGTTTCGCCGGTTCTTCAGGGCGAAATGACGCTCGACCAGGCAGGCGATGCGCTGATCGAAATGATCGTGCGCACTGCAAACGGCCGCAATACCGCGGCAGAAGCGCTCGGCCATCGCGAGTTCGTGATGACCAAGCTGTATCGCAGCGCATAGGAATCGTAGTTCATCAATGGGGTGCTCCACCCTCGCGGCGCTTTTGTTTTTGCCGCTAGGGTGGGGACGAAATTTCGCAATTTGTTCAAACCGTCTTCATGGTTGGTTGCCGAAAGCAAGAGGCCAGGATGAATCGTTACCCGAAAGAGCAATTGCAAAGCCTGGTGGCGCAACTGGCTGCCGGCATGGGCGTGTCCGCCGACGATGCGGCGCTGTTTGCCGAGGCGCTGGTTGATGCCGATCTGCATGGCGTTCCTACGCATGGCATCTCCCGCCTGAATATATATTTGAAGCGAATCGACACAGGACTCATCGATCCCAAAGCGAAGCTCGCTATCGACCGTCGCGCAGGCTGCGTTCTTGCTCTCGATGCAGGCAACGGACTCGGCCAGGTGCAGGCCCGCAAGGGTCTCGACCTTCTGATGCCCATGGCGCGCGAGAACGGCGTAGCTGTAGCAACCATCCGCAACTCCCAGCACTTCGGCGCGCTCTCCTGGTACTGCAACTACGCCTCCAGCCGGCAGATGGTGCTGCTCGCCATGACCAACTGCGAGCCGGCCATGTCGCCCGAGGGCGGATACGAAGCCTTCTTCGGCACCAATCCCATCGCAGCCTCTTTCCCGACGGGTAAGGGATTCCCCGTCAAGATCGATCTCTCCACGTCCATCGTGGCGCGCGGCAACATCATCGCCGCGCAAAAAAAGAACGCGCCAATTCCCGCGGGTTGGGCGCTCGATCCGGACGGCAATCCCACGACCGATGCATCGCAGGCGCTGCTTGGCACCGTGCTTACCATGGCCGGTCACAAGGGCTACGCGCTGGCGCTGATGGTGGAACTCTTCAGCGGTGTGCTTTCCGGCGCTGCCATTGGTCCCGACGTGGGATCGATGTATAAGAATCTCGACCGAAAACAGGACGTGGGCCATTTCTTCTGCCTCTTCAACGTCAAGGCGTTCCTCGATTACGACGAATATCTGCGACGCGTTGACGAGACGATTGACCGCATCAAGGCTTCAAAGAAGCGCCCCGGCGCGGAAGAGATCCTGGTTCCCGGCGAACGTTCCGCGCGCAAGGCCGCCATCAACAACGCTCAGGGAGTTCCTGTTTCGCCCGAAACCATGGCGGAGATCGACCAGTGGTGCTCGCGTTTGAAGGTTGAGTTTAATTGTCACGAGGTAGTTGGCCAGCCATGATCGACATCATCATCTCAGAGAATATTCAGGGCGCCGCCGTTGCTGCGCTTCAATCGCGTTTCAAAGTCGTCGCTCAGCCGGATCTGTGGAAGGATCCTCTTCTACTTGCTGAAAAGGCAAAGAATTGTCGCGCGCTGATCGTGCGCAATCAGACACCAGTGACCGCATCGCTGATTGACGCTGCGGTCGAACTCGTTGTGATAGGCAGAGCCGGCGTCGGTCTCGACAATGTGGACTACAAGCATGCCGAGCAGGCCGGCATCGTGGTCACATACACTCCCGATCAGAACGCCATCAGCGTGGCCGAAATCGCCATCGGTATGATGCTCTCGCTGGCGCGATACATTCCCGCCGCCGACGCCGACACAAGAAAGGGCAATTGGAACCGGCAGCGCTTTATCGGCACCGAGCTTTATGGCAAAACGCTGGGCATCGTTGGTGCGGGAAAGATCGGATACTTGACCGCGCGCCGTGCCACCGCCTTCGGCATGAAGATCCTCGCCTACGATCCGTTTTTGAGCCAGGACAATATTCTGCTGAGCGAGATCCAGGCCGAACTCGTTGAGTTGGACGATCTTTTGTCGCGTGCTGACGTGGTCTCCTGCCATCTGCCTTCCACTCCCCAAACTGTCGGCCTGCTCAACCGCGAGCGATTCTTCCGGATGAAACCCGGCGCGCTGTTCATCAATACATCACGTGGCAAGGTCGTCGTTGAGTCGGGCTTGCTGGAAGCGCTCAAAGCGGGAATCGTGGGCGGAGTTGCCCTGGACGTTCGGGAAAAGGAACCGCCTCAAATTGGCGAACTGGAAAAGCTGCCAAACGTAGTTCTGCTCCCGCATATCGCGGCTTTCACGCACGAGGCGCAGGATCGTGTGACGTCGGCGATCTGCGAGGACGTGGCGCGGGTGCTCGATGGCAAGCCGGCTGTAAACGCAGTCAAGCGGACCACGCCCATGCCGCGCGTCACATCCTGAGCTGCACCGGTTTCTGCCCGTCAGAACGCGGAACAAAGATATCCTGCCACGCGAGGCCACACTCTCTCACCATCTGGATCGGGTATTCGAGCCGGCCGAGCTCGGCCTCGGCATTGTTGGTGCCAAAAGAGAATTTGCAGCCGGCGGCCTTGGCTCTCTTAAGAAACGTGGCGCTCGGAATCCTGCGTCGATTGTTGATTTCAATTGCCACGTCATTCTTGAGCGCCGCGTCGATCACCCGCTGCATCCGTTCCGGCGTCCACAGCGCGTCGTAATCAGCCGCAATCTGGTCAGGCAAATACGTGGCGTTGGCGTAGATGTCGATGGGCTCGCGCATCACGCCTTCGATACGTTTCACAAGCATCTCCATAAAAGCCTGCTTGTCCCCAATGACGCCGATCTCCTCGGGAATCCAGATCCGCATGCGCTTGCCGGTGTCATCTCGGAAAGTCATCGCATCGGTAAAGACATAGTCGAATCGAGCCACAGACTCCGGGGAGACAAGCGTCGGCCACTCGCGCCCTTCGCCCTGCATGGCCACGTAGCAGGGTTGGCCTTTCATGCTTGCAAAGTAATCGCGCACGCTGGCGTCGTCATGCACGGGGAAGTTCAAGCCGCAATTGATGGCGATCCCATAGCCGATGCCGACGCGCCGCGAATTGGCGAGCGCCTGCTCGACCGTTAACCCGCCCTTCAGGTGCGCGTGGTAGTCCACCACGGGATAATTCTCCGCGCCGAGGCGAATAATCTCGCGATAAACCTCATCCACTTCAGGTTGTTCGTTCGAAACCTGCGGAATGTTATCGGACAGCACACGGACACGCAGATCCCTGAAGTTTGCGGCGCTGCGTGGGTCGAGAGCCTGAAGCGCAAATGTGCCGTGGTCGATTCGGCAGCGAAAATCTGCGTTCGCCGAGAAGGCGTCCTTAGGCTCGATGTAGTCCACCACGAGCACATTGTTGAGCCGGATCTGCACTTGTTTTTGGCGCACAAGAATGCCGACCGTGAACCAATCGCCGTCGCGGACCAGCTGCTTGTAGACATTACGCAAGCCGCAAAGCGATCCGGTCTTGCTGCGCTGCACAAAGCCGTTCGGACCGCGGTAGTCATTCGCCAGCAGCACCTGGAATCCCGGCGCCGGCACGCCCACAGATTCAGGCGCAGTGTGAAAGCAGACGCCGCACTTCGCGCCTGGCCGCAGCATCACATCCACACTGAATTCGAAGTTCCTGAAACTCGCCTGCTCAACCGCGCCGCCATAAAATAGCGATCCCGGACCGCCATACGCGGCGATCTCTCCGCCTGCGACGTTGAACGCACCCGTATGCCCGGTGGACTTCCACCCCGCAAGCGATTTGCCGTCGAAGAGCGAGATCCACTCTCCGGATTCATTGCCAAGCGCGTGCACAGCAGCCGACGCGGCTAACAGCCATGCCAGAAGTTCGCGGCGCGAGAGTTGGGACATGGAGCCCTCATATCGTTCATGCGGCCGCCGCAGGCTTGTCGAGCGTGCGGTATTTTCGTCCAACCGCAAACAGTGCGACGGTTCCGGCAAGCGGCATCAGGCCCACAAACAGGAAGACCGGCGTGTAGGAGATGCGATCTACGAGCACACCAGTTAACAGCGGGAACAACATGCCGCTTAGGCCCCCGGCAATGCCGGTCAGGCCCGTAGCACGCCCCACCTGGTAGTCGGGGAACAAATCTGTGACCGCGGCAAACATGTGGGCGGAAAGAAAATTGTCGGCGGCAATGGTGATGCAGAGGATTGTGAGCACCGGGCCGATTCCATTCGTATAGGGCACCACAAAGCTCAGTAAACAAACAAGGGCGCTTCCATACATCAAAATGCGCCGCGTGTTGCGTACTGTGACTCCACTTCGCAGCAGCACTCCTGCGGCCCATCCGCCGGCAATCCCGCCCACGTCGCCCATCAGAAATGGAATCCACGCCAGAAACCCGATCTGCGACATCGTCATATGACGCGCGCTATAGAGATAGCTGGGCGTCCAATACCAGTAGAACTGCATCACCGGGCCAATAAAGAAGCGGCATAACATCACTGCCCAGGAAGACGATTTCTGCAGCATCTGCGGGAACGAGATAGCAGGTGGAGCATCCTCGACTCTTGTCTTTGGTTCACGCCCATAAACGAACCACCAAAGCGGGATCCAGGCAAACCCCGCAACCGAAGGCACCAGGAAAGCCACGCGAAACCCGTAATGCTGCAGCAAATAAACAATCACCGGAACCGCGAGCGTAGCGCCGATGACACTGCCGCCGTTGAAGATGCCGATCGCTAGCGTGCGGTCTTTCTTCTCGAACAGGTGCGTCACTGTCTTTACGCCGCCGGAGTAAGCGCCGCACTCGCCCGTACCTTTCCAGAATTGCGACAGGCCCAGCGACAGCCCAGATTCGGCAAGAGCAAACGATCCCGTAGCAGTCGACCACCACGTGATAACCGCCGTCAGTCCCAGCCGCGAGCCCAGCCGGTCCATCAATGCGCCCACTGGGAATTCGCCGGTCATCATGCCGAAACCAAGCGCGGAGACGATGCGGCCGTAAGCCTCGTTGGAAAGATGAAACACCGTCCGCAGCACCGGCGCCATCACCGAAAGCGCCTGGCGGGCAATGAACATGACCACTGTGAGGATGAACAACAGGGTGAGAATCACCCAGGGGCGTCCCTTGGAATCGCCCGGGGCTCCAGCGCTCTCCGCCTGGCGTAGCTCACCTGCTTCGATCAAACATCCTCCAGCGAGAGCCGCGGCTCATCCCGATATCAGTTTTACAGCCCCGGCCCTGCGAGACACAAAATCGCATCAGCGTTTTCACGTCATGCTTGCATGCTGCGCGCCGCAAACCAAGGCTGCGCCTGTTCAAGCAATTTGTTGATGTCCCTTACATTTTGCATTCCTGTGGTGTTCAGCCAATTCTCGAGAGCTTCCGGGCCAAGTTTCGCGTAAATCGGGACTCCATCCTGCCATGTTGCTCTGCCGGCCAACACGCCATTGAACTTCACCCCGCTCTCCACGGCCAGTCCCAGCGTCTCCAGGAACACCGCGCTGCTCACGCCAGCCGAAAGATAGATGATCGGCTTGTCGGTCAGTGACGCTTCGCTGCGGATCAGATCCATCGCCTCGGCGCGCGTATGCAGCTTAACTCCGCCGAACGCACTCGTGCCTTCGACGAACGCCATCTGGATGGGCACTTCGATTTTGAGCACGTCCGCGCCGTAACGATCCTTGGTGAATTCCTCCATCGACCTGAGCACGATCTCTGGCTTTCTGCGCGCGTATTCCATGCTCGCTTCGCCGTCGCCGTGCACATCATAGCCGAGGAATTCGAGAAAAAATGGGATGTCGACGGATCTGCACTCGGCCCCGATCCTTTCCACCCATGCCTTCTTGCGATCGTTCACCCACTCCTTTTCAAAAGGCGTGTAGTAGATCAGGATCTTGACTGCGTTGGCGCCTGCTTCCTTCAGCCGCAGTGCCGACCAACCTTCGGTCAACGAGGGCAGTCTCTCTGGCCTATCGGGACTGTAGCCGGCGTGTTCGTATGCCAGCAGCAGGCCCTTGCCATTGATATTCTTCGTGGCTTCAAGGCCGTACTCGAGATCCAGAAGAATTGACGACGCCTCTCGCGTGAGCGTCCGCGCGACCAGCGTCTTGAATTCCGTCATCATCGACGCGGGCGGATCGGGAATCCCCAGCTCTTTCGCCAGCATGTTCTTCAGCAGCCCGCGCTGATCCATCGCCACTGCGGCGATTACACCGCTTCGGTTGGAGACGGCCTCCAGGCCGGCAACCTTTCCCGGCGTTAGATTGATGAACATCTTCCCCTCATGTGAACTAAGCAAAGTGCAATGCGGCGAATTTCCAGATCACTTTCCGGGAAGGTGAATTCTCCGGTCCCCGTAACGCGAAATTCCGCGGCCGTTCGTCGTGCCAGTCAGCCAAATCGGAAATGACTATAGCGGAACCGTTCGTCGAGTGTCAATCGATTATGAATGATAATCAATGATTCCCACCCGTGCAGTCGCCCTGGCGTCAATCGCTTTGAAAACACATCGCCTCTGTCCTTTGACAAAACAAGATATTGATTGCCTTTGGGGATTGCGCAGCCCCCAGCGCGCTGCTGCCATCCTGCGCGGGTATTCGATCCTTTCCAGTGAACGTCGGCGATTCCGAATTCGCCGCTTTGGGGCCCTTGCAGGCTCGCTCTTCACTCCATCCGCGAGGACGCCCTTGGACCTCCTTTTACGCAAAAATGGGAGCCTCTGTCCGATATCCAACATAGAATCAGATAGATATATGGATCAACCCCCCGGAGTCCCACGCTGCGCCGCCGGAACTGCCCCACCTTCTTGAAAATCGATTGAAATTGATTGACAGCCGTTCCTCCGTCTGCCTATAATTCGCCCCGAACTAGAGACCGTTGTTTTTGCCCCCAAAGTCATACCGCAAAACTCCACCGTCTCCATTGAGTCGGCTCATTGTTCACTGGCGTTCGATGAGGACCCGTCCAGGTGGACCATGTTTGCGGCAGATTTGGCCATTGCAATGAAGCAATCTGAGCAGAAAAGACGGTGCCGTTTGACAGATTTGTATACGACTCATAGAGTGTGCTTACCGGGCGAGGCGACTTCCCCTTCCAGCGCCGAGCCGGAAGATCCGCTAGGCACAAGTTTCAATGCAATCAGAATTCACTCCCGCCATGTGTATGCGCTGCCGGCTCTGCGCAATGCGGGTGTGTGCCACGGATTAGAGTCAGATCGAGACCCCAAACCCCGGCAACCCACCCGCCAATGGGCGTGGTGGGCTTTCTGTTTTTAGGGCCATTCAACATTTCATTTTGTTCTCGAAAAGTAAGGTCAGGATCGTGAAACAGATCATGGAACGGAGAACGCGAAGAGAGGTCCTGCATGCGATGGCGGCTGTCGCAGCAAGTGGGTCGCTTTTTACTGCCGAGCTGCCGCGGCTTTCTGCGGAGGATCACCGCATTCCGTCCGGCATTCACTTTGGCGTGCAGCTCAACGCGTTCCCCATCGATCCCAAGCGCTTTGACACCTTTCTGGATGCTCTCGCACAAATCAAGCAGGTCGGCTACCAGGGATTCGAAGTCGGCTTCCGTCTAGTCAATCAGCAGTTCGGCGATCCCGAGCCGGCGCGGCGCAGAAGTGAGCAAACACATCTCACCTTCTTTGGCATTCATATTTTCCTGCCGAGTTTCGAAATGTACGACCCCAACACCCGAATCGCCGCGCCCTCACTCTACGAGCCTGTGGCTCGCGGCGGAGCGGCGCTCGGCGCCTGGCACCTGATTCTTAGCGGTGCGCCTGCTGCGGACCCCGACCAGTTGAAGCACAAGATTGAAGGATTGAATACCGCCGGCAGATTCGCAAAGAGCGTCGGCATTTCGGCTGCCTATCACAATCACTGGTGGGAGTTCGAATCGAAGATCGGCGAAATCGAAGCTCTCTACACAAAGACCGATCCTGAGCTGGTTCACTTCGTGCTCGATGCAGGCCACGCCTTCCACGCCGGCGCTGATGTTCCCGCATTTATCCGTGCTCACTCCGCACGCATCATCGGCTTTCATCTCCGCGACTTCAAGAACGATGAATATGTCGAGCTCGGCACCGGCGATTTCCCTCTGCGCCAGGTCGCCGAGACCATCCTCCACATCGGTTGGAAAGGGTGGGTCGAAAACGAAGAAGAGCGAGCCGACCACTCACAAGCCGGCCTGAAAGTGATTGCTCCGGCCTTTAAGGCGATGAAGGAGGCATTTACATCGTGAATCGTCGCGAATTTCTTTATACCGGGGCTGCCGCCGCCGTGGCCGCGCGCAGCATGGACGCCCGCTCCTACGCCGCGATCCCCGGCGCCAACGATCGCGTGGGCCTCGGCGTCATCGGACTTGGCCGCCGCGCAACCGATGTTTGCCGCTCCTTTGCTCTGGATCCCCGTGTCGAATTTCGCGCGCTTTGCGATATCTACGACAAGCAGGCATCGGAGTTCCAGGACCGCTTCAAGGATCACGTCGCGAATGCGGAGCTGTCCGTCGAGTTCCAGAAGTTGCTCGACCGCAAGGACGTTGATGCCGTCTACGTCGCCACGCCCGATCACCTGCATGTAGAGATTGCAACCGCCGTCCTCGGCGCCAATAAGAATCTCTACCTTGAAAAGCCCACGCTGCACCGCTGGTACGAGAAGGATGCACTCAAAAAAGCCGCTGCAAGCAGTAAAGGCATCCTCCAGTGCGGCATGCAGCAGCGCAGCGGCTCACACTACATGCAGGCCCGGCAGGAGTACTTTGACGCCGGCAAGCTCGGCCACGTGGTCTTCGCGCGCTGCGTGTGGCACAACTTTCCCTGGCAGCGTCGCGACATTCCCGACGAGCCGAAGCCTGCCGGCCTGCGCTGGGACCTTTTTCTCGGCCCTGCGCCCAAAGTTCCATTTGAGCTGTCGCGTTACAGCTCGTGGCGCTCATATCACGACTACGGCAACGGCCTGCTGGCCGACATCCTCACCCACTGGGCCGATGTGGCGCAGTGGATGCTCAACGATTCGAAGCCGGGAAGCGCAGCCGCGCTCGGCGGCGACTTCCAGCTCCGCAGCGACCTCACCAACCCCGATACGGTGAGCGCCGTCGTCCGCTATAAAGACTGGAACATGAACTTCGAGTCAACAGTGCTTTCGGTTCGGAATCCTCATCCTTCGGTGTATTTCGAAGGGACCGAAGGAAACCTCGATATTACCCGCGAGGGCTATGTATTCACGCCCAGCAACGGCGAGCCCGTCGAAGTGAAGGCCACGCAGCGATTGGAGAATGCGCACGCCGGCAACTTCATTGATGCCATCGTCAAGGGCGACAAGGTCAACGCTCCGCTTTCGGCAGGTCTCGAGGCCAGCATCCCCGTGATGATGGCGCTCGATTCCTATTGGTCGCACAAGATTTGTACGGAACTTGCTTAGAAGCCCCGCATGCTCCCCCAGCCTGCGGCAACATCAACGCTCAAGCCAGGGCACGGGTCGCTAGTTCACCGTACCTGAAATGAACCAAGGCTTTTCTGGAGAGGTATTCACAATTTGTGTCAAGGTGCAGGCAATACGGTGACTGGCCAGGAACCGTAGCGCCGGAACCGCTCGAAGGCGCGGCACTAGACGCGACATCTCGCGTTTAACATTGTCGATCCTGAGACGGCACAAACAGTGACGATCAACCGCAACCAGCAGACGAGATGCATTCCCACGGCGCATCTCTCATGAAAGGACAGGATGAACAACATACTTCGCAAACTACTCATCGCCAGCTTTGCGGTGCTTCTTTCCCTGGGCGCTGCATCCCGCGCCTTTGCGCAATCCACCGGCGTCATTCGCGGAACTGTAACCGACCCCAGCGGCGCTGCCATTACCCACGCGTCTGTGACGGCGACAGAAACCAGTACCAACGTCGGCCGCGAGGCAGCCACCAACGACAGCGGGATTTTTGTCTTTCCAGACCTGCCCATCGGCACGTATACGCTTAAGATTGCTGCATCAGGGTTCGAGACGCAGAATCGCCCCGGTCTGACGTTGATCACCGGCCAGGTGATGGATTTGCCCATTACGATGGCGGTCGGCGCACAGACGCAGCAGGTCACTGTCACATCGGAAACACAGCAGATTGAAACCTCAACCTCGACTGTTGCTCAATCCGTTACCCAGCAGCAGATGCGCGATCTACCTCTGAATGGCCGCAATCCATTGCAGCTCACCACGCTCACTGCGGGCGCAGTCATCACCACAGCCGGCACGGAAAACACCCAGCAAGACAATCCCGGCCTCTCGGTCAATGGCCTCAGGGCGACGGAGAATACCTACACGCTCGACGGAACCATTTACGTCGACCGCTTCTTTGACTCCGTTCCCACCATGCCGAATCCCGATGCTTTGCAGGAATTCACCATCCAGTCCTCGGACTACAGCGCCGAACACGCTGGAGCGGGCGCCCTCGTCCAGCTCTCCACTCGCTCAGGAACCGATCAACTCCACGGCGAAGCATGGGAGTACTTCCGCAACACCGTTCTGAACGCGCGCAATTACTTCTGGCACAGCACGATAGAGCCGCCCTTCAAGATGAATCAGTTCGGCGGCACCGCCGGTGGACCCGTCTTCTCGAGCAAGAAGGCATTCTTCTTCTTCTCGGCTGAGGACCTGCAGCAGCGCTCCGCGCCGACACCGATCACCACTGAATACCCCACTACAGCTGAACTGAATGGCGATTTTTCTGCATTTCTGCAGCAAAAGACTTCGACCGGAGCACCCTCACCGCTGGCCATTTACGACCCGGTGACAGGCTGCGCCTGGGGACAGACGGCAACCTCAAACGGCTCCGGCGGATATAACTGCAGCGGCGCGATCACCGACATCGCACCTGGCCCCATCGACCCGCTCTCAGCCGCGGTGAACAAACAATACCTCGCCTCGGAGGAAGCTTCGGGCACTCCGACGGTCAATACCCAAAATCCCGTCGCGACCTTCATCACGTTCGCGTCAACGACGAATAACAATATCGACAACACCCAATATCTCTCCCGCCTCGATTACTCAATCGGTCAGAATGACCATCTGAGTGGCCACTACTTCTACAACCAGGACAACTTTCAGCGGCCCTTCACCGCTCCGCTGGGATTCTATGCGTTGAATAAGTTCCGCAACCAGTCAGTCACGATCAGCGATGCCCACGTCTTCTCGAGCACGCTGACCGCCGCGGTTTACGCCAGCTTCTATCGCGGCGCCCGCACACAGATTCCCGAAGCCCCGGGTCTGAAGACCCTGCAGGCTCTCGGACAAAACGCTCCATTTGGCAGCCCGACGGAAAGCTTGGTTCCATTTCCCGGCGTGCGTGCACAAATCTCCGGATACGTCGAGGCCTTCTCGGGCGGCGCACTCACCCAGGACTCGACCACCTTCGACTTCACCAGCAACTTCGTCAAGGTGGCTCACACACACACCCTGTCGTTTGGCTTCGATCTCGAACGCGACCGCATCGACATGGACGACTACTCGTACACGCCCGGTGACAGCACATCGCCCGGCTTCAATGGCGTGAAAACGCAACCCCCGGCGACCACCGCGTGCCCGTCCGGCTACAGTTGCAAAGGCAATGCCATCGCCGACTTCTACACCGGCTACGAGCAGGACTACTACATGGACAATGGCCGCAAGGCATACCTGCGCGAGCTACGTCCAGCCTTATATCTGCAAGACGACTGGAAGGTGACTCCCAGGCTGACTCTCAACCTCGGACTGCGCTGGGATCCGTGGATGCCGCCCATCGACGACAACGGGACACTGGTGGGATTCAACGTGAACAATCCCAGTTACCAATCCACCGTTGCTCCTGGTGCGCCTAAGGGACTCATGTTTGTCGGCGATCCGGGAACCAAGTCCACGATTTTCAACAATAACTTCAAGGACCTGGCTCCACGCGTCGGTTTCGCCGATAACGTCTTCGGCAACGGGAAGACCGTAGTCCGCGGGGCGTACGGAATCTTCTACGGATTCCCCGAGGGCCTGCTTTATCAGCGCACCGATGCCATGCAGCCCATCGATTTGTACCTGGAGCGCATCCCCATGCCTGTGACGTGGGATGCTCCCTTCGCCGGTTACCCCGGCGGCGATCCGTTCCCCCGCGGCCACGTCGGTCCGTCGCAATTCAGCAGCTACACCTTCCTCCTGCCGCTCGCCGGCGGTGTCCTCAATCCCTTTTCCAAGGTGGAGTACACAGAGGCCTACAACTTCACCATTGAGCAAGACATGACTCACAACTTCGCGATGAACGTCGCTTACGTGGGCAATCACGCACAGCATGTGATGGCGTCGCGCCAGTTCAACCCATTCATCCCCCCGACATCGGCCTCGACGATCGAAACGACCCGCACTTTCAACGGCTTGGGCGCCGTGGAACTGGCCGATACCTACGAGTACGAAATGACCAACGCCCTGGAGCTGAATGCAACTCGCCGCGCGGCTCACGGGCTCACCTTGCTCGCCAATGTTGTTTGGATGAAAACCATTGACAACGGATCGTCGGGTACGGAAGGGCAGGCCGGGCCGCCAAATCCCTACAACCTGAATAGCGCGCGGGGCGTTGCCGATTTCGACCAGGCGCTGCGCATCACCGGTTCAGCCAACTATCCGTTCCCGAAATTCAATGTCAACAACGTCGCGGGAGCCATCATCAACGGCTGGCAGGTCAATGCGATTGTTCAATCACAGAGTGGACTGCCCCTCACGATAACCAGCGGCGTGGACAACTCGAAATCCGGCATCGGCAACGACTATGCCGTTTACAATCCAGGCGTCAGCATCACGCGGCCCGCAGGCGCTCCGAAGACTGAGTGGTTCAACCCCTCGGCCTTTGCTCAAAACCCGGCGCCTTCGGCAGCCAACAACTACGCCCAGTCCTTTGGCAACGTGCCACGCAACTCATTGCGCGGACCGGCCTTTGAGGACACGGACATCTCGCTTTTCAAAGACTTCCTGACCGAACACCGCGTTCACGGCCAGTTCCAGGCTGAGGCATTCAACGCCTGGAACCACACCAACCTTTTCACCCCAGCAACTTCGGTCAGTTCCGGGACCTTCGGATCGATCACCGCGACTAGCCAAAGCACCGGAACCGTCAACTCACCGACCACGGCGGGTGTGCAGCGCGTCTGGCAGTTTGCCTTGAAGATGATCTTCTAGGCAGGCCTGAACGACTGTCCTGTCTTTCCTCGTTTTCTGACTCCTCCGCCGCAAGGCCATGCGGCGGAGGATTGGAAGCCGGACAAATTGCTTTGTGAAAGGGCACGACTTTAGTCGTGCCGCAAGAAGGCGCATTAAACGTGGTCTTTAGCCCCGGGGGACGTTCTACAGCGGACTCCGGGGATTTACGCAATTGGTCCTGGAAATGAGAACGTCCGCAGTGACCTCGGACGGAACGACGGAGGACACGATCGATATGCCGGTTCAGAACCCAGTTGGCAGGCACCAGGTTCGCGAAGAGATTCAGCGCCGGATTCTGTCAGGCGAAAGCCAGCCCGGCCAGAGGCTGACCCAGCAAAGTCTGGCGAAAGAGTTGGGCGTAGCCCAGGGTACGGTCAGGGAATCTCTGCTCGAATTGCAATGGCTTGGACTCGTCGAATCCATTGACCGCCTGGGCGTCTTTGTGGGCAAGCTCGATGCCGCCCGGCTCATCGAGGCGTACCAGGTCCGCGAATTTCTTGAAGGTCTTGCCGCGCGCCTGGCCTGCGAGTATGTTTCGCGCGCCGACGTAGCTCTCCTTCGCAAAATGGCGGACCATATCTGGGAGCTTTCGCAGCAAAATAACGAGGAGAAAATGGGAGCCGCCGACCGGGCCCTTCACCTCCGCATCATGGACTTTTCCCGCAACAAGGTGCTCTTACGCCTCGCTGAGGGGTACCGCGTCTTGAGCATGGCGGTTCGGGCATCGCGAGATCCGCGCGTGGTCCATGAAGAGCACTTGCGCATCATCGAAGCCATTGATCACAACTTCCCCGACGAAGCAGAGCGGCTCATGCGCCTGCACGTGGCTGAAGCGCGACAGATGCTTGAGGAGCAGGCTGCAAAGAGCGAATTCACTCCCAAGTGGGTCACGGATTCACAGGATTATTCAGACCACTAGACGGCCGCAGGCTGTGGTACTCCCTCGGGGTAGAACGCGCGATAAGTCTTGTATCCGCCTGAGAGAATTCGCACGCGGAATCCTTGCTGCGCGAGAATCCTGCACGCATAGTAGGCACGCTGTCCTACGACGCAGTTCACCCAAATCTCTCGTGAGCGTGGTAATTCATGAAGGCGCGCCCTCAGCTCCCCGAGCGGGATATTGACTGCGCCTTCAATTGCGCCCGCGCGGAACTCGTGCGTCTCGCGTACGTCAAGAATGAATGCAGATGTCGAACTCAGACCTTCCCACGGAGCGAGCCCCATGTCGTCGCGCATGACATTTGAGGCAATCATCCCCGCGAAGTTCACAGGATCTTTCGCGGAGCCATACTGAGGCGCGTAACAAAGCTCAGCTTCTTCGAGATCGAAGACTGTCGCTTTCATCTGGATCGCCTGGGCAATCACATCGATGCGGCGCGCGACGCCCTGCTCGCCTGCGGCTTGCGCTCCGAGCACAAGACCATCCGATTTGCGAAAAAGCAGCTTGAGATGAATCGTCTGAGCGCCCGGATAGTAGCCCACGTGCTGGTTCGGGTGCAGATACACGCTTTCAACGCCCTTCACTCCTGCTCGGCGCAGAGATTTCTCCGTTGCGCCTGTCAGGGCAACGGTCAGGCCAAAGAATCCGCAAACCGCGGTGCCCTGCACCCCTCTGAACTTTGTGTCGCGGCCGCAGATGGCATCCGCCGCCACGCGGCCCTGGCGATTCGCTGGTCCCGCCAGCGGCACAAGCTCCCACTGCCCGGTCACCCAATTCTTCACTTCCACTGCGTCCCCAACGGCCCAGATCTGCGGATCGCTGGTGCGCATCTGTTCGTCAACGCGGATTCCGCCGCGCTCGCCGATTTCGATTCCTGCGTTCCGTGCCAACTGCGTCTCAGGCCGCACGCCAATCGAAAGCACAACCAGATCCGCATCGAATTCTGCTCCACCTTGCGTGTGCACAATCAGACTGCCGTCACCGCTCTGCTCAAACCCTGCGACGCCGTCACCGAGAACTAGGTTTACGCCGTGCGACTCCAGGCGTTGCCGTGCGTATTCGGCCATTTCTGCGTCGAGTGGTGGCATCACCTGCGCGGCCATCTCAACAATCGTGACAGCCATGCCGCGATGCATCAGGTTCTCCGCCATCTCCAGCCCGATAAATCCGCCGCCGACAATCACTGCCTTTTGCGGCCGCCTGGTCTCGAGCCAGTTGCGAATCTCGCGGCTGTCCGGAATGGTGCGCAACGTGAAGATCCCCGGCAGGTCGATTCCCGGCAATGGCGGGCGCATAGGAGCAGCGCCCGGTGAGAGCACAAGGGCATCGTAAGGCTCTACGCATTCCCTCCCGGTCGCAAGGTCTCTCACCGTCACGGTCCGCTGTGCGTGATCGATCGCGACCACTTCGTGCTTTGTACGCACTTCGATGTTGAACCGTTTGCGGAAGAGCTCCGGCGACGCCAGCAGCAGCTTGCTCTCGTCGTGAATCACGTCGCCCACATAATACGGAAGGCCACAATTCGCGAAGGAAACATACGGCCCCTTGTCAAGAACAAGGATTTCCGCGTCCTCGTCGAGCCTGCGGATGCGCGCCGCGCAAGTTGCTCCGCCGGCGACGCCTCCAACGATAACAACCCGTTTCTGAGCCATAGACCCTCGCATCCATCCTCGAGCTGCGTTCGGCGCACAGCGCCGCTGCTCCACGCCATCGGCACAGCTATCCATAATCAGCGTGCAGGATCGCCAATGCGGCCGGCTATGACGCAGATCACACCGAGGCTGAGGAGTCGTATGGAGAAGAAAGGATTAGGTGTTGGGCTCCGGGAAATTAGCCGTCGCAGGCCAGGTCGCCGCAGCATCCGCCGCCCTGCCCGCAACATCCCCCGTCAAGACCGCAAGCCGGCCGCTCAGCGGAACGGGAATGCCCGCTTCCCTTTGTAATTGCGCCCGCTCCGCCGCTGATGAGCCTGTTCACGCTGCCGCCGCACTCCGGACAGTCTGTGACTGGCGCGTCCGACATCTTTTGGCGCCGCTCAAAATGGTGGCTGCATGCTGCGCACTCGTACTCATAGGCTGGCATTTTTATACCTTCTAGCCGTCACTCTACTCTCTATTTTATAAAAACTGGGCACAGTTTCAACTTTGAGATCGCGATCGCATCACCATTACTCTAGTCATGTGCCGGCGCCGGAGGCGGCGCGGTCGATGAAGCCGCAGGTTTGCCATCGGCGGTTTGCGCTTCCATCAACTCCACCCGCGTGCCGTCAGGATCGTAGAGATTCACCTGGCGCTTGCCGTTCTTGCCCACGTGCATCTCGAGCGGTTTTCCGTAAGTCAAATAGGTCTTGTAAGCCGGTCGCGACTCCAGATCGGCGATCGCCTTTTGCATGTCGGGAACGAGGAGGGAGACGTGGTTTTTGGTGCCGAAACCCGAAGGCGTCTTGTCATACAACATCAACTCGATGTAGTCCTTGCCGTCCGGCACCTGCAGGTTCACCCAGCTTAACTCTTTTCCGTCGCTGCTGCCGCGCCAGGTCTCGTGAAATCCCAGGACGCCTTCGTAGAACGCCAGCGACTTGTCGAGATTTCCCACGAGAAAGCCAACGTGGTAGATAGCATCGGAGATGCGCGTCGGTGGCATGAACTTGCCCGCATCCTGCATCTCGATGCCGCTGGGCAGGCTTTGCACGAACTCGACGAGCGTTCCATCGGGATCCCGGATCTCGAATGCGTAATCGCCGGTGCGCGTCTTGCCGCCGTTCCCCGGTTTCACATCGAAACCCTTCGAGCGCAGATAGGCGCGCATCTGCTCCACGTTGCTTACGCTGAAGCAGTAGTGGCTCATCATGTTGGGTGGCGCAGGCGGCTTGTCGGTAAAAAGCTCGATATGCTGGTGGTCGTTGATCTTGATAAATGCGATGCGGATCTGGTCGGTCCCGGGCCGGCTGAGCGTGGTGTACTCATCGAAGCCAAGCAGATCGTGCCAGAACGAGAGGGTCTTCGACAGGTCGCTGACAAAATAGCCCACATGCGAGATGCCCGTAATCTCGGGACGCTGCGGCACTGCATCCTGCCCACGCAGAAAGCCGGGCGCAAGAAAGAAAGCGCCAAGCAGGAAGGTCCATGCAGCCACGTTTTTGTGTTGGCAAGCCATGTTGAGATCCCACATGCAATGAAGAATACAAGATCACCGTTGTGGGACGGGATTTTCTCCGGAATCGAATCGTAGGGAGCGTCCACCACCATCGCGCGACGGCCGGATCGAAATATCCCATCTCCGCAGCCGCATGTTGATGAGGGCCCCTGTTCATTTGACCGAAGGAGCAGAGCGGGTCGTGGCGTACGCGATGAGAGCGGTGAAGCGCGGATCGCCCTTGAGGGCCTTCAAGTCGGGGTCGTCCGGCATCGCTTTGATGACCCATCCGGCGAGCCCGTGATCAACGGCGTCATGCAACAGGCGAATGGCGCCGTCGCGATCACCCTCGCGGAGCTTGAGACAGGCAAGGTTGTATGTGCTGAGCGCGGTGGCGGGGTTGTTGAGCCCGATCACGCGAACTTGTGCTGCCTGAGCCTGAATGAGGAGCTGCTCCGCGCGCGCATAGTTGCCAAGGCGGGTCAGGATCTCAGCGAGGTTGCTCATGGCTGAGAGCGTGAGCGGGTGGTCGGCGCCGAGCACTCGGGTGCGTGCAGCCAGCACCTGCTCAGCGAGCGTTTGCGCCTCATCGAGCTTGCCTTCATCGGTGAGCACAGCCGCCAGGGTATTCATGGTGCGAACGGTTTCGGGATGGTCTGGGCCGAGCACGCGGCGCTTGATCGCCAGCGTCTCGCGATCCATCGCTTCAGCATCGGCCAGGCGCCCTTCGCGGTAGAGAACAATTCCGAGATTTTCCCTGGCCATCAGGGTGTGCGGTGAGTCGTCACCTTCGATACGCCGGAAAATGGCAAACTGCTCACGATCGAGATTCTCGGCTTCAGTCCATTTGCCCTCGCCCAGCAGCGCAAGAGAAAGGTGATTCATGGCGGAGAGCGTGTCGACGTTGGAGTCGCCAAGCGCGCGGCGCCGATAATCGTACACTTGGCGCTCCAGGGTTTCGGCTTCCGCCGATTGCCCTTCTTCATGGAGGACGACGCCAAGGTAACTCATGGCGGCGAGTGTGTCGGGGTTTTTAGGGCCGTAACGGCGCATGCGGATGGCGAGCACCTGGCGGAGGGTCGTTTCGGAGTCGTGAAAGCGGCCGAGGCGGTAGAGTACCCAGCCAAGCGCCGCTTGCGACTTGAGCGTGTCGTCGTTCTCAGAGCCCAGCAGTTGCAGGCGGATGTTTGCGGCCTTGCCGTAGAGGGAATCGGCGCGGTCATAGAGACCAAGATTCTCGTAAACCAGTCCCATCACCATCATCATTTGCGCTTGCATCTGCGGTTCGCTGGTCAGGCCTGTTTCCATCTGCGAAGAGGCCTTGTCGAGAATTTCGCGGGCGGTGACCTGGTTGCCGCGGGCCTCGCCGGGATCGGAAACCTTGAACATATTGGTCATGAAGTCCGTGATGCGATTGGCGCGATCGCGTTCGCGGGTGATGTTGCGGAGCTGGATCGCTTCCACGACGGCGAAGCCGGCGAGCAGGACAACCAGCGATGCGGCGACGCCAACAGCGACGCCGTGGCGCCGGACATATTTGCCGAAACGATAAGCGACACTGGCCGGCCTGGCAAGGACGGGCTGATGGCTCAAATGGCGCTCGATATCGGCGGCGAGCTCCGAGGGCGTTCCGTAGCGGCGCGAGCGGTCCTTCTCGAGCGCCTTCATTGCAATCGAATCGAGGTCGCCGTGGAGCAGGCCTGCAAGTTGTCTTGGCTCCGTGGAACGCAACGTAGCCGAGGTGGCCGAGAGATTCCTTTCCGTTGTAAGGCGTGTACTGGGGCGCGGCGGATCTTGTTCGCGTAGCTGGCGCAGCACTTGATCGAGCGGCTGCTTCCGCCAATTCTCGCTGTCGAAGGGAAGCGTCCCGGTCAGCAGCTCATACAGGACGACACCAAGCGCATAAACGTCGGTGCGCGTGTCGATGTCGCCGCCTGCAGCCTGCTCCGGACTGATATATCCGGGCGTGCCTGCGATGCCCATGATGCCGGTGAAGATGGATTCGCTGGGAACCAGCGGCTCGGCAGCCTTCGCCAGGCCGAAGTCGATAATACGCGGGGCCGGCTTGCCGTCGACTTCAACCACCAGGATGTTGGCGGGTTTGAGGTCCCGATGGATGATCGCCTTCTGGTGCGCATGCTGCACGCCTTCGCAAACCTTCACGAAGAGCTCGAGGCGTTCCGGAATGGAGAGCTTCTTGCGGTCGCAGTATTTGGTGATGGGCTCGCCGGGAACATACTCCATCACGAAGTAGGGCTGGCCGCTGGCGGCCGTACCCGCGTCGAAGACTTTCGCGATGGCGGGGTGTTCCATTAGCGCAAGCGACTGGCGCTCGGCTTGGAAGCGTCGAAGCAGCGTGTCGTCGAAGGCTGCGGTGCGAATCAGCTTGAGCGCGACCTAGCGGCGGATCGGCTCCGATTGCTCAGCAAGCCAAACCTGTCCCATTCCGCCTTCGCCGATCTTCCCGATCAGCCGGTACGGTCCGATTGACTCAAGAGGTTGCGGTTCCTGTGGCGCGTTCGCGGGAATTCCAGGCCGGGAGAGACCGTCGGACCGTTCATAGGCCGAGAGCAGCGATTCCAGTTCCTGGCGGAGCGAGATGTCAGAGCCGCAAACCTCGCTCAGGAAACTCGAGCGATCCTCCGGTTTCCGCTCCAAAGCGGCATCAAACAGCTCCTTCACTCTCTCCCACTGGCCGGTTTTCTCCATGAAGGCTTCTCCCCACTTCGCGCGTGAGCCACGCCTTGGCCATGTTCCAGTCGCGCTTCACGGTTGCCGGAGAAATCTCCAGGGCAACGGCAGTTTCCTCAACCGTCAAGCCGCCGAAAAAACGCAGCTCGACAATCTTCTCCTGCTGCGCATCGCGACGCGAAAGCCTGGTCAGCGCATGGTCCAGTTCCACTACATCGATGTTCTGTCTTTCGGGGAGGTAGAAGCTCTCGTCCAGTTCGACTTTGTACTGAGGCCCGCGTTTCGCTGCTGCGCGCCGCCGGGCGTAATCCACCAGAACCTGCCGCATGAGTTTGGCCGCAATCGCGACAAAATGGGCGCGATTAACCGTAAGCGGTGCTCGGTCACCCGCAAGACGGAGGTAGACTTCGTGAACAAGCTCCGTACTTTGTAGCGTGTGATCGGAACGCTCAGCTCGCAAACACCGGTGAGCAGCGAGTCGCAGCTCCTTATAGACGAGCGGGATTAGAGCGTGGAGTGCCTCTTGATCTCCGCTCCTCCAGCGAACGAGCAGCTCGGTGGCCGAATCTGACGATTGCGGCACGTGTATGCCCCCGGGGATACTTGCTGGATATGAAGATAGCTTCACCGCCGCTCAGGAGTCAACGCGATTGCGATCTTCCCCAACGGACAGCAAGTGAATATTGACTCAACCAGGCTCGGGTCTCCGGTCATTCTCACGGAGCCGTACCGCCCCCGGGCCGGCTTGGATCCGGATCGGCCTTCAGCTCCCGGGAGGCGACAGAAAGCAGCACCTCGCGTTCGTTTTGCGATTTTTCGAAAAAAATGAGCTCTTTTCGGCATTGATTGCGCAACTAGTGATGAAAGCCGCTCTGAGAGCGTGGCTCGGATGGGACCCGGGGGGGAACAAGGTCCACGCTCTCGGCTTTCAGATCAAGATCAGGTCACGCCAAACTGCGTCTCGGCTCACCCGCGGCCTCTTCGCGCCCGAGCCTCGGCTCCAGGCATTCAGATATCCCGGAATCCGGCACGCCCAGCCGCGTTACTGACCCAGCGTGAAAACAACGTTGACCGTCGTTTCCACTTCTGTCGGCTGGTTGTCGAGCTTGTACGGCCTGTAACGCCACGTCCGCACAGCATCTATGGCGGCCTGCCGCAACATCTCCGGCCCGCTCACAAGCTGCAAATCTTTGATCGTTCCATTCTTTGCGATAACGGCGTGCAGTACCACAGTGCCGGCCACCCGGGCTGACTTGGCGATAGCCGGATAAATCGGCGGCGGCTTCTGAATCAGCATTCCCGTCGCCACGCCGGATGAAATGGCGAGCGGCTTGGAAAGTGCAGCTTTCACCACCGGCTGTGTGTGCCCATTGAAGATGCTGTCATTCGCGCCAAGGCCATCCGCGCCGGCCGTGCCAAAGCTCGCCGGTGGAGGCGCATTTTCCGCCACTTGGTTGTTCGCGCCTTGCGGAATCCGCGTTGGTGCAGTCAGTTGATCGTCCATCAATTGCGCTTGGGTTTTCGTCGATGCAGGCGCAGAGTTCGTTCCCTTGTCTTCGTTGGCCGGTTTGCTATCCGGCGCTTGTTGCGTTGCCGATGCTGCCTGCGGCTTGTCCTGGGTTGACGACGGTGTGCTCGCTGGCTGGTTCGACGTGTCTGTCTGCGTTTCCGTGACGGTTGCCGTCGAAAGTGTTTCAACAGATTGCTTCGACGCGGCCTTCGCTCCATGATGCAGAAACGGAATCAAGAGCAAAGGCAGAACCACGCATGCGCTGGCTGCGGCGACGATGATCTGTTTCTTTTTCTTTCCCGATGTCGTCGGCTCTTTCACCGCTTCGATATTCTTCGACGAAAATCCCTGGAAGAGCGCTTCGTCAGCTGCGGGGCTCAATGTCGGCGCGGCTTCGGGTGAGCTCTGCGCCCCTTCGACCGCATCCGCGTCCGGCTCAATTACAGCCACGGCGGTCTCGCTTGTCGTGTGGCTGGCCTCCAGCCCGACCGAAGCATGACTGGGCGATGCTTCCGCCAACTCGCTTCCAGGCAAATGCTGCTTTGGAGCGACTGGTGCGGACGGCCCACGGCGCGTATCGCGCGGCTTTGCCACCGCGGGCGATGACGTTGCCTCGCGATCGCCAGAATGTGCGAGTGGCTTCCCTGGCTTTCCGAAAGATGCCGCCCATGCCTCCCATTCATTCGAATTCACACGCAAAGGCACCGGAGCAGGTTCGCGATCGAGATCCTTTTGCGGCTTGTTGACAGGAGCGGGCGCGGAAGGCGCCGGTCGCTTGTCTCGCGGCCTGTCCACTACCGGCGACGCCATTGTCTTGCGCTCGGCGGGGTGCGAAACCGATTTCGGCGGCTTGGCCAACGAATGTGAGGCTGCCCATGCCTCCCATTCTCTGGAGTTCACAGGTAAAACTGGGGGAGAGGCCTGGCCATCCCACTCGCTGAAATCCTCGGGTAGCGTATCAGGTAACGACGGTACTACTTCTTCTGGAGATGCCATTTGCCGTCCTCTCCTTTCTCGTAAACCGCGCCTTTGTAGACGCGCGTTTCGGGCGGATTTGTCTTGGTTTCCGTGCGCTCGCCAGTTCCTTCCGCGGGCGCCGGATCTGCAGCTTCAATATCGGTATCGGTGAAGGTCCACTTCGGCGCACGCTCAGCGGGTGCCGCTGCAGCGACCGGCGACGAATCAGTTTCAGGCAGTCCCTGCACTTCAAGCACCACCGAAGCCTGCGCCGTCGCGTAGTTCTCCGTGTCCGATGGAGTGAAAGTTGCCGCGAGGATATACTTCCCCGGCGCGAGCACGAGGCCCGCAGAAGGAGTGTAAAGAAACGTTCCTGGAACCGGTGTCGTGGCATTCAATTGAATCGCGCTGAGTGCGGTCCCGTAGGAAATGGGTGAGGGGACCGGCCACGTGATGGTGGCTGCAGGCTTCTCGGTGACAGTAAGCGTCACCGCTGCGCTCACCGTTGAGTAATTCAAAGTGTCGGTCGGTGTGAAGATGACTGAGAGTTCATGCACTCCTGGTGCGAGAATCTCACCCGCTGCGGGTCTATATGTGTAGATTCCCGGCACTGATGCTGTCGCTTGCAGTTGGGCGGCGCTGAGCGCGATGCCCTGCGCAATCGGTTCCGGTGACGGCCAAGTGATGACCGGTGCTGCCTTGGCAACCGTGAGCGAGACCGCACAGTGCGATATGGAGTAGCCCAATCGATCGGTCGGCGTGAAGGCCAGAGAAAGTTTGTGCTCTCCAGCCGCCAGCACCGCTCCCAGCCCTGGGTTGTACTCGAATGTTCCTGGAACCGATGCTGTGGCACAAAGTTGGGTCACGCTCAGATGTGTGCCGTAGCTGATCGCATCGGGTGTGGGCCATTGAATGGCAGATGCGGCTCTGGCCACCGCGATCGATACCGTCGCCTCTGCTGTGGTGTAGTTCGTGCTGTCTGTCGGTGTGAATTTCACCGAGAGTGTATGAGGTCCCGGAGTAAGCACTTCGCCCGCCGCGGGAGAGTACTCGAGTTTCCCGGGTACCGACGCCGAGGCATTCAATTGCGCATCGTCCAGGGCTTTGCCATAGATAATGTCGGCGGGTGTTGACCATGACAGGTGCGGTGTTGCCCTGGTCACAACGATTGAAATAGCCGACTGAAACGGCAAGTAGCCGCCCAGGTCTGCCGGAGTGAATGTAACCCACAGCGTGTGCGTTCCTACCGGCAGCACATAGCCAGGGCCGGGTGTGTACACAAAAGTCCCGTCCACCGATGCTGTCGCATTGAGCTGGGCAAAGGTGAGCTTGTTTCCATAGGCGATCGGTTCGGGCGTCGGCCATGTGATGACCGGAGTCGCGCGCGCATGATCCGAACCCAGGTTCGCAGGTCTCACATAGTCATCCTTGCCGGCGTCCGCCTGCGCAGCACTTTTGCCCGGGATTTTGGGCTCATAGTCCCGCTTCCTGTCTTGTGGAATCGGGCGTCCGGTAATGGAGCTGGCCATCTCCAGGCTGATCCGCGAAATGCGCGTTTCTGACAGCCCCGTGTCGCCGTACTGCAGCGCGCGCGCAGCATCCTGATCATTTGGAATCTTCCACCGCACCGGCCTGCCCAGAGCCTTGGCCACGACATCTTCGTTCGTCGTCTCGTGAAAGCGCGAATCAAACCGGTTGATCACCACTTCGAGGCTCGGGCTTCCTTCAGCGAAGAACTGTGAGATCAGCCGATTGGAATTGCGCAGTTCCGAGATGCCGGTCTGGGTAACGAGATAAACCCTTGAAGCATCTTCGAACAGAACCTTTGCCGCAACGTCAATCCTCGATCCCACATCCACGATCACGTGATCGAATTCGCGCCGCGCAATTGCCATCAGCTTCACGATGGCGCTATTGGAAACTTCAATTTCAGGAATCTTGGTGGGAGCGGCCAGCACAAAGACGCCTGACCGATGCTTGACCAGCAGATTCTTCAGGAACGTTGCATCCAGCCGGTCGATATTCCGTAGAGCGTCGTCCGTCGAGTAACCCGCTGCGATCCCCAGGCACAGTGCCGCGTCTCCAATAGGAAGAGCGAGATCGATCAGCAGGGTTTTCTGGTCGGAATTCTGCGCCAGCGCGATCGCAACATTGCAGGCCATCGTCGTAACCCCGGATCCACCTTTGGAGCCGGCGAAGACCAGCAGCTTCCCTTCTCCCTTCTCTCCAGGAATAGGTTGCTCATGATTGGTGTTTGTGCTCCGAACCAGGGCCTCGGCCATCGCGCCTTGCTCCAGGGGCAGAAGCAGGTATTCACTCGCGCCGGCGCGCATCAGGCGAACCGCAAGCTTCGGATCGGGATTCTCCGAATAGACCATGATCGTGGCTTCGTTGCGGGCTCTCGCTTGTTCCACGAGTCGCACAGCCACTTCGGGGTCGCTGTCCAGGTCGAGAATGAGAACGTCGAACGACGTCAGCAGCCTTTGCATGTGTTCTGATTCCGGAGGATAGGAATCGAACTCCCGGGTATTGACCTGGCGCGTTTCATCAAGTGCCTTGGCTACTGCGGCGCGTCTTTCCTCGTGCGGCCCAATCAAGGCAACCGACAAGAGATCGGCTCCGTAGGCGTCTGTTTGTTTGGTGCCGAGTTTTTGTGACACGTCTGCTGCACTCACGGTGTTCAGTGCTCCTTGAGGTAACTGCCCCATTCCCGGCCGAACCTCGAATCGACACGTTGTCCGGGAGCAGAATCTGCAGGTTTCGTTCCCCCAAATGAACTAAACCTGGTGCAATTCCGGGGCGAGTTTCAGTGCGAGGGTCAGCCTGTGGCTGCCCTCCAAAACAAATTACCGTGGGATAGATGGTAACCATTTTTCAGCTAATGCGAAACTAAGATAACCGTAAGTAAGTGTTACTAAAGTGCTATGGACCTCTAGCACATGCCCTCCGTTCGCCAGAGCGGGTCTCACCTAGACCGAAGAAAGGCCGGCCCGGACGGTCAATCATGTTGAGCTGCGTGAACCGGCAGGCAGATCGTGCAAATGAAGATCCGGGTGTCTGCCCTTAAGATTCGTGTGCACTGCGCTCCCAAACTTGTCTCCGCCTGCAGCCTCAACAAACTGTCGACTTTGTTCGAGTGCGAGCGCTGTCTGCGCTCCTGGCTGAATGACGGCGACTGAGCAATGCATTGCACTCATGCCATCGCAAGCATGCCGGCGGCAAAACCGCATTTAACAAATAAGTTCACAACAGCCCTCACTGCGGGCGCCATGCCAATCATTTAAGGCAGAAAATGCGCAGAAAAAGGGCGCGGCATAGCTTCCCATGCCGCGCCCAAGTTATGAAATGTTCCAGTTCAGAAGGTGATCTTTCCGCCCAGTTCCAGCACGCGAGAGGAGAAGTCGCCCGTTACGGAACCGAAGTTTCCGTCGCCGCTGCTGGAGTCTACGCCTGTGAAGATGGTGTGGTTGAAGGTATTGAAGGACTCAAACCGAAGTTCAAGCTTCGTGCCTTCACCCGGGGTAAGCGGAATGACCTTGAACAGTGAAAGGTTCCAAAGGTCCCACGGAGGAAGCTTGACCGTATCCTTTCTGGCCGTGCCGTATCCGTTGGTTGTGCTGTTGCCACTCCAGGCTGTTGCCGGTGTGGCAAAAGAGACCTTGGAGAAATAGTGGCCGTACGATCCGTTGATTGACGCTTTTGGATTCAGATAGACCACCGGCGAAACCAGGTCGGGACGATTTCCGCCGTTGCCGAGACCCACCGTATCCACGCCTGACAGACTTACGCTATTCGCAGTTCCTGTCTCCAACGTGGTGATACCGGAGATCGACCAGCCGCCAATGATTTCACGTGCTGCCAGGTTATCCGACTTCTGGAAGAACGGCAGATCGTAAACGTAGCTCGCATTGAAGATGTGACGGCGATCAAGACCGGCATCGCTGCCTTTGTCGTACTTTGCATTCCACGGAGCAGTCAGCCCAGCCAGGTCGTTCTGGCCGATGTCGATGTTGTGGGACCATGTGTACGAGAGCTGCGTGGTCAGTCCGTGCTTGTTTTCCATGCGGAGCCCGGCCTGCAGCGAGTTGTAGTTGAAGTTGGTTTCGTTTTCCTCCTGGGTGATGGTGCTGTACCCAGGGAAGGTACGGTACAGATTGGCGCTTGTGCCACCGGCAACCTTTTGGCGGTCAGTCAAGTCGCTCAAAGGCAGAGCGTTGATCGACCGGTCGTCGTTCTGATCCCAGCCGGCCGAGCCTACATACTGGACCACGGCAATGACCGACGGTGCAAGCTGCCGCTGGACACCGAGGCTAAAGTCTGCCGTGCCCGGAGGCGGATAGTTGTACTTGATGCTGGTCATGGTCGACGGGAAGCTCTGTGATGTGGTCTGTCCCGTCAGCGCGCTGGTAAACGGATTCGAGAACATCACGTTGTTTGCCGAAGGTTGATAGGCAAATGGCGGGTTCAAAGCCGCGTTGTAAACATCGTTGCCTTGAACGCGCTCATAGAACATGCCCACGCCGCCCCGGAGTACCGTCTTCCCGTTTCCGAGGACGTCATAACTGAACCCGATACGCGGCTGCCAGGTAAGGTACCGGTTCTGCACGTTTCCACGCGGGAAGCCGCTTACCCCTGCTTCCGCAAGACCATTGAGATAGAACTGCTCTCCGTTGGTATTGCAGCGCGTGGTCGAGCAGCTGAACGTTGTCAGCTTGGTCGGATCGAGCGTTCCGGCCGCTGTGACAGGATTGCCCAGCGACGTGTTGTAGAACGCAGGCACGAAGTTTGCGAACTGGTTGTACCGCTCAAAGGCGTGCGGCATGCCGTCATAGCGTATGCCGAGGTTCAACACCAGCCGCTGCGAGATATGCCAGTTGTCGTTGACGTAAGCGTTGTAGTTGTTGTTGACCCAGTGCTTGTCAGACAGATACTGCAACTGGGTGAAGCTGTTGGCAAGGCCCAGCATGAAGTCGATGTAGGCATCGCCTGAGAAGTTGGTGTTGCTCGAGCTGAAGTTGGCCGTTCCCTGGGTATTTGCCTGCAACTGCTGGTTCTTGTAATCGTGCAGTACGCCCGCACCGAATTTGAACTGGTGACGGCCTTTCGTCCAGGAAAGATCGTCCCGGTATTCAAATCCTTCATAGCCGTTCTTCCACGGGAAGTAGGCTTCGCTCCAGGTTGCGCCAAACGGCTTGCCCGAGAAAGTGATTGCAGGCATGACGTCGCCGGCGTTGTCGGCAATCGGGAAGAAGCTGGATGCGCTCCACCCGCTGGGTATTTTGTGTGTTTTCGGCAGGGCTGCGTGACGTCGGGTAGGTTGCATTGTTACGTTCAGATATCCGTTGAGGTCGGGTGAGATTGAACGACAAGAGCAACAAGCCTATTCCAGAGCCCATCGTGCAGTTGCAACGCCAGTTGGATCAGTTTCGCAGTTCCCATGCGCATCGGGCTAGGATTCCAGAAGCGCTGTGGCGTGCGGCGGTAGAACTGGCGGGTCAGCATGGTCTGAATGCGGTAGCGCATCCGCTGCGCCTGGACTATATGGGACTGAAGCGCCGGCTCGGAGGCGTTACAGAGATCGCAGAAAAGAAAACGTCTCGAACGCCGGGATTCGTGGAATTGGTTGCGCCCTATGCGGCGGCCGGAGCGGAGTGCGTGATCGAGTTCGAGTCTCAGAGTGGCGGCAAGATGCGCATTCAGTGGAAGGGCTCCGGGGCGCCCGATTGGGGAAGCCTGCTTCGCGCCTGGCGGGAAGCGGAGCGATGATTCATATCACCGCGCAGATGCGCGTCCTGGTTGCGATCGAGGCCGTAGACGGACGCAAGGGTATCGATTCTCTTGTTCGCGTCTGCCAGGAGAAGCTTTCTGAGGATCCGATTGGCGGCTGTGTTTTCGTTTTCAGAAGCCGCAGAGGGACGTCGATACGCGTACTTACGTATGACGGTCAGGGATACTGGCTGGCGCAAAAGCGTCTTTCCCACGGAAAATTCCGGTGGTGGCCGGAATCGAACTCACCGGCCAAGGCGCTGGAGGCTTATGAGGCGCAGTTGCTAATGGCAGCCGGCGATGTATCGCGGGTGCGCGCCGCGCCGATGTGGCGGCGAGTGAACGCCGTCGCGTAAGGCCGCATTTTTCCCTTGCGTTCCAAAAAAGACCGCTTCATACTGCTGGGCAATGAGCCAGTTCCGATATCGCGGGCGGGAGATCGGCGCGGAAGACATCCTATATATACGTGCGCTGATCGAGCGCCACACCGGGGAGAGCCGCCGCAAGCTGTCGGTCCGTCTGTGCGAAGCCTGGCAGTGGCGCCAGGCGAATGGCGCGTTGCGCGACATGGTGTGCCGAGGCATGCTGCTTATGCTGGAGCGGGCCGGCCAGATCACGCTACAGCCGGTCAATTACGTGCGGCATAATCCGCTTGCACACAGAGCCCGGCCGGAGCCGGTGCTGATCGATAAGACACCCATCGAAGATCGCTTGCGCAAACTGCAGCCGCTCGAGTTCGAGCAGGTGCGGCGGACCGCGCAGGAGCCGCTGTTCAACAGCCTGATGGAGGAACATCACTATCTGGGCTATGAACAGCCGGTTGGCGAACACCTGAAATATCTGGTGTGGGCAGGAGGTCGGCCCATCGCTTGCCTGGCCTGGTCATCGGCGCCGCGCCACCTGGCCAGCCGCGACCACTACATCGGCTGGGATGCCGCGACGCGGCGCAGCCGCATCCATTTTATCGCCTACAACACGCGCTTCCTGATCCTGCCATGGGTGCGCGTGGAGCATCTGGCCTCGCACATCCTGGGGCGCATGGCGGCGCGGATCTCTGAGGACTGGGAGAAACTGTACGGGCATCCGATTTACTTCCTGGAGACGTTCGTCGATCCGGAGCGTTTTCGCGGGACCTGTTATCGGGCGGCTAACTGGGTGCTGCTGGGTCGGACGACGGGTCGGGGCAAGCAATCGAACAGCTATGTTCCGAACCGGTCGATCAAGGAGGTTCTGGGCTATCCGCTGACCAGGCGGTTCCGCGAACTGCTGGGCGGTGCCGTGTGAAGCAGACCCGGCGCCGCATCGATGTGAACCTGGAGGAACTGGACCGGGTGCTGGATGGAGCACGTCAGGCACCGCTGAGCGAAGAAGATCATCACAAGCTGCGGGAGGCGCTGCATGCCCTGGCGGCGATGTTGGTGCGGCCGCGCAACACGGAGAAAACCAGTTCGGTAGTGGAGAAGCCCGAAGACGAAGCGGGCGCCAGTGGAAAGCAGCCGGACCCAGATGCGCCTTCGCCACCGGGACACGGCCGCAACGGAGCCGAGGCCTTCCGTGGCGCTCGAAGAGTGGAGATCAAGCACCAGACGTTGACCCACGGCGATCGCTGCCCGGAGTGCGGGAAAGGCAATGTATACGGGCAGAAGGAGCCGAAGGTGCTGGTACGGTTCGTGGGCCAAGCGCCGTTGGCGGCTACGCTCTACTCACTCGAACGGTTGCGTTGCGGCGCCTGTGGACAGGTGTTCACGGCGCAGTCGCCCGAAGGCATGGGCGAGGATAAGTACGATGAATCGGCCGCGGCCATGATCGCTCAGCTCAAGTACGGCAGCGGTACGCCGTTCAACCGGTTGGAGCAACTGGAAAAGCAGTTGGGCATTCCCTTGCCGGCGGCTACGCAGTGGGAGATCGTCGAGAAAGCCGCGCGGCCGATCAAGCCGGCGCGTGACGAGCTGATCCGCCAGGCGGCGCAAGGCGAGGTGGTCCACAATGACGACACCAGCATGCGCGTGCTGCGCCTCGAGCGCGATCCATCGGACGAGCGCACCGGTGTGTTTACCAGCGGGATCGTGTCCACTTGCGAGGGACGGAAGATCGCGTTGTACTTCACCGGATCCAAACATGCCGGCGAAAACCTTGCCGACGTGCTGAAACAGCGCAGCTCAGAACGGCCTGGCCCGATTCAGATGTGCGATGCACTATCGCGCAATGTGCCCCGTCTCGCTGCGGGGACGGAGATCCTTCTGGCCAACTGTCTGGCGCATGGACGCAGGCAGTTCGTTGAGGTGGCGGAGAACTTCCCCGCCGAATGTCGCTACGTGCTGGAGATGCTTGGCCAGGTGTACGGCTACGATGCCGAAGCACGGGATCTCGGGCTGACGCCGGACCAGCGGCTGCATCTCCATCAGGAACGCAGCGCACCTGTGATGGACAAGCTGCATGTCTGGCTCGAGTTGCAGTTGGCCGAACGCCGAACCGAGCCTAACTCTGGGCTCGGCCAGGCAATCAGCTATCTGCTGCGGCACTGGCTGCCTCTGACGTTGTTCCTCCGCCAGGCCGGGGCCCCACTGGATAACAACATAGTAGAAAGGGCCTTGAAGCGAGCGGTTCTTCATCGCAAGAACGCCTTGTACTATCGCACCCTGAACGGTGCCGAGGTCGGGGATCTGTTCATGAGCCTGATCCACACCTGCCAGTTGTGTGGCGCCAACTCCTTCGACTACCTGGTCGAGTTACAACGCCACTCCCAGGAACTCGCCGCCTGCCCCGCGGAATGGATGCCATGGTACTATCGCGAGACTCTGGCGAGAACCGCTTCGCTCCCCGATTCGGCCGAGCTATGATGAATCCCTGATGGCCGAAAAGGATAGTCTGCGGCCATGACTGGGGAGCCTCATGGAATGCCTTTAAAACAACGGTCCGGCATCAGGAAATCCGGCAAGGTTTTCGGCCAGGGGCAAAAGAACGCCAAAATGGTTCGCGCCGGTCTCTATGCCCGCGTCTCCACGCAGGATCAGCAGACGCTGCCCATGCAAAACCGCGCTATGCGCGAATATGCCGCACGGCGTGGCTGGAGCATCGCCATGCAAGTGAAGGAAGTCGGATCCGGTGCGACCCAGCGCCAGTTGCGGGAGAAGCTGCTGGAAGCTGCGCGGCGCCGGGAGATCGATGTCGTGCTGGTGTGGCGGCTCGATCGCTGGGGAAGATCGGTAACCGACCTGCTCGCGACTCTGCAGGAACTGGAGCATCTCGGCGTCGGCTTCGTATCGCTCACCGAGGCCCTGGACCTGACCACTCCGGCGGGTTGTGCAATGGCCGCGCTGCTGGCCGTTTTTGCCGCCTTCGAGCGCGAACTCCTCGGGGAGCGCGTGCGGGCCGGTCTCGCTCATGCCCGCCAGAACGGTAAGCGGTTGGGCCGACCCTTAACCGTTGGACTTCGTGCCGGCCAAGTCCGTAAGCTTCATCGCTCCGGCCTCAGCAAGTCTGAAATCTCCCGCCGCCTCAAAATCGGTCGAACCTCGGTTCGTCGTATCCTGGACAGGAGAACTAAAGCATGAACAGCGCCCCCATAGAGTTCCACAAAATCTGGATCGACCAATGCGCGGCAACCGAAGGTATCAGCGAGAAGTTCGGCCTGGAGAACGCGCTGAACTATCTGATCGGCGAGAAACTCTTCTCCTTCCTGCACGCGGCCGAGCGCGATCCTCTGTTCGCTGCCGAGGTGCCTGCCTTCATCGGTAAAATCCAACGGCTGTTTACATCACAGGAGATCCGTGACTACCTCGATCACCTGGAACGAACCAGATATCTCGCGCCTCAAGAGGTTGACCTTGAATCGGAACCCGACGAAGACCTTGAAGAAGCTGAAGTCTGGCTGGAAAACCCCGTAATGGGCGCGGAAGAGTTGCTGCGCTTCGCCCGTGTCCGTCAACTCCTTCAGTCATAGAGAGCCATGGCAAAATCAAAGCGCGATCCCGTCCGCGAGGAGCGCATCCATGAGGAAATCATCGTGGATGCATATGGGCCCGAGGAGCAGGCCATGGGCTGGTACTACTATCTGGAAGACAAGATCCGCTTCCCGTTCAAGGCAAAATGCGCCATTTCCAAAGTAATCTCTCCCTTGCGAAAGGGCGAATCTGTAGACGTTCTGGGTCTGGCGCCTGAAGATACATGCTCGACCGACATGCTCGTGCTGATCCACTGGCAGAGCCGAAACATGGCTGTCCCGCTCTCTCAACTAACTGCCATTAGCCCGGATGAATCGACCTGCGAAGCTATCAAAGACTGGCATTACTGGGTGGCCCAGGGGTACTGCTTCTGATCTACATACCGGGAATGTTGGCATATGATTCGTTCCCCAACGAGTAAGAATCTGAACGCTCATGACGAAACGAGTCTCCACGATCGCAGCCCAAATGGACAGATGTTAAGGCAAAGCTCACCAGCCTTGACCGGATAGGATTAATCGGCCTAGTTCAGGATCTTTATGCCGCCCACAAGGATAATCAGATCTTCCTTCACACCCGCTTTGGCTTGGGCGAGGACGTTCTTAAGCCCTACAAAGAAACACTTGACCGCTGGCTCTGGCCAGACCCGTTGCGCAACCAGGATGTTTCCGTTGCAAAAGCGAAACAGGCCGTTTCCAGTTACAGAAAGGCGGTTGGCGAACCTGCCGGACTCGCAGAGCTAATGGTGTTTTTTTGCGAAAGTGCTGCTGGCTTCTCCAACGATGTCGGCTACCAGGATGAAGGCTACTTCGATGCTCTGGTCAACATGTTCGAACAGGCCCTCAAGGCCGCTTGTCAGCTATCTAAGGGCGACCGCGACTCCCTAATCGTCCGGCTTGACCGTGTGCGCACCATCAGCCACAATCTGGGCTATGGCGTCGGCGATGATATGGACTCCCTGCTCGCCAATAATAGCGGGACCTGACCGCCCTTCGGCAGTTGGTTCACATGCTGCGCATCCTTGCCGAAAACTCACGGTTGTCCCCTCGGCCAAATCGAGCAGTCACCCGACGACAATCAATGCAGTTTAGCGGGAATCCGTCCTGCAATCTGCAGCTTGCGCGAAGTGGAGATCAGCCGAGTTTATCTAGGTTTGTACTCTATGCTGCGAAGCTCCGCTTGTCTTCACCGCAATGGAGGGCAAAAGACTCAATCTGTTGATCGAGGCAGACGCCCGTACTTGCCCCTCCGATCAGCGAGCCTTCTCGGAACCTAGCTCCCAGCGCCTGCATGTGTCCGCACGCAGATGTGATTGTCATGGCGCAGCTAGAAACCCGTACAGATCTCCAATCTAATCGCTCTCCGTTTTCCCGTGCTCTTCAAGAGCCCTACAGATTCTGTGCCGGTTTGTATGAGACGAACTATTACGAGGCAAAAGGCCATCGACCCGATGATTCGCTATGCGCCGGCAGCGTCTTCTGCTGGAGCGACCATATCCATCATGCGCAGATATTCCTTGGTAAGCATGGCCTGAAGGCGAGAGGTAACTGCAGGATCGCATGGGGTTTCCAGTAACCGGCAACGATCGATGGCAGCGCGCAGGTCGCGCAGAAAGGCAACGCAAGCCGGGCAGCCAGCGATATGCGCACTCATCTTGTCGCAAGTCTCGGGCCCAACTCTGCCGTCGAGGTACTCAGAAAGGCTGGCAAAGAGCTCGCGGCATTCCTTGGGCCGTCGATTGGCTTCACCAACTTTCCGAGGCGATGTGTTTCTTTTTTGCGGAGCAGATGCGCCGGTCTGCGCGCCCTTGACGATAAGGGCTATTTCCTTCCGCAACGCCAAACGCGCGCGATGCAGCCTGACCCGCACTGTTCCCACCTGCAAGCTGAGAATCTGCGCTACCAGTTCCGTATCGAGCTCCTCCATATCGTGCAGAACGAGAACGATGCGCAATTGTGTAGGGATGCGCAGGAGGGCCTGGTGCAGCAATTGACGCTCTTCCGCGTGCAACAGCTTGCCCTCAGGAGATTTGGCCGTATCGAGCAAAAGGTGGCTGAGTTCGGCCTCATCCGGCATCAATTCGTCGAGCGACAACTTTCGCATCGGCGAGTCGGCTGCTGTGCTCCGCATGCGATGGCAGCGATTCCGGGTGACGGTGTAAAGCCAGGCTGCAAGGGCTGATGGGTCCTTAAGCTTTGGCAGATGTTTGAGCGACCGGAAAAGGACTTCCTGCGATGTGTCTTCGGCGTCCTGACGGTGGCTGCACATTTTCATGCTGAAGGAAAAGACGGTTTCCTGCAGTAAACCGATCGCTTCGGCTACAGCCTCGGGTGAGTTGCTGCGCAATAAGTCCGAAGCTCTGGTCAACTCTGGCCGCATAGCGATTGAACTACGTGACCAGTATATTCGGCAGTACGCATGCGCCAGGGACGGCGACGAGTCAGGATTCCGGAGCAGCGGCGGAGGAGTTGCGCAGTAAGGAGGCAACTGTGCTGCCGCGATCGAGTGATTCCTCAATCATTTTCAGACAGATCGGAAATACGGACTTCAGCCACCCCCAATCCTTGCTCTTCTCTGATTCACGATCCGCGGCAACGCGAGCACGCAGCAGAGCGAGGGCGAGTCCCATCTCTGCTCCGGGACGACCTGCCTCCAGCTGATACATCTCACGGTAGACCTCATCCATCAATCGATGGATGCACCGTAATCCGGAATGGGTTCTGTGGCGAGTCATTGTGGGCGTTTGTCGCATACTTGGCCTCCTGCAGCCGCCTGAACCAGCCAGGAATACTTGCCGATGTTTCGCTGCGAAACCGGCTGGAAGCCCGCAGCGACCAGTTCCGCAACCGCACTCGATGGGGCCAACCGGTGCTCGAGGGGAGGGCCGTGTTCCGGCTCGACATCGTGCCGCCAGTCCAGAATTGCGATGCGGCCTTGGGCTTTCAGAATACGTTTTGCTTCCGCAAGGGTAGCCCCCCGATAGGGAAGCTCGTGCCAAACATTGGCGAGAAAAATGAGATCGCACGTGGCGTCGGGCAGAGGGATAGCATCCGCCTCGGCGCGGACCAGCTCGATGTTCCACGCCGCAGAAGACGTGATCCTTCTTCTCAGGAGTTCGAGCATCTCCTCTTGCGCGTCGACGGCAATCACCCGGCCGCTAGCGCCGACCGCGAGAGCAAGCGGCAAGGCAAAATAGCCGGTGCCCGCGCCTAAATCGACGACCGTAGCTCCGGCTTGCAGAGCCAGAGCGCGAATCACCTCATCCGGGGGAAGCCAGGTAATTCGCTCCGGCAGATCGAGACGGTAAGCCAGGACCGCGTCAAATCGTTTTTCATGCATGTGCGGCTCACTTTGATGCGCAACTCGCGTCCTTCAGCCCGATGGCCCGCAGAATCATCATGCCGGGACACCAGTTAGTAAAGGCCGACTGGAGCAGGTTGAGCCCGACGAATGCGGTCAGCCAAAGCCAGTACAGCGAGAGGTAGTGTGCTAATGCAACTGAGATCAACACGATGACTCCTGCCATCAGGCGCAGTCCACGTTCAACGGTCATTGGGATACTCCTTGGTGAACTTCGGGTTCACAGGTGATTTGCGATTCACTGCGCGAGTGAATCATGTAATAGAGAATCGGGATCGTCGGCCACGAAAGGAACGTTGAGGCGACGGCCCCGGCGATGAGCGATATAGCAAGACCCTGGAAGATGGGGTCGGTGAGAATCACGCTGGCGCCGACTACGACGGCTGCCGCGGTGAGCAGCATGGGCCGGAAGCGGATGGCGCCGGCGTCGATGACAGCCTCTGCAAGCGGCGCGCCCTGGCGACGACGAAGCTCGATGAAATCGACAAGGATGATGGAGTTGCGGACGATGATGCCAGCGCCCGCGATGAAGCCGATCATCGACGTGGCCGTGAAGAACGCGCCCAGTAAGGCGTGCGCGGGAAGAATGCCCACAAGCGTCAGGGGAATTGGCGCCATGATAATGAGCGGCACGATGAACGAGCGGAACCAACCGACCACAAGTACATAAATAAGGATGAGCACTGCGGCGAAGGCCAGACCGAGGTCGCGGAAGACTTCGATCGTAATGTGCCATTCGCCGTCCCATTTCATCGAGTAGTGGTCGGTGGATTCCGGCTGGACGGCATTGTAGCGCTTGAGTGTATACCCGGCGGGCAACGTAAGATGATCGAGTTGCTGGTTCATCTTCAGAATGGCATAAACCGGACTCTCTTCGGCACCTGCCAGGTCACCGGTGACATACACCACGCGCTTCAGGTTTTTGTGATAGATGCTCCGTTGGATGGTCTCGTGGTCGATCGTGACAAGCTCACGCAGCGAGATCATTGATCCGTCCACTCCGCGAAGATGGATATTTTCGAGCGCCTGCTCAGAAGAGCGGTCGGGCCGCGCAAGCTCAACAACCGCAGGAATTGGCTCCCTTGAATCTCCATCGTGCAACAGACCGACTTCCATTCCCGAGGAGGCAAGGGCGAGCGCGTGCGTCACGTCGGCAACCGCAATGCCATTCTGCGCCGCCTTCACCTCGTTCACGCGGATGATCAGGCGCGGCTCGGGATCTTCGACGTACCAGTCGGTGTCAACCACGCCCGGTGTGTGCTGGAAGATGGACTTAATCTGCTGTGCGACGCGGGTCTGGCCGTCGAGATCGGGGCCATAGACTTCCGCCACGAGCGTTTGAATCACGGGCGGCCCCGGCGGGACCTCGCTGACCTGGATGCGCGCTCCATATTGATTACCAATGGCGATGAGCAGAGGCCGCAGCCGCTTGGCAATCACGTGGCTCTGATCGTGGCGCTCCTTGGCCGGCACCAAGTTCACCTGGATATCGGCCTGGTTGGGCAGGTGGCGCATGTAGTAATGGCGCACGAGGCCATTGAAGTTGTACGGGCCGGAGGTTCCGGCATATTCCTGGTAGTTGAGCACGTCAGGTTGTTTTGCCAGCTCATTGCCCAGCGCCTGCGCCACGCGCGCAGTTTGCTCTAGTGGTGTGCCGTCGGGCATGTTGATGACCACCTGGAACTCGCTCTTGTTGTCGAAGGGCAGCATCTTCACGCGTACCCATCCCAGCGGGACGAAAGCAACTGAGATGAGCAGCAGTACCGCAACGCCGATGAGGAAGAAGAGCCGGTTGCGGCCCGAGGCGATGAGCGGCGACATCACCTTGCGATAGAGCCGCGTGCGCCAGTTCTCGTGCTCGGGTTCGAGAATCTTGGCTCCGCCGAGATGCTTGCCAAGCAGCCGCATGGCGGCCCACGGTGACACAACGAACGCCACCATCAACGAGAAGAGCATGGCCGCGGATGCACCGACGGGAATGGGTCGCATGTAGGGGCCCATGAGGCCGCGTACAAAGGCCATGGGCAGTACGGCGGCGATGACGGCGAATGTGGCCAGGATGGTTGGATTCCCGACTTCGGCGACCGCTTCGATGGTCACGTCGCTGCAGGAGCGGTTCTGATTCTCAGGCAATCGGAAGTGGCGCACCATGTTCTCGACGACGACAATGGCATCGTCGACAAGAATGCCGATGCTGAAGATGAGCGCGAACAGGGTGACGCGGTTGATGGTGTAACCGAGAAGGTAAAAGACCGACATCGTGAGGGCAAGCGTGACTGGAATTGCCAGCAGGACCACGCCCGACTCGCGCCAGCCCAGGAACAATGCAACCAGGAATGTGACGGAAAGCGTGGCGAGGAGCAGGTGCTCGAGCAGCTCATCGGACTTGGCCTTCGCCGTTTCGCCATAGTTGCGCGTAGTGGTAACGGTCACATCGTTGGGAATGGTGGTTCCCTGCATCTCGTGCACGCGCTTGAGCACTGTGTTGGCGATGTCGGTAGCATTCGTGCCTTTGCGCTTGGCTACGGTGATCGTCACAGCGGGGTATTGCGCGGGAGCCTGGCCGGCAGCTGCAGTGGAGTTCGTTGTGCCGAAGACCACGTAGTCAGTAGGCTCGGCTGGCCCGTCGATAATTTGATCGGCGACATCGCGCAGGAAGACAGGCTTGTCATGGTCGACGGAGACGACAACGGATTCAAGGTCCTTCTTGCTGGTGAAGAGATTCCCTGCGTCGACACGAATCTCACTGTTGTTCTCAGCAAAGCTGCCCGCCTGCAGTCCGGCATTTGCCGCCTGCAGCCGCCCAACAATCATCATGGGCGACAGGCCGTAGGCGTTGAGTTTCGCCGTGCTCAGGACAACGCGCATGGTTCGCGGTAGTCCGCCAATGACGTTGGTTTCTGAGACGTCGGAGATCTGATTGATGTTGTATTGGATCTCGTCGGCAATGGCGCGGAGTTGGTATGGGTTGTAGCGCGGACCCCAAAGCGCGAGCGAAAGGATGGGTACATCGTCGATGGAGCGTGCCTTGATGATGGGCTGAGTGACGCCCGGCGGCATGCGGTCGAAGTTCGAGTAGAGCTTGCTGTACACCTTGATCAGCGCGTCTTCCTGCGGGGTACCCACGAGGAAACGTACGATGACGAGGCTCTGACCGGGGCTGGATGTCGAGTAGACGTATTCAACGCCCGAGATCTGATGGACAAGACTTTCAATGGGCAAGGTTACTCGTTGTTCGACCTCGGCCGGCGATGCACCAGGCATAGCAGTGGTGATGTCAAGCATCGGAACCAGAATCTGCGGCTCCTCTTCGCGAGGAATAATGGCAACCGCGAAGACGCCAAGCGCCAGCGACCCAACAATAATGAGCGGCGTGAGCTTTGAATTCAGGAATGCATGCGCCAGACGGCCAGCGAGACCAAGTCCAGCCACGTGGGAGTTCTGATTCATGGCTGGACCTCATTGCGCGCCTCGATGCGCTTTCCGGCAAGATCGCGATCGGCCGGATTGTCGATGAGTTTCTCGCCTGCCGAGACACCCGAAAGGACTTCAACCATGCTTCCCTGGGCTGCGCCAGTAGTGACGTAGCGAAGTTGCGCGATGCCGTTGCTGTCGAGCACATAAGCGCACGGCAGCGAACCGCGCGTGACGATCGCTGAACCGGGCACCAGAATTGCCTGATGTGTGCCGGTAGGGATTTCGGCTGTTCCGTACATGCCGGCACGAAGCTGCTTCGATGTGGTAAGTCCAATTTTGATCAGGAAGGTGTGGCTCGAAGGATCGGCAGCTGGAACGATCTCTTCCATTTTGCCGGTTTCGCCTGCGATCGACGCCCCGTCCACGCTCACCGGAACGCTCATGCCGATGTGAACCGCGGCAAGGGCCGATTCGTCAATCGTTGCCTGGAGTTGCAATGGGCCGTCACTGTCGATTTGCAGTAGCGGCACGCCGGGAGCAGCCAGCGCTCCGGGATCGACCATGCGCGCTGTGATCACTCCGGCAAACGGGGCCCGAATGCGCGTGTACTGCAGCATCGTGTGCGCACCGCTGGCTTGCGCCTTTGCGGCGTTTGCCTGCGCATTGAGGGCGGCCACTTGAGCATTTGAGGCTTCCGCCCGCCGCGTGACTTCGTCCATCTCCTGCGGGCTCACGCTCTTTTGTTCCTGCAGCATTTTGTAACGGGCGAGCGTGCTCGAGGCGAGATCGGCGTTGGTTTTCGCGGCCATCTGCTGGTTCTGGGCCGCGGCTACAGCGGCGTCGGCCTGCTCGGCCGTTGCGCGCAGCGTGGCGTCGTCGAGAATCGCCAGCGTTTGACCCGCTGAGACGTAGTCGCCTTCGCGTACCAGGACCTGCTGGACGCGGCCAACCACCTGCGCGGAAAGAATTGATGTTTCACGCGCGTGAAGCGTTCCGACAGCGTTCACGTTCACCGGCATTTGCCGCAACTGGCTTTCGACCACCTGCGCCTCCACGGTTTCGGCGGGCGCAGGCTTTGCCGTCACGTCGGAGTGGCAGCCGGCCACGATGACCGAAGCAGCAGCCAGAAAGCATCCAGACAAAATAAGCTTCATTGCAATTCCTCCGCCGCATCGGGCGTCAACTTTCCCGTCGCGAAAAGCAGTTGAGCATAGGCGACAACATTGCTGTAGACGGCATGCCAGTAGTTCGTTTGGCTCTGCCGCTCGGCATCTTCGGCATGGAGCAGGTCAGTAATGGTGGCAAGACCCGCGCCGTACCGATTGCGTAGGATGCGCAGGCTCTCAGCTGATTGATCGAGAGCCGCCTGGGCCGTTTGAAGCGAGAGCTGCGCGGTCTGCCGTTGAATATGCGCCTGCGTGACTTGAAGCCGCACTTGCTGGCGATAGCTGGCGACCTGCGCGTCCACATGATCTTTTGTCGCGGCCTCGTGCTCCAGTTGCGCACGCTTGCTGAAGGGAGCGATGTCAATACTGATCTGCATGCCAGCGACCCAGTTGTCGCCACTCGCGCCGGTAAAGGTCGGGCGATCCTGTTCCCAGTTGCCGTAGGCGCTGACGCGCGGACCAAAGCCGACCTTGGCCGCACTGACAGCCTCTGCCTGCGCCGACTCCACCTGGTTGAGCGCCGCCAGGTCGGAGCGGGTTTTCAGGGCGGTCTGCAACTCCTCATCGAGGGTGGCCTGCGGAAAGTCGTGCGGCGTGATGGGTTGGAGTGTAGTCTCGGCCAGATCGGGCGCGCCCATTGCCGCGCGGAGCTGAGCCCACGCCATCTCCAGCTCGCCTTGCGCGGCAATCAATTCCTGCTTACGAGCGGCCACGTTCACTTCGGCGGACATGCGGTCCGATTCCACCGCGAGCCCGGCCTTCACGTGATCGTTGACCGAACTGAGCAGAGTCTCAGCGGTCTCCTGCTCGTGCTGGGCAATCGAAATCTGCCGCTCGGCGTAAAGCGCCGACTGGTAGGCGTCGACGACGTCGAGGACGATCTTCTGATTCACCGCCTGTGCCGAAGAGTCCGCACTCTTCTTCATCAGGTCGGCACTATGGATGGTCTTTTGCGTTCTGAAGGTGTCAAAGGCCATCCACGATCCGGAGAACCGCGAGGCAAAATCGCCGATCGGCTGGGGCCGGTTCAACGCGTTCAGGGCAAAATCGGCCTGAGTAAACGCCTGCTGCCGCAGCTTGGAGCCGAAGACATACACCGGATCGTCGCCGCGCGAGATGTCCTCAGTGAAGTTGAGCTGCGGAATCAGTTGTGTGCGGGCGAGCGACGCATTTGCTTTCGCTTCCTGGGTGCCCGCACAGGCCATTTTGGCTTCGGGGCTCGCGCCGAGAGCTTGCTGAATGGCCTGCTGGAGGGTCAGTGGCTCTTGCGCCGCAGCGACCACGCCTGCCAGGGCATATAGAAGCGCGAGCCATCGAGCCTTCTGGATGTGAAATCTCATTGTTGTGGCTGTCCTTAATTAGGTGCATTCATAGAAAGAAAGCCATGTGGAGGGGAATTCGTTACAGCTCCCGAATCAATTTTCTTTAAGGAACCGGTGGCGATTGGTGACCATTGTGACCACCATCACGGCGGGAGATTTTTCCGCAGTTTTGGATACAAGTGCCGACAGGGCCATTCGTTGATCGAGTTTTGAGTCAAAAGTGCGTCTTACGAGCCAGTTTGGGCGACCGGCACAGAAAGGGATGTGAACCATGTGTGAAACAGTCAGTCATCTACCATTGATCGGAGAGAATGCACCGTCATTTGAAGCAGATACGACGCAAGGACGGATCAAATTCCCCGGCGACTACAGAGGCAAGTGGGTGATCTTCTTCAGCCATCCGGCAGACTTCACTCCAGTCTGCACGACGGAATTCATTACTTTCGCATCGATGCAGGAAGAGTTTCGTCACCTCAATTGCGAGCTTGTGGGCCTTTCGATTGACAGCACCTTCAGTCACATTGCGTGGTTGCGGACAATTCGCGAGAGGGTGACGTTCCGAGAGCATCGCGAAGTGGAAGTAACGTTCCCCGTCATATCCGATCTCACGATGGAGGTTGCGCGCGCCTACGGCATGCTGCAGCCCTCTGCGAGCACGACACAGGCGGTTCGCGCTGTGTTTTTCATTGATCCGGAGACCAAGGTGAGGGCGATTCTTTACTACCCCCTGAGCAACGGACGCAACTTCCAGGAGATCAAACGGCTCCTCATCGCCATGCAAACATCTGATAAGTACGGTGTGGCGACGCCGGCGGACTGGAAACCGGGTGAAGAGGTCATCGTTCCGCCGCCAGGCTCGTGCGGTGCGGCAAAGGAGCGCGTGGAATCAAAAGACCCATCGCTGCGTTGTGTCGACTGGTTCCTGTGCTTCAAGAAACTGGGCAATGGGGCCAAAGTGGAGACCGAGGAAGCGAAGGAAATTGTCGGAGCGGGCGCCGGTATGCGCTAAGCAAAGATCGTTCGCGCGGTGGTGCGCGGTGGCAAGATGCCGGCATGCGAGAGAATACTCTGATGCGTGGCGAATTTTTGCCAAGTGCAAGGCCCGGCTGTATTGGAACGACCTGCCGGGCCTTCATACGATCTTTATAGAACCTGAACTGGAGAGGAATTGCGATGCCAGCCTATGAATACGAGTGCGCAGCGTGCAGCTATCACTTTGAACGGCGACAGAAGATGTCGGACCCGCCGATTTCTGTATGCCCGGAGTGCGGCGGCGACGTGAAGAGGCTAATTAGCGGCGGGGCAGGCGCAATCTCGAAGGGAAGCGCGCCCTCGATTTCTGATGCGCGTTCAGCATGCGATTTTGGCGGCGCATGTTGCGGCCAAGGTGACGCCTGCTGCGGCGATATGGCATGTGAAGACTAGGGGTACTGCGGTTCAGCTCCGCGCGTACGGGAAAGGCATACGGTCACCTGAATGGCGACGGACTTCAAGGGCGTGGAAGGGAAGATCGACGCGGCGTATGCGGACTTCATTCAACGGTTCCCCGAATATGCCAGAACGGCTGTGCTCGATGAGTTGCGTGCCACGGAGTACCGCCGTCTAGATGACCTGGGCCAGGTATACCTGGATTACACAGGCGGTTCGCTCTACGCGCAATCGCAAATTGAGAAGCACTCCGCCTTGCTGCATTCTGGCGTATTTGGCAACCCACATTCGTCCAACCCGTCCTCGGCCGAGACGACCCGCTACGTTGAAAGCTGCCGCCAATATGTCCTGCGCTATTTCCATGCGTCGCCTGAAGACTACATCCTCGTATTCACGGCGAACGCTTCCGGCGGCCTGAAGCTGGTGGGCGAGTCGTTCCCGTTTGCTCCGGGCGGACGCTTCCTGCTTACCTTCGACAACCACAATTCAGTGAACGGGATTCGTGAATTTGCGCGTGCCAAGAGCGCCGAGGTTCGCTACGCACCACTCGTGCCGCCCGCGCTACGCCTCGATTTCAAGCGGCTGGAAGGTCTGCTGAATCAGGCCGATCCGGCCCGGGAGAATCTCTTCGCCTTTCCCGCCCAATCCAATGTGTCCGGGGTCAAGCACCCGCTCGAACTCGTGGCGAAAGCAAGAAGCAAGGGATGGCGCGTGTTTCTCGATGCGGCCGCCTACGTTCCCACCAATCGGCTTGACTTGACAGACGTGCAGCCCGACTTCGTAGTCATCTCGTTCTACAAGATGTTCGGGTACCCGACGGGGGTAGGCGCGCTGTTTGTGCACAGATCTGTTTTGCCCAAATTGCGCCGCCCTTGGTTTGCGGGTGGAACGGTCAACTTTGCATCGGTTCAGGGGCAGGGTCATGTGCTATCGCAGGGCGAAGCCGCGTTTGAGGACGGCACGCTGAACTACCTCGCGATCCCTGCTGTCGAAATCGGGCTACGCCATATTGAGTCAATCGGCGTCGAGACCATTGGCGAACGCGTGCGCTGTTTGACGGGATGGGTTCTTGAGGAGTTGCTGGCGTTGCGGCATAGCAACGGCCACGCGATGGTGCGAATCTACGGGCCGATGACAACCCAAGCTCGCGGCGGAACGATCACGCTGAACATGTACGATCCAGACGGGCATCTGCTGGACTACCGGCGAGTGGAAGAACTGGCCGGCCATGAAGGCATTTCCTTGCGCACGGGCTGCTTCTGCAATCCCGGCAGCGGCGAGACCGCCGAGGGACTAACTGAGGAGGATATGCAAGCCGCGCTGGCAATGACTCCGGACATCAATCTGTTCAGTTTCATGCGGCTGATGAGGACCCGAGGACATAAGAGCGCCGGCGCCATTCGCGTTTCGCTTGGTTTGGTAAGTAATTTCGCCGAAGTGTGGCGATTCGTTCGCTTTGTTGAGAGGTTCCGCGATCAGACACTGCTTACCATCGGCGAGGTGAGCTTCGATATTGAGTCGTGCCGCGTAATTCGCGATGGAAGCTAGCAGTCCGCCTCCGTTCGCGCGCACGTAGTTTGAGGCCGGAGCGAGCTTGAAGCCCGCGCTACGCAGCGCTGGCTCTCACTGAAGTGGGCTTCTTCAGTGACTTTCGCGCGTCGCGCACAAACCGATCCATGGACTTCGATAGGTGTTCCAGGACCACCGCCCATTCCTCCAGGTGCTCCTCGCCCTTCTTTGTCAGCCGATAGACCCGACGCGCCGGACCGACATCGCCTGTTTCCCAAGCGGACTTGACGTTGCCGTTTGCCTCCAACTGCCGGAGAGTTCGGTAAAGCGCAGCCTTGTCGATCTCAGCGTCGGTGAGCGCGTGCTCCTGCAAATCGGAGCAAAGGTTGTATCCGCACGAGCGGCCCTTGATTTGGAGGAGATGAAGAACGACCGGCTCGATGAATCGGTAGAGATTGCCCATGCCGCAGGAACAAGCGTAGCCCTTGCCATGGCGCACACAGATTTTTCGCGGCATGTCCATTCTCCATGCGGCCTGATTCTATTGCCAGGTCGCCAATTCAACATAACATAGGTTGCAGCTAGATGCGAAATACATCTGTTTCAGGTAAGGACATTTCCGAGGGGGAAGACATCCGATTATGATGTAGGTGTTGCTTACATATACCACCGTCAAAGGGTTGCTATGTCCGACAGGCGAGGCAGTCCACTGAAAGGAAACGCTTTTATGCGAATTGCTATTCCCATGCAGGGAGAACTTTTGGATCCTCATTTCGGGCATTGCGTTAAATTTGCCCTGATTGACGTTGCGCCGGGGACAAAGACCGTGATCTCAAGTGAGGAGATCCCGGCGCCCGAGCATCGACATGGTCTGTTGCCTCTGTGGCTGAAAGAGCGCGGTGTGACCCTCGTCATAGCAGGAGGCATGGGCGCTCATGCACGCTCGTTGTTACACGGCGCGTCGATCGATGTGATTTCTGGTGCACCGGCAGAGGCTCCGGCAGTTCTCATCCAGCGATATCTGGATGGAACGCTGGAGACGGAAGATCGCCTCTGCGATCACGGCTGCCATCATTGAACTCGTCGAAGGCATGAAGCGAGGGGCCATGAGCGGAAAGCGGGTTGTGATTGTAGGTGGTGTGGCGGGCGGGGCAACCTGCGCGGCGCGTGTGCGCGGGCTTGACGAGAAGGCAGAGATTCTGGTGCTCGACAAGGGGCCCTATGTCTCCTTCGCCAACTGCGGCTTGCCATATTACGTGGGCGACGTGATTCACGACGAACACAAGTTATTGCTGGCGTCGCCAGAGCTCTTCCGCAGTCGATTCAATATCGAAGTGCGCACGAAACGCGAAGTTTTGGCGATTGATCGCGAGCGGCGCGCTGTGACGGTCAAGAACCTTGAGACCGGAACCGAGAGCGAGGAACCTTATGACGCTCTTGTGCTCTCCCCCGGGGCTGCGCCGATTCGGCCAGCCTGGCCCGGGATCGACCTGCCGGGAATCTTCACCCTGCGCAGCGTACCCGACAGCCGCGAGATTCGGAACTGGATCGAGACCAGAAAGCCGAGGACCGCAGTGGTTGTGGGCGGCGGCTTTATCGGCCTGGAGATGGCAGAGAATCTGCAGCATCGCAGCATCTCCGTGAACGTCGTCGAGCTCGCACAGCAGGTGATACCGCCGCTCGATGCCGAGATGGCGGAGTATGCACGACAGCGCCTGGAGTCTCACGGTGTGAACCTCGTGCTGGGCGAAGGCGTTGTGGGGTTCGAGCAGAGCGGCAATGGCGGCCTGATTGTTCGTACGCAAGGCGGAGCGGCATTTGACGCGGAGCTTGTGATCCTTTCCATCGGCGTGCGGCCAGAGACACAGTTAGCGCGCAGCGCTGGGTTAGAGATCGGAGAGCGCGGCGGAATCCATGTTAACGACCAGATGCAGACGAGCGATCCGCACATCTGGGCGATTGGGGATGCAGTCGAGGTAAAGAACTGGGTCACAGGGCAATGGGAACTGCTTCCGTTAGCCGGCTCGGCGAATCGCCAGGGGCGCGTTGCGGCGGATGCGATCTGCGGCCGGGATACGAAGTTCAGGGGAGTCCAGGGCACGGCAGTCTGCGGGTTCCTGGGCCTGACGGTTGCTTTGACCGGAGCTACGGAGAAATCGCTGCGCCGAGCTGGAGTGAAAGACTTTGAGGTCGTCTACCTACATCCCGGCCATCACGTGGGCTACTATCCCGGGGCACAGGCCATTCATCTCAAGCTGCTGTTCCGGAAATCCGACGGGCTTGTGCTGGGCGCGCAAGGCGTGGGTGAACAGGGCGTGGCACGCCGCATCGATGTGATTGCGCAGGCGATCCAGATGAAGGCGACGGTCTTCGATCTCGAGGAGGCTGAGCTTTGCTATGCGCCTCAGTACGGCGGCGCCAAGGACCCTGTGAACTTTGCGGGGATGATTGCCTCAAACGTCGTCCGCGGAGACGTGGAACTCGCTCCCTGGAACGATCTGGACTCCACTTCTGCCTTCATTCTGGACGTGCGCGAGCCACATGAGTTCCGCGCCGGTGCGATTGAAGGCGCCGTGAACATTCCACTCGGCGAGCTGAGGGCGCGTCTTGGGGAGTTGCCGCGATCCAAAGAGATTTGGGTGAGTTGCCGGGTGGGCCACCGCGCCTACTACGCGTGCCGGATCCTTGCTCAGCATGGCTTCCGCGTCAGGAATTTCTCCGGAGGATATGACACCTACCGCGTGCTTTATCCCGAAGGAGTGAAGCAGTCTGTCGGAGTTTGAGCGCCTAAAGCCTTGCGGCTGAGTGTTGAAGGCGCTGGATCGGCAATGGACTGGACGCAAATGTGGAGCAACAGGACAGCTGCACTGCCGTATGTGGAGATGGAAGCTTCGGGCCCAGTTTCGCGGCGCAACTTGCTGAAGACCGCACTTGCCGCGCTGTGCGGAATAGGGTTGTGGCTGATGGACAGCCTGTCAAGGCGAGCCGACGTGATTCCTGAAAACGCCGAGACCATCGTTACTGTTCCCATACCAGCCGCCAGTGAGATCCGGTTTTATGAACAGGCGATTGTCGTGTCCAGCACGGTAGGGTTGGCGGTCTTTTCCTCCACTTGCCCGCATCTGGGTTGCCGGATCAACCGGACAGAGGGCAGAGAGATTGTGTGTCCGTGTCATGGCTCCCGCTTCAGTGAGCGGGGCGAGCTTCTGCACGGCCCTGCAAGAGGCGGCTTGCAGCCGCTGCCCTTTGAACTGGATCGAACAAACGCGGTCGTGCGAATCACGCTGAAAAACAATGAACGAGCATGAGGAAGTCTGCGAGAGCTTCTGGCGGCGCATTCCGGCGCTGGGAATGCTCGCGCTCGCAGCATTTGTGATTTGCGCAGTGAGCGGCATTCTGCTTGTACCTGCCTACAAACCAGACGCAGCGCTGGACTCGCTTGCAATTCTTTTGCTCAAGAATCCCGCCGGCGTTTTTGTGCGCGGCATGCACTACTGGTCGGCGCAGGCTTTTCTGCTTTTTACTCTGGCGCACATTTTGGAGCACATGCTGCGGCGCAGCGAAACCAGGGCGACATTTGGCGTCTGGTGGCGGCTCAGCCTCACGATTCCGGTTGTGCTGGCCGCAATGCTTTCCGGTTTTCTGCTGCGCGGAGATGGCGCCGCCACCCAGGCGCTTCAGGTGCTGCGGTCGCTGCTCGGTTTCGTGCCCTGGATTGGCGCGTCTCTTGTGCGCATGCTGACGGGCTCCGGCGCTGATCTGCAGACGGTTTATCTTCATCACGCATGTACCGCAACGATTGTGATCTGGCTGGTCACCGTCGAACATGCGCACCGCATTTTGCCGCGCGCCAAGGCCGTAGCGTGGACATTGCCGCCGTTGCTCGCGCTCTCGGCACTCCTTGTTCCTTGGCTTGAGAGCCGCACGCAGTCAATTGAGAAGGGGCCGTGGTATTTCGTTGGTCTGCAGGAGTTGTTGCACTGGCTTCCATGGCCGCAGATCGCCGTATGGCTTGTTCTGCTTGGCTTGCTGCTGCTCATCCTGCTGCCGGTGGTTCCGCTGCCGCTGCGGTCCCAACTCAAATGGGCGTTGGCGGGCGGGGGCATGGTTTATGCGGGCTTGACCGTTGTGGGCATTGCGTTTCGTGGCGACGGCTGGAGGCTCGAATCGCCCGCGGCTGTCTGGGCCGGTGAGCCGCACTTTGTCTCCTGGCGGGCGTGGCTTCCGGTGGATGCAAGACTGCTGGCGACGACGGTGCCAACCGTTGCCGGCCAGCGCGAGGGCTGTCTTGCCTGCCACGCCAACATGACGGGATTTGTTGCAGCGCACGACCCAAAGACGGCGGGTTGCGCGTCTTGCCATTTAGGCAATCCCTTTACGCTCAATCAGGCTCTGGCGCACGAGGGGATGACGCTGACGCCCGGAAATCTCTCGGTGGTGAACCGGACGTGCGGCAATAGCAACTGCCATGACGACGTAGCCATGCGCGTTCGCAGTTCGTTGATGAACACCATGAGCGGCGTGGTCGCGGTGGACAAGTTCGCATTTGGAGAGAGCGTGGACCTGAATGCGCACTTCGACGTAGCTGCACTGAGATATTCACCTGCAGACACGCACCTGCGCCAGCTCTGTGCTTCCTGCCATCTCGGCCAAGACAAAGAGCATCCGGCGCCGATCGACGAATCAAACCGTGGCGGCGGCTGTTCGGCATGTCACTTGCGCTACGATCACGCCGCGGCCACGGAGCTCGAACGTCAATTCAAGGGTGCGGCGCCTCTGTATCACGCGGATATCTCGGTCCACGTGTCAGAGCAGGCCTGTTTCGGATGTCACAGCCGCTCAGGACGCATCGCCACCAATTACGAAGGCTGGCACGAAACGCAGTTGGATGAGGCTGCGGCAAAGGCCAAACCCGGATGGCCCTCTCAATTTCGCGTGCTGGCCGACGGACGTGTCTTTGAGAAGCATCCGGCCGACGTTCACTTCGAGAAAGGCATGACGTGTGTGGACTGCCATGTGGCCGCTGAAGTGATGAGCGATGGCGCGGTGCATGCGCACGAAGGCGACGCGGTAAAGATCTCGTGTGCGGATTGCCACGCAACCGGGACGACACCGGCGAAGAACTTTTCGCAACTCGATGCGGAGACACAGCAGATTGCAGCCATGCGCAAGCTGAACGAACCGGGCCGCAGATTCGTGGCCTCGCAGTCGGGCGCGGTGGCGTATGCGAATGTCTTTCTGGGACCGGACAATCGCCCGCGGCTATCACTCATTGAGTTGGGCCAGATCCTGCAGCCCAAGCCCGCCTTTACGGTTTGCGCACTTGTGGGATCGGTGCATGAGCGGCTGACGTGCGACGCATGCCACGGATCGTGGGCGCCGCAGTGCATTCAATGCCACACTTCCTTCGACCGCGGCGCCCAAGGCTGGGACTATCTGGCCGGAAAATTTGTGAAGGGCGCCTGGCAGGAAGATGCGGTGGATTACGAGGGTGATGCGCCAGCGCTGGGAGTTGAGCTTGCGGCGACAGCGGACGGCAAAGCGACAGAACGCATTACGACGTTCGCGCCGGGAATGATGATGGATTTGCGACTGCCTGCCGGCGCCAAGGAGCAGAGCCGTCTTCTACGGCTGTATGCTCCGATCGCGCCGCACACCACGGCCAGCCAAGCCAGGGATTGCCGATCGTGCCACGCCAACCCAGCGGCCCTCGGTTACGGGCGGGGCAAGCTGACCTATGTGGTGCAGGAAAATGTGGGGGAGTGGCAGTTCACGCCCACGCACCCGACTAGCCAGGCTGATGGATTGCCACAGGATGCCTGGATCGGATTCCTCCAAGATCCTGGCACCGGAACAACAACGCGCAAGGGTGCTCGCCCATTCAATTTGCAGGAACAACGCAGAATTCTGCTGGTTGGGGTGTGCCTAGCATGCCACAGCGAAAAGGAACCACGGGTCGCGGCGGTTTTCGCAAACTTCAAGAATTACCGGTCGGCCTTGAGCCGGCAATGCAAATTGCCTGCCTGGGCAGATTCGGCGTTTGACAAGCAGCTGGTGCAGTTTGGAGCAAACCGATGAATTTGCCACCCAACAAAAGTGATCGGGATCACTGTATGCACTTTGCACCTAAATGCAATCCTTACAGATGGGAAGCTCTGCTATGAATCAACTCTCCCGCCGCCGCTTTCTAAAGATTGGAGCAGGCACCATTGTGGCTGGGGCCGGGCTGCGCGAAGCCGCGCGCCTCATCGAGCCAACACGCGCCGCAGCGCAGGCTGGTGTGCGCACCGTTCCTACGTTTTGCAATATTTGCTTCTGGGAGTGTGGTGCAATCGCCAGCGTGCGCGACGGCAAGCTTTGGAAGGTCGAAGGCAATCCGCTCGATCCACTGTCGCGCGGGCGGCTTTGCCCTCGCGGCACAGGCGGCATCGGCGCACAGTTTGACCCGGACCGGCTGCGCAGCCCGTTGATCCGGGTAAGCGAGCGCGGAGAGGAGAAGTGGAAGGCCGTCACATGGGATGAGGCACTGAGCGTCGTCGCCGAGAAGATGTTGAAGATCAAGAGCGACTACGGTCCGGAGTCGTTTGCCGCATTCATTCATGGCCTTGGTGGGACGTTTTTCAAGCACACGCTTCGCGCGCACGGGACAAACAATATTGCAGCGCCGTCGTTTGCGCAATGCCGCGGCCCGCGGGACGTGGGCTTCACGCTGACGTTTGGCGACGACGTCAGCTCGCCGGAGCGCACCGACATTGAGAACGCGCAGTGCATCGTTCTGATCGGCTCGCACCTGGGCGAAAACATGCACAACACGCAGGTGCAGGAGTTCGCCCGTGCGGTCGGGCGCGGAGCCAGCATCATTGTGGCGGATCCGCGCTTCTCGGTTGCTGCGAGCAAGGCAAAGTTCTATCTGCCGGTCAAAGCGGGCACTGACATTGCCCTCCTGCTCGCCTGGATGAACGTGATTGTCGCCGAGAACCTCTACGACAAGGAGTACGTCGACAAGTACGGCTTTGGCTTCGAGCAGTTTGCGGCAGAGATTCAGCCTTTCACGCCGGAATGGGCATATCCGGAGACTGGCATTGAGCCGGAGACGATTCGCGCCACTGCGCGCGAGATGGCGCGCTACCGGCCCGCGACGCTGATTCATCCCGGCCGCCACTCCACTTGGTACGGAGACGATACACAGCGCAGCCGGGCCATCGCATTGCTGAATGCGTTGATGGGCAGTTGGGGACGTAAGGGTGGACTGTGGGTTCCGGCAAGCATGAACATTCCTTCCTACCCGCATCCGCCTTATCCGCAAACCACGAAGCCCGAGGTCGACAATCCCGGCAACAGATACCCCTTCGCCGATGAGACCATCAGCACCGGTGTTCGCGAGGCCACGATTACAGGAAAGCCTTATCCGGTCAAAGGCTGGATGGTGTATGCGACGAACCTTTTATACTCGTTGCCCAACCAGCCCGAAACCATTCGCGCTATTCAGAATCTCGATCTACTGGTGGTGATCGACACACTTCCCAGCGAGATCGCCGGATGGGCGGACGTGGTGCTGCCGGAAGCCGTGTATCTCGAGCGCTACGACGAGCTGCATTCGGAGCCGTTCAAGCAGCCGTTCATCGCATTGCGCCAGCCCGTGGTCCAGCCGCCCGCGGACCAGAGGCCGAATTGGTGGATCGCCAAGAAGCTCGCGGAGAAGCTCGGCCTCGGCGCGTACTATCCGTGGAACGACATTGAAGAGTATCTTGCCGCGCGGCTCAAAGCGGCCGGCTACAGCTTCGACCAGTTGAAGCGCGACGGCGTGATTCTCGGTCCGCGCCAGCCGATCTACTTTGAAGAGGGTGCGCCCGCGACCTTCGACACGCCCTCAAAGAAGATTGAGTTCTTCTCTGTGCAGTTGCAGAAGGCAGGCTTCGATCCGGTGCCGAAGTATACGCGCCCCGATCCGGCTCCGCCCGGTTCGTATCGTTTACTTTACGGGCGCGCGCCGATGCACTCATTCAGCCGCACGCAAACTAATCCCTTGCTCTCGGATTTGATGAGCGAGAACGCGGTGTGGCTGAACGCGACCGAGGCCGTCCGCCTAGGTTTCAAGAGCGGCGACTACGTGCGTCTGCGCAATCAGGACGGTGTCTTGAGCAATCGCGTACTTGTGAAGGCGACCGAGCGCATCCGTCCAGACTGCGTGTATATGGTCCACGGATTCGGCCACACATCAAAGGGGCTGCGCGGAACGGTCGGCAAGGGCGCAAGCGATGCCCAGCTCCTTACGCGGTATAAGACCGATCCGTTGATGGGCGGCACCGGCATGCACGTGAACTTTGTAACCATCGAGCCGGAGGCTTGAGGATGTCGCGTTTTGCCATGGCGATCGATACACGCAGATGCGTTGGATGCCAGGATTGCGTGGTGGCTTGCAAGACCGAGAACGGCGTCCCCGAGGGTTACAACCGCGACTGGGTTACGGAAGAGGTGCACGGCGCGTTTCCCACTGTGCGGCTCAAGATACGTTCGGAACGGTGTAACCATTGCGACAACCCGCCTTGCGTATCCTGCTGTCCTACGGGCGCAAGTCACATTCATGAGCGTGGCGGCGTGGTTCTGGTAGACCACGACAAATGCATCGGCTGCAAGGCGTGCCTCGCCGCGTGCCCGTACAATGCGCGGTTTATCCATCCTGATGGCTACGCCGACAAGTGCACATTCTGTATCCATCGCGTGGAAAAGGGCCTCGATCCGGCGTGTGTTTCGGTGTGCCCCACGCATTGCATGCACTTCGGCGACCTCGACGACCTGCAATCGGAGGTGAGCCGTTTGCTCAACTCGCGGCCGTATCACGCGCTGATTCCCGAAGCCGGGACCAAACCATGCATCTTCTACCTCACGTGAGCGAACATGATGCCTTTCACCGAAGTGACCGTTTCACGGCATAATCCGCTGGTTGACCCGACGTTGCACATCTGGGGATGGCAGATCGCTGTGTATCTCTTCCTGGGCGGCCTTGTGGCGGGATTGATGATCATCGCAGGCGTGCGCCTGATCGCCCTCCGCCCCAAGCAGCGCGAGGCTCTGGTTTGCTGCACCATCGGACCGATTATCGGCCTGGTTTTTTTGAGCCTCGGCATGCTGGCGCTGTTCCTCGACCTTGCGCACAAGCTTCACGCATGGCGGCTCTACACCACGTTCCAGATCACGTCGCCCATGTCGTGGGGATCCTGGATCCTTCTGCTTGTCTATCCGGCATTGGCGGCGAACGCGCTCGCGCACTTGCCTGAAGCGATTCCCGCCCTCGCCAAGCGCCTGCCGGTCACGATCGTGTGGAGCGACTTTATTCTTGCGCGGGAATGGCTGGTGGTGGCGATCGGCATCGCCAATATGATCGTAGGCATTTCGCTTGGGATTTATACCGGCATCCTGCTAAGCACTTTTGGCGCTCGTCCACTGTGGAATAGTGCTGTTCTTGGACCGCTCTTCTTACTCTCCGGGCTCTCCACCGCGGCGGCGACCCTGCATGGCATTCTCCTGATCACGACTCCTGACGAGGAGCGGCCGGCGTTTGCCGACTTTCTGCTTTCTTCTATGGCACGGTTGGTTGAAGCGCATCCGCTCGACACCACGGTTGCACCAGTATTGGCCGGCGCCGACAACAGCTTTCTCACCATCGAGGCAGTCCTGCTCGGTCTTTTCCTCATCGGCCACGCCACGTCTACTTCGGTTCACCAGCAGGCAGCTTCGCTCCTGCTCGGCGGTTCCTACACGGCGGTCTTCTGGGTCTTTGTCATTGGGATGGGCATCGTTCTTCCACTCATCCTGCAAACACTCGAACTTGGGAATCGTATTCGTCATACGCTTGCGCCGGCTGTACTCGTCGTTCTCGGGGGGTTGGCGCTTCGCTTCATACTCGTTTACGCCGGCCAGCAAAGCCACTGGCTCGAAGCACTCAATCGATAGGGATGAATCTGCAATGAACTCTTCCGATCACGCTCCAAAGCCATATTGGAATCCTTACCTGGCCGGATTCGGCCTCGGACTGGTGTTGCTTTCTTCTTTTGTCATCATGGGACACGGGCTCGGCGCCTCCGGGGCCTTCACAACTGCCGTGGCGACCTTTGTGCACTATGTCGCTCCTGCGCATGCTGAGCACAATGCCCTCTACGCCGAGTATCTGGGCGACGGCACGCATAGTCCGCTGCTGGACTGGCTCGTCTTTGAGGTACTCGGCGTCATTGTTGGCGGCTTTCTTTCCGGCGCGCTTGCCAACCGGCTGAAGATCACCGTGGAGAAAGGTCCGCGCATCAGCACCTCTTGGCGGTTGGTTTTTGCATTCATCGGCGGGGCCCTCATGATGATCGGCGCCAAGATCGCCCTCGGCTGCACCAGTGGTCAGGCTCTTACGGGCGGCGCACTTCTCAACGTCGGCAGTTGGGCCTTTATGTGGTGCGTCTTTGGCGGCGCGTATGCCGTGGCCTATTTCTTCAGAAAGCAGTGGATCTGATATGAATGCTCCCTTCTATCAATTCGGACTCTTTGGCGACCAAGCCAGCCTCGTTGTGGCATTCGTCATCGGCATCGGATTCGGCTTCTTTCTGGAGCGCGCGGGATTCGGCGTCTCGCGCAAGCTGGCTGCGCAGTTTTATCTCCGAGATCTGAGGGTGCTCAAGGTGATGTTTACCGCAATTATCACTGCGATGACCGGGCTGTATCTGCTATCGCGGATGGGATTCGTCGATCTCTCGTTGGTCTATCTTGTGCCCACCTTCCTCGTGCCCCAAATCGTCGGAGGACTGATTCTCGGAATTGGCTTCGTGATTGGCGGCTATTGTCCCGGTACGTCGTGCGTCTCCGCAGCTACCGGCCGTGTGGATGGGATGGTCTATGTCGCGGGCATGATCGCGGGCCTGGCGGGATTTGCGGAGATTTATCCCCGCCTTCTGGGTTTCGTGCACATGACGTCAATGGGCGAGATCACGCTGCCCAAGCTCTGGGATCTGCCTTACGGTCTGCTCGTCTTTGCTGTTGTGCTGATGGCGCTTGGAGCCTTCATAGCGGCCGAGTGGGCAGAGAAGAAATTCGGCGGCATGCAGCCCGATCCGAAGGACTCACTCAACGCCCGGCCGTGGCGCATGACTCCAGTCCATGTTCTGGCGCTCGGCCTGCTGGCTGCCGGACTTGTCGCTTCGGTGGCTGGCGACCCTTACCGAGGCAGTCATGTCATGGTCGACACCAAAGACCTGGCCCTCCGCGCAGGCACAGGCGCCGACTCCGTGAAGGCAGCCGACCTTGCTGACTGGATCATCCAGGACCGCAACGATTACACACTTGTGGACCTGCGTGCGGCGAAGGATTTCGACGCGTATCACATTCCCGGTGCCCAAAGTGTGCCGCTCGCCTCACTGACTTCCAGTTCATTCACTCGCAATCAGAAGATTGTCCTGTACTCGGACGACGGCACACAGGCGGCCAAGGCGCTGTTTCTGCTTGAAGCGCAAGGCTTCAAATTGGTTTATATGCTCGACGGCGGCATGCGCGCGTGGCACGATGTAGTGCTCTTCCCGGTGAAGGCTCCCGGCAGCGATGCAGCCGCATTCGAGAAGCAGGTGTTGGTGGCAAAATACTTCGGAGGAGCGCCCCAGGCAGCAAGCCCCACGACATCGACGGCGCTCGCGGCTCCGGCCGCGCCTGCGCCCGCAGTTGCTGCGCCAGCGATGCCGGCAGCTCCGCCAATAGCAGCTCCGGCTCCGCAAAGCAAAAAGAAGAAGGAAGGCTGCTGAGGTTTACCGTGAAGGAGAAGAGCGCAGTTCAACGGCAATCTGACGGAGGGAGCGTTTCCAACGACGAGGACGCGATGATCATCCGGCATCTCTTCATCTCTCCCGGTCACAACTTCTTCGGCCATCATGGCCAGGGAGCCGGCTGCAATCCGCTTCACGAAGTGCGCGAGATCGAATGTGTAGCCGGCCATGGTATTCGCGGCGACCGTTTCTTTGACTATAAGCAAGACTACACAGTGCAGATCACGTTCTTCTCGAGCGAGGTATTCCACGATGTTTGCCGCGTGCTGACTGCCAGCGAGAAGTCCCCAGGGGTTGCGCGCCGTAATGTTGTTACGCATGGCATCGATCTGAATTCCCTGGTCGGGAAGAGGTTCATTGTCCAGGGCGTCGAGTTTGAAGGAGTGTGCGAATGCAAGCCCCGCTATTGGATGGACCGGGCCATTGCGCCCGGGGCGGAAGAAGCGCTGCGGGGGCGGGGAGGGTTGCGCGCTAGAATCTTGACCAACGGAACCCTGCACACAAATTAAGTGGTCCTCTTATTCGATCACAACCCTGGCTGCGCAGGTGTGAGAGTTCAACGGAGCGAACTTACGGTATACCGCATGTGGAAGATCTACGATGATCTCATTGCCGCCATTCCCGACGATTCGGTGGCTTCTGGCGTCCTGGCGGGGCTGAGCTGGTTCCTGGTTCGGTCGCAGGGCGTGGGCGCCGCGATGCGGCCGCGTGACGGCGAACCGGTCATTCCTCAGGCCGGCAAGCTGGCAGGTACAAAGACTCGTGAGCTCGCCGCATGGATCAAATCCTGGAACCCCAATGAAGCGGCCATCGGTCTAGCCGCCATCAACTCTTTCTTCAACGCGCCCCTGGTTGTCGAACGCAACTGCGGCTTTCTGCTTGACCAGACGGCAAATGAAAGCATCTTCGTCTCGCTGATTGAGGAACTGCGCGGCAAGCGCGTCGCTGTCGTCGGCCATTTTCGCGATCTGGATCGCATGGCCGCCGTCTGCGATCTTTCCATTCTCGAGCGCCAGCCGGGGCCAGGAGACCTGCCGGACGCGGCGTGTGAATACATCCTCCCTGAGAGCGAAGTCGTCATCATCACGGCGACAACTTTGATCAACAAAACGTTTCCGCGCCTTCTCGAACTCAGTCGCAACGCTCGTGTCGTGATCGCCGGCCCGAGCGCTCCTCTGTCGCCCATTCTGCTGGAGCATGGCGTAGACGTCATTGGCGGGCTGATCGTCGAAAACGAGGATCGGGTTTGGCAGATGGTCAGCGAAGGCGGGCATCGCGGCATCTTCGAACGCGGCTCGCGGATGGTCAAGGTAACTGCAGCTCCGTCGAGTTACCAAAAATGAAAGCCCCGGCAGAAGTGAAAGTGGACGCGCTCGAAATCGCCGAACGGCGCGATCATGAACCACATCCGCGCCGAGCCATGCTGGTTTTCCCTTCGCTCTGCGCAGTTCTCGTGCTTCTAACCGCAGGCTCTCTGCTCATCGGCCGGTATGCCCTTCCACCCGAGTTTTGGTGGGGCCTGCTCTCTCATCCCGCATCCAGCGGCCTGGCAGGCGTTGTGCTTCTCGACGTGAGATTGCCGCGCGTGCTGGCCGCCGCGCTGATCGGCGGCGCACTGTCAGTCGCCGGAGCAGCCTTTCAAGGGCTTTTCCGCAACCCGATGGCTTCGCCTGATCTGCTTGGCGCATATGCCGGCGCAGGCCTTGGTGCGTCCCTCGGCATTCTGTTTGGCTTCAGCATCGTGACCATCCAAGCACTCGGGTTCGTGGGAGCTCTTGCTGCCGTACTGCTCACCTGGATGCTGGCCAGCGGCGCATCCCGATTCGGCGGCGATCCGACCCTCACACTGATCCTCGTCGGCATTGTCGTTCGCGAGGCGGGAGTGGCGCTGATTCATCTGATTGAGTATGCCGCCGACCCTCACGGCAAGCTCGCCGCCATCACGTTCTGGCTTGTCGGAGGGCTCTCTGCGGTCACCCTTCGCGATCTGGAGTTCGCGGCGATCCCCATCCTCGCTGGAACTGTTCTCGTGCTGCTTCTGCGCTGGAGACTGAACGTTTTGAGCTTCGGGGAGGAAGAGGCGCGGGCGCTTGGTGTAAATCCATGGCGCATTCGGCTCGTGATCATTGTCTGCGCGGCGATGATCAGCGGGGCCGTCGTATCGATTGCGGGCATGATCATGTGGGTAGGACTTGTGATTCCTCATCTGGCGCGCATGATCGTCGGCGCAAATCATAAGGCGCTGCTGCCGGCTTCGTTTCTGATTGGTAGCTCCTTCCTGCTCGTCGTGGATGATTGCGCGCGGGGCCTGTTTGCGCTTGAAGTGCCTTTGGGAATCCTCACTTCTCTTGTCGGCGTTCCGTTCTTTCTCTACCTGGTATATCGCACCCGGATGGAGCGCTCATGAACGTCTCGATTGAACACGTCACCGCCGGTTATGGCAAAAAGACTGTACTTTTCGATATCTCGCTTACGGTCGATTCCGGTGACGTGGTCTGCTTGCTTGGCGCCAACGGCTCGGGAAAGACCACCCTGTTCAAGACTGTCCTGGGCCTCATTCGTCCGTTCGGCGGTAAAGTTTGTGTCGATGGCCAAGACATCGCCACATGGCCGCGTAAACGCCTTGCGGAAACCTTCGGTTATGTGCCACAAGCGCACACTCCGCCATTTGCATATCGTGTTCGCGACGTGGTGTTAATGGCGCGTTCCGTGCACACCGGCCCCTTCTCTTCCCCCGGCAAGAACGACGTTGCGATTGCCGAGCGGGCGCTGGACCGCCTGAATATTCTGCGCCTCGCCGACGAGCACTATACCGAGCTGAGCGGCGGCGAACGCCAGTTGGTGTTGATTGCGCGAGCCCTGGCGCAAGAGGCGCGTGTTCTGGTACTCGATGAGCCCACAGCGAACCTGGATTTCGGAAACCAGGTTCGCGTCCTGCGCCACATGAAGGAACTTGCGCAGAGCGGCCTCGGACTCCTCATCACCACGCATTCTCCTAACTTCGCCCTTCTCAGTGCCAGCCGCGTAGCGCTCATGAAGCACGGGCGAATCATGGCCATCGACTCCGCTGAGGCAGCACTCACCCCGGCTGCCTTGGAGGCAGCGTACGGAACCCCACTACGCATCGTCGAGGCTGGCAACGGCGTTCGCGTGGCGGTACCTAAATTGAATTGAGACAAAAGAGATGAACAAATGTATCGGATCTCTGGTTCTGCTCGCGCTTCTCGCTGGATGTTCGCACCCGCCGTCCGCTACTACCGATCGCTCCGGCGCTGGTCTGCGAGCGATTACGGATATGGCGGACCGCACCGTTATCGTGCCTCAAAAGATCACGCGCGTGATGGGCATGAGCCCGACGGGTACTGTTTTCATTTACACTCTCGCTCCGCAGTTGCTTGCCGGCTGGAACTTCAAGCCCGAGCCTGAAGAGCTTGCCTTGATCCAACAGCCCTACCGGAATCTTCCCGTCCTCGGTGGCTGGTATGGGAAGAACAACACCGGCAATCTCGAAGAAATCATCAAGGTGCACCCGGACGTCCTCATTTCCATGGGCGATCCAATGGGTCTCGCGGTGGCTGAACGCGTGCAACAGCAAATCCATATTCCCGTCTTCTTCCTCGATGGGGATTTGAAAAAGCTACCGGAGGCCTATCTCAAAGCAGGCCAGCTCCTCGGCGCCGAGTCGCGCGCCGGGGAACTAGCCGCCGAATCTCGCAAGACACTTGACGAAATTCAAAACACGGTCGCAACAATTCCTGTCGCGAAGCGCCGCCGGGTCTATTACGCGGAAGGACCGACCGGCCTTGAAACCGAACCCGGAGATTCGGTCCACTCCGAAGCCCTGATCTTCGCGGGCGCGGCCAACGTCGCGTCTGTTTCCGGCCATCAGGGCTACGGCCACACACCTGTTTCCATGGAGCAGATCCTGAAGTGGAACCCGGATGTCGTGATCGCGGGTTACGATCACACTGGTTCTCCCGGCGAGTTCTACCGCACCGTCTTCACAAATCCCGTCTGGCGGCATGTGCGTGCAGTGGCGAATCATCAGGTCTACGAGGTGCCGGAGTACCCCTTCGGCTGGATCGACCGACCGCCTTCGGTGAACCGGCTCATCGGCATTCGCTGGATCGCAGATCTGCTTTATCCCGATCTCTTTCACGATGACATGCGCGCCGTGACCCGGAAGTTCTACGCGGAGTTTTATCATTGGCAACTGTCAGATGTGGAACTGAATCGTGTCTTAACATCCGCGATGCGAAAAACACCATGAGAGTCTACCGGCCTGACATACTGTCGCGTGACTCCACCGGTGATCAAGCCGGCTCAAGCTGCCAGGCTCAACATGCATGACGAATACCTGTGCCGGGCGCCGCATCCCACCGGCCGCTGTAACACCGTTGCGCCGGCATGCAAATGGAATGGCACCGATCCAATTGGATGAGCTTGCTCCTGCCTCGAAAGAGGAGGGATGCAGTTTGCAGGATGTGCTGTAAGGATGTAAAATACATCTAGAAGCTATAAACATCTTCCTTGTGCAGGTTTCACCCTCGATCGTTGCTCCGAATCGGGATGAAGCCTGTACAGTCAGCTCTTTGATGGAATATCCGGAAATTCCCGCAGTGAGTCCATTACGAGGAGTGGAACGGCTATGCGCTATCTGATCGTAATTCTGGCTCTTGCCGGTGCGGTAGTATCCACGCTGGCTCTTCGAGTTCACTATTCCAACGCCACTCAACCGTGCTCCATAAACGAAACGTGGGACTGTGGCATCGTGAACCACAGTTCCTTTGCTGAAATCGCTCATGTTCCTGTGGCTGCCATCGGCATCGCCGGGTACCTGCTATTGGGAGCGCTTGCTTTGGCGCGTCAGCGGTTCCTGCTGTTTCTCACCGCACTTCTCGGATTGGGAATCGCCCTGCGCTTGACCTTCCTTGAGGAGTACGTCTTAGGGGTCTGGTGCTTGGATTGCGTAATCTCGCAAGCCATCATCGCGTTAATAGCGCTGCTTAGCCTCGCATGGCTGACGATGGAATACCTCGCCTTAAAGCGAATTCACCACGCGGCAAAACTGAGCTTCGGCGGCTAGCTCGCTCTTGTCCGATGCTGAGAGTCTTCTGAAAGGGTTGTATCTCGGATTCTCATCATACGTGACCTCCCCTAAAAGGAAGGGTGCCGATCGACTGCGTGCGATTGCTCATAACCCGGGAAGGGACTGGGCGATAGACGGACCAAGACCAGCGATCCAAGAAGTACGTCCTTCATAAACACTGGAGTTCGAAGTGGCGATCACGCGCTGCGAATTGTTTGAATAACCCGATCACCGAGGCATAGGCTACTGCACTCATGGTTGCGATGTGCGGCAGGAACCGAGGATCATGAGAAGCAACAAAATACACTCGCAACAGACTTCCTTGAAAGTTCCCGGCTAGCTCTCGATTATGCAGTCGCATTTGCCCATCATTACAGCGCAAAGCTGACCATTGTGCATGCCCTCGAATTCCCCCAGAAGCGCAAGAAGTCGAGATCCTTTACCAGAGGACAAGCGTTACCCGGGAGCACACGCTTTCTCGGTTGGAGGCGTTAGCTTCTGGAGTGCGGCGATTAGGCATCCGCACTGAAATCGATCTTCGAGAGGGTGAGCCGTGCGCTGCAGTTCTCGGCTCCGCGGCTGACAACAATGCTGATCTATTGGTGTTGGGTACTCATGGAATATACGGGGCTTGCAGCACGGGCCAACCTACTCGCTAAAACTGATTACTCCCCGCCGGTTCTAACCCACTCGGCATCAGCACTCCCAAAGAATTTCAGTTGCCAATCACTCTAGTCAGAAGAACAGATGCAGGCTATTCGCCCTGATATTGCCCTACCAGCACCACCGCGAACGGCAGGGGGACGGACCCAACCTCCACTGCTTCCTGAAGCACCCAATCTTGAGAATCATCCTGGAAAAGCGCGGGAAACTGCTTAACAGAGTCGCTGACCGGACCCATCATGAGAATACCGGGATGACCCGTATCTGTAGATCCGCGGCTAAGCGTGATTGAGTCGTTGTACGGTATTGGCGCGGTGCCGCCTGGGTCTTTGGCTGCCAGTACCAGCAAAAGAAAATCGCGGTACTGGCTCACGCCCATGTGATTTCCGTCTTCCGGGATCAGTTCGTATCGCAGCGTATAGTAACCCGCCTTGACGTGCTGGCCGCGATAGTCCTTTGCGTCCTCCGGAAACTGAAGAACTCCGAGCAGCGATCCCGGGGCAATCTTGCCATAGAGAACGTTTCCCGCGGTGTTGGGAGTAGCTGCTGGTGTCAGTTCTTTCCGTATCCACACTTCGCACAGAACTTTGCCTGCACTGTTCAGCAGTTCCTCACCCTGAGTCTGAAGGAGACCCTGAACCGCTGGCGTAACATCTCCGCCGGGGAGACCCTTGACCGTTTCTGTCTTGTAGGCACCCTGAGCAGATGCTCCAGCGCTGAGAGCCAAGGTTAAAGCGATGGAGAGAACTACGAGCCGTTGCATATCTAACTCCTGCCGGGTCAGCCTGCCAGAAACTCAAAGCTTGCAGGCTGAAAAATCGCTATGCCAAGCGGAAACAACGTCGGCCGAGTTTGCACGCCCCCGGCTCCGCAACCTTGCCGTCCGGCCCCAGACAGTTGTAAGTGTGAATGCACCAATAAATGCCGCTGCTCATACTGGGAATCCCGGGATCCGGCTCAGTCTGGACGAACATTTCCTTCGAATGAAGGCAAGGGCACGGTGCGTGACTGGTTGTTTCCATATTCAATGTTTCCGGCATAATCACACCTCCTCTTTCGCGGCGCGGAGGATCGCCCGCTTTACGGCGATGCGCGCAAGTTGCACCTTGTAAACGTTCTGGCTCAGCGGGGTTGCTTTACTAACCGCGGCTTTGCCTGCTTCGTCGGCAACTTCCTCAGAGATTGTCATCCCACGAAGAGCTTGCTCGGCCTCCGGGGACGGCCATGGCACCGGAGCCACGTGTCCCAGAACGATACGAGCATGTTTCACGGTATTCCCATCCATGCCCAAAACGACTGCAGCCTCCACCAAGGGCCAATCCAATCCTTCTTTTTCACGAATCTCGTAATTGGCCATCTTTAGTGCCCGAGAAGGCGGAACTTCAATCTCCGTCAGGATTTCGTTCGGCTTGATGACGTATTCGCGTTCGTTTTCGGTCTTTGGAGATACGTAGAGGTCACTGAGTGCAATCTGGCGTTCCCCACCCGGCCCATGAACCCTGACCCGCGCATCGAGCGCAATGAGAATGGGAGCCAACATGGACGGACTCACAAAATATGCAGGACCGGAATTTCCGAAAATCGCGTCGTAATAATTCTGGCCGTCCGGGATCATGGGCCTGCCATTGTGCTCGGCCAGCAAGCCATACCCATTGCGGAAGTACCATTCGCGGGGACGCTGCAACAATTCCCCGCCAACTGTGCCCATATGGCGCATCTGCTCGCCACAAATGCCGTCAGCAGCTTCTGCGAGTGCCGGATAATGCTGCTTGACTTCTGCGCTGTCCAGGAGCTGGCGAATGGTGGCCAGCGCTCCCAGACGCAACCCTGTGTGCGGGCTGTACTCGACGTGGTCCAAACCCTTGATCGCTCTCAGGCTCACAACGCGCTTGGGCGCCACGATCCGGTCCTTCATTGTACCGATGAGATCTGTACCCCCCGCCAGGATTGCTGTCCCTCCCCAACTGCTTTCCAGCAACCGGACAGCGCTCTGAACGCTCGTTGGTCGCGCATATTCGAAAGGTTCCATCAGACCGTCGCTCCTTTCTCCAGTGCTAAAAGGACTTTGTCGGGAGTTATCGGCAACCTGGGTACGCGGACGCCAATGGCGTTGGCTACGGCGTTGGAAATCGCGGCTCCAGGAGAAATGACCGGCGGCTCACCCAGGCCGATCACGCCGCGCTCGTCGTAACCCGGTCCTGTCATCATGTGCACCACGAATTCTCCAATGTCACCAATCGTGGCTAACTTGTAAAACTCCATGTTTGCATTGAGCATCACGCCGAGCGTCTCGTCCATTACCTTCTGTTCAAACAGCGAGTAACAAATACCCATGATCATCGCACCGTAGACCTGACTCTTTGCCGTCTTCATGTTCACGATCAAACCGCAGTCCTGGACGGCAATCATTCGATTCATCTTCACCTTGCCGGTCTCGGTGTCCACTGAAACATCGGCAATTTGAACGCCGCCCACACCACCATCGGTCAACTTGCAGGGTCCCGGGTTCTTGCCGGTTGCATGGATGGTCTTGACGCCGAGTTTGGCGCAGGCCTCTTTCCAGGAAAGGCTCTTTGACGAATCACCCTTCACACGGATTCTGCCTTCCCACGCTTCCAGATCTGTGGGTTGAACACCCAAAGTAGGAGCAACAATTGCGAACAGTTCGTCGCGAGCGTTGATCGCGCCGCGACGCGTAGAACTCGAGACGCCTCCTACCGTGGTGCTGCCACCGCTTGCAGCATCCGGCGGATATTTACTGTCTCCGATCTCCACCTTGACAGCCTGTAGAGGAAGACCCAGGGTATCCGCTACCACGATCCCAATCACGGTTCGTGTCCCTGTGCCCAGGTCCTGGCTTGCCAGTTGCACGGTTACGGAACCGTCCCGGAAGATGATGACGTTGCAATTGCTGAAATGGCCGCGCCCGCCCCAGGTGTGAAGACTCACCCCCATCCCTCGCTTGATGGGACCGGACGTCTTATCGCCACGTGGGTGCCAGTTCTTTTTCCAATCGGCCAGTTCCATCGCAATTTGCAGCTCATCCCGGTAGGCTTTCCTAACTACTTCAGGCGCCAAGTCGATGTTTTTCAGAAGCACTTCAATCGGGTCCATTTGGAGCTTGACGGCCAGATCTTCAATAGGCGCCATCGTCAGCAGAGCGGCTTGCGGATGATTCGGGGCTCGCCACGCGCGAGAAGGCCCTATGTTGGTGGAAACCATCGTGTGTTTCCAATGGCGATTCGGAATCTCAAAAATGTAGGGCAGGGGAGGATGCCCCGCCGGACCCATACCGCCGGTTCCCCAGGAATCTGAATCCCACGCGACCAGCGTTCCGTCCTTCTTCGCGCCAATACGAACATTGGCGTAGGCCGAGGGACGCGATCCAGCCGCTTCGAGTTCGATGTCGCGGTCAAGCATCAGTCGAACTGGAGCTCCAGTCATTTTGGCAAGCAGCGCGGCCTCAATCCCCCATCGGTCAGGGGAGAATTTGCTGCCAAACCCACCGCCCATATACTGGCAAATGGTCTCGATGTTGCTGTCCTCAACCTGCACCTTTTTCAGCCGCAGGCCCTCGCCAAACTGTTCGGGACCGCTCGTAACATCCTGGGTTGAGGTCCAGGTTTTCAGGGACTTGGAATCGACCCACTCAGCGGTGCTACCGTGCGTCTCCATGCAGCAGTGAGTAATGACCGGCAGACCGTAGAACCCGTCGGTGACGACGACGTCAGGATCCTCAAACGCTTTTTGGGGATCGCCCGTGGTAGACTCACCTGCCGGCTGGGTCCGGCCTTCACTCTGCGCCCGTTTCAAATCTTCTTCGCGGACAAAGTGGGGAAGTGGCTCATATTCGATCTTTATGGCGCGGACGGCGTCTTCCGCAATCTGTTCGTTGACGGCTGCAACAGCTACGATCTCGTCGCCGGCCCACTGGATTTCAGATCCTGCTTCCTGCACAGTGAGAACAGCCTTGACCCCGGGCATGCGCTCGGCGGCAGAAGCGTCGATTGACTTGACCTTTGCATGTGCGTAAGGGCAGGTGCATAGCTTGGCAATCAGCCTGCCCGCAGGATTCATGTCATAGGTATATTTAGCTCGGCCACTGGACTTTTCCGGACCGTCAATCCGATTGATGCTCCTGCCGATCAATTCGCGCTGGTCCGCTGCCGGATAGTCAAATTTACACGTTGCCATGCGCGCCCCCTTTCATCTTTTCGGCGGCTTCAAGTACCGCATGCCGGATTCCCCGGTAGGTGCCGCAGCGGCAGATGTTTCCTCCCAGATTCCTTTCAATTTCTTCCTCTGTCGGATTTGGATTCCGCTCGAGCAGCGCAGTAGAAGCCACGACAAATCCGGGCGTGCAAAAACCACATTGCTGAGCATCATGGTTGATGAAAGCAGTCATTACCTGGCTCAGCTCTTCCGCACTGCCAAGCCCCTCGATTGTCGTGATGTCGTGTCCTTCCGCCTCAATGGCCAGAACTGTGCAAGCATAGACAGGCTTGCGATCCACCATCACGGTGCAGGCTCCGCAGCTTGCGTGATCACAGATCTTCTTGGCGCCGGTGATGTCCAGGGTGTCTCTCAATGCATCGAGAAGAGTGACCCGCGGCTCGAGGTTCAGCTTATGGATCTTGCCGTTCACGCGAAGAGTCACGGGAACAGCACCGGGGCCGACAAAGTCGCTTTCTGTCTCGGGCGGTTCTGCATTCGCTGTTGCTGTGCCAAGCAGCAGTCCGCTGGATACCGTAATGCCTGCTCCTTTCAGAAAATCCCGACGTGTGAACGACGACTCCTCTGAGCCAACATCATGTGGCAGGTCCTTTTCCCCTCTCATATTGGGCTCCTTATTCGGTTCTGCACTTCAATCAGCCGAACCACAAGTTTTCCATCTCGAATGAACGTGAAATTTGCCGCCGCTAAATCCGCAGTTAGCCCGCATCTGAATCCGCAGGACTTTCAGGTCAAAATTGTCGGATTGCGCTTTGCAGACTTGCCGGGCGTGAGCAAAGCCACAACGAAAGTACACCCAAGAATCGCTACAACCTAAAGTGACCTCTTTGTTGCAGCCCTACAATAAAGCCAATTCTTCTCTCGTCGGGACGCGAGTCTCTGTGATGCGCATCACGGGGGTTGAGCGGATTTGTGGCTTCATGGTCCTGATGGCTGAGAGTGTTTAGCTTTGAAATCCCCACAGATGATCTGTCTCGGATACCCGCTGACCGGCAGGACTTGGCCAGCGGAGAGGTGCAAGATCTCCTGTTCCTCTCCGTACAGGGGCGCTCCGCGTGAGTTCGACGCCGATCCAGGGCCTCTGACTGCTGCGCCCGCAAGCCGCTTGCTGCGGGCGAGTTCGCGGTGATCCATAAGTCTAGGCCGTATCGACGCTGATTTCTCCCCAAAAGTTTATGAGCTGTATCTGGAGCGTCCAGGGCGGGCCGGCAGTATGAGTTCGGCAACAAAGTCAGCGTGGCAGTTACGGGCCGCCGGGAATGGTTCGTGGGTCCAAAGAGTTTCTCCGACAATTCTTTCGATGGCCACACGCAGAGCGCGCAGCTCGAGCAGGTCGAGAGCCTGATCAGAGATCGCCTCGGCCAGGCGCATGTCGACATGGGCTATCGCGGCCACGATTACAAGCGTGCAACCACGGCGCATGTCGATAAGCGGAACCGCTTCTGCCATCGCCGGGTACCTGCTGTTGGGAGCGCTAGCCTTGGTGCGTCAGCGGTTCCTGCTGTTTCTCGCCGCACTTCTCGGGTTGGGATTTGCCCTGCGCTTGACCTTCCTTGAGGAGTACGTCTTAGCCGCGATTTCTCACGCTGGCTAATCGATGAGTAAAGTCAGGGAGAAAAAATAAGTAGCCAAAGGCCGCTGTTTTCATGGCATAACTGCGTTGTCTAGGCGTAGTTGAATGCCGAGAAAAGGAGCGGCCTTTGATGACAGAGTGTATCCAAGAATCGTTCTCATTTACAGCCCATTTTTCACGTCGGGTGCAGGCCGAGTTCACAGCCGGTCGGGTATCGAGCGACGGCGGAGCACTTCTGTTGCGGGAGGCAGACCGCAGGATCAACCTTTTGGGCCGGCTGGGGGACTGCTTCATCGATGGCCGCGCGCCGTTGCTTGTCAAGCACCGCTTGTCGGAGATGCTGGCGCAGCGGGTCTACGGTCTGGCGCTGGGCTACGAAGACCTTTGCGATCATGAGCAGCTGCGCTCGGATCCGCTGCTGGGGCTGCTCAGCGGCAAGCGTGAACTGGAAGCTCCGCTGGCCGGCAAGAGCACGCTGAATCGTCTGGAGTTGTGCGGCCGCAGCCTGCGCTATCACAAGATCAGCTACTCTGCCGAGCCGATGGACCGGTTGCTAACGGACCTCTATCTGGAATCGCACGCCACGCCGCCTGCCCAGATCGTGCTAGATCTGGATGCGACCGACATCCCGCTCTACGGCCATCAGCCGGAGCGCTTCTTCCACGGCTACTACGACAGCTACTGCTATCTGCCGCTGTACATCTTCGCCGGCGATCAGTTGTTGTGCGCGCGGCTGAGGCCGGCCAACCAGGATGCGGCCGCAGGTGCAGTGGGAGAAGTCAGTCGCATCGTAACTCAGGTGCGCGAGCGCTGGCCTGAGGTGGGCATCGTGCTGCGAGCTGACTCCGGCTTCTGCCGCGAAGAGCTGATGGGCTGGTGCGAACAGAATCATGTTGACTATCTGTTCGGCCTGGCGCGGAACAAGCGGCTGGGAAAAATCATCGGCGCCCAGATGCATCAAGCTCAGATGCTGCATCAGACCAGCGGCAAGCCGGCCCGGGTCTTCGCCGAGTTCAGCTACCAGACCCGCAAGAGCTGGTCCTGCGCACGCCGCGTAGTGGCCAAGGCAGAATATCTCGACAAGGGCCAGAACCCGCGTTTCGTGGTCACTTCGTTAACCGCCCAGAAGTGGGCTGCACAGGACTTATACGAGAAGTTCTATTGCGCAAGAGGAGAAATGGAGAACCGCATCAAGGAGCAGATGTGCCTGTTTGCCGACCGGCTCTCCACCGACGAAATGAAGGGCAATCAGTTGCGCCTCTACTTCTCGGCGCTGGCTTACACGCTGATCGAAGCGTTGCGGCGGCTGGGACTGAAAGGTACCGCATGGGCCGAGGCGCAGGTGGATACGATCCGGCTGAAGCTGCTCAAAATCGGCGCCATCGTTCGGATCAGCGTGCGCCGCGTGCTGCTCCAGCTCAGTTCCGCATATCCCTGGAAGGACCTATACACCCACGCATTCCACGCCCTGCGATGCTGAACTCCACTCTGACCAACCGAAAACCCCGCTTCCAACTTCGCTGAACTCGGCCACAGGCCAGCCCATGCGCAAAATACACGCCCAAACGTGCTAACTACAGCCTGATGGGCAAAATCTGATCTTCCAGAAACAACCCAGCTTCAAAAAATGATCCAACGGCTCAAATATCGACCACGCTCACAGCGAAATCAACACCCGTGAGAAATCGCGGTTAGAGGTCTGGTGCTTGGATTGCGTCATCTCGCAAGCCATCATCGCATCAATTGCGCTGCGTAGCCTCGTATGGCTGACGATGGAATACCTCGCCTTAAAGCGAATTCACCACGCGGCAAAACTGAGCTTCGGCGGCTAGCTCGCCCTTGTCCGATGCTGAGAGTCTTCTGAAAGGGTTGTATCTCGGATTCTCATCATACGTGACCTTCCCTAAAAGGAAGGGTGCCGATCGACTGCGTGCGATTGCTCATAACCCGAGAAGGGACTGGGCGATAGACGGACCAAGACCAGCGATCCGAGAAGTACGTCCTTCATAAACACTGAAGTTCGAAGTGACGATCACGCGCTGCGAATTGTTTGAATAACCCGGTTACCGCTAGGTTCGCGTTCTTACTTCCCAGCAGCGACAACATCACTGGAAACGCCGAGCTGCTCGAGAGCGTCGGCCAGCTGCACGTAGACGGGAGCCGGATTACAACACTCAGGAGGCATATGCCCCATGTGTTGCGCTGCCTGTGCGAGGCGATTGAGTACAGCAGGGATTGATTGCTCGGGAATTCCGGCGACCTTGGCACCCCGGTAGTTGCTTAGGATTGCCTGAACGGCCTTCGGCAAACGTTTTGCATCCACGGTCCCGTCCGCGAGCAGATAAGGAAGCTTCCATGTACCTGGCTTTCTATAGTCACCGACGTAAGCAAAGCATTGAGCTGGTAAATGGTATTTGGGGTGAAGAGTTGTTCCTGGTTCGGAACCTGCATCGGTTGCTGAGGGCGCCTCAACAGGTTTTTCGGGCACCAGGTGAAGCTTCCCCTTGTCGCCAGCTTCACCCTCTCGCCAGATGCCCTGCACGCTTAGCCACCAGAGGTCCAAAGGCGGTTCTGCATCGCGCAAGGAAACATAAACTCTGTCAGACAGACCACCATGGACGATGTTTGCAGCGTAGAGCATCATCCCGTCGCTGACCGCCACTGTCTTAACTTTTTGCTCGTCGGCGTAGCGACATGCTTGATCTAATGCACTATGGACCGCGTGGCGGCTCCACGCTAGGGAACCAGGCCGCTTCACCTCGATGATGAGCCGCTTGATGCCGTGGTCTGTCAGGACGATGTCGGCACACTCAACCTGATTATTAAAATCGGTGAGAGGCCAATCCAGAACGGCAGTAAACAGGTCCTCCAGAATGTTTTCTGCGACCTTTTCGGAAGCCTCCCCAAGGCGCCTCTGCTGTTCGAGCCGCTGTTCCCGCTTGCTTAGGAATCCAGGCCAGGTGTTACAAATGCGCTCCTTGCAGTGTCGGTGGGATACGAGATTGTCGAGTAAAGGAGATGGCTCTTCCGCTGTTGTCGTCATTCTTGTGCCTCCGGGCCCCGTAACGCGATCATCGCGTGGCCAAAGATCGTTGCCTTTGCCAGCTGTCCCTCGCCAAAATTCCATCCAGCCAAAGCGTGCCTGTTTTCTGTGAGATAGCCCGCGGCGCTGCGGAGCTCTAGAGGGAGCTTCGCCGAATTCTCTTAACCGTAAAGAGTAAGCGACAAAAGCTACGGATAGAATTTTGGCGAGGCACAACTCTCATTCTCTTGGGGAACTCTCAGGGCCACAGCTTGCCGCTCGCCACAGCATCAAGAAACACGTTCAGAGGCCACACTTCGATTCCCTCATCAGTGCGCAAACGTTCCTCCCCATGATAGACCAGAATGCGGCGGACCAGGCGATCTAATTCGCCGATAGCACGGAGTCCTGAAAGCAAGGCAGTCGAGAACCTGCTGCTGGATTTTACTTCCAACGCAAGGTAGCTGCGGCCACGGCGAAGCAGAAAGTCAACCTCTGTTTGCCGTGCCTGTGCCGGCGCCCAGTATGCAATCTCCTCGAAGACGTCGCTCTGTTCGTTGTGAGCCCGCAGTACGCTGAGAATCCAACCCTCAAACAAGCTCCCGCGCTCTTCCGCGCCGACTGGTCCGAGCTGACGCTTGGTGGCTCGGGCCAATCCGGGATCGACCCAGTACAGCTTCGGATGCTGGCGCTCTCTCACTCGCAGCCGGGACTCGAAAGCGGGCAGTAGCGTGGCAAGCAGCGTGTCCTGCAGGATACTCAGATAGCCTTCAACGGTGCTGCGGGCGGTGGCGGCGTCCCTGGCAAGGCCCGCGACGTTAATCACCTGTCCGTGAAACAGTCCCGCCACGGGCAGAAAGCGCAAAAAGCCTGGCAGATTGCGAACCAAAGCCTCGGCGCGGATTTCTTCCTTCACGTAGAGTTGGACATAGGCTTCGAGCGCCGACCGCGATTCCTCAGCCTGCCAGATGACCGGAATGCTGCCAAAGCGGAGAATTCGCTCCAGATCGAAGTCTTTACCAAGTTCTGCGGGCACGAGCGGATGCATGGTGCGCATCACTGCGCGGCCGGCCAGCAGGTTCGTCGTAGCGGTCTTCAGGCGGCGGGTACTCGAACCGAGGAGGACAAACCTTCGCCGCGAGGTTTCGATGGCGCGATGCACCTCGTTGAGCAGTGCCGGCACGCGCTGAACTTCATCCAGAACCACCACGCGCCGCGTCGGCAAATCGCGCATTTCTGCAGCCAGTAGTGCCGGGTTAGCCAGCAGAGTTTGGTATCGCGCCTCGTCCAGGAGATCGACAAAGTATGCATCGGGAAACTGCTCTCGCGCCCAGGTGCTTTTGCCGACACCGCGAATTCCAAGAAGGAAAAAGCTCCCCTTAGGGGGCGTAGTCAGGCGGGAATATCGAGGGGTGTCAACCATGCCGTCATTATACCGTGCATTTTTACGGCAAGGTGACAACCGAGCGATTGGTCAGCTTTGAGCATTTCTTCGTGTGGTTTGCCAAAATTCCATCTGGGACGAAAATGGCCGGTCCTTAACGGTTTCTAAGAAGCGCTCGAGAACAGCGCGGATTTGATTTTGGCGAGGGACAGGATACAAGCCTCTTTGGCGGACAGCGGGAGTTTGCTTGCTGATATTCGACTCTACATCGAGAAAAGGCAAACAAGGCTCAATAGCACGCGGGAACCACATTTGCAAAATATACGATCTATCCGCATATTTAGCATTGTCCTAAAAAATAAACAAGGGTCTGCGGCCCCCGGCTATAGCTTCGCTTTTGTCAGCCTGCGAAGAAAGGTGTCTTTGGCTGCGTGGGTCTTGCGGAGCTTCGCCAGTGCCGACTGAAATACTAATTCATGCCCTCGACGAACAGCGAGGTCACGCAGGTCAGTCAGCAGAATGACGGCCCTGTCGTACTCCTTCGGCTGCCGTTTCTGGATATGCGTCGCTACTTGACTCCAGGCCGCATCTTCACGCTTCGCCAGATGGTTTAGATACTCTGTACGATCGGCCTCGTCCTTCGCCTTTTGCCGCGCTGCATCCGCCGCTCGCTTTACGTCCAATAGCCGCGCTCTCTCATCCGCGCGCGCACGAGTTGCCGTCAGGAGGTCTTCGGCTGTACGCCGCGGTATTGTGCCGTAAGGGGATACAATGGCGTTTTGATGCTGGAAGCGGTGCAGAAGTTCGTTTCTCCATCGTTCGCCGGGGTCCGATATCGCAGCTACGAGCAGGTCATCCTTATTCTTTTCGGGCAAGTCTCGAATCCAGGCTGCAAGCTCTTTGCGGGGCGGGCCTGCACTCAGCGGAGCTGAAGCGGCGGCGGCAACCTCCACGAGGTCCTCATCGATTCCAAGGAACTCGACCAGCGAATCGAGTGGCGCTGACAGTTTGCGCAGGCCATCAGGCACCAGAGGCTCCAATGCATCTCCTGAGAATTCCTCGTTCTGCACGCAAAGAAGCCATCCGAGATAGAGACAGCGAAAATCGCCACGAAGCAGGTCGGAGCGCAAAGACATCAACGAGCCCATCCAGCCAGCGCCATCGTCCCAGTCGTCGGTCTCCACTTCACTTTCAAACGCAACAATCACGAATTTCCCAGAACTTTGCGCGCTCACGGTCTTGCCTGGGAGCATCGCCTTGAGCTGTTTCGAGTCAACCAACTCCTGCGGCAAGCGAAAGCATAACTCCCTCGCCCCCCAATTTGCCACGTAGACAAAGGCGTCGAAATACTCTGCCAGAAGTTTGCGCGGATCGGCTTTCAGGTCTCCCCACTCGTAGTGATTCGTAAAACTCGTCGAGGTAATTACGGCGCGCGTGGAAATAGACCGCAGCGCGGTCATTTCTGCTTTTGTCAACGCACGATCAATTGCTTTGAAGTCGTAGTACTGGTATTCGCTCACTTAGAACCCTCTGTGCCAATGGCTGTAAGCAGCAATCCATTCCGCGCCTGCTGGTGGGGGCTTCGGCAGCGGCAGATCGAGGATTTCAATTCTCTGCTTGACTCCATCTCGCCGGCAAACCGCCACAATCCGGCCATCGCGCGTCATCTCCACCTTCTCCACGGTGGCCTCAACGCCGACGATACTCACCGAAAATGGAAACGCGAGATGTTCCTGCATCATAGTGAGCAAACCAACTTTCTGTTCGTCTTCGTTGTAAGCGTCTACCAATGCTTCCTCAATCAGTGCTTCCACCTTTGCCTTGCTCAGTGACGGCAGGTTGGTCTCTGGCTCAGGTTTCGGCTTGCGAACATCCATGTGAACTACCACGGCTTTACTCCACCCCTCTGTCATATTCCTCTATTTCAGCCGAGAAGTGCCGTATTCGTTTTCTCCAGGTCGGCTGCTTGCCGTTCCGTTCCAAATACCTCATCAGGAATATTAGAAATCCGGTAGCCGATGGCGCTGTAACCCTTTAATCGCCGCGCGTACATCCTCGCCAGCATGGGGACATTGGAATCAACATAGTCGTAAACTCTGACAACGCGCTTCGCGTCGTGAAGCCTATGAAGGCGTCCGACGTACTGCTGCAACGTGCCCTTCCATGAAATGGGCATTGCCAAGAACAGCGTGTCCAGCCGAGCATCGTCAAAGCCTTCACCGATGTAACTGCCGGTTGCCATGAAGACTCTTGGCGCGTCCTCCGGCACGGCTGCAATTGCCTCTGCTATCGATCGCCGTTGCTTCTTCCCCATGCCCCCTTTCAGCACAAATGCGCTTTCTACCTTACCCGCGAGAGCTGTCTCGAAATACTTCAGGTGCTCGGTCCTGGCGGTGAGGAGCAGCGGTGAGCATCCATCTTGGACTGCACGCAGCAGATCGTCGGCGATCATTTTATTACGGGTGTTGTCATCCACAAGCGCGGCGTAAAGTTCCTGAATCGTCGTGTCAGTCTGTTCGGGCGGCAAGCAAAATTCTGTCAATCGCGGGATTACCTCATGCTCGAACGGTGAGGCAGCTGTCATCGAGCGTGCATTGAGCTCGTATCGTATTGGGCCGCACTGCATATAAATGATGGGATGGTGTCCATCTTTGCGCTCAGGAGTTGCCGTCAGGCCGAGGACGTACTTCGCCTTTACCTGTTTCATGACCTGCTCAAAGGTGAATGCAGATAGATGGTGGCATTCATCGACAATGACCTGACCATATTCTGCGACAAAGTCTTTCACTCCTGCTTTGTCGTAAGTGCTTTGGATGATGGCAATGTCTACTAGGCCACTACGCTCGTTCCTTCCGCCGCCAACCAGACCTATTGACTTGGCGGGGAGGTTGAGGAACATTGCCAACCTTGCGTGCCATTGATCGAGCAATTGCTGACGGTGTACCAGCACTAGAGTATTCACTTTCCGCGCGGCGATTATCCATGCTGCCAAAGCAGTTTTTCCAAAAGCGGTAGGAGCGCAAAGAATCCCTTCTTCATGGCCGGCGATCATAGCGGCGGCATCGAGTTGCTCCGGACGCAACTGGCCGGAGAACCCCACGTCAATCGGATGGCCTGCAAAGCGCTCATCACGCATTACCGCCTTGATGTGGTGCGTTTCAAGTAGTCGCACGACCTCCGCGATACAGCCGCGCGGCAATGCGATGTCGTTGGCGAGATCTTCGCCACATGCGATTACTCGCGGCTTGTTGAATGTGGGAAGCCGCATAACCTGGGCTCGATAGAACTCCGGATTTTGAAATGCAGCCAGACGCAGTAGTCGGTTCAACATCGCGGAAGGCAGTCCACTCTTCTCAACGTATACAAGATTCGACCGAACAAGTTGGACCTGCGTTGGGAAAGGCCCAGGCATTTGGCGCTCCGCGCTGGTTCGTGACGGCGGTAGCATCCAGGGATCAACGTCTTCGTCTTCGGCAATGCTGATTCTGACGCCGATGAGGTCTCCGCGCCTTTGCGCTTCAAAAACTACGGCTTCGACGGCGTCGGGGGACATTCTCTTAACGCTTGCCAGAAACTCCCATTGATCAGGATATGGGCAGAACTCTACATCAATGAAAACGCTGTTCCCGTTTGCGCGCGGAAACTTTTGCAGCGGAAGGGCAATGAGATTGCCAAATCCGCCCTTGGGCATCGTGTCCTGGTTGGGGAATAATCGGTCATATGAATCCAGCCCAAGCTGGTGGCGAGATTCCATGGTTCGGGTGAGGATTGCACAGCCAAGTTTTCGCGCGGCTGAGGCAGGGATTGCTCGCTCAAAGAATACCCACACATGGCCACCGTTTCCTGAGCGTGAGCGTTCCAGCGCCGCTGGCACGTTGAGTTGGCGGCAGGCCGCGAGAAACGCAGTAGCATCTTGCTGCCATGTCTTTTTGTCAAAATCGACCGCCAGCAGCCAGCATGTCTCATCCTGTAGGAGCGGGTAGAGCCCGATCGTGTGCTCGCCAACAAGATGTCCGCGAACAGCGTCATCGGTAAGCTGCCTATACTTTCGGGTCAGGCGATCAACCTTCTTGCGATTCTCGTCTTTGGCACGTAGATACGATTTCCAGTCGCGGTCCGCCTTGGGCATGTACCCAGATCGTCCGTCATCGCTCTCCCAGCGAATGGCATAAACATCGTCACGTCCACGGAAGAGACTGCGGAACAAAGCGATTCGCTGTTCCGCCGTGGCAACTCCAGGATTCCGGCCTTCACGTGCAGGATTGGATGCGTGAGTGGGCTCACCAGGGGATTTTGCAGCTTCCGGAATTCCTATGCCGTGCGTGATCAAAAGGCTTCGTAGACGGGCGTTCTCTTCCCGCAGCCAGCGTACTTCCGCGACGGATGCCCTGGAGTTCGAAAGTGTGCTATCGACTGTGTTCACGCTGGGTTCCGTCCGCATGCACCGGGGTCTTGACACCAAAATGATCGCACACCGCAGGAGGCAGCTCGGTGTGACGGACAGGAGCTATGACGTACAAATCCAAACAGGCAATGCAAAAGGCGCTTGAACAGGAATTGCGCCGTGAAGTGCCGCATTCTTACGTAATTCAGAGGGAGCCAGCGGCCAGACGATTGAGCCACTGATTACCTGTCCTCCGCCAAAATTCGATCCGTGCGCAAAGGAGGTCTGATTCTTTGATGCGGAGATAATCCTGAGGCCGATTTCTGCTGCAAGTAAAGTTGTTCCGTGACCACGGGTCGTTACGGGACCAGCACGGAGTGGACTACGAAAGATTGGCGGACGCACACGCATGCGTTTCAACCTGCCTTGATGGCGCGATCTTGATCGGTTATTAGTTCGTGTCCTTATCGTCAGATCTCCCTCCAAATTCGCATGTGACCACCCGCGCGTCGGCGATTCGACTGCAGCCTTATCTTCCTATAAGTAACTAATTATAAACGTCTTATTGTCTTCCGGGGATGTGGCTTGGTGGAGATTTCAGCTTATGCGTAAATTGACGGCGAAACCTTCACCTAATGCTGTCCATTGATTTCACTTTATGGGGGCTACAGTCGCGTATATGTTTGAAATACATAGGGATTCGATTTCACCTTATGCGTCAACCCACAGGAAGTGTGGGTGCACCCATAAAGTGAAAGTCTGACCGCATAAGGCGAAAGTTGGTACCCCATAAAATGAAAGTCGTTCATTCTAAATTTGTTATATCGACATCGGCCCAGCGTGTGCGAAACGAGTTCAAAAAACCTCCATCACCTCCATCACCTCCCAATAGCCTCATCAACCTACTTGTTTTCTGTAGTTTGAGGGCTATGGAGGTTCTCGGTCTCCACCGGCGTATCCTCCATCACGTCCACCCCGTACACCGCGGCGAGCTCCAGAATTCGAGCGACGGTGGCCTTATCGAACATCAGGCCGTTGCCGGTTTTTGATAACCGGCGAGTGCGCAGACCGAGGCCCGACAGCCGGTGCCCTACTCGCTCGGGGTTCAGCCGCGCCGTTTCACCGCGAGCTTCCAGCAGATGATTGGCCGCGGTCGCGATTTCATGGGCATAGGCGTGTTCCCGTCCGTCACGGCTGAGCGCCAGGGTCGCTTCCAGGATGACCGCCTCGGTGGTGTTCGACATTTCGGAGAGGCGCTGCTGGTCCTCGATCTTCAGGAGGGCAACCAGCTTCTGCCGGAGCTCGGGCGCGCCCACAACGCAGCTTCCGAGTGGCGCCGCAATGGCCGCCGTCTCGGAGGACAAGCCAGAGGGAACCCACGTCCAGCGGCGCACATAACTGAGATTTTTGTCGCGGTACTGATCCAGGTGGACGGGAATGCGCTCAACCATTTTGCGCAGCCATCGAGGATCGTCGGGTGGTGCCGAGTTTGTCGCGGTGATGTGAATGTGGATAGAGTTCTGGATCTTGTGTGTCTCCGGGGTCTCGCCGGCGTAGACCGCCGTCGACTGGGCGCAAGAGAACAACGAACCGCGTTCCACGATCATGAAGTCCCGATCGGTCAAGTTGCCAAGTAAGTCGGCTGTCCTCCGGTCGAGAGTTGGTTCTGAGACCAGGATTGTCTTACAGCCGCACAAGAGTGCGGCCAAGTGGCTCCGCCGGAACCCAGACAGCAGCTTCGCCTCCCGGCAGACGTTGCGCAAGACGTGCAGAACGTCCCCCGCGTCGTGGGCGGGGCCGGTGATGACCAGGCACGGAAGAATGGTCAATGCGTCTTGAAACAATGTCGAGAGCGCCCAGAACGCGACCAAATCGGCGGCATTCTCTGCCAGGTGCCTCCGCGCCAGGAGGACCCGCTTGATCCACGAATGGAGCTCGGCTGCCGTGGCCATCCGAGGTGGCGGGAGCGGCGCCTCCACCGGCGCGGTGAGAATCTCGCTAGGCTTTGCCATTTCGGCGTCGTCTCCGTCTTCGGCTGCCGCGGGAGCCGGAATCTCCGTCTCCCATGTAGTGTCACCGGCGGTGGGGAAGTAGTCCTCGCCGAAGATGGCTTTGTCAATTATGTGCATAAGCGATTTCGGCTCGGGTTTCGGGACCGGTTTGGATGTGGGGGGTAACGAGACTGGGGGAATGTATGGTTCAAAACAGCCGCCGTCATCACCCTCAGCAGGTTCTGTCACGGATGCTCCGGCGGTTGGCGGTAGGTTGTTTTCGGGGGCCTTAGTCGGGACCGCGGAAACTTGGCCTTCTGCGCCGGCTTCATCCTCCCTTGCGCCAGCGTTAGAGGTGTTTTTCTGTGGCGATGTCGGTTCTGCGGTCCCGGGCTCCGCGGGACATGAGTTAGGATCACTCGTCTGTTCTGGCATACCTGGACTCCCGACGGCATCATGCTTGACGGGGCTTGTCGCCGTGGCTTCAGGGCTGTCGGATGCGGCGCGCGCAACTTGGCCCTCATCACCGGCCGCATTATTCGATGCCGCGCCGTCGCCCAGGTCTTCGTGCGAGGGCGTTGGTTCGGTGGCCCCGGACTCCGCGGGAGACGAGTTGGGATCACTTGTCTGCTCTGGCATACCTGGATTCCCGACGGCATCATGCTCGACTGGACTTGTCGCCGTAGCTTCCTGGCTGTCCGATGCGGCGCGCGCAATTTGGCTTTGTGGGCCGGCCCCATCATTCAATGGCGCGGCGTCGGCCGTGTCTCTTGGTGGCGGTATCGGTTCCTGCGCTCCGGATTCCTCGGGAGTGAGGGTATGATCAATTGCGTCTTCTAACATTTTGGTAAACCTTCGTCGTTCGTTGAATGATTAGCCGCGCCTGCAAGGAAGGAGATTTCAGATTCGCGAGGCATTTGCGCCGCAACGCAAGGTGAACGTTTCAAGGGCGGGCACGCGGCCCTGTAGACAATCTGTCCCTGCCAAGCAACTGTAACCATGCCAGCCAATGATCCCTCCCGCCGTATAACTAATGATCCTGTAGACAAGAACCTCGGTCTTCAACTAGCGATCATTTTTCGAAAGCTCCCGGAACAATGCCGCCGCCTGCTCTCAGAGGCTCCTGACTGTCAGGAACCCCTATTCCTTACTTACAAACTGCCCTGTCTGATTGTCTTTGATTACCATGTTCGCCGGTTTGCCCCACCGGGGATCGTCGATGAACTCATCGCCTCCGTGATCGAAACAACCAATGGCGGCGCACAGCGTGCGATGCGCGTGGCCGCATTTCTCGTTTGGTTGGTCGCGTAAGATCGAGGTATAACTCATGCTGCTCTGCCCGAGGTCATGTACTTTGGAGGTATCGACACGCATGAAATCCACGTTTCGCTTTCCTACTCAATATAAGGCCACGGTCGCTGACAGAAAGTCAATAAAAACAATTATGTGCCTAACATTGCTCCCTCAACTTATGTCAAGTATAAGTAACTTTGCGCTAAGTCATGTTACAGATCACCGCATAAACATTGTGTAGAAAAATTTACTGGAATTCGCCATAAACTATGTCAAGTATAAGTACCTGTCGCAGAATGTGAGACGCCATAACTTGAATCCAAGCTGTCCCGGAGTAGGTCGAGGAGCGCGCGGACGGGTTGGAAGAGTCTTAACTCGACTTCGTCGATGGCTCCAGGAACGAGGAAGCGAGAATGTTGCATGAGGTGTCCAATAAACGGCCGTCTTGGTGCCTCGAGATCGTGGAAGGGCGCAGGATCAATGCCCAACTGGCAGAGATTCTGTTCACTCGGGCCGTTCAAGATCGTCAAATGATGTCTGCGTATGACGCCTTTAAGAATGTTCTGCAAGGCGATCGCTTCAGCGAAGCGCACCAATTCATCCAAGATGAGCTAGAGCGCCTGGCGAGGTTTTCCACGTTCTTCAGCAAGTCAAAAGGAGTTATGGTGCCAAGAATATTGTCCGAGTGGGAGAGTGTTTGGATTGGAAGCTTGCATGAACTCGCCGGCTCCATTGGAGCCCCGCTAGAGGCTGCTGAGAAACGCTTGGTTGAGCTGCAAAAGTTTCTCGATTTGGGTCGAACGGAAATCGAGTCCTACCTGCTTTGGTCAACACACTTGTCGATCGCGGAAGCAATCAAAGGAATGAGGTCGCGCATCAGCGTTTGCAAGCTACTTGTTGCCCATACTTATGCCTCTGAGGTGATCCCTTACAGACGCTCTGCTGATCATCGCGCAAGTGATCAAATCTATCCCCAGTGTTTCTCTTACGACGTAACGACCCGCCCCGGAAAACAGCATCGGACAAGGTCGGAGGCTTCGGCGTTGTTCGCTGGCGAGGGACTTCCGACAAGGGGCCAGGTTCAATTCCCGGCGCGCGGCTAGGGTCCGTGGGAGCGGGCGCACTCGTCTCCTGACGCCGATTCGGTGTGCCAGATGTGTGCTCGGACATAACGATTTAGTAGGGGCTCCGTCGGGCAATGGCAGGCCGGCGCGGCGATCTTCGCGACCGTTTTCCGCCCGAGTCACCCGCCACGTTCTCGGCACACTTCTTGCACAGTGCGACCTGTAAGCTGCTGAACATGATTGTCTAACAAGGAGGAATGATTAGACCGTGCGTCCCATCGCACGTAGCCTACGAGGTGGAGGCGGGGCGGCAACAATCCGTCTGAAGCCCTCGAACAATGTACCCACGACCGCAAGGTTGGCACTGGAACCGCGAGGCAACGGTGTATCTGCCAGCATAAAGGCGGAGAGGGCCTAGGCTTGATGGTAAGGTCAGAACACACAAACGCTCGTAAGCGTCGTGAAAGTGAGGGAGCCTAATATGCTGAGCGGCTCTTGCTGTCGTGGGAACGGGGACTTGTGCATTCCCCGTCATGGGCAATCAACACGGCCGGCGTAGGGAGCGGACCTAATCCATCGCGTCATTTCAGCGGAACAGAGTAAGTCCGTATCGCTCCCCGTGAGGGGAAATTCCATCGCGAGATGGGACCATGGCGGTGCGGATAGAACATCAGGGAGGAAGCGAATGCTGTTCTATAACGGAGCAGATATCGGTTGCGTCGGCAGCACTGACAACATCACCGGGCGCGAAAGCGAGCAGACTTCCCTGTGGTGCTTCTCGCGAGAAAGCTGGGCAAATCGGCTCATGAGGCAAAGCAGATGACGACAGCGCAAGCTGTTGGTGCGGTCTCAAATGAAGCGAAGGAATGGTACGCCATCGATTGGCGCAACATCCACCGCAACGTTCGCCGACTCCAAGTGCGTATCGCGCAGGCGACGAAGGAAGGCAGGTGGGGCAGGGTGCGAGCCTTGCAACGCTTGCTAACCCACTCGCACAGCGGCAAGGTTCTTGCCGTACGGCGAGTGACGGAAAACGATGGTAAGAAAACCCCCGGTGTGGACCGAGAAATTTGGGACACACCAGAGAAGAAAACATGGGCAGTTCATGAACTCAGACGCAGGGGATACCAACCTCAACCTCTGCGGCGTGTTTACATCCTGAAATCAGATGGCAAAACGATGCGCCCTCTCGGTATCCCCACAATGATGGATCGAGCCATGCAGGCATTGCATCTTCTTGCACTCGATCCTGTTGCGGAAACCACGGCTGACAAAAACTCCTACGGGTTTCGTCAGCAACGGTCCTGCGCGGATGCGATTCAGCAGTGCTTCAATGCGCTGACGAACGCGAGCACGCAGTGGATCCTGGAAGGTGACATCCGAAGCTGTTTTGATCGAATTTCCCACGATTGGCTCGTGGCTCATGTCCCTATGGACCGAGCCATTCTCCAGAAGTGGCTGAAATCCGGATACATGGATAAACGCGTTTTTCACGAAACAACGGAAGGAACTCCCCAGGGAGGAATTGCTTCCCCAGCGCTCGCCAACATGGCGCTGGACGGACTGGAGCGCGTCTTGAAGGAGAAATATCCATCGAGAACGCTCAGGTCCTTGGGCAATAAGAATCCCTCGGTGAATTTCATCCGCTATGCGGATGACTTCATCGTCACTGGCAGATCGAAAGATTTGCTCGAAAAAGAGGTCAAACCCTTAATCGAACAATTTCTGCGAGAACGAGGGCTTGAGCTTTCTCCGACGAAGACAGTCATCACGCATGTAGAAACAGGTTTTGATTTCCTTGGACAAAACGTGCGCCGCTATCCTGATGGAAAGCGACGCATCAAGCCTTCCAAGAAGAATGTGAAAGCCTTCTTGGATGGCGTCCGTAGAACGATCAAAGCCGCCCTGGGTTCAACTGCCGCCGATCTGATCAGGCAACTCAACCCCAAGATCTTAGGTTGGGCCAAATATCATCGGCACACCATGAATAAATCCACATTTGCACGCGTGGATAATGAAATCTTCTCTAGCTTATGGCGATGGGCACGACGAAGGCATCCAAGAAAGGCGGCGTACTGGTGCAAACAGAAGTACTTTGCTAACCACGGCGGTCGCGAGTGGTCCTTTTTCGGCGAAGTGCTGGATGACGCTGGACAGCGCAGGAACATCTGGCTTCTACGCGCCAGCAGCACACCCATCAAGCGACACACCAAAATAAAAGGTGACGCGAATCCCTACGACCCCGCCTATGAGACTTACTTCGAGAAACGCGAAGAAGTTCACATGCGAGAATCGTTTCGGGGTACCCGTATCCTTCGCTTTCTCTGGTATGAACAGCGCGGTCTCTGCAGTGTTTGCAACATCAAGATCACCCGGGTTACGGGCTGGCGTTTGCACTATTGCGTCTCTCGCACGATGGGTGGTTCGAGCAGCGCAGAGAACTGCCTCTTACTTCATCCCGAGTGCCATGACAGGGTTCATCGCCTACGTCTTTCCGTATCCAAACCGCGTCTCCTTCCAAGAGGCGTTCGAAGTGCTTGAGCCGGATGACGGGAAACTGTCACGTCCGGTTCTTAGAGGGCCGGGCCTCAGCAATGAGGTCCGGCTACTCGATCTGGGCGATGCGTGACCTCAGGAAATTCGCAATCAGAGGGCTCGGGCCGGCTGATGCCGGATCAGCATATCGGAGCTCGAACCGCCGGGGACCGCCAATACAGTATCAAGCACTTACCTACAAAATGAGCCCGCACGGAAGCACTCTAGTTAAGTCGCCTAAGATATTGATTTAATACATTTGGACACTCGCGGCATGGCACAGTCTGCGGCGCACCCGGCTTCGGACCACAGCCTCCTGGCAGGCGACCTTTGTATATGACAAGTCCCCTTGTCGTTGGCAATGGCCGAACGTTGTGCTACCTGCGAACCACCCAAATCGGGGATCTGAAGAAGACCCAACAGTCTCGGAATAGAATGCCGAAACAATGAGACGCAGCTCATGCATAGGATCAGATCTCCAAATCACATGTGAGCTTCAGACCGGACCCGACGCATCCCGGTTCTTTCATGCGAGAGAATCGGAAGAAATCGCTCGACGCAAAAGCTGCGAGCGCGCAAAAAAGCAGATTAGCCGGCGATGCCGTTTGCTTCTTCCTCAGATCTGCGACCTCGTTGGCGCATACTACCGGCAATCCGAAGATAATCTTCCATCGCTTGTCGCGCCTCGTCGGGCTTACGATTCCGAATAGCGCGAAAGATCTTGCGATGCCGGTCCGCTGAACCATACAGTTCCTCGCCTTTGTTTGCCGTTCCCCGGCAGGCGTCGTAGATTGCGGCGTTAATCCTTGTCATCAGTGCGCACAGTATTGGATTGCCTGCAGCCTGTGCGACGATGCGATGAAACGCCATTTCATGAATCAGGTATCTATCAGGATCATCGGTAGCTGCATAGAGTTCAGCCAACTCTTCGGCAAGCCTTACCCAGTGCTTGTCGCTGGAACGCTCAGCTGCGAGCGCAGCCAGGTTTCCCTCCAGCACCCCACACACTTCACAAATGCAGTCCAGATCCCAAGCTGCTCGGGGGTGGTTCTGGACGAGTACGCCCTCGGCAAGCTCCTCCGCGCCCATAGCTACAATGGCGCCCGTGCCCTGTCTCAACTTGAGAACCCCGATCATCGCAAGATAACCGATTCCCGTCCTTATGCCGGCAGGAGATATCCGAATCCGCCGAGCAAGCTCGCGCTCGGCTGGAATGCGATCACCGACTTGCAATGTGCCTTCACGTATCATCGCGCAGACTCTCATCATGAGTCGTGCGGCGTGGCGGATTTCAAGCGCATTCTGCAGCATATCTCCTGCGCGGCGTCCTGACTCGCTATGAATCATGCCTGTCATTCCCTCGGCCATCGCCGCTTCGGATAACCTCACATGAACCTGTTGCTTGCCGATTAACTTCGCGGATGCCTGGCAGATCGAATTTGATGATCATTGCCGCCGCGGAAGAGTGGCTGGCTGCTCTGTAGACACCCCGGCTCTGACGCTCGTGAGTATCGCGCCGAAACTCGCCGGGATTTTCGGGCGGCGAGCGAGTTATTCAGAATTCATCGGTTGCCGTAAGACCGCGCCGGCTTCACGTCGCCGCGGCAAAGTTAATTCATCGTCCCTAGATCGTCGACGGATTCTTGCGAGCGATGCCTTCCGGGCGGGTTTAGACGTTCTTCCACCCAGGCAGGGACACGATGCACGAATAATTGGACTGATTGTAAAGGGGGTTCCGGACCGGCGCGTACACCTTTTCTCCTTTGAAAGGGCGATCCTGCGTATAAATCCACACGCTCTTTTCATCCCACACCACAACCTCGTCTCTATCGTCGCCCGTAAGGTCGAGCGCCTGATAACAGAGATCCGGATGCCCGTCATCGGGAAACATGACGGCACGCTCGAAGCGGCCGTTGATCATTCCGCCATGCTGGGCGCTTCCAGAAAGCAGTACAAATTCCTCGCCATCGCCGCGCCAGTTCACGGGGAACAGCTTGCTCCCATTGTGAATCGGCTCTGCCGTCTGCAGGATGTTGCCCTCCCAATCGAACAGCAGCATTACCCCGGGGTTCCAGTGAAAATCGACCATCATGAATTGCAGGCCGGGCAGATCTGTCCGGTATTTCCCAATGCTCGAACACTGCGCATGGCCGACCATCAGCTGCTTCATGAGCTGACCGTCGTAGCTGAACATCAAGAAGCCTTCGTCGCTGCCCGTGGAATATACGCGCGGCTGCTCGTCCGGCTTCCCGCTGAAGTTGACACACGCGACGGAATCGGCGTGGTCGTGCAGATCGGTGTCATGCGACCAGAGCTTCTTGCCGGTGTGGTCCCACATTGAGTATCCGACCATAATGCGGTCGTAGCCGCCCACGTCGAACGGATACGGACAATGCCCGGTCTGGCCTTCGCCTCCCCACAGGAATTCAAGCTTGTTGTTGTAGATCCAAAAATACTGATATCGGTCCTTAACGAAGATCTCCTGGCGATTCCTGTTGCCGGAGATATTGACGAAGAAAAGCGAGTCGCCGAGTTCACGCTGGTAGGGCCGCATGACCGATTCCTGATGCTTGGCCGGAAGGGCCGGCGCTTCGGGCATCCAGCGCCAATGCTTTACCTTTCCAGTTCGTCCGTCAAGAATCTGCAGCTTAAAGTCGCGAATGGTTACTACCTCATTTTGACCATCGCCGTCGACATCGTGAATCTGAAAAGGGTTGTCGTTGGTAAGCAGGTCATTACCGGGGTTCGGCTTGCCCACTTGCCAGAGAACAGTGCCATCGAGCTTGACTGCGGTCAAGCAACTAATCATGTCGAAGGCGTCACGCGAGATGGTCTGGATGTTTTGTGCCAGGAGCATCTCCAGCTGACCGTCGCCATCGAGATCGCCAAAGCGAACCTGGGTCGCCGCGCCGTGTGGGTCGGTGGAGAATTTACGCCACAACTGCGGCTTCGGGTTTTCGTCCCGAAGCTTCGCAATCGCGATATCAAAGTTGTGGATCCTGTCCTGGATGGCCGATGAAGCGGAGGAATCCGCTTCGACCTGCACACTCTGGAAACGTGTCGGAATATTCGCGCTGAGGCCGATCTTTCCGCCGGCATAGATGGCGTTAGAAACTTCCAGAACCTTATTGTTATCGATATATGCACGGATAGCGGGACCCTGGTTCTCGACTTTGAGAAGGTGATACTCATCGGTGGTGTACTTGAATGGCGCGCTCGCTACCGTTTCCCAATTCGGCTCGCGAAACTTCTCAGTAATCAGGTGTTGCACGTTGATTTGAACTGTGTCTCCTCCGGTGAGCCCAAGAACGTAATACTGAAGATTGCTCTGGTAGCGGAAGGCGATTCCTGCGACTCCTTCAAAAGACAGCGGCCTTACCAAGGCCTGATACGTGTAATCTGTCCACTCATCACGGCCGGCGATAAGGACAGCGCTTACTCCATGCGGAGGCCGAAACAACTGCTGCATCATGTAAGGCTTTTGATCGGCCATCTCCATAGATACAAGCCAGGCATCCTGGTCGGCCACGCCATTGCTCCAGATCCCGCCGAATTGATTCGCTCGACTGTCGACCCACTGGTTCTCCTGAATCGCCGTGTTTTGTACGCCCACCGGAAAGGTAAGCCAACCCGCCGGGAGCTTTGAGAAGTCATCTTTCAGCAGAACGGTCGAGCCGCTCGCAGTTTCGGCGACGCCGTGTGCCGAAAGAGCCATGGGGGCGACTGCAATTGCTGGCATTGCGGCAAGTGTTCCCTGAATCATTTCCCTGCGAGTCATTTTCATGAACTGTCCCCTTCTCTCCATCAAACAAAGTCGCTGGTTACAACCCACTGCTCTCACTTAAAAGTCAAATCGGCCACCAAATTGGAACGAGCGAGGAATGTAGGCCGGACTGGCCGCACGAATCGTACCGAACAATGCACCATCCGATACGGTGAGGTCAGGCGTTGTGTAGTCTGGGTGATTGAATACGTTCAACGCATCGATGCGAAGACTTAGCGTGGCATTTTCCCGGATCTTGATCGGCTTCTGCAGATTCGTATCAAAGCTGAACCACCTGGGACCGATGACAGTTCCAATTCCCGCGGTGCCGAATTGCTGCGTGGCGCTCGGGGCGCTCGGATTGATCAGCGCCGGCACTGAATAACAAGAAGTGTCAAACCATTCGCCGAGAGACTTCCGGCTCGGTCCGCCTCCGCAGGTGCGATTTGCCCGATTCGAGGTCGCATCGGTTGGGCTGTAGCCAGTTCCTGCGAGAACCGTGAGTGGCTGGCCCGCCTCCCAGGTTCCCACGCCAGACAATCGCCATCCGCTTACAAGCAGATCGCCCGCCGAATTCAAATGATTGGCAAACTTCTGTCCGCTGCCAAACGGTACCGCATATACGTAATTGAAGTGGAATACCTGATAGGGCTGGTTCGTTACCGGGCCCCAATCGTAATGCCAGTTCGGGCTGACCACGGGGTTCGATGCGACATATTGATAGCCAAGCAGCTTATCCCAAGAATAGTTCGCGTCCAGCAGCATGCCGTTGCTGAAGTGACGGCTCGCTTCCAGATTGACGGCGTTATAGTCAGACCTGCCCGAGCCGGCGAATTCCCCAAAATTGATTCCAAATTGGGACCACTTACGCGCGCCACTTGTTCCGGCTGCTACGGCTGTACAAAGTGTCGGTCCCGGGGGACACGCATTGACGAGGACTTCACGGTCTAAATGGTTCCCAATGTTCCCAACATAACTCGCTGTGACGGCGTACAGGCCAAATTGCTTCTCGAGCGTCAGATTAAACTCGTAAGCACGCTGAATCTTGTATCGTGGATTGAACCCCGTGATTCCGGCAAATGCGCTTGCCGCGGCCGCAGGGCTTCCGTTGGCAGATGGATTCTGGAACGTATAGTCGTCGTTTACATCGACGCCTTCGCTGACCAGCAAACTGCGCGTAAGTTTTGCATTATAGGTAAACGGCGGGTTATTGATAATGCTGCTGAAGACGCTGTAATTGAAGTCGTTGTCGTAGATTCCGGCGCCTCCGCGGATCACAAAGTCCGGACGAAGACGATAGGCAAAGCCGAAGCGTGGAGCAAAGCCGAGATTGTCTGGGTAGATAAAAGTGTTCGCTACGCCGGCCTGGGTCGTTGTGGCGAGTTGACTCGAGTAGGACTGAAAGGCCGAGTTGATTTTGCTCGTGCTTCCGTCGGGAATGACAACTTGGCCGGTTGCGAAATCGACGCCGGTACCACGACCATCAGTGGGGTAGAACCCACCAAGACGGTCGTAGCGTAGTCCCAGATTGATTGTCAATTGGGGTCTCACTCTCCAGTCGTCCTGCGCCCAAAGCGACCATGTGATCTTCGAAAGATTCGCGCCGGCGGCGCCGATCGTGACGTTTGTAGCTTCGGGCAAGCCCAGAAGATAGTCGGCAAAGGCATCTCCGGTGGCGGACGTCGCGGAGTCGAGTATTTTGTGGGAGACGTGTTGTAGTTGGACTGAACTGTGTAGGTTCCCCATGGCGGAGCAGCGAAAGCCTCGCTCTTGTTCCCGTGCAGAAAGAAGGCCCCGGCGGTAAAGTCGTGTGAGCGGAAGGTCTTCAAGTACATGGGGCTGAGCTGGAAGTCGTTATCCTGACTCCAATTGAGAAAGTGTCGGTCCACCAGATCGCTGATGCCGGCGCCGTCCGCGTTCTCTACGACCGCGGGAGGACCCGCGAAAGGCGTGCTCGGCGTTACGCCCGTAATTGCCGGAGAGAATACAGAACCACCGTCCGTCGGGGTGTTTTCAAACGGTTCGCTACGGCGCGACACTGTCAGCTTAACAAGCGAACTCGGACTGAGGGTGTGCGTATATGCACCCGTAAAGACCTGGGTTTCGTAGTTTTTCACAGAGAAACCGTAATTGCCTGGGACGGTTCCCGAGAATGCGCTCGCTTGGTTGATGTGAGCGATTGTGGTGCGGAAGAAAACACTGTTCTTCTGGTTCATCGTCCAGTCAACCCGGCCATCGTATTTCTGAGACTGGTCGTATTCCGGCTTCGTACTAACCGCGTTGAACCCGGTCAAGCTCGTTGGCTGTGGCGCAGCGGGAATCAATTTCAAAAGCACCTGCGTGACGGGACTGAAGCGTGTCGTGGAAATCTGGTTGTTATTGAAAGGCTGTCCTGTTTGCGGGTCGTAAACGTACTCAGGCGTTTTCAATCCCGTTTCAGCGGGGTTCAGCAATTCAGAGAGGTCACCCGAAAGTTCGGCCTGCGTAGGCCAGCGCACGTTTGTATTGCTCGTCTCGTCGAAGCTAAATCCTTCGACGGTCGCAGCAAAGAACAACTTGTCACGCTTAACCGGCCCCGATAGGCCGCCACCTTCCTGCTGCCGAACATAGGATTGCGGTTTGGTGATACTCCAAACGTGTGCAGACAGACCTCCGCTTTGGTTGAAGTAGTACGCACTTCCATGAAAGCTGTTTGTGCCGGACTTTGTAGCAATCACCATGGCGACGGGAGACATGTATTCCGCAGACGAGCCATTCGTGACGAGCTTAAACTGGCTGATGGTATCGAGATTCGGCACGGGTAGATCGGCACGGCGCTGAATTCCATCGATCGCAGGATAACCCGTGGTCTGGAACGAATTCAGCTGTGTTCCGTCGGAGATCACCTGCATTGCGCTGCGTCCGCCTGGGTTGAATGTTCCGCCTACCGTATCGGTGTCGGCAGCAACCTTCGCGGTGTTATCGCCTGTGCCGTACGGAATACCCGGTGTTTGACCAACGAGCGTCTGCACCTCGCGAACAATCAACGGCATGTTTTGCAGTTGCTCGGTAAACCGATAGTTGCCCAACTCGGGATTCTCCGTATCGATCATGGGAGGCGCCCCGGTCACAGTGACACTCTGGGACACGCTGCCCACCGTCATCGTTATGTTCAACGTGAGGGCCGAGTTGATGTTGATGAGGACGGACGGCTCCGTCACGCTGGCGAACCCCGATTTGTTTGCCACAAGCTTGTACTGCCCCACTGGAAGAAGCGGCAATGTGTACACTCCAGCAGAGGTGGTGTCAGCCGTGAAAACGGCTCCCGTTGCTTTGTTCGTGGCGGTTATCCGTGCTCCCGTTATGACGGAACCTGATGAATCGGCAACGACTCCGCTGATTCCGCCGACCTGCTGGCACGGAGCAGTGGTTATGCATAGAGCGACCAGAGAGAAGATCGTGAGAATATTCGCTCGAATTGACATGCGTTACCTCCAAGATGAACTGCAAACCCGTGCAATCTCGTGAAACCGTTCGTCTAAGGTCGATTGGGTGAACGGTCCACCACGTTTCGTAAGCAGCGTGCTTGCATTCGAGGGAGCGAACTAGCACCACGCGATTGTTTTGCCCGCTGTCGTTGCATTCAACCCAATGGCTGGTTCCGACAGGTGCCCCGAGGCCCCGCAATCCTCACGCTCGCGAGTGAGACGACACAAGTTAATTTTCAGTTCCTTAACAGAGGGACCACAGTGAGCGAACGTACGTTTTGCGGTCGGCGCTCTTGCCCATTCGGGGACAGATTACTGTGATACAAGCTTCATGGAATGAAGGAGATGTAGCTCAATTTGTGCATGCTCGGCGATGAGGTGTAGGATAGTTTCGATTTGCTGCGTCGCGGCGCCTCCCCAAGAGAAGAGGTCAGACCTCGAACGACATCTTTAGACCGTTACAAACGTCTGAGTTCGCGAGGTATGCTGTACCGCGGTTTCATCTTTTGGGGTTCGGAGCAACACCGGATCATGATGGTTCGCGCTTACCTGCGAACTGAATTTGGCAACTTAAGGGCGGCCAGCTCATGCTCAGCGTCGAAAACTCGCAAGTGCACCAGGCGGAACAACTCGATTCGACTATCTGTTGGGAACTCCTCAATCGAGTTGCGGCCAGTCCGCATTTGCGGCGGGCTAGCCGGTTGCGGGAACTCCTTCTATATGTGGGCCAACGGTCTCTCAAAGACGGCTGCGATCATGTGCCCGAGCAAGAAATAGGCGTGAAGGTTTTTGGACGCCCTGATGCTTATGACAATGCCAACGATGGCATCGTGCGTACGACCATCAGTGACCTGCGCAAACGGATCGATGCATATTTTGCCGCAGAGGGCCTTCATGAGCCAATCATCATGGAGATTCCCCGCGGCGCGTATATCCCGATTTTCTACAGCCGGGATGCGCGATCTATCGCAGCGGGGGGTTTTCCGGTTGTAACGCGTCCGGCAGCCGCCACCGCTGTCCCTGAATCCGGTCAACCAAGGTTCTCTCGTTTCCCGCGCAGTATCTTATGGGTTGCAGGAATCGTGATTGCGGCCCTTGTAGTCGTGTCCCTTACCCTTTGGCGTGAGAATCGCGAAGCGCAGCTGTCTATACATCCCTGGAGGTACGACCCGGTTCTTGCACCGGTTTGGTCAAGTTTCTTCGACAGCAATCGTGATACAGATGTCGTAATGGAGGATTCTTCAGTCCTCCTGTTGCAGCTCATCAGCAAACAGAATATTCAGTTGAGTGACTACATCAATAAAACCTTTCTTGGAGAACCCTCGTTCAAAGAAGTCAATCCAGAGTCTGATCACGACCTCTTGTTGATTTCACGCAAGGCGTTAGGCAAAGTGGAAGATTTCCGGGTTAGCCTGGGCATTCGTTCGCTGGACCCTCAGAACCCAAAGCTTCACTTTTACAACGCGCGAGAGTACACGGCCCAGCTACTGCAGAACGACAACGTGATTCTCTTGGGTAATCCGACATCGAATCCATGGTTGCAGTGGTTCGAGAATTCCTTGAACTTTTCCGAGATTCCCGTGACGGTGCGAGCTACCCCGGTGATTAACCGCTCGCCGATCCGTGGCGAAAGTCAGACCTATACAAGCGACGAGGATTCCAGTGAGGGGCGGACCGTCGCTCACTGCGCCATCGCCTACTTGCCGAAGCCCGACCACTCAGGGAATATGCTCCTGATCCAAGGGACTACTTCGGAGGCCACTGAGGCGGGAGGGCAGTTCCTGATGTCCGAAGAGCGCATGGCCGACTTTGCGAATCAGTTGCATGTGAAGAAGCTTCCGTACTTCGAAGTGCTCCTACACGTTTCTCAGGTCTTGGGATCGGCGCTGACCTCCAAGGTCGAAGCGTACCGAGTCTATCCCAACCTTCACGAATAGGGGTTCAAGTCAAGTTATTGTTCGGTCGCCGAGCGGTCCTGCTCGGGGAATCTGTTACCGTACACTCCAGCCGCGATGCGCACATTGATGGACTGATTTCCTCGCCGTCTCCTCTGCGGGAGTGTGTACTGCCGGCCCAGTTGGGCTGAGGCAAAACCCAAAATCTGTATCAACCGAAATTGGAGTAATTTGGCAGTTGAGGTCCTCTGGAGGGATAACCAGGAGGAGTCAACATGCCGAAGAAGCATCACTCGGAAGAGCAGATTATTTCCGCGCTCAAGGAATACGAGGGCGGTGAGAAGACGGCCGACATTTGCCGCAAGCTGGGCGTCAGCCAGGCGACCTTCTACATGTGGAAGAAACAGTACGCCGGGCTCGGTGTGCAGGAGCTGCGCGAGTTGCGTAACTTGCGCGAGGAGAACGGCCGGCTGAAGCGGATCGTGGCCGACCTGACGCTCGACCGCCAGATTCTGCAGGAAGTCGTGTCAAAAAAGCTCTAAAGCCTCGCCAGAGGCGTCGGCTGGCGAGGTGGGCGCAGGAGACGTATCAGATCTCGGAGAGGCGTTCAGCTTTGGTGATGGGGTTGGCGGTGAGTACCCTGCGGTACACCAGTTGCAGGCCCTTGCAGGAAGCGCTGCGAACGCGACTTCGGGAAGTGGCGGCCACGCATGTGCGCTATGGGTACAGGCGCCTGACCGTATTGCTGCGCCGGGAGGGCTGGAAGGTGAACGCCAAGCGCGTTTACCGGCTTTACGATCAGGAGAACCTGAAGGTACGCAGTGTGGAGCGGAAGAAGATCAGCCGTCGACAACGCCTTTCGCATGGTCCAGCGACAGGTCCAAACCAATGCTGGTCTGCCGATTTCGTCAGCGACAAGCTGACGGATGGGCGCTCCTATCGCATCCTGACGGTGATCGATCAGTTTACCCGCGAGTGCGTTGCCATGGAAGCAGATCGCTCTCTCCAGGGAAAGCATGTGGTTGCCGCACTCACCCGAGCAATCGTAGAACGTGGCCAAGCTCCGCGCAGCATCACTCTCGATAATGGCAATGAGTTCACCGGGCGAGCCCTGGAAGCCTGGGCGATTCAGCAGGCCGTCGACCTATGCTTCATCCGCCCAGGGCGCCCAGTCGAGAACCCTTACGTTTCATACTGCACCTCTTTGGAGGAATCTGGCACGATGTGGGGTTTTGCTGCACGGAGGCGAAGCTTAACGCCTTGCTGTTTTTGAGGAGGAGCCTCGTCGGGGAACTCGTAGAGGGATTCGCCCTTGTCTGTATAGCGGGAGCCTTTAAGGAGACCATGCACGCACCAGATCTTGATGGTCTTTGGGTTGACGTGGAGCCGGTCCGCCATTTCTTGAACTGTGAGCAGCCCTGCAGCCCTCAGCCGATCATAGCGTGAGCGAAGAGCATACCGTCTTTGAATCCGGGCGATGATGGCAGAGGTAAAACTTACTCCCCGTCCAGATCGAAGTCCACGGTCGTTCAACAGTGTTGCGATTTCGTTATAGGTGTGGTGATTCAACAGCTGGTCGATAGTCGCAACAACTTCGGGTTTGGTCGTCCACGTTTCCCACGAACGCAGCGGTCGAGATAGGACGATGGTTTTGGTCGCCCCTCCTCGGCAGCGCAGATGAAGGGTAATAACATCGGTGTAGAGAAGAGTTATATCTTCGACGAGTAACCTCGCCATCCGCTTTCGATCTCGATCTGTCGTTTGAGGATCACGCCAGACCCTGGGGAAGTCTTGTACCAGTTGCAGTACAGCTTGCCGCTGTTCTTCATTCATCCGTTCACGGTCTTGATTGCGTTGGCGTTCATACTCCTCCTGGGCTTCCGAGAGAAGGCGCAGCTTTTGATTCCAATCGGCTTCTAATGAGTTGGCAACGAGGCGGTTGTCAGGATCAACTCTCATGAAGCGTCGTTGCGCCATTTCAGCTTCATAACGTGCGCGTTCGACTTGTCGCCGGCGCAGTCCATCGATCGAGTCCAGGTGTGCCTCCAACTCCTGCTGAACGACCAAGGCTATTTTAAGTGTGACTGGATTGACCAGCTCCACGAGCAGATTTCCGACCGAGCTGTCGATATCGGCCCCCGGCACGCGTTGGCAGATGCCCTCGGCATTTTCGATCCCCTTGCGCTGGCATACGTAATCCGGGCGCAGCCGGCCGCCGCGCCAGTGATATCGCACTGTCATGCGGCGGCCGCACCGGGCACAGATGAGCAGCCCCTGGAGTAGTGCGCAGCCCTCGCGGGCGGGCATTCTGTCGCGGTCGCAGGCTCGAGCACGGGCATTCTCCCGGAGTTGATGTTGATTATGCTCGTATTCTGTCCAGCTAATATAGCCAGGGTGGCTTTGCTCCAGAAAGGCGTGCCATTGTTCCCGGTGAACGGACTGGACTAGCGAATCGCCATCGATCGTCTTTCGGCTTCGGGTGCGGCCATACACATATGCGCCAGCATACCGCGGATTGTGCAGGACCCGGAGGACATGGCAGTGCTCCAGCTTTCCCCACAAAACGTCGCCCTTACGGCTTCCGCTATGTAAACGACGCGGAAACAACAGCGACTGGCGACGGAAGGCCCGCACTGTGGCTAGCGCAGAACCGGTACGACGGAAGGTTGCAAAAAGCATACGCACAGTCTGCTGGATCTGTTGATCAGGGTCCATGACTAGGCGAAGTTGGGCATCGTAAACATACCCGATAGGCGGTCTCATCCACAGTTCGCCGCGTCGAGCCTTGTTGAGGATGCCGCCTTGCAGCCGGGCTCGGAGCACATGGAGGCTCGGCTTCACTCATCGTCCCTTTCAAGCCCAACAACAGGCGGTCGTTAAAGTGCGCAGGATCATACACTCCATCTTCATCGAGGATGAGCGTATCGCTGAGCGCGCAGATCTCCAGTAATCGATGCCAGTCACTGGAGTTCCTAGCCAGCCGCGAGACTTCCAGACCCAGCACGATACCCGCATGCCCGAGGCTGACCTCCGTCACCAACCGGCGGAAGCCCTCGCGATCGCTGGAGGCGCCTGATTGTCCCAGATCATGGTCGATCACCACGATGCGATCCCGCGGCCAGCCCAGTGCCACCGCCTGTTCACTTAGCGCGTATTGACGCTCCGTGCTCTCGGTGTTCTCCATGACCTGGCGTAGTGACGATTGCCGGATATACAGGTAGGCATCTCGCATCAGGTGAGTGGACTTAACCTTCTGGTGGATGGTCTGGTTCATCTCGCCTCCTGGATGATGCGTCCCAGCAGCATGCCGGCAATCAGCTGTGCGATCTGATTCTGCACCGGGGAAGGCAATATGCTGGGCGACCTGGCTTCCGTTGCAATCGGAACTGCGATCGAGCCACCTCGGCAGACATTCATCCATGCCTTCATTCCGCGCTGGAGAAATACTCCCAGTCCGGGAGCCCGCGAGCCTGCACGGTCGGACCCGAGAACGTAGCTGCGCAATTGCTCGTAGGCAGCAATCAGCTCCGCGTCGTGGCCAGCAGGGACCGCCTCGGCTTTGATCAGCGCAGTTTTTTTTGACGCGATTGCTGGCGGGCGATGCTGCGGGGATGAACCGAAACCTGAAACTCCTTCGCGATTTTTCTGGCCACGTCCTCCCAGGAAGAAGAAGGCTGTTCTTTCCGCAACTCGGCGACAAATGCCATCACCGCCGGAGTCAATTTGTGGCCACTTCGCGGTCCGCGCTTTTGCGGCAGCAAACCGGATAATCCAGACTCTTTGAAGGCGGCTTGCGCCTGGTAAAACGATGGCCGGGAAAAACCAAACGAACGCGCTGCCTCGCTCACTGCCTGTCCCTCCATTTGCGCCTGACGAAGCATCTCGTATTTGACTTGGATCAAATCGTCTGAATCGAAAAACTCGTGACCGCCAAACAACGGGGCCTGCACCGTCTGAGGATGCGGATTGAGGGTGCCCTGCTGGCGTAATGCATGTCGCTTTTGCGTGCGAGTCGACATATGTTAATATAATTATGTGCTTTTTTGTGATTCCGTCAAGTCCCGTTCGAGCCCAGGTATCTGGGTAATAAGGGCATTCACGGCAGAATGGATCGCGATCTTTGCGGTTTCCCCGGATCCTGCTGCACATCTTTCTCTTTACATAATTCACGTAATTTGCCTTACACATGATCAGCCTCCGTCGAGGCTAAATTGCGAAGGTGTTCTACCAATGCAATGAGGTCGCTTGCCCTGAATAGGGACCGACCTGCTGACCGCGCTACGAATGGATCTTCGGTAGCAACATCCGTCCAGCCTGCCGGCAGCCCCACTAGGCGGTTTTCCGCGTCATAGAAGAAGACGCGATCCTCGCCCCAGGTCCGGCGATAAACAACCAACTCAAATTCCTGTCCATGCCAAGGGTGAAATGGATGTACGACGCGAAAACGTGCTACCGAACCCGTCGATAATGGTGCAATTGGCAGATGTAGAGAACGGGTTCATCGAAAGCTTCAACGGCCGCTTGCGTGATGAGTGCCTGAACGTGGAATGGTTCGGCTCACTGCACCAGGCACGCGAGAGACTGGCTCAGTGGCGCGATCACTACAACCTCAACCGCCCACACAGTGCGCTGGACGATCAATCGCCAGCAACCTTCGCCAGCAGTTACAAATCACCGGCAGCGTGCTTCGCCCCGATAGGACGGAATACGGCAAGCTGCGGACCGCGTCAAGGGTTCGCTGCGCCGGCAAAGAACGCCGCCCTTGACCCGGTTCCTCACTTGCCGGAGAATGCCAGATATCGGGGCGAAACACTTTTTGAAATCGCACACGCTAGAGGTTCTCTACTGAGTCTCTGGAGTCAGCTTCAAGCCCGTCAATCAAGCTCGGGAGAGCCTTGACCGCCAAAAACTCTAGTCGCGGTTGTTACAGAAAAACGGGGCGCCTCAACGGCTGGCTAAGTTGTAGGATCACCATGCGGAAAATGGGGCAGGTCACTACAAAGCCGCGTTAGGCTTGGTAGCGGAGTTGGCCAAGAAGGAGCCTGAATTCGACATCGAGTCCGCCAAAGAGAAAATGGCTGAGATTGCACGAGGCATTCGAGAATGGCCGCGACAGTGGAATCGAGAGAAAAAGGAGCGGGGTAAAAATCCTCTCTGGAGGGTCCGTGCGGATTCAGTTCAAAGGATCGCAGCCCTCGCTAAATCGGGACCCGACCCTTTGCTGCCCCCACAGGTTGATGCACGAATTGTGATCTGCGAACTGGTAAACGTGTTCCATCCGATTGAATTCCCTAATCCGGCAGAAATGCACTCCTACATTCGCTTCGGAATTCGGCCGATCCTCTATAGCATCCTTAGGTTGGAATTTCTTCAATCCCGCGACGCTGTTGTTTGCGCCAACACTCACTGCCGGGCTTTCTTTGAAGTTGAGCGCGCTGGCCAGCGGTTCTGCGATGAAGTTTGTTCGCGCCAACATCGCCAACGGGAGTACTGGAAAGATCGCGGCAAGACAGCTCGACGAAAAAGATCGGCCGCCCGAAACAAACGGCCAAAGGACACTCCTACTGCTACCGAGAGTCCCGCTGTGAGCTAGGTTCTGACCGAAATGCTAACTTTCCCGGTGGCTCAGTTCTAGCCGGGACCATCCGCTACAGCTTGGGTTGGTTGAGCCAGGTTGTCTTCCTGATTGCCGAAGGAGTCCCTGATCCCCGCTTACTCACGGCCTGCTATTGAATCAGGATCTCCATTTTGTCTTTCGGCTGTTTTTTATCGACCATGAGTGACTCGGTTACGCTTCCTGCGTTTCGAATCTCAAGCTCCAAGCGTACTCACACGGCCTGTTACCAGTCTGCTGCAGGTTCTCAGGAATAGTGATGGTCGTCCCCTGCGCCGAATTGAACTTCCATTGCAAGCTTTCGCTCGAGCCCAAGAGCGCCACCTTTGAGCCAGTTCTAGGCTGCACTGCCTTCAGTACAACCTGCGTCCCGGGCCATTCAGTCAGAAGCGCGTAGACGAATCGCCGGTCCTTCGATCGCGTATATCGGACGGTATCGCCTTCGGACCAGAGCGTGCCTTCGCGCGGGCGAGTAGCATAGATGGCTTCGCCGTTCACTTTCAACCACGCGCCCGCACCCTTCATCTGCCGGAGCGCCTCAGGGTGAAATTCGCCGTGTGCGTCGGGGCCGACTCCGATCTCTAGGCCGCCGCCCTTGGCGACCGTGTCTGCCAGGTTTTGGACAATCCATTGCGTGCCCTTGTACTTCGCTGCGTCCGGTTCAAACGAAAAGTTGGTGCCCAGCGGATAAATATAGAACCAAGGCTTGTCCGAATCTGTTTTTGATCCGGGGATCACTTTCTCGGGTGTGTAGTAGTCACCGTAGTTCCCAATGCCGCGGTTGCGCAGCATAACGTCGGGCTGAATCTGCCGCAGATCCAGCATGGTCTTGCGGAGTTCCGGCCAGACATGTGATCCCAGCCGAATATCCAGACCGATCATGTCTATTTTACCGTAGTTGGTCAACAACTCAACCAGCTGCGCGCGATGCCTCTCCATCATGCGCTTCACCTCTGCATCCGTAGGATCAGGAACGATCGCGACATGGGCTTTCAATCGTTGCTGCGCTGTTTGTATATCAGTCGGGATCAAAAATTCTGCCATAGAGGGCACCTGCAGAGGATCCTTTCCATAAGGCCGAAAGTCCGCGTCATACCAATCTGGATGTGAGAAATAGAGATCTATCTTGACATCGCGCTTGTGTGCGGCGTCGCAAAGCTCTTTCACAACATCTCGCCGGAACGGAGTCTCCATGATGGAGTAGGCGAGATCACAGGATTCAATCGCTGGTCCTCCGGGAGCCGTCCAGTTGGCACGGTTCTTCACTCTTGTCCTGGTATCGAACATGGAAAAGCCCTCGTGATGCTTAGTGGTAAAGGTAAACATCTTCATGCCGCTTTCCTCGAAAGCGCCTATCCATGCGTCTGCATCAAAGCCTGCGGGATTCCAGGTCTTATAGAGGTTGTTGTAGGCTTGGCGATCTTCAAGGGACATGTCCAGGAAAGGCCACGACTCGGCGCCGCGATGCCATATCGAGTAAATTCCCCAGTGAACCCGTGCCCCGAACTTCATATCCCGGAAGTCCTCGTAGGCGCTAGCAGACGCACACTGATATTCGGGAACGGGCTCGAACTCGATATAGGGCACGCTTAATAACATAGAAGGCGGGAATCCATCGTACACTTGCGGCGTCTTCGCCAGAACAGGGTAGACGGAGGTTGTTGCCAAAGCCGCGGTCGATACAAGAAACTGCCTGCGATCCATGGGGTATCACTCCTGACAAAACAAAGTAGCGCTCCACCTCATAGATTCAAATTGAGGCGGGATGGGAACAAGCACGCCGACACCGTTGACGGCAACGTGCCTATCTCGAGCGCAGACAAGTGATATATCAAATATCGATCAGCTGTCAAGTGTAACCGCGCACTTTGGGAACAGCCCGGTAGGATCCCTCCGGCTTGCCCAGCAGCGTGAGTGTGCCAGTTCAGCTGGTTACAGAGTGGCTTTCGTCGCGCCGGTCGAGATGCCGCCATCGACGAGGAGCGTTTGGCCGGTGACGTAACGGCTGGATTCGGAAGCGAGAAAGACGACGGCTCCGTCAAGATCTTCGGCCCGCCCTGGCCGCTTCACGGGAATGCGATCCGTGAGATACGCTACCCACGCCGCATTCTGGTACATGATTTCGTTTTGCCGGGTACGAAACCAGCCAGGAGCGAGGCAGTTTACGGTAATCCCGTATTTCCCCCAGTCGTCGGCCAGACTCATGGTGAGTTGCTTGATTCCACCGCGACTGGCGCCGTAGGGTCCCAGGCCGGCGTACCCGGCGACGCTCGTAACTGATCCAATGTTAATGATGCGCCCATAGCCGCGCTGGATCATGCCGCGCGCGACAGCCTGCGCGACAAAGAACGAGCCGCGCAGGTTGGTATCGAGCACTGTGTTCCAATCTTCCCAGGTTACGTTCAGAGCGAGTTTGCGAATATTGCAGCCTGCGTTGTTGACCAGGATATCGATACGACCGAAGTGCGCTTCGATGGCGGCGACAGCGCTCTGGATGCTGTTGTAGTCGAGGACGTCGAGGGCGACCGAGAAAGTCTGCCGCCCCAGCGCGCCGATCTCATCGACAAATGCCGAGAGCGATTGTTTGTCGCGGCTCGTCATGGCGATATTCGCACCTGCACGCGCTAGCGCGCGTGCAAAGTGCTGACCGAGGCCACGGCTGGTTCCGGTGACCAGCGCTACCCTTCCCGATAAACCAAACAGAGTGTCAGTCATGGATGCCTCCTCTTATGGTTGGAGTACGACCTTCAGCAGGCCGGGTTCACGCGCATAAAGACGGCGGAACCAAGCCGCTCCCTCTTCGAGCGGAGCCACGGCGGAGAGGAGTGAGTCGACGCGGATCGCCCCTCGCGAGACGAGCGAAATGCAGGTGGGATACTCGCCGGAAGACGCGCAGGATCCCTGCAAGCGAATCTGGCGCGTCACGGTGGACTGTAGGCCTATTTCAACCGCCGGTGCAACATTACCAACCAGCGTGACCGTGGCACCTTTGCGCACGGCATCGATGGCAAGCTTCACCGTAGTCGAAATGCCTACGCACTCCAGCGCGACATCTGCGCCCCGATTCGAGGTGAGTTCCTGAATGTCGCGGACAGAGTTTGCGTTCCGTGAGTTGAACGTACCGGATGCACCCAGCCTGCGCGCGAGTGCAAGGCGAGTTTCGTCCACATCGCAGACAAAGACCCTGCTGGCGCCCGCGAGCAACGCCGCCTGCATCGTGAGGAGGCCGATCATGCCGGCTCCGACGACGACGACTGTATCGTCCAGCGCAATCGGGGTAAGGGACACAGCGTGAACCGCGACCGAAACGGCTTCAATAAGAGCCGCGTGCGCAATCGGCATCTTGTCCGGCAATGGATACGCGATGCACGCGGGAATCGTGACGTACTCGGCAAATGCACCCATGCGGCGGAAATAGCGGGTGGAAACTCCGATGACCTCACGGTGATCGCACAGATTCACCTGGCCTCGGCGACAGTAGAAGCACTTGCCGCAGAAGACGGTGGAGTCAAATGTGACGCGGTCGCCCGGTTGAAAACTGGTCACCGCGCCGCCGACAGCCTCGACGATTCCGGCGGCTTCATGACCCATGACGACAGGTGGGAGACGCCGTCCAGTGCTTCCATCGTATCCATGCACGTCACTTCCGCAGATGCCGCATGCCTGAATTTGAATGAGCAGGTCATATTTACCAGGGTGCGGCTTCGCCATGTCGACGATGTCAAGCTGCTTGTATTCAGAGAGAACGAGCGCCTTCATGAGTTGTCCTTTTAGTACCGGCGAGCAGCCCAAAGCAAATGAGCCGGGAGTAAGCCAGACTTCGATCCAGGCTCGTTTTCTTCCATTGACTGCAGCTACCTTTATGATATATCAGTGAATGGTACGGACGCAACAGGGCGTGCACAGTTTGTCCATATGAGATCCCCGATACAAACCGATGTCGCGCAAGACAGAAGAAAGTGGCTGATGCTAGGTTTCGCATTTCTTGCGACGATAATCAACTATTTCGACCGGCAGACGCTGTCTGTGATGGCGCCTGTTCTGCTACAGGAATTCCGCATCTCGGCGACGAGCTATTCTCACATCATCTTCGCCTTCATGCTGGCCTATACGCTCATGAATGGTGTCTCAGGCAGATTGTTGGATCGGCTGGGAACTAGGATTGGCTATGGCCTGACAATTGCGTTCTGGTCGAGTGCGGAGCTTCTGCATGCTCTTTCGGCGGGCGCTCTCAGCCTCGGCATCTTCCGCTTCTTGCTGGGCCTTGGGGAGGCAGGCAACTATCCAGCAGGCGTGAAGTTGATTGCCGAGTGGTTTCCCGTCGAGGAGCGCTCGCACGCGTCGGGCATTTTCAACAGCGGTGCATCCATCGGCGCGATTCTGGCTCCGCCATTGCTTGCATGGATTGTCTTGGCAAGCGGATGGAGGACGGCATTTGTGATGGTTGGCCTGCTCGGATTCCTGTGGCTGGCGGGGTGGTTTGGAGTCTACCAGGAACCGCACGCTAACGTTGCGAGGGAACAGGCGAGGCGTCTCCCGCTGAGGACGCTGCTACGATCAAGGTTCCTTTGGCAGTTCACACTGTCGAAGGTCTTCAGCGACCCAGTCTGGTACTTCTACACCTTCTGGTTTCCGCAATATCTTAAAGTGGCCCACTCATTTTCACTTCGGGAGATCGGCGAAACGGCTTGGATACCATTCTTTACGGCCACCGCCGGGAATCTAGCGGGAGGTGCTGTGTTCAGCGGGCTGTTGCGCACAGGCACCAAGGCAGCTACTGCGCGGCGCGCTGCGATCCTTATTTTTTCCGGGCTGATGGCATCTGCGGTCTTTGTGGTAGACAGAAGCAGCGCTGCACAATGCATTGCTCTTATCTCCACAGCAACCTTTGGATATTCAGGCGCGCTGGCAAATCTCCTGGCTGTTCCGGGAGATGTGTTTCCGAAAGAGGCTGTGGCTTCCATCTGGGGGTTCGCCAGTATGGGATCCGGGGTTGGAGGAATGATTTTCAGCCTGGTGACTGGTTGGCTGGTCGATCACTACTCATTCCGGCCAGTTTTTGTAATCTTCGGAGTGATTCCCCTGATAGCAGCATGGATTGTCTGGACACTGCCGCAAAAAGCGGAGTCCGCAGATCTGCCGCCACGTGCTGTGCTTGATTCGGCAGGATAGCGAGCTAAGGCAAGTTTCGGCTTTTACTGTAGGGTTACTGAATGAAGTGCAGGTGGATTTTCTTGAGGAAAGATCCACTAGTCGATCTATCTTGACGCTATTCCCATCCCGAACAAGCGAGAGTTATTGCATCGCCGCCTGCACGATGCCGCCAGGCTCGGCGAGGAGATAGCTGGACGATGGCCTTCACGCGATGCTAGACAATACGCATTGTCATGCCGCCATCGATGACCAGGTCTTCTCCGGTGATAAAATCGTTCTCCACCAACTCCAGTATTGCGCGGGCTACATCCTCCGGTTTGCCTTCGCGATGGAGCGGTATTCGATTTCTGATATTGTTCTCTACCTGTTCCGGCGTGAGGAAATCTTGGAAACGTGTGCAAATCACGCCCGGAGAGACGCAATTCACGCGGATATTGTGGTCTGCGAGTTCGCGTGCGAGGATGCGCGCAAATTGCGGCAACGCTCCCTTCACCACCCCATATGCCATTGCACCGAGGCAGCCACGGTGACCGGCTGCAGAGCTGATAAGTACAATTGCGCCTTCTCCTTGTTGCATCATGTGCGGCACCGCGGCGCGGGCGAGTCGCAGTATGGCGTGCACATGGACATCGAAGGCCTTACCCCAACTCTCTTCGCTCACCTCGAAGAATCCGCCGGCGACTGCAGCGCCGGCCGCGTGCACCAGAACGTCGACGCGCCCCCAACAGGCATGCGTTTCGGCAACGGAGCGGACGCAATCCTCAGCGCTGCCTGCATCAGCCTGAATGTAAAGGGCCTCAGAACCATGTGCCGCCGCAGTGACCTTCAGCGTTTCGAGTGAATCTTTGCGGGGGGTTCGCCCTGTAACCGCAACTTGTGCTCCGCGCCTGGCAAAGGCAAGAGCCGTCATTGCGCCAATACCACTTGTTCCCCCGGTGACCAGACATACCTTGCCTTCTAGATTCATTGTATGTGTCATCCTTGATCGCGGCGCGCCATACCAGGAATGTATGCGAGCGAGCCTTTGAATTGATGCAGTCTCTCATTAACGACTGCTTATATATGATATATCAGATTACGATTCTCGTGTACTCCGTGCCACAAATGCGGGTTCAACAACCGACGGCGGATGGCAATCTTTACACATATCATCTGGCACTTTCAGCCCATGCTCATGAAACCATCAGCGTAGGACGCACGGTAGCCCAGTTCGGCGGAATTGCGAAAAACGGGAATGATGCCCCGCTTGAGATGCCGATCCGGGTGTTTTCCAGTCGGTGGTTCTCGCTCTTGATGAAGCCGTCTGGGCAAGAGATGATCATCTCGCCATGGCGCGCTTTCTCTTGGCGGGCTTCGACCGAGCGGCTGGCTCAGTAGATTGAGCTCGTGTTCGTTCAGACCGCCCTTTAGGCGGAGCAGCAGCCGGTCGTTACTGAGCCGTGACCCCGTAGTTCATTCGCCGCATCAACAGCGGCTTAGGGACTCTTTTAGAGGTTCCCTAATCTAGCGGACCGGTGCCAAAGGATGTCCGGTTTGTTCCGACAAAGCTCTAAGCACCTGAATGCTTGTCTTAGTCGGTAACTGGCGCAGAAAGCGGTTGCCTTGTTTGCTGATCGCGCCCAGCCGCTGCTTGCCGCCGGAGCTGTGCTCGCGTGGAATCAATCCCACGTAGCTGGCCACCTGCCCGCTGTGCTGGAACCGGTTCACATCGCCGATTGTCAGTACAAAAGCCAGAGCGGTGATCGGCCCCACCCCCGGCTGGGTCATCAGCAGCCGCGCCTGGGGATGCTCTTGCGCCGCAGCGCTCACCGCCTCATCCAGCTGGTTCAGGTGACGGTCCAACTCTGCCAGCAGCTGCAACAAATCCTCGCGCCGGCGAGCCGTCCAACCGGCCAGAGGAAATTCTTCTAAATCAGCCCTCCCCCTTGCGCTCCACCGGGAACTCTTTTTCTGCAGGCCACGGTTCAGAGCCACGTGCTGCAACCCGTTCTTGACCCGCGTACGAATCTCCATCAGCTTGTGCCGGTGAAGCAGGTGGCTCGGTTGGCTTACACAAGAGAACCCAGCTGGACCTGGACACGGTCCAATCCAGGATCTTCTCGTTTAGAAGGGACGGCGCTATCGTGATTCCGCTTATGCGCGCAGCGCCTCGAACTTCAGACTCCATGCGAATTCGCATGGCCGATTGCTCGCCTGTTGGATCTTCTCTGGAAGATGGATAGTTGTTCCCATCGCGCTATCGAAGCTCCAGTTCAGGCTCTCTCTCACACCCATCATTTGAACCTCCGACCCTGGCGTCGGACGCACATTCTTCAGTGTCACCTGAGTGCCGGGCCAATCCATGAGGATCGCGTACACGAAACGCTCATCTTTCGAGCGGGTATAACGCACCGCATCCCCTTCGGACCAAAGATCTCCGGCGCGTGGGCGGGTAGCATAGATCGCTTCGCCATTGACCCGCAGCCATGGACCCACCGCTCTCATCTGACGGATGGCTTCGGGATGAAACTCACCGTGTGCATCGGGACCGACGCCGATCTCCAACCCGCCTCCCTTGGCGACCGTATCGGCCAAGGTATGGACGATCCACTGTGTTCCTTTGTATTTCGAGGCATCCGGTTCATAGGAAAAATCAGTGCCCAGCGGATAGATACAGAACCATAAGTTGTGGAGCGCCTGATTCGAGCCGGGAATGACGCGCTCCGGAGTTGAGTAGTCCCCGTAACTGTCGATCCCACGACTGCGCATCAACACGTCCGGCTGCACTTGACGCATCTTGATCAAGGTCTTGCGCAACTCTGGCCAAACGCGCCACCCGAGATGGATGTCGAGATCGATCATGTCGACCTTGCCGTAGTTAGTCAACAGTTCCAGAAGCTGCCCGCGATGCCGTTCCATCATGCGCGTTACTTCCGCATCGCTGGGATCTGGCACGATGGTGGGGTGATCGCGATACTTTGCAACAGTCTTCAGCCAGTCACTTTGAGTGATCAACTGCGCCGAAGAGGGTACCTGCAAGGGGTGGCGCCCGTACGGTCGGAAGTCAGCGTCGTACCAATCGGGATGTGAAAAGTACAGGTTGATCTTCATGTTACCCTGCTGGTGTGCGGCATCGCAGAGTTCCTTCACAACGTCGCGGCCGAACGGTGTGGCCATAATGGAGTAGGCCAGGTCGCACTCTTCAATCTTCGGCCCTCCGGCTGCGGTCCAGTTCGTCCGGCTCTTCACCCGGGTCCTGGTATCGAACATGGAGAAGCCCTCATGGTGCTTGGTCGTGAATGTGAACATTTGCATGCCGCTCTGCTTAAAGGTGTCAATCCACGCTTCCGCATCAAAGCCCGATGGGTTCCAGGTTTTGTAAAGATCGTTGTACCTCTGGCGGTCTTCAAACGTCATGTTGAGAAACGGCCACGACTCCGCCCCCCGATGCCAAATGCAGTAAATTCCCCAGTGAATCCGCACGCCGAACTTCGTATCCTGAAAGGCTTCATAGGCGCTCGCTGATGCACGATGAAATTCCGGCACAGGCTGCTTCTCGATGTACGAGTCATTGCTCGCCGGCGCACTCCCCGCTTCCCAGATCTTCACAAAAGCGGAATCCGCGCAGGGCTGTTCGCTCTGTCCCGCCGCCCGCGCGAATCCTGGATAGGTTGAAGTTGCCGCCATCGCCGCAAGAAAGTCCCTCCGATTCATGCCTCTCCTCCTGTTGCAATCATTCTGTTTTTGTTCCGCTGCGTACACTCTGGCGCCGGTCCAGGTGGATGCTCTAGCAATCAAGTGAGACAGAGTTGGAAAATCGACGCCAACATGAGAACCATTACGTCAATTGATTCTTGGGGGCCGTTTCGAAGTGTTCAGTGCGGCGATAAGTTCTTTGCTTGTGGTTGACGGCGCCCAGTGCTGCTCAATGAACTTGAATACTAGTTCGGTGCCGGCCGCATGAGAAACGTATGGCCTGGATGCAGAATCATACATCGCATCCATGAGGTCACGCACGATGATGCAGTGCATTCCCCACCGCGACATCTGTCGCACTCCAAAACTGCGATTCAGAATGCACATGTTCGCATGCACGCCCATGTATAGAATTGTGTCGATATGGTGTTCCACGAGCACGTTATAGATTTCGGTTCCCTTATCGGAGATGACATCTCCCGGTGCGATCTTGAGTATCGGATTCTCCCGAGTCCATACCCGGTGCGACTTGTCGCCAGGGGTGTCACAGCCCCCGTCGTGGGCATCGATCGGCAGTGGAGCATCCTCAATAGTGAGCGGCTGCGGGGGGAGCGACTTCGGAGCATCCAGGGCCAGGAGCCGCCCCGGAGTATTCGCGTAAAAATCCATGGTGTCAGAGGGCGCGTGGATGATCAGTACGCCCGCTTTCCGGGCCCTTTCCAGCACAGTCTCCATTTCCGGCGCGATTTGACCCACCCGTTTCGTTGCACCCCTACACCAGTGCTTGTCCCACATATCCGTGATAATGATCGCCGTCTTTGAAGGCTGAATTGTAACATCAGCGTTTGCCGCCACCCATTGGCTGCTCTCGTGGAAAGGATGAATCTGGGTCCGCAGCCGCAGATTGACATCTGCTGCGTTCGGCTCCACAGGCCGGGGGGCGGAAGCGGCAAAGGCCAAGAGCGTAAAGACAGAAACCACGCACAAGGGAGCGAGGATTATCGGACGCTTCATAATGACATATCAGTATCATATGATCGATCGCCCGTCAATGAAAAAATCGCGCTGCACTCATTGCTCCCATGCCCGGTCCTCGATGCCCAGCATCTGGGATGCTTGCGCAGGGCTCGTTGATGGGCCCCGGATATTTTGACCCACGGTAAATGTTAGTCTTCGGCCAGAACTGAGCCCACTGAGGGCTGAGGATTTTGCCGATGAGAAGCGTTTTTCTGTGGACCAGATCGTCGGAGTGCTGAAACAGGCTGAGGTTGGTGTACCTGTGGCCGAGCTGATCCGGAAGGTGGGGATCTGCGAGCAGACCTTCTATCGCTGGAAGAAGCAGTACGTAAGCTTGGAGTCGGACCAGGTCCGGGAGACGAGGCAACTGCAGGACGAGAACAGCCGGCTGAAGCAGCTGGTGGCTGAGTTGAGCCTGGACAAGACGATGCTTCAGGATGTCCTGCGAAAAAAGTGGTATAGCCCTCGCGGCGCCGGCCTCTGGTCGATTATCTGCGCTACCAGCACCGGGCCAGTGAGCGGCATGCCTGCCGGGTTCTACAGGTTGTCCGCGGCACCTATCGCTTCCAAAGTCACCAGAAGGCGTGGACGGAACTGCGAGCCCGTATCCGGGAGATCGCGCAGAGCCGGGTGCGGTATGGGTACCGCAAGATTCTGGTGTTGTTGAGGCGTGAGGGCTCGCAAGTGGGCAAGCATCTGGTCTCCTCAGGCCCCAACCGCTCGGGGACTTGTTGAAGTGGTGGACAAAAAGCGAAACCTGCTGGAGATAGCAGGTCTGGGTATTGAGGGCGAGGTTCCGGATCCGCATGTCTTCCGTCATGCGCTGACGAAGTGTAGTCATGATGGGCTCCTTGTGCGAAATGGAATGTGCTGCAAGCAGCACTTCCATGCTTCCGCACTGGAGCACACAGCTGAAACCTGGAAGCGGAAGACTTCCTTACCCATCCAGCAATCTTGAACTCGGGCAATAGGATGATCGCGTCACAACAATACCGGGTAGCGGTTTAGCAGCTCGGATCTATGCCATATATTTCAATAATTTTGATATATCAACAGTGTTGCAAGAAACATTTGGATGCTATAATCATAGTTGTGGCAATAAGTGTTCCAAGGTCATGGCCTTGTGGAATTTTGTTGATTTAAATGGTTATTTGAGGTTTTATGCTCGCTAAAAACAAATCATTGAAACAATCGAATACCGGACGGCCCACAGGCGTGCGAGCGGAATCTCTGGCTAACAAAGCATACGGACAGATTCGAAACGAGATTTTGCAAGGGAATCTGGCGGTCGGAGATATCCTATCGCGGCGCGGGCTCGCAGACAAGCTCAATATGAGCTTCCTCCCAATTACCGAGGCTTTGCAGCGGTTGGAGATCGAGGGCCTGGTGGAGAGTCGCCCACGCATTGGTACGCGCGTTCGTATCCCGACCAAGCAGGATATTCTTGACAACTATGTGATCCGTGAAGCGCTTGAGACACAGGCTGCGCGCATGTGCTGCGAGCGAATGACTACCGCAGAGCGCGAACAACTTACGCGGAACGCACAACACCTCGACAGCCTCTACAAAGCCACTGCGTCGGAGAATGAGGACTCGCGATTTCTGTTTTCAGTGCACACATATCACATGCAATTTCATATGCGCATCGCTGAATTGGCACAATCTCCCAGTTTGCTGAAGGCGATTGAAAAAGAACAAGTGTTGATCTTTAACTGGCTTTACGACACGGCTGTTCATCGCAAGTGGCTTCCAGTCAACTTCCACTACGATCTTGCTAAGGCACTCTGTTCCGGCAATCAGATGAAGGCCGATGAGGAGATGCGCAAACATATCCGTTACGGTCTGAGCAAAGTGGTCGAGAATCTGGGAAAGCTGGAAGGCTCCAACGGGTGGCGCTTGAAACGGGGAAACTAAGCCAGATATCAGTGAATAATTCCACAAATGCTTAGATGGGACCAAATGCGTAAAGTGGGATTTCGTGCTCCGAATCTCCTTCGCCTAAAGCGCCGTTCTAAAAGTTAATGACAGGCGGTTCGTCTTGTGATATATCAAGTTCTAGTGGAGCAGCGTTTTATCTTCTCGGTCATGAGCGATGTTTTATAGATCGAAGAAAGTTCCTCGCGTCAAGCGCCGCTTTGGCAGCAATCTCTGCCCATTCAAGCCTGGCGCAGCCGCCAGAGCAGGCACACGGATCTCCAGCGCCCCCAGCAAATAGTGAAGATCACGCCGAGAACACGCCGATTGCGGGTTATCACTGGGCCTCGGACAGTGGGTACGAGGCATTCTAGGATATGAAGTTCGGGGTTCGGATTCACTGGGGAATTCACTCCATATGGCATCACGGTGCAGAGTCATGGCCCTACTTGTCAGTATCCTTTGAAGAAAGGCAGCAGTACAACAGCCTTGGTAGTGTCCAGCTTTTTTCGCACTTTCGAGCAACTTTGGAAATCAGGAAGGTTGTTGGTTGAGTTTCTTGGTTTGTCCTTGGGTTTAACCCCGTAGCCGCCGTCGCGGCTGAACAATGATCCGAGTCCGGCGCGCCTGACCATGGACAAGGTTCCCAGCCGCCGAAGAAGGCCTGGATTCTTACAAGAGTGTCGCTCAGCAGCAAAACTAGTACACAGTTTGCGGAAACGGCGACACCAACGAAGGAGCCATGGTCGTGCCAGGCTATTCGGAAATGCTGGTTCATTTCGTGGAGACAGCAAGAGAGGAATTGCCCGAAGGCCCCCATCTGGAGATCGTCCGATGAACACGACAAGAAGAGAGATGATCAAGGGGAGCGATTACAGCAGTACCCGGGCCCCGAATGGCTGCTTCTGCCGCAGCGGCGCTGCCACTTTTAACAGCTCCTGGTGTGATAGGCCCGATTTCGGCACGACCGTGGATGTGGTTTGATGGGGCGGCCAGGGACGAAAGCGGCGGTCGCGAGGGCCGTATATAAGTGTTCCACGCTATCTGACGAATGCAGGGAGTAAGAACTACAAGAGAATGCACAAAATCGACTTCACGATCTAGTGGACCGGTGCCAAAGGATGTCCGGTTTGTCCCGACAAAGCGCTGAGCATCTGAATGCTGGTCACGGTCGGCGCCAAATATTTTTCGATATATTCGATAACCAGCTCTGTACCAGCCTCGTGAGAAACATATGGCGGGGACGCCGAATCATACATAACATCTGTCAGGTCGCGCACGAGCACACAGCGGAGACCCCATTGGGATAACTGACGGATACCGAAGCTGCGGTTCAGGATGCAAATGTTGGCATGCACGCCCATGAAGAACACAGTGTCAATATGCCGTTGCCGCAACACGTTGTAGATCTCTGAACCATTGTCGGAGATTACGTCTCCCGGTTTGATGGTTAGCAGCGGCGTTTCCCGGCTCCACACATGGCCCCTCGTGTCTCCCGGCGTGGTGCAGCCACCGTCGTGGTCGTCGACCGGCACTGGTGGGTCGTGCACCACCGGTTCCTGTGGCGGCACGGACCGTGGGGCAGCCTCAGCCAGCTTTCTACCCGGGGTGTCGGCGTAAAAACTCATCGTCTCGGAGGGTGCGTGGATGATGAGGATCCCCGAGGCCCGCGCTTTCTCGAGCAAAGGCTCCATCCTATGAGCGATCTCACCGACGCGGACGGTCGCGCCTCTGCACCAGTGCTTATCCCACATGTCAGTGATAATGATCGCAGTGTTTGCGGTTGGGAAGGTCTGCGAAAAAGTGGCCTCTGTCCCGTCGCTGCTCGCCCGAAAAGGCTGAACCCGGGTGCGCAGCTGAAGAGTCATCGACATACCTTTTGCCGCCGGCGAAGAACCAGCCGGGAACGCCGGCATGAGAACTGCCGAAACCATGCCAACGGTGAAGAACGCTTTCATAGTGCAACACAAGAACGTCTTCATAGTGATATGGCAGTATAAGCATAAGGCGCCAAGAGAGTCAACATTTTGATTGAAAAAACTTGCGCATTTACCGGTGCTCGCATTCGTTTGTCCCCCGGTGCTGCTGGGATGCATCGCCTGATAAATCCAGCGACAGTGAGAGTTTGCCGATAAGAGGGCCCAGCGACGGCCTTGGCGAGGTGAACTGGATGAAGAAGAACCGGTAGCGTCCTGAGAAGCTCCGTTCGAACGCGGGATGCCGGAACAGATCGTCATCGACCAAAGCATAGAGTTCACCTCGAACGCGCCAGCCAGTTTGCTTATCAACACAAGAATATGCTGCACTTCATCGGCGAGTTACATGCTGTGGCAACCCCCTGGTAAGAATTCTGAATCCGCGCCACTCCGGCATTTCGTCAGGCGTCTCGCGCCAAGAAAATTTATTTAGCCCGGCCCCTTGACAACGCTAAAAGTAGATGATATATCACAAGCTGTGTTTTGCTCTCGATAGCTAATGAGGCTACTTTAGGAGGCTACGGCGCCATGCATTCGCAAAAGATTGTTTCGATCAATTCCAAAGACGGGGTAAGCCGGACGGGGGAGACGGCCCGTGTCGGCCAGAAAGTGACGCATGAATGGAGCGCAAACAAGAGCGACAGTTTACGCGGAGACGTCTGGAGAGCAGTCGCAGCCGTGTTCTCCCTGTTGATTTGCTGGGCATTGCTACTTCCTCACAATGCGCTTGCGCAGGAGTTTCGTGGAACCATCAGCGGCTTGGTCACCGATCCGAGTGGCGCCGTAGTACCGGGAGCTAGCGTACAAGTTCTGGAAACCCATACCGGGACCATCAGCAAAACGGTCAGCGATCATAAAGGACAATATGTGGTGCCCTTTTTGACGCCCGGCAACTATTCGATCACGGCGACTATGCCCGGGTTCCAGACCCTGAGGCGCAGCGACGTTACACTGCAGACGCTGGACCATCTGATTATCAATCTTACGTTGACCGTGGGCCAGGAGAGCCGGACGGTAGTAGTGACGGGCGGGGCGCCGCTGCTCGACATGGCCAACTCGTCCGTCGGAGACGTGATCGAATCCAAGTCGGTGGAGGATGTCGCGGTTGACGGACGCACGCCCGAGATGCTGGCCGAAATGGCGGTTGGTGTCACGACAACGAATATCCCGCATATGGTACGTCCCTACGATGCTGATGACCCGTGGTCCATGGGCGGAGCGATAGCCACGCCGAACAACGGAACTTTCGGGGCCGAAACGCTTCTGGATGGCGGGCCGGACGAGGATTTTGACGGAGGAACGGCGTACAGCCCCCCGATGGACGCGGCGCAGGAAGTCTCAGTGCAGCCGTTCGACACCGATGCGGCCTACGGGCACACTACCAGTGGCGTGGTCAACGTGACCACCAAAAGCGGCACCAACGGGTTTCATGGAACCGCCTACGAGTATTACGCGATCTCGGCTCTCGATGCGAATACCTTTTTCGATGACCGCGCCGTGCCGGTTATTCCGACACCCGTTCAACATTACAACCAGTACGGCCTTACGGCGGGCGGGCCAGTTCTAATTCCCAAAGTCCTCAATGGCAGGAACAAGCTGTTTTTCTTTTTTTCCTGGGAGGGAATAAAGCAGGTGCAGCCGGAGGAGTTCATTTTTTCTGTGCCAACGGATGCGGAGAAGGAGGGCGACTTCTCCGCGATGCTCGCAGGGGGCCCCTCTTACCAGCTCTATGAGCCGAATACCGGTACTTTGAGCAATGGCAAATTCACACGCACACCCGTTCCGAACAACTGCCTGACCAACAAGTCAAGCTACTGCTCGAGTGTAGCCAATGCCGGCATCACGATCGACCCCATTGCCGCAGCCTATTTGAAGCTCTACTCGGAACCAAACTACACGAGCGGCGTATCGCCGATCACCAACGAGGACAACTACAACAGCAACGTCCCCGACACGTTGACTTTTAACGGCTTCCTCGGACGGATGGACTACAACTTGAGCGCGCGCGACCATGTGTTCTTCGATATTCGGCACAACTATGGATACTTCACCGAGTTAAATTACTTCAAGAACGACAGCAGCGGCTACGCCAATCCGCGCTGGAACTGGGGGACTATGCTGGACAATGTCTTTGCGATGAATCCTACGACAGTATTCGATGTGCGTCTCAATTCGATGGTCCACACAAACCGCGAATACGTGATCTCGAATGGTACCAGTGTCAATCCCACCTCGGTAGGGTTTCCTTCCTATATGCAAAGTGCAAGCGACTTCGTCGTCCTGCCCGAAATCGTTCTCTCAACGGGGGGCTCGCAAAACACAACTGGTTTCGAAGAGATTGCCCAGAATGGCAGCCAGAAGCTCTCGACAGCCGTCAGCTACCAGGTCTTCGCCGATATGATCAAAACCCAGGGCAGGCACCTTCTGAAAATCGGCTTCGATGGGCGGCAATACCGGGAGCGTAACATGAACCCCGGCGACTCCTCAGGTGCGTTCACATTCTCTCACAATTTCGTGGACTCTGGGACTAGCGGGGTGGCACAGCCGTGCTGCTACGATTTGGCATCTTTCGAATACGGTCTGCCGACCTCGGGGGACTACCAACTTACGCCGAACGGCGACTTTCGTACCTACTATATCGCGTCGTTTGTTCAGGACGACTGGACGGTGAACAAACACCTGACGCTCAATATGGGGCTGCGCTACGAAATCGGCACGCCCTGGGGAGAAAAGTGGGGGCGCACAATCAGCGGTTGGAACCCAACTGCCGTGAATTCCGCCTCGGCGGCGGCCGCGGCTGCCTTTACCCCAACCTCAGTAACCGTAAACGACACCACAGTGAGCGTCGGCAGCATCAACACGTTGGGTGGAGTAACCTTCCCGAGTTCGGATTGGGGCGCGCCTTACCAGATCAAGAACAATGCCGGGTTCTGGAGCCCGCGATTTGGCTTCTCCTATAACCCTGCGCGGGCCAAAAGCACGGTGGTACGCGGCGGTTTCGGCCTCTTCGCAATTCCGCAGAGCATCTCTAAAGGGGGTGACGGCGGGTATATCAATCAGGAGGGTTTTGCCGCCACGACAGCCTTTGCGGCAACGAGCAACAATTACTTCACAAACCAAAGTACGCTGGATAATCCATTCCCGACGGGGATCGCGCAGCCGTTTGGCTCATCGCAGGGAGCGAGCACGTTCCTTGGCTCGCCCTCGTCGATCAGCTTCCTCGCTCCTGTGGAGCACGATATGTACGCGGAGCGCTGGACTCTTGACCTGCAGCATGAGCTCTCCGGCAACACGATGCTGGAGGTGTTCTACGAGGGCAACCACGGAGTGTATCTGCCGGTGAGCAACAATATCAACGCCACCGAGAGGCAGTACCTTACCACGAATCCTTACGGGGATCAGAATCTATCGACAGCGTATAGCTCCGCCGTACACAACCCATTCGCGGGCTTACTCCCCAACGGCACCAGCAGCTACAACGGCGCGACAACGCCGCTAAGCAACCTGCTGGTGCCATATCCAGCGTACGGCAGCGCCTCAATCACGGAGGAGGATATGACGATCGGGCAGTCCTTTTTCGAGAGCGGAGGGGTGCACGTCGAGCAACGCGCCAGCCACGGCCTGACGTTGACGGCCAACTTTCAATATGCGAAGTTGATTGAGCAAGACACCTACCTCAATCCCGAGGACACGAAGCTGTGGCGCGGGGTTTCGCTCAACGATGATATGAGGTATCACTTGACGGTGAGCGGGGTCTACGAGCTGCCGTTCGGCCGCGGCAAGCTGTTTAGCCTTGGCGGCGGCACAGTCGCGAACGAGATTGCCGGCGGCTGGGTGGTGACCGGGATTTACCAGTTCCAGACTGGCCTCCCTATCGACTTTAAAGGGGATATTCCGCTCCAGCCAGGCATGACGATCCGCGACATCAAGAGTCAGCCACGTAATGCCAGCGCTACGACTCCGGCGCTGAGCACCAGCGTGTTCGTCACGGGATCCAACACCTGCGTAGTATCAGCGGGGCAGCTCTGCGATGGCACGGTATTTTCCAACAGGCAGTATTTCGATCACTATCGGACGCTGCCGTACACGATGGACTGGGTGCGGCAAGACGGGTGGAACAACCTGGACGCGTCGATGCTAAAAAACTTCAACTTCACGGAGAAGGCCTATCTGCAGTTACGTTTCGAGACGTTCAACGCTCTCAACCATCCGGCGTTCGGGACACCGAACCTTACCCCCACGAGCAGCGGCTTCGGCCACATTACATCCGTGTTTGGCTCCGCTATACCGAGGAACGTGCAGTTGGGCGCGCGCATTGTGTTCTGAGCTTTGTTATCCGAAGGACAGCGCCCGCAGACCAGAATTTCGCTCGATGTTGCGGCGATTATGGTTCGTGTTCGTCACCGGATCAGGCACTTGCACGGTATCCGCAGGGCAACCCTGCGACGGCACGATGTTTTTCAACGGCCAGTATGCCGACCACTATCGGACGCTGCCGTTGATTATGGGATCGGTGCCCGCAGCCGGGTACAACAACTTGGACGCGTCGATGCTGAAGAATTTTCCCATCAGCTGCGATGGCAGCCGCTATCTTCAGTTGCGTATCGAAGCCTTCAACGCGCTCGACTGCAGATCGGAGGACGGTTCATCTTCTGAGCTTGACGGCTTCCATCATCGCACACCATAGAGCCATTGCCTTCTCGCACGGTCCGGTTTGACGAGCGTTTGTGGCTCTCCGCAGGAACGCTCTGTTTCAACAATTTTACTCTTTCGAAAATAAGGGGATCGTTGATGAAGATGACGCGCAGGGAGATGATTCAAGGGACACTAGCAGTGGTACCGGCAATCGCAATGGCCCCCATGGCGCTTTCAGCAAACGGCGTCGCTGTCGAATCGGCAAGCGGGTCAACCATTCTGCTGAAAGACGATTTCTCAAAACTGCCGGCCTGCTGGCTCACGTTTCCTAGCGGAATAGAAGGGAATGTGCCTGCCCCGGCGATTCAGGAGAATCAATGGATTGATGCCCGTGCCGACATGTTCGGCGACGTATGGAGCAACGGGGTCGCTGACCAGGATGCCTGGCTTGTCTCCATGGAGATGGCCACCGAAAAGCCCTATATGATGCAACAGTGGTTCCATCCCCCGCACGGTGTGAGCGCCGTTCTGATCGCAGGCGAGGACCAATGGGCAGACTACACCTATCAAGCCCTAGTCAGGCCGCTGTCGTTTGATGGTGTGGCGGGAATCGCGTTCCGCTACCAGAGCAATCTTCAGTACTACGTTCTCGGGCTCACCGGAGGCGACACAGTACAGATCAACGTGCAACACCTGATTACGGAGAAGTTCCGCGAGCCTAATTGGGAAACTGTGGCGAGCGCGCCGTTCAAGTACACGACTGACGAGTATTACCTTCTCAAGGTGGAGAACCAGAGTTCGATCATCCGGGCATTCGTCAACAACAATAAAGTTCTGGAGGTTTCCAACGCCATCTATGCGGGCGGCAAGATCGGTCTTAGTGCTAATATTCCCGCGCGCTTCCAGAGCGTACTAGTCGAAGTGGATCCTTCCACGTCAACGGCCATCCAGGACAGAATCCACAAATTCGATATCGCGATTGCGAAGCTTCAGGATGAGAATCCGAAGCCGCGGCTATGGCGGAAATTCTCTACGGACCCATACGGCGCAGCGAGCCAGGTTCGCTTTGGCGACCTCGACGGCGACGGTCAACTGGAGATGCTGCTGGCGCAGAATATCCAGACCGTCTCGCGCGACGCCTTCGACGCGATCAGTTGTTTAACTGCGGTCAAGCTTGACGGCACCGTTCTTTGGCAAGTCGGCAAGCCGAACCCTGGCAACGACTTACTCACCAACGATAACCCTTTTCAGATTCATGATGTGGACGGCGACGGCCGAAGTGAAGTGGTGACCATTCGCGACTTTCAGGTGCAGATTCTCGACGGTCGCACTGGAAAGGTGAAGCATTGGCGCTGGATGCCCGAAGCGCCGGCCCTACCGGCCAAGCATCCGGAATCGGCGATGCGACCATACGAGCGGGAACTCGGCGACTCGCTGTTCTTCGTCAATATCTCTGGTAATAAGAATCGCCAGGAAATTCTGGTGAAGGATCGGTATCAACACTTTTGGATCTACAACAACAAGCTTGAATTCCTGTGGGGAGGCGAAGGCCAGACCGGGCATTGTCCTTATCCGTTCGACGTGAGCGGTTACGACCGCATCATGGTCGGTTACTCAATGTGGGATCACACAGGCAAGAAGCTCTGGTCGCACGACACCGATCTGCGCGACCATGCCGATTCCATCGCGTGCGCCAACTTTAGTGGAAATCCGAACGAGCAGCCACGTGTTTATTCAACCGGCAGCGACGAAGGTTTCCTCATGTTCAGTTACGATGGTCAACTCATGAAGCAACTCATGGTGGGCCACGCGCAGTGTTCGAGCATTGGAAAATATCGCATAGACCTGCCCGGCCTGCAGTTCATGATGATTGACTTTCACTGGAATCCCGGCGTGATGCTGCTCTTCGATTGGGAAGGAAACATTCTACAAACCGCCGAACCGATTCACGGCGGCAGCAAGCTGTTCCCGGTGAACTGGCGCGGCGATGGAGAGGAATTGGTTCTGCTGTCAGGCAGCGTTAAGCACGGCGGCATGATCAATGGACGCTTCGAACGAGCCGTCATGTTCCCTGATGATGGGCATCCCGATCTTTGCTACAATGCGATCGACCTGACCGGTGACGGAAGAGACGAAGTTGTGCTCTGGGATGAAAAGAGTGTATGGATTTACACGCAGGACAGGCCGTTCAAAGGGAGCAAGATGTACGCTCCGGTCCGCAACCCTCTCTATAACCAGTCCAATTATTCGTGCATCGTGTCGCTGCCGGGGTGGAAGAACGTCTGAGTCCGCACGGTGGCGCATGAGTTGAAGGGACTCTTTCCAGAGCGAGCAAGGGAGACAATGGATTCAATACGTCGCGATCTCATGAAGCTGGCGGGGGCCGGCCTGGCCGGAGCGGCCTTCTCCGCCTCGCACACCTCTCCTGCGCAGGCGCCAGCCTCGCAACCGCCAAGTGCCCTGTCGTTCGATGTCCGGCAATTCGGGGCCACTGGCGATGGGAAAGCCATCGACACGCCGGCAATCAACAAAGCGATTGAAGCAGCGGCGGCCGCGGGAGGAGGAATGGTCCTCTTTGCGGCAGGAAACTATCTCTGCTACTCCATCCATCTCAAGAGCAACGTTGCTCTGAAGCTGGAACAGGGAGCAATAATCATTGCGGCTGACCCAAAGCCGGAAGGCGAATCAGGAGGCTACGACGAACCTGAATCTGTTCAACCCTGGGAGCAGTACCAGGATTACGGCCATAACCACTGGCACAATTCCCTGATTTGGGGTGAAGCGCTTCACGACATCTCGATTTTTGGTCCGGGCCGGATTTGGGGGCGTGGGCTCAGCCGTGCCAATGGACCGGAGGCGCGCAATCCCAAAGACCGGCGCACGAGCGAAATCGGAAACAAATCGATCAGCCTAAAAAACTGCCGCAACGTGACGCTCAAAGATTTTCAGATCCTAGAGGGCGGCTGGTTCGGCATCCTGGCAACGGGTGTCGACAACCTGACCATCGACAACCTTATCATCGACACCAACCGCGATGGCATGGATATCGATTGCTGCCGCAACGTTCGCATCATAAATTGCGCCGTGAACTCACCCTGGGACGACGCTATCGTGCCGAAGAGCAGCTTCGCCCTTGGTTACAATCGACCCTGCGAAAATATGGTGATTGCCAACTGCTATGTAACCGGCGCGTACAAACTCGGAACCATGCTTGACGGGACTTGGCAAAAATGGGGTCCGGACGACAAGGTGAACCGCACAGGCCGGATCAAATTTGGTACCGAATCGAACGGTGGCTTCACCAACGTTGCGATCACGAACTGCGTCTTTGACGGATGTCAGGGACTCGCACTCGAAAGTGTCGACGGGGCGCTGCTCGAAGATTTCGTCATCAACAACATCACCATGCGCAATATTTCTTCCGCGCCCTTATTCATTCGCCTGGGCGCACGGATGCGGAGACCATCCGATGCGGTCCACCCGGGAACCATCCGGCGCGTCTCCATTACCAACCTCAACAGCTTTGGCGCAATGTCAAAATATGGCTGTATCATCAGCGGTATTCCCGACAATGCCATCGAAGACGTGCGTCTTTCGCATATCTATCTATATCACCAGGGTGGAGGAACCGCGGAGCAGGCCTCTCTTAATCCGGCTGAAGACGAGGCCAAGTATCCTGACCCACACATGTTCGGCGACATGCCCACGCAGGGATTTTTTGTGCGGCACGTGAAGAATCTTGAGATTTCCGATCTGCATCTGGTGGCAGCCGCGCCCGATGCCAGGCCTGGCTTCAAGTTCCAGGATGTCGACGGGCTCGACTTGTTTCGCATTCGCGCAGAACCCGGATCCAGCGCGACAAAAGTGATTCTGGACCACGTGAAGCAATGCGAGATCGCGCGCTTCGCCGGGATCGGCGATGTCACGCTCGTTAGCGTGGATCATAAGACCTTGGGATAGCGACAACGGCAGGTAATCGCAAAAGTTATGCGTCTCGCGGCGGACGCAGCCCAGAAGAGGGCACTGCAAGACGTCCTTGATCACTCCTGACTGCGTGGTATAGGCGCCCTGTCGGTCTTCAGAACCAGATTGTACCTAATGAAAGGAGATAGGACACGAATGGTTTCCAGGCGCAAGCTGCTTTTCTGGCTTGGTAGTGGATCAATTTCGATATGCCCTACCCGCCGCGCGGGCCTTGCCTTCGCGCAAGCCGTCACCGAAGACAACGTACCAGTTCGGGCTTTGACGAAAGGCCCTAAGTTTCATTGGTTCGGCTACTATGACAAATGGCAGTTTGATCCTTCCGATCGATACATTCTCGGCAACGAAGTTTCGTTCGAAGGCCGCACGCCGCAGGAGACCGACACGATCCGTGTCGGAATGATCGATACCCACGATGGCGATCGCTGGATCGATTTCGGTGAAACGCGAGCTTGGTGTTGGCAGCAAGGCTGCATGCTCCAGTGGCTTCCGGGAAGCGCGTCTGAAGTGATCTGGAATGATCGCGAAGGCGATTCTTACGTCGCACGCATTCTCGACGTTCACTCCGGAAGTTCTCGTACGATACCAGCTCCTATCTACGCAATCAATCCAGAAAGTACGGCTGCAGTTCACGCCGACTTCAGCCGGGTGCACGATACGCGTCCGGGATACGGCTATGCAGGCATTCCCGATTCACATCCAGGTGTGCTGGCGCCGGACGATTCCGGACTCTGGCGAGTTGACCTCACGACTGGTAAACAAACAATGCTTCACTCTTTCGCGGATGTGAGCGCTGTCGATGATGGCATCAGCAAGCCTTCCGGGCACAAGCAATGGATCAACCACATGCTTTGGTCGCCAAGCGGGCGGAAATTCTGTTTCCTTCATCGATGGGAGCTACCCAAACCGAACGGCGATATCAATGGCCCTTTCGGAACGCGGTTGATCACATCAAATGCCAATGGCAGCGGCCTCTACGTCCTCGATCCCTGCGGCCAGACCTCCCACTTTTATTGGAGAGACGACGATCATATCCTCGCGTGGGCGTGGCACCCGTCGTTTGGTGATGGTTTCTATCTCTATGAGGACCGTACTCGGAACGTTGAGCCAGTCGGGCGCGGTGTGATGGACGAAAACGGTCACTGCACGTACCTCCCTGGGAACAGATGGATTTTGAACGACACCTATCAGGATCGCGAGAACTACCAGCATCCGTACCTTTTCGAACTCGCTGCCGGCGAACGGTATCCTCTAGGCGATTTTTGCTCGCCTGCCGAGTACCATGATGAATTTCGCTGCGACACGCATCCACGCCACAGCCACGACGGAACGAAGGTCGTCATTGATTCCCCGCACGGCGGCAACGGACGACAAATGTACTTGCTGGACATAAACGCGATCGTGGGCGCAAAAGCATGATTTGTGAGAACGCATCCAGCGGCTCGGTGTGGTTCATATCAACGCGTTTTGCGATTCGAAAACCGGGCTGAAGACATTTCAAGTGAACGACGCGGCTTTGGATCTGACCTAACAGGCGAGGAGAAGGTGGACAAACTGGCGACGAGGGCAGCCTACCGTCTGCGAACAACGGAGCGCCGTTGAGATACGGCCGGCAATCAGGAGCACCGAAGAGTATGCAAAGACGCGATTTTCTCAAGCTGACAGGCGGGGCAGCCATGGTACCCGGCATTTCTCTCTCGAACCTGAACTCGGGCCAGACGCCACCGGAACCAATGCCGTCCCCCGATACGAGGGAATTTCATGTGTCTCCCGATGGCGACGACCGCCACAGCGGCACGAAAAATCGTCCGTTCGCGACGCTTGCGTGCGCGCAGCGCGCCGTGCGGCAGGTTGCGGGCTCGGGCCCCATTCACGTCTGGATGCGGAAAGGCACCCACTATCTCCAATCCCCTCTGTTGTTCGACGCCCGGGACTCGGGAACGCCCCGGGCTCCCGTGATCTGGGCTGCGTGGCCTGGAGACCGGGTGACGCTGAGTGGGGGCCAGCGTCTCTCCTGCCGGTGGACACATCACGTTGGCGGCATCATGAAGACTCAGGTTCCACGCGGACTGAGTTTCAGGCAATTATTCGTCAACGGGAAGCGCCAGATCCGCGCGCGCTTCCCCAACTATGATCCGAGCCAGCCAGGCAAGTCGGGATATATCCGTGCTGCGGGCGCGCTTCCGCCTCATGCAGCTGATCCTTTTGCGGGACCCGACGAGGATATGACCTTTGCGGGCGCGGCCCCGCGCGGTGTGCGCTACGATCCAGACACCTTTACGAACAAGGACTGGGGCGATACGGAAGACGCAGAGATCCACATCTTCCAGCGAAAATACTGGGGCAACCTGCAGTGGCGCATCAAGGCCATCGACCGGAACTCGCACACGATCTGGTTCGGCGAAGGAGGCCAGCAGATCGGCGCGAAGTGGGACAGGGATCCGGCCGCCGTTAACGGGGATTCGCGATTCTTTATCGAAAACGTTTTTGAGGAATTGGACGCGCCGGGCGAGTGGTTCCTTGATACCAAAAGCAATCTTCTCTATTACTATCCGCCCGCGGAAGTGGACCTTGCCGCAGCCATCGTCGAGGCACCGCTGCACGAGTCCATCGTTCGCTTTGCCGGTTCACAGAGCGAGCCGGTGCAAAACGTGACGATAAAAGGCGTGCGTATCGCCCACACCCTCGCGACTTACATGGCGCGCTATGATGTCCCTTCCCTAAGCGACTGGTCGATTCATCGCGGCGGAGCGGTCTTCGCCGAAGGCACGCGGCTGTGTTCGATTCAGGACTCCTGGTTCGATGCGGTCGGCGGAAATGCCGTGTTCGTCAACAACTACAACCGCGACTTCTTGATAACCGGATGCAAGTTCACTGAAACCGGCGACAGCGCCATGTGTTTCGTCGGCGACCTCGAACAGACCAACGGCACCCAGCGCGCCTTCCCATACGAGTGCGTGGCCAGCAACAACCTGGTGCACGACTGCGGTTTTTTCGGCAAGCAGATCGCCGGCGTTTACATCTCCAGGGCAAAGCGCATCACCGTCAGCCACAACCTGATCTACAACATGCCTCGAGCCGCCATCTGCATCGGAGACAGCACCTGGGGGGGGCATGTGATCGAATTCAATCGCACTCACGACACGGTTCTGGAAACCAGCGATCATGGCCCTTTTAATGCCTGGGGACGCGACCGGGCCTGGTCCCTGGCCCAATCCCACGCGCCGTTCACGCCCGACCGCAGCATTGACGCATATGACGTGCTGGTGGATGCGATGGAGCCAGTGATCATGCGCAACAATCTCTTCGAAGACAAAGCAGGTTCCGGTTGGGGACTCGATCTCGACGACGGCGCATCGAACTACAAAATCTATAACAACATCTCCATGGGAGGAATCAGCTTCAAGTGGCGCGACGGAGCCTATTTCGAAGTCTACAACAACATCTGGTTTAAATCGCGCGTCGCGCCTTGCTTTCACGTGTGCACCAGCGATAACCACAACCGCTACTACAACAACATCACCGTGATGGATCCCGGCAATGTGCAATGGCCCGCGGGCTGGCCGTGGTGGCCGCAGATGTTTCATTCCGTACTCGCCCCGCCCGCCGATGGCCCTTGGTTTGAAGAAGTCGATCACAATCTCTTCTGGAGTGAACACGGTGAATTCCAGGTTGTCGTGAACCAGCTCCGTTCCGAAGATGGGCGCCGCAATCCCCGCGTGTATAACCTCGCGGAGTGGCAGGCATTGGGCTGGGACAAGAATTCCCTTTTCTCCGATCCGCTCTTTGAAGATCCGGAGAACCTGAATTTCCAAGTCCGTCCGGAATCGCCGGCCCTGAAGCTGGGCTTCGTCAACTTCGAGATGGGTGGCTGGGGAGTGACCAAGGACTTTCCAAAGCAGTGGCTAAAGTCCGGATTGGCGCCAGATGGAAGGAGCGAGCAATGAAATCGGGAATTCTGAATCTACAGGCCGCCGGCATGGCGTTGCCCCCTGTCGCATTGGTCGGCCGGATGCGCCGCAAGCCTGAGCGGCGCATCGGCATGGTCATTGGCATGCGGCCCGATCGCTTCAGCGCCTACGAGGCGCTCCATGCCGCCGCGAATGCCGGGGTCCGGGATCTGCTCGCCAAGTACCATATGCAAAATTCTCCATATTCCTGCACGAGCTCGACAACGGCAAGTTTTACCTCTTCGGCTATTACGAGTACACCGACAGCGACTACTAAGCCGACATGGAAAAGCTGGCCGCCGAGCCTCGCAACCAGGAGTGGCTGGACACGACCGATCCCATCCAGATTCCTCTGCCGGGCGAACGCTCCTGGGCCATGATGCGCGAGGTCTACTACAACCCATAAATTCCAGCATCGTGCGTAATGTAGCAACCAGGTTGCAGGACGATCTCCACCGGCTGCCGAAACTCCGCGGAAGAGAACGTTTCGGCCACCACGTCGTACTATGCGGACCCAGCCCCTAGAGAAGGATAGGAGCACGGCTGAACGCGTCCAGTCCGGCCAGGCGGTTCGTCTCCTGGACGGCCCTCTTCAGCAAGTTGCGGATCGCAGTTTCGTCGTTGACGACTCCCTCGTATATTTCGATTCCGCACAGGGAAACCACTTCTCGCCAGCGATCGAGGGATGCGAGGCAGGCGTCGATCTGCGCAGCGGTACGTACTCCCGTCCGACCACCCGCCACGCCGATTTCCAGCAGTACCTGTATGCGCTGTTCACGTTGCGCAAAGAAGGCGCCGAGCTGCTCGATCTGTTCGGCGGAGTCCACCAGGCAGTAGTAATCCAGCCCCGCGATCCCATAGTAAGCGCGAAATGATGGCCATGTTCTGCCGGCCGGTGAGCTGGTTGGCCATCAAAATGCGGCGAATGCCATATTGCCAGGCCACTAGGCACTGCGATGCGGTAGCCGCGTAATACCCCACGCCCCATGTTCCATTTGCTTCAAGAAAAGCGCGGGAGCCATCGTGTTGCTTCAAGAAAAGCGCGGGAGCCATCGTGGTTTTCCCGTGGGGAGCGATCTTGACCCCGGAGGCAGCGATAAAATCCCGCATCCAGGCGAGATTGTGATGCAGCTTCGACTGTGACAATACAGCTACTGGCAAGCTCAGATCTTCGCGCAGCAGATTCCAGCCCAGCTGTGCGATCTCCGCTGTGGCAAGCGAAGAGGGCAAGTCGCCGATTCCCTTGTTCAACGGGCTGACAGGTGCCGACGCAAGATCAAGAAAGATTGGGCCGCTGCTCACTGGCTTCTCCGGGCTCGAAGGGGCTCTTGAGAGTGAATTTGTAGACGAAAGCGTCCGTGCACGGTCTGATTCGCGGCGTATTAAGCACTAGCGCGTCCTTGGTGAACTGCCATCGAATCGGCTCGTCGCTGCCCAGCATGCGGACCGAGGCGATTTCAGAGGGATAGACGCCGGCCCACGTGCGGCCTTTCGGCACCAGGCTGGTGATAGCGGCGCGATCGCCGGGCCAGTCGAGCAAAATTGCGTAAAGGAAATTGTCGCGGCAGGTGAAGCGGATGTCCTGAGCCGTGTATCGCAGGGTATTGTCTTCATTGAATGGACCGTTTTGGGTCAGCTTGGTCGGGCCTTCCGCAGCGATCAGCCACGGGCTGGTTCCGTAGATGGCCTCGCCGTTGATGCGAAGCCAGTCGCCAACTGTGCGAAGGCGTTCCTTGGCCGGCTCGGGAATGGTTCCATCGGGCTTAGGGCCGACGTTGAGCAGCAGGAAACCATTCTTGCTGACACGATCGGCAAGCCCGGTGATGAGTTCATTGGCCAACTTGAACCCGAGTGCGCTCACATAACCCCAACCGCTGCCCGCGTCGATCGTGGTGTCGGTGATCCATTCCGCATAGGTCATTTGCTCTTCCTGGCCTCGTTCCAGGTCGTAGACGCCGACTCCGGGAGTCATGTCGTGGTGCTTGTACGTGATGGTTACCTTCTTGCCGCGCACTTCAGCCCGGTTGAAAAAGTATGCGGCCATCTGCTCTTTGTACCATTGCTGAATTAACTGGATTCCGAAATCGAACCACAAGACGTCTGGATCGTATTTGTCGACGACTTCAATGATCTTACACTTCCAGGTTTCCAGGAAGGAGCGACTGGGCAACGCATCGGCCGGGTGAATCTCCCCATACAAGCCGGAATAGCGCGGGTCGCCGACGTCGTAGCGCGAATCCCAGGTGGGAAAGTAGAACCAGTGCGCGCCGTGATGGAAGGCGGTGAGATATTTCAGGCCCTGGGCCTTGTACGCGCGGGAAAGTTCGCCGACCACGTCGCGTTTCGGGCCCATCTTCGCTGCATTCCAGGAAGAGTATTTTGTATCCCACATCGCGAAGCCGTCGTGGTGTTCGGCAACTGGACCGGCGAAGCGGGCTCCGGCGGTCTTGAAGAGTTCGGCCCATTCATCCGGATCGAAATGGCTGCCAGTGAACATGGGGATAAAGTCCTTGTAACCGAACTTATCGAGCGGTCCATACGTTGCAACTTGATGCTTGTAATCATCTGAATCGGGATTGGTGTAGAAGTTGTGAGCGTACCAGGTGCCGTTGTTGCCGTACGCCGGAACAGAATAGACGCCCCAGTGCGTGTAAATGCCGAATTTGCCGTCTCGCCCTCAGTTCATAACCAAATCGCTGGAGAACCATGACATCGCGGTTTTGAGGAATTACGCCCTTCACGTAGAACGCGCCGGGGCCCGCCTCTGGATGGCTGGCGTGGACGATGTACTCGAGGGTAAGCCCCGCCTCGATGAATCGTTGCGGACGATTGCCCGCGGTGAGGCCACCGTTCTGCTGGCTCATGAACCGGACTTTGCGGATGCTGTGAAGGAATATCCGGTCGACCTGCAGCTTTCCGGCCATTCTCATGGTGGGCAGGTTCGACTGCCGTTGATTGGCGCCCCCTGCCTGCCGGCGCTCGGGCGTAGATATCCATGCGGTTTGAGGCGCTTGGGACCGCTAAGCGTATACACAAATCGTGGTTTGGGGACGGTTGTGCTACCTGTAAGGTTCAACTGTCCGCCAGAAGTGACCCTGTTGACTTTGCGATCTGGCGCGGCCCCCATTCCCGCTAGCACTTGAGAGTAACTAGAGTAGCTCTATTGCGACCCGAGTTGGGACGCTGCCAGCGCCTTTGGCGAAGCAGCCCTTTCTGACATGGAAAGCGCTGTGACCGTAGCCAAGGCTTGATTTTCGCCCACAGTTTCGATCTATCCGGAAGTGAGCCCGCGTTGAACAAGGAAGACCGCTAAGGTCTGCTTGTTCTGCGCGGGCTTTTGTTTCAGGGCGTTCGCGGCCACTCCCCGGAAGTATTTCGCGGTCTTCTCGCTGTTCGCCACGTTCTCTTCCTCGGCTTTAGCTTGCTGGCGCTTGGATTCCGCGATCTTCTCGGCTTCTCGGCGCTCGCGGTCGGACTTCCTTGCTGGCGTCCTCCGGTTCCACCTGTTTGATATTGGCATCGATCTCGTCCGCTTTTCGCCGCTGTTGCAGAAGTTTCACACTTTTTCATCTTGTCCTCCTTGCAGAACCGCGGGGCTTGCCCCCGGTTTTGGACCGTCAGCCGCAGTGGTCTGCGGCTGGCTTTTCCGTCGCGGCGGGCGATGATCGAGATAGTCGGCGGCCGGCCGCCCCGGGTTTCGCCCGCCGCCAGCAACTGGTTTGTGACCGGCAATCTTCTACGGCAGAGAGGACGGCTCGCCGAGTAGCTCGGCGAGGTTCGGCCGCAGCAGCCGCAGCAGCCCGAGCAGAGATTGCCGATGCCGCTTCTCCCCGCGGTCGTCGTCCTTTGCGAAGTAGGCGTCGATCTGGTCCAGTGCGGCGGTCGTCGCGTTTGGGTTGTCCATCGTCGCCCGAATTGCCGCGTCGAACAACTCATCTTCCAGTTGCTCTGTTGAGAGCCAGCCAACTGGACTGCCGCATTCGGCCTGCGTTAGGCCGACGTTGCTGGTCCCGGCAGTCTCTTTGAGCGCCGGGAAGGTGAAGGCCCCGATCTCGAAGGAATCGGCCGCCATCTGTTTTCTGGCGTTGAGAAGCTGACGGACAGCCTGGCTGCCGCAGGCACGTGAATAGGCCTCGGGCGTGGCCCAGATGTCGTGGCACAGGTACATGGGCCGGCGCTGGTGGCGCAACAAATCGGCGGCCACCAGCGCGGGGGCGACCCGACAGGCCTGTTCAAGCCAGGGGCCGCCCATGCGTAGTCCACGGATGAAGTCATCCTCGGCCTCGGCGGCTACGGTGAAAAGCGTGACGAAGTGGAACATAGTCTTTCCTTTCAGGGTGGAGGCGCACGACGGCCTCCACACATGGGGCGCGGGGCGGAGGGTGCTGGTTACGTGTTGGGTGAGGACTTAGAGAGAGGTGGAGCAGGAGAGGATCGGAGGGAATTGGGCAGGGAGATTGGCAACGATAATACCTGTTGTCTGGGCTTATCCCGGCCGAGGCCTTCAAAGAGCCGGAACCCTCCTCTATATATATGGTCGGGATCTACGGCCGGGGTCAGAGGCCCAGGTTGTCGTTGACCGCTACGGCGATCTCCTGCTCGCATGCCGTATACAGCGCGGTCGTCTCGATCGACTCGTGGCCCAGCATGAACTGAATCTGCTCGAGCTTTCCTCCCTTCCTGCGGCACAATTTCGCGCAGCTCCGGCGGGCGTCGTGCGGGCCGAAGCCCGCGATGCCAATGGCCCTGGCTGCGGTGACCACCACGTCCCAGATCGCCCAGACGCCGAGACCTTTTCCCGGCAGAACGCGGCTGCTCTTGGTAAGCCGGCGCAACACTGGGCCGGAAGCGATGCTGGCCGCCCGGGTCCATTCGTCGATCGCGGCCTTGGCGCTGGCAGGCAGCGCCACGGTCCTTACTCGGCCACGTTTGCCGCGAATGTCCGCCAGCACCCAGCGTCCCTCACGCATCTGGATATGACTCATGTCAAGATGCGCCAACTCCTCGCGGCGGGGCGCAGACTGGGCAAGGATGGAGAGGATCGCGTAATCGCGTTTGCCTTTGAGCCGGCTCCGATCCGGAACGGCGAGGAGGTCTCTGGTCTGCTCGAATGTAAGCCAATGACCCAGGCGCACGCCCTGCGCCGGAACATTGGGCACGGAGACAATTCGCCCGGCGTCGGAATGATCGACCAGGCCGTTCTCGCGCGCTTCGTTCACCAGCTTGCGCACGCCCGACAGGCGAACATTGATGGTCGAGCCGCCCAGACCGGCATCCACCATCTCCGCACGGTACTGCTGGAACAGCAGGCGGCTGATCGGCCGGCCGGTGCGTATGGCCAGCGCGAGGAAATCGTCGAAGGCTTTCGCGTAGGCGCGCCTCGTGTGCCCTGAAGGAACAGAGTTGGTGAGCATCGTCCGAAGCGCCGCCACTGAGGCCGGACCGGTCGGACGGGCCGTCGGCGGAAGAAGAGAAAACGGACTGAGGGCGGAGAGAGAGTCGTCCATAGAGGGTCTCCTGGTTGAGTTGCTTGGCTGAGTCGTGTCCCGGCAGACAATAAAAAGGCGCGGACACGCGTGTCTTGCTTCGTCCGCGCGGCGCGACTATGCCAGTTCAGGTCTTGTCATGGAGTGCGACGGGAGAGGAAGGGATTAAGAAAGTGGTTGAAGCAGGGCAAGCCGGAAGCGGGAAGTTTCAGCGGCGAATATGCAAGAGGCAACCGCAAATGCTGGATCACTGCGGACACCGAGAAGTGGCGACCGAGCAAGAGCACAACGGAAGGATTGACATGCGCGCCCTTTTGATCTCAGACATCCATGCCAATCTTCCGGCTCTCGAAGCGGTCCTCGCCGCCGCGCCGCCGTACCATGCAGTCTGGAACCTTGGCGACGTCGTCGGCTACGGCGCGAATCCGAACGAGGCCGTTGATCAGGCCCGGAACCTTGGCGGGATGGTGGTTCGCGGGAATCACGACAGGGCCTGCAGCGGAATTATGCATTTCGGCGAGTTTCGCGATTTCAGTTCGCTTGCGGCTTCTGCCGTCCACTGGACACAAGGCGTTCTCACGAAGGAGAACACGGAATGGCTGGCAAAGCTACGTCGAGGGCCCGTCTGGGCAATTCCGCGCAAAGTGCAATGTGTTCACGGGGCGCCAAAGGATGAAGACGAATACATCTTTTTGGAGGACGACGCTTGGGCTGCACTAGATGGGAGTCGCGCCAGGATTATTTTCTGCGGCCATACGCACAGGCAGGGAGGCTGGTCCATGCATCGGCTGGAAGTTACCCCTCTTAAACCTGCCTATCAATCGAGCGCCTGCGCAGAGCAGTTTGAGCTTCCACTCCAGAGAGGCCGGCGTTATTTGATAAACCCAGGATCGGTCGGACAGCCACGCGATGGCGACTGGCGCGCAGCATTTGCGGTATACGACGATGCCAGGTCAGTGCTTACCTGGTACCGTGTGCCATACAAAGTGCTGACAGCGCAGAGAAGAATACGGCGGGCCGGTCTTCCCGAGATTCTCGCGACTCGTCTGCGGGAAGGCCGCTAATCACGCCTTCCAAGGTCATACTGTCGGTTGTTTAGGAACGTAAGCCGCTTCTGACGGCCTGATTCCTGCTCGAGTGAAACTGGCATCGCACGCGGAGACCTTCGAAAAGCGCAAACATATCCGGAGTGTGCGTCTCCGCGCACTCTTGGCACAAGTTTTGGGATCCCTAATCCGCAAACCGGTTTGACAATGGTTGAGATAGCCATGCCTAAAGAACTGCGCCGTCGAAGAGATGCTGTGGCACTTCCTCCCGGGGGTTTGGCGCGCGGTCTGGACTCGGATGGTTGGGAAGAGCGGCAAGGAGATCGCCAAGGCGTGAATCCGCAGGCAACATGCGGAATGGAGGCGGAATGAAACTAGCGGAAGCACTGGCAGCGGAACACGACATCAAGACCATCAACCCCGTCTATGGAATGCCGCACGGTAAATCGCCTCGGCATCCTGCTGCGACATCGGGCGGGGATTGTTCTTCATCAACCGTGTAACGCCCAGACCTGCTGCAGCCAAAGCTGGCAGTTCGCTTTCGTCGATACCCAGGGCGGAAATGCGCATTTCTAAGCCTGTAGTGTCGATAAGTGACCATAGCTTCCGAATGCCGGCCTCGGCGGTTTGTTGGTTGGTTGCCTCAGAGCAGGCTCCAAGCGCAATTGCTATGGCAGCATGGCGGTCGACGGATGCACCCATATTGAAACGCATCACGTGTGGGAGAAGGAGTGCGTTTGCATGCCCGTGGGCAATGTGAAATTTCCCGCCGAGCGGATAAGAGAGCGCATGGACCGCGGCAGTATTTACCGGTCCGAGGCAGAGCCCGCCATAAAGACTACCAAGCGCCATCTTCTCGCGTGCAGTGAGGTTAGTCGGCTGGCTTACCGCAACCACCAGCGCCCCGGCAATAAGACGAACACCTTCAATCGCCCATGTATCCACAACGGGATGGGCAAACTTGTTTGTGTAGGCCTCAATGCAATGGGTTAGCGCGTCCAGTCCGGTTGCGGCCGTGACGTGTGGCGGAACGCTGATCGTCAATTCCGGATCGACAAAAGCTGCGTCGGGGACCAGCCACGGGCTGACCACGCCTTTCTTCATCTGGTCAACTTCGTCGAGCAGGATGGCATTTGGCGAGACCTCGCTGCCTGTGCCTGCGGTGGTTGGAATGCAAACAAGCAGCACACTTCTCTTCTTGAGTAGATTGATGCCGAAGACTTCCCCAATCTTCTGGCTGCCCTCGAGCAAAGCGGCAACCAGTTTGGCGACATCCAGGGCGCTTCCTCCACCGAGCCCGACAACAGCGTCGGGCTTGAACGCCCGAGCGCGATCGAGGACTTGGGTAAACCCGGAAACCGTGGGTTCGGCTTCTACACTGCTCTCGATCATCGAGTACGGAATTCCAGCCAGCAGCTTTCCGGCAACCTCCCGTCCGAACGGTGGAGCAATCAAGAACACGCGCTTCGCGCCTCGCCCCTCAAGAAAGCTCCGGCACTGGGCCACACATCCGCTCCCGAAAGTTAGGACTGGCACTTGCAGCAGACGAATGATATTCATTCCTTCACCTCAGCGGAAATCGGCTTCTGCGCCCTGGACTCATGTGCTTTAGTCATCTGCGCTACGCCGCTGATTCCGGCAATGGTCAACTCTTTCGGCACTTTCGGCAACCGACTCATCCAGACTCTCCCACTTCAATGTCCGACTGACGAGTCCGGCGGCACATGGCCAACCAGGTCCACAGGTTTTGCCGCGAGGACTCATCTGCCTTTGCGGGAAGGAGCAGCGCTACGATCAATCCGGTCACGAACAATACGATATTGCCGACGGCGCCGATCGTGTACTCGTTCCAACTATAGTTCCAGTTGTGCAGATTGAGGGCTTGACCGCTATTCATTGTCAGCGTGGCCCAGGCAGTGAAGCAGAGATTGAGAATGATACCGGCGACGGCCGCGCTCTTCCCGGCCTTGGCGGTGAGAAATGCCAGGAAGAAGAGTCCGGCAAGGCCACCTGCGACGATGGCAGTGATGGTGTAGTAGAGAACCAGCGCCGCGCCCTGTGTTGTCGCGAGGCGCAACGCCACTCCGATGGCAAGCAGGCCACAAATGCCGATAGATACTCTTCCGAAACGAAGCTTTTGCCGATCCGTGCGCAGCGGAAGGATCTGTGAGTAAAAGTCCTCGGTAGTGATTACGGCCAGGCAGTTCAGATCAGATGCCAGCATCGACATGGCGGCGCCGAATAGCGCTGCCAAGAAAAGTCCTGCCAAGCCAAGTGGCATATGCGTAACCATAAAATGGGGAAACACCTCATCCGGCTTGGTAATGGCGGCGGGCAACCGTTCACCCGTAAGGTGATAGAGGGCCCAAAGCAGGCTGCCAATGAGCATGAAAGCAGTCCACGCGGGCAAGCAAAGCAGTGCACCCATGCCGATTCCTTTCATGGCCTCTTTGTCGGTACGCGCAGCCAGATAACGCTGCACAACTGTCTGGTCGGCGGCGTACTTTTGCAAGTAGAAGAAAAAGCCGTAGATGCAAAGTGTCCAGAATGTGGGAGCGCTAAGGTCAAACCTCAGGCTGCCAAGGGAGGTCTTGTGATTGGCAGCAATTACGTGAAGAATCTCGCCGGCCCGGAGGTGGCTTCCAAAGAGCAGAATGGCGATAGTGACAATTACTCCGCTCCACAGTACAAAGCCCTGTAGGACGTCGGTCCAGATCACGGCCTCTAAACCGCCGATCAGCGTATAGAAGATCGTAATCGCGCCGAGCACCACGATAATGCTGGCAAGAGGCCAACCGGTAATGCCGCTGACTGAAAGCGCCAGGAGGTAAAACACGAATCCCATCTTGGAAAAGTGGCCGATCGCAAATGTGAATGAAGCATACATGCGCACGTGCTTGCCAAATCGTATTCCGAAATACTCATACACGCTCATCGAAACCACGTGGCGGAAGAAAGGGATGATCACGCGGCCGATCATTGCAATCACCGCGACAAACATGATGCCGGGTACGAGGAGGTTCCAATTTCCCGCAAAGCTGGCGCCGGGGTATGCAATGAAGGTTACGCTGGTGATGATCGTGGCGAGCAGCGACATACCTGCCGCCCACCCGGGGATGGACCGCTCTGCGACGAAGTAACGTGCGGTCGTTGTCTGGCGGCGTGCAGTCCTAAGGCCGATGGCCACCAAAGCCGTCATGTAAAGCGCCACCACGAGCACGTCTTGCCAATGCATTGCCACTCGTTCCTCAGCTCTAAGAGTCGTCAGGCCATCGTAATGGACAGTTCGTCGGAAGGCGCCAGACCCCTGAGGTGTGCTTGAGTTTCCTGGGGCGCGGAAACATAGAGTGAAATATCCGTGAAGACCATTCTGGCTACGCTTCGACCGCTTCGATTTTGAGGCTCCATGCTACATCGCATGGACGCTTAGCCGGGTCCTGCAAGTTCTCCGGCATTGTGATGATCGTTCCCTGGGCCGAATCGAATCTCCACGGCAAAACAGTACTGGACCCAAGAAGGGTCACCTTTGAGCCCTCCTTCGGCCGTACTGATCTTAGAGGCGGCACCACAGTTCCCGGCCAGCGGGTCAAAATTGCATAGACAAATCGCCGGTCCTTCGAGCGCGTGTAACGAATGCTGTCACCCTCTGACCAATGCGGCCCCTCCCGCGGACGGGTTGCGTAGATGGCTTCCCCATTCACCTCGAGCCAGTCTCCAGTAGCTCTCATTTGCCTGATCGCCTCCGGATGAAACTCGCCGTTGGGGCTGGGGCCCACTCCGATCATCAGGCCACCCCCTTTTGCGGTTACATCGGCAAGGTTTTGTATTATCCATGCGGCGCCTTTATACCTCGCAGCATCCGGCTCGTACGAGAAGTCCGTCCCCAACGGATAGATCGAGAACCAAGGTTTGTCGGAAGTCTCTTCCGATCGAGGAATTGCGCGCTCAGGAGTGTAGTAATCGCCGTAGGCCCCGATACCCCGGTCGCGAAGCATAACGTCCGGCTGGAGTTCGCGCATCTTCATCACGGTCTTTTGAAGCTCCGGCCAGACGGCTGGACCAAGATGTTCGTCCAGGCAGATCATGTCGATTTTCCCGTAGTTAGTCAGCAATTCACTAAGCTGCGTGCAGTGCCTATTCATCATGCGCTGTTTCTCTGCATCCGTAGGATCATGCACGATCACCGGAAAGTCTCCATACATGTTCCTGGTCGCTCTCAAGTCGGAAGGAGTGAGCAACTTTGCTGAGGACGGCACCTGCAGCGGGTGTTCCACGTAGGGCCGAAAGTCCGCGTCGTACCAGTCGGGATGTGAAAAATAGAGATCGATCTTGATATCTCTCTTGTGGGCTGCATCGCAAAGCTCTTTCACGATATCTCTGCGGAACGGAGTCTCCATGATTGAATACGCAAGATCGCATGATTCGATCCCCGGCCCGCCAGCAGCTGTCCAGTTTGCCCGGTTCCTTACCCTGGCCTTCGTATCGAACATTGAGAATCCTTCGTGGTGCTTGGTGGTGATGGCAAACATCTTCATTCCGCTCTCCACGAAAGTGTCCATCCACGCGCTTGCATCAAAACCTGCAGGGTTCCATGTCTTGTACAGGTTGATGTATTTCTGCCGGTCGTCAAATGACATTGACAAATAGGGCCACGACTCTCTGCCGCGGTGCCATATCGAGTAGATTCCCCAATGAATGCGTATGCCGAACTTCAAGTCCTGAAATGACTCGTATGCGCTGGTCGACGCCCAGCGATAACCTGGTTCTGGCTCCCCCTGAACGTAATCGCCGCTCTTGACGACCGATGCCGGGAATCCTTGTTCTTGCTTCGATGACTCCGCCATTCCGGGATAGGCAGAGATCCCGGCTAGAGCTGCAGTCGACGCGATGAACATTCTTCGATTGATCAGCATAGGTCCTTCAGGTTCTCCTATTGGGAATGCACGGTAAAACTCTAAAGCTGGCTGGTCGTGGAACGGGCGGATCTGGTCAGTGCAATATCCGATTCTCCGGCCATTGATAGCCGTCCTTCGGCCAGGCGAGCTGCGAGCCTCATTGCAGCCTTCATATTCGCAGGGTTAGCAACATTGCGGCCGGCGATGTCGAAGGCCGTGCCGTGGTCGACTGACGTGCGCAGAATCGGCATACCCAGCGATACGTTTACGGTGCCCTCAAAATCGATGAGCTTCATTGGAATATGGCCTTGATCGTGATACATGGCCACAATGAGATCGAAGTCGCCACGTAGCGCGCGCAGGAACACAGTATCCGCCGGCCAAGGCCCGGAACAATCGATGCCGAGGGCGAGAGCTTGTGCAATTGCCGGTGCAATGACCTTTGCATCTTCGGAACCGAATAGGCCATGTTCGCCAGCGTGGGGATTCAGGCCGCAGACTGCAATGCGTGGAGGGCGCCGCAGCATGAGTGTCAGTGCGTCGTTGCCCAGTTGAATTGTTCGCAAGATGCGCCGTTGGTCGAGCCGGCAGGCCTCTGGCAGGGGAATGTGCGTGCTGACATGCACCGTGGCCAGCTTCTCTGAAACCAGCAGCATACGCGACTCTGACGATCCGGTCAGCTCTGCGATGAATTCAGTGTGGCCAGAGAATGGGCGGCCTGCAAGCGTGACTGCCTCCTTATTGAGTGGCGCGGTAACCATGGCGTCGGCATCGCCGCTCAGACACAGTGCAACCGCGCGGCGCACATACTCTACGGCGGCCAAACCGTACTCGGCGCGAAGCTGTCCAAAAACGAGCCGGTGATCGGCAGTCAATGAACCGGATTCGACAATGCTGCACGGCAACGCGCCTGGATCAATCCCTGTTACCCGAGCGGCTGCATCAACGGTAGCCGGGTCGGCGATCAGTACCCATTCCGCGAGCGGAGCAACTGCCGGGTCGCTCATTGCCTTGAGCGCGATTTCCGCGCCCACCCCGGCCGGATCTCCGATACTAATGGCGATCTTAGCAATCCTATTCATTCGGCACCTGCCAACACTGTCAAGATGTCGTGCAGGGCGGATGATGTGCCAAACCCGCCTGATTTCGTAACCACCGTTTTGCCTTCGGCCATTCCACCCTGCGCAAAGCCCCAGGGGATTCCCGGGGCGAACTCACCCTGAAGGATTAGAGATTGAACCTCAAGGGCGCGCAGAGCAAGCAACGCGGTGTCGCCTCCTGTGAGAACCAGCGCCCGAGGATGAAAGGAACCAAAGTCGGAGCGGATTTGGCTTGCGTCACGCCTTCCACACTCAATCCGAAGAATCTCAACGTCTCGATATGAATTCCTTTCGACCGCTTTAAGCTGAAGCTCAGTCACGGGGTGCGTGGTTCCGCAGATTACGAGCGTACGTGCCCTTTGGGGGAGCTGAACACTCGTGGCAACGGACGAATAGAAGCTGGCGATTGACCGAGCCAATCCTGCCGATCCGGCATAAAGATGGTTTGGCAGAGCATGGGCAGCACGAACCAGAGAGTCCAAGTCCTCTTGCACCCTGGCATCACAGATAAGCACCGTTTTACGCGATTGAAAAGCTTCCGCGAGTTCTTCGGCACTTTCGATCTCTGCAATGCCGTCTTTCATCGTCGCCGGAAAGAGATTGCGGATACAAACCGGGTCATATTCCCCAGCGGCATCTTGGACCCTAAGAAGCCCCCCGCACACCGTACGTCCTGTTGCCGGAAATGCTGGCGCCAATAGGATCGCGCGCGTTCCCAGTGCCAAGTTCGCGGCAAGCAGTTCTGCAGCAACTTGGCCGCGGAGCGCTGAATCCACCTTCTTGAAGATCAGCGCGTCGGGAATATCGGACAAAGCAGACGCGAGGCGATATACCGCGCCCGCAGCCTCGGCCGGTGGCAAATCTCGGGACGCGGTCGTGAAGGCTTGTACACTTGCCGTCGTAGGAAGTAGATTCCGCGAATCCAGCCAGACACGCACAGAATTGCCTGTTCTGAGGAAGGCTGCGCCCGAGTCGCAGGCTCCTGTCAGGTCGTCGGCCAGAATATAGACCCGGTCCGGGCACTCACTACCCATTACGGTCTCAGCGAAATCCGGAACAGTGGACGCGAGAGGTATCAACGATAAGGATCCTTTGGGGTTTGGCGGGCATCGGCAGGTCCTGTCCCTGGGTTGCCATGTTGCTTCCTCACATCAGCGCTGGCCCGTAATAACGCTCGGTGAAGAGGCTTCCCTGAATCGAGCCGAGCCGACCGGCTATGGATTTGTAAAATTCGGCCCTCGACCTTTTTTGAATAAGCTCGTGAAGCACTTGATCTTGACGGTGAAAAGCGGCGAAGGTAATTGCATCGGGATCGACAACCGAGGTCAGACGCGCATGCAACTCCTTCACAACCGGAGCGAGCTTCTCGTCATTTGCCAGGTTATTCATTTCCCCAAATGGTTCGCTCATATCAAACAAGAGCGGCTCGGCGGCAGTGAAATAGATATATTTCCATTTATCCTGTCGAATCATGAAAGATCCGGTGCTATTCCCGCCGGAATGCGATTCACTGTAAGCGAAAGCTGGCCCTGTCGAACCGTTCCCTTCCAGCATCGGGAGCAGCGATTGTCCGCGCAGACCCGATGTTCTTCCTCCAGCCTTTTCCATCAAAGTGGCAACCAGATCTACGTGTGCAACCGGCGTGCGGACGGCTTTCCCCTTGGGGATTCCCGGTCCTGCAACGATCAGAGGCACTCTGCTCGCGTAATCGAGTAGCATGCTCTTAAGCCACAGGCCGTGCTCTCCCAGCATCTCTCCATGGTCGCTGCTATAAACGACAATCGTTCGCTCAAGCTGTCCACTCTCCTGGAGAGCGTCCAATATCCTCCCAATCTGCTTGTCCATTTCCGTGATCATTCCGAAATAAGCGGCACGCGCGCGTTGTTTGCGTTCGGCGGCAATCGGGAGTTGGAAATGGGAGTGGCATGCCTGCATCTGGATTTCAGGATGCCTCCGTTCGAGGTAGTCCTCGGGCCATTCAGGCAGCGGCATATCTTGCGGCGGATACAAGTGCTCGTACTCGGCTCTCGCTCTGAATGGCGGATGCGGCTCGGTGAACCCAATCCAGGCGCACCATGGGCGCGCATTCGAGTCGCGTTTGGCCGAGATGAACTCAATCCCCTTACTGGCACGGGCAGCATCTTCATGCTGGCCGGCTTTGAAAGTCCCGTTTACGTTGCCGCGGTCCTGGGCGCGCGAACACAGCGGAGATCGGAAAAGCGAATCGACATCCGGGTCCAGTGAGTGCTCGTGAACGGTATCGACTTCCGTAAAGCCCAAGTCGCGATTTGCCCAGAGGTCCAGCTTTCCTGTGGCCCAACAGTCATACCCTGCGTCTCGCAGCCGGTTGCCCCAGGTCGGGACATGTCCATCGAAAGGAGTGCTGTTGCAATAGGAATTCACATCTGACGGAAACATGCCGGTCATTAACCCTGCTCGGCTGGGCGCGCACACTGGGTTTCCGCAATAGGCGGCCTGGAAATTGGTTCCCATGGCTGCCAGACGGTCCAGATTCGGAGTTTTTACAATGGCATGTCCATTGGTTCCGACTACGGCGCCAGCGTGTTGATCCGAGCAGATAAAGAGGATGTTTGGCCTGTCGCTAGAAGGCGCCTCTGCCATTTGCTCTCTATCAAGAGCGCTCGATACAAGGGAGTGGTGCGGGAAAACCTGCTGGGCAAGCGCCGGCAAGGCGGCTCCACAGGCAGAGGCGAGGAGTGTCCGTCGCGAAAGTTTACCCATGTTACCCCCTATTGAAAGAATTGGGCCTAAATATACCGACCGGCAAGCTTGACGGCGAGCGGGTCTTTTGTAGCTCGACCCCAGTCTGCAATCAGTTTGGCCAGCTCCTTTACCTGGGATTTGAGGTGAGGGCTTGCAATTAGATCCTTCGTTTCTCCGGGATCGTCGACGATGTTGTAGAGCTCATCTCGAGGGGAGTCGCGGAAAATAAGCTTCCACGTTTTGGTCCGGACTGCGCGCTCTGTGGCAAACCTCCCGTCGACCTTCTTTTGCGTGATGTTTTCCAGAAAGACGGGCGCCTTCCAGCCTAACTCACGATTGCGAATCTCTTCGAGCCGACTTTTGCCTTGCGCTCTTGCGGGAACTGGAAGACCTGCGGCCTCGAGAATGGTCGGCATCAGGTCGAGAGTGGTCACACCGCCTTCATAAACCAATCCGCTGGGAAGGCCTTTCGGCCAGCGAAAGAGAAGTGGAACTTTGGCGCTGTCGTCATAAGAAACTGTTTTGTCAACGCTCCCGAGACGCATGCCAAATGTTTCTCCGTGATCGGCCATGAAAATGACAAACGTGCTTTGCATTAATCCAGTTTGCTCGAGCTTATCGAGAACGAGTCCAAAGTCCCGATCCACTGCCGTCACTCCACCCCAATAATCGGGATGTGGAACGCCTTTCGCTCGATAAAGCGCCTCATCGCGCCGAGGCGGATCGTAAGGCTTGTGAGGTGGGTAATACGACAGCATCAACAAAAAAGGCTTCGTCCGCTGGGCTTCCAAAAACCGAAGAGCTTCTTGCGTCTCTATGTCCGACTGGTATTGCGATTTATCGCGCTCGCCAGTCCAATGTGGCTTCAGAGAGTTGTAACCGGCCCATTCATCGAAGATTCCCGGATTCGCATCACCGAGATGCCATTTCCCGATGTAACTGCTGTAGTACCCTGCGTTGCGGAGAAGCATTGGCCAGACAGGCTGAAGTTGAAACTCCGGATCAGCGAGAGCGTCGGGCACGTTGTACAGGTTGTGGTCGAGCCCGGAAGTGTGTGGATAGACGCCTGATAGCATCGCTCCACGAGATGGCGTGCATAGTGCCTGCGGACAGTAAGCGTTGGCAAATCGGATCCCGGTTCGCGCCAGTCGGTCAAGGTTAGGCGTTACGCTAAAGCTATTACCCGAAACAGCGAGCGCATCTGCGCGCATCTGATCTGAGATCACGAACAGAAAATTGGGACGAGCCGGCGGGGTTTGCTGCGCTTTGCCGAAGCGATGTGTCGCTGCGAGCGCTCCTGCCGATGCAAGAAATTCTCGTCTGCTTAGCGAACGCATACTGTAATCCTCTTCCGCGCGACGATCGCGCAGCTTGAGCAATCTCTGTGCCGTAGAACTTGGTTCTCGCGGCTCCTATCGCCCGGAATCCCCTTTGAAGACTCCATCCGTGTTTCCTGCCTTGATCCACTGCTCGGCAAACGTCATATTCTTGATCGTCTCGCGCCGGAACGTAAAGGCGGTCTGGATCATGCCGTCGGAAGATTGTACGACTGACGGATACGCGTATTCCGAGTTTTCACCTGGTCGGAAAGGCGGCGGTTCATCTCCCGATTGAAGGTCACGGACCCATGGCCAAGTCTTCCCATTGTCTTCAGATAGGGCGACCGAAAGAACGGCGCGCGAGGCGGTACGGGGATTCTCGCGGGTAGTTCCAGCCTGGGCATTGTTGAACACCATCACGAGATGCCCATCTGCCAACCGAATCGCTTGAATCGAAGCGTTGTTATTCGGAAGTTGCGTGGGCGTCGGGTCACTCCAATGGCAACCATCGCTCGACTGGCTCCGATAAATCCAATCTGCATAACGGCTGCGAAAGAATGCAATCAGATGATCCTCATTCAGCTTGATGATGTTCATTTGTACGAGACCGCCGGAACTCGGCACTTCGCAATCCGTCCACGTCTTCCCGCTATCTTTCGAGATTTTGACAATGGAAACGTCGTTCTGTGCATTCGTCGTAATGCCGGGGCTGGCTGAATGGTATGTAGGAAAGATCCACTCGTGATCCAGCGTGACAAGATGTTGGCGGATAAACGACCCGGGCTCCGAAAACACAGTCTTGGGGGTTGTCCATGTGTGCCCCTGGTCATCGGACGTCAGCTGGTAGACAATCGCAGTGGTTTGCCCCTTATTTGCTTTCTGAGAAGTATGGAATAGCCAAACGCGGCCATCCGGAGCCAGGAACGGCACTGGGTTCTGATCGGACCAACCAGGGTGATTTGAAAGGATCACGGGGAGACTCCAGCGATCAGACCCATGGTCCAAGCGAGACATGGCGATCGAGACACCGGATTTCCCTTCCCAGGTTCCTGCAAACCAGAAGCACAAGAGGTCCCCGTTTGGCAGTGAAAGAAGATTGGCGGCGTGGTTACTGGCCTCAATGATTGGGAGGTAGGCCTCTTGGGCACCGGGAAAGCGCGAGGGGCGGACGACGCCATCTGCCAACTGGTATACGGTTTCCGAATCGTTGCTGGAAGGCGTTGCGGCGACGGTAAGTGGCGCGGTCAAGAGGATCGCAATCGCTCCTGCGAAAAGGCACCTAATGTACACGAATCTCTCCTCATTTACAGGGTGGAACAGCTGCGGGAGATTGGCCTAGCGTGCCAGCATCTTGCGAGCTTTCGTCCGCAACGACTCATTATTACCACAGTGTATAGAAAATGACAATTTAAATTAATTATTTTCATGTCTTGCTCAAAAATCTTCTGCCCTCGTGATTCGGGATACCAAACGAATCTCTGGCGCTCAGGCGCTTATGCCTCTTTACGAAGGCTAGCGTGGCGCAGAGGAAAATAGGATTCGGGGCGTTCAACTAATTTTCATTTGGGATAGAATACGGAAATGCTGGAATCTCAAAAAAAGATTCGCCGTCGACGGCCAAAGGCTGCACGTCCGGAGACTGAGGCTTTGGTGTCCAAGAGCGGTTTGTACCTGTCCAAAGCCATCATTCGCGCTCTCAATGTTCTTGAGTCGTTTCGTCAATCAAGTCCGCCCCTGTCTCTCATGGACATCAGCGCGCGAACGAAGCTCCCCGAGGCCACGCTGTTTCGCATTCTCGTTACACTGGAAAGCCAGGAATATCTGGTTCAATTGAAGGATGGAAGTTACCGGCTCGCGCCCAAAGTCCTTTGGGGCGTCATACACGACCGCGCATCTGTCATTCGCGACTTGTTACATCCGCGCCTGCAATCACTAGCACGCGAATTCGATGAAACGGCAAGCGGCGGATTCTTGTACGGCGACCGAATCCAGTGCATTGATACCATCGAGAGCCTGCGCGATGTTCGTGCCACCACTCGCATGGGCCGGGTTCTGCCTCCGTACGCGAGCGCAATGGGAAAGGCGATTACCGCATTCCAATCTCGCGAGACCATCGATCAATTGATCGAAGTTTACGGATTATTCAAGCGCACGGAACACACCATTATTGATCGCCTGCAGATATTCCAGGATTACGAAAGAATTCGCACTGAGGGAGTGGCTTTCGATCGCGGCGAGGCTACCGATGGTGGCGTATGTATCGGCGTGCCCATCTTTTCTGGGCCTGATTCAGTGGAATGCGCCATCAGCGTCGCCATCCCACTGGTTCGTTACGGCGAAGAATTGGAACGTGATGTTGTTGCGGCGTTGCGAAGAACCGCCAAAGAGCTATCTCAGCATCTCGAGCGCTTGGTGAAATAGCGGAATTTCGCGTTGTACAAGGTGAAGGAAATTCCCCTCGGGATCGCGGAAAAACAAGAGGCGCATGCCGGGGAGAAGTTGGTCTTCCACAAACTCGACGCCGGCAGTCTGCAGTTCACCGCGGGTGCTGTTCAAATCGTCTGACGTGAATGCAAGATGGCGCAAACCCGCGTCTCGAATCAGCGGCGCCGGAGGATTGGTTTCAGCGAAGACAAACTCCAGTACCACTCCGTTTGCAGATTGGATATAGATTGTCTTCCCCGTATCGAGCAGCGGGCTGAAACCTAAATGTTTTAGATACCAAGAGGAAAGCACCTTGGGATCAAAGCACGCGATCGCAGTATGTTCCAGCCCGGTAATCATTCAAGCTCACCACCTCAATTTCCAACTACATTCTGGACGGCCTTGTCCCTGGCTTCAAGGAGGGCCTTATTCGCCTGCTGAAGTGCCGATTGCATTCCGGTCCTCAGGCACGCTATATCGTTGCCACAGAAGAGCAAATCGATCCCCTGTTTCGCGTAAAAGCCGAACTCGCCGATTCCAGCTCCTACGGCAACCAGCTTGTCATTACGTTTGGCTGCGTCAATGACCTTCCGCGCCGCTTCGAAAACCTTCGGATGGCCTAGCTGCCCTGGCACTCCGAGGCTCGCAGACAGGTCGGATGGCCCGATGAAGATCTCAACGCCTGGGACCGCGCATATTTCTTCAATGCGCTCCACCGCCGCGGTGGTCTCAATCTGGATCATCAAGCAGAGTTCATCATTCAGCCGCTGCTGCTCGTCGGCTACACTCTCAACCAGGCCATAATCAAGGGCTCGTGAAACGCTGAAGAAACCGCGCTCCCCTTGGGGAGGAAAGCGTGCGTTCCGAATCAGCTCATACATCGTTTCCCGGCTGTCAACCATCGGAATATCAATGATATCCGGTCCGCATTCAGCCGCCTTCGCCACGTTCTCCCTCTGCGCGTTCGGGATTCGGATCATGGTAAGCAGTCCAGTGCCTTTAGCCATGCGGCAAAGATCCGCTGCCTCGGCGAAAGTGATAAAAGCATGCTCCATTTCAATCCAGATCACCCGAAAACCGAGACGAGCTGCCATTTCGAGGAAGAGTGGGTTGTAAGAGTAGATCGCGATTCCTAACAAAGGGCCGTGGCCGTTTTCTTGTAATGCCTGGCGAAGTCGATTCATTGTTCTCCCGAGATGCGGCTGAGCGAGGTTGGCGATGAAGCCGGCACTTCCGCGATTCAAAGTCTAGTCTCAAATTCAGCTGAAATGCAACCGTTTTTTTGTTTTTACATAAAAATGATAATTATCATTGACAACTTTTTGTTTCGAGTGTGATCATTGATCCCGCTTTCGAGAGCACGGCCTTCCCCAGCGATTGCTGCCTTGGAAAATTGCATTGGAGTACGGAGAGATCATGCGAACTGAGTCCTTTCGAACGTCAACAATCGGTTTGCTTCTGGCGTTTTCAGCGGCCACCCTCTGCATCGCGCAGAGCAACACTGCCACTGTGCACGGTACCGTCTTCGATCAATCGAACGCGATTGTGCCCGGCGCGGAAGTCACACTGACCAGCGATGGCACCGGTCTTGTCAAAAATACCGCCAGCAATCAGGTTGGAGAGTTCACGCTCAATTACATTCCCGTCGGGCGCTACACGCTGAAAGTCGCCGCGCCGGGCTTTGCCACGCGGGAGATTGTAGGCATCAATCTCGAAGCAGCTCAGACTCTGCAACAGGACTTCACCCTTCACGTCAGCACGGTTTCGCAGACCGTGCAAGTCACTGGCGCCGAGCCGCTTTTGAGTGTTGACAATACTGACCAGCGCACCACGCTCACTAACGTTCAACTGGCGCAGCTTCCAGTACAGAAGCAGGATTGGACCTCAATACTGAACACGACGCCTGGAGTGGCCCAGATTTCGGCGCAAGACGCCATCGGAGGCTCCGGGATTGTAATGAACGGCCTGCCCGGCGCGGCGTTTAACCTCACCGTGGATGGAACGAACGCATCCTCGCAACCTGACATTCCTGCCTTCGGCTTCTATCAGCAACCCAACGTCATTAACACTGTAAACAACGACTCGATTCAGGAGATCAGCGTTGTCAGGGGTATTGTTCCCGCTTCGGTCAGCGGGACAATGTCAGGGAACATTAATATCATCACTAAAGGCGGCACCAACCAGTTTCACGGAGATCTCTTCGAGATCAACGATGAGAATCTTTACAACGCACGCAATCAGTTCCTGACCACCCGTCCCCGCTATACCTACAACCAATACGGCGGCGCGCTCGGCGGTCCGGTTCTGCGCAATCGGCTCTTTTTCTTCGGTAGCTACGAAGGGGTTCGCCTGAGTACCCTCTCCGTGGTCAATGCCAATGTGCCGTCCCCATACCTCATCGCTAACAGTCCAGCGGTCTATGCGCCTGTCTACAGTTCCTACCCTGCGCCTCCAGCACAGCCGGCGGGAAGCCCAACCGCGTTGACCGTCAATGTGACTAAGGCGAGTTCACTCACTCAAAACGATGAGAACGCCATTGCCCGCGTTGACTATGACTTGAGCGCTTCCAACATCTTCACTTTGAGATATACCCGGGCACGCCCACAAAAGTTATCACCGCAAATCATCGCGATTGATCCCCGCCTGACCACTGGCCACCAGGATGCGTACACCGGCCAGTGGATTCACGCTGGAAGCAAATGGAGCGCAAATACAAGGCTGGGATACAATCGCGTTCGTTTGAGTCGAGATGACCTTGGTATCGGCGCCGATTACGAAGGTGTATCGTTCAGCGGATTTAGTACTGGCGGCTCAGAGCTCCTGATCAAAGCAGGAAGCGTGTATACGGCCGAAGAGGGGATTTCTTATACATTCGGCAGGCACTCACTCCAATTCGGTGGCATCTTCCAGCGCGACGACGAAGGACGCTCCGATCAGAATTCCACGGGTATCAAATATTCAAGTCTGAGTGATTTCCAGAACAATATTCCCAGCTCGGTCCAGATTACGTTTTATATACCGCCGTACGCGCTGTATTTCGATCAATCGGGAGGATACGTCCAGGATGATTTCAAGGCCTCGCACAAACTGACCCTCAACATGGGTATCCGGTATGACTATTGGACAGTAGTGAAGTGCGAGAAGGCGAACTGTCTTTTCAATCGCGGCCCGAGTCCGGCAAATCCGCAGTGGGGCCCAGGTTACGGACCCTACCGCCCCCAAAATTCCATTTATAACGCTTCCTTTAACAACCTCGCTCCGCGCTTCGGATTTACCTACATGCTTGACAACCCGGGAAACACGGTTATCCGGGGAGGATTCGGGATTTTCAAGAGCCCGCATCCGCTTTACAACGCCGCAGGGCTTTCGCAGATTTCGGCCACGACGCCTTTTCGCGTCACTCTCAACCGAGCGCAAGGAATTGCCGCCGGCCTTACCTATCCTGTCCCCCAGTCCGCATATGCGGCCATTTTGCAAAAGCTGGTATCAACCGGCGTTTTGTCTACCAACTTTTCGAATAGTACGTTTGACCCGGACTATCCTAATCCCTACAGCGAGCAGTGGATGCTGGATGTTCAGCGCATGATGCCGTGGCAAACCATCCTGGATGTTGGTTATGTCGGGAATCGCGGTCTACGAGAGAACATTACGGAAAATCAGGATCTTCCCGACAGGATCACAGGCGTTGCTCCTGACCCGACCATTTCGCAGTTTTCCTATTACTATGCAGGCGACGCAAGCAATTACAACGGCCTGCAGGTTTCCGCAACTCATGGCTTTCGGAATGGAGTTTCGGTGCGGGCGAATTACACCTATTCCAAAGCGCTGGCTCTCGAGCAAGCAGGGCTGCTTTTGGAATCGCCGCCGCAGGACAATAACAATATCAGGGCGGACTATGGTCGCACGCCCTTCGACGTCCGGAATGACTTCGTTTTGGACGGACTGTGGCAATTGCCGTTTGGACAAGGACAGAGAGGAAGCTTGCTTACCCGGGAAACGCTTGGTGGCTGGCAGATATCCGGGCTATTCTCTGCAAATGACGGTTTTCCGACGAACCTCAGTGACGGGAACTCTTCGCACGCCGGCGATCGGCCCGATGTGGTCCCGGGGGTTCAGCCCTATTTGGGAGGCTATAGCCTCTTCAACCTCCACTACCTAAAACCATCCGCGTTCTCCAATCCGCCTCTTAGCGTTGCCAGCGGAGCTCAAATTCGGGGCGGCGATGCCAGCCGGGATCTCATCAATCTTCCCGGGATGTGGGATGTCGACTTGAGCGCTGCCAAATCGTTCGACTTCAGCGAACGCGTGCGGATGCAATTGCGCCTTGATGCCTTCAATGCATTCAATCACACCAACCTTGGCGGTTTGCAGGCAAATACAACCAGTAGTAGCTTTGGGCTGCTCACTTCGGCTACAGCGCGAACCGTCCAGATTGGCGGTAAAATCACATTTTAGTTGCCGATTTTGAGGGTATCTGGCCAGCATCTCGAAGGGCTTCTTTCGCGTGATGACAGTCAAGGCTAGCACGCGCTGATGTGCAGGTGATCAACAGGGTCACCATCCTTCTGCTGAATGGCCGCTCCTATTTCGCAGCTCCAAGGGAGGCTCTTGCCTGGGTTCCGCGTCTCCGCGAAATTCTGGGGAGGAGCGTATTCATGCACAGTGCTCACTGCCCTCTGTTCAAGGTGCAATTCGGGATACGAAAGCACAGATGAAGACGAGACTCCTGTACACAATGCCGGTCGTCCTGCTCATAACATCACTTTGTGTGCGCGCGCAATACGAGAACCCGGTGCTGCCGGGAATGAATCCGGACCCATCGATACTGCGCGTTGGCCGGGATTATTATCTTGCCACCAGCAGCTTCGAGTACTTCCCGAGTTGCCCTGTCTATCACAGCCTCGACCTAGTGCACTGGAGGCAGGTCGGATACGCGTTGTCGAGACGGTCGCAGTTCGTGCAGCTCAGCGCGCATCCCTCCACGTACGCCGCTACGCTGCGCTATCACGACGGCACTTTCTACCTGATCACGACGGATGTTCGGGGCGGCGGCAATTTTTATGTCACGGCGAAGGATCCCGCGGGACCGTGGTCCGATCCCATCAAGGTCGACCAGGGCAAGTTCGATCCCAGCCTCTTCTTCGACGACGACGGCACGGTGTACTACACGCGCCGCGGACCGAATAACCATGAAAACATCGTGCAGGCCACCATCTCCATTCGCACCGGCAAACTGACGTCGCCGCTGCGCACAATTTCGAGAGGCATGGTGACGGACGACGCCGAGGGCCCGCATCTCTATAAGGTCGATGGCTGGTACTACCTCATCGAGGCTGAGGGCGGTGCGCGCTTCCTGCACATGGAGACGGTGGGGCGTAGCAAAAGTCCGTGGGGGCCGTTCACACCCGACCCTGCAAACCCTTTCGTGTCGCAGCATATTTCGTGGGATTACCCAGTGAAGTCGGTCGGCCATTGCGACTGGACCGACACGCCGGAAGGGAAATGGTGGATCGTTTGCCTGGGCACGCGGCACCCGAACTATGACAGCTTCAGTCTGGGCCGTGAGACATTTCTCTATCCGATGCAGTGGCGCGACGGCTGGCCCCAGGTGAAACAGCAGGATATCGACCAGTTGGAGGTCAACGAGCAGGCGCCGCCACAGCACCCATGGCTTGCGCGGCCGGCGCGCGACAATTTCAGCTCGACGACGCTGGATGGCGTGTGGAGCACCATCGGTTCTCTCGCTGCCGGTACCTGGTCGTTAACGGACCGGCCAGGATTTCTGCGCCTGCATGGACAGGAGTCGCTGTTGTTGTTCGGCATACAGACGGCATTCGTCGGCCGGCGGCAAACGGAGTGGACGAGCCAATCGCAAACCCAATTGGAATTCGATCCCCGGTCGGAGAATGAAGAAGCAGGCCTGACCGTGCTGATGTCGCCCTCGTATCACTACGAGATCTTTGTCACGATTCGCGCAGGGCGGCGCGTGGTCATGCTACGTAAGCAGGCGGGTGATATGCAGCAGATCGCCGCGCAGGCTCCGGCGCCAGAAGGACCGCTGCGTCTGCGCATCGATTCCGACCCCGAGAAGTACAGCTTTTACTATGCCGACGCGAAGGGCGATTGGAAACTGCTGGGCACAGGACTGGAACGCCTGATTTCGAGCGAAGTCGCCGCAGTGTGGAGCGGCGCTTATATCGGCATGTATTCGAGCGGAAACGGCGAGAAATGCTCCGCTCCTGCCGACTTTGATTGGTTTCAATATGAGACGCTCAGATGATCCCATGTTAGCGTGCCCGCCGTTCGGCTATCGAAGGTCGAGCCGAGACACCAAGTTGCGCCAATCGAATATCACAGCCCTTTTGATCAAAGTAGCCGTCGGGCCCAAAGTACAGGAAATAGCGATTATTTGTAACCTTGAGAACAAATGCGTCATGACACAGCATCACATGAGGGTCCTGTACTTGCCAGAGCAATCCATCCTGTGACGTGGCGTAGCCAGTCCAACAACCCTTGCATCCCGGTGGTACGAACCGGCCAAAATACATGTTCCACATACCACCATCTTTAAACACGTTCGGAAATTTGTACATGAAGTTATTTGGTAGGCCATTGATGTGAATATTCCGGGCATTTGCAAAATCAAAATCGGTCTCGTTCGGCGATACAGCGCAGAATAGTCCGTGGGGTGCGTACGCCCGATCCCAATAGTACATAAAATAACTCCCACTGGTCGGGTCATGAACAACATGATCATCTTCAACATGCCCCAGATGGCTCAACCGGCCATGCTTCACGAAATGCACACCATCCCTTGAAGTCGCATAGCCCCAATCACAATTAGGGTCGATGCCTCCTCCGTACCACATCTTGAACTGTCCATCCTCGTAGAGAACGGACGGGTCCCAAGTTCCGTCACGATCCCAGTCATTACCCGTTCCATGCGGCAAAACCGGATTTGCTGGATCCTTAGTCCAGTGAGCTCCGTCTCGTGAAACAGCGTGGCCAATCTGAAGCGTACTGTAATCACATAGGTTATATCCTTTATATCCTTTACCTTGTTTACCCCATGCCTCGTAATACATGTGGTATACATTCGCAACCCTTACCACTGTCATTGTTCCTAGGGCACAGGAGTCCCAACAACCGGGCTGCTCGGGCGCGAGGATTGGATTGTTCGGATAAACTTGCCATGGCCCGCGTAAAGTCCCTCTGACAGCTGCGTGCACTCGGTCGACAGTCCTTAGAACTCTTTCTGCGACGACCCCACCTAATCCTCCAAACGCCGCAAAGCCCGCGGCCACTGTTTCTAGGCCGGTGCTGAGGAACTTCCGCCGGCTGACTTCAGATTGCCCTGATCTCTTCGACACGAGAGCACCTCCTTTGATCTGGATATGGTTTCAGCGGCTTTCGGTTCATTGGTCATTCCTCACTGGAGCTTGTGAGGAACCTGAATGCATTGCCGCACGAGTAGTCGGGCCAGCACGTACCGCCGAGCCTTGAATCGTCCAGCGCTAGGCGGTTTACGACGCTGCAGATTCCCGATTCTGCACGAGCACGTTTTCCGGTGACTCTTTGTCGCGGTTAAACCATCTGGCGCTCGCATGCTCCGGCTCAATGCCTTACAGGCACAAGCCTAATCGTTACTGTTCTCATGGCTACTTCCCGCCTCCATAGAACCAAGTCTGTCCCCCCAAGCCTGTTAATGTGACCCTCTCTGAAGTCTAGACCTGGCACCATTCGTTTTCCATCGACCCTCACAGTGGCGTCTTCGCTTCCCCAGTCCTTTATGACCACAGCAGGATCGACCACCGGAGAGTCGCTAGTCCCTTCTAACCGTAAGCGCACAGCAGTTCTGCTCCCGGGATGTTGCTGCGCCACGATGTAGGCACGTTGCGACTTGCTGTATCCATTCACCGAAAATCCGCCGGAGAACAGTTTGAGGGAGGGCGGATTTATCCAGGACCGCGCCAGAGGCGCCAAGTCTGTGGCCGATTTGTCCGTAAGGCCGAATAGGAAATAGGTGCTCTTTGTGGGGCCTGGCCCGTCGATCCAGGTGCTGCTCACATCCGGCGACATGACCGCAGCACTCGCGTAACGATCAGCGAACATTGCATAGCGACCATCAGAAGGGGCCTGGTTCACCGGCCAATGATTCCAGGTTGGGAAATGCGAATAGAGAGGCCGGATCTCCGGCGGATTGCCGTATGGGCCCAATATGGTTCCGGGAATGTAGATGTAAAAGGGCTTGTAGGCAGATTTCAGGTTCAATTCTGCGATATTCGCCCCGGCCGGCGGATTGGGAAACGGGAATGGAGGTGACTGGGGATCCCACGAATAGGTACGAGTTTGCCCCTGCATGTTGGCGATGGTAACGGCATTCAAAGAGATATAGTCCTCTGCCCTCTTGCCCGGTGGGAGAAGGATGGTTGGCTCGGTGAAGCCGTAACCCTTTCCCGTTCCGTGGACCGTCCCATATCGCACGGCAACACCGTCAGGATATATATAGAAATATTCATCCGCCCAGTCTCCCCATCCGGTCAGCGGATCGACATTAGAGAAGTTACCCTTGACATCAACCAATCCGTAGCGCCAGTGAAGCACGACGCGTGCCGGGTTACTCTCAAGAATATCGATATACTGGTGCAAAGCCTTCTTGTCGGACATGTGCTCCGCACAGCCATTGCGAGTGGAGCTTTCGAAGCTCTGGTCCCCAACCCATATCCCATCTCCGGTAACCAGGTTTTCTTCGAAGTTCGTCCCCCGCCAGAATACGTACTTGTATGGCTTGTTCTTAAATCTGACGACTACGTCAGAGTCGGGCCCGGACCTCCACAACGCGTCCCACCCTGGATATAGTTTCAGTTTGCAATACACCGCTTTGAAATCATCGGGCCCTGCAGGTATTGCCGGCCATTTCCTGGGGGATAGTGCAGGGCTCTTCGTCGGCTTCAGAGTGAGGTACGCTTGTTCGGCTTCCTGAGGGCTGAAGGCGCGATCATAGATTTTAAGGTTGTCAATGATGCCGTCGAGAGAATACAGTGCAGGGAAGCTCACATTCTGCCGTACCAAACCGGTCGGCGGAAGAGCTTTGAAATCCCGCCCTATTTGCAGTCCCGTGTCGTCGGCGGGAGTCATCCGGCCCCGTACAGGAAGGCTGCCCACCACTATCCCGTCCACATAAAGCCTAATTCCCGTGTTCTCATCATATACACCGACAACGTGGGCCCATTTCATGAGGGGAACTCTGACGCTTGCAATACACTCCTCCCACGTTCCCCACACTTCCAGTTGCAGCCCTACCCGCCCCTCTGAGTCGATGCCGAAATAATATCCGGCACGGTGGTCCTTCTCCTGGTCCACGATCGCCACCCAATTGACGGGATACTCGTGAAGGGCAATCCATGCTTCAATGGTGAAACTCTCTCCAAAGTGTGGCGTATGGCAGGCATCACTTGTTACGACCGTCGTGAAGCCGTCAAATTTGAGACCGGTTCCGGAAACTCCGGGAACCCACTGGAACTGGTTCAGAATCGGGTCCTGTTGATGATGAACGCTCTCTAAAACGTGATTCCCTGATCCCTGATCGAACTTCCACCAGGCGACCAGGCCACGGTTTGACTGAGCCGTTGCATACCCCGAGACTACACAGAGCAGCACCACCTCTACAATGCTCCACGCGACAATCTTTCTGCTCAATTCAAACTCCCCTCTCAGTAGATCGCCTGTGTCCGTGGTAAGCATCCCAGAGGAACGCAAGGTTTCAGCCCTCAGCTGTACCCGGACCTCCGTCCCTGCACATAGGCTGCTTGCCTGACAGGCAGGAAGAGACCCAATGAGTGACTGAACGTTTAGGCTTCGACTTCATGCACATGGACCACTATCGTCAATTCCCACGTGAATTTACAACGGCACCATTGGCCGGCTTCCATGTTTCTTCGCCCGACCGACGATGGTGGCAAGGTCTGCTGCAGTTATTCCGACCGCGCTGCTCGCATCCTGTGCTTTCACTCCTGCGCAAGGGGTGAGCGGGTTGCCGGGATGATTTCTACGTGCAGTGTCTCAGCCGACTGTCTTTGCATCCATATCACGAGATCAGTACCCTGCAGCTTGTAGATATGTCCTTCCCGAAAGCTCTTCCCCGAAGCCACCGGCTTCCCGTTGATTTTGAGTTGCGCCGCACCGGCTCCCCAGTTTTTAATCACGATCGCAGGATCGTAGAGAGGGGAAGCAGCAGTCGCATCGAAGATCAGCTTCAATGCAGCGGGTGTTTCAGGTGCAGCTTTTGTAACCATGTAGGCACGCTGCGTCGGATCGTAGGTTTCGTTCTGATAGCCGTCGCTCGCCACCTCCATTCTGGCGGGCGAGAGCCACGACTTCGCCAGCGGGATCAGTTCTGCAATGGATTGCGTTGTCAGGCCATCCATCAGAATCTTCGTCTCTGTATCGCCGTCCTTTGAATAGGCCTTCCAGTAAAGGTGAGAGAGCGAACTATGCGATGCGCGGTCAGCCGCCACGCAAGGTCTACCACTGGAAACAATCTGCGCTACCGGCCAGTGGTTCCAGCACTCAAAATTGAAAAATGTGTTCTCGACGTTGATGATATCCGCATGGGCCCCGTCAGGGGAGACTATCTGGAACGGCTTCCATTCCGACTTCAGATTGACCATTTGGATGTTAGGGTCCGGAGGGCCTGTGACTTCCGCAGGGCCATTCGGCTTTGTAAAGCTCCCTGCTGGCTTCGGGATCCAGCGATAGATCTTCGCTTCACCCTGCATGTTTTCCAAGGTTATCGCATCCCAGTTGATATCATCTTCTGGCCGGCTCCCAGGCTGATTCAGCACGATTGTTTCCTGCCATTCGTGAGGAAGGTTTATATCGGTGCTGTGAAGTACCTGCTTCCTTACCGCTATCCCGTCCGGATAGATTGTCCAATATTCATCCGCCCAATCAGCCCAGCCCGTGTAAGGATCCGGCGAGGCAATCTTATACTCCTCAACTTCTGACAGCGCATACCGCCAGTGCACGATCACACGTGCATCGTTGCTTTCAATAATATTCACGTGCGAGTATCGCGCCTGCTTGTCGGACATCGGCTCGCAGTCCCCGCCGAGAGTACATCCCTTTCCCCACGTTTCCAGAAACTCATCGGTATACCACTTGTCGTTCTCTGTTACCCACGCGGGAATGTAGTTCGTACCTTGCCAAAAAACCAGTCGAATAGGAGACTCGTCGAACTGCACGACCACGTCGGAATCCGGGCCAATGCGTCGCATTCGGTCCCAAGTATCCTCAAAGTGGAGGGTCGCGTAGTAGGCACCGAAGCGCTCGCCCCCGGGGGGCCCCGACGGCATCTTCTGCCACGGCAGCACATCTCCCGGTGGAACCTGTACGGTAGCATACGCATGCGCGATTTCGCCGGCGCTCTTCGCCCGATTGAACATCTCCACGTTACCCAGAATTCCATCCAGCGAGTACCAAATTGGGTAGTACGGATGGATGGCTGCTTCCGGAAACGGCAGCGTCGCCCGGCGAACCCGCCCCATCACTATGTCGGTGTCCGCGAGAGTCAGCGCTCCCTGAACATCCAACTGTCCCGCTGGTTGTCCGTCTATGTATACCTTCAGCACACCCGAGCCTTGGTCGGATTCGTAGCTCCCTGCGATGTGCGCCCACTTCTTCAACGGCAACTGCTCCGTTGAGGTGACTGTCTTCCACTGACCATCGATCGATGCATGCAGTCCAACGTGTCCAAAGGCGTCAATGCCAAATGAAAACCCCTCCTGCTCTTCCCGTTCCTGATCGATGAGCGGAACCCAGTTCCACGGATAGGTATTCAGAGCAACCCACGCGTCGACCGTAAAACCATCTGTGCCAACGGACGGGGTCTCCCGTGCCGGAATTGTGACACCCGTGGTGTACCCGTCAAATCTCAGACCACTGCCCGAGACGCCGTGGACATAGTTGTAGAAACCACCTATTTTGCCCACCGCACCATGCACGCTTTCAGGCACAGTGTCTTCCTGATTCTCTTGAAATGACCAATTGGCAATCAGACCACGCTCCTGCGCGTGGGGAACACCTACACGAAGTCCGTACGCGAGAAGCACTACAACACTCGAGCGGATAACCCTCAGTCGAGCACTACGCATCCAGACTCTCCCAATGCATTCGGTGAACATGCACAAAGGTGAATGTCTCAGACCGGGGATCACACACGTCTTCGGCAAAGCAGCTCGAAGCTCCTCATGAACGCAGGAGTGTTGAATGCTACCATAACAGCTTCAGGGCAAGCTCCACATTGCGGGGAGAATTTGACCCGTTGAGCTTGTTATAAGTGCCGAAGTCTCCATCCGTGGAATCTGTATCGAATTCAGATGGAATAGTGCCGAACTGTGGGTGATTGAGTGCGTTGAACGCATCGAGACGAAACTGCAACTTCAGCCTTTCATGGATGGAAAAGAGCTTCGACAAGTTGACGTCAAACAACTCGGTGGGTCTCGAGCGGATACCGGTGTAATCGATACTGGGGGTTTCCCCGTATTGAGGTACTTGAGTGAAATTGAACTGATTGCAGTTTCCCGAATAGTTATAGCCTCCGACATCCTGCAGGGACCAAGTGCCGTTGTTAGCCTGGACCCATTGGTTGGTGCAAGGGAGGAAAGCGCGAGTGCGTAAGGGGTCTTCATTCTGCAACGGAACACTGGCGTATGAATTCATGTAAACTCCGTCAATAACCACAGGCATGCCGGTAATAAAGGAATAATCACTGCCGAGTTCCCAGCCGCCGATGGCGCCATCTACAATTCGATTGGCATTTCCCAGAAGCAAGTGCCCTCGCCCCAGCGGCAAATTATAAACCCCGAAAATGGAAATCTTTTTGGGCATATCTAACGAGTCAATAGTCCTCTGACGGAGATCGTATCTTTGGTCGGCCCAAGCGCCCGCGTCCATTGTTTTCTGCCAAGTCCAGCCACCGTGTAGAGTGAGAGCGTTAGCCCATCTGTGCTCTAGCGTCACCTGAACAGAGTTGTACCAAGATCTACCATCGTTGTCGACCTCATACATGTCCGAAAATGCGGGGAACGGGCGATCCAGTTGCCCTTGCGAAACTGTTGGCGCTGTGTTCGAGAAAGCACTTGCAGTACTAAAGGCGCTTACGCCATAGAACGGGTTTTGAACTAAGTCGCTATTGCAGATCGTAGGGTCGCCGCCGGACCCCTGATCACACTGCCTTTGCCACGCTGGGCTTATTAGGTTAATGTCCGTGTTAGTGCCCAAATCGTAGGTGTGACTCCCCACATAACTGACTCCCAATACATCGTGAGGAGACAGCTGCTCCTGAAACCCAACTGAAAAACCCCAATAACTTTGTTCTTTGTAGTTCGGATTATAGAAAGTACCACCCTGACCCAATGCCGTCAACAGCCCAGTTGACGAGCCAGTAATCGGAGTCACACCCTGCGGATATGGATTACTTACATTGGCGTTGGGGTTAGGTGTCTGGCCGCTATTTAAGCTGTTAATGTAGGTGGTTTTTGCGGAGAAACCCACCAAGCCATTCTGGACAAAGCTGGAATATGTGAGCAAGGGGCCCGATAACATTTCTTCGAAGCCTCCACGTATCACTAATTTAGGATTGACACTATAGGCGAAGCCAAATCGAGGTTGGAGACCCAACCTGCTAAGTGCGGTAGCTGAGCGCGGGTTTCCGTTAACGCCGGCGAAGGTGAACCCACCTACAAGCGCACCCCCCACCAATGCATCGTTGACCTGCGCATTCACTGGATTGACCGATGTCGTATCAAAAGCATAGTTCATCTCGTTGTGACGCTCCGTCACCCCAGGAGACAAGTCATACCGTAAACCTAAGTTCAGTGTTAGCTTGCGTGTTATCTTCCAATCGTCTTGCACAAACGGAGCATAATACTTGGTCGAATAAGTACGATTGACCACTATATTCACACTCCCGCTGTCTGCATCTCCCAGCAAGAACGAGGCAACACTAAAGCCTTGAAGAGCCGGACTGCTTTGATAGTTCTTGCGGGTCCATGCATGCCCCGTCTTAAACTTTGGAGTTCCAAATCCCTGACCTCCAGGTACCCCCAAGTAACCTTCTTGGCGGTAGCGCATATCGAGGCCGGCATAGATCGCGTGCTTGCCTTTCACCCAAGTCACCTCCGGAAAGAAATTGAACGAAGTACCACTTAGCCAATTCGGTGGAAGCGAAGCACCGAGGGCGGTAATGCCGTCCGAAGAAAAAGAAAACTGCGGAAATGTTTTACCGAAATTTGCAAGCTGCGAAACTAATGCTTTTGTCCAGCCTCCCCCGAAGGTAGTTAGATCGAAATTTGTGTCCGTATACTGTTGAAATGTGATTGCATAGCCACCGCTCGTCCGGACAGCGAGTACAAGGGAGGGGCTGAACGTGTGAACCCACTCGGGCTCGATGGACCAGCCCCGGCTGTTGCCGCCTTCCCCGCCCCCGGCTGGCCCTGGGAAATAATTACTACCGAAAAGATTCGCGAAGCTATTACTATTTGTCGTCAAGGTACCGCGTAGACTGAAGCGATCGGCATGAGTAAAGTTCTCATCGAACTTCCCCATGATATTGCGCACTTCGGTGTTAGAGTTCCATGTTGTATAGTAGTCACTGTCAAAGGGATTGGTGTTGGAAGGAGCGGCTACATTCGGCGCGGGAAAATAGGAGAGGATTTTCATCGCCGTCGGGTTGATGCAGGCTCCTCCCGTCGCACTAAGATTGGAAGAACCCACGCACGCGGGAATTGTATTATTTGGAAACGGAATTCGGTTGGTTGGAGTGCCACTTAGAGGATCGTAAAGAGTTATATGCTGCTGGACTCCGTTGGAGCCAAGAGAATACAACTTGCTGAAGTCGCCAATAGTGTTGACATTGGTAAAATCGCATTTTTGTCCTGTCGCATTCCATGATGCGCAGTTTGGAACACTATCGATCGTAGTACCGGGAGTTACCTGGTGATGACTATCATATTGAAGAAGGAAGAAGGTTCTGTTTCTCCCGTCGTAAACGTGGGGTATAACAACAGGCCCATCTGCTTCTACGCCATAGAAATCTTCGGTGCTTTGCGGTGCTGCGTTTGCTGCGGCAGAGGAGGTATTAGCGTAGTAATCTGTTACCCAAGGATTCGCGTTCAACCATGTACGTCGCGCGTATTCGTATATGCTCCCGTGGAGTGCGTTAGTGCCTGACTTTATGATCGTGTCAAAGCCGCCACCCGCCCCATTGCCATACCGGGCATCGTAAGCGTTGGCAATGACTTTAAAGTCCTGGACGGATTCCAGAGAGGCGGTTGTTACCGTTTGTTGCACACCTGGACCGCTCCCCGCCACAGAATCGTTAGGCAAGCCGTCCATTAATTCTATCGAGCTACCATATTGCGCTCCATTGATCGACATGGTGAACCATCCACCACCATAATTGGAAGATCCAGCCTCTAAGCCGGTTACTGAGCCGTCATTTACGTCAAAATAGTTCACACTGGTGCTCAATATTGCCGCCATGTCAATGTCGCGTCCGTTGTTTGGCACCTCCGTGACCGTCTGAGTTGGGAGAGTCTCCGAAAGGCTTGCGTTGTCCGTGTCTATCATCTCCTGATCAGCGCTGACTGTCACAGTTACTGCGGAAGAACCTACCTTAAGCGTGAAGTCCACTTCCACCGTGCTATCCGACGGGAGTGTAATCCCTGACCGGACCTGCTTTTGAAATCCGTTCATCTCCGCGCTCACAGAATAGAGACCAGGCAGTAGGTAAGGGATGGTATAAACCCCGGCACCCGTCGTCTTGGTTTTAGCGTCGACATTTGTCAGTTGATTGTGGACAGTGATGGTTGCCCCTGGCACGAAGGCGCCGCTGCTGTCTGTGACATGACCGGTGAATGTTTGGCCGAACAAGCCCGTCGAGAAAAACATCGCAAGCAGCGTGCACAAGAACGCTCCGTGCACTGATCTGAGTTGTCTACGGTCTCTGATTTCCATGGTCTCTCCTTGAAATTGACGGGAACGGATACGCAATGGTCCATCCATTGGAGCGATCACTCTAGCACCCTCTTTTCGCTACTGTCAACTGTTTTTCTGCATGCGACCAGGATGCGCTGACTGCGGGGAGAGAAACCGTCCTTTATCAATGGCATAGGGGTATTTACCTCACGCAGTTAACCTCAAGATCTTGTGGTTTTTCACAAATCCGGGTCTGCAGAGCATTTGACCAGGGACTCTCTCGAAAATGCTTTTCAGGAGGCGGTGAGAGCGCGTTGCAGTGCGATGGCGAACCCAAGATTCTGCAGCCGCTTGACGTGATAGCGCTGAAGGCTCAGTTTGTGGAGGCGGTCCAGATAATTTGCAACCAGTTCGCGATGCCCCTGGTTTGTCTTGAGTATGCGATAGCCAATCACCGACATGGTGTGAGCGACGGCGATGATAGCGCGTTTCATTCCCCGTCGTCCTCCCAGTCGTGGGAATTGCGAGGGTAAGTATCTCCCGGCAAAACAGTCTTTTACGAGACTCCGTGACAGGGAATGGAAGTGATGGGAAGATGCGGGTATGGGTTATATCCAGGGCGAGGCGCGGAACCAGCAGGCGCTGTTTCCGCTGGCATTAGAAGATCTGATTCCCGCCGATCATGTGTGCCGTGTGATCGATGCATTTGTTGGCCGTCTGGACTTTCGCCGGCTTGGTTTTGTTCGCGCCGAAGCGGCGGAGACGGGTAGGCCAGGCTACGATCCGCGCGATCTGCGGAAGCTGTATCTGTACGGCTACCTCGAGCAGGTGCGCTCGTCGCGGCGGCTGGAAGCCGAGTGCCGGAGGAACGTGGAATTGATGTGGCTGCTGGGCCGCCTGGCGCCGGATTACAAGTCGATTGCCGAGTTCCGGCGGTAGCACCGGGAAGCGGTGACCGAGGCGGGCGCGGAGCTGGCGCGATTTGCGCGCAGTGTGGGTTTGGTGCGTGGCGAGTGGGTGGCCATCGATGGCTCGAAGTTCCAGGCGGTGGCGAGCGCGCGGAGCGTGGCTGAGCGGGAGGCGGTGAAGCGGTATCTGGATGTGGTGGAGGCTGGCGACCAGTAAAAGGAGCCGGCGATCGACCCGAGCGCGGTGCAGGCTGCGCTGGCGAAGTTGCAGAGCGATGCGGAGCCGGAGGCCGGCTTCATGCACACCGCTCACTGCGTGGTGCCGGCCTACAACGTGCAGACCGCCGTAGACGCCGAACATGCGCTGATCGTGACCCATGAGGTGACCGTGGAGAAGAGCGACAAGCGCAGTCTGCAGCCCATGGCGGAAGCGGCACAGAAGACGGTTGGCGATCCACCTTCGTTGAACGTAGTGGCCGATGGCGCCTACTGCAACGGCGCGCAGGCGGAAGCCTGTGAGGCGAAGGGCATCGTGCCCCACGTGCCCGCCCAGCGCGGGATCAACAATCGCAGGGATGGAACGCTGTTCGCGCGGACCCGGTTCCACTACGACGCGGCCAGCGACACGTTCTGCTGTCTCGCCGGACAAACCCTCACCCGTAAAGGACTACAGAAAGAGAAGCATCGCGTACTCTACACCGCGCCGGCCGCGGCCTGCGGTAACTACGCCTTAAAGAGCCGCTGCACCCCGTCTCCGCAACGCTATGTCTATCGGCATCTGCACGACGCCGCGCTGGAGCGCATGCAGCAACGTGCCACCCCGGCCGTGATGCGCTTACGACGATGCACGGTCGAGCATCCCTTCGCTGCGCTGAAATACCGCATCTTCGGCCATCCGCGCTTCCTGCTGCGTGGACTATCTGGCGCCAAGATCGAGATCGGCCTCGGGGTCATGGTCTACAACCTGAAGCGCATGTTCAGCGTCCTGGGCGGAAGGAAACTGGTCGCCGCACTGCAGGGATGAGCAGCCCGGCCATCCCGTGGCAAATCAAGACGGTGAACAAACAACAGCACCAACGTCGATTGATCCACCTGCAAAGCGCGTTTCGTAACAGACTCAAAAACCGGGGGCCTTATTTGTGTGAGCCGCTCAAAGCGGCTTGAGCGGGGTCGCTAACGTGGCCCCGGTTGATATTGGGCCACCTTGACGGTGGCTGGTCACTTCCACAGGTTGAGCTGGTCCAACCGCTTGTCTTCCTGCTCCTGGTTGCGAATGTACTCGCGGATTTCTTCGTCATTGCTCACGACCGGCGGCGGTTGGCGAGGCAAAAGCCAAGTAAAGACCCATCTGCCTTAATTTACAGCGCAAGAGGTGCAGAAGTTGAAATCCGATTGGCACGGCATTTCTCCAGATCCACAATTCAGCAGAATTGCAAGGCTAAACCAATAAATATTGACCGATTTAAATCGGTCTGTTAGGCTGTCGTTGTCATTATGGATGAACCTTTCATCGTCTGACGAGTAGGGCCAAATGAAACAGATCGTATTGGAAGCGCCATGGAGATTTACGGAGAGGGAAGTGCCGGCTCCGATTGCAGCCCCAGGGCAGGCTCTAGTCCGGATGGAGAAAGTTGGCGTCTGTGGGAGCGACTTTCATGCATTTTCGGGGAGCCATCCGATCTACACGTATCCCCGGATCATTGGTCATGAACTATCCGGAGTCGTCGTGGAAGCGCCGGCCAATGAAAAGGGCATTCAGTCGGGAGATCAATGTGCCATTGAACCGTACATGATCTGTGGGGAATGCCGGGCATGTGCAATGGGGAGAAGCAATTGCTGCGAGCAGATTCGGCTTCTCGGAATCCACGTGGATGGAGGAATGCAGGAATTTCTTTCCGTGCCCCTAGTTCTGCTGCATAAATCGAATCGATTGTCGCTGGATCAGCTTGCACTGGTGGAGACGCTCGCCATTGGCGCGCATGCCGTCATGCGCAGCCGTCTCAAGCAGAGCGAAGAGGCTCTCATCGTGGGTGCGGGGCCGGTCGGAATCGCCGTGGCGCAGTTTGCTTCCGCCATGGGGGCGAAGGTTCATGTGGTCGAGAAGAACACTTGGCGCAAAGCATTTGTGGAGCGGATGGGGTACACAGCCTCGCTGACCCCAGAGGACCGGCATGCCGACGCCGTGTTCGATGCAACCGGAAGCGCCGTCGCGATGGGCAGCAGCCTGGCTCAGGTGGCGACGGGAGGGCGCCTGGTATATGTTGGCCTCACCCGCGATCCCATCTGCATCGACGATTCCCTCTTTCACCGAAAGGAGGTAACGCTGCTCGCGAGTCGCAATAGTCATGGTCAGTTTCCGAGGATCATCCAACTCATTGAAGAAGGCAAAATCGACACCTCGCATTGGGTAACCAATCGCCTGAAGCTTTCCGAGGTTGCTTCGCAATTTCAATTTCTGCCCAACCGGGAGACGCTCATCAAAGCTATTGTGGATATCAACGGACGCGACTAGTTGAGCGGTCCCAAAAATGTAGAGGCGGCCTATGAAATGCATCCTTCTCACACTCGCGATGCTGTTGCTGACCTGCGGTCCGCTGTTATCGGCTGCAGCGGGCGAAGGAGAGCGAGATTTGAGTGCTCGGCAGCTTCGTGACCTGGCTGGCTCAGACCATTTTGCGAGTTATACCAAGAACCCGGTTCTGCAATCGGGCGCGAAGGGTGGTTGGGACGCGGGCGCACTGGGATCGATGACCGTATTGAAAGTGGGCAAGGTGCTCCACATGTATTACGAAGCATGGGGCATTCGTGGTCACAGCTCACAGGATTACAGATCCTTGCAAATCGGGCATGCTACTTCACGCGATGGGCTGCACTGGACAAAAGACCCAGCCAATCCAGTCCTGCCGAAGGGCACTGCCAGCGCATGGGACCGAGAAGGCACGTGGGATCCATTTGTCCTGTACGAAGATGACATGTTCAAGATGTGGTATGGCGACGGCATGGATGACTATGGCGGCTAGGGTTACGCGGTCTCGACCGACGGCATGCACTTCGTGAAGAAGGGCGAAATTACTCACGGCCTCGGCGCTGTCGAGGACGACCACGTCGTACATGACAAATCGACAGGCCATTACTTCATGTATTACTGGAACAGGAAGTACGCACCGTGGGGATTGTACCTAGCCCAGTCGCCGAATGAGACCGCCTTCGATTTCTGCCACGCCGTGCAGATTCGTATCGAGGGTTTGAAGTATCCCGCGATGTATAAATTCACCCATGTGTTCCAGCATGGGGGGGCAATGGTATATGTTCTTTGGGGAGTTTCTCCCGCCGGGCTGCAAAGGCTGTCACACGGGCTACGCCACCTCATCCGATGGCCTGCATTGGATCTTGAAAAATCCCAACCTCCTGGTTGGGCAAGACGGTGAAGTGCTCAAGGTTGCCGATGACCTGTGGCTGATGTTCTACGGGCCGGACGGCTATTTCGATCAAGCAGGCTGCGACATTCGTGTCGCGCTCTACAAATGAAAACTTGCTGATTTGGCCAGAATAAAGTAGTTGCGGCCGCAGCATGCAGCAATCGATGGGCCGGCGTGGTCTTAATATAGCCGGTCTCCGCTGGTCCAGCTCAACGAAGGCGCGCGGCGGCTTTAAGCAAAGACGTGACGGCAGAGAACACAGCGCATACAGGTCATCTTCGGTGCAAGGATCCGGAAGAGTCGCCTGGTTCACTCGGCCGGTTTCATGCAACCCGAACGCTTTGAAGACGGGGTTGACGGCGAGGGAACACTTGGTTGAAACCACACGTAAATATGGCTGAGCCAATTTATTGAATCACTGAATTGAGGGGGCCGGCACCATTTGCGCTGGTAGTGGTATTTGAGAGGAAGGCTCATTCGAATGCACTCGCCCGTTTTGGGTTCGCCCTGGTTTTCATCACCGTGCTCTCCGGGGGTGTGCTTGCGGTTCCCCTGAAGAAGAGAGGGCAGTTCGAGCTCGAAAACATCTACATACCTTCCGCATTGGTCATGATGCTTGTCCTGGCGATGGTCGTGGCGGCCCTATTCATGCCGAACTGGCCAGAGGCCGTACACGCGGCGGGGGCACAAGCCGTATGGGCTGGCGCCGCATGCGGGTTTGGCTGGGGCGTTGGCTCCATCCTGTTTGGCTACGATGTCACCATGGCGGGACGGTCGGTTCAGATCCTTCTCGAACATCGAAAAAGATTCCGTATCCATCCCGGCGGTGCCACAGTTGGTTTTCACTAACTGCCGCGTCGCAGAACAAGTAGTTTGGAAATACTGTATGGCTTTGCCTCAGGCACGCATTCTTCCCCTTCTGGGTTGATCCATTCCTGAGACTGGCCGGTCGGCACGGTCCTCCTGGACTCGATCCCAGGCTGCCGAATGCGGCTGAAGGAACTGGAGCAGGAGAACTCGAAGCTGAAACGACTGGTGGCAGGACATCGCCCCGGGGAAACTTCTAAGCCCGGAGCGTCGCCGTTGCGCTGTGGGACACGCGTAAGAGTTTGGAGCCAGTGAGCGTCATGCGCGCCGATTGGTGAACCAGCCACGCGGCACGCAGCGCTACCAGCCGAGCCAACGGAATGACGAAGACGCACTGACCCGGGCGATCATCACGCTGGCCAGCCAGTATGGCCGCTATGGATATCGGAAGCACCCCGTCAAGTTGCAGCGAGCCGGCTGGCGAGTCGGTAAGGAACGCGTGGAGAGAATCTGGCGTCGCGAAGGCCTGAAGGTGCCACAGAGGCAGAAGCCGCGTGGTCGATTGTGGCTATACGATGGCTCTTGTGTGCGCTTGCGACCGGAATGGCGTAATCACGTCTGGTCGTACGATTTCGGTGCGCCATGACGGCGGGGAGGATGAGATGACTTTGGACGAATCTTCTCTGCCTGCTGGCTCTTGACCGCCCGCTGCGATATGGTCCGACTCAGGAAGGAGCCTGAGTTGAAGGGGTCCGTCCAAGTGCAGCGTGTTCTGAAACCACAACATATAGCCGCCACCTGAGTTAGGTGAATACCCGTCTCAAAGAATTATTGATGTCGAACCGGGTGCGGTGTAACATTGAATTAAGGCAAACTATCATGAGCCCGAAGGCAAGTTCCCCCTCCCCCAAGAAAGACTCCCGGGTTACCGCCAAGCTGTTATCTCATATCAAGCATCTGATCGCCAGCGGCGCGATTGCACCCGGTTCGAAGTTCCCGCCCGAGCGAGAGCTGGCAAAGAAATTCGGGGTTAACCGTGCTTCGGTACGGCAGGTTCTCAAAGTTCTTGAGATCATGGGCGCCCTGTCGCAGAAAGTCGGAAACGGCACCTACCTTAGCGATAGCGCGGAATTTATCCTCGATGAACCCCTGGATTTTCTCGTCCTTCTGGACGATCTCTCGCACCACGAGCTGTTCGAGACTCGTCTCATCGTCGAGCCCGAACTGGCGGCCCGTGCCGCCGAGAGGGCGACGGCAGAAGACATGTCCGCGCTGCGCAATGCGATCTTCGCCATGGAGCGCGTCAGGAGTACCCGCGAACGCCTCGACGCTGATCTCGCATTTCACGAGGCCGTTTTCCGGGCGAGCGGTAACCGCATCTGCCACCTCCTCTTCAAGGGAATCCATCGTTCGCTGCTTGCCAGCATGAGCCAACTTTCCGATCGTGTCTCTCTAGATCAGCCGCTGATGTTCCATCGCAGGATCTATGTGGCGATTCGCGAGCGCAAGGGCGACGAGGCACGCCAGGCAATGCTCGAGCACCTGCTCGATGCACGATCCCTGCTGGTTGGCTCCGGCACCAATCGCAACAGAACTGCAGATTCGCGGCGCAACGCATAGTTCCGAGCCGGGCCGATCTCCATCGGGCGCCCAGCGATTCCGTCTCCCGTTCACAGTCAGAACAGGCGTTGCATCGTATCCGTCTGACCAACGTACCCTATTTTGTCGCTGCGTTTAGTCCGCATTTCACAGTGCGCCGTGAAAGGCGCTGGTCCACAGCGGATGGAATTCCCGCCCGGGAACTGGTTCGTTCCACCCGGTAGCAATCGGAGAAGTGGCCTAGGAACTTGTTGAAATTCGCCGCATTGCAGCGTCTTTTCTTGTGATTTGCATCCCTACCCGGTTGAAATCTGCTTGAATTGCGGGTCTGGCCAGTGTTTATGGGGCTGAGCAGGTCTCAGGGAAGCATCCCCGAGACCTGCAAGCGACGTTCAGGCACACTGCTCCGTGAGCCTTTCTGGTTGTTGTGCCATCAGTTTGGGCAGCCGGATCAGGTTGTGCGCGACCGCAACTGAAGACGAACAGCCAGTCCACCCGCTTGAGCCCGCACAACTTCACCTAACGCAGTGGCCCCGTCAGCTTGCTCCAGCCGAAGCCCTTCTCGATAAGCCATCGCCGGCTCAGGCTGACGGCATAGCCAGGCTGCCGTGTGGTTCTTCGGTCCAGGTTGCTGCTGCGGCCCTTGTCGTTCTTCACTACATGTGGTGTCACGTTCAACTCCCTCACCGTGCTGACGAAATCCTTGCTGTCGTAAGCCCTGTCCGCACCCACTGTGATGCGCCGCGAGCGGCCCTCCTGCTTTTGCGCAAGCATAAAGAGCGCAGCATCGCGTTCGGCCAGACCATCGGCGTACGTCACCATCGCGGCGGCAATCAATCCGTTGCGGTTCTCCACCAGCGCGTGGCCCAGGTAACTCAACTTCGACTCCTTGCCGTAGCTCTTCTTGTACAGCCGCGCATCCGAATCGGTGGTCGATTCATGCGTCTGGTTCGTACGCTTCTGGCGATGAAAATCTCCTCCGTCGTCGTCATCGGAACCGATGGTTCCTTCTTCGATGCCGTCTCCAGTAAGCCTTCGAGACGTGCATCGATGGCAGTCAGACTGAGCGCGGCCAGTGTGGTGCGCAGTTGTTCGACCGGAGTCATAGCGCACCTCCACAAGCTACCGCTTCGTAGGCAGCCAGCGGCCGATGCTCGACCACCGGCGCACTCTGCGCGATGTGGATCAGCGTCTTCACACTCTGCCGGCTGTGCGTGGGGATGCCGACGTGATGATGACGGAGCGTGACGACCTGGTGGCGCTTAGTGGCGGGCGCATGCACAGCGATGCGCTCTGAACTGTAGCGGATCTCAACCGACGGATCATGATCTCGCACCCAGACTTCTTTACCGGCATAGCGCCAGGGCACCGAATACCGGCTGCCGTTCCATGAGACGTAGGCATCGCGGGCCACCTTGCGCTGCTCGTCATCCATATATGGATAGGGCGGCCGGCCGTTGACCGGATGCATGGCCGCGCGATCGGCTTCCCAGCGAGCCATTACCTGTTCATGCGTGGTGCCATGAACACGCTGGTTGGCCACTTCTGCAAGCCACCAGCGCAGCTGTCCGTTGAGATCGATCAGACCGGCCGGTTCGCGTCCCTGCAGTCCACAGACGAAGTTGCGCCGCAGGTACTTCACCCCGATTCCACCTTGCCCTTGGTCTGGGCGCGGTAGGGCCGGCACAGCCGCGGCGTGAAGCCCCAGTAACGGGCGAAGTCCAGAAAAATGGCGTTCCAGACGATCTCCCCGCGCTCATCAGTACCGGTCCAGACTGTCTTCATCCGGTCGTAGAGGATCTCGTCCGGCACCGCGCCCCAGTCATAGAACGCCGTCTCATGCATGCGCAGCAACGTGCCCAGCTTCTGGTCGGTCGCTGCTTCGGCCATCGGTCTGCGGCTGTAGCCCAGCGTCATCGTGAAGCCCCACAGCTTGCGTTCGCCATCGCCATCCGACACGGCGCCGAGATGGCCCCAGTCCAGTTGTGCCTGTTTGCCTGGCGGGGTCTCAAATCGCTGCACCGCCAGAGACTCGGCTTGCTTCCTCTGTGGTCGCAACCAGTCCGTCAGAATCGTGTAGCCGCCGCTGTAGTTGCGGTCGCGCAGCTCTCGCAAAAGCACCGCGCCGTTCCAGACGCCCGCCTGAAGCCTCTCCTTCAGATACACCTTGAACGGCTCCAGCTTACTCAGAGCCGAAACTCTCGGCCCATACACTGGCCGAGCCGTTGGCGCTTGAAGATACCTCGTAATCGTCGTGCGGTGATATCCGGTCAAGCGGCTGATCGCTCGAATGCTCAATCCCTGCCGTTTAAGCTCAACGACCTCATCCACGTCTCTCCTCCTGAGCACATCCGGCCCTCCTCTGCTTCCAGAATCAGGCTGGCTGGTGACCGCCCAGGGGTGGCACACTTTTCAACCGGAACTATGTCGATTTTTGCACCGGCGCTGACAGAAGACAGAGGGATTGGTGATGAGCCTGACAACCCCGGAAAGTATTCAGAAGTTACAGGCAGCGTTACACGGCAAAGGGAAGAAATCGCCTGACTTTCGCTTCTATGCGCTGTATGACAAGGTGCACCGGAAGGACGTACTGACGTTCGCCTAGGCCAACGGTGGAGCAGCGGGAGTAGATGATCAGACGTTCAACGACGAAATCTGCGACCCTCTCATCAAGAGAGGCATAAGAAAAAGGCGTGATTGATTTCGACTTGATTTCATGCCATTGTTGTAATTGATACTTTGGGTGCGCTCTATACAAGATGACACGATTCGGACTGTTCATTTCACTCCAGGTAAAAAGGCGGAGGCAAGTCGCGGCAGCGCTGATATTTCTAGCTCTCTGGATTACTGCTCTCGGGTCTTGCCGCCAGGCGAACGGCGAAACAGAACAATATGTATACGAGGGCAACTTGATCTTTGATCTCCAGCGGGTTCCATTCAGCCGTTTTGGTTCCTATCTCAGTATCTCTGATCTCCGAGAATTTCGACTCCCGTACGCAAAAACGGGATTTACCTTCGCACAATGTATGGTGGCGGGAGGAATGCATTCCGCCTCGATTTACTTCATGATGGAAAGCTGGTTTCATTTACGACAACTGCAACTCCAACATTGCTCACCTTGTCATCGTCTTTTGGCGATGTACAAATTGCCTTCGCCGGGACAAAGAGCCTGCGCATATACGGAAAAGGCGTCAGCTTGCGTTGCATCGCGGAGGACGGGTGGACTGTGCCTTATCCAGGTGGAAGTTATGAGGTCAATACGGATGTAATGAAGTACATGTTCCTACCGGTGCATGGTCAGGTAGACGTAGGAAGCAGTGGGAATTCACATGGCAAGCGGAAGTTGGCAATCGTGTCTGGCCCCGCGAGTGGAGACAGTTTCGAGATAGAAATCGACGCTTATAGGACCGGTTGGATTCGTCACCCCATCGAGAAGAGTTTCGACGAAGTAAAGCAAGATGCGCGTGAAGCATATGATTCCTGGCTTCAAAAAATGCCCTCCGTACCTACTTATCTAGGCTCCGGTGCAGAGCTCGCAGCCTATGTGAGCTGGGAGAGTGTAGTGGAGCCTAGTGGAAATTTGAAAAGACCCGCCATGCTGATGTCGAAAAACTGGATGACTTCAGTTTGGTCGTGGGATCACGCTTTCAATGCGATGGCCATGTCTGGAAGCGACGCAAGCTTGGCATGGGATCAGTACATGCTGCCCTTCGATTTGCAGGCCAAAACAGGCGACCTTCCGGATAGGTGGAGTGCTGACTCTATCTCGTGGCAGCAGTCAAAGCCTCCTGTCCATGGGTGGGTACTCAAGTGGCTGATGAGGCAAGGGTATGTCAAAAACCGGCAGCAACTGCGGGAAATCTATGGGCCGCTTTCGAAGTGGACGGAGTGGTCTTTCGATTACCGCAATCCGAATGGGGATGGTTATCCAGAATACAGAGATGGCGATGAGGCAGGATGGGATAACAGCACCGTGTTCGCGCACGGTGGGCCTGTTGAATCACCTGATCTCTGCGCTTATCTGGTTTTGCAGATGGAGACGCTGGCTGATGTTGCGATGCAACTAGGCAAGCCACAGGAAGCGCAGGCATGGCGAGAGCGTTCAAACCGCCTGTTACATAACACCATCACACACTTTTGGAATGGGCATGCTTTTGTCGCCTACCGCGCAAAAGACGGAAAGCAGATTGACTCCGAGAGCCTCTTGCTAGTCATGCCGATAGTGCTAGGTCATCGATTGCCGCCGCCCATTCGTGCAGCCCTGGTGGCTGACATAAAACACCGTATGGCTCAGTCATCCTATGGTTTACCATCAGAGCCAACCGACAGTCCCTATTACACGCGGGATGGGTACTGGCGCGGACCAATTTGGGCCCCCACCACAATGATCATCGCAGATGGGCTCGACGATATGGGCGAACACGCTCTTGCGAACCAATTGCGAGAGAAATTTTGCAGCATGGCCCAGAAAGGTGGCATGGCCGAGAACTTCGATGCGAGCAGCGGCGGGGGACTTCGAGATCCGGCCTACACATGGACTTCGAGTGTCTTTTTAATCTTTGCTCACGAACTTTTGCATTGAGGTGCGTTCTGCACCTCAATTATGAGTGAAGCCGGTTTCCCGCCGGGATTCACCGTCACAAAGATTTTCAGGACCGGTAAAATCCCTTGGCGTAATATTACAGCGTGTTTCGTAAACAGTGCCTCAGCGTGATCCAGAAGCAGGCGAGATAGATCCCATGCATTGCCCGAGCCCTTAGGCAGGACAGGATTGGCTGGGTCTTTTGTCCAGTGCAGCCCATCGCGTGAAGTAGCATGCCCGATTTGCAAGGATCTGTAATCCTGTGAGCTGTGACCACGAATGCCCCATGCTTCGTAATACATGTGGAACACCTAATCCAGTCGCTCACAGCTGCCCTGTTGGCCAAGATCACTCCTTCGTCAACAATCCGACCGTCCGCTTCACGAATACAAAAGCTGATCGTCTTCTTGCCCGCTTTCAATACGATCATCGATCCCAGTGGAGCGGTGCAGAACCGCGACCGCGGAGGAGCGGGTATGGAAGCGGCGATTCAGCCAGCAGCAGAGACCGGGGGTAAACGGCGATATCGGACGGCGGAGGAGAGACGCCGCATCGTTGAAGAGACGCTGCTGCATTGGTCTGATTGGCGACGACAGCATCAATTCCTCGCCTAATTCTTCCACTACAGAAAACAGGCGCTGCTGCTCCTCGCTACTTAGTTGCAACTGTAGTACTAGCTACTGCATACCAACTCAGACATGAGGCGTGAAGACTAGGCTTGGAAATGCCACTGCATTTGGAAACCCGCAAAGAACGCGGATTCCCACATTTCCAACCCACGGCTACGACGGCTAACAGATATCTTCCAGGTTTGCGAGACAGATCAATGCGTGAGTGAACGGTCACAACCGGCGTTGCCCAAGCCTGCGTGCGAATGAGAACACTCAAGTTCGACCCACTTGATAGGCCAGCGACGCGCGGACTCCATTATGGCCAAGAGCAAAGCTCCACAAACAGGCCGGATACATTTGAGCAGACCAACCCTCCTACGACAGAGATTTGACTTGCAATCGAGCGGCGGACCACACATTTCGCACAGCGCGCGACTGCTACGGCGCGGTGTTCGAAGAATGCATCATGGCCCGTGGTTGATGGCCGAATCGATGGTTGGTGGGGCGAAACCTACCGCAGAATGATGTGACGTTGAGTTCCAGAGCAAAGGTCCTCTATCACTCTCTGGCCACACACGCGGTGCTCACGCACGGCACAGAAAAGCCTCGTCAAATTTCGTGTTTGACAAAGTCTTCTTCCTTATCGAGGGGCCACCCCTCTTTCCATGGATTCCTTTTCCCAAACGGGGTACAGCTTGTTGAATATGCCGCCCACATTACCCTGGCGATCAAGAAGCACAATGCTGTTATGCCGCTGCTGCTGGCCATCGCGACGGTCTATGGGGCATACCACATACGTCCCATGCTGTCTGGCGAGGCGTGCCATCGCGGTGATCATGGGGCCGTCGAGCGGTTCCTCGCTCGTTTCGTTTTGGCCGCGACACGTCTCCGGGAGCACAATGACGTCGGTGCCTTGGGTACCCTCCTGGTCTACGAGGTTCGCAATGCGCTCCGTGGACAGACTACCGACGCGGAACCCGATGCTGGCGATTCGAACGGGACGGCCGGCAGTCTACTCAGAGGGCCTTCGCGCTCGACCACTAGGTGCACTCGCTGTTTGGGCACTGTTAACGGCGCTGTCTAGACCCACAGTTAGAGCAGGCAATCCCACCACCGAATCCTTGAGAAACTCTCGTCTATTCAACGAATTCGACATATCTCCTCTCAACCTGAACCGTAGTGCAACACTCAATGTGGCATCCAGAGTGCTTCCTGGCCCCGATGTGAGGTTCACCTGATCAAACCTCTGCTGGCTCGAATCCCTTCACCCGAACCACCACTTGGATGTCCTCCTGAGAATCGGTCTGTGACGCTGGAACTTCCCAAACCTACTGGGCCCCGCACCTCCGCTCTACATAATTCAGTTGATAGTGCGGCCAGTCAGTTACGAACTTGTCATTTCAAGCCGGAACGTCCATGCAGTTGTGCATGGGCGGTTCTGCTCGGTTTCGAGTTCAGCTGGAAGTTCAATTGCTAAGCCGTTCGCTTCATCGCTTCGGCTCCTCAGCTGCTGCCGGAGTCCCAGCATGGTGACGTTGCGAACCTGAGACGCAGGAATGGTCTTTAAGCGCAGAATTGATCCGGGCCACCCGAGGCACATTGCGTAAATAGTTCGAGCGTCCTTCGTCTGAGTAAAGCGGATCGGCGGGTTCCCGCCCGAGAGATCCTGCGGCGGAGTTTTGTCCGTTTCTTTATCCGAAGGCAGAAGGTCTTCACCTTCCTTCCAGAGATCGCCCGGTCTTGGCCGCGTTGCATAGATAGCCTCGCCATTCACCTTCAGCCAATCGCCGACTTCTTTCAACTGATCGAGCGCCACAGGGTTAAAGCGCCCATCGCGGTCGGGCCCGATGCCCACCATGAAGTTGCCGCCCTTGGCAACGACATCGGCGAGATTCCGGATGACCCACACGCTGCCCTTGAAGTGGTCGTTCGGCCCGCCCCAGGACCACTTCCTGCCCAGAGGGTAGATTACGAACCACGGCATGCCGGTGGCGCTCTTATCGCCGGGCACGAAACCCTCGGGCGTATAGTAATCGCCGTAGTTGCCGATTCCTCGGGCCCGGAACATCACGTCGGGCTGAATTCTTCGCAGAGCGATGATTGTGTCACGCAGTTCCGGCCACACCTGTTTCCCTAGCCACATGTCCAGGCAAACCATATCGATCTTGCCGTAGTTCGTCAACAGCTCTGTCAACAGCTGACGATGACTCGCCATCATGCGGGTCACCTCGGCAGGCGTCGGGTCCGGAACGATAACTCGACAATCCGGATGATTTTTGTATCTACGCTGCGTCTCCTCGAGATCCATCGGACAGAGTAATTCAGCCGAAGACGGCACTTGTGCCGGATGGAGGACATAAGGCCTAAAATCCGCGTCGTACCAGTTTGGGTGAGAGAAATATATATCGATTTTCAGACCATGCTTTCGTCCTGCTTCAACCACTTCGCGCACAACATCACGTCGGAAGGGTGTTTCCATAATGCTGTAAGCGAGATCGCAATCCTCAAGCCGCGGGCCAGCAGCATTTGCCCAGTCGATGCGACTCCTGATCCGACGATTTGTATCGAACATGGAGAAGCCCTCATGGTGGAGAGACGTGAAGGAAAACATCTTCATGCCGTTTTCCCGGAAGAAGCTCATCCACCTGTTCGGGTCGAAGCCGTCAGGGTTCCAGGTCTTGTATTGCTCGTTGTACTTGGCCTTCTCGGCCGGGGAGAGTCTCAGATATGGCCAACTGGTATCCGACCAGTCATGCAGGCTGTAGAGTCCCCAGTGGATGCGAACGCCATACTTGATGTCCCGGAAGGCTTCGAAAGCGGCCTCTGATGCGTGATGGTATTCGGGACCCGGCTCCGTTACAAAGTTCTCCACCTCCTTCCAATTCCCATCTGTCTCCGGGAGGCGAATGTCACCTTTCGGGGGAGTATAGTGATCTCCAACTCCGGGTAGACCAAGGCTGTTCGCGAGAAGTCGTTGCACGGGCTGCGTCGCCACGGCAGACGCAATCCCCATCTTTTTCAGGAAGCTTCTCCTCGTCGAGTCTCGGCCAGGTGTTCTCTTCTCAGGTACTTCGCTCATCGCATTCTCCTGCGGGTTTCTCGATACCTTGCTGTGATGCTTGCGCTACGTATCTGTCATGGAACTGCCAACTACCAGATGGCAGTCCCCTAGGGTAAAGGGGAAAAGCGTTACACATTACCAGGTGATCTTCACGCCGAGCTGCAATTCGCGCGGGAGATTGCTTTGCCCCACTTGCCCTCGTGGAATCTCGCCAAAGGTCGAACTCGTTATCTTTCCGTCAAACGGGTCCTGCCACACGGGATGGTTAATCACGTTGTAGGCTTCTAAGCGAAGCTGCAACTTAAAGCCCTCGGCGATGGAAAAGCTCTTCAAAAAGTTGGCATCGAATCTGCTGATCAAAACTGACACCCCAGGGCTCAAGCATTCAAATGCGCTCAATCCCATCCCGAAGGAGGCGTTCATTGTTAATCGGCTCAACCCATCCTGCAGTTGCACCATGCAAGCTACTCCTCCATATCTCTCGATATGTTGAAAGGACTTTCTGCACCCTGGCGTATTGTGCATCACCGGCCAGGTTTCTCGTCTCAAACGGATCGCTCCTCAGATCATACAGCTCCTCGAACGGAGCGGCCGAGTCTGTGTAACATAAATACTTCCACTGCTCAGTGCGTATGCCTTCGCTCGAAGGGATCCAGCCGCGGTAGGGAAAATGATGTTCAATAAAGCACACGTGCCTTCCTTCCAAATCCTTGTTAACAATCAAAGGAATAAGGCTTCGACCCTGCGCAATTGCGGGCGGTTTGAGACCTGCGAGTTCCAGGACCGTCGGATGTAGATCAATATTGAGTGTCATTGCGTTGCGGCGAGTACCCTTTACCCTTTCTGAAAATTGAGGATCGCACACAATCAGCGGGATGCGTATCGATTCCTCATGCCCATACCATTTGCCTGCTAATCCGTGTTCGCCGTTAAATATGCCGTGATCAGCTGAGTAAATAATGACGGTATTCTTTGCCAATCCCAGCCTGGCGAGTGTCTCTCGCATCGAGCCGATAGCAATGTCAATTCCGCTGATCAGCCTGTAATAGCCTTTGTGTGATGCCTGGTACAGCTCCGGAGTGGCGAAGCGAACGCCCCATCTGTGCCTGCTTTCAGAACGCTGAATCGCCAGAGGGAATCTTTCTATATCGCTCGGACGAGCACCAAGAACCGGAGGAATCGTAACATCTTGATACAAACAGTATGTATCGGCCGACGGAAGATATTGCTCGGGAGCCTCATCTTGAACATGCGGAGCCTTAAAGCTGATCGACAAACAAAATGGGCGATCACGGGGAGCACTCTCAAAGAACTCATTAGCCTGATCTCGCATAATATGCGTGAGATGAGGGCCATTGGGGCCCTGAGGAAAATATTTTCCTTGTCCCGAGAAACCTTTCCAGTAATCGAATTCCTCGGAAGGCATTGTGTCACCTACTCCAAATTTTCCGATGAACCCAATATGGTATCTCGCTTGCTTTAACTGATACCAGTAAGTCTCTCGTATCTGCTCTGGACTCAATGGTGTCGCGAAATCGTAAATCCCGTTGGTCCCGGCATATTGGCTCAACATGATGCTCGCGCGGCTAGCACAGCAAATCGGCGTGGTACAAAAATGGTTGTCGAACATAACCCCTTCATGGGCTAGTCGATCCAGTTGCGGCGTGTGAATAATACGATTTCCCGCGCAACCCAGAGCATCCCAACGATGATCGTCTCCAAGCATCAGGAGAATATTCGGACGATCGCCCGTATCAGTCGCCCGCGCCCCACGCGTCTGACTCATAATCGTTGTAGCCGCAGCCATTTCCACAAAATGTCGTCGGGTAATTGACATATTCTTTGATCTCCCTGTCTAGTAATGACGCATCTCTGCTTGTTGCGCCAAGCCCACCAGAATCGGTCAGAACATAGGATACTGTTTGCATTTCTGGCTAAGTAGTCACCGTGTTTACGCATTTCGCCCAGGCAGCCCTCGGCACTTTGGTCGGCGGGTCCAGTATCTCTAACCGTTTGATTTTACAATGAATTCGCGGGTATCGAGCCGTGAACGAAACTCCGAAGCGGGGCTCGCCGCAGGCGAACCAGCGAAATTCGCGTTTTGCAAAATTGCGAGGTTTGGATGCCTGTCACGCCGGCCGGTATCGAGCGATACGAGGGGTGATCACGTGCTACCGTCTTCTGTGCCGCGCAAGCGATCGACCGGAGACCTAAGCTGTGCCTCGCCGAAGTGTGCCATGACGGCAGAAGCAGGAGGTAGGAATGTAGACCGAATGCAGCAGCCTTGCTGCACGGATGATGGAGGCAGGTCCTCCGAGGGCGGGTTACAGGATCAGCCCTCAAACCACCCGGCGCTGCGTGGGGATAAGCTCCCAGGTGGTGAACGGACCGGGAAAAGGCGAGCTTGACTCGTCAGGTGCGGGCCAGGAAGGCGAACGAAAGTGAACCGCGGATGTTCTGTCGAAAGAGACTAAACCGTCATCTATTGACCTTTGAATAATATAGTGACATTTCTGATGTTTCGTGTTATGTTCTCGTCATGGGTAATGCGGCGGGAGTGCGACGGGACTTCGATCAGCTGGAGCAGCGGCGACTGGGCGCAGTCGATCTGCTCCGGGAGGGGATTCATCAGGCCGAAGTAGCGCGGCGGGTGGGAGCGCATCGGCAGTCGGTAAGCCGGTGGGCGAAGCAGCTGGAACAGGGCGGCAAGCGGGCGCTGCGCAAAGCTGGCCGCGCGGGGCGCAGGCCTCGTCTGAGCACTGAGGACCTGCGCCGCATCGAGAAAAGCCTAAAGCGCGGCCCCCAGGCGCTGGGTTTTGAGACCTCGCTGTGGACATGCTGGCGTGTAGCCTATCTAATCGAGCGGGAATGCGGAGTGAAGTATCACCCGTCGCAGGCTTGGCGCATCTTGCGGCAGTTGGGCTGGAGTTGCCAGCGTCCCACGGGCCGGGCACTGGAGCGGGATGAGGAGAAAATCCGTGCATGGAAACAGAAGCGTTGGCCGGAGATTAAAAAAAAGCCCGAACGGAAGGCCGGACCATCGTCTTCATCGACGAGAGTGGGCTGAGCGAACGGCCCCACCGCTGCCGTACTTGGGCGCCGAAAGGAGAGACGCCGGTGCTGCAGTATCACTTCAACTGGAAGACGCTGTCGGCTATGGCGGGCATAACCTGGTGGAACTTCTACTTCCGTTTGTTTCCCGGCGCCATCCGCTCGCCGCAAGTGATCCTCTTCCTCACCCATTTACTGCGCCACATACCCGGCAGATTGCTGATCGTCTGGGACGGGCTGGCGGCGCATCGCAGCGCGGCGGTGTGGGAGTTCATTCGACAACAGCGCGGGCGGCTTTGGATCGAGTTCCTGCCCGGCTACGCCCCGGAACTGAATCCGGTCGAGTATGTGTGGTCCTACTGGAAGCAACACGAGTTGCCCAATTTCTGTCCGGCCAGCTTCGGCCAGTTGAGCCAACATGCCCGCCAGGCGCTCCGCCGGATGCGCCGTCGCCCAACCCTGGTCTGCGCCTTCTGGCAACAAGCGGAACTATTTCCTCTGTAACTATATTATGCAAACTTCAATAAACCAGGCCGATTTGGCAGCTTGGGATAATCCCATGCTTTCGATATATCGCTCTGCCGCCTCAACCGAAAGTGCCTACTTTGATTACGCATCTACGAAGACACGGTACTAGAACCTTTGCTGGAGCGGAGTTTCCGCTTTGTTATTCGCTCCACCAGCCAGCGCACGGTCGCGGGACTGGGCAGCGTGGCGCATGAGGCGCTGGCTGCAGCGCTACCGCATCAAGCACGCGTGGTGAAAATCCAGGACGTGCAGACCGCCCTGTTTTCCAAGGGCCGCTACGTCTATCGTGCCTGGGTCACCAACCTGCCCCTGACGGCAACCGGGATCTGGCATTTCTACGACGGACGTGCCGGGATGGAACCGCGGATTTGCGAACTGCGCGAAGACTTTGCGCTACGCGAGATTCCTACCGCTTCATTCGCCGCCAACGCACCCTACCTGGAGATCATCCGGCTCGCGTACAATCTGGTCACTGCGTTTCAGCGAAGCTGTCTGGATGAATCCTGGCAGAACCTCACACTGCAGAAGCTCCGCTATAAGCTGTTTCTCATTCCCGGCGAATTGACGCGCCCACAAAATCGCCCGGTGCTCATGCTCAGGTCCTCACCGATGATAGAAAACCTGGCAGAAACGATACTCGCCAGCGCCAGCAGATTGAAACTCCTTCAGTCCTGAAACCGTGTTTTCACGCCGGATCCAAGTGAGACAGCAACCGATGGCACCCGGAAACCCGTCGCGCAAAAACTCTGCGCATTTGCCTTGACTGCTTCATTGATCGTGCATATAATTTGCACGACTAAATTGGATGAACCAATAACGCGACTAAGTGAGACATAATAAAAACAGATAGCAGATGTAGTAAACACCTTCAGGGTGGTGCACCTGAGTGCCATTCACCAGGGCATTGGAAGTCTTCAGCTTGCCCTTTTGGTTGTGGACAGGATCAACATAACGGTGGGTTCCGCGTAAGCCATGCCCCGGTCCACCACGCTGGCGGCACTGCCGTGCTTGCCTGTACGCTTCTCCAGATTGGCGTCGAGGGCTGTTACGGGGCACAAGGGAGAGGTGTATTGCGCAATAATGTTGAGTTGAAGACCGACCCGGATGCGCGCTTGTACAAGAGGGCCAGGGCAGACAAGGCGATTCCGAGTTACCAGGGGCATGCGTTGATGGAGAACCGCAACGGGCTGTTGGTAGCGGCTGAGGTCAGCTTGGCGGCCACGATGGCCGAGCGAGAGCTGGCGCTGAAGTTATTGGACCAGGTGATCGGACTCAGGCAGCAGCGCAAAGGCAAGAAGATCACGCTGGGAGCCGACACGCAGTGCCAGGAAGCAGAGGTTATCCGCGGACTGCGGAAGCGCAAGGTGGCTCCGCATGTGAATGAATACGGAGTCAGCAACCTGGGTGAGAACAGTCTGACGGTGAAGGAACGGGCCGATGAGAGGTGCACCATCAGCCAAAGCAAACGCAAGCTGATCGAGCGCGTCTTCGGCTGGAGCAAGCTGACGGGGCCACCGCGTTAGGTGAAGTTGTGCGGGCTCAAGCGGGTGGACTGGTTCTACCGGCTGACCATCGCAGCCTGCAACTTGGTGCGTTTGCGGAGGCTGATTCCGATTCAAGCTCCGGCCGTGTAGGGGAGAAGTGTCTCTGCGGACCGCAAAAGCGGCCCGCAGAGGCGAAACGACAACAGAATTCAACCGCAGAACTGGCACAAAGCACGAAAAATCCGGCCCGATCGCATTACGCGCCAGTAAACAAGGGTTTTTCCGCAGCCCGTTAGTCCTAACTGCCGCAGGTGCGGCAAATTGCTTCTGGGCTTATTGATTGCTGCGGAATGGCCGATGCGGTTCGCATCTGAGCGGATCCCAAATCGCTTTGTAACAGGCCATGACTTCAGTCGTGCCGAGAAGCGACCAATAACGATGGGGCTTGAGCTCCTGAGGGACATTTTATCGTCAGCCACATGCGTGGAAAGGCTCCCATGACTACTCCCGGAATTGTCAATCGTTTATTGCCGCCACGGCAAAGTCGGGTGTTCTCGCAACCGCAAATAGTCCGCGCAACTCGCTCAGCACGAAAACTCCGACCGATGCAGGGGAGCAGAATGCAGACACGATCCAGAGCAACAATGCTTGCCGCAGCATCTCTCGTCTTGATTCTCGCTTTTGCCAGAGTCGGTCTTTGCACCCAGGCCCCGTTGCCCGAAAGCGCCACGCGTCAGCATCCTGCAAAATCCGCCGTCGCCGGTTCACCATCTGCGACCTATCAGGCCGTGCAGCGCCATCTCGCGCAGGGTTGGAATACCTGGGACGTCAACAGCATGACCACCTACGTTCTGCTACCCGAGGGGCTCGCCATTCACGTCGGCTTCAAGCACAACGCGACCGTCTTCGGCGACGAATTCCTCGCGCGCACCTCCGTCGGTCAGAGCACAGTCTTTCCTGGCCCTCACGCCTGGGATGGCAGCTACACGCAGCTGAAGGTCACCTGGAAAGGCCACGAGTGGCACGTAGAAAGCGCGCACGACGGCCGCGACCTCGTCCTTCTCGTCAGGCCGTTCGATCCGCCCGGCAAGTTCGCGCTCCCGTCCACAGTCGTCTTTGGCGTTGATTTCCTCTGGGACCGCCCCGGCACCACGCTCAAGCGCGCCGACTTTATCCAGACCCGCGGAGCCTCTGGCGCAATCCCCGTCTACTGCACCTGCGTGCCTCACACGCCGCCTGATCCCGAACATCCCGGCCGCGGCCAACTCCCCGTCAGCGGCGCCTACCTCTCCACCGAGCTCACACAACCCATCGGCCTCAGCACCGGCAGCCGGCGCACCGTCGCTCAAATTGCCGCCATCCTCGACCGCCAGCGCGCGGCTTATCGCCAGCCTACGGGCCGGGGTAGCGCAATTGCGCCCACTGTCGACGCTATTGAGACGATTCTCGGCTGGGACACCATCTACGATCCCGATCATAACCGCGTCATCTCTCCCGTCAGCCGCGACTGGAGCGCCACTTGGGGTGGCTATGTGCTCTTCGATTGGGACACTTTCTTCGGGGCCACACTGGCTGGGATTGGAGACAAGGATTTGGCCTACGCCAACGCCATCGAAGAGCTGAATGAAGAAACGGCGGAGGGATTTGTCCCCAACTACGCGCGAGCCGGCGAATGGAAAAGCTCCGACCGCTCCGAGCCCCCAGTCGGGGCACTCACCGTGCTGGATCTATACGAGAAGTACAGCGACCGCTGGTTCCTCCAGGAAGCCTTCGCGCCGCTGCTTCGCTGGAATCGCTGGTGGGACCACCATCGCCAGATTCAGGGCTACCTCACTTGGGGTAGCGACGGGGAGAATCAGCCGATCGACCCTGAAGATAGCTGGCGCGGCAAACGTTCCGGCGCAATCCTCGAGTCAGGCCTCGACAACAGCCCCATGTATGGCGACGCCGTCTACAACGACGGGACCCACCTGCTCGAATACGCCGACGTCGGCCTCATGAGCATGTACATCGCCGACTGCGACGCCCTAGCGCAAATCGCCAACACCCTCGACAAGCCCGCCAAAGCCAAGGAGCTCAAAGCCCGCAGCGCCCGTTACCGAGCCGCTCTCGCCACTCTCTGGAACGATCAGGCCGGCATCTTCCTCAACAAGGATCTCCACACGGGCCAGTCCGTCACGCGCCTTTCACCCACCAACTTTTACCCCATGCTCATCCACGCGGCCACTGCTGAGCAGGCCCAGACTATGATTCAGAAGCACCTTCTCAACACCAAGGAATTTTGGGGCCGGTGGGTCATTCCCTCCATCGAGCGCGACGACCCCGCTTTCAAGGATCAGAATTACTGGCGCGGCCGCATCTGGGGGCCGATGAACTACCTTGTCTATCTAGGTCTCTGCAACTACGACGACACCACCGTGCGCCGCGAGTTCGCGCACAAGTCCTACAACCTCTTCCTCGAGGAGTGGCGCGAGAAGGGCCACGTCCATGAGAATTACAACGCCATCACGGGAGACGGTGACGACGTAAAAAACAGCGACCGTTTCTACGACTGGGGCGCACTTCTCGGATATATCGAATTCCTAGAGGAGAGCCGCCAGAAAGACTAGGCAGTGTCTGGCGAATGCGAGGGCTCAAGGTTTTGTGCCATGGAATAACTTCACAACCCGCGGAAAAACTCATGCATTGTCTCTGGAGTTTCCTATTTTCGCGAAATTCTGCCCACATTTTCTAACCTCGCAGGCATTCCAAAACTGATACGATCAATAGGCTGAACCATTTTTATCTGCCAGGCACGCAATTTCTTACGCTTCTCCGGGTGAGCAATTCCCCGCTCAGAAATTAGCTCCCACATATGCATTCGCGTGCATTTGGGCGGCTCTAATGACAACTAGATCTCGATCCGCGAAGACACTCTTCGCTCTTATGCCTGGCCATGAACATTCCACGGGCTGTCTGGTGAGAGCGCTGACTCTTGTTTTGGCGATTGTGCTGTGTTCGTTGAATTCAACTAACCAAAGCGCGGCGGTACTCGACTGCACGGTAACAGACCCTTCGAAGGCAGTGATTCCGGGCGCGGCGGTAACCCTGAGGAACGTCGAAACCGGGGTGGAGACGGTCAAGGAGACCAACAATGCGGGCTATGTTCGTGAACGTGTTGCCAGTCAAGATGCGATGAGAAGCCTGAAGGCGAGCAGTTCGTAAACTTGCAGTAGCGCGCAACAGCGCGCTGGAGGCGAGTTTGGGCAGGATCATCGGGATCGATCTGGGAGACAGGAAGAGCTATTACTGTGTATTGGATGAGCACGGAACAGTAGTTGAGGAGGGTTCCTGCAGACGACACCAGAAGCCTTTGCAAAACAGTTTGGATTATTGTGCACGAGCCTGATTGCCTTAGAAGCCGGCGCGCTTGAACTTTCCGCGCAGGGAGTCCTTTGATCCCTCTTTTTGCAGGGCGTTGATGGCCATGTGGCGTAAAACAGCGAGATTGTGCGGCCCGTGCCCATTCGCGTCCGGTCCTGATCCTCGTTCATGACGACATCCAGTCGCCAGTGCAGGCTGTTTTCGATGGCCGAGTGCTGTCGAACTACTTGGCTGAGCCGCTCCGGCGACAGGACTCGACTGAGCAGGTAGTAGACAGTTTCGGTGGTGGTTTTGTCCGCCGTTTCGCGTCTTCGAACCACCATGCCGATGACCTTCAGGCCCGGCCATTGGTGCTGGTTTTTCGAGCCATTCGATCTCGCCTGACACCGTCGCCGTGCGCGTTTCGATGCGTCCGTAATCGGCCTCGACAACCAGCGCAGCCGTGCTTGCTTTCAGCTCCGGATCATCGAGCTGCAGGACCACATCGTCAAACAGCGTGCCTTGATTACCCTTCAGCACCAGCGCGTAGTCGCCCTTCTGTGCGACGATTTACTCGGCGATGGCGCGCTGACAATTGAGTGCATCGGCGGTCACGATCATGCCTTTGAGGACCAGCATCCGGGGCCGCCTGGGCACGGCCGTAATCTCGTTGGACTTGGCATCGGTGGCGATCTGCGCCAACAGCAGCCGCTGCTCCGAGACCCAGGCGCTGACCATGTGCAGGGCCGACTTGCCGTTGGCGCGATCAAACGAGCGGCGCAACACCTTGCCGTCGATGGCCACCACACCCTGCAATTGCTCGGAGAACTGCGCCATAAACCGCTGAAACGAATCGCGAAACTGATCCGGATAGAGACTGCGAAACAGCCGGCTGAAGATGTCCTAGCTGAGCAGACCGTTGGCCAGGGTGAGAAAGCTGCGCAGAAATGGCTCCTTGGCTTCGGCAAACACAGCCATATCCACCGCACCCTGGCCGCCGCACAGCACGCAGCACAAAGCGACAATCAGCAGCTCGTGAAAGTCATGTGAGGCGGCATTGCCGCAGCGCGGGTCCTCAAGCCCTTCCCAACAGGACCCAAACTGCTCCAGGGTTTCTTTGCGGGACATCAAATCCTCCTGCAAGAAACCTCGGGCTTCCCAATGAATACTGGAGGTACCAACTGTGGTTCAAATGAATTTCAAATGCTGAATTTCAAATGCGATTGCCTGGCCCTACCGAGACAGGCTTGACGGCGGGGGAATGCGGTGCTTAGAATCCGCATTTAAATATGGCTGAACCAATTTGCCGGGCCCTAAGTTTTGGATCGGCAACTGCCGCGCCCGCTAGCAGTAAAGGAAGGAAGGCCCATTCGTATGCATTCGACTGTTCTGGGATTTGCCCTAGTCTTCATCGCCGCGATCGCTGGCGGTGGGCTTGCGGTTCCTCTGAAGAAAAGACGACAATTTGAGCTCGAAAACATCTACATTCCCTCCACGCTCGTCATGATGCTCATCCTGCCGTTTACTATGGCCGCGTTCGTGATGCCGAACTGGCAGCAGGCCGTGCATGCGGCGGGCGCAGGAGCCGTGTGGAGAGGGGCCGCATTCGGGTTCGGATGGGGCGTTGGCTCCCTGATGTTTGGCTATGGTGTCACCATGGCGGGAATGTCGGTAGGCTTTGCGACCATCATGGGGATCAACACCGCAGTCGGGTCGCTTCTTCCCTTCCTGGTGAAGTCGCCCGCCGACCTTCTCACATCAGGCGGACGGGTGATTCTGATAGGTATCGCAGGATGCGTCGGCGGGGTGGTTGTCTGCGGCAGGGGGGGCTTTCTGCGGGAACGCCAGACGGGTGCCAGCGGTCAACAACGTGGATTCGGCAGCGCCTTGCTGGTCTGTGTGGCCTCCGGCGTGTTGAGTGCCTGCGCAAATCTTGGCTTTGCCTTCACGAGCCGAGTCGGCGAAGAGGCCCAGAAGCTCGGCGTGAGTCCGGTGTTCTCCACTCTGGCCAGTTGGATGCCCGTCTTCTGGGGAGCAACCGTTTCGCTTCTGCTCTGGTTCGGCGGTTTGCAGATTAAGAGAGGCACCTGGCGGAAGAATTTCGGCCCGGACGCAGCGCACGACTGGCTGATGGGTGTGTTGATGGGGGTCATCTGGTTTGTTGCCACGATCCCCTATGGCATGGGCGCATACTACCTGGGCCGCCTCGGCACCTCTGTCGGATGGGCGGTGTACATGGCCTTCACGCTCCTCGTTGCCAACATCTTTGGCTTTATGACCCGCGAGTGGACGGGCGCGCCGCCGCGAGCACTGAGAACGCTCTACACCGGCCTTTCGGTTCTGGTCGCCGCCATCGTCGTGCTGGCTATCGGCAATTCAATGACAGGGCATTAGACATTCAAGAAAGGCGGTACTCGGCCATGCAGTACAATTTGCTCGGCAAAACGGGATTGAAGGTCTCTCGGCTCAGCTTTGGAGCCTCGTCGCTCGGAGGCGTTTTCCATGCCGTGGACGAAGCGGAAGCCATTGCAGCAGTACATGCCGCGCTCGATTGCGGCATCAACTATTTCGACGTTGCGCCAGCCTACGGAGGCACTCGATCTGAGACGGTTCTCGGCAAAGCCCTGCGTGGTATTGCCCGTGACCGATACTTCCTGTCCACCAAGGTGGGCAAATACACAGATCCAAACAGCTATGGCAACGACACGCTGGATTACTCGCGTGCGCACATTCGGGCTTCCTTGGATGAAAGCACGGGGCGGTTGGGCGTGGCCTACTTTGACATCATTCATATTCACGACATTGAGTACCAGGATCGAAAACATACCGAGTGGGCTCTGACTGAAGGCTACGACGCGGTGCAGGAACTCAAGCGAGAGGGCCGGATAGGAAACGTCAGCTTTGGCATCTACCCCATGGATTTGTGGAAGCGGATTTTCGCTTCCCTCGATATTGATGCCGCGCTGGTTCACAATCACTATTGCCTCAACGATACGCACTTGCTGGATCTGCTGCCTGTAGCCAAGGAGAAAGGCATCGGCATTGTGAATGGTTCGCCATTTGCGTCTGGACTGCTGACCGATCGCGGCGCGCCCGCATGGCATCCGGCTAGCCCCGAAGACCAAAGCCTCTTTCACGCCGCCGCCCGAGTCTGCCAGAGCCACGGAACTTCGATCGGCCGGCTCGCCTTGCAGTTCTCGAGCCAGAATCCAGAAATACCCACGACGCTGTTCAGCAGCTCCAAACCCGAAACCGTAATCCGCAACGTCGAGAGCCACGAGGAGCCCTTCGATGTAACGCTCGTGGCGGAAGTCCGGAAAATACTGGAACCAGTTCTGAATAAGGAATGGAGTTATTAGTTGATCGTCGACGCTCACCATCATCTCTGGAAGTACAATGACCGCGAGTATGTCTGGATGAAGGGCGAGATGACCGCACTCCGGCGCGATTTCCTTATCCCGGAGCTGGAGCAGGTCATGCGCGAGTCCGGCGTCGAGGGAACCATCGCGGTGCAGGCCCGGCAGACGACCGAAGAGACAGAGTGGCTGCTCGATCTCGCCGTACGCCACCCCTTTATACTCGGCGTGGTTGGGTGGGTTCCACTTGTCGACCCCGATGTCGGCAGCTATCTGGAGCGCTTCGTACAACGGACCAAGCTCAAAGCCGTTCGGCATGTTCTGCACGATGAGCCCGACGACTCCTACATGCTGCGCGACGATTTCAACCGCGGCGTCAGCCAGCTCCGGAACTTTGGTCTGGCCTATGACATCCTGGTCTTCGAACGCCATTTGCCCCAAACCCTCGAGTTTGTCGATCGCCATCCTGGCCAGATCTTCGTGATCGACCATATTGCGAAACCCAGAATCCGGGAGGGAGTGGTCTCGCCGTGGCGGGAGAGAATGATGGAGTTGGCAAAGCGCGAAAACGTCTATTGCAAAGTCTCCGGTATGGCGACTGAAGCCGATTGGAAGAGTTGGACCCCTGACGGCTTTCGGCCTTATTTCGATGTTGTTCTTTCTGCCTTCGGAACCAAACGGCTCATGTTTGGATCTGACTGGCCGGTGTTGACGCTCGCCGGAGGGTACGGGAAATGGATGTCCACTTTCCGCTCGTTCATTGCCGAATTGTCGCCGAATGAGCAGGAGAGCATCTGCCGAAGCTCGGCGATTGCCGCCTACGGGCTTTGATGAAGAAGTCTTCATCTTGACGTGGCTCACTGGGTGTGTAGAATTGGTGCATCCAATAGGGTGCTTATGCAAAGACGCGATTTTCTTAAGTTGACAGGCAGTGCAGCCATAGCGGCGGGCGGGATTCTCCCAGAGTCTGAACGGCTCGATGCCGAGGTGCAAACAGGACAGCCTCCGGCGATCAATGCCCTTGCGTTCTACGTATCGCCTGCAGGGAATGACCGCAATCCAGGAACCGAAGGTCAACCATTTGCAACCCTCTTCCGTGCACAACAGGCGGTGCGCCTGGCTAGGCGCACCGCCCCCACGTATGTCTGGATTCGGCAAGGGACCTACTACCTTGGTGCTTCCCTTACTTTCGGGCCACAGGATGCCGGCACCGCCAACACCCCGGTGATCTATGCCGCCAGACCGGGAGAAACCGTTGTGCTCAGCGGCGGCCGAGCCTTGTCCTGCAACTGGACCGCGTACACGGGCGGGATTATGAAGACCCCGATCCCCTCCGGACTGGACTTCACGCAGCTTTTCGTCAATGGCAAGCGGCAGATTCGTGCGCGCTATCCAAACTACAATCCATCCCAACCTGGCAAGTCAGGATATCTGCAGGCTGCTGGACCCATTCCGCACGATGCGCAGGACCGCTTTGCCGGACCGGATGCAGACATGACCTTCACCGGTGAGGCACCCCGGGGGGTGCAGTTCGACCCGGCCACGTTCACGAGCAAGCGCTGGGCCCATCCGGAAGAAGCTGAAATCCATATCTTCCAGGAGGCCTATTGGGGAAATCTGCAATGGCGGCTGAAAAGCATCGACCACGAGACACATTCCATCTGGTTTGGCGAAGGCGGCCAGCAGATTGGAGCGAAATGGAATAAGAATCCAGCCAGGGTAGGCAGCCGATCGCGGTACTTCATCGAAAATGTGTTTGAGGAGTTGGACTCTCCGGGAGAATGGTTCCTCGATAAGCGGACGAACGTCCTCTATTACTATCCTGAATCCGGAATTGACCTCAGGACTGCGCTGGTTGAGGTCCCACACCTTGAACATATTATCGATTTTGCTGGGTCTCAGGCGGAGCCGGTCAAAAGCATAATCATCAAGGGCGTCCGTTTCGCCCATACCCTAAGCACCTACATGTGCCGATACGATGTGCCATCGCTCAGCGATTGGTCCATACACCGAGGTGGGGCCGTCTTTGCCGAAGGCACCAGACGGTGCTCCATTCAGGATTGCTGGTTTGACGCGGTGGGCGGAAACGCTGTCTTTGTCAACAACTACAACAGGGAGTTTTCTGTAACGGGATGCAAGTTCACTGAGACCGGCGATAGCGCCATGTGTTTCGTAGGAGACCTCGCGCAAACGAACGGAGCGCAGCGGGCTTTTCCATATGAATGCCAGGCCAGCAATAATCTTGTTCACGATTGTGGCGTCTATGGAAAACAGATCGCCGGAGTTTACATCTCGCGGGCAAAGCGGATCACTGCCAGCCACAACCTGATCTATAACATGCCACGCGCTGCCATCTGCATCGGCGACAGCACATGGGGCGGCCATGTCATCGAATTCAACCACACCCACGACACAGTTCTCGAAACTAGCGACCATGGCCCATTCAATGCATGGGGGCGCGACCGTGCTTGGAGCCTTGCGCAATCGCACGGTCCCTACACGGCTGACCGCAGCATCGATGCCTACGATGTTCTGGTCGATGCCATGGAGCCGGTCATCGTTCGCAACAACTTCTTCGATGAAAAGTCCGGGTGGGGTCTCGATCTGGACGATGGCGCTTCGAATTACAAGATATTCAACAATATTTCCATCGGAGGAGTGAGTTTCAAATGGCGCGAGGGGGCGTACCGCGAGGTTCACAACAATATTTGGTACAAGTCGCGCGTCGCTCCGTGCTTCCACGTAGGTAATAACTACAATCACGACCGCTACTACAACAACATCACATTCATGGATTCCAGCGACATGCAGTGGCCTGCCGGCTGGCCATGGTGGCCCCAAATGTTTCACTCGGTGATTGCTCCGCCCGCAGTCGGTCCTTGGTTCGATGAGGTGGATCATAACGTCTTTTATGCGGAAAACGGCGAATTCCAAGTCGTCGTGGATCAACTACGTTCCGAAGACGGGAAGCGAAACCCGCGCCGCTATAAGTTGGCAGAATGGCAGGAGATGGGCTGGGACAAGAATTCGCTGTTCGCCGATCCGCTCTTTATCGATCCGGAGAATCATGACTTCCGAGTGCGGCCGGAATCGCCGGCATTAAAAATTGGCTTTGCCAATTTCGAAATGGGGAAATGGGGATTGACCGAAGAATTTCCTGAGAAATGGCTCTCGGAGGATCCCAGCACCGTACCGCACAGGAGGAGTCAGGATTGAACCAAATCGCTCAAAGAATCGGAATGGTGATCGGCATCAGGCCCGACAGCATAAGCGCGTATGAGGCGGTGCACGCCCCTTCTAATTCAGGAGTCCGCGATCTGCTGACGAAATACAACATGCATAACTTCTCCATCTTTATGCACCAGCTCGACAATGGCCAGTATTACCTCTTCGGCTATTACGAATACACGGGCAATGACTACGAGGCCGACATGGCGAAGCTTGCCGCAGAACCGCGCAATCAAGAGTGGTTGAGCATGACCGATCCAATGCAGATTCCACTGCGGGGCGAGCGTTCGTGGTCGATCATGCGAGAGGTATACCACAACCCGTGAAGAGCGCTCCGGCAGCGATATCGGCCACATACGAATGACGTGTCGATCTCGGCAGACAGTGAGATTCCATAGTCGACAAGATCTCAATCACGCCGTGCGATGCCAGTTGGGGGCAGAACACCGGCAAAACTTACGAAAGGAAGAAACGATGGCTACGAACTTCAACAGACGAGATCTACTGAAGGGCGGCGCTGCCCTTTCCGCAGGCTCACTTATCAACCCTCGGGGAATGGCATTAAACCAGAAGCATACTCATGCCGCCTCGGGGAGCGGCCGGTTTCAGCCATCATGGAACTCGCTGCGGAATATCCCTGTTCCACAATGGCTAAGGGATGGCAAATTTGGGATTTACACGCATTGGGGAATCTACGCTGTCCCCGCGTACGGGAAAAACGGAACCTGGTATGCCCACAATATGTACACTAAGCCGGATTCGGATGAAAGAAAGCACCAGGAAGCCACCTACGGTCCACTGGAGAAGTTCGGGTACAAGGACTTCATTCCCATGTTTACAGGCAGCCACTTCGATCCAGATGAGTGGGCAGACCTATTCAAGAAAGCCGGCGCTCGCTTCGCCGGTCCAGTCGCCGAACATCATGACGGCTTCGCCATGTGGAACACGAAGTTTTCCGAGTGGAATGCTGCAAAGATGGGACCGAAGCGTGACGTTGTGGGAGAGCTCTCCAAGGCCTACAAGGCGCAGGGTCTCAAGTTCCTTACCGCATTTCACCATGCCGCACACTGGTTCTACTTTCCGACTTGGGACAAACGCTATGACGTATCGGATCCGCGCTACGCTGGGCTTTACGGGGTTAGTCACGAGCCAGGCGACCTTCCGACGAAAGAATTCCTCGATGTCTGGATTGGGAAGCTGAAAGAGGTTGTGGATGCCTATGGCCCGGATGTCGTGTGGTTCGATTTTGGACTACGGCTCGTTCAGCAGTCATACAAAACGGATTTCCTGGCTTATTACTTCAACAAGGCTGGGGCAGAGGGCAAGGAAGTTGCAGTCACCTACAAGAACCACGATCTTACACCTGGTGTCGGCATTGACGATCTGGAATTGGGCCGCGAAACGAACGTCACCTACTACGAGTGGATTACCGACACCACCATCGACGATGGAAGTGGGTGGGGATATGTTGAAAGCCTTGGGTTCAAGTCCGTGGATCAGCTGGTAACCGGGCTAGTGGATCGCGTCAGCAAGAATGGATTCCTCCTGTTGAATGTCGGACCAAAGCCTGACGGCACGATTCCCGAGCCCGCAAAGGAGCGCCTGCTTGCCATGGGAGAGTGGTTGCGTATTAATGGAGAGTCGATCTATGGCACGAGCCCATGGCTGGTAGCCAATGAAGGACCGACCGCATACAAGAAGAGCGGCTCATTCAATGAAAACAATGACATCCGATACACGCCGCAGGACATTCGGTTCACATGCAAAGACGAGTATTTGTACGCGACGGTCTTGGCATGGCCGGGAGAAAAAGCCGCAATCACCAGCCTGGTTCCGAAAGGAGAAACTTGGGCGGGGTTGTACCCGTCGGAAATCGAATCTATCAATATGCTTGGCAGCGACGAACCTATCAAGTGGGAGTTCACCAAGGAAGCCCTGGTGCTGACGACGCCGAAGGTAAAGCCCTGTGACAATGCCTTCGTCTTCAGGATCAAGCTCAAAAAGCCATTCTGACAGATGGCTAGTTGAGCGCGTTTTTGATCAGGTCATTGTGTGGGCTCTTCACACCGATCGTCCAAATGCACGTGTTCTCACCGGGTAATAACGTGATTCTGAGATTTGGTTGAAAGATCCGTGGTTGCTTTTCCGGCTCCCATGGGGGAAGGCGCCCGTTCGCCTTTCGTCCCCGCCTACAGATGCGGTATTGTTTCTGAGGGAGACCCCTCCATGCGCGCTGCGGAACTCGTCGCTCCCCGCACATTCCGGCTGACCGACATGCCGCTTGAAGATCCCTCGCCGGGCGAAGTGCAGGTCCGCGTCGAGGCCGTCGGTATCTGCGGATCCGATCTACATGCCTACTCCGAAGGCGGGGTCGGCAGCACTCCAAATGTCTATCCCATGGTGCTCGGGCACGAGCCAGCAGGCGTGATTGTGAAGACCGGCGCCAACGTCACCGGTTTCGCTGCGGGCGACCGCGGGGCGCTTGAGCCTGCGCTGTATTGTTATCACTGCGAGTTCTGCTTGAGCGGGCACCACAATGTATGTGCCAACATCCGCTTTCTAAGCACCCCACACCATCCCGGTTTCTTCCGTGAACTGGTTAACTTGCCGGCCACCAACTTTCGTCCCATCCCCACCGGCATGTCGCTCGACGAAGCGACTCTGGTCGAGCCACTTGCGGTTGCCTTGCATTCACTTCACCGGGCTTCCATCCGTCCAGGTGAAACGGTCGCAGTTATCGGCGCGGGTCCCATCGGGCTTTTAACAATCGCCGCATTGCGCGCTGCAAGAGCAGGACGAATCTGGGCCGTGGAACCCCTGGCGCACCGCCGGGAGTTGGCCCGCGCGATTGGCGCAAACGTGGTGCTCGAGCCCGGTGAAGCTCTCGGGGAAATCCTAAATGACACTGCGCAGCTCGGTGTGGACTGCGCCATCGATTGTGCAGCCGGAGAGCAGACCACCAATCAAGCGATTCAACTCACCCGCAACGCCGGTCGCGCCGTGCTCACAGGGATCCATTCAACACCCTTGGTAACGCTGGATGGTTCAGCGATGAGGCGCAAAGGGCTTACCCTTATCAACGTGCACCGCTCGAATCACGAGACCGAAGAGGCTCTGGAGCTCCTCCAAGCGCAACCCGAGTGGTTTCGGCCTCTGCTCACGCACACACGGCAGATCGACGGCATCGATGAGGCCTTCGCCATCGCCAGCCAATATCACGACGGTGTCGGTAAGATGATCGTCCGGCCGCAGAACAGCATAGGTTGACACACTCAGGCCTCGAAGACGCCGCCGGCGTCGAAGTTTGCCATCGTCATCTCCCGCGGCAGTCCAGACTCGCGCAGCAGTGCGGCGATGCGATTGCGGCGCCGCGGCTCGCACTCCCGCTCCGTCAGCTGAAGCACGTACTGTTCGTAGCTGAAAGTCTCTTTCTCGGCCTGCTGCGCGGCCTGCTCGAAGCACTCGCGCATGGCCGGTAGATGCAGTTCTTTCAGATTCTCCGTCAACGCCGTTCTGATCTGAGGGGCCGCGCTCATTGCAGCACCTCCGGCGTACTGAACAACTGATCGAAGACGCGCAGATCCACCGCTGCTACCCCGACATCGCGAACGGTCGTGTTGTGCTCGGCTCCCAGCATGGTTTCTATTCCAGCGGTGCTGATCGGCTCATCGCCGGGCCCCAACAGAACAAGCAGCGCCGCATCCACTCTCACCTCACTGTCCTTGGCGGCCAACTCCCGTATGATTGCCTGCCCGGTCAGCCCACTGATATCGCTGATCACGTTGGCTAACTGCACGTTCATCTGGGTCAGGGCCTTTTGCATCCGTTGGACGCAGGTTGCCGCTCCCGCTACGTGTGTTCCTCGTTGACGCCAGTAGGTGCGAAGCATCCGAATCTCTGCTGAAGGCTGGAACGAGTTGCTCAGCAGTCCGTAAGTATGCAACTCTAGCAACCGTTGACTCTCCTGCACGTCGCTCTTGCGTCCCGGAAGATTCCTGGTATGCGCGTTGACCGAGTAAACTTCAAACCCACGCTCTTCAAGAATCTCGTAGAGCGGAATCCAGTACACGCCGGTAGACTGCATGGCCACGGGCTTTACCCCAAAGCATCGCAACCAGTCTGCCAGGCGATAAAGGTCCGCCGTAAAGCACTCAAATCTGTGTACTGGTTCCACATCTCGGTCCGGCCGGACCGCTGCATAGTGAGCGCTGTTGCCCGCATCAATCCCCGCTGCACGCGGATGAACTACCTCCAGGCCTGGATCTTCCGACTGTAACCGCCGTGCCCACTCCTTCCTCTCCTTGCGGTTCGCCCACAACCTTTTACCTGCCGCCATCTCCGTTCTCCTCAAAAAATCAGGATCCGGTTCGGCCCGGTGACGATAGGTTGAAAAATCTCCCCAACGGGGTCAAAGGGCCGTCGCACAGACCCTTGCCACCATGCCAGCGATCGCCAGTACCGGAGCCATGCTCTCATCTGGGCACCAGAAGCACCAGTTGGAAGTCGGCCTTAGCTTGCCGAATCAGATCCCATATAAGATCTCCGGCCCCCAGACCCCCTCCTCGCCTTCATGGAGAGCATGTTATTCTGCGCCCCCAGAACCCCTTATTGCTACAAGTTCTCCGTAAAGCTTCGCTCCCGGTTGCCGAGCGCGACATAATACGGCAGTCGGCATTACTCTTCGGAACGCCTCGCGCTATGTGGTTGGAGTTGGTCCAGGCGCAAAGATTCTGCCAGCACTCACTCCGCGGAAATTTCGTAGCGGCCCGGATCGTGCAGCACGATTGCAAGTCGCGTTCCATTTTCAGCCAGGACTCCCGTGCGCGAAGCGCCATTCACTCGCAAATGCGTTGTTCCCGGCGCAAGGGGAAACAGCACCGTTGCCTCCACGCCGGAGGGCAGCACAATCGCCGCGTGGAGCCCGTGTTCGTCCCGCAAGTCGATTTCAATCTGGCCGTTCGGGGTGGGCTCGGTTCCGCGCGCCCAACTCATGTCGATCAGGTCAGGGCGAATCACAACTTTGCTGAAGCCGGGCGCCTCAGGCCGGATGCCAAGCACTTGTTCGGTGAGCCAGTACGCTGGGCCGCTGGACCAGCCATGGGCTAGGCTGATCTGATAGCCTGCGGTATTGTCGGCCTGGAGATCGACGTGCGGGTCTCGCTTTGGCCAGGAGGGGTCGTAGGCCTCCCAGAAGCTGGTGGCTCCTTCGGAGATCATTCCACCCCAGTATTCGCGTATCCATGAAAGAGCGTCGGCTCTGTGGTCCATCTGCGCCATGGCTTCCAGCACGTATGCGCCGTAATAAGGAGTAATCACATCCGGCCGCCATGTGGCTTTACCCACGCTGCCGAGCACGTTTTGCCAGATGGATGAATATTGGTTGGCCTCTGCAACTCCGCTAAGCACTGCCATGGCGTTGGTCTGCCAGCGCGGTCCATATGAATCACCAGTCCAATCCGCCTGCTGGCTCGACCGAGTCAGCACATTAACGCGCTCGTCGAAATGATCCGCATTTTTCGTGTCGCCGAGCTGACGCAGGAGCCATGCGCCGGCGCGATACGCCCGCACGTATTCGAGCACAGTTGTGGCGCGCGCCTGTGGCGTGTCGCTTTGCAGATCGTCGGACCAGTCGACGAACGGCCACGCATGCGTATGGTTGATGAAGTCGTTCTGCGCATCGAAGTCGCTGTCCATGAATTCCAGCAGTTGCACGATGCGGTCCTGCATCGCCGCTAGGTATTGCTTGTGTCCGCTGTGCAAATAGTAAGTTTCCAGCCCTGTCAGCCAGAAGGAGGAGTAGCCGGGAATCCCATTTACATGGTGCTCAATGGGCAAGTCGCCGGCAAGGCGTGTCAGCGTGTCCTCCATCAGGAAATGGTCGGCGAAAACTGTGTCGATCACCCTGCCGCTCACGTCTAGGTCGCCCATCCAGCGTCCGCGATCGCGCTTGGGCGCATCCCAGATGCCGTCCTGCATGCACAGATGAGTGGTGTATGCCGCAGTCTCCCAGATGCGATTCAAAAGCGCGTCCGACGACTCGAATGATCCCAGATAACGGACGGGATAATAGATATCTTCGAGATGAATGGTGCGGAACCGAAGCTCCGGCCCTCCTGCAAGGAAGCGGATACGCGCATAGCGGAAGGCTGACTTCGGCCCATGCACGGTGCCATACGGTGGGAGATGTAGCACATTCACACCAAGATACGGTTGGCTATCCAGTTCGCCCAGCGACTCTCCGTATTGAACGGTCACCGTCGCCGTAGAATCGGATCCCGAGATTAGCTCGACACGCCCCGCAACTTCACGGCCGAAGTCAAGCGTCACGCCCGGAACATACTCCTCCAACGGTTCGGCGCCGACAAGTTTTACCGCGAACTCGTGCGCAGGGTCTTCCTGCGGTGGCGACTCGAGAGCATTGAGATTTCTGTAGCTTCCCTGCCCTGCGTATGCATCGCCAACGGCCGTCGCAGAAAAATACAAGTGGGCCAGAAAGGGTGATGCGCCGTGGTATCCCGGCCAGTCGTAGAGCCCATCGTCGTCGTTCCACTGGAAATCGTCGATGTCGCTCTCCATCCCGTGCTTCTCCGTCACAGGATCCCATGCCCCGTCGTCGAAGTGAGCTGCCTCCCATCCCTTTTGCGCATGGGACGTGCCTTTCCACTGCGGACCGCTCAGCAATAAAACAGGGCCCAGCGCGCCCGGCGCCGCCGCAAGGAGTTTAACGGCCAGGCGCTGCGCGATGCGCCTGCGACCGCTATTTGCTTCGAGCGCCAGCACATTTTCACCGGAATGGAGAAGCTTCGCTACTGGCAACTCAAAAACATGGATCTTGAGCGGGGACAGAGTGTCCGCTGCCAGATGCGCGGCAAGCGATCCATTGACATATACGTTCGCGGAGTTCGGACCCGCAAGATACAATGTCGCGTTATGAGGAACCCTTGCCACCCGAAAGTGAACGCGAAAGTAAAGCAATTCCGCAGATGTATTACTGCTAGCGCCTGCCCTGTCCTCTTGGCGCGTCCAGATGTACTGGTCGGTCAACGGTGTATGGAATGAGGAAAAAAGACGCGGATGATCTTCCCCGCGCGTCGGGTCAAGTTGGCCCGGCGCTGGAAATTGCGCGTTTGCGTTCGAAAGCGTGACAGAAGCAAAAACAACCAACGTAATTTGCGCGAGCTTGAAGAGCAATTGCAGGTCCTCCTCTACATGTCAATGTGGCACCGTACACGTCATTGCCCACAAGACAGCTGGGCGCACTGCCGCTGCGACGGAGATTTTCAGGTCAGCACGGTCTCCTGCCGAAATCCGCTGTGCCAAAGAGCTTCCGTTTGCCGCAATGGAACTGCCAGCAACGCATAGTTGTCGTCGCATAAGCAGCCTTCATAACCCATACGGGTTCCATCCCAGCGCCGCCATTCGTTCAAGCGGCCTTTGGCGTCGCAGCCCTCAATGCCGCAGCGGCCCTATTCGTTGAGCGTCGGCAAGAGAATCTTGTCCGCATCGGAAGCGCGGCCCAGCATCATGAAGCACTGCAAGGGTGAAGAACGCGAATGCACCGGTGGCTCCGCCGTTTTCGTAGTCCTGGAAGCCGTCGGAGTTGTCGGCGAGAACTCCGTCGCCGAAGCACGATTGCTGCCGTTCAGAACGCGGGAGACAGTGGCAACGCTGAATTGGGCAGCGGATGCGACCTCGCGAAGTCCTAGCTTGCCGTTGCGCGCGGTTTCGATCATGTTGAGGAAAGCGAGGACACGCTCCGTGGACAGGTCGGAAAGGGACAGGCGTAACATCGGAATTCAGCATCTTCGCATACCACTTTGCAAGATTATTCGGCTCAAAAGACGCGATGGCGGTGTGTCCAATCCCGGTGATCTCTCATGAAGCTCCAATTTTTGTCAGCGAGCCTGCGCTTTTGTCACCGCGGTAGGTGCATGCTGCAATGCCGAATGAATGCCGGTCCGGAGGCATGCAATATCGTTTCCGAAGTACAGTAAATCGACGCCTGCCTCTGCATAGAATGCAATTTCAGACGGAGAAGCGCCCACTGCGACAGTCTTCTTTGTTCGCCTCGCTGCAGCAATGATTTTCTTTGCAGCTTCGAACACTAAAGGATGTCCCAATTGGCCCGGTACCCCAGTGAAGCCGAAAGATTTAGGGATCAATGACACAACGATCGCCCGGCTTAGTCCCCCTGCCGTTCTCCGGCACTTCCAGGACGATACCAGATAGTTCATGACCGAGCACTCTTGGATGGGTATAGGCCGGGTGACGGCCAGCAAAACGATGGAAATCACTCCCGCAGACCCCGACTCTCTCGATGCGAACAAGGGCCTCCTGCAACGCTCGGACCTGAACGGGGCCTCGCGCTCGACAAATCCTCCCGGCGATTCCAGCACATCCTGTTTCATTTTCCATCTTTCGTTACGTAAACTGGACGAACCAATCATGTTCGGCCAATATATCGCAGAATGCCAGTAAGTTCAATAGGTTTATGATCTCTTGCGAGATTATTGGCGTGACATATACTACTATTTGCTGTACCATGTTTCGGAAAAGTTTCTGCTCCTGTTGTACGGTCATTTGACCGCAAATTTTCGCAATTTCGTGACTGGTCACAGCCTGACAATCGAATTACGGCACAGCTTATCTCCCGCATCAAGAATTTGATTGCCACAGGGGCGATCGCGCCCGGCTCCAAGTTCCCTCCAGAACGTGAACTGGCAAAGGAATTCCGTGCCAATCGGGCTTCAGTGCGACAGGCGCTAAAAGTCTTGGAGATTATGGGCGTTCTGTCGCAGCGAGTCGGCGACGGAACCTATCTCAGCACCAGTGCCGAGTCGATTCTCGATGAACCGCTTGATTTTCTGGTGCTGCTCAACGACCTTTCACACCACGAGCTGTTCGAGACACGCCTGATTGTAGAGCCAGAGCTGACTGCGCGAGCGGCGGAACGAGCGACCGCTGAAGACCTGTCCGTGCTTCGGAATGCCATCCTCGGCATGGAGCGCTCCAAGAACACACGCGAGCGGCTCGACGCAGACATCGCATTCCACGAGGCAATCTTCCGCGCTAGTGGAAATCGGATTTGCCACTTGCTCTTTCGGGCAATCCATCGCACTTTGCTCACCAGCATGTCTTACCTCTCAAGCCGTGTTGCGCTTGACCAGCCGCTTATGTTTCACCGCAAAATCTATACCGCAATCCGGGAGCGGAAGCCGGAGGAGGCGCGGCAGGAAATGCTGGAACATATTATGGATGCGCGAGCGTCACTGACGCATGGAGGTGTAGATCATCTGGCCAGCCGGCCAGCACGCAGATCCTAGTTAAGCATCGGGGAGAACTCGAGAGTCGTTGGTTTCGTGGCGTCGAGTTGCAACCAAACGACCAAGCGGGCACCGTCCAAAGAGTCCACCAGACCATAGCGGGCATTCGAACTCCAAGGCATCGATACACCATTGACTTTGAGCGCAAGATGGGAATCTCCCCATCTGTTGATGACAAAGCATGGGTTGAACAAGGGCGATTCGGTAGATGCGTCGAGGGAAATCCGCAGTGACTGGTTGGCGGAAGGGCCACTCCGGTCAAGCACAAATGCGCGTTGCGCAGGGTCGTAACCGTTAGACTCAAAGTCACCTGCTAAAACAGTAAGAACTGGGGGCGACACCCAGGATTGAGCGAGCTGAACCAGTTCCTCGGGCGGTCGGTCCGTCAGCCCGTCGAGCATGATCTTTGTGATCGAGTTCCAGGTTCGTTGGTACGGCTGGCCTTCGATGTGCGAGAGTGAAGAAGAGGAAGGCCGATCAGGAGCTACTGCGGAAATGCCGCTTGACTTCACTTGTGCTACTGGCCAGTGATTCCACCATTCAAACATCGCATACGTTTTCTCCCCCACATAGGTGGAAATTAACGGATGGGTGGGGAAGACGATTTGAAACGGCTTCCACTGAGATTTGAGGTTCACCATTTGAATGTTTGCGCCGACTGGACTGGAGATGATGGCAGGCGGGTGCTCCCATGAATAAGTTGCAGTCTGTCCCGCCATGTTCACGAAGGTGAGCGCGTTCGTTTGGATGTTGTCTTCGGGCCGGGTGCCGGGCGGATTGATAATAATCGTTTCCTGAAACTCCGGAATCTTGCTTATGTTCGTTGTCCAGGCCACGGTGTGCCGCGCCGCAACCCCGTCGGGATAAACCGTATAGTAGTCGTCCGCGACATCAGTCCATCCGGTAAATGGATCAGGATTGGCACAGATATAATACTCAACCTCGCATTGACCGTATCGAAAATGAATCACCGCCCGCGCAGGCGTATTTTCGAGAATTCTCACGTGCGCATATCGATTCTGTTTGTCCGACATGGGCTCGCAGTCGCCGCCATCAGGACAGCCCGGCCCGCCGCTTTCTACGAATTCATCGGTATACCACTTGCCGTTTTCTGTAACCCAGGCAGGAATATAGTTGGTTCCTTGCCATGACACGAGCCGAATCGGAGACTGATCGAATCTCACCACCACGTCTGAATCTGGAGCGACCCTGCGCGGCGCATCCCAGAGCTCATCATATTTCAAGGTGGTGTAGTAAGCTCCGAAGGGGCCAGCCCCCGTTGGTCCGGAGGGCAACTTGGGATAAGGCATCACCTGGCCTCGCGGAGCATTGAGGCGATGGTATTCATCTGCGATCTGTTGCGGAGTGAGCGCTTGGTCGAAAACAGCGATCTCATCCAAGATCCCATCGAATGAATACCAGACTGGGAACTTTGGGTGCAGCCATTGGGCCGGGAGCATCGCACTGCGTACGCGCCCGATAAGCAAATCTTCCCCAGTCGCGGGAACGAACGTACCCTTAGTTTCCCGTGTCCGCACCAGCTTCCCGTCTATGAAAAGGGTCATGCCTTGTGCCTGGCTAACCGTCGCCGCAACATGCACCCACCTTTTCAAGGGCAATTGTTCCCGGCTGACGACGAATTGCCAGGCGCCTCCAATCTCTGCCTGCAAGCCAAGATGGCCGAACGAGTCCACCCCGAATAGAAAGCCTGCATGTTCCTCACTTCTTTGATCGACGATCGGCGCCCAGTTCCAGGGATACGCATCAATGGCGATCCAGGCTTCTGCGGTGAACGCTGAAGCTACGCATGGAACCTTCTTTCCGTCCACTAAGACCCCAGAGGTCTCTCCATCCAAACGCAGAGCGCCACCTTGCACGCCTAGTACGCGAAGGTACACGCCGGAGATTTTTCCATCTGCGTGATGTGCCTGTTCGACGGCGGCGTCACCACTGCTCTCATCGAAGTGCCAAATCAGCAGTGGTGAGAGCTTCTGTGCTGTAAGTCGAACACAAAACGCAAGCGTGGCCAGAAGTCCTAACCGCCATAACCAGCTCACTCCTTTTCTCTTGACGCATAAATATTTTGGTTGATCCATTACGCGCGAAGTATAGGACCTCATTTCCAAAACTGTCAATATGAAATCATTTAGAGAAGGCGAGGTAAGCAATCAGGCTCCATGCTCATTTGCGAAATAACGCACTAGAAGGGTCTTGACGATTGCGCGCATACATCTTATAGTTTGGTCCATCCTTTGGAGGTTTCTGGTGGAGCGGCGACAATTTCTAAAGTTGAGCGCTTCCATCGGGCTAGTTCGTCTTCTACCTGCGACCGCCCAAGATGTAGGCCACGACAGTGCTGTGCCTGAATTGGGCCGGCGCAAGCTCACATGCCTCTGGCAGGAACGGAAGCACGGCCAATACATTGGCGATCTGACCGCAAACAACCCACGGACCCTCCAATTTACTCATTTGTTTGTCAACGGTAGCCTTCAAATCCTGGCTCGGTTTCCAAACGCGGAACCGGCGGGCGCCGCCGTGTTCCTCGGGGCAGTTCGCTTTCTTCCGCCGTGTCTCCTCATTCCTGATCCGCAAGATGATGACAACCCCAACGATCTTTTAGCCATCGAGTTCAATCCTGCCACCTTCAGCCAGAAGAGGTGGGGCAATCCCCAGGATGCGACGCTTTGCCTGAAACGCGACAGCGGCGTTCTTCGCCTTCCCGTGCGCTTTGTCGATTACGACCGCAATCTTCTATGGTTTGCTCCGGGGAAAGATCGGGCGGTGTTAGATCTTAGTAGCATTCCGCATTTCTATGTCGAAAACGTGTACGAAGAATTAGACGCTCCTCATGAATGGTACCTAAACCGCCAGCAAGCAATTCTTTATTATCGGCCATCAGAGGACATAAGCATGGACACAGCTGTATTCGAAGTATCGTAGCCAATTCCGTAAAGCCACCCACGCGAGGGAGATTGATACGCGAAGCCCTGACCGAGTCATGACGCAATGGGCGGGACATAGCGCCGCGGTGCTTGCACGCATGAAGTTACAGCTGATTTTCACAAGCTGGTTAATGAGCGCAAAGCCCTTCACTTCGCGGATGCGCTGGGTAATGATCGCGTTTGCCTTTTCAGCAACGGCGATTAACTATCTTGACCGCCCGGCACTCTCCGTCACAGCCCCGCGGATCTGCGACCACTTTCGTATCTCAAACGTGCAGTACTCGCGTATTCTCTTCTGCTTTCTTCTGTCGTACACCCTCATGAACGGCGTCTCTGGTTCGCTCATTGATAGACTCGGCACGCGAATCGGCTATGCACTTTGCATGGCGTGGTGGTCCATAAGCGCCATCCTGCATGTCTTTGCCACCGGTTTCTATTCACTTGCAGCGTATCGTTTTCTGCTTGGGATGGTCGAGGCTGGCAACTGGCCAGGGGCGGTCAAGGTCGTCGCAGAGTGGTTCCCGGCGCAAGATCGCGCCTTCGCGGCCGGACTTGGGCGAAGCATCCAGAGTGCGGCCGGGGCCCCTGTCGAAAAACCTAGAAATTGCGCATTGCGAACGAGGGACCGCGGCAGCGCTTGGCAAGATTGTGGTTGGCCTACTTCGATCTTGCGAAGGACGCATACATTGCCCTCAAGTCCGCTAGCGCAGCAGGCCCATCGTGAATTACGACCTCGTAACGAAATGTGACCGTGGTGCCTGCGCGAATCGTAAAAGAACCTTGGCGCCGGTCTCCGGTCGCGGTCTTGTCGAGGGCGAACATGTCGGTAGCCAATCGGGCATCGGGATGTGCATGCCACATGGGCGGGTGACGCGGGTTGGAAGGGTGATCGAAGATCGCGATGCCATAGGTCTTTCCGTTGATTTCGCCGGATTCATCGCACCAAGCCATATGTACCTCCGGCCTCAAATTGGCGGCTGCAATGGCGGCGTGCTTTGGCAGAGGCGGTACTTCGCAAGTGTTCGATCCGTCCGGCGCAGTAAACACCGGGGCGTGATAGAGACTCTCAACTCCGCGCACACTGAGCAAGCCATGGTCGCCGCGAGTGCCAAACGTGACATCGCCAGCTGCGGGCGTCATTGCCATTCGGAACTCGATGGAGCGAACTCCATCGCGATAAGCATGGAAGCGCAATGTGCGAGTCTCGCGAATCATGGGCGCCCCATCCTTGTCGGTCCAGACAAGTTGTTCTTTAAATGCGTCCCGCCGAAACCAGTCGAAGCGAACGTGCTTTTGCCGGGCCAATGGCTGCGTAAACTTCCAGTGGTTCGTTCCATTGACATCAGCGTGGCCGATCCAGATTGAGCGCTGATAGCCGTGCGCCGGATCGGTTTGCTCCTGGTCTGTTGTGACCTCGGTGCCGTCACTCGCTACGACTGGATAGAGGAACGGCCGCACCGGCGAGTGAAAATAGTCGTCATTGAAATGGTAGGTGGTAAAGGGCTTTCCATTGATCTGCACATTAATCGTCGCGCTATGAGGAACGAGCCCAACTCTTTGCGCTCGGCCGGAAACTGCGATGAAGAGGGTCAAGATAGCGATCAAGCAAGGGGTAATCGAACAGGCAACGCTCTTGTTGGAGATCTTGAACGAATCCAGGCTGAGTCTCATTAGTAATTGTTCCTCACGGGCGGCTGCATCAACTCCTGACTTTGAGATTGAGATTTGCTCACGCAGGTCCACCAAACAATTGTGCGCTCCTCGACAGAATAGGCTTGTGTGATTCCCGTGAGGGCTGCGTAAATTCTTCGCGCAAATCTCCTCGTGTCCATCTCGGTGTCCTTATGAATCAGAGTTCAGGTCATGTCGCGGAAAGAGCCAAATGATGACACCTTTCTACGCGGCCTTCGGATCGATACTGTGAAACCCGTAAGTTTCGTAGCGCCAGGTGCACGTTCCGTCTCTGATGCTGACCACGGTAAAACCTTCGGGTGTTCCCCAACGCGGGCCGTGCCACCAGTTGCCGCAAACTGCTCCGCAAGAGACGTATGGAATGGAACGGAAGGTGACAACCTCATTGATGTGCGTATGTCCTTGAAAGACAGCGAGGACATTCTGTTTTTCGAGCAATGGCAGAATTTGCCAGGCATTTTGCACAAAGATCTTTCCAACTTTGTCTGCCCACGGCTCCGCGTAGCTTGACGCGCCAGTAACCAGCGGGACGTGAGTTACGACGATCACAGGCGTGTGCGGACCCAATGATCCCAGATCCTTTTCCAGCCAGGTGAGTTGGCTAGCATCGATTCGAGCTTCATATGTGTCGCCCACAATTTGAATCGAATCCAGGATCACGAAATGGCAGCCGCGATGATTGAACGAGAAAAATGTGTCTCCGTATCTTTCCTGATACATTCGTTTTCCGTAAAGGGGGTCACTGTGGGAGGAAGTATTTGCTACACCGAACACATCGTGATTTCCGATCGTGTGGTACACAGGAATATTGAGGAACTTCTCAGACTTCGCGTAGAGATCGAAAAGCGCTACGGCGCGTTCCCGCGATGCCTCAAGTGCATCATCGATGTGATCTCCTCCCTGAATCACAAAATCGGGATGAAGCGAGTGAATCTTTGTGAATGCCTCATGACAACCTTCAGGCGCGTCAAGTTCGGGTCGTATATGGGTATCCGTCATGAAGATAAAATCAAATAACCCTGGCTCATGGAGCTCAGCACCAGCGGAGCGTAAAGCGGGAATCGCCTGTGCGCCAAGTACCATGCCCGCTGTGGAGAGGAATTCTCTTCGATTCAAGTCTTGCCCCCGTTTGGACAATGAAAAGCTTGCTTACTCAGCGAGAGTCGCAATTGCGGCCGACGCTCGGATTGGGTTCATTGAATTGATGCAAGACGGTCTAATAGTGTGGCGAGCAAGGGAACAGAACGAGGCTGCCACCTTTTCTTGTCGACAGGGCTCGACCGCATTGGTCACCCTGCCTCAACATCAGCTTCTTCAGCCCAGAACATAATGCATAAGTGGTCCGTCCAATGTCAAGCGTAGAATCGCGGGTGGTTCGGTTTATGCCGGTTTCCAATTCCCCATGGCAGCGTAAGATCCTGAAATCAGCAACCGAAGAGTGAAATGTCTGTGCCGTCGAGGAGTTCGCGAGCAGCCACGCCCGCGTGCGCAGTTTTGGAATGAACAACTCGGCTGACTATTGTTTATGAGATGACGGCTCTTGGGTTCCTCGGAACGTCACTTGATAGCTTTTGCCGCGACGCATCTTGAAGGAAACCACGGCACTTGGCCCGGCGCCTTCGTACTGGATCCCAATGGTTTTGCCGCCGGTAGTAATCTCCGCAATCTCTTGCCCGCGCGGGGGGCGAAGCTGCAAGCGGCCATCATTCCTTGCGGCAATTGATGCCGAAACAGCCTTGCCGCCACGCCAACGCAAGCTTACTTCGCACCCACCGCGAGCGCGAAAGCCGCTGAATTCTCCGTCTGGCCAGGCACTCGGTAATGCCGGCAGCAATCTCACCTCCCCACCCTGGCTTTGCAGAAGCATTTCGCCGATGGCTGCCGCCCCGCCGAAGTTTCCATCGATTTCAAATACGCGGCCCTCTGCCTGCGTGGCTTCTCCTTTGCGAAGAATGAAGGCATCAACCGGGTGATTATCAAACAAATTGGGAAAGGTGGAATTGCGAAGCAGAACCTGGAGGCTGGCATATGCCTGATTGCCGTCACCTAGGCGAGCCCAGTAATTCATTATCCACGCACGGCTCCACCCCGTCTGCCCGCTTCCGTTTTGGAGGCGTCGTTCAAGCGAGATCCTCGCCGCGGCCGCCAACGACGGGGTACGGTAAATATCGATCTGGTCGCCGGGATAGAGAGCCCAAAGGTGTGAGATATGCCGATGTCCCAATGAAACTTCGGCATAGTCCTGCGACCATTCCTGCAATTGACCATACTTTCCGACTTTGAAGGGCGGCAGCCGCTCAAGTGCATTAGAGACCTTATCGCGAAATGCGGGGTCGCGATGCAAGAGATTGCTGGCCTCGATCAAGTGAGTAAAAAGTGCACGACAAATCTCGATGTCCATGGTTGGGCCCATGCTGAGCGAGTGAGCAGTTCCGTTGGGCAGCTTATATTTGTTTTCGGGGGATACCGAAGGTCCGGTCACCAGATACCCGTGGCCATCATCGACGAGATAATCAAGGAAAAACTCTGTAGCCTCGCGCATCACCGGATAGGCTCGATTCGCCAGAAATCGCTTGTCTCCGCTGAACGCGTAATGCTCCCATAGCGAAAGGGAAAGCCAGGCGGCACTCATTGGCCAGATGCCTGTTAAACCGCCTATCGGTACAGAGTCGCCCCAAATATCGGTATTGTGGTGAGCAACAAAGCCGTGCGCTCCATAGTAGTCTCTTGCAACTTCAGATCCGGAGACCTTCATCCGGTCGATCAGAGTAAAGAGCGGTTCCTGCATCTCGGGCAGATTGGCGACCTCTCCCAGCCAATAATTCATCTCTGTATTGATGTTGATGGTGAACATGCTGCCCCAGGGCGGACGCATTCGATCATTCCAGATTCCCTGCAGATTTGCGGGGACCAAAGAGAACGGGCGGCTACTCGCAATCAGCAGATACCTTCCATACTGGAAATAGAGCATCTCCAAATGGTGGTCAGTTTGGCCGGAAATCATTCGCTGGAGTCGCTCATCCGTCGGAAGCGAGGACAGCGAGTCTGAAGCGGGTCCGATCTGCAGTGACACGCGCCGGAAGTATTTGCGATAATCCGCGATCTGTCTCGATCGAAGGGATGAGTAGCCGCCGTACAGATCAAGTGCATGATCACAGGCACGCGTCACATCCTTCGTCTCGAATGAAGTGGCAGCCGCCACTAGCACCGTGACCACATTCGCGTTTTCGACCCGAAGTATGCCGGCTGCTGAACTTGTTAAACCTCCTTCCGAAAAAGCTCGCAATTCTGCAAGGAAATGGATTGCGTTTTCGCTGTTTGGCGCACTTCGGAGGCGAAGACCGCCCGCCCATGAATCGGCTATTCCCGCTGCGGGACGAGAAAGCTCCGCGGTCAAAGAAATGCTATGTGGCCTATCGGCAGACAGATGCATCACAATCACATGATCCGCCGCTGAAGCAAAGATTTCCCGCTGATATTTGATCCCTCCCCTCGAGTAAGAGACGGTCACAATTCCAGAATCGAGGTCCAGTTGGCGGCGATAAGAGGTTAGTTCGCCCGGTTCGACAAAGTGGATAGATAAATCGCCGAGAGTTTCATAGTTTGGCAGATCTGGCGGAATTGCATCGAACGATTTTCCGGCAAGAGCCTCGCTTTCGGCTACCTTTCCCTCCAGGAGCAGCCGCCGGACTCTTGGAAACACAGCATGCGCTGCGGGATTCTCTCGATTCCGTGGCGCCCCATTCCAGACCGTATCCTCGTTGAGCTGGATGCGTTCGTTCGGGGTTCCTCCAAAAACCATTGCACCCATCCGTCCGTTACCGATTGGAAGCGCGTCGGTCCAATGATCGACAGGAGCGGGATGTGAATACCAGAGGAGCAATTGAGAAGTTGGAGCCGACTCCTGTGCATGAATCACTAAGCCCAAAGCACAGGGAAGCAGGATTGCGATTCGAGGAAATCCCATCATCAAATGCTCACAAGGTTCTGAATTCGAAGAGCATCGCCGAATATGCCGGCACATTCAGCGTCGGTCCTTTGGGTATCGCAACCTCCTGGAATCGCGTGCCTGATTTTGCGTCAAGCGAAGGTCCAGTAAGCAACATTGCTCGCCACAGAATGCCGAATCCGGGATGAACGTGAAATCTGACGTCGCTTCCATCCTTGTTTACAAGTCCCAACAAGAAGCCGACACCGTCTCGGCGAGCAGAATATGCAGAAACGTTCCATTTGTTTCCGTCCAATCCCATTCAAGGAATCTGCTGCCGCAGAATCGCGCTGCAAATTGCATACCGAAGTAAACAGGACGCTCCGTGAAACCCGACTTCTCGTCGCCCGCTATCGGCGAATAATTGCAGTCTCCTCCACCATGCAAGTTCACTCCAGAGGCTCCGGACCGTGCCATTAAGAGCAGATAATCCACGCCCCACAGCGCCGAGGCGAACGCATTGCTCACCCCGTCTTCTCCGCCATGTGCAAATGAGTTTCCCTCACTCATGCGGTATCGAGCACCCGCTGCTCGCGCCGAGGTCATTGCGGCCGGAATATCAGTAGCGATTAGTTTGTCGTCATGGCGCAATAAGCGAGCTGCGTCACTGGCGAGATCGCCCGTCCCCGTTCCGTCGTAATAGTGACTGGTCACAACCACGGCATCACCTTTGGCGCGCTCCGCATACTTGGCCTCCCAATCAACCGCACGGCGTGTTGTATCGGGTCCGGCAAATCGAGCGCCCGGGGTTTTCATCCGGACTGCCTTCGTATACGACTCGTACAGTCTCCAATAGTCTTCGAAGGTAATATCTTTGTCTGCGTTGGCGCTTCGGAAACGATCGGGTTCGTTGCCAATTTGGAAAGCGATTAACCGATCGCCCATGACACGCTGTACAAGAGCGGCTTCTTGAGCCGCGCGTTCATGAGAACCGGTGAGCGGATTCAAGCCGTATAGGAGTCTCCAGCCCGTCGCATTCAGGAATCCGCCAAGGCGCTCGATCGACTGCGGCGTAATGATACCCGTGCGATTCCTCCTGGCGATCGTGTCGACCATCAACCATTCATAAGCGCTCGCCGCTTTGTCCATCAATGCCTTGTCCGCTTGTTTAGCGATTGAATCCGACCACTTCGTGAGATTGCTTAAATGGCCGCCAAGCCGCAGCACCCCACTCGCTGACAACGCGCGAAATTTCGCAATCAGCTCGCGATTCTCGGGGGAGAAATAGTCAGGATTTGTGAGTTGCGCGGACTCATAGCTCAATCCAATAAAATCTTCTGGCATCCTAGGCAAAACTTTGGATCGATTCACTTTCAGTTGAACGGCTTGGGGAGATGCTTCCTGCGCGCGCTGCGGCGATAAAAGCGGAAGCCGAGCCGAAAATGAAGCTTCGTCTGTTCATGCAGTCATCCCCAATGGAAACTCGCAATTTTCCAAGTTCGCCTTGTGGTCTCAACAGCAGCTTCACTTCCGGATCGATCTAGTACCGCGTTTTCGTGAATAAGTAATGGAGTTTCTGCCGCGCCTTTTTGCGAGTGAAATTCCATTCAATGGTGGTGCGGTTGCGGTTTAGACGCAGGCCACAAGCGCTAACTTCGCTGCGCAGTGCGGCCAGGTCCGGAATTCTGCGTTGTCCCAGGCACAAGCGGCTGAGCAGGCTCACTTCGATTTCGGCGTGATTGAGCCAACTGCCGTGTTTGGGCGTGTAATGAACGGTGAAACGCTCGCACAATAATCCGCCCAGCTTCTCCCCGTAGCGTTCGGTGAGCGATTTGCGGCCGTGCGTGTTCAGGTTACCCATGACCAGATGAATAGTTCGGGCCTCCGGGTAGCGGGCAACCATCTCCAGAAGGTAATCGGCAAACTCTCCCGCCGAGCGGTTGGGCGTGGGCTTGAGAAAATGCCGCCCCGCCTTGGGCTCCACGCCGCAAAAGACGTTGGCCGTGCCACAGCGTTTGTACTCGTAGTCCCGTCGCGCCAACCTTGCTGGCCGTGCGGGCAGCGGCGCGCGGGTATCTTGGTGCAGCACCACCGGCTTTTCATCGATGCAGACCACCGGCTCCTCCTCCAACAGCGGCTTTTCGTATAACGCCAGAACGTCTTCCATGTGCCGGATATAGTCTTCATCTAACTTCGCCACGCACCACATTTTTTTCCCGCCACGGCTTCAGATCGTGGCTCTGAAGCAGGATGTGAACCGTCGCCGGACTGACCTGCTCGACCAGTTTGCGCTTCACCGCTTCCTCGGCGATCAGCCGCACCGTCCAGCGCGCCCGGCCCGCTGGCGGCGGCCCGCACACCATGGCAATGATGCGCTGGCCCTGTTCGTTGTCCAGCAGCGGCTTTTGGCCCGGACGAGGCGCATCGTAAATAGCCCGCTCCAGTCCGCCCTCCAGGTAATGCTTTCCGATCTGCCAGGCGGCTTTGGCCGATATGCCCACGGCGGCTCCGGCCTGCACCGTGCTGCTTCCTTGGTCCATCTGCCGCAACACCAGTGCACCAATTACCGTTCGCACCGGCTGCACCCCACCGCTCAACAACTCGCCGACTTGCTTTCGGTCGGCTCGCGAAAGCTGAATCTGTAATCCGTTGTGCCATCCCATGCTTTCGATATATCGCTCTGCCGCCTCAACCGAAAGTGCCTACTTTGATTACGCATCTACGAAGACACGGTACTAGCTATGGCTGATCCAGCTCGAACAAAAGCTGCGTCCAAAAACCAAGTGGTGCCACGAACAACCCCGTCGTCATTTACGATGCGGCAGGCAACACTCAAGCGCGGCCGCAACAGCCGAGCATTGGCATTGCGTAGGTGCGCGCCCTAACTGGGTTGGGATTGAAGACAAGGTGATGTACCATGTTGCTGTTCCGCTCGGAATCCGTTCGGCGGAACACACGAGTTGCTTCCGTGCGGGCTGCTTGGAGGTGATCTCGTGGAACTGTTCAGAAAGAACAAGTCGAAGTATTACTGGTATGACTTCACGGTGCGCGGCGAGCGCTACCGCGGGTCGACCAAGGAGACCAACGAAACGAGAGCGCAAAAGGCTGCCGCTCTCAAACTCGCTGCCGCGATCAAGGGCAGCGACCCGCTCGACAGGAAGCCGCCCACGCTTCGTGAATACGCGAAGGATTTCCTCGAATGGGTGGAAACGGGACGGCTCGAGTCCGACAGCCGCCGCTATTACAGAAACGGCTGGCGACTATTGGAGCAGACGAAGATCGCGGGAATGCGCATGGACCAGATCACCAAAGACGCGGTCGAGAAGCTCGAGTTTCCCGGATCGGCCTCGAACGGCAACAACGCGCTGCGGACGCTGCGGAGGATGTATTCCAAAGCCAAGGAGAGCAAGCTGATCTTTGAGGTTCCCGAATTTGCGCTCTTCAAGGAACGCGGGCGGTCGCTCCGCCTGAACGATGAAGCGGAAAGGAGGCTGGCAGCGGTGGCCGAACAGCCACTCAAGGACATCATCGTGGTGATGCGCGACACCGGAATGCGCAACGCCCGCGAACTCTATTGCATGCGGGTGGAGAACGTGGACTTCGATGCCGGGACGATTTTCACGCCGGACAGCAAGACGGACTCCGGCCGCCGGTTCATTCCCATGAGCAGCCGAGTGAAGCAGATTCTCGCGGCGCGCTCGGCGGGACGGAGCGAGGGCTGGGTGTGGATGTCGCGATATAAGGGAAAGCACATTGGGGAAGGGATAGTGTACCGGCAATGGGCGCGGGCGAGGCAGGCCGCCGGGCTGCCCCGCGAACTTGTCCTCTACTGTTCGCGCCACGACTTCGGCAGCTTCGTCCTGGCGAAGACCGGAAATCTGAAAGCTGTTATGAACGCAATGGGCCACGGTGACGTAAGAAGCGCCATGGTCTACCAGCACCCGGAAGGGGAAATCATCCGCAACGCGTTAAACGCACGGCACATTTCGCGGCCCACCGTGCCCGACGACAACCAGGCAAGTGCTTGAACCTAACCTGGATTGGTCCCCAAACAGCGTTTCGAGGATGCTGATGCCGGATCAGTAGCCGCAACTCCGTCCCTGGAGTTGTATATCCAGGGCTTCTGAAGAGAAAGGCGTTCGCCGTTACTTATATCGTTAGATCACTGACTCCGATGAGCTTTTCACGAGAAACGAGGTGAACTGCGCAGTCTCAGTCGGATCGGAACATGGTGACTTCTACGTCTGACGGCATCGGGTCTGCGCCAACTGCCCAAAGGCGCTTCCCATCCGGAGAGATTCCAAACCCCGACATTTCAATTGGTGGTAGATCCCCGAGAAATTCGGCGATATTCTTCTCTCGGTGGGTTGCAAAGTCGAAAAACCTGATGGCCGGCTGATTATTTTCTTGACCGAGAAAGAAGATCCCTCGTGAGCTAAGCGCCCACGCGTCCGAGTATCCGGGCACCAGTGAGGCAGTAAGTTCATCCTGATGTCCGCTCTGCAGATCAAGGCGGGCGACAGTAGTGCTCGTTCGGCCTTGAGAAAAATATAGGTATCGGCCATCTGCCGACTGGGTGATCGGTGCGCCTCCCTGCTCTGTCACTTCTTTGGCATTTCCACCTCCGAGCGGAACGCGATATATAAAGAAATGTGCTCGCACAAACAACGACTTCCCATCCGTAGCACAACGCGGATCAGTATAGATCGAGCTTATCTGTCTTACCGGAGCGCCCCCGTGGACCGATACTTCATACAGTCCATGAACACGCTGTGGCGAAAAGAAAAGAGAATTCCCGTCGGAAGACCACGAGAACGAAGCAGGAACGAGTGCCCCGGTGGACACTGCCCAGGCATTTGCCCCGTCGACTTGACTGACCCAGATCTGGAATTCCCCAGAAACATTGGATAAGAACGCAAGAAGCTTTCCGTCGGGTGATACAGCAGGCCGAATGTTTTCTCCAGGGGCTTGAATTACTGGGATCCAGTGATTGGACGGCTTGGTGAGATCGATTGACCAAATATCAAGATTGGGGCTGTAATTTGAAAAGGCAACCATTTGCCCATTCTGCGAGACTGAAAACTGCAATGCTCTATCAAAGTCTACCCGCGATGCCATGATCTCTTTTTCATTTTGCTTAGTCAGATCGACTTGCCAGAATCGGAAGCCGTCCCCGTAGTTCGCGGCGAACGCCAATATCTTGTTTGTCTTCCATCCAACATCACTTATCAGAGTGTGAGTTGCGGTAATTCGTTGGTAGGTTCTTCCTCGTACACTCGTTATATAGAGATCTTGTTCAAAGAAGTCTATGTCTCGAATGAACGCGACGCTTGTGCCGTCCGGAGAAACACTCGGCGCGACATCGCCAATCATATCCGAATCGGGATACGTCAGACGCACTCGCTGGCCGCTATCAATATAGATGAGGTAGAGGCTAAAGGGTTCCGAGTCCCGGTTCTTGTCATCGACCACTAAGAACTTCCCATCAGGGGACCAATCTAAATGACGATAATTCAAACCATATCGGCTCGGAAAGAGGCTCGTTAATACCTTGGATGATTTTCTTTGAATATCGTAGATGACAACTTCTGCGGAGCCAGATTCAAAATGCAAAAATGCAAGCCGCGCGCCGTCTGGAGACCAAGCTGGGCTGCTGTATTGCCCCGCATCTGATACAACACTGTGCGGTTGAATGTCCCCCTTCCATTGGCCGTAAATTGTGGAGCGACTGCCGCTCAAGTCCATAGCAACGAAAGCGATGGCTTTCCCATCCCTTGACCAAGACGGCTGCGTCAGCCCGGCGTTCATTTGGGCATACATCTTCACAGGCGTGTTGTCCTCAAGGATGCCTCTAAGCTTGGAATTTCGGGTATCTTTGCCGATTACGAATGCGACGATAGCTACTAAGATTGCAACGCACAACGTGACGATGCTCGTGAAATTCCAATAACGCAGAATACTCTTCGATCTGTCAAACCGGGAGCGGGGGCCTGCGTTTATCGAAGTTGCCGGAACTTCACCTACAGCAGATGATGCGTGATCGGGCGACGGTGTTGAGCGATCGCCTTCTCGGCGGCGTTTTACTTCTACGCGGCCGACAAATCGATACCCACGCCCTTGGAACGTTGCGATGTACTTCTTCCCAGATTCGGTCTCTCCAAGGCTTTTTCGTAGAACCGAGATGTTTTGGCTTAGGTTGGACTGATCAACAAACTGATCTGGCCAAATGATGGTGAGGAGCTCATCTTTGGTTAGGATCTTATCTCGGTTTTCGACAAGCACAAGGAGGGTCGTGAATACCTTGTGTGTCAGGTCAACGACCTTATCACCATGCCTCAGAGTTCTCGTATCTGGATCAAGTGTGTAACCATCAAACTGGTAATATGCACCGGTCTCCAATTCATCATTTATCTGCATTTGACCTTCTCCGTCCCATCGCTGGTATTCAGCAGGCCCAGCCGAATATCCGCATGGTTGAACGAAACAGCATGCGTGGGTCTAAATACACATTGAAGTGCTCTCGCTGTAAAATTTCGTGAACGCCCTGTGGGCATGTGTCTTCAGATTTTCTGGAGCCAGATGAATGGTCCGCACCTGGAGAAAACAGACGACAATTTCCGGATGGTAGTCGGCGAACTGCGTCGTCGGGGGTCTGGGGTATCGCTTTGGGAAAATGCCATTCTGCCTTCATCTGCAAAAGCCGTTGCCCACGCGGAATGCTTGTATTCACAACTGCTCCGTGCCAACTGTCCCGGCTGGGCTACGGAGACCGAGTGTCTTGGTGCGACACCACGGCTCTTCGCCGATGCAAACCGTAGGCTCCTCCATGTCGATCAGAAGTCGCATAACTCCAGAACATCTTTCGATGCGCCAGATGTACTCCCCATCGAAATTCGCCACGCCCCACATTCTTTCCCGCCAGGGCTCAATTTCGTGGCTCTGAAGCAAGATTCGCACCATAGCCGAAGCAAATTTGCCCGACCAACTTTCGCTTCACCGCTTCCGGGGCGGTCAAACGTGCTGCCCAGCTGCCCCCTCCTGTTGCAAGCGGGCCGCATAGCATCGTGCTGATGCGCTGGACGTGCTCTGTGTCGGGCAATCAATCTTCGCCCTCGGGCTCGGCACATCGTAAAGGGCTCATTCGGGTCACCCTCATGATAACGCTTGCCGATTCCCCAGGTCACCACCTTCGCTGAATCCAGTCCGCCTCCCGGCGGGGATCCGCCGCGGCCTGGCCCTCCTTGCGGCCGCATTTTAAGAATTAAAACCAATTTTTCAATTCTTAAAAGCGGCAAAATCCGTGACCTAACTGGCACCGATTGCTTCCTTATCAAACAGAAAATTAATAATTTACCATCACTGGCGCACCCAGGCTGAATCGCGGATTCGCCTATGCAAATTTCAGAACTCAGTTTATTGACTCCGCTCTTCGGGACTTGTACAGTTCACTCGAAAGTTAACCAACTGGGCTTTGGCCCAGTTGCAAAACTAGAGGCTTTCCGTGAAGAAGTCACACTTCAGGACGTTAGTGCACGGCACCATGCCTCCTCCAACCATCGATTGCAATCTGCTGAACTGCCCTGCTCACCACGACCAGCGCATCGCACCCTCGTCCCACGTCCAGCTGTCCACGAGTGGTAGCTGCCCCGATGCCATAAAAATTCAGATTTCAGGTAGGACTGGACTACCGGAAGGACGAGTCGCTTCACCGTTTGGGTCATCACTCATCCTGCACATCAGCAGAAAGGGAGAAACAGTATGAGAAGAATTCGCAATGCAGTACTTGTTGCCAGTGTCGTATTCATCGCATTGCACGCCACCACGGCGTGGACACAGACCGCTGCGGGCGGAGTGGTCGGAACCGTAACGGACCCCTCGGGGGCGGTTATCAGAGATGCGGTCATCACTCTGACCAATGAAGCAACCAATGTAGTTCAGACAACGCGTTCCACATCGAGCGGCACCTATGTCTTCGAAGGCGTCACCGTTGGTAGCTATACATTGAAGGCGGATGCGCATGGTTTCAAGACCTATGTGCTGACCGGTATTCAGATCCACGTGCAAAGCGTGATCACCGCCGACATTTCGCTCCAGCTCGGCAGTGTGAGTCAGCAAGTGACCGTGACTTCGGCCGTCTCACTGCTGCAGGCGCAGGATGCTTCGCTTGGTCAGACAGTTCCCGAAGTTTCCGTAAACGACCTGCCCTTGCAGGGGCGCAACTGGTTCTCACTTGCGCAGATTTCTGCGGGCGCCATTGCACCTGTGGGGTCGTCCCCGGATAGCGCTACTCAGCTCTGGGCAAACGGCGTCAGTCAGGTCCAGGTGGACTACCGTCTGAACGGAATTGACGACAACGAGGAAGTTTTTGGGGGGGTAAGTGTTGCGCCGGTCCCGGACGCCATTCAGGAGTTCAAGCTGCAAGAAGGAAACAACAGCGCGGAATTCGGTCAGTTCACGGGGTCGGTCGTGAACGCCGTTGTCAAATCTGGAACCAACCAGATCAAAGGCGATCTGTGGGAATATTTGCGCAACGAAGACCTCAATGCCAACGATTACTTCAACAAACAGAATGGCAAGGCGCGTCAGGAGTACCGGCAGAATCAATTTGGAGGAACCGTCGGCGGCCCAGTCGTCCTTCCCAAGCTCTATCACGGCCTTAACAAGACGTTCTTCTTCTTTGATTACCAGCGCACCAACGTCACGCAGCAGGCGGCATTCTCCGCCTTCGCGGTGCCAACCAATGGGATGCGCAACAGCAATTACGCTAACCTGCAGGATCTGATCAACGGTAATCCGGATGGCGTTACTGGCAACACGGGAACGAACACAGACGGCTTGGGCCGTATATTTCCGCACGGCACAGTACTTGATCCCGCCACCACCCGCGCAGTGGCTGCGGGCGCGCTCGACCCGATCACCGGATTGACGAATAGCAGCAGCAGTACGATTTATGTCCGCGATCCTTTCTACAACTGCTCCGCTTCTGGTGGTTGCAATCCGGCCAATTACGCCCCCGGCGGACCTTTGAGCGGCATCAAGGACTTCACGAAGGTTCCTGTCTCCAACCTGAACATCATTCCAACGGCAAGAATGGATCAAAATTCGCTTGCGCTGCTCAAGCTGCTTCCGGCGCCGACGAATACTGGTGTTCTGCTGAACAACTACTACACCGTTCCGCCGGCGACTCAGTACGTCAATCAATACGACTTGAGAATCGATGAGAACCTCAGCCAAAAGGATTTGATCTGGGGCGTCTTCAGCCGCAGCCATCAGAATCTTGCCTCTTACGAGCCCTTCCCTGGGATCGCCGGTGGCGCGCTCAATATCAGTCCTATCGATGATGAGCCGCACTACGAGCTCGCTCTGAATTACACGCACGTGTTTTCGCCGACCTTGGAAAACGATTTGACCGGCGGTTATGACCATGTGGACCACGACCTGACCATGCCCACGGCGAACAACCCGGGACTGCCCGCCCAGTACGGGATTCAGGGCATTCCGCAGACTCCCGGAAACGGCGGTCTGCCGACTATTGACTACAGCGGCTTCACCAGTTTCGGCGGGCGACGCTACATGCCCACCATCCAAACCACGACGGGACTTGAGTTTTTCGACAACCTGATGAAGATTCACGGACAGCACGAATATCGCACAGGTTCTGAACTTAATCACATTCGTGGAAATATTATCAACCCTTCATACAGCAAGGGAGAATTCGGCTTTAGTGGAATGTACTCCGACATCCCAAATAAGAACAGCAGCGAACTCGGTATCGCCGACATGCTTCTAGCCCCTGGCGCAACATCAGTTTCAGGCGGGATCTCCGATCTCGGCGGTCTGAGCACCTATTCGGGGTCTAACTTGGAGGGAACAAGATATTTCGCTGACTACTATGCGGCTTACTTCCAGGATAACTGGCGTGTTACACCAACCCTTACTTTGAATCTCGGTCTCCGCTGGGAATACTCCTCACCATACGGAGAAAGCAACGGCAATCAGGCGAACTTCCAGGAAACCGGAGGAGACGGCGCTGGAGGCATCTATTATATTCCGCAGAAAGAGTGCGCTGCGGCCCGTTCTACTGCGTTCAACGCCCTGCTGGCCGGGTATAACATCCAAGTTGATTGCGTTTCCGGCCTCAGGGTTAACAAGACACAATTCACCAATTTTGCTCCGCGTACCGGCATAGCCTGGCGCGTCCGATCGAATCTCGTTCTCCGTGCAGGGTATGGCATCTCCTACGGGGCCTTTGCCACAGTAGGGTATGGCAGCACCTTGGGAACAAACTACCCCTTCCAGTTCCTAATTAGCAACCCCAGCCTGACTTCACAGACGCCTGATCTGTTGCCGAACAGTCAGGTAGCCACTCTTGAGACTACGTTCGGAGCCATTAATCTACAAGATCCATCAACTGTGACGGGTTCTGGCCTGTCTCTTTTCGGCAAGCAGTACAATTACAAAACTCCGCTGGTGCAGAGCGCAAATCTTACTGTGCAGTACCAGTTCACGACCCGCGACTCGATCCAAACCGGGTACGTCGGGTCTCTGGGAAGGAACCAGGATTCATATGGGGCGCAAAATTCTCCTCAGGTGATTTTGCCTCCGGGGACTAACCAGACGAATTACCGGCCGTTCCCGAGTTTCTCAGCGAGCCCGCAGGATGTAGCTACTAATGCAATAAGCAATTACAACTCTCTGCAGACGGTCTATCAGCACCAATTCAAAGACAACCTCGTTCTGCTGGCGAATTACACCTATTCCAAATGCATGGCGTCAGCGACGAGCAACGGCGAACTGATTGAGAGCTACCGGGCACAGTGGCTGCCGGGTTTCGGCATCGGACGCGATTATATCCTGTGTAAAAACGACACGACGCATGTGGTGCATGTATCAGGTGAATACGGACTGCCGTTTGGGAGAAACCGTCAGTTTCTGAGCGGAGCGGGCAAGGTGACTGACGCGCTGGTAGGTGGATGGAACCTCAACTACATCTATACCTACCAAAGTGGACAGCCATTTACCATCGCGTGCCCGACCGCAACATCCGCGGATTTCGGCTGTAATGCCAACAAGGTTGCGGGCCAGAACCCGTATGCAGGTCCACACAATGTCAATCAGTGGCTGAATCCGAGCGCATTTGCTCAGCCTCCATCCGCCACAACCATCGGGCAATCGGACTTCTCACCCCTTGGCGGTAAAGCGCAACAGGTACGTGGGCCGGGCTTCTACAATCTTGACGCTTCTCTATTCAAAAACTTCACCACCGGCGGCGAAACTTCGCTGCAATTTCGTTTGGAAACATTCAATACGCTCAATCATCCGCAATTCAATAACCCCGGCCAATTAAATTTCACGAACCTAACCAACTTCAGCAAAATTACAGCCGACCGCAATGGCTATCGCATCGGTCAGCTCGCTATGAAGTTCTTCTTCTAACGAGACCGGGTCTGTCGCGTAGTGCGGACCCGGATTTCTTCAATGCGTACGCTATGCAGAACTTAGCTGGCGCAGGCTCTTTTGCGCCCCGCAGCGGACTTACGGCAGCGGAAGAACTCAAAATCGGTGAAAAAACGTGAAGCTGACTGTAACCGAATGCCTAATTTGGGTACTGGGGCTAATGCCGGGTGTTTTGGGAGCCCAGACGAAGGTTGAAATCTCGGTGAACGCCGATTACCGGAACATGGCGGAGCGCGAGCCGATCGCGCCAGACTTTGCTGGGCTCAGCTTTGAGATCACCAGCGTAATGCCGGGTACCAACGGCCTCGCGACCGGCGTACACCTCTTCGATCCAGAGACTAATCCGCAACCGCTCGCGCTCTTTCAGCAGATGGGTATCAAGAGCCTGCGCGTGGGGGCCGCAACAGGCGACAGCTGCCGAACGCCGCTTCCCGCGCACGCCGATCTCGACGCGCTCTTCCATTTTGCTCAGCAGGCAAATCTCAAAATCATCTATCAGTTTCGGATGCTCAATCCGGCTTCGTGCGACATTCCCGATCTCGAGCAACAGAGTGCCGAGACTGCGCAGTACCTTTGGAGCCATTATGCACAGAACATCGCTGCGCTAAGCACTGGCAATGAAGACGATTACCACACGGCCCACAGCTTCTGTACCGACAGCAGCGCGTGCACTTGCATTTCGGGCAAAGGCTGCTCGTGCCTGGGCGATGATCCGCGATGCACACAGCCGCGCTCCAACAAGGCAACTCCAGCTCTGGCAATCCGGGATCCGCGGATGTATGAGGTCGGTATTTCCCGCGCGATGACCAACGCCGGAAGCGCGTTTCCCTCGTACCTCAAGGAGTGGCGGAAGTACATCGGCGCCATCACGACAGCGCCCGGACTGGCGCATGTTCCTATCGCAGGTCCGGATGCCTTCTCATACACTCTCGCGTCGCGGTTCACTGGCAGCGTCTGCGGGTCGACGTTTAGGAGTGCGGCCTGGCCGGAGTTGTTGGCCGTCTGCGAGAAGAGCGATCCGAAGGTCAACTTCCTGGGCTCGTTTGGCCATTACTATGTAGGGGGAGATATGGTGTCCGGCGAGTATTCACTCACCGCCGAAGAGGGCATCGCGAACATGCTCTCACCTGCATGGCTGGAGGGCGAAGAGATCACGCCCGAACCTGTGCAGCCGACCGGGATTCCCCATGATCAGCAACTCGTTTACACCCCCTACTCGTGGCTCTATAAAAACGACTACGAGCCCATTGGAAAGCTTGGACTCAAATTCAGGCTCACCGAATCGAACGACTACTTGCGTGGCGTTCCCGACGGGAGCAACTCGTTCGCCTCAGCGCTGTGGGCGCTCGATTACATGCACTGGTGGGCGGAACACGGCGCAAGCGGCGTGAACTTCCATAACAACCAGTGGATTTATACCGACACTCTGGTCCCGCGAAACAATGTGTGGAAGGCGCCGGGTATCTGCACAGAAGGCCCGTGTTCGGATTATTACGTTACTCCGAAAGGGTACGGCATCAAAGCATTCAACATTGGCGGTCACGGCCATCCCTTGGAAACATTCGTGCGCGCTAGCGATGCGCCGAAGGATTGGAGCCTCACGGCGTATGCGGTGGGCGCGGGGCAAGACCTGTACGTCACGGTCATCAACAAAATGCAGGGCAACGAGCCGGACCATGTAGCGCAGGTCACGATTCATCCGGCGGGCATGCCGTTCGCAAAGGCGAGCGTCGCGACCATGACGCTTTCGTCGGAAGTTCCTGGCGAGGCAGCTCGCCTTACCGCGCAGCTAGGCGGCACGACGATTGCCAATACTGGCGAGCAGTGGCGCGGGATTTGGACTCCGCAAAGCGCGGATGTTTCCGGCCACGTGACGCTGAGGGTCGATCCCGCAACGGCCCTGATTATTCGCTTCCACGCCGGCAGCCGCTATGCCGGGTCCGTTGGCATCAACGAGAACGGCGCACTCGAAGTATTCGCCGCCGACCTGCAGGGGCGGCTTTGGCACGCGTGGCAGGAGGCCGGTAGCGATCTGGCAGCCGAGCCGAACTGCGCCGCGAATCGTTGGAGCAACTGGAGCGATGAATTCTCAGAGGGCCTGCCGGCCGTGAACGGCGGCCTGGCCATCGCTCGCAATCAGGACAACACCCTGCAGGCGTTCGCCGCGACCGCGAGGGGCGTGTACACGGCTCGCCAGGAAACACCGGGCGGCAGTTGGAGCCGGTGGGCGGTTTTGGGAGGAGCCGGCCGTGCGCTGAGTGGACTGCAGGCGGCGCAGAATGCTGATGGAAGCCTGAGCGTTTTCGGCCTGGATGTGTCCGGCGATTTGTGGATGGCAACGGAGGCAGCGCCGAGCGTGGCATGGTCGCCTTGGAAGATGCTGCCGAAGCCCCCAGGTGGAGCGCAGCCCGGTTTTGCGGTAGCGGAGAATCTGAATGGGAGAGTCGACGTCTTCGTGCTGGATGGGAGTGCGCATCCGGCGCTATGGCGGATTGGGCAGACGCTCGAGAATGGCTGGGACGAGCGATGGTCGCGTCTCGGCGCGCCCAACGGCCAGATTCTCCAGCCGGGATTGCAGGTGGGCAGAACCCTGGCGGGGAGGCTGACGGTCTTCGCGCTGGATCGGAGCGGAGGCGACCGTGGCGGAAATCTCTGGAGCATCGCACAGAATTCGCGGGAAGGCGCCTGGGGTAGCTGGTCGGAGCTGCCTCTAGTGAGCGAAGCTTCATTGCGCTCCGGCTTTGTCGATATGCAGAATTCGGACGGCCGGTTCGAGCTGATTGCCGCAGGATCGGACGGAAAGGTCTACAGGCTTGCGGAAGAACCGGGCGGCATGTGGGGAAACACCTGGGCGGCTATCGGCAGATCAAACGGAGCGAATCTGACACACTCAGTCTTCGTTGGCGGCAACACCAATGACGGACGGCTGCAGGTCTTCGCGACGGACGAAAAAGGGATGGTCTATTCCAATTGGCAGCAAACGCCGGGAGGCGGATGGCAGAGCCGCTGGAATGAAATGGGCAGCCGGAAGGGGCTGGCATTCGATCGATAAAGCAGGCACGCGAAATCGGGCAGGTCATGAAACCAAAGCTGCCTTCCCGCGGAACCCAGCAGCCTCGATGAGCGCGGGTTCCGCGCGATCGCGGCTTCCGTCTTTGTGAAGTCCGCATCGCGCCAGTTTTTCGGTATTGATAACGTCCAAAAGCCTGGAGCATGACCCAGTTTTCGTTCCCAAATCTGCCCGGTCTACTGTAACGGCCGCGATCCGAGGGAGAAACCAGCATCATCTGGGCAAGTAGACAACCCTTCTTAGCAAGCAGCACGTCTTGCGTAGCGCGGCACACGGACCGCACACCAAAACCTGGCCGCCCGGAAGACTGGCACGCCACGCGGAGTCGGATCTGCTGATGGCCAGTCAGTGTCCTACACGCCTGCTAGCTGTGGCTGCGACATGATGACGATAGTCGCGGCGCGGCCTTTCCGGAAACCGCTAATGCGACTGTGCGTGATCGGAGCATTTAAGCTAGGTCCCCAAACGTCCATCCCGGCCCGCATCGCACATCCCGAACGGAGATTGTGATTGATAATCCCTTATCGTCCACTACTGGGGCAGCAATCTTCACAACAAGGTTTCTGGGCACTTGTCCGAGAAGGCGAAGCGATTGGTTCCAACCGGAGGTAGGGGTATATAGATATGATTGCTATCTGTAGCCGCAAATCTAAGCTAACGAGGCGCATGTGCCCAAACGTAGCCCGCAATCAACATTCCATGTCCTCATTGATACCTGCGTCTGGCTAGACGCCGCCAAAGACCATCAGCAGCAGGCCATTCTGGCCGCGTTGGAAGAACTGATCCGCGAGGGCGACATCGCGCTCATCCTGCCGCGCATCGTTGTGGACGAGTTCGCGCGGAATAAAGCCAGGATTATCGAGGAAAGCAGCCGCAGCCTTTCCAGTACATTGAAGCGCGTGAAAGACGTAGTGGAAAAGTTCGGCGACCCACGTCAAATGCGCAACGTCCTGCGCCAACTCAGCGAAGTGGACCACCGCCTGCCGACTTTAGGAGAAGCGGCTGTGGAAACAGTCGGCCGGATTGAAAAGCTGTTTGCGGGGACGCCCACCATCGAAACCTCAGATGCGGTGAAGCTGCGCGCGGCGCAGCGTGCCATCGACAAACGGGCTCCATTCCACCGGCAGCGCAACGGGATCGACGACGCCATTCTGATTGAGATTTATGCGGACGTAGTTTCCGCAAAGGCCCCGGCAGGAACGCGCTATGCCTTCGTACCCACAACACCAAGGATTTTAGCCACCCCAATGCCAGCAACAAGCTGCCACATCCGGACATGGCGGCGTACTTTTCGCGGGTGAGGTCTTTGTACTTCATCATGCTGGGCGAAGCATTGCGGCGCATTCGCTCAGCACAGTTTGCTGACTTGATGATTGAGCAGGAATGGGTGGAAGAACCCCGAAGGCTTGGAGAAATTCTCCACTCGATTGATGAGCTGACGACCAAGGTTTGGTACAACCGGCACAAGATTCTCGCGTGGAGTATCGAGCGAGGCAAGCACAAGATCGTTACCCGTGCAGAGTGGGAAGCTAATTGGAAACGGCACAAGGGGTATGGACAATCTCATACTGTCGATACGATCTGGAAGGGTGCGCTCAAGGCGGCAAAGAGAGCCGAACGCAAGCTCGGCAAAAACAACTACGGCCCGTGGGATGACTTCGAGTGGGGCATGATTAACGGTAAGCTCTCGGCGCTGCGCTGGGTGTTGGGAGAGGAATGGGACATGCTTGATACCTGATCCGAGATGCCGGGGCGGGGAGGGGCTGTGCCGCTTGCGGCCCTTCGAGCGACCCGCTACTGATGCAGTAAATGCGAAAATAGCTAATCACAACACTGCCGTCATGATTGGAATCCAATGGCTCGTTTGCCCAGGTTTGTCCTTCTTGTCTTGCTAATCGCGGTAGCGGCCTTTCTCGTGTACCGATATTGGCCCCACACGCACCCTCAAAGCAGTGTTGCTCAGACGCATCCGGAGCCAATTCTCATTCCGGGTGTGGCAGAGCCGGACGAGATGCGGGTCGAGCCCTTCCCAAATGCTGCGCCCACCGAGCCCGAGCGGATGCTCGGCGACGCTATGAAGCAAACGCAGGGGAACAACGATCCCAACGCACTGCTGCCCGCGCTCAACCGCATCCTTGCCAAATACCCGGACTATGGGGACGGATACACGATGCGCCTGGGTTCACTCTGCAGCGGGAAGGACCATGCGGCGATCCTGTCGGACATCAATAACGCGCTCAAATACAACACAAGTTCCGAGAACGCCAAGGATACGCAGGCTGCGATGCTCGCCATGAAAGCGAAGCTCGAACACGACGGCGGCGATGACGCGGCTGCGATGCGCGACCTGGATACCGCCATTCACGCAAATCTCGCGGATGCCGTGCGATTCACGAATAGCGGGGCGACGGCCCCGGAAAAGACGGCATCGGCCTGTACCTGGACTGAGACGGATATGGACCAGCTCAAACAGCGGTTTCCCAATGATTACCGCGCTTACCTGTTTGCCGGTCTGTACTATGGCTTTTTCAGCACCTGGAATGACCCTTCCGTTAAGCCTACGATGGACAATCTGGATAGAGCAGCGGAGCTGAATCCGAATTCCGCGCTGCCCCATTTCTACAAGGCCCATATCCTTCAGCAGGCAGTGTTCCTCAAGTCGATGAACTGGACCGATGCGCAACGCGCGGAATTGAACCAGCGGTTGCTGGGCGAGCTTAACAAGGCTTTGGCGCTCGACCCGAACCTGCTTCCCGCCGTCAAGGACCGGGCGGAAGTGTATTTCAGTCTCAAGCAGTTTCAGCAGGCCATTCCTGACTACGATAAGGCCGTAGCGCTCGACCCGAATGACTACGGTGCCTTTAACGACCGTGGACTGGCGAAGATGGAGCTGGGAAATACCTACGACGCCATTTCCGATTTCAGCGATGCCATCCGGCTCAGGCCCCGCGAGCTGCAGCAATCGGACAGCTACGAGAACAGGGCTGATGCCTACCTGAAAACCGAACAATGGGCACTTGCCATCCGCGACTTGACCACGGCCATTTCGCTGCAGACGGGCGGCGTCTCGTTCCTGATGAACATCGATCAATTCCGCGCGATCTATCCGGAGTACAAGCCTGCCTCGGATGAGGCGGTCGCGCGCAAACTCAACCAGACCTTTTTCCCGAACCTCAAGTACGAGGACTTCTCCAAAAGCTTCCTGCATGACAACGTGCAGAGGGGATTCTTCAGCTCCACCACACTTCCCGACCTCTACATCAAGCGCTCGGACGCTTATCTCAAGGCCGACGATTGGCACAGCGCGGCAGTTGATTTCCGCCGCGCCGCAAATGGTTTTAAGCGCCTTGCCACGGCGGATCGCTGGCGCTCGATAGGCACGCAGCAGAATTCGCAGCTCTACATCGACATGCAGACGTTCGATGATTCCACGATTGCTTCCATGAAGCTATGGACCAAGGAAATGCAGGGAGCGGCCGACTCCTCCGGCCCATATTCGCTTAACCAGTATGAATTCAATTGCACAACACGGCAGTTGCGTACGGTATCCTTCGCGAGCTACAGCGCCTCGGGCAATCTCCTGGCGAGTCGCGGGGGCGGAAAATGGGAAAGTTCGATTCCCGATACATTGGGCGAAACGCTCCTCAATGACATGTGCAGGTCGCAGAAATGACAATAGCTGCCGCGTCGAAACGCTCCGGATCCCGAGAAACACTTCAACACGCGCTCAATGAGGCCGTGTGTAATCTCCCGGCCCTATTTCTTGAGCACCAGATTTCAAAGAAGTTCAAGTTGCAGGATGTTAAGGCACCGAAGGGGCTTAGCCGCCAGATGGCCGTGCACATATTGAGCGGCAGCGCCGAACCCTTTGCATCACCGCGAGCAGCGCGCGGGAAACACGTAGACATCACGATTAATGATTCTGACCTTGAGGAGGTTATTCGCGGCCTGGAGCGTTTTTACGGCGAGCAGCTCCCCGCGCTTCTCCCTTCGATGGCAGGCAAAATCGCCAAGAATGTGTTGAAGAACTTGAAGTTGCAATGGCCGAATGAGAACAGTCTGCAGGAAGCTGACATTCTGGAGTTTCGCAAACGCATGGACGGCAGGTGGGGCAAGCCGCTCGGCCAGCTCCGCATGCTACTTACCATGTCGCGCGAATGGTGCAAGGAAATCGACGTTCGCGAGAGCAGCCGCAGAAAACATAAGAATAGCCGCTCCCGAAAGCTACTAATACGCCTGCTTGTGGGTGCTTGCCAGGTGACGGATGAGATTCTGTGCCTACTGGAAAATGGCTTTGCCGACGGCGCTATGGCACGCTGGAGAACCCTTCACGAAATAGCGGTCGTGGCGGCCGTCATCCTCCAATACGGCGATGAGATAGCGGAACGCTATATCGATCATCAGGCAGTGGAATCCAAACGCGCGATGGACAAATATATCGCGTGTTCGCCGCAGCTTGGCTACAAGCCGATGACGCCTCGCATGCAAGCGAAGATTACGAAGGCGCACGAGAAAGTCATCACCAAATACGGTAAGAATTTCCACTCCGATTATGGCTGGGCCGCCTATCACCTGAAGAAGGAGAGGCCGAACTTTACCCACTTAGAAGAAGCCGCCGGTCGGACTGAAATGCGCGCCCATTATCAAATGGGTAACGACAATGTGCACGCCGGAATAAAGAGCATGTACGTCCGTCTCGGACTGATCGGCGACTATGAAGGATTGCTCGCAGGGCGCAGCAACGCTGGACTTACCGAACCGGGTCAGAATACCGCACATACGCTGACGCAGCTCGCCGTGCTCGTGTGCTTCTCGGAGCCGGTTTTCGATGATTATGTGATTTCAGACATGCTCACGACGCTGAGAGACGAGATTCCGCGATCTTTCGCCAAAGTAGAGGCGCAGCTACAGAAGGAAGACAAAGCAATCCGGCGAGCACCGAAGCCGCCTAAAGGCAAACGCTGAATCGGTTCACTGCCAATTGCTATAAAGGTCGATTGACCCCAATTCTGGAGCGTTTCAGCTAAACATATCGCGGGGCGGCTGGACGTTCCAATGAATCGGCCTTTGACGAATCGTGCCCTGAGGACGGCTCATGCAGGCAAAGCTGTTGATGGTGCGAGTGAAGCGAAGATTCTTTTCCGCCATGTATTTCAACTCGGCCTGCGAAAACGCATCATCGGCCCGGTGTCTTCCGCTGATATAAAAGCTGACGAAATCCTCTAATTCATCGCGCCGCCAGTGAAACCCCTCACCGCAGAACGCCATCACGAATCGGATGTTGTCTCCACCTAGCTTGGCCTGCGCGATCTTTCCCTCCAATTCCAGCGTGTATTCCAGCATCCTGCCGCGTGCCGCAAACATGGAGTGCCATATTTCGCCACCCAGCCACTCACTGGAGAGAACAACATGCACGTTCCCAGGAAGCCATTGCTCTTGCTGCGCCTTTTCATATTGCTCCCAGCGGTCTTTGGCGGCGGGCTTGATCGTTTTCACTTCCACGCAAAAAATCGTTCCGTCCTCTGCCGTTGCCCGACAATCAATCGACTTGGCGCAGCCGGGCAGGGGCGGCTCATAGTCCAGGCGCACAATGCGGGGATTCGGATTGGCAAGGATAGCGCTGGCGATACACAGCTCGTTATGGGTTTCGTTCACGGCGCTAAAGTGGCCGCGCCCGTTCTGTAGGACATAATCAACGGCATCGGTGAACCGCCGTAACAATGGTCTCCAGCGCGCAAAACGATCCTCCGCCGCACTGAATTCCGCTCCGTACGTATCGCGCACATCCGACGCGTAGCCGTTGAGCCAAGCGATAGCGTCATTGTCGAGTGGAATACTGATAGCCATCGTTAATTACCGGTCGAATCTGTACTGGTCAAAGATTGCACGCAGGGACGCCAACGCATTGACCAGAGATCGGACGCTCAGAGTCGGCTTACATCTACGCCGCGTATCCGCAAATGCCCGAAATGCTTTTGCGCCGCGCTTTCGTCGTCGGCTGTCAGTTGGTAGTCAGGTCGGGACAACGCGAGATCGTAATGCTTGCCGTCCCGGTCCACAATCGCCAAGCAACTGCTTTTTCTGAAGTGAGCCATCGCGGCCCCGGCAAGTGTATGTATGGCCTCGGATATCTGTGCCTTGGTGCGGTTTCTCGCAGCGACAAACAGAAACACCCTGTCTTTGCCTTCGATATGCGATGCCTGAAAGCTGAGGCCATCTCCCTGCTCGGCAACGCGTTCGCTTACGCTGTGAAACGCCCGGCCCAGCTCCGCACGCTCGCGCAATCGCAGGTCTACCAGAATTTCCTGGAGCAGGATATAGTTCTTTCGCGCCCCATCGGGATCAAACAAGGCAACCAGATCGTCGCTGAGGCCCTGCGCATAATCTGGATCGCGGACGGCCAGGCAGTCGGCGACATACTCCAGCAGGCCGCTGTAAAAGCGATGCTCCGCATTCCGCTCCAGTGCTTCCGCTACGGCGTCGGCGTAAGCGGCAAGCTTTTGCCGGGCATCATCGTGGCCGCTACATCCTGTGAAGTCCCCGCCGTTCAGAAGGTAGAACTCAAACAAGCTCCATTCATCCCCCATGCGCCGCAAGGCGGCTTCGGGCAGCGACCTTCTGGCATTGAGATATTCCAGAAGCTCCGGAACGGTCCTGAGCTGCATCGCGAGATTCAGGAAGTCATTGATCGACAAATAGCTGACTGGAACTCCCATGTGCTCCAGCGGCAGGTCGGCTGCGGATGACGACAGATCGACCGGCCGCCATGTCTCAGCTAGCGCTATACCGTGAATGATCGGGGGGATGCTGTCAAACTCGACCCTGCCACGCCGAGGATGTTCACACCATTTTGGGCGGTCGTCAGGGTTCCTGATGACACCGCGAATCGGTTTGAGTGCATTTTGTATATTTTTCAGCACCCATAACTCATTGCGCTCGGGTGTCCGCTTGTCGGGCTCCTCCTGCGCCTTCTGAGAAAGAAGGATGCACCGGTCCCGGTGGATAATTAGGTGGTCGATGACTTCTTTTTCGTCCGGGTCGTTGTGTTTCGGGCTGCGAAACACAAACCCGGAAACGAACGGGACTGACAGCAGTTCCTTGACCTGCAGTTCTGCCCACTCGGTGCGCGTGATTTTGGGCTCTTCCATCCTGTTAACTATGAGGATAGCTCCGCTAATTGGTCAGTGTCACCGGAAGCCAATGCGATTGCAGGCAGATGCCCTACGGCGTAGAGATTCACGAGCCCGCTTTCCTTTCCTACGCAGCTTCAAATTCCGATCCTACGGCGGGTTGGAGGCAACCAGCGCCTGGGCGGCTTCCGCCACCAACGTGCGCTGGTAATGAAGAGAGGACTGCGTGCGTGTAGCGAATCGTGCGTCCCGACAGCTTTCGGTTCAGCAGCTCGCTGCAGAGCGTCAAATTTCTGCCGGCGAAAGCTCCCCAAAGGGTCTTGTGCCCAAACTTGAACGAACATACCGTGCGAGCAGGTTCGAGTAGTCGCAGAAGCTCTTGGCACGCAGTCGAGGACGGGCACAGATGTTGAGCCAGTGATCGAGATACTGGCCGACGGTTTGCCGGGAAGAGCGGATGTTGCGACGAAGGTCCCGTTCCACCAGCATGCGGTTGAGGTGGGCCTGAGCAGCGCGCAGACCACCGTGAATGAACTTGCCGATGTACTAGCGTCTACGCGTTTCCGGATCGCGGCCGACCCCGATGCGGACCAGCCATGTGCTAGATCGCGGCGATTAATCTGGCCAGTTTTGCGGGCCATATTCCCTCCTAAGTTGAAGAAAGCGGCACACGTGTGGCGCACGTGGCCGCTGCTTAGAGTTGGCTTTTATTGGTGGATCAGGAAAGAGGACCCTGACGGGGGTTCAGCACCTGCTGCATCCCCGAGGGCCGGGGGTTGACCCGCAATTGGGAACACAATCGGCACACCGAGTGCGGGGGAGAACAGGTTTTATCGGGATTCAAGAGGGGTGTCGTTGATCGCGCGGCTCAATGACACCTCCGCCACCTAAGCTAACGCTTGGGCGAACTTTCTGACCTGCGACCATCCACTTGAAGGTAATTCACTAAGACTCCCTGATAGTAGCCCACTCTCGCTGTCTTTCCGCGGCTGTTAACTTCTTGTCGCTGCTTTCCTCACTTCAGCCCATCGCCTTCGTTGTGCGGCTGCAATCTTCTTTCTGGCCACTGCACTTAGCTTGCGCTTTGGCTTGGAGGATGCTGCCGTCCCTGGCTTTCCAGCGGTTTTTGCGATGCCGGCCAGCAGTACACGAGCCTGCTTGAGGCGAGCAATTTCAGAATCGATCATGGCGAGAATATTGTCTAGATCCATGTCGGACAGTATAGCGTAATCTCAGGTATTGGCTCCGCTGAGGGCGCCGGGATTTCTCGGAACTTGTCGGTGCCCAAAGGCCTCGCGTCAGAGCTTCAAAGACGCCACTCGGCCAAGCATGTCCGTTAATTCATTCTCAAATTCTCTGGACACATCTTCATAGCCGGTTTTTGCGTGGGCGCTCTCATGCAGAAGTGTGCCTGCGAACTTTCGTAATGATGCGAGCTGCGCGCGCAGGATAATGATGCTGCCTGAGGCAGAATCCCAGAGCCCCTCAGTCTGGTCGCCCGTGAGGAGGTCAGGGCGCATCGTTTCAGAAATTTTAATCTCCCTGACGGTTCTTGGAAGTCCACCGATGAGCCCAGTGACTGCTTTCCACTGGTCGAAGACGGTCCGCTCCGACTTAGTTAGTTGCTCGCGGCTTACAAACTTGAATGTGAAGCTGTGTTCCCACTCGGACTGGTAAACGGACAGGTCGCGGACAGGATTGCCCAGCATGTCTGATATTCCCCGCAAGGAAGTCTTAACGTTCTCCGGTACTGTGACAATCTTGAGCCCGTCGGATTGCGCGTGGTCAATGGCGTCTTTATATGTGAACAGGTCAGCCGCGGTGACGAACAGCACCTTCTTCGAAGCATTAAGAATTTGGCATGCGTGCGTAGCAACATCCATCCACTTGACCTCATCGTGATTGGTTCCGGCTTCGATCTTTTGCAAATCGGCGGCCAATGTGTCTGCGACAGCGCTTGCATTCGAAGCCAGCAGCATCTGCTTCACACGGTCCGTGTATGCGGTACGCCCAACGTTCGTGCGCTCGCGATTCAGTGCCTTGCGCATTGCTGCGGTCAATGAAGTGATGTTGTATGAAAATGCGAAGTTCTCTTCTTCAGCTACGAGCATTCCGGTAACGTAGATACGTGCGTTCTTGCTGGGGTCTTTTCTTAGAATTTGGCCATACGGAGTGTCATCCAGTTCAGATTCGTTGGAGAACTTCAGAAAGAAGCTCTTCGAATCCTCGATTTCTCGCTCTGTAACGCCTCTGAGGGTCACATCGGTGCCGACAAAAGATGGGTCGGCAGGCGGATGCACGACAGCGTGGAGGGTCACGATGTCAGAAAAGCCGTGCTTTGGCATTTGCCCTAGCGTGATGTCGCCAAACTTGGAAAGGATTAGTACTTCAACGCCGCGTCGGTTGAGAGTTGCCAGTGCGTCCTTGAGGCCGACGCCAAATTTGCCAATCACTTTGCTGGGGTTCCCCAACTTCTCCGCATTCTCGTTTTGTGTCAGGTGTTCGTATTTCAAGCCCCGCCCATAATCGCGAATATGCCAAGCGCTGGTACTGTCCTCGCGAATGTCCACATCTTTTGTTTTCGATAAGACTTGCTCATCGAGGGCATTGGCGATAATTTCTCGCACAGCGTGGCAAGTTTCCCATCCTTCCAAGATCTTCTCGATATTGAGATCGAAATTTCGCGTCGCTGCAATCTCGGTCAAGTTGCCTCCTTGTGGCGCCTATTGACCTTTGAATAATATAGTGACATTTCTGATGTTTCGTGTTATGTTCTCGTCATAGGTAATGCGGCGGGAGTGCGACGGGACTTCGATCAGCTGGAGCAGCGGCGACTGGGCGCAGTCGATCTGCTCCGGGAGGGGATTCATCAGGCCGAAGTAGCGCGGCGGGTGGGAGCGCATCGGCAGTCGGTAAGCCGGTGGGCGAAGCAGCTGGAACAGGGCGGCAAGCGGGCGCTGCGCAAAGCTGGCCGCGCGGGGCGCAGGCCTCGTCTGAGCACTGAGGGCCTGCGCCGCATCGAGAAAAGCCTAAAGCGCGGCCCCCAGGCGCTGGGTTTTGAGACCTCGCTGTGGACATGCTGGTGTGTAGCCTATCTAATCGAGCGGGAATGCGGAGTGAAGTATCACCCGTCGCAGGCTTGGCGCATCTTGCGGCAGTTGGGCTGGAGTTGCCAGCGTCCCACGGGCCGGGCACTGGAGCGGGATGAGGAGAAAATCCGCGCATGGAAACAGAAGCGTTGACCGGAGATTAAAAAAAAGCCCGAACGGAAGGCCGGACCATCGTCTTCATCGACGAGAGTGGGCTGAGCGATCGGCCCCACCGCTGCCGTACTTGGGCGCCGAAAGGAGAGACGCCGGTGCTGCAGTATCACTTTAACTGGAAGACGCTGTCGGCTATGGCGGGCATAACCTGGTGGAACTTCTACTTCCGTTTGTTTCCCGGCGCCATCCGCTCGCCGCAAGTGATCCTCTTCCTCACCCATTTACTGCGCCACATACCCGGCAGATTGCTGATCGTCTGGGACGGGCTGGCGGCGCATCGCAGCGCGGCGGTGTGGGAGTTCATTCGACAACAGCGCGGGCGGCTTTGGATCGAGTTCCTGCCCGGCTACGCCCCGGAACTGAATCCGGTCAAGTATGTGTGGTCCTACTGGAAGCAGCACGAGTTGCCCAATTTCTGTCCGGCCAGCTTCGGCCAGTTGAGCCAACATGCCCGCCAGGCGCTCCACCGGATGCGCCGTTCGCCCAACCCTGGTCTGCGCCTTCTGGCAACAAGCGGAACTATTTCCTCTGTAACTATATTATGCAAACTTCAATAGGTACTTGCGCCGTCTGCACAACAGAGTCGCACTTGTGAGGCGCTACGCCTGCGTTCCGGGAACAACCTCCATGCCTTCAATTTTGCCATTAATGCACGCGCGGCCAATAGGACGACAGAGATTCCAAGGTGCGGCCGCTCAAACTCGAACTCCACGACATAGAGATTGGGGGTAGGAGAGATTTCAATGGGCACACTGAAGTATACGAAGAACGTATGATTTTGTGACACCAAAGAATTGCAGCAAATAGCTTGATCCCTCTCAAACTCCAAGAATCCAACGGCGGACAATCCGTGCTTGATTTCGGGGCGGTGGTTCCCATTCTCAGCTATCGACGTGTCACTTCTCCTGTCGCGCATGGCTTCGAAGGAGGATGAGTGTTGCCCAGGCTACGAGCTATCCTTAGTGTAAACTGTTTATTATGAATTACATACTCAATAACGCTTCGGCATGGTTTCGAAGAGCTACACTTGTTGTCATTCAGCAGTAATCTCGATGGTATGAATGTCTGCCAAACATCGCACCTGCATATTCAACAAGGGGGCAACATGAAAGCATCTCGTCTTTCCTCTTTCCTCGTGATTCTTTCTTGCATTTGCGGCCTGATCGCGGCTCCGATGAAGCTCAAATCTCAGGTTCCCTCAGTGAGCGAGCTCGAGAAGGTAGTCTTCACTGCCGACAAGGGGCCAATCGCTGCTGGAGGCGACTACGCAGAAGTATTGAGCGCAAGAACCCTATTCCGTACTTATGATGCAGAAGCACCCGCGATAGCAAAATATCGAGATCCCATCTTGACGAGAGGGCTACGCGGAGAAGCGATCTTCAAGAGCGTATCACCATCCGTCGTTGTCGTCGTCGTGGGAAGTTTCGACGCAAGCGAGAAATTCAATCCAGAAGGCTTAGGCGCTGGAGCAATTGTTGATGCTCGTGGTTATGTGCTGACGAATTGGCATGTCGTAAATGGTTACCCTGGTGGGATCGTCTTCCTCAAGCCGAGCGGGAGTCCGGATCTATCCGAAGACAAGGCACATGCAGCATTGGTCGTTTATCAGGACCCGCGCATCGATCTTGCACTGATGAAAATCGTCGATCCGCCGGCGAACCTGCCTTCTCTTGCGGTCGGCGACATTAGTCAAGTTGAAGTTGCAGAGGACATCCATGTAATAGGTCACCCTCATGGAAACCTTTGGTCATATAGCACAGGGGTCGTGAGTCAGATTCGGGACGGATACACGTGGACCTACAGTGATGGATCAAAACACGAGGCCAACGTACTGCAGCTGCAAACTGCAATTAACCCCGGGAATTCTGGCGGTCCAGTCGTGGACGATTCGGGTGCAATCCTTGGCCTCGTGGCGATGGGTGAGGAGGGTCAAAACCTTGATTATGCAATTGCTGCTGATGTGATCAAGAAGTTCCTATTTGTCGGCATGCAGATTAACTCCCGCGGGGCGCAATCGACGAAGCCTTCGCCAGCACCTGAACATCTGTTTTCGGGGACTCTCCTTGACGGTCGACCTGTGTCGAAGTCGGTCTATTCTGAAGTAGTTCTCTACTATGTCCGGAAGACTAATGGGACTCCCGTCGGGCTTGTTGCGAGTTTTAGAGACGGTACGGTTCTCAGCGCTTCGCAACCCGATACGAATGGGCATTTTCGTACGTGGTCTGCGGATCTATCGAACGGTCACCATTTGGTCGCTACAGCCTCAAACGGTTCCCTGGCTGTAATCTCGCGAGCGGACTCATTCACCCGTTAAAATGAATGGAGCCCAAAAAAATGGGCTGTCGTAGCCTTTCGATACAATCACGGCTCTGGCTGCCGCTAGTGACTCGACCTTCGATTTTCCACTCAGCAGGTTCTTGTAGAATTCCTTCATTAACAATGCCGTTGACTCATCACTGACCTGCCATAGGCTCATTAGAACGCTCTCGGATCCCGCTGCCAGAAAAGCGCTACCTAGGCTAGCTACACCTTCTGCTCTCGTCACTTTTCCGGAACCAGTGTTGCACGCTGAAAGAACCACTAGATTCGCGTGGAGTTTGAGATCAAGTATCTCTGAAAGCGTCAGGAGCATGTCATCCTTACTCAGGCCGTCATAAGACAGGGCCAGTGCCGGTTCCTTGATCCCTGATTCAACTGGAAGAATTCCGTGCGTGGCGAAGTGAATGAAGTCATATTGCGCCAGATCTGTATGCAGGAGCTGCTCCTTCGATGCGTCCAACCCAATCAGCGTTTTGGTCTTCGCCTGAGACGAAGAGAACAAGCTCACAATCCCTTTGACTTCAGCAGCTGTAGCCGGAATCCGCTCCAGCTGATAGCCGCGTTGAACAATGCTCTCTACCGATCTCGAACCTGCCCCTCGGTTTCCTCCATCAAGCGCAGAGGTGCCGGAAAGACTAGCAGCCTCGTACCGGGGATCATCCGCTGACGTGATCGGATCCGCGACGCCAATAAAAGACTCTTGCCTATTGGCAGTTGTGTGAATAGCCGTCCTTGCGAGCCGCAATGCGCCCGCTGACGGAAAATACTCCATCGGTTTGTTGAGAAAAATGAACTGTCCATTTGAAGACAACATTTCGAAGGGGAAAAGAAAGAACAGATCGTCGGGAACTATTATGATGCTGTTCGCCGCCTTCAGTCGCTGAAGAGCCGATTCGGGGAAGAGAGCGCGCAAAAGTTCATCCGTTACCGCAGAGTCAAACTGCTCTGGATGCCCCGCATTGAATGCATCCCTAATCTTCAAGATTCTTTCGGCAAACCAGGCCTTTGTTCGGTCAACCTTATAGAAGGCAATGAGAGACGATTCCCGCTCTCCACCCTCGATCAACCACACTAGTGTTGCCTCTTTGAGGCTCTTCAGTTCGACCAGCAATTCCCCGGTGTGCAACGGTATTTGCGGAATCGCAATGTGCTCCGGGTAACGTACTTCCGCATAGGCTGGACTGGCGATCCGGAGCTGATTTTCAAATTCATTCTCAGTCTTTCTAAGCGCCTCCAATTGTTGATTCACATGCTTCGTAGCGCGGGCACCAGCCATCATCGCCTCTCCTTGCAACTGCGATTGAAGCGCCACGCGCTCACTATTGATAGTCGACTCCTTCTCCTGTAGAGCGCCCGGGACAGTCCGGCGCAAGCCTTCAGCGAAGGCGGATCCCCAGGAAATCGAAAAACCTCTTGCTTTATTCAGTTCTGCATATTCGAACGCCTTCTCGGCTGCCTGACCAGCTGACGGCTTTTCTGCTTGCGCTAACGAATAGTACGTCCCAATTAAATCGTCATAAACAAATCCATAGCCTTCGCCGACATGTCTCAAACTCCCAGCATCGCTGCCTGCCTTTAATTCCTCGATCATATTAATAACCCGCTCATACCGTTCGATCGCTTCGCCGAGCCTTCCCTGTTGCCGAAGAAGACCCGCCTGTGCGTAATACAGCCGTCCCATTGTGTAAAAATCCTTACTTTCCTCTGCCAGAGGTTCTGCTAACTGGATGCTGGCGGCCGCCAACTTTAAGTCCCCATCAGAACGCTGCGCTTCACTTAGGCTAATAAGCGCCTCAGATTCATCTCCTTGATCGTCGTTGTTTTTGAAATACTCGGCCGCCTCCTCGGCCTTGGCAATCGCATCCCCAAACCGTCCCTCGTTGTAATAGATTTCAATCAAATCCAAGTCAAGTTCTGCTTCAGCGGCTTTTCCGGGATTCGCTTTCAGGGCAAGTTGCTCTGCCTTTTGATAAAACTCGAGCGCTTTTCCAAAATCTTTGCGATCTGATTCTCGACTGCCGTAAATATCCATCAACATTGAGTACGCGAAATATTGATTATATGTGTCATTGAAGCGCTCGAAAATGGGGAGTGCGACGGTAACCTCCTGATAGGCCTCCTCTGAGTCGCCCGTAGTCGCCACAGCGCGGGCTATCGCCAACGACGCCAATGCAGACAGGAGCGGCTGATTCGCCTCGTCGGCAATTTGCTTAACCTCTCTGAAAACGGAGGTTCCATTGTCATATTCGCCTAGTGATTCATATATTTCCCCAAGTGTTGTGCGTACCCAATATCTCGGGCTGTAGCTACCACTGCGATCCGCGACAGAGCAGGCCTTTAAGATCTCCTGTAGAGCCTTTGCGAGGTCATGCGACTCGTTCAGAGCGTCCGCGACGCCCTTCAATTGCATCGCCTCGTTTGCGAGGTCACCTTGCTCGTGATAGAGTCTAGCCGCCTCTTCGTGGTAATCAGCGGCATGTGCTGAATCGTGAGCTGTTGCAGACGCAAGCGCCATTTGGGAAAAGACAAAGGCCTCTAGGGTTTGCTTCTTAATGTCACGAGCAATTTTGAGCGCCCCCTGGAACAATTCGCGTGCCCTTCCTTCGTCACCATTCATTGCATACTGAGCCGCCAAGTACGTCTGCGACGTAATCTGCCCTTCACTGGAGCCAAGTGCACGATATAGCGAAGTAGCGACTTCCAAATGTGCACGTCGCTGTTCGAGCGTCAAGCCTGTGATGCCTCCGGGAAGAGTTGCAATCGAAACTCTGGTATCGGCCTCCCCTTTCATTTCTTTAGCGGCATGATAAAGTCCGAGAGCTTTGTTCATTGCATCAAGTGCAGCAGCGTAATCACCCTTTTCAGAGCTAAACCAAGCTAGTCCGATCCAAAGCGTCGGATTAGCCGAGGAATGCGTCACCAGGTACTCTGCCGATTTCTGCGCTTCATCGTGCCTTCCCGCAGCATCGAAAACCCACGAATAAGTTTGGTGCGCAAAATACAAGACCTCCGGGGTACCAACCTTGTCGGCGATTGCTAGGCACGTGTCAGCAGAATCAACTGCTGATTTAAAATCTTTCTGCTGCATTTGCGCCGTCGCAAGTTCGCAATAAATTGCAGAAGAGAACGACGGAGACACAGCATCGCTGCTATTTGTGATGAGTGGCAGTGCCTCCCCCGCATACTTTACGACCAGATCTGGCCGCTGATGTGTCGAATAAAAGCCGATCAAGAGGCCCAAGCTATGTAGCCTCAGTTCTGCAACGATTGGGCCCATCTCATTGATGTTCTTCGCTAAAAGTTCTGGTCCATCATCTTGCGCCATTATTTTCGAAAGAAGATCGTTCAGCTTGATAGCTACTGGATCGGTGCCCAGGGCGGAACTGTATTCTTTGGACTTATTGTTCCAGGCGGCGTCGGTCTCATCGAAGTACCGGAGTATCTCAAAGCACGGCAAGGCTTCCGCGAACTTTCCTTCTGCGTAAAGCTTATCGGCCATCTCCCGGAAATGACTTTCGTTAATTTGCTTTTCCAACGTCGGCACAAGCGTGGCCAGCGGCTTTGTATTTTTCTCATCCCCCTGCGCGTTCGCTAGGGATATTGCTGGAGGAATCGCCTTCTCGATGGCTATCAGCTCCCTTTGAGTGTCCTGGCGCTTGATGTATATAACTGCGAGTCTGGTATATAGTTCCTCTACAAGCCCTGGTTTAGTACCCGTGACCGCCCCACTTAAATCGACGAGCGAGTCTGCATCCTCCAATACTGCCTGAGCGCGATCGGTTTGTGTGGTACCGTCGAGGAGCTCCGCGATGATCAGATCGTCAAGGAATCGGGATTGAGTATCGCTGGACGCCTTTGCCATCGATAGAAGCGTTTCTTCAATGTCGAGAGCTCGATCTTTTTGACCCGTTTGATATAGCTCATTCCCCTCGGCTCTCAGCGCAACGAGCTCCTGCTTGTGATCGCCCGCGGCAGCATAGGTTTCTGCAGCAATCGAATAGAAGTCTATTGACTTCTGTGTATCGTGTGTTCCCTTGTAGAGATCAGCCAACCTCTGAGCACTCTCGGCTCGTGCTAGCGTGAAACCTGCCGTCGTCGCCGTGTCAAAGAGCTCCTGCCAGACCTTTACTGCATCGTCGATTCTTTGGGCGGCTTCATAGGCAGTTCCGAGCGCCTCTAGATAGGTGACTTTCTCAAAGGGAAGGGAAACAAAGTGGCTAAACTGATCCGGGTGCTGAAACAGCTGTTTACCTTGCTCTGAAATACCTTGCCGCGAAAGCTCAAGAATCCGGATGCCCTTCTCTGCTTGACCGGTAAACACGTATCCTTGCCCAAGGAATTGCGACGCTTGAATGAAGGTTAAATAGTCTTCGTCCTTTATTGCGAGATCCCTTGCTGCACCGCCGAGTTCGATCGCTTTGTCCTTGTTGGATTCGACCACATTGACTGTAGCTAGGTAGAGAAGATGTTCCGGCTCCCACATGTAGTGATTAGCGTGGTCGATTTTGAGTGCTTCCTCGGTGGATGCGCGCGCATCCGCCGTCTTGTGGTCCAGAAGCTGAAGACGGCCCATTTCACCCAGGGCTCGTGATTCGATATACAGGTTCTTGCTCTTTCTTGAGATCTCCAACGCCTGTTCAACTGTTTTCAGAGCCTGATCGAGGTCACCGCCTGCCTGTTGAATCGCAGATAGGCGCACCAAAACATCCGCCTGCACGATGAGGTTTGATGATGATGTTGCATCAGACAAGGATTTGAGCAAGTACGTTTTGACGTCGTCCAGTTTTCCTTGGGTAAAGTAGTAAACCGCAATATCGTCCTCTATGATTGCAGCATCCGACTGAGATTGTTGTTTGCTCGCGACTTCAAGTGCCTTTTGTAACAGTGCGGAATATTTCTCGTAGCCGCCGAGTTGTGCCGCCTTTTCGGCAGAATCCAGGATGGCTTTTATATTGGGATCTGCGATTTGCGCCTCGGGGGGTAAATAAGAGTCACCTGACGCGAGAGAGGTTTGCGACCATATCACAGAGATCGGCAAAAGCACGAAGGCGCACGCCACGAATGCGAAAGTCTTCATTAATGGTCTCAGCTGCAACATAATGGGCTCTTCCGCAGCGAGCTGTTCTAGTGGGATTACGAGAGCATTGTACAGCGAATGGTCAGTTCCGACGTGCAAATCCCTTAAGTCATTGTTCTGAGACTCTTCACGCTGGATTTACCTTTCTTATTTCCCAGCAGCGATAGACATGGCATAGGCCCTGCGCGTCGCGGAGGCCGCGGCGAATGGGCTTTCCGAGGTACATGCATTTCCGGGTTACCAGATCGCGGCCGACGTAGATGTGGACCAGCCATGTGCTGGATCCGCGGCGAATCATCTGGCCAGTCTTGCGGACCATATTTCCTCCTAAGGCAGAAAATGCGGCACACGTGTGGCATACGTGGCCGCTGCTTAGGGTCGGTTTTTACGAGTGAATCAGGAAAGGGGAGACTGACGGGGGTTCAGCACATGATGCTTCCCTGAAGGCTCGCGGGTTGGCCCGCAGTCGGGCACACAACAGTAACACTGGGGTGGAGAAGATCGGGGCTTTATCGATCGGTGTTCAGGAGGGGTGTTCTTGATCAGGGGAATCGTTTTCCAGAAAGCTCCCTGCACCATTCGTGGTTGGATCATCTCAGGCTTCAGTGACATTGAAAGCCAACGTGGAGTCCACAGCCACTCCATCATGGAGTTGAAAGGAAATCGTCCCAAGCCAGCGTTAAGCTATTACAAGTGGGCGCAATCTCCGGCCGGTCCCCACAGTTCCCTCGCGCCACACGTTCAGATTGATGGGCAAATTCGGAATCGACGCAGAGTCGCTGTCATGGGGGGATTCCTGGACTGCGAATCCCCGGCCTGCGTGGACGAAAGGTGCAGCTATATGCCTCCAGGTCTCGATGAATTGAAACACATTGTCGTGCTCATGATGGAAAACCGCTCCTTCGACCACATGCTCGGGTCGTTGAATGCGGTAAACCCTCAAATTGACGGAGTGGACGGGACCCAGTGGAACCCTGACACCCAGGGCAACCATGTCTCCGCACAGCCTTTGGCTCAGTTTCAGGGCCAGCTTGATCCAGATCCCGACCACGCCTTCCCTGCCGTCGACCAGCAGATCTTCAACGGCAACCAGAGCAACCCACGCCTGGCCAGCATGCAGGGCTTTGTGCAGAACTACTTCCAGCAGCAGCAGGATCTGGCCCACTCCCAGAAGATCATGTACTACTTCACCCAAGACCAGTTGCCTGTCCTCACTTCACTGGCCACCAACTTCGCCGTTTTCAACCGATGGTTCGCTTCCATTCCGGGTCCAACCCTCTGCAATCGCGCCTTTGCGCACTACGGAACCTCATTCGGCCAAGTTGGCATGAACGTCTTTTACCCTCAAGGCAAGAGCATTTACGAGCGCCTTCAGGACGCCGGCCATACTGCCAAGCTCTACTATTTCGATCAGCAAAGCTTCAGCCTGGAAGTCGTCAATTTGCTGCAACACCAGCCCGAGCTATTTGCGACCTACGACCAGTTCATCGCCGATTGCAAATCCGGCACCTTGTCCGACTACAGCTTCATCGAGCCCAACTATAGCGACCACGATAACGATGACGGCGAGCAACTGGCTTCAGACCAGCACCCGGACCACAACGTCCAGGCTGGTGAGTTTTATATCGCCTCGGTTTACAACGCCATCCACTCCAATCCCGCTCTCTGGGCCAGCACAGCGTTGCTGGTGGTCTATGACGAACACGGCGGCATCTTCGACCATGTCCCGCCGCCTGACTGCACGCCCGACGGCTACTCCGCCGGCCCCGCCGATACCGGCCTCAACTACACCTTTACCTTCAACCGTTTAGGTGTGCGGGTCCCCGCCATTCTCATCTCGCCGTGGGTCCCGAAGGGCACCGTCGTCGGTACGGACCGGGTCTTTGAGCACGCCTCCATACCGAACACGGTGACCAACCATTTCATCGGCCCCTATCCCGCGGCCACGCCGCGCGAACAGGCCGCGCAAACCTTTCTCGATCTTCTGTCGCTCCCCGCCATGCGCACCGACAGCGTGGTCTTCAACACCTAACGCGAAGGAGGCGATTTCCATGACTGACGCCGCACCCGAACCCAAGCAGCCGAAACAGCGCAAACGTAGATCGGGCAGCAAGGTTACGCCCGCCGAGCGCGGCGAAGTCACGTTCATCAGCGTGCCCAAACCGCCACCCTCCGCATTCAACAAGAACCGCCCCGTTGGCAGCCTCCTTCAGGCCCAGTTGCGCCACTTTCACCACGCCGAGAGCGCCCGCCTGCCAAGGGAGAAGCGCGATGGCCGTCGCGCCGAGGAGATCCGCACCGAAGCCGAGGCCGCAGCCTATATCGCCAAGATCACGAAGCTTCTTCACCCGCAACGCCGTAGGAAACCGAGGCCGCCGGCATCCGCCTAGGAGGACCGATGCGAAAACTTATCCTCATCCTCGCGATGCTGGCACTGTCAACAGCTTCCGCTCCCGCCCAGGAGAGCGAGATCCATGCCGATTTCCGCGGCGAAGCTACGCGCTTTAAACAAAGCTGCGAAGGCTTCACGTTCAAGAAGATTCCCGGATGCGCCGACCTGCTCTTCACCGACCATCCCCTGCACATCGCCGTGGGCAGCATCGCCCCGCAAAACGGATTCGGTGCGGGCGGTGCCTATGTGGGCCACTACACACCCAACGAACTCTGGCGCACCAGTTGGGACGCAGACGCAATCGCCTCCGATAACGGCTCCTGGCGTGCTGGCTTCTATTACAAAGCCATCCATACGCCCATCGAGAAGATCAAAGTCATCACCACCACCGCCGGGCCACCCGCGCACTCCAACCTCAGCGTGCACCCTTACACAGTCTTGAATTTCACCGCCCAGTCCATTTCGCTCAACCAGCTCTTCTTCTACGGCCTCGGCGCCAACTCGCTCCAGAGCAGCGCCTCCGTCTTCGGCATGACGGAAACCATCACCGGCGCCAACGCAATTGTGCCCGTGCTGCACAGCCTGAATGTTTCGCTTCTAGGCGAAATCAACGGACGCTTCGTCGACCTGCGTGGAAACCACTCCGAATCCAGCCCGTCCATCGAGCAGGTCTTCACTGAAGCCACGGCCCCCGGTCTAGCCTCCCAGCCGCCCTCTGTCCAGCTCGGCGAAGGCGTCCGCCTTGAGCCCTCGCTCCTCAACGACCACCTGCAAATCAACTACCTGGCGCAGTTTCAGCAATACATCGCCCCATCCGACGGCCACTACTCCTTCCGCCGCTACACCTTCGACCTCGACCACACCATCCCGCTCTACCACAACGCCGCGTCCTACGGCCCCAAACCCACCAACGGCCCCGACGAGTGTGCCGCCTCACTCGGCGCCACCAAATGCTCCGCCATTCAGCGCAACCGCGAAGGCTCCGTCGAGTTGCGCCTCCTGATCACCGAGTCCATCGCGTCGGCCGGCAGCGTCGTCCCCTTCTACTTCCAGCCAACTCTGGGCGGATCCGACATCAACGGCAACCCCTGGCTCTCGAGCTACAGTGACTATCGTTTTCGCGCCCCCAACGCCCTGCTCTTGCGTGAAGCCTTTGAACACTCCATCTGGGGCCCTATCGGTTTCGCCTTCTCCGCCGATCAGGGCAAGGTAGCCCTCACGCGCAACGACGTCGATTTTGACCAGCTTGCCCACAGCTATTCTGTCGGGCTTACGCTGCGCGCCGGAGGCCTGCCGGCTCTGTCTCTGGCCTTCGCGTGGGGCGGACCCGAGGGCACGCACACGATTGCCAACGTGAACACATCCCTGCTTGGAGGATCGACCCGTCCCTCTCTCTTTTGACTCCCAGTCACCGTCCGCATTTGATGAAGTGGGAAAATACAGATCTACCGTCTCCAGGCGCCTTCTCTTTAGAGTCAAAAATTGGGTTTCAGCACCGGACACGATCGAACGGCCACCGGCTCCGGCGGATCGGTACGCTAAAATTCCGCATCTTCGGACATCCGCGCTTTCTGCTGCACGGCCTCGGTGGGGCACAGACCGAAGTCAGTCTGGGAACCATGGCTTACAACCTGAAACGGATGATGAAGGTCCTCGGAGGAAGCCGCCTGGTCCAGGCGATCACCCCAGCCTAATACCACCTGAGGTTGCGGGGATGCGGATGTGCGGGATCATATGTAAACCCTTTCTCCATTACTAATTGATTTTATTCTTTGATTTGATTAGAGAGATATACACCCGCTATACCCGCACTTGGTTTGCATCTCATTCCAATCAAACAACTTCCTTCGCGCGGAATCCATCTTCCCCACACCCGCACTGCGGGATGACATACCCGCGGCGGGATGGAGCCGCTTCACTTCTCCACTAGATCCCCCACCAGTCGCTCCGATCAGCTGGGGCCCCATCCTGCATCAACGAGCCCATCCGCTGGTCTGCTTCCCTCTCCAGATGTTCAAGTGTCTCCGGGCTTGGTTGGAACCGGTACTTCTTGATTTTCAAGTGACTGTCGGTAGTAGCCACCATACCGAACATTTTTGCAAACGTATCCTGGTGGTTGCGAATGTAGGCCGACATCGCCCTGGCATCACCCTCAGCCCACGGGAGTTTCCCGCCCCGCAAGTACGACTCCCGCAATTGGGTATCGAGTTCCGCCGCACTCCACCAGCGGTTCACGCTCTTGTTGGGGTTGCCGCCGATCCAAAGAGAGAAGAGCTCCATCACCGCGTCGTTCTCGACCGCGAAGCCAGTCTGCTTCTCGGCTACAGAAGCCAACAACTGCACGGCTTCCTCCTCCCATCCTTCAAAGCGCGCAACCTTGACCAGGTATGCCGCAAAATCTGCCATCCGAAATGGAGTGAGGATTTCCAGATTCCGGTTCTCCTCCAAGGCCTTCAAGATGTTCTGAATTCGTACAACCACCTCCCCAAGCATCTCTTCGCGATGGCGCATAAACTCCCTGAGGATCGCGGAGGATTCGCGGTAAGAGCTGAGTTTCCGAACCGGGAAAATCAAGACCCGATTCGCGACCTCATCACCATGGAACGGACATTGAACCGTCGAGAGATAGAGGGTGGCCTGAATCGAGAAGCTCACATGCTCATTCGTGCTGTAGAGCTCACGCTTGGAAACCGCGCCACCCGTCGCGCACATCATGACCAGGCTTTGGAGATCTTCAGATTTCCGCGATCTCCGCGTATTGTCGAGGACAGCAAACGGAGTTCCAGTTATAAGGGCCTCAAAATCGTCCTTCTTGTCAGGCAGGTCGATCGCAGCGAATTTGCCGCCCAGCAGCAGCCAGCCCACCCGCTCCGCCAGCATCGTCTTAGCACTGCCGCTTTCGCCGGTGATCAGTACCAGCGGCTTTGTCCGCAGCAGGCCGGCCATGAACAACGAGATCATTTGTGCAATGAACAGGAGTTGGTATTGCCCAGCCGTCAGATGCTCCTCGTCCCAGCTGACTTGCGAGGCGACGTATTTCACTAACAGGGACTCAGGGGTGATCCGTAGTCCGTATGAGCATTTTGGAAGTTGCTCCAGGTTCAAATGGAAAGGCTGTGCGTCCTTCGGTATCTTAAAGAGAACCCCGTCTGTGCCATTCGCAACCCTATCAATGCGGTCACGGCGAATGCGAATCACATTGCCATTAAATTCTGAAAGGTAGACCGTACCATTCTTGGCGTCATAGTGGCTGAATACGTGAATATCGGTGGGTTTCCCAAGCTCACCCGCCCGTGCCCCAAGGTACTGACCAACCGTCTGTTTCATGGAGTCACCAGGATGGAGACCGTAGCGGATCATCAGATTTGAGAAGTCCTGACCGTCTTTGCTAATCTCGATCACTCGCCGTTCGTCATGAAGGAATATCATTCCCAACCCGCCAGACGTGTAAATCTCGGCTCGCCGGCAGAGGTCGTCCCAGACAAGTTCTGAAACTTGCCGGTCAACGTCGAATTTGGGTAAGCGGTCTTTTGGGTCCCGACCATCCTGTTTGCGCAGGGCATCGATGGTACTGGCCACGGTTTCAAAACTCACCGCCGGCTTCTTCGCCGCGCGCCACAAGTCGGCAAAATCATCGAGGGTTCCCGCGCCGTTCTTGAAATATTCGTCGGCGTCCTTGGTCGGTGTCGTGAAAGCAAAAAGATCTATCCTTTCGCCGGCCTTCGAAACGAAGGAAGTCGCTCGTTCCACTCCTGACAGGCCGGCGCCACCATCGTTGTCATAGCAGATTGTGGGAGACTCGGCGACCCTGCTCAGCGTCTCCAGATCCCAGGTCGTAACACCTCCCAATCCACAGAATTTTGGCACGACGCTCGAGAGGGGAATCGGTCGGACTTGAGGATGCTGCTCCCTAAAACGCCTGATGCACTCGCTGGCGAACTGCTCAGCGTTCACCTCGCCTTCGAAACAAATGATGTCGCCCGGGCAGTCATTAAATGCCGCTGGCTTTGGTCTATCAAAGGCAAGCGGGTAGTAAATGCCCATATACGGCAGGGGCTGGAGTTTCGTAAATCTCTTCTCCCAAGAGCAGCGGAGATTTGCCGAAACGAAGTCGCCATTGGCATTCACGTAAAAGCGCGCAAACCAACCTTCTTTGTTGTGGATGAACTCCTGCAACGAAAGAGGCTCATGCTTAACCTGGTCGAATGGGTCCGCAAGCCACTTTTCAAACTTCTTTCTCTGGGAAGACATCCGGTCCTGGTCATCGCTCTCATCGACTGCGCGCGATTCGTCCTGAACCATTGCCGCCCGTGCTGCATCGATGGCGCGCGAGAGATCATAATTCGGTGGAATTGCCCCGATTGGCAGGTGAGGAAGGAGCCCAGGGACGATTTTTCGCCCCTCGGTCAGGACATTCAAGAAATCGGATCCTGCCTTGCTCAGAAGGTACTTCTTCCAGTCCTCGTGTAAGACATCGAAGAACGCAGAAATCCAACTCTGCTTGTAACCACCCGACGGGCGCACCCTGTACTCGCAGCCAGGAGTCCAACATGTGGCCCAGCCCTTCTCCGGCTTGACACTTATATGTGCCTTACCACACTCCGGACACACAATCTGCTCCCGTTGCCCAGTTTGGAAGTCCGCACCGTCGTCGGTCAGCTTCTCATAAACATAGTCCCTTAGGTCCATCGATTCCCACCCGAAGCACAATATCTTCTATAACTCCACCGGATACAGATCCCTAATCCTTTTTAGTCATGAGCCAAGCATCGCGCGGTTCACTTCTTACTGGGGACTTTGGTTCTCCTTCTGCCAGGGGTACTCCGTCATCCAAGGCCCGCTCCAACTGCCCGGGGCCTTGGCGATTTCCGCCTTCGCAGATGCGAATTCCTCTGGGGTCGTCAGGTTCCGGATTGCAGTGAAACCTTGCCGCTTCAACTCCACCCCGAATCCCTCTGCGCCACCAAACAGATCTCCGAGCGCGAAGTCGTTCATCATGATGATTCCCCTCTTCCCGTCGTGCTCCGTGTACCAGCATGTCACGACACAAGTGCCGTTCTTACCCTGGTATACGGCGCCTGATACTTGATGTTTCTCACACAGATTAGCCACCCGGGAACACGGTTTCTTCCAAGATCGCACTGCACACTTTGTCACACCTTCAAACGCCATATCTATTTCTCGCCTTCTCGTTCATTTAGATTCCCAAACTCATCCTTGCCTATCTCAGCAATCCAGACGTAGCTGTGCTGGCCGTGGCCGAGATCGGTGATCTTCTTTGATCCCCTGATGTGTCCCGCCCCACGCTACCTCGACCAAGTGGTCATCATTTCCTTCAACGCTGCCACTCATTCTGCTTCTCCTGATTCCTGGTTTCCGTCTCCACCTGCAACCGTCTGCTCCGGCTTCATATCACCCTTACTGCTGTACCTCTCCGTCAACAAAGCGAGTTGCCGGCGCATGCCCTCCACCCACTCGCCCCAGAGGCTGCCGCATTCAAGACTGAGTACATGTTCCGCCTCAAACGGCGCGCCGATGCTAGGTGATATCCACTCCTCTTACTTGACTCAGACACACTTTTCCATTGCTGCTTGGTCCAGTCACTCAGGGCGCAACCACTTCTTCGATGCGATCTCTTCGTCGGTCCAACCTTCGAGTTGAAGGTGAAACCCCATGCTTTCCGGGTGACACTGCTTCCGCTCTGGATAAGCTTCGTAGAACATAGACGCGGCTTCTTGGAGGGTTTCTGGGTGAACAAACGCCGGCGTGACGTAGACGCTTCTTCCATCACAATCGCGGTTTTCCCACAACCACGTCCTGCGCTTCTCGGGAGACGCGGCTGTCTCATCTGTGTCGGAAACGCCCAGAGATTTGTTGTACTTCGGAAGGCAGGATAGACAGGGAAGACTCGTACGAAACACCGTACCAGCGGATCGTTCCGGTTGCCCTTTAAGCAAGAGAATCCAGCCATTCAAAATGTGCTCGCACGAATACCGGAGCTTTACCATGCACCTCTTCTCCGCGAGTTGAAACTGGCGAAGGTCATTCGGCCCTTTCTGCTCCGGGGTCTCATCGTCGGGATCGTAACCAAAGGGCTCGGAGAAATGGCCAACAACAAATTCCACGGCATTTGCTTCCTTATCCCAGCGGGATAGATAAGCACTACCAGGACGCATCTGCCCAGCGGCCAGTTTCTCCAGAAGCCACTTCTCGGCTTCTATTACTTTCTCCTGCGCTGCAAGATAATGGCATGTATATGCAATCGCCCCTTTCCAGCGATAGAACAACACGCCGGCGCCCTCAACTACCTGGTGTTTGAAGGCAAATTTGCCTTCGCTATCTGCCTCACGATCGACATATTCACTGAAGCCGCACTTGCGGCAGTTTGTACGTTCCTCAGTCGTTCGGCAGTCAAATTCAGTGTCCGCCTGCTCGTAGCCACATTGCGGGCATTGAATGTAATCCATTAAGGTTGACATCTTCTTCGTCCCTTTCTAGCTAAATGGTTCACCCATAAACTCAGGCCTCGACTGAGCCGCCTAGTATCGAATACGCAAAAGTTGGCGGATTCTTTGGAAAAAAACGTAAGCTGGTCAATTTTTGTGGTGGGCATTCTGCTGGCCCGTTCCTGGGAGATGCCGGCAAACGGCGCTCAATTGATGCGCCCCTTCTTTGAACCAGCGGGTATGCCCAATACATTGTCCCTTTGCCCTATGTTGCCGCGGGCAAATCGGAACTCGGCTGACGGCTCCTCCCATTTCAGTTCTTCGAACTCAACCCTCCCATCGGGCCCCCACACTGAGACCATCAGCGCCTCAGCTTGACGATGAAATGGGGTCTGCAGCGAGGGGGTCATTGATATCCCCGGAATTCCTTTGCCGACCCAGCAATCTGTGACCATGATCACCAGGAGGCCGTTGAGCTCTCTCAACCGCGAATTAATCCGACTCGCGAGCTGGTCCTTCTGACGTGGATCTGCTCCCATTCCCCTAATGACGATCGATTCCACACCTTTAGGGTGGAAAATATGCACCAAAGGTTCCCAACTTCCGTCTTCTTCGATGGCTGAGCGCGCTTCGCTCAGCGATAGCTCAATCAATTCCTCAATATCATTGGTCATATCAACCTTCCGTTCATCGCACACAGCCGTCCCCGTACTCTGGAGCCAGAATTTGGCCCAAGCAGCGTGATCGTGGCCTGGGCCTGCGGCACCACTTTGTTGTGCCACGAGCACAGGATGGGATTGCGCGGCCAGTCGGGAATGCCTCCCCATCCGACAAACTGCCTGGCCGCGCCAATCGGAGACGATCTACCGATTTTCATCCAACAAATCGCAAGTAAGCTTAACGTCACGACAGCTCATTGCATGGGCGTTCGACGATTTCCTCACGATCGGGCGCTTCCGTCATGTCCTCATCGACTACACCGATCGAGTTGCAGTCCTCGAAACGGGATCGGCGAGGAGACCCTATCGCGCATCATTACTACTTTGACCGCATGCAGCGCAGGCTCTTCGGTGTCGCCCGGCAATCGGCACCAATCGATCGAATTTGCCGGGCCACCCCGCCTTACTTCGGATCATGTCGCAGAAGCTCGCGGTAGGTTCCGACGATCGATTCGACCGAGCGCGTCTCCGCATTCCAACGAGTCAGGTATGCGCTCTTACGGTCCACATCTCCTGCCGCCAACTTCTTGCGCAGCCATTGCTCAGCCTCACGCACGTCTTCGTCGCTACTAAGATAGCGAACCACGAAGGCGCCACCAGGTACTTGGTAGCCCAGCGCGCCCGCACCCTCGGTCACAGACTGTATCCAGCTAACCTTGCCATCGGCTTCCTGCATCCTCTGAAGAGCCGCGCTATGGCCGCACCGGCCGCAATCGATGCTCTCTTCACTCGTCGAACAATCAAATTCATAGTCTGCGCGTTCGTAGCCGCAGCGCCGGCACCTCTCGTAATCCGTTATGACTGTCATCTACATTATTCCTTTCTCTCTTTTTGGCGTTGATTTCGTCCGGGCTCGCGGCCAGGACGTCCAGATGCACATCGACCCAGTTACTCATGCAGCACCTCGCCGGTTTTCGTGCTCAAGTGCCTCGTTCACAATCTGCTCCTCCTGCTGGAGCAGGAACTGTCGAACCGTTGTCGGCGTGTCGGGTTCGATCACTAATCCCAGACCAGCCTGGCCGTCCATGTTGGTTGCGACAAGGGCAAGTGGAAAGAAGCCGGCCACCTCAAGCTGCACCATCTCTTCAGACCGCTCGAATCGATCGGCGCGAGGATCTGTTGCTGGACAATACCGGAGCAAAATCGGCAACTGCCACCGATTCCAGTTGGTAAATGGTTGAGAGCCGACACCCAGTACGCACCCGACAATCAGCCCCTTCTTCTGCTTCATTGGTTGATTTCCCTTTCTCGAGTCGAATGGCTCGAACTCGACCTTATACGGCAAACCCGTTCCGATCTGATTCCGATGTACTCCACTGGAACTCTGCGAAGATCACAGTTCCATCGAGTCTCCGTTTCGCTAATACTGCATTCGGTCACCTCTTATCGGCGGCTCACGGCGGGATAGCCGCGGGAATCGACCTGCTGGCCATCAATCCAAAGAGCCATCCGGTCAAAGGACATCGACGCGCCCTCGTCATTCACATACAGGCGTTCCTCGTACCCCTTGTCCCAGAACCACCGGGCGTCGTCCGCTGACTCAAAGAAATACTGCTCATCGACCAGGATGTACCCGCCGTGCGCCAAAAATACCTGGTGTGGCGTCTCAGCCAGACTCTCAACTGCGATCATTTTTTCCCACGACTTGTACTTCCTGTACGCGATGCTTCTACTGTTGCGGACACCTACCGGCGCCCAGATATAGTTGTCGATACTCATAGAGAGCTCCCTTACTTCTGTGATTTCGGGACAGTTCTAGACTTTTGCGCGCAACTAGAGCCCGCCTCTGTGGATGGCAGGCTGCGTCATCGGCCTTCTTGTTGCGTTCCGGGGAACATCTCCTTCCACAACTTCGTGCGCCACGCCTCCTGCTCCTGTTCGGTGCCGGTGGTGAAGACGCGCCAATCTTCGTCGTTGATCCTTGGGTAGCACTTCCGATAGGATTCGACCGCGTCTTTGCGAACCTGCTGCATCGCCTCCTCGCCTAAGACTTCGGCCAGCCGATTCAGGCGGCGGGAGATGAAGACGCTCCAGCGCCATTCGCTGCTACCGGTTTGCTGATAGGCAAACCATTCGAAATCGTGGTCGATTCGTTCATGCATCCAGTACAAGGCCAACTGCTTCAGCTCATGGAGCGTAGGCACGAAGTCTGGCACTTCCTTGCCGTCCTCGCCGTTAATCGGGCCGACGCTCCCGACAGTGCAATAGCCTACGTTCATTGTGCCCAGACCCTTCGTGTCGCGGTTCGTGCCCACACTTGTTTCTATCCTGTCGATGTAATCGATTGCTTTACAGGGTTGTTGCTGTTCTTCACTCATATTGCTCCTATAGTTTTGGCGGACCACAATGTCTATCCCGTTCGGTCCGGCTGGTCCGCGGCGCCGGCCCAAAGGGAACTCCTTGCACTGGCCCGCCGCACACTCGGATATGGCGTACGGCGGGCTGTGGTCGCTGTGTAAGGAGTGGACATAGCGACGTCTCGACTAACTGAGGTATCCCCCTTTTGATTCCTCTGCCTCATACTGACCTTCACGCTGCCTTGTCTTGGCGTTGGCGCTTTCGGTATGGCAATTGCTGCAACCGCAAGGCAGTTGTTAACTCCAGCTTTTTCCCCTTATCGCCAGCGAAATAGACATAGCGATGCTTGGCGTTACCTTTAAAGAACGTGCAACCCTGCTTCAGCAAAATCTCTTTCTGCTGCCGGCGCGTCCGCTTGTAAGCCAGGCCTCCATTTCTACGGTCTCGGGTCAAGCCAGAAATCTGCCGACAATCATGCTCTCGACCATCCGGAGTGCGGTACTTCTCACTCGCGGATGTCATCCCTGTGTAGATCCAGTTCGCAGCCTGGTATACTGTGCCGATCTCATTTGCCCGAGGGTCGGAATATCCAACAAAGATGTGAAATCCTCTGCTTGCAAGCAAGTCGCAAGCATGGGAGATGAGAAACGATGCAGCGGCTCCTGAGTGTGTCTTGCCGTTGGACTCCACCTCGTGGTCAGCCCAGGGACAACAAGCTCCGCGGACCAAAATAAGAACCTCATATTTGTGCTGAGGACCACAGATGCTTGAGACATTTGTGCCAGCCGTGAGCCCGAAGCACGCTACTCCACCGAGGTATTCTTTGCCGGTCGTAGGGTGCTTGAAGAAGAGGCCGACCTGGTGCTTGCTGGTGCCCATTGAGCCAAGGTACTCATTGGCGAGAATGAGCCCCTTTGCTTCGTTGAAGGAGATTTCCCTCACATATGCATTCTTGAGGGTAGCCGCTGATTCTCGCTTTTCAGCTAGATCGGACTCAGGTAGCTTTGCCGCGGCCTCACGTACTTGCTTCTGATGGCATACGTTTCCAGAGAACACTGGGAGGTCCGCGGAAAGCTGCTCCGCTACAGCTGCCAACTCCTTCGAAAGATTCGTCAGGGCAGTGATGAGGTTTTTAGTAACGGACGGGTTCAGACGATTGCGAGATTCAATGACTGCGGCAAGCTTTTGTTTCCGACTTGCAGACTCAAGGTCTCTAGTTAGCTCAACTGCCGTCACGTTGATGTTTGGCGCTACGGCCTTTGCGCCCGGCTGAGCGTGCGCAGGTTTTTGCTTGGTTGCTGAAGGTCCGCTCTTGCCTGTACCTGGAAGATCAGTGATTTGTTCTTGGATGTTCCGCGGCGAGCTATCCAGCTGCTGGGGCGCAATCTCCTGCCCAGGCTCGGGCAGGTCGTCCCCTTCTTCCGATCTCGGACCAGCAACTGTCTGTGAATTCTCTTCTACCTCATCTCTTGCGTCGAGCGCGTCCGGGTCAGGGATCTCTCCGATCCTGATCCGATGCCGCTTGATCATGTCATACGCCGTGGAGTCCGACAGGTGAATCCGACGCAGCGCGGCGCTAAACGCTCCCTTGCAGCCAGGCTTGGCAGTTTCCTTTTGAATCTCGTAGACAATCTCGCAGCGCTCCTGATAACTGGTCCAGAAGGCCTCAGCACCGATTTCCCATCTATCGAACAGTTGGTCCAGCCGGCTCTGGCTGAACTGATTCTCCTTTATGGCTTCGGCGACTGAATCACCCGGCTTCCGGGTGATTTGCTGCTCTTGGTCGAAGGCGGCCGGAATGGAATTGGCCAGTGGACGGTCGTTGCTGTCCAGCATCAAATCGGCCGTTTTCTTACCGGAAGCAGCTTCACCGTGAGTGGGAACATGACGCGAGGGTGCAGGCTCAAGGCTTATGAACGGGGCATCACCATAAGCGCCAGTTGCGCTATCACCCGAATCAGCTTGAACGAAAGTACCAAGCTCGCCAAAGATGGGGCGCGGCATCACCTGGTTGGCAATCGCCCTCGGTGAGGGCGTGTACGCCCTTGTCGCGCTGTTCCCGTTTTCCTCTGGATCTCGCATCACTCTCGTACTTTCTCAAGAGTGCCTACTAGCGCTGTAGGTAATGTCCTAGCCCAACTCGGGCCCAAACATTGTTCCTTTACCATTCACGCGAGGCGGGGCTGTAGAATATTGCTGGAAAGAAAGACTGAGGCTGTGTAGCAGAGGAGAAATGGCAATCCGCGTCGAGAAGTTCGACGTCATGACACAGGATGGAGGCGCAATCACAGATGTCGGAAAAAGGAATCTCGAAGGCCCTTGAACAGGAGGTCGCAGCCAGCGTCTTGCTTGGCGAAAGACGATATAACCACCGTGAGTTTTTGATGGAGCTTAATAGGGTGGGCCTAAAGTTCGTTAAAGACAAAGTTGCCCGGAAGAAGCGTTTCGCCGCCGCGTTTGACAAACTTGTAAAGCTGGGGTGCCTCCCAGAGACGTTAGCTGGTACGCTCTACTGTTTTTGTAAGTCGTACTTTGTGCGAGAACCGTCTCCTCCGCCATATGGGCTAGGCATCTCTTTTCCACCAGTCGAAGAAATCAGAAGGATTCGGGACAGCTTGCAAAGCGCGTATGAAGCGTATGAACGAATCCGGTGCGTTGACGATTATGGCATCATGGAGGTTTTGGCCAGACACGCAAGATGCGGTGATCCGCCTGAGGGACGGAAGCAGGTGCTGGCAGTGTTGCGTTGGTATGTTGATTCACTTTCATTGTGGTGGGTACCCCGAAAAGACATTGTCCAGAGTTCTGCGCCCATCGCTTGCTGCATTTACCCCAAAATAGCGACGGGGGAATTCCGTTTCCCACAAGTCGCGGAACTTCTGGCATGCTTGGGCTATAGGCCCGATCCTAAGCGTCAAACGAAGTCGATGGATCCCCCGGATGTATCCGATCTTTGCGACAAATCATTGGAGCGCAATTTTAGTAATTTCAGGAAGGCCTACCCGATTTTCTGCGATCAGCTACAAAACGACTTGAAGAGCGACCATGAAAAAGAGGAGAATGGCCCGAGAGAGGGATTTGATTCCTGGGTCGTTGAAAAGGATCTTCCTCTCTCGGTCTTCGACCAGCTTCTGCCGAATAGATTCGATTGGAAGATCGTATTCTCACCTCCGGAACGGAAGCGTTGACGGCACTAACTCTTCAAGACTCCTGCCTACAAAGTTCCTCCCTTAATCTGTAGCGGACATTACCTACAGAATCGTTTTCAATCCGGCGAAGATGGCTGAGGATGAACCGCCTCGGCCACAATTCGGATTCTGCCGCGCCTTCAGAGCGCGGAGATGTTGTGCTCGAGGCAAGCCCCTATTCGGGTCAGCATCGAAACCGGTCAGTGGCCCGTCCCTCAACGCGCCTTGAACGCAAATCTGTCCGAGTGCTCCCCAGGTTTGATAGAGTTGTCGCCAAGACCGACTCTGTCGCGCCAGATCCACGAAAGGACCTGGAGAAAATGGCGCGACGTAGGTATCAGAACCCAAAACCCTTCAAAGAGGGCGCGTTCTGGTGGTTGCTTTGCTGGCAAGACGAATCTGTCAATGGGGCACGCACACGAAAGCGCAAGCGCGTAAAGCTCGCTCCCGCGACAATGGCTGTCCGGGAAGCGAGAAAGGTAGCATCCGAGTACATCAGCCCACTCAATCATGGGCTTGTGTCTCTCGGCTCCGCAACCAACTTTACGGAATACGTCAACACTACCTACAAGGTGAACCACTTGCCCCTAATGGCCGCCAGCACACGCGAACGATAGTCAGGCGTCATCAAGAATCACTTGATCCCTGCGTTTGGCTCTCTGTGCCTGCGCGACCTTACGACGATGGCCATCCAGGAGTACTTTTCTGGAATGGCTGGCTCGAAACTCAGCCATGAGTCAATCGACAAGATTAGGGATGTGCTCTCAAGCATCCTGGGCTCTGCGAAAAAGTATGGCCTTCTTGTCACGAACCCGGTAGAGGGCATCGAATTGCCTCCGAGTAAGCGCGGAAGCAGAGTCAAGCCTTACATCACTCCGGCACAGTTCCTTCAGCTGATTGAGTTGATTCCTGAACCCTACGCCAGCATGGTGTTCGTGGCTATCTTTACCGGGCTTCGGGTAAGTGAAGTGATCGGCCTGAAGTGGCGAGATGTTCATGCAGACTCCATCACCGTGGACGAGCGATATTGCCGCGGTGATTGGGGCTGTCCAAAATCCCCAGCCAGCAACGCGACCATCGCTGTGAATCGGGTTGTAATCGATCGCATACAGCTGCTCAAGACACTCACGGTCGAAGTGAGGGCCGGGAGAGCGATTCGCAAGATAAAGGTCGTCAAATCGGCGAGGCCGGAGGACCTAGTGTTCCAGAGTCTGATGAAGGGCGCTCCGATGCGAGACAACAACATTTTGACCCGGTTCATCAAGCCAGCAGGTCGAAAGATCGGGCTGGGCTTTGTGAACTGGCTATGCCTCCGAACCTCGCACGCTACCTGGCTCAAGCTGGCCGGCGCCGATATTAAGGACGCCCAGGCCCAGATGCGCCACTCCCGGGCGAGCACAACGATGGACATCTATCAGCAGTTCGTCCCTCAGTCCCAACGAGCGGCGGTCGACAAATTGGATGGCCTGGCAACCTCCAAGCTCATCCAATAGGGCGTTCCAAATCACGTTCCATTAACGTTCCAATAACTGGGCTTAAAACATGTTGAAATACGAGAGAATGGCCAATAGATTCAACGAGATACAAATCAGCGAAGCCAGCCCTGAAAAGGCCGGCGTCGGCGGTTCAATCCCGTCCCTGGCCACCATTCTTTTGATTCCCGTGCTTCTCACGTTTCCGATGCTGTTCTGACACACCGCGCTATTGGCTCGCGCGTTCGAGGATCACTGGAAGGGTAACCGAGCCCATGCGGCCGGAGTTTTCGTCTACCACGATGATCCGCGCGGTGCCGAAGTTCTGCTTGTGCTCGACATACTCGGCAAATGGGATTCCGTCCTGCAAAATCTTTTGATAGGTTTCAGGCTTTAGATTGAGAGCGAGCGTTTGCTCCTTTGCCTGCGCTCGCGTCCCTGTGTCGTCGCGCTGCACGAGAAAGATGTCGAGATTGTCCGTCCAGAGATCGCCGTTTTGCACGAGGCCGATGTCGCTGCCCGCGATGTTCAGCGAGATCGCTGCGCCTTGCGAGGCGTGGTCCCAATGGGCGCTGAGGCCGATTTCGCTTTCGTCCTGCGGCTGCCAGAGCGCCTGCGTCAGTCGATCTTTCAGCGTTGACGGCTCTTTGGTGTAGAGATAACCGGCGCGGAAGCGCAATTTAATCCCGGATCGTGTGGGTACGGTGACGGTGATCCGGTGATACTTGCCGTCCGGCTGGGTATCGGGTGAGAAGGCGAGAAGGTAAGCAGCATCGCCATCCGCAATTACGCTGGTGAGCTCGCCAAGCATGTTGCTCGACCGCCGGAACGACTGGCCACCGGTGGCCAGTGCCAGGCGCTGGATGGCAGGCTGAACCGCGTGGGTGTCCTGCTGCATCTCTGCTATTCCTCGCCCATCGATCGGCGTGGGAGGCGCTCCCGCAGTCTCGTTGACGAACGGAGGGTTTAGTCCGACAGAGTCGGCCTGGAGGCTCGCATCCGCCGCAGTTGCTTCCAACTGCGAAACATCCAGCGGATAGAGACTTACATGCGCGTCGTTGAGAGCCTCCTCGATACCAATGTCGAAAGCGTCAATCGCATTCGGAGCCCGTTCGTTGCCGGGCGCCTGATCGGACAAGTTCGCAAGCACGTTATCGCTGGCCACCCAGACGAGATTCTTATGGCCGGGGATGGCATTCAAGTTTGCAGCGACCCCGATCAGGGCCGCAAGCGCGTCGCGCTGCGGAGTCTGGCCCTCCTTCAACAGTTTTGGATCGGGACTCGCATTTCCGCCATAGTTCATCATGGCGGTGCTTAGAGGGTCGGCAGTCGCTGCATACATCCCGCCCATATTCCCGTTGACGTACTGCTGTCCGTCAGGGAAGTCAACATAGTCAAAGCTCTGGCGAGTGCGCGCTTCTTCCTTCTGCGCTCGCTGGAGATCCTGTGCCGTCGGCACCCATTTGCGCAGTACGGAACTCAGGGCAGTGTGGTCGGTGGTTTGTTCAGCCAGGATGCGAAATCCGGGGCCTGTCCGGAGATAAAGGGCGACGGGCTGAGACTCGGGTAAACGATCAAGGAACTTGAGAATCTGCTGGCGCGCGTAGGTCAAATCAGCAAAACCAACGCTGCTTTCGTCGAGGAGGAGGATGGTGGAACTCGCCAGCACCTCCGCTTGAGCAGGCTGCACAGCGGGGCTGCTCAAAGCCTCGGGGCGATTGGAGTAGACAACTCCCTTCACCGTGGTTGCGGAGCCTTGCGCCATTGGCGATGCAGTGCTGCTCGCGCGGCTGAGCCACCTCGGAGTTTGCTTTCTGCCGTTGTCGTAAACTTCGAAATCTTTCATCGTAAGGCCGGTGACAGGCTGGCCCTTTTGATCAAATGCCGTCACATCCACATCGACGAGGCGCGTGTGTACCTTGAAGGCGGGTGTGCCGGTTGTCGCCGGAAAAGGCGGAGGTGCGACAACGGCCATCTCGGGAGCGGAGGCACCTGAAGGGGGGGTAGAGGATGCTGCAACAGGTTGCGACGCCGCGGGCGAATCGACTGTGTCCTTCATTGTGACAGGGTCAGGCGCTTCACCCGCAGAGACTTTGCTCCCGGTTGCAGGAGCCGGCACAGCAGACGGCTCGGCGGACGCGGCGCTCAACTGCGTTATCGCGGGAGCAGCACTTGCACCCTTCGCTGCGCCGTCGTCGGCTGCACCTTCAAGGGGCGTGGTCGGTGCGGCAGATCCACCGGTATCGTTCGCCTGCAGCGCCAGAGCTGATGAAGGTGACTTCAAGGATTTGGACGACGCGTCAGCGGGCAGGTTTGGCGGAGATTTGCCGTCGGAGTTGCCGGCGCTGAGAATCTGTACGTCGGCGCGAAAGAGATGATAGTTATCAAAGGTAGTCTCGTTCAGCATGGTTTGCAGAGGCGCGCCCTCTCCAGCCTCATTGGCCGAAGTCGCCTGGTCCATGGACAAGATGCGCGCGCGGTCAGGCGCAATGCGTACGATCTCCCCGGGAGCGCGAGAGACGGAGATGCTTCTCACCGGGCAAAAATACTTCTTTCCGCCCAACTCAACCGGCCGATATTCCACCATCAATTCTGCCGCAGCGATTTGCGCCCCTTTTTCCAGGTCGGCAATCAAGGTCATGCGGAGGATGGTTCCATTGGCCGGATCGATAATTAGCTCGCCATGGTAGGCCGAGAACTCTTGAAAAAGCATGCCTCTGATGCAACAGAATTCCACCTGATAATGCGATGCAGCCTTGGGCACATCGAAACGGAATACCGACTCCAGGCCAGTCTCGCTTTGTTCCCAGTGGCTCCATCTCAAATTGCCCTTCGGCAGATCTACATACACCACAGGAAAAATCGGTCCGAATTCGCCGAAAGTCATCATGCCGGTTGGCGCTGGATTTGAGCCGCCCGGTTGCGCTGCCTGCTTCTGAACGAGTTCCTGGCCGTCCTGATAGAGCACGGTTTCCATGGACCGGCTGACCGGATGGAGCGGCTGATACGGAACCATCGTATCTGTGCTTTCGTCCCGCAGTCCGGGCGGGAAGTCTTCAAACCGGATCGTGTCCCGATTGGCAAAGAGGTTTGGCATCCGGTGTAGGGTGGCTTGGACATAATCGATGGATTTGGCAACGATTTCGCGCTGCTGCGCGACGCTCGGCGCCGGCTGATTCGGAATCTCCGCCGGCGGAGGATCGAGGAATTCGGACTGATCTGCAAGTGCCACCAGCGCCCGGCGTGACTCGGGCCCGGGGAGCGCCGCTTCGAAAGAAGCGAGTTTAGTGGCGCTCAACCGCTCGGTCAGTTGCAGGTCGTAGAGCCTTTCAGCGGCCTTGGCGTCGCTTTGCTTGCCGAATGAAGCGACCTCGCGGCTCAATTGTTCAACAGTTACACTTTTGCCAGTTACACTCTTGCCGGCGCGGGATTGCGCGGCTGCCAGCAAAGCCAGAAGCAGGAAGAGCGTTGTGCTTCGCATGGAGACCTCACGGGACGCACCCGCTCAGTGTAATCTGGAGAGAACCCACCGGCAATTAGACGGCTCTTTAAGGCAACGGTCTCAGAACGTAAGAATGCTCACATCCCAGACACAACGGGTCGTCACCGAGCGGTTTTTGCCCGATGCCACTTCAAGTGCTCGCAGATGCGAAGGGTGGTTTCCGTCAGGACGCTGGACGGCAATATGTCACACTGACATGCTGACGGGTGCGCGTCGTCAGGCAGTCGCCTGACTCGTGAATCGCGTAGCGGCAGGAGCGGCGCTCGGAGAGGGAGTGCGCGGGCATTTGCCGCTATTGAGGGGGGATGGGTGCTTGCACGACGAATCGATCTTCTGATTTTCTGCTTCCTGCTCACAGGATTATCCTCATTGCTGGCGCAAATGCCGGCCGACGCGCAGCGCGGGAACAGCGGACAGCAGACGTCCCAAAGCGGCGGGATGGCGAACGCAGGGCCTCAGGAGGCTGAGTTCGATACGCAGCACCGCCCCATTACCGCCGGCGGCTTTGTGAAAACCGGCCCTATCATCTTTCAGGATGTGGCCAAAGCTGCCGGGTTAACGAGCTGGCATCATCAGGCAGGCACACCAGAAAAGCGCCTGATTCTTGAGGCCAAAGGGCCGGGCGTGTGCCTGATTGATTACGACAACGATGGATGGCTCGATATTTTTCTGGTCAACGGGTCAACATACGACGCGCTCGCCGGAAAAGCCGCTGCTCCGCATGCAGCTCTCTTTCATAACAATCACGACGGAACCTTCACTGATGTAACGGAAAAAGCCGGCGTAACCAATGATCGCTGGGGATACGGGTGCGCCGTAGGGGACTTTGACAACGATGGCTGGCCCGATCTCTATGTGACCAACTACGGCCAGAATCGGCTGTATCGCAACAACCACGACGGAACCTTCACCGACGTGGCCGAAAAGGCGGGTGTGACCATCGGCACATGGTCCACGGGAGCAACCTTCGGCGACTACGACGGCGATGGACGCCTCGACCTGTTCGTGGATGGTTACGCGCAGATCGACCTGAGCAATCCGCCGCTTTCCCGATCGAAGGCGATTGGTTACGGGATGTGCCAGTATCGCGGCGTCGAGGTGATGTGTGGCCCGCGCGGATTGAAGGGCGAACACGATCATCTCTTTCACAACAACGGCGACGGAACCTTCACCGACGTGAGTAAGAAGCTGGGGGTTGACGATCCTAATGGCTATTACGGTCTGGGCGTTCTATTTGCGGACGTCAACAATGATGGCAAGCCCGACCTGCTCGTCGCCAATGATTCCACTCCGAATTATCTGTATATGAACAAGGGGAATGGAACCTTCGAAGACGACAGCTACGAAAGCGGCTACGCCCTGAACAAAGATGGCCGGGAGATCGCGAACATGGGCATCGCCGCCGGTGACTACCAGAACAACGGACATCTCTCGATCGTGAACACCGATTTCGCCGACGATTACAACGTCCTCTTCCAGAACGACGGAACGGGATTCTTTACGGATGTCAGTTATCAGGCCGGAATTGCCGAGTCCTCAATACCCTTTGTGAGCTTCGCGGACGGATTCCTCGATTACGACAACGATGGCTGGAAGGATCTGCTGGTTATCAATGGCCATGTCTACCCTCAGGTGGATCAGCACCCCGAGTGGGGACAAAGCTACGCCCAGCGACCACTCCTTTATCACAACGAAAGGAACGGCAAATTCACCCTTGTTCCCGCCGTTGAAGGGACCGGGCTCGCCGTGGTCTCGGTAGGCCGCGGCGCGGCATTCGGAGATCTTTTCAACGATGGCAAAATCGACGTGGTCATCAACAACATGGATGGACTTCCGGTGCTGCTCAGGAACGTCAATGCGGACCATCATCATTGGGTCGAGCTGAAGCTAATCGGCGGGCCCAAGAGTCCTCGCGATGCGGTTGGGGCCACCGTTTATCTGATCGCGGATGGGATGCGGCAGCGAGGCGATGTGCTAAGCGGCGGAAGTTATCTTTCCTCGAACGACCTGCGCGTCCATTTCGGGATCGGCGACGCGGGCGAAGCCGGCACGGCGGAAATTCACTGGCCGAGCGGCAAAAAGGAAGTGATCCGGCTGCCCGCCGTAGACCGTATCTACACCATCGAGGAAGGGCAGGGCATCACTGGCGCTTTGTGCGGCCCCAAGCCATGCGAAACCGGCGCCCAGCCAACTGCAGAGCACCGTCCATAGCCAAGCACGCGCAGAGAGGATCGCATTCCTCCGATCCATCAGGGAATTGCCCCACAATCAAGCAAGGCTTACAGATCTTCTCTGGGAATTGACGGAGATTCTGGCATAAACTTAGACAGCGATTTGAGAACACTGAGATTCATGCCGTTTTCAGGGATTCGGGTGGCGGTAGTACGTTGGCTCTGTTTCACCGCTCTGCTTGTCGCTTCGGCCCAGCAGCACTCGCCCCCGAATGAGTTGCCGGACACCACGGCTGATCGCGTTACCGGCCAGGGCTGGTGGCCCACTAAATCTCCAGCGTCCACCAAAGGGTATGTTGGCAGTGACGTCTGTGCGGAATGCCATTCCGCAATTGGATCTACCCAATCCGAGAGCGAAATGGCCAAGGCGGCCTTCCGGCTCTCGGGTGGGGCGGCCGGACAACCCGCTTCCGGCGATTTTGAAAGCGGATCCTACACCTACCGGTTCATCGCCAACAACACGCCTCCTGGATATTCGCTTGAGGTGACGTCCAACGGCCGCTCGATTTCCTATCCGATTGCCTGGACGATGGGCGTGGGCGTGCATGGCCAGACCTATCTGCTGGATGAGAACGGCGGATTGTACGAGGGCAAAGTCAGCAGCTTCTCTTTTATCCATCGCATTGGTCTGACTCCAGGACACACACCTGCGGAGGAGGGCTCACTTGAGAATGCGGCAGGCATGCCGCTCAAGGCCGGCGAAGCTGTTCGATGTTTCGCTTGCCATACGACGGCATCTTCGGCGAATTCTACGTTGAATACGGCAGACGCTGTTCCCGGTGTGCATTGCGAGGCTTGCCATGGTCCAGGGCTGGATCATGTGAACGCGATCTTTGCCCGCCAGATCGGGCAGGCTCGCCGAGCCATCTTTAATCCGGCCTCGCTCACGCCAACAAGCACTATCGATTTTTGCGGAGCATGTCATCGAACCACGATGGATGTCATCATGAACGAGCCCGAGCCCGGCGCCTATACGATCCGCTTTCAACCCTATCGCCTGGAGGAGAGCCGTTGTTGGCAAACCACCAAAGATGCGCGACTTGCCTGTACGCAATGCCATGACCCACATGCGCCGCTGGTGAGGGATGCGCACTTTTACGATCAAAAGTGCCTGAGCTGTCATAGCCCGGGAAAAGATGCCAGGCATGACACTACCAGCGGCGCATGGGCCGCCACCGCAAAAATCTGCCCGAGAGCAACAGCGAATTGCGTGAATTGCCATATGCCCAAGACCTATGTCCCGGAGATGCATTCAGCATTCGTCGACCATTTCATCCGAATCGTGCGTCCCGGCAAACCAGTTCCAAATTAAGTATCTTGTGTTGCCAGAGTGAGAAATGCGGGCCAAACCCGGATGGTTTGGCCAGTCAAGCCAAGGCCCCCTTTTTCGTGGGGTAAACGCTTACTTCCGTACGTCCAGGTCCGCAATGGCCAGGGGAAATTGTATGGTTAAACGGATTTACCTTGAGGAAGATCTTCCAAAAATGAACACAGATTTCTGTTGACAACTCTTAAATTGAGGGTCCAATATTATGGGCGCTGAAGAAAACGTATGCTCGCTGCAAACTCGGACGCGAGTCGCAAGCTGAATTTGTGATTCGAAGCGTAATCCCTAGCGCTAAGTCCAGCGGACGGGTTTTCGTCGCTCTTCATGCCAAACGGGCTATCAATGCCGCGAGGTCGGGCTTCCCCAATGAACCCTGTCGAGACTTTGCGCCATGCGCGCGTGCATCTCTTGAAACTTAAGAACATTGTTCGCTTCTGAATCGCAACCTGGGAGAGGGCTGTTTCGAAGGCCCGCGCTTCTCCTGTGAGGTTTGTCGGCAGCGATTCGTAATGGACACAAAGGGGAATGCCAGGAGGCACGCGTCTGCTCCCGAGCGGGGAGCGGGCTTGCGTCTGGAGGAATATGTTTGTCCCGGCGCAAGAAAGACCATCAACGGAATGGCCGTACCGGAGATTGCCACGAGCAACTGAAACACATGCGGTAGAGCGCGCCAAGTAACCAATTTCTGAGGAGACAGACGATGACACAAACACTTACCCAATCCAGGAGAAGCTTGACGGACAGGTCGAAGAAAGGGATGGGAGTGCTTTGGATAGCACTCGCCATGATGATCGTGGCGCTCACACCGCGTGTGTGGGGCCAAGACAACGCAACGATCACCGGAACCGTCACAGACTCCAGCGGAGCTGTGGTGGCCAATGGAACTGTTGATTTGACCAACAACGCGACCGGCCAGGTGAGAGAGACGAAGTCAAACACTGTGGGCGAATACCGCGTCGGTAACGTCGGTATTGGCACCTACACTCTTACGGCCGTTGCTTCAGGCTTTGAGAAGTTCACAAGGACCGGCATCATCGTGAACGTTGCTCAGACCCTGGAAGAGAACATCACCCTCTCAGTCGGCAGCGAGGCGCAGACCGTGACCGTGCAGGCCGATGCTCTGCAGGTGCAGACGGAGACCAGCGAAGTGAGCACGCTGATCAGCGGGCAGCAGGTCGAGCAACTTGCAACCAACGGCCGCAACATCGTGCAGCTTGCTGCTCTGGGCATGGGTGTGGCCAATAACCTCTCTTCGTTTGGCGGCATCAATGCACTTACGTCGGCAAACGGAATCAGCTTCAACGGCACCAGAACGACGCACAACGTCTATCTGCTCGATGGCACCGAACTGAACGACCGCGGCTGCGGCGGCTGCTACATGGTTCTGCCGTCACAGGACTCGATCGCCGAGTTCCAGACACTCGACAGCAACTACAGCCCCGATTACGGCATTGGCTCCGGCGGAACGATCACCATGGTGATCAAGTCGGGCTCGCGCCAGTATCACGGAGAAGTGTACGAATACAACCGGAACACGGCCTACAATGCCAACGACTATTTCAACAAGCAGGCGGGCAGGACCAGGCCGGAATTCATGTTGAATGAACCGGGCGGCAACATCGGCGGCCCGCTCTTCATTCCTCACGTTTACAACGAAAGCAAGACCCGCACATTCTTCTTCTACAACGAAGAATGGCGCCGGCTCATCCAGGGCGCTGCGCCCTCGTTGTATAGCACGATCATGACGGCCAATTTCCCGACGGCCGGCCAGGACCTCAGCTACACACCTTACGTTGCGAACCCAGTGATTCCGGTGGTGCCGAACCTGCCCAGCAACCCAACCTACACAGCTTTGGAAACTGGCCTGGGGTTGACACCTGGAAAGCCGTTCCCGCTGAACTCCAACGGCACCTACAAAATCCCGCGGCAGATGATGGATCCCAACACGGTGGCGGAAGCGAACTCGGGTATCTTCCCCAAGCCGAACCTCGCCAACGGCTACCAGTTCACTGCTTCGCCTGCGGCGCCGAACTACGTCCGCGAGGACACGGTGCGCATCGACCATGCAATCAACAGCAAGATGCAGTTGATGGGCCACTATGTGCATGACGCGGTGAACCCCACGTTCATTCCGCCGTTGTGGGCCGGTGGCTATCCGACGGTCGGCACTACGATGCTGAACCCGTCCTATACGTCGGCGATCAAGCTCACCCAGACCTACTCGCCCAACGTGCTCAACGAAACCGCGTTCCTTTACAGCGGCAATAAGATCCTTCTTCTCCCGATCGGGGTTGGCGGCACGAACATCAAGCTGCCGAGCAGTTGGAGCGCATCCAGCTACTTCCCGGTCGCCAACAATGTCGGCGATGACCTGCCTGCGATCACCTTCTCGGGCAAGCCGTTCGGCGCAACCGCGACCGAATCCTACTGGCCATGGAAGAACGGCTACGAAGGATTTGAATACAGAGACGACCTTTCCTGGACGAAGGGCCGTCACCAGTTCAAATTCGGTGCGGGCCTACTGCACGATTACAAGAACCAGCAGTTGCAGGCAAATACCCAGGGAACAGCCAACTTCAGCTCGAGCAACGCCAACTTCTCAGGCGACGCCTACGTCGACTTCCTGCTGGGCCTTGCCAACAGCTTCACCCAGTTGCAGTACCTCTCAGACAAGCACTGGGTCAACAACAACTACAACGCCTACGTCAACGACAATTGGCACGTCAATTCGCGTCTGGTGCTGAACCTTGGCATGCGTTATGACGGTTTGCCGCACGCCTTTGAGCGGTACGACCAGTTCGCAAACTTCGTGCCCGCGTTTTACAACACTTCGCTGGGCAATCCTGTCAACGCGGCAACCGGAACGCTCAATCCATCATCGCTTACCACGTTCAGTTGCTCGACCACGCGCTGCGCTACCAACGGAGAACAGTTCTATCTCAATGGCCTTGCGGAAGCAGGCGTCAACGGCTTCCCGCGTGGAAACGTGCAGAATTCTTACCTCACCTGGCAGCCCCGCATCGGGTTCAGCTATGACGTCTCGGGGAACGGCAGGACGGTGATCCGGGGCGGCGTGGGCATGTTCTATGAGCGCGTTCAGGGGAACGACGTGTACAACGCGGCTTTGAACCCGCCATTTGCCTATCAGCCTTCGGGAAACAACGTGTTGTTCTCGAATCCGAATACCAGCGCGCTGACGGGACTGACCACCTCACAGAGCTTCCCGTCGACGATGACCACCATCAAGTTCAAGTATCCGCCTCCGGGCACTGCGGACTTCAGCCTCGGTGTCCAGCACCAGATTGCGCCGTCGGTCATTGCCGTGATCCAGTATGTAGGCTCGGACGGCTGGGATCAGAACAACGACCGCCAGCTCAACGTGCTGCCTTTGAGCGACTTGACTGATCGCCAGAAGGTTGCCGGTGGCGCCAACGCGAACCCGTACCGTAATTTCCCTGGATACAACAACATCAACCAGGAAGAAAACGAAACCAACTTCAACTACAACTCGCTGCAGGCCGGCCTCCGCATGGATAACAAGCACGGACTGACCACGCAGCTTTCGTACACGTGGTCCCACAACATTGACATTGGGCAGAACGACCTGGCCGGACTGACCGCCCCGTACAACGCAAGGTTCGATAAGGGTAGCGATGCCGGTCTCGATCGCCGTCACATCTTCAATGCGAGCTACGTTTACGAACTGCCGTTCTTCCAAAAGTCGTCGAGCCTGGCAGCTCGTGAAATCATCGGTAACTGGTCGATCTCGGGCATCACTGCGGCGCAGAGTGGAACTGCGAATAACATAAGCCTGACAGGTGTAGATACTGTGGGACTCGGCGCCGGCGGCAATCGTCCCGACTTGATTTCGCCCGTGGTCTATCTGAATCCCAAAGCATCAGTAGGTGGTGGAGTAGGACACTACTTCTCCAAAGTTTCATTTGCCACACCTGCAACAGCCTGGAGCGGCCTCAGCACAACCGGCGGATACGGCACAGCCAGAAAGGATACGGTCAAGGGTCCCAAGTTCCAACATTGGAACCTCTCGCTGTTCAAGACGATTCCGCTGACCCCGGGTGAAGGAACGAAGCTTGAGCTTCGGTTTGAGTCGTTCAATACTTTCAACCACACCAACTTCACAGGCATAGACTCCAGCAGTGGTGACGGAAACTTCGGTTCCGTAACCAGCGACTTCGACTTTCGCGTGCTGGAACTGGGCGGAAAGATCACCTTCTGAACTAGAACGCTTCTTTAATCTGGGCGCGACATGGCAAACCATGCCGCGCCCTTTTTCTGCGCATTCCCGGACTTAAACGATTTGCATGGCGCCTGCAACGGGAGCGAACATACAGAGAGAGCTGTTGTGAACCTAATTGTTCAATGCGGTTTCGCCGGGATGCTGGCGATGGCATGGGTGCAATGCACTGCTCAGTCGCCGTCAATCAGCCAGGAGCGCCAGACAGCGCTCGCGCTCGAACAAAGCGGTCAGTTTGTTGAGGCTGCGGGCGCGTGGCGCTCAATCCTTCAGGTGAATGCGGGCGATGCCGAAGCCTATGCGCACCTGGGCTTGATTGAAGCGTGGCAGGAGCATTATGCCGCAGCAGTACCCCTCTACCGGAAGGCATTGGCGCGGAATCCGGAGATGTCGGGCGTACGCCTGGACCTCGGTTTGGCCCTGTTCAAGTCGGGCGCATTGAAGGCAGCAATCGATACATTGTCTCCGTTGCTGAAAGGCACAGCACCTTCATCGGCAGATGCGGTTCGCCTGGAGATACTGATTGGGATGGCTCACTATGGCCTGGGCGAGTATGCCGCCGCTGTTCCTTACCTGCGGAAGGTGACAGTGAGCGATCCGCAGAATCTTCCGTATCGTCTTATGCTCGCGCAGAGCTGCATGTGGTCAAAGCAATATCAGTGTGTTCTCGACACCTATCACCAGATCCTCGAATTGAATGCCGAGTCGGCCGAAGCGGATATGCTAGCGGGCGAAGCGCTCGACGCGATGCAAAATCACCAGGGGGCGATGGACGAGTTTCGCGCGGCTGTAAAAGCAGACCCGAAGGCACCGAATGCACATTTTGGTCTCGGCTATCTGTTGTGGACTCAGGATCAATTTGAGGAAGCAGCGAAGGAGTTCCAGGCAGAATTGACGAATGTACCTGACAGTGCGCAGGCTCTGGTTTTTTTGGCGGACACGGATATTCATTTAGGTAAACCGGAGGAAGCATTGCCGTTGGCCGAGAAGGCGGTTCAGATCGATCCGAGTATTGCGAAAGGGCATGTCGATCTGGGCATCCTTTATGCTGATAGCGGCCGTCAGACGGACGCCGTGAAGGAGTTCAAAGCGGCGATCAGGTTGTCGTCGAATGATCAGGATCCTCATTGGAGACTGGCGCGTCTTTACCAGGCGATGGGAAAACAGGAAGAGGCGAAAGCTGAGTTTGAGAAGACGAAGACCCTTCACGAGGCGGTACAGGAATCAATCTTCAGCAAGTTGAAGGCCGCACAGGACCGGGGAACACCAGCGGCCCCGCAAAGCAGTCCGCCCACCGAAAAATAAGCCTTCTAAGATTTGCGCCTTCGCTGGAGGAAACTCGAGATGCCACGCCTGTTCTGGATGCTTGCGATGGTTGACTTCACTGAGTCTGTATTTGATATGGGTTCACCCCAGCAGCGCGCGGAGGTGACCACCTTGAATAAGATCAGCGACGTCAAGCCGGTGCAGGGTAGATCCAGGCATGATCCTCATTACCAGCGCTCTCGCTTCGAACTCGAAATGGCGGCAACAATTCGGCAAGGAGGCAAGACAAGCATGAAAACGAAAATCGAATTTGCATTTGTGCTGACAATAGCGCTTTCACTAACGGGCGCCTCGCTGATCATGGCGCAATCTGCCGGGGGTGGTACCGATCGTGCTCCGGCGAGGCCGAAGGGGCCATGCGACCTCTATGTCGCGGCCGGCGACCCGTGCGTGGCTGCACACAGCACCACCCGCGCGCTGTACGCCTCCTACGACGGCCCGCTATACCAGGTCGTGCGCCAGTCAGACGGCAAGAGCCTGGACATTGGCGTGGTGCAGCCAGTTGCATCGCCGGTCCCGGATGCGGGCGGGTACGCTGATGCGGCCGCGCAGGACGCGTTTTGCGCCAATACGGTCTGCTGGATCACAAGAATCTACGACCAGTCGGGCAAGCACAGTGACCTGACGCAGGCACCGCGCGGGGGATTCAGCGGGCCGGCGCTGGGTGGGTTCAACAACGTACCCGTGGCCGACATGGCGCCGGTTACGATCATGGGCCACAAGGTTTATGGCGTATTCATCGAGCCGGGCATGGGCCTGCGCGACGACGATCCAAAGGATACCGCGGTAGACGACCAGGCGGAGGGGCAGTACTGGGTCATCAACGGGCATCACTTCAACTCCGGCTGCTGTTTCGACTATGGCAACGCGGAGATCGACAGCAGGGACGACGACAACGGGACCATGGAAACCGCATATTTCGGCGACTCGCCCAACTGGTTTCACGGGACCACGCCCGGGCCCTGGATCATGACAGACCAGGAGAACAACCTTGCGGGTTGCGTCAATCCGGATGGGTCAAAGGTATGCCGCCTGCCGAGCATCGACTGGCGATTCGTGACTGCGATCGCAAAGGGCGAGCCGCACCATTGGACGTCGATGGGCGGCGATGCGCAACAGGGAGCGCTGCAAGTGATGTTCAGCGGCCCGCGCGTGAATGGCACCTACGACCCGATGCGCAAACAGGGGGCGATCCTGCTGGGCAACGGGGGGGACAACAGCAATCGCTCGCAGGGGACGTTCTATGAAGGCGCAGTGACCGCCGCTGGGACGTTCCCGGCGGACGCCACCGACCAGCAGGTGCAGGCCAACATCGTCGCCGCTGGTTATGGCGTATCTCCGGTGAGCGTGGCGCCGGCTTCAGAGACTAAAAGTCCGCCGGGACTGCAGACATTCACACCTGGGTCCTCGCAGGAGACCACGGTAACTTTCACAAACACGACGGGCGCGCCCGAGGCAGACATCAAGTTGAGCCTTTCTGTGCCGGAGCAGTGGTCTGCCGTGGTTGCGGGCAGCTCGGAGACCGCGAAGACATTCACCGGCCCTGTAGCGCCGGGCGAAAGCGTGAGCGCAACGTTCAAGGTTACGTCGGGGCAGGCAGCCTTCAATGGCGACCTGGTGGGCAACGCGTCCTGGACAAACCAGACAAGCGGCGGAAAGCAATCCGAGATGATTGCCGAGAAGGTGCGGAACGCGAGCCCGGTGAAGATTAACGAGCTCCGCATCAGCTCCGGCCCTCCGACCAACTCGACGGACTCGTTCATTGAACTCTTCAACGCAGGCGACAGCGTGGTTGACATCTCCAACTGGAGCCTGACCGAACATCCGACGCAGCAGGCCATCTTCTCCTCGGTGAAGATCCCATCCGGCACCAAGCTCGATGCTCACGGCTTTTACCTGCTCGGCCTCGCCAACTCGGGGCTGGCAATGGCCGCGCGGGCGAGCGATGCCACCATCTACGTCAGGAGCACATCGGGGATGAAGGCCGGCGATACGGTCAGCATCGGCACCGGCGCTGATGCGGAGACGCGGACGATTTTGAAGCTGGGGACCGCAGCCAGTGACCATACAACCCTATGGCAACCGCTCCCCGATGGTCCGGTTATCACCATCCCAGCCGGAGCGACCAATGTGCCCGTCATGAACACATCCGGCTTCGAGGTTGGCCAGAAGATGGCTCTCGGATACGGAGCGACATATCCCACCGTCCCGGGTGGCGAGGAGCAGTACGAGGTGGTCACGGTTACCGCGGTGGGCAAGCAGGGCACGCAAGCCTACCTGGCGGCGGATGCGGCCGCCGGCGCGACCAACATCAAGGTGACCTCCGTCGCCGACATCTCGGTCGGCGACAACATTCGGCTCGACATTGACAGCGTGGGCCATGGTATCGAGACTGTCACGGTTGCGAGTGTCGGTACAGAGGCCATCCACACGAATCTCTCGGCCAATGCAAGCGCCGGCGCAACCAACATCAAAGTGCGAAACGTGAACGGTTTCGCGGTGGGTGACAAGGTCACGGTCGGCACACCCGCGAACAAAGAAATTGTCAGCATCAGCGCCGTCGGCACACCGGGTCCCAGGGGCTCTGGTATTGACTTCACACCGGCGCTTGCTCAAGCCCACGTCAATGCCGAGGGTGTCGTAGCCCCAGGTACTGGCCTCGATTTGGCAGCTCCGCTCAAGTTCAACCACGCGGCCAACCTTCCCTTCAGCGATCGCGGGACGGGAATCAGCTTTGAACCGGGAACGGCCTTTGCCCACATGAGCAACGAGCCTGTCCGGGCCCTGGGCACAGGCATTACGCTCGACAAACCCCTGACCAATGGGCACGCGATCAACGCGGTTGTGCATGATGTTGCGGTAACGACAGCGGGCTACCAGGGTACCCCGGCGCCGAACCAGTGGTTCGGGGGCCCGGAACTCGCGACCAGCTCTCCGCTGTTCGGGCGCACCATCGACGTCAGAGAAGGCAGCATCGTGCTGCGGGATGCCTCTGGCCTGGTGGTCGACAGCCTCAACTATGGAGGACTCGTCGATCCATGGGCCGCCGAGGGGTACCAAGCGGCTTCCGGTTTGGACCAGAGCGGCTGCTACGTTCCTGCTCCCGGGCAGGCTGCGGGCTTCGGTCCGGCCGCTGCAGCCGGCACGACAAACTCAAGCGCGGGCCGCTTCCCGGACGGCGTTGACACCGGCAGCAACTGCAATGATTTCAGAACGCAGGCCGCCACTGCTTTGCCGGTCGCATCGGCCGCCGGCACGACCAATTTCAAAGTCAGCAGCGTGACGGGTTTCGAAGCCGGCCAGACGGTCATGATAGACACCGGTGCGAATCAGGAGAATGCTGTCATCGCGACAGTGGGCACCGCAGGCGCGACGACGTTGCGCACTGCTGCTGCCGCGGGCGCGACCGTCATCCCTGTCGTCAGCCTGATTGGCTTCAACAATGGTGAAACCATCACGATCGACAGTAGCGCGAACTCCGAGACGGCGGTTGTCGCCACCATCAGCAGGTTCCCTGTACCCGCGATCACGGTTGCCACACCGCTCACTTACGCGCATGAAGCCGATGCACAGGTCTCCGGCACCGGCATAACCCTTACCGCGCCGTTGACTCGCGCGCATGCTGGTGGGACGCAGGTGACAGACAGCATTCCGACACCCGGTGCGCCGAACCACTACTCGACGAAACACGAGTGAGAGGACCGACTTGTCGCAGATCTCGCTTCGCCCCGGAGGGAGGGAGTTTACCTCCCTCTCACTTCGCGGACGAGATTGTGCCAACGATTTACTTCTATGAGGAACACGGAAGGGCGTTGAGGGAGGAAGGCAAATGACCTTTGTGCTGCGCGCCGAGGCGAACGGCTGGAAGATCAGCGCGTGGGTCTGGTCGGGGGTCAAGCCGCATCCTGCCCCGTAATGGTCTCATTCGCGCAGTCAGCCGGACGTCGCGGGCCGGCTTCAATTTCCGGTAGATGGCGGGACGTGCGTCATGCTGGGCGTGAAATCCGCCTCAAACCTGTCTTCTTTTCTGGGATCATCAGTGCGCGGAATGTAAACGAGAAAAGCGTTTCTTCCGACTCCGACTCTGCGGTCAGGCTCGGCGCGGAAACTGAACCTTTCCCAGCGCTTGAGCGAGTCAAGCAGGTTCGACCTGTCGCTGCGGGCATGCCCGGGCGCCAGGGCCAGGGTGTGCGTCACCAGCACCTCTGCTACATCGCTGGAACTCACAAGGCTCCAGGTGCCTTCTTCCGTTCTGACGTAGTAGGTGCGGTGCAGCGGAGAGCTGTAGGGGTTCGCATTGTCAGGCCGCAACTCGTTTCCGAGGTACGTCCCGGTCAATAAAACGCTCGAGCGATCTTCAGAGGGCACGCGAACTGACTGTGAAACCAGGAGCAATGCCGCGAGCGCAAGGCCAGCATGTCTCATCTTTGAGGACTCGTTTCTGCAGATCTATCAAGGGACGAAGTTGATTTTATGGCGGGCCCGTTCCCCAATCAATGAACCTGATGACGCAACGATTTAACACGAAAGTTGGATTGGCGGAATGGGGTTCGCCGGCCCGGTGCCCGGCTGCGGCCGTTTTTCACCTCTGACGCGCCTCACATACCCGGCCTGCCTGCTTCGCGTAAAATGTTGACGGGTCACTGCCTGGAGGGTCGAAACCCTGCTCACCGCCTGCTTCAATACGCTGTGTTCGGCTGCGGGACTGCTCCCCACTGGGCGGGAAGTGGCCGCTTATCTGGCATTTGCGCCCCAGGGCGGCTTCCGCCACTACCTGAAGATGCAGTACGCCGACGAGACCTTCAAGGGGCTATACCACTGGAACTGGTTCGACGCGTCGATGCTCATCCCCTACTTTGTGGTGATGATTCTGCTGTCGTTTTATGGGGTTCACCGCTACACGATGGCGTATCAGTACTTCAAGTACCGCAAGAACTACAATCCCAATCCGCCGCGGCACTTCGAGGAATTGCCGAACATTACGGTGCAGTTACCCATTTTTAATGAGCAGTTCGTGATTGACCGCCTGATCGAAGCGGTTTGCGGCATGGAGTATCCGCGCGAGAAGCTCGAGATCCAGGTGCTGGACGACTCAACCGACGAAACGCAGCAGGTTGCCTCCGCCATCGTGGATCGCTATGCCGCTCTCGGACACAACATTGTCTACATTCATCGCGCCAACCGCCATGGCTTCAAGGCGGGAGCGCTCGATGCCGGACTGAAGGTTGCCCAAGGCGAGTACATCGCCATCTTCGACGCCGACTTTGTTCCGCCACCGGAGTGGCTGATGAAGGTGATCCACCACTTTGCCGAGCCGGAGATCGGCATGGTGCAGACGCGCTGGTCGCACTTGAACCGCAACTACAGCATGTTGACGGAGATCGAGGCCATCCTGCTCGACGGCCACTTCATTCTGGAACACGGCGCGCGCGCGCGCTCCGGCGAGTACTTCAACTTCAACGGGACGGCCGGCATGTGGCGGCGCCAGGCCATCTACGATGGCGGGGGCTGGCAGCACGACACACTCACTGAAGATACCGACCTGAGCTACCGCTCGCAATTGGCCGGCTGGAAGTTCAAATATCTGCCCGATGTGGAGTGCCCTTCTGAACTGCCCATCGAGATGACGGCATTCAAGACACAACAGGCACGCTGGGCCAAGGGGCTCATCCAGACCAGCATCAAGATTCTGCCGAAGGTTTTTCGTTCCAATACGCCGCGCCGTAACAAGATTGAAGCCGTCTATCACCTCACCGCCAACCTCAGTTATCCGCTCATGGTCATCATGTCGGCGCTGCTGATTCCCGCCATGATCTGCCGCTTCTACCAGGGGTGGTTTCAGATGCTGCTCATCGACGTGCCGCTCTTCACGGCTTCGAGCTTTTCGATTGCGGTTTTTTACGTGATGAGCGAGCGCGAAATCTTTCCGAAGACCTGGAAGAGGACGTTCTATTACCTGCCTTTCCTCATGGCGCTGGGCATCGGCCTCACCGTGACCAACACGAAAGCGGTGATGGAGGCTCTGCTGGGCATCAAGAGCGCTTTTGTGCGCACGCCCAAGTACCGCGTGGCACGCAAGGGCGAGAGATCGCAGGCGGCCAAATACCGCAAGCGGCTGAAGCTTGCGCCGTGGATCGAACTGCTGCTGGGCTGCTACTTCGCCGGCGCCATCTACTACACGTTTACCAATAACAACTTCTTTACCGCGCCGTTTCTGATCCTGTTCGTTGTGGGCTATTGGTACACGGGCCTGATGAGCCTGCTGCAGGGTCGATTCGAGCGCTGGCGCACGGGCGCTCCAGCCACAGAGGAATCGAGTCCGAAGCCGTTTCCGGTGGGTGTGTAACGAGCTGTCGAGTGGAAGTTGGGCGAATGAGGAAGATGACGGTAGAACAGTCAATGCGTCGCGAATACGATATGCGTGGAGGCGTTCGCGGGAAATACGCGAGCCGGTTTCCAAAGGACGTTGTGATGGTGACGCTTGCGCCCGATGTTGCTGCGGCATTCCCCGATGCTGATGCAGTGAATGAAGCTCTGCGCGTGATTCTCAAGGCTGCAAAAAAGGCTTCCCAATCGAAGCCGAAGAACGGCGATAAGGCCGCATAAGAGATGCAAGGCAGCACGTATCGCTCCTTGGTGGCCAATCCAGTCGCCATTGCCATTTTTGTCGTCGTTGTCTGGTGTTTGACGAGCTATCTGATCGGCATCATGACCGGATGGCTCGCACTGGCGCGCCGATTTCGCGCGCAATCCGAACCGTATGGCGACGCCAAGGTCGTCGGGCCATTCTTCTACACAATCTACATGCGCTACTGGACGCACTACTCCAGCGTGATTCGCCTGACTGCGGCAACTGACGTGCTCTATGCTTCAGTCCTGTTTCCGTTTCGCATCGGGCATCCGCCGCTGCGCATTCCATGGAACGAAATCCGGTTCGGGCAGGGGCGGCGCTTCATGTCCACCTACGTGGTGCTAACGCTGGGCAATGAAGAGCAGATTCCGATGCGCATTCCGGTGCGCATGGCGCGCAATCTCGGCATCCTCGATCGTTGGACTGTTGCGTGATTGAGCCGGCACGTGGGCGTGGAACCTTTTCGATCAGCGCCCGCGCAGCCGCGACGCTACTTGCTTGGTACCATAGTTTCCGCGAGAGTCCAACTGGCGCAGAGATTCAAGTGCGCGCTGTGCTACATTAACGCCATGATTCGGAAACACTTGGCGGCGACGGCCGCACTGCTGGCCCTGGTGTTTGGGCTTGCTGCAGTCGCCGCACAGGGGGGTAATCCGGCCGCGCGTCAAAGCAAACCGACTCCGGCCGCCGCTCCGTCCGCTCCCCCAGGCACACCGGCCCCGTCTGTTCCGGCATCATCCGGAGAAGAGTCATCGGGCGCGGGCAATTCCTCCGCATCTTCGACACCCTGCCAGGGGGCCGGATGCGAGAATCCGACGCCTCACATCACCATTGCTACTCCCGCGCCCGCGCCTGCTCCATGGCCCTTGCAGGAGCGCATCAGCTGGGTTGCGAATCTTATATTGGTCCTCTATGTGGTTTTCGGGGTCACGCTTGCTCAATTCCTGCTGCGCAAGGTCGAGCGTCAAGGACACTACGCTGAGATGGCTGCGCAGGCCGCGGTGGAAAGCTCCAAAGCAGTGCTGGTTTATGCGCAGTCGTTGGCGGCGGCCGATCGTCCCTGGGTGCTGGTGACTGCTGAAACCGTGCCCGGCGTTCCCGACAAATTCAACATCGTTGCGACGAATCGCGGCCACGGCCCGGCGCGGATCGTTTCCGTTGTGGACGAGATTGCCAGCGCCGGCGATGATTCGAAACTTCCGCCGACGCCGGTTTACAAGAATGAGCCACAGCCGCTGGCCTCTTCCGACATCCTGCTGCCGGGCGAATCGGTCGGGATCAAGTCATTCAGCCGTGACGAAGTGAGCGCGGTGTGCGAGACGCCGGAGCAGTTGCAGCTTGTGGAGTCGTGGGTGGAGAAGATTTACCTCTACGGCAACGTCACCTACCAGGACCTGCGCGCGACCGACGGGACGCAGCCGCATGAAACTTCGTGGTGCTGCTGGTATATTCACGGACGCCAGAAGAGCGGCATGGTGGCGGCGGGTCCGCCTGCGTATAACCGGCATACGTAATCTACAAGGGGTTGACCGCTTCTCTGATGCGTCGACATTACCGCCCAGTTCCGCCCACGGTCATTCGGTCAAGCTTCACAGTCGGCATGCCTACGCCTACGGGTACGCTCTGACCGTCCTTGCCGCAGGTGCCGATGCCTTCGTCGAGCTTGAGGTCGTTGCCCACCATGGACACGAACTTGAGCGCCTCGGGCCCGTTGCCGATGAGCGTGGCATCGCGCACCGGCGCCGTCACCTTGCCGTCTTCGATGAGGTAGGCCTCGCTCGCCGAAAAGACGAACTTGCCGTTGGTGATGTCGACCTGGCCGCCGCCGAAGTTCACGGCGTAGAGCCCGCGCTTGACGCTGCGCAAAATGTCTTCAGGATCGTCGTCGCCGGCGAGCATGTAGGTGTTGGTCATGCGCGGCATTGGGATTGATTGGTAGTTCTCGCGACGGCCCGACCCCGTATTGCCAATGCCCATGAGTCGCGCGGAGAGCTTGTCGCTCAGGTAGCCCTTCAGTACGCCGCGCTCAATCAGCACCGTCTCCTGCGTCGCCGAACCTTCATCGTCCACATTCAGAGAACCGCGCCGCCCGGCCATGGTGCCGTTGTCAACGACCGTCACCTTGGGGCCTGCGACCCGTTGACCCACCAATCCCGTAAATGCCGAAGTTTTCTTGCGGTTGAAGTCGGCTTCGAGTCCGTGTCCCACTGCCTCGTGCAGCAAAATTCCCGGCCATCCCGGGCCCAGCACGACCTGCATTTCGCCAGCCGGCGCGGGCACGGCGCCCAATTGCAGGATCGCGCCTCGTGCAGCTTCGAGGGCCAGGCTCTCAGGGCTTTTGCTCCCGGTGAACTGCTCCAGACCGGCTCGGCCGCCGCCGCCCGCCGCGCCTTTTGTCGACACTGCTCCGTCTTTGGCGATCACCCACACGTTCAACCGGCACAGCGGTTGGGTGTCGCTAGCAAATGCGCCGTCGGATGCGGCAATCAGGATGCGCCGGAGTTCCTCGCTGAAGCCCGACCTCACCTGAACGATGCGCGGGTCAAAGACACGCGCCACGCGATCTGCACGCAGAATCAATTCGAGACGCGCCGCCAGATCGAGATCGAAACCTCCGAGGGGAACGGGGTACAGATCGGCGCCACGTGTCTCAGTAAACCCCTGCACCGGCTGCTTTGCCGGGCCCGACGCAATGAGCGCCGCGGTCCTGGCCGCATGCAGCAGCCGATCGGGGCTCAGATTATCGGTGTACGCATAGCCGGTGCGCTCGCCGCTGAGTACGCGGATGCCGCAACCGGCGCTCGTTCCCTGGCTGGCCGACTTCACGATCTGCTCGTCCACGCCCAGCGCAGTGGCCGTAACCGACTCAAAATAAAGGTCGGCGTAATCGCCCCCAGCGCTTAGAGCCTCGCCCAGGCAGCGCTCGAGCAGCCGCTCAGTGAGGCCGAATTTCTCAAAAAAGTAACGCCGATGGCTTTGACTTGGGGAAGGTTCCGGGTGCGTCATCGTAACCCCAGTGTACGCTCGCGGCGCCTCACTCCCTAAACGTGCGGGAGCGCGCCGCAGGGCCGTAGTTGCTCTTTAGATGCGGTAACCCGATGGTACTATTCAGCCCGCAATCCAACTCATGGTAGGATTCGACGCATGAAGAAAATACTTGCAACAGCGCTGCTTTTGATGACGTTTGCAAGTCCGGTGTTCGCTTCCGGGACGACCCATCACCACCACCACCATCATCACCATCACCCGCATCGCGGTTGAACGTGGTTGAACGTTTGGAACAGGGCGCGCCCTTCGCGCCAAGGATCAACCGGTTGCTCTCTGGGTACCGGAGTCACTGAGGGTGTGAGTCTGGAGATCGAAATCATGTTAGGATTCGACGCATGAAGAAATTACTGGCCGCGGCTCTGCTTTTGACGATGTTTGCATGCCCGGCGTTTGCCGCCAAGAAGCCGCACACCCATCATCAGCATTACAACTATAAATACAAGACTCCCAAATACAAGGCGCCTAAAGCTCACCACCAGCAGTCGCACCCGCACAACGCCCGCAAGAGCCAATCCAATTAAGACGACCACCCGCATTCGCAGTACCTCGTTCAGCTCAACAGCCTTTGTGTGCCGGCCCCGCCTGTTCCAGCCTTCTGCCTGCTCCATTTAAGATTCTTGCCATGAGCGATCTTGACGATCTGCGTTATCCTGTCGGCCGTTTCCAGGCGCCTGCGGCGAGCACACCCGGCACGCGCGCCGCGCAAATTGAGACACTGCGCCGGCTGCCCGAACGGCTGCGCGGCGCCGTGGCCGGTCTCAACCAGGCCCAACTCGATACACCGTACCGGGAGGGCGGCTGGACCGTTCGCCAAGTGGTGCATCACTTTGCCGACAGCCACGCCAATTCGTATGTGCGATTCAAGCTGGCGCTGACCGAGGATTGGCCCACCATCAAGCCCTATGATGAGGCCGCGTGGGCGCGCCTGCCCGACAACCGCATGCCCATCGAACCGTCGCTCGACTTCGTCGACGGGCTGCACGCCCGGCTGGCGGCGATGCTTGAGTCGATGACGGAAGATGACTTTGAGCGCGGCTTCAAACATCCGGAGCGAGGACGAATGACGCTCGCCACGAATCTCGCGCTGTACGATTGGCACTCACGCCACCACACGGCCCATATCACGAACCTGCGTTCCCGCATGGGCTGGTAAAAGCAATCATGACCGCCGGGGCCCAGGCTGCATCTCCCGCGCAGCTCGCGCAGAGGATCGAAGAATATCTGGCCGATCATCTGGCGGCGGCGCTGCTTGAAGATGGGCGCGTGCTGTTCGATATGCGCACGGCGCGTTACTCGGTTGGCGAGTCGCATGGCCGCTGCCTGCTGCAGCTTTGGAGCGATGAGCGCAACATGGTGCGCACCGTTGTGGATGTACAGCAGCGCGCGCAGTGCCTGCGACTGACCACACGGCGCATGGGCGCGGCCAAGCCGCAATCGTTGGAACTTGCGCCCTCGAGCGACCGGCGCACGCCCACGGTGCGCGATTCAGCACGGCGCAATTATCAGCGGCTGCTGGAGCGTGTGCTTGCACGGCACTTCATCGGCTACAAAGTCGACGGCTTGCGTACGGCGATGGACCTGGAGCACAGCTTTGGCCCGGCTTATGTTCGCGGCCGCCTGCTCAAGGGAACGGGGGCCGATGCGGTGATCGGCGTGGGCGCGGCGGAATCCGGCTCCGTGATCGACGGCGTTTTGACTCTGGGAATTCTCTGGCTCGACTACTGCCGCCAGCACGGGGACACGCGACGGCATTTTGGCGGGCTGAAAGTGATTGTGCCAGCGGGCGCGTGGCGCACCACGGCCGAGCGCATGGCGTGGCTGAACCACGCCGCAGCAAACTTTGAGTTAATGACGCTCGATGAGCGCAGCGAAGAGCTTGTGCCGGTCGATTTTCGAGACACCGGCAATTTGGAGTCGCGCGTCGTGCACGCGTTTTCGCCTGTGGCAGCGCTCGAGCGGTGCCAGGCAGGCATTGACCGTCTGCTCGCGCTCGTTCCGGAAGCGGCGCGCGAGCGGGTTGAAATTCGTCCGCGCTCGGCGACCGAGGTTGGGCTACTGCTGCATGGGCTTGAATTCGCATGCGTGCGCCATTGCGCTGCGGCGCACTCGTTCGCGCGCGAGAATGAAGTTACGTTCGGCGCCGGCGCGAATGAGACGCCGCTCACTGAAGAGAATGAGGCGCTGTGTGGCGACCTGTTTCGACGGCTATTCAAGAGCCGGCACGCCGATGGGGCACACACCGATCCGTTGTTTCGTATGGCGCCGGAGCGGTGGCGTGAGTCGCGGCTGCGCATTGGGCTTGCCGAACTGCTGCCGGATCTGCGGGGCGACCTGCTCTACTCGCAGGTGCCCGCGCTCTCAACAGGCGACCGCGGCATGCTCGACCTGCTCACGCTCGACCGCAATGCGCGGCTTGTGGTTTTGGAATTAAAGGCCGACGAGGACCTGCATTTGCCGCTGCAGGCGCTCGATTACTGGATTCGCGTGCGTGCGCTGAATGCCGATCGCAAGGCCGGCCCTTCGGGGAGCGCACCGCACTCAGCATTCGAGCGCAGCGGCTATTTCGCCGGCGCCGAGGTCTCGCCGTTGGCGCCGCGCCTCATCCTGGCCGGGCCGGCGCTGCGCATTCACCCCGCGAACGAGCCGGTGCTGCGATACCTTTCGCCCGAGATTGAGTGGGAGCTTATTGCTCTCTCGGAGCACTGGCGGCGCGAGCTGAAGATTGTGTTTCGTAAGCGCAGTTCAGACCGCGGATAGCGAGCCAGTTGGTCCCGGCACTCAGTCGTTCCCTCGTTCTCTGCTTATTACGGCTTCGACATCAAATCCGGCACCGGCTTCGGCCCGGAAAGGTCAAGCGGGACTGAGACGTGCTCCAACACGATGAGCCACTTGCCGTCGATTTTCTTGTAGCAATCCGTAACGCGCACCGTCATCTCGAACGGCGTGCCGTCCGGGCCGGTCCACGATGCGTGCTGGATGCTGTGGCTCCAGGCCAGCTTGCCATCGGTCGTCACGCTCAGGTCCTTTGTGTCGAACTCGGGTGTGCCCTTCATCAAGGCGAAGGTGTCCTGCCAGTCCTTCTTATAGGCATCCCAGCCCGCATATTGCCGCGGAGTGATCAGGTCAAAGACCAGAAGTTGATCGCCCGGAGCATAGAACTTCATGATCTCGTCTACATTCTTAGCGACGAACGCCATCGCAAACTTGGTTTCGAGCGCGCGAATCGCCAGTTCATCTTTTGACTGTGCCTGCGCCCGCAAGCCTCCACTCAGATTGCACATTGAAAGCAACACGACGGCCGCAAAGAATACGAGTTTCTTCATGGTCTCACTCCTCTTTCAGTTGATTTGATTGGGGAACCCGGAGTTACTCGTATACGGTTGGGCCACGAGTCCTGTCAAGAAGGAAATCACTGCCGCCTCGCGGCATTTCGACTAAACTGGTTCCGTTATGCCAATTGCCAGTGGTGCTCTTTCGATCCGGCCGCGGACGCCGCAGGGCGCATTCGCCAATGAGCCTTTCACCGATTTCAACGACCCCGAAAATGCGCGCCAGATGCGCCAGGCGCTCGAACAACGGGTGTCGCACCTGGGCAGCGAGTACAGTCTGATCATCGGCGGCAAGCGCCTGAAAACCATAGAGAAGATTCGCTCCATCAACCCGGCGCGTCCGGCCCAGGTGGTGGGCATTCACCAGAAAGCCGGCGCGGCGCAGGCTGAAGCCGCCATGGCTGCCGCGCTTCGCGCTTTTGAATCATGGAGCAGGACCACGGTGGAGGAACGCGTTTCGCTGCTGCTGGGCGCGGCGGCGATTATTCGCAAACGCAAGTTCGAATTCATGGCGTGGCTTACCTACGAGGTGGGCAAGAACTGGGCCGAGGCCGATGCCGATGTTGGCGAAGCGATCGACTTCCTTGAGTTCTACGCTCGCGAGGCTTTGCGCCTTGCCGGCGCGACGACGCCCATCCAGTATCCCGGCGAGCGCGACGAGCTGCTCTATATTCCGCTGGGCGCAGGCGCGGTGATCTCGCCATGGAATTTTCCATTCGCCATCATGGCCGGAATGACTTCTGCGGCCATCGTCAGCGGAAACACGGTGGTTCTGAAGCCATCGAGCGATGCGCCCACCATTGCCGCGCGCTTTGTTGAAGTGCTGGAAGAGGCAGGCCTTCCGGACGGCGTGGTGAACTTCTGCCCCGGCGCCGGGGCTTCGTTCGGCAATGCCGTCGTTGAGCATGCGAAAACCCGCTTCATTTCCTTTACGGGATCGAAGGCTGTGGGCCTGGAGATTCACGAGCGCGCGGCACACATGCAGCCGGGCCAGATCTGGATCAAACGGACCATTCTCGAGATGGGCGGCAAAGACTCCATCCTGGTATGCGCGGATGCGGACGTCGACGCCGCGATTGCGGGAGTGGCCGCCTCAGCGTTCGGCTTCAGCGGGCAAAAGTGCTCCGCCTGCTCGCGCGCCATCATTGAAGCTCCCATCTACGACGCCTTCATCGAGCGCCTGCGGGAACGCGTAGCTACGCTCACCGTCGGCGATCCTGTTGCCAATCATGATCTAGGCCCGGTCATCAACCAGGGCGCACTCAACTCGATGTTGCGTTATATCGAGGCTGGGAAAAACGAAAGCCGGCTGATTGCGGGAGGCAACGCCCCGGCGACTGCCGACGGCGGCTATTTCCTGGAGCCGACCATCTTCGCCGACGTTGCGCCCAATGCCGTGATTGCGCAGGAAGAGATTTTCGGGCCCGTGCTGGCGGTCATCAAGGTGGCGAACTTCGAGGAAGGGCTGCGGGTGGCGAATAACACGGAGTACGGCCTGACCGGTTCAATCTACTCAACCAATCGCGACCGGCTGAATCGCGCGCGCCGCGAGTTCCATGTGGGCAATCTCTACTTCAATCGCAAATGCACGGGCGCCATGGTCGGCGCTCATCCCTTCGGCGGATTCAACATGAGCGGGACGGACTCAAAGGCCGGCGGACCGGATTACCTTTATCTCTTCACGCAAGCCAAGAGTGTCGGCGAAAAGCTTTAGAGCAGTTTGGGGAACGCGGCGCCGGGGCCAGGCTTGGGAGGTTTCTTGCGGCGAGTTGGCGTGCGCTGGCGCGCACGATGGCAAATTGGCAGGTTGGCGACCCCGCGGCAAGTCTTCAACACCAGAGCCGTGCAGCATCAAAGCCTAGCAGGGGAGACTCGATCCATCCGATGACAGTGTGGGAATTCACGGCGTTCGTATGGATTCTTTCAACCCTGGCGGGATTTCTGGGCGCGCTCACCGGACTCGGCGGAGGCGTGATCGTGGTTCCGGCACTCACGCTGGCGCTGGGCGTCGACATCAAATACGCCATCGGCGCCTCGCTTGTTTCTGTCATCGCCACGTCTTCTGGCGCGGCGGCCGCCTACGTGCGCGAGGGGTTTTCCAACATCCGCATCGGGATGTTTCTTGAAATTGCAACGACCATCGGCGCCATCATCGGCGCGTTTCTTGCGGGGCGCTTCAGCACACATGCGCTCGCCATCATTTTCGGTCTCGTCCTGGTGCAGGCGGCTTACCAATCGTTCAAGTCTCCGCCGGGCGACATCCTGGTGGAGTCTGACGCGCTTGCGCGCCGCTTGCGGCTGGCCAGCAGCTATCCGGTCGGCGGCAAAAAGGAGGGCTACGGAGTGCGCAACGTGCCCGCCGGATTCAGCATCATGTTTGGGGCCGGAGCGCTCTCCGGACTGCTCGGCATCGGGTCGGGGGCGGTGAAGGTGATTGCCATGGACCGTGCCATGAGAATTCCCTTCAAGGTTTCCACCACCACCAGCAACTTCATGATCGGCGTGACCGCCGCCGCTAGCGCCGGGCTCTACCTCAGCCGGGGATTCATCGATCCGCGCGTGGCCATGCCGGTGATGCTTGGCGTGCTGGGCGGAGCGTTACTGGGCGCCAAGGTTCTGGTGCACGCACACGTTCGCACGCTGAGGATGGTCTTCGCCGTCGTGATTCTGGCTCTTGCTATCGAAATGATCGCCAACGGCATCACGGGAAGGATCTAGCGCAAATGGACGATCGACGCCTCGAAACCATCATCGGCCGCCTGCTGCAGACCGGCGTGTTGCTGGCCGCAGCAGTGGTCGCCGCGGGCGGCGCTTTATATCTCGTCCAGCACTATGCAGATCGAGTCAACTATCGACATTTTGCCGCGGGAGGACCGGCCGTCCAGACCCTTTCCGGCATCATTCAGTCCGCAGCGCATCTGAACAGCGAGGGGCTGATGCAAATCGGCCTGGTGCTGCTGATCCTCACACCGGTAGCGCGAGTGGTGATGGCTGTGGTGGGTTTTCTGCTGGAGAAGGACCGGCTATATACGGTGGTCAGCCTGATCGTATTGTTGATTCTTGCTTTCAGCCTGATCCACGCAACGTGAGGCAGCAAACGGCGTACCGGAAAGCATCCCTTAGAGGCTAAAGCGCGCGATTACCCCGGACTTTGGCGGCACGGATAAATCCGTGCCCCTTCAAACACTATTTATGCAACCAGTTCTAGGCGACGGCACCGGGTTGGGCCGCCTGCGATTCGGCTTCCATCTTGTGGCCCACTTCCGCCGCCGCCCGCGCCAGCACGCGGTGATGGATGGTGAAGAGAGCCAGCTCCAGGCGATCGCCTACGCCGGTTTTGTCGTAAATCGAGCGCAGGTAGTTCTTGATGACCTGTTCGGTGGTCTTCAGCCGCATGGCAATCTCGCGGTTCTTGCAGCCCTGCACGATGAGCGCTACGATACGCATCTCTTTCGGCGTGAGGCGGTCGCGCACGCGCGCGCCCACCATGTCGTCCTCGTGCACCTCGGGCTGGGCCGCCTGTGAGGGTAGCCAGGTATCGCCCGCGGCCACACGGCGCACGCACTCGACCAGCGCCGGCCCGGTGACGCTGCGAAACACGACACCTCGGAAGCCCTGCTGGAGGTACGACGCGGCATTCTCATTGTTTTCAGCCACGACGATGCCGCGGCTGTTGGTGGTCTCAAGCAACATGCCGAGGCGCGCGAAATCCGGATGCAGCGAAGCCGCAAACACGACGATGGAGCCCGGGAACGTGGTGATCGCGTGGTACATCCGCTCAAGGTCAGTGCATTGCGCAATGATGCGCAAATCTTCGTCCATCGCCAGCACCTTGGCAGTGCCGGCCCTGAAGATTGCTTGCGAATCGGCCAGGATGATCTTGTTCATAATGTCCGCTCGAACCTGCCCGTGTCTTCTGGGGAAGTATTGAATCTTTCGACGCTTCTACGTGCAACTGCCAGTGACACTTCAATACACTCTTGCTTTTCCGGCCCATTTTCCCTATCGGCGAAACAGCTGGATACTTTGGTAATGTCTGCAATTGTTACATTCTCCGCCTCAACCGCATGAATTGCAACTGCGGCGGAGAAGAAGGCTCACCGGGCCCCCGGATGCGCTATGTGAGAGATTACCGCGTGCTGGTTGCGGTTGGGTACAAAAAACCCTGGGTGGGAGCGCTAAGGCCATTAACTAGAAGGGGACCCGCGATTGCCGGACTGTGGGTGCTTCCCCCCAAAGCCGTGATTTAAGGCCGACGCGCGCCGAGCCGGCGGCGACTTTGGGTGAAGCCGGACAGGCAGCTTTTTTCAGGTCTGCCAGAGGCTCTACACTTTCACTATGGCGAGGCCCATTCTACTGGCGGTAGACGATGACGTGAGCGTGCTGGAGGCCGTGGTCCAGGACCTGCGCCGGCAATACGGGAGCACGTATCGGGTGATGCGGGCGGCCAGCGGCCAGGCCGCGCTGGACATGCTGGCGCAGCTCAAAACGCGCGACGAGCCCGTGGCACTGATCATCAGCGACCAGCGCATGCCGGGCATGAGCGGCGTGGAGATGCTGGAACGGGCGCGTCCCATCTACCCTGAGGCGCGCCGCATGCTGCTCACCGCCTATGCCGACACCGAGGCGGCGATCCGCGCCATTAATTCCGCGCGCATTCACTACTACCTGAACAAGCCGTGGGATCCGCCGGAAGAGAAACTCTACCCCGTTGTGACCGACCTGCTCGAAGACTGGCAGGCGGGCTACCGGCCGCCCTTCGAGGGATTGCGGGTCGTCGGTCATCGCTGGTCGCTGAACGATCACCGCGTGCGCGACTTTCTTTCGCGCAATCATGTGCCCTACCGCTGGCTCGACATTGCGGCCGGACCCGAGGCCCTCAAACTGCTTGAGGACCACAAGCTCGATCCTGGGCGGCTGCCGGTGGTGATCTTCGCTGACGGCACGGCGCTCGTCGATCCCGAATTAGAGGTTCTTGCCGGCCAGGTGGGACTGCGCGTGCAGGCCGCCCAGGATTTCTACGACCTGGTGGTTGTCGGCGCGGGTCCGGCAGGGCTTGCGGCCGCGGTATATGGCGCCAGCGAAGGCCTGCGCACGGTGGTGATCGAGCCCGAAGCACCCGGCGGCCAGGCCGGTTCCAGCTCCCGGATCGAGAATTATCTCGGGTTCCCGTCGGGCGTGACCGGCGCAGACCTGGGCCGGCGGGCCCATGCGCAGGCCTCACGGTTCGGCGCCGAATTTGTGACCCAGCGCGCCACGGGCATGCGCATCGACGGGCAATACCGCTTCGTTTGCCTCGGCGATGGCCGCGAGGTATCAAGCCACTGCGTGGTTCTGTCGCCCGGCGTCCAGTATCGGAAGCTGGATATTCCCGGCGCGGAGCGGCTCACCGGGCGCGGCATCTACTACGGAGCGGCGCTGGTTGAAGCGCTGGCCTGCAAGGGCGAAGAGGTTTATATGGTGGGGGGCGCCAACTCCGCCGGCCAGGCCGCCCTGCACTTTGCCCGTTTTGCGACCAAGGTAACTATGCTGGTGCGCGGTGATGGCCTTTCTGTCACCATGTCGAAATACTTGATCGATGAGATTTCCCGAACATCAAATATTGTGGTAGAAGCGCATACCCAGGTGCTTGAGGCTGTGGGTGACGACCATTTGACGGCGCTACGTTTGCGCGGCCCGTCGGGCGAAACCGAGGTGGAGGCGTCATCACTGTTTGTATTCATTGGCGCGGCACCGGTGACGACGTGGCTTCCCGCGTGCATCCTGCGCGACGACAAGGGATTCCTGCTCGCCGGCCCGGACATGCGCAAGGACGGAAAAATGCCGGAGGTATGGCAAGAAAAGCGCGAACCGTTTCTGCTGGAGAGCAGCGTCCCCGGGGTTTTTGTGGCCGGCGACGTTCGGTCGGGCTCGGTGAAGCGCGTGGCGTCGGCGGTCGGCGAGGGTTCGATTGCGGTGCAGTTTGTTCACCAGTATCTGGCGGGGTTTTAGGGCAGTGATTTAAAGGGGTTGCGCCAGCCCGGCGCGGAGCGGAAGAGGCAGTTAGAGAAACCGGAGCTTAAGACGGGGCGGACGTTCCACCTTTGTTGTACTTGATTTTCAGCATCGATTTGAGGGGCCGGTAATCAGACCTTGGTGTAAGCAAGATGAGCGAGAGCGCACAATCCATCCGAGTTGAACCGATTGCCCTCAAGGACGTCGCAGAGGGGTTGACCCATACCCACATTTTCGCCGGGACTCCCGTTGATTCGATCGTGGGCGTGGAGAAGACAGAGCGGGTGACGGCGAAGGCCGGAACCATGCTGGTGGAACCAGGTGCACCGTGGCTTTACTACTGGGTCGTGCTCCAGGGCGAGGCGCGCGCGGAACGCCCCGAACCGGATGGAAACTGGACTTTGGGCGGAATTGCCCGCGCCGGCGAGGGATTTGGCGAAGCCCCCTTCCTGATGGGCAAGGCCACGTCGATGTTCCGCATCACCACTTCGCAGGATTCGGTCTTCCTGCGTTTCACGGAGCAGGGATTCTGGTCGCTTCTTACCTGCTGTCCCTCGGTTCGCAAAATTATTCTGGCCGACAGCGCACAACGCATTCAGTCCTACCAAGTGGAGGCGCTGCATCGCGAAAAGCTCATCTCGCTAGGCACGCTCGCCGCCGGCCTGATGCACGAGCTGCACAATCCCGGCTCCGCCGCCAAGCGCGCCGCCTCGCAACTGCGCGAGAACCTGCTCCGCCTGCAGCAGCTGAGTCTGCGCAGCGCGGAAAAACCCAAGACGCCGGAGCAGGTGCGGTGCATGAAAGATATGCTGGAACACGCCCTGCGCGGCTGCAACGCACCGGCGATGGGCACGCTAGAGCAGGCCGACGCCGAAGAGGCAATGAGCGTTTGGCTCGCCAACGCGAAGGTCGAAAACGCCTACACCATCGGCCCCGTATTGGTTTCAATGGGGTTCAACCCCGAGGAAATCGCCTGCTCCCAGGAATTTTTCGATCCCGCTTCCTTTTCCGACGCGCTGAACTGGTTTGGCGCGCTGGTATCCAGCGTCTCGCTGGTGTGCGCCATTGAAGAGAGTATCGGACGCATTTCCGACCTGGTGATGGCGGTGAAGAAATTCGCATACGATGAGCGGACGCCGAGCAAGGAACTCGATATTCACGACAGCCTGCAGAGCACGCTCACCATCCTCGGCCACAAGATGCGCCTCAAGCAGATCCAGGTGGAAAAGAAATTTGATGCCTCACCATCCACCATCTGCACCCGCGGCTACGCCCTCAGCCAGGTGTGGACCAACCTCATCGACAACGCCATCGATGCTTCGCCGGAGAACTCGAAGATTGAGGTTGCGACATCGTCTGACCCGGAATGGCTCACAGTGAGCATCACCGATCAGGGCACGGGAATTCCGGCCGACATTCTGCCGCGCATCTTCGAGGCTTTCTTTACCACCAAGCCGCAGGGCATCGGCACGGGACTTGGGCTGGAGATCGTTCACCGCATCGTGACACAGAAATTCGGCGGGACCATCGATGTGCAATCCCATCCCGGCGAAACACGATTCACGGTGCGTCTGCCGATCAACGCCCCCAGCGCTAAAAAGACTGACGCGGGACCCAAGAGCTGAGAGAACAACTAGCGGATCGTGAGGTTGGCTTTCAGAGGAGTGTTCGCGGACGAGTCTCCGACCATGACTTCAAATTCGCCCTTCGCCACCTGCCAGTCGTGCGCCTTCTCTGACCAGTAGGAGAAAGCGCGCGTGTCGAGCTTCAGTTCCACCGTTTTTCGCTCGCCGGGATTCAGCATCACCTTTTGAAATCCTTTGAGCTCGAGGGGCGGTTCGTTCCCTTCGGCAATTTCAGGAAAGCCCAGATACAACTGCGCCACTTCTGCTCCGGCGAGCTTGCCCGTGTTCTGGACCTCGAAGGTCACCGTCGCGTTGGCACCGCCGGGCTGCTGGCTCACTTTGAGATTGGCGAAGCTGAACTGCGTGTACGAAAGCCCGAAGCCGAACGGAAACAGCGGTGGAATGTGGTGCGCGGTATAAGCGCGATAGCCCACGTCGAGCCCCTCGCTGTAATGGGCCACGCCGTTGACGCCGGGATACTGGTCCGGATTGCTAGCCAGAGTGTCTTCCACACTGCGCGGAAAGGTGAGAGGCAGCTTGCCCGACGGATTCACTTTGCCCATAAGCACGTCGGCTACGGCATTGCCGTCTTCTTCGCCGGGATACCACGCCTCCAGCACTGCAGAAACGTTCGCGATCCATGGCATCAGAATGGCCGAGCCACTCTTGACCACGACGACTGTTTTCGGATTCGCACTGGCTACTGCCGCAATCAGGTTGTTCTGCGCCGCGGGCAACTCGAGGGTCTGGTCGCGACCCTCGCTGTCCTGGTCGCCAACCATCACGATCGCCACCTGCGAGCGTTTTGCGGCCGCTGCTGCGGCATCGATGTCGCTGCCATCCATCACCGTCAAGTGAATCTGCAATCCCAATGCAGCGCTCAGGCCGTCATAGGGCGTAATCGTGTACAGCGGAATGACGTGCGAACTGCCGCCACCGCCTGTATCGGGCCGAACCGCATAAGGTCCCACCAGCAAGACCGACCGCAGCCCCTGGGAATTGAGCGGAAGCAAGTCGCCTTCGTTCTTCAGCAGGACGATGCCCTGCGCGGCGATCTTGCGCGAAATGGCTCCGTGCTCGAAGGCGGGAATCGGCTGCGGCTTGGGCTCCCACCCCACGGACGAAGACCTGTCCGTGGGGGCCCCAGGCTGCGGCCCAAAATCGCCGAACTCAATTTCTTTTGCGAAGCGCCGCACCAGCTTCTCATCCAGGTCGGCAACCGGAACCTGGCCGGCGTCCACCGCCTTGCGCAGCTCGTCGTCGAAATAGATGCCCGTAGGCATCTCGAGATCGAGCCCGTTCAGCGCGCTGGGCACGGTGCTACGGGTCGCGCCCCAATCCGACAGCACGAATCCGTCAAACTTCCACTCCTTCTTCAGCACGTCATTGAGTTGCGGCGCGTTTTCGCAGTTGAACGCCCCGTTCACTTTCGGATAGGCGCACATCAGCGACGCCGAATGCGCCTCTTTGATGGCCGCCTCGAAAGTGGGCATGTAAATTTCGCGCAGAGCTCGCTCGCCGATCTCCTCGTTCACGTTGTGGCGATCGGTCTCCTGGTTGTTAGCCAGGTAATGCTTCACGTTGGCCAGGATGCCGGTGCTCTGGACGCCCTCGATGGCAGGCACGGCTATGTGCGCATCGAGAAAAGGGTCCTCGCCGAAGCTCTCAAAGACGCGCCCGCCCTGGGGCACGCGCGCGATATTCACGTCAGGGGCCTCAAAGAGCTGGCTGCCGAGCGAGCGCGTTTCTTCGCCCTCGAGCTTTCCGTATTCGCGCGCCAATGCCGGATCCCATGTTGCGGCAAGCGCAATGGGAGCGGGCATGGCTGTCGCCGGCGGCTGGGGGCTCGCTCCGCCCGGTCCCACGCCGGCCGGCCCGTTAGTCATGTGCAGATCGGGAATGCCCAATCGCGGAATGCCGGGCACCATGCGGTAACGCGTGGCGTCGTGCACGCCGTGCAACTCGGTGATTTTTTCGTCGAGCGTCATTTTGGCAACGATTTGCCGCGCGCGTTCGACGGCCTGCGCGTGGGTTACGTGCGCCTGCTGTGCGGACGAAACCGCGCACAAACCGACCGCGAGCACAGCCGCAATCGCCAGGAATAAGTATTCAGGAAAATGAAGGCGCAACTTCGCAGCCAGAGTCGTTTCCATTGTTGTTCTCGATTCAAAACGGAATTTACAGGCGTGCAATTTCAGCGGAATTGTACCACCCGCGACGATCTCGAGACAGACCAGCAGCGGACCTCTCAGGATGCTGGCGCTCGAGGAGGTAGGACCACTTGCTCCCTGTGTCGTATGATAAGTGCGCACGAACATCCCCGCAATGAGGTAGCACCGTGACTCGACAAACGCGTTCGCTCAATCGCCTTATTTCAATTGCCGCTGCGCTGGCATTCCTGGCAGGGGCGGCCGGCTTTGCCCACGCGGCCAAGACCTGCAATCCGCGCGAGTTTGGCGCCAAGGGCGACGGTACCACCAAAGACACACTTGCCATCCAGAGCGCAATTGATGCGTGCGCGGCACAAGGCGGCGGGACGGTACGCCTCACTGCCGGCACCTACCTGAGCGCGCCCATCGTGCTCAAGAGCAACATCACGCTCCAGCTCGACAAAAACGCAACGCTGCTCGGCTCACCCGATCACCGCGACTATCCGCCGAAGACTGAGTTCCGGCTTCCCGCGGTGCAATCGCTGGTGAGCGCCACGAACGCCGAGAACATCGCGATCACGGGCGATGGCGTTATTGACGGCCAGGGCGAAAGCTGGTGGGCCATGGCGCGCACCTTTCATGGCGCCGGCATCATGGGCAATCCGCATCCGCGTCCGCGGCTTATCGTGTTTGACCACTGCAAGCATATTCGCGTGGAAGGTGTCACCATCCAGAACTCGCCCTTCTGGCAGCTCGTCCCCTACTACTGCGACGACGTGGTCATTCGCAACATCAGGGTGCTGGCGCCGCCGCGCTCGCCCAACACCGATGCCGTCGATCCCTTCTCTTCGTCGAACGTCGTGATCGATCACCTGTATGCCGACGTGGGAGACGACAACATCGCCATCAAGTCGGGCGCCATCAACTCGCCCGGCGGCGACGAGCCGAGCCAGAACATCAAGATCACCGACTGCACTTTTCTGCATGGCCACGGCCTCTCCATCGGCAGCGAGATCGCGGGCGGCGCGCACAACATCACGGCCGAACGTATTCACTTTGATGGAACCGACAACGGCATCCGGGTGAAGGCGGCACGCGATCGCGGCAACGACGTGAGCAATCTCGTGTACCGCGACATCGATATGAAGGATGTAAAGAATCCGCTGGTCATCAGCGAGTACTATCCGCGCATTCTTCCGGAGGAAGGCGCAATGACTGCGCAGCCAGTTACGCGCCTCACGCCGCACTTCCACGACATTACGCTGGAAAACGTGACGGCTACCGGAAGCACGATGGCCGGCGCCATCGTCGGACTGCCTGAAGCGCCGGTGGACAAAGTCGTGCTCAAAAACGTTAACCTCGGCGGCTCGACCGGCCTGTCTATCGGTTATGCAAACGTCACCGGCACGAACGTGACCGTGCATGCCGACCAGGGCGAGGGGATCCTCAAAATGGCCGGCGCCAACGTGACGCTCAATTGAGGCATCACCCGCACTGGCGCAGGGTTCCGTCAGACAGGCGCAATGTCATCCTGGACGAAAGCGTGACTCACGCGTTTCCCCGGAGCCGCTGAGGTGTTGACACTAAGAATTCAAGCGTCGGGCGCGCTTTTCTAGCGGCCGTTTTGGTCGTCACTGGATCTCGCGCTGACGTGAGAAGCCCTCGCTGACTTTCCACATCCGAACAATCCTTTCCACTTCCGAACACCGCTGCTGGCAATGATCCGCTTGGAACGCTGCTTAGCCTTCTTCCCAGCAGTAAAATAAAGCCGCGCACCAATGGCGCTTCGTGCTTTTCCTTCTGGTGCGGCGCCATGGAGATCTTCATGGAATCCGTCCTTCAGGATGTTCGCTTCGCCCTTCGGCAGTTGCGCAAGTCGCCCGGATTCGCTCTGATCGCAGTTCTCACCCTCTCGCTGGGCGTGGGCGCAGCTACCGCCATCTTCAGCGTTATCGACGCGGTGATCATTCGCCCGCTGCCCTATGCCCAGCCTGATCGCATCTTCATCCCGCAGACCCTCTCGCGCGAAGGCTACACGCAGCCCTTCTCGTGGCCCAGCTTCAAAGACTTCCGCGCGCAGAATCATGTTTTCGCCGCAGTCTCCGCCGCCTCGTCGTATCAGGGCGTCAACCTCGAGACGCCCTCCGGTCCCGTGGCGCTCGCGTGGGTTCAGGGGTCGGATGACTTCTTCGATGTCTTCGGTGTCGCGCCCATCCTTGGCCGCACCTACCGTCCCGGCGAAGACGAGCCGGGAAAGAACGATGTCGCAGTGCTCAGCTACGATGTATGGCAAAGCAATTTCGACGGGCAGACGAGCGTCATCGGCCGGACCCTCGACCTTAACGGTCATCAGTACGTTTGCATCGGTATCATGCCGGCAGGATTTCGTTATCCGCTGGGAGTGCGGCACGCGATCTACACGCCGCTGCATCCCGATCCACTTGTCATCGACCGCCGCGGCGACCACTGGCTGCCGGCCATCGGCCGACTGAAACCCGGAGTGAGCCGTCAGCAGGCTCAGGCCGACCTTGATGCCGTCCTGGCGAACATCGGCCGCGCGTATCCCGACACCGACGCCGGCCGCCACGAACAGCTCATCAGCCTCACTGACTCAGTCGAAGGCAATGTGACGGGAGCGCTGTGGGTGCTCTCCGCTGCCGTGCTCGCCGTTCTCCTCATTGCCTGCATCAACGTGGCCGGACTGTTGCTGGCGCGTGGCGTCAGGCGCGAGCGCGAGATCGCCCTGCGCGCCGCCATCGGAGCCAAGCGCACGCGGCTTGTGCGCCAGGGACTGACGGAAAGCCTGCTCCTCGCCGCTTTTGGCGCCGCCGGCGGCATTTTCCTCTCCTGGCTGTTGCTCACGGCGCTGCGCACTTTCCTCATCCATGCCATGCAGCGCGGCGCAGACGTGTATGTTGATGTCCCCGTGCTGCTCGCGGCGCTCGCGCTTTCCCTCATCACCGGCATCGCGGCCTCGCTGTATCCCTCGCTGCATCTCTCCGGCGCCGAGCCTAGCAAGGTGTTGCGCGGCGGCGGCATGGCCGGAACGTCGCGCGCCGATCATCGCCTGCGCTCGGTCTTCATCGTCTCTCAAGTCGCTCTGTCACTGGTTCTGCTAGTGGTCGCGGGCGTGCTGTTGCGCGAGGTCGCGGGCTACCGGAGTACCGACCTCGGCTTCGACGCCGGGCACGTTCTCGCCGCTGAAATCGATCTCTCGCCCGGACGCTACAAGGACCAAAACATCATGGCCGACTTCTACCAGCCCATGCTGGACCGTGTAAGTCACCTGCCCGGCGTGCGTGCCGCGGGGGTCGTGAATCTGGTTCCGATCCAGAACTGGGGCTGGAACTCCGAGATTCACATCACCGGCCAGCCTCCTGCTCCTCCGAATGAGATCACGCTGGCCGAGGATCGCTACGCGTCACCGGGATACTTCGATGCCCTGGGGATTCACCTGCTTCAGGGGCGCATGCTCTCGCCCAGCATCGACGTCTCGACCAACAAAGCGGCGACCATCGTCGTCAACCAAGCCTTCGTGAAGAAGTTCATGCCCGGGGGCCTTAATCCCGTCGGCCAGCACCTCGACGACAGCGACAAAGCCGATGAAAAGACGCAAATCGTCGGGGTCGTCAGCAACGTTCGCCAGGATCTGATGCAACCGGCGATGCCGGAGATGGATTATCTCGTCTCCGCAGTGCCTGAGAAATTCAGCGCTATCCTGATGCGCTCCAATCTCATTGTCAGCACCTACGGGGATCCGGAGTCGGTGATTCCCGCGCTTCGCGCTGTCTTTCACGAGGTCGATCCGACGCTGCCCTTCCGCGCGCCGCAAACGATGGACGAGATCGTCGCCGGCCAGCTCGTAATGCAGCGCATGGAGATCTGGCTTTTCGGCATCTTCGCGTTGCTCGCCGTACTGCTCGCTGTCGTGGGTCTCTATGGGCTCATCAGCCACGAAGTGGAGATGGGTACGCGCGATATCGGCATCCGCATGGCCCTGGGCGCGACACGCAGCGGCGTTTTTGCCCTCATTCTGCGCCGCGTGATGACCCTGTTGGCGATAGGGATTGCCGCAGGACTGGGCCTGACGTTTGCTGCAAAGCGGCTGATCGCCTCAGTCGCGATCATCCACTTCGCGCACCAGGTGGACCTGCTCGCCGTGCTTGTTTTGCTCCTCGCGGCTGCAGGAATCCTCGCCGCGGTTCTGCCCATGCGGCGCGCAGCCTCAATTGAGCCAATGGAAGCACTCAGAATGGAGTAGGGGACGCGAGAGGCCTTCGTGTGGATGCCCAGACATTCACGAGGCGGGTCGTAACTTCCGATCCGTGGTCTCTGTCCCCGATCCCTGGTCCCTCGTTCCTCCAGCCCCTGCTTTACTGGTTCACCCCACTGGCAAGGAACCCTCCATCCACTACCAGGATCTGGCCGGTGACGAATGAGGCGCTGTCAGAGGCGAGGTAGACGACCGCGCCGATCAGTTCTTCGGTGTTGCCAAAGCGTCCCATGGGCGTGCGCATCAGCAACTCTTGTCCGCGCTGGGTCGAGTCGAGCAACTGCGCGTTCAAATCCGTGCGGAAGACACCCGGCGCGACGGCATTCACGGTGACGCCCTTCTTTGACCACTCCACAGCGAGCGAGCGCGTCAGCGAGGCGACACCGGCCTTGCTGGCTGCGTAGGCCGCCACCTCGCTCAACGCGACAAAGCTGTTCAACGATGCGATGTTGATGATGCGGCCGTATCCGCGCTCGAGCATCTTCCGTCCGAACACCTGGCAGGCGCGCAGTGTTCCTGTGAGATTGACATTCAGAATGTTTGTCCACTCGGCCTCGGGCAAGTCGAGCGTCGGCGTGCGCTTGATGATGCCGGCGCAGTTCACCAGGATGTCGACTTTGCCGAAGCGCTCCAGCGCGGCCGCAAGCAGCGTCTCCAACGACTCACGGTCGCCGACGTCCGAGGCAAAGCGCAGGGTTTTGCGCCCGCGCGCCTCAATCTCGGCTGCAGTTTCGTCCACCTGCTGTTGGCGGCGCGCCGTGGCAATCACGTCAGCGCCGGCATCGGCTAATCCAAGGCTCAAAGCGCGGCCGATTCCGGAAGTTCCTCCGGTCACGACCGCGAGCTTGCCTTCAAGGCTGAAGAGTTCTGTTGTCATCCGATCTCCGTAGGGAAGGTGTACAGAAAGTGCGCAGCGAATGCTCGGGCAATCAACCGCCGCATCCCAGAAACACGGGAGCAATGTGCCGGGCGTAGAGATTTTCCGTCACGTTCTTCGCAATGACGGCTTCGTTCGCTTCCAGAAGGTCAAGATAGCGCGGCCCCATCTTCGCCGCAATCTTGAAACCGACATGCAGCAACTGGCGGAAGCTAGGGTTGTACGCCGGATCGGTTTCCACATGCCGCAGCGCCGATGTGTATTGTTCTGACGTCCATCCTCGCACTTCAGCGGCCGTCGGCAGCTTGTTGGGATCGATGTCAATGACGGTGGCATAAGGCCCGCATAGCTCTTCGCGATGCGCCAGCGCCTCCGCATAGATATCCTTCGCCAACGCCAGTCCCGTGCCGCCGGCTTCTGCGAGCCCAATCAACTCTTCGAGCCACGTCGTACCGGCGGTCTTCAGGTGCACGCCCACGTTGAATCGTTTCATATTGGCGTGAATCGCCGGGTAAATCGAGAACTTGTCGCTGCCCGAGTGGACGCTGAGTTTCAGATTGCCGGGCAGCCCATACTGTTTGACCGCGTAGGCAATCGCCGCGATGTCCAACGCCATCTCGCGCTCGAACTGACCAACGTCACCCACGTAATCCACGCCCTTGTTGAATCGCCCGCTGAACTTCGGCGCGATGGTCTGCACCGGAATTCCTTCATCGGCAATCGCGGCCAGGATAATCAGCAAGTCCACCGGGCTTTGCGCACGATCGGTCTCGTCCATGGAAACCTCGGGGATGAAGTTTCCGGCACCTTTCGCATTTAACACGCGGCGGTACACCTCGCCCGCCTGTTTCACGGCGGCGAGAAACTTCTGAGCGGTCTGCCCGAGGTGCGAGGCGGCAATTTCAAAGGCTTGGTCGGCACCGGCCAGCTCAATGCTGCCCTGCAACTCGGGATGCCCCTTCACGAAGTTCTCAACGTGAGCGCTCTCGGCGGGCTGGCCGATGAAGTCGGCCACATCGAAGGTAAAAAAATCACACGGCTTGAGAAAACGATCGACGGTGGCAGCCGTGATGTGATCGGCGTCGCAATAGTAAGGCAGCTTCCAGCCGAGCGCCTTCACCGCGGCGTCAGCCGCCTCGCGCACCGAACATGGCTCAGAGCCGATGATCATGTGCTCGCGGTTCGATTTGTTCCACACAGGAACGACTTCAACGCCGTGTTCGAGCGTCTTGATGCAAGCCTGTAATTGCGCCTTTGCCTGGTGCGCAAACCTGTCACCGGTGCCAACGGAGTATTTGTTGAGCTTAAGACCGAGATTCTCCATCATGGTTCCGCCTTACGACAATTCTCCTGTATTTTTGCGCTTCGACTGGTGCGCCCGCCGCGCCGGGCGGCCTGCCGGTCAATCAGCGTGTGCCGCCGCAGCCACCGGCGCTGTGCTTTCAAACCGGCTGCGATGCGCCCACAATCCCAATCCTGGATTGGCGACAAAGAATATCTCTTCACCGCCTATTTCGTTATACCCGTGCCGCAGCTTTGCCGGATCGTACTTCGCCGCCATCTTCTTCAGATCGCCGTACTCAAAGCCGACGCTTTCAATTTCATTCTGGCTCAACTCGCCGGGGCACCAGCGGATGGTGAATCGCCCTTCCGACGAAGCGTGAATGAGGTGCGCCGCCGCGCTCAGGTCAGCAGCCAGGTCCGCATTCTCGTTCACCGCCTTCAGCGTTGCAGGAGTGCCGCGATAGCCGTATTTGCGGATCAGCACATCGATCCCTTTATCTTCCCCGAATTCTTTCACGCCCGGCGCCAGAATGATCAGCTCTGCCTTGTCGGCCAGCGCCATGCGCGTGCGATACACAGCCTTGTTACCGATCCATGTGCTGTGGAATTCCTTGGGATCGAGATAGACGACCGCCTTCCTGATCGGCTCGTCGAGCATTTCGAAGTTCACCTTCAGGCTGAGCTCCGAGGCCTTGAGGAAACACTCGAGATCGTCTCCGATATAAAGGCCGCGCACAGCCAGCCCGCCATTTTTGCCGCGGCCTACGACCGTCTGCACGTACACGATGGGAATGTGGCGCAGGAACTTTTCGCAGGCGAGGTTCAGCACATTGCGCACCGGGTTTTCGGCGCGGCCCATGATCCGCTCCATGCCGTAAACCGCGCCCAGGTAGTGGCTGCGGTTGATGCCTTCGCGCCCGCCCGTGCCGATGAGGATATTCTTGGCGTGATTGGCCATGCCAATTACTTCATGCGGCACTACCTGGCCGATGGAAAGGATCAGGTCGAAGCTGCCTTGCGAGATGAGCTTGTTGACTTGAGCCGGCCAGGTGTAATTCAGCTTGCCTTCCGACTGCTCCCGAATGAATGACGCCGGCAGCTCGCCCAGTGTTTCGATATCCGTACGCCAGTTGTGCACGCGAAACAGGTCCTGGGGCATATTCCCGAACATGTGCGCAATCTGGTCGGGCCGCATGGGAGTATGCGTGCCGATGGCCGGAAGCACCGCTTTCAACTTGTCGCCGTAGTGTTCCCAGGTGTACCGAGTAAGATCACCCGCACGCGAGTGTTCGCGGCTTTGATCTGGCGGTACGGCCAGCACACGGTTGCGCGAGCCCAAGTTGGACAGGCTCTCAGCCAGCAGTTCTTTCAGTTGCGCATCCGACAGATCGGTATCGGGACTTCCAACGGAACAATAGAGACTCATACAGCGAACCCCATCTTTCTGCGACGCCACAGCCAGTAGCCGGTAGCTAGAAGCCGGCCGCCAGCAGCTGTCTTACAACCGGTACGCCTTCTTCACCAATCCGTATGTCAACTCGTGCGCCACTTCGTGCGCCTCGTCTTCTTCGAGCCGTTGCTCGGCCACGAGCCTGCCCAGGAATGCGCAATCGACGCGCCGGGCCAAGTCGTGGCGCGCGGGAATCGACAGAAACGCCCGCGTGTCGTCGTTAAACCCTACGGTGTTGTAAAAACCTGCCGTCTCCGTGGCCAGTTCGCGAAAACGCATCATGCCCTCAGGACTGTCATGAAACCACCATGGGGGTCCGAGGCGCAAGCACGGATAGTGGCCGGCCAGCGGCGCCAGTTCGCGGCTGATTGTCGACTCGTCGAGCATGAACAGAATGATGGTCAGATTTTTTTCATTTCCGAAGCGATCGAGCAACGGCCGCAGAGCATGCACATAATCGGTCGGCGCGGGAATGTCGGCTCCCATGTCGCGCCCATAGCGCTCGTATACAAACTTGTTGTGGTTGCGCACGGATCCGGGATGGATCTGCATGACCAGGCCGTCTTCCACGCTCATCCGCGCCATCTCGGTGAGCATCTGCGCGCGAAACAGTTCCTGCTCCGCCGCGGCGGCCTTGCCCGCGATCACCTTGCTGAAAAGCGCTGCGGCCTCAGTCTCGGACAGATTCGCCGTCTGCGCCGTGGGATGACCATGATCCGTTGACGTGCAGCCCATCGCCTTGAACCGCGCCCGCGCCTTCATCAGCGCGCGCAGGTACCCCTTCCATGTGGTGGTGTCCTCGCCGTTCTGCTCGCCCAGCTTCGCCACCAGGCCGGCAAATCCCTTGAACTCGGGATCGACCACCGAATCCGGCCGGAACGCCGGAACGATGCGCGCCTTCCAGCCCGAATCACGAACCGCCTGGTGGTCCTTCAGCGGATCGAGCGGCGACTCGGTCGTGGAAAGCACTTCAATATTGAACTGCTCATAGAGAGCCCGCGGCAGGAATGCCGGTGTCTTCAACTTTTCTGCGATGGTGTCAAAGTAGAAGTCCGCGGTTTTTTCCGACAGCCGCTCCTTCAAGCCGAACTGCTCCTGGAAGGCATAATCGAGCCACATGCGGGTGGGCGTGCCCCGGAACAGGTAGTAGTGACTGGCAAAGATATGCCATACCTTGCGCGGATTCTTTACCACGGGCTGCCCGATTTCGAGATCGTCCATCGAAACGCCCTGGCTAAACAACATGCGAAAGACGTAATGGTCGGGTTGCACGAACAGCGTCGCCGGATCGGGAAATGGCTCGTTTCTTGCGAACCATCCAGCCTGCGTATGGCCGTGCGGACTGACGATTGGCAGGTTTTTAACTTTTGCATAGAGGGAGCGCGCTACTTTTCGGACACTGGCTTCGGCGGGGAAAAGGCGGTCATCATCCAGCAACATGGCTTTCATTCTACCCCCTGGTTGGTTCAGCAGGTTCCCCGAATTTCAGGGAGGTCAGACCGGAAGTATACATGCTTGCGCCTGGTCCGGTTTTCATTCCAATTCAACGCAGCGAAACAAGTTTCTCGAATGATCCCCGGTTTTCGGTGGTAATCTCGCAGTGAACGCGATTTTCGTCATCGCAAGAAGGTGGTTGATCTTATGCCGAGGGTGAAAGAGGAAGAACCTACGACCCATCGCACGATGCAGGTGGTTAACCACATCCGCTTCCTCATTGAAAATGGAACGCTGCAGCCGGGCGACAAGATTCCGCCGGAGCGCGAGTTTGCCCGCTCACTCAAAATCAGCCGCGCCAGCCTGCGCACCGGCATCGGATATCTCGCGGCGATGGGGGTCATGAAAGTGCGTCACGGGGTGGGAACGTTTGTCGCCGACGGCCCGCCGGAATTCGGAAAAGCGTCGCTCAGTCTGATCGGCGCGCTCCACGGATTCCAGTCGTGGCAGATGTTCGAAGCCCGCATCATTCTCGAAAGCCATCTGTCGTGTCTCGCTGCCGAGCGCGGCAAAGAGGAGCACCACACCGCCCTCGCCGAAGAAGTTGCCGAGATGTTCGCCGCCATCAGCAGTCCTACCGACTATCTGATCCACGACCTGCTCTTTCATCGCATCATTTCGCAGGCCTCGGGCAATCCAATTCTTGCTGCCATCATTGAGACCATCACTTCGGCCCTTTACGACAGCCGCCGCAAAACCGTTGAGCGGGCCACGGATTTGCGCGAGTCCGCCGAGATGCACCGGGAGATTTTCCGCGCCATCCGCGGGCATAAGGCAAAGGAGGCGCACAATCTGATGGAACAGCACCTCCGCATGGCCCAGATCGCGCAGGGTATGGAACGCCCCAAAGAGCGCAAGCGGTCATCGGGCGCGCCGAAGAGCCGGCAGGCGCGGACCGCGACCGCTGCGTAAACGGCATCTGCCTTCGATGGCTCTCAATCCGGGCATGTGGTCGATCCAGCGGGGAACGAAGGGCCGAGGTCGCTCGACCATTGTTCACCGTTTTCGGGATCTTCCCGTCCGCGGCCTGGCTGGCTACCGCCCAGCGGCCTTTACGCTCGCGTCGAAAAGCTCACATCGTATTGAAAACAATGGCGGTAGTCTTTGATCTTCAGGCGTCCCAAGCCACTCAGTACGCCTGTTCCTGATTTAGAACCCTATTCCTAAAGTTACCGCTTGCGGTTCACCAAACCACGAAGAATTGCCCTATTGACATACAGTCCGTGTATGATAATCGCAGTTTCAACTTCACAATGTGGTCAGACCTCGTAGGGGCAAATCCTGTTCGTTAGGGACTCGCTGCATTGTGGAGCAGAGTACGTTTTTGCGGAGGCAATACATGAGGCAAGCTCAGCAGCAGAAATCGGGACACAAAACCGGGGGAACGCAATCCCGCTTCCTCCATTTCGCAGCGTGGAGTTGCGCAGCGCTTTTGATCGCAATCCTCCTGCCGTCCGTTGGAGCAAAGGCGCAGTTAACAGGAAAAGGCGCCATTACAGGCACAGTGACGGATTCGACCGGTGCGGTGATTCCCGGCGCCGATGTTGCAGCTATGAATGATGCAAACGGGATCACAACCAAAACTGTATCCACCAGCGCAGGAGACTTTCACTTTGCGGATCTGGATCCCGGCATTTACACGGTCACGACCGCCGCAAAAGGATTTCAGACGGTGGTTCAGAAGAACATCCATGTGAATGCGATGGAGTCCCAGGCTTATAACCCCTTGCTCCCGGTCGCAGCGGCCGGCATGGAAACGATCACCGTGTCTTCTGCGCCGCCGCAATTGGAAACGAGCAACGCGGCATTGGGCTCAACCATGGAGCAGGAGACTTACTCGGAGTTGCCGATTGAAATGGGCGCGTACGGTTCTCCTGACCAGCGGCGCGCCACCGACTTTGCTTACCTGATGCCGGGTGTCCAGGGCAATGAGACCAACGGCAACGCGACAACAAATACAGGCGTGGTCAATGGCTCGGGCAGCAGGGGCGCCGCCTCCGACGTCTATGTCGATGGCGTTCCATTTGTGCGCGCCGGCGGCAACGGCGACCCGCGCTACGTTTGGACTGCCATTTCGGTTGATGCCGTCGAGCAGTTCCAGGTGCAGACGAACGGCTACTCGGCTGCCTATGAAGGCCAGGGCGTGATGAACTACACCGTCAAGCAAGGCGGCTCCCAGCAGCACGGTTCAATCTACGAGTTCTTCCGCAATACGGCCCTCGATACCTGGGGCTTCTTTGGCAAGGCTCCGAATCCAGCTACGGGTGTACCGGTCAAGCCGGTCGAGCACAGCAATGAGTATGGAGTCGTCCTGAGCGGCCCGCTCGTTCCTTTCGGAAGCTGGAAGCAAAAGGTGTTCTATTTCGGCAACTACGATGGATTCCGCTATTCGAGCGCGAACCCGACGCCCATCACGTTTCCAAATGCAGCCGAGCAGTCAGGGGATTTCAGCGCATACCTGGGCCTCTCAACGCCCATCAAAATCTACGATCCTTCTTCGCAAGCCGCGTGCACCGCGAATAGCACGGATGGATTCTGCCGCTATCAGTATGGCTACGGCCCTGGAACGGGTACGGGTCCGGCGGGTAATCCGAAGCTGACCGGCACGGCCAACGTGATCCCATCGAGCCAGTTCTCCACCATTGCAAAGAACATGCAGAAACTCCTGCCGACGACGGGGATCGGTACGGGGCTGCAGAATAACTACATCGCCCCCAACCAAACGGGACTTTCCAACTGGACCACGACAGACCGCATTGACTATCTGGTTACGAGCCGCGATACGCTGAGTTTTATCGCGGCCATCGGCCGCCAGGCCAGTTCGAATCCGGTCGGGCAAACCACAGCGGGAAGAAATGTTGGACCGATTCCGTTTAACTATGGCCAAACCTACGCACCGAAGACCGCTGTAGGAATCATTGAAGAAACCCACATATTCACGCCCAACCTGCTGAACCAGGTCAAGTGGGGCTATGCACGCTACAACGGACCCACCTTCAACCCGAACCAGGCGGCGGCTTATGCGGCGACGGCCATGGGAATTGGGGGACTTCCGGCAGGCCAGGCGCAGCAGACCTTCCCGATCGTGACTTTTGCCGGCTCCAATCCGCCAACCAATTGGGGAGGCACCACGGCGAATGTGACGCTTGCTGAAAATTACACGGCGCTCGATGCTGTGCAGTGGAATGTCGGCAAGCACTCGTTCACGTTTGGGGGGCAGGTTGCATGGATGCTGTACAACACGATCAGCGCCACCGGCGGAACGACCCCCATTACCCTGGCTGCTTCCAACACGGAGACCGCGGGAATCAGCAAAGGCTCCTATACTGTCGCGGCCAACACGGGTGTGGCGTATGCAAGCATGCTCATCGGTCAAATCGACAAGGGCAGCTTCACGGACTATTCCTTGCATCCGGAGTACGGTGCGCGCTTCCGGGCGATCTCACCGTACGTTCAGGATGACTGGAAGTTGAATTCCAAGCTGACCATGAACCTGGGGCTGCGCTACGACTTCTTTCCGACCGTCACTGAAGTCCACAACGACGCCAGCTTCTTCAATCCCACTCTGGCCAATCCGGTCACCGGCCTGAACGGCGCGCTCGCTTTCACCGGGAACGGCTCTAATACCTGCAACTGCGCGACTCCGGTGAACAACTTCTACAAGAACTTTGGACCACGCCTCGGCCTGGCTTACCAGCTCGGCTCCAAGACCGTGATCCGCGCCAGCTACGGCGTGATGTTTTCGCATGGCGACGCAGTCGGCGGTCTGGCTTCGACCATCGGGACGCTGGGCTTCGCCGCCTCGCCATCATTCTCGTCCACCAACGATCAAACGGTCATACCAGGACTTGAAGCGGGCGGAAACGGAGCGATTCCAACCTACACGCCAGCCACGGGCGTCTCGTCGGGTGCGGCCTATGGCACCGGCTTCACCAAAACCTCTGGCTATACGGGAACTCCTTCTGCCATGACCTATGACGATCCGTACCTCGGAAGCCGCGCGCCGGAGTACATTAACTGGAGCTTCGGAATCCAGCGTCAAATTACCAACTCAATGGCGCTCACCGCGTCCTATGTCGGTGCTGAGGGTCACTTTGAACAGACCGATAGCCTTACTGGCCGCGGATTCGCGTCCGATGCCCTAGACCCGAAGTATCTGACGCTTGGGCCAAGACTGGCAGATACCGGGACAACGGCCACGACGGTAACCGCGGATTGTTCGACTTACAACCTCACGTGCCCGGGTTTAAGCAACTACGCAACAAATCAGCCGCTGAGCACCATCCTGAAGCCGTTCCCGTACCAGTCGGTCAGCGACTCATTCGGATATATCGGCAACTCCAACTACCACGCGCTGCAAGCCATGTTGAGCACGCGCGCCTGGCATGGTCTGACGTTCAACGTCAACTATGCCTATTCGCGCATCATTGACGACGGCGGCACCTTCCGTACCGGCTATGCGATTCCGGCGGGCACACTTGCCAATCACCCCGCGACGTCGCTTCCGGCGGATCTCATCGAAAGGACTGTTTCCACATCGAACCAGCCGCAGCACTTTGTGGCGACCTCAGTTTGGGACTGGCCGTTTGGCAAAACGGTCCTGGCGGAGAACGAAGTGGAGCGAGCGATCCTGGGAGGCTTCGCCTTCTCCGGGATCTTCCAGACCTTCTCTGGCTCGCCGCTGGCCATCACTGCTTCGGCTTGCCAAACCAATCCCGCCCTCGCGCAGAGCTCCTCATCGTGCGCGCCAACACTGAACCCGAACTACACCGGCACGGTGCGCCAGAACGGCAAATGGGGCGACGGCGCTACCTGGGCCAATTTCGCCTCCACGAGTTACATCGTGCCCAGCACCGGCACAACCCCAGGCACTGTTACCGGCCCGTTCATCAACCCGGTTTCTACTGTGCTGAATACCACGGTCGCGCCTGCCTACACCTTTGGCGATTCACCGCGTACAGCTCCCTACGGCCTCACAGGTCCCGGCTACTACCAGCTCGACCTTGGCCTGGTGCGCAGCTTCCCGCTGCATATCACCGAGGCCACCAAGCTGGAATTCCGCGCTGACTGGTATAACATCACCAATCACACGCAGTTCTCAGTTGCGAGCACCGTGCTCGGCAACTCGACCTTTGGAACCGTCACAGCAAGCCCAACCCTGATGCGCAAATCCGCTCAGTTCTCGGCTCGCATCGAGTTCTGATTCCCGCTTGCGTTTGCATGCTCTCAAAAGGCTGCCGGCATAGGCTGGCAGCCTTTTTGTTTGCTTCGGGCTCTCCCGTTTTTCACCAGTGGTTCCACCAGAGCCGCTGGGTCCGCAGTGAAGAACGGGCGAAGCCGCTGCGCCATGCATCGTCTCCAAAGTCACGTCCGCGGCTACGTTTGTTGGCGGGCTTTGGAATGAACTCCCGGATCCGGTAAAAGTCTGGGAGACGCTCCGGGCGCGCCTATGCTGCATCTCTATGTCCTTTTCCGTCATGCCGATGGAAGGAGATGTAATCCGCGCGCGATCTGATCGAGATTTGCGAGGCAAAGTGCGGCCTCGACAATTTTCACGGTGCGGAAATTCGTGCGTTGGTCTTTAGCATCCGGTCCGGAATTTCCCTGTTGACAGTTGTTCATTTCATATACGACACTGTTTCCGCTCCAAAGTGAGGTCAGACCACGTGCGTAGATTTCACGAGAAGTCCTCGTAGGCGCCTGTTTTCGGAGCAGTACGTAAATTCAGTTACTGGAGGCAACACAATGAGGCATTCTGCCTTACGACACCAATTTGCGTCTGGGAGAGAGACGACCGAAACATCGCGCGGCTTTTCTCGCTTCGCTGCATGGAGCGGTGTGGCGTTGTTGGTCCTCGCCCTCACGGCGCCCTTCGGCGCGAATGCACAGATGGCGGGCACTGGTGCCATCTCGGGAACCGTGACGGATGCATCGGGCGCTGTCGTCGGAGGCGCGACCGTCACCGCCACTCTGGTTGACCAAAACACCAGCACGATACGCACTACGACAGGCGCGGGCGACTACAACATTACGCCGCTTACTCCCGGTGTCTACTCACTGACTGTCACCGCCAAGGGCTTTGAGACCTTTGTGCAGCAGAACGTCGTCGTCGATGCGCTCGAAACCGTCCCGCTCAATATCAAGCTGACCATCGGAACGGCCCAACAGACGATCACCGTTACTGCTGCGCCTCCAGTTTTGGAAACGACCGATGCAGCTCTCGGCGCGGTCATGGACAACCAGATGTACTCCAGCCTGCCCCTCTTGATGGGCGCGGGCGGCAACGCCGATCAACGCCGCGCTACGGACTTTGCTGGATTGATGCCTGGTGTGGTGCCCGTCTGGGTCGGCAGCAACAACGCTACAGACGCATCGTTGTCCGTCAACGGCGGCAATCCTAACGGGGGCACGTCGGAAATCTACATCGACGGCATCAACCTGCCCGCCCCTGATGGCGTCGGCGATGTGCGCTTTATATGGACCGCCATCGGCATGGACTCGATCGACCAGTTCCAGGTGCAGACCTCCGGCTACTCCGCGCAATACGCCGGCCAGGGCGTGCAGAACTACTCCATTAAGCAGGGATCGAACGCCTGGCACGGCGGCGTGTACGAATACATCCGCAACACCGTGGCCGATGCCTGGCCGTTTCTCAGTAAAGTTCCAACGGTGATTGGCGTCGTTCCAACCGGACAAACCTGCGCGTTCGGTTCTCCCGCGTCAAGCTACTGCGCTCCCGGCGGCGTCAAGCCTTCTGAGATTATGAACGAGGTCGGCGCTAAATTCGGCGGTCCCATCATTAAGAACAAGCTGTTCATGTTCTACAACTACGGACAATATCGCTTCCAGCACGGCCCGGCGGATAAACTGCAGACCATTCCCACCTCGGCCATGCTCAACGGCGACTTCTCCGCATTTTCCACCAGCAGCGGCTACAGCATCTACGATCCCGGTTCGCAAACGGCTGGATGCCTTGGATCCACGGCCAGCCCCTGTTCCCGCACCCAGTTCGTTTCCACAGGTGGCACTGAGCCGGCCGGGACTAAAAATGTGATACCTTCGAACCGTATTTCCGCTGCAGCAAGCTACATCAACACCTTCATGGTGCCCTACGAATCAGCGGCGTTGCAGAACCAGTATTCCAACAACATCGTCGCCGGCTATCCTTACGGCCTGGCGAATTGGTACCAGGGTGGCCGCCTCGATTACGACATGAGCCAGAAAAACCAGCTCAGCATCGTCGTCGAATTCGGCCGCCAGGCAAGTACCGGTCCTAACGCTTCCGGTGCGGCCAACGCGCTTGGGCCGCCGTTCAATACTTCCCAGGCGTACACGCCCAAGACCACGGTCGACATCGTCAAGGACACCTGGACCATTAACTCTCACATGGTCAACCTTTTCGCAGTTGCATACGCCCGCTACAAGAGCCTTTCGATCACGCCCGACGAGGCTCCGCAGTACGCCGCCAGCAAAACGGGGCTTTTGAATACACCCGCCGGGCAGGCCAGCTTCTTCCCCGCCATCGCCTTCAGTGGCGGCGTCGATAACCCCTCGAACGAAGCCGGATACGACGAGAACCAGAAGGTCAGCAATGCCTACAGCGCTTCTGACGATATCCAGTGGCAGTTCGGCAAGCATAGCCTCAACTTCGGCGGCCAGGTCGCGTGGGACCAATTCAACTACATCAAGAACGAGACCAATTCCAGTCCGCTCACTTACACGTTCGCGAATACTTCAACGCAACAGTGGTCGTCGGGCACGGCCCTCAACAGCACCAGCGGCAACGCATTCGCGGGCTACATGCTTGGCGCCACCAACTCCAGCTCCGTCTCTGTCGGTCTGCCTGGCTTGGGATCCCGCTGGCTCGATCCCTCCTTCTGGGCGCAGGATGACTACAAAATCAACAGCAAGTTGACTGTCAACCTGGGCGTGCGCTGGGATATCTGGCCGGCAATCCAGGAGGTGCACAACATCTTCTCGTGGTTGAATACCACCCAGACCAACTCGGTTACCGGCAACAAGGGTACACTCGCGTTCGCCGGCGGCAGTTCGTCCGACGGCTTCCATGCCGGCGTGGCCAATCCGTCACCGACCGCTTACAACTTCGTCAGTCCGCGTGCCGGCTTTGCCTACGCGCTCGGTTCGAAAACGGTCATTCGCTCCAGCTACGGCCTCGAGTTTGCTCGCGGTGACTGGAATAGCGGCAGCCAATCCGGATCGCCTTCCACCATCGGCTTTGCACCTTCAGCATCGGCGCCCGCGGGCACCGTCAACCAGCCGTCGTTTTACTGGGATGGTACTTCGTGCGGCAATGGAACCGCCGACGGAGTTCCCTGCGGCTGGACCGGTTCCGTTGCAGCGCCCGCCCCGCCTGCCGGTGGCACGAGCTTGGCTGAATTTGGCACCAGCGAGACTACCGCACTTACCAACTCCGGCGCACAGAGCCCCAACTACTGGGACCCGCACTACGGCGCCAAAACTCCCGAGTATCTTAACTGGACATTCGGTTTCGAGCGCCAGTTGACAAGCAACATGTCCGTCTCCGTCAGCTACGTCGGCAGCGAAGGCCACTTCCTCTCCGTCTCGAAAGCCATCGGCAGCAGAAACAACGAACTTCCTGAGTCCTTTGCCGCGCTGGCCGGATACACAGTAAGCGGCACTACAGCCACACAGTGCACAAGTGGGGCTCCAACTGCTTGTCCCGCACCTTTGCTTGGACAGACCTCGGGCTCATCGGCTACCGCTCCGATGACGAATACGAACCTTGCCATTGGACTGGGCTACACTGCCCCCAATCCCTACGTTGGCAACACCTATTACTACAAGAACGGCGTCAATTCTTACTTTGAGAACTTCCCGCAATTCAGCGGCGTCAGCGATACCACCAGCTTCGTGGGTAACGAAAACTGGAACGCGGTCGAAGTCAGCCTCCGCCAGCGCCCGTCGCACGGCCTGAACTTCATGGTCAACTACACCTACTCCAAGTCGATCGATGACCTGGGGACCTTCCGCGTGGGCGACAACGATCGTCTCGATCGTTCCCTCTCCACCGCGGACATACCCCAAAACCTGGTCGCCTCCGTGGTTTACGCGCTGCCCGTCGGCCGTGGCCACATGTGGGGCGAGAACATGATCTACCGGGCGATTGCGAGCGATTGGACCGCTTCGACAATCTTCACTTATCACTCCGGCTTCCCGATTGTCCTGACTGGCAGCGGTTGCGGCGGCGGCGGCATCCTGAATCAATGCATGCCATCTCTCGTGGCAGGTCAGGCTGGGCGCGCCCACGGCGCCTACGGAAAGAACACAACCTCGGCCCCGGGTTCGCCCAACTACATCGGAAACGTCCAGTACTTCAACACGAATGCGTTTACCGTGGCATCCACCGGCAATGGCACTGCTACAAGCAACGGAAATTACGGAACCTGCTCGAACACCGCGTCGACGCAGGCTTGCTACGTCTGGAATGGGCCGGCTCTGTACGTTCCGGGCAACGCGCCGCGTGTGGCCGCTCTCAACATGTTTGGCATGGGCTACTATGACGACGACATCGCCCTTAAACGTACATTCCCCATCTATCGCGAATGGAACGTCGCGATTGAAGTGGATATGAGCAACCTCACCAATCACGTGGTGTGGGCATCTCCGAACTCCACGGTCAATGGTGGATCGAGCTTCGGCACGATCAGCGCCCTCAACTCGAGTAATGCGCCGCGCTCCGCGCAGGGCATGCTCCGGATCAACTTCTAACTGACAACCTCTCACCTCGAAAGGTGCTGCCGCTTTGCCGGCAGCACCTTTTTTGTCGCCCGCGGGAGAATTCGTTATTCTCCCCTTGATTGGAGCATCACCTTCATGTCCTGCAATCAGAAATCCCCTCGTTCGATCGGCGCTGCCGGCGCAGCGTGCATGCTCATGCTCCTCCTGGTTGCGTGCCCCTCTGCGCTATCCCAGACCCCGACTCAAGCTCCGGCCATTCCCGCGGCAACAGCTCCCGCTGCGGCCGACACGGCGCAGCCTCACGGCGAAATCGAGTATCTCTGGCCCAACGGCGCTCCCGGAGCGGTCGGCACTGAGGAGCAGGACAAGCCTCATCTTGAAATATTCAGAGGCTACGGTCCCTCGCCGCAAACTGCGGTCATCGTCTGTCCCGGCGGCGGCTATCGCAACCTCGCCTATCTGAAAGAAGGAACCCAGATCGCTGAGTGGCTCAATCTCCGTGGCATTACGGCCTTCGTCCTCACTTATCGCCTTTCTCCGCGGTATCACTATCCCGAGCCGATCCTCGACGGCTATCGCGCCGTGCGCTGGGTCCGCGCGCACGCCGAGCAATACAACGTCGCCGCCGATCGGATCGGCATGTGGGGCTTCTCAGCAGGAGGCCATTTGGTCGGCATGGTCGGCACGCACTTCGATGACGGCAACCAACAGGCCGCCGATCCGATCGACCGCGTGAGCGACCGCCCGGACTTTGTCGTTAGTTCGTACGGCGCCCTGACAACACAGCCCGGCATCGCCAGGCCTGGGGTCTTTAGCACGCTGGTGGGCGATCATCCTTCGCCGGAGCTTATGAACGATCTCTCTCCTGACCTGCATGTCACGGCGCGCACACCGCCGTATTTTCTGTTTGCCACGACGCACGACCAGTCCGTGCCCGTGCTGAGTGCGGTGTCGTTCTACACCGCACTGGTACGCGCCGGCGTGCCCGCAGAGATGCACATCTTCGAGCAGGGGCCGCATGGCACGGCGCTCGGCCAGCCCTACCTGGAACTCGCTGACTGGCCGCACCTGCTCGAAAATTGGCTGCGGCTGAACGGCTGGATCGCGGCGCCTGCAGTTCCCGCTTCACATTAAGCACAGGTGGCGCCCCGGCTCTCGTCAGCCGCGGCGGATGAGATCTGGAACCAAACCGGAGTTTGTACCTACCGAGCTCTTATGGGTATAGTTGGTTCGCCATGAAGACGTTTCGTTTTCTTGCCTGTTTTTTCGTTCTCAGCACAGCCGCTACAACGCCCCTTCTTGCGCAGGGCGACAATGTTGACTGGGCGCAAGGCACTGCCAACTCCGCCATGGCACGCTGGCCGGACGGCCGCTTCGTTACCGCCGACGCCCCGTGGCATTGGAATTACGAGCTTGGCACGCTGCTCGAAGGCATGGACGGGGTTTGGTTCTCGACTGCCGACGGTGCCGACTTCAAATACATCAAGAGCTCCGTCGACCAGCTTGTCACCCCGGACGGGACGATCCCCACGCTCAAGCCCGAAGACCATGAACTCGACAACATCCTCCTCGGACGCCAGCTTCTGCTGCTTTACCGTGTCACGCTCGACAAGCGCTATTTAACAGCCGCGACATTCCTCAACGATCAGCTTGCGCAACAGCCGCGCAACGCCGATGGCGGCTACTGGCACAAGCAGCGCTATCCTAACCAGATGTGGCTCGATGGCCTTTACATGGCCGAGCCGTTTCGGGCCGAGTACGCTTTCATCTCGCATCGTCCCGAAGACTTCAAGGACATCACTCATCAATTCGTTCTGATGGAAGAGCACGCGCGCGATCCGAATACTGGCCTGCTCTACCACGGATGGGATGCGTCAAAGCAGGAGCGCTGGGCCAACAAGCAAACAGGTGACTCGTCGCAGTTCTGGGCGCGCGGCATCGGCTGGTACATGATGGCGCTGGTAGACACGCTGCCTTACTATCCTGCCGATGATCCCGGGCGCAAGCAGCTTCTCGCCATCCTCAACCGCGAAGCGGCGTCTGTCGCGCGCTACCAGGACCAGAAGACCGGTCTCTGGTACACGATGATGAACAAGACCGGGGAGAAGAGGAACTACTTCGAGTCGTCTTCGGCGTGCATGTTTGTTTACGCCTTCGCGAAGGGCGTGCGGCGCGGCTATCTGCCTGCGTCCTATCTCGCCAACGCCGAGCGTGGCTACAAGGGCATTTTGTCGCACTTTATAAAGTCAAATGGCGCCGATGTTTCCCTTACCGACACCGTAAAGGCCTCGGGCCTCGGCGGCAATCCCTACCGCGACGGCAGTTACGCGTACTACATCAACGAAAAAGTTGTCACCAACGATCCCAAGGGAATCGGCGCATTTCTGCTGGCAAGCACGGAGATGGAAAACGCGCAGAGTGCCAAACTCGGCCGCGGCGACACCGTTGTCGTGGACGGCTGGTTCAACTCGCAGCAGCGCACCGATGCGTTCGGTCACCAAGTCGACTTCCACTACAAGTGGGACACGCTCGACGAGCCAGGATATTCGATGCTCGGCCACGTCTTTCGCAACTTCGGCGCGCAGACGAGGGAACTCGATGCCGAGCCCACCGTAGCCAATCTTCATGGCGCTCAGGTCTACGTGATCGCTTCGCCCGACAATGCCGACAAGAATCCGCAGCCTCACTACGCCACTGCTGCTGACGCCACGCAGATCGCCGACTGGGTTCGCGCCGGCGGCGTGCTCATGATCATGGAGAACGACACATCCTTCGCCGACCTCGATCATTTCAATGTTGTCCCTGAGAAGTTCGGTATCCACTTCAACAGCGTGCTGCGCAAGCACGTGATCGGCAAACAGTGGGAGATGGGCAAAATTGCCATCGACCCCACCGGCCCCATCTTTCATAGCGCGCACACCATTTACATCAAAGATGTCTGCACGATTTCAGTGAGCGGCCCTGCTCATGCGGTGCTCAAGGAGGGTGACGACATTTTCATGGCCACGGCGAAGTACGGGAAGGGAACTGTTTACGCCATGGTCGATCCCTGGCTCTACAACGAGTACACCGACGGCCGCAAGCTGCCGGCCATGTATGACAACTATGCGGCCGGCAAGGAGCTGGTCCGCTGGGCGCTCGCACAGGTGCCGGCTTACTAACCGGGCGCCCCATTCTAAAGTTCAACGCAACGCGGTGAACTTCAAGGTGCGAATCGCGCCTTGACGACCCACTCCTTCTCTCCTTAGAGTGGATGATTCCAGTGGTCAGTCCACTCAGGATGTCCCAGTCGCGCTTGCCACCGCAGTCCACGCGGCAAAATCGCTTCGATCGGAGTTTCGCATGGGCTCTCGCTCGCTCGGTTCGCTTTCTATTTCGCTCTTCGTCGCCTTGCCGCTCATGGCTCAGGACACGCGCACCGTTACCGAACCCAAGATTCCGCCTGCATGCGTCACTCTCCAGGCTGACGTCGTTGCCCATAACGGAGTCATCTCCGATGCCGACGAACAAAAGCAGTCCACGGCTCGCATCCAGGATGCGCTCGATCACTGCTCATCGGGCCAGGCGGTCGTTCTGCGCGCCCACGGCAAAAAGAACGTCCTGCTCACCGGTCCGCTGACCCTGCGCGACGGCGTCACTCTGGTTGTGGACAAGAACACGGCGCTCGTCGCTTCGCGCGATCCCCGTGTGTACGATCTCACGCCCGGTGGATGCGGCATCATTTCGCGCCGCGGACACGGCTGCAAGCCGCTCATCAGCGGCGACAACATCAAGAACGCCGGCATCATGGGAGAAGGCTCGATTGACGCGCGCGGCGGCGCAACCATTCTCGGTCAAGACGTTACCTGGTGGGATCTCGCGCACGAAGCGAAAGTCAAAGACGAGCAGCAGAGCGTGCCTTCGATGATCGCCATCCGCCATGCCGAAAACTTCACCTTGTACCAGATCACGCTGCGCAACTCGCCCGGCTTCCATGTCTCAGTGAACCAGACGGACGGCTTCACCGCGTGGGGCGTGAAGATCATGACGCCGAAAACCGCGCGCAACACCGACGGCATTGATCCAGGCTCCTCCCGCAACATCACCATCGCTTACAGCTATATCCATACCGGCGACGACGACGTCTGCCTCAAGCCAAGCGGCGCCGGCGCTGTCTCGAACATGTCTGTCATTCACAACCACTTCTATACCGGCCACGGCATGTCCATCGGCAGCGGCACCTTCGGCGGCGTCGATCACCTGCTGGTCGACGACCTCACCATCGACGGCGCGGACAACGGCCTCCGCATCAAGTCCGACCGCAGCCGCGGAGGCCTGGTTCATCAGGTTGTCTATCGCAACGTCTGCATCCGCAACGTTCCGAACCCACTTGTATTCACCCCGCACTACACCACCTTCACCGGCGACCGGTTGCCCATCTATCAGGACATCACGCTTGAAGACGTCCACATCCTCACGCCCGGCGCCTACACCTTTTACGGCCTCGACGCCGATCCCGGCCACAAACTCCAGATCAAACTCGACAACGTTTTTGTCGACGACCAGAAGGATTCGCTCTTCTACGACCAGGATGCCGATATCACCGTCGGCCCGCATGCTGGCAATCTTGAGCCCAAGGGCGATGACGTGACCGTCACGCGAGCGCCTGCGGCGAATTCTGTATCGGGACCGGGCCAGCCGCTCGATTGCGATGCCCGGTTCGTGCCGTTTCCTGAAGATAAAACTGCGCCGGAGATGGCCGGAAAAATTCCGCCCGAAGATAAGACTTTTTACGTCGCCGCCGACGGCACTGGCGATTACTACTCCATCCAGCGCGCGCTCGATATGGTTCCGAAAACCGGCGGCGCGGTGTTGTCGGTTTCGCCGGGCGTCTATCGCGAAGTTCTCACCGTCGACAAGCCCGACATCACGATTCGCAGCGCGAATTCAGACGTGAGCAAAACCATCGTCGTGGACGATCGCAGTGCCGGCCAGAATGGCGGCACGCTGCATTCGGCCACGGTCAACGTCACTGGCGACAACTTCTTCGCCGAAAACATCACATTCCAGAACGATTTCAATCGCACCCACGAACAGACGCCGCAAGGCTCGCAGGCTCTGGCGCTGCTCGTTACCGGCGACCGCGCCGTCTTTCACAACGTGCGCCTGCTTGGCAACCAGGATACGGTTTATCTCGGCACGCGCTGCGGATCTGACCGTCAGGACTGTGTTCCCACGCGGCAGTATTTTTCCGACTGCTATGTTGAGGGCAACGTCGATTTCATCTTCGGCGACAGTAAGGCTGCCTTCGAGAACTGCGAACTGCACTCGACGCCGCACGGTGGTGGGTATATCACCGCGCAATCGAAGCATTATCCGGCGGAAGACTCTGGCTTCGTGTTCGACCACTGCAAGATTACTGCCGATCCGGGCCTTACGGGGCCCGTTTATCTGGGCAGGCCATGGCGCCCCTACGCGACCGTCATCTTCATGCACACGGAGATGGGCGACAAGGTCGATCCCGCCGGCTGGCACGAGTGGCATCCGGGCCAGACCCATTCCCTCGACACTGCGTACTATGCCGAGTTCGACTCCACCGGCCCCGGCGCGCATCATGACGCGCGCGATCCGCATACTCACTTTCTTACGCCCGAGCAGGCTGCGCAATATGAACCGAAGGCCTTTCTACGCGGCACTGACAACTGGGACCCGACGAAACTGCCAGCGCCGCCAGCGCAGTAAAATGGAGCTATCGGCAGCCGCGCGTGTTTCACGTCAATAAGAAGAGCAACCGCAGATCCTTCGACTCCGTCCCGCAGGAGCGGGACCTCGCTCAGGATGACAGCATCGCTTTTTGAGCACGAACCAGCAAGGGCTGAAAATTCACGGCTGAAGCTGAAAGTTGCTTTCAGGAGAGATCATGAAGACCATATTGATGGCCGACCCCGTGCGCTACCCGCGTATGACCACAGATGAGCTGCGCGAAACGTTTTTGCTCGATTCACTGTACGAGCCTGGGAAGCTCCAACTGAATTACGTCGATCTCGATCGCTCCGTGGTCGGGTTTGCTGCGCCCACCGACTCGGCCCTGGCGCTGCCCACCGATCCGGACCTGCGCGCGACGTACTTTACCGAGCGCCGCGAACTCGGCGCGCTGAATATCGGTGGCGCCGGTGTGATTACGGTCGAAGGCAAAAGCTACGAACTCAACAATCTCGACGTGCTCTACATCGGGCGCGGCAACAAGGACATTGGATTCGCCTCAAAGAGCAAATCCGCGCTCGCGATCTATTACCTTCTCAGCTATCCGGCCCACGCTGTCTATCCCGTCACATTGGTGCGCAAGGAAGAAGCCAGCCCTACGGAACTCGGCAGCCTGGAGACCTGCAACAAGCGGACGATCTGTAAATACATCCATCTTCAGGGTGCGCGCAGTTGCCAACTCGTCATGGGCGTCACGCATCTCGCCACGGGAAGCAATTGGAATACCATGCCGCCGCACACGCACATGCGCCGCAGCGAAATTTACATGTATTTCAATGTCGCCCCGGATGCGCGCGTGATGCACTTCATGGGACCGCCCGCGGAGACCCGCCACATCGTCATGAGCGACAAGGGCGTTGTCGTCTCGCCCGGCTGGTCAATTCACGCCGGCGTGGGCACGCGCGCCTACAGCTTCTGCTGGGGCATGGGCGGCGAGAACCAGGACTACGCCGACATGGATCCTGCGCCTGTCGAGAGCCTGCGTTAGATCGGAAGAATTGATACCTCGGCAACGAAGGTGAACCCGGAGAGGAAGGCGGCGCGGTCAAGGATTTCCTGACGCGGTTGCCCGAGTAACCTACCACGAGTAACACTTCTTCCCTCGGCCGTTAGCACCGAATTGCAATAGATTCTTCTGGCGCTCGCGCATTACACTCTGCAATGCAGGCTCTCCTTCAGGCTGCATACATATTCGCGGGTTTATTTCCAAATCTTGATGAAAACCCGACCAACCGGAGGTTCACACCATGGCAGAGGAAAAAGTGATTGCGGTAATTGGCGCGACGGGCTCTCAGGGTGGTGGTTTGGCGCGCGCCATTCTCTCGGATCTGGACGGTGGCTTTGCATGCCGCGCTGTCACGCGCAAACCGGACAGCGAAAAGGCGCAGGCCCTCAAGGCAGAAGGCGCCGAAGTTGTCAAAGCCGATCTCGATGATGTCGCCAGTCTCGAAAAGGCTTTTGCCGGTGCGTACGGGGCTTTTTGCGTGACGAATTTCTGGGAACACTTTTCGGCCGAGAAAGAAAAGGCGCAGGCAAAGAACATGGCGGATGCGGCCAGAAAAGCAGGGGTCAAACACGTCATCTGGTCCACGCTTGAGGACACGCGCAAGCTCATGGCGCCCGGCGACAAGCGCATGCCTTTTCTGCAGGAGAAGTATCGCGTGCCGCACTTCGACGCCAAGGCGGAAGCGGACGCATTCTTCGCGGGGCTGCCGGTCACCTATCTCGTCACGTCGTTTTACTGGGACAATTTATACGCCTTTGGCCTCGGCCCCAAGAAGTCCGAGGACGGTAGCTATAGCTGGGTATTTCCCATGGGCGACAAGCGGCTGGCGGGCATTGCCGCCGAAGACATCGGCAGGATCGCCTACGGCATCTTCAAAGCCGGGCCGAAGTACATCGGCAAAACCGTCGGCGTCGCGGGAGAATCTCTGCCCCTGTCACGAATGGCTGCCATGCTCTCGAAGGCTCTCGGCATCAACGTCAAGTATGTAGCGGTTGAGCCAGACGCATATCGCGGATTCGGCTTTCCCGGCGCCGACGAGCTGGGCAACATGTTTCAGGTCTATCGCGACTTCGAAAAGGAAGTTGTGGGCGCGCGCAGCGCTGATGTGGCAAGCATGCTCGATCCGTCGCTGCTCACCTTCGATGAGTGGATCGGCAAGTACAAATCAAAGATTCCGCTTTGACTGACCGCCGAGCGCCGGCTGGATAAACAAAGGCGGCGAATCCCGCAACGGAATTCGCCGCCCGTCGTTTTCTGATCCCTGCCTTCACACGTTGTACGTTCCCGATGCAACCCGTCCGCCGTGTCCTGTCCAATTGGTATGGAAGAACTCGCCGCGCGGCTTGTCGACGCGCTCGTAGGTGTGCGCGCCAAAGAAGTCGCGCTGCGCCTGAAGCAGGTTGGCAGGCAGCCGCTCCGCGCGATAGCCGTCGAAGAAGGCGAGCGCTGTGGCGAATGCCGGTGTCGGCACACCCAGCTTGATGGCGTGCGTCAGAGCCTTGCGCCACGATGCCTGGTACTTGTTCACCAGCCGGGAGAAGTACTTGTCGAGCAGCAGATTGTCGAGCTTCGCATTCTTCTTAAACGCGTCCTTGATTTTGCCGAGGAACTGGCTGCGAATGATGCAGCCGCCGCGCCACATCAACGCGATGCCGCCCATGTTCAGGTTCCAGCCGAACTCCTTGGCAGCGGCCCGCAACAGCATATAGCCCTGCGCATAGCTGATGATTTTCGAGCTGAAGAGCGCCCTGCGCACGTCTTCAATGAACTTCGTTCGATCGCCAACCTTCGGCGCCGACTTAGGCCCGCGAAGAACCTTCGACGCTTCGACGCGTTCATCCTTGAGCGCGGACAGGCACCGCGAGAAGACCGATTCGCCGATTAGCGTCAACGGCTGGCCGGTATCGAGCGAACTGATCACCGTCCACTTGCCGGTGCCCTTCTGGCCGGCCGTGTCCAGAATTTTGTCGACCAGCGGCGTGCCGTCCTCGTCTTTCTTGGCGAAAATCAGGCTCGAGATCTCGATCAGGTAGCTGTCAAGCTCGCCCTTGTTCCAGTCGGCAAACACGGTGTGCAACTCGTCTGCCGAGAGCCCCAGGCCATGTTTCAGCAGGTCGTAGGCCTCGCAGATCAACTGGATGTCGCCGTACTCAATGCCGTTGTGCACCATCTTCACAAAGTGGCCGGCGCCGTCTTCGCCCACCCAGTCGCAGCACGGCGTTCCATCCTCCACCTTGGCCGCAATGGCCTGGAAGATGGGCTTCACGTGCGGCCAGGCCGCCGGGTTGCCGCCCGGCATGATTGACGGGCCGTGCCGCGCGCCTTCTTCGCCGCCTGAAACACCTGTGCCGATAAAAAGGATTCCTTTGTCGGCCAGCGCTTTGGTGCGGCGGGTGGAATCGCTGTAGAGCGAGTTGCCGCCGTCGATGAGGATGTCGCCCGCTTCAAGATGCGGCACGACCTGGTCGATCATCTGATCGACGGTGTCGCCCGCCTTCACCATGAGCATCACGCGGCGTGGGCGCTTGAGCAGGCTGGTCAGCTCCTCAATGGAGTGTGCGCCCACCACCTGCGTGCCCTTGGCTTCGTTGGCAATGAAGTCGTCGACCTTGGAAACGGTGCGGTTGAATACGGCCACTTTAAAGCCGTGGTCGTTCATATTAAGGACAAGATTTTGTCCCATGACTGCAAGGCCAATGAGGCCGATATCACAAGATGGATCTGGCATAGGTTCTCCGCGAAATGTTGGTCAATGAAAATTGTAGCTTTGTACAATTGTACTTCAGTGGTCTGACCTCCGGAAAACTTCCATCCGCTTCGTTTTCCGAAGTTGTCAAAATCTGAGCGAGTCGCCGCGGCTCCCTTACAGCCTTGCTCCCTGCTTTTGTCACTCCACGCTCAAATCCCCGTCCGCATCCAGAACGAGCTTGTCGCCTACAATCTGAATCGACTGAATTCTCAGCCGATCCAGATTTACTTTGTACCCTGAAGTAGCCGTTGATCCGGCCAGCGCCTTGCGCAGCAAATCTGCCGCGTTCACGGTCATGCTTCGCGGCACCTGGCCGCGCAAGAACGGAGCCAGCACAAAATTGATCTCTTTCCGGTCTGAAATTCTTTCGAGGCGCGCATCTTTGAAGCCGATGGTTTCGCCTTCTGCCTCCGGCGCCAGCGATACTTCGGCGGGCAGCGTCAACGTGACGCCGAGGCACGAGCCGCCAACCATCTTTCCCAGCCGGGCTCGCGTCTTCACGCGAACCACAATCCGGTCCTGCTCAAAACTCAGATGGGGATCCTCAGTGGAAATGAAACACCCGGATTGCGAGTTGCCCTTCAAGTAATAGCGGCCGTCTGGACCGCTGAAGAGCTGCTGCTTCAGGGTGTGCTCCAGAGCCTTCAGGCTCACCGTCAGTTCAACTCCATGGCACGGAACCACTGCGCCCCCCAGCATCAAGCCTGCCAAAAACGCCGGCCAAAATGTTGTCATAACGATATCGTCCCACCCCCAACCAGGCTACCGCCAGCATAGCGGTCGCAGGCCGCCGGGCCTCCCTGCTTTATTCGCAATGCTCATTTTTAACTAGTTGCATAATCAAACAAATGCAGCCGGAGAGCGCTTTCTGACAGGGTCTTTCCGAAAACGCTTTCAAAACACCGTTTTGCTATTGATTTTTGAAGAAAATATCCTTAAAATAAGAATCGTAGTTCCTCGGGTGTTCTAGCACCCCCAGCCCCGTCCGAGGATGAACCAAATCCTCCTTTTCAAGGACCAAAAATCAATGGCAAAACGTCGTGGAAATCCGAACTGGGGCAAACCAGAGCCCATTGGCCCTGTTGTGCCAACTGTTACCTCCTTTGAGCAAATCACAAAGGAGTTCAAACTGCCCCCAGACCAATACATCCGCTCCACCCGTCTGCGCGAGTGGGCGCGGCGTAACAAGAATTCCAAATATATCCCTGAGGCTCTTCTTGAGGCCTGGGGTTTTGAGATTGAATCGACGTTGTAGCACTTGAGCCAGGATCAACAAAAACGCCGCCTTCGGGCGGCGTTTTTGCTGCTCGCGAACCAGCCGTGGTGTAATCTCCCAATCGGCGACCATCCGGGCAAAATCCGGAAATGGGTCATGAACGGATGGGCGGGGATCCAGCACGGCGGGCGCGAGCTGGCGCCCAGGAAGAGAGTACGGTGAAAACCCTGTCGCGGGCCTTATCTTTTTCGGTGCTAGTGAGTGCTGCGGCTCTTGCGGTGCCGATGGGCCTCGGCCTGGCACAGACGGCAACGGATCAATCCGATTGGGAGAAGGCCGCGGGCGGAAAGATGGAGTTCGAAGTGGCATCGATCCATCTGGGTGAACCTGGAAAATTTACACCGCCGAACTTTGCGCTTGATACCGGGAACGGCTGGATTCCGCCGGGGGGCCGATTCCATGCTGATTTTCCTCTCGCCGTTTACATCACATTTGCCTATCAGTTGTGGCTCACCAGCGAACAGATGGATACGATGCTCGCTCATCTGCCCAAATGGGTTGCCACGGACCAGTTTGTGATCGATGCGCGTGCGGAAGGGAATCCCACAAAAGACCAAATGCGGCTCATGGTGCGCAGCCTGCTTGCTGACCGGTTCAAGCTGGCAGTACATTTCGAGACGCAAGAGACGCCAGTGCTAGCGATGGTGCTTGCAAAGCCGGGAAAACTCGGGCCGAACTTGAAGCCGCATGACCAGGGTCCACCTTGCGATGAGCCGCTGCCCGCGGCAGATCGCAACTCGCCGGGGAAAACTCCTGGTGTGTTTCCGCCGAACTGCGATTTGTACGTGATTGCGTCGGGGCCGAATCACACCATTCGTCTCGGCTCGCGCAATACCACGATGGCCCAAGTGGCGGATTCTCTTCCTGGGCCGGGACGATTGGGCCGTCCTGTCGTGGATGAGACCGGGCTGACCGGTACTTACGATTTCGTGCTGAATTTTGCACCGGAGAACTACAACGCTTCGCTATCGCCCGGGACTACCGTGACACTGGATTCGGCGGGGCCGACCTTTCTTGAGGCGGTGAAAGATCAATTGGGGCTTAAGCTGATTCCGAAGAAAACTCCGCTGCGGATTCTGGTGATCGACCACATCGAGAAGCCATCACCAAATTAGAAACGACAATCGCGTTCTTATGTTGCGGGTTGATCACTGGTGAGCCAGAAGCAGGCTCACCGCTCACGCACCCCACTTCTGGCATTTGCTTTCTGGATAAGCGAGAATAAAGGGGCATCATGCCACAGTCTTCGCGCACCCTCGACCCACTCTTCACCGACGTTCCTGGCGCCGTCGCCGACATCCGTGCCGGCCGCATGGTCGTCGTGGTCGACGACGAGGACCGCGAAAACGAGGGTGACCTCACCCTGGCCGCCGAGCACGTGACCCCTGAAGCCATCAACTTCATGGCTCGCTACGGCCGCGGCCTCGTCTGCCTCACTCTCACTGAGGAGCGAGCTGACTACCTGCGCCTGTTTCCCATGACCGCGCAGAACACCTCCCGCTTCGGCACCGCCTTCACTGAGTCCATCGAGGCCCGCGAAGGCGTCACCACGGGCATCTCGGCCTTTGACCGCTCGCACACTATCCGCACCGCTATCGACCCCCGCTCCACCGCCGCCGACCTTGCTCGTCCCGGCCACGTCTTCCCGCTGCGCGCACGCCGCGGCGGCGTCTTGGTCCGCGCCGGCCAAACCGAGGCCTCGGTTGACCTCGCGCGCCTCGCCGGCCTCACGCCAGCCGCCGTCCTCTGCGAAATCATGAAAGACGACGGCACCATGGCCCGCGTCCCCGACCTCGTTCCTTTCTGTCAGGAACACGGCCTCAAGATCCTGACCGTCGCCGAGCTAATCCGCTACCGCCTGCGCCACGAGCGCTACATCGTGCGCGCCGGTGAAAGCCACATCCAAACGCGCTACGGCGAGTTCCGCATGATCGCCTACCAGAGCGAAGTGACTGGCGGCGAGAGCCATATCGCGCTCATCCGCGGCGACCTCTGCCCCGACTGCCCAGCCGTTCACCTGGGCCCCGCCGCCAACGCCCTGCCTGACGTCCTGTCCGACGGCGCCCGGGTTGAATCAGCGGGCGAGTCCCGTCCGCCCTGCCCGCATCCGGTTCTTGTTCGAGTGCATACGCGCTGCACTGCCGGCGACATTTTTTTGGCCGACTGCCACTGCCGCGAGATTCTCGATCAGTCCATGCGCATGATCGCGGACGAAGGTTGCGGGGTCATCGTCTATCTGCACAACACCTCGCGCGGATTCGAAATCGAGCGCACGCCCGCGCCCGCATTCGACCCTGAAGGAGCCGCCGCGCCCGGCAGCACCGCACTCGCTGATACCGGCCGTCTTATCCTTCACCACGAACTGCGCACCCGCGAGGGCTCGCAGGCCCGAACCGGCCGTATCCTTCGCGCCATCGGCCTGGGCGGCCAGATCCTGTCGGATCTGGGAATCCAGCGCATCCGCCTGCTGTCGAATACCCCGATGCACATTCCGGCGCTTGAAGGCTTCGGCCTCGAAATCGTCGAGCAGGTTCCGATCCCGGTGGAGGAGTGCACCCGCGTCGTATAAGGCCCTGCGGCAGTTATCCTCTTTCTTTTTCATGACGATTTGGTCATTCTGCTGAGAATTGGCCAACATTCTCCGCGCAATCCCACCAAAAAGCTGTAAAATTGAAAAACTGTCCCCGAGAAGCGAACCCCTCGGAAAATTCTGGGCGCCCGCAAAAGCGAATCGAATTTTCCCGGTCAACTTACCCGGCGACATACGCGCTCGCACGGCCGATTCAGGGCCAATTTGCCGTGGTGCAACTGCTGCGTGGCATCTTCGTCATTCAGGTGCCGCTTCCGATCATTACCCTCGCATTACGGCAACCCGAAAATTGCTGTGACGCCAACAGCACCAGTACGGCGAAAGGTTGGTCCGCATGCGCGTCCATCTGGTCAATCCCAGCGACAATTCCTTTGGCACAGCGGTCATCACGCCGCGTTGGCTCTTCGTCCTTGCAGCCGCTACACCGCAGGTCGTGGGAGACCCCATTCTCGTCGACGAATCTCTCGAGCAAATTGTGCCTGATACCATCCAGCCCGGCGATATCGTCGGCATCAGTGTGCACACCGGCAATGCACTGCGCGGCTATGCCGTTGGCAGGATGGCGCGCGGCCGGGGCGCATGGGTCATCTACGGCGGCATTCACGCCTCTCTGTTTTCTGAAGAGGCTTTGGAATATGGCGAAGCACACGCTGTAGTTACCGGTGATGGCGACATTGTGTGGGCTAAAGCTGTCGGCGATTGCCTCGCGGGCCAGCCGGAAAGGATCTATGCGGGCGGCCGCATTGAAGGCAGCCAGTTTCTCCCGGCGCGCTGGGACCTCATGGCCCCTGAAAAGTATATGTGGGCCTCTGTGCAAACCACGCGTGGATGCCCGAAGCACTGCTCCTTTTGCAGCGTCTGGCGCACCGATGGTCAAAAGCCACGGCAACGGAAGTTTCAGGCGGTGGTTGACGAAATCGTTGCGCTGCGGCGCCTCGGCTTCCGATTTATCGCCTTGGCCGATGACAACTTCTATCCCGTCACATTGACCGATCTGCGCCAGGCCAGGGAACAGAAGAACGCCGCCAAGCTCGAAGAGCTCACCACCCTCCGCGCCGACCGCTTCCAATTAATGGAAGAGCTCGCGAAACTGCCCAAGGATATGGTGTTCTTTACTCAGATCACCATGGAAGCGGGTGAGGACGGCGAATTCCTCGACGCGATGCGTCGCGCCAATATCAAGGGCGCGCTCGTCGGCGTTGAGGCGGTCACGCCGGAAGGCCTCAAAGCGGTTTTCAAGGACTGGAACTGTTCCGGCGATGCGCTGGCCCAACGACTCCAGATGTTCAAGACGCATGGCGTGCATGTCCTCGGCTCGTTCATCTTTGGACTTCCCACTGACCGCCCGGCGACATTCGATGCCACGGTCGAAATGGCGATGAAGGCGGGCGTCACCTTTGCCCAATTCGTGATGATGACGCCGTTTCCGGGCACGATCGATTTCGGACGCTGGGAAAAGGAACAGTCGCAGAATCCTGCCATGGTTGGCGGTGTGCCCATTACCCGGTACTGGATGATTCCTACAGAGATCCGGCCCAAAATGTTCACCCCGCATCCGACCATGAACTCTGACGAGATTCGCGAGCGCACGCAAAAAGTCTGGGATAGGTTCTACACCTGGGGCGCCATCTGGAAGCGCTCGGCCTGTACACCCACTCTGCGCGCCCGGCTCGGATTCATCTTCCTCTCGAAGCTCTACCGCCAGATGTACGCGGGCACTGGAATCTCAACCGACAGTGCGCGCCGCAAGAAGTCAAAGCGCTGGGCCCGGTGGACCGCCCGCCAGTGCAAAAAACTCTTCAAGGCCAGGCCGATGCCCGAGCTCGAAGGGCCAACGTGGGAGATTGGATTGCCTGTACTGGGTCAGGCTGCGTTTGAAGGCGTCAGCGGGCGCGAGATGGACGGGCTGTTCGCGGTGCTGCCAGAAAAGTGAACCTGAGAATTTTGGCTGGTCGGTGCGATCGAGAGCGTACCGGGCTTCTCAAGGCGTCTGCCTTACGCAGCCCGGGAGACCACCGCTTCTGGCTACCGGCTGTAGGTAAACGTCCCGCACGCTGCAGAAGAGTGCTGAATCGCGTCGAAGGTGAACACCGGCTGATCGTCGCCCGAGAAGAAGGCCACCTGCAATGTATGGCCCGTTACGTACGTCGCCATCCACTGCGTCTCTTCGCCGCCGCACAGTGTGTTCTTGTGCAGGAATCGTTTGTCCGGCGCCACCTGCAGCCGGTAAAGCATCCCGTTGATGCCCGCATTTACGTCCGCATCAAACACCGAGCTCACCTCAACTGGCTTCAACCTGCGGATCGACGCCAGCGGAAACGTAAAGTAGTCGATGGTCAACTTCGAGCCGCCAAGTGTCAGGTCGCCGGTGATGGCGTTGGCGTTCGAACTGGCCGCGCGCCAGTAGCCCTGGTCCTCCTGCGCCGCGGCTTGCGCTGCACCGCAGAGCAGGCCTGCCAGCAGCAAACTCAACGCGGAGCTGCGAAGTATGCATCTCTTCATCCGCTTTTCTTTGCTCCCAAACTCCAGAGCCGGTAGCCGGTAGCCAGTAGCCAGTAGCTAAAAGCTATGAGCTACAAGCTACCAACCCAATATGTACGCGAAAACCAGCGGCGCCACAATGCTCGCGTCGCTTTCGATGATGAACTTTGGTGTTTTCTCGCCCAGCTTGCCCCAGGTGATCTTCTCGTTGGGTACGGCGCCCGAATACGACCCGTAGCTTGTTGTCGAGTCCGAGATCTGGCAGAAGTAAGCCCACAGCGGCACATGCTCCCGCTGCAGATCCTGATGCAGCATGGGCACTACGCATATGGGAAAATCGCCCGCAATGCCGCCGCCAATCTGGAAGAATCCCAGCGGTGTCTTCGCAGTGGTCGCGGTGTACCACTCGGCCAGCTCCATCATGTACTCAATGCCGGTGCGGACGGTGTGGACTTTCTTCACGTCGCCGCTGATACAGTGGCCTGCATACATGTTTCCCAGCGTCGCGTCTTCCCATCCGGGCACAAACATGGGGAGATTTTTCTTTGCCGCCGCCAGCAGCCAGCTATCATTTGCGTCGATCTGGTAGCTCTTTTCGAGCTTGCCCGAGAGCAGAATTTTGTACATGAACTGATGCGGGAAATAACGCTCGCCGGCTTTGTCCGCTTTCACCCACTCTTCGAGCACCTCGCGCTCAATGCGGCGCATTGCTTCTTCTTCTGGGATGCACGTATCGGTGACGCGATTCATGTGGCGCTTTAGGAGCGCGGCTTCGTCAGAGGGGGTCAAATCGCGGTAGTGCGGGACGCGTTCATAAAAGTTGTGCGCTACAAGATTGAAGACATCTTCTTCAAGATTGGCGCCGGTGCAGCAGATGCCGTGAATCTTGTCCTGGCGGATCATCTCCGCCAGCGACAGGCCCAATTCGGCGGTACTCATTGCGCCGGCGATGGTAACAAACATCTTGCCGCCTTCGGCGAGCAGTTTGTTGTAGGCTTCGGCGGCGTCAACCAGGGCGGCGGCATTGAAATGACGGTAATGATGCTTGATGAATTCAGTAATGGGTGGCATACGCGCTTTCCTCGCTCCAAATCTAAAACCTAACACAGCGAATTGGAGGTCTTGTGAATTGCAGGGGCGGGTTCCTGGTGGGGCGCGCAACTCCCTGTCAAATCAGGGGAAATGTTCGTTCGAGTGGTGCGTTGCACACTTGAAACGTTCGCTTAAGTGGTTACGAATTGCATCAAAATGTGACCACCAGAGGTTGCATTTTTACGACGCAATGACCTCTCCAGGTTCCGTTTTGAGCGATTTGTAACCATCAGAGCTTGCGAATCGGAGCAAAGCTAACCATGTAATTTCGCGAAAGAGCAATTAAATGCAATTTTTTGTACTCTAAAACGCGGTTTTGAGCCTTGTTTTGACGCGTTTTTGCGCGATTTTGCGCTCGGACGCAATGCCGTGCCGAGGGTGCCGAAGACCCGCTCATCGCGATAAGGCTGTCAAGTTCCATGACATGCTTTACAGGTTGTTATCAGGACATCCTTTACAGGCAGGGGTTCAGCGGAGGGCGTTCCACCGCGGTGGAACGCCCTCCGCTGAGGTCGATCTCCTGCACCAGAGTGCGGCAGAAGTAGACCAGTACGCGCTGGTCGATGCGTTGGAGGCGAACCGTATGCGAGGCCAGCGCCTGGCTTACTCTCCAGCGCTGGTCTCCGATGTAAATGTGCCCTTGCTGACCGACCTTGCGCAACTCGGCTCCCACACCGTAATCCCAGGCTTGCGGGTTGGGGTCGTAGACCCGTGTGCTGGGCCGCCAGAGACTGGCCGGTGTGCGCATGCCCAGAGCCTCATGGGGCCGCAGCTCGTTGTACTCGTGGCGGAAGTTGTCCAGCCAGTTTTGCGTCAGCCACTGTTCCGCGCCAGCCCTGCTGCGTGCTCGTTCCAGCGAACCATGGAACCGCTCCACCTTGCCCTGCGTCTGAGGATGCCGCACGCCGGAAAAATGGCAGCGCACGCCCTGCTTCATCAGCCACACCATCAACTGCGTCCAGCCGCTGGCAGAACGGGCATTCCACCACGGCACGCCATGGTCCATCAGCAGCGCGTCCGGCAGCCCGCTGGTGCGGAAGGCGCTCTCCAGCCGCTCGCGCACCGCTTCGCTGCGCGTCGTGCCGGTCTGCTCCAGCGCAACCAGATAGCGGCTGTGGTCGTCCAGCACTGACAACGGGCCGATCGCGGCGCCGGTGCCCTTCTGCCCCTTGAAATCCATCTGCCACAGTTGGTTGGGCTGCTCCCGCTCGAACCGGCCACTGGCCTGCCGGCGGCTCTCCCGATCCAGCACCAGATCATGGCGAACCAGAACGCGGTGCACCGTGATCACCGGCAACACCAGACCTTCGCGCCCCAACAGCACCGCCAGCTTGCGCGCTCCCCAGTCGGGCCGCTGGCCGCGCAGCGCCACGATGCGCGCTTCGATCTCCCCCGCCGTCCGGCGCGGACTCAGGTGCGGACGGCGGCTGTGCTCTTCAACTCCGGCCACCCCGTGCTCAACGAAACGCTTCAGCCAAACATAGCCCGTCGGCCGACTGATCTCATACTCCCGGCACAAGCTGCTCAGGCTCTCGCCGCGGCTGGCTCGAACCACAAACTCCACTCGCTGATCCCGCACGCCCACAAGCCTCCACGACATCCCCCTACCCCCAGCTCAAAATCGATCACTCGATCCTGACCTGTAAAGGATGTCCTGATAACAACCTGTAAAGCATGTACTGATACTGAACAATAGGGCCGCGATGAACGGGGCACAGTCCCTAATACCTGGATGAGTGGGCCACCTGCCGCGATTTTGCTTCCTGTGCGATTCTGTTTCGGTAGATTCTTCCTGGTGCATTGCTCGCCGATCCCCGCGAAGACCAGACACGCCGGAGCCTATGCCGAAACCCTCACACACACTTCATCTCGCCCTCATCGAGGCTGCTTTTATCTGCCTGCTCGCATCTTTCGCGGCCGCCGCGCAAGAGACGCCGAAGCCCAACGCGGCTTCTGACGCTGCTACTCCATCGGCAGCGCCCACTGTTCCCACAACAACTCAGGCCGTCCCGCGCGCGGAGCCAGACCCACGCGCGCGCGAAAAAGACCTTGGGCTGATGCCGCCCGCAAATCCGGCGCTGCCGTCGCTGATCCTTATCGGGGATTCAACGGTGCGCAACGGCCATGGCCGGGGCGATCAGAACCAGTGGGGCTGGGGCGCGCCGCTGGTCGACCTGTTCGACCCTGCGAAGATCAATGTCGTCAATCGCGCGATCGGCGGGCTATCAAGCCACAGCTACATTTCAGAAGGGCACTGGGATCTGGCGCTGGAGATCATCAAGGCGGGGGACTTCGTTCTGATCCAATGGGGCCACAACGATGGCGGGATCCAATTGCCGGGCACGACGCCGGTGCCCGATCAGGGCCTGCCGCCCGGGGCAACGCCGCCGGCGCCGCCCCCGGGGATGCCGCCGCGCGGGCCGAACGTGAGGGGCAGCCTTCCCGGCATCGGCGACGACTCGTACGACGTCACGGATCCGCGCACCGGCAAGATGGAGACGGTGCACACGTACGGCTGCCTGGGGACTTGCGCGAGGCAAAGCTAGGATGGGGCACCCGGATCACGCCGGGAGAATGTCGGGATCAGTGGCGCACCACTCTAGCTGGAGGAAGAGGAAGGTTCGGAAGCGCGGGGCTGGTTGTCGCTTACCGGGCGAGGCGCGGGGAGAAAGTCGGCCAAGTGGGTGTGGGCCGATTCGATGAGATGGGGCTCGAGCTTTTCGCGCCGGCCGCGGCAGTGTTGATAGAGCGCGAGGCCCAGGGGGCTGGGTGTGACATTGAAGCTGTCGGCGTGGGAATAGGAACTGAAGTCGAAGGTCTTCTCAATCAATCCCAAGTTGAATAGATAGCCGATATCGGTGGCATTTCTGTAGAGGTCGTTCACGCCGGTGATTTCGACCATTTCCTCCGGGGTGAGAACGACGGAAGCGGGGGCGGAATTCTCAGGCCGAGGCGTGGAGCTCAGGGCCCGCTCACATGCGGCGGCGAAGATTTTGGCCTCGACGGGCGTGACGTGGACCAGCAAGTCGACAAGGATCTGATTGGAGTCATCGGGCGCGTCAACTGAGCAGGATGAGAGGAGGAGGCCGGTCCATAGTTGCTCGGTGAGTTCATCGCGGGCCCAGGACCCTTCGCGCAGGATGCTTGCCGCGAGCTTGCCATGGGCGCGCAGGCGGCCGGCATCAGGCTCGGCTTCAAGCAGTTTCTCCGCGCTAAGCGCGATTTTGAAGACGGCTGCCGTGTGGTCCACGTCGAGTTGCCCGTTGAACAAAAGGATCGCCTCCCCGGCATCGGACGGACAAAGGCGGCACAAAAAGAGGACGGTCCGGAGAGTGCGAATCATCTCCGCAACTTGATTTGGATCGGTGAGAGTGACGATTTGCTTAATGAGCACTCCCCAGAGGTCCACATCCATGCCGGGAGGCAGAACAAACGAAAGCCCGATTCTGTCCTCTCCGTGCCATGCGACCTGAGCGCGAACAGAAATCTGCAACTCTGACTTGTCCTCGGACTCACCTTCCTTACGAAGGATGAGGTTGAGCGGCTCGCCGATCGGGGGACGCTCATCAATCAGGAGGTCGATGCCGTAGGTGCTGATGTCCTTGATGCGGGCGGGTGCGGAGGCGATGCCATAAAAAGCCGTCAGCCCAGTAGCGGGCCGCCGTTCAGCGCGTCGCCGCTCCTCTTCACTGGGCCTATGGAACGCATTTTTCAGACCGCTCAGCCAAGCCATCGCTAAGAGTCTCCGAGCTGAAGTGCCGGCGGCGCAAACGATTTGGGGGATCAGAAGGGGGAACCGGGGCGCCAGTCAGGCACAGCCGTGAATACCTTCCATCCATGAGATGGTGACAACACAATAGCAGAAGCACAAGAATAAAGCCGACTTCCGGGGCAAAAAATGTTACTCCGGGATGCCCAGGGCCGGTAGTACACTATGCGAACAACTTTCCCCCATGGAGGCCGCTATATGACTCGCAAAGTCGTCTTCGCCGGGCTCCTTTTCGCTGTTGCCTTGCCCGCTGCCATCGCGCAATCAGCCTCCGACGCGTGCTCGCTGCTGACCCAGGCCCAGGTATCGGCCGCCGTGGGCGCGCAGGTGGGCGCGGGCACGTATGTGATGCCCACCTTCAAGACCACCTGCACCTGGGCGGCGACGGGCAAAATCGTCACCCTGATGACCACGACGCCCGCCACGTTCGAGGCCGGCAAAACGTCTCCGGCATACAAAGTCGTGCCCGCCAGCGGCATTGGCGACGACGCCTATTACGTTGTCACGGGCGGTACCATGGTGAGTCTCATCACCAAAAAAGGGAGCGTAGCGTTCAAAACGAGCGTCTACATCCAGCTGCCTGTCGACACGCTGGAAAACATGGAGAAGACGCTCGCCCTCGAGGTCGCATTGGAATTGTGAAGTTCGTGCGAAACGCAAACCTCACCATTGCCTGGCCTGTGGGCGCTGGAGGAGACAGGAACAGGCTTGCCCGCGAAAACAGGCAGCCTACCAACTGTAGGTGGCGAGCAGCACGGGTGGCCCAGCCTTGCTGCCGATGACGTCTGACTTAAGGACCACTTCGAAGTTCTTGTTTTCCCAGCCTCGCGGCATGGCGTTGGCAAACTTCGCCAGATACTCAGGCGACTCCACAAACTCGCTCGCGGCCTCGGTTCCATAAGGCCCCAACCCCGCGATCACCAGTACCGGCCCTTCGGTTGTTGCATCATGAAAACGGGCGACCATAGCATAGTCGGTGGTTATGGACGTGTAAGGAGCTGAGAAATCGATAAACCAGGCCTTCTGCTGTGGATTGGCCGCGTCTTCGATGCGAGCCACTCGACCTTCATAAGTAAAGTGAAATCTGAGAGGCCTCATCAGGCGCATGGTCCACATATTATTCATCGCACCCACGAGAACCAGGGAGCGCGAACGCACGTCAGGCAGGCTCGTCTCAGGAGCCTCCTTGATCTCGTAGCCCTTCTGCTGTTCCTCCAAGACGCCGGACAAATGAGCCAGTGCGATGGCGCTCGACACGGAGAGGTGGTGATAGGGGCTGGTCATGTGTTCCATAAAACTGGTCGACTCAGTTTCGGGAGTCAACAGATCAGGGCGGCTGGTTCCCACCACAATCAAAACGGGTCTTGTAGATTGCAGAAGAGGCTGCCAGACATTGTTGATGTCGGATGATCCGGCCGTCGACGTGCGGCGATAGAAATACCCCGCAAACAATCCAACCGCGAAGAGCGCCACGGCAAAGACCGAAACGACCGTGCGGGTGAGAATTTTGCTTTTGCGCAGCGAGCCTTGATTGCGCATCCAGCTGGCCCGCTCAACGCCGCCTTTCGACGCATCCGCGACCTGTTCCAGCAAATGGAACTCAGGCACGTAGGACCCGACCGGGATGTCGATCTGGAGACGCGAGTGGATGCCATTCTCGTGATAGAACTGCGCGATTCGCTTTCGCACCTCGCCCGCGCTGACGCGAACCACGGGGTCGGCATTGGTGTCATAGTTGGGATCGCGGCCGAAGACCTCAACGCCGAGCGTGCGCTCCTTCAAATCGCCTGCGCGGTTTTCGAGGGCAGCGTCCACCACGTATTTCAAGAGAGCGGGGTAACGCTTGCTCCCCTTGAAGTGAGAGCTGGAAACAATGGCATCGAGCTCCCTGAGAACGAGGTCCCGTTCTTCTGCTGAGCCTGGTGTCCAGCGCAATTCTGTCTGCCCGCTGTAGGAAGCTTCGGTCATTTTGGCCCGCCAGCAGGGCGTAGCATACCTCAGGACGATGAAGCTTGTCACGCTTGAATTTGCGATTATCACCTCGTGAGAACCCAGGCGCGCACCTTTGTTCTAAGTTGTTCATTTTCAGTAGTGTGCGGAAGAGTTCTTCGCAGTAATTCGCCCGTAGCATACGGTAGCAGCCTTGCCATAATCGCTCTCGAGCAGAAGAATGACGCGGGCGTCAAGACTAGCTGCGGCGGGTTGCAGGATGAGCCTGTCCGCGAACTGAAGGGGTGGTGTGTATCACGCCGGGAAGGAGCAACAGGCGATTCACTGCCCAAGACGCACGTCGATTCCCATCCTTTCCATGTCTCCGAGAGCCCTAGAGAATACACGGTGACACCGAGGAAATCGGCGATGAAAAGATTTCCGCGATTCATGCGTTTGATGGAGGGATCTCTCTGGAGCGAAACCCTCGGTATTCTCGAGCGCAAACCAGCATTAAAACGAACGTACTTTTAGGAGGACCGAATGATGCAACGCAGACTACTCAGGCCAGTTCTCGGAGTGCTTCTCCTGTTTGTGCTTGGCGTAGCGCCGGCGCTTTGGGGCCAGGCCGTATCCGCGACACTTGTAGGAACGGTAACCGATAACACCGGGGCCGTAGTGTCGAAGGCGACGGTTACCGTCCTCGAAGAAGCCACCGGAATCACTCACAAAGACATCACGAACGACAGCGGAAACTACACCTTTCCCGATCTCACGCCTGGCGTCTATTCCGTATCTGTCACCGCGTCGACCTTCAAGAAAGCAACCCGCGCCGGCGTTGACGTGGTCGTAAACACCACCACCCGCGTTGACATGACTCTTCAGCCGGGAAGTGCGACAGAGACAATCACGGTAACCGGCGCGCCGCCGATCATGGAAACCGACCGTGCCGACGTGAGCACGAATATTGAGGCGCAGACTCTCAGCGCCATGCCGGTCATGGTCAACCAGAATTTCCAGACGGTTCTCAGCCTTGCCCCCGGGGTGGGCCCGCCGATCTTTGAGCACTCGCAGTTCTTTAACGCGGCCAGCTCCATCCAGACTGAAGTCAACGGCCAGCCCCGCGTGGGCAACAGCTACCAGATCGAAGGCATCGACGACGACGAGCGCACCGGCCTGCTGCAGACCATGATTCCGCCGGAACAATCCATTGCCACCGTCGACATCGCGACTTCAAACTACGAACCGGAGCTGGGCCGCGCCGTGGGCACGGTCACCAATGTGATTCTCAAATCTGGCACCAACCAGTATCACGGCCAGCTGACCGAATTCGTGCAGAACAACGACATGGATGCGCGCTCCTACTTCAACACCAGTGTGGGCCACCTGGCCTACAACTACTTCGGCGGCACGGTGGGCGGCCCCATCAAGAAAGACAAGCTGTTCTTTTTTGGAGACTTCTTCCGTTCGCCCGATCACGAAGCCGATAACTACATCGAAACCATTCCTTCGCCCGTTTGGTACACGTGCGCAAGCGGAACCTACGGCCAGGAAATCGACCTGAGCGGCGCGCTCAAAAAGAACGGCTCGGGGACGATCACGGGCGGGCAGGTCTATGACCCCGCGACGGGTAACGCCTCCGGCCAGGGCCGCACGCCTTACCCCAATAACCAGATTCCGTGCAATGCCACGGCTGCCGCGAACGAGGGGGTAAAGAGTTTCGTTGATCCCATCGCCATTAAGCTGATGCAGCTTTTGAAGGCACCCAATAACGGCAACTCGTCCACGTGGGCTACTTCAACGGTTTCCAACGACTACTCGTCGCCGAACCTTTCTTTCCAGAAAAACACCAACCGCTACGACGCCAAGATCGACTGGCAGATCACTTCCAAGGACCACCTGAGCTATCGCTACGAGCGCGAGGACGTGACGATCTTCCAGGCGCCGATGTGGGGAGCTGCGGGAGGCGGTCCCGCGAACGGTTACTTCGAAGGAACGGGCGTGCAGCACGTCTACAGCACCGGCTTCAATTACGACCGGGCGTTTTCCAGCACCCTGCTCACCGAAGCGCGCTTCGGCGTGGCCCACTATGGCAATAGCGCCCTTCCCAGCGACTACGGTTCCAACGACGCCACCACCATCGGCATTCCCGGCGTCAACATCAGCCAGTTCTCCAGCGGCCAGGTCGGCGTCAGCCTGAGCGACTTCAACTCCAACCTCATCGGCTACTCGGCATCGCTGCCCTGGGTTCGCGGTGAGAGCAACGTCGATGCCACCAACCACTGGACCAAAATCCACGGCAACCACACCTTCAAATGGGGCGCAGACGTGCGGCGTATTCACGATAGCCTCCTGCAGGATCAGACTTACAGCGCGCGCGGCGCCCTCACTTTCTCTGAGAGCCAAACCTCCTGCAATGGGTGCGGCCTGACCACCGATAACGGCAACCAGATGGCCAGCCTGCTGCTCGATGTGCCCTCGACCGTCGGCCGCGACCTCAACACTTATTTCCCGCGTTATCGCCAGTGGTGGATCTTTGCCTTCGGCGGCGACAAATGGCAGGTAACGCCCAAACTCACCCTGGACCTGGGCGTGCGCTGGGAGCTCTACCCTCCGGCCACGCCGGCACAATCGGCAGGATTCTCAAACTATAACCCCACCAACAACACTCTGGTGCTCACCGGCGTGGGCGGCAACGCCAACAACCTGGGCATGCAGACCGTCTATAAGTACTTCGCCCCGCGTGTTGGCGGTGCCTATCGGCTGAGCGAAAAAACCGTCGTTCGCGCCGGTTTTGGCATCAGCTTTACGCCCTTCGAGGACAATACCTACGCGTATAACTATCCGGTGCGCGCCAACAACGGCTACACCTCAGCCAACGCGTACACTGCGGCCGCGCTGGGCGTCAGCACGGGTGCATGCTCCAGCGTGCAAACCTATTTCACCTATGAGTGCGGATTCCCGGCCCCGATTCCGGTGACCATTCCCTCGAACGGAATCATTCAAGTCGCCTCGGGCTCGAACACGCTCAACGCCGCAAGCGAGTTCTACATCCCGCTCAACTTTCACAACCCGTATGTGAGTTCGTGGAACTTCACAGTCCAGCAGGATGTGGGGATGGGCTGGAACGCGCAGCTGGCCTACGTGGGCAATCACGGAACGCGCATGGGTGTTGGCCAGAACATCAACCTGGCCAATGCGCTGAACCTCGGGTCAGCCGGGTATCCGCTCAATATTGCCTTCGGGAAAACTGCGTCGGTGACTGAGGACTTTCTCGGCTACTCGTCGAACTATGATTCGCTGCAAGCCGAATTGAACCGTCACTTCACCGGCAACCTGGGAGTGACCACGTCGTTCACGTGGGGCAAAGGTCTGGACTATGCGACAGGTGGCGACGACGACGGCGGACTGTTTGACTGGCTCGATCAGCGCCACAGCTACGGGCCCGATGACTTCGATCACAAATACAACTTCGAGGAAAGCGTCAACTGGGTTCTGCCATTCGGGCCGCACCAGAGGTGGTTGAATTCCGGCGCGGTTGCTTCGATTCTCGGCGGGTGGCAGCTCTCCGGTGTGGTTTCCGCCTACTCCGGGCTGCCTTTCAACGTAACCGCGAACGGACTCAATTCCATCAACACCTCCGGCGAAACGCAGATGGCCAACCTCACCGGCGGCTACTCGCTGCCCAAGGGCATCGGAGCCGGACACAACTGGTTCAACCCGGCTGCCTTTTCACAGCCGACGGGTTGCACGGGCGCCGTGGGGACCGCGTGCCCCCTGGTGTATGGGACCAGCGTCGGCAACGTCAGCCGGAACGCCTATCGCGGACCGGGGTACATCCAGAACAACGCTTCGTTGTTGAAGGATTTCGTGCTGCACGAGAATTGGGTATTTAACTTCCGCTGCGATGCGTTCCAACTCACCAATTCACCGCAATTCAATAGCCCGTCGAACTCTCTCAACAGCGGAACCTTCGGGCAAGTCACCGGCACGGTGGGGAGCGGCGCCGGCCTCGTCAACGCTATTGGCGGCGGCCGCGCGCTGCAACTCTCGGGCACGTTGCGCTTCTGAGGCATGCTTGCATCCGCGGCCTCATAGCAGGTCGTGGTGCAAAGGCTTCTTGAGCAGTTGTTGAATCATGGGCCGGTCATTGCATTCCGCGATGGCCGGCCTTTTTTACGCGGCTTATCACTTTCGCTGAAAGGCCGCAGACAGGGCGGATACACAGGCCAGGCGACGCCGATTCTGGCAGTCTGCCGTCGCATATAGATAGAATGAGCTTTCCGTGTCCAAGCACCGAGCCAAGCCGCGCGCGCAATCGCAAAAGCCGCGGGTGTCACCGCAAACGCCGCCCCCACGACCGGAAAAATCACCTATGTTCGCCGGCTCGCGTCTCGATCTGCTGATTTACCTGGCGCTGCTGCTGGCCACTTTCGCGGTATACGCGCAGGTACGCCACTTCGATTTCGTCAACTACGACGATCCCGATTACACGACCGGCAACGTGCACGTCAGGCAGGGGCTCACCACGCAGGGGCTGGAATGGGCGCTGACATCGCGTGATGCAGCCAACTGGTTCCCGGTGACATGTGTTTCGCACATGGTTGATGCCCAGTTGTTTGGTCTCGAAAGCGGCTGGCACCACCTGCACAACGTCCTGCTGCACGCGCTGGCGGCCATTCTGTTATTCATTTTTCTCGAACGGGCGACAGGCTCACGCTGGCGCAGCGCGCTGGTGGCGTTGTTGTTTGCGTTGCATCCGCTGCATGTGGAGTCTGTGGCCTGGGTGGCTGAGCGCAAGGACGTACTCAGCGCCTGCTTCTGGTTTCTCACCTTATGGGCCTATGTTTGGTATATCGAGCGCCCGGGCTGGGGGCGATATCTCGCGGTCACCGTGAGCTTGTGTCTCGGGCTGATGGCCAAGCCAATGGTCGTCACTCTGCCGCTCGTTCTTTTGCCGCTTGACTGCTGGCCGCTCGATCGTTTGCGGCAGCGGGGCCGCAAAGCCATTTGGGAAAAGCTCCCGTTGCTCGGGCTTTCGGGCGCGGCCGCAGTTATCACCTGGCTTGTGCAGGAACACGCAGGCGCTGTGAAAGCTGTGCCACTCGCAAACCGCCTGGCAAACGCAACGCTCTCCTACGCAATCTATATCGAGAAAACATTCTGGCCGTCGCGGCTGGCAGTTTTCTATCCCTATCCGCGCGGCTTCGCATTTCTACCGCTTCTTGCTGCGGGGCTTCTGTTGGTCGCGGTCACCGCAGGTGTGATCATGCTGCGCCGCCGCTCACCGTACCTGCTGACGGGTTGGGGCTGGTTCGTGGTGACGCTTGTTCCGGTCATCGGGCTGGTGCAGGTGGGCGGCCAGGCGCGCGCCGACCGCTACATGTACATTCCCATGGTCGGCCTACTGATCATGCTGGTTTGGGGTTCGGCAGAGATCCTGAAAAGTTGGCGGGCAAAGGTGCTGGCAGCCCCCCTGGCCGCGGCGGCCTGCGTGGCTTGTGCGGTGCTCACATGGATCCAGATTGGGTATTGGCGCAACAGCGAAACACTTTTCCGGCACGCGCTCGCAGTGACAAGCGACAGTGCCGTGGCCAATCACAACCTTGGCAATGCCCTGATGGCTTCGCCGGGGCGTTTGGCCGAAGCGATTCCTTATCTCGAAACCGCTGTGCGCATCGATCCCGACTCCGTGCCCGCGCATACAGACCTTGGCAGCGCGCTGGCCAGGAGCGGCCAGCTACCCCAAGCCATCGGGCAATTCGAGGAGGCCATCGAACTGGCACCGGATGCGCCGATCCCGCACAACAATCTGGGCAGCGCCCTCACCGAAGCCGGACGCCTGCCCGAAGCGATCGAGGAATTCCAGACCGCGCTGCGGCTCGACCCCACATACGACGAAGCTCGCCGCAATCTGACCGCGGCCCAGGCCGGCGGTTCGAGCGAATCCCACTTGAGCCGCGGCATCGCGCTGCTCAAGGCTGGCGACTCCTCCGGCGCCATCGACGAACTGGAAACTGCAGTGCACATCGACCCCAACGATGCCGATGCCCAAAACAACCTGGGCGTCGCGCTCTCTCGCTTCCCCGAACGTCAACGCGAGTCTATCGCCCACTTTGAAGCCGCGGTTCGCCTGAAACCGAATTTTGCCGATGCGCAGTACAACCTCGGCGTGGCTCTCTCGGGCATCCCCGGCCGCCTCCACGACGCGCTCGATCACCTCGAAGAAGCCGATCGCCTGAGACCGGACCCGGAGATCGAGCGTGCGATCGCGCAACTCAAGCGTGGAGCGGCAACAAAGTAACGGCGGGACAAACTCAGAGAGAGACTGGTGTCGCGCGGCACCCGACGGGGCGCCTTTCCTGAGTGGGATGGTCTTTGACTTTCGTTTCAGGTCTCCCGCTGGGGACCTGCGGCCGTGGGCGATGAAGAATTCCTGCTCTTTCGCACCAGATTTTGTGCAACTGTCTCGTTTCCATACACATCGAGTGATCACAGTCACAAAGGAACAGAAATGCTTCGGGTCAAATTGGGGAATAAAGTCAACACAAAAGCTCCCGGTTTTTTGACTCAGTGATCGCACGCGAGCAAATCGGGGGTCGCAAGCGATCACAGCTAGCATTGTTCCACTTCCACTTCTCCATTTTCAGAGCCTGCCAGAGCAATCATTCAATTCGTACCTGGGCCCACTATGTCAGATCAAAATCGAAAAAGGATCTCGGCAGTTCGATTTATTCGCAAACTGCATGGCAGCTCACGAAGTGTGTTGGTCGAGGCCAGTAACGGGCTCGAATATGTGGTGAAGTGGCTGCTCAACCCGAAGAGCGCAACCGCAATCCATACCGAGGCATTGGGAGCATCGATCTACGAGGAATTCGGCCTTCCTGTCCCTTCGTGGGCGCCAATCGAGGTTTCGAACGATTTTATCGATGCCAATCCGTCCATGTGGTTCGAGTTACAAGGCGGCACTGCCAAGCCGCGAAGCGGGTTCCATTTTGCATCACGCTCGCTAGACGACGATCCGTGCAGAGTGTTTGAGACTGTGCCCGAAAGCTGGCATAGCAGGATTCAAAATCGTTCTGATTTCTGGGGCGCACTGGCAATCGATGTCTGGCTTGATAGCTGCCACAGCCGCCATGCGCTGTTTGTTGAGGATGACCAGGCCTCGAAGCTAACGGCGTATTTCATCAGCCATGGCCACATCCAGGCTGGTCTTAATGGACAGCAACGGAAATCATTCCGCCCTTACCTTTACCCTGATAGACGCATCTACCCCACGACAGAGATGAAAGCCGCGCTTGGTTCCTGGGTTGAGCAAATTGAGACGAGAGGAAGCGCAGTATTCCTGACGGTTCTGCGCAACCTGGAGGTCGACGTGACGAAGCCGTTTGTGCGAGATTTCACAGAACGCGTCCTCACGCGCGCTCGGTCTCTCGGCAGAACCGTTTCCACGATGGAAGCGGAATTTGCTGATGCGCACGGCAAGAAATCAGCGCACTCGGCACAGCCGCCTGCCTTTGCGACGGCGGCTCGCGATAGCTTCACTGCCCGGAGAATCAGCTCAACATATTGATCATGGACAGATGCTAAACGCAAATGCCACACGGACACGGGTGCTATTGCACTGCTGATTGATGTCGACGCTGTGTCGGCGCCGATTCTCGCCTCACTCGATCTCGCCCAGGAGCTGCCTCAGCCGAGCAGCTCATTCACGCGCTCGATGACCGCGAAGGCATCTGCGATGTAGACGACATCGGCTTTGCCGCGGGTCCATCCGCAGTTGGGATCAAGAGAGACGGCGCGGCGCTCGCCGATGAAGCGCCAGCCGACGACGTGCGGCTCTTCGCCGTGGCAGCAGGTGGCGAGGCCCTTGGGATGGCGCGGGGTGGAACCGGTTTGGCCGACCTGATTGAGATGGGTGAGGAAGGGAAGAACGGACTGGCCTTCGCCGCCCTGATCGACGAGAGATTTGCTGCTGCCGAGTGATGCGCCGGAGCGAGAGAGGAACTGAGTAATCAGGTTGGCAGCCTCTTCGACGTGGGTCTGGCCGTCGGGCTGCTTCTTTGTCCAGCCTGCGCCGGCGACAAAGAGCAAATTCGCGTCGGGGCGGATGGTTTGCTGGTCGAGCTTCGGCGCGCGGAATCCGGTAACTTGCGTGCGCAGCTCCGGCAACACGGCGGTGATGGCAACCTCGTCGGGTTGCGCGTGCTTCTGGGGCGGGTCAGCGACGAAGGGCGCCTGGGTTCCGGCGTCGAGCAGCAGAAACCAAGGACGATTCTCGCGGGTGAGGACGGCTTCAATGCGCTGGCGGTAGAACCAGCGCGCGGCTTCGACAGACTGCGCTCCGCCGAGGGCCGTGATGTGGGTATCGATGAGGCCGCCGACGCGATGCGCAACGGCAGCCATGACGCGGGCGAAGCGCGAGCTTTGCGGAGCGAGGACGATGGTGGGCATCGCAGCGCGGCAGAGGGCTTCGCAGGCTGCGGCGTCGGAGGCGAAGCGCGCCTGCGCGAATTCCTCGCCAGAGATGGCAAGCAGGCGCGGCGCGGCGGACTGAAGCGCTCTGGAGAGGTGTTGCGGATTCGCGGCGACGATGCCGATGGTGAGCTCGGCGCCGAGGCGCGCGGCGAGGTCGCGAGCGGCGGTGACGGCTTCGAGCGAGGGCTTGGTGAGAGCGGAGCCGGATTCGTCGGCGTGGGTGAGTACGAGGATGTTTTCCATCTTCCTTCTCTAGAGAATCGGTTTCGTCCGCCCCTACGGGGCGGGGACGATTTTTTGGGTCCCTGACCCAGGGTTTCGTCCGCACAGCGGACTCCACCCTGGGCTATTTTCGGCTCTCCCTACGGGAGAAACGCAAAGCAATCACTCCGCACGAATCCAGGCGACGAGTTCGGCGGCGATGGCGTCGGGGGTCATGTTCTTTTCGATGCGCGTTTCACGCTGCTGTTTGGGCAGGCTGACCGAGACGTAGCGCAGGGTGGTCGAGTCGAGCGCGGCGGTTTTGGCGCGCTGCAGTGCGGGCATCATGGTTCGCATATTGCTCATGCCGATCTGCGGGTTGTTGCGCGGCTCGGGCAAATTGCCGGTGGCCCAGCCGAGCACAGCGGGCGGCCCGGCGCAGATGGAGACCTGGTGCTTGCCGCCTTCGACGCGCTCCAGGACTTCGAAGGAGCCGTCGTCGCGAAAGGTGATCGCGTCGACGCCCTGGAACTGGTCGGCGATGCCGAGCCGCTCGCCAACGAGCTGCAGCGTGACGCCCGCGCCGCGCGAAGCCGATTCCCAGCCGCCGAAGATCAGCAGCTTCGCGCGGTCGAGGACCGGGGATGGCGGCGATGGCGTCGGCGAGGACGGCGGAGGTGGAGTGGGCGTCGGGGAATCCGCCGATGGGGCCGTCGACGGGGACGAGCTCGAAGGCGACCTTTTGCGCGACGGTCATCATGACCTGCTGCAGCTTGGCCTTGGGGCCGAGGGAGACGAGCCAGAGCTTGCTGCCGGGGTTTTTGGCGGCGAGATTGGCGGCTTCGTAGAGTGCGCTCGCAGCCCAGGGGTCGAGGACGGCGGGGAGGACCATTTCGTTTTTGATCCCGGGTCCGCTCGGCGATGTGGTAGGTTCCAGCGTCTGCAGCGGGTCGGGAACGATTCCCGCGCAGACGACGATGTGGAGTGCAATGGACATTCTCTGCTTCGATATTTCCTCAGGGGCTGAAGCCCCGTTCATTTTTGTTTCGTCATCGGCACGACTGAAGTCGTGCCCTGATACAAACCGCTGCTGGTATCCGCACCCTAAACGCAAAAAGCGCGTTTAGGATGGGGCACCCCGGCTACTGGCTGAGAGCTGATGGCTGAAAGCTGCATTTCAGTTTTCTCCGCTGTGGAGGCCGCCGGAGCCGGCGCGGAACTCGATGTTGCTGCGCTCGCCGTCGGGCGAGTGGGCGCAGTTCCAGAGGCAGGCGCCGCAGTGGACGCACTTTTCACGCTCGAAGGCGGGCGCGCCGTCGGAGTCGAGGGTGATGGCCTGGCCGGAGCACATGGCGATGCAGGTCTTCTCTTCGCAGGCGATGCAGCGGCGCTTGTCGAGAAACACAACGTGGTCGGCGAAGCCGGGCATGGCCTGGACTTTGCCGCCAATGCAGCAGCGCGTCCTGGTGCGTGACGAGCAGTTGCCCGTCGAAGGGAATCTCGGGCCAGCCGCGCGCGGAGAGCAAGGCATCGTGGAGCGGGCGGCCGTCGGCCATGGCCAATTCGGCGGCTTGGCGGAGCTTGAGTCCGGATTGGCCATGGGTTGCGAAGCGGCGAATCTGGCTGGGCGCGGGTGGAATGTGCGCGGGCAGCGAAAGGCGGCCGCGGGTGAGGCCGGCGAGCGCCATGCCGATTAGGCCGCGGAGGACGCCGCGCTGAAAACCATTGCGGGCGTTGGCGGCTTCCTGGGCGCCGCGTTCGACGGAACTTGAACGCCGACATTTCTCATAAGTGGCGGCGAGGTTCTGTTGCGTGAAAGGCTGGCCGGCGCGGAGCAGTTCGAGGACGGCGTGGCCGAGCTGGACGCCGGTGGTCCACGCCTCGTCGACACCGGAGCCGGTGAGCATATTGGTGGAACCCGAGCCCTCGCCAATGCGCGCGAAGCCGTCGCCCGTGAGGAAGGGTTCGCCGTGTAGCCCAGACTCCTCGAGCGACTTGGCGCCCCAGGAGCGGAGCTTGCCACCCGCGAGGTGACGCCACAGCGCGGGGTGCTGGATGTAGTGCTGCAGGTAGCGATAGGCTGTACGCGCGGGATCGCCCAGCCAGGAGGGGATGAAGATGCCGACGGAGGCGAGGCGGTCAGGGTGCACGTAAAGAAAGCCGAAGATTTCGGGTTCGGGGAATCCGAAGGTATGCCAGACGGTGCCGGGCTGGAGCGTGGAGTCTTGAGAGAGCTCGATGACGAATTTCATGCCGAGCGCCCACTCGCGGCGGGCATGACCGGGGGGCAGGCCGAAGCGCTCGTCGAGCTTTTGGCCGACAGCGCCCACGGGCCCATCCCCGACGACGGTGAGGCGGGCGCGGACGTCCATGCCGGGCATATAGCTGTCGGCGGGAGCGCCGAGCTTGTCGACGCCCTGATCGGCGAGGCGGAGACCGGCGACAGCGCGTGTTGCGGGGTCAGAGGACTCAGGGAAGACGGGTGAAGCGACGGGCATGCCAGGCCAGATCTGCACGAAACCGCTGGCCATGAGTTGCGAACCGACCCACTGGTTGAATTGGCCGATGGAGAGGACAAGGCCGCCGTGCTTGTGGAGGAAGGCGGGCGTGAAGGGTAGCTCGAAGGCGGCGTCGCGAAGGCAGAAGGTGCGGAAGAGTTTGAGAACGGAGTCGGCGAGGCGGAGCGGGAGCGAGCGACGGCTGGCGCCAATGGGATCGAGGAGGTAGAGAACGCGCTCGTGCTTCACCTCCGCAGCCATGGGGATTGCGGCGGGATCGAACGCGGGAAAGCTGGCGCGAATGTTGTTGGCGCGGGAGACTACGCCGCTGACGCCGGCAGCGAGATCGTCGGCGCGCTCGTAGCAGAGAACTTGCAGGGGCGTGCCGGGCGCGACTTTGCTTTCGAATGCGGGATCGGCGGGGTTCTGGGTCCATGCCTGCTTGAGGGTGGTTAGGAAGCCGCCGGTGGCCGGGCCGAAGCCGGCGCAGACGATGTCGACGTCCATGGAGGGGCGGTCGAGGTCGACGGGTTGTGGTCCGGAACTCATAAGTGGAGGATCCGGCTGCCGACGTGGACGTCGGCGGAACAGCCGGTCTGGAGACCGGCGCTACATTGCGGCATCATGCGGGACCTGCCGCGGGATAATCGAGCGCTTCGGGAATCATGACCTTGCTTACGGTGTCGGCGCCGCGATCTTTGGCGAGGCGGGCACCGGTGAGGCAGGTGGTGAGGTTGCTTTGCAGTCGGAGGAACTCACTGGAGCCAGCGCAACCGGCGCAGGGGCCGGCCTTGGCGGGATGGCTGCCGTCAGACTGGAGGACGTCGACGGCCATGGCCATGATGCCGGGCATGGTTTCTTCAAGTTCTTCAAGCTCGGCGGCGAGGAAGCAGGTGCGATGCTCCTGCTCGTCCCACGAGGGATGGCGCGTGTAGCCGAAGACGAGCTCGGCGCAGATGCGCGAGACTTCGCCAGCGGCCTGTGCAGCTTGCGTGTGGCAGAGGTCGCTGAGGAACTGCACGGTACCGGCGAGGCCTTCAGCGGCGACGGCGTCGGCGGCGCCACGCGTTTCCAGTTCGACGACATCGAGGATCTGACTGCGCGAGGCCACGAGCCAACTGAGCGCGTCGGCGAGAGCGAAGGTGACGCCCTGGCGCTGGCCGTGGTAGAGCTTCGATCCGGTGGGGTCGGTGGCGCGCTGCAAGTAATTGAGCGACCAGGCCCACAGGTTCATGGCAGAGGCCAGCGTGCACGCGCCGGTGCCGGGACGCGAGGAGGCGATGCGGCGCATCTCGGTGGTCCAGTTGGCGAACTCGGCGAGGAAGACGTCGCTGGTCATGGTGACGGTGAGCTGGCGGCGCTGCACAGCTTCGGGGCCTTCATAGGTGGCTTCGAGTTGCGCGTCCATCCACTTATTGGCGAGGAAGCCGGGGCAATCCTCAGTGATACCGTAGCCGCCCATCAGGCTGACGGCCTCGCGCATCATGTTGGCGCCGTGGCCGGTGTTCCAGAGCTTGGTGGCGGGGCACAGGACGTTGGCTTCGGCATCTTTGAGGACGTATTGCACGAGGGGATCGGATTCGAGCTCGGCGCGGCGCGGGCTGCCGGGCTTGAGCTTGAGAAGTTCGATGGCGCGCTGTTCGCTCTCTTTGAGGGCTTTCATTTCGGCGCGGCCGCCGGAGACACCGCGCTCGGCGAGGATGGCGGTTTTCTGCTTTTCGAGCGGGTCAAGCTCGTCGAACAATCGGGCTGCGGCAAAGCCGAGCGAAGATGCCGCCTCGCCCGTAGCCCAGACGTCGACGAGACGGTGCAATGCGTCTTCGCGCTGCTGGATGCCTTGCTCATAGCGGACGGAGCCGGGCCTGGCGCCCTCTACGCCGCGGAAACGCTGGCGCTGATAGCGGATGACGGGTTCAACGGCGGAGAGCAGCTTGGCGGCTGTCATGAGGCCGACGGGGACGCGCGTGCGGCGAAAAACTGCGTCGATGATTTCGGTGTGGTTGAAGTTGGGAACGATGACGCCGTCTTTGACGGTGTATCCGCCGACGATGCGGCTGGCCGGGACGAGGAGATTGAAGACCGGATCGCCGGTGGAAGAAAGCTGGTGGACGAGTTTTTTGGTGGCAGTGCCGCGGTCGAAGGTGCCTGGGTCGGTTTCTTCGAGGATGACGACGCAACTGCCCTTGAGGCGGCCATCGTCAGAGTTGACGGCGGCGGTGACGAAGTTGGCAAATGCAATTCCGGTGATGAAGCGGCCGCGCTTTTCGACTTGCAGAATGGGTTCGCCGCTGGCTTCCCAGTGGGCGACGCGGACCCTGCCGCTCAGCATGCCGGTGTCGACACCGACGTAGGGGATGGGCTCAGTGAGTGCGAAGGCGCCGCGCCAGGGCTTGCGATCTTCACCGGGTTGCGGCGGAGCAGACAGCGTCTTGTAGCGCGTGACCTGCTGCTGCGTGCCGCGCTCGTGAATGGGCGAGAGAGCGAGGAAGCCTGCGAGGCTGGCGGTTGCGGCGCCGCCATCGACCCATGCAAGCTCAAAGGCTGCGAGACCAAGCGCGAGATTTTTGGGGCCGGTGATGAATCCGCCTTCTTCGGGCTCCATGAAGGCCGCGGTAATGCCGGCGCGGTCGAAGGCGTCGAGCATGTCGTCTTTGGCGGCGGTCCACTCATGGGTGTTGCGTTCGCCAGCAGCGACGAGACGCGCAACCTTACCGCGGGCTACGCCGCGCGCCGATTGCACGAGCATCTGGAGGTCAAAACGGTCGGCGAAGCGCCATAGGATCTGGCGAATCGGGTCTCCGGGGAGGGTGAGCATGGTTTTGGTTTCGGGAATGGCAAGTGTGCCCATGGTGAGGCTCCTAGCTAGCGCACCTTATTTTCGTCGACCGGAGATGCGAGGGAATGTGACCTGTATCACCTGGGCAGATGCAGCTTTCAACTGTCAGCTCTCAGCTATCTGCTTCCAGCATTCGGCCCATTGACGGAGGCGAATGACGACTGGCGCAAGATGTCAGCTTAGCCGTGTTTCGGCCGGCAACAGATGTGTTCTGCGTTACCGGGTCAATTGCTGAAAGATGAAAGTTGAAGGCGGTGGTTGTGATCTATATCGCAGCGGTTGTGATAGGTGTCACTGCCAGAACCCCTCCAAGAAAGCGATCACTAAGCTGTGGTCCCACGACAAGGATGATTCAGCGAACGCGGTGGACTGCGGAAGAGCAAGACCGGCGGGAGAGCATGAGCTCTTTTTTGCCTGGGGAAGGAAGACGGCAGGATGAAGAGAGCCGCAAGGATCCCGCAGGGGCTAAAGCCCTCATTTCGGGGAGTGCTTTCGGCACGACTCAAGTCGTGCCCTGATACAAAACCGCGTACCTCTTTCGGCAGCACAATGTTTGCGGCGCTCCTCGCAGCCGCGATGGTGGCGGGGGTACCGGCCCTGCGCGCGCAGGACTGCCTGAGCTGCCATGGCGACGCGAGTATGACGGACGCGGCGGGACACAGTATTGCTGTGGACGGGACGAAATTTGGCGCGAGTGTTCACGGCAGCCTGCAATGCAGCAACTGCCACGCCGACATCAAGGGTTATCCGCACCCGGACAAGGTCGCGACGGTGCAATGCGCAACCTGCCATAGCGACCAGGCAGATCAGCTCAAGGGCAGCGTACACGCCGACAGCAAAGATCATCCGTGCACGAGCTGCCACGGCAACGCGCACGAGATTTTTCCAAAGACAGACGCGCGGTCGGCGGTGTATCCGCTGAACGTGCCCAAGACCTGCGGTCAGTGCCACAGTACCGATGGAATGGCGGGCAAGCACGGATTGGCCAGCGTCTATCCTAACTACATTGACTCGATTCATGGATTCGCGCTGAGCAAAGAGGGGCTGCTGGTAGCGGCGAATTGCCAGAGCTGCCACGGATCGCACGGCATCCTGAGCCACACCAATCCGCAGAGCGCAACGTACAAGGCGAACATTCCCAAGACCTGCGGCAATTGCCACGCCAAGATCGACGCCGATTACGAACAGGGAGTGCACGGCAAGGCGATCGCCAAGGGCAACCTGAGTGCACCGGTATGCACCGACTGCCACACGGCGCACGCGATCCTGCAGCCGACCGAAGCGGCGTTCCGCATGCAGTCGACGCCGATCTGCGGCAACTGCCACAAAGACAAATTCTCGACGTATCGCGACACGTTCCACTCGCAACTGGGCTCGCTGGGCGGGTACGTGGAGACGGCGCGCTGCTGGGACTGCCACCAGGCGCATGATGTGCGGCCGGCATCCGATCCCAGTTCGCCGATCAACCCCGCGAACCTGGTGGCGACCTGCGGCAGATGCCACGCGGGAGCCAACCTGAGCTTTGTGCAGTACCAGCCGCACGCGAATGCGCGCGATCGCAAGCTGAATCCGGGGCTTTACTTCGTGCGGCTGTTCATGAACCTGCTGCTGGGGAGCGTGCTCACGTTCTTCTTGTTGCACACCATCCTGTGGCTGATCCGCTCGCGCTATAGCCAGGTGAAGAACAAAGGGGCAAATGGAGGAAAGAATGCCTGAGTTGGAGCAAGCGCCCGCGACCGACGCAACGAAGAACGCCAACGGCCACTACTTTGTGCGCTTCACGCGCGAGCAGCGGTACATGCACGCAACGTTATTCACCACGTTTCTGGGCCTGGCTGCTACGGGCCTACCGATGCGCTTCAGCGAGAGCTTCTGGGCGCGGAAGTTTGCGACCGGCGTCGGCGGATTCGGCGCGATTCTCTTCCTGCACAAGCTTTGCGCGGTGGTGCTGACGATTGCTTTCCTGATCCACCTGAAAGACGTAGTGCAGCGCGGAATCGTGAACCGGGAGAAGGGAATCTTCTGGGGCCCGACTTCGATGATTCCCAACTGGAAGGACGTGAAGGATCTGTTTGCGCACACGCGATGGTTTCTCGGACTGGGGCCCAAGCCGCAGTTCGAGCGCTACGCATATTGGGAGAAGTTCGACTACTGGGCGGTGTTCTGGGGCATGGTGGTGATCGGATTCTCGGGCTATGCCATGTGGTTCGCTCCGTTTTTCGCGCACTTTCTGCCCGGGTGGGCGCTGAACGCCGTGCTGGTGATTCACAGTGAAGAGGCGTTGTTGGCGGTACTGTTTATTTTCTCGATCCACTTTGTGAACACGCATCTCAGGCCCGATAGCTTTCCCATGGACATGGTGATTTTCACGGGCGTGGAAAGCGAAGAGGAGTTCAAGCACAAGCGGACGAAGGAATACGAGCGGATGGTCGCGCAGGGAAAGCAGAGATCCCGGCTGGGCATTGCGCCGCCGGTGTGGCTGATCAACTTCTCCAAAGTGGTGGGATACGCGGCGTTGTTCGTGGGGCTCACGCTGCTGGTGTTGACGCTAACTGCTTACTTCAGTTAGAACAGCTCTCAGCTTTCAGCCAGTTTCGATGCGATGTGGCCCGTTCGACGATAAAGAGCAACCGCAGATCCCTCGACTTCCTGCGTCCGCCGCAGCGGACTCCGGTCGCTCGGAATGACAGCGATGTTATTTGCAAACTCTAATGGACAGGACGCTGGGAGCCAGTAGCTAATAGCTAAGAAATAACGCTAAAAAGCTGATAGCTGATCGCTGAAAGCTGCCCTTGTGACACCTGTCACGGCGGGACTTTGAGGCGAAGGCTTCTCCTCGAAGTGTGGACATTGCTCGAAGGTTGTTTGCTTCATCGTTTGTCTTATTTCTACTTTTTTGGGCCGCGACTGCAGTACCTGCACAAAAGCTCAAAGATGCCGATTGCCTGACCTGCCACGGCGACGCGACGCTCACCACCGAGGGCGCCAACGGCTCAACCGTCAGTCTCTTCGTCGATCAAAACAAGTTCAAGCACTCGGTGCACGGCAGGATGTTTCACTGCGTCGATTGCCACACGGACGTAAAGAGCCTGGCGCATGAGAAGCCGCCGGAAAAAGTGAGCTGCGGCCAGTGCCACGCAGACGCCGAGGCAGCCTACGCGCACTCGGCCCACGCCAAAGCGAGCAAAACGGGGAACAATCCCGCAGCCACCTGCGAAGACTGCCACGGCAGCGCGCATGAAATTGTAGGCCCGGGCGGACCCAGCTCGCCTGTTTATCACGCCAACATTCCGGCCACGTGCGGGCGCTGCCATGGGCAGCAGTTTCTGATGGAGTCGAATGGGGAGAGCGCGCAGGCGTTCGCTTCGTACCAGTCGAGCGTGCACGGGCGCGCAATTGCCAATGGGTCGCAGAATGCCGCGGTGTGCACGGACTGCCATGGAGCGCACGAGATTCTGCCGGCGAACGATGCCAAGTCGCCGATCTCGAAGTTTGCGGTGGCGGCCACGTGCGGCAAGTGTCATACGGAAGTTGCGAACACATTCAACGTGAGCATTCACGGGCAGGCGCTGACGCGGGGCAATGCAATGGCGCCCACCTGTACAGACTGCCACGGGATTCATTCCATCAAGCGGCATACCGATCCCAACTCGCCGGTTGCGGAACAGAACGTATCACGGGACATTTGCGCGCGATGCCATGAGGGCGTGCGGCTGAGCCAGGAGTTCGGCGTTCCCGGCAACCGCGTAACGAGCTATTTTGACAGCTATCACGGGCTGGCTGCGGAAGGCGGGTCCCTGGTGGCTGCAAACTGCTCGAGTTGCCATGGCGTGCACGACATTCTTCCGTCAAGCGATCCGCGGTCGACGATTAATCGCGCGAATCTGGATGCGACATGCGGCAAGTGCCATAAAGGCGTGACGCAGAAATTCACGCGCACGCCGGTGCATTTTCAGGATGGCACACGCGCGAGAGACATCGGCTCGATTGCCGTGCGCTGGGTGCGGGGGATCTACATTGCCCTGATTCTGCTCGTCATCGGAGCGATGTTTCTGCATAACGCCGTGATCTGGCGGCACAAGGCCGTGGCGCGGCGGCGGATGCAGAACCCGTTCATGACGCGCATGACGGTGAACCAACGCTGGCAGCACCTGGTTCTGCTCACGAGCTTTATCGTCCTGGTGATCTCGGGATTCGCGCTGAAGTTTCCCAATAGCTGGTTTGCACACACGCTGGGGATGGGCGAGAACCTGCGCGGCATTATCCACCGCATCGCGGGCGTGGTGCTGATCGGCGCGGGCATCTATCACGTCTGCTATCTTGCGGCGGCGCGCGAAGGCCGGCGATTGCTGCGCGACCTTGCGCCGAGGCCGAAGGATGCCTTGGACCTGTGGGGAACGATGAGGTACTACCTCGGGCTGAGCAGCGAGAAGCCGAAGTTTGGCCGTTTCAACTACGCGGAAAAGGCCGAATACTGGGCGCTGGTTTGGGGCACGGCGCTGATGGGCCTGACGGGCGTGATGATCTGGGCCAAGGTGTGGGTGGGCGACCTGCTGGCGCGCTGGTGGGTGGATGTGGCCACGGCGGTGCACTTCTACGAAGCGATCCTGGCGACGCTGGCGATTGTCGTGTGGCACTTCTACCAGGTGTTCTTCGATCCCGATGTGTATCCCATGAACTGGGCATGGTGGGATGGGAAGATGCCGGTGGAGCACTACGAGCAGGAACACGAGCTGGATAAAGACAGGGAATAGGGAAAGCCGGTAGCCGGTGGCCGGTAGCCAGTAGCTGGTAGCTGGTAGCTCGCCTAAACGTCTTGGCTACGAGTACAAGCTGTCTTTAGACACGCCAGTAATCGGGGCGCCAATCCTTGATGCGCTGCTTGATCTGCTTGCGATTCAGATTGTGCTCGAGCGCCTGCTTGGCCAGCTCCACCACTTCATCGTCGGCGGCGAAGCGCAGGCCAATCAACTGGTCTTCAGTGAGGCGGTAGATCTGCGTGTGCCACTCCTCGGGCGCCAATGCCTGCAGGCGCAGGCGCTCCTCAAGGCGAATCACGCGGTCCTGCACCTTAAGCGGATAAGTGCGCAGCTTGAAGAGCAGGAGAAACGCCGCGATCGACATCACCGCGACCCACACCGAGTAAAAGCACAGATGGTGGACCGCGTAAACGATAGCGATGACGACGTTGGCCAGGAAAATCCAGGTGAGGAAAAAGTGATACAGAGGATCGAATCGCCCATGGCTTTTGAAACTCTGCGGCGCGGACTTACTCATCGTCGGAGCCGGCTCCCTTCAGGCCGGAATCAGCTCCCGCGGAGGTTCGCGTCATGGCAGTGCTTCCAGAATTGCCGTCTCCGGCCTGCTGACCGGCGCTGGATCCCGATGGCGAACCAACCGTGGAGATCTCGGTACTTGCGAGATTGTCGTTTGGCGCAGTAGGGGCTGTCAATACGGATAGATTGTCGGGCGTCACGACCTGAGGATCTTTGGGAATCAGGTGATAGCGGCCGCGGACGAGATAGTCAACGAAGAGGCCGCCGGCGAGGTAGGGATTCACAATGACAAGCGGGATGGCATAGACGGTGGTCACAAACGATTCGTCAATGCCCTTGATGGAATGACTTTCGCGCCGGTAGCCCGGGATCTGCGGGATCTCAAAGACAGTCAGCTGCCGATGGGGGTGTTTGCGCGCATAGCGAACGAGCTTGTAGGTGATCTGCTTGGGCGTAGTCATGCCGGCATCGGGAAAGATGCTGCGGCGAAAGGTGCGAGGAAAGTAGCCGTTGAGGACGACGCGTGTGAAATCGGCGCAGTTGTTGAAGAGCAGATCGAATCTCGATTTGTTGCGGCCGTCGTTGAGGCGCGCGATCAAAGCGTCGTCCTGTTCCTGAGTGGTGTCGAAGCGAAATGCGTAGATGCGGCGCTCGTAGGCCGCTCCGACAAGCTGCGTCCACCCGCCACGGATGAGGTTTCCGGCGGGAAGTTTTTCCCCGAGGGCTTGAAGATACGATTCGCGATATTCACTGCGGAGCTGCACTACCTGGTCGTGATCCACGTGCGAGGGGACTTCGGCTGCGTTGTCAACGGCGTAGAGGTAGGGGACGAGAGGGATGGCCACCCAGTCGTAGCCGTCGATTCCCTGGTAGCGGGCAATGACGGCGCCCAGCTCGCCCGGCTGGCAGCGGCGCAGCTTGACCGGGGTGTCAGCGCAGATTTTTTCGAAATAGACGGCGACATGGCCGGTGGGATTGAGCGTCCCGAAAAAGCCATATGGCTCTTCCAGCAGCAGAGCGGCCTGCGAGTGTGCCTGCGAGCAACAGATCATGCCCAAAGCAACAAGGGCGGAATAGTGAATCAGCGCTTTGCGGATTGAGAGCATAAGTTCCCTTTCGTCAAAGAGCTTCGTGCTCATCCTCCTTGCTTTTGCCTCAGTATGACCGAATGCCTGCTACAGTGACGTGAAAACCGGACCAAGCACCTCATTTATAAACGATGCAGATTGAGCCGGCGGGTTGACCGTGGAAATTCACTGAAAACGTCGGAAATCTGCCTCTCAGCTTAACCCAAGCGCGAGGAGAATGTTGCGTTTAGGCGCACGGCGAGGGAATTTGGGCGGTGCGGAAGGGTTGCCTGGATTAAGGCGGAATTCGGGCAGGGGCGGCAACAATTTCAGGGTCGTTCCGGGCGATGCGGAGCCTGGTTTACCGGGGAATGTCGGCCGGTAGCATCCTCAGGGTTTGGGCGGAACGACGATGGTTGTTTCCTGCAACTCGATGAGGCCAGAGCCTGTGCGCTTTTCGAGTTCAGGCAAGACGGCGTCGACCTTCTCGCGCGATTCAATGAACTCAATCTTGATGGGAAGATGGTCGGAGATTTCGAGGATGTGAGCGGAATGCATGCGGTGCCTGGCGCCAAAACCGGCGACACCCTTCATGACCGTGGCGCCGGAGATTCCATTGTGGAAGAGAAAGTCGAGGATGCTGGTGTAGACGGGAACGCCGTGATGCCTGGCTCCATCACTGAGGTACAGTGTCACTTTAACGGCCTTGCCGGTAGTCAGCATGCGTCGGTTTCTCCATCTTGCGGCCGCGCTCAACCGCTTGCGGAATGTGCGGGAGGCGGCGAATGAACCACGATGGATTGAAGCACCTTTGCGTGCAAGATGCAACTGGGGCCTGCGGACGACGTTCAGATTTTGCGCCGCCGGCACAACTACAGCAGATCCGCAAGCGCGGTGCCGCACCATGCGGCGGCAAGACCGAGAATGAGGCTGCCCGCCGCGTAGAGAGCAGCCAGGAAGAAGGCGCCTGATCGCATGATGGACAGCGTTTCCCACTCATATGTGGAGAAGGTGCTGTAGGCACCGATGAAGCCGATGGGAACGAGGAACCGCCACGCGGGATCGAGATTGGCGAGTCTTCCAAAATAAGTAAGCGTGAAGCCGATGATGATGCAGGCCGTGATGTTGATGGCGAGAGTGCCGAACGGGAACCTGGTTCCCATGCGGCCGGAGATGGTGGAACCAACCCAATAGCGCAAGACCGAACCCAGTGCGCCACCCGCAGCTATGAGCAGATATTTCTGCAACGTGATTCTCCTCTCGACCAGAAAAAACAAGTCCGCGCCATGCCAATGCCAAGCGTTGAAGACACACCATCTCGGCGAGCTTGTGACCTCGTATCGCTTGTATTGTCAGGGATCGCGCCGCGACATGACTCCGCAACAGGAACCCCTGTCAGGAGTCATCATCTGTCCGGCTTATTGGAGGGGACAGCGGTTAAGGGTGAACTCCTTCACCACTGATTTCATTACAGCGTGGAATGGGCTGGATGTCAACGATCTGAGGACAGAGAACGGAGCACAGAGGACAGAAAGCAGGGGTGATTCGCGGTCAGGGACCTAGTTCCGCTTGTGTGGTTTGTCTGCGCGAGCGTCGGAGAGGGCCACCCGCGCGGTGCGGGCAGAGCCGGCCATTGCGAGCAAGACTTTCTGCATCTGCGGGGTGAACGCGCGGCGCACGGCCTCTTGCTGCGAGAAACTGATCACCCAATAGATAAGAGAGCAAAGGAAACTGGCGACGACGAGCTCTTCCAAGCGAGTATATTGCGCGGTGGTGCTCTGGCGGGACTGCACGATGGAGACGGCGACGTTCACAAGGGAATAGAAGCCGAGACCTGTAGCGACCTGTAGTTCGCGGTCGCGCCATCCGATCGAAAACAGCTGGCTGCTCGCGGCGAGGAGCAGGAAAAACAGAATTCTGAGGATCGATACTGTGTGCTGGATATGTGCCAGCACAAGGGCTTGCGGCGATGCCTGCGTAATGCCTTGAACGGCCGCAAATGGCCAGATCGCCGCGCCCGCCACCAGGATGAACGCCCCGATGACGAAAGGTGTGATGCGCGGAAGAGAGGAGCGCAGCGGCCGGAGCACAGACCAGCTCAACTCAACCAGGATGGAGAACTCCAGAGCGGAACCGATGATGGTTTCCCAAAAGTAAAACTCAAAGTAAACGTGAGGGTAGCGCGCGATGACGAGCGTCACAAGATTGCTCAAGACATCCCAAACGCAGAAAGAACAAAAGATGGGAAGGGTACGCCAAACGTGCCGGTAGGACAGCAGTCCCACGACGACCGCTTCGACGCCGATGTACGCAAACCAGAGTGCATTATCCAGGTTCACAGCTTGCGCCCCGTCCACACACGTCCACGGAATATACCGAGTCTACCAGCGAATTCGCAGCCGGTTCGGACGTTTCAAAGAAGGGTACTTAAACTAAATACCCCACACAAAAGTGTGGGGTATTTGAGATGATTGCGAATGCAGTTTCGACTTAGACGAGACTAGGCGGCATAGGCATGGGACCTGCCGGCATTGCGCTGGGAGGCATGGGCATGGGGCCTGCTGGCATTGCTGCCATAGGCGGCAGTGCGCTGGGCGGCATAGGCATTGGTCCAGCCGGCATTGCGCTGGGAGGCATGGGCATTGGTCCAGCCGGCATTGCGCTGGGAGGCATGGGCATCGGGCCTGCGGGCATTGCAAAAACCGTACATGCCGAAACAAGAAGGACGGCAACAAAAGCGACTTTCAAAATATCGATCGTACGCGTACGCATTTCGGGCACTCTTCCCGGCGGTAGACACCCCGCCATATTTTGCTTTCACAGACTAACCCAAAGCGGGGACAGTTGCTACAACAAAAGTGCAATGGAAAATATTTTTTGCCTGGAGTACCCATTTTGGTACAACCTTAGTAACATTTCGATGGTTACTAGGCCTAAGTTTTGTCCTGTCTTCGCCTTATGGGGGCGAAGAGTAAGCAAAACATTCGATTTTCTTGGCAGAGTCGAGGGCATTCGCAGGCGACGGACGGCGGTCGCTCGTGATCCTGTCTGGGTGCGTTGCGATTTTCTTGAACGTTCTCTGCGCGCTGCCGTGTGCGGTTGTGTTACTGAGACGCACCAGAGCGATTAATGAGCGCGAGCGGTGAATCACGACGGCGCGCAATCCATCGGATTGAGTGACGCGTGCGATTCTCAAATCCGATGATTCTCAGATTAGATGAGCATCAGACTCAGGCCGAAATGCGTGCGGGAAAACGCCAGTATTCATGAGGGTTTTCCAACTTCAGCTCAAGGGATGAATGCCGGTCCACACGACGGTAGATGGACGAGCGGAGCGGTCGGTTCGGAGGAAGATGATTGTTCGCGGAAATAGTTGCGCTGCGGGAGAACCGGCGTTCTCCGGTTGCACGCTTCGCACACAGTGTGGGCCAGAGCTGGTTGAATCAATCGTTTGTTTTGAAGGCGTGTTTTTTTAACGCGCGATTCATGCAACCTTTTCTGGCCAGTTTGAGACATCGAGCTTGGTGCGACAGGGGTTGACGCTGATTCGCCGGCAAGCTGCGGGGAGCAAGGAAGCCAAGTGAAAAGCGGCCAGGGCGCGCCGCATTTGCGAGCCGAGGGGATTCGCCGTGGTGGGGTTTCAGCGTGCCGCGGGTAGTGGTTACTTCTCAGGAAACTTTGGTGCCGTAGGCTAAATAAATAAAAGCAGATACAGTGGCAGGAAGGTTGATACTCTAAGGCACGAAGATGAGTCCTGAGAAGCCAGATTCGCCACTACCACCTGGTGCCGCGGCGCCCGCCCGTGTGCGACAAGAGGTTCGCTGTGCGGTGCGATTCCCGCTCTCGCTGCCGGTGATGCTATCGGCAGGAGAAGAGCAGGAGGGTGAGATTTCCGCATTCACCCGAAACGTTTCCGCGAGCGGAGTGCTGTTTACGCTGGACAGGGATCTGGAGGTGGGAGCCGACATTCGCTTTTCGATGCGGATGCCCCATACGGTGCTAGGGTCCCCCAATGATGTTATGGTCCATTGCAAGGGGCGTGTGGTACGCTGCTCCTCAAGCCATAATGAGCACCTTGCTGCCGCGACTATCGACGATTATCGATTTGCGGAGCATTGAGGGCTCAGTTGGCTTGATGGCAGCCAACTATGGAGACCATAGACGATAAACCAGAAGGCGAAAGCGTCGAAACTCCGATCAAGCCGGGGACTGTCCGCGTAATCCTCGCGGATTCTCAGGCGATCTACCGAGTCGGGATTCGTAAAGTATTCGCTCTAGAAGACGACATCCGCGTGGTGGCGCAGGCGGACTCGCTCGAGAATCTGCGCTCGGCGATCGAACGCTATCCAACTGACATTGTGCTACTCGAGGGAAGCATGCTGGCCGGAACGGCCAACGTGATTCCCGAATTGTTGCGGCTGGCGCCGAACGTGAAACTGATTGTGCAGGCCGTGGCAGCGGACGAAAACCACACCGTTGAGCTTTACCGGCGCGGGGTTCGCGGCATTGTCTCGCGTTCGATTTCACCGGATCTGCTGGTGCGTTGCGTGCGGCGCATTGCGGCGGGCGAAACCTGGATCGACAACCAGTCAGTGAACTGGGTGATCGATGCCTATCGCGCCCAGGCCGCTTCACTGGTGAGCCCGCGGAATCAACCGCGCCTCTCACCCAAAGAGATGTCGATCATTACCTGCATCACTCAGGGCAAGCGGAACAAGGAAATCGCATTCCAACTGGGTACCACCGAGCAGGTGATCAAGAATTATCTGCGCAAGATCTACGACAAGCTTGGCGTGTCGGACCGGCTCGAGCTGGCTCTCTATTGCCTGCACAACAAGATCATCCAGTCGGAGCTGGACGAGGAGACGGTGGCGCAGAAGGTTGTAACCACCACCTAGGTCTCTGACCGCCTAAATTCTTTTCATCAGATTCGCGGATCCCAGGTTTCAAAATCGAGACCTGGGGCACCCTGCATTGCGGGTGCTAGTGCGCCTCTGCTTTGCGACAAGGCTTCCTGGCCAGCTCGAGCAAGCGGATCATCTCTGACAAATCAGAAGCCTTCATATGGCCGAGGAGTTCGACGGGAAGGCGCCGAAAGGTGGGGTCCATGGATTGAAGCAAGTTGAGGCCGGCATCGGAGATCTGCGTCAACACAACGCGGCGATCGTCCCGGTCGCGGTGCTGGCGGATCAGCTTGAGGCGTTTGAGGCGAGCGAGGATGCGCGTAATGTCGGGCTCGACGGTGAGCATGCGTGCGCCGATGGCCGCGCAGGCGAGGCCTTCGGGTTGGGCGCCGCGCAGAATTCGCAGGACATTGTATTGCGTCGAGGTGAGGCCCCAGGCACGCATTTTTTGCTGGAGGGCGCGTTGAAAGAAATCGTTGGTTCGCACCAGGTTCAGAATGGTTTCTTCTTCCACGCTCGAAAAGGGAGATGACTGGGCAATCTCGGTTTTGAGGTCGGGCATCGAACATCCTCCAAACGTTGAACGGCGATTCAGGAACGGGGTCCGGCACCAAATATAAACCCGATGCTGAGTTGTTCATTTATTGTTCGACGGCATCGACCTCAATCGTGAGCTGGACGTCGTCGCCGAGCACTGCGGCGGGCGTTTGCAGAGCAATCTGAAAGGCGTTTCTGCTGATGGTCGTAGTGGCGGAGAAGCCGTGATGAATCTTCTTGCGTTGATCGGTGACAGGCGGTGTGGGGCCCTCGACAGCCAGGACGACTGGCCGGGTGACGCCGTGCAGCGTGAGGTTGCCGGCGACGGTGAGACCGCTGCTGTTCTTGGTGACGCTGGTGCTTGTGAACGTAGCCTGGGGAAAATTGCCCACATCGAAATACTTGGGCCCTTTGAGGTCCGTGTCGCGGGCCTGGACGCCGGTATCGATGGTGCCGACGCCGATGGTGACCTGAACGCTGGATCTTGTGACATCGGACTCGTTGTATTGAATGGTCGCGTTCACGTCGCCAAAGCGGCCGTGGACTTTCGAGACGCTTATGTGGGTGATGGCGAAATCAACTTCACTGTGATTGGGGTCTGACACCCAGGTGGAAGATTGCGCGATAGCGAGCGGCGCGGCAAGTACCATCAGGCCAAATGCGATCGGCAAATGTCTCATGCTGGAGACCTCCTTCAAGAAGCGCAGCGGGCCCGGCCGGATCGTCGATAAGGGGAAACAAGCGCCTGCGATTGAATGTGGATGCAGGTCGCGAGGATGGCCGGACTCCGCGGTCAAGTTAACACAATAGGATGCATGAGAGGCGATATTTGTTGCAACAAATACCCGTGACAGGTGCGCGATCCTGGATGCACTGAGAGGAGAGAAGCAGCCCTTCTGCTATCCTCCCGCGTATGCCCGTCCTTGGACCGTTCGACAAACTGAGTGGCCCGCAACGGCGCGTGTTTCTGGCCGCCTTTCTGGGTTGGACGCTCGACAGCCTCGACTTTTTTCTGCTTGTATTCTGCGTGAAAGCGATCGCCCAGGAGTTTCACACGCAGCCTTCGGCGGTTTTGGGAGCGGTCTTTTATACGCAGGCGTTCCGGCCGGTGGGCGCGCTGCTGTTCGGCATGTTGGCCGACCGGTACGGACGGCGGCCAGTGCTGATGGCGAACATTCTGGGGTTCTCCGTGATCGAACTGGCGTGCGCTTTCGCGCCGTCACTCAACGTGCTGTTGGGGCTGCGGGCGCTTTTCGGCATTGCCATGGGCGGTGAATGGGGCGTGGGTGCGGCGCTTGCCTTTGAAACGCTGCCCAAGGAAGGTCGCGGCACTTTCTCGGGAATTCTGCAGGAAGGATACGCAGTGGGGTCGATCGTGGCTTCGGCGGCCTTTGGGCTGTTGTTTGCCGGCTTTCATTGGCACGGGCTCTCGGTTCCAGGAATCGGCTGGCGCGGGTTGTTCATTTTGGGCGCGACGCCGGCGCTGCTGGCGTTTTATGTGCAGACGCGGGTGCAGGAGTCGCCGGTGTGGCTGGCGGCAGCGAAGAAGCGCATGGGGAAAGGTGCTGTTCATGCGGGGCCGGTGTGGCAAAGAGAGATTATTCAATTTCTGCCTACTTTTCTCTTTCTCATACTGCTCATGACGGCGTTCATGAGTTTCTCGCACGGAACACAGGATGTGTATCCGACTTTTCTGGCGGTGCACGCAAATCTGTCGCCTGAGACCATCGGGTTCATCGGAGTGCTTTACGGCCTCGGATCCATTGCCGGCGGCATTGTTTTCGGCGCGCTGTCGGAGAGATGGGGCCGCAAGCGGGCGATTATCGTTGCCGCGCTTCTCGCGATTCCGGTGATTCCGCTCTATGCTTACGGGCATTCCGCGTTCATGCTCGGCACCGGCGCGGTGCTGATGCAGTTCATGGTGCAGGGCGCGTGGGGCGTGGTTCCGGCGTACCTGACGGAGTTGTCGCCGGCCCCGGTGCGGGCCACTGCGCCAGGGCTGGCCTACCAACTGGGCGCGCTGGTGACCTCGTGGAACGGCAAAGGCCAGGCGCTGGCGGCCGAGCGCTGGGGCAATTATCCGGCGGTGCTTGCCATTACCGTAGCCGTTGTCGCGCTGGCGCTGGCGGGTCTGGCGGCGCTGGGGCGGGAAGCGGGGGGCCGGGAGATGAACGAGGCGTAGAATCGGACGCCCGCTCGAACACGATGCGATTTCATCGCATGCGATCCGGAATTTGAAGATCGAGTTCATTCGCGCGCAGCTCTCAGGCAGCGGCGCAACTTTTGTGTCATGCGCGATGCTGCTTCTGTGACGGCGAACCAAGGTAATCGTCTGCAGTTACTTGTTTGCTGAATGAGGAGTCTCGAAGGACGCAATGCCGGCGTTCGCCGTTCCCACCTTTGCGGCATTGTTCCAAATGGTTCAAGCGAATAGGTTCGATTCAGCAGGCGTCAGTATCCATGCGCCTCGACGCCGGCCGCGTGGTGACCGCGAAGGGATGCGGCGAATGGCAAGAGCAACGCAGGGCAAGATTAACGCGTCAACGGTCGGTCATGAGGAGCTGGATGCCGATGCACACATGCAACGGCGCGCGGCCAACTGCCGGGGCAATGAATTGCGGATGAATCGCCGCTACCGTTCTTGACGGGTTCAGGAACAACGCAGGAGATGCAAGTTGCAGCGGAGTGAATGGTCTGCGGAAGTCCGCGCTGAAAGATTTGGGAGCGGCGCGGCGCCTGGAATCGGCTGGTTCAGGCTGATGGTCACTCTGATTTGCCTGCCTGGCTTTTCTGCCATCGCTCAAGCGCAGAGCCTGGTCCAGAGCTCGCAAGCACGAAATTCGATGTTCGCAGTGGCGGTGCTTCTTGGCCTGATTGTTCTGGGAGTCGCCGTAGCGGTGGTGGCTCGCCAACGTGACCCGAAGATCTACACCAGCCTGGATGTTGAGCGCGTGGTGGGCACCGAGCCGATGGCCGTGCTGCCAGACTTCTCGGAGGTCCCGAACGAAGTGGCCGAAGCGCACCTGATGCGACTGCTGAGTGCGATGCAGTCCGCCGGCAAAGAACGCAGCCTGAAGAACTGTCTTTTCACGGGAGTTGACGCGGGAGCGGGCGCAACGACCGTCGCCGCGCGGGTGAAAGAGCTGCTTGTGACCCTGGGAAATGCGCCCATGATTGTGGATGCGACGGATGCATCAGCCGCGCCGGGAAACGAAGACGCGAGTAGGGACGAGAGAACGGCTCGACATGACGGACTGACGAGAGCGCTGCTGCAACTGGTGGGCGACGATGCACGAGGCCACCAGGGGCAGATGGTCTTGGCCGACGCAGCACCAGTGACGGCATCGGCGAAAACGGAATCCCTAATCCAGCACGCCGACTGCGCGATCGTGGTCATCGAATCCGGCGCGACCACGCGCGCCCAGCTACGCAACGCAGCCAATATTCTTGAGCGCTTGAATGCGCCGGCCGCGGGATTCGTGCTGAACCGAGTGAAGCTGGCGAAGGCCGATCGGGCTTTTCGACGTTCTGTTGAGGAGATGACCCGGAGCGTGCAGGAACGGAGCCAGCAGATGGAGCAGCAGACGCTTGACACGCTGCGATTTGCGGTTGAATCGGGGCGCGCGAGCCTGGATCCACAGATTGGCTTGAGCGCCGATCCACCCCTGAATGCAGAGACCGGGCCTGCCTCAGTTGGCGCCCTCGCTGATCGGCTGGTTCAAGGAAGCGCGTTCGCGGCGCCGAGGGAAGCTGAGCAGGTTGCAGGTTCTGCTTCGGTCGGTCCGGTGTGGCCGCGGCGGGAGGACCCGTGGTGGCTTACCGGGACTCCGACGCACCCGAATGCGCAGGGTGCGAGTGCGGGGGACCCGAAAGCCGCGAGCCCGCGACCGGCTGCACGAGACGGCGCCGAAGACACGGCTGGAGAAGCGACAAAGATAACGGAGAAACGAGGCGCGCCTGCCCGGCTGCCGCGGTTGACCGAATTGAGAGGCACGATGTTCTCCACGGGGATCAAGGAATTGGACCTCGTGCGGCACGACGGCGGGCTTGGTAGCGAAGCCGAGCTTCGGACGGGCGTGTCGGCGCCGTTGCAGGCGGAGCAGGCCCAGGGGCAGAGCGAGCAGCGTGCGGCTTCTCCACAAGCGTCGCCGATGCGGGAAACGACGCCGGTGAGGGAAACGGCGCCGGTGAGGGCGCTGCTTGCAGCGCCGAAGCCCGAAGCCGCTCCGGTACCAACGAACGAGGCAAAGGCGCAGGACGCCAGACAGCAAGCGGACGGGGCGCAGGCGAAGCTTCGATCGCCGAAACAGTCGAAGGCCGCGAAGAAGAAACCGCCGCAGGATGCGCGCGAGCCTTACGACGATGTGGAGATTCTGCCTTCGCAACGGGGGCAATACAAGAGGAAGGATTGATGGCGGCACTCACGAATCGAGGGACGCGGCCAAGTTGCGCGGGCTGAGAAGCGGAGAGATTTACCGCCGAGTTTATTATCCATAACTTAATGCGTAGAAGAGCCCAGTCTTCCACCTTCGTTCCGGCACTTCGGAGGTGGGGCTGGGCTTTTTAAGGACAGGGAGCGAGGGAGCGAGAAAGGCAGGGAGCGAGGGGGCAAGGGAGCCGGTAGCCGGTAGCCAGTAGCCGGTAGTTCAGAGTATGAGAGCGACAGCGTGTGTGACACGGAAGGGTGCTTGACAGGGGTGCGGGATTGGGTTACTTTGCAATGTAAAGTGAGGCTGGGATGAGCGAGCTGAACAAGGCGCTGGGCGACATCAGCAACATCCGAATGCAGGTGGCCCGGAGCACAGATTTTCGGGGTTACGGTCCGGCGACGCTGGCGGCAACAGGCGTTCTGGCGCTGGCGGCTGCGACGGCGCAGCGGTTGTGGCTGCCCGGTCCAGCCGGACGTATTGAGGCCTACCTGGCAACCTGGATTGCGACAGCGGTAGTGAGCGCGGCGGTGATTGGAGCGGAGATGTTCGCGAGGACGCGGCGCATGCATCAAGGCATGGCCGACGAAATGATCCGGATGGCAGTGGAGCAGTTTCTGCCGTCGGTGGCCGCAGGCATGCTGATGACGTTTGTGCTGGTGCGCTACGTGCCGTCGGCGGAGTGGATGCTGCCGGGAGTGTGGCAGGTGATTTTCAGCCTGGGGGTGTTTTCTTCGTGCCGGTTTTTGCCGCGGCCGATGATCGCGGCAGGTGTGTGGTACCTGGCGACGGGCGCATTTTGCATTTCGCTCGGCGATGCGCGGGCGCTGTCGCCGTGGGCGATGGGCATTCCCTATGGATTGGGGCAACTGCTGGTGGCGGGAGTGCTCTACTACAAAGCGGAGGAGGCGAGTGATGAAGGTTAAGGCGCGAAGAAGCGAAGGCCGGTTTGCCTATGAAGGGCTGGACCGTGTGATTCACGAGCGCGCGCGGCTTAGCATTCTGACCAGCCTGATGACCAACGCGAAGGGACTGACCTTTAACGATCTGAAGGATCTGTGCGCACTGACGGACGGCAATCTGAGCCGGCACTTGCGTGTGCTTGAGCGGGCGAAGATGGTGGAGATCGTGAAGGGGCAGGACCGGAACCGCCCGCAGACGGTCTGCCGGATCACGGCGCCGGGGCGGCGGAGCTTCCTTGAGTACCTGGAGACGCTGGAACAGGTGATCCGCGACGCAGCGAGCGGAAGAACGACGGAAGCGGCGGCGAAGCTGGTGCGGGAGTGGGCGGCTTCGCGGGCGTGAATTTTTTTGTGTAATGACTTTGCATTGCAAAGTGAGATTCAGAATATGCTGCGGCTTTGCGCTGCAAAGTCACAACCAATTACGGGGTGTTTGAAGAAAGAGGATGCAAGTGAGCGATCTTTCGAATTTGCAGCCGGGACTTCAGGCAAGGATGAAGTCAAGGTCTATGGGCTTGAAAATGATGGTCGTGTGCGCGTTGGCGCTGTTGATGATGATTCCTGCGCTGTTTGTTGATGGTTTGATCTCAGAGCGCAGCCAGCGCGCAACAGACGTGGCGAAAGAGATCAGCGACCAAGTGGGTGGGCCGCTGACGGTTCTCGGTCCGACGCTTGCAGTGCCCTATACCGTTCCGCCGCATTCGCCGAGCGATACAGCGAAGCATGGCGTCTATGTCGTATTTCCGGCACGGGCCTCAGTACAGGTGAAGACGAGCACACAAGAAAGACGGCGCTCGCTGTTCAAAGTCCCGGTCTTCGAGTCGGATCTGCAGCTTGGCGCAGACTTCGACTTGAATGGAACACCTGTGAATGCTCCGCCCGGTGCTGACCTTGATTGGAGCCATGCGGAGATTGTGGTAGGAGTGAGCGACGCGCGCGGAGCGCAGGCGGACGCCACGATGACGGAAGATGGAAAAACCGCAATCTTAGCGCCGGCGGAATTGGCCGACAGCTTTTGGATGAATAGAGGAGAAAGTGAACCGCCCAATAAGCTGACACTTTTCAGCGTAGAGGCTGGGGAGCTCGCCAAGCCGAATGCGCGATTCAGCGTGACGTCAGCCTTGCGCTTTTCCGGCGCACAGCGTCTTGCGGTCCTGGCATATGGCAAGACGACGCATCTTGTGGTCACTGGCGATTGGCCAAATCCGGGTTTCGACGGCGGCTTTCTGCCGGTGGACCGCAACGTCACGGGCCGAGGTTTCACGGCTGAGTGGTCTGTCCCCTTTATTGCACGCGGCGTGGCTGCGGAAGGGCGCAGCGATGTAATCAACGGACTGGGTGCGACGTCACTGGGAGTTTCGTTTGTGGAGATGGTGGACCCCTACCAGTCAGTCACGCGATCGATGAAATATGTGCTGCTTTTTGTGGGTCTGATCTTCCTTAGCTACTTCGTCTTCGAAGCGACAACCGGCAAGCGGGTGCACCCGGCGCAGTACATCCTAGTAGGCATCGCACAGATCATCTTTTATCTCCTGCTTCTGTCGCTCGCGGAACGGATCGGATTCGATCTTGCATTTCTGGCGGCCGGTGCGGCGACGGTGAGCCTTCTTTCGGCAAATGCGGGCTGGATTTTCGCAAGCGGCAAGGAAGGCGTGAAGGCACTGGCTGTTTTTACGCTGCTCTACGCGCTGATCTACATGTTGCTGCGGCTTGAGGACAATGCGTTGCTGGTAGGCGCAATCGCGAGCTTTTTGGCAGTCGCCGCCGCGATGTACTTCACACGGAGGATCGATTGGTACAGCTCAATGCAGGTGAAGGAGTCAGCGCAGGATCGCGCAATTCCAGAGCGGCCGGTTTAGGCGGGGATCGTTTCGAGACTCAGGAGGTGGGGCAAATGGGAATGAGTATTGGCAAGCACTTGACGGAGCAAAACAGCGACCGGACAGGGCTGCACGTGGCGATCATTATGGACGGGAACGGGCGCTGGGCGGCGCGGCAGGGATTGCCGCGGGTGGCGGGGCATCGGGTGGGTGTGCTGACAGCGCGGCGGATCGTGGAGCACGCGGACGAGATCGGAATCCGGTGCCTGACGCTTTATGCATTCTCGTCGGACAACTGGCGGCGGCCGGCCGCGGAGGTGAAACGCGTTTTCTGGCTGCTGCGGGCGTTTCTGCGGATGGAAACGGCGAGGCTGCGGGAACGCGGTGTGCGATTCGAGGCGATCGGGCGGCGCGACCGGATTCCCGAGGCGGCGCTGCGAACGATGGAGTGGACAGAAGAGGTGACGGCGGGCGGAAGCGGATTGCATCTGCGCGTGGCGATTGATTACTCTTCGCGCGATGCGATTGCGCGCGCGGCGTGCGAGGCGGCGGCGTTGAGCGATGAGGCACTGTTCCGTCCCGATATGCTGCGGTCCATGGTGACACAGGCGCTTGCCGGAGATTGCGGCGAAGTGGACCTGCTGATTCGCACGGGCGGGGAAAAGCGGTTGTCGGATTTTCTGCTGTGGGAGTGCGCGTATGCCGAGCTGGCGTTTACGGAACGGATGTGGCCGGAGTTCGATGAGGCCGATCTGGATGCGGCGATCGCGGAGTTTTGGCACCGAGAACGGAGATTTGGGGGAGTGCCTGAGCCCCCGATGAAGCAAGTCAGTGAGCCGGCAGGTCAGCCAGTCAGCGCGTGAGGACCGGCTAATCAAAAAGAATGCGACAGGAGAATCAATGTACACCGGCTGGAGCTTTGGCGTGTTTGACCTTGGTGAACAGCCACACCAGGAAGACGCAGAGAAAGCAGAGAATCGCGGTCCAGCGGAAGACATCGACGTAAGCCCACAGCAGCGCCTGCTGGCCTAGCTCGCGGTAGAGGAATCCATGGGCCTGCGGCAGGGCGTTGGCAGGGTTCGAAAAGCGTCCCAATGCCGCATTCAGGCCCGCGGTTTGTTGCTGCAACCAGGGCTGCGTCTGGGAGACGGAGCCGGCGATCTGGGTCTGGTGGAGATCGGCGCGGCGAACAAGCAGCGTTTGTGATACAGAGATTCCCACGGAACCGCCGATGTTGCGCACAAGGTTGAAAATGCCGCTGGCGTTGCCGATCTCCTCATTACGCAGGTTGGTGTAGGCCTGCGTGGTGATGGGCACGAAGACAAAGCTCAAGGCGAACCCGGTGATGATGATGGGCCAGAGAAGCGTCTCGGAACCGACCGACAGATTCACGTTGCCGAAGGTGAGCGATGTGAAGCCGAAGACGATGAATCCGAATGTGAGCAGATAGCGCGGGTCGATGCGACCGCTGAGGAATCCGATGGCCGGCATGCCGAGGATGGCGCCGATGCCGCGGGGAAAGACAACGATCCCGGCAGTGAACGCGGTATAGCCGAGGAGTTCCTGGTAGAAGAGGGGCAGAACCGTAACCATGGAATACACGGCGACACCGAAGAGGATCATCAGCAGGCAGCCGACGGCGAAGTTGCGATCGGAGAGAATGCGCAGGTTGACGAGCGGTTTGCGGGCGCGGCAGGAATAAACGATCCAGGCGATGAGCGCGGAAGCGGCGACGGCCGCGGTGTAGCGAACCCAGGTGGCTCCGAACCAGTCCACCTCCTGCCCTTTGTCGAGGACCACCTGCAGGCAGCCGGTCCAGACGATGAGGAGGCCGAAGCCCAGGTTGTCAAATTTGCCCGGCTTGGCGTCCCTGACATAAGACGGATCGTGGATGAAGCGGCCGATCATGAAAGCGGCGAGGATGCCGACGGGGATGTTGATGTAGAAGGCGTATCGCCAGCTGTAGGCGTCGGTGAGCCATCCGCCGAGCGTGGGGCCGAGGACGGGAGCGACCACGACACCGAAGGCGAAGACGGCCATGGCCTGCCCGCGCTTCCGCGGTTCGAAGCTTTCGAGAAGGATGGCCTGGGAAAGCGGCTGAAGGGCGCCTCCGCCGGCACCTTGAACGATGCGCGCGAGCAACATCAGAGGCAGGCTGGGCGCGGCTCCGCAACAGAACGATGCCGCGGTGAAGATGAGGACACACGCTACCAAAAACCGCTTGCGCCCGAAGCGCAGGGCAAACCAGTTGCTGGCAGGAAGGATGACGGCGTTGGCAATGAGGTAGCTGGTGAGGACCCAGGTGGCTTCACTATTGGTGGCCGAAAGCGATCCGGCAATATAGGGCAGGGCGACGGCAACGATGGCGGTATCGAGCACCTCCATAAACGTTGCCAGCATTACGGAGGCGGCGATCAACCACGGAGAAACCGCCGCGCTTTGCGGCTGACGGACGGCAGTCTCCGCCATACACTCCTGCTCAATGAGATAGGATCAGGCCGAGCGCCGAACTTGCCGGCGGGCCATAAGATGCAGGAGCGGCGGCATGGGGTTGCGTTTCGCGGGGACTGCGCGGGGTTGGGGGTTGGGCGGCGGCGGTCTTTTTGGCATGGCGAAAAGCGCGGCGGTTTAAGGCACCCGGCAGGCTTTGCAAGAGCCGAGGGGCTGGAGCTAAGATATCGGCAAGCGCCGCGTGATTCCCCTTGCGGCCCGCTTGTCCAAGTCCCGCAGCTTTTGCAATATCATTGCCGCGACGCAAATGAAGCGAATCTAAAACGATCCAGAGACCGGAGAGACTGCCATGCCGGAGATGGAAGATCCGAAGACGATCGAGAGCCCTTCGAAAACGGTTACGAGGCGCAAGTTCATTCTGGGCGTAATTGCCGGAGGCGCCGTGGTGAGCGCGGCGAGCTACAAGATTCTTGCGCCCGGCCGCGCGAGGAGCTTTGGCGGCGAGCGCCTGATCAGCCTGAATGTGAACGGCAAGCAGCGCCGCGTGGATGTGATGAAGCAGGAGACGCTGGCGTGGACGCTGCGCTACAAGCTGGGGCTGACGGGCACCAAGCTGGGTTGCGATCGCGCCGAGTGCGGAAGCTGCACCGTGCTGATTGACGATGTGCCCTACTATAGCTGCTCGGTGCTGACGAATACGGTGCGCGGAAAGAACGTGACAACAATTGAGGGGCTGGAAGCCGAGGATGGAACGCTGCATCCGGTGCAACAGGCGGTGGTGGACGAGCAGGGGTTCCAATGCGCATTCTGCATGCCGGGCTTCGTGATGTCGGCGGTCGGATTTCTGAAGAAGAATCCGAATCCCACGCGCGAGGAGATGGCGCAGGGAGTATCGGGCAACCTGTGCCGCTGCCAGGATTACACGAAGATTCTGGACGCGATGATGCGCGGCGCCCAGTACACGAAGACCGGGGTGCCCGCAGGCGCTGGTTCGGCGGCTGGCTTGAAGAGGAGGGCTTGAGCGATGGCAGATGAAGCGGTTGCCAATGCCGTGAAGGTAGAAGAGCTGAAGCCAATACCGTTTGGCGAGGGATACAAGCTGATCGGCAAAGATTTCTCGACCAATGATCTGGTGGCGAAAGTGACGGGTCGTGCGAAATATGCCGAGGACTTTCGCGCGGAAGGGATGCTGTTCTGCCGCCTGGTGCTGAGCCCCATGCCGCACGGTCGCGTGACGCGGATCAATGCGGAGAAGGCGCTGGCGATGCCGGGAGTGAAGGCGATTCTGACGCCGGCGGAGGTTCCCGGTCATGCGGATTATGTGAACGACAACGGGCAAACGATCAAGGCCGACAAATGGGGCGAACTGGCGCTGGCGGATGAACCGATGTACCAGGGCGAGCCGATCCTGGCAGTGGCGGCGGTAGACGAGCTGACCTGCGCAGAGGCGATCGAGAAGATCGAGATCGACATGGAGCCGCTGCCGTTCGCGGTTGATCCGCTGGAGAGCCTGCGGCCCGGCAGCCCGAATGCGCGCCTCGACGGCAATGTGTGGGCGCCTGTGCCGCACTCGCGCGAAACGGCACTGACCACGCTGAAGTGGACGAACGAAGACTTTGCCGAATACGACCACGGACGGCTGCCGATGGGCCATGCACCGGAGACGTGGGCCTATGGAGACGTAGATGCAGGTTTCAAGAATGCGGCTGTGGTGCTCGACGAGACGTTTCTTACGCCGGATGTGAGCCACCAATGCCTTGAGCCGCGCACCACTCTGGCGTACTGGCAGAACGGGAAGCTGTTCCTGTATACAGGCACGCAAAGCACCCAACAGACAGTGTCCGCCATCGCGCGATGGATGCAGATGTCCGACGACAAGGTCGTCTTCGTGAGCGAATACACGGGCGGCGGATTCGGCAGCAAGATTACCGGAGCGCAGACGCTGGTGATTCCCGCGCTGCTCTCAAAGAAACTGAACGCGCCGGTGATGATGCGCATCAGCCGGGAAGAGGAGCACTTCATCGGTCGGGCGCGGCCGGGCATCCGCGGGCGCGTGAAAATCGGATTTGCCAAGGACGGGAAGATCACGGCGCTGGACATGTTCCTGGTTTCAGACGCAGGTTCGTACGGATCGAACGGCGACGGCGGCTCGTGCGGGAGCATCACTTCGCTGCTGTATCAGCCTCCGGCGATGCGGTTCCGCAATGTGACGGTGGCGACGAACACGCCGCCGCGCAGCGCGCAGAGCGCTCCGGGCGGCATGCAGGCGATCGCGATCATGGAGCCGATTTTGTCGAAGGCGGCGCGGCAGCTGGGCGTGGACCAGGTAGCGCTGCGGCGCGTGAACTCCCCCGAAGGAAAGGCCGAGTATGGGCCGGTAAATCACGCAGGAAAGCGCGCATACGTGACGAGCTGTTACCTGAAGCAGGCGCTCGATTACGGGGCGCAGCAGTTCAAGTGGCAGGAGCGGGTGGCCAGCAAACCAAAAAAGACGGGGACGAAGGTGCATGGGTTGGGCGCGGCGATCACCTGTTTCCACGGCGGATCGAGCGGGTTTGACGGGCTGATCGTGATCACACCGGAAGGCCGGGTGCGGATTCACACGGGGATCGGCAACCTGGGGACGGAGGCGCTGATCGATGTGCATCGCGCGGCAGCCGAGGTGTTGGATGTGCCATGGGATTCGGTAGACATCGTGTGGGGCGACACGGCGATGCATTTGCCTTACTCCTGTCACTCGGGCGGGAGCCAGACCATTCATGCGATGACACGGGCGGCGCACGCGGTCGGGCTGGAGTGCAAGCAGAGGCTTCAGGAGGTTGCGGCCAAATCGCTCGGTGGAGATCCAGGTGGGTATGAGGTGGCCAACCTGCGCGTTGCGCGCAAGGGAGGCGGCGCGGGACTGAGTTTTGCCGAGGCCGCTCAGAAGGCGATTCAACTCGGCGGAATTTATGACGGCCACGACGTGAATCAAGATGTGAACAAATACACGCAGCAGTCGGTTCATGCCATGGCGGGGCAGGGATTAATCGCCTCGGCGCGCGACAAGTATCCGCATGACGGCGATTCATTCTCGTATCTTGCGTGCTTCGCGGAAGTGGAAGTGGACGTGGAGACGGGTGTGTACCACATCGTCGATTACCTGGCATACGCCGATGTGGGTACGGTGATTCATCCGGCGGCGCTGGGCGGGCAGGTATTGGGACGCTCGACTCTGGGCATCGCGCACGCCATCGGCCAGAAGTGGGTGATCGACCCGCAATATGGCTCGACGGTGGCGAAGCGGTTCTACCAGAACAAGCCTCCGACGATTCTGGATGTGCCGGTGGACATGAAGTGGAATGCGCTGAACATTCCCGATCCGGAGACGCCGGTGGGTGCACGCGGGTGCGGCGAGCCTCCTGTGGGCGGTGGATGCGCGGCCATTCTGAATGCGCTGGCAGACGCGGTGGGCGACAACATCTTTCAGCGCGCGCCGGTGAATGCAGATACGATTTTGACTTCGTATGAAGCGGGGCGGCCGATGCAGGAGGCGCTGACGGCGCACATATAAAGGCAGGGAGTAGGGAGTAGCCAATAGGGAGTTGAAGACAGGGACGCAGGGACCAGGTTTTGTTGTGAGTGATCCAGCGGGACTCCCCACCCTAAGCGCGATGAGACCGCGCTTAGGGTGGGGCATCCGAATTTGGAGTGAGCTATGGCGGTGATACGAGATGTGATGCCGGCGTTTGACCTGCTTCAGCCGGAGAGTGCCGCGGATGCGCAGAAGCTGCTCGAGCAGCATGGCGAAGATGCGTGGGTGATGGCCGGCGGCATGGACAGCTTTGACTGGCTGAAAGACCGCATCAAGAAGCCGAAGGTGCTGGTGGATCTGAGCGGCGCAGATGATCTCAAAGGGATTCGCGCGACGAGCGATGGCGTGGAGATCGGCGCCATGACAACGCTGACGGAGATCGCGGAGCATCCGCTGATCCAGAAGAACTACGGCCTGCTCGCGCAGGCTGTGGAACTGGTGGCGTCGCCGCAGATTCGCAATCAGGGAACGCTGGGCGGCAATGTTTCGCAGGATGCGAGGTGCTGGTATTACCGCGACGGCTGGCCGTGCTATCGCGCCGGCGGGAACATCTGCTACGCGGACACGCCAGTCGGGCGCAACCGGGAGCATGCGATTTTTGGCGCGGACCGGTGCGTCGCGGTGCATCCGTCGGATTCGGCGCCGGCACTGATTGCTCTGGATGCAAAGTTAGTGATGAAGACGCCGAAGGGCGAACGAGTGGTGGATGCGGAGGATTATTTTGTGGGGCCGGAGACGGACATTACGCGGCTGAACATTCTGGGGCCGGGCGATCTGTTGACGGCGATCCGCATTCCCGCGACGTGGGCGGGCGCGAAATTCTATTTCGAGAAGGTGCGCGACCGGAACGTGTGGGATTTTCCGCTGATGAATGTGGCGAGTGCGATGAAGCTGAGCGGAAACAATATTGACCAGATGAGAATCGCGGTGAACGCCGTGGCGCCAAAGCCGATGCGGCTCAAGGCTGTGGAAGATGCGGTGCGCGGCAAGCCGGCGAATGCCGATACCGGCGAGATGGCGGGCAAGCTCGCGGTCGAGGGCGCGGTGCCGCTGCAGTTCAACTCCTACAAGATTCCACTGATGAGGAACCTGGTGAAGCGGGCGATCGTCGGAACACAGGAGGCGGCATGAGGCTGTTCGAATGGGCCACAAGCCCGTGGGGACAATCGGTTCCGATCCACATTGCGTGGGGACTGATGTGGGTTGCGATCATTGCCGGATTGTTCTTCATGATCGTGCACTCGCTGTACCTGATCGTGGTGAGGCCGCCCAAGCGTTTTGCCGAGCGCAAAGCGGAAGCGAGCGCAGCGGCGATTCCGGAGCGAGTGCCGAGGCACACTCTCACGGCACGGCTGTTTCACTGGATCATGGCGGCTTCGATGCTCACGCTGCTGGTTACGGCGTTTCTGCCGAAGGTGGGCGTGCAGTTCAACTGGGTGCTCTACCACTGGATCGCTGGCGTGGTGCTGACGGTTTCGATCCTCTTTCACATTGTGCACTCGACGTTCTTTCTGGATTTCTGGTCGATCTGGCCGGACAGAACGGATTTGCGCGATGCGATGAATCGGACCAAGCGATTTTTCGGCAAGGATGCGCCGCTGCCAACCAAGTTCGCGAAGTATCCGCTTGAAAACAAGCTATATCACGGCGCGGTCATGCTGGCCGGGCTGGCGGTGATCATTACCGGGCTGTTCATGATGGAGCGCGTGCAGACGGGGATCTTCACGCGGAATCCGTATCTCTTCAGCGATATGACTTGGGGCCTGATGTATGTGCTGCACGGGCTGGCCGGCGTGGGATTTATCGCGCTGACGATCATGCACATCTACATGGGCGTGAGGCCAGAGAAGTTCCCGATCACGAAGTCGATGATCTTCGGCTGGATGAGCCGCGATTTCTACCTGGAGGAGCACGACACCGGGCGATGGGCTGTGAAGGGCTCGTCATCTTCGAAACGAGGCCTGGCCGCAAGTGATGGCGACTGAGATCCAGCGACAGTGCGAAACGATTGAGGAGTGCTACGAATTTACGCTCTCCTATGCAGCGCGCGGAGTTTCCGGCGAGGACGCCGGTGACGCGGGTAGGCAACTGCGCGATTATTTGACGCAAGCCGCCACTGCGATGCGCGGACTGGCGCGCAGTTACGCGGAGACAATCGAGCAGGAACAGCTTGCGCCTGCGGAGAAGTACCAGGCGTTTTTTGCCGTGCTGAAGCGGGATGCAGAGAATGCAGTCGCGGCGGTGGACCTGGTGCTGGCGCAGGCGACGATCGGATCGCAACTGATTGACAATCTGAATGCGTCGATCCATCTTCGCGCGCTGCTGGCCGATCTGTTCCTGGTGACAGAAATTCTGGAAGTGCGGCAGACGAAGGCGGTTGCGGCGGCGGATGGGGCTGCAGGATCACCCTGAGCGGCATAGGCAAGATGCATGTATTCGGCGCAAGTTCTCGATCATTTTGAGCACCCGCGCAATGCGGGGACGGTTGCCGAGGCAGACGCTTCGGCACGGATCGAGAATCCGGCGTGCGGCGACATTCTCGAGCTCACAATCAAAGTTTCGGACGGGCGGATCGACGAGATTCGCTTCAAGGCGAAGGGGTGCGTGGCCGCGATGGCGTGCGGGTCGGCGCTGACGGAGCTGGTGCGCGGGAAGACGGTGGACGAAGCGAGAAAGTTGAGCCGGGAAGAGCTGGTGAGCGCGGTGGGCGGGTTGCCCGCGGCTTCGTCACATGCGGGCCACCTGGCGATGGATGCGCTGGCGGCGGTTTTGGGGAAGCTGGCGCTGGATCACTAAGGCACCGGCCTTATGTTCTGCCGGATCTCAGAAACGACACCTGGGGCACCCACGTTTTGGGCAGGTTGAGCGCCGCGAAAAGCAACAGCAGATCCCTCGGCTCCGCTTATCCGGCGCCTGCTTTGCGCGCGCGGAGCCCCAGACGCGCTCCGCTCGGGATGGCACGCGAAGTAGCGTGATTACCCGATAGAGCGGCTGGTAGGAGAGCTATGGCGTGGACCGCGGTCGTTTGCTGGTGTAGGCGGCGTAGTCCTGTGGCGTGTTGAGGCCGGCTTTGGTGAGCGCGTCAGGAACGGGGATGTATTCGATGCGTTGCGCATTGGCATGCAATATCTCACGCGCATTGCCGGTGACCGGCGCGGAGATGAAGGAGTCGATCAGGTCGCGATTCACGAGAAGCGGATGGCCATGCCTGCCGTTGTTCTCCGGTGCGACGGCCCAGAAGCCGCGGATGAGGGCGCGATCGAATGAGGTGCGGAGCAGATCGAGGGAGCTGGCGCTCAATGGCGGGCAATCGACGGGCGTGATCATGGCGGCGTTGAAGGCGCGGTCGAGGAGTTCGCGAAGACCGGTTTGCAGCGAGCTGAATTGACCGCGCTCGGGGTTTGGATTGCGGACGAGGGTCGCTCCGTTCGCTTCGACGATCGGGGTGAGCGATTCGGCGTTTCGTCCGGCGACGACGATGACCGCGCGGGTGAGCGGCTGCAGAGCGAGGATGCCGGAGGAGAGGAGTGTCTGCCGGGCGGCCGTTGGGCCGGTTTCTTGCGGAGGCCAGGGAAGCAAGGCTTTGTCGACTCCCATGCGAGAGGACTCGCCGGCAGCGAGGATGAGGCCGCAGAGATGAAGTGCAGTGGGCATAAGGAAACGATAGCTGGAATGGGAACAAAGGGACAGGGAACGTGTGCTGCCGCAGCTTTTTTGAAGAGACTTCAGGAAGGATGGGGCACGGAATTGCCGACGTGGACGCCGGGCGGAACAGCCGGTCAGGAGACCGGCGCTACATCTTTTCGGCAGTGGGGATGGATTCGGTGGGCGCCGGCTCGGCGGAGGCGGCGGTGTGGCGGGTGCTTTGGAACCAGCTCATGTGGGGCAGGGCGCGCTCGGTGCGGCGGCGCATGGCGATGAGTTCGGCGAGGATGGAGACGGCGATTTCTTCGGGCGTGACCGCGCCGATGTCGAGCCCGATAGGCGAATGCACGCGGTCAAAGAGCTCGGGGTTGAGCCCCTCTTGAGTGAGCTCACGAAAGACAGTGATGGCTTTGCGCCGGGAGCCAATCATGCCGATGTAGCGCGCCGGAGTCTGAACGGCCCAGCGCAGAATGCGCATGTCGTCGCGGTGGCCTCGCGTGCAGATAACGATGTAGGAGGACTCGCTTGGCGTGATTTCCTTGAGCGTTTCGTCGAAGTCGCGGGCGATCACTTCCCGAGCTCCAGGGAAGCGTTCGGTGTTGGCATAGGTGTCGCGATCGTCGGTGACGATGCAATCGAAGCCGGCGTTGCGGGCTGCCTTGAAGAGCTCAAAGGCGACGTGGCCGGCGCCGAAGATGTAGAGGAGCGGCACGGGCAGAACAGGCTCGATAAAGATTTCCAAGGTGCCTCCGCAGACGAGGCCGGTGTCGTACTTCGGATTCTGGTTGAGGTCGAAGGAAAGGGTGCGCGGTTTTTCCTGGGCGATGACTTCGCGCGCGGCCTGCCAGACTTCGGCTTCGACGCAGCCGCCGCCGATGGTGCCGGCGATGGAGCCGTCATCCCGCACGAGCATCTTGGCGCTCTGGAACGAGGGGATGGAGCCGCGTGAGTTCACAATGGTGGCCACGGCGCCGCTGCGGCCCTCGCGCTGCAACTTCACGATCTCCTCGTAGATATTCATGTAATTCGATTATTGGATTTAACGAGGGCCAAGTCAAACATCGGGAAGAGCCACCGTGGAGCTCGACCGCTGTGAGCCGAGAGCCGGATGGCTGTGGATTGAAGGTGAAGGACTTCTACGATCCCTGCGCGGATGCCGTGCCAATGGCGGCACGATTACGAAGGTGATTCACCGCAATCAGATCGTGGAATATTTATGACAAAGTTCGCGGACCCTGGTGACGAGCTTCGGCACGCCGATGCTGGCGGGATCGCCATGCGGGCCGCCCTCGTACTCGATCGACATGGCGCCTTTGTGGCCGGCGTCGGCATAGAGCCTCCAAACGCGGTCCATGTCGATGGGTGTTCCGTCGTCGAACTTATCGCGGATGTGAGAAACGGTGGCGTAAGGGATGCAGGCGGCGATCTGCGCGTAGGAGTCCTGCGTGGCAGACGGAATGAAGTGCGTGATGTCGAGATTGATGCCGGCGTAGGGCGAATTGAGGCGATGCATGATTTCAAGGCAGACGTCGGCGGTTTGCGAGACGCCTGAGTGATCTTCGAGGCCAAGCATGATGCCTTTCGATGCCGAATAATCGGCCGCGGGCTTCATGGTTTCGACGACCCAATCGGTCGCCTGCTGGATGGTTGCGCCGGGAGGGAGTTTGCCCGCAAACACGCGAAGATGAGAAGCGCCGAGACGGTCAGTAACGTCGATCCACTGCTTGATCTGTTGCAGGACGTCGGCGCGCTTGGCTTCATCGTCCTGGACCATGCTGGAGCCGCAGGCTGCGCCGGAGAAGCAGACGGCATTTTTGTAGGCGAGGTGACGAAGGCTTTCAAGATAGCCGGGGTCGGTGGACTTGAGATAGTAGACGGTCATATCGACGGTGTCGAGACGTAGTTCAACGGCCTTGAGGATGAAATCTTCGAGAGTCATGCCGCCATGGGTGAGTTCTTCGCGATAGGAGTAGGCGCAACAGCCAACCAGAAGGCGCGGGCTGTTTGAAGCGGCGGGGCCGGCATCGGCGGATAGCGCATGAGAAGGCATGGATGTGAGCGGTGCGACAACGAGCCCGGCGCTAGCGAGGGCTCCTGCTCCGGCTGTCTTGAGGAATGCGCGACGCTCGATGGTCTTTTTCATGATGATCCTCCGATGGGGATTGGGATGAATTGCCGACGGAAAATGCGGCGAAAAACTGGCGGGTCCAGTCTACTCCCCGCGGTGATGCGGTCCGGCGCAGCGGGGCTTTGCCGGGGCGTATACTCGGTCGCATGGTTTTTGGAAGTGTGGCCGCGCGGGGGCCATCGAAAACCACGGGGAGCGTGCTGGTGATGAATCGCAGAAGTTTTGTTGCCGGGTCGGGATGCACGGTGGCTGCACTGGCGGCGCCGAGCATTGTGCGAGCGCGGGTTCTAGGCGCGGATGCACCGAGCAATCGTATCAATGTGGGATTTATCGGGACGGGACGGCAGGCCTTTGGGGCAAACCTTCCGCAGATGATGGCGGTTCCGGGCGTTCAAGTGGTTGCGGTATGCGATGTAGATAGCTGGCGGATGGACGAAGCCCAGGCATTTGTGAATGCATTCTACGCAAAGCGCGACGGAGGAGGATCGTATCGAGGTTGCCGAAAAGTAGCGGACTTTCGCGAGATCATGGCGGACCCCGACATTGATGCGTTGATGATTTCGACGCCTGACCACTGGCATGTGCCGATGGGAATGATGGCGGCCAAAGCGAAGAAGCACTTCGCCCTGGAAAAGCCGATCAGTTTGAGCGTGGCGCAGGGAAGACTTCTGGCCGACACGGTGAAGAAGTATGGCGTGACGGCGCGTAACGACAGCGAATTACGCTCGCTTCGCCAACAAAACCATGCGGTCGAGCTGATCAGAAACGGGCACATCGGCAAGCTGGAGAAGATCGAGATCGTGTTTCCATCGGATCCAACGCCAGTGGGTGTGCAGCCGGACATGCCAGCGCCGCCGGAGTTGGACTATGACATGTGGCTGGGGCCGACGGCAGCGGTTCCTTACACAGAGAAGCGCGTGCACGACGCGAGGCAGCACAACCGGCGTCCGAACTGGATGCGGCTTTCGACCTATGCGCAGGGCATGATCACGAACTGGGGCGCACACTACTTTGATATGGCGCAGTGGGCGACGAACACGGAACACACGGGGCCGGCGGAAGTAGAGGGTCATGGCGAGTTCCCGGTGAGCCTGTGGAACACAATGATCAACTTCAAGGTGCAGTACAGATACGAGAATGGCACGGTGATGACCTGCGAGCAGACGCCGACCAGTACGCCGAGCATCAGCTACTTTGGCAGCGACGCGCGGATCAAGGTGGATGGATATCCGGGGACCATGACCAGCAGCAAGACTGAGCTGCTCACTCTTGAACCGGAGCCGGGTGAACTGGATTTCTCGAAGACGCTGTGGGACAAGAACGACTTGATTGCCGCGATTCGCGAGAGGCGGCAGCCGCTGGAACCGATTGAAGTGGGGCATCGGGCGATTACGCTGGCGCAAATCGGGCTGATCGCCTGCCAGGTGCAGGATAAGCTGCGATGGAATCCAGCAGAAGAACGTTTCGAAGGGAACAACTGGGCCAACGCGCTGCTGGCGGCGCCACTGAGCCGTCCGGAGTGGACGATTACGGCTTGAGGTTGTTGGATTTTGTGTTCCTGCGGTAAGAAACCCATTGCCCCAGACGCGAGATTGGATTAATTTCAAATACTCACAGCAATTTTGCGATGGAGGTGGACCGAGGATGGCCCGGATGGTTCGATGTTCGATTATTCAGGCTTCGAATGCAGTGCCTGCGACTGAGCCGTTGCCCAGGCAAAAGCAGGCGATGGTGGAGAAGCATGTGGGGTTGATCCGGCAGGCGGCGAAGGCGGGCGCGCAGATAGTTTGCCTGCAGGAGATCTTCAATGGGCCGTACTTCTGCGCCGAGCAGGAAACGAAGTGGTACGAGATGACGGAGCGGGTTCCCGATGGGCCGACCGTGAGCCTGATGCGAGGGCTGGCGAAAGAACTGGGGATCGCGTTGATTGTGCCGGTGTACGAGGTGGAGCAGGAGGGGATCTTCTATAACACGGCGGCGGTGATCAGCAAAGAGGGCGAGTACCTGGGCAAGTATCGCAAGACGCATATCCCGCATGTGGCGCCGGGGTTCTGGGAAAAGTTTTATTTCCGGCCGGGGAACCTGGGGTACCCGGTATTCGATCTGGGTTTTGCGAAGATCGGCGTCTATATCTGTTATGACCGGCATTTTCCTGAGGGCGCGCGCTGCCTGGGATTGAATGGCGCGGAGATTGTGTTCAATCCATCGGCGACGGTGGCGGGGTTGAGCGAGTACCTGTGGAAGCTGGAGCAGCCGGCGCACGCGGCGGCGAATGGTTATTTTATTGCGGCGATCAATCGTGTGGGGACCGAGGCGCCGTGGAACATCGGTGAGTTTTACGGGTCGAGCTACTTCTGCAATCCACGGGGCAAGATCATTGCGGAGGCGAGCCGTGACAAGGATGAGGTGCTGACGGCCGATTTGAATCTGGACGAGATTGCCGAGGTGCGGCGGACGTGGCAGTTTTATCGCGACCGGCGGCCGGATTTGTATGGACCGCTGGTGGCGGGGTGATAGAGCAGGGAAAAAGGGACCGAGGGAACAAGGGAACGAGACTTCGGACCTAGGCCGTCCCCAATTTTTCACGAGGACCGTATGAGTTCAAACGCGATCACGGATGATCCGCAAATTAGAGAACGATTCAGCGAGCTGAAGCCGGCGCTGACGGCGCAGGCGGCGATGATTGAAGCGGATCGCTGCCTGAACTGTTTTGATGCGCCATGCACGGCGGCGTGTCCCACTCATATTGATGTTCCCGGATTCATCAAGCGGATTGCATCAGGGAATTTGCGCGGATCGGCGGTGAAGATCCTGGATGCGAATATCCTGGGCGCAAGTTGCGCGCGCGTTTGCCCGGTGGATGTGCTCTGCGAAGGCGCATGCGTGATGGTTCGGCAAAATCGCAAGCCGATCCAGATTGCGCTTCTGCAGCGGCACGCGATGGATGCGTTCTGGGAGGCAGGCGAAATGCCGCCGGTGAAGTCGGCTGGGGCGAAGAAGCTGCGCGTGGCCTGCATCGGCGGAGGGCCGGCATCGCTGGCGTGCGCGGCGGAACTTTGCCGGCAGGGCGCCCAAGCCACGGTGATTGAGCGGCGCGAGCTGCCCGGGGGGCTGAATACATACGGAGTGGCGGAGTACAAGCTGCGCGCGGCGGACAGCGTGCGCGAGGTGGAGATGATCCGCGAGCTGGGAGTGGAGTTTCGCTGCGGAGTGGATGTGGAGTCGGCGGCTGCGCTGGAAACGCTGGAAGCGGAGTTCGACTTCATCTTTCTGGGTCTGGGACTGGGAGCGATGCAGCGGCTGAACATTCCTGGCGAGGACTCCGAAGGCGTGATGAATGCGCTGGAGTTGATTGCCGCATACAAGACCGGACACCTGCGTAAGCTGCACGGGATTGTGGTGGTGGTGGGCGCGGGGAATACGGCGATCGATGCGGCGAACGCGGCGCGCAGGCTGGGCGCGGAGACGGTTTATATGCTCTACCGGCGCAGCGAAGCTGAGATGTCGGCGTTCGAGTTTGAGTATGAGCACGCCAAGCAGGAGGGCGTGCAGTTTATGTGGCACAGGGTTCCCATGGCGATCAAGCCGGATCCGGATGCGAACGGCCGGTTGCTGCTCTACTCAATGCAGGTGAAGCAGGTGAATGGACAATTCGAGGCAGTGCCTTATTCGGAGTTGGCAGTCACATGCGACCTGGTGGTGCCGGCCGTCGGGCAGTCGCCGCTGACGGAGCTGCTCGGGAAACTGCGCGGCGTGGAAGTGAAAGGCGGGCGCATTTTGGCGGATCGCGTGACGGGGCAGACCGGAAACAAGGGGTACTTTGCGGGCGGAGATTGCGTGAACGGCGGGCGCGAGGTGGTAGATGCAGTAGCCGGGGGCAAGCGGGCGGCCATGGCGATGCTGAAGGCAGCGGAGGTGGCCCATGCCTGATATCAGCGTGAGGGGATTTGCGGGGAAGATCGATTCGCCGAATCCGTTCTGGCTGGCTTCAGCGCCGCCGACGAACACCGGCGAGATGATCATGCGGGCGTTTGACGCGGGCTGGGGCGGCGCGGTGTGGAAGACGATCGGCGAGCCGATTGTGAACGTGAGCTCGCGCTACTCGGCGACGGACTGGAACGGGCAGCGGATGATGGGGTTCAACAATATTGAACTGATCAGCGACCGGACCGTGGAACAAAACCTGAGCGAGCTGGCAGAGGTGAAGAAGCGTTACCCGAAGCACGCAGTGATTGCGTCGCTGATGGTGGCGTCGAACCGCGAAGCGTGGCACGAGATTGTGAAGCGGACGGAAGACGCCGGCACAGATGGGCTGGAACTGAACTTCGGATGCCCGCACGGAATGAGCGAGCGCGGCATGGGCTCGGCGGTGGGGCAGGTGCCGGAGTACGCGGAGATGATTACCGCGTGGGTGAAGGAGAAGGTGCAAACGCCGGTGCTTGTGAAGCTGACGCCAAATATTTCGGACATTCGAGCGGTGGCGCGGGCGGCGAAACGCGGTGGGGCGGATGGGCTTTCGGCGATCAATACGATCAATTCGATTACGGGAATCGATCTCGATACGTTTGTGCCGCGGCCGAATGTGGATGGAAAGAGCTCACACGGCGGATACTGCGGGCCAGCGGTGAAGCCGATTGCGCTGAACATGGTGCAGCAGATCCTGGGGGATCCCGAGAGCGCGCTGCCGCTTTCAGGGATCGGCGGGATCGGAACGTGGCGCGATGCGGCGGAGTTTTTGCTGCTGGGATGCGGAACGGTGCAGGTGTGCACGGCGGTGATGCACTACGGCTACCGGATTGTCGAGGACATGGCCGACGGGCTGGACAACTGGATGCGCGAGAAAGGATTCAGGACGCTGGAGGATTTTCGCGGGCGGTCGCTGAATCGAGTGACGGAGTGGAAGCACCTGAATTTGAATTACAAGATTGTGGCGCGCATCGACGAGCAGAAGTGCATCGGGTGCGACCTTTGTCACATTGCGTGCTGGGATGGGGCGCACCAGTGCATCCACTTGGATCGCGTGACGGGACCGGTGGATGGACATGTGGAATTGCATCGGACGCCGGCGGAGGAAGAAGCGGAGAGCCGGGCTTTGCTTGCGGAGACGCCGGTGACGCGCAAGGAACGCGCGGCGGCGTTTGCGGAGGGGCCGTACCCGACGCCGCTCGAGCGGATACCGCGGGTGGATGAGACGGAGTGCGTGGGGTGCAATTTGTGTTGGTGCGTGTGCCCGGTGGAAGGGTGCATCACGATGGTCGAGGTGGAGGCGGGGTTGAAGGCGGAGACGTGGGAGGAACGGACGCGGGGCGCGGAGCGCGCGACGCAGACGCAGGCGCCGTAGGCACTTTGATTCGTATTGAGATTTGCGGTATCCCTGGTCCCAAATTCAGGGCCTGGGGCACCCGGCCTAGGTCGATCGATTGTCATGAAACGCGCGAGCCTCAAATTCGCAATTCGGTTTGCAGTTGGGCTGGTGTTTTCGGCTGGATTATTCACAGTAATCAACCTTCGTCAACCGGATGTGGAATGTGCCGATTGCTTCGCTCCTCATGGATGACCTTTCGCTTACTACCACGAGGGAGGCTACGGTGGAGGGGCTGCATATGTTTGGCCGGGGATAGTTGCCGACGCCGGCATTGTGGCGTTCGCCGCCTTGCTGATCGCGCTAGCGTTGAGGAAGGTTTTCGCAAGGAAGGGTGGCGGATAGATGCCGACTGTACTGATTCAGAACGGGACGATTGTAAATGCGGACGCCAGCGTGAAGGTGGATCTGCTGATTGATGGCGCGGTGATCAAGGAAGTGCGCGCGGGGATTCCGGCGAGCGCGGCGGACAAAGTAGTGGATGCAACGGGACTGCTGGTGCTGCCGGGCGGGATTGATGCGCACACGCATCTCGATATGCCGTTTGGGGGGACGAACTCCGCCGACGATTTTGAAACCGGCACGCGGGCGGCGGCGATCGGCGGAACGACGACGATTGTGGACTTCGCCATCCAGGCGCGCGGCACCAAGATGCGGACGGCGCTGGATACATGGTGGAAGAAGGCCGAAGGCAAGGCGTGCATTGATTACGGGCTGCACATGATTGTGACCGACCTGCCGGACGCGGGCCTCGAAGACATGGACGACATGGTGCGCGAGGGCGTGGCCAGCTTCAAGCTGTTCATGGCGTATCCCAACGTGCTGATGGTGGATGATGCCACGATCTTCAAGGCGCTACGGCAGACGGCGAAGAATGGCGCGTTGATCTGCATGCACGCGGAGAATGGGTCAGTGATTGACGTGATCGTGCAGCAGGCATTGGCCGAGGGGAAAACGGCGCCGATTCATCACATGCTGACGCGGCCAACGAAGGCGGAGGCCGAGGCGGTGCATCGCGCGATTGCGATGGCGGAGATTGCCGGCGTGCCGATTTACATCGTGCATCTCTCGAGCGAGGACGCGCTGAACCAGGTGCGCGAGGCGCGGGACCGAGGGCTGCCGGCGTTTGCCGAGACTTGCCCGCAATATCTGCTGCTCTCGATCGAGGACATGGCGAACAAGGGCTGGGAAGTCGCGAAGTACGTGTTTACACCGCCGCTGCGCGAGAAGAGAAACCAGCCAAAGTTGTGGGATGGCCTCAGGAAAGACAATCTGCAGGTGGTGTCGACGGATCATTGCCCGTTCTGCTTCGCGGATCAGAAATCGCTGGGCAAGGACGACTTTACGAAGATTCCCAACGGCGGGCCGGGGATCGAGAACCGGCTGCAATTGCTGCATCATCACGGGGTGGTGCAGGGGAATTTTTCGATCAACCGATTCGTGGAACTGGTGTCGACGGCGCCGGCGCGGATCTTCGGGATGTATCCGAAGAAGGGCGTGCTGCAGGCGGGGAGCGATGCAGACCTGGTGTTGTGGGATCCGACGGAGGACTACACGATCAGCGCCAAGACGCACCACATGCGCGTGGACTACTCAATGTTTGAGGGGTTCAAGGTGCGGGGAAATGCGCGCGATGTGTATTCGCGCGGGGAGCTGATTGTGAGTGGCGGGAAGTTTGTGGGCAACGCGGGGAGGGGGAAGTATCTGCGCAGAGAGGCGCGGGGCGGGGCGTGGACGTGAGGAAAGCAGCCTCTAGCTCCTAGCTTCTAGCTGCTAGCTTTTGGGGTGTGGGTGAAAGTCGTGCTATCCGAGGTCCCTAAATGCGAGGGGCCTGGAGCACCCAATTTTCGTGTTGGGCGGAGATCGCTAAAAACAAATGCAGGTCCTTCGACTCGTCGACGCGGCGACTCGCTCAGGATGACCGCCTTTTTATTGCGATGACTTTATTACTCTGAATATATTTTCGAAACAGAGTACGCAGTTCACGGAGGAGGTCACGTGAGCACGGTCGATCCATCACTCTCGAATCGCGACCTGATGCCGACCACCGTGGAGCAGCGCACCTGGGGCTTCTACAACTACACGGCGCTGTGGTTTTCGATGTGCATGGAGATCACGACGTACCGGCTGGCGTCGGGACTGATTGCGAAGGGGATGGACTGGAAGCAGGCGATCGGGACGGTGCTGCTGGGCAACCTGATCGTGCTGGTGCCGATGCTGCTGAATGCGCATGCTGGCGCGAAGTACGGGATTCCGTTCCCGGTGTTTTTGCGCGCTTCGTTCGGCGTGCGCGGGGCAAACCTGGCAGCGATGCTCCGCGCGGTGGTGGCGTGCGGATGGTTCGGAATTCAGTCGTGGATCGGCGGCAGCGCGATTGACGCGATGCTGGTGGTGATGTGGCCGTCGATGGACGGGAATCGCGGTGTGCTGTGGGCGTGCTTTCTGGGCTTCTGGCTGCTGAACATGGTGGTGGTATGGCGGGGCGTCGAGTCGATCCGGCGGCTGCAGGCGTTTGGCGCGCCGTTCATGTTCATTATGGCAGCGACGCTGCTGGTGTGGGTGCGCGTGAAGGCGGGCAGCTTTGGAGCGATGCTGTCGACGCCGAGCCAGTTTCACACGCGCAGCGAGTTCCTGAGCGTGTTCTTTCCGTCGTTGACGGCGATGGTGGGTTACTGGGCAACGCTGGCCTTGAACATTCCTGATTTCACAAGATATTCGAAGTCGCAGAGCGCGCAGTCGTGGGGGCAGGCGTTCGGGCTGCCGGTGGCGATGGTGCTCTACACGTTTCTGGGCATCGCGGTGACATCGGCATCGGTGGTGCTGTTTGGCAGGCCGATCTGGGATCCGGTGCAACTGATCGGGTTGTTCCATGAGCCATTTGTCGCGTTCCTGGCGATGATTGCGGTGCTGGTGGCAACGCTAAACGTGAATATCGGGGCGAATGTGGTGTCGCCGTCGAATGATTTTTCGAACCTGTGGCCGCGGCTGATCAGCTTCAGGACGGGCGGACTGATTACGGGATTTCTGGGTCTGGCGATGTGCCCGTGGAAGCTGCTGGCAACGCCGGATGCTTATATCTTTGGATGGCTGGTGGGCTACTCGGGGCTGCTTGGGCCGGTGGCCGGGATCATGGTGTGCGATTACTTCTTTATCCGCGGGACGGAACTGGACGTGAACTCGCTGTATCACCGCGATGGCATTTACCACTACACGAAGGGCGTGAATCCGCGGGCATTGATCGCGCTGGGCGCCGGCGTGGCGATTGCGCTGATCGGCGTGTTTGTGCCGTCGCTGCACTCTCTCTATGACTATGCGTGGTTCGTGGGGTTCTTTACCGCGGGCGCGTCGTACGTGGCGATGATGAAGCTGGCGCGGCCGACCCCAGTTGCAGAGCGCGCTGAGGAAATCGCGTAATGACCGCTTCCGGCTTTTCGTGCCCCGAAACAAGACCTACCGGTTGAGCATTGTGCTAACCCACCCAAGCAGAGCTTGGATAGGAGGAGTTGAAGTCACTCGCTTGTCAGGCGGGTTTCGGCGAGGGCGACAAGGCGACGGAGGCTTCGGTGGTGAGCACGCGGAAGACGAAGGTTTCCTGAAGATAAAGCTGCACGGCGCAATCGGAATGGCTGAGATAGCCGATGGAAACATCCTGGCCGACGTTGAGTTCGAAGTCGCCGCCGCGCGTGGTGACAACGAATGCGCCTTCAATGGCGGGCGCCCAGATGGGATTGCCGTCGACGATGCGCTTGATGTGCTCGAGCACGGGATATCCGTGATCGCGGGTTTCAGCGAGCGCCGTATATTCGCCGGCGCCGAGCAAAACCGAGTACGGTCCGTTGACGCCCACGAGCCGCAACTGGCTGATGGCGTGCGCAATCGCATCAGGATAGGCGCGAACATCGCCGGGCAATGTGTCGATGGGATTGCTGGTGCATTCACGAATGCCCTGGATGCCGGCTTCGCGGTATCCGTTGAAGATGGCGCGATCTTCGGCGAAGGCCAGCTTCATCGCGGCGTCTTTCGCAGGCTGCCAGTCAGCGTCGTCGGAGCCGCGCTCCACGTCGTCGATGGTTTGACGCAAGAGCTCAAACGGAACGCGCACCTCGACCAGCGGCTTGACATCGCGCTGCCTTGCAATGATGCCCTCCGCGGGAGCGGAAATCTGCTTCAGGTGGCCGGTGCCGACGCCCGGTAACGCAATGCCTCCGGGCGAAGGAACATCCACGACGCGACGGCCGGCCAGATAGCGCTTGAGTGTTCTTGTCGTCTCTTCTTCGATCTGCGCCCATGCAGCGTCAGAGATAGGCGCGAGCTCGCGATGGAGGTTATTCATTGGACTCTCCCTTCAGTGATCCGATTTTGAGTGATGCGTCGTCCGCGGCTGCGGGTGCGGCCGGGGGCACGGGCGATGGAGGTTCGGAAGGAGACGCTTCCGTGCGTTCTGATGCTCCCGGCGCGGTGGTCGTCACATTGTCGAGAAACGTTGCCGTCGGCACAAAGAACAGACCACCCGTGGCAGGATGGCTGACGTCGAGCAGGCGGTCGTAGTTGCCGGGCGGGTTGCCGATGAACATGTTTTCGAGCATCGTTTCGGTAACGCGAGGCGTGCGGCAGTAGCCGATGAAGTAGGTTCCGAACTCGCCGTGGCCGGGGCGGCCGAAGGGCATGTTGTCGCGCAGGATCTGTAGCTGGCGGCCGTTCTCCTCGATGTTGGTGAGGGCGTTGTGCGCGTAGGTGGGCTTGTCGGTGTCGCTCAATTCAACGTCAGAGAGCTTGCGGCGGCCGATGATGTTCTCCTGTGTTTCGGTGGGGAGCGCATTCCACGCTGCCATGTCGTGAAGATATTTCTGCACGATGACATAGCTGCCGCCGGAAAAGGCCTGGTCCTCAACGCCGATGATCGCAGCTTCGCGCGCCGCATCGCCTCGCGGATTCTCCGTGCCGTCTACAAAGCCGAGCACATCGCGGTCGTCGAAATAGCGGAAGCCGTGCACTTCATCAGCGACGGAGACTACGTCGCCGATGCTAGCCATGATTTGCGTAGCGAGCTCGAAGCAAAGGTCCATGGTCTTCGCTCGAATGTGGAAGAGAATGTCGCCCGGCGTGGAGATGGCGTGGCGACCTGCGGAGCGAATCTCCTTGAACGGGTGCAGTTCGGCGGGGCGAGGCGCTCCGAAAAGCCTGTCCCAGGCGTCCGATCCGAATCCCGCGATGCAGGTGAGTCCGGCCTCGATGTTGCGGAACTCCACGGCGCGAATCAGGCCGGAGAGATCTGCGCAGAAAGCGCGAAGACGGGTGTACGCGTCTTCGTCCTGGCGAATGCACAGGACCAGGAAGATCGCCGACCGCGTGAGCGGGCCAACGACAGGCTGGGGAAGCACCACTTCATTGAGCTCGCTGGGCGTGTCCATTGATTCGACCTCGATCCGCCTCGGCTTTGATCTGAGTATCGCATTCCGGCGGGGCCGGGCTCTAGCCTGCAGTGGAAGCAACGCGGCAGAGACGGTTGCGCTTACTCCACCAGGCTGTCGGCGATGGCGAGATGATCATCCAGCGCGGTAATACCGAGGTCGAGCTCTTCTTTGGTGACGATGAGCGGGGGCGCGATAACAAAGTGGCTGACCCAGGATTGGATGGCGACTCCCTGCGCCATCATTTTTGCGGTGATCTGATCGACGACAAGAGGCTTGCCTTCCACCTTGTCGCGCATGGTGTTGAAGAGCTGCTTCGTTTTGCGATTCTTGACCAGCTCAACGGCAAAGAAGAGGCCGAGGCCACGGACGTCGCCGATGGAGGGGTGCTTTTCTTTGAGCTTCAGCAGCTTTTCGCGGAGATAGGGTTCGAGCGAGGCGGCGCGCTCGACGAGCTTGAGGCGCTGCATCTCCTCGATGGTGGCGATGGCGGGGCCGAGGGTGAGAGGGTGCGCCTCATAAGTGTGACCGTGCGAGAAGTAGTGGTCTTCAAAGTAGTTGGCGATCTGGGTGGTGGTGGCACAGAGGCCGAGCGGCACGTAGGCCGAGGTGATGCCCTTGGCGGTGACCAGAATGTCGGGCTTGACGTTCCAGTGGTCGACGGAGAACCACTTTCCAGTGCGGCCCCAGCCGGCCATCACTTCGTCCGCGATGAGCAGGACGCCGTGGCGCGAGCAGATTTCGCGCAGGCGCGGCAAGTATTCGGGCGGGGGAACGAGGACGCCATTGGTGCCGACAACGGGCTCGACGATGATGGCGGCGACGTCGCTTTCGTTGCGGATCATGTGTTCGATGTAGTCGGCACAGGCGATGTTGCAGGCGGGATAGGTGTGCTTGATAGGGCAGTCGTAGCAGTTGGTCTCAGGCGCGAAGACGACGTCGGCAATTTTGCCCACGGGTTCCATGGCCCAGCGGCGGGGGTCGCCGGTGGCAGCGATGGAGCCGGCGGTTGATCCGTGATAGGAGCGGTAGCGCGAGATGATCTTGTTCTTGCCGGTAACCATGCGCGCGATTTTGAAGGCCGCTTCATTGGCCTCAGTGCCGCTGGTGGTGAAGAAGAATTTGTTGATGCCCTGGGGGACGACTTCAAGCAATTTGGCGCTGAGGCGAGCGCGGGAGGAGGTGGCGTAGCCGGGGGTGACATAGGCGAGCTCGCGGGCCTGCTGGGCGATGGCCTCGACGACACGGGGATTCTTGTGGCCGAGGTTGACGCACATGAGCTGCGAGCTGAAGTCGAGGTAGCGCTTGCCCGCGCCGTCGGTAAACCAGCAGCCTTCCGCATCGGCGATGTGGAGCGGCTTCCATGTCTTCTGGAAGCGCCATGTACCGTAGTTCGTTTCGCGGGTGATGGTTGAGATTTGTTCGCTGGTCAGCGGCGCGGATGAGGGAGTCTCGATCATGATGGCGCTCTCCTGTCGGATGGATGAATCGTAACAAAGACAGCCATAAGGGGTCAGGGAACCGGGAGAGAAGGAGCGGGGGGCAGGGAACTAGGGAGCGAGGGAACCGGGAACAGAAAGAACAAGGACTATTTGACGGGCTTTGGGAGTAAGGGGCTAGAGGTGGCTGGAGCCGGGGGCGTGATATTCGCTGATGAGCCGGTTGACGAGGATAGCGAGGGTTTCGCCGGTGCGCGACAGGATGAACTCTTCCATCTTTGAGTCCCAATTCAGCTTGAAGCTGGTGGCGAGCGCGGAGATCGATATCTGACGCATGGGAGCATTGGCCGTGATCACGAAGCGGACAGCCGGATCATCGAAGAGGATGTTCAAGACTCCATCCTGTTCTTTGACTTCGAAGCCATCATGGTCCTCCTGCTCGCGTGCCATGAGGTGGCGTTTGAGACTTTCGAGCGCGGTTTCCGCGGTACGGCGAAACTCCAACTCATCGCTCATGGCCCAAGTGTAGCAAGGGGTGGAAGCGGAGGGATGCGGCAGCGGCGGAGGCGGGCTGGGGTCGAAATGTGCTGAAATTGGACACCGATGGAGGAAGCGCGCTCAAGTATTTTCTGATTGCGCCGATAGGGATGAAAAGGGGCGGCCTATCCGGGCTGACTTGAAGATGGAACTTGGACCTATTCCCGGAATCCGCGCAGTGCCTGCGGTGGCGGCGCGGCAGGCGGATGTGAGGGCTCCGGCGATTTTCGACATCGACGCCTCGGCCAGACCAGGGGACGGCGGCGGCCAGCAAGGCGGCAGGAAGGCTGCGGGCGCGGAAGAGGATGACGAGCTGAGGGTGGGTGACGAACCAGACACCGAGGCGCCTGAAGAAAGGCAGCCGGGGCGCATCGACACCTTCGCCTAGAGTACGGTGCAATGAAAAAAGGGCCTTCCGTGGGGAAGGCCCTTTTCACGTGCGGGTTTTGCGAAAGGAAAATCGCCGTTTCAGGCGGTGACGGACTCGCGGAGATTCTGCTCCGCGTAAATATGTTCGGTCTCAGCGAGACGCAGGAGGCGATGGAGATAGGCACGCGAGATGCATAGGCTGCGTGCCGCCATGGTCTTGTTGCCATTGTGTTCGCGAACGGCAGAGACGGCGAGCCTGATCTTGTAATCGCGGAGCTGGCGTTCAAAGGAGCCTGCGGGCTGGTAGTCGGCGATGTCGACCACTTCGTCAAAGGGGACCGTCTCTTCTTCGGGCGGCTCCTGCGATTTGAGGCACAAGTCTTCGGCGCGGACCGAGCGGCCGGGACAGAGAATGATCGCCCGCTGTACGACGTTTTCGAGCTCCCGGACATTACCAGGCCAGGGAAAATTCTGGAGCATCTCCAGGGCTTCAGGTTGGATGCTGTCCATCGGTTTCTGGAAAACGCCGGCGTAGTGACGCAAGAAGTGGTGTGCGATGAGCGGGATGTCTTCGGTTCGCGAACGGAGCGGAGGCGTTTCAATGCTCATCACGTTGATGCGGTAGAAGAGGTCTTGGCGAAATTTGCCCTCGGCCGCCAGCTTGGACAGATCCTGATGGGTGGCGAAGATGAGGCGCGCCCGCAAGGGAATGAGCTTGTTCGATCCGAGGCGGCTGAACTCCATCTGCTGGAGGACGCGGAGAAGCTTGACCTGGGTAAAGAGGCTGAGATCGCCGATTTCGTCGAGGAAGAGCGTGCCATCGGCAGCCTGCTCGAAGTAGCCTTCGCGCGCGCCGACGGTTCCGGTGAAAGCGCCCTTCTCATGGCCGAAGAGCTCGGCCTCAATCAGAGTTTCGGGAATGGCGCCGCAGGAGACGGCGACGAAAGGCTTGTTGGCGCGGCTGCCGAGGTTGTGGATCGCACGAGCGATCAATTCCTTGCCGGTACCGCTTTCGCCGGTGACGAGCACGGCGGCATTAAGACTGGTGACGCTGCGCACGAGCTGATAAACGCGCTGCATGCCGGGGCTGGACCCGATGATGCGATCGCAAGAACCGGGCTCTTCGACTCTCTGTTTGACGTGATAGAGCTGTTGCTTCAGCGTGAAGGTTTCGCAGGCCCGGGTGAGCATGGTCTTGAGATCGCGGATCGAGGGTGGCCGGCGGCAGTAACCAAAAGCTCCGGAGCGAACGAGTTCGAACGCAGTGGAGCGTAAGTTGTCGTCTGCCATGAGGATAGCCGGGACATTCGAGGCGATCAGGATGCGCGCATACTCGATGCGGGTTTGGAGCGAATCCTCTTGCGAATGCAAATCCAGAATCATCACATCGCAGTCGCCTGCAGATACCACGCAGTCCATTGCCTCTCCGTCGGGCTCAAGGAGGACCGCGTAGTCCTTACCAAGGGCAGAAGAAAGGAGCGAATGCAAAGTGCGGTCTTCAGAAAACAACCCAATTTTTGTCATTGGCGTGCGATTTACCATCTCGCGGGGTTCATCAAGCCGTACTGACGGGTGAGCGATGTATCTTTAATAATCGTCAGGAGGTACCACAGCGCATATTCCTCTTTTGTGCTACAGACTGGGACCTTGGTGACGATAGTCACCCTCCAGCAATTGACGGGAAACCAGAGACCCTCCCGGGTCGAAGCCAACAAGCTAAAACTAACAAAATACAGAGTTCAACTGCGACGAACGAGTTGGAAAGGCGCGGCTGTCTAATCCCGTCTTTTTGTCATTCGTGCATCCGCAAAAGCGGCCTCAGATTCCCCACCCGCGCACACCTATCGCTTAGCGGGCCAAAAAGCGACCCTGCCCTACTCGCGGGAAGTGAGCTACGCGTCCCGGGGGATGAAGATCGCGCTGCCTTTTTGGGGGGGACCCAAGTGCATCATATTCTGCGTGATTCACGGGTAAAGGTCAAGTGGAAAATCAGCGGCGGGCTGCTGTCTCGCCGGCACCGCTGGTGGCGGTCAAACCTTCAAAATAATCCGGTAACGACGCTCTGAATTGGTTGTAGACTTGTGGGATTCAGGGGCGTTTTTCGATGGCAAACGGCGGGGATTTCCTTGCGCGCAGGTGCGTTTGCCTGGCCTGGCGACATGCGTTCGACGGGTCGATGGAGCAGGGTCGCCCGACCGATAAGTGGTGCATGCGCATAAGCTTGGGACAGAGGCAGAAGTGTATACGACGCACTCCAAGGAGTGGGATGAGCCGTAAACAGGCGTGTACACCTGATTGGAAGCAAAACCGTTATCTATTTGAAAGCGATGGATTTGCTGGCCAAAGAGTTTGGTCAGCCAATTGCATTCAATAACGGTTGTTATCCCGGGACCGCGACGGGAAAAGGAGCTGGGGTAATGCACTCGTTTGCCTGGTGGCCAACGGTGGTTGTTTTAGGGGTGGCGACCTTCACGGATCTTCGCAGCCGGCGAATTCCAAATTGGCTTGTGCTTCCGTTTTTTGTTTGCGGGGTCGCAGTTTCAAGTTGGCTTCATGGATGGCATGGCGCCGCACAGAGTCTGGAAGGAGCGGCGCTTGGGTTTTTGCTCTTCGGATTGCTTTTTTGGCTGGGCGGGATGGGCGCGGGCGACGTAAAGCTTTGCGCCGCAGTTGGAGCGTGGATTGGCCCGTCCCAGTTATTTATCGCATTAGTGCTGACCGGCCTGGTGGGAGGAGCGATGGCACTCATCTGGGCAGCCTGTGGCGGATTTCTGAAGGAATTGTTCCAGCACACAGGCGACCTCTTGTTCAGAAGGAAAGGACACGAGGAAGCGGTTCTCAGCAACCCGATGCGGCGGAAGATGCCGTACGCACCGGCCATCGCGATTGGGACATTGATTTCGTTTTTTGCACGGTAATTAACGGAGAAAGACAATGTCCGGCCTGAATAGGGCCAAGAACGAATCATGGGCGCGCTCGACGAACGCGCCTCGAACGTATCGAACATCGAGGAGTGAAAGCGACGTGGCAACCAACACTTCCCCCTATCCATTGAATCCGTATCCGGACTCGATCGGCTCTAAGCAGCTTTCGATCGCGCTGATCAGCCCGAACCTCGAACGCCGCGCAGCAGCGGCTCTGGCATTAACCCGGTGCTCGGGCGGCGATGTGAGCGAGTTTCCCAACTATCCGCCGGGCCTGGACGATCTTTCCGGGATGCTGGGCCAGAGGTTCGACGTCGTCATCATCGAGCTGGACAGCGACCCGGAGTATTCGCTGGAACTGGTAGAGAGCCTCGGAAGCGACGGGATGGCGACGGTGATGGTGTATTCAGCGAGCGCGGATCCCGAGCTCCTGGTGCGCTGCATGCGAGCCGGCGCGCGCGAGTATCTGACGCTGCCGCTGGCGCCGGAGGTAATGGCCGAAGCCCTGGTGCGGGCCGCGGCGCGACGGCCAATGATGCAGAACCAGACCACGAAGAAAACGGCGGGGAGGCTGTTGGCGTTCCTGGGGGCAAAGGGTGGCGCAGGAGCGACGATGCTGGCCTGCAATTTTGCCGTGGGGCTGGCGAAAGAATCGGACGAAAAGACGCTGCTGATCGATCTCGACGTTCCGCTCGGCGATGCTGCGCTGAACCTGGGCATCGTGCCCGAGTTTTCGACGATCGACGCGCTCGATGCGGCGGAGCGGATGGACGGGAGATTTCTTTCACAGCTTCTGGTAAAGCATAGTTCCGGCCTGATGGTGCTTGCGGCACCGGGAAGGTTTGTTCACTACAAACCCAGCGACGACTCGATCAACCGGTTGCTTCATGTGGCGCGGCAGGAGTTTGACAACGTGGTGGTTGACCTGGGATCAAAGCTGGACCTGATGGGAACAGCGGCGTACAAGGATGCCACAGCGCTTTATCTGGTGACGCAGGCGAGCATTCCGGAGCTGCGGAACTCGAACCGGCTGATCTCGCAGTTTTTCTCGGGCGGCGGCCCGAAGCTGGAGATCGTGATCAATCGATTTGAATCGCGCTCTCTGGGGGTTTCGGAAGAGCACATCACGAAGGCGCTGACGAGGCCAGCGCAGTGGAAGATCCCCAACGACTACGCGTCGGTACGGAACATGCAGATCAACGCCACGCCGCTGGTGTTATCGGACACAGCGATCGCGCGCCAGATCCGGCAGATGGTGAATGCGGTGACGGGCAAGAGCCAGACGCCTGCCAAGAAGAAGGGTTTTGGCCTGAACCTGTTCGGGTGACGGCTGCAGAAGCAAGGCGGCAGAGGTACGGCGGCAGAAGTGAAGAGAGAATTCCCCAAGTGGATGGAAGGTAAACCGTGGACGTACTGAATTTGGAAACCTATAAAGCGGAGATTCACCGGACGCTAATCTCGAAGCTCGATCTGGAAAAGCTTTCGCGCGTCAACTCCAGCCAGGCGCGGCAGGCGGTGTCGGGACTGGTGAAGGAGATCATGTCGGAGCAGCGCGTGCCGCTGAACTACGACGAGCAAGAGAAGATCCACGCCGATCTTCTGGACGAAGTTTTCGGACTGGGCCCATTGGAGCCGCTGCTGCGCGACGCCAAGATCTCCGACATCCTGGTGAACGACAAGGATCATGTGTTTGTGGAGAAGAACGGCCTTCTGCAAAGGGTGGACACGTCGTTCCGCGACGACCGGCATCTGCTGCAGATCATTGACCGGATCGTCTCCCGGGTCGGGCGCAGGGTGGATGAATCCTCGCCCATGGTGGACGCGCGCTTGCCTGACGGCTCGCGCGTGAACGCAGTGATTCCGCCGCTGGCGCTGGACGGGCCGTCGGTGTCGATCCGGCGGTTCGGGACCGGTCCGCTGGCCGCGAACCAACTGGTGCAGTTAAAGAGCATTTCGCCGGAGATGATGGAAGTGTTGTCGTCGGCGGTGCGCGCGCGCATCAGCATCCTGATCTCGGGCGGCACGGGCGCCGGCAAGACGACGTTCCTGAATATTCTCTCGCAGTACATTCCGAACAACGAGCGGCTGGTGACGATTGAGGACGCGGCCGAACTGAGGCTGGCGCAGGAGAACATCGTGCGCCTGGAGACGCGGCCGCCGAACATCGAAGGGCAAGGCGCGATCCGGCAGAGGCAGCTGCTGATCAACAGCCTGCGTATGCGTCCCGACCGCATCATCATCGGCGAGGTGCGCGGCGAGGAAGCGTTCGACATGCTGCAGGCGATGAATACGGGCCACGAAGGGTCAATGACGACGATTCACGCCAACACGCCGCGCGACGCGCTGTCGAGACTTGAATCGATGGTGGCGATGACGAACATGAATCTGCCGGAGAGATCGGTACGGCAGCAGATGGCGTCGGCCATCACCATTGTGGCGCAGGCCACGCGCATGAGCGACGGAACGCGCAAGATCACGAACATCTCGGAGATTACCGGGATGGAAGAGAACGTAATCAGCATGCAGGAGATTTTCAGCTTTCAGAAGAAAGGCATTGGGCCGGATGGCCGCGTGATCGGCTCCTTTGTGCCGACTCGCATCCGTCCACAGTTCCTGGAACGTCTGCGTACGTCAGGCATTGTTCTGCCGCCCAGCCTGTTCGAGCGGGAAACCCTGGTGAACTGAAGGAAAGGAGGAACCGGGAATGGCATTGATCGCAGTATTGGTTTTCATCGGCGTGTTCACACTGATTGCCGTGCCGGTCGTGGGCAGCGCCTTATCGAACTCGCGGTCGCGGCAGGCGCTGGCCACGCTGGACTCGGCCATCAGGGCCGAGAGCCAGGAGATACGCCAGCAAAACCTGAATCTGCGCAAGGACGAGAATCTGAGCAGCATCCCCTGGCTGAACCAGAGGCTGAAGAAGCTTGAGGTCGCGCCCATGTTGCGCCGGCTGCTCAGCCAGGCTGACCTGGATTGGAGCGCAGGGCGGTTGCTGGTGATGTGTCTAGCTCTTTTCGTAATTCCGTGCTATGCGGTTTACCAGTACTACGGCTCTTCTCTGGCTGCAGCTGGGGCTGGGCTTTTGTTCGGTTTCGTGCCGCTGGGGTATGTGCTTTTCAAGCGCCGCAGGCGCTTCGCGCAATTCGAAAAGGGATTGCCGGAGGCGCTGGGTCTGATGGTAAGCGGGCTGCGCGCAGGGCATAGCCTGGTGGCGGCGATGGCCCTGGTGGCGCGCGAGTGCCCCGATCCGGTTGGAACAGAATTCAAAGTCTGCTTTGAAGAGCAGAACTATGGCCTGGAGATGAATGCGGCCCTGGACAACCTGACCAACCGGGTTCCTCTGCAGGACGTGAAGATTACGACCACCGCGATCATTATTCAAAAGGAGAGCGGAGGCAACCTGGCGGAAGTGCTGGACAAGACGGCATACGTCATCCGGGAACGGTTCCGGCTGAAGCGCCAAATCATGACACACACGGCGCAGGGACGTCTCACGGGGTGGATTTTGACGGCCTTGCCGGTCGCGCTGGGCATTGGCATCTATATTGTGGATCCCGACATGATCAGCATTCTGTGGCATCGCAAGATCGGAATTGAAATGATGTGGGGCGCATTCGGCCTAATCGTGCTGGGCGCGATTGTGATTCAGAAGATTGTCGACATCGACGTGTAAGGGAGAATTATGGGATTTGCGGCCTTCACATTTCTAGCCGTCTTCCTGCTGATCGCCAGCGCCGGGCTTCTGCTGTTCTATCGCGAAGTGATGGTGAGGCGCATCAGTGAGGTCATCAATCCGCGCCGCGAGCAGAAGAGCCTGATCTCAACCATCAAGCAGACGGGGTTCTCGATTGGCAACGTGGTGGAGCGCTTCGAGCAGGTGATGCCGAAGAGCGAGAAGGAAGTCTCGGTCATCAAGCAGCGCCTGGCCCGCGCAGGCTTTCGCGACGAGTCGGCGGTGAAGCTCTTCTATGGCTTCAAGGTTGTGACGCCGCTGGTGCTGTGTCTAGTGGCAATGGTGACCGGATTGGCCAGCCTGTCGCCGTTCTTTGTGTATGTGCTGGCTCTGGGCCTGGGTTTTCTGGCCCCCGATTTCTGGCTGGGGCGAAGAATTGACGCGCGGCAGAAACGGATTCAGAAGGGCCTGCCGGATGTGCTCGATCTGCTGGTGATCTGCATGGAGGCAGGTCTGAGCCTGGACCAAGCCACGGCGCGCACGGCGCAGGAGCTGGGCAAGGCGCATCCAGATATATGCGACGAGATGGGAGTGGTGGTGTTGGAGCAGCGCGCCGGCCGCGCCCGATCCGATGCCTGGAAGGTCATGGGCGAGCGCGCAGGCGTTGATTCTTTGCGCAACCTGGTTTCGATGCTGGTGCAGACGGAACAATTCGGCACGAGCATTGCAAAAATGCTGAGGGTTCACGCCGACACGCTGCGCACGCAGCGTGTGCAAATGGTCGAGGAGATGGCAGCCAAGACCTCGGTAAAACTAGTGTTTCCCCTCGTGTTTTTCATTTTCCCTGCGCTATTTCTGGTTACACTAGGTCCGGCCGTAATTATCATGATGGAGTCGTTCAGCAAGATGAACCAGTAACGCAGGAAGGGGAGATTGACATGCCGAGTGACTCGATTCTCAGAATTGCTGCCGCAGTTTTAGCGGTTGTTATTCTGGCGATTCTGATTCAACGCCGCCGCACGCGAGTGAAATAGGCGGCGCGAAATTCCGGGGCGTTATGAAACCAACATGGCGCCAAGGAGAATTTAGCAATTCATTGCCGGGAGCCAAGGTTTCAGGCGGCAGATGTCGCGGTGGCCTCGAAGGGCAGTGGAGGGGTGGAGTGCACCCTTTGGTAAGTTGCCACGAGGGAGAAAAGGGGCTAGGTTCTGTATGAAAGTTATCGAGCAATCCAGACGGTCAAGCGCGAAGCTGAGAGAAACTGAGGAAGGCGCGCTGTTATCGACTGGATTTGAAAACGTCGAATCGCGGAGTCATTGCGCCTATAACCAGACGCGGGAGTGTTTTCTGGGTCTGGATGTCAGAGTCGTTGACATGCAGCCTGTCCACCTCGGGGAATTCATCGCGGCGTCTCCGCTTAAATCCGGCGAAGGGGTGTGGATGAACTCGTTCCACGGGATCCAGGCAGTCGGAATGCCAGCACCGCTTGACCTGATTTACCTGGACGAAGAGTGCCAGGTCATCGACATGGTGGAATCTTACCCGACCTTTCAGGTGAGCTCGTTCAGCCCGCGGCCGAAGAGTGTACTGGCCCTGCCGGCGCACTCGATTTATACATCGCAGACGCAGCTTGGCGATCGGCTTGTGCTGTGTGTTGCGGAAGAGATGGAGCGCCAATTGCAGGAGTTGACAAGCTCGCACGATGAGAGCGCGGAATCACCGCTTATCGCGGGCGCGGCAGTATTGCGCGAGAAGCCATTGTGGAGCGGCGGTCCCGGACTTCTGGAACTCGAGACGCGCCCGGGGCAGGAAAGCCGCGAATCCAGGCAGATGCACGTGATGGATCTGACGAATCCGAGCTCGGACAAGATCAAGCAGTTGCGCAGCTGGCTGGGACGGTGGTGGTCGCCGGATCCGCGAAAGGCTCCGCGGACCAAGGAACCGGGGCTGGCCGCATACTACTGGAATGGATCGGCGCCGGACGCAAAGGCAGTTCGCGACATCAGCACATCGGGACTTTATGTGGTGACCGAGGAGCGCTGGTACCCGGGAACGCTGGTTCTGATGACCTTGCAGAGGACGAACTGCGGCGAGGAGATGACGGAACGCTCGATCGCGGTCCATTCGCGAGCGGTTCGCTGGGGACCTGATGGTGTCGGGCTGCAGTTTGTACTGGCCGATGATGAAAAGGATCCGGCCAGGGGGAAGGTCACCATTCTTGATGCGGCCGGCAAGAGGGATATTGAGCGCTTTCTTGCACAGTTGAACCAGAGCCAATGACCGGCGCTCGGGAGCGCATGGAAGATGGATGGGACGACGGCATGGACGAAGGGGAAGTCCGAAGTTGACCAGCGGGGAGGTAGAGCGATGACGATCAGTTGGGGCCTGCGCAGGCGGGCCCATTTGTGTCTGTGCACTCTGATGCGCGCCGTTGGTTTCAAGGGCGAGGAGGGCAACGCGCTGCTCGAGTGTGCGGTGACATTGCCTTTGTTGCTGACGGTGATGATGGGTGCTGCCTCATTCTCGATGGCGTTTTATGAGATGCAGGAGCTAGGCAACGCGGTTTCAGGCGCGGCGCAGGTGCTCGGAGCAACGGCGGGCACGATCACCGATCCCTGCGCCCAGGTGGTCGCGCAGGTGACCGCGGCGGTGCCGAACCTCGACAGCACGAAGCTTACGTATACGGTCACCATCACCAACGCCGCCGGCACGACCGCGACATACGGTCCGACGACAGGAAGCTTGACCTGCAAGGCGGCCGGAGCGGGAGAGGCGGCATCAACGGCGGAAGCGACGAACGAACCCCAGACAGTGACAGTCAGTTACAACTACAAGTGGATGCCGTTATATTTCTCCAAAACTCCCACGAGCCAACTGACTTCGTCAGCGACGGCGATGGGCGAGTGAAGCCGGGGATTTGAGAGGCGAAGCAATTGGAGGTTTTGTTGACAGACCGCTCGATAAGGACTCCAGGGTGGGAATGGAAGCGAGTGCGTCAGGAGGGGGAAGATGATCCCGAATTGCAACCCGGGTAGATTGCGGATATTGTTTGCTCGTGCTGCGCAGCGCGCCGCGCGGATGGGCGGCGATGAAGGCACATCGCTGCTTGAGTTTGCAATAACGGGGGTGGTGTTTTTCACGGTCCTGACGGGTGCGGCCTCGTTTTCGCTGGCGCTTTACAGCATGCAGCAACTGTCGAACGCAACTTCGACAGCGATACAGTCTGTTTCGGAGCAGCGGGGGATCACGACTGACCCGTGCAAGGCGGCGGTCACGTCGATCACGGGAACGCTGCCGAACTGGACGGCATCAAAGTTTACGTACACGATGTGGATTACAGACAGTACCGGAAAAGCCAACCCATTCGGCCCCACGACCGGGAGCGGCTTCAGCTGCACGGGTGGCGTGGCAGACCAGACTGAGAACTATCCAGTTACGCTCACAGTCAGTTATGCGTACTCATGGATACCAATTTTGGGATTAAGCCCCAAGAGCCCTTTGACAGCAACGGAAGGGACGATGTCTTACTAAGACGAGAACCTGGCCGGAAAGGAGCAAGCGGCCAATGAATCGCTCAAGAACTTTCTTTATACGCAAATCCCTGCGGGACACGCAGGTCCAAACGGCGAACCAACCGGTTGCGCTCAAGGTCAGTGATGCGTGCTCATGGTTACCAATTCTGACATTCAGCCCTAAGAGTAATCTATCCGCGACGGACGGGATGATCTCATACTAAGAATGCGGCCGGAAAGGAGCAAGCGGCCAATGAATCGCTTAAGTACTTTCTTTATACGCAGGTTCCTGCGCGACACCCTGGGACAAACGATGGTTATGGTGGCAGTGACTCTTGCCGCGGTGATGTCGTTGTGCGCGATGGGCGTGGAATCAGGCCACGTTTACTACGCGTACCGGCTGCTCGTATCGTCAACGAACGCGGCGACGCTTGCGGGCGCGCAGACCATGTCGGCCGCTCTGCTGGATACGACTTCGAGCCAGGCCTATACGGCGGCGGTGGATAGCTCGGTGCAGCTATACAGCTCAGTGACGGGCGGGTATAACACGAGCACCTTGCTGCAGAACGCTACGTTGACGACGACCAACCTTTTCTGTTCAACCACGCTGGGTGGCGCCCCATACAATGTTGCGTGCATTTCACCGCCGGGCGGCGCCACGGGGTACAACGCCATCACGGTGACGCAGACGGCGGATGTTCCGTTGTGGTTTGGCGGCCTGGTGGGCATGCCGAAGATGCACATGGCGGCCACTTCGACCGCGGCGACGCGGGGTGGGCAGAATATCCCTTACAACCTCGCCATCATCATGGACACCACAGCATCGATGGCAGACACCGTCAAGGGTGAAGCGGGTTGCTCGAGCTCGCAGATCGCGTGCGCGGTCTCGGGATTCATGATCATGCTGGAGAATATGGATCCCTGCGCATCGGGTACAAGCTGCACCTCAAGCACAGCCTACGTTGACGACGTGGCGCTGTTTGTGTTCCCCGCGGTGAGCACGGCGTACAGCGCGAACAACTATAAGCAGGACTACTGCTCGTCCGGGGGCGGAGGCGGCTCGGTGAAGAGCGTGCCGTACAACTTTATCAACGTGACTCCGGGGAGCACTCAGAATCTCGACATGGAAAGTGGCTCGGTAAGTTCGTCAAACCCCTATCCAGGCGAGTACGAGATCATTCCGTTCAACGATGGGTATAAGTCGAACGGCAGCGGTTCGAATACGAGTCTGGTTGGTTCATCGGCTTTGGCAATGGCGGTAGGCTACAGCGGTTCCGGGTGCAATGGCCTTTCGGCGCCGGGCGGGCAGGGAACCTATTACGCACAGGTCATTAACATGGCACAGGAGGCGTTGGTCGCACAGCAAACATGTACAGGGTGCAATCCACTGTCAAAGAACGTCCTGATTATCCTGAGCGACGGCGATGCGACGGCGGACGCGGGTTCAGGCCAAATCGTGGCCGACAACAATGTGAGCAACACGTCTTGCAAAACCTCGCCCAGCACTTGCCTGAACGGGACGGGAACGAGCACCTCGAACCCCGCGGGCACATACAACGGCCAGTGCTACGGCTACAACTGCGCTGCGTTTCCGTCGGCGGTGGGAATGTGCGGACAGGCGGTGTGGGCGGCGCAACAGGCTACAGCGGCGGGAACGCTGGTCTATACGATCGGGTTCGGGTCGGAGACGTCAGGGTGCACGTCGGACAAAACCTACACCTTAACCGGGTTGACAAACGGCGCGGTGACCTGGCCCGGTGGTTCGAACCCACGCACACCGTGCAACGCGATTGCGGCGATGGCTTCGAATCCAAACACGTTCTATTCCGACGTTTCGCAGGGATGCCAGCCGGTAAATGGCGTGAACGGGAACTATAAGTCGCTGGCGCAGATCTTCCAGGCGGTTGTAAGCAGCCTGACGTCACCTCGGCTGGTTCCTCCCGGCACGACATAGAGAACGCTGAGCCGAGCGAAGGAAAGCAAGCAGAATTAACGAAGGGCACGGGAGCGCATCCAGTGCCCTTTTTTGCGGCCGGGGAGATTTTCAGCTCTCTCTCCGTCGTGGCTGAGGGTATTTCAGGGGGGTGTTTGCAGCGCGTGGTTACGACCGGAACGTGCGATCGTCACCAAAGGTCACATCAAACGCGGTCATTTTCCGGTCACCTTTTTCTGGCACAAAAGTGCAATGGATAGACCGTAATTGATCTAAGATCATACATAGATAGCCCCTTGTCCCTGGGAAAGCCACCGCACGGGCGCAGCGAAGCTAGCTGCTAATCCAGCAGGAGGAAGGACCTGCCAGTAGAACTTGCCCAGTTGCTACTGTAGTCATATCGGACAGCGGGAAGAGTGATCGACCCGACTGAAAGCTCCGAAGTAAAAGCCTCAGCCGGCAAAGCGAAAGCGGAGTCGGGTCCGTCAGGGAGGCGAGCAAGTCAGCAGGCCGTAGCAAATGTGAATCGTTAGCCACGAAATGGGTTTCCCATCGGTAGCGGACTGTGATGGGGGTGTCGAGAGTGCCGAATCCATCCGTACGTGATGAAGGCTGTGTCGCCAGTGAAGGAACTGGGTATATGCAATTGGCGAACTCTCCGTGGTCTCAGAGGACAGCATGCTGACAAGGATTAGTGAGCGAAAGCTCGGACCCACTCATGGGCGGCCTAGGCGCTCCCGCACAGCCAAGGCTCCTCGTATAACCGGCAAGGCTGGGAAATCGGGGAGTGCTCGTGAGTGGCTCGGATGAGGCCAATAAGTGTTGATGGACAGGGACAATATAACCCTGACCGGAGCGAGGGCCTCTGGGGTAAAGCCGTGAGGCTTGAATGACGGTATCGCAAAAGAATACCTGCCCGACTCAGTGCGGGAGACCAGGTCTCAGTCTGGAACGATACGAAAGGTGGATGCAAACTATGGTGCGAGTTATGTATTCCGGGAGCAGGATTAAGCAATTCGATCTGTAGGAAGGCACCACCCGATACGTCAGCCTTGAAGCCGTACTGGGGAAAACCCACCGTCCGGCTTTTAGAGAGGGTCATGGAGACAACGGCATCATGCGAAGCCCGTTCAGCGCCATGACCCTACTCGACAAAGCAAACGACGGTGAGATCAACCCAGGTGACTCAGGTAAAGAAATCCTCATGCTCGGAGCGCTTGCTTCCCCTGAGGCGCAACTTCTAATTTTGAGCGGGCCACCGCAAGTTCGTTTCCCGGATTTCAGGACGCGAAGGTGGAGCTTAAGAAATCGTCATGGCGAGGTATCGCTGTACGGACCGGCACTGCCGGTACGAATGACGAACACGCCGACAGTCAGGCGCCGTTGGAGGCGCGAGCTGAGCGAAAAGAGAGGTCAGTCTCATGAAAGAGTCTCGAAATTTGTCGTTGCGCAAGTTCTTGAGGGATGCTCAGGGCCAAACCATCGTTGTAGTAGCGGTGACCCTTGCCGCAGTGATGGCGCTGTGCGCGACCGGTCTTGAATCAGGCCACGTTTACTACGCGTACCGGCTACTCGTATCGTCAACGAACGCGGCGACGATTGCGGGCGCGCAAACCATGTCGGCCGCTCTGCTGGATACAACTACAAGCGCGACCTATACGGCTGCGGTGGATGGTTCGGTGCAGCTATACAGTTCAGTGAGTGGCGGGTACAACACGAGCACCTTGCTGCAAAACGCTGCAATTACGACGACCAACCTCTTCTGTTCAACCACCCTGAGTGGCGCCCCATACAATGTTGCGTGCATTTCTCCGCCGGGCGGCGCCACGGGGTACAACGCCATCACGGTGACGCAGACGGCGGATGTTCCGTTGTGGTTTGGGGGCCTGGTGGGCATGCCGAAGATGCACATCGCAGCCACTTCGACGGCGGCGACGCGGGGTGGGCAGAATATCCCTTACAACCTCGCCATCATCATGGACACAACGGCATCGATGCAAGACACCGTCAAGGGTGAAGTGGGTTGCACAAGCTCGCAGATTGCGTGCGCGGTCGCGGGATTCATGACGATGCTGGAGAATATGGATCCCTGCGCATCGGGTACAAGCTGCACCTCAGGCACAGCCTACGTTGACGACGTGGCGCTGTTTGTGTTTCCCGCGGTGAGCACGGCGTACAGCGCGAACAACTATAAGCAGGACTACTGCTCGTCCGGGGGCGGTGGATTTGGGGGCGGCGGGGTGAAGAGCGTGCCGTACAACTTTATCAACGTGACACCGGGAAGCACTCAGAATCTCAACATGGAAAGTGGTTCGGTAAGTTCGTCAAACCCCTATCCAGGCGAGTACGAGATCATTCCGTTCAACGATGGTTATAAGTCAAACGGCAGCGGTTCGAATACGAGTCTGGTTGGTTCATCGGCTTTGGCGATGGCGGTAGGCTACAGCGGTTCCGGATGCAATGGCCTTTCGGCGCCGGGCGGACAGGGAACTTATTACGCACAGGTCATAAACATGGCACAGGAGGCGCTGGTAACGCAGCAGACAGCGAACCCGCTATCAAAGAACGTCATGATCATCCTGAGCGACGGCGATGCGACGGCCTCGGCGGCATCAGGGCAAATCGTGGCAGACAACAACCCGACCTGCACGAACGTCAAGACGAACGGAAGTTGCCTGAACGGCACGGGAAACTCTTCCACGAATCCCGAGACCGGAAGCGGTACCAGTTGCGCGGGCTACCAGTGCCCGGCGTTTCCGTCGGCGGTGGGAATGTGCGGGCAGGCAGTGTATGCGGCGCAGCAGGCGACGGCAGCGGGAACGATTGTCTACACCATTGGTTTCGGATCGGAGACGTCAGGGTGCACGTCGGACCAAAACTACACTTTGACCGGATTGTCAGACGGCGCGGAGAGCTGGCCCGGTGGCACGAACGCGCGCTCACCCTGCAACGCGATTGCCGCGATGGCTTCGAATGCGAACACGTTCTTTTCCGACGTATCGCAGGGATGCCAGCCAGTGAATGGTGTGAACGGAAACTATAAGTCGCTGGCGCAGATCTTCGAGGCGGTGGTAACCAGCCTGACATCACCGCGGCTGGTTCCTCCCGGCACAACATAGAAAGAGCCTCACTAAGACAAGGGAACACAGGCAAATTTGATGAAGGGCACGGGCTTGAATCCCGTGCCCTTTTTGCTGTCTGCAGAAAATGGCGCGCAGGACAGGCGGCTTTCTTCGCTTTTTCTTCGTCTATTTCGACATGTTATTGAGGTAACCGTTCAACTAGCACGAAAGTGCAATGGATTGGTTACTGCGGAACCAAGATCATAACTTGAGATCCCCAGGTTCCTGGGAAGGGCGCTGTGGAGTCACGACTCGACGGCGAAGTCACCCAAGGGGCCGAGTAGATACAACCTCATGATCGAAGCGCAACTTTCCCCAGCGGCGCAATTTGAATCTCTGAGCCAGGCACCGGAAGTTCGTTTCCTCTAATCGAGGACAGCGAAGGTGAGGCGGAGCGAAAGCCGTCACGGCCAGGGATTGCTGCGCGTACGGAGAGGTTGATGAAAAGCGGCGATCAGCAATGCGCCGATTGTGATGGCGCCGGCTGAGCGAGAAGAGAGGTCACATGAAACGGTTCGGAATTCGTATGATGCGCAGGCTCCTGAAGAGTGAGAAGGGGCAGACGGCAGTGGTGATGATGTTCAGTGCGGGCGCCATGATGGCGCTTGCGGGAGCTTCAGTTGAGACCGGCCATGTTTATTACGCGTATCAGCAATTGCTGGCGTCGACGAATGCTGCCGTAATGGCCGGGGCGATGGCCATGCCCAGCACGAGCCAGGCTTCGACGAATGTGACGCTTTACAGCTCGCAATCAGGCGAGCTGAACGCGAGCCCGATGTTGCAGAGTGCGAAGGCGACGCCGACATTTCTGTGCCTGAGCACGGTCACGAACAGCTTCAATGTGCCGTGCAGCACGGCGACCGGCGCGAGCGGGGGCTACAACGCGCTTTCAGTGACACAAACGGCGAAGGTGAATTTGTGGTTTGGGGGCCTGGTCGGGATTCGGACCATGAACCTGTCGGCGACGGCGACCGCGGCCATGCGGGGAGGCACGAACGTGCCGTGGAACATCGCCCTCATTCTGGACGCGACGCCATCGATGGGCTACCAGGACAACGGCACGCAATGCAGCGGGACTCAGCTTAGCTGCGCGAAACTGGGAATTCAGGCGCTGTTGCAGGATTTGTATCCCTGCCAGCTGAATCAGACCTGCACCGCCAGCGGGGCTGCGGGAGTGGACAACGTGAGCCTATGGGTGTTCCCCGCCGTAACCACGTTGACGGCTCCGGACGACTACAGCTGCTCGGGCTCGAGCCCTTCAGCTGTGGCCTACACGTTTCCCGACCCGCCGTCGAACGTAACACTGCCATCAGGGGATACGTACGAGGTGATCAGTTGGGATAACGATTACAAGACGACAGACACAGCTTCAAGCCTGAACCGGAGCTCGGATATGGTGATCGCAGCGGGCGACGGCTCGAAGAGTGGCTGCAGTGGGATTTCGACCCGCTTTGAGTGGACCTACTATCCACAGATAATCTATGCGGCACAAGCCGCCCTGGTAACGCAGCAGTCGGCGAATCCGGGCTCAAAGAACGCGATTATCATTCTCGGTGACGGCGACCTGAATGCGACCGCATCGAATGCCTACACCGCGGGGGGCGCGCTCAGCAGCAGCCCAATCGGCTTGATTGCCAGCGAGGGCATGCTGAACGGGACGGGGACGCATACGACCAATCCAAACGGCTATAACAACCCCACATACCCGTCGGCGCTGGGTGAATGCGGGCAGGCGGTGCTGGCGGCGCAGGCAGCGGCGAACGCCGGAACCACCGTCTATACGATCGGGTACGGTTCGCTGACGTCGGGGAGCTGCGTTACGGACAAGACCTACAGCGCCTCGGTGACGACCAACGGCGGAAGCTGGGGCCCGGGAAAGCAAGCCTGCAATGCGCTGGCGGCGATGGCTTCGGCCGAGATCAATTTTTACTCGGACGACGGAAGTGGCTGCGAGGCGACGACTCCGAGTAATCAAGCCATCACCAAGCTGACGGCGATTTTCCGCGCGATTACCGACAATATGACCACGCCGCGGATGATCCCAAATGGCACCACATAGCCGAGGATCAACCAGGGAAGGACAGAAAGGGCATCGGCGCTGAGCCTGTGCTCTTTTTGTTGGAGCCCAAAGCGTGGGACGGAGGGTGGCGAGGGAAGGGGCTCTCTCATACCGCCGCTCTTCGCATAGTGTTCGCCTGGAAGAGCATTGGTTTCACATGTGTCCGGGGACAGGCAGCGGGCGAGAGGGGCGGTCTTTTTGCGACTTGTATTACTTAAATAATTGCCGTGTAGCACTAAAGTGCAATTTAAGGTTACCAAGCTAATCACGATCATAAAGAAAGTCACAAACTCCCCAAGAGGTCACTGTAGCGTCGGCGAGGCCGTTCGATGGTATCGCAAAGAGACGAACGCGGCAGCCTCCATGTGCTTATCACGCATTCGCGGGCGTGTCTGTCACGCCTTTTGGTCCTGATTCTCGAATCGGGCTCTCCCAACAACCGAAAGCGAATGGCATTAAGTGCAGGGGAATCCTGCGCCAAGCGGACGCTTCACCGCCAGCTAGGCATCTCCACCACCCCAAGTACGGTATTTCATTTCATCTACCGCTCCGTGCCATTTGGAGACGGCGCTCACCAACTGAAAGGGGGAATTTCACCGATGAAATGGTTGGGAATTCCTTTAATGCGCAAGTTGCTCAAGAATGAAGTCGGCCAGACAGCCATGGCCATGATGTTCGCGGCAGGTTCAATGATGGCTCTTGCAGGAGCCTCGGTTGAGGCCGGCCACGTTTATTACGCCTACCAGCAGTTGGTGGCGTCGACAAACGCCGCGACGATGGCGGGTGCACAGGCGATGCCGAACACAACTCAAGCGGCGACGAATGTGACGCTTTACAGCTCGCAAACGGGCGAGCTGAACGCGAACCCCATGCTGACGAGTGTGATCGCGACGCCGACCTTTGTGTGTTCGAGCGGGATCAACACGAAATTCAATGTAGCTTGCGAGACGGCCACTGGCGGCACGGGCGGATACAACGCGATCTCAGTGACGCAGACCGCGAAGGTGAAGTTGTGGTTTGGCGGGTTGGTTGGAATCCGGACCATGAACCTGTCGGCCACAGCGGAAGCGGCGATGCGCGGCGGCACGAATACGCCGTGGAACATTGCGATCGTCCTGGATGCGACGCCATCGATGGACTACTCGGACAGCGGCTTGCAATGCAGCGGGACTCAGCTTAGCTGCGCGAAACTGGGGATCCAGGCGCTATTGCAGGATCTGTATCCCTGCCAGCTGAATCAGGACTGCACCAAAAGCGGCGCTACGGGAGTGGACAACGTGAGCCTGGTTGTATTCCCCGCGGTAACCACGACGTCGGCTCCGGATGACTACAACTGCTCGGGCGCGAGCCCGTCAGCAGTAGCCTACACGTTTCCTGATCCGCCATCGAACATGACATTGCCGACAGGGGATACGTACCAGATCGTCACGCTCTCTAACGATTTCAAGAGCTCGGACACAGCTACGGGCCTGAACCAGGCCTCGAATATCGTGATCGCAGCGGGCGACGGCGTAAACAGCGGCACTGGCAGGAACGCCTGCAACGGGATTTCGACCCGCTATGAGTGGACCTACTATGCGCAGGTGATCTATGCGGCGCAAGCGCTCCTGGCATCGCAGCAGACGTCGAATCCTGGCTCAAAGAACGCGATGATCATTCTGAGCGACGGTGACGCGACCGCGTGCGCGTCGAACGCCTACACCACGGGCGGGGCGTGCACCACCAGTCCGATCAGCATGATTGCCAGCGAGGGCATGCTGAACGGGACGGGGACGGCGACGACGAATCCCACGGGATACAAATCGTACGCATACCCTTCGGCGCTGGGTGAATGCGGGCAAGCGGTGATTGCGGCGCAGTCAGCGGCCAACGCCGGAACGGTCGTTTATACGATCGGATACGGTTCGCCGACGACGGGGAGCTGCAAGTCGGACAAGACCTACAGCGCCTCGGTGACGACCAAGGGTGGAACCTGGGGTCCCGGATTGCAAGGCTGTGATGCGCTGGCGGCAATGGCTTCGGCCCAGGTGAATTTCTACTCTGACGACGGGGACGGCTGCCAGGCGTCGGCTCCGAGCAACCAGAACCTGACGAAGCTGACGGCAATCTTCCGGGCCATCACCAACAACCTGACCGTTCCGCGGCTGATCCCGGCGGGTACATAGTTCGTGGGGTTGACTTCCGGAGCAAAAACCGGTAACAACGACTCAGAAAACCCGGTAGTAATGCGACACAACCGAGGAAGGGAGTCTCCCCCATGCGTAATTCCTGGCCGATTGTGGCGATTTCGTGTGCTCTGCTTCTGGCCGGCTGTTCGGGCGTGCCAGTCACGACGCCTATTGTGACGAATCCTGTACCTGGCGTAGCTCTGAAGGGCATCGTACACGGCGGGCAGCAGCCCATTGTGGGCGCCCATGTTTATCTCTACGCCGCGAACTCCAATGGCTACGGCGGCGCGTCGACTTCACTGCTGCTCAACAAAAGCGGCACGACCAAAGATGGCAACAGCCACTACTACGTGACCACCGGGGCAGGCGGCGCCTTCAGCATTTCGGGCGACTACACCTGTCCGAGCGGGACCGCGCAGGTGTACTTGTACGCGATTGGGGGCGATCCGACACCGGGAGTGCCCAATGCGGCCGCGGGACTGCTGGCAGGTTTGGGTTCGTGCAACTCGCCGAACTTCGCTTCGCAGTATGTTGTCGTAAATGAGGTATCAACAGTAACAACAGCGTATGCCCTCGCCGGCTTTACGACGGACCCGATGCACGTAGCGAGTTCAAGCACCGCACTGGCGACGATGGGCATTACCGATGCGTTCAACAGCATTACGAATCTTGTGAACCAGAGCACTGGTTTGCCGCTGGCAACGACCCCGGCGGGCAATGGAGCCGTGCCGCAAGCCGAGATCAACACGCTGGCCGACATTCTGGCGGCGTGCATTAACTCGACGGGGCCGTCTTCGACGGAATGCACCACGTTGTTCAGCAACGCGATGAATGGGACCACGGCACCTGCGGACACGGCGACGGCGGCGATCAACATTGCGCACAACCCCGGAGCCAACATCGACAACCTGTATGGGCTGGCAACGGCAAACTCGCCGTTTCAGCCGACGATCGCCGAGCCGAACGACTTTACGGTCGCGGTCACTTACACAGGGGGTGGACTGGATGGCAGCGGATTCGCGCCCGAGGGCATCGCCGTTGATGGATCCGGCAACATCTGGGTGCCAAACTTCCAGTCCGGCACCTTGAGTGAACTCAACTACCTGGGCGTGGTTGCGGCATCCGGTTCCACTGGATTCGGGCAAGGAGCATTGAACAACCCGACAAGCGTAGCGATCGACGCTTCAGGGCTTGTATCCGTAGCGAATTTTTACGGCAACAGCCTCACCCAATTCTTCGCTTCCGGCGCGGTTAGGACCAAGCCACAGGGCAGCGGACTATCCAACCCGTACGGGATTGCCATCGACACCGGCAGCAACATTTGGGTTTCAAACTTCGGCAGCAGCACGTTGAGTGAATTCCAAAGCAGCGGCGCGCCATCGTCAGGTACCGGAGGGTTCGGAGGTGTTGCTGAACCAGGGGGCATTGCCGCAGACACATCGGGCGACGTATGGGTGACAGGCTACGGCGCTTCACCGTCATATGTCGTGAAAGCTTCGCCTAATAAAGTGGCTGGCCAACCGCCCGTTTTTACATTTGTATCGGAGAACCAATTGCTTGTGCCGTATGGGATCGCCGTGGACGGATCGGGCGACATTTGGGTGACGAACAGCGGCACCGGCAGCATCACTGAGTTCCACGCCGACGGATCGATTGCGTCTCCAGATCCCAATGGATTCACCGGAGGCGGATTGGCGAATCCGTATGGAATCGCCATCGACGGAATCGGCAATGTGTGGACGGCGAACAACGGCGGAAACAGCAACAGCGTGAGCGAATTCAACTCGAGCGGCGTGGCGATGTCGGGCACAAATGGATATGTGGGCACGGGGCTTTTCCCCTATGGAATCGCCATTGATCCATCGGGCAACGTATGGGTGGCGAACAAGGATACAACCGCACCGCTCACGGAATTTGTTGGAGCGGCGGCGCCGGTGGTGACTCCCCTTGCGGCGGCCGCGGCGTATGGTGAACTGGGCACAGAGCCATAGCCAAGGCGGCAGGGACGTTTAATCGAGCTGCTCCGGAATAATAATCAGCACTTCGACGCGGGTGGATTGACCATCCTGCAAGGCCGGCCGGAATTGCCATCTGGCGAGTGCGGCGAGGACGAACTGCGCCTGAGGAAAGGCCGGCGGGACGACCATGGTGAGTTTTTCAAAGCGTCCGGACTGGTCAATGTATCCGTGGATCATGATGGCGTCGGCATCGACGGAACCTGGGTCGAGGTTGGGCCGCACGATGCTGTAGGGCCAGGGAGCATCAAGGCGAATAACGGTTCCAGCGTTGGCAGCATCAGAGGTGCGCGGAATCGCATACTGCATGATCCAGTTGTGGGCCAGGCCGACGTGCAAGTAGACGGTGTAGGCCATGCGGCTGCCCCAGACTCCGGATGCCTCGGGAAACTGATCCTGGAGCGAATCTCCCACTACAACGGCTCCGAAGCGCCCGTCCTTGGGCAACGTGATCTGCGTCGAAGTGATTTGTCCATTCTGATCGGTGCCTGGCGCCCCCTGCGAGGAATTGGAGGCGTTGGGTGTGCCGGTGGCTGCTGCGGGACCTGATCCGTTTGGCTTGCCTTGAGCACCCTGTCCGGCAGCGGGGCCGCCGTTATTCTGCGGAGGAGCCGAACCTTGACCTGCGCCGTTCGCGGCGCCATTGGTTTTGCCGGAGCCCGAGCCGGAGCCCTGTCCCGGATTGCCCGGGGGGATTTCCTTCGCCGGCAGGGCAAGATCGCGCATCTGGTTGGGCGCCAGCATGCCCTGCGTCGTGGACATCGCTGACTCACTGACGGGCGGAAGGTTAGCCGTTCCGTTGTTCATGCGCAGGTCAGAGAGCGAGACGATGGCGGCCGGCGCAGGCTGCGCCGTGGGTTGCGTGGCGGTGACCGGTGGCAACTGAACCTGCTGTGGAAGCGGGACCGTGACCGGCGACGTGGTGCTTGGCGGAACGATGGACTTGGCTGAAGGATGAAAACCGGCGGAGATGTTGACATCGGCCAGATTCATTTCTTCATTGGGCCGCTCGAGGTTGGGTTTTACATTGGCCGCAGTTGGCTTCTGAGGCAAGGGCGGAACGATTTTCTTCACGATCGTCTTGCTGGGCGACCAGATGACAATCTGCGGCAGCGGGATCGGCTCAGGCAGAGTGATTGGTTTTAGCAGATCGGCCTGAATGAGTGTTTGTGGGCCGGTCTTGGCTTGCGTCATGGGACGCGGGACAGGAGGGCTCGGAGCCGAGTTGCCGGCAGAAGCGGGCGCGCGGGGCCCTGGATGCGAGGGGGGATAGGGAATGAGATTGCGCACAGCCTGCATCTGCTGCTCGTTCAGGTCGAGCTCGCGCATCGCATAACGCTCTGTGACCACCCTGGCAGAGGGCGGCTTGTAGGCGAGGCCGAAGAGGACGAGGGCCGCCGTCATGGCATGCATGACGATCGAGGCGGCGAAGGAAGTGGGCCGCGGCCCGAAGTCGTTCTGTTGCGTAAAGAGTGTGATCGTTTGAGAAGCCATGACCAACGATAGAGATCCCCCGACACAGGCAGCGACCGACCGAATTTTGCCCAGGGCAGGAGAGACTTGTATCACGATTCTGCCACATTCGCACATCCAGAGGCGCGAATATAACACGGAAGATGCAAACGCAATCTCAAAAAATCGGGTAAAGTGACGGTAAACTTGCAATAGAGCAGTCGGCCAACAACGCAAGCAGGATGGAAGCACGCCGTTGCAAGATTGCGAAGTTGTGTGACCAGAATCAGAATCGCGCAATTCGGCCGTCTACCCCATAGCTCTTTTGATTCCTCACGTGCGAATGGACAAACAGAGGCAGCATGCAAAAGGTTTTAAGGGAATACACTATGAAGGCGCTCAACCCTCAAGCACTGAATGCAGCACACTTCTCAGGGAAGAGCGTGCGAAGGACAGCCGATTTTCTGGAGATAGCAACCGAAACGGCGCGAGAAAGGCAGAGCCGGCCGAAGGGCCGGGTCGAACAGGCTAAGGGATGAATCGAAGACTTATCACGATCCTTCTCATCGCATTGGTGGTCGCTGGCGGCTGCACGTGGCTGGTTGTTCGCCTTGTGGGCGTCAGGATAGCAACATCAAAACCCGTGGAGACGACGCGGGTAGTCGCAGCTGCCAAAGATATTCCTCTGGGTGCCGTGCTGACCAGCGCTGACCTGACCACGATGAGCATTGCGGGCACGCTGCCCAAGGGCGTGCTTATGAAGCCTGAGGATGCGATTGGCCGCGGCGCCATCACGCAGATTTATCAGGGGGAGCCGATTCTAGAAAGCCATTTGGCAATTCTCGGCTCCGGGGGCGGATTGGCGCCCACCATCCCGTCGGGCATGCGGGCCTGTGCGGTGAGGGTAGATGAGGTTGTGGGTGTGAGTGGATTCGTGACCCCGGGCATGCGCGTCGATGTCCTGGTTTCGGGCAATCCTCCGGGTGGAAGCGCGGCAGAAGGCGTGGTGACGAAGACGATTCTGCAAAACATCCAGGTTCTTTCCGCGGGCACCGACATTCAGAGGGACGCCACTGGTAAGGCGCAGCAGGTGCAGGTGGTGAATCTGCTGGTGACACCGGAGCAGGCCGAGACGTTGAGCCTGGCCAGCAATTCCCTGAAGATTCAACTAGTGCTGCGCAATCCGCTGGATACACAGATTGCGAAGGTTCCACAGACAGCAATGGGCGAGCTTTTTGCGGGATCGGTTCCTCCGCCATCACAGCATCCGGCGGTCAAGAAGGCGCCCAAGCCGGTGGCGAGCACATTTTCGATCCAAGTGATCAACGGATCCAAATCCACTGAAGAGAAATTCTCTTCACCTGAGGGACAGCATTGAGACCGAAGGCTGGGGTCATCATCGTATCTTGCAGCGCGCTATCGCTAGCGCTTTGTGCGGGGCGGATTGCGCTGGCTCAAGCTGCACCGTCGACGCCGACATCCGCGGGAGCTACGTTTGAAGATTCGACGAACGAACTCTCTGTAGCTGTAGGCAAAGCGGTGCTGGTGGACTGCGCGCAACCGATCCAGCGTGTCGCCATTGGATTAGGCGACATTGCAGAAGCCACCGCTGTGAGCCCGACCGAAGTCATGATCGACGGCAAAGCTCCAGGCGAGACGAGCCTGATTATCTGGGATATTCGCGGTGGACGCCAGTTCTTCAACATTACGGTGCGGCCCATTGCTACGATATCGAGCGATAATCTCGACTCGATCCGTCGGGAACTGAGGACCGAGCTGCCGGGTCAAACCGTCAGGGTGAGTTACAGCAACAACAACATCTTTTTGCGTGGCACGGTAAACGATCTGACCAGCTCGGCACGTGCGATGGAAATTGCCTCGACAGCGGGGAAGGTTGTGAACCTGCTGGACGTGAATATGCCCAAGTCCGATCCTCAGATCCTGCTGAAGGTGCGCATTGCGAGCGTGGATCGCAACAAGGAACGCCAACTTGGGATCAATCTTTTCGACCTCGGCCTGGGGAATGCCGTTGGCGGTGTGAACACCGGCCAATTCTCTCCGCCACAGCTCACGAACAGCGGCAGCTCATCTGGCCAGCAGTCGTTAGCAGAGCCGGGCGGCGCCTCGGCAACGTTTTCCCAAGAGCTGAACCTGCTTGCGTTCTTCCCTGGCCTGGGTACAGGCGCCAGCATCTCGGCGCTGGAGACGAAGGGCGTGGTTCAAGTGCTGGCGGAGCCGAATTTGATGGCAGCCAATGGCAAGGAAGCCAGCTTCCTGTCTGGCGGGCAGTATCCATACCCAGTTGTGTCGGGTACGTCTGGCGGCACGCCCGCGGTGAGCATCGAGTTCAAAGAATACGGCATCCGGCTCAACTTCATCCCGACGATTACTCCGCGGGGAACGATCCGGCTGCAGGTGGCGCCCGAAGTGAGCGCGCTCGACTACACCAACGAAGTAACGTTATCAGGGTTTACGGTGCCGGGCCTTACCACGCGACGAGTGAACACCGAGGTAGAACTGGCCGACGGCGAAAGCTTACTCATCGGTGGATTGCTCGACAAAAGTCTGACCGACACGTTTGACAAGATTCCGTTTATCGGTGATATTCCCATCCTCGGGAAGCTCTTTCAATCGAATTCGGTGACCCGAAACGATACCGAGCTGATTGTGATCGTTACGCCGGAGATCGTGGCGCCATTTGCAGCCGGGACGCCGGTTCCGGCATTAAAGTATCCGATGACGTTCATGCCGACCAATTCGAATATTCCGATGCACCAGTCGGATGAGAAGACGGCGGCGAACACATTACCTCCGGCGCCAGCGACGATACCCGTGGAAAAGCTCATCGACAGCATGAAGCCTGAAAGACAGCTGGTGATCGAGAGCGGGACAGGGGGATTCGGGACACCGGGGGGGCAGATGAATTCAGGCGGGGGCGGAGCGCCATCAGCAGGAATGGGAGCTGGAGCTCCGCAGCAATAAGACCGGCGAGTACGGGGCCATACAGGACATCGAGGCGCAGGGATGAATCCGCTGCAACGGATGGCAAAGGGTCTGCAGCAGTTTTTTGCGCCCCGGCCGCCGTCAGGCCCTACCGGTCTCTTTCAAGTTCTAAATCGCACCCGCGGCACTGTGCTGGCTTTGCGGCTTGAGGCTGCACACAACGGTCCGTCGCGCAGAAAAGGGCTCCTGGGACGCAAATGTCTGCAGCCGGGCGAAGGGTTGTGGATCGCGCCTTGCGAGTCGGTGCACACATTCTTCATGAAGTTTCCCATCGATCTCGTCTATCTAGACCGCAAGCTCCAAGTGAAAAAAATACGCGACAGCGTAGGGCCCTGGCGCCTTTCGGCCTGCCTGACGGCGCGGAGCGTGCTGGAGCTTCCTGCAGGGACGATTCGCGCGACACAGACGGAACGGGGAGACGCGATGGAGTTTGCAGCCGCGGTCGACATCTCCGGCCCGCTAGCATCAGTTGAGTAGCGGCGACGCCACGGCGGCTGTGTCAGCGACCCTACGGGCAGAGACGCGGGCAAGGAGATACCACACGAGCCACACCGGCGCCGGCCAGAGATATGCAGCCGAATGCAGCCCGAACGGCGAGACGATCTGGATCTCGACGAGGATATAGATGAGGGCGAGAGTGCCGAGCAATGCTCGCGAGGGATTTCTCGACACCGCGTAGAGCAGAGCCGGAATGGCGAGCGCCTGATCGAAGATCCAGCCAAACGGCGCGACGAAAAGTGATACGAGTATCAGCGGGCTGCCGTTTTCGAGCCAGTCCCAAGTGAGCCGTCGGGGCCAAAAGTAAACGAGCGCCCAGGCACAGCCCAGAGCGGCAGGCACGAAGGCGAGCCATTCCACGGAGGGGCGGATGGAATCACGCAGCACGTCGCCGAGGCACGGGGTAAACTCGCGCGTGACGACCGACGTGCGCATGTAGCACGAGTACTGGCTCCACGCTGCGGGGTCGATCAACGCGGTGACCATGCCACCCGCCGCCATGGCCGCCAAGCTCCCGGCCAAAATGCGATAACTGCGTGAGGCGAGGATCCATACCAGCAGTACAACCGCGAAGGGTAGAAACAGGTGAGGCTTCAGCGTACAGAACCAGAGCGCGGCTCCTGCGGAAAATGGGCGGGTTTTGTGCAGGCGAAGAAAGAGGACCAATCCGAACAGCAGAAGGATAGAGGTTTGGCCGAGAATGACGCAGAACAAAGCCGGTGGGAAGCAATATCCGAGCCATTCGAAATGCGTGCCGGCAGAACCAAAGAGACTCCAAAGAATGCGCACCGATGCGATGAGGATGCCCAGCATCAGCAAGGACCATGGCAGCGCGGTAGTTGTCGCGTCGAAGTAGCCCAACGGCAGGGCAAGGGGCAGGGCCCAGGGCGGATTCCGCATGTAATAGGAGGTCCCTCCCTGAAATCCCGCGCCGCGTTCGAGCCGGTCCATCGTTTCCGGATCGTAGGGATTTCCGTGATGGGCGAGTTGGTGGCCGGCGGCCCAGTAGGTGATGAAGTCGCGCTTGGCAACGATGGCGCGATTCAAAGGCAAGATGCTGAGAAACAAAGTGGTGAAGACAGCCGCGAAAGCGCATGCAATCGCAATCAGAAGAACGGCGAAGTTACGTTCCTTCTTCAATGCAAGGGCGCCTTTCTGTGCGTGGTCATGGCAATTATATCGATTATGCAACCAGGTCTCGCCGCGGGCATTGACACAAATGTTGTACCGCGCGATTCCAGGTGTTGGATGATTTCTGAAGCCCGGTGTGAAGGTGGTTAAGCTGGCGCCTGGGCCGGTTCCGCTGCCTTTCCTTCTGCGGTGGCGCAGGCGGAGAGGTACCACACGAGCCATGCGGGCGCTGTCCAAAGCCAGAGGGGCGAAAAGACTTTGACTGCGCAGATTTCGATATCCATGATGAGAATCAGGAGCGGAAGGGCCACAAGCAGCTTTTGCGAGCGAGAGGCATAGGCGCCACCGAGGAGAGCGGGAATCGCCAGACATTGATCGTAGAGCCAGCAATAGGGCGCAGCCACGAGTGAAACGAGGACGAGCGGGCTGCCGTGGGTGGTCCAGTTCCATACTGCGCGGCGGCGCCAGAAGTAGACGAGAGCCCAAAGGCAGCAAAGCGCTGCGGGCAGGTACTGCACCCATACTGCCTGGGGCGCGAGCCAGCGGCGCAAGGCGTCGGCGAGACAAGGAATGAAATCATTCTCGACGGAGGGAGAACGCATCATGTGGATGTAATCGGTCCAGGCCCGTGGATCGATGAGGAAGGCTGCGGCACTGCTCAGAGCGAGGGCGGCGAACGCGCCAGCCAAGAGCTTATAGCTGCGCGAGACGACGATCCAGAGCGCGAGCGCGGCAATAAAGGGCAAGAACAAATGCGGTTTGAGACCGCAAAGCCAGAGCGCAGCGCCAGCGGCGAACGGTCGATGGCGATGGAAGCGCAGGAACAACACCAGGCCGAGCAAGGCGAAGAGCGAAGTCTGGCCCATGGTGAGGCAGATCATGGCGGGCGTAAATGCGAACCCAAGCCAGTGGATGTGATTTGGCGGCGAACCGTATAACTGGTGAGCGAGGCGCACGGAGATAAGAAAGCAGGCAAGGAGGATGAGCGTCCACAAGATGGCCGCAACGCGAACCCCGAGAAAGCCGAGGGGATAGACGAGGGGCAGCGCCCAGGGCGGATTCCGCATGAGCAGGACCACTTTTTTGTAAGGGAATCCTGCTGAGCGCTCCAGTGCCTCTACCGCACTGGAATTGTAGGGATCAGAGTGACGCACAAGCTGCTGGCCAGTAGCCCAGTACGAGACAAAATCGCGCGAAGCAGCCAGATTGCCGGCTATCGGCACGACGACGACGAAAAGGACGATGAACGCGAACGCCAGACCGGCCGCCACTGCAATTGAAATCTCGACCAGATCACGGTTTGCTCGGGCGGGTCGGAGATCAAGCCTGGCAGGCATGAAGGCAATTCTCCAACATTTCGTGTGCGAAGTCGATGCAACAGACGGGGGACAGAAGCATTCGACACAGGCAAACTCGGTTGATAAGGAGTCATGGACGAATTACAACTGCTGTCCCATTCGTGTCTGGAAGGCGGCATGACCAGCTGATACATTGGTTGCAACCAACGCGGCAGTTCCATCGGCAATGCGAGCATGGGAACCAGCCGGGCAGCGCGCCGAATCAACAGGGCATCGCCGGGAAAGAGAGATCTCTTTGAAGAAAACCTCGCGTGTTCTTGCTGCCTCTTTGATTGTGCTGGCCGGGGCAGCCGCGGTGTTCGCGGTTTTCTTTCTGAACATTGACAACAAGTATGCCGCGAACCGGGATTTCATTTCATATTGGGCTGCCGGGAATCTACTCGTACATGGGCAGAATCCTTATGGCTTTCAGGCGGTGAAGGCCCAGGAGGTGGCAGTGGGCCTCGATCCGGCGGATCCCATATTCATGATGCGCAATCCTCCGGATGCCTTTTTCCTGGCACTGCCGCTCGGCTTCACGCAGCCCAGGACGGGCCTGGTCCTTTGGCTTTTTGTGATGATCGGGATCCTCCTGGCAACCAGTGTCATGATCTGGCGGTTGAATGGCAACCCGGACAGCCGGGTCCATCTGCTCGGCCTTGCGTTTGCTCCTGTGCTCACCTGCCTGATGAGCGGGCAAGTTGGGATCGTGTTGCTCCTTGGCGTGGTTCTTTTTCTGTACCTCAGCCGAGAACGACCATTTCTGGCTGGAGCAAGCCTTCTATTCTGTGCAATCAAACCGCATCTCTTCGGGCCGCTTGGCGTTGTACTGCTCGTGTCGTGCGCGGTCTCGAAGAAGTCGTACCGAATCCTTGCTGGCTTTGGCGTGGCGATGGCGGCCAGTTGCGCTCTGGCTTACGTGCTGGATCCGCATGCGTGGAGCCAGTACTCACAAATGATGCATGCTGGAGGCGCCCTAAGTGAGCCGATACCGGCGCTGAGCCCCACGCTGCGATTATTGATTGCCCCGCATGCCATCTGGTTGCAGTTTGTCCCCGAGATCGCGGCATGCGCTTGGGCAGTGTGGTACTTCTGGTCTCGCCGCTCAAGCTGGGACTGGGTGGACCAGGGCCTGGTGGTGCTGCTGGTTGGAGTCATGTGCACTCCGTACGGGTGGTTTACCGACGAAGCGCTGGTACTTCCAGCAGTATTGACCGGAGTCTACAGGGGGACGGCGGCGCACCGTTCGGTCTGGCCGGTCGCGGTGTTTGCCGGCGCTGCCCTGGCGGAGCTGATGTTGAGCGTGCCGATCAATACGCGGTTTTATCTCTGGACCACGCCCATGTGGCTGTGCTGGTATCTTTACGCAACTGGCAGGTTTGCGTGGCGACCGGCAGAGGCTGCTGCCTGAATGCGAAAACTGGCGGAAGAAGGTAGAGCGAAATTGCGCAAGTCATTTTAGTAACTACAACTTGAGTAATGTATACGCTGCTGACCTTCGGAGCGGCCGCTGTAAACAGGTGTATACAGTGCGTGGACAAGGTCCAGGGAAGGTAATTTCTAAAGTATTGATTCTAAAACGGAAGCTTTTTTGTCCGAGATTGGCACGTCAGGTGCTTACTTAACTGTGCCCGGCTGAGGCTGGGACTTTAGACTCTCGGAGAGAAACAAAATGAATAATCTGTTTCTGGCGCTCTATGTGAAGCTGCAGACCTTGATGGTACGCGAGGAAGGTCAGGACCTGGTCGAGTACGCTCTTTTGGTTGCCCTGATCTCTCTGGTGGCCATCGCCGCCGTGAAGAACGTTGGGACGGCGGTCAACAGCGTGTTCCTGGCCATTAGCACGTCGTTGGCGTAGCCTTTACGCACACGCAAACCCCACACCTCAGCCCCTTGGCGGGGAGAGGCGAGCCGGCAGAAGTGCAGGGCTCGCACTCCCCGCGAAGGTCAACATTTTCAAATGAACCATGAGGAATTCGGGCAAGGCCGCTCGGGTCTGCGCCGGTCGTCCCGATTGTTCCCCCTTCAACAAGCCACACGAAGTCGTGGGGATGATGCGGACCGGATCAGGCCGGGAACTCACTAAGGGAGATGAATTGATGAGCAACTTACTTTCCAAGTTGAACGTGAAATTCCAGGGCCTGAAGAGCGGTGAGGAAGGTCAGGACCTGGTAGAATATGCGTTACTGTTGGCCTTGATTGCACTCATCTGCATCGCTGCCATCAACGGTGTCGGCACTGCAGTCAACAGCGTATTCTTGGCCATCAGCACTTCACTTGCGTAGTTCTGGGAGCGAATCAGTTTCGAAGAAACGCAGGTTGCTTCGCAGGAGAGTTTTACGACCGGCTTATGCCGGCGGGGAGCTCTCCTTGCTGAGTTTAAGGCGAAACCAAAGTAACTGTTTCACCGCTTGCTTTGTTCAAGGTCGCCACTCTTTGTTGCCGCCGCCCCATCGATGAAGGCCTGTTGTTGGGGACCCTACCTTGGTCGGGGCGAATTGGCTCAAATAGTTTCGGGATCCACCTACTTTGGTTTTGCGGTAAAGCCCTCCCCCAAACACGAACCACAAATCGGTCAGCGAAGTACAAACAGCAGGAACTCGTCGGTGGATTTCAGCTGTTCGTTCATCTTTGAAAGAAGCGGGATTTCGTGGAAGCAAGGGGCGCGGTGGACCGGCTCAGGCCGGAACATCACTCATGGGGGGAACGAATGCCGGACACATTGCTGAAGCTCTATGTAAGCATTCACAATCGGACGGACAGCGAAGAAGGTCAGGATCTGGTCGAATATGCATTGCTGTGCAGCTTGATCGCTCTTACATGCATTGCGGGTATTCAACCTATTGCATCATCCATAAAGAGCGTGTTCGTCAACCTCAGCTCGTCGCTCGCGTAGACGAGGAGACCGGCACCGTAGAACCTGCTGTGTGGCGAGGCTCGCAAACGGCAGCCAGCCAAAGAGTACCCATGCTCAGGAATCAGCTCCGCGAGGAGAGTGGTCCGGGTGATGTCTTCAGCGAGCGGCCCGCGCTTCATTCGACTGCAATTTGTGTGATCTCAGTCAGTCCCTTCCTACTTGCATGGTCCTACTTGCATAGTGGCGAAACGGGTTCGGGCAGCGGAGTCGCGCGGAATGGATGCGGCGAGAATGCCGTAAAATCTCGATGATCGAACCGAGATTTTTGTCTGAGCGACTCTGAACCGAGCCGATATGCTACCTTCCGCCACAACGCCGAACCAATCTCTGTTGGAGATTGAATGCGGGCTGGCGGGGATTGCAATTGCATCGTCTTTCGCGTGGCCGCGTATCGGGGACAGGTTCTTTGCGCGGATTGAGACGTTATTCGCGGGGCTAGCACGCAGGAAGAGACTGGCGGCAGCAACAGTTGGCTTCAGCGTGCTTTTGTTGCGGCTGGCGATTCTGCCAATCTATCCGGTTCCGCTTCCCTTTTCTCCCGGCGACTTCAGCTTTCTGCTTGCGGCGGACACGTTTGCGCACGGCAGACTCACCAATCCTACTCCCGTGATGTGGACGCATTTTGAAACGATCCACGTTTCGATGCAGCCGACCTATCAGTCGATGTACTTTCCAGGTGAAGGGCTGGTTCTCGCCGCGGGCACGATCATATTTGGGAACCCGTGGATTGGGCAATTAATCGTGAGCGCGCTCATGTGTGCGGCGGTCTGCTGGGCGCTGCAAGTGTGGCTGCCCGCGAATTGGGCGCTGCTGGGCGGCTTGATCGCCGTTCTGCGCCTGGGCGTTTTCAGTTACTGGACGAACACGTATCACGCCGGCGGCTCGCTGGGGGCACTCGGCGGAGCCCTGATCCTCGGCGGTCTTCCGGGATTGATGAGGACGACGCGAATCCGTTATGCGCTGTTGATGGGAACTGGTGCCGCAATTCTTGCTCTTACGCGGCCGTATGAGGGAATTCTGCTTTGCCTGCCGGTCGCAGTCGTATTTGTGCGCTGGATGCGAACGGGGAAGAGCCGGCCGAGTAAGGCCGCACTGGCCCGGCTGGCCGCGGCGCCGGTGGTGATGGGAATTGCGGCCGCAGCCTGGCTGGGCTACTACGACTACCGTGCCTTCGGAAACCCGATAACACTGCCCTACACTGTGAATCGCGCAACATACGCAATTGCTCCGTATTACGCGTGGCAACATCCGCGTCCCGAGCGGGCGTATCGGCACAATGTGTTGCGCGTTTTCTACGAAAGAGAGGAGATGGGCCCTTACAACAAGATCCATTCGGTGAAAGGGTTCGTGCCGTACTCGCTCGGAAAAATCGGATTCTTGTTTCTGTTCTACGCTGGGTTTGCTCTTTTACCCCCGCTGTTGATGATCCGCCGCGTGTTTCTCGACCGCCGCATTCGTTTTCTTGTGATCAGTGTGCTAGTGCTGGCGGCCGGGATGGCTATTGAGATTTATCTCTTGCCCCACTATGTGGCTCCATTTGCAGCAGCGTTCTATGCCATCGGATTACAGGCCATGCGGCACCTGAGGTTATGGAAACCGGAAGGCAAACCTGTTGGCAAGACCATGGTGCGGCTCATCGTGACGGCGTGTGTTCTGCTTGCGGGATTGCGGGTGTTTGCGCGGCCACTCGGCATCGCGGCGGCGGAATGGCCCACGAGCAATTGGAATTTCACGTGGTTTGGACCAGAGCACTACGGTGTGGAGCGGGCTCAGATCAATGCCCGCCTGGAACAACTCCAGGGAAAACAGCTTGTGATCGTCCGTTATGCGTCGCGGCACGAATCGCAGGACGAATGGGTCTACAATCATGCAGACATCGATGATGCCAAAGTCGTATGGGCGAGGGACATGAGCGCGGCGGATAATCTGGATTTGCTCCACTATTACGACAACCGGGAGGCGTGGCTGGTGGAGCCTGATGCGATTCCGGCGCGGATGATGCCGTACCCTGCGCGGGAGACAGCGGCCGGCGCCCCGCGTTAGGCCGGTTGCATAGATCCAGGGCTGCAGAGATCCAGGGCTCTATAAGGGAGATCGTTGAAAGGATCCATGCAATGATCAACGGAAAGCGGATCGCGGTTGTCATGCCGGCGTACAACGCTGAAAAGACGCTGGAGCAGACAGTGCGCGAGTTATCAGACCTGGTGGATATCAAGATCCTGGTCGACGACTCAAGCAAGGACAAGACCGCAGAGCTTTCGCGCAAGCTGGGAATGCAAACGCACGTCCACGACGCGAACTACGGGTACGGACGCAACCAGCAAACCTGCTACCGCGAGGCGCTTGCGGCCAGGGCGGATATTGTGGTGATGGTGCATCCCGATTACCAATACACGCCACTGCTGGTGCCGGCTATGGCGGGCATGATTGCGAGCGGCGTTTACGACATGGTTCTTGCCTCGCGGATTCTAGGCGCCGGCGCACTGAAGGGCGGCATGCCGCTCTACAAATACGTGTTCAACCGGATGCTTACGGCATTTCAGAATCTCTTCCTGGGCGTGAAGTTGTCGGAGTACCACACGGGTTTCCGCGCGTTTTCACGCGAGCTGCTTGAGACGCTGCCGCTGCTTGAGAACTCCGACGATTTTGTCTTTGACAATCAAATGATCGCGCAGGCAGTAATGTTCGGCTTTCGCATCGGCGAAATCTCTTGTCCGACGAAGTATTTCGAAGAGGCGTCATCCATCAACTTCCGGCGCAGTCTCAAGTATGGTTTGGGGGTCCTGGCGACGACGGCCGGCTTTGTTGCACACAAGACAGGAATCAGGCGTGCGCCGCGTTTCGAGGAAAGAGGGCGAAAACTTACACAGGAATACCACTCTCAGCACACAACGCAGCCGGGAGGCACGGGAGCTGGTTAGCTGATGAACGTCGAATCGGAAAAGCAAGGGACGGCGATCATCATCGGGGCTGGCCCCGCCGGGCTGACGGCTGCTCTCGAGCTGCAGCGGCGATCGCAGATTCGCCCGATCGTCATCGAGACTACCCATGCAATCGGCGGAATCGCGCGCACCGTGCGCTACAAAGGCAACCGCATGGACATCGGTGGTCACCGTTTCTTTTCAAAATCAGACCGGGTGATGCGATGGTGGCTGGAACTTGTGCCTATTGAGGCGGGAGCCGACGGCGCTGTCGGGCTACGCTATCAGGGCAAGGAGCATGAGGTTTCATCCGGGGTATCCGGACCGGACCCGCGCCGTGAAGACCTGGTCATGCTGGTCCGCAAACGCAAAAGCCGAATCTACTTTTTGCGCCAGTTTTTTGAATATCCGATCCAGCTTACATTCGACACTCTGCGCAAGTTGGGCGCTTATCGAACGCTCAAGTGTGTGATAAGTTATCTGCGCTCGGCGCTACTGCCACAGCGTGAAGAGCGTTCACTCGAAGATTTTCTGATCAATCGCTTCGGCCGCCAGCTTTATTTGACATTCTTCAAGTCGTACACAGAAAAGGTATGGGGTGTGCCCTGCCACGAGATAAGCGCAGCGTGGGGCGCGCAGCGTGTCAAAGGTCTCTCGGTCAAAGCTGTGGTTGCTCATTTCCTGAAGAAGACTTTTGGCCGCGGCGGCGCGAATGACATCGCGCAAAAGCAAACGGAGACGTCGCTAATCGAGAAGTTCCTTTACCCGAAATTTGGTCCGGGCCAGCTATGGGAGCATGTTGCCGATCTCATTCAGGGCGGCGGCGGCGAGATTCACTTCGGCATCGTCATCGACCGGGTCCACATCGAGCAGAATCGCGTCGTCTCAGTCGAGGGCGTCGACGAAACTGGCAATCGCATCGACTTCGTCGGCGATTACTTCTTCTCCACGATGCCGGTACGCGATCTAATACGCGCCATGGGCGACGTTCCGCGCGAGGTGACCGAAGTCAGCGAAGGCCTGCAATATCGCGACTTCATCACTGTCGGTCTGCTCGTGGATAAGCTAGCTGTTGCAGAGGAAGACGGGTCACGGATCAAGGACAACTGGATTTACATTCAAGAGCCCGACGTAACCGTTGGCCGGTTGCAAATCTTCAACAACTGGAGCCCTTGGCTGGTCGCGAATCCTGCGAAGGTCTGGATTGGAATGGAGTACTTCTGCAACGAGTCCGATGCCCTTTGGACTCGCACCGACGAGGAGATGACACGACTGGCAATCGAAGAACTCGCGCGCATCGGAATTGTCAAGCCGGAAGCCGTAGAAGACTCGCATGTGGTCCGTGTTCCCAAGACCTACCCGGCCTACTTCGGCAGCTACAACCGCTTCGAGGTCATCCGCCATTTCACTGACGGCTTCGAGAATTTATTTCTAGTTGGCCGCAACGGCATGCACAAATACAACAATCAAGATCACTCGATGCTTACTGCCATGACCGCCGTCGACAATGTCATCGCCGGAATCGCCACCAAGGACAACATCTGGGACATCAACACTGAGATGGAATACCACGAGGAGAAGTCGAGAGATCGCGATGGCAGATGAGGCCGGTCTCCGGTGCGCCACACAGAATGGGAGCTCTCATGCTCTCACCATGGACTCAAGCCCGACGGATCGCGCGCGTTCGCGCTGGCCTGAATGGAGTGCCTTAAGCCTCTATGCGGTGCTGGTCGCCATTGCCATTCCATATCACGAGCCCTGTGCGGACGAGGCGCAGGCCTGGCAGTTGGCGCGAAGTCTTTCGCTGGCCTCGCTGTTCAAAACTTACATTCGTTACGAAGGATCTCCCGGTTTTTGGCACTTCCTCCTTTGGCTGATGATTCGTGCCCATGTCAGCTACACAGGCTTGCACTGGATTTGCGGCGCCATCGCAACATTAGCGGTCTCACTGCTCGTTTTTGGGTCGCCGCTCCCCCGGTATCTGCGGCTTTCATTCCCCTTCACTTACTTTCTCTTGTTTCAGTACGCCGTCGTCGCGCGCAGTTATGTGCTCGCGCCATTGTTGCTGTTTCTCGCCGCCCTTGTCTGGAAGAAAAGCCCATTTCTTCTCACGATGGCGCTTGGTTTCATGGCGAACGCATCTTTGCACATGGCAGTTCTCTCTGGCGGTCTCGCCGTGGTTTACGCGATTGAGCAGATACGTAGCGAGAACCGCACTCGCTTGGCGAGCCGGCACAAACTCGCGCTGTGCGCGCTTCTTCTTCTGGCGTTCTATGTCTTCGCTATCTGGACCACATGGCCGCCGCACGACTTGGCATTATCACGAGTTCGCGGGTCGTCGTCTTTCTTCGAGCGAGCATTGGGCGCTCTGGTATTAGCCACATGGGATCCAATGTTCGTTTCCGTCCCCTTCTGGATCGTCATCATCGCCTGGGCCTTCAGCCGGCGAAAGTCAGTCTGGCTGTTGCCGGTGCTGTTTTTCACTTTGTTTTGCGGCGCAGTTGAAGCCGCGTTCTGGCACGCGGGGCTTCTCGTGCCTTACATCATCACTGTGCTATGGATTGTTTGGCCCGCGGGCGGACCCCCATGGGGCGAACTCGATAAAGCCGGTCTCGCGGTGCTGGGCGTTTTGATCGTCACGCAGGCTTCGTGGTCTGGCTACGCGCTGTATCGTGATCATTACTTTCCATATTCTCCGGATCCGGCGGCAGCCGAGTTTTTAAAGCCGTATGTTCGGGAGGACGCGGCGATCGCAGTGACATATACGAAGAACGACCCTCATTGGGGCGGGCACGCGTATCCGTCCGTAGGAATTTTGCCGTACTTCGACCACAACATCTACGCCAACACACCATTTTTTTTCTGGTGGTGGAGCGACCGGGATCCAAGCGAAGCCCGATTCAATGCTCTTCTGCCTTCCCATCCGCGGATCGTGATCGTTGAGTTCGGGAGTACGCGTCCTATTCCGCACCCTGATCTGAATGATTCTGTGTACAAGATTCTTTTTAGAGATGGTTACATGCACCGCGCCACTTTCTGTGGGATCCAACCGCAGGGTTTCGGGTTGGGAGTCACCGTTTGTCATGTGGTTTTCGAGTATCCAGGTTAACTGCCGTCGGAGAGGGGGCCGCAGCTGAGCAACTCTTGCAAGGTCCAAAGGCCCCATCCTCACCGCACGGCCCTGTCCGGGCACTGCTATTTCGAGTTTCCTATTCATTGCACGGCTTTGGCGGCGGTTACTTGTCATTCTAGATGCACACCGTTGGCGAGGCCTGACGATTCACTGAAATCATTCACTCGCCACGTTCAACTTCATAGAGCGCAGCTCGCGCTGACGATTGCAGAGGGCGCACGTGGTATCCATTCGCCGCAAGATATGCGGGCAGATAGTCGGCCGGCTTGGCCGCCACGAAGAAGTGATTGTACTCGGCAAGCCCGCTATTGAGATCCATAATGTGCAGGCTTGAGCGGTGACGCAGCGCAGACATCAAGAGCGCTCCGGTGTCATAGTGTAAGTAGCGGTCGTCCAGATCTGCACTAACCAGATAGAGCAGGCGATCACGCACTGGAGGCGCTGCGTAATGTGACAATTCCATAAAGATATGGTGATCAGCGATTACAACAGGATCAGCGCCCTTCGGCAATCTGACCAACTCATCACTCACGGCCTGCCCTTCGTAAAGTAACGGCTTTGCGAACAGATGGGTTCTCTCATACCGCATCGTTATCGTCAAAAGCAAAACCAGAAGGCCAACTCCAATGAACTCCGCTCTGCGCACCGCCGCACAGATAAGTGCTATCAGCATCGCGGCTAAGGCCGGAACAACCCATAGAACATAACGGTGAACAAAAACATGCGTTGTATAAATCGACAAAATGACTACCATTGGTTGCAGGATAAAAAAGGTACCCAAAGCCACCCATTCATGCAACTGCAGCGTTCCTCGTAGGACATTCTTGGGGCTGCGCGTTCCGAATCCAGCTGCCGCCAACAACAATAAGAAGAAAAGAGCGAAATTGACGACAATCCACGTCCATGAGTCGCCGAGCATCATATAAGCCGTTCCCCAGGTTACGGGGGACCAGTAGTGCTTTTGAAACTTCGCGGAAGCGGAGATCAGAGGGTAATGCAGAGCGAGAACAAGTGCGACGGGTGTCATGGCCACCAGTAAGGGCCAGTCCAATTTCTTACATGTCTTCCACCGCAAGACCTCAGCAACGACGAACGGAAACACAAAGAAAAGCGCATAGTAATGCATGGCTGTCATAAGCGCTAAAGCGAGAGCAAACAAGGCAATCATTAGATTTCTGTGTCGGCCTTCGATTGCTAATTGCCAACAGAGCAGAGCCGCCGCGGCACATCCAACAACGATGCCATAGCCTCGTCCCTCACTCGAGTAAGGCAGGGCCAAATAACACGCGGTCAGCCCCGCAGTCATTGCATAAGAGGCTGGCATTCTCCGCCTGCAAAACGCCACGAGGCAGAGGAACATAGCACCAAAGCCGATCGTGGCTGGCAAGCGAATCGCGAGCTCTTCACTGCGGATCCAAGGCAGAATGAAATGGACCACGATGGCGTAAAGCGGCGGCATGCCATCGCAGCCCTCCCAGGTCGCCCTGATGATTTCAGCCGCACTTGGCTGTTGCGCCATCGTCAGCGTGTATAACTCGTCGACCCACATTTTCTGGCGCAGGTCGACCACAATAGAACATGCGAGAAGGAGCACGGTCAGAGCGATTGCCCAAGCCCAGAAATAATGATCCAATGCCGCGTCGACCCTTCGACCGGCGCCAATCAGGATGGACCAGGAAGAGCTAAGAATTCGGCGGGCTCCGGAGTGCGACCGGAGATCTGTTTTCATCAGCTAAGTCTCCGATCGATGGATTACAAACGGGAACAAGGCTTCTCTGATCATCGGCGCGAGATTAAACCATTCTATCGCCAGAGATACACCGTGGCCGGGCGCACCGGCCGAGCCCTGCTTCGACGGGATAAGCTGACGGCAACAGAACTCGAGACTGTGTCACTCATGGGATCGCTTTGCGCCGTGTCAAGGCCCGCGCCGGGCTCATTGGGCCGTAAGCCGATGAAAGCAGATGGTTTTTCCAAAGTTTGCGGGGCATTCCGCCAAACCGATACTATTATCTCAGGTAGCAAAACAAACTATCTCCCCTTGGAGACCTGGTGCTTGCGAGGTCGTCGGAAAGTCGAACCAGCATTTCCCGGCCATCTGCTTTCGGGGCAAACACCGGCCGTTTTTGAGGAGAATTGCTGCACTGAGTTAAGGGACATGAAGTGACCGAGGATCACCCAATGGGTGCCATAGCCCCCGATCGCGAGGCTCCGCTCCTGCCGTGGCAACACGGCCTGGTATTTCTTCTTACTTGCGCCGTACTGATTACGCGACGACCAGACGCGATCTTCCATCCGCAATTCTGGGCCGAGGATGGAACGATCTTTTTCTCGCAAGCCTACAACCAGGGGTGGGTTCACGCGATGTACCGACCATACAATGGCTATTTTCATGCGATTCCGCGCATTGTGGCTTCTCTTGCGCTGCTCGTTCCCCTGCGGTTGGCGCCGCTGGTTATGAATGTGATGGCAATTGCATTTTGGGCACTGCCCGTAATCCTGCTACTCAGCGCGCGCTCCGCAGGTTGGGGAAGCTTGAGAAACCGGGCGGTCATGGCATGCGGGTACCTTGCCGTGCCTAATTGCGTCGAAGTGTGTTTTGGAATGGCCAATTCGCAGTGGTTTGTGGCACTGAGCGCATTTCTTCTGCTGGTTGCTTCTCCAGCAACTACCAGGAGGGTCCGGATCGCCGGGCTTTTGTTTTTCGTGCTTGCCGGGCTCACGGGACCGTTCTCCCTTTTCCTGCTCCCGATTGCAGTCGTTGTGGCTTGGAAGAGACGCGAGCCTTGGCGGTGGGGGCCCAGTGGGGTGTTTGCAGCGTGCTGTCTTATCCAAGCCTGCGGCCTTCTGATTGTAGACCCGTTGGGGCGGAGCCAACCTCCTCTTGGGGCCAACCCTTCGCTTTTCATACGCCTTCTTGGAGGACAAATCTATTTCGGCGCGTTGCTCGGCGGGAACAGTCTTACGAACGGCACCAGCGTCGTGGAGTTTGTGCTTCTTGTTTGTGCTTCGATTGCCGGGACCGTGCTTCTGGCTTTCTGCTTTTTTCAGTCAGGGTTGGAAATGAGGTTGTTTTTGGCATTTGCAGCCATGGTTTTTGCGGCATCCCTGACGTCTTCGAAGATGGTTTATTCCTCTGGGCAGCCGGTTTGGGTGATTCTCGCGGAGTCGCCGGGTCTTCGCTACTGGTTTTTCCCGACGCTGGCTTGTGTGTGGTCGATACTGTGGGCGGCTCACAGCCGAATCAAATGCCTTCAGGCAGTCTCCGTAATTCTTTTGTGCGCGATGTGTTTCGGGGTTGTCCGTTGCTGGAAGCAGCGCGCTCTGGCGGAATTGCACTACTCGGAGTATATGGAGGCGTTTGAAAACGCGCCGATTGGTACCGTCGCAGTAATTCCAGAGAATCCTCAAGGGTGGTCCCTCCGGCTGGTAAAACGCTAGGGCGTGTATCAAAAGTGGTAACGAGCCGGGGGGCGGGTCGGCCCTCATCTGCGAGAGCCTTTGTGAAAAGCGCATCGGGGTATACTGGCGGCAAGGCGGAACGCTATCGCAATCCCTGAGTCACCGTGTCCCGAAGCCGCCAAACTCAAGTCGACGCGACCCCCCAGGAGGCGACGACTTTGCGCAGAACTCAACAGGTCACAGCAACTCAGGAATTGCCGTGGATGCAAGTTCCGATTCGTTTTCATGCCTGTTTTTGAATGCGCCAAGTGGGCCGGCTCAGGCCTGCTGTTTCTGCTTATTTGTGCCGTACTCGCAAGCGGCCAAGCGCAAAGCCCGCGCGTAACGGTCACCGTGACCGTGGTTGACGAAGACGGCGTGGCGGTTTCAGGCGCTCAGGTAACGATCGCGGAGCCAGGACTGGGGGCTGCACATCTGTCGACGGATTACGCGGGAAGCTGCACTTACACGGTGCAGAAGGAAAAGCCGTACCGGATTCAGGTCACCAAGCCGGGATTCTACGAGGCCGATGAGAGTGGAATTGACACAAGCTTGAGCAGCGTGAAGGTGGTGCTGTCTCACGAGCAGATTGTGCGCGAGCAGGTGAACGTGACCGCGTCAACACCGGGCATCGATGTTGAGCAAATCTCGAATAAAAACACATTGAACACCCCGGAGATTGCAAATATCCCTTATCCGACCTCGCGCGACATCCGCTTCCTGCTGCCGTTCAATCCTGGCGTGGTTCAGGATGCGACCGAGCAGGTGCACGTGGCTGGGTCGGAGACATGGGAGACTCTGGACACTCTTGACAGATTCGATATTCGCTCTCCGCTCAGTGGTTCGCTGAGCTTGCGCGTGAGTGCCGACGCAGTCCGCTCGATTGATTCAGAGACGACGCGGTATCCGGTCGAGTTTGGCCGTGCGACCGGCGGCGTCATCGCCCTTTATACCGGCATGGGCGACGACAAATTTCGTTTCAATGCGACAAACTTTGTTCCTTCCTTTCGCGATTTGAACGGAATCCGCTTTGACAAGTTTGTCCCTCGATTCACGTTTTCCGGACCGTTAAAGCGGGAGCACGCCTGGTGGTACGACGGCGCGGACGTAGAGTACGACAACATTTACATCAGTGAGCTGCCGGCAAACGCCGATACGGATGAGTTAATCCGTGGAAGCAACCTGGTGAAGGCGCAATACAACGTGACGCAGGCGAACATACTCACCGCAGGGTTGCTTTACAACAACTACCACTCTCCTTATGACGGGATCTCGGCACTGGTTCCGCAGCAGAGCACGATAAAGCGCAACACGATTGCATGGCTCCCATATCTCAGAGACCAGCAGAGTTTGCCGGGCGGCGCGCTGCTCGATGTGGGAATTGGATACGTCCGCATCCGCGACGGATTCGAACCGCACGGCAACTCACCCTACCAGATCACGCCGGAACTTGCCCAAGGCAGCTATTTCGAGAGTGAGACCGGCCGCTCGCAACGGCTGGAAGGGAACGGAACTTTGTACCTGCCGCCGCGGCAGTGGATGGGACGGCACGATCTAAAGGCGGGGATTGACCTGGATCATGTGGGGTATGAACAGAAACAATTGTTCGCGCCGGTGAACTATCTGCGCAAAGACGGAGCGCTCGAGCGCCAGAGTACATTCGCTCCTGCGCCAACCTTCACGATGCACAACGCTGAAATTGGCGCGTACGTTGAAGACCGGTGGCGCCCGACCGGCGGATGGTTGATCGAGCCGGGATTGCGCTTCGACTGGGACGAAATTGTGCGGCGGCCGCTGCTCTCGCCGAGGATTGCCGCAGTTTATTCGTCGCCGGGCGACAGAAACGAAACGAAGGTTTCTGCAGGCATCGGAATCTACTACGAACACACACAACTCGACTATTTTGCGCAGACCTATGCCGGTATCCGATACGACACGTTTTACACAACCACATCCACTGGCGCGACGCCGACGGGACCGACGCAGGAGTCAGATTTCACTGTCAACGATGGATTGCTTCACGAGCCGCGAGCTCTGAATTGGAGCGTAGGAGTGGAGCGCAAACTTCCGTGGTCGATCTTCGCCGGTGCAAATTTTCTGCAGAAACGGACATCGAATGTTTTGACCTTTGCGAATCAGAGCGGAACGGCGGCGCTCGCGGGCAACTATCTGCTCACCAATGGCCGCGAGGATCACTATGATTCCGAGGAGTTCGATCTGCGGCGGCTTTTTGCGAATGGGTACACATTGTATGTGTCGTACACGCATTCATCAGCGCGGACCAACGCGGCGCTCGATTACCTGCCGACGCCATCGCCGCTGGGTCCGCAGCAGAGCGGACCGTTGGCCTGGGACACGCCGAATCGCGTCATCTCGTGGGGCTGGCTGCCGATTCCGTTCTGGAAGCTGAAGAATCGTTGGGATTTCGTTTACCTGATTGATCGGCATACCGGGTTTCCGTTCACCGCAGTCAATGCCGCGGACCAGGTGGTGGGAGCAGCGGGAGCATATCGCTTTCCGGCTTATGTCAACTTCAGTCCGGGGCTGGAGTGGAAGTTTCATTTTCACGGACAGTACTGGGGGCTTCGGGGCGTGATGGAGAATGCGACTGATGCCGGGAATCCCCTGGTCGTGAACAATGTGGTCGATTCACCGGAGTTCGGGACTTTCAGCGAAGCTGAGGGCCGCGCATTCACGGCGCGCATCCGGCTGATCGGGACGAAGTGAAAAACGCAGGGACCAGGGACGAGGGACCAAGAAGCATCCTTATGGGATCGGTGATGGCGGATGCAGGACATTGGCAGATGGCTGGTGGGGATCGGATTGCTGCTCGCAGTGATCGGGGTGCTGATCCTGCTGGCCGGGCGCATCGGCATGCCGATCGGGCGGCTGCCCGGCGATTTTTCTTTCAAGGGGAAAAACGTCTCGTTCTACTTTCCGCTGGGAACATCGATCTTGATCAGCGTTGTTTTGTCGCTCCTCCTTTACCTCATCTCTCGATTTCGGCGGTAGTCATTGCGCAGAGGAGCTGCGGCGGGTGCCTTTGCCAAAGAGCACATCATGAGGCAGGGGACTGACTCTTCCTGACAGAAACAGCGGGTTGGCGTGCGCATTCGCGCACGTTCGCAGGTTGGCGAGTCGTGGCGTACCGTTGCTGAAATAACCATAGGATTTTGCCGGCCGCTGAATCAGGGCTCGACTTTAATGAGAGCAAGCGCGTTGGGCGTGAGGTGAAGTTCGAGAGTGCCCGCAGTGAGATGCGTCTGTTCGGGTGGCGGTAAGGCAGTTTCTCGATTCAGTTCTTCTACCTGAGCCGGTGTGGGATCGAGCGGCGCACCCATCGCAGCGTATTCTTTCAAGACGTTTCCATGGTCCGAGTCGACGCGCTGAATGGTGACGCGAGCGTCTGGGGGAACGTTCCGGAAGGTCAAGTGCAAGGTTTTCTCCGATCCTTGCCGGCCGGGATCGACGAGATTCCATGCCGCGATGGCCAGGGTGTGCCGGGCGGTTTCGATCACAATGACGTCTTTTGAGGAGTTGGGCAGGCGTTGATCGCCGAGCTCGTGCAGAAGCTTAAAGTCATAATACGAGGGCTTGTTGATGCCGCCCTTGGCACGCAGGCCGAAGCGGCCGATGAATGGCCTAGGGAAGGGGCCGTCCTCCTCAAACACGTCGGAAAAGGTCCAGAAGGACATGGAATCGACGAGACCATCACACTCCCGTATGGTGTTGGCGAGCGCGGGGCCGACGAAGATGGTGTCGCGCGAATCCATTGCGCCCTCCACGTTCCATTCGGTCAGGAAGAAGGGAAGTTTGGGCGATGCGGAGGCCTTGATCTCGTCGTGCACCTTGGCCACGGCGCGGCATACGCGATCGTCCATGGGGATGTTTTCGTGCGTGCCGAAAAGATTCTCCACGGTGTCGTCAGCGTACGCGTGCGCGGAGACGAAGTCGACCGGAACGTTATTGGCTGCCGTGAACCTGAGAAAATCGGTGATCCATGCGGCCTGCGCGGTGGCCGGTCCGCCAACGCGCAATCGCGGGCTCACACTCTTCAGCGCGCGCGCAGTGTGGGCATACAAATCGAAGTAGGTTGGCTGGCGCGGGGCGCCTCCCCAGAAATCGAGGTTCGGTTCGTTCCACACCTCGAAGTACCACTGTGAAACTTCGGCGATGCCGTAGCGATCAATGAGATGCTGCGCGAAATGGCGAATCAGGTCGTCCCACGCATCCATGCTTTTGGGTGGTGAGACATTGGGTTTGTACCAGAACGAATGCAGGTCATCGGGGTTGGCCGCAAGTTCTTTGGGCATGAGGCCGATTTCGACGAAAGGGCGCACCCCATTTGCGAGCAGGCCATCGTAGATTTGATCGACGTAGGAAAAGTTGTAGACAGGGTTCCCGTGCGAATCGAGATTGTAGACGCCAACCTCATCGTGAAAGATGGCGTGAAAACGGACGTAGCGGAAATCTGCAACTGACTTCACCGCACGGAGATCGTCACGGTAGCTTTGGCGGAGCGAGAGGATGGCGCGGCCCGAGCCGAACATCTCTTCCCAGAAATGCGGGAAGGGAGTGGCGGCTGCGTTTGCATCGATGGTCACGGTTTCCTGCGCGAAAGGAGAGGGAGTGAGGGTAAGGATGGCAAGAATAAAGACGAGGAAGCGCAAGGTTCTGCAGCTCAGCATAAATGGCTCCGTTTGCTTGAATGGACGGAGGGCGCCGGGCGGAAGGCGGGGCGCCTCCGGGTCCAGATTACGCCCAAACGCAACAATGCCGCCCGCAGGCGGCATCGCGCAGCTGAAATAGGACTTGGCTTGGTTAGACGCCGACGCCGAACTCGCTCGCCTGTTGTTCTCCTGCATTCGAGTAGAAGTCGTAAGGTGTGCGTCTGTTAAATCGATAACGATTGCGCAGCTCAGTGCCCAGGTAAATGCCCAGTGCGGCTACGGCCATCCCCACAGAGAACCAGGTAATCACACGCAGGGCGGTTGATCCCACCTTGTCTTGTGCGGCAGTGTCTTCAATGTTCAGTTCAGATTCAGGATCGACGGGCATTCCAAAATTCCTCCCGTAGTTTTATGATAGCCCACTTCTGATCATGGCTGGTGGCGGAAAGGGCCGGAAAACACGGAAGTAATCTATACCGTGGTTTCAATACGGGCAAGCCACCTAGATTTGTCCGAATCGGGAAGGAAGCTGGCGCGTATCGAGTTAGCGGCGATCTGGCGCAATTCTTCACGGTTAAAACTGTGCTGGGTATGGGCAAGCAGGAACTCGTTGACGAGATCGGAGCCGAAGAAGGCGGGATCGTCGGAGTTGAGGGTGATGAGCAGGCCGCGATCGAAGTACCGGCGCAGGGGGTGGGCGGAAAAGGAAGGACAGAGCCCGGTGCGGACGTTGGAGGTGGGGTTCAACTCCAGGGGAATCTGGCGCGCGGCGAGCTCGGCGAGGAGGGGTTCGTCCTGAATGGCAGAAACCGCGTGGCCGATGCGCTCAGAACCGATGGAGAGGGCTTCCCAGATGGCCTCGGGACCGGTGGTTTCCCCGGCGTGATTGGTGAGGTGGAGCCCGGATGTGCGGGCCTGGGCATAGAGCGCGCGGAAGGGCTCAGAGCCGGTGCGGCGCTCGTCGCCGCCGATGCCAATACCAATGATCGAAGGGTTGGTCGGCCGGAGTTCTGCGGCCTTGGAGAAGACTTTTTCTGCCTCTTCAATGGCGAAGTGGCGGACGGCATCGAAGATCCAGTAGACAGAGAGACAGAATTCGCGGGCGGCGCGCAGGCGGGCCCGCTCGAGGCCGGCAAAAATTGAATCGATGCAGGCCGGATCAGGGTTCCGCCAATGAAGGATGACGCCGAAGGCAACGTAGACCTCGGCATGGACGATGCCCTGGGCTGCAAGTTGCTGCATCATGCGCCAGGCGGCGGTTTCGTAGTCGTCCGGGCTGGAGAGCCGATCGGTGACAGCCTTGAAGGCCATCAAAAAGCCGGTGAAATCGGTGAAATGGTAGAGAGCTTCGGCTTCGGCCAGGGTGAGGGGGCGGGCATCGTGGCGCGCGCTGAGCTCGACGAGCGTGGCGGGCAGGATGGTGCCTTCGAGATGGAGATGTAGCTCGGCCTTGGGGAGGCTGCCGATGAAGGACTGGATGTCGGTCACTGATTCAGTGTAGCGGGGCTCGCGGAGCCGGCGGTGTTAGCGGGGCTGGCGGACATCTGGTGAAACTAGGTGCGTTGACGGCGCTCGAAGGAATTGCGGCTACGGGGACTTGATGGACGTTGCTTTGTCATTGACGAAGGTGACGGTCCATTTCTTGCCGGCCTGATCGTATGTGACGGTACGGTTGCCTTCGCTGGAAATCTCGGTGTGCTGGTTATGGCCGATCGACATCTGGGTTTGGAGCTCGCTCATGCCGGGAATGACCTGATGCGCGTCGACGGCTGCCCAAACATTTTTGGGCCAGTAATCGTAAATGGAGTGCGGGTCGTCGTAGTAGAAGAGGACGTCGGAGAAGTATTGTTCCTGGCCTGCATCGATCGCGCCGACCACCGTGGCGTAAAGACTCGGAGAGCCGGGTAGCGAGAAAACAACAAAGGCCTGGCGGGTACCGTGGTCGATGCCATCGTCGACATCGGCTGGGGCCTCGGCCTTGATGGCCTTCTTGATCTCGAGACGCTGCGCGGGGGGAATGACGCCAGCGGGTTGGGCAAATGCGATTCGGCCGTTTTCGAAGGGGTAATACGGCATGGAGTAGCCGTTCTTCATCCACACGCTCGTGGCCTGCAGTTTGACGATATCGTCGAAAGACGTCGGGAACGTCATGCGCACGGGAGCGGCGTCGTCGCGAGTGAGATTCTGCTCCGGATTCGTGTTGGGCTGAACGCCGGGATTGCGGCGGTGTTCGAAGACGGTCCAGAGGTAGATGCCGCCGATGGCGAGGGTCATGAGTGTCATGATGGCGGCTCTTTGCCAGGTTTTCATGATGACCTCAGGTTCAGAATAGTTCGATGCATCGGAGGAGGGAGCAAGGGAGCGAACAACAGCGGGGTTAGCGGAGTTCGCGGGGTTAGCGGGGTTAACGGAATACCGCAGATCCTTCGACTCGTTTTGGCTTCAAGAGCTCGCCAAAACTCGCTTAGGATCACAAGTCCTCTATGTTGCGAACCTCATCTACAGCACGCTAGCGGAGATTAGCGAACTCGGAGTGGTGGCGGCTGTAGAGGAAGTAAATGATCAAGCCGGCGATGAGCCAAGTGAAGAAGGCCATCCAAGTCAATAATTCGAGGCCCATCATCAAGATGATGCAGAACACGATGCTGAGCACCGGGAAAACGGGTCCCAGTGGAGCGCGAAAGCCGCGATGGCGGTGGGGCTCGCGGTAGCGAAGGATGATGACTGCGGCAGAGACCAGCACGAAGGCGAAGAGCGTGCCGATGTTGGTGAGGTTGGCGACGGTGCCGATATCGAGGAGTCCGGCGGGAATGCCGACGACGAATCCGGCGACCCAGGTGGCGAAGGCCGGGGTTCGATACTGAACGTGAACGCGGCTGAAGACAGAAGGCAGCAGGCCGTCGCGCGACATGGCGAACCAGATGCGGGCCTGGCCGAGCTGAAAGACAAGGATGGACGAGATCATGCCCATGAGCGCGCCGAGCAGAACAAAGAGGCGCACCCAGTGGAGTTCATCGCTGGCGTTGAGTAGGGTGAGCCGCTTGAGCGCATTGACGACCGGCGCCGCGTCGCCCATGACCGACTGCCATGGGACGATGCCGCTGAGGACGATGGCCACGCCGGTGTAAAGCAACGTGCAGGCGCCGAGGGTAGCCAGGATGCCGATGGGCATATCGCGCTGAGGATTACGGCATTCCTCGGCTGCCGTTGAAACCGAGTCGAAGCCGATGTACGTGAAAAAGATGATGGAGCCGCCGGTTAGGATGCCGGTCCAGCCGTTGGGCATAAAGGGATGCCAGTAATGCGGCTTGATAAAGCTGGCGCCGGCAAAGATGAACACTAGGATCGCCGCCATCTTCACCAGCACCATGATGTTGTTGGCGCGGACGGATTCGCGGATGCCGCGCACCAGGATGACCGTGAGAATCATCACGATGAGGAAAGCGGGAATATTGAAGCCGAAGTGCCAGCCGGGATTGTAGAGATTGTTGCCGGCAAAGTCCTGGAGGCCGGTGGGCAGGTAGGCGGGCGAGATCCACATGAGCGGCGGGTGGATGCCAAACCAGTCGAGCAGATCGACGACATGCGCGGCGAAGCCGACGCTTACGCTCATGTTCGAGAAGGCGTATTCGAGGATCAGATCCCAGCCGATAATCCAGGCCACCAGTTCGCCGAGAGTGGCGTAGGTATAGGTGTAGGCCGAGCCGGCGATCGGAATCATCGACGAGAGCTCGGCGTAACAAAGGCCGGTGAAGGCGCAGACGATGGCTACGAGGAACATGGAGAGCGCCAAGGCCGGGCCGGCGCCGGGACGGCCGGCCATGGCGGTGTGGAAGATAAGGTAGTGGAGGAGCGGAGTGTTCTCGAGCGAGGGTACGTCGAAGTGCTGCCCGGCCATGGCGGTGCCGATGACGGTGAAGATGCCTGAGCCGATGACCGCCCCGATCCCCAAGGCGGTGAGCGACCACGGGCCCAGACTCTTTTTCAGCGAATGCTCCGGTTCCTCCGAGTCGCTGATGAGCTTGTCAATCGACTTGCGGGCAAGCAGTTGGCTGGGCAGGGAGATCTCCTGAAAAGCAGCTTTCAGCGATCAGCCTGTCGGTGCGCGGGCAAGTAGCAGCGGTTCGCGCAAAGTCACTTGTAGCTGACGGCTGAAGGCTGAGAACTGTTAGCTTTCACTTTACCGCTTGGACTGGCCGCGGGCCATCTTCTTCACCTTGCGCTTTTGCGCGCCGCGTGGGGTGGTGCGCTTGCCCTTCGGGGCGGCTTTTTTGCGCGCCGCGCGCTTGACCTTCTTGCGTTCCAGTTTGTCGGCAATCTTTTTGGTGTCTGCCACCGTTGAACCTCTTTCGATCGAATGTGTTCTGGAATCTCGCCGCGGCGAGTGCGACCTTTATGGTAACAGGGAACAGGCGCCGGAAAAAAGCGGCAGCGCGCACAGGCAAAGCACGAAGAGCGGAGTACACTCATGGACGCCAATGTGGAGGAGTTCCAAAAGCTCCGTTCGCGAGGTGAAGCTTGACGTACGAATCAACGGGGACAAGGAAGGAATCGGCGGACCGGGTTCTGGCCATCAATCCAGGAACGACTTCGACGAAGATCGGGATCTTTACGCGCGCGGGTGAGGAGATGTCAAAGAGTATTCATCACGGCGACGACGAGATCGAGCGCTTCAGGGGGCGGCCGATGCTGGACCGGCTGGAGTACCGGGCGGAGAAGATCGAGGCGGCGCTGGCGGAGGCTGAATTCGGTCCAAAGGGTAAAAGCGCGGAGCCCTGGGCGGCGGTGGCGGGCCGCGGTGGGCTGCTGCCGCCGATGGAATGCGGCACATATCTTGTGGATGAGGCGATGGTGGAGGAGCTCAAGCGGGCCCGGCGCGGAGAACACGCGTCGAACCTGGGAGCGGTGCTGGCGCTACGCTTTGCGGAGGGGGTGGGCGTGCGGGCGTACATTGTGGATCCTGTGACGGTGGACGAGTGGCAGCCATGCGCGAGGTTTTCCGGCTCACCGCTGGTCGAGCGGATGTTTATCGGCCACGCGCTGAACACCAAGGCCGTGGCCAAGCGGTACGCGCGGGAACTGGGCCGACGCTACGAAGAGTTGCGGTTGATCGTGGTGCACATGGGCAGCGGGAGCACTGTTTCAGCGCATCGCCATGGGCGCATGATCGACAGCAACTCCATCGAGGAAGGCCCGTTTGGACCGGACCGCACGGGGTCGCTGCCGGTGCGCGCGTTGGTCAAGTTGTGCATGGGCGGCACGATGTCGGAGAAGGAACTGGATCGCCATGTGTTCGGCGACGGCGGGCTGTTCGCGTACCTCGGAACGCGCGACTTGAAGGAAGTGGAACAGCGGATCAATTCCGGCGACGGCAAGGCTGCGGCGGTTTTTGAGGCGATGGTCTACCAGATCGGCAAAGAGACGGGCGCGATGGCCGCGGTGCTGGAAGGCAAGGTGGATGCGGTGCTGCTGACCGGCGGCATGGCGAATTCAGAGCGGCTGGTCAAACAGCTGCGCGGATTGGTGGAATGGATCGCGCCGGTGGTGGTGTATCCGGGCGAAGATGAGTTGAGGGCGCTGGCCGAGGGAGTGTTTCGCGTGCTGGATGGGGAAGAGCAGGCGAGGCGGATGGAGGAAGACAGGCAGTAGGGAACAGGGAACAGAGAACAGGGAACAGGGAACAGAGAACAGAGAACAGAGAACAGAGAACTGCTGAGAATCAGAGGCCGAAAGCTGACAGCTACAAGCTGAGAGCTGAAAGCTGAATTAGAATCCGGGAGAAGCGGGGGACACGGAGTTGGCAGTTCTGGCTGTACAGCAGATCCGGCGGATGCGGGGCGGCGCACAGGGCCACTTGATGCTGGGCGCGGACGGGCACATCTACGTGGTCAAATTCCAGAACAACCCGCAGCACATGCGGGTGCTGGCCAATGAGTTGCTGGCTTCGCGGATTGCGGCGGCCGCGGGATTGACCGTACCCGAGACGGAGATTGTGGAGGTTTCGAGCTGGCTCGTCGAGAACACGCAGGAGCTCGGGATCGACCTGGGACAAGAGCGCGTGCGGTGCCAGGCTGGCCTGCAATTCGGTTCGCGTTTTGCCGGAGGGCTGATGCCGTGACAGGTGCTCAGCGATTTAAGCGTGCTCAAGTCGCAGATGACCGGGCTGATGGGCGACGGAAATGGCGGCCGACTTGCGGAGCTCGAACATCGCATGGATCGCCACGAGCAGAACTGGCAGCGCGCCAAGGGATTTCTCGCGGCTGTCAGTGTGCTTTTCGCGGTGATCGAAGTCGCTGTCGAAACCTGGCACCGGCACTGATGGAGTCGGTCGCGGCTTCCGCGCATTTTATAATCGCCCCATGAGTAACCAACCGCTAGTGGGCGTAATCATGGGCAGCAAGAACGACTACGAGGTGCTCTCGGCTGCCGTTGAAATTCTGCGCGTGCTTGAAATTCCCCATGAGGCACGTGTGCTGAGTGCGCACCGCACTCCAGATCAACTCTTCGAATATGTTGAAAAGGCCACGGCGCAGGGCATGCGTGTCATCATTGCCGGCGCGGGTGGTGCAGCGCACCTGGCCGGTGTGATTGCTGCCAAGACACTCGTCCCTGTGCTGGCCGTGCCGATTGCATCCACTCCGTTGAACGGCCTGGATTCACTGCTGTCGATGGTGCAAATGCCCAAGGGTATTCCAGTGGCAACGCTGGCGATTGGCAAACCGGGAGCAGGCAACGCTGCGCTTTTTGCCGCGCAGATACTGGCTCTGAATGATGCTGCGCTGCATAAGAGGCTGGCGGAGTGGCGGGCAGCGCGGGCGAAAGAGGTCCTCGACGCTACTCTTCCCTCGTGAAAAAGAATTCGCGATTTGCAATATAGAGCGCGAGGGATCTTTGGGATCTCCTCGCACGGAAACTCGTACCGCCGGAAGTGAATCGTACGAGTCTGGGGACCCGCGCTACCGCCGGTCAGGAGACTTGTGTTACTCGTCTCTTCCCTAAATCCTGCATTCTCTATTCCGTGCTAGTGGCCATGGCGGCCTTTTCCCAGCGCTTGGGCCGCTTGTTTTGCTGCAATATCTTTTTGCGCAAGCGCAGCGACTTGGGCGTGACCTCAACGAACTCGTCGTCGGCGATGAATTCTATGGCCTGTTCGAGATTCAGCGTGGTGTAGGGAACGAGGCGGATTGCATCGTCGGCTGTGGAAGCGCGCATATTGGTCATCTTCTTTTCGCGCACCACGTTCACGTCGAGGTCGTTGTCGCGCGAGTGCTCGCCCACAATCATGCCCTCGTAAACCTCAACTCCCGGCCCGACGAAGAGAATGCCGCGTTCCTGCAAGCCGTTGAGCGCGTATGTGGTCGTCATGCCCTGGCGGTCGGCGATCAGCGCGCCCGTCGGCCGTTGCGGAATTTCGCCCTGGTAAGGGATGTAGCCGTCAAAGAGCGAGTTCATCACGATGGTTCCGCGCGTTTCGGTCAACATCTCGCTGCGCAGGCCGATGAGGCCGCGGCTGGGCACGCGAAACTCCAATCGCGCGCGGCCCGAACCGTGATTGTGCATCTTCGTCATCTCACCCTTGCGCGGGCCCAGTTTCTCGATCACCACGCCAATGAACCGCTCAGGCACGTCGATGGTGAGATGCTCAACAGGTTCCATGCGCACGCCGTCTACGATCTTCGTGACGATCTCAGGCCGCCCGGCCATCAGCTCGAAGCTTTCGCGCCTCATCATCTCAATCAGGATCGCGAGCTGCAGCTCGCCGCGGCCCAGCACTTTGAAGCTGTCGGGCGAGCCGGTCTCTTCCACACGGATGGACACGTTGGTGAGCAATTCTTTGTCGAGGCGCTCGCGCAGATTCCGGCTGGTGACGTATTGCCCTTCGCGGCCGGCAAAGGGAGAAGTGTTGACATTGAACTGGATTGCAATCGTCGGCTCGTCGATGACGATGAGCGGCAGCGGCGAGGGATTCTCGACGCCGGTGATGGTTTCACCAATCGTAATTCCTTCCACTCCCGCAACGGCCACGATATCGCCCATAGTTGTTTCCTCGATTTCGGTGCGCTTGAGACCGGAGAAGGTGAACAGCTTGGTGATGCGGGTTTTGTAAAGAGAGCCATCACGCCGCGAGATGTTTACCTCATCACCCACATGCAGCGTGCCCTGAAAGACGCGGCAAATGGCGATGCGGCCAAAGTAATCAGAGTAATCAAGGTTGGTGACCAGAATCTGCAACGCGCCTTCGGGATCGCCGGTCGCCTCAGGAATCGTATCGACAATCGCCTTGAAGAGCGGCTGCAGGTCCACACCGGGCTTGGCGGTGTCTGTCGATGCTGTTCCCGATTTGGCGACGGCATAGAGCACCGGAAAATCCAGCTGCGATTCGTCGGCGTCGAGGTCGATGAATAAATCGTAAATTTCGTTCAGTACTTCCTGCGGACGGGCGTCAGGGCGGTCGATTTTGTTGATCACAACAATCGGCGGCAGCTTGGCCTCAAGAGCTTTTGACAGGACGTAGCGTGTCTGCGGCAGTGGTCCTTCGGCAGCGTCTACCAGCAGCATCACGCCGTCGACCATCTTGAGCGCTCGCTCCACCTCGCCGCCAAAATCGGCGTGGCCGGGCGTATCGACGATGTTGATTTTTCCGCCGCCGTAGTTGATCGCAGTGTTTTTGGCGAGGATGGTGATGCCGCGCTCGCGTTCGAGCTCATTCGAATCCATTACCCGCTCGACCACCTGCTCGTTGGCGCGAAATGTGCCGGACTGGCGGAGCATGGCGTCCACAAGGGTCGTCTTGCCATGGTCCACATGGGCAATGATGGCGATATTATGTATCGTCTGGCTCACAATTGCGGTTTTCCTTTTGCGTGAATCCGGTTGCCCGGGTCGTGGGCTCGGATTGAGAAGCAGGAGAACAAGCGATCGCCGCGATTTGCGGCTTCTCTCATTTTAGCAGCTTTGCGGTGCAATCCTTAGCCGGGATGCGAGGTTTTATCGGGCATTTCCCCGTTTGCACGGCCGCATCGCTTTGCCGCCGTCACGGTGAGCTCGGCTCCGCGCTCGACGGCCTTCTTCCAAGTAAAATGCGGTATTCACGAGGGCGATATGCGAAAAGGCCTGCGGGTAATTGCCCACCATGCGATTATGTTTCACGTCGTATTGTTCCGACAGCAAGCCAAGATCGTTGCGTAAACGCAGCAGTTTCTCAAACAGCAGCCTTGCATCGCGCTCGCGGCCGATGGCCTTCAGGCTGCTCGCCATCCAAAAGCTGCATGCCAGAAACATGCCTTCACCGTGCGCCAGACCGTCGTCAACCTTCGCGGTGTCATAGCGCCGCACAAGACCATCCGACATTAATTCCCGCTGAATGGCTTTCACCGTCCCTTTCACGCGCCGATCGCTTCCGGGCAAAAAGCCAACTGCCGGCATCAGCAACAGCGCCGCATCGAGCTGATCCGATCCATATGCCTGTACAAAGCAGTTCTTCCGTTTGTTAAAGGCGCGTTCGCAGATCTCTTTGTGAATCGTGTCGCGGATCGCCTTCCATTTTTGAACAGGCGCCTTATATCGCAGATGTTTGGCGAGAAGCACCCCACGATCGAACGCCACCCAGGCCATCATTTTCGAATAAGTAAATTGCTGAGGCTTACCTCGCGTCTCCCAGATACCATGGTCGGGCTGTTGCCAGATTGTCTCCAGGTGGTCGAGAAGCAAGGCGAGCACGCGAAAGTCGTCTTCAGTGTGACGGTTCATGCCGTGCTGCGAGTGAAAGAACGAGTCGAGCATCTCGCCAAAGATATCGAGTTGCAACTGCTGCGACGCGGCGTTGCCCACCCGCACCGGTCGCGAGTTCTCGTATCCTGGGAGCCAGTCCACTTCCCATTCGACTAGGCGCTGCTCGCCATTCAGCCCATACATGATTTGCACCTGTTGCGGGCTACCGGCAAGGGCGCGAAGCAGCCAGTTCTGCCAGGCTTCAGCTTCGTCGTGATAGCCGGCGTTTATCAGCGCGAGCAGGGTGAAGGTTGTATCGCGCAGCCAGCAATAGCGGTAGTCCCAATTGCGTACACCTCCGATGCACTCCGGCAAGGACGTCGTCGGAGCAGCCACAATGCCGCCGCTCGGCCGAAAGCTAAGGGCCTTGAGCGTAATCAGCGACCGCTCGACCGCTTCTCGGTATTTGCCTTTGTATTTCAGACGTCTGCTCCATTGCCGCCAGATGCGCAACGTGGCGTTGAGCGCGCGGCGGAAATCGATAGGCGCGGGATCGGGCTCAAAGGATGCTCCGTAGGTGAGCGTGAACCAGGCGTGCTCTCCCTTGCGCAAGGTGAATTCGGCCACTGTTTTCAGATTCTCCCCATGAACGGGAACCGAGGCATGCAGAATGGCGAGATTCGGACCGGCGACCGCGCGCACACCATCTTTGATTCCGGTGACCCACGGAACCGTGCGTCCATAGTCGAAGCGGAGCGCGAGATCCATGCGAATCGAAACGATTCCGCGGAGACATTCAACGAAGCGCACCACATCGGAGTGCCTGCCGCGCGGGGGCATGAAATCGATGAGACGCATCGCGCCGCAGGTCTGCTCAAAGTTTGTTTCAAGCACCAGCGTGTGATCGCGGTAGCGCCGCGAGGTATGATACTCGCCTTCTACGGGCGCAATTCTCCAATATCCGTTTTCTTCGGTTCCCAGCAGCGCGGCAAAACATGCTGCCGATGAAAAATCAGGCCAGCAAAGCCACTCGATGGACCCATTGCGATCGACCAAAGCCGCAGTCTCAAGATCGCCGATCAAAGCATAGTCTTCGATTTTTGAGGCCATAGACCTTATTGCTCGTGATAACTCCGCATCAGTCCGCCGTCCACAACAAACGTTGCTCCGGTAACGTAGTCCGCGTCCTTTGATGCAAGGAAGGCCACAATGCCCGCGACATCTTCGGGCGTGCCCAGACGGCCGAGAGGGATCTTCTCAAGCAGGTCATTCAGCTTGGCCTTGTCGTTGAGCAACGCGGTATTGATCGGTGTGACAATCGCTCCTGGCGCGACGTTGTTGACGGTAATGCCCAGCGGCCCAAGCTCCACAGCAAGATTCCGCATCAGCATGCGCAGGCCACCCTTGCTGCAGCAGTAGGTGGCGAATCCGGGGAAGGCCATATCCTCATGGACGGAACTGATATTCACGATGCGCCCCAGCTTTTTTGCCTCGCGCAGCCTTTGCACAAACAACTGCGTCAGGAAAAACGGGCCGCGCAGATTGACCGCCATCACCTTGTCGTATTCGGACTCCTGCGTACTCGAGAAATCGGACTCATGCTCCACACCAGCGTTATTGACCAGGATATCCGCCAAGCCGAACTTCTCCCAGGCGGTGTCGACAAGGGCACGAATGTCATCGCTTCGTGTCACATCAGCAGAAACGATCGCTCCCTCGCCACCGCATTTTTCAATCGCACTGCGCGTCTCACTCGCGCCTGCCGGATCGCCCACATAGTCGACAATCACCTTCGCGCCTTCACAACCAAGGCGTTTTGCAATCCCTTGGCCGATTCCCGTACCGGCTCCGGTCACGATCGCAACCCTTCCCGCCAAACGATGCATGCTTTTCACCCCATGTCGATCATCTTTCCGGCCAAGTCGTTCGGCTCCTATTGGTTGGATGCGAACCAACATTGAGCGGGGTTCTTCGGCCGCCGGAAAAACGCATCGACACCGTGAGGAGCCATTTCCCCGAACCTCGGCTTCTCAATTACACTTCTGGAGCCGATGAATTCCGCTTCCCACCACCCCTCCCAATCTTCCTGGCTTCCATTGCATGCGCGCTTCGCCGCTGCGATCAGTGTCGCCCTGCTTTTCGTCTTCGCGCTCTTCGCGGCGTTTGCGCCAGATTCGGCGCGCGGGCAGGGCGCTGCCGGCGCTGGACATCTTCTGATCTACTCCATCGACGTCGAAGGCGGCCAATCCACACTGCTCGTGGCTCCCTCTGGAGAGTCGTTGCTGGTGGACACGGGATGGCCCGATAACCGCGGCCGTGACGCTGAACGCATCCAGCAGGCGATGCAGGACGCCGGTATCAAGCGTATCGATCATCTGCTGATCACGCACTACCACACGGACCATGTGGGCGGCGTTCCCGACCTGGTGGCGCGCGTCGAGGTGGGCGAGTTTCTGGATCACGGCCCCAACCGCGAAGATACACCTGGGACTGAAGCGGGCTACGAAGCGTACCTGAAGGCGATCGCAGGCCATTCACGGCGCATCGTTCATCCTGGCGACACAATCCCGATGGAAGGCCTCAATATCGTCGTGCTGACCGCGGATGGGGAGCACATTTCGGCGGTTCCCGGCATCAAGCCCGAACCGAATCCGTACTGCACCAAGGAGCGCGCCTGGGATACAGATCCCACGGAAAATGCGCGTTCCTCGGGAATCCTCGTCACCTATGGCAAGTTCAAATTTCTCGATCTCGGCGACCTGACCGGCCAAAAGGAGGTCGCTCTAGTTTGCCCGCGTAATCCCATCGGCACGGTCGACCTTTACCTGGTGACGCATCATGGGATGGATCTGTCGAACTCGCGCGCCATCGTAGATGCCATTCATCCGGAAGCGGCCATCATGAACAACGGCGCGCACAAGGCCGGCATGCCTGCTGCATGGCAGACAGTGCATGACAGTCCCGGACTCAGGGACCTATGGCAGCTCCATACCGCCGAGAACTCTGACGCGGCGCACAACAGCCCCGAAGCGCTGATCGTGAATCCCAAGGGCGATGGGGACGGACATTACCTCAAGGTTGTCGCCTCGGACGATGGAAGCTTCTCCGTCACCAACTCGAGGACGGGAATGACGAAACAGTATCCGCGCAAATGAGGCACGTTGGAAGCGGACCTGGCTTCGAGCTCACCAGGAAGTGTTTTCGTTCGCAGGTCTATAATCGCAACCGCAGCCGGATCGAATGCAATCGGCGCTCAGGACGATTTGGAGGAAACTCATATGGCTCATTCTCGTCGCGAATTCATTGCAGCTCTTGGCGCGGCAAGCGCGTTGGCAACCGTGCCGCATTCAATTCGTGCCGCAGGCGATTGCCCGTTCCGTCTCTCCGTCATCAACGACGAGATTTCGCCCGACTTCGATCACGCATGTTCGGTGGCCGCCAACGACTTCGGGCTGCATTGGATCGAGATTCGCAGCATGTGGGGCAAGAACGTGACGGACCTCAATGCCGACGAGATCGACCGCTCGCGAAAGATTCTCGACAACTACAAGTTGCGCGTCACGGACGTCGCCAGCCCGCTTTACAAAGTCCATTGGCCCGGTGCGCCGATGTCGAAGGAGGGCCCGCACCGCGATGAGTTTCACGCCGACTTCGACTTCAAACAGCAGGACGAGGTGCTCCAGCGTTGTATCGATCTTTGCAAATCGTTCGAGACCGACCGCATTCGCTGCTTCGATTTCTGGCGTCTCGAAGATCAGAAGCCTTATCGCGCGGCCATCAACGACAAGCTGCGCCAAGCTGCGCGCGCCTGCGCCCAGAACAAGCTGATTCTGCTGCTCGAGAACGAGATGGCATGCAACACCGGAAGCGGCAAAGAAGCCGCGCAAACGCTCGCCGAAGTGCAGGAGCCAAACTTCATGCTCAACTGGGATCCCGGTAACTCGGCGACCTTCCCCGGCGACGTGCCTTACCCTGACGACTACAACAACTTGCCGAAGCATCGCATCGGCCACTGCCATTGCAAGGACACGATTCGCAAGCCCGACGGCAAGTTTGAGTGGGCCCCTGTAGGCGGCGGCATCATCGATTGGGTGGGACAGTTCCGCGCGTTCGAGCGCGATGGCTACCACCATGCTGTGAGTCTTGAGACGCACTGGCACGGCGGTGTACCGCCGGCCGGCTCTGGTATGAGCGTGGGCGAGGCCTCAAGCCGCACCAGCATGAAGGGCCTGAAGGAAGGCCTGGCAAAAGCCGGGGCCCCTTGCTGAGAGATCCTTGAAAGTACAAATTGAATGACTGGATGAGAGGCGCTCTGGCCGCACCTTCCCGTGATTCAACGTGCGTTCATCATTCCGAAACGCCGAGCCGCTACCATCAGGAGTGCTTTTGCGAGTTGCGAGATTCGCTTCGTGCAACGTTGCGGCGCGATGCTCCTTAAATCATGACGTCACTTGAGATAGGCGCGCACCAGGTCAATCAGGTCCTCGGCGAGCTCAGGGGCAATCTGCTCCTTGACTCCGTCGACGAGATGGAAGCGAATATGTGTCTCCAGCACCTCGCCCATCAGGCTGTTGATGCCGCCGCGCACCGCCGCAAGGAGCATCAACTGATCGCCGCAATCCTGATTGGCCACCAGGGAACGCTCCACCGCCTCCAGTTGCCCACGGACTTTTCTCAACCGTTGCAGCAGTTTCACTTTCTCCCGATCCTGGTGCGACATAGTCCTTCTCCTTGCCTTGACAATACCCATCCAGGGTATAGTATTTACCCAGCGGGGATATAGTCGCCGTCTCTTTATTCTATGCTGCTGCGCCGGTCCAATCCGCTGGTTCTTTTGCTCGGGGGGGTGGGCTGCGCTTATTGGCTGAATGGCGTCACGGTTGCGCAGGCGCCCGCCCCATTGCCTTCCGCGCCTGAGCCGAGAGGCTTCCTGACGGGGCAACTTGCTCAACAAACTACGGCCCCGGAGCCGGCATGGCCGCCACGAGACAATGCCGCCGCCACAAACAACGGCCCCGGCGCAGATCCGGCCGAGGGCGAAGCCGAGGCCGCGCCGATCCTCACCATGGCGCCGCACTCTGAGAACGGCCGCTACTGGGTTTCCGGCCAGGCCAACAGCATCTTCCAGATGCATGGCCATTTTCATTCGCCGTATCAGGGGCCAAACAGCCTGATCGACGACTTTGAAACCAAGGCTTCCGAAGTGGGTACGCTATATCTTGGCTATCAACTGCGCCCGAACACCCGTTACAACACCGACCTGATCGTCGACGTCGAGAACGCCGGTGGCCGCGGCATCTCGCAGGCTCTGGGCCTGGCGGGCGAGACCGACCTTGACGTCGTACGCAACCCCAATCTCAGCATCAAACCCTATCTCGCACGCGGCGAGATTCACCAGATCTTTGGGCTGACCGACAAGATGGTCGACCAGGATCGCGGGCCACTCGCGCTGGCGACAAGAGTGCCGGAGCGGCGCTTCGAGGTGCGCGTGGGCAAGATGACCCTGCCGGACAGCTTCGACGTCAACTCCGTCGGATCCGACAGCCACCTGCAGTTCACCAATTGGACCATCGACAACAACGGCGCATGGGACTACGCAGCGGACACGCGCGGTTACACCGTCGGCGGCATATTGGAGTATGACGATCGTGCCTGGTCGGCACGCTACGCCATCGCCGCTATGCCCACCATCGCCAATGGCATCACGCTCGACTGGGCCTTTAGCCGCGCCAACGGGCAAAACTGGGAATTTGAACTTCGCAAAGGGCTGCTGGCTCCCTGGTTCAACCCGAAACGCGAGGGCGCGGTGCGTATTTTGAGCTACGTGAACCACGCGCATATGGGGGACTACCGCGAGTCGGTGCAAAAGTATCTGGCCGGTAAGATCGCCACGCCCGATATCACGCAGACCGAACGCTTCGGCGCGGTGAAGTACGGCTTCGGATTGAACACAGAGCAGGAAGTGACTGACAGCCTGCGGCTCTTCGGACGCTTCGGTTGGGACGAGGATCAGCACGAGTCGTTTGCCTACACCGAGGTTGGGCAGACGATCCTCTTCGGCGGCGATTACAACGGCCGTAGCTGGTCGCGGCCGAACGATAAGCTGGGAGTGGCGTTCGTGTCGAACGCCATCAAGCGCGATCATCAGAATTATTTGCACTACGGTGGTTTGGGCTTCCTGCTGGGCGATGGCAATCTGCACTACGGCCGCGAAGACATCCTGGAGTGGTACTACAACGCCCATCTCTGGCACGGACTGTTTGGCTCGGTTGGTGGCACCCAAATTGCGCATCCTGGGTACAACACCGACCGCGGGCCAGTGTATGTGACGACGGTGCGCACGCACATTGACTTTTGAGAACGTTGGGGATGAATCCGCTGGTCGCCCGTAGCGGCTTGCTTGGAAATACAGGGCGAGAGCTGAGAGCTAGAAGCTGGGGGCTGGAAGCTCATTTCCCTGGTTGCGGCGTCTGCTGCTGCCGCTGCGGCTGCGCGGGCAGCGTGTAGATCACCTCGCCGGGCTTGGCATAGTGCAGTTTCTCGCGGGCTTCGCGCTCAATAGCATCCGGGTCCGATTGCAGGTGCTCGATGTGCTGCCGCATCTCGGCGTTCTCCTGCTGCAGGTTCTTGATCTCCTGCTGCAGCGCACGGTCCTCGGCGCGCTTCTGCTGCCAGATTGAGATGCCGTGTTTGCCGTAGATCACATGCCAGGTAACCAGTAGCGCCAGCACAACGGCGACCACAGTTCCCGCCGGCCGCCACAGCCGCTGTGCACGGTTGAGCGCCCGTTCGCGCAAAGAAGGCAGCTTTTTCCTAGCTATATTGTCTTCTACTTTGACACTTTCTTCCGGCATCGAATCTCGCTTTATGAGGACATTGAATCGGCCCTCACCCCATCACAAACCTTTCGGCCGCCGCCCGCAGCGCCTGCATATCCCACTCGCTGCGCGCTTCAGTGTAAGCTCGCACTACCGGTTCCGTTCCTGAGAGCCGGTAACAAACCCACGAGCCATCTTCCAGAATCAGCTTCAGCCCGTCGGTCCGCACGACCTGCACGACCTTGCGCCCGCTCAATTCCTTTGGATCAGCCTTCAACTTCTCAGTGAACGCGGCTTTCTGCTCCGCGGTCAAGCGGAAGTTCTCGCGAACTGGGAAATAGGAACCAACCTTGGCAAAAAGCCCCTTCAATTGCGCGCCCAGGCTCGTGCCGCGCTTGGCCACCATCTCCGTCACCAGCAGTCCAGCGATGATGCCGTCTTTTTCCGGCACGTGCCCACGGATGGTGAGTCCTGCCGACTCCTCGCCGCCGATGGCGATCTTGTCCTGATCGATGAGCGCGCCAATGTACTTGAATCCGACCGGGGTCTCATAGATGGGAACCTTGTGATATTCGGCCAATGCGTTGACCAGGTTGGTGGTGGCCACGCTCTTGGCCACACCATTGCGCCAGCCGCGTGTCTCCACCAGGTAATCGAAGAGCAAAGCAATGATGTAGTTGGGCTGGATAAACGTGCCATCGCCATCGACAATGCCGAAGCGGTCCGCATCACCGTCCGTCGCGATGACCAACGACGCCACGATCTCCTTCATCTTTCTTCTGGCGTCACCCAGCAAGTGATCGTCCGGCTCCGGTGCATGGCCGCCGAAGAGCACATCGCGATAATCGTGCACTGTCTCGACAGCTACGCCCGCCTCGCGCAGCAAATCGGAGGGATAGCCGCGGCCCGCGCCCCAGAAGGGGTCGTAGACCACCTTAATGCCCGACTTGGCGATCGCCCTCAGGTCGACAAGCTCGGCGAGACGTTTGAGGAATGCCGGCTTTACGTCGGCTGTCTCAAATTTCTCGACGAACGGACTGGGTACGCCCCCGCCCCCGCCGCCCGCAATCTTCTCGACTGCTGCCTCAATCTGCCTGGTCACTTCTGGCAAAGCAGGCGCGCCGTCGGGCGTGGAGTACTTGATGCCGTTGTACTCCGGCGGATTGTGCGAGGCGGTGAAGTTGATCGATCCCGAAGTCTTCATTGTGCGTACCGCATGCGCAATGGCTGGCGTAGGCGCGGCCTCAGAAATCACGATCGGCGTGACGCCGGTCCCGGCCAGCACGCGCGCCGCCTCGGCCACAAAGCTCTCGCCAAGAAACCGCGGATCGCGGCCGACGAGGATGCGGTGCGGGGCCGGGAGCGTCTTGACGTACACCGCGATTCCCGCTACCGCCAGGCGAATATTCGCCATCGTGAACTCGTCCGCAACAATGGCCCGCCATCCCGAAGTGCCAAATTTGATCGCTGTGCTCATTCTTTTCTCCGCGTGCGGCTCTTTCGCCGGCCGCAAGGTCCATACTGCAACACCGGGACGGGATCGGCAAGCGTGCATGATTCCGCGCGACTGGATCTCGCACCGGCCATGTCCTCGACATCCTGCTCTTGCCCCTGGCAACGGCACTCGTATAATGCTCGCGTACATTCCTTCGCATTCGAGGGCCTTCGATGCCGTCTTTAGTTCCGGATTATGCCAAAAGAATCCCGGCTGCCATCTGCTTTCTAGTTTCCGGCGTCTGTTGCGTCGCCGCAGCACAAACGCCGCAGACGCAGCAGGCTCCAGCCGGCGGCGCACCCGTGCAATCCCAGGTGGGCATTGCGCCTAGCCAAACCCCCGCAAATGTAGCGCCCGGCACGCCGACTCTGCGGGTGACCGCCCGCGAAGTTTTGTTGGACGTGCTGGTCATGGACAAGGCTGGACAACCGGTTCCCGGACTCAAGGCCGCCGACTTCACCGTGAGTGAAGAGGGTGAACCGCAGGTCATACGGCGCATCGACGAGCATCTCCCCATGCCTGAGGCCGATCTGAACAAGCTGGCATCTGCACCTGAGCTGCCACCGAATACGTTCAGCAATTTCATGCCGGTGCGGAATACAAATGCCTCCATCGTCCTGCTTCTCGACGCCATGGATTCACCCATCGGCGCGCAGATGGTGATGCGAGAGCAGCTCATCAGCTTCCTCAAGCACATGCAGCCGGGACCTCCGGTTGCGATCTTTCAGCTTGATACCGAGATGCGGCTGATCCAGGGATTCACCTCCGACCCGAAGCTGCTGCTTGAGGCGGCCGAGAGCAAGCGCGACATGCCTTCTTTGGCGAAGCCCACCGCCGCGCCGCGTTCCTACGGAGCGGATGCGCAGTACCGCCGCGTCCTGATGGACAACCTGCGCAGCGGAATGCAGATGCTGGGCAGGTACCTGTCCGGATTTCCGGGACGCAAGAACCTGATCTGGTTTACGGGCCGCGTCCCGTTGACAATTTTCGGCGCGGGCTTTGGCAACCCCTTCCGCGACGGCTTGATGGTGCAAGGTGGTCAGGGCGACGAAACGGAAGAACTCACAGACGTGCTGACGGTGAGCCGCGTAGCCGTGTATCCCGTGGATACGCGCGGGCTGGTGGTGATGGCCAGTGACATCGGCGCCGCGCGGGGACGCGGCATGATGTTGCCGCCCACGGGCTTTTACAACCATGGCAATATGGACGAGGTTGCGGAGCAGACCGGCGGCAAGGCCTACTACAACACTAACGACTTCACCCGGGTGATCGAAGATGTGATCCGTACCAGCTCGAGCTATTACACCATCGCTTACGCCACCACCAACACGAAATGGAACGGCGAGCTGCGGCGCATCAAGGTCACGGTCGATCGGCCTGAAGTGCAGGTGCAGCACAAATACGGTTACTACGCGTATAGCCTCGACACGCGCGAGCAGAATGGGATCGCGGCAATTGAGCGACGCAGGGAGCAGGAAGTCATTGCGCAGCCACCAAACACCACGCCGCAAGAAAGCGGCCAGCCGCCGGCCGAAGCCCGGAACACCGACGCATCTGCAGACAGCTTTGCCCTTGGTGCCACGGTGCACCACACTTCCTCGGGCGGTTTTGCCGCAGCGATGGGGCTTGGCGCGATTCCGCCGACTGAGATTGTTTTCGCAGCCAGGCTGCAGCCCGACATGAATACAGAAAAATTGGGCAAGCAGAGCGCCATGCCGCCTGATAACTTCCTGAAGCCGGAGTGGCAGCACAAGCCATTCCGCAACTACACCATCTTTTACGATGCTGATGTTCATCGCGTCCGGTTCGCGCGTACGCCCGATGGCGTCCGTCACGGCTCAGTCGAACTCGTCGCAGTTGTGTACGCTCCAGACGGCGAGCAGGTGAACTCGATCGAAAACAATTTGACGATCGACCTTACTCCTGACCGATACCGCGAGTTGCTCGTCTCAGGACTTCACACAAAGGCGGAGATCGCCATTCCGAAGAAGGGCAACTTCTTTTTGCGGCTGGGCGTGCACGACAAGACAGGCGACCAGGTTGGCGCGCTCGAGATTCCAGTGGACGAGATCAAGTTGGATCTTCCCGCCGCAGGCCCGCAAACACCATAGCTCTGCCCGTCGAAACATCACCCGATTTCACAACGTTCAAACAACCAAACGGAAGATTGTCGAGCGGAATCACTCGCCGTGCGTCAGGTTGAGCAAGGGCGTCCGGATTCTGATTCAACCACACACGATGGTGTTCTACGGAACAACCATAAGGGGGAGACATGCCATTGAAGCGCAAACGAATTGAAAGGCTCGCGACGACTGCCGGAGTGATGGCCGTTATTCTCACACTCGCTTTCATGCTGCCGGCGCCGGCCGCAAACGCGCAGACAGAAGAGCAAAGACCTGCTGCAGCGCCACAACCTGCCCCAGAAGTTGTTCAAACGATTTTTCTAAAGAACGTTCCTGAACAAAACGTCCTGAACGACATTCAAACGGATATGCGGAACATATTGCCCAGGGCCAAGATCTATGGAGTGCAATCGCAAAACGCCATCACCATGAAAGCCACGCCCGAGGATCTTGAGACCGCAATGAAATTGGTCGCCGATCTCGACCGCCCCAAGCCCCTCTATCGCCTCACCTACACCATCACTGATTTCGACAGCGGCAAGCGAGCGGGGTCGCAGAATTATGTCATTCTCGCCGTACTGGGACAACGATCGATCTTCAAACAGGGCAACCGCGTGCCCATCATCACCGGCTCGTATGACAGTGAAGCGCGGAACAGCAACACTCAGGTGCAGTACCTGGATGTAGGCTTGAGCATCGACGCTACAGTCGACGGATCTCCGGATGGCCTGACATTGCGCGCCAAAATAGAGGAATCAAGCCTTGCCGGCGAAAAATCCGCAACCGCCGCGCAGGACCCCGTGGTTCACCAGGTCGTTCTGCAGGAAACGTCAGAACTGACACAGGGCAAGCGTCTTGCGCTGGGATCGCTCGACATCCCCGGCACAGCGCAAAGTCAGCAGATCGAGGTGACAGCCGAACTCGTCCATTGATCTTCCCCAAACCGGGAGCTCGTCGGGGAGGGCGAGGCGCAACCGCACGCCGAGCCTCGCCTTTTTCAGACGATTCCGCATTTGACACTTCCATTGTGGCCCTGCCGCAAGCATTTACCCCGCCAGGTCAATTCGGGGGTACAGTGTTTGCAGCATCGTTTTCATACTGGAGGGGCTTTATGCTCGAAACCACGTCTTCTGCCCGCATTGTTATGACTACGGTTGTTAGCCCCGAGGAAGGCACCCGGCTGGGCCGCGCGCTCGTAGAGGAACGCCTGGCCGCCTGTGCGACACTCCTTCCACCCGTTCATTCCGTTTACCGCTGGCATGGCCAAATTGAATCGTCGGCAGAGACACTTCTGCTGCTCAAAACGGCCGTCGATCAGCTTCCCGCCCTCGAATCCAGACTCCAGGAGCTGCACAGTTACCAAACGCCGGAGTTTCTTGTGCTTGCGATTGAAGCAGGCAGCCATACATACCTCCATTGGCTCCGCTCCTGCCTGGGAGCCGCCATGGAAACCACGGTCTGAACAGCCGCGGGTCAGGCTGGCGCAGGCCATCGGGAGGCCGCGTAAGCGGGCTCTGGTATTCTTGGGGAAGTCTGTCTCATGCGCTGGCTTTTAATCGTCTTTCTTATTTCGCTTGCAGCGCTGCTGATTGCGGCCGCGGGAGCTGCGCGCCATATTTGGTTGCAGCGCGCGAAGCCGAGAGGCGAATTGCCCGTGGTGATTGAACCGCGCGAGGAGTCTGACCTGGAAGCGAAACCCTGAATCGGCTGAATGGGTTCAACAGGTGATGACCCGGACGGCCCGCGGTGACCGCGTGGTCATACACTCAAAGATCGCATTGAATAGCTTGGAATTGTTACAGTTTCTATTGCCGAAAGGATCTTTCCCCGCTGTGAGCACTCAGACCCCGGAAATTGCCAAACCCGTTAGTCCGATCGAAATCTCCATTGCGCATAGCCCGGATTCCGACGACGCCTTCATGTTTTATGGCCTGGCAACGAATAAGGTTCGTGTGCCCGGTTATCGCTTTTCCCATACGCTCTGCGACATAGAGACTCTCAACCGCCGCGCCCGCGAAGAGGCCTTCTACGACGTGAGCGCCATCAGCTTTCACGCTTACCCCTACTTGCAGCAGAGTTACGCGCTCATGGGGTGCGGCGGCAGCGTGGGTGAGGGCTACGGACCGATGGTTGTCGCAAGCCGCAAGCTCACCCCAAAAGATCTCAGCCAAGTCCGCGTTGCCGTGCCCGGCACGCTTACAACGGCTTATCTCACACTCAAAATCTTCAATCCGGCGATTGAAACCGTCACCGTACCCTTCGACCGAATCATCCCTGAGATTCAGGCCGGCAAATACGAGGCCGGTCTCATCATCCACGAGGGCCAGCTCACTTACTCCACCAGCGGCCTCTTCAAGGTGATCGATTTCGGCGTTTGGTGGCGTGAGACCACGGGTCTGGTGCTGCCGCTGGGCGGTAACGCCATTCGCCGCTCGCTGGGCGCCAAAACACACAATGTCATCTCCAAGGCTCTGCGCGACAGCATCAGCCACGCGCTCGATCACCGCGAGCAGGCGCTGGAGTATGCCATGCAATTTGCCCGCGACCTGGACTCGACGATGGCCAGCCATTTTGTAAGCATGTATGTCAACGACCGTACGCTCGATTACGGTCCCGACGGCCGCGAGGCGATCCGCAAGCTGCTGACCATGGGCTACGAGCGCGGAATTATTCCTATCGAACCGCAAATTGACTTCGTGGATTGAACGGCCGCGAGTTGTGGAAAAAAGCTCAAGCGCCTGAGCGGCGATCTTGTTGTCCGGTCGCGGACACGTTACCTTCGGCTACGCCACGCGAATCGAAGGTCATTACAGCCGACCAAGAAACTTTCCTCCACTTCCTAAGATTTCTCTAACTTGAGTCGATACATCCAAGCAGGAGACTCCCTGGATGCCATCGCACACCTCACCCACTTTCCTTTTCGCTTCCGCTGATCCGGCGCTGCTTGCCGCAATCGAACCACAGCTTCTGGAAGCCGGGGCACGCGTCCAGGTAGTTCTTACCGCGGAAGCTGCCCTGGCCTCGATTGGCAGCGCCAATCCTCCCAGCCTGGTGTTGATCGACGCGCTCCTGCCCGGGGTGCCTACCGGCCAGTTGCTCGCTGCAGCTCGCACCCATTGCAACGGCCCCCGCTTACCTATCCTGCTGATTGCGGAGACGGTGACCGAGGAGTGGATTGACTTCCTCGCCGAAGGCGCCGCCGACGATCTCATTCTGCGCTCGGCGGAAACAGCCTATTGGCAGCTCCGGCTCGATCTTGCGCAGCGCAACCAGCGCATGGCCCACGAACTCGAAACCCTCCGCGATGTCGCGATCCGCAACGCGCAGCTTGATCGCCTGACCGGCGTCTACAATCGCGAAACGCTGCTCGCCATGTTGTTTCGTGAAACCGACCGGGTGCAGCGCATGAATAGTTCCATGTAAGTGGTGCTCTTCGATATCGATGACTTTGGCCACTGGAATTCACGCCTGGGCGTGGACGCCTGCGATGAGCTCCTGTGCCAGGTGGCAACCCGCACCGGCGCCTTGTTGCGCAGCTACGATCTGCTGGGCCGGCCGGGTATGGACGAGTTTCTTGTTGCACTGCCGGCGTGCAGCCCGGCCAATGCGATGGCACTCACGGAACGGTTGCGCGTCGAGGTATTTTCGGTGCCGTTTCAGATAGGCGGCGAGGCCATTCGACTGTCCGCGTGTTTTGGTATCGCTGCAAGCCGCGGGCGCTCCCCGGTCGTGGTCCTGCGCGAAGCGGAGAAAGCCCTGGAATGGGCCAAGGCCGCCGGCCCCGAGTCCATTCAGTGCTTCGGTTGCCAACCGCAATCCACTTCGCAGCCGGTGACGTTCTTCTCGTCCACCTCGGGCGATGAATTGCTGGCTTGGTAAAGAAGCCTTGTCCGATCCACGCCTCTTCGCGAGGAACCCATTGCTCCCGGACGATCATGGTGGGAGAGTATGAAACCTACACCTCGTTGCTCACTTGCATGGCGTCCAGTTCCAAAAACTCCTGAAACACATCGTTCGAAATCAGGCGGCCCCGCGGCGTGAGCCGTACGCGCTGGCCGTCAAACGCCAGCAACCCATCCTCCACGAGGCGCTTGACCTTCTCGAAAGCGGGCGCAACCAACTCGCGCCCAAACTCGCGGTCCAGTGCATCTACGTCTACGCCTGCATTCATGCGCAGCCCCAGGAACCACGCTTCCTCATGCTGGCGCCCGCGTTCAAGCCACTCACTCTCCCCAGAGCCCGAGACCGCCAGATAATTGTTCAAATCATCCGTGGTCGTTGCACGCAGCACGAGATCGTGGGTGCCCCACACTCGCGGCGTTCTAGTTTTTGCCGCCAGGGTGGGGTCGGACCGCAGCATCGACGACGCATCCAACCCCACTCCGAGGTAGGGGCGACGCTGCCAATAACGCAGATTGTGCCGCGACTCGAATCCGGGCCGCGCAAAGTTCGAGATCTCGTACTGATGCATGCCTGCTTCACCCAGCCGGTCGATCGCACGCTCGTACATCCGCGCAATCGCGTCGTCGCCCGGAACCTGCGCGGCATGGTACCGCGAGCCGCCCTTCAAAACTTCGCGCCCCAAGCGAGAATCTTCATCGACCTCGAGCATATACACGCTGGCGTGTGGAACTCCCGAATCGACGAGCGCCAAAAGCGACTCATCCCATGACGCTTCCGTCTGACCTGCCAATCCGGCAATCAGATCTACGTTCAGGTTGCGGATCCCGGCCGCTCGCAGCCGCCGCAAATCCGCTTCAACCGCCGCGCGGTCGTGTAACCGCCCGCTCCCATGGGCTTCGCTGTCAACAAACGACTGCACGCCCAGGCTCACGCGATTGACGCCTGCGACTGCCATGGCCTCCAGCGTTGTATCAGCCAATTGCCCCGGCGCGCACTCCATTGTGATTTCGGCATCCGCTTCGAGATCGAACTCTGAACGCAGAGCGGCGAACAGCCGCTCCAGCAACTCGGGAGCAAGCAAACTGGGTGTGCCTCCGCCCAGGTACACCGTGTCCACGCGCCGTGGAAGTACCACGCCGATGTTCTCAGCCCACGGTCCGGCGCCGGCCAGGTCCTCAATCAGGCGATCCACGTAGCGGGTATGCTTGCTGGCCGGGTACACTCCCGAAGCGAAGTTGCAATAAGTGCACTTCGATCGGCAAAACGGGATGCAAAGGTAAACCCCGAGCGCGTTGTCGCCGCCTGCCGTCATGAAAAGATTGTTGCACGCGCCTCGGCTGTGCGTCGTCGAAAGAAAGTTCTTATGCCGCCCATGAAATGATGATGGGAAAGGAGATTCGATTTGAAAGCTTGGCCGGCGCTGGCGATCCTCATCATCCAGGTCATTCTCTTTCTTGCCCATTGGTTCGTCTATTCCACCTGGGTCGCCTTCTGGCCCAGCCTCGCGCCAGCCGTCGCCGCCGACCTCCGCGTGGTCATGCTCGTGCTGGCCTTCAGTTTTGTTGTGGCGTCGCTGCTCTCTTTCCGCTATTCCAACTTTGCCGTTCGCTTCATCTACTGGATCGCTGCGGTCTGGCTCGGTTTTCTCAACTTCTTCTTCTGTACATCGTTTTTTCTCTGGTTGGCGTGGTTTGCGATCTATTTTTCTCACTTGGCAGCGAATTCAGGTGCCATCCGGCCCTTGCTGGCGGCTGTTTTCTACGCAATCGCCTCACTTGTTGGAATCTACGGCCTATTCAATGCGCGAGTGATTCGCATCCGGAGAATTGCCGTTCGGTTTCCCAACCTGCCCGCGAACTGGCGCGGCCGTCGGGCAGTTCTGATCAGCGACCTTCATCTCGGTCCCGTTAACGGGGTCCGATTTTGCCGCCGGCTTGTTGCAATGGCCTCCGGCTTCCGCCCCGATATTGTTTTTCTTCCCGGCGACCTCTTTGACGGCACAAAAGGCGATCTTGACTGTTTGCTCACGCCCTTCCAGGCGCTCGCACCGCCGTTCGGCATTTTCTTCTCCACCGGCAATCACGAGGAATTCACTTCCCCCGCCCACTACATCGAAGCCATCAGCCGCGCCGGCATCCGAGTTCTTGCGAACGAACAGGTTGTGGTTGACGGTCTGCAGATCGCCGGGGTGCTCTATCACGCCTCCACCTCACCGCTGCGCATGAAGGCAGCCATCGACGCCCTGCGCCCAAGTGGCCCGAGCTTTGACCGCTCCCAGCCAGGCATCTTGCTCAACCACGCTCCCACGCGCCTGCCCATCGTGGAGCAAGCAGGGTTCAGTCTCCAGCTCTCCGGGCATACGCACGGTGGCCAGTTCATCCCGTTCACCTGGATCACGCGCAGCATATTCGGCCCATTCACCAGCGGATTGCACAGTTTCGGCACGCTACAGGTCTACACGTCAACTGGCGCCGGAACCTGGGGACCTCCCGTGCGCGTCGGCAGCGCGCCCGAGATCGTTTTCCTGACATTTGAATAGCAGGCTCGTATCCTATATCAAAGCCACCCGCAAATAAGGAGAAGACTTTCTTGAGCTCTGCATCCTCCTCCCCGGGCCAACCTGGCGGTCCCGTCATTCGCACGAGTCTATCGGGGTTTGATCTGCTTATGAATCCGCGCCTGAATAAGGGCACGGCCTTCACCGAAGCGGAGCGCGACATCTTTGCGCTGCATGGCCTGTTGCCACCACACATCGGCACCCTTGAGGACCAGCGCTCACGGCGCAAGCGCGTGCTCGACAGCCGGCCCACCGCATTCGGCAAATACTCGAACTTGCGCGACCTTCAGGACAACAACGAAACCCTCTTCTATTCGCTGATTGCCCACAACATCGAAGAGTTGCTGCCCATCGTCTACACGCCGACTGTAGGCGAAGGCTGCCAGCGTTTCTCCGAGATCTGGCGCAAGCCGCGCGGGCTCTTCCTCAGTTATCCGAACAAGGACCGCATCGCGAAGATCCTTGCCAACCCCCGCTATGACGCCGTGCGCTGCATTGTGGTCAGCGACGGAGAACGCATACTCGGCCTGGGCGACCAGGGCGCAGGCGGCATGGGCATTCCCATCGGCAAAATGTCGCTCTACACTGCGCTGGGCGGAATCCCTCCGGAACATTGCCTGCCGGTATTGCTCGATGTGGGCACCGACAACGAAACGCTGCTCAACGATCCGATTTACATTGGCTGGGAACACAAGCGCATCCGCGGCCAGGAGTACGACGACTTTGTCGATGCGTTCGTGACCGCCGTCGAGCGCCGGTGGCCTCACGTGCTTTTGCAATGGGAGGACTTTGCGGGCGCCAATGCCGCCCGCCTGCTCGCGCATTACCGCGACCAGCTCTGCACCTTCAACGACGACATTCAGGGAACGGCAGCCGTTACCACAGCCACGCTTCTCGCTGCTGTCAGCGCCACCGGCATCCCGTTGCGCGACCAGACCATCGCCATGTTCGGCACCGGCTCGGCTGGCATCGGTATCATCAACCTCCTCATCGCCGCTATGCGAGAGGAAGGCCTGACAGAAGAGATGGCTCGCAAGCGCATTTATGCGTTCAACCGCTACGGCCTGCTTGTTGAGGGCGGCAAAGGGATACGTCCCGAACAGGAGCCGCTGGCGCGTAAACGCGAAGACGTAGCCGGATGGAAGCTTTCACCGCCGAGCGCAGACACCGGCGCCATCTCACTGCTCGACGTGGTTCGCAATGCCGGAATCACGGTGCTGGCAGGTGTCAGCGCGCGCTCTGGCGCGTTTACCGAGGAGATTGTGCGCGAGATGGCGCGCCACACACCGCGTCCGGTGATCTTTCCCTTGTCGAATCCAACCTCGCAATCTGAAGCAACGCCCGCCGATTTGCTGCGCTGGACCGGTAGCAGCGCGCTGGTGGGCACGGGCAGTCCCTTCCCGCCGGTCGAGGTCAACGGCAAACTTGTCCGCATTGCTCAAATCAACAACTCCTACATTTTCCCTGGCCTCGCTCTCGGCATCCTCGTCTCGCGCGCCGCGCGTGTCACCGACGGCATGATTATGGCCGCCGCTAAAGCGCTGGCTTCGCTTTCCCCGGCGCGGGCTGAAAAAAGCGCCCCGCTGCTGCCGCCGATTGGCGAATCCCGACAAGTGAGCCTGGTGGTTGCAGAGGCCGTTGGCAGGCAGGCCGCCGCTGACGGAGTAACCGGCGCCAGCGACCAAACCGCATTCGCGGAAAAACTTCGCGCTTATATGTGGGAGCCCGTTTACCAGTCGTACGAGCGTGTCGACTCAGCTCGCTGACGGCGCTATGCTCTCACAGGCACCTGCGCGAGAAGCCTCTTCCACGTCTTCTGATTCTTGCGAAAGGCTCGTTTCAGATCCTCGAGAATCCGCTCGAAGTCGGCATTGGTCCGCAGATTGTTCCACGCGGGATTCTTCTGGAACCATGGGAAGTTCTCGTTGCCCAGATAGATTGCCCGTCGCAGCCAATGCAGCGCCTCGCTGGAGTCGCCTTCGACAGCAAAGTAGGTGGCCAGCCGGTATGCCATCTCGCTATCCGCCTCAGCCGCGGCCAGCGTGTCGTCCTTCAGCAGCGCCGCACCCCGCTCTCTTGCACCCGCCTGCACATAGCAAATGGCCAGCGTAGGCACGGCGATGCGCAAAGAGGGGTCGTCGGCGATCACGCTCTCCAAAATGGTAATGGCTTCGTCAAGGTTGCCCGTACGCATCTGCTGATACCCCGCCGAAGTGCGCAGCAGCGGATGCCGCGGCTCCAACGCCAGACCCTTTTCCAACTCGTCGCTCGCGAGCTCAATCTGGTTTTGGTAGTGGTACACACGGGCGCGATGGTTGTAGAGAATCGCCGCATTCGCCGGATTCAGCTTGAGCGCGCGGCTGAACTCATTCAGCGCCTCGTCGTACATTCCGTCGCAGCGCAGGGCAATTCCAGCCAGCATGTGCACGTTCCAGTCGTTCGTGGCGCCACCGAGCAGATCCGCGATACCATGCCGCGCCGACTCTTTCTCGCCTCGCGACAGCAGCATATAGATGCGGTAGAGATTTGCCTCTGTCGAAGCCGGGTCGAGTTTCAGCGCCTCATCGAACGCTTTGCGAGCGCGCATCACATGAATCTGCCCGCCAAATCCATGCCGCGCGTACTGCAGTTCGGCAATGCCCAGCCCGCTCCATCCCGCGGCAAACTGCGCATCAGCCGTGGTCACGCTCGAAAACAGGGCATGGGCCCGGTCCAGATCGGCGCGGGATCCTGTCCGCACCATGAACGAACTGAGCAGCGCCCGCGCCTGCAGATAGCGTTCGCTCACGGGTCCCGGCAGCGAGCGGTCGCGCGTCGACCCCCGTACTGCGTCGCTCTTCTGTCCCTCGCGGCCGCCCTCAATGCCTTCCGCAGCGCCCATTCCTTGCAGCGTGGCAAACACGTCGTTCGAAATCTCGGTTTGTACCGCAATCAAATCCAGCGATACCACGCGAATGGAACCTCCCGACCGCACGCTCTGCGACGCAACGTCGAGTAGTTGCCAGTTCAGGTCGAACCCGTTCTCTGACCGCACAAAACTGCCTGCCAGCACAAATGAGACCAGCAATCGCTTGCCGACCTCCAGCGGGTCCATTCCGGCAAGAGGTTGCGCGGCAGCGAGCGGCATCAGCGTGCTCGAGGGCCGAATCACAAGCGTTGGAATCCGCGCCAGCCGCGCCGCAATGGCATCCGCCAGGGCGTATCCATAGAGTGGTGCTGCATCTGCGCCATCCAGGTTAGCGAAGGGCAGCACCACCAACGAATTCTGTGTCTTCTCGTCGATCGCCGATTCGCGAAAACGCTCCGCGAGCATTGAAAGCAGCCCAGTTGCACGTTTCTCCGCCTCAGGCCCCGTGACCGGTGAACTGGCTGCGGCATCGCTTGGAATGATTCCTGCATCGATGCGCAGGGCATTCATGATGGTCTTCAGCCCTTCGCGCACTTCTGCCGCAGAAGCCGTGCGCGCGCCCGGATTCTTTTCGAGACTCGCTGCAATTACGCTTTTGAGTTCCGGAGGAATCCCCGGCGCTACGATACTCAAGTCCTCAGGCCCCAGGAATTGAATGGCGCGGATGGCCTGAAAATCCTCGGCATCAGCCCGTGCGAATGGATGGCGTCCGCTCGCCAGTTCGTAGAGGATCACTCCCAGCGCCCATACGTCTGACTGCACGCTCGACTGGCCGGTGACGAACTGCTCTGGCGCCATGTAGCGGATGGTTCCTCCGCGCGCCGTGTGAGTGGTTGCATGTGATGCATGCGCGGCCCGTGTGGGTTTGGTGGGATCAAAGCGCGTATCTTCCGGCGCGAGCCGGCGCGCCAGCCCAAAGTCCAGAATCTTCACCAGGCCGCCGTCAGTCAGCATCACATTCTGCGGTTTCAAGTCGCGGTGAAAGATGCCGAGCGCATGCGCGGCCTGCAGGCCGTCCGCGATCTGAATCCCCACCGAAAGCACCAGTTGCAAGCTTGCGGGCCCGCGTTTGATGAGCTCATCCAATGGCTGACCCGGGACATATTGCATGGCGATGTAGGCTTCGTCGCCGCTTTCACCCACCTCGTAAATGGCGCAGACATTGGGGTGCTCAATGGCCGAGGCGAGCCGGGCTTCGCGCAGCACAGTCGACCGCATCTGTTCGGCGGTCAGCAATCCGGTACGCAACATCTTCAGTACGACCGGCCGCTGCAGCAGCGTATCATTGGCCGCGTACACCACACCGCTGCCCCCGGCGCCCAGCCGCCGCAAAATCTCGTAATGTGCAATCGTCTTTCGCTTCATCGCACGCTTCAAGTTTAGCGGCGCATCCGTAAAGATCGTCTTAAAGGCTGCCGCTTCCCCGACCTCTTCCGTCCGCAGCGACGGCGCGGAGAGCGGCAATCTACGCAATGTTCATCTTTTTTCCCGGGGCCCGGTTGATCTGTGAACTTCGGTTCGTGGTTTTGGGCACGAGAGAGTCGGAGGGCGGCATACGCTGCGTCAGGGAATAGGGAATAAGAAACAGGAAACAGGGAACAGAGAACAGGGGACAGGGAACAGGGAACAGTTGTAGGGGCAAATACTCTCTCTCAAGCGGCGCTTTCTATTCCCTACTCCCGGTTTTTCCCTTGTGATTCGATTGCTTCTCCAGCTTCATCTGTCCCCTTCGCCCCAGCAGCAGCACGGCCACGCCAAACGCCAGTAGCACCAATCCCCACCAGAGATTTGCATCGATCCCCAGGCTCCTGGCATATGCCAGCGCATTATCGCGGGTGGCCAAGCCGAAAGCCGCCAGAATTGTTCCGATCAAGGTAAACAGCATTCCGATCGAAATGCGCGCATCGTAAAACATCGTGCTTCTCCTCGGTGCTCAAACGAAAAGCAGATTCACTGCAATTGCCGCCAGCAGAATCGCCACGGCCAGTGTCTCGGGCCGCTTCCACCATTGCGTGCTTACCGGTTCGCGCGCCAACAATGAGTGCACCAATCCTTTGAGTTCCGTCTTGGGTCGCGCCTTGGTAGCGAAGCTCACCGCAATGGTGACCATCAGGCCCACAAGAAAAGCAAGTGTGGCCGTACCCAGGCCAAGCACAAGTTCGCTGGCGGGATGGTGCACGACGGCAATCCATCCGCCATGAATACCCGGCTGCGCGCCCTTGGGAAGATCGAGCCCGTGGTGGAGCAGGGCAATGGCCGCGCCGGCAATAAGCCCGGCGAAGGCGCCATGGCCCGTGGCGCGCCTCCAAAAGGCGCCCAGCAGCAGCGTCGCGAACAGCGGCGCATTCACCACCGCGAAAACCAGCACCATTGCATCGAGCAGGCTGTTGAACCGCCAGGTCGCACAGGCCGCGCTGATGGCGAGCAGTACGCCGCCGACTACCGACCAGCGCGCAACTGTGAGAATCCGCTTGTCGTTTGCATCCTTTGCCAGGAACGCCTGGTAGATATCGCATGTGAAGACCGAACTGAATGCGGTCATGCTGGCCGCCACACCGCTCATCAGGCACGCCAGCAGAGCCGAGACTCCCAGCCCGAGCAGGCCCATGGGCAGGAAATGCAGCAACATGTTTGGCGTTGCCATTGCGTAATCCAGCACCGGATGACCGTTGGCGTCGATGATCGGATTTCCGGTCCCTGGATCGGCTTTCGCTGGAACCAGGCCTTGTCCAGCCTCAACCGCCGCCGGAACCACCGTGATGTCGTGGTAGATGGCCCCGTTTTCGTTGTGGACAACGATGCTTGTGTGCGGCGTGGGCAACCCGACGGCAACAATTCCCGGCAGAATCAGGAGAAACGGCACAAACACCCACACCGCTGCTGCGATCAACGGAGCCCTTCTTGCTGAATCCGCGCTCTTCGCGGCCATCGCTGTTTGCAGCAACCGGAAGTCTGTGCACCAGGTTCCGCCTCCAAGCACAAGTCCCACGCCGAAGAGCAGGCCAACCGCGCCGATTCCCGCGGAATGCGCGCCTGCCTGAGTCGCACCGCTCCACTCGTGCAAAAGGTCGTGCGGCACAGCAGCCTTCAGCCCACTCCAGCCTCCAAGGTTCTTCAGGCCGAGCAGCGCGATTGGCAGCAATCCCGCAACGACTACGCAGAACTGAAGCGCCTGGTTGTACATCGCTGCTCCGAGCCCGCCCAGCAGAATGTAGGTCAACACCAGTGCCGCCGGCAGGACAATGGCGAGCAGAAGAACGCCGGAAGCCGGCAAGCTGAGGCGGTTCGAGACCTGCTCAAAGATATGCAGAGCCATCAGGACACGCGCCATGGCGTACAGGGAGATTCCCGCGCTAAAAGCAGCCATCAGTGAAAACAGGCACGCATTCAGCGCCCGCGTCTTCTGGTCGAAGCGCAGCCCAAGATACTCGGGAATCGATCGTGCGGTATGATCGGGCGCCCCGGTACCCGAGTTCGACCCGTAGTAGATGGGCATCAGATACAAACCGGCAAAGAGCGTCGCCGGAATCGTGCCGAGGACAATAAAGCCGAGGCTTCCCAACCCATAGCGAGCGCCTGCGGCGCCCATGCCGAGAACTTCCTGCGAGCCGAGGCTGGCGCCCACGAGCGCCATACCGCACAGCCAACCGGGGAGAGCACGGCCGGCTTGAAGGTACTGACGGCTGCCGGTCATCACCCGCTTCAGTGAAAAACCAGCGGTCAGCATGAAGAAGCAATAAATCAACAGAATCAACCAGTCGGCGGGGGCGAGACTCGGCACAATCGGCTCCTTCCCTCCTGATGTTACAGAACCGACTGGGCGTCCGACGCGCCGAAAGAGTCACAGTCGAGTCGCCGAAACGTGCCGAACGCCCGTCTCTGCAGCGCAGCGCAAAAAAACGGCGGCAAGAGGAAATCCCCCTGCCGCCACCAGTTTGCCTGTCAACTGCAATTGCCCTCTGTGAAGCTCTCAATTTCCGGTTGCGCTCGAATCGCGCTATGATCGTCGCGCTTGCCGCAACTACTGATCGATTCCCGGCCCTGCGCCCGACGGTCCTCCTGCTGGAGGCGCTCCGGCCGGCGGCGCTTGCGGAGGCGCACCTGCCGGCGGAGCCATCTGCCGCCCACGGAATTGGCCGCCTTGGCGCCCCTGGCCCCATGCACCGGGGCCGTGTTCGCGCATCCGTTCGTGCATTCCTTCACCCGCCATGCGGTTCTGGCGTATAGTTTGCAGCTGCTTCCACTGTTCCGGCTTCAATTGCATCCGAAGGTCCAGCAGGAATAGCGAATTCGCTTTCTCGAGCGCGGCACGCGACTGAACGACCTTGTCGATCTGAGCTTCAATCTGCGCGCGATCAGGCGTATCGGCTTTCAGCAGCGGACCCATGGCGACTTCCGCTCTTTCCAGATTCGCCTGCAGGTCAATCAATTTCATGCGATGGTCTTGCAGAATTCCGTCCATCGCCTTGCGCTGATCGTCTGTTAGGGTCAACTGCTTTACGATGTTCGGATTGTTCCAGAACTGCCCGCCTGCCATCCCAAGTGCACGCTCCATAGGTGGCCGATGCATTCCGAACCCTTGCCGCATTCCCGGACCACTACCCGGCGCTTGCGCGCCCGCGAATCCGCCTGCCATCAGAACTCCCGCTACCGCCAAAACCAGTCTTACAGTCTTCATCGCTTTCATCGTTTCTCCTAACCTTTCGTGTTCTGGGAATCATTGGCCCAGTCTGGCTTTTACTGTGACTCGTTGTCGTCCATCAACTGCGCAAGTGGTTCCATCGCTGCCGGAACCTGCTGCGATATGTCTTTGTCAACCGTTGCCAACAGATCTTCATCCGTGTTGGTTGCGTGCCTGGCGGCACCGGTGTTCTTGGCCGTCGTCTGCACTGCCAACGCCTGTTGAGCAGCGGCAGCCGACTGGGCGACCACCAGCCTCTCATGTGCGGCTTTTTGCACCGCCTTGACCGCCGCTATCTTCGCAAGTTCCTGGCGGTGCTGATGTTCGAAGATGCCGCCAACCAGGCTACCCACCGCCAGCGCACATCCCAGCGCCCATCCCGCCGCGAGCTGCCATCCGCCGCGGCGGACGCGCGAGTCCACTATCCGGGGCCGTCTGTAAGCCGCTTCGCTCCAAGCGTTCACGCTCGACTTGAAGTGCTTCAGCGCCTCACGGAGCACCGGATCATCTATCTCCCCCGCCAATTTATCCCGCATGTTCATCGAGATCCTCTCAACTCTGCGCGCACTCTCGCGAGGGCGCGTGAAAGATGCGCCTTCACTGTACCCTCACTCAGCCCCGTGACCCGTGCAATCTCGCTCAATTCCCGCTCTTCAACGTAACGCAGCAAAAACACGGTTCGCTGCCGTTGGCTCAGGTCCTCAACCGCCTTCCAAACGTGCGCCACCTGTTCCCGCGCAAGCATCTGCTGCTCCGCGGTTCGTTCGCCGCTTGGCAGCCAATCGCTGGCATCATCCAGATCCACAGAATTGGCCCGCGTATGCCGCCAAAACTGCAATCGCCGGTTGCGCCAGTGGTCCTTTTGCAGATTGATGGCAATCCGCATCAGCCAGGTCATCGCTGTCGACTCGCCGCGAAAATGCTTCCAGTTCCGATGCGCTTTCAGAAAGCATTCCTGCGTCAGAGTCTCTGCCAGATCGACATCCCTCAGCGAGGCCAGCAGGAACCGGAAGATCTGCGGACGATGGCTCTCGACAATGCTCGCAAACTCCTGCGCAGCAATCGCTTCCGCTTCGTCCACGGTCATCGGCTTTACTGCTGTGCCGGCTGCCATCGATTTGGTAGACGGGCCCATCCGGCGCAAGTTTACACCCCTGAAATGCATTTTCGCGCAAACGGCGCGCACTCCTATAAACCCCGCAACCCCCGAACGAGTCGTCCTTTGTTCCTGCCTTTTGCAAAGAATGCCGCCTGCATCTGCTATGCCGGACTAGCGCCAGGCAACGATATAATCTCTTGCGGCAACCAGAGCGTGCCGCTTTCGTCCGCTTCTGCCGTATGCGAGCATTTGGACGCTCGGAAAGTGGAAGCACTCGGGCTGAAAAACCATAGCCTGAAGCAAGGCCCTGATAGCTGAGAGCAAGATGATTGGAGAATGCAATGATTTCCCGCCGTAATTTTGTAAACGGCCTGGCCGCAGGCGTTGCGACCTCGGCTTTCACATCCACTGCAAAGAGCTACGCGCAGATCCTTGGCGCCAACGATCGATTGAACTTCGCCATCAATGGTCTCAACGGCAGGGGCTACGCACACTTGTCGTCATTGCACGCAAACAGCAAAACCGCCCGCGTCGCATGCGTCTGCGACGTTGACTCTCGCATCCTCGCAAAATTCTCAGCCAAGGCGGAGCAGGTGCTTGGCTACGCCCCCAAGGCTGAAGGCGATTTTCGTCACATGCTCGAATCGAAAGACGTGGACGCCATCACAGTCGCCACGCCTGACCACTGGCACACGCCGCTGGCCGTGCTCGGCCTCAAGGCCGGAAAGCATGTCTACGTGGAAAAACCCTCAAGCCAGAATCCACGCGAAGGCGAGCTTCTTGTTGCCGCGCAAACGAAATACGGCAAGCTGGTGCAGGTTGGGGATCAGCAGCGCTCTTCGGCCTACACCATCAAAATGATCCAGCAGATTCACGAAGGCCTCATCGGCGAGGCCTACATGGCCAAGGCATGGTATGCCAATACCCGCGGCGCCACACACTACGGTGAGCCCAGCACCGCTCCGCCCGAACTGAATTGGGACCTGTGGCAGGGCCCGGCCCCGCGCAGTGAATACAGAGCCAACATTCATCCCTACAACTGGCACTGGCTGCGCCGCTATGGCACCGGAGAAACCCTCAACAATGGCACGCATGAAGTCGACGTCTGCCGCTGGGCTCTCCAGGCCGAAATTCCACAGGCCGTCACCGCGTCTGGAGGCTGCTATCAGGAAAAGGACGACTGGCAGTTTTACGACACGCTCATCACGAACTTTGAGTACCCCGACAAGCTCATCTCCTGGGAAGGCCGGAGCCGCGAGGGCATGCGTGTTTACGATCGCGATCGCGGCTCGTGCATCATGGGCACCAAAGGGTCGGTTGTCATCGACCGCGGCGGCTACGATGTCTACGATTGGAAGGGCAAACAGACCGATACATTCCGCACCGGTCACGAAACTTCTACCGGCGATCTCGTCGGCGCCGATTCCATGACCGACGCCCACTTTGCCAACTTCATCGCCGCCATTCGCGGCCAGGAAAAACTCAACTCGCCCATCCCGGTCGCCAACGTCACGGTCACCATGCTGTTGCTCTCGAACGTCGCCTGGTTCGTCAATCGCATGCTGCGGGTCGATACCGAAACAGGGCACATTCTCAAAGATGAAGAAGCGATGAAATATTGGGGCCGCACCTACGAGCCCGGTTGGGAAGTGACGGTTTAAAAACGAACTATCAGTCGTCAGCTTGGGCTCTCAGCTCGGGGCGATCGCTCCAGTAACTCAAGTAGATTGAGTGCGTGGGCAAAGTTTCAATCGGCGCAAGTTGCACAACTCTGCCGCCGACTCGACTTCGTAATGCACGAGCTGAAAGCGAAGAGCTCAGGAGTTAGCGGAATGCCTGCGACAAACGCATCCTCTCCCGCAGCCCAATCCGGAACCATCACCATCGGCGGCGACCTTACGGTGAATCGCATGGGCTTCGGCGCCATGCGCATCACAGGCAAGGGCATCTGGGGCCCTCCGGACGACGCTGCCGGCGCGCTCGCCACGTTGCGCCGCGCGGTCGAGTTAGGCGTGAATTTTATTGACACCGCTGACTCCTACGGCCCGAACGTATCAGAAGAACTTATCGCACGGGCTCTTTGGCCTTACCCTTCCGGCCTTGTGATCACCAGTAAGGCGGGCTGGGTGCGCTTCGGTCCCGGCGTATGGCAGCACAATGCTGCGCCTGGACATATCCAGGAGGCCCTCGAGGGTAGCCTCAAGCGCCTGCGCCTCGAGCGCATCGACGTCTACCAGTTACACGTTCCGGATCCCGCCACGTCGTTCGACGCTTCAGTGGAAGCGCTGGCGCGGCTCAGAGAGCAGGGCAAGATTCGCCACGTCGGGCTGTCCAACGTTACGCTTGAGCACATCAAGCGCGCACAGAAAATCGTGCCCATTGTGTGCGTGCAAAACCGCTACAGCTTCTCCGATCGCGAATGGGACTTCGTGCTCGATGATTGCGAAGCCAACGGGATCGCATTTCTGCCCTGGGGGCCCATGGCGCAAGGGCGCAAAGCCAACGAGGCGGTGGAGAAGATCGCAGCCGCGCGCAACGTTTCCACGGCCATTGTTTCGCTGGCATGGCTGCTTCGCCGCTCGCCGGTCACGCTGCTTATTCCCGGGACGAGCAACGTACGGCACCTTGAAGAGAATGTCAATGCCGCGGCTTTCCGACTCACCGACGCGGAATTCGCCGAGCTTGCCGCGGTAGTGCCGAAGCCTTACTGGCTGCGTGCTTGAAAGTCGGCACGTAATGAAAGCGAATGAGATAGATCTTGTCGCCGCGTCCGTGCTTGGCCACTTTCACAAGATCGAGGACGCCGAGGAATCCTGATTCGCGCGCCAGCTCCGGCGTGATGTCGGGAAAGCCGATCGGCTCAATCGAATCCACCTTGATCGCGCCTTCCTCCATGCGATAGCGCCCGCCGACTTTCACATGCGGACTCTCCCAGATGCGCACGCTGCACGTAATCTCTCCGCGCCGGACGCCCTCCCGCAGCCGCTTGGCAAACACCATGAAGAGAGCCTATGGTTGCTGAGCCCCTGCCGGCGCCGCGCCTTGCTGACCGGTTGCCGGCTGCTCGCTCGCAGCTGTCGCCGGCAAATCCTTGCCGTGCTCGGGATCGTACTGATGCTTGATCATCCACTCCTTGAACTCCGCTGCGGGCTCCTCGACAACTCCGCCGTTGTGGCGGACGTAGGCGGTGCCCTGTTTCAAGTTCACATTCAGATCGCAGGAATTCATGTCGCCGGGCTTGCCGACCATCACCGGCATCACAATCTGCAGCACCCTCCCCGGCTTCTTCCATCGCGCCATGAATGTTTCCAACCCCGGCGTCGGAGTGATGGGCTGGGAGCAGGTGTAGTTGAAATCGAAGCCAGTTGGCTGGCCGTTTTCAAACAGGTCGGCCTCGCCGAGGCCATCCACTTGTTCCAGGGACGAAATCCCGCCGCCGGATCCGTGGTAATGACGGGCCCCGTTGCGAAAAAGAATGAGTACGCGCAACGGGAAATCACTGGTATTGATCTTGCCTGCCGACACGGGCAAAGAAAGGAAGAAGCAGATCGCCAGGGCGATCGAGCCGGGCAACAAGAGACGACGCATCAGAACCTCCAAGGGGAACCCACTTGCCATGATACAAAACCTGGTTTGCACGGACGTGACGTGATGACAGGGGGTCTGTAAAAAGGGGGCTGGATGCGATTCCCTCTTTTAACCCGGGAGCTATTCCAGTAAGCTCGGTAGTTTCTCGCGTTGCCGGTGGCCGTGCTCGGCGCCCCGCATCAGCAGCACCACCGGAATATTGAGCAGAAAGAGAATCCCCATCAGGTAAAACGCGTCGGCATAGCTCAACAGCGCCGCCTGCTGCTGGAGCAGCCGATAGATGAGTCCCCCCGCTTTCACGACTGCCGTCACCGGGTCAGATCCCTGATGCACCATGTAGGGCACCAGTCGCGCCAGCGCCTGCTGTCCAACCGCGCTTGACGGCGTGATGTGATTGGTGAGGATCTGTTGATGAAACTGCCCGCGCCGCGCCAACAGCGTCGTCACAAACGAAATGCCCATGCTGGAGCCGATGTTTCGCACGGTATTGAAGAGGCTTGTTGCGTAAGATGTCTCCGCCTTGGGAACGATACTCATCGTCAGCGTGGCGAGCGGCACGAACAGGAAGCCGAGGCCGAAGCCTTGGAAGATCTGGATCCAAAAGATGTCCCACGTGCCGGATTCGAGGGTCATCCGCGCATAGTAAAAGAAGCAAACCCCCGCTAGGGCAAAGCCAAAGATCAGCAAGCGGCGCGCGTCCCATCCCTTGCCCAGCAGATACGCCACCAGGGGCATGCAGAGCGCGGTGCCGATACCGCGAGGGCTGTTCCAGATTCCAGCGGTTGTCGCCGTCCACCCCAGCAGCGTTTGCATATACAGCGGCAGCAGCACCAGGCTCCCCGTCAGCACGAAGCCCATGATTGTGACCAGTACGACGCCGGATGCAAAGGTGCGTGAGCGCAACAGCTTGAAGTGCACAATCGGATCCTTGGCCCTCAGCTCGCGCACCACGAACGCCGTAAGACCCGCCGCTGCAACCACACATAGCCAGCAAATCAGGCTTGATCCGAACCAGTCTTTCTCCTGGCCCTTGTCGAGCATGATTTGCAGTGCGCCCATGCCCACCACCAGCATGCCGATGCCCCAGGCATCCACGCCCAATGTCCGCCGTCGCAGGTAATGCGGGTCGTAGATGTACTGCGAGATCAGCATCAGGCTCAACACCCCTACCGGCAGATTGATGAAGAATACCCAGCGCCACGTCCAGGTATCCGTGATAAAGCCGCCTAGCGTGGGGCCAAAGATGGGCGCCGCGATAATCCCCAGACTCCAGAAAGCCATCGCCTTACCCTGCTCCTTACCCGGAAACTCCTCGAGCAGCACTGCCTGCGAAAGCGGCTGCAGCCCGCCGCCGGTCAAGCCCTGGATCACGCGAAAGACGATCAGCATGGGCAGATTCGGCGCCAGTCCGCAGAGCAGGCTCGACAGCGTGAACCCGGTAACTGCAAGCAAGAGCAGGCGCTTGCGGCCCAACACCCCCGCCAGCCAACCGGTGACGGGCAGAATAATGGCATTCGCCACCAGGTAGGAGGTAAGAACCCAGGTTGCTTCTTCCGTGGTAGAGGAAAGGGAGCCGGCGATGTGCGGCAGGCTGACGTTGACCACCGTGGTGTCGAGCAACTGCATCACTGCGCTCGACATCACTGCGATCGCGATCATCCAGCGATTTGGGGGGATTGCCTGCCCGTCCAGAGATGTCCGAGCCAGTGCTGCTCGCGCCGCTGCTGCCCACGATCCGTTGGCCGGCGCCACGCCGGCAGGTCGGGGAATCGTGAGGTTAGCCACGGCTGCCCGGCCTTTGCCGCGCGCTGAACCGTTTGGCTTGCTTGACTGCGAGAGGAGCGATGAGCGCAGAGTCCCACTGAATCGATACGGCAGCGGACCCAACAGCGGCAATGCTTCGTGCGCGCACAGCCAAGCCTCCGAGCTCTCGCGCCAGTTGGCGCAACGACCTCCGCAGCATGTGATGGGAAGACTAGTCGAAGGTTAACCCCGGTTCTGCGCACCGTCAAATGCCGGACGTCACTCCCGACGCCTCGGACAAAAACTCAAAATCTTCCTTTGCAGATTCCTGATCCCTGACACCTGAGAAACGATTTACTCTATTTTGAGACCCACCATGCTGCTCGAATCTCTGCGCGAACAAGTTCTCCACGCCAATCAGGAAATCGCCCGTCGCGGTCTTGCACCCCACACCTTCGGTAACGCCAGCGGTATTGACCGTTCGGGGTCCAGGCCGCTCGTTGTCATTAAACCCAGCGGCGTTGACTACGCAAACATGACTCCCGGCGACCTCGTGATCACCGATCTCGACGGCAAAATCGTTGAGGGTGCGCTGCGTCCATCCAGCGACCTCGACACCCATACCCTCCTCTATCGCGAATTCCCCCAGATTGGCGGCATCGTCCACACGCACTCCGAATTCGCTACTTCCTGGGCGCAGGCCGGCCGCCCTATCCCGTGCCTCGGTACCACTCACGCCGACTACTTCCACGGACCCGTTCCCGTCACCGAGCCGCTCACAGCCGAAGAGGTCAACGAAGCGTACGTCCGCAATACCGGTGTCGTCATTGTTCGTCGCTTCCGCCTCGGCGACCTCGATCCGGTTGCGTTCCCCGGCGTCCTGGTGGCTGGGCACGCCCCGTTCGCCTGGGGCAGGACTCCCGCTGAGGCTGTTGAGCACGCTGATGTTCTCGAGTACATCGCCCGGCTGGCCTTCCGCAGTGTGCTTCTGGGCGCGCCAGAGGCCGGGATCCCCACTCATGTCTCGGAGCACCACTACCTGCGCAAGCACGGGCCGAAAGCGACCTACGGCCAGCGATGACTCTGCCAGCGGGGAGCTTCGATTGTTAGCATGCCGACCCATTTTGCCGGGAAACCGCTGTCCGGCGGGCTGCAGGTCAGCCACTCAATCTGGCGTTGGAGGCTGAAGTTGGCAGGGACTTGTGCGATAACCCGTCTCAGTTCATCGTGCTACAATTTTCCATAGATTCATTCTCTTCTCGGAATCCTGGCTCCGGTTTTCTACATTCGACGGGTGATTTACTTCACATTTGGTTGACTTTTCTCGCGAACTGCAAGTCCATATCATGCGTATTCTCAGAAGATTGGCGTTGGGCGACGCGCTTGCCTGTGCATATCCCCCACGTGGCAACTGACGTGCAAGCAAATCAATTGTAGAGAAGTTCCCGCCCATGGAGACAAGCCTCCTGAACCGCGTGCAAGCTACGCTGCTGGCCTTGGCCACGGCTGCACTCTTCGTGTTGGCTGTCTTCAACTTTCTGCAGGAGCGTAACTTTCGCCAGCAGGCCGATGATGGCGTCTGGTGGCGCGAAACCACAGGTGGTCTGCTTGCCGAGAAGGTCTTGCCGGACCTGGCGGGGCAGCACGCAGGCATCCAGCCTGGGGATCTGCTCAGCGGGGTGAGCGAAACGCCGGACCAGCGGGTAATCCCAGTTTCCCGGAGCGCCGATCTTGAGCGCGCACTTTACAGCGCTGGCCCATGGGGCCAGGTTTTCTACTCCATTACCCGAGATGGCATTCCCCTCGAGGCGCCGGTCAAGGTCATTCCGGAGCCGCCGGACCACACCTACTTCCTTGGCTTGCGAATTATCGGCCTCATCTACCTCATCATCGGCTTCTACGTTCTTTTCCGGCGATGGGGCGCGCCGCGTGCCACGCATTTTTATCTGTTTTGTCTTGTATCGTTCGCGTATTACGCGCTCAAGTACACTACCAAGCTCGATACTCTCGACTGGACGGTCTTTTGGACGAATGTGGCGGCCGAGTCGTTGCAGCCGGCTCTCTTTCTCCACTTCGCGCTTAGCTTTCCTGAGGAGCGGTTCAAGAAGTTCAGCCGTCGTTGGCTGCTGCCGCTGGTTTATGCGCCTGGAGCTGCACTGCTCGGGTTATGGGTTTGGGCCATCGAGACCCGCGCGGCAACCGAGCTGCTGAAGCATCGTCTGGATCAGACCGGGACGGCCTACGACGCCGCTTTCTACGTCGTGGCTGCGCTGCTCTTCCTGCGCAGCTACACACGCGCCTCCACGCCCTTGCTGCGCCAGCAGTTGAAGTGGCTCTACCGTGGCGCGTTCGGCGCTGTGCTGCCTTTCACATTCTTCTACGCGATTCCGTTTCTGCTCGATCTCAATCCACCGCGCCTGCTCACCAATCTGGCCGGTCTTTCGCTCATCCTGTTGCCGCTGACTTTCAGTTGGGCAATCGTCCGCTACCGGCTGATGGACACCGACCTGATTTTCAAGCGCGGCGTCGCGTACACGCTGGCCACCGCGCTCATTCTGGGCAGCTATTTCGGCATCATCGCCCTCATTTCCGTTGGCGTTCACACGCGCCTGCCAGAGGATGTGCGCGAGTGGGGACTCGGGATCGCCATCCTCATCACGGCCGCCGTTTTCGACCCACTCAAGCGCCGGATTCAGGGCTGGGTCGATCGCGCCTTCGACCGTCATCGTTACGACTACCGCAAAGCTCTAGTCGAGTTTGGCCGCGGCCTCAGCTCTGAAACCAATCTGCAGGCGCTGCTCAACTCCATCGTCGAGCAGCTTCCGCGCACGTTGCTCGTCGAGCGCGTCGCCATCTTCCTCGTCGATGATTCAGGCCGCCTTCGCCTGGCTGCGGCGCACGGCCTGCCCGAGGACATCGAGCGTGAGCGCCAGAATGTCGATCGCCTCGACCTCAGCTTCCTCAACTTCGATCACGCGCAGGATCACAGCCATATTTTCCTCGAAAACGCGCAGCAGGCTCTGCATCTTTCGCCTGAACAGCAGCGCGCCGCGGCTGCCCTCGATCTGAACTACTATTTGCCTTGCCGCGTTGCGCAATCTCAAGCCGTCGATGAAACGCTGAACGCTTCCGCCCGGAGCCGTACCATCGCTGTCATCGGGCTCGGCCGCACGCTCGGCGGCGACTTCCTTTCGAGCGAAGACGTCGAGCTGCTCGAGTCGCTCGCCAGCTACATCGGCATTGCCCTGCAAAACGCCAGCCTCTACGCCCGCCTTGGCGAAAAGATTGGCGAGTTTGAACGCCTCAAGGAATTCAACGAAAACATCGTCGAATCCATCAACGTAGGCATCTTTGCCATCGACCTTGACGACCGCATCGAGAGCTGGAACGCGCAAATGGAGGCGATGTATGCCATGAGCCGCGCCGAGGCGCTCGGCCAGTCGCTCAGCGCCGTCTTTCCCTTGGAGTTTATTGAAGCCATCGAAGGCTTCCGCAACGATCCTGGCGTGCATCACCTCTACAAGTTCCGAATCACCACGCGCGCCGGAGAGCAGCGTACTGCGAACATAGCGATTGCGCCGTTGCTTTCACGGGACTTTATTCCCGTGGGACGCATCGTTCTGGTCGATGACATCACCGAGCGCGTTACTCTCGAAAGCCAGCTTGCCCAGGCCGACAAGCTCAGCTCCATCGGCCTGCTCGCCGCAGGAGTTGCGCACGAAATCAATACCCCACTTGCGGTCATCTCCTCCTATGCGCAGATGCTCGCCAAGCAGTTGCGCGGCGACGCGCGCCTTGGTCATGTGCTCGATAAGATCACGCAGCAGAGCTTTCGCGCGGCCGAAATCGCCAACGGTCTGCTCAACTTCTCTCGCACGTCGACCACCGAGTTCCGTTCCACCAACCTCAACCAGGTCATTCGCGACACACTTTCGCTGCTCGAGCACCAATTAAAGACTGCCCAGATCCTCATCGATCTCGATCTCACTGACGAGTTGCCGCCGATTCAGGGAAATCCGGGCAAGTTGCAGCAAGTCTTCCTTAACCTGTTACTCAACGCCAAAGACGCGATGCCCGGGGGCGGACGCCTGCGCGTGGCAACGCTCGCCAACAGCCATGTCGAGGCGCTCATCTCCGACTCCGGCTCGGGAATCGCGCCGGAACATCTCAAGCGCATCTACGATCCCTTCTTCACCACCAAGAATCGCCCGGGCGACAAGCGCGGCACGGGGCTGGGCCTCTCAGTCAGCTACGGCATTATTCAGGAGCATGCCGGCAAGATTCATGTTGAAAGCGCGGTGGGCTCCGGCACAACGTTCCATCTCGAGTTTCCCCTATTAAGGAATTCCGTCCATGCCTGAGCCCACCACCGAGGAAGCAGTGCCCGTGAACGCGTCCAGTTCCACTCCAGCAGGCAATGGCAACGGCTCTCCCGCCTCCATCCTGGTGGTCGACGATGAGGCCAGCATTCGCGAATCACTTGAGGTCCTGCTCTCGCTTGAAAACTACGCCGTAAGAACTGCGGCTGACGGTGAGGAAGGGCTGGGATTGCTGGACCGCGAAAGCTTCGATCTCATTCTTCTTGATCTTGCGCTGCCCGGCCAGAACGGCATAGAGCTGTTACCGCAGTTCAAGGAGCGGCAACCCGACCTGCCCATCATCATGATCACGGCATATGGCACCGTCGACAACGTCGTCGAGGCCATCCGTGCCGGTGCGGAAAACTTCATCCAGAAGCCCTGGGACAATGAAAAACTGCTCGCCGACATTCGTTCCGCAGTCGCGCGCCGGCGCGCCGAAGAAGAGAATCTTCAGCTCAAGCGCACTCTCAAGCAGCGCTACAACTTCGCCAACATCGTGGGCAAAAGCGATTCGATGTTACGAGTCTTCGATCTTGTCGCCCAGGTATCGCCCAGCCGCTCCACGGTGCTTATTCAGGGCGAGAGCGGTACCGGAAAAGAAATTATCGCCAAGGCCATTCACGCCAACTCGCCCCGCAAAGACAAACCCTTTGTCCCCATCAACACCGGCGCCATGCCGTCGGAGCTCCTCGAATCTACGCTCTTCGGACACGTCAAGGGCGCCTTTACCTCGGCCATCGCCTCAAAAAAAGGCCTTTTCGAAGTTGCAAACGGTGGCACGCTCTTCCTCGACGAAATCGCAACCATGGGTCTCGACACGCAGTCCAAGATTCTGCGCGTGCTACAGGACAAGCGGTTCATGCACCTGGGAGGCATTCAGGAAATCCAAGTCGACGTCCGCATTCTCGCCGCCACTAATATTGATCTGCGCCAGGCGGTGCGCGATGGCCGTTTCCGCGAGGATCTCTTCTACCGCCTGAACGTCATCACCGTCGATCTGCCGCCGCTGCGCGCCCGCCGCGAAGATATTCCACTTCTCGCCCAGCACTTTCTCGATTTCTATACAAACGAGAACAACCTTGCTCCGCGCAAGCTTTCTGCCGACGCCATGCGCGCCCTCATGGATTACGATTGGCCGGGCAACGTCCGCGAACTTGAAAACGCCATTGAGCGTGGCGTCGTCCTCTCCTCTAGCCCCATCATCGGCGCCGAGCTTCTCCCCGGCCACATCACCGGCCGCAGCTTCCAGGATGCTCTTCTCGAGCACAATCCGAACTCCTCGCTCTTCGACATTCTCGAAGTCATCGAGCGGCGCATCATCATTGAAAAGCTCGAGCGCTGCAACTGGAACCAGACCGAGGCCGCCGAGCAATTCCGCATCCCACTTTCCACGCTGAACCAGAAGATCAAGCGCCTCAACATTGAAATTCGCAAGCGCGGCCGCGAGTAAGCGGCTTTCACCCGTTCACGGTGACCGGTCTCCGGCCTGTGCGGGCTGATACAATCGATTGCGATTCCCGCAGCTGCACGTTTTGCGAGCGAGCGCGCCGGAAGGGCAAGTCCGCGCACGTCGGTGCGAGCGTGCGGACGCCCATGAACTAGAGGGGACCCAGGGAATGTTGAAGCGCAGGGATTTCTTGAAGGCCGCAAGTGCGACCGCAGCCATGCTCTTGTCCCGCCATGCGATGGCTGCGCAGGCCGCCGGAGACGCGAACAACAACCTTGCCTTTTCTACAGGGAGCATGGAGCTTGAGCTGTCTCCAACCGCCCCGGAGTTCCTAAGCCTGAACATCGACGGCCTTGCCAAAAGCAGGCGTGGAGCCAACATCGTCACCGCGAGGAAAGGCGATGGTGGCTACGGCGTATCAGCGTCCACCTCCGGCGGTGTTCGCCGCGTGGAATACCGTGCCGAGGGCGCCGGCGCCGATTCGCCGGCCATGTGGACCTTCGTCATTTCCGGCAGCAGAATCCTGCTGACCTCGCAGTGGTCAGGAGAGTTCAATCCCGCTCCGTTTATCTTTCGCTTCGACTTGAACCAGGTCCACAGCACGGTGCTCGGCCTGTTTGCGAAGTCGGGACTTTTGTCAGCGCCAGCGCTCTTGCATTTTCCCGGCCAGGGCTCGATGCGGCTGACTTCGAGCGCGCCTGATCTCGAGTTGACGTACACTTCCAACCGCCCCCAACAGGCTGCGATGCTTTCGCTTCCCGGCGCGGATTTCGTGCATCAGCGCGTCGACTACACCCTCGACGTGACGGCAATCTATCCTGATTTGCCGGGAATTGGCGACGATCCGCGATTCGATGCCTTTCGCCGCAACTGGCTCAACGCGCTGCAGCTCAATCCGTCGCTTCAGGCACTCGCCAACAATTCGGCAAGCGATTCCTGCGCATTCTGCTACTACGAGTTCGCTGACATTGCCGCGCTCACGCCTCCATTGGCCGACGGCCTCACGGCCCTCGATGTTGTGCGCCAAACGCTCGACCGGATGCTGGCAGGCGGATTCGCCTATGGTTTGCCCATCGCTCCGGACCACCCCACCACCACGTCGGATACTTTTCCGTCCATGTTGATTGCCGCGGCCAACTGTGTTCGCGCCGGACACAGCGACGACTGGCTCGCTGCAAATTATTCGGGCGTTCGCGCTTGGGCCGAATCGATGCTGGCGAGCGACAGCAACGGCGACGGCCTCATCAAGTACAGCGAGAGCGGCAACTCTGGAATCTGGTCGAACGGATTTCCGAAGATCAGGCCGTCGAATTGGTGGGATACGATCGGCTTCGGCTACGAGGATGCCTATGCCAACGCGCTAGCCTATCGAGCCTACCGCGACATGGCCATGATGGCAGACAAAGCCGGCAACGGTGCAGATGCCGGACGATATCAAGCTGCCGCGAACAAGCTGCGCGAAGCGTATTACGATCGCTTCTTTGATCCAGCCACCGGAGTTCTTGCAGGCTGGCGCAGCGCCGACGGCCAGTTGCACGATTACTATTTCCTTTTCGTCAACGGCATCGCCATTCACTACGGACTGGTACCGAAACCGCAGGCGAACTCCATCATGGACAAGCTGCTCGCGAAGATGAAGACAGTGGGCTACAGCAATTTCAACCTCGGCCTGCCCGGCAACCTCATCACCGTCCCACTGAAGGACTACGTGCACCGCACGCCTGACGCCCGCTACGGCGGTGGTGTGCTCGAAGACAACTCAGACGGCTTCCAGAACTACGAAAACGGCGGCGCGACTGGAGCCTATGCGTTTTTCACGCTCGCCGCGCTCTACGATCTTGGCCGTGAAGCAGATGCCGACAAGATCCTCTTCCCGATGCTCGACGAGTATGGCCGGTGCGGCTTTGAGGGCAAAGACGCCAAGGGCCGCTCCAATGACTGGCGCCGCTGGGACGGAACGCCAATGGGCTACGAGGGGCTACTTACCGACGACTACTACACGATGCTTGCCGTTCCTCTACGCCAATCGGAGACGCATTGGCAGGATGGCTTCCGCCCGGAAACGCCGCTCACTTAAGTCATAACGATACGGAGATCGTTGGAAATGTGGGACGATGGAATAGAGCGGTTGCGATCACCGGAGTTTCCGCTGTGCAGGTTCATGGGCCCGCAACCGATCACTGACAACTGCGATGCCTTACTTCCTGTTCAAATCCGAGCCAGACGCCTACTCCTTCGACGATCTTCTGCGCGATGGAGAAACCCACTGGGACGGTGTGACCAACCCGGCCGCCGTGAAAAACCTGCGCGAGATGAAAGCCGGAACCAAGTGGATCTTTTACCATACCGGCGACGAGCGCACCGCCGTCGGCACGGGCACTGTCGTCAGCGTCGATGCATCCGATCCCAAGGTTCCCATTGTCCGCGTGAAGGCGGGCAAGCGCCTCAAGCATCCCAAGACCCTCGCCGAAATCAAAGCGGAGAAGCTCTTCGCGCGTTCGCCACTCCTGCTCATCGGACGGCTCTCCGTCGTTCCACTTACCAAAGAGCAGTGGGATTGGTTCCTGGTATAGTGCCGGAAAGCTGACGAAACTCTGTTCACTGAACGATGATCACTCGTTCTTCCCGAGCCACGCCTTCGTGTTGAGCAACTGCCGCTGATCCAGAGCCCACACCTTGCCAGTGAGCTCATCCGCCACCCGGCCCTCGCGCGCTGATCGCTCAAACTCGCTGGCCATGGCTTGCATCTTGGCATCCAGATCATCCAGAAAATTCAGCACCAGCGCTTCGGGAATCATGGGCAGCTTGGGCGAACCAAACTCGAGCTTGCCATGATGCGAAAGGATCATGTGCAGCACCAGCGTCCGCAGCCGGTCGGGAAAACCGGGAAGGGAAGCGATGGTCTTCTCCACCAGGTCCACACCGATCTGGATGTGGCCCAGCAGCACACCCTCTACCGTATAGTCGAAGCCTGTCTCCCACTCGAGCTCGCGAATCTTGCCAATGTCGTGAAGAATGACTCCGGTCACGAGCAGATCGCGGTCGAGCATCGGATAGTGCGCCACCACGCGATCGGCCAAGCCCAGCAAGCTCACTACATGCTCCAGCAGACCGCCGAGCCACGCATGATGAAGCTGCCTCGCCGCCGGCGCCTCGCGATACGCCTGGGAAATTGCTGCATCACCGAGCAGCGCCGTGAGCAGCCTTTTCAAATCAGGATTCGTCAGGCCCGCGACAGTCTTCTCAAGCTCATTCCACAGCTCTCCCACATCGCGAGTGGTCGCCGGCAGCATGTCCATCTTGTCCGCCTCGCCGTCGAGCGCCTTGCGAAGCTGGTCGACTTTCACCTGCGCGCGATCGTCGTAGCGCGACACGCTGCCGCGCACCTTAACCATGTCTCCCCGCTCGAAGTCTTTTGCGATGCGCGGATCGCCCATCTCCCATACGCGACCCTCGATTTGCCCTTTCTTGTCGCCGAGCATGAGGCTCAAATATGGTTTGTTCTGCTTTGTGGTTCGTTGCTGCTTGGCCAGCACGAGGAAGAAGCTGTCGAAGCCCTTGCCCTCGTCAAAGCCCATTAGATCGTCAATATAAATGTCTTTCACTCTGCCGAGAAGATTAACGCAACCGGCCCCTGCTGCCAACAAGCCGGTTGCCGCGAAACAAGCTGGCACCGGGCCCGAAGCACCACGGGCCCGGGATTTGCTCCCAGGCCCGTCGTTCAAGCACAAGTATTGTGCCGCGCTATTGCTGAGGTTGCTGGCTTTGTGGCGCGTCGGGATGATCGGCTGGTGCGGGCGCACCGGGTACCGGAGGAATCGGAGTGGGCTGCTGCGCTGGCTGCGGTTGCGATTCGGAAGAAGTCTTCTTCTCTTCGCTGAGCCGCGTTTTCTCGGAGGAGGCGGTGGCAGCATGCTTTTTCTTCTTGGACGTGGTATCGCCGTTCAAACCGAGCGGAGCGGATTGCGTCTGGCGGTCGGCAACCTCAGCCGCACCCGGTGGCGGAGGCGCATTTGAATTATCCGTGGCTCCCGATGTCTTCGGCTTCTTGACACGCGCACGATCGCTGAAGCGGCCCTTCTGAGTTGGGGCAGTGGGTTCCAGCGGATTGGCGGGCTCGTTCGCATTTGCAGCCGTTTCCGGCACTGCGCCGGCATTCTCTGTCGCTGAATTTGTAGTTGCTCCGGGTAGAGTTTCGCGTGGTGCCTGGCCAAATCGAATCTTCTCTTTCTTGCCGGGCTTCTCAATGCCCGCTTCTTCCTTATTTCCCTTCTTCTTCTCCGAGGAGGTGTTCGTGGGCGGCGGAGGCGGAGGCTGCTCTGCCACGGCTGGCGCCGCGCCTGATTTTTGCCGGAACGTATGCGTGCTCTCGCGGAATCGTGTCCGCTCTACCTTGCCCTTCTTCTTTGGAGAGGGCGGAACATACGCGCTAAAGGAGATGCTCGAGTGCAACTCGCCCGGTGTCGCCCCGGTGTCGGTGTACCCCTGCTTGATCTGGATGAACGCCTCATCCCGCATCTTGTTCAGATAATCGCGGATCGCAGGCTGCATCTGGCTCATGTAATACGCCTCTTCCACATCCTGCTCCACGTCCTTGAATGGCTGCGGGCCACCCGGCGCGTGTTGCACAACCTTCAGAATGATGTACCCTTCGCGGGTAAGGATGGGATCGGTGTACTGGCCGGTGTTCAAGTCGAATGTTTTGTCTTCAAGAACCTTGCCCAGCTGGCCCCGCTTGTAAGTGCCCAGATCGCCACCCTCGGCCGCCGTCGTTCCGTCGCTGAGACTGCGCGCCAGTTGCGCAAAATCGCCGCCCGAGTGCAGCCGGGATTCAATATCATCTGCTTTCGCCTTGGCCGCTGCCAGCTTGGCCGCATCGGCGGTTCCCGGCGCGCTCGTCGAGACCAGAATCTCACTCAGCCGCACGCTCTCAGGTTGCACATAGTCCTGCTTGTGCTCCTCGTAGTAGCGCTGCACCTCGCCCGGCGTCATCTCAATATGTTCGCCGACTTCCTGCCGCATCACCGCCTGGGTAATGATCTGGTTGCGGATGTTGGCCTTGAAGTCCTCGAACGAGACACCTTGCTCCTTGGCCGCCTTCTCAAGGTCGTCCATCGAACTCAGGTTGTACTGCTTGCGGATTTCGTCGAGCCTCTTGATCAGCTCCGTCTCGCCTGTGATCCCCAGCTCCTTGCCCTTCGACAGCCAGAGTTGCTGGTCGATGAGGTTGCGAAGCAGGTCCCGGCGTTCGGTGGACATCTGCTGCATGGTTTCGCCGTGTTGCTGGCCCTCTTGATTGAGTTCATTCATTGCGCGTTCGTAGTCAGACTGGGTAATAATCTGGTCGTTGACCCGCGCGATGATGTCTTCGACCACCGTGCCGCCGTAGGGGCTGGCCGGCTCCGTGGTCTGGCCCTGAGCCGGGTTTCCGCCCACCACCAGCGCCGCCCCCAGTGCCATCGCCGCTGCGCCGCGAAGGATTCTCAAAATCCTCAAATCGGCAATCGGGCGGGCAGCTGATGAAGGCTGCTCTACAGCCTGATGCAGGCTCCGAGACCGCGTGATTGAAGAATTGCAAAAGTCCGAAATTATCTCGAATTCCGTCATCCGTTCCTGCCCTGTCGACCGAATTATGCGGTCTCGTTGATAGACGCTATTGTAAATCCCAGGAGAGCATGAGAGAAAAGCCGAGGCGCGTTTCCCATCGATTTCGCGTGGCTTGGCGGACCCAGCCATCGCCCATCGCAGCGGTTTGTCAGGCCTGCCTGCTATCGGGTCTCGTCCGTGCGCGTCAAATGCTCAAGTGCTATACTTTAGCGTAAGGCGGCCTCGCAGGCTTTGCGCGAGCGGGTCCCTGATTTCCCTGGCCTTGCCGGAACCGGGCAAGGTTAATTTTTATGCAGCGGTGATCCAGCAATCATCGGATTCGTGCCCTGCGGTCGGAGATCAGTGACCAGGTGCCTGGCACGCGCACCGTCTGGAGGTTTGGACTGTCTATGACTCCCCGCGCTCGCCGCGCACTCTTCACCGTGATTCTTTTCTTCGCCGTCTGCGCGTTGGCCGGCACCCTCCTGCAGCGCCGAGTGGGCGCGCAGTCATCGCAGGACGAAAGCCAGCTCCGTGACAGCCTTAAGGATTTTGCCGATGTCTACACGCTGGTCGAGCAAAACTACGCCGAACCTCTGACCCAAGACAAGGCCGACGACGTCATTTACGACGGCGCTATCCCAGGCATGTTACAGGTGCTCGACCCGCACTCCCATTTCTACGATCCCAAGTCCTACGCCCGCCTGCGAGAAGATCAGCGTGGCCGCTATTACGGCGTGGGAATGATGATCGAGCAGCAGAACAACAAGGTGTATGTCCTCACTCCCTATGAGGACACGCCCTCATTCCGTGCCGGAATTCACCCCGGTGACCAGATCGTCGCGGTCGACGGGAAAGCTACTGACGGCTGGACGTCCGACCAGGTGGCCAAAGCTCTCAAGGGCCCCAAGGGCACCCATGTTCAGGTCACAATGGCTCGCTATGGCCAGCCCAAACCGCTCGTTTTCGACCTCGTTCGCGATGAAATCCCCCATCCCTCCATCGATCTCAAGTTCGAGATCCGGCCCGGCGTCGGTTACATCCACCTGAGCCAGTTCCAGGAAACAACCGGCCAGGAGATGGAAGACGCCATCAACAGCTTTGGCAACCTGAAAGGGCTGCTTCTCGATCTTAGGGAAAATCCCGGCGGCCTCCTAAGCCAGGCGGTTGATGTTTGCGACCGGCTCCTCTCCAAGGGACAGACGATCGTCTCGCAGCGCGGCCGCGCTTACGCCGATCAGAACTACGTGGCGACCCATGGCAACGGCGGCAAGACATTCCCCATCGTCGTGCTGGTCAATCGTGACACCGCATCGGCTGCGGAAATTGTTTCCGGCGCGCTGCAGGACCACGATCGCGCCCTGATTGTAGGCGAAACAACTTTTGGCAAGGGCTTGGTCCAGACCGTGTACAACCTCGACGAGGGGACAGGCCTGGCACTGACGACCTACCACTACTACACCCCTTCCGGGCGCCTTATCCAGCGCAACTACGAGGGGATGTCGCTCTACGATTACTACAATCATGCTGGCGCCCTCGCAGCCGATTCCTCGAACCGCGAGGTCAAGCTGACCGATTCGGGGCGCACCGTGTACGGTGGCGGCGGCATCACGCCAGATGAAAAGATCGAGCAGCCCACCCCGAGCCGTTTCCAGGACGAGTTGACCTACAAGGACGTTTTCTTCCACTTCGCGCCGGTCTATGTGGCCAATCACACCATCGATAAGAACTTCCAGGTGGACGACGACGTATTGAACGAATTCAAGAAGTTCCTCACCACTCAGGACGTCGAATCGACTGATGCGGACCTCAACGGCTGCATGGACTGGCTCAAGTCCAATATCAAGCAGGGTATTTTAACCATCCAGTTCGGTCAGCTTGACGGGCTTCGTGTACACGCCGATTGGGACCCGATGATCCAGAAGGCGCTTACCTACATGCCTGAAGCGCAGGCGCTTGAGGACCACGCAAATAAAGTCCTCGCTGAAAAGGCACAGGCCCGAACTGAGACCAGCCAGGGCGTGCCTGCCCAACCCTAAATCTCTACCGCATCGATGTACGCACAAAAGGGCCACCCCGGACGGGATGGCCCTTTTTATCTCTCGGTCCCTTGTGGGGTGCCTCCGGCCCTGACGGGATTGCGTCGCTGGCGGAGAGTTCGGAGCCGCGCGAACCGATCCGGCGTGCCCGAACCAGCGACACGCCTTCCCCGACACCTGGCTCGAGCTCCGTGGCTGACACAACGGCACACACCAGCCCTGGGAGCGCGAAACGAGCCAAGTGGAATCAGCGGCCTACTTCGGAGGTGCTGGCGGAGTAAATATCTCGCGCTTGCGGCCGGGTTCCGGTTTCGGCTTCGGCTTGGGAGCCTTCTTCGTTTCTCTTTTTCCTTTATCTTTGTTTCCCATGGGTCCAAGCATGACACAGAAGCCCGCCGCTGAAAAGCCCCGCTGCGCTTAGCGGGTTTGCAATTGCGGGTCGCTGGGCGTGTCGTTCTCCGAGCCCGGGGCTGGAGTGGTTACTGTCAACGTGATGGGTGATTGCAGCTGGAAGTTGATGAGCGTTTCGCTGGGGATATCCACCTGCTGTCCCCGCGTCGCCGCATTCACGCCGGTGCCCGCCGCCGCGCCGGCCAGGCTGCCGATCGCCGCGCCCTTGCCGCCTCCCGCAAGCGCGCCGACGATAGCGCCGAATGCCGCGCCACCGCCCGTCTTTTCAGCGGTATTCTTGCCTCGGCCCGCGCCTTGTTTGCTGAAGGTGTCGGTCACAAGTGTGATCCTCTGGCCGTGCGCATCTAGATGCGTGAGTTCCAGACTCAGAAGCGAACTGCCTTTGAAGTGAGCTGCGTCTCGTGCCTCAACAATGCGCCCCTCCACTGGAGCGCCGCGCGGAATGGCGATCACCCCTTGGGTTCCAAGGTCCGCGGCCAGCGATCCATGGAACACATCGTTGGATTGCGCCGTTTTGCTGTTCAACGCCTCGGTGATGCGGATCGGTACGACCGTTCCCGCAGGAAGAGTTATCTGCTTGACAACTGGTTGAGGAGGCGCCGGTGGAGGCTGAAGCTCGACAGGTGCCTGCGAAGCTGACTGCGCCATCTGCTGTGCGGGCTGCGGCACCGGTTTCGAATTAGACTCCGGCTGATATTTGGGCCGGTACTGCGGCTCAGGCCTGGAGGTGGGCCGGTTTTCCGGAGCAAGAGCGGCCTGCGGAAGGTGCTGCGCCGCAGGCTTGTTCACTGCGAGCCCCTGTTGTGGAGGCTGAACCGTCAGGTTGTTTACCACAGTTTTTACGCCCGCCACAGCGCCGCTGTCGTTTCCCGCCAGTACGCGGGAAGCCTCATCGGTTACGCTTCCGCTCAACGTCGCAATCCCATTATTCACGCTCACCTGAATGTTCTGGTCTGCGAGTGCTGTCTCGTTGTGAATCTTCGCTTGGATGTCGGATGCGACCTGCTGGTCAGTGCGCCCCGCGGTCTCAAGGCTCTTGCAGCCCGCGAAGAATCCCGCTGTCGCGATCAGTGCAATGAGCGATGCTCGCGCAAAAAATCCATAGGGAGTCACTCGTTTCATGGCGCACCTCTTGCCGCTTCCGTTGCATTTCTGGGGGAAAGAAGCTACCCCTATTAGACTCTGTTGCGTCGGTACAGAGTCAACAGGATAGATGGGGAATCGGGCAGGAAATCGTTATGAACTGGGAACCCATTACGAAGGTGGTATTCCATGGCGTGCCGCCACCATCGAGACGATTCTCCTCTAGAGGCGCAGTTCTAGCTGGTGTGGTCGTTCAACAAGAAGCCACGACCTCGAAATGGAAGGGAAAGGACTAGCTGCCATTCAAAGACGAGGCTCGGGGGTACGCGGCCTAGTGGTGATCGTCGTGGCCTTCCTGCTTGTGCCGCCAATTCCAGTAATCCTTTTGTTCGTCGGTACTCCGTTTGTCAAAGTCCCGATGCTCGCGATGGGTATCGTGCTCCCACTGCGTATAGTAGGGCTCCTCGGTGGCCCAGACGTGATAGTCGCGGTAATAAGGGTCGTAGACGCGCGCGTGGACTTCGCATCCGGTGGTCAACACGGGCGCGGCAATCGCCACCGCGAGCAAGAGTGACGCGAGGCTCCTGAACACTGAGCGCATGGCAAACCTCCTTTAAGAATCGTTCGAAAATCCCGGGCATTCCGCTAAATGCAAAAGCATCCTGATATGTGCACGCTGAAATAGAGATTCCAAACCGATCAAAAGGGTTGTTTCTCCTGAGGCAACCCCTTCGCCCCGGTGAATCGTCCGAGGTTTCCATTCGCCTTCGCCTGGAGAATAAGAGGATAATTTGAATATGGACGCCGTACCTCAGCAGCCCCAAGCGACAGATGGCGCCGTCACGATTTCTGCGGGCCCCCGCCTGCGCATCGCCATGATTCTGGCGATCCTCGCGGATGTGCTCCAGCTTGCGGTTTTTCCCTTCGTCGTTGAGGGCGCCGAATCGCCCGCCGACGATATCCTCGACCTTTGCGTAGGCGGCCTGCTTACGTGTCTTCTGGGCTGGCATTGGGAGTTTTTGCCTTCATTTCTCGCCAAGCTGGTGCCGGGTGTTGATCTTGTGCCCCTCTGGACGCTCGCCGTCGCCAACGTCTACCGAAAATCGAAACGGGTCGCTTTGGCGGCGGAAAGGACCAGGTAGCATCCGCCCAGAGGCTCAGCCGCTCGGACTTCGTAATTCGAGCATTGAGGCTTCGCCCAGGCGCCATTGCGCCTCACGCCCCCGGTGCAGTTGCTGCCTATTTGAGAATTGTATGCTCGTCCGATCCTGGGTTTGGCAGTGATGCGACTCAGGAGAGGAACGCGCTCAGGAGAGCTGCGCTTTCGGGTTGGAGAAGTTCAATTCCAACTACCTGTAGTATCATTTCCATCAATCAAAGCATTTGAGAGCAGGGCGTCAAGGCTCCTTGCGGCGGTACCAATAACTGAGCAACCACCGTCGGTTATCTCAAACGAAGCGAGAGATTTGAAGAAATGTCTCCTATGAGTGATTGGAAACGCAGGCTGCGCAAGCTGGGATATCCTGAAACCCCGCGGGCTGAAAGGCGAATTCCGCCCGGCTTTGCTGCACGGAAAGGGAACGACACTGCTTCCAGGGCGGCGCACATCCACGACATCAGTTCCACTGGAATTTATTTGTTCACCGAAGAACGCTGGCCGCTTGGGGAGTTGACCGCATGCACCATCCAGATTGAAGGCGCGCCGCCAGGGGCCGATGCAGAATTCTCCGTGCAGGTGAAGGTCGCTCGTCATGACAAAGACGGCATCGGATTATCGTTTGTGCTGCCACCGGGCGTCGATCCACAACTTTGGGAGCTTCTGATTGAGAAGGCCGCCACTCTCAGGAAAGAGGAAGGCATCGAATTCATGTTCAGGATGCTGCGGGCCGTCCTGTTGTTGAGTCGGCTGTGCGGCGCTGGAGCTAACCATGCCATTCAGTTGTTCGGCGGCGAATTGGACGAGGCCAGAACCGAAACGGCTGTGCAGATTTCGATCGAAGCGGATAAACTGTTGGCCTCTGAGCCCGGCGCCGCGAGCCTCCGCGCGCATCCAGAACACGTCGCCCACCTGATCAAATTCGGGTCATGGTCGATCGGCGGTCTCTCAAAGCAGCTATGGGCAGGCCTTCTGGCCACATCCTGCACGCCCGATGGCACCGACGAATCCAATCGCCAGTATGTTGATCTGCTCGTCAACGTCACGCCCACCCAGGCCCTGATTTTTGTTGTTGCGTGCAACAAGGCATTAGAGGTCATGTCGGCAGACCAGGATCACCCCTCGACGCGAATCACCTTCACGCCGGAAGAGATGAAGCAGCTCATCGGCAAAACCGACCTGACAAGGGTGGCGACGGATATCGCCTATTTATTCCATTCCGGGCTGCTTGACAAGAATTTTGACTTCACCTCCTACATTCCAACGGAAAACTTTGATATCACTCCTGCAGGTCTGGGCATGGAAGTCTACCGGAAATGTAAGGGTCATTTCGCAGATGCGCATTCCGTCATAGGTAAGGTGGAAGGCGCCTGAGTGTCAGCTATTCTGAAAGAACGATGACCAGATCAGGCAGACCTCTGCGCCGCATCGCCGTCTACTGCGGCTCAGCCTCCGGAAACAACCCAGCCTTTCGCGCCGAAGCTGAAGCGCTGGGCGCCGCCATCGCTCAAGCCGGCATGGGTTTGGTCTACGGCGGAGCCTGCCGCGGGCTGATGGGCGTTCTTGCCGATGCCGCACTTGCAGCCGGCGGTGAAGTGATTGGCGTCCTTCCCGACGCTCTCAAGGGCCGCGAGATTGCCCACCATGGCCTCACATCGCTTGAGCTTGTTTCGACTATGCACGAACGCAAAGCGCGCATTCACGAGCTATCCGACGCTATCCTTGCGCTTCCCGGCGGCTACGGCACGCTCGACGAATTGCTTGAAGCCATCACCTGGGCGCAGATTGGCCTGCATGCCAAGCCTTGCATCCTTATCAACACTGCAGACTACTGGAATGGCTTGCTCGCCTTTCTCGATACCGCGGTCACCGAAGGCTTTGTCGAAGCGAAGAACCGCAACCTCGTGCGTGTAGCTGCAAACAGCGCAGAAGCACTCGTCATGGCTGGTGTTTCACGATAGCGCCGGTCTTTGGAATGTTCGTCCTGGTGGAGTCCGCCCCGGCATCATCATGCCCATTCACTTCGCTTCCTTTACAAAACTGTGGGAAGGTACTCCGCTTCCCAGCCGCTGTAAGATTCCGATATGCAGAAGAAACTTCGTTTCGGCGTGCTAAGTACCGCCAACATCGGTCTTAAGAAAGTCATCCCTGCCATGCAGCAGGGGCAGCTCACAACGATCACAGCCATCGCCTCGCGTGACCTGGCCAAGGCTCGCGCAGCCGCGAAACCGCTCGGCGTTCCTAAGGCCTACGGCTCCTACGAGGAGCTTCTCGCCGATCCGGAAGTCGATGCGATCTACAATCCGCTGCCTAATCAGCTTCACGTACCGTGGACGGCGAAGGCCGCCGAGGCCGGCAAGCATGTGCTCTGCGAAAAGCCATTGAGCATGAATGTGGCCGAAGCCAAAACATTGCTCGAAGTCCGCTCGCGCACGGGGGTCAAGATATGCGAAGCTTTCATGATCCGCAGCGCACCGCAGTGGCTACGCGTGCGCCAGCTTCTAAGCGAGGGCCGCGTCGGCGAGCTGCGCGCCGTGAACGCCCACTTCAGCTATTTCAACATCAGCCCTGAAAATATCCGCAATCGAATGGAAACAGGCGGCGGAGGAGTTTACGACATCGGCTGCTACTGCATCCAATCCGCTCGCTCCGGGTTTGGCCAGGAGCCGACGCGGGTTGTCGCCACGCTCGATCGCGATCCGCAATTGGGTACCGACCGGCTGGCATCGGCGATCCTCGACTTTCCCGCTGGCCACGCCATCTTCACCTGCAGCACGCAGTTGAACCCCTATCAGCGCGTCCACTTTTTAGGTACACGCGGCCGCATTGAACTCGAGATTCCCTTCAATGCCCCCAACGATCGGCCCACGCGCCTGTTTATCGACTCTTCCGGCGACCTCACCTTCAACGGCATTACTTCTGAGAATTTCCCCACCTGCGATCACTACACGCTGCAGGGAGATGCCTTTGCCAGAGCCGTTTTTGAAAACACTGAGGTTCCCGTGCCACTCGAGGACTCGATCGCTAATATGGCTGTGATTGAAGCCATCTTCCGCTCGGCGGAAACCGGCCAGTGGGAAGCGCCACAGCGCTAGACATCACTGCGGGTGCGATTTGCGAAATCGCGCTAGGCGAGCAGCGCCGCAGCCGCGCACTCCTTCAAATCGTTTGCCAGCGCCTCGGCGCGGCGAGGATCGCTATCCCATGCGAACATGAAACGTGCCGCGCCGCCGATGAAGGTATAAAAGCTCCAACCTCGTTTACGCAGTTTGTTCAGAACTTCTGCATGGGCTTGGACAAAGACGGCATTCGCCTCCACCGGCTGCGCCAGCTCGATGCCGGGAGTTCCGGCAACACATGCCGCGAACTGCTTGGCGCACCGGTTGGCGTGTTCGGCGTTCCGCAGCCACGCGCCGCTCTCAAGCATGCCCACCCATGGCGCGGAAAGAAACCGCATCTTCGACGCCAGTTGCCCGGCCTGCTTGCAGCGATAATCGAAATCCGTGGCTAATGCGCGCTCGAAGAAGATCACTGCCTCCCCCATCGCCATGCCGTTCTTCGCGCCGCCAAAGCAGAGAACATCCACGCCGCTTTTCCACGTCATCTCCGCCGGCGAGCAGCCGAGGCTCGCACATGCGTTTGCAAAGCGCGCTCCGTCCATGTGCAGCAACAGTCCAAGATGCCGGCACTCATCAGCCAAAGCTTTCAGTTCTTTGAGCGTGTACACACGCCCGGTTTCAGTTGATTGCGTAATCGTCACAGCTCGCGCCTTGGGATAGTGAATGTCGCAGCGCTTGGTCGCCAGTTCGCGAACGGAGTGCGGCGTCAGCTTGCCCTCGGCACTGGCCGCCACCAGAAGCTTTGAGCCATTGGAGAAGAACTCAGGCGCGCCGCATTCGTCAGTCTCCACGTGGGCCTGGCCGCAGCAGATCACGCTGTGATACGACTGGCAAAGCGACGCGAGCGCGAGAGAATTGGCCGCGGTTCCATTGAAAACGAAATAAACTTCGCACGCCGTCTCAAATAGCGCGCGGAACGCGTCGGCCGCTCGTGCCGTCCATGGGTCGTCGCCATACGAGGTCACATGCCCGCGATTGGCCGCCTCCATAGCCTGCCACGCCGCAGGGCAGATACCCGCGTAGTTGTCACTGCCAAACTGCTGCTCAAAGCTTCCTTCATCCATGCCGTTCACGGTCCCGTCCTCGTTGCGAAGAATACACACTACGGAAATCGAATGGATTTCACTTCTTCGATTGTATCGAGTTTGGAGAGTGAGAAGCGCGGCAGGGGATCGAATTGGAACGTTCAGGTGCAGCGGATCTTTTTGAAGGTTCGCGTTCGGGTTCAAACGGAGCCGAGTCCCGTGATCGGCGCCAAGCCTGATAAGCAAAAAGCTTTACCGCAGTGTGAGCCAGTGCGACTGGGATTTCGAGAGGAGCATGCTGCAGCAGATAGCGGAGCTCCGAAAAATGAAGCGCCGGCCTTCGGCTCCAGCGGTGCCAAATTGCTATGTGCAGTCGAAAAGGTTCTGCCGCTCCATGCGATCGCCGGCGCCATTCTTGCCAATGCCTGTTGAATACGATTGCCGTTTCCACGAGACCGTCTCAGGGTGCGCATTGATGTCACTGTTGGACGAGCGTGATGGTTACGCTACTCGATCCCGACGCGTAGTTGGTTCCTCCCGAATAGGTTGCGGTGATGGTCTGCTTGCCCGCTGGCAACGATGCCGTGGTGAAGCTGGCCTGTCCGTTGCTGTTCACGGGAACGGTCGCCAGGAGCGATGAGCTGTCGTAGAAGGAGACCGCTCCGTTGTCGTTGGGCGGCCCCGCGCTCCAAGACGACACCGACGCAGAGAACGTGATGCTCGTTCCCACAGTGGTGTACCAGGTCGAAGGTGTAAGCGACACGTTCACCGGCGCCGGTGTCACGGTGAAACTTTCCGTCTGAGGTGTTGCGGCAGCGTAGTTGGTTTGCTGGGCGTAGCCGATTACAACGTTCTGGTTTCCGACAGACGGCTTCGTAATGGTGAACTGTGCGTTTCCGCTGCTGAGCGGAACGGCCACCGGCCCGCCGCCATCGTAGCTGTAAGTGATGTTGCCTTGCGCCGACCCGGCGTTGGAGCTGATGTTGACTGTGCACTGGTAGTTGCCGCCATACGGGGACGAGGCGTTCCAGCAGGAAACGGACATCTTGACGGGGACCGGACTGACGGTCAGGATGGTCGGGCTTGAAGCGCCGGGCGGATTGTTGTTGTCGCCGGAGTACACCGCAGCAATGGAATGGGAGCCCGCGTTCAGGCCGGGCGATATGTACCAGTAGGTGCAGCCGTTGCCGCCGAGCTTGAGCGTGGTCAACGTAGTCGCTCCGTCGTCAATCTGGACGGTGCCCGTCGGTGTCGCCTTCGTCGTGCCCAAAACGCAGGCGGTGACGTTAGTGGCGCCGGGGTAGATGAGCTGCGTGCTCGCGAACTGCAGCGTGATCGAGTTATCGTATACGTTCAGCAGCAGGCTCGCCGAGGAACTAGTGTGATTCGTATCGCCCTGGTACTGCGCGGAAATGGAAAGCGCACCCGAGGCCGCCGGCGTGAATGGGCATGTTGCCACGCCCGCAGCATTGAGCGCGGAAGTGCAAAGCGTGTTTGTACCGGAGAGGAACAGGACAGTGCCGGCTGGCTGCCCAACACCGGTGACGGTTGCAGTCAACACCTCGGGCTTGCCCTGCACGGCCGGGTTCGGATTGGCGGAGAGCAGAACTGAAGACGACGCTTGGTTCACGACCAATTGCACCGTACCCGACGTCGCCGATGCGTAGCCATTCGTGCTGGTGTACGCCGCGGAAACGTTGTGCGAACCAGCTGCGAGTCCGGTGACAAGCGCAGTAGCCGCGCCATTCACGAGCGTCGCGTTATAAGTAGTGCTGTCGACAGTGAAGATCACCATGCCGGTTGGCGTTAATGTCGTGCCGGAGACAGTCGCACTCAATGTGATTGCCTGGCCGTAGACGGGCGATGCCGGTGAGAAGGCTCCCAGGTTGATGGTCGAGATTGGGGGCGTAGCCGGACCGGTGAGCGTGAGTTGCACCGAAGACGGTGTGGACAGCGATGCATTGGTCAAGTTGCCGTCGAACGTGATGGCGTCTGTCGTGGTGGCGTAAGTAGTGGGCGTGTAGGCAGCCGAAAGTGCGCACACACCGCCAACTGTAAGTGATCCCGCCCCGCTTGAATTCACCGTGCAATCAGTTGATGCTGTGGGAGTGAGGCTGTAATCGGCGGTATCGGTCTGGCTAAACGACGTACCCGCGAACGACTCGTTGCCCGACTCGAGCATGCTGACGGCTTGCGGCGCCTGGGAGACCGAGAACTGCAAATAACCTTGCGTGCGCTCGAGTTCGAGAACGCCTCCGGCCGATCCTGTAAAGAGATCGCCGGCCGAGTTGATTGCAAGTGCGGCTGGCGCAACGCTGGCAACTGTGAACGAAGCGCTATTGCTGCTCGATGGAACTGCCAGGATATCGGCAGTGTCAGCGATCAACAGGTTGCCGGCCGCGTCAGTGAGCACGGCTGACGGCGCCACCGCAGGCGTCGCAACGACCGTCGTGTTGTAGGTCTGCAGGTTGAAGCGATCGATCGCCGGCGCACCAGGATCGGCCACAAGCAAATTTCCATTGGGATCAACAGAAAGGCCCGCCGGCGAAACCAAGGCTCCCACCCGCAACGCACGTTCAGCAAACGTGATCGGATCGATCTGATACACAGCCTTGGCCGTCGAGTCGGCAACGTAGAGGTTGTTCAACGCATCTGTCGCCAGTCCCGACGGCGTGGTGAACGTAAAGGGCAGGACGCTGGACGTGCCATTCGGTGCAATCGCCGTTACGGTTCCTGCGGAGGTGTCGGCCACGTAAACGTAGCCGCGCGCGTCCGTGGTGACCGCGCCTGGCGCCTGCAAGGTCGCTAGTACCGTTCCCGTCGCGCTCGAGCCCTGCGCTTGCGCGGCGGGCGTAAAGCGGAACAGTTGCTTGCTGGTCGTGTCGGAGACGTACACGTTGCCTGCGTTATCCGTTGCCAGACCAGCGACGGCGAGGTTCGAGCCGAAATTGATCTGCGTCGCAGGATCGAGAGTTGCGCCGGCACCGAGTCCGGTTCCCGTCAGGCCGAGGAACGCTGTGTTGCCATTGGCGCTGTTCACAGTGAGCGCGGTTGCGCGCGCGCCGGGCACCGCCGGAGTGAAGCTCGACGCAAGCAGGCAGTCGGCCGTTGTGTCGGAATTCGTAGTGCAGGCAGGTGTGGCGAGCGACCACTCACTCGACGTGTACACCAGGCCGTTCGAGCTTGCCAGATTGTCACCGCCAATGAAGTGCAGCTCAACCGGCTGCGTGACCGTGGTTGCCGTTGCGGTCGCCGGCGATGCAAGCCCGGTGGCCACCTTGCGAATGCGCGCATTGAGCGTGTCGGAGATGTAGAGATTGCCGAGCGGATCGGTTCCGACGCCAATGCCGTTGCCGCCGTCGCCGATCACGGCCTGCGTAGCCGGGCACCCATCACCGAACTTATCGCTCGCCGCGGAACAGTTGGTGCTGGTTTTGCCGGCGATGGGACGGATATTCGCGGTGTGAGCGTCGAGGAACCACGCGGCGCCGTTGCCATCGGAGATATAGATGTTGCCGCTGGTGTCTATGGCCAGCTTCTGCGGGCTCAAACTCACATTCGTGGCGAGGGTCGGATAGGGTCCTGACGAGCTGCCGCCGCCCGCGATGGTATAGATGTCTCCGTTTTGTGGAGACGTGATGCCCAGCGTCGCCAGCAGCGAATCGAGCGGCGACCGCGTTCCGCAGGTCACGCACACCACGCGCACACGTTGCGAGTCTGCGATATACACATTCAGATTCGAGTCGGTCATCACACCCTGCGGGTTGCTGATGGTGGCGGAGGTCGCCGGGTCGCCGTCGCCGGTCGAAGACGATGTCCCGGTGCCTGCAAACGTATGAATATTGCCCGTAATATCGACAACGCGGATCTTGTTGTTCGTCGTGTCGGCGATGTAGACATTGCCAACCGTGTCGGCCCATACACCGCGCGGCGCGTTGACCTGCGCTGCTGTTGCCGGACCGCCATCGCCCGTGCTGCCCGCCGTTCCAATGCCCGCTACAAGGTAGAGCAGACCATCAGCGGCTTTCACTTCGAAGACTTCATCAGTGTTGTATCCCGCAATGAAGATATTGCCTTGGCCGTCGGACGCAACTCCGCGCGCCTTGTTGATGCTGACTTGCGTCGGGATGCAACCGGTAGTTCCTGTGGGAGCGCAGGTTGTGCCGCTCACCCTGCCGGCAAAATCGCTGATCACGCCATTCGGCGCGATGCGGCGCACCAGGCTCGCCACCGCATCTGTCAGGTACACATTGCCAAATGGATCGGCAGCGACGCTGCGCAAATCAACCGATCCGCCGAAGATGATTGAGGTCGCAGGGCAGCCGTCACCGAAGCTGTCCGCCGCGGCAGAGCAATTTGCGCTCGCGCCGCCCGCAATCGTGGTCATTGTGTATGGCAGCGCAATGGGGTTGCTGGGTAACGCGAGAATTGTTCCTTGCGTCGCGGTGAACTGCATTGGCGCCGAAGCAGATCCTGCAAAGCTGCCGCTGCCCGCATAGGTTGCCGTCACGTTGTCAGTGCCTGCAAGCAGGTCGACACCAGCGGTCGCCACCGCAGTATTCGGCGTGGAAGATGCGATCAACGTAGCCGTTGTCGACTGCGGTGTTCCGCTGCCGGTCGTCGTATAGGTGAAGGTCACTGTTCCTGTGGGCGCTCCCACCGCGGAAGTCACGGTAGCTGTCAAAGCTACCGGATGACCAAGCGTCGTGGTCGTGGTGTTGGCCGATAACGCGGTCGTCGTCATCGCCGGTGTCACCGTCACAGAAGAAGTTGCCGACGTGGATCCGTCGTTTTCGCCGTCGCCGCTGTAGACGGCGTAAATGCTGTAGGGATTGTTGCTAAAGGGCAGGCTGATGCTCACAGATGCCGTTCCGTCGCTTAACACCGCACTCGCAAACACCGTTCCGTCGACAATGAACTGCACGGTACCGGTCGGGGCGCTGCCTGAGACCATCGCCGTGGCCGTAAACGCTGTGCCGTACGAAACCGAACTCGGTACGCCGGAGAGCGTGGTAGTGGAGCTACCCAGGCTGCCCGCATTCACCGTGATTATGTAAGGCTCCGTGGTGGAGTAAACGGTCTGGCCCTGCGACGGCTTGTAGTTTGAGTCGCCTGAGTAGGTGGCAGTGAAGGTGTGCGTTCCCGGCGCCAGCCCCGTAAGCGGCACAAAGATCGTGTCGGCGCCGCCGGGCAGCGCGACGGTCGTCAAACCGCTGGTGAGTGCGTCAGTCAACGTGACGGTGCCTGTGGGATATGCGGCGCCGCCCACTGCAGGCGTCAGAATCACAACTGCAGTCGCGTTCTGACCCTGAGTGATCGTCTGCGGAACGCCGTTCGGGCCGGTCAGCTCCGGCGCAATGTACGTGAAACTGCATTGCGGCGGATTCAAGCTTGCTTCCGTGATGTTGTTCGTGACCGTGTTGTTTGCGCCAACGAACGTTGCATAGTCTGCGATGAAGTTGCTGGAAACCTGACCCGGACCGTAGGTAACTTCGGCATTGGTCGGCGAGGGACTGAACTCCGACGCCGGGAAGCTCGACGGGAAGCTCACATTGTCGAGCGTGAGCTGGAGCGGATACACAACCCCATTGCTCGTCCCCGTCAGCTGTATGGTTCCCGCCGTCAGAAACGTCAGATTTTGCATCAGAATGTTTTCGAAGCTCGGGCTCGCGGTTCCGGTGGTGTTCTCGTAGTCCGGGTTGAAGACTACCTCAGCCTTGTGGTCCTGGAAGCAGGAATTCGAGTACTGGATGTTCGTGACCACCCCGCCGCGATCGTAGCCCGACTTGATGCGGATGCCCGTGGAATTGCTGTCAGTAGTGTTGTTGACGGAGCTGCCACTGCCCGCGACAGCGTTGCCCGAAAGCATGTTGCCGTCAAAGAGCACATTACTGATGCCCGCCTGCGTGTAGCTGCCGATGGACTCGCCATGGCCGGCAAAGAAGCGGTTGTTCGTGACGGAAATATTCGCGGCGGGGGACGTCGTGCCCGCTCCGCCCACGGCCACGTTGTCGTCGCCGTCAGAGATCCAGGACCGCGTGATGGTGAAGTTCGTCGCATTGCCGGGATCGATGCCGTCGGTGTTGCGTGAGCTTGTGGGCGTAATGATCTTCACGTCCCATGCGGTGAAGTTTGAGACTGCGCCGGTTGTAGACACGTGGAAGAGCGGCGAGTTGCGGATGGTGATCTTGTAGAGCGTAATGTTGCTGGAACCACCGTCCATCTGGATGAAGCGGGGATTCTGTTGGTTGCCGCCGCCGTTGGCGATCGACGACAGTCCCCACCAGCTTTGGCCCGCAAAGCTCGCAGGGAATGCATTGATCAGCGGATCGCCTCCACGGCCATCGAGTTTGCCAAAGCCCATGATGCCCACATTGCTCGAGCCGTTCGGAATATCGATCAACGGCAAGCAACTCGACGTCGCACTGTTGTTGTTTACGGTGCCGCAGGTGTGCGTGCCCGGTGTCTTGTCATAATCCTGCACGTTGCGCGAGAAGAAGAGCACGACGCTGGGATCGACGAGCAGCGTGACGCCTGACGGCATGGTGAGTGGGCCGCTGAGGAAAGCGTTGTTGCCGCTGCTGTCTGCTGAGAGCTCCACTGCCTGGCCGGTTCCAGCACAGCCATTCAGCGCCGCTTGAATGCGGGCGCCGTCGGGGTTGGTCACCGTCGTGTCTGCCGACGTGGGAAGATCGTTGTTCACCATCGCCAGGTCCGCGTTCAGCACGGTGCAAACCGTCGGGAACGAGGGCTCGCTCACGGTCCGGCTGTCTCCGGTGGCTACATACTGCAAAACCGTGAAAGCAACCGACGCGTTCGAGGGCGAATAGGTGTTGGTCACTCCTGCGTAGTTGGCCGCAATGGCGTAATTGCCGGCAACAAGACCGGAGAGACTCACCGTCGCCTGGCCTTGTGCGTTTAGGGCCGGCGTCGCCGAATACACCACTGTATTGCCTGAAAGCGTAACGGAGCTGACCGTGACGGAAACCATACTGCCGCTCGGCGAAGCAACGCCCGAGACGGAGATCGTGAATGTCGCTTCTGTGCCGCTGGGAGCAAAGAGAACACTCGAAGGCCCAACCAGAGTTGTCGTCGTCGGCCCTGCGGGCGAAATGTCGCTCAGCGTGACGGAGCCGAGGCTGGGCGTTGCCAGAAACGAAAGTGTGTCCGTGTACTCGGTGCCGGGGCTCGCGAGTGACGCTGTCGAGAGCTGCGCCGAAATCGGACACGCCTCGCCCGAAGCAACTGCGCTGGTACTGCCGATGGTGCATCCGCTGGTGGAAAGGGTAAATGCGCCGGCCATTGTTTGCGCCGTCCCTGCAGCCGCCAGGTTGCCCACGTTCGTCAGTGTGCCGCTGATGTTTGTCAGCGAAGTCGATGTTGAACCGTACGATCCAGCGCCGCGAACAACCTGCGTAATGCTTGTGTTCTTCGCATCGGCGCTGTACACGTTGCCCGAACCGTCAACGGCGATCCCGACGGGATTCTGCAAGCCGGCCAGCACCGTCGTTTCCGTCCCGCCCACCGGAATTTCAATGACCGAGGCGCCGGTCTCAGCCTGCACATAGACATCGCCCGCCGCATCAGTCGCAACTCCCACGGGCGCTACACCCGAGGCCAGAGTAGTCTGCGTATATGTGCCGAAGGCTGTCGGCGCGAGCTTGTACACCGCGCTTGCTCCTTTGTCGGCAATGTAAACATTTCCTGACGGGTCGACAGCGAGCGAGACTGGATTGGCGAAGCCCGTGGCGAGTGTCCACTGCTGTGCCACGACACCCCCGACCAGCGACAGCTTGTAGATCGCAGTGTTTGCTGGCGAGCCTTGCATGTCGGCCACGTACACATTTCCTGCGGCGTCAGTTGCGACAGCCTGCGGAGCGGCTGTGCATCCGGAGCAAGGCGTGTAGGAAATGGTGTTCAGTGCGTACGACGATGGACTGCCAGCCGCCACCACCGCCAGCTCATCGATAACGCTGGTCGACGGATTTACAGCGAGCACATCGCCCAGCGGATCGACAGCGATCTGGCTTGGAGGCGCTGGCAATGCGATCGGCACGCTCGCCGGCGTGGCCAGTGTGTACTCAGTGCCGGCAATCGACTCGACGATTGCAGTGCCGTTAGATGCATACACGTTCCCCGCTCCATCCGCTGCAACACCGGCCGGAGTGATCCCACTCAACAGCGCATTGGTGGTTGAGGCAACAGGTGTCGTGGTGTTGTTCGCTGTGGTCGATACGTTGTCGAACACGAGATCCGATCCCGTAACCGTGCCATTGAGCCCGAGGTTTGCATCCGTGGCGCTTGAAGCATTGGATACGGTCAACGTTGCCGACCGCAGCCCCACTGCAGTAGGCGTGCTGGTGACAGTAACCGTGCAATCATCGGTGTTGTCGCCATTCAGCGTGCACGAGGGCGTGCTGGCTGTCATGTCTACCGTCGCGCTCACGGCTGCCGACGAGCTGGAAGAAGTGGCGCCATAGGTGTGCGTCTGGAAGATTTGCTCGCGCGAAGCCGCCAGTGTTTGCGGCGCAATCCCCTGAGCCATCACCTTGCGCACTAGTTCCTGCGAACTATTGCTGTTGCCGTCATCGAAGTAGAGATTGCCCATTCCGTCAACGCCCACGCTCAAGCCATTGGAGTTGCCAAACTCGGTGTCCAGAGCCGGGCAGCCATCGCTGTATGCGCTCAATGACACGGGTCCCGACGACCCGCTGCAGAACGAGCCGGAAGCCACGTTGCCTGAGGCCGAAGTAAACAAAATACGGATGTAGCCGGTGTTGATGTCGAAAAAGAGAACCCGGGTCTTATCGCCGACAAAAATGTTTCCCTGCGGACTGACGGTCAACTTGGTCGTGGACGAGTCGAGCTTTGTTCTAAGGTTCCCGAGCGCGGGCGTTGAAGAAACGCCGCTTCCGGAACTGGCGGCTCCTGCGAGCGAATAGACAAATCCAGGCTGCGGAGGATTTGAGATGTTCACGGTGCTGGCATTGTTCACCTCGATGGCGTGCACCATGGCCGCACCCGCAGAGCCGGCGCCATTGACAAACAGGACGCGCAGCAGTCCGTGCTCAGCGTCGGTGAAAATCATGTTGCCGGCGGCATCCACGCCGACACCCTGCACATCGCTTGTGCTGCCAGTCACGTTCGCGGCAGTGAACAGGCAACCGTCGCCGAAACTGTCGGTCGCAGTGCCGCCACCCGCACAGGAACCACTCGTCGTCGCCGTCGAGCCGCCTGCCACCGTGTACACGTAGCCGGCGTGCAGCAGAAGAGTGGTCCCGTTGTACCAAGCCGAATTCTCTTCCAGTACTGCCCATAGGGGATTGGTCACTTCGTTGTAGCTCTGCGGCCCCAGCACCACGCGCCAGCGCTCGCTCGCCGTCTCGGCATAGTAGACGTTTCCGTACGCATCGGCCGATATGCCGCGCGGCTGGTTGATTTCACCGAGCGATGCGCTGCACCCACCCGAGTTATTGAAGGCCGAGAGAGAGAAACCGTTCACCGAGAATCCCGGCGTGTTGTCTGAACCGGTGCCATTTGTGCCATTCGTTCCGGTAGGCACACATCCTGCCACGATACCCAGATTGCCGATCGGAATCTGGATCGGGTTCGCCGCCGAGGGCGTTCCACTGCCACACAAAGGCGAAGCGTACCGGCAAATCATATGCGCGATATGGTCGCTGTAGCCCGACAGCAGGATGTTGCCGTAGGGATCGATGCCGATGCCCCGCTGGCCCGTATATGCGGTCGACAATGTTCCCGAAGCTGGACAACCATCGCCTGAGCCGTCCACATGAGTCGGGCAGTTCGAAGTGCCCGTGCCGCCGACTGCGGTCATGATTCCCGAGTTGGGATTGATCATGTGCAGCACGCCCTTGATGTCGTCGTTGAGGAACACATCGCCGAACGCATCCACCACCAGACCACTTTGCGGATCGTTGCCGAAGATCCCGTTCGCTGCCAGGCAACCATCGCCGAGCGCATCGGTGGAAAGAACCCCGGCGGGTAGATTGGGGCATTGCGTGCCGAGGGCCAGCGTCATCGGAGACGTCCCACCCAGAGTCGTCATGGTATTTGGCAGCGCGATGGGTGCTTGAGCCGAAAGGCTCAGGCAGGTAACCAGGCACACAAAGGGCAGAGCGGCAGCGTAGGTGCGGCGCATCATGACAGCCTCCAAAAAATCCCGCGGAATCTCGCAGAAACGGGGAAAGATATAGAAAATTAAATCGTGGTTAGGTGGTCTGACCTCAGGACGTGCCGATTATCTCCATGCCTTTCCTCGGTGTCAAGAAAAAACTCTACGTAACCGTGAATTGCCCTAAGAATCATGCAAATGCGCAGGGTAATCGCACGCGACCGCTGGATTCCTTCCTCCGGACGCAAATGGTTTCGAAGGGTAGTGAAGTGTAATCTTCACTGCAGACCTGGCGCGGGTCAGACCACAGGAGCTGTAATCAGCAATATGGCGACAGTGGTTATTGACGCCAACGCCATGTCAGTCCTCAAGAGTGAACAAATACTCTGGAAGTATCCGCAGCCCCGTTTTTCGCCGATTCACCACGATTGAGGACGAAAAAACACAGCCTGGAAATGGTCTTAGACTATAAAGAACGCTTAATCTGGGGGATTTTGGAGGCGCGGGCCGGGATCGAACCGGCGCATAAAGGTTTTGCAGACCTTTATCGATGAGGGCCAAACCCCAGTGTTTATGCGGGTCCCGCTCATCTGACCCCTTATTTTGGTCCGCCTTTGGTCCACCCCCTTTCCATGGCCACCGCTCAGGCCAGAGGTAGCCTTCTAGGCGCCGTCGCGAGCTAACGGCGGGGAACGCTTCGCCAAGACTATGGCGGCTTGGCGGCGCGCGCACCCAACGACGGGGGCCTTTCGAGCTGTTTTTCAGGGATAATGAGCAGGTCTGCTCATTATCCCCTAGGTTCAGAACTCGGCGTTTACCCGGGATTATTGCTGCGGTCGGTCGGGCCGCCGGCCGGAAAGTCCGAATCAGGTAAAGGATAAGGGCTACCGTTGCAACCGGCGTTTGCCGTTACCGATTCTGTGAGACCGGCTGAACATCGGTTGATTCTGGCACATCCGGGTGAAAACGCGCCTGCTATGGCCGTACAGGCGCGCTCTGCGGAGTGCCGCTATTGATTAGCAGGCTATGTTTACTCATTCGTTATTATCTGACACATAATTTCCGGATAGACGACGATCCACTCGGAACTCTTCAAGAAAGACTTCGCCGAGTTTGCCGATCTCAAATTTCATGAATGCGACATTCTGCCACTCATCTATCGCGTGAATTCATAGACCGTCGCTGGGCGGCAGCGTATAATCGGCCTCGCGAATCAATCGGCCCCCTAAATCATTCTCGACAAGTCATTGCTCCCGTGCTTTTCGCGCGACGAGAAGTGGATACTCAAAAGCATTATTCATTTGTCACCGTGTCGGTGCTCCTCATCGAGACACTTGCGGATTTGAAGAGCGACTGCGACGGGAAAAGGTAACAAAGGGGAGGAGGGGACCATGGGCTGTTCGGTGAGGCTCGCTCTCGTACTGAGTTTTCTTGTGCTGGCACCGCCTCTGGTGGCGCAGCCAGTCTCACGTAGGCCGCAGGGCATCTATGCCGTGGTCAACATCGAGGAGAACATCAAAAAGGAGCAGGTGGCGAATCCCTCGATCACGCCTGCGGAGCTGCAGGCGTATTTCGTCGATCTTTATCAGGACCTTCTTGGCAATTCGGCAGTATCGGGGCTGGCGCTGTGGGTGAACTGGAACACGCTTAATCCCAATCCTCTGGGCTCCGCCGATGCTTATGACTGGACCTATGTGGATGACGCCTTTAGCCAGGCTGCTGCGTGGAATAGCCATAACGCAGGGATAGCTCCGAAGACAATTCAACTGGTCCCCTTGCCGGGTTTTCAGACGCCCCAATGGCTCCTGGCTCAGATTCCTAGTTGCGACGGGCTGTTTCACTCGCCCATTCAGTCGCCTCCCGCGACCTGCGGAAAGGTGACAGTTGCCGGCTTCGTGGAAGGACGCGGCGTCAGGGAGTTGCCGATGCCGTGGAATGCCGTGTACAAAAACGCATGGCGAACCTTCCTGACTGCGCTCGCCGCCCGCTATCAGGCAAACCCGGCGTTCGTCTCCATATCCGTCGCGGGCCCCACCGCCTCGTCAGAGGAGATGATCCTGCCCGATAATGCCAACACGCCCGCTCAAAGCCAGTTCGGGGGCCTCGAGCCGAACACCATGTGGCTTAAGCTCCTGGCATTCCACTACCCCATGAAGCCGGCATACGAGAGGTCGGATCAGGCCTTCATCGATGAGTGGGAGGCGGCGATCGATATGTACGGGGAGATTTTCAGCGGCGTAACCCTGGTGGCCACGACCGGCAGCGGGTTTCCCAACCTGGCTGCTAAGGGCTTCACGGTCCCCAGCGAGTTCAGCGAGGCCTGTCCAAAGCCCAACATGGATTGTGCGGCCGAGATGACGATCCTTTCCTACTTCGCGAAACCCGGCGTGGGCGGGGGTAACGCGAAGGCCGCGCAGGAAGACGGAATGGAAGCGGCGCGCGTGAGCCAGGGACAGTTCAACCTGGGCGTGGACGGCATAAAAGTGGTGGCGCGGAATACGGCGCAGTTGAAGGCGCCTTCGGCTCAGGTTCTGGGCGGCGCCCAGTTCAACTCATCATTCACAAACTTCACCATGACGGAAGGATGCACCAGCAGGTTTCCGCCCCCTCCTGCCGCGAGGCCGGCGGAATGCAGCATTCCGTCCACATGCACGATTCAAATGTGCATTCCGGTGGCGTGCATTCCGCAGGCTTGCCTCGCCCCTGGGGTTGCGCAGGCGGATCTGGCGAGTTTCAATACACTCAAGAACGTTCCCAAGAAGGACCTGATCTCGCCTGAGCAGGCGGTCTACAACGTGTTGAAGGTCTTCTTCGATGGCACGGCAGCCGCAACGTCTTTCGGCGGGACCCAGGGCGCTACACCCTTCAATTACCTGCAAATTTATGCGGTGGATTTCCAATACGCCGAGGCGCATGCGCGCGCGTCACAACCGGTCGTGCAGACCGGTGGTGCGAGCGTCTCTCTCTCGGCGCAGGATCTGCTCAACCTGGCGAGGCAGAAGCTCTTGGCTATCGGCGAGCCGGCCTCGTTGCGGCCCGAGTGATTCCAATGCACTTTCACTGAAACCCAAGGCCTCATGACGGCGCAGTTTCAGTGGCGAGATTGTCCGAGAGCGGTCCGCGAACCGGATATTGAAGCCGAACCTACATTCGTTTTTTCTGTTCCTGCAAATTCGCCTACGTCTTGAACAACCGATTCACAATTCAAATGTTATTTCCGAACGGCGACAACACCATCCAGCGGGACTCATCGACAATGAATGCCTGCCGAAAACGGACCTGAAACAAGCAATTTTTTCGCGGTTGACACCTGCTGCCCGGCCAAGTTAGCTTGTGTCCAACACTCTTCCCCTTTTCAAAGCACGGGGTCGAGCGGGCCCATTCGCAGGTTAGTCTTATGCGGCCACGGGGCGAGGTTTCCTTCTAACATGGTGCTCCGTAGGTCATAACGGGCTCTCAGACCTGATTTCAGTTGCATGAAGCCTCTCCAACGTATCGCATTCGGAAGGACATCACACCTGTGTCTGCACATGCGACAAATCAGATCAGCTATTCGCATTCGTGGTCCATCACCACGGGGTGCATGATCGGAGGATAGTTCCAATGAGGCCTTCAAGGTTTGTATCTTGCATTTCCACACTGTTCTTCGTGACTCTGGCGATTGCGGCATCTCCGGCGCTGGCGCAGCCTGGCTGGACGTACCATCCCCGAATCCTTGGGATCAGCGTAGGGGAGAGCCAGCTTGTGCTTCCGCCTGTTCCCCAGAGCCCAGTCAATGTAATCAACGCATATGAGGGCCTGGGCAATCTAGCAGATGAACATTCAACCGTATTCCCGCCAGGCACGCTCCCGGGTCACCCCTTCGATTACCTGTTCTTTGTGCCGACGACCACGTCTCTGAATCAGACTACGAGCGGCCTCGTGGTTCTGACCGGCGGTTTTGGGCCTGACTGGAACGGCCAATGGACGCTCAATTACGCTCCGGACTATGACCAGTCACCGATGACAGGACCGGACGGGAACACGAATGGACAGATCTTTATCTCGCCGTTTCAGCGCGATTTGTGCCCTGGCAACACGCCGCAGGACACCACGTTCGATCTGAACTATGCCAACGGCGGCTCCGTCATCATCGACCCCACGCGCAGCCCTTCAAACCGCCTGTTAATGATCTATGAAGGAACAACGGTCTGCATCAATCAAAATGGCGGATCTACGCAAAACGGCGTCAACAACTTCTACGCGACGCTGGGCGTAGCTACTTCGTTAAATTACGGAAAGATCTGGCCGTCATATCGCGCCACTTCATTTGCCCTGCCTCTGCCGGGGCAGAGCACGACCGTCGGGCCGCTGGCGCCGAGCAGCGGGGCGTTCGGTTCGCTCGTTTGTATGGGAAACGACTGCAACACCACCCCACCGAACACGTTCGGGCGATACCCGGTGATCAACGCACCGTATTCGATTCAGGATGCGGTGGTCCCGGGTTCAAACGACGGGATCCCCGACACCATCGGCAACCAGGGTCCCAGCGCTTTTGTTGACGATGTGCACCCTGGTTCACATTTGTATGCCTACACAGTGCAGAATTACGGCTGCCCTGCGACGCTATATCAGTGTGGAACGACGGCGCCAAATGACAAGGGTGTTCTGACGGTTTCGCGGGCTCTGCTGAACGGCGACGCAGTGCTGCAATTCGAGAACTGGTACGGCGTGTCGTTTTCAGCGGGGGGCATCGGCGGTGGACAGAGTGCGATCTTTCCTGAGGTGCAGATGGGCACGCCCGCACAGTATGCAGCATGCGAGGACGCACGACAGTTGCAAGCCATGGGGTCCATCAACTACTTCCCGTTGACACGCCAGTATGTCCTCATATTCTCCTGTAAATCGCCGACCGACCCTGCGAACCCCAGCGTGCAGCCGCCGAACACCGGGGGACAGTGGCAACAGGAAGGAGTGGCCTGGTTCTACGCGACGCTGGATGCCTCGCAATACGATCTCTCGCGGCAGGACCAGTGGACCACGCCGGTTGAGATCTCCGGCTCATGGCAGTGGCTCGGTTCCAATGGATCGACCACCCGCAATCCCTACTGTATCTATGACGGGTGGTATGCCACATTCATGTCGCTATACCAGCGCCCGGGCTGGCTCTCTCCTTTGGGGTTTGCATTCTCGATGGACGGCTGCACAGATGCGGGCGCCGGGCGCAGTCGATATTACCGATCGCGCGTCTTCCTGATCTCGGTCGCACCTTAACAGACCGCGCCTATCTTCAAATTGGATCAATGCGCCGAAATTGCGCCGCTTCCATCTTTGTGAGGCGTCCTGGCGCGCTCGAGAGCGGAGTCACCACGCATATCTACCCTCCTTTGTCACTAACGACACGCGCCAGGTGCAAGACAATTCCGCAACTTTTCGCAGACTTCGCGATCGTATCACCGTCAATCCGGAAGGTGCAGCGAAGCTAGCTGCGAATCCAGCAGGGGAAGGACCTGCCAGTAGAACTTGCCCAGTTGCTACTGAAGTCATACCGGACGGCAGAGAGGGTGATCTCTTTTGTCGATGCTCCGGAGTAAACGTCCCAGCCGGCAAAGCGCGAGCGGCGTCGGGTCCGTCAGGGGGACTAGCAAGTCAGCAGGCAGTAGCGAAAGGAGCGAACCGTTAGCCGCGAAAAGACGGTCCCACCGGTAGCGGACTGTGGTGGGATGGATGAGAATGCCGAATCTTTCTTCCGGAGATGAAGGCTGTGCCGCCGGTGAAGGAACTGGGTATAAGCAACCGGCGGGTTCTCCGTGGTCATAGAGGGCTGCATGCTGACAAGGATTAGCAGTGAAAGCTCGGAACCACTCGTGGGCAGCCTAGGCGCTCCCGCACAGCAAAGGCTCCCCGTATAACCAGCGAATGCCGGGAAATCGGAGAGTGCACGCGAGTGGGTCGGATGAGGTCAATAAGTGTTGATGGACAGGGACACTACAACCCTGACCGGAGCGAGGACCTCTGGGGTAAGGCCGGGAGGCCCTAGTGACGGTATCGGAAAAGAATACCTACCCGACTCAGTGCGGGAGACCAGGTCTCAGTCTTAGACGATACGAAGGATGGAAGCAAACTGTCTGTTGCGTTGTGCACGCCGGGAGCAGGCTTAAGCAGAGCAGCAGACAGGAAGGCCTCATCTGAAAGTCAGCCTTGAAGCCGTACTGGGGTAAACCCACCGTACGGGCGCAGCGAAGCTAGCTGCTAATCCAGCAGGAGGAAGGACCTGCCAGTAGAACTTGCCCAGTTGCTACTGTAGTCATATCGGACAGCGGGAAGAGTGATCGACCCGACTGAAAGCTCCGAAGTAAAAGCCTCAGCCGGCAAAGCGAAAGCGGAGTCGGGTCCGTCAGGGAGGCGAGCAAGTCAGCAGGCCGTAGCAAATGTGAATCGTTAGCCACGAAATGGGTTTCCCATCGGTAGCGGACTGTGATGGGGGTGTCGAGAGTGCCGAATCCATCCGTACGTGATGAAGGCTGTGTCGCCAGTGAAGGAACTGGGTATATGCAATTGGCGAACTCTCCGTGGTCTCAGAGGACAGCATGCTGACAAGGATTAGTGAGCGAAAGCTCGGACCCACTCATGGGCGGCCTAGGCGCTCCCGCACAGCCAAGGCTCCTCGTATAACCGGCAAGGCTGGGAAATCGGGGAGTGCTCGTGAGTGGCTCGGATGAGGCCAATAAGTGTTGATGGACAGGGACAATATAACCCTGACCGGAGCGAGGGCCTCTGGGGTAAAGCCGTGAGGCTTGAATGACGGTATCGCAAAAGAATACCTGCCCGACTCAGTGCGGGAGACCAGGTCTCAGTCTGGAACGATACGAAAGGTGGATGCAAACTATGGTGCGAGTTATGTATTCCGGGAGCAGGATTAAGCAATTCGATCTGTAGGAAGGCACCACCCGATACGTCAGCCTTGAAGCCGTACTGGGGAAAACCCACCGTCCGGCTTTTAGAGAGGGTCATGGAGACAACGGCATCATGCGAAGCCCGTTCAGCGCCATGACCCTACTCGACAATTTTAGAGGGGGTTATGGAAACGGCGGCATCATTCGAAGCCCGCTCAGCGCCATAACCCTACTCGACTTGCACCATTCTTGGTAAGGGAAGGTTTGCCGACCAACCGAACAGAACTCTGCTTCAGGCAATACCAGGGGCTGACAAACTGAGGTTTATAAGCCGAGCGACTTCATGCCCACCGCAAATGCGCTCGACAAGTATTTCAAGGCCCTTACTGACCAGGAGCTTTTAACGTCAAAGATCCTGATGAATACAAGCTGCGGCAGGAGAAAGCGGCGGCCTGAGGTACGGATCAGCGGCTGAGGGCTTGTTGCGTGACGCAGCGCGCGGTGTTCCTTTGGGGCACCCGCTCTTCCTCTCTTCTCATTGATTCGCGGCCGGAGCCACACCCAGAGCCGGATAGTAGACCATCACGAAGTATTTCTGGTTGAGCCCGCTGGTGGACTGGAAGCCGTAGTCGAAGTCGTAGCTGAATTGCAGCGGTGTGGTGCCGTCGGGCGGGGCATATCCGCCGACCTCGCACGGCGACTGGATGGTTCCGTGGTCTGGTTCCGGGCAGCTCCAGTAAAAGAATGGCTGCAGGTTGTAAATGGGGCCGAAAAACCCTCGCCGCATCAACCTGGCATCGCCTGCGATGAGGTTCATATCGGCTACCAGCTTCTTGAAATCGTCCGGCGAATCCGGAATCTGCCAGTAACTGGACCCGAGGAACTGCGCGGCGTTCATCGCCCCGATCCACTCTCCCGCTGTGGCATACAACATCGCACCGTGGTCGATTGCAGGCACGGTCAGAGAGTGGACAGGATTCGTGTAATTGATAGTGACGTCGCCCGTTAGCCCGAAGTTGAGTAAATAAGCCAGATCTGCGTCGGCGATCCACGTGTATCCCGTATTGCAGTCGAAGACCGCGCCGCTGGCCGCGGGCCAGCTGGTGTAAGGGATGACCACGGGGGCTCCGGGAATGCCGCAGTCTGGCGGAGTCCCAATCGCACCTTTTACCATGGGCAGCGCGTAGTAATACGTGTCCAGTGTCGTAGTTCCACCCTGGATGCTGTTGGAGAAGGCGTACATTTCCTGCCCGCCGCCGCCAAGCCCGCCGCCGGAGTCGTGGTCGTTACTCAAGGCCCAGTAATAGGACATCTTGAAATGGCGAAAGGGAAAAATATCGACACTGAACTGCGGCGCAACGCTGTTAGGGAAGCTTTGATTGAGCCCGACAGCGTAGAGATTTCCCATGGCGCTGGCCGTGCAAAGGGGGCCGAAGTTGCCGCCGCCGCTGCCTTTTTCAGCGCATGAAGTATCGAGCAAGGGCGTGACGGGGAGCTGCCAATTGTTGTGGCCCAGGTAGCCCTTGCCGCCGTTGTAGGCGTTCAGCGCGGCCACCCACTGGAGTGCGGTGGGATACAGCATGGCGCCATTGGGATCGATTCCGCTCACGCCCAGCGCAGCCTGCATACGCGGATCGGCCGCCAGATCGGCATCAGCCAACCAGCAAAGGCCCTGGTTGGCGTCGTAAACAGTCAGGCCATCCTGAGTGGGAAACAAGCCGGAGGCACGCACGGCTGGCAACACGAGATCCAATGAATCTGCTGTTTGCGGAAACACGGCAAGAGGATCGAAGCTCGCCCCGCAGGGGTTGAACTCGTTTCTGGGCTGCGCCTTCACCATGGAGGCTGCGCTGAAGACCAACATCGCAATTCCGGCAAGCTTGAATCGACGGGAAGATCTCTGGATAGACATGCTGGCCTCCTCCTCGATCATCGAAGTGGAACGAATCAAACGAATTTCGTCAAAACAGGGGAAGTGGCCGAATGGAATGGAACTGGGGAGCCCGGTGTCGCTCAATCCATCTTCTTCCGGAGTTTCCGTTTTGCCCTTCGGCTGCGAACCAATATACCGCTATTTGCCTCCGCTCGCGATCTTTCTTGGGTTGGTTCCAAGGCCAAAGACCCGGTCGTGCGCAATACGGCCTTCGCCGGAACCAAAAGGCCATGATTTGCCCCATTTCGAAGCGATTTCACGCTAGTCCGGCTCATAACTCCTGTATCACCGGCCACTCGTCAGTAACCCCGCAGTACACAGTTGCCTGACGTGTTGCTCAATGAGTAATTTCCCAGAGTGGGTATCCAATTGACTCAGGTAGGCACAGCAGGTTGTGTTTTGGGCTATTCCCGTTTGATGGCCGAGTTCACAATCTGTCTGTAAGTTGTGGGTTCGATTGCGACGGCCTGCTGCACCAAGCGGTAGAAGAGTTTGCCTCGGCTGCGCGATTTGCGGCGGTTGAAGCGAAACGCGAATTCGTCGAGATAATCCTGAAGATGTTCCCCGGCGACAGATCCCTGGTGCGTTGCCGCGGCAGTCGGCTTCTACTGACGATATAAGGCCAATTCATTCATCGAGATTTAGCCGGCTGGCAGTCGCCCATGATCGGTACTCTGAAACGCCGCAGCGTCTCCCGATCTCTAGCGTCGGCTCGGTGACCAGATTCGAGGATACTGGCCGATGATTGAGAGTAATCGGTTCACTTCGACTACGAGCGCACTGGCATTCTGCCGTTCGGCCTCATGCCTCCTCTTCGTTGTGGTTGATCAGCGGATCCCTCCAGATGCTTTCTTGATAGCTCGGAACCTGGAGTAACAGATCACCGGGTGTGGCTTTGAACACTATGCCACTCATATAGGAACAGCATCACTACCATCCAGACGAAGCAGACGAGCACAAACCCAACGGTGAGCCGATCAATCATTTCACGAAACCCGCGATGACGCGGGCGAAGGCGTTGACTCTGTGCTGTGAGAGCACGGCGAGGTCCCATAGAAGCGACTATTACGCCACGCATTCGTCGATAGCTACGCCCGCGTTGCGATTTGACCGAAAGATATTCCCCGATGTTGCGTGATCGGGCTGTTTCGGGCCAAAAGATAGGAAAGAATGTCCGTCCGATTGGGCACTCGATACTCATCGTCGCCAATAGACTTTGAGATGGATCAATACTGCACGCAACTCCATTCCCAGCTGGGCGTTCTTGCTGAAGCCGGATGACCGCTCTGAATGGCATCAGCTGTGAAATGAACCAGATTTTAGATTCCAGTCCAATCCAGTGTCTCTTGCACTCGTTAGACAGGGAGTAAATCACAGTGAAACGTCAATCTGTTCTCAGCAGCAAGGTGGCTGGCGTGGCTGTTGCAGTCGTGGCGGTTGCCTGTGTCATTGCGTTTCTTAAGTCCGAGTCCAGCCGCGCTGCGGATCCACACGGCTCGCAAGGAACGAGTTCAAATTCGACTGCATCGCAACCCGCGACAAGCGTAGACCTGTCCCCCAGCCAATTGAACTCGATCAAGATCGCGCCGGTGGGAACCTATGTGTTTCCGGTTGAGAAAGAGGCAGTAGGCAGCATCAGTCTTGCCGACGATCTTTCCGTGCAAGTGTTTCCGTCGTATCAAGGAAAGATCATCAACGCGCTGGTGGAACTCGGCGACAACGTCCGGAAGGGGCAACCTCTTTACACGATCGAAAGCCCTGACCTCATCCAGGCGGAGTCTACGCTGATTAGCGCGGCAGCGACGCTTGAACTCACCACCAAAGAACTGACACGCGCCGGGGACCTGAAAGGAACCAACGGAGTTTCGGAACGGGAGCTGGAACAGGCAATCTCCGATCAACAGACAGCCGAAGGTGCTCTCGAGGCGGCTCGGGATGCGGTCCATGTTTTCGGCAAGTCGGAAGCTGAGATCGACAAGATCATCACATCGCGAAGGACCGATCCCGCACTA
>CAVVUE010000010.1:0-81594 GCA_963751285.1 uncultured Acidobacteriaceae bacterium | reverse complement strand
GGCGAGTCACCGGCAATCCGGAAGTCCTATGAGAGGGGATGTCAAGAGAAAAACTCTCCCTTGCTCCCTTGTGAGGGGAAGCTGTTCGCCTTGCATCCAGCCCGCTGTCGGAGGAGCCTCCGAGGCTATGGGCTAGTCGTATATTTCTTGAGCGTGATCCGGCCATTTGCGGGTTATATCTCGTCGGTTTCATGTTTCCGATGGTGGTTCGACGCCCTCGGCTCGTGAAGCTGCGCAAGCAGGACTGTTAGCTCTAGATAACGCGCCAACCATGATCCTATGTGAGACTCGAGGCCTATAGCTTTATTGGGTTGTGCGAGGGGGCATAGGATAACCCAGGAGACTTCGGTGTTGACTGGCAGCACACGAAGGCGCCTAACTTCCGGATAGATACTCACCCTCGACCCCGAGCGTCGCGAAAACCGAAAGGCCACCATCGACCAGGAAAACCTGAGCAATGGCCTTGATCTTCGATTGACGCTCAAGCTGCTTGTCGCTTCACATATCCAGCGTCGAAACACTCTCCCTTCTTCCAAAGCGTTAGCGTAATGGCCGCGATCTTGCGTACCCGATGGCTTTCAAACTGGATGATGACACCCATTTTCTTGCTCGGATAGCGGCCACTCACATTTTGCCGCCCGCCACCCACGCGCCCTCCTCGGCTTGAGCCTTCATCTCATCATCTATTTCGATCTCGCTGCTGATTCTTCAGCGCATGTACAAGCCGCACTCCAGCTTCGTTCATTAACTCCTGTAGTTGACGACCATTCTTGATGGCTTGCTGCACCGCCGGCGCCAGGTCATCAGGCACGTATATCGAGAATCGCCGGGAGCCTCTGCGTCCGCACAAGACATAGCTAACGTGCCCCTTTCCTGAAGCACACGCTGAACAGTTCTTCCGGATGCACCGGGTCTTTCTGAGGGAGAGCGAGCCGTCCGCAATCGGCCACACTGGCCGAGCAGCCGCTTGGAACCAACGATGAACTTCAACGGGGCTTTCTTGCGCACGCATGTACGTAATATAACGTACATACATTCTATCCAGAAAGAGCAAACTGAATAGGGATCAAAATGGTAGTACCGCGAAGAGCGACACAGCACCCGATTCGTGTGATTTAAAGCATACTTTGGCCGGGAATAAAGCATATCTTGGCCGGTGAAGCAGTCAATTGGATAGGGGCTGCAAGTTGGGATCTGACGCTCTACCTTGAGATACAGAGCGCCTGGCGCGCCGCGTGAGTTGCCAAACTACAGTAGTATCCCATTATGCTGCGCACGCAGTTTAAGGACCGCCTTGGTTTTGATCCGTTTGAGGTCACAGCCAAATCCGGCCCCGCAAGGATTGCAAGGGAGATCGGCGCTCGAGACTGAGCATCCATTGGTGCGATCAGCACAGTCCTTGCTTGCGAGCGATTCAATGGCGAGTCAGCCAATAGCCGAAGCAGCATAACCCCGATCCTGCTGTAACTTGCAAGCGCTTCCGCAGTGAGATTGCAGAATGGCAGCAGATGGCGGCGCTCGCAGTTCAAAGATGTTTCCGGCGGTTGATAGGAATAGAGTGAGGTCATTTCCATACCACCTCAAGTAACGAGTATTGGGAACTCCCTGAATGTTGCTGGAACAGACCGCCGCCTTGGGCGGTGAGTCCCGGGTTTTGTGTATGTAATTTACTGCTGCCAGCCTCCACCGAGTGCGTTATACAGTTGAACCAGTGCAAGCCGCTCGTTCAGTTCTGCCTGGGCCAGGTTCAGTTCAGCCGCAAAGTAGTTCGTTTCGCTGGTGAGCACCTGAAGATAACTCGCGCCGCCATGCTGATACAGTACGTTCGAAAGCCGGTCCGCATCCCCCGCGGCAGAGGTCAGCCGCTCCTGCTGTTCGCGGAATTCGCGATCCTTCTGATACGCGATGAGCGCGTCGGAAACCTGCTGGAAAGCACCTATGATTGTTTGCTTATAGGTCAGCAACATTTGTTCTTCTTGTGCCCGGACAAGCCCCATGCCCGACCGCAGGGCGCCGGCCTCGAAAACGGGCTGTGTAAGCGACGCCGCTGTGTTCCACAGACCGGCGGAGGTGGTGAACAGGTTGTTCAGCGCGTAGCTTTCGAATCCTGCGGTGCCAGTCAGGGAAATACTGGGGAAAAAGGCGGCCTTGGCAACTCCTATGTCCGCATTGGCGGCCATCAGGCTGGCCTCAGCCTCACGGATGTCGGGACGCTGATCGAGAAGCTCCGACGGAAGGCCAGCGGGCACGGTGGCAGGAAGTGGCTCTCCGGTCAGCTTCAGACCGCGCGCTATGGGGCCGGGAGTCTCTCCCAGTAAAACGCTGATCGCATTTTCCTCTTGTTGAATCTGACGTTCCAGGTCCGGGATCTGCTCCGCTGCCGTCTCGACCAATTCTTCCGCCTGGCGCAGATCGATCAGTGAGGCCGAACCATTAACCTCCAGTACGCGAGTGAGGCGAAGTGCATCCTGTCGTGAAGCAAGCGTGCGTTGCGAGATCTCAAGCGCCAGGTCCAGTTCGCGAAGGTGAAAGTAATCGGTGGCCACGCTGGACACAACTGAGGTGATCACGGCCTTCCGTCCCCACTCGGTCGCGAGCAGTTGGTCACGGGCGGCTTCCGTCTCCCTTCGGTATTTTCCCCAGAAGTCGAGGTTCCAGAGGACGGACAGATTCACCTCTCCTGCGTTTTCCTCATAGGCCGGGAATGCGCTGCTAACTTTGGGATTGTTTTGGCTGAACGCCTGAACGCCGGCAGCCGCCGTCGGAAACTGGTTAGAACGCGTGATCCCAAGCTCGGCTTGCGCCTGAAGAACACGTGTTGCGGCGATTCGCACGTCATAGTTCTGCTGCAAAGCCGTGCGAATCAATTGCTGCAATACCGGATCCTGAAAGACCTGCCACCATTTTTCGTTGCCCAGTGAAGACATAGATGGCTGCGCCGATGAGCCCGGAGGCAGGCCCCGATAGGCAGGGGGAAGGGTGACCGTCGGCCTGTGATATTTCGGACCCATAGTACATCCTGCCAAAGATAAGCAGACGAACGCCGTGCAGTTCCAGAGTCGTCTCATTTCACGTCCTCCGGTCGGGCTTGACCTGGAGGCAAGATTTCAGGCTCCAGTGCTTGTCTTGCGCCTGCAAGCCTTTCCACTACACAGAAGATGACAGGCACAAAGAAGATCGCGATCAGGCTCGCCCCGGTCATGCCTCCGATCACAGTGGTGCCCAGAATCTTCCGCGCTACCGAGCCTGCCCCGGAAGCAAACCACAGGGGAGCGACGCCGAAAATGAATGCGAATGACGTCATCAGGATCGGCCGCAGGCGAAGGCGCGCACCGTCCAGCGCCGCCTCCATCAGAGGCCGGCCCTTTTCGTATTCGTCCTTGGCAAAGGCCACAATCAGAATGGCATTCTTGGCTGCCAGGCCGATGAGCATGACGAGACCGATTTGCGCATACACGTCGTTTTCGAGCTGGACCATGTACGGCGGCTGCAAAGCGAGATCGACAACGCGGCGCAAGAGCAGCACGCCGAAGGCCCCGAAGACGGCGATGGGAGTCGAGAGCAGCACGCTGAATGGCAGCGACCAGCTTTCATAGAGGGCCGCCAGGATCAGAAAAACAAACAGAAACGACAATCCAAAGATGGTCGTTGCCGAAACGCCCTTCTGCGCTTCTTTTTCCTGAAATGACATGCCCATGTAGTCGTAGCCCATGCCCTGCGGCATCGTTTGATCGAATACCTGTTCGAGAGCCGCCATGGCTTGCGCGGAACTATATCCGGGAGCGGCGCTCCCATTCATCTGCGCTGCCGGATACTCGTCGTAGTGCAGGATGAATTCAGGACCCAGGCGCGGCTGGAAGCTGGCCAAGTCCGACAAGGGAACCATTTGTCCGCGGTTATTCCGAACGTAATACTGGTTTAGGTTCTGGGCGCTTGTGCGGTAGGGGCCGGCGCCCTCCACATAAACTTGCCACTGTCTTCCAAAGCGATTGAAGTAATTGACGAAGTAGCCTCCCATGAACGTCTGAATGGTTTGATAAATGTCGGGAATGAGTACGCCGAGCTTCAGCGCCTTATCGCGGTCCACGTTAATGAATTCCTGCGGCACGCTCGGCAAAAATGAAGTGGTTATGCCCGCGATTTCCGGGCGTTTGCGGGCCGCAGCAAGGAACTTATTAACCTGCTCCGCCAGGTAGGGAGTATCCCGTCCACCCCGGTCCTCGAGGACGAACGTAAAACCGCCCGAGGTGCCCACACCTGGAATTGCCGGCGGCGAGAGACTAAAGGCCGTTCCTTGTGGAAGCCGGCTGAGTTCCTGATTCAGGCGCTGTTTAATGACCTGGTACTGCTCGTCTCTCTCTTTCCGGTTGCTCCAGGGTTTCTCGGCGACAAAGAAGAAGGCGCTGTAACTGGTTTGAACGTAGCTCAACAGGCTGAAGCCAACGATGCTGGTGGTGTATTGAACGCCTGGAGTCCTGGCGAGAATGGCCTCGATCTCTCTCGCCGCCGCGTCGGTCCTCTGGAGCGAAGCTGAATTGGGAAGCTGGAGATTGATATAAATGTAGCCTTGATCCTCATCCGGCAAGAATCCCATCGGCAGCTTCGCTCCGAAATAGATAGCCGCAACAGCAAACGATGCGAGAAGAACCATCGCCACTGCCGCTTTGTGAATCAATTCGCCGCATGCTCGGACGTACCCGTTGCTAGCGCGGCGAAAGACGCGATTGAACCAGTCGAAAAACTTCCTCAGCGGCCCCCTGCTCGCTTTTTTCGGATGAAGGAGCAATGCCGCGAGTGCGGGACTTAGGCTCAGCGCGTTGAACGCCGAAATAACGACGGAAATGGCGATCGTTACCGCAAACTGCTGATAGAGCCGTCCTGTAATTCCCGGGATGAACGCCGTCGGCACAAATACCGAGGAAAGCACAAGCGCAATGCCGATTACAGGGCCGGAAATCTCTTCCATGCCTTTCAAGGCGGCAGCTTTGGGGGCGAGACCCTCCTCAATGTGCCGCTCGATGACTTCGACGACTACGATTGCGTCATCCACGACGAGGCCGATGGCTAGTACCATGCCAAACATCGAAAGTGTATTAATGGAGAAGCCAAACAACGGGAAGACTGCGAACGTGCCGACGAGGGCGACCGGCACGGCAAGCATCGGAATCAGCGTGGCGCGCCAGCCCTGCAGAAAGATATAGACGACCAGGATGACCAGGACCAGTGCAATGCCAAGGGTGATCAGGATCTCCTTGAGCCCTTCGGTCACCGCGCGCGTTTGATCGACCGATACGGCATAGGCCATATCCTGGGGGAAGCGGGCCTTCATCTGGGCCATGAGGTTCTTGACGGCATTGGCCGTATCGACGGCGTTGGAGCCGGGTATTTGGTAAACAGCGATGGCTGCTGTGGGTTCCCTGTTCAGTCGACTCACGAGGGTGTAGTACTGTGTCCCCAGCTCGATCCGGGCAACATCCTTGACTCGCACGATCCCACCCTCGGGATTTTCACGGACGACGATATCGCCAAACTGTTCAGGCGTCACCAGACGCCCCTGCGCGAGTACGGAGTAGGTATACTCCTGGCCCGGCGGTGCTGGTTCACTGCCGATCTGTCCCGCTGGATTCACGGTGTTTTGTGCTTGGACCGCGCTGATTACATCGGAAGCGGTGAGTCCCAGACGTGCCAGTGCAGCGGGATCCAGCCAGATCCGCATCGCGTATTGGCCTGCGCCAAAGATTTGAATGTTGGCGACACCCGGTGCGCGTGTGATGGGATCACCCAGGTTGATGTAGGCATAGTTGGCGAGAAATCGTGCGTCGTAAGTTCCGTGAGGAGAATACAGGGCGACGATCATCAGCGGCGCTACGGCGGCCTTTTGGACCGTGACCCCGTACTGCGCAACAGGCGCCGGCAACAACGGAGAGGCCTGCGTCTCGCGGATCTGGCTGAGAATGAGGTCGGTATTCGGATTTGTCCCGACAGCGAAATCGACGATCATGGTCATCCCACCGTTGGCGGTGGCGTTGACCGAATACATGTAGTTCATGTTGTCTACGCCGCTCATCTGCTCTTCGAGCGGAGTGGCGACCGACTGGGCCAGAGTTTGCGCATCAGCACCGACGAAGGTTGCCTGAATCCTCGTTTCGGGCGGGACGATATTGGGGAATTGTGCAACGGGGAGTCTGACGATTGTGATCGCACCGACGACAACTGTCAGAATGGCAATCACCATGGCGACGATAGGACGATTGATGAAGAACTTCGCCATGGATCACCTTTTCTCGGCGGGCGTAGCGAAAGGTTTTGGAGTGACGACCATGCCGTCCCGCACCATCTGCGTTCCCTCCGCAACCACATGCTGGCCCGGCTCTAGCCCGTGGCTAACGATCCACATGGTTCCTACCCGCTCGCCGACCTCAACGACGCGGATGTTGGTCTTGTTCCCCGGCCCGACGACCGCCACCTGGTAGCCTCCTTGCAACTCCGTCACTGCGCGTTGGGGGACAAGGAGCGCGCCCTTTGCGATTTCTGTGATTGCGCGGACACGGCAGGTTTGCCCTGGGCGAAGGATGTTGCCGGGATTGGGGAAAGCGCCCGCAATCTGGATCGTTCCGGTTTGCGAGTCCACCTGTCGATTGGCGAAAAGAATCCTCCCCCGGTAACCGTAGGTCTCACCGTTCGCCAGGATGAGCTGAAGCGGAATCGGGTTTGCGCTGGAAAGCAGATTTATGGCGCTTGCGTTGGCCCCGTCGGCTATCCGCAAATAGTCGACTCCGCTGATTGGGAAATAGGCTTTGATCGGATTTACCTGTGAAACCGCAGTAAGCACGGTCGAGAGCGTCACGAGGTTACCGACTTGAACTTGGGCGATGCCCGCGACCCCGTCAATAAGAGATCGAACCTTGGTATAGCCCAGATTCAGTTGGGTCTGCTCGACGGCTGCCTGAGCCGCCTGGACCGCAGCTTCCGCCGCAAGCTTCGCCTGGGTGTCATTGTCTAACTGGCTTTGCGGGATCGCCTGGGCCTGCGCTTCAGGGATGTCTCGTTTCACATTGAGCGTCGCGGCCCCGAGTTGTGCCTCCGCTTGTGCGAGCTGTGCTTTGGCCTGGTCCACAACGGCCTGGAACGGGCGCGGATCAATCTCAAATAGCACATCTCCCTTATGAACGACGGAGCCTTCGCGATAGTCCTGCTTGATGAGATACCCAGTAACCTGAGGTTGTATTTGCGCATTCACGTAGCCGTCCAGCGTGCCGACCCATTCGCTATAAATGGGAACATCTTCCTGGACCACGCTGGCAACCTCCACTTCCGGAGGGTGAGCCGGTGTGTCCGACGATGCTTTCTTGCCGCATCCGGCGCAGGAAAGGATCCCGAGGACACCGAACAAGAGAGTACCCACTCTCCAAAAGTTACGGTGCGTGCTGTTCAATCCGCTCTCCCTTCCGCGCTGACGCTGAGCGTCATCCGAACATTCCACGTTGGTTGACGGGGGATCCAAATCCTCAAGACATCAGTTTGGGCACAAGGTACCCGGTCAAAACGGACTTGAATTCGTCGATGATCGCGGCCCCCTCATTGGCGTCAGCCTGCGCATACAGCCGCAGCAACCCTCGGCTGACTTGCTGAACCACGGAGGCAATGCGCAGCGCCGTGGCCCTGGACATGCGAGGCTGGTGTGAAATGAGCACCTCGGCAATTCGCGTGCGAATCAGCTCGCGTCGGGCGCGTGAAACCGGAGGAACGTCCAAGAGCGTAAGCAGGACAGGATGATTCTTCATGATCTCGACCTGTAGCTCAACCAGCCGGCACGTAAGATCCTCGGCGCTCATGGCCGCTGCCTGCTGGCCGAGCGTTATCCAGGATTGCTCAATCTCTTTGACATATCGATTCCGCAACGCCTCCGCCAGGGACAGCTTGTTGGGGAAAAACTGATAAATCGATCCAACGGATGAATGTGAGCGCTTGGCAATCGCGCTCATGGTCGCACGCTCGAATCCGATCTCGGCAATCACCGATGCCGCAGCGCGCAAGAAACCCTCCACTCGGTGCCGGCCCCGTTTCTGTTGCGGTATCCGTCGCGGTGGCGCAATAGACGAATATGAAGTCATATTCATGTTATAGCATATAGGATGCCGATCCGATACCTCAGGTTTTGCAGTCCATGCGAAGCGCGAAGGCGAGACAGCGGACGCCAAGAGGAAACGCTGAGATCGAGGTGGAGGCTGAAATGCATGCAGATTCTCTGTCCCACAACTCCGTAGTCGATGCGTTGACCGAAATTGCGCTCAACATGCGCTGGTCGTGGAACCACGCCGCCGACGATCTCTGGAACCAACTGGATCCGGAGCTGTGGGAACTGACTCGGAATCCATGGGCGATGCTGCAAACCGTGTCCCAGGAAAGGCTGAAGGCACTGTCCGCAGACGGCCAGTTCCGGAAAAAGCTCGAAGAGGTCGTCCAGCGAAGACAGCGGCGTGAGCAGACCGCGAGTTGGTTTGAGCGAACGTACAGAGAACCCCCGTTTACGCGGATGGCGTACTTCAGCATGGAGTTCATGTTGAACGACGCGCTACCTATCTATTCCGGCGGCCTTGGCAACGTCGCCGGCGATCAACTGAAGGCCGCGAGCGACCTGGGCGTTCCAGTCGTGGGCATAGGCTTGCTCTACCAGGTCGGCTATTTTCGCCAACGCATCGATGCGGACGGCCGGCAACATGCGCTGTATCCCTTCAACGATCCCGGCCAACTACCTATCCGGTCGGTTCGGAAGCCAAACGGCGAATGGCTGCGCATTGAACTGAGATTGCCCGGGTTCCGGCTCTGGATTCGCGCGTGGCAAGTGGACGTGGGACGCGTGAAGCTTTACCTCCTCGACACCAACGATCCCGCAAATCTGCCCGAATATCGCGGCATAACGAGCGAACTCTATGGTGGGGGGCCGGAACTGCGCATCAGTCAAGAACTGGTGCTGGGTATTGGCGGATGGCGGCTGCTGCGCGCGCTCGGCATCCGGCCGGAAGTCTGTCATCTCAACGAGGGTCATGCGGCCTTCGCGGTCCTGGAAAGATCTCGAAACTACATGGAAGAAGCAAAGGTATCCTTCGAAGCAGCGCTCACCGTCACCCGGGCCGGCAACCTTTTTACCACGCATACGCCGGTACCAGCGGGTTTTGACCAGTTTCCGCCGGAACTTGTGGAACGGCATTTTCGCCACTACGTTCAGGACATATTGCGTATTTCCATGTCAGATCTAATGGCCCTGGGCCGCAAGAATCCCCAGGATGAAAGCGAGCCGTTCAGCATGGCTCTGCTCGCCTTACGCGGCAGCGGCGCCGTGAACGGCGTCAGCCGTTTGCACGGCAAGGTCAGCCGTCGGCTCTTTCAGGATCTGTTTCCGCGATGGCCGGAGGCCGAGGTGCCCATTGGCTCCGTAACCAACGGCGTTCATCTGCCTATTTGGGACTCGGCGGAAGCCGATGCACTGTGGACCGAGGCGTGCGGAAATCAGCGCTCGGCTGGCGATCTGAGAGAGATCGAGGAAAGCATTCGCCGTGTGCCCGATGCACGCATTTGGCAGATGCGCACGGCTGCACGGAAGTCGCTCGTCAAATTCATTCGAGAGCGCTTGGTGCGCCAACTCGCGGGTCACGGCGCATTGGCTGAAGAAGTTCGAGAGGTTGAGCGGATCTTCGATCCGAATACGCTGACCCTGGGATTTGCCCGCCGTTTCGCCACTTACAAGCGGCCGAATCTGCTGCTGCACGATCCGGGGCGGCTCCTGGCGATTCTCACCAATAAGGAGTACCCGGTACAACTCGTGATTGCCGGTAAGGCCCATCCGCAAGATGTGCCGGCTCAGGAGATGATCCGGCAGTGGATCGAGTTTATTCGTCGCACGCCGGCCCGATCACATGTCGTTTTTCTAAGTGACTACGATATGCGGCTGACGGAACAATTGGTGCAAGGTGTCGACGTATGGCTGAATACTCCGCGCCGCCCATGGGAGGCGTGCGGCACCAGCGGCATGAAGGTGCTGGTGAACGGCGGCTTAAACCTATCGGAGTTGGACGGTTGGTGGGCCGAGGCTTACACACCCGGTGTGGGCTGGGCCCTCGGGGACACCCACGAGCACGATGATGATCCACCCTGGGATGCCACAGAGGCTGAGCAACTCTATACATTGCTTGAACAGGAGGTGATCCCGGAGTTTTACCGGCGCGAGGAAGCTGGTGTGCCTGTCGCCTGGATCGCCCGTATCCGCGAGAGCATGGCCCGTCTGACGCCGGCCTTTTCTGCTACGCGGTGCGTGCGGGAGTACACTAGCAAATACTACGCCCCGCTCGTGGCGGCGTATCGCCGGCGAAGGACGGGCGGCCATGCTACCGCCGAGGACCTTTTGAGCTGGCGCCGCCAACTCTCCGATCACTGGTCCAAGCTGCGTTTTGTTTCGGCGAGGGTGGAGTCCCGGGAAGGCGAGCATCAGTTTCTCGCGGATGTCCACCTGGATGAGTTGGATCCCGATGCTGTCCGGGTGGAGCTTTACGCCGAACCTTTGGGCGGCGGTGAGCCGGTTCGCCAGGTCATGGCGAGGGAAGAGACATTGGGCTGCGAAAGAAGCTGGCGCTACTCGGCAACTGTAGCAACTGACCGGCCTGCGGGCGACTTTACTCCCAGAGTGATTCCCTACCATCCGCAAGCATTCGTTCCCATGGAGGCTAATCAGATCCTCTGGTATCGGTAATGGTGCTTCTGGAGGCACGGCTTCTGAAGACAATCCAGTTCAGGGAAACCGGCGTCTTTTTGACGACCATTCGCTCGAGTTCCCGCAATTTGCACCGTTGAAGATCACTCTCTGCCGATGAGAGCAGGCTGTGGCGCTTTCAATGTCTGGGCATTCCATTTGCCATCTCGCGCCTCTTCGACCCGCCCTTCAGGAAAAACCATGAAACTAAAAACATGAGTTTTACGTCATGTCTGATAGAATGTGAACATGATCTCATATTCATCTATAGTCCCGGAGGAAATTCCGCAGTAGGAGCGTTCATCGCGATACACGAATGATTCAGCGCCCTACTTGGTGGGCAGTATCGAGCACGGGGGAGCCGAATGAAGACACACGACCAAGCCGTTACGACCACAGACCGATACGAATTTCGGGACCCCGACCAAGAGCAAGTCCAGCCGCGCAGGAAGATTCATCTCCTTTCGGTCGGCTCCGTCGACCACAATCATGTACTCCACGATGCCTTCCTGAGAGGACGGGGTACTCGCTCCTCTCAGGTCTCGGACTGCCGGGAGTTGTGGCTGATTCCGGACTATCGGGGATTGTGGGTAATGCCCGACCGGGAAGCGGTTCATGTGGCGGTCCTTCATGACACCCTATTTCCGTTCGAACTGGACGAAGCCTGCCGGTTCATTCGTCATCGGTGGCCCATGGCCAGGATTCTAGTCGTCTGCACGGGTAAGGACTTCCTTGACGACGCCTTGTACGACGATCGCGTGATGCCGGGTGCTTCAGCCGAGGTCATAGTTGCGGTTATCGAGAACCTCCTCGAAAGGCGGCGCACGTGACAATCGCGATAGATCGTGTCGGGTGCGCGGTTTCAAAACTATCGCGGTGGCGATACTCTCTGCCACCCGCCTGCGCGCGATCCAGGTCCACCGAGGGCTGAGCGTCGAATTGCGACTTGGCGATTCCGGGTCATGCGGACCGATCGATAGCGGGTAGTTTCAACGCGGAGAAGCGGAGGCAGAACATGTCGAGTCTGATACAGGTTGCGGAATCGGCGCCAGACATTGCAGACGAAAAGCTGGCCGCATATCTGGAAGTGGCCCAAAAACAGCGGGGCAGGCTGCTGCAGTTGGCGCGGCGCACGACCCGATGCGACGATGAAGCCGAGGATATCGTACAGGAGGCTTTTCTCAAGGCTTTCCGTGCCCTGCCGAAGTTTCGCGGCGATTCGCGAATGGACACCTGGTTGCACACGATCGTACGGAATTCAGCGCTGGACTACGTCCGGAACCGGAAGGGACGAATCGTGCTGTCACTCGATCAGCCTCTGTCAGGAGACAACACCAACCCTGCGCACGATCTGCCTGATCCGCGCATGAATCCTGAGGAGAGCTGTAAACGGACAGAACTTGAAAATGTGCTCCATTCCGGCATGAACGAGGTGACCTCCATGTGCAAGCTCGCCTTGGAGCGGTGCGTCCTTCAGGAATTGCCGTGCCGCGTCGTGGCTGACGATTTAAATGTGAGCGTTGCCACGGTAAAGTCGAGAGTTCTCCGCGGCAAGCGCATGTTGAGAAGCGCAATGTGCCATCGCACCTGCCGGGAGACTCACGCGACACGCTTCCTAGGGCGGATTGAGCTCGCGAATGCATGAATGCTGGCAAGTGGGAGCTCTCCTGCGGAGGCAGACTTGACCGGCCTGACAGCACTGGGGCTGGGAAGTGAAATTCGCAGATTTTCATCCGCGGGTTCAAGGATGAAAAAGGAAGAAGGAATGCAGCCTCGCAACCATACTTCCATGAATGTGATTCGGAAGGGAGAAACAGGATGACCGAAACTGTGGAGTTAGAAGCGGAAGTTGTCAATCGCAGCGTATCGCTCGAGGAACAACTGGAAAAGGTTCGCCGCCGGGCCTACGAGTTGTACGAAGCTCGAGGCCAGGAAGATGGCCATGACGTCGAGGACTGGCTCCAGGCGGAAGCCGAAGTCGCCGCAGCCGAATCGCTGGCGGCGGATCTCTAGAGAGAACCTCCGGTTGATTTCATGAGACCAACCTGAACGGGCTTACGAGCAATAAACAGCTTCGGACAAAAGCGAACAGGAATTTGTCCGCTGGATGCATCAGTTCGCGTTTGCGCAGCCCGGCTTCGTACAAGGTCGAGAAGGTTAGATGCTCTTCCTCATCCATCACGGAGAACAACAAATCCAGTTCTTGCCTGGTGTAAATCTCAGGGACTTTGCTGCTCTTGAGTTCACGCTTGTAGTCTTTCTTGGTGACTGGCCCCTTTCCCGGCTCAAGACCGAGTACCGCACGGACGAACGAGTTGACGCGCATCACTTTAAAGGCCGCTGTAAAAGGATGGTTGGCCGGCCCATCATCTTCCTCATCACCGTCCACCAAATAATCAAAGAATCTGCGGAGCACGGGCTTCGAGATCTCGTCGACGTAAACTAGTCCCCTTTCCCTCTTCGGCTTCTTCGCCCATTCGAGGAACTCCTTCACAGCGTGTTCGTGCGCGGACACCGTCTTCTTGCACCCGGACTTGGCTTCTATGTAATGCGGCACTTCGACAGATAGCTTCTTCCGCTCCACGACGTCCGTCGTCGGGTCATAGACGCGGCGATCGCGATTGTTCAAGAACCAGGATTTGTCTTCAGCTTGCGTAATGGCGTCGGAAAGGAGCGGCGGCTCATTCTCGCTGACGCGGCCTTTGACGCTTTGCCATTGTTTTTGGCGTTCTTCGTACCAGGAGAGTTGGAACGCACCCTGTCGATCGTCCTTGAGATACAAGGTACCGTTTGCCTTGCGGGGCGGGATTTGAACCCTTTGACGGCGCCACTTCGCGCCGCGCTTCACCCGCTCATAGATGCTTACTGTAGTTTCCCGTCGCACGCAGTCTCCGGAAACCTAATACTGGATTTCCGGGAAACTTTGGAGAACAATCGGCGCGAGGAAATGCCGAAATGTAGTGCCAAGGTAGTACAACGGGCGAGGGTGGCATGCTAAGCCATTTGGAATGAGAAGGATGGAAATCTCTGGTAGCGCTACCGGGAATCGTCTCTCGCCCGCCCCGGATTTCTCATCATTAATGGAAAAAGTGCGCCCAGTCAATAGCCTACGGCCGAATGGTTGATTTTAGAAAATCCAGTATCGATGGGAAATTTTCAGGTGGTTTTTCGCGAAATGTAGTACAAAGTAGTACAAATCTTACCTTCGACTAATCGGTCTGTGTCCCTCTATAAACAAGGAGCAACAAGAAGACGTGCACATAGGCCTCTTTGCATTCAAACGGCAGTGGTGAATATCTGCGAGGTGACGGCCCAGCCGACAGGCCGGAGAAATACCCGGTCAACGCGATGTTTTTCTTCGCGTTGCCTTCGACTCGTGGTGCGGAAAAGGACAGGAACCGCTTAACAGGTGTTCTCCGATGGAGTGGGCTGGATGATTGCCTGGAAGACAACCCGCACAGAGTTGGAGAATCCTGTCGGCATGTAAGTCATCCGCAGGAATAGCCAAGGGATTCCATCTTCCAAGGCGGCGGATGCGCGTAACCCTGCGTCTTTTGGGGTGCCGTGCATGATCTGTTTAATCTTGACACTGCCCGTTACCAGGACTTCCGACAAAAACGCAAGATCGGAGCCCTAGAACGGCGCACGGCCGTTATGGGCTGTTCTGTCCTTTGGGCTGTGCAGACGGCATTGGATGTATGACGATATCGCCGTCGGTCATGCCGAGCACCCATTTGATGGCTTCAAAATACATCGTGCGGATGTCGGGATCCTTCCATGACTCGGGCGTGTGGCCAAGAGAGGAATAGAACACGCGGCCCTTGCCATAGTGTTTGACCCAGGCAACAGCAAAGTCGTGGTCGGCGCGATGCACGTTCGGTTGGCTGTAGTCCAATTGCGTTGGATCGAGGCTCAGGAGAACGTCGACATCTGACCGCGACCAATCTTTCGGTTGATAGATTTCATCCCATTTGTGAAAGTTTGCCGGAAAATGACGGACGATCGGAAAGTCGGGCTGCTCATTGCGGATGGGAGCATTGAAGGTTCCCCACGGGTGCTGGTCGAAGTAACCGCCCAGCATTTTGCCATATGCCGGCCAATCGAAATTCGTGTCCAGAGCACCATGGATGCCAACGAAGCCTCTTCCCATGTCGTGGACAAAGGTAAGCAAGTCCTTCTTCTGGTCGTCGCGCAAGGTCATTTCGCCGGATGTGCTGGCAAAAACGACCACATCGAAATACGCCAGATTCTTCCCGTTCATAGGAATATCGTGGAATGTCAGCAGATCGCTGTCGGTACGCAGTTCGGTATCCCATAGGCCGCTCTCATTTCCCATCTCATAGACTGCGACCATGGCATCAGGAATGGAGTCATGCTGCCATCCTTTTGCTTCGGCGATAACAAGAACGTGGTGCTTGTGAGGCTCAGGCGCAGCAGGAGTTTGGCCAAAGGCCGGAGATAAGCGAAAGATCACCAAGGTAAAAAGCAGAAAGACGAGCTTGCGGACAATGGTCAAAGTATCCTCCTGAAAAACACCTGCGATTTGTTGAAAGACGAGTATAAGGACTGTTGCTTGCGGAATGAAACGTCTAAGAACAGAAACGGCGTTGCAGATATCAATTTTTGTGATTCAGCGCACACCATCAATTTGCGAACCACGAACTCTCTCGGGTTTGCGGCAGCAGCAGTCGTTGCTACAAAGGTGCGAACGCTGAACTATCAGCAATGAATGTGATGCAAAACACTTACACAGAGGAGTTCCATCGTCACCTACTACTATATTGCGGTGGACTTGGCGTTTTGAGCACAAGTTCCAGCTCATAAAGAGCACATCATAGAAATGATGAAGCGGCCTTGCACGAGCGGTACGGTGCATCGCAGTTCCGCAGGAGTGAAGAAGCCGGGAGAATCTTCTATGCCGGAGACTTCGGAGCAGGCGAGGACTGGAGAGACGTCGAGGAAGGTGACCAGGCGAAAGTTCATCCTGGGCGTCATCGCCGGCGGCGGCGCAATTGCTGCGGCGAACTATAAGTTGATTACATCGGCGGTCCACTGGCAGGCGTCTCCTGGCGAACGGCTGATTACTCTCGATGTGAATGGAATGCGGCGTCGCGTGGATGTGATGAAGCAGGAGACTTTGGCCTGGACGCTGCGATACAAGATGGGCCTCACTGGGACCAAACTGGGATGCGACCGCGCGGAATGCGGCGCATGCACGGTGCTCATCGACGATATCCCACTATATAGTTGCTCGGTGCTGACCCATACCGTGCGCGGCCGCAAGGTCACTACGATCGAGGGACTCGCGTCGCCGGATGGCAAGCTGCATCCTGTGCAGCAGGCGGTGGTGGACAAGCAGGGATTCCAATGCGGATTTTGTATGTCGGGCTTCATTCTGTCGGCGGTCGGGTTCCTGAATGCGCATCCGCATCCTAGTCGTGCCGAGCTGGCGCGCGGAGTGTCTGGCAATCTCTGCCGCTGTCAGGACTACAACAAGATCCTCGACGCATTAATGCATGGTGCGGAGAAGATGGGGAGGGCATAATTCGTGGCTGACAACCGAACGCCTGCCGATCCCCGGCCGAAACCGTCGCAGCGTGTATACGGGAAAGGCCATCGGCTGATCGGGAAGGACTATCAAACTGCGGATATGCTGGCGAAGGTTACCGGCAGGGCGAAGTATGCCGAGGATTTTCGCGCCGAAGGCATGCTGTTCTGCCGGCTGGTGTTGAGTCCGACGCCGCATGCCCGCATCAGGCGCATCCACACCGGCGCGGCCATGGCGGTTCCCGGTGTGAAGGCGATTCTGACGGCGGACGATATTCCGGTGCCCGCAGACAGCGGGGACGACCATGGAAATGTCGTCAAGGCCAGCAAATGGCGCGAACGCGCTTTGACCAGCGAGCCGATGTACGTAGGCGATCCGATTCTTGCTGTGGCAGCGGTGGATGAATTGGCCTGCGCCGAGGCAATCGAGAAGATCGAGATCGATTTTGAACCCTTGCCTTGGGTCCTCGATCCGCTTGAGACCTTGCGCCCCGGAGGGAAGAATCCGCACGAGGATGGAAATGCCTGGGTAAGTCTGGCGGCGCCAAATTCGCCGGCACCGCAGTTGCGAGAGGTGAAGTGGACAGAGGCGGACTTTGCGGAATACAACAGCGGAAGATTGCCGATGGGCGATGTGCCTAATCAGTGGTCGTATGGGGATCTCGATGAGGGATTCAGGAATGCGGCGTTGATTCTGGACGAGACCTTTGTCACTCCGGATACGTGCCACCAGTGCCTGGAGCCTCGCACGGCAATGGCCTACTGGCAGAACGGCAAGCTGTTCCTGCATACCGGAACGCAGAGTACAGGTCAAACGCTATCGTTAATTGCGCAGTTGATGAACATGCCGCAGGAAGACGTCGTATTTATCAGCGAATACACCGGCGGTGGATTCGGAGGCAAAGTCAGGGCAGGAATGACGATGATCATTCCCGCGTTGCTATCGAAGAAACTGGGCGTTCCCGTGATGATGCGCGTCAGCCGCGAAGAAGAGCATTTCATTGGACGCGCACGGACTGGGGTGGAGGGACGTTTCAAGGTTGGTTTCGCGGCGGACGGCAAGATCCTTGCGCTGGACATGTTCACAGTTTCGAATAGCGGGTCCTATGACGCGCAGTTCGATGGCCTGTGGGCAGCAAAATTTGCCTCGCTTCTCTATCAACCGCTCGCGATGCGGCAGCGTGCGATCTCGGTAATGACCAACACTCCTCCGCGCATGCCGCAAACTTCTCCTGGCGGCCTAGTGTGCAGCGCGATGATGGAGCCAATCCTGTCGAAGGCGGCGCGTAGGCTCAGGATAGACCAGTTATCAATACGTCGCGTGAACTGTCCCGAGGGCAAAGCTGAATTTGGGCCGCCGGTCAAGGGCAGACGCGGTCATGCAACGAGTTGTTTCCTGAGGGAAGCGCTGGATCGCGGCGCGGAACAGTTTCGATGGAACGAGCGCACGGAAAGAGCTAAGCGATCTGGCACGAAGGTGCGTGGCCTTGGAGTCGCACTGGCCGGGCACGACGGTGGCGATACCGGCTACGACGGGTTGCTTGTGATCACGCCGCAAGGGCGCGTGCGGTTCCAGTCGGGCATTGCCAACTTGGGAACTGAGTCGGTGTTCGATGTGTTTCGCGCCGCGGCGGAGAAGCTTGGCGTGCCATGGGAGATTTGTGACATCACATGGGGCGATACGTCGAAGCATCTTCCTTATTCGTGCTTGTCGGTCGGCAGCAGAACAATGAACGCCATGAGCCGTGCTTCCTGGGCGGTGGCGGAAGAGTGCGCGCTGCGGTTGAAAGAGATCGCGGCCAAGACGCATGGAGGAGATCCTGCCGACTACCAGGTGGCCAATCAGCGCGTATTTCGCAAAGGCGGGGGCGCGGAACTGAGCTTTGCGGAAGCAGGAAAGCGGGCGATCGAATTGGGAGGCATATACGACGGGCACGAAGCTAATCCGGACGTGAACCAGCAGACCAGGTTGGCTGTGGCTGGACTCACGGGGCAGGGACTGGTGGTCTCAGCCAAGGACAAATATCCGTGCGATGGCGATTGGTTCTCGTATTTTGCGTGTTTTGCGGAAGTGGAGGTTGATATTGAGACAGGAAAGTACTCCATCATCGACTACCAGGCCTATGGGGATGTCGGCACTGTGATGCACCCCGCGGCACTGGGCGGCCAGATTCTTGGCCGCAGCACCCTGGGTATGGGGCACGCAATCGGGCAGAAAATGGTGTACGACGCTCACTATGGCGTGCCGGTGGCAAAGCGCTTCTACCAGAACAAGCCGTTGTCAATCCTGGATATTCCGAACGACATGCAGTGGGATGCCCTGGATATTCCCGATCCGGAAACACCAGTAGGCGCACGCGGCGTCGGCGAGCCTCCGGTGGGCGGTGGATTAGCAGCGATATTGACCGCGCTGACCGACGCGATTGGCGACGAAGTTTTTTCGCGCGCACCGGTGAATGCCGATACGATTCTGGCGTCATTGGAAGCGGGGCGCCCGATGCAGCACCCTTTGATGGCTTTCATCTGAAATTGGATGTGAACTGGAGAGAGCGATGGCTGTCATACGAGACGTGATGCCGGCTTTTGATCTGCTGCAGCCCACATCGGCTGCCGATGCGCATAAGCTGCTGCAACAGCACGGTGAGCAAGCCTGGATCATGGCGGGAGGGCTCGATAGCCTTGACTGGCTCAAAGATCGCATCAAGAAGCCCAAGGTTCTGATCGACTTGAGCGGTGTCGATGAGTTGAAGGGAATTCGCACGAGTGGTGACGGGGTCGAGATCGGCGCCATGACGACGCTGACCGAGATTGCGAACAATCCCGTGATCAACACGCGGTATAGTGTTCTCTCCGAGGCAGTGTCGGTTGTGGCCTCGCCTCAGATCCGCAACCAGGGCACGCTGGGTGGCAACGTGTCGCAGGACACACGCTGCTGGTACTATCGCGGCGGATGGCCGTGTTATCGCGCAGGCGGCAACACTTGCTATGCCGATACCCCGGTGGGCCGCAATCGCGAACACGCGATCTTCGGAGCCAATCGCTGCGTGGCTGTCCATCCTTCAGATTCCGTGCCGGCGCTGATCGCGCTCGGTGCCAAGTTTGTGCTGCTGACGCCCAAAGGTCAGAAGGTCGTGGATGCCGAAGACTATTTTGTCGGGCCTGAGATCGACATTACTAATATGACAATCCTCCGGCCTGGCGAACTGCTCACAGCAATCCGAATTCCTTCCACCTGGGCGGACGCCCGATTTTATTTCGAAAAGATTCGCGACCGGAATGTTTGGGACTTCCCGCTGATGAATGTGGCGTCGGCAATGTTTGTCTCCGGCGGCGTCATCGACCGTATCCGGCTGGCAGTAAGCGCTGTGGCTCCACGGCCGATGCGCTTGAAGCATGTGGAGCGCGCGGTGGCGGGTAAGCCTGCCGAAGGATCGACAGGCGAGATGGCAGGCAGGATGGCAGTCGAGGGAGCTATCCCGCTGCAATTCAACGCATACAAGGTTCCGCTGATGCGGAACCTTGTGAAGCGCGCCATAGCCGGAGTGCAGGAGTCATCATGGGCTTGATTCAGTGGGCAATCAGTCCATTGGGATCTCGGGTTCCGATCCACATTGCGTGGTTCTTAGGTTGGGTGTGCGCTGCCGCGGCAGCGCTATTCATGGTGGGACACGCGATTTATGTCGGAGCGCTTGCCAGGCCGAGAAAGTTCGCGGCAAACGATTCCCCGGAGGTGCTTGCATCGATTCGGGAACGAGTGCCGAGGCACTCTCTCGTTTCGCGAGCGTTCCACTGGCTGATGGCTGCTTCGATGTTCGTGCTGCTGATCACAGCGTTCTTGCCCAAGGTGGGCGCCAGGTTTAATTGGGTTACCTGCCACTGGATTGCCGGGCTGGTTTTGTCAGCCTCGGTTCTATTCCACATCGTGCACGCATCGTTCTTCCTCGATTTCATGTCGATCTGGCCGGACAAGACCGATGTGCGCGATATGGTGCGCAGATTGCGGCTCGCGCTGGGCTGGAATTCTCCCCTGCCCAATAGATTTGCAAAGTATCCGCCTGAGAACAAGCTTTACCACTTCCTCATTTTGTGCTCCGGTCTAGCCGTGATCGTGACAGGACTGTGCATGATGAAGCACGTCAATACCTTCGGAATCCTGGTGCGGAATCCCTATATTTTTGGAGATATGACCTGGGGACTGATCTATGTTCTGCACGGGCTGGCCGGTGTGGGACTGATCGCACTGATTATGGTTCATGCATACTTTGGCGTGCGTCCTGAGAAGCTCCCCATTACTAAGTCTATGGTGTTTGGCTACATGGATAGAGAGTTCTTCCTTGAAGAGCACGATCCTGTGCGCTGTAGAAGTGTAAAGAATGGGACAGGCCAGTTTTGAATCGATCAGATTCGCGGCATTCGCCTGTCCGCGAAGCTCTTTCACTTGGTTTCCTCAGTACACCGTGCGCGCAAGTCAGCGTGTCTCGCTTAGGGTCTGTTCACACTACCAGGGTGGAAGTCGATGGGGCGGGGTCTGTTTTCCTCGTTTCGTCGTCTATTGCATCGGCACATGCCGCACGAGTTATGCCTACTGAGGGTGCTCTGCTTCCCTGCCGCGAAGAATCTCGCGGGCCTGCCCTAAATTAATCCCCATGCGATTGGCGCCCGCTTCCACCATGGCGGCAAAGCGAAAGTAATTGCCAATCCGGCCGGAAGCCTTGACCCCCATGTTTGGGCCTACGGTTCGGCGAATCAGCCGCACGTCCTCGTACAGAGCGGAGGGATCGGGGCTGAATCCGGTGCAGGTTTTGACAAACGCCGCGCCCGCTGCCTGCGCCACGCGGGAAGCGTCAGCCTTCTGTCTCTCGGTCAGGAAAGGAGTTTCGATGATGACTTTGACCGGGGCTCCGCCGGCGGCCTCGACAACGGCGCGCACATCGCCTTCCGCAGATTTTAAGTCGCCTTCCAGAAACACACCTATGTTCAGCACCATATCAATCTCCGCGGCGCCGTCGGCCAGGGCGTGCTCAGTCTCGAACACTTTCATTTCCGTTGTCACCGCACCCAGAGGAAAACCAACCGTGGCAACCACCTTCGCGCGGGAACCCTTCAAGGCGGCAACCGCTCGCTGGATGTGAGCCGTGTTGAGACACATCTGCCCATACCCTTCATTGCGCACTACCACGGCCAACGCTTCAACTTCCTTGGGCGTGGTGGTGGGCAGGAGCAAAGCTACGTCCAGCATTGCCTTAATTTCTTCCGCAGTGATGTTCATCGTTCTTATCCTCCGGCAGGAAACCTTCATCATTCGTGAATCGGCCGTGTTCTGTTCCCATCAATCACAGCGGCCCACCATCACCTTGCCGAGTGGTTCAGCCCGTGCCGCGAGCAGTTCCACAGCGATCGTGAATTTTTCGAAGGGCAGGCGGTGGGTGATCAGATCCTTGAGCCTCAGCCTGCCGGACGCCAACAGATCGAGGGCGTGGCGGAAGGATTCCGGTGTGTAGCTCAGGATTCCATCAATGCGCAGGTCTTTCTTGTAGAAAATATTGGCAGGCAAAGAAAGGACCTGATCGTCGGACGATGCGCCAATGATCGCCACGTGCCCCGCGGGCCGAACGATCGTCAAAGCAGTTTCCAGGGCCTGAGGGCCTCCCGCACACTCGATCACCACATCCCATCCATCCGCGCCGCTCATGCTGACCATCTCGGCGGTATCCGAAGTGGATACAAAAGAAGTGGTGCCGGCGCGCCTGGCAAGGGACTCCTGCATTGGGGAGAGATCAATCCCCAGAATCGCAGAAGGCGCGTAAAGGCCCAGGGCGCGAATTGCGGTTTGACCGATGGGACCACAGCCGATGACGGCCGCCTTAAGGCCGGGCTTGGGTGAGGCGCGGTCAATGGCGCGAACCACCGTGGCCGCGGGTTCCGCCATCACCGCCTCGTCAAGGCCGATCGTGTCGGCGATCACGAGGCAGCACCTGGCGGGGGCTACGACGAATTCCGCGAAGCCGCCGTTCTGAGTGAAGCCGATCTGTTCGTGGACCTCGCAGTGGTTCACCTCTCCTGCGCGGCAATGGGCGCAGACACCGCAATTCAAATATCCAACGGCCATCACTCGGCTGTTGATGGCGCAGTTCGTTACCCCGGGGCCGACCTCCACCACCGTTCCGGTCCATTCGTGTCCTGGAACCACCGGATATCGAACAAAAAGTGCAGGAACCTTGCCCCGAAGGATATCGATATCCGTTCCGCATATGCCGCAATAGGCAGTGCGGATGACGACCTGGCCAGGCCCACATACCGGTCTGGGCATATCGACCCATGCGAACTTGTTGGGCTGAGAAACTAAAAGTGCTTTCATGATGCGGACCCTTTTCCTGTGTCCAATCTTTCGGCTCAATGCGGTCCGAGTCTTCCCATTTAGGCAATGGAGCTCATTGCGCTCGCGTCCACCTATTGCGCTTGGTAGTTTAGCAGAGCTAAGGCGTTGCGCCAGATGATCACGGGCACAGACGTTTGGTTGCATTCTGAGCCTGAATCAAATACAGTCCCGAGACGGCGGGCTTTGCTCATTGCCGGAAGTCTGAACGCAGCCCCGGCCCGTAGAGAGACTTTGGAGGTTTCATGGGCGGTCAAATCGGTTGGGGCCTAATGCTTGTCTTGTTAGGTGGCGCGCTGAATGGGAGTTTCGTCGCGCCTATGAAGCGCCTGGTCAATTGGCGGTGGGAGAACACATGGCTGATCTATGTGATCACAGGCCTCATGATTGCGCCCTGGCTGGTCGCGATGGGAACAGTTCCTCATCTTGGCAGCATCTACCACCAAGCCTCCTGGTCCGTGCTGGCCAATGTCATTCTCTATGGATTTGCTTTTGGCATTGGCGTCACGCTGTACGGCTTCGGAGTCTCCCGGATTGGACTGGCCCTGGGCATTCCGGTGATCCAGGGCGTCAACACCGCGTTTGGTTCTCTGCTGCCGCTCGCGGTCCTGCATCCCAACCAATTTCACACTCATCGCGGGCTGGCGCTCATGGTGGGCACGCTGGTCATGATCGTAGGACTGGTCTCTCTTTCACTGGCGGGCTGGATCCGCGAACGAAAACAAAATCCCGGTGCGGCGGGACCGGCACGCTCGGGTTTCGCCGTCGGCCTGGTGGTCTGTATTCTTTCCGGGATATTCTCCTCCATGTTCAACTTCGCCCTTGTTTTTGGCGACGAGTTGAAGCAGCGCGCCCTCGCGGCGGGAGCCTCTCCGGCCATGGCGAGCAACGCCATCTGGGCGCTGGCTATTGGCTCTGGCTTTATCGCCAATGCGGCCTATTGCATTTATCTGCTGAACAAGAATCGCACCTGGGGCGTCTACCTCAGCAAAGGGACGGGGACTGTCTACTGCCTGGTGGGCGTCTTGATGGGAGTGGTGTGGTTCGTCGGCGTCATTCTCTATGGAATGGGAGCGTGGGCCTTAGGCCCCTTGGGAGGCATCGTCGGCTGGCCCGTGTTCATGAGCACGGTCATCATCGCCGGCGTCATCTGGGGAATTGCCAGCGGTGAGTGGAAAGGATCGAGCCGCGCTTCCATGGCTTACTGCATGGTTGGACTCGGTATCCTGTTCCTCGCCATCGTCGTTATTGCGCGCGGCGACGCGGCGTGAGTGCAGACGGCAGCGGGTCAGGCACAGACTTGGTTGAGTGTGATCCTCGGGTCGGAATTGAAGCAATTCAGCTCGAACCCTTCGCCCGCTGGAACCTCGGGAATCATGAGCTGAATAGCTGCGCTGTGCCTGCCGATTGAAACCAGCGGGAAGAGGGAAAGTAACCCGAGCACGAATGATGCAGGATTGGGCTGACTTCCTCGACCGGACTCGCCAAGGCGGTAAGGTCATCATGATTCACGAGTCGCACAGAGTCAGGTGTTGTCAAGGAATTGGTCATGCTCTGTCGATATATCAGGACTAATCCGGGCCTATGCCGGCACTGCAAATGCCGCAGCCAGTTGTGCCAGCAATTGCCGCTTGTGCTCCGGCATGGAGCCATTCTCGATCGCTGCGCATTCTGCGACGTGCAACAACATCGCGCCTGCCTCCCTCGCAAAACGAGTCCCATGTAGTGCGTCATAGCGCTCGAGATCCGGTAGACAATGAGGTCGCATGTCGGCTGGCAAGTAAATTTCAGGTCCCGCGATTCATGAACGGATGTCCACCTTGAAGCGGACACTATCGTCGGCCAGTATCATCTCGTTTGCGCGCACCTTGTCTCATACGAGCGCCCTGGATCAACATAAGAACGGCATTCGTGCGTGGCGCATGCAGAAACCTGCGCCGGGTGAATTTATCGTCCATCGCCTCGCCATTCGAAGGTGGCCGTGGTGTTGATCGGTAACGTGCTGTGAAACGCCCGGCCGTGCCAAACGATCTTGAATGTTTGCGGGTCCGCCGTGTCGTTGTAGGCAATCAGGACCAGCGAGCCATCGGGATTCTGAAAGGCGACGTTCAGCACTTTTGGATTGTCATCCGATTGAATGCGAATGGCGCCATTGGGCACGAACTTCGTGAACTGGCCCAGCGTATAGTACTCGGTGGTGTAGTCCACCGTCCCGGCCCGCGCATCGTCGGTGTGCACAACCACGAGGCCGGTGCAGATGGCGCAACCGCCACGATGGGGCCCGAGGTTCTCGTCAGTCGCAACCGGCCACTTCACGAAGCTCTCCCCCCAGTTTCGGAAGACGTTGACCATGTCGCGCATGTCCTGCTTCTGCTGCTTGCTGCCGGCGCCGAATCCGGAGCGCTCCGTCATAAACATCTCGATGCCGTAGCGGTCATGCAGTTCGGATTGAATGGCCGGCGGGCCGCTATAGCCGTGCCAGGCCACGCCGCCCACGAAGGGCGAGTTCCGGATCGCCGGATCGGCAAGCAGCGGCTCGACGAGATCGGCGGCGCTCCAGTTGTAGTCGAGAAGCAGGATCTTCGTGGTCAGATGGTTCTTCTCGAAGGCCAGGAACCAGTAGTCCTCGAGCATCGTCGCCATCTCCGCGGAGGTAATGGTGCGCAGCGACGGGTAATTGACATCCTCGCAGCAGGTGGGCTCGTTATTCAGGCTCACGTAATTCACGTGCAGGCCATGCGCTTCGTAGGCCTGGATCGCTTTCACAAAATAGTTGGCGTGATGGGCATAGTATTGTGGCAGCACGTCGCCAGCCACCAGCGATCCGCTCGACTTCATCCAGGCGGGAGGGCTCCACGCATTGATCATCAGCGTGAGCTTGGGATTCAGCTTCCGCGCCGTGAGCGTCAGGGGAATGACGTCGGTGAGGTCGTGATCGATGCTGAAGTTTGGCAGACTCGGATCATTGCGGTCCGCCGCGTTATCGTCGAGGGTGTACCATTCGCGCGTCAGGTCGCTCGAACCGACGGGGTTGCGAAGAAAGCTAATGCCGATTCCCTCGACCGGGTCGAAGAGACGCCGCATCACCTCGTTGCGCTGCACGGGCGAAAGCTTTTGATTGATCAGCCACGCCGCGCCGTCCGTAAACGCAGCCCCTCCCCCCTTCAGGCTTTGATAGGCCACCCTCTCGTTTACGTGGATCGCTCCGACGCTATCTTGAGAATCCTCTCCGAAGGTTAGGTCGGGCTGCTTCTCGAGGCCGACGACGATTCCGTGTTCATCTGTTGTGGTGATCCACGATTGCACCGACACCTGCTGCGCCTGGGCGAAGGACCCTGCAAAACAGACCACTGCAACCCATTTCAGCGGCGATACCGACTGACACACCGGTTTGCACCTCGTAAATTCAAGATTGCTACGTTTGTTCAAGGAAGGCCGTTGATACGCCTCCGTCTCAAAATCTACCTATTCTCCAATTCGCGCCAAACCTGGTCCAAGCTCAGCTGGCGCTCTACCAAACGAAAGATGTAATTGAGTCCGATGGCAGCGCAACCTTGAGGATCTGATCTCCGAGTCTGCATTGCACATGTTGCTCGGCGTTGTTGCTGTTCGTCAGCACTAGCACGCGACTCTTGTCCGGGTTCTCGGCCGCTACGTGGTCGACGCCGGATAAATCTCCGGAAGATGCGAATACACGCGCTCCTCTTTGAATGAGTTTTGAGTAGTGCGGAAATGCGTAGTAATTTCCGCTATAGGTGAGTTCCTTCGTCTTCGAGTCGATGGAGACAAGTCCTCCGCGGTGCATGGGACGGGGCGGATTGGTGATGTCTGGCCGCCCGTTCTCATCGAGAAGCAGGTTCCAGACGCAAATACACCTGGCCCAGTTCCGAAGCATGCCCGTAAACGAGATGGACCATCTCGTCCAGTCCGTTCCGAAAGAAGAATCATCACACCGGGGCCGCTGTCCCGGGTGTCGCTCCTCCGATGGACCAAACAGATTTGCCGGCGGTCCCCCTTCGGTGAAATACATGTGCTTATCGGGAAACATCTCATGGATGCGGATCATCGCGTCCGGCGTTCCCGCATAAGAGTGCCAAGCAACACCGTCCACGTACTTGGAGACTTGTGGGTTGCTCAGCTCGTCGGCCACACGGCCCCACAGATTGTAGTTGTGATCGAGAATCCAGATTTTTGTGTCCAGCGATGCCGCTTCCAGGGCGGGCCCCAGGTTCAACGCGGCAAAAACCATCTCATGCTGCTGGGCCCAGATCGTGGCAGGAAAATGTCCGTCCTGGTCTGTGTCCACCTCATTATTGATAGTGACGGCTTTGACCTTGATGCCAGCATCCGCATAAGCCTGAAGAAACTTGACGAAATACTGGGCGTGGGCCGCAAACCAGCGTTCCTTCATACAGCCGCCGAGCATCGAACCCCCGCTCTTCATCCATCCAGGCGGACTCCATACGCACGAGAACAAGTAAAGGTCGGGATTAATCTGCTGCGCTTCGCGCAACGTAGGAACGATCCAGGCTTGGTCTTGTTCGATGCTGAAATGCTTCAACTCCGGATCGGGTTCCGGAGTGTCATCGTAACTGTACATTTTGGTCGAGTAGTCACTCGTTCCGATGCAGGTTCGCCCCACCGAAAGGCGCAGCCCGGTTGGACCATAGAGATCCGATAAAAACGCGTGACGGGCATCCGGCTCCATAAGATGCAGAAGATAGCTCGAGGCGTCGGTGAAAGCGCCCCCGAACCCGAGGATTTCCTGATAGGTCGTGGCGGGTTCCAGATAAATCGCCAGCGGCGATAATTCCTCGCCGCTTTCCCATTGCGGCGGCGATTGAATGGGTTGGAATTTCTCCTGCGGGGTTGTTCTCCAGGCTCGCACTGGGCCCGGTGCAATCTGAGATTCCGCATACAGCGGTTTTCCCTCTTTTACAACCAGTGCGCCGCCAACCGCTGCGGCCAGTTTGAGGAAGTCTCTACGGTTTGCATTTGGCATCGTTTCCCCCCAAGATTGCAGTTCCTGGAACTGCGCTTACGGCTGCAGTTTCAAACCGAAAAATCAGGCACTGTCTAAGCCTGAGATTCAGACACATCTTCTTAGCAAGTTCAGAAGATATGTCCCACAACCTGCTTAAGATTGGTTTCGCCACTTTGCCAGCAGATTTTTCAGACGATCGTAACTCTCCCTCGGTGTGCCATCCTCCTGGACAAAGCCGTCGTGTCCTCTTCCGTTAAAGTCCCAATAGGTAATGGCCTCTATCCACGGTTTGCTGTAGGCAATCGTGTAAGCATATTCCACCCAGTCCGCCTGAACCGATTCAGTGAAGTCGTTGTGCCATGCCATCTTCTCTCCGCCATTTCCACCGCCCCAGTATGCATACTGTTCCTGACCTGGAAATGGGGCCAGCGAACACGGAAAACCCATCTCGGTGACGTGGATTGGTTTCCCAAAGTGATTGAAGCTCTCAAGATCGCGCTCGAACTCCAGCATGTCGCGCCCGGAGTGATAGTATTGCCACCCTATTGCGTCATATCTGGCATCAGCGTCTCGCAACATCGATAAGTAATCGTATGGACTCTGCTGCCAGGCAGCAGGTCGCCGTTGCCATTTGGTTCCCTCCGGGTGTTCGCCCATATAGTAGTCGGCCCAAGTACCCGTGATGTTGATGATGCGAAAGCACGTCGGATCCGTTTCATGCGCTGCCCGCAAAGCCGAAACTGTAAGATCCACGTTGTCCTCGCGGGTGAAGCCGTTCATCCCGCGGTCAACTTCCGGCTGAACGTGTGCTTCATTCACTATGTCCCAAACGTGAACGCGGTGACGATACCGGCTGATCGCTTGCCTCACGTGTTCGAGACAATATCGCTTCGTCTCGTCGTAGCTGATGTTCTGCAACCATTTGGGCGTGTTTTCCGGCTCGAGCCATATTCCCGGGTGGCCTTTTGGAACGATCGTCGTACCGATAAGGGTGTTGAGCGCCGCTTCGAACAAGGAATAGTCGGGATGTCCCTTTTCACGTTCCACCCAGCCTTCGTAGATGGGGATCGTGGTGTAGTTGAATACCGCCGAGAATTGATTGAGCGTGTCAGGATAGCCGGCGGCAAGACCGAAGCCGTTGCAGCCGAAGAGAAACCCAGCCCTCGACGGCCGGTGTTCAATCGCCGCCCTGGCTCGCGCCAGGACTAACAATTCTCCTGCCCAGAGCGAATCTCGCAATGACTCCATCGATGCCCGCACCTGAGCCGTTCGGTCTGCTCCCGCGGCTTCTGCGCGCGTCAGGCTTGATTGTGCTGCATCGATGCGCTCTTGGGTCTCGGGAGAGATCACGACTCCTGATTGCCGGCAGTCCGCTTCCACCTTGCGCACGGTCGCCATGCGATCGCGCGCAAAAGCATAATTCAGCACGAGCGGGTTCGCGCGGTGCAATGAGCCCTCGTTGTACCCCTCACCGCCGTCATCGGCGTAGACAAAAACCTCGCCGAAGCCAGGCACAATCAAGGGCAAGGAGATCCGAAACGATTTGTCGGCTGGCGGCGTAAATCGAACTGCGCCTGAACCGGTCTCGAAGGGTACGGTGAATGGCCGCATCAGGGAGTCGCAAATGTGAAAGCGCTCCAGTGCGGTCGGCGGCAAAGGCTGTCCATCTGCGTCATACACCAAACATTGGATTTCGCCTGAAACTTCAGCGAAAACGGGTAGAATAGCGGGACCAGAAAGTGCCGCGCTCGCCAGAGCAATGAATTCGCGACGATTGTAGTCCATCTCGAAAATACCCCCGTTCTACAGATTCGAAACTTGTCCCACCACCCTCTTGCGATTCATCCCCGAAGCTCCATATCAAGCCAGTCACTCTGTTTGGCTGCTTCGAGTTCCCAAGGGAATCGCCTGCTCGCGCGTTTGGGCACAAGTGGCAAAGAGCTTTGCATTTACCAATTCTTGAGCACATTACGCGGCTAACATTTATAGCAGAACAATCGATTGTTTGCAACGATTTTTATTCAGCACCGTTTTACACCTCGCCTGGAAGCCAGATCCTCTGGAACCTTCGCGAGCATTCCTTGGCGAAAAGGCTCATGCGGCGGTGACAATCTCGGCACTCAATCCTTGAACAATTGGCCGGCGGACGCATGATCTTGAAGTTCGCTCGGAGCCCGAAATTCCAGGGATATTTAACTAGACAATCGTTTGTGTATGGAGTACCCTTAGCGTACCGATTTTTGGAACTCCCGGTACGGCACACGTTTGCCTTTGATGCCCTCGAAATGACTGCGCGGCGAATCAGGAGGTGGATTTGCAATTGAGCGAAACGCGGCAGACGAACACTCGAACGTTGCGAAACGTCTTGATTCTTCTCTTGGCGCCGTCCGTCATCGGTCTTGGCGAGTGTCGTGTCCTTTGAGGCGATTCATTCGGGTTCGATCGTGAAAGGCGGGTTGAGGCCATGGACGAATCGAAACTGCCCGCGAGCGCACGTCTCAAAGACAAGGTCATCCTGGTGACTGGCTCTACCACCGGGATTGGCGAAGGGATGGTGCGCATCTTCGCGCGTGAGGGTGCGCGGGTCATGCTCCATGGGCGCCGCCGCGATCAAGCAGAAAAGCTGGCGGAAGAGATCGGATGCAATGCTTCCTTTGTTGTGGGCGTGCTCGAAGATCCCGAGGTTCCCGCGGCACTGATTGACAAAACCGTGGCCCGGTTCGGAAGAATCGATGGCCTTGTCAACAATGCGGCCGTCATGACGCGCGGCACCATTGAAGAGACGGATTTCGAGGCGTTCAACCGGACGGTTGCGGTCAATCTGAAGGCGCCGTTCTTCCTGATTCGTTCTGTGTTGCCTCACTTTCGCAGGCAGGGTGGCGGACGGATCCTTAACATCGGCTCCGTGAATGCTTATTGCGGCGAGCGGTCCCAGTGCATTTATTCCACCTGCAAAGGCGCCCTGATGACGCTCACGCGCAACGTAGCAGACGCGCACGGCGCAGAAGGAATCCGCGTGAACCTCTTGAATGTCGGCTGGACGCTGACGCCGAACGAGTATGCATTGAAAATGAAAGAAGGCCTGCCTGAAGATTGGCCGACGAGGCTGCCCAAGGTGTTTGCTCCCGCGGGCCGGCTGCTTTCCCCCGAAGACGTTGCGTGGGCCGCTGTTTATTTTCTCTCCGACGAGGCAGCGCTGATCAATGGCACGGTTCTCGATTTGAGTCAGTACCCGATGATCGGGCGAAATCCGCCCAAGGCAGTCGAGCTGTGAAGCCGCGTTTGGCGGCATTCCCTAAATGCTTCATGGACCAGCTGTGCAATCCGCGGAATCGGATTTCGCCTGCCCCAGAAGAGCGACCGCGACGCCGCGCCCCTGATGTCGTTTGACTGCTCCCCGGGGTCGCTGCGACGGAAGCGGATCGACGAACTAACCCGGATCAAGCGATGCTTGGCGAGAGCTGCGGTGATTGGACGCGACCGCAGTGCGATGCCGGCAGAGTTGCGCTGCTACCTATCGAGTTGCTTGACAATCCAGGAACGCTCTGCTTTCATCGTGCACAGTTCGAAGCGCCGCTGCTCGAAGCCTCAGAGCAGCTTGAGCCGACCGACTCCATCGTCCACTATCGGCTCGCGACGCTTTATCGAAAGGCGGGTCGCATGGATGATGCCAGGCGGGAAGTGGAGCTTTATAAGAAATACAAAGATATGAAGGATAAGCTTCGTGCCGTCTATAAGGAACTGCAAGTTCAGCCGGACGAGATCCGCGCGGACGAGAATCCCGAAGAGGAGCCACCCGGAAAAAAATGAAGCGGACACGTGCATGAAGCTGGAGGTTTCCATTTGGAGGGGGCTTGTTGCGCTTTCATTCCTTTGTGCGCAGGGGATGATCGCTGCGCAAACGGGCATGGGCACGCCGACGCCACTATCTCCGACAGAGCGCAAGAAGGCTGAAGCCGAGAGGGCGGCTACCGGCCCCGTTCCGAATTATCCCGAGTTAGTCGATATGACTAAGTCGACAGGAATACGCTTCGACCATAAGTCAAGTCCAGAAGGTAAGTTCATTGCGGAGTCGATGAGCGGAGGAGTTGTCCTGATTGACTATGACGGCGATGGCTGGCCGGATATCTACTTCACTAATGCCCAAAGCGTCGACATGGCGCTTCACGGCGTAAAGTCTCGCAGCGCCTTATTTCATAACAATCACGATGGTACGTTTACCGATGTTACTGAGAAGGCGGGAGTGGGATATCCCTGCTGGGCCATGGGCGCCGCGGTTGGTGACTATAACAACGACGGCAGGCCCGACCTGCTGGTAACTTGCCTCAATGGCATCGTGCTCTACCGGAACAACGGCGATGGCACCTTTACCGATGTGACGAAGGAGAGCGGCCTCGGAAGCGACACGGGATGGGCGACGGGAGCCACATTCGGAGACTACGACAACGACGGATACGCGGATCTGTTCGTATCGCACTATGTCGATTTTCACCTGGATAATCTGCCCGTGTTTGGATCGAGTAAATCATGTAAGTATCTCGGTCTCGACGTGCAGTGCGGTCCGCGCGGCCTGAAGGGATTGCCCGACAATCTTTACCACAACAACGGAAATGGGACCTTCACTGACGTCTCGAAGCAGGCCGGCGTGGACGACGCCGAGCGCCGCTATGGACTTACTTCGATCTGGTCGGACTTTAGCAATGACGGAAAGCTGGATTTGTTCGTTACCAATGACGGCGAAGCAAATTATTTGTACCAGGGCGACGGCAAGGGAAAGTTTGAAGACGTGGCGTTGCTGGCGGGCGTGGCGGCCAACGAGGATGGCGCGGAGCAGGCGAACATGGGCCTGGCGTACGGAGATTATCTGCATTCAGGACGCATGTCGCTGGCAATCTCCCACTTTGACATCGAGTACACCGCTCTTTATACCAACGACGGCGAGATGAACTTTACGGATAATTCCGTGGCATCGGGCATTGCCAGAGGGACGCAGGGCTATGTCGGCTGGGGTGATGCTTTCGTCGATTTTGCGAACAACGGGTGGCAGGACTTCTTTGTCGTATCCGGGCACGTGTATCCGCAAGTGGACAGCACCCATACGGCAACTCATTTTCTTCAGCCGAAACTGCTTTTCCTGAATCAGCACGACGGCACATTCCAGAACATCAGCCGCCGCGTGGGTCCGGCGCTCGAGATACCGCAAGTGAGCCGCGGGCTAGCCGTGGGCGATCTGTTCAATGACGGCCGGATGGAAGCTGTTGTCGAGAACCTGGTCGGCGAGCCCATGATCCTACGCCCCGAAGGCGGGCCAAAAAACCATTGGGTCAGCTTTCAACTTGAAGGCGTGACATGCAACCGTCTGGCGCTGAATGCGCGGGTGCGCGTGACTGCGGGGGACCTGGTTCAATTGCGTGAAGTGATCAGCGGGGGAAGTTATCTGTCGCAAAGCGATCTTCGCCTGCATTTTGGGTTGGGTGGTCACGAGTCCATCGATCAGGCTGAAGTGTTGTGGCCGGACGGGAAGAAAGACACGTTGACTCACCTGGCCGCCGACCACTTCTATGTTGTGCGCGAGGGACAGGGAATTGTCTCCATGGGATTGCCGGAGCATTCGACGAACCTTCCCTAGCGGGCAGAGTGCGGATTCGCAGAAACTGAATCGAGCCTATGATCGAAGACGGTCTACGGATTGGACGTTCCTTGCACGGCTGGCCTGCCGCTGGGCGTTTGATGCTCTGATTTCTTGGTCTGCACATAAGTTGAATGAAGCGAACTCTCTTCGCCCATTACTCCTCTAAGACAATCGTATGTCTTATTCAAATACTCTTTTTAAGGAAATTATGGCGATAAGACCGCGTTGATTCGCTATGTGAATAAATCGTCTAGAAAACAGTATCTTTTGCGGAAAACTTTGCATTTTCAGGTTGACAAACTTTGTGGCGAGAGAGTCTAATACTATGGCGCAAAGGACTTTATGGCTCATTAGTATTGAGAGAATCGATTGTCTAGTTTACTTGGACCGTACCGATACCAGTCCAGGGCATGGCGCATGGATTGTGCGCGAAGACAAATAGTAGAGGTCGAGGGGGTAACTGATGATGGTCGGGGCCGCTTCAGTTGATTCAATCGCACTGCCCCGCCTCGCAGACTGCGGCAAGGAGACTTTTGGGTCGCCAAAGACGAGGCCGTCTGCTCTCGGCTCGAATTCAACTCTCAGGACGTGCAGATCAGCACCGAACGTAAGACATTCCGGCTGTGAAGCCGGTAGATTCCTTCACAGCTCACAGAACAGAACAAGGCCGGCGATTACGTTGATATTGGATTCGGCCGCATTGCCGATCTCGATTGAACGCGGACAAACCATCAAAGCGGCAGCGTGCTCGGACGCGCGGTCTTTGCTCATCGAACGTTGTAAAATCAACATCAAATAAGCGAATTGAGAGTTGATTGCAACATGAAGGATACCGCCAGCAGCAAAGAGCGAGAACACAGTACGAAACCGCAGACTCATCAGACAACGAGCCTGAAGCAGCTTGCCGAGCACCTGGGGCTCAATCCTGCAACCGTTTCCGTTGTGCTGAACGACGTGCCTGGAAGGTCGATTCCGCAGACGACGCGTGACCGCATCAAGGCTGCCGCGAAGTTGATGAACTATCAGCCGAACCTGCTGGCGCGCTCGTTGCGGAGCCGGCGGACTTTGACGATTGGCATTCTGGTTCCGGAACTCGGCGATGGATATCACACCCAGGTGATGAGCGGCATCGGCGACCAATTGATCCAGGCCGGATACTTCTACTTCACGGCACACCACCGGCACAAGCCGAACCTGGTCGAGGATTACACGCGGATGCTGATCGGCCGCGGAGCCCAAGGGCTCATCGCGATCGATACGCGACTGGAACACCCGATCTCGATCCCGGTCGTGGCAGTGGCTGGCCACCGGCATATTGAGGGTGTAACGAATGTACTGCTCGACCACGCGCGCGCTGCGGAGTTGGCGCTGGGCCATCTGTACGCGCTCGGCCACCGCAAGATCGCATTCATGCGCGGCCAGCCATTCAGTTCGGATTCGGATGATCGCTGGAAGAGCCTGGTCGCCGTTGCCGATCGGTTAGGCATCGAGATCAAGCAGGAACTGGTTGTGAGCCTTGACCGAGACATGGTTTCGCCGGAACTGGGCTATCCGGTGGTCCAGCAGCTGCTCGCAACCAAGCAGCCTTTCACTGCCATTGTTGCCTTCAACGATATTTCGGCCATAGGAGCTATTCGCGCGCTGAAGGATTTCAATCTGAGAGTGCCGGAAGATGTATCGGTGATCGGCTTTGACGATATTAAAGCAGCAGCATTTACCTTGCCTCGACTGACAACCATCAATCAACCGCTCGAGGAGATTGGCAGAGTCGCAACGCAAAGCCTGCTGAATCGCATTCACAACACCATTCCGCCACGCGATGAGATTACCGTTGAACCGGAGCTCATCATTCGCGAATCCACAGGCCCCGTAAAAGCCGACGCGCCTCCGTGCCTCGACGATGGTTTAGAGCTACAAAGAGCAGGACAATCGTCTCGCTGAGGCGTCTCGAATCCTTTCCTAAACGAGGACGCATTTGCATCGAGATCGAATCCGGGAATTGTTGTCCCTCGCCACGATACCATACGAGCAGAATAAGTGCCGCTTCTAACCGGGGCGAAGCGTGAGGTCCGGCGGCGGCGAAGCGTTCGAGGCAGCCCCGGCAGTTGAGAAAGACCGGCGCTGTCGCCGCATCCGGACTCGGAAGGATGCTGAGTGTCCGGGCGCGAACCCCGATTCATCGCCGGCTCAAGGCTTATCGGGGGCGTCGTGATCTGCAGTGTCCTGGTCGGAGCCGACGCGCATGTCGTGGATCACCTTCTCGAGCTTTTCGTGCATCTGTTTGTACCGGAGATAGAGCTCCACTTGCTGTTTCGCCTCGTCAGGCTTGCCTTGGTGCCGGTAGAGCGTGCTCAGGCGGAAGTGGGCCACATAGTTGGCGGGGTCGATCTGGATAGCGCGCTCCAGCAACTGCCGCGCGTCGTCGTTCTTGTTCATCTGTATCAGGACTTTGGCCAGCTCGGTGCACGCGTCGCTGTCGGTCGGGTCCAATTGGAGGGCACGCGAATCATCTTTATATGCGGCCTTGATATCGCCGTGCTGGGCCGCAAGAACTCCGATCGCCAGCTCTGCCTTCTCGTCCGTCGGATTCACATTCAAGGCGGCCTGAAACTCCAACTCGGCGGCGGCCTGCTGCTTGCCTCCGAGGGAGTGGAAAAGCAGGTCGCCCAGCTCCGTGTGCACGCCGGGAAGCCGCGGATTGATCCGGATGGCTTCGCGGTAGTCGGCGATCGCTTGCGTGATGTCCCCCTGCTTAGCCAATTCCCTGGCCATAACCTGGTGAATCTCGGCGCCTCCCGGATCGGCTATGGCCATCGTCAAGATCGCGCGGTTCGCCAGGTCAGAGTGGATGCGGTATGAGAGATACAGGAGCGAGGCGTCGGTGGGCCGGGATGCCAGCAGAGTCGAGACGATGCTCGCGGCCTTTTCAAGATCGCCGGCGTTCGAATAGACGTCCACCAGGATCTCGCCTGCGTCCAGCCGCACTTTCTCATCCGTAAGGTGCGGAAATGCGGCTTCCAGGTCGTCGCGGCCCTTCTGCTGGTCTCCGGTGTGGTCTTCCGCCATTCCGAGCAGCGCCTGGATCTTCCAGAGATCGGGCTGGGCCTGCAAGGTTGCGCGCAATTCGGGGACTGCCTCCGCGTAGTCGCCGTGGAAATAAAGCAGCACCCCCAGGTTGCCGCGCGCCTCTACGTTGCCGGGGTCGAGCGCGACTACCTGTTTCAGCTCCGCGATCGCCAGGTCGATCTTCTGCTCCGCCATATAGCGTTTCGCCTTGTTGAGATGATCGTCCGCGCTTTGCGGCGACGCAGGCGGCGCGTTCTGGCCGCCAGCCGCGACGTGCACCCCAACAACAAGCAACACGAGAAATACGATTTTCCGCACCATGGCACTAGATGATACAACTCGCTGAAAACCTGGAGGAAATCGATCACACTGCAGCGGTCTCAAGACCACTGCAGTGTGTAAACCGAGTCGGCCGCCAGGTCAAGATCGAGCGCGCTGGTTCCGAGCACCAGCTGAGTCCGCGTCTGCTGCCCGGTATTGGCTAGCACCACCACGTAGCTCCTATCCGGGTTGGAGAATCCGGCGTGCGAGACCTTGGCCTTCGAGGTTTGCGCCGCGCTGTCGCCCAGGCTGTCCGTCTGAAACACCTTGGCTCCGCGCCGCACGTGCTTGGAATAGTGCGCAATCGCCCAGAAGCGGCCGCTGCGCTCCACCTTGTGCGTATCGTTCCACACCGTAAGGACGCCTCTTCCCACGGTCGGCCAGGAGCTGACATGCTCCTCCGGATCATAATGACCGATGTACGGAGTTCCCTTCTCGTCGAGCGCCAGATTCCAGACCGTAATCGATTTGGCCCAGTTTCTCATTACGCTGTTGGCCCACTCGCCCCAATCGGCCCAATTGGCCATTGGATCGGTGCGCGGAACGCCGGGACGAGAAAGGTCCGCTGCAGATTGTACTCCGGCAGACTGGCAAGAGACGCAAAAGCGGGCATGTTTCCCTCGATCAAGTATTCAATTCGTCATCCTGCGTATTAGGTGTGCCGGTTCAGCATTTGATCCATCGCTAAATAGCGACAGCCGCGACGGCGGCTACGGGGTTAAACCCAAGGCCAAACCAAGAAACTCAACCAACAACCTTCCTGATTTCCAAAGTTGCTCGAAAGTGCGAAAAAAGCTGGACACTACCGTTTTTTTTAACATCACGCACAGTCTCCCGACTGACGTTGGCTAGTCCGGGACGTTGGCGGGCCGCCGCAGTCAACAGGCGGATTGTCCACCGTTTGTGTCCGCTCGGAGGAGCGCTGCAAACCAGTGCTACCACCTCTGCCTCCTCGTTGGTCTGGTACTTTCGTGGTTGCCCTGGCCGGGCTGTCATGCTACGACTAATCCGGGCAATGGCTCAGAAGCCTCGGCTAATTGGATCTACTACATGGAGAGGGTGATTCGAGGAGCGATGGGCTCGGAAGTGCCGGTGGTGTTTCTGCAAGGTGCGGCGGCCACGTGCATGGTCTCGGCTTGAAGTTGGGCCTCTACTCGACTGCCTTTCAACTCACGTACGAGGGAACTACCGGATGATCCAGCAACGATCCGTCAGAAAAGCGGGACCCATCGCTATCGGCTTCGTTACGATCCCACGGATTTGGATGGGGCGCTACGGCCCATTATCACAGAACAACTGGGCCTCAAATTCTAGCTTAATCAGTCATCAATCTTGAAGAATGAAAGGACAGTGGGAGCCATGATAAACATCTCGGAGATAGGCAACAAAACGAGCTTTAAGCCGATCCATCTGTTTTGGAATTATGTGACCAAGACCAGACAGGTCCTCGGCAAAAGAATAGAGCGGAGTTTGACGGCCAGCAGGTGGCATTTAACAGCAGTTACACTGCTACTTACACTCAGCAGCGCCGGGCTTTGGGCGCAGTTTACTGGCGGTATGCTCAATCCCGACATTGATGATCCGAACCAGCCTTTTTCCTACTTCTCCCATCCAACGGATGTGCTGGGGAGTTTGTTCGCTCCCATAGCGGCGGAAGTTACACCCGAAGGGTATCTCTATACAGGTTCGGGCGAGCTGATGTTCTTCACGGGAAACCCTCCGAAGAGAGTCGCGCAACGGGTGCGAACGCTCTATAAGGGCTATTTGCCGGTGATTGAGTACACAGTGAGTCGGGAGGGAGTTGACTATCACTTCGAGATGTATGGCGCTGACTTGGGGGGATCGTTGGAGGGCCTTCCGGTCTACTTCATCCGGGTGACGCTTAAGAACCAGACCAAGAAACCACGCACTGCTTTCTTTACGAGCGCATACCAGTTCCGGCCCACAACCGAAAGTCTGAAGACCATTCAGTACCGATTCACGCAGCGTTTCGACTTGATGCCGGAGCGCCTCACGGCTGGCCAGACCACTTTCAATCCGAACTGGCATTACGCCTTCGCCGAGGATGGTGTTACCAGGGATGGGCGCCTGCTCTACACCTTTCCTCAATCGACCCACCAACTGTCGCTGGCGCTTGGCGATTTCGGGCTACGCACCTATCGCCTGTTCTCGGGAGAGTTGGGGACGAATGACACACGCATGCACCTGCTCCCTGAAATGCCGATGGGGGCAGTCATGTACCGGGTATCGCTAGCGCCCGGAGATGAACAGAGCCTGGTTTTCAAAATGCCGATTATTCCACTGCCGTTGGATGGACCCGAAACCAAGTTGCTGAGAGATGCAGAATATCAACAGGTCTTTGACCGGACCGTGGCAGGATGGGAAAAGCGACTGGAACGCCCAGCGCTGCGCTTCCCCGAACAAAAGGTTCAGCAGTTCCTCCTTGCGAATACCATAACCAATCTCCTGGCAGTAGACAAAATCGGCGACAAATATTATCAGGCCATCAACAAGTTTCAGTATCACGGCTATGACGATATCGAATCAACCATCTTTCCAATCCTTGCGCTCGACTACATGAAACAGTTCGATGTTACGCCGAAGCTGGCGACCACGTATCTGTCGATGGCAACGCCCGACGGGCGTATCGGCAGCGGCGATCAGTATTGGGACACCACGGCCAATGCGCTATGGCTATGGAGTCGGCATTATGCTCTCACCCGGGATCAAGCTTTTCTGCGCACGATCTATCCGGCGGTCGTGGGTGGTGTCGATTGGATTGCATACATTACTGGTAGGGATCCGCTGGGATTGCTGCCCATGTCCGTAATGCCGGACGATGAACAGCTCCGCGATGTTCACCTTACAGGGCAGAGCCTGTGGACCTTGGCCGGTTTACGGAACGCCATCCAACTGGCCGAAGCTATGGGAAAGCCGGATGACGTCCGACGTTTCGAGGCCGTGTACAGTCGATACCGTCAGTCCTTCGAGAAGCAGCTCGCGCTTCAGACCGCCAAGACCGGTGGCTACATCCCACCCGCTATGGACAGGACAATCGCGGGCAACGACTGGTACAACATGGCCACGCTGTTTCCCGAACCTCTGTTCGATCCCTTCGATCCGCGCGTCACGGCCACAATTAACGAGTCGCGAGCCAAGTACGCCGAAGGCCTCCTGACCTATGTGGATCCGCACGCTGTTGCAATGAAAAACGGTGCCTATGTGTTCAACTATCCCCCTGCGCTGCATTATTGGCAATCGGACCTGAACGCGGAGAGCGCACTGGTGCGGGGCGGAGAACTGGACCAGCAGAACGCGGTGAACGATCTCTACGCGTTGCTCTTGCATACAAACGCGACGCACTCCACGCAGGAGTGGGGAACCCAACCGTGGGGAACACGCGATATCCCGCTGGCCTATCCGGATAATATCCAGCCGGATCAAGTCACCTCGTCCAGAATCATCATCCTGATGCGCAACATGCTGGTGCGGGAGTACAACCAAGATCTCTATCTGCTCTCAGCTGTGTCGCCGGAGTGGCTCCGCCCTGGCAAACGAATCGAGTTGGTAGAGGAACCGACTGCCTTTGGACCAATCAGCGGAACTCTGACTGCGATGCCGGATGGGTGGGAGTTGACGATTTGCTCGCACTTCCGTCAGAAGCCCGATCACCTGGTTGTGCGAGTTCCATGGTTCTATGACGTGCAGAAGGCCGAAGCCGATGGGCAGCCGGTTACGGCACGTAAGGGCGCATGGATTCTGCCCGCTACCACCACGACGTTGAGGGTCACGGGCAGCATTAAGCCAAACACTCCGGAACTGAGCTTCGACCACGCGGCAGAGCAGTATAAACGCGAATACGCGCGGCGATATGAAATTTACTTGCGTACCGGATCCAGCGTGCAGTAGTTCACTTGCGGGGTGCGGCGCAGTATTGGTGAATGAGGCTGTACAGCTTTTGGTGAAGGGATACCAGGGACTGCCTGGAACAAGAGCCCCCATCGGTATTGATGGAATTTGTGCGTTTGGAACGGCGAGGAGGGTTTGGTGAAGAGGCGAGAATTCTTGACAAAAGCGCTGGGAACGGTTGCCGTGGGGGCCAGCAATGGCCTACCGCTTTTCGCGCTCCCGCCAAAAGATCGGACTTCGGCGGATTCGGCGGAATGGAGTCTAGTCAAGCTCCGCATGAATCGGAATTCGAGATTGGAGCTCCGCTCTACGAATACGACCCGCTGAAGTGGCTATACATTGGGTGGGAGGGTGACCACCCCAAGTCGTGGACATTCACGGGTGGTGGCCTGGCACTGGGTCAGTCACCAACGCCGATTCAATACGCCTTAACTATAGGAAACCGCACCTACTGTCCCGATGAGAGTTCGCCCACTCGAAAGGCGGACCAGCTTAGACTGCCTGCTGGCCGGACCTGGGATCTCCCGGCTCCCGCGCAAAGAGCTTCCCCATATGCCAGGTTCTACGACCACGCCGGGCTGTTGAGACACTCGCGGTTTACGAATCCGAACATGTTGCCTTCCGCTTTCGCAACGGCGTCGGCACCCGAACTCTATTCTTAGGCGGCTCAATGGCTGGCCTGTGGACTCCCCTGCCGACGCTTCGCCGCCATCCTTGCGAAGGATGACGGGCGACAATTAGAAGTACCGGTCAACGACAAACAAAATTCCCGATCCAACGACAATTAGGCCAAGCGTAATCCGGTTCATCGGAACGGAGGCGGATTGGTCACCGGAAAGAGTAGTTGACGCCGGACAGTAGGACGACGCACGGCTCGGGGCCGATGTGGTTGGCTATTCCTTCATCGTGTCGGACTTCCTCCGACTACTCCTTGCCGGTCTCCCGGCGCACTGTGAAAAGTTCAGGACACTACCCTGCGATAGCAGCTTTTACGTTCGCATCGTCTTCGTTTTGAATCCATCCTGGGGATTTCACACCAGAATCATGTTCTCGGTCTAGAAGGATGGTTGCATAGTTGACAAGTATTTTCATGAACGATCACAGAAAAGCAGTCTTCATTCCAAAGGTTTACGGCAACAGTAAAAGGGCATCCGCTTGTAACGGCAGCCCGGAGCGCTCTCGAGGCTGCCTCGGATATAGATCGGATTGGCGACCCATGTAACGTTGACCGACATTGTTGAGAACAACTCATAGGAACCCTGAGGGGTTCCCGCCTGATTTCCCTGGAATTATCTGGTCACTGGAAACTTTACACCCAATTTCTCTGAAACCAATGGCCTCAACTTTTCGCTCAGGGACATGGGGTTATAGTTGTTCTCGTACTCCAACTTCATAACATATGCGAGCGACGACCATCCCCAAAATGGGTTCATTCCATAACCCGCACCTGTCTCCGAATCGTAGTACTCGCGCGTAACCGCGTTTCTGTAAAGCGCCATCACAAGACTTTTCTCGGCGATCTGTTTTGCTTCGTTTCGGAATCCGTAGTCCAGCAGACCATGAAAGACCATGTAATTGGTGGGAATCCAAGATGACCCTCGCCAGTTGCATTCATCGTGTGTAGTACCTTCAAAGAAGTCCCGTTCGTCGCGCGCATAAGTCGGAATTGGATAGCTCAACCGGAACTCTTTCGGATTTAGTAAATGCTCCTTCACAAGACGCTTCGCTCGATCTTCGGGGGCGATACCTGCCCAAAGCGGCAGGAAACCTGCAATGCTCTTCACCGGGATTTCTGCGCCCGTCTTTTCGTTCCTATCAAAATAAAATCCCTCTTTCTCATCCCAAAAGATTTTGTTTACCTTCTGGGCTAGATCGTTTGCCCGTGCGCTAAACTTACTCGCATCATCGGGCTTATTGAGGTTCCGAGCTATCACTTCCAACGCCTTCAATTCCCGATAGAGATAGCAGGCAAGATCGACCCCTTCGTCAAAGTTTGAACCAATGTTGCCACCGCGGCTGATCTGATTATCCATACCGCTGGCGTCGGCACTGTCCCATACTGGAAGGCCATTGTGATCGCCGTCGTATTCAAACCAGCGATTGACGTACCGCACTAATTTTTCGTACCGCCCGCCGCGGAGCCACTCGTACCCCTTGCCGTTCTGCTTCGCCCCCAACACTGCAAGTTGTGCGAGAAATGGTTTGAACATCTGCTTCGGTCGCGGGTTTTTGAGCGTTCTCGATATAAATCCGTCTGGATGTTGGCGATCTAAGAAGACCTGCATGTTCGTAAAATCGTACTTATTAATCGCATAATGAGAGAGATAGACATTTTCAAAGTAAAGATCCCAATCGTAGAACTCGCCATAGGCGTAGCCGGTCAGTAACTGATCCTTCACTCCCGGAAATGGACGTAGCCCATAATCGGCGATGTTACCATTTAGCTGGATGAGTCGATCGATCAAAATACGGTCTTCACCGAAGGTTGATTCCGTGGCGTTCAACTCCCCTAACAGGGATAAAATGACGCAACATACGCCGCAAACCTGAATCTTCTTCCACAGTCCCATCAAATCCGTCCCTTCTATGTTGCAGCTATCGTGACGACCAACTTTCTGCTACCACGATGGGCCTCTAGATGAGCCAAAACTACACTCGTGCGTGCATCTGGATATTCCTAGCCGGCTGAGATCCTGTCACTCGCCCAAAGTTAGAATCTGCCAGATTTGAATCCACAGATGTTAGACTAGAGCGGTTGAATAAACTGAAGACCTCGCCACGGATCTCTAGGTTGGGGAAGGTACTGTAGTCGGGCCAGGCCTGTTGTGCGAGATAGGATTCCGCCCCACTCAAGATCCCAGTCACGACACAGACGATGACGGTTGCCAATGGCACCGTACGTTTCGGATCAATGGTCTCCTCGGCAAGAGTCGTGATACCGTCAAATCCGATATATGTCAACGCCGCCAGAGACGTTGCGGTAAGGACGGTATCAAAGCGAAATGTATGGGCATTATAAAGAGGCTCGAGCGCAAACAGTCCAGGCAAGCCAGACACTCGTAGAAGATAGCGCACTCCAAGGACGAAGAATATGGCAATTACCATGCACATTACCGTCATTAAAAAATTGTTTGCGTTCTTCGTATAGCCAATTCCCCGTAGATTCAATAGCGTGATTACGGTGGCCACCATAGCTGCCCAAAGTTCATTGGGGATGAGAGAGAAGACGCGATTCATCGTAAGAGACACGTAGATTACGCTGACGATGGGAATGATAAAGTAGTCAAGCAACATCACCCAGCCAGCAAGAAAGCCGAAATGAGCGTTCAGACCTTTGCCTACATAGGTATAAGCGGAACCCGATGTGGGATACACCGTCGCCATTCGGCCATAACTTACGGCCGTAAGGGTCATTGCTATCATGGCCAGGAGAATAGCGGTAACGGCATGCCCAACGGACATGCGCGTGACGAGACCGTAAATGCCAACGCAAGCAATTGGTTGAATCAGAACGATACCGTAGAAGATCAGGTCCCGCAGCGTGAGCACCCGGCGCAAATGCTGATCGCCCGGGCTGGCAGTGAGCGAACGATCATGGTCAGTGTTGGACCGGGCCATTAGATATCCCTCCTGGTAGCCACCATGAAGGTGCCAGCATCAATGCGATTCCTAGACGGCCAGTGCAACCCCGCCCACACAACGGAAGAGATCGTCTTGGATAGAACTCCGTGCCTGCACGCCATCCCGGGGTTTAGAGTCAACATACGGCAAATATCCTCTCTACGCATCAGCAGACTCAGACTTTCCATGAGCCATCAACTCACGATTACAGCTTTGTATCCCCGACTCTTTGGATCCAATCACGAGTCCAGTCCACGGACTTCCAGTTAAGGTCTGTAGTGGTGCAGCCGTAGATGACGATCCCATCGATGCGCTCTTCGCGGAGGAGTCGCAAAGCCGTCTCACACTGCTGCTGCATGACAGGGACAGGTAAACTCGTCCAGGGAGGGGCTGACTTTTTGTTAAGCGCCGCCGTATAGCAACCTACCATTCTGCGGCATTTCGGTGCCAGTCTTTCGAGCCGAGCTAACTGTGCTTCCAGGTTTCCTAAGTCGGCATCATCCCACGTCCAAAGAGTCACCGCATCAATCAGACTCAGGTAATCGGCAATTGGGCGGTCCAATTGGAATGTATAAAGTGTGACATACAAATCCAACTTCTTGCTCGACCCCTTGAGCTGATGCTGAATAAGTTCCAGTTCATCGAGCGACAGACTCGCCACCTTCGCGTCTGGCTTATTGTGGAAGAAATCGTCCATGTACACGCCGACAAAGTTGGGTGTGCGGAGAGCCATGTCTAACACTTCGCCTCTCTCCGATTCTCTCGTCACACCACCAGCGCCCACGATGGACCATACCACTCGCTCCAGCACTTTCAGCGGGAAAGCATATTGCTCTAATGGCGGCTCCCATGCCTGATACCATCCGTCTTGGCCAGGAAGGGCTGGGCCACTCGCTTCAGGGTATTGATTGACCATGAGTATGTTCGGTATCCCGAAGTAGACTGCACTCTCGAGCGGCGACATCACAGACCGCTGGCGAACCATATTATAGTCAGCGTTGCGGGGGTTACAGAACACCCACAACCGGTCGCGCACAGTACCTGCGCCTTCCGGGCAAACCTGGCCGAAATCGGAGGACGAAACATTACAACTAGCAGCAACCGCTGCCATCCCTCGCAAGAATTGGCGGCGGTGTATTTTCCAAGACTCCTTACCGCTTATCATTTTCGTAAACTCCAATCTCGGCTCCTCGTTACGCCTGCGGCGTGTTTCCTTTTGGGGGGCAATGCCTCACGGAGTAACCTCTCCAGTCTGGAGGAACTTTTTGTAACGGCGTGCATACTCCGCCTTATACTCTCTGACGGCGCTGCTATAGCTCAAATCCTGATCGTTGCTTCGCATCCTTCCCCATAGGCGAATCTTCTTAGCATCGGGGGAAACCTCAATCTCACCGCTGTGCACTGCGACGGAGCGGCCATCGACCTTGGCGCTTGTTGCTTCATAAAACCACGGAATATGGAGGATGACCTTCGCCGGCGCGCTGCGGAAGTGATTGGATAGACTCACGGTCAGCACATCGGTCGTTAACTGCATCGAAGCGCTTACTGGACCAAAATTGGTAGGCTCTTCTGTCACGTCGATCGACTTTCCCACCCCCAGCCAATTCGGCGAAACTGCCGAAAAGAGGTGCAATTCATCTTTGTACTCCCGCACGAGCATATTGCGGATCAGCTCCACGAGAACCGCGGAGGTTGAGCCATCCGGCAGAATGTTCTGTGGCATGTAATCCCGCGTGCTCCATGGGTAAGCGCCAAACTCCTGCGTAGCATGGGTGGAGGTGGTATGGACCAGCAGCGCGTAAAGGTCCTCCACAATTTCCTTCTGCGCCTCAGGCCGCCCGCGCACCAGCTCGTTTTCGGCGATATCTGGCGTGTGCCAGTAATGAAGTCTCGCCGCCTCATCGAAGGTATATTCCTCATCGTGTTCCGAGCGCGCCCAAGGCAGGATATAAGGAAGAATACCTTCCTTAAACGACGCTCTCACCTTTTTATCGGTCGCAGCTACCCGCGGGTCGGATGGACTGAAGAGAGGCTCGGGGTACAGGAGATGAAGGTTATCCCAATCATTTCCTGCCAGCGTATGATCGAGCGAGGGTGGAACGTAGCCTCCGGTCTTCGCCGTCTGGACGGCCAGAGCTTTATCAAATGCCGCGCGGAACCTGTCGTATTCAGCCTGGAAGCGAGCGGCATCCTCGGTTTTTCCAAGAGCTGTCGCCATCTGTACCGCAGCCCGAATTCCGACCAGCGTCCAAAGATCCTGACCGGTCTGATGACAATCCGCTAGCTGTGCATCGTCAAAGATACTGGCCGGAGGCATCAAGCCAAGATTGTCTTTCGCAGTGAGGTTCATCTCCCAACCCATTGCCTTGACAACCGAAGGATAAACCTGTGCGAGGAAGGCATCGTCCTTAGTCAACGTGTAATGGCGATTCCATGCCCAGAGGATATGGCCGAAGCTTTCCCATAGATCGTGCTCCAATATGATGGAACCGTCAGGCTTCATTGCTTTGATCCCATGGAGGAGGATATTCCTGGTCACGGAAAGCTGGCCCATATCGTCGAGAGACACCGCCATCAGCGACGTATCCGTTGGATAGTACGAGTGATATTGGAACTTATTGACATTTGGAATATAGTCGTCACCCACTTTATCTATAGCCAGCAGCGAATAGATTGTATTTGCCAGCAGTGACTGCTGAACCTTCTCCTCAGGGATCGTAATTGGCGTCTTCGCTGCCACCATGCCCGTCCAGAGCGAAGCTTGCTTCTGGTGCTCCTGATCATAGCGTGCCGCATCGAGGAGCTGCGATTCCGGCGACGACTCAGGCAACGGCGCAAGCGGAAGTTTGAAGACCAGTTCCTTCGCTTCCCCCGGCACTAGTGTAAAGCGATATTGCACGAGTCCCATAGGCGTGTCGGGCGTCAGTACGACATTCCAAAATGTCTGTTGCTCGATCTGGCCGGACAAAAAGCGATGTACTCGGATGCCGCTATCGCGCTCCGCCGTCGACGTCTGCAATGGATCCTGGGGAAAACTATAGAGAATGGACCCGTCCCGAACGAGAGAGGTGTCGGTGAACGAATACTTCCAATCCGGATTAAATTTCATCTGCCCGGCGGTGAGCCGGTTTGGAATAAGCTGAAACCGCTGTCCAAAGCGGAAATCATACGGCCTCTCCAATCGGGTCTGCGGCGGCTGCACGCGAAATGCGGATGCAAGAAATCCGGTGTGCGGGGCGCCGGTCTCATTCTTCACTTCAACGCGAATGAAGTTGACCGGTACTCCTTCGAGAGTGCTGCCAAGGTCGGATGCAAACATAGTGAAGTTGTATGTCAGGTTGTCGCTCTTCACCTGATACTGCACCATAGGCAGGTATCCAAGTTCCAGAGTCTTAATGCGCTGGTTCACCGGCTGCGGCGGATTTCCGGCAAAGAACATCAGTTCACCAAAACCGGTGTAAACATACCCCTCAGGCGTCACCTCGGAAGCGACGGGAGCGAAGAGCGTCCCGAGCACATCAGTGGGGTGCCAGAAATAGGAAAAAGGTTCCCCGGGCGGGTCCATCGCTGGATTGAGCATGCCGCCCAGAATCTGGGCGCTCGCGCCAGGAATTACTACCAAGGCAAGAAAAATAAGCGCGCAGCCCATAACTGCTTTGTTTGTGGTGAACTTTCGATCTTGCATTTCCGCTCTTCCTTTCTGCATTCGACTCCAACTTACGGCCCTTCACGGATGGGTAAATATCGTGGCAGCTGGCCAGGTGCGGCCGCTCTTTGGCTTTGTGAAGGGGCACGGCTTCAGCCGTGCGACAAAAGCTGCATAAACCTTGCGCTTTAGCCCCTGAGGGGCGAGTCAAGATTTCCGATGACTCATTGACTCACCACTCCGGGATTATCGTGCTGCCCGCTTGATTGCTTCCACAGTCCGATCAATATCGTCTTTGCGATGCGCAGCCGACAAGTACCAATGTCCATCGGGAAGCACAAGAATTCCTTCATCCAACAACGCTAAGGCAAAGTCGGAGTACTTCTGATCGTCGGCTGCCAACAATTCGTAATAATTGCGGGGGCGCTGTTCGAGAAAGGCGATATGAAATACAGAGCCCTCGCTAGAAATGGCGACGGGTACACCCGCCGCCATAAATACCTCTTTGAAAACACGCGTGAGTTCCGCACCATGCGCATGGAGACGCTGATAGACTGCTCCATTGTCGCTGGAAAGATATGCCAGTACTTCCTTTGCCACCGCCAAGGTGATGGGGCTGCCATTCAGGGTTCCTGCGTAGACCACCTTTCCCGTTGCGATGAGGTCAATATGCTCTGACTTACCCGCAAGCGCGCTTAAAGGCATGCCTCCACCGATGGCTTTGGCATAGGTTGCTAGATCCGGCGTGACATAAAACAGCCCCTGGGCGCCCCGTAATCCCACCCGAAACCCGGTAATCACTTCATCAAAAATCAGAAGAGTTCCTTCGCGGCGGGTGATTGTCCGCAGAAACTCGAGAAAGCCATCTTCAGGGAAAATGCACCCACCATTGCATGAGATCGGTTCACAGATTACCGATGCAATGCTTCCCTTGTTTAATTCAAATGCTGCTTGAACACCTTCCCAATCGTCCCACTGGACGACAATCACATCATCATGCGGCCGTTGGCCAGCGCCCACAGGAATTGGAGACTCCGCCGTAATCCTCTATCTGCGACGGGCTGGGATGATAACTTACCAGGTACACTGTTATCCCAACCGTGATAGTGCCCTTCAAACTTGAGATACTCCATTCGGCCGGTTGCGGCCCGCGCCAGCCGGAGTCCCAACAGAACAATCTCGGTTCCGCTGCTTGCAAAACGTATGGAATCGGCACACGGAATGAAAGACACGAGTTGCTCGGCGACCTCGATCTCGAGATCGTGCTGCGCCCCGAAGGTAAGTTCCCGTGCCGCTTGCTTTTCAATCGCGCTGACGATTACATCAGAGGCGTGACCAAGAATATCTGGTCCCCATCCGAGAGCGTAGTCCATGTAAATGTTGCCATCGACATCGTGGATATTTGCGCCCTGTCCGCGGGAGAAATACAATAGATACCGCCGCGCCGAACGCCTCAGTCCGCTCGATACCCCACCCGCAAGACACCGTTGTGCTCGTTGCCATCGCTCTAAGGACCCTCCCGTCTTACGGCGGATGCTGTCTTCCCTTTCCCGAGGACGAAAGTGCCGCAAAGGAGAGACGTCAAGCTTAGCGTCAACCGGGGCGGCTGTACCCGCATTTCCGTGTGGTCCCTTGCGCAGCAATGTGTCTTTATCCCTGTTGTTTCCCATTTGAATCACTTTTCATTTTCACCAGCTTGAATCGCAACGTTGCGGCAGGCTGTTGAACGGCTCTTAGTTTATAGTCGGAGCAGTTATCCCTTGTCAAGAAAAACTTCCCATAAGGCATCGATCATCTCATTAGGAAAACAGTCTCTTTTCATGTAGCGCTGTCCGCCGGCCCAATAAATTAGTCCAAAAGCAATGCATCTCTTATTGGGATTCCGTTCTCTGTAGGCATCCCAACTCGCCTGGTTAAACAGGAGGGAGTAAATGTTGACGAAATGTTCGGCCGACATACCCGTGGAGGGGGAGATCATTTTCCCCGTGCGTTGACCGAATCCCAATCTCCGGCAGTGCCGTCTGAGCCGAAGTCCACCATGAAATCGTGGTATTTTCCCCACCATTCCCGGGCGGCCGGATTCAAAAGTCCACTAGCGAGCCTGGAGGTGAATCGAAGGCAAAAATCACACTGACGGGTTTGCCATGTTGTATCAGGAAGTAGTTGTTCGCCACTCCCTCGTCATACATCCTAGTTCCTTCAAATACCACAGGAGTTTCCCAGAAGAGTGGATGGATATGTAAATTGTGCAGCTTCTTTACGAGTCGATCCACGGCTGGAAAGGCTCCCCAGGCGGCCTCCGGCCAATCTGTATTAGGGCTGGCATAGAAGCCCTGTTTGGGTCCAAACGGGGAAACCCGTATACCGTCTACCGGCCAGTCCCATACTTCTCTCATAGCCGTCATGGTTCTTTCTATGCCTTCCTGCCCTTCCTGTTTGTAACTCCAGCCGTCCGACGTTTCATTCCAGCGGCTGAAATAGAGGCCAAAAGCCCAGATAGGCGGAAGCGGTGATTTACCCGTTATCTTCGTATATTGATCGAGAATGTGATTAAACTCCGGTCCGAGGATAAAGTAGTAATCCAATTCACTGCCCGGAGCGGAGAAGGAGTAGGGGTTCTGGGTGAAGTCGAACACTGACGAGCGGAAGTTGTGGAAGAAGATTCCATAGCCATCGCTTCCCATGAAGAATGGGACTGGCGTATACTCCCGTGTTACCAGGCAGGTTGTTTTGGTCCCGCGCAAATCGCTTTTCTCGAAGCGCTGACCGAGCCCGAAAGGATGGTCGGTGGGCGTCAGCGCCTTCTTGCAGATCACTTCATCGTCCCGATATCCCATCCCCCTTCTGGACAATCCTGGTTGATGACCTTGCCCTCGAGATCGCACATCTCAAGGCGGAAGGGTTCTTTGAAGACCTTGACCAGCATTCTTTGAGTGGCGATGGAGAAATAAGTCCCGTTGTCTTTCAGGGTAAAAGTAATGTCCGGCCAGTCGTAGCGGATGACTACCCAGGGTTCATTAGTCAGGAGCTTCCCGGAAGGGGTCATGCGGATGCGGATAATGTCTTCCAGGCAGATCTCGAGACGCACCATGGCATTGGCGCATTGAAAGTCCACACAGTTCGCCAGCTGCATATGCTTAACGTACTTTTCAACCATTTGGTTGTTATCGGCTACAGCAGGCTGCAACGTGCTGGCGTAGCTGCCGGCTCCATCTGCCCAAGCGAGCGAGTCGAGTCGTCCTGCCACCGAGGCGATTCTGGCCTTGAGAAAAGAACGTCTTCCACCGTCACTCATCCGCGTCTCCCTGAGAGTATGACGTGCGTCTTCCAGTGCCGGTTCCCGCCGGGCAGACATAGGCGGTCATGCGCACTATAAACGTTTTTCTATTGAATGACAGATACCGTATATAAAACAATAAGGCCACCAGAGTAACAGAAGGTAGAGGCAATTGCAATGATTAAAGACCTGATCAGGCGGAAAAGAAGTCCGCAAGGGCGGATGGGAGTTGGGAAGACGACGCCTGTACTGTATACCTATTGGAATCTCTGTTTCTTGACTTGGAAAAACGGGAAGCGTATCCTTCACCAATTACGGAGGGAGTGGAATCTTGAGCAATGAGTTGCCCTGTTCCAATTTGCGCCCCCGCTGGAATCGAAGCATGTGCCATTGTCAGGTGCTGAGGAGCAGGGATTGAACAAAATGACCGCCAGGAGCAGACACAGTGGAGTCTCCACTCGCAGGAATCCGCCGGTCGCTGTGATCGGCCTAGGGTTGATGGGCCATAGCATTATCGCCTGCTTCCTCTCCGCCGGGTATCGTGTATTCGGCGTGACGCGCGACCTACGCGGACACCGGGGAACGCCCTCTCACATCCGCGCTCTGCTATTGGAGATGAAGCACGAAGGGTTACTCAAACGGGATCCCGGTAAGTTGATGGATTCATTCCAGATCACTGAGCAGATTTCCGATTTGGCTCCTTGCACTCTTATCGTCGAGTCCATCATCGAAGACATTCAGACCAAGATGAAAACTTATCGGATGGTCGAGGAGGTTGTAGCGCCCGACGCAATCATAGGCACCAACACCTCTTCAATCCCCGTGTCGCTTTTGCAGCGCGGGGCGGCGCATCCTGAGCGGTTTGTCGGTATCCACTGGGACGAGCCCGCACACATTACGCGCTTCATGGAGATCATCGCAGGCGAACAAACTGACCCAAAGTGCGCCGAAGAGGTCATGGCGATGGCGGCACGACTGGGAAAAGAGCCTTCGTTGCTGCGCCGTGATATTCGCGGATTCATCGCTAATCGCATTTCCTACGCCATGTTCCGCGAGGCCTGCAATCTAGTGGATTCCGGTGTCTGCACGGTCGAAGACGTCGATCGTTCCCTAAGGAACGACGTTGGCTACTGGATGCCGTTTGCCGGCCCCTTCCGTTACATGGACTTGATGGGCGTCGAGGGATATCACCGGGTAATGAAGGACCTGCTTCCGGATTTATGCAACAGCCCGGAGATTCCCGCCACGATGCGGAAAGTGATCGAATCGGGCGGAAGAGGCATCTCGAATCGAAGGGGTTTCTACAAGTACTCCGCTGCACAGGCCAAACGATGGGCGCGAGCTTTCGTGAAGTTCAACTACCACATGCGCCGTCTGGCCCTGCAGTATCCATCCGAACTGAAGAAGGCAAAGTAAGATTGGCGCGGTAGCAGCCGCTCGAGGATCTCCAACGATGCGACTTGATGAGCTCGAAACTCCTGCCCTGGCGATCGACCTAGACATCATGGATCGTAATCTCCATCGTGCCGCAGCCTACGCGCACGAGCACAATCTGCGCATTCGTCCGCACACCAAAACCCATAAGATACCCGACCTGGCCGTACGGCAACTCTCGCTTGGCGCTGCGGGGATCACGGTGGCAAAGGTAGGCGAGGCGGAGGTGATGATGAAGGCGTCCCCTCGGGATCTTCTGATCTTCTATCCCGTCCTTGGTGAATCGAAGCTGCGAAGGCTCTCGCAAATCGCTCGCCGAACGCGCGTCTGTGTTGCGCTCGACAGTGTCGTGGCGGCACGGGGTTTATCGGAGGCGGCGATTGGCGAGTCGGTTGAATTCGGCGTACTCGCAGAGTTGGATGCGGGATTCGGACGGGCAGGCGTCCAGTCGCCAGAACAACTCGCAGACTTGGCGCGCGAGATCGCGCGACTTCCCAAGCTTCACTTCGACGGCATTTCTTTTTACCCAGGCCATATTCAGAAAGCGGGCGTAGAAGCCGAAGCAGCGCTTGCAGGTATCGCTGCCCTCTTGGGCGAATCGCTTGAACGCCTCCAAACGCAGCAAACGCCCGCTGCAATCGTCAGCGGCGGTTCCACTCCCACACTCTATCAATCGCACCTTATCCCTGCGATGAACGAGATTCGGCCCGGGACCTACATCTTCAACGATCGCAACACCGTGGCAAGCGAAGCTTGTGGAATCTCCGACTGTGCCGCCTTCGTCTTGACGACGGTCGTGTCCACAGCGCGGCCTGGGCAGGCGCTTATCGATGGTGGATCGAAGACGTTCTCGTCGGACCGCTCCACTCTTCCTGGCTTCGGCGAGGTGATGGAGAGTCCAGGGGTGGTTTTCTCGAACATGAATGAGGAACATGGCTATTTGGACATGCGGGCATCGGACAGAAGCTTTTCGGTGGGCGATCGTGTACCTATAGTCCCCAATCATATTTGCGCGGCGATCAATCTGCACGAGAGAGTCTATGGCATTCGCAGGGGCGAGGTGGAATGTGTCTGGGAAGTCGAAGGACGTGGTAAGTTGCAGTAAATTACTTTACGATTTGGCGGAGGTTGATACAAGAAACTGAAACCTACATGAGTTTCCCTCCGGAACACAGGCGCGACCCGGGTTCGACTGGATCTCCCGGAGTTGCCGGCCGCAGAGGTATTTGACGATGACATGGAAGCGACGCGACTTTATCAAGGCAACTGCTGCCACCCTCGCTCTGGGGGCGCGCCCTGCCTTTCCATATGGTGTCTTGACATCCGCGGATTCTGACATCGCCGCAACGACCAAGCAGGTCTACGACCCGAACGCGGCCGAAATTGGTATCGCCAGCCCTTTGTACGAGTTTGACCCATTAAAGTGGCTAGTCGATCCTGAAAAGCCAACAAGACCCGTATAAAACCTGATGAAATGCGGTGTTGGTTGCACTAGAATTTCCCAGAAGGTGCAGCAAATAGCCTGGAAACTGGGGAAAACTGATGCGACCCAAGCGCGAGCCGGAGCAGCCACAGCGGGAGATGTTTCAGATAGATTTGGAGCAGTTGATCGATAAGAGCCATCCTCTTGTTTGTCTTGGTCTTTCGATCGATTGGTCGTCATTCGAGCAGACTCTGGGCGATACTTACCATCCCAGTCAGGGTGCGCCTGGCATCTCGACGCGTCTGATGGTGGCCCTGCACTATCTGAAATACCAGCTCCATCTGAGCGATGAAGAGGTGGTTGCCGCGTGGGTTGAAAACCCCTACTGGCAGCACTTCAGCGGCATGGGGTACTTTCAGCATCGGATGCCGATTGATCCATCGAGCATGACGCGCTGGCGCAAGCGGTTGGGCGATGCTGGAGCCGAGCAGATGCTCCGCGGCACGATCGAAGCGGGCATCGAGATGCGCGTGATTCGTCCTGCCGAGTTGAAGCGCATCAACGTGGATACGACGGTTCAGACCAAGGCGATTCGTTTCCCAACCGATGCGCGACTCTATCAACGCATGCGCGAGCGGTTGGTAAAGGCGGCGCGGGCAGAAGGCTTGAGCATCAAACAGAGTTACGAGCACGTCGGTCGCCGACTGCTGATGCGGTCCAGCCGTTATGCACATGCTCGCCAGATGAAACGCGCTCGTGGCTGTACGCGCAAGCTGAAAACGCAGTTGGGGCGCATCGTTCGCGAGATAGAACGCCAGGTTGAAACGCCATCCAACAAACTTGCAAAGCTACTTGCGACAGCGCATCAAATCCATGCACAACAGAGGCATGACAAGAACAAGATCTACTCGGTTCATGAGCCTGAAGTGCAGTGTAAAGCCAAGGGCAAGGCGGGCAAGCAGTATGAGTTCGGCAACAAGGTGAGTGTCGCGGTGAGCAGTCGTGGCGGATGGTTCGTTGGCGCCAAGAGCTTGCCTGCAAATCCCTACGATGGCCACACGCTGGCAGCACAGATGAAGCAAGTCGAGAGCTTGATCGCCAACCAGGTCAGCCAAGCGCATGTGGACATGGGCTATCGAGGCCATGACCATTGCTGTCCAAAATAGCGGATATCTGTTTGATCCGAGAGATGTTTGAGGGGGCTGATCCCCGGTTACTCTGAAGTGGGTTCCCAGACAGGATCACATTGAGAGAAGAGAGGATCAGCCATGACTCAAGTATGCAGTGTGTACTCGCAGCTTTTGCAACTGTTTTCGCGCGGGCAGTTCGCTGGGGCAGTCAAGCACCACCAGGCCGAGCGCAACGCCAAGGGGTTCAGCAGTTGGGAGCAATTTGTGGCCATGCTGTTTTGCCAGTTGGCGCATTTGAACTCACTTCGCGAAGTATGCATGGGACTGGCCAGTTGTGAATCCCCGCTGAAGCATCTTGGGATCAGCACCACGCCGAAGAAATCGACCTTGGCGTATGCCAACGCCAACCGTCCGTGGGAGCTCTACGAGTCGATTTTTATGCAGCTCTTGGAAAAGTGTCAGACGGAGACGGCGTCGCATAGCCGTCGCAAGTTCCGTTTCAAGAACAAGCTGATGAGTCTGGACGCCAGCATCATCGAGCTGTCGGCGACCATGTTTGACTGGGCCAAATACACGCAACGGAAGGGCGCGATCAAGCTGCATCTGTTGCTGGACCACGACGGCTACCTGCCCTCTTTCGCGGTGGTGACGGAGGGAAAATATAGCGAGTTAAACGTAGCGCGGGACTTGCGTCTGGAAGCGGATACGATCTTGGCCGTTGACCGCGGCTACAACGATTATGTGTGGTTCGGGCAGCTGACGCGGGACGGGGTCTTCTTCGTCACGCGGATGAAGACCAACACGGTCTACACGACCGTTGAGGTGTGTGCGGTTCCCGAAAAGCGCAACGTCCTCAGCGACCAGATCGTCTCTGTGCCTTCTTTGGGCAAGGATGGCGAGGCGCCGGTTCTGTTTCGGCGAATCGAGTACTGGAACGCGAACAAGCAAGAAATCCTGGTCTTCTTCACCAACCTGCTCCACCTAGTACCGCGTCTTCGTGAATGAGTAATGGAGTTTCCGCCGCGCCTTTTTGCGAGTGAAATTCCATTCAATGGTGGTGCGGTTGCGGTTTAGACGCAGGCCACAAGCGCGAACTTCGCTGCGCAGTGCGGCCAGGTCCGGGATTCTGCGTTGTCCCAGGCACAAGCGGCTGAGCAGGCTCACTTCGATTTCCGCTTGATTGAGCCAACTGCCGTGCTTGGGCGTGTAATGAACGGTGAAACGCTCCCACAATAATCCGCCCAGCTTCTCCCCGTAGCGTTCGGTGAGCGATTTGCGGCCGTGCGTGTTCAGGTTATCCATGACCAGATGAATGGTTCGGGCCTCCGGGTAGCGGGCAACCATCTCCAGAAGGTAATCGGCAAACTCTCCCGCCGAGCGGTTGGGCGTGGGCTTGAGAAAATGCCGCCCCGCCTTGGGCTCCACGCCGCAAAAGACGTTGGCTGTGCCACAGCGTTTGTACTCGTAGTCCCGTCGCGCCAACCTTCCTGGCCGTGCGGGCAGCGGCGCGCGGGTATCCTGGTGCAGCACCACCGGCTTTTCATCGATGCAGACCACCGGCTCCTCCTCCGACAGCGGCTTTTCGTACAACGCCAGAACGTCTTCCATGCGCCGGATGTACTCCTCATCCAACTTCGCCACGCACCACATTTTGCCGAGTCGGGCCGGGGAATTGCACCCCGAGCCGCTCACAGAACCGGATATGACACTCTCGCGTCATCCGGCTCGTGCCATCCGTGAAAGGCCTGCGCCTTTCGTCTAGATAGAAGGGTTCCTCCTGTTTCCAGTTGACCCAATCCAGATTGGATGACCCACCCCCTTCGCTCCGCGCCCGTTACAGGCGCTTCAACACTACTACGAGGTGGTCCGCCCCTGATCGCAGTTTCGGTATTTCTGCCTCGCGGTTTCTGCCGCTTGCGCATTTTCCCTTTCCATCTCCGATCAAGTTCTCAAGTTCCGTACGAACGCCTGAATGAGAGTCGCGCCTCCTATACACCGGACACCACATGGCCAGTCAGTAAGCTCCTTCCATGCTCATCCCAGAACCGGGAAAAGGTCCTGGTTTCGATGTCGTCTCACCGTGTTTCGATGCTTCCTCAGAGGTTCACTTACATTCGCCTCTCTCATCCCTACCTGACCCAATCAAGTCGGGCCTTTTCACTGTTACGTTCACGACCACGGTCTTTCGACATAAGCCGCTAACAGCAGTTTGAAGCCTCTTCTTACAAAGCGGCTTCGAAGGGCCTACCTTCATCATCCGTACAGCACAGACCTTTCAGTCTTTCTTGACACAATTTCCCGCCACGGCTTCAGATCGTGGCTCTGAAGCAGGATGTGAACCGTCGCCGGACTGACCTGTTCGACCAGTTTGCGCTTCACCGCCTCCTCGGCGATCAGCCGCACCGTCCAGCGCGCTCGGCCCGCTGGCGGCGGCCCGCACACCATGGCAATGATGCGCTGGCCCTGCTCGTTGTCCAGCAGCGGCTTTTGACCCGGACGAGGCGCATCGTAAATCGCCCGCTCCAGTCCGCCCTCCAGGTAATGCTTTCCGATCTGCCAGGCGGCTTTGGCCGATATGCCCACGGCGGCTCCGGCCTGCACCGTGCTGCTTCCTCGGTCCATCTGCCGCAGCACCAGTGCACGAATTACCGTTCGCACCGGCTGCACCCCACCGCTCAACAACTCGCCGACTTGCTTTCGGTCGGCTCGCGAAAGCTGAATCTGTAGTCCGTTGTGCCATCCCATGCTTTCGCTATATCGCTCTGCTGCCTCAACCGAAAGTGCCTACTTTGATTACGTATCTACGAAGACACGGTACTAGTGAGTTTTCCTAATGATTTATGCTGACTTTCATATGAAACAAATATATAAATGCTCCCGTCGCAAAAGAAGAAGTTTCACTTTGAATGTCTACGTGAGCGTCAATTAAGCTAAGGGCGATCGTGACCGCGAAGGAGCATCATGGCTATTCTTGACAGGCGAGACTTCTTAAGAAACTCACTCCTGGCCTCAGGGAGAGTTACTCTCCCTCGCAGAGCGAAAGGCATCTTGTTATTTGGAGAAGCAGGTATTTCGGTCTTTATTCCCCGCTTTGCGACCGAAGCCAAGTCTCTTTATGAATTACAGGAGCGATCCAGGAAAGGCGTTGCCAAAACCGAAAGCCATATCCAGTTAGCGCGCGGCTCCGCCAATTCTCCGGTATCACCGTGCCCGCGCTTCACGCGTGGGAAGCGGAGACCAGAGCGCCGAGCTTCCCAGTGTAAGGGTATGAGAAATCTGTTGGTTCGATGTTTGGCGGTCGCCCGCTGCTTCGGCGCGTTTGAGGTTGAGAACGCAACGAAAGAACTGAACGGAACGGGACTTGCTTTTTCTTTCTGGAGTTTGTGCCATGTATGACGCCGTCCTGCGGCACGGAACCTTAATTGACCCCGGCCTGAAGCTACATGCAAAAGCTGACCTGGCGATCGAGGGTCAGCGAGTCGCGGCTATCCTGGAACCCGGTACTCCCGTCGAATCGAAGGCAGTATTTGATGTGAGTGGCCTGCTCGTGATGGCGGGCTTCATCGATCTGCATGTTCATGTATTCGATGGAGTGACGCACTATGGCGTTGACGTCGATTCCACCTGCCTTGCGCGCGGAGTCACGACCGCACTTGACGCGGGATCTAGTGGTGCCCTGACCTTCCCGGGTTTTCGCAAATTTGTACTGGATGTTTGCCAAACTCGAGTCTTTGCGTTGCTGAACGTATCCGCCATCGGCTTGGTGCCAGGACAAGAGACGGGTATTGGGTTGGGCGAATTGGAAGACCTTCGCTACTGTGATGTGGCATCGGCTACGCGGATCATCGAGGCCAACCGCGACCGGATCATGGGAGTCAAAGTGCGACTCTCCCATTTTCTCGCGGCTGGTGGAAAAAATGAACTGGGAGCGCTCTTGCGCGCCCGTGAAGTTGCCGATGCAGTCGCCTTGCCATTGATGGTCCACTCTACGTGCTCGAGTTTGCCAATCAAGCGCATACTGGCCGAGCTTCGGCCCGGCGATATTCTGACGCATTGCTTCCATGGACACACTTGTGGAATTGTTGATTCCGATCTGAAAGTACTTCCTGCGATACGTCAAAAACTGGAAGAAGGATTACTTTTGGACGTCGGTCACGGTCGAGGAAGCTTCACATTCGATGTGGCCCGCGCCTGCCTGCGTCAAGAAGTGTTACCGCACACGATCAGCAGTGACCTGCACCACTACAACCTCCACGGACCGGTTTTCGACCTCGTGACTACGATAAACAAGTTCTTGTCCCTAGGACTTGAGTTGGACGAAGTCGTTCGTCGCGTAACAACTATTCCTGCACAGATTCTTCATTCCGAAGGTAAGATCGGCACACTTCAACCGGGAGCCTTTGCCGATGTCATAGTGCTGGAGATGCAGGAGGGCGAATTTCCATTGACAGACACGCGCGGTATCACCGAGACAGGCCGCCATCGCTTGGAGCCCAAGTACGTGTTTCGCGCGGGTCAGCAGGTGAAAAACTTCACTCGACCAGAATCATCGGACGATTACTTCTCTCCGCCAGTCTTACCGAGTATGGGCGCTGCGGGTTGAGCAAAAGTTCTTGAAAGTACTTGCGGGAATATTAATGGTGAATCTGGCGTTGGCTGGCGACGTCACACTCAAGCTGACCGAGTTGGGGATCACGCCTAAGCCTTCGGACAAACAGCGAACTTTGTTACTCTCAAGCACTATACGAGACAGAGAGTGTGCAAAGTTGTGGGCTGGTCATGCTGACAGAACCTGTTGAGTTTGGTCAGCGACAGGCCGGAAGCCTTGGTGCCGATGACGGAATGCATTTTCCAAGGTGGCGTTGAGAACATGAACACGGACGTCCAGGATAGGCTGGATGGTGTACCGGTTCCATCGCATCTGCTGCTTCTTCACCATCCGTTTCGCGACAATTTCCTTTTAAAGGGGACGATGGCTCAGGTCGAACTCCATCTGTTGCGCGGGCGCCTCCTCGGTGGCAAGCTCAATAAGGCGCGAAAAGGAGAATTGCGTTTTCCTCTGCCAGTCGGGCTTTGCTATGACGCAGACGACCGAACAGTGCTGGACCCGGATGAGGAAGTTCAGGGTGCAGTAGCATTGATGTTTCGCTTGTTTCATGAGACAGGAAGCGCCTTCGCGGTTGTGCAACGATTCGCAGAGACCGGGTTGCGCTTTCCCAAGCGGTCATATGGTGGTGCGTGGGACGGCAAGTTGATCTGGGGCCGGCTGACGCACGGTCGGGTTCTGAGCTTGCTTAAAAACCCCGCTTATGCGGGGATGTATGTTTTCGGCCGTTACCAATACCACCGTCAGATTCGTTCCTCCGGGGAGGTGCATCAACGGATACGTCGCGTTCCAATGGCAGACTGGCGCGTCAGTCTGCAAGAACACCATGAAGGGTACATCAACTGGGACGAGTACTTGAAGAACCAAGAGCGCCTCGAGAAGAACCGTACCAATGGCGGAGAAATGATGCTGAGTGGTCCTGCCCGCGAAGGTCTGGCTCTGCTCCAGGGCATGCTGCTGTGCGGCCACTGTGGCCGAGCACTCACCGTCCGTTATATGGGCAACGGCGGCATCTATCCATGCTATCTGTGCAATCGGTTGCGCCGTGATGGTCTGGCCCATAAAGACTTTGTAAACTTCCCTTGCGATTTGCTCGATCATGCTGTTGCCGAGGAGGTTCTGAAAGCCCTCGTGCTGGCCCAACTGGAACTGGCTCTTGCGGCTCTGGAGGAGTTGGAAGCACGCGATCGGACTATCGGGCGACAGTGGCAAATGCGGCTGGAACGCGCGGAGTATGAACCCGCTCTCGCCGAGCGGCGTTATCTGGAGGTTGATCCATCCCAGCGACTGGTGGCGGCCACTCTGGAACGGCGTTGGAACGCAGCCCTACTGCAATGGGAAGAACTCCAGAAACAAGCTACGCAATTCCGGCAGCAGCAGGCACGTGTCGCGACCCCTGAGCAGAAGGCAAACGTTCTTGCTCTTGCTAAACATCTGCCGCAGTTGTGGCACGCTCCCACCACACAGGCCAAAGACCGCAAGCAGATGTTGCGGTTGCTCATCAAGGACATTACCGTCGAGAAATCCACTATTCCCAAGCAGCTCTAGGCGCACATTCGCTGGCAGGGAAATACCTGCACGGATCTCCTCCTCCAGCTTCCACCCAACATGGCGGACCGAGTGCGATATCCCGCCAACATCGTCGACCGAGTGCGAGAAATGGCGGTCCATTCGCACGATGCCGATATCGCCCAGCGATTCCGCCCAGAAGGGTATATCAGCGCAACCGGCAAACCATACTCGACGACAATTATCCGTTGGATTCGCTTCCGCTATCGAATCCCGTCCGCCGAGCTTCGCAGGCCCGACGAGTTGACGGTTGCACAGGTGGCAAAATATTTTGGCGTCAGTCCAGGCGTGGTGTATTACTGGATCGAACGCGGTCACCTTAAGGCACGCAAGGTTAACGCCGGGACCCCATACTGGATCGCGCTTAACGAAGCGGACGAACAGAAGCTCCAGGCTTGGGTCCGAAACTCAGACAGAATTCATACCGCGTCCCCAAAGCTCACTGGAGAAGGTGCATTATGAGAACACCGTGCCGACGGTCTCCGATCGAATCGCCCAAGCGGTGGTGAAGGGGTATCTGGAGCCCGAGTTGGAAAAGTATTTCCACCCGGACTCGTATGGATACCGGCCAGGGAAATCGGCATTGGAGGCGGTTGGGGTCGCGAGACAACGCTGTTGGCGGTATGCCTGGGTGTTCGATCTCGACATTCGATCCTACTTGGATCGTATTTCATACTGCCCCCATATTCATGAAGTAGCGGCAAACAGGTTGGGTAGATCGTCGGGTACCTTAATTCGCAAGCCTTTGCGGCGTCCGCTGGTGACAAGCATGGCTTCGAGTTCGCCACGCTTTACACGCTGCAACACGGTCTGACGCGAGACAGCCAGTTTCATGGTTGTTTCCAGCATGGGCAGATACTCCGGCGGGGCCAGTGGTGCGATGCGGGCCCGCAGTTCTTCGGTGATGCGGATCTGGCACGGCGCGCCGGGAGTGACCTGTTCACCGGCGATGAAGCCTTCAGCCAGCCAGCGATGGATGGTGGAGGTGTTCATACCCAGGATTTGTGCGGCTTTGGGGATGGAGACGACTTCGCCCTGCGAAGGCTCGGCTGGTGGCTGAAAACGCGGGATGCCGCGATAGCGGCGCAAACCGCCGACATGAACGGCGGTGAAGCGTTCTCCATTCGCCGTCTTGCGCCCTTGACGATTCAGGATGCCGGCGATGACCTCGTCGGGATAGAGCGCGGCCAGGCGGCGCAGCAGCGAGAGGGTGTCTTCACTGGTGCGACGACCGCGCGGCTGGGAGCGCGGCAGAGGAAGATCGATCTCAGTTAGTTCGCCACCCCGCCAGCGTAGCGTCAGATGGGCTCGATGTTCGGAGCGATCAACAGCTACGATCACTTCCTCCAGCAGCGTGCGCAACAGTTCCTTGCGGTCGCGATCTGTGGTGGTGGGCGCATTCCAGACTTTGCGCAGATCGGAGCCCAGAGCACGGAGCCCGCTCTTTTCTTCCAGACTGAGTGTGCGCGGACGTTGTTGTTGCCGGCGCTCCAGTTCCGCCTCGGCCGCTGTGAGATCGCGCAGCCGTTTCTCCCACTCGGTTTCCAGCCCACGCGCCACCAACCTGTTCTCCGGCTCCACGGCGCGATACTGGTGCTCGGCGCGCTCTGCCTCGTAGCGCGCACGTTCTACGGCAAGCCGCCATTGGCTGAGCGCAGCATCGTGATCGGCCTCCAGTTGCCGCATCGCCAGTTCGGTAGTTTCCACCGCAGCCGGCGTCAACGCCTTCAGAAATGCATCTGTTACCGCCTGATCGATCTGGATGCCGCCGATGTTGAGACAGTAGACGCCACGGCCCCGCACGATATCTTTGCCCGAACAGTGATGGCCAGGCGAAGCGTTTCGGCCGCGATAGTGCGTGTGCAGATGCCGGCCACACTTGCCGCAGATCGCCAGACCCTGCAGCAATGCGGCGCCTTCTCTCACTGCGCCGCCTGCCCTCCCTTGCTGCGCGCCGCCTCGGCACGTCGTACAGCCAGGCCGCCCACGTTCCCTCTTCCAACGTCACATGCAGCTCTCCTCGCAGCCCATCGAGGAAATCGAGCAGAGTGCTGGCTTTGGTTTCGACGATCGATTCCATCACCAACTTGCCGGCGCCATTCCGAACCGCAACCGTAATCGCTTCCTGGTGCACGTCCAGACCGATATACTTGACATTGCTACTCAGCATGCTGGGTACCTCCTTGAGGGGAAGGTGATTCTTAAGCGGGACCATTTTCCCCCAAGGTTAAGTCTCATCCTTTTAGAAACCACTGCAAAGATGCAGCGCTCTTCTCGCCGCCAGTACAATCAGCCTTGGACTGAGCGGAAGATAGGGCGATACCGGGAAGCAACCCGAGCGCCGACTCAGTGGCCTCGACCGATCCAAGGGGATGCTACGGCATCCCCCTTTTCGCTATCTGCTCGCAGGAACTCCCTATCGGGAGAGGCACCAAAGCGATAAATCCTGGGGGTGCGGGGGCAAAGCCCCCGCCGGCTACGCCGCCCATAGCCTTCTGCTGAAGTTAGGGCGCACTCTCATAATGCATACGTTTTGCGCGGGCAAGGTTATATTTATGCAACCAATTCTAGCCAACGTCTCTCATTCGGCATATCATAATTCTTGTTGCAGATTCGGGAATTGTAGATTTGCGATCCTTACAGACCCGCAGAGCAGGCTTTTTGGTGGGTGGTGTTTTCATGTCTACCATCGGAGTCGCGACCGCTCGTCTATTGGAACCCGCGATGCGAAAATACCAACCATAGGAGGTCGTTGGGTGAGTGTAAGTAAAGGAAGGATAGGTGTAAAAGGATCGGAAAAGATTGTGAGAACTGAGCGATACAGCGTTCCAGTTGTGCGTAGTACTTTTCGAATACTCGAGGAATTGGCAAAATTTGGTGGTCTGGGGCTTAACGAAATTACTCAAAGGACTCACGTTGCAAAGTCTTCAGTATTCCGTATTTTGACAACCCTTTCACAGCTTGGCTATGTGGTTAAAGATGAAGGGAGAACTTACTCCGTGAGCGGTACTCTGGCTGACCTAGCTCCATTGCACGCCACAACCGATACCCTGCGTCGCGTGGCCATGCCTTATATGTTGCAGTTGAGAGACGAATTTGGTGAAACCGTCAATTTGGGTATCTTACAACAAGACAAAGTAGAATACGTCGAGGTTGTTCCTAGTGAGTTCGCCCTGAGATTTAGCGAAAAACCGGGTTTCTCGGTGCCCGTACACGCGAGCGCACTTGGTAAGGCTTTACTCGCATATGCTGCGCCTGAGTTGGTGAAAAGTCTTGTAGCTGGAAGAGAATTGCAGATGTTAACTCGTAATACGATTACGGATCCAGGTGAGTTTATTGCCGAAGTCCGCAAGGTGAAAGATCGTGGCTGTGCCTTCGACAAAGGCGAAACATCGCTCCTGGCCGCCTGTGTAGCAGTTCCAATACTTGGAAAGGACCGAATGGCGGTTGCTGCTTTGAGTATTTCCGGGCCCAGTTCTCGCTTTAGTCCTCGGAAGGACTCCTTAGTAGTAGAAAAGCTCCGACTAGCAGCCGCAAGCATTTCTCGTCAGATTCATCATCATGACGAGTTGCCGGTCGCAGAAACAGAGCCGGCTCGAGATACTCTATCGTCCAAGAATGCTCGTCGTGGAATTGGAAAGGGGAAATTTACGTAGTGGTCTGCCCGATGTTTTGTGCCAGCGAAGAGTTAGTGTAGCGCAGTTATCTCTGAGTTCAGATAGCCGCCGTCGTCGGGGGTGTGGGAGTATGTATGGTCCGCCGCCGGATTGCAAGCCAAATCTCTGTCGTGGGTGGGTTGGTCTGCTCAAATGTATCCGGCCTGTTTGTGGAGCAAAGCCCACCGACCCGCGCCGCGGGCGATGATCTGTCCATTTTTTCTAGCCAAAGCGCATTCTCCTCGAGGGTAAGAGTTGAGATTTTGGCACACATTTGGCACACTCGGGGCTCCAGAAAGGCCGTGAATACTGGGGTTTTTATGCAAGTACGACTGATAGCGAGTTGAGCTTGCCCCCGCAAAACGTATCCCTTAGCGAACTGCTTTAATAGCGGAAAGGGAAACGTAGATGAGGAACGGAAAACGAGGCAGGTACACGTTGGAGTTCAAGCAGGAGGCGGTGCGAGTAGCGGAGTCAAGCCCGAGCCTGACAGAGGCGGCGCGCACCCTGGGAGTGGTAGAGCAGACCTTATCGAACTGGGTCAAGTTGCATCATGCGGGGAAGTTGAAAGAGGTCAGTGGCAAGGCTGGGGTAACGGCGGAGCAGATGGAGATCAGCCGCTTACGGGCTGAGCTGGCGCGGGTGACGATGGAGCGCGACATCCTGGGAAAAGCGACGGCATACTTTGCACAAGGCCAGAAGTGAAGTATGCCTTTATCGAACGCCATCGGCGGGTCTGGCCGATTTGTGTGCAGTGCCGGGTGCTCAAGGTAAGCGTGTCGGGATTTCATCAACACCGGGCGCGGCGACGGGAGATAGCTCATCGCCGGCATTTGAGTGACGAGGCACTTTTGGCGCGTATCAGCGCGGTGTACGCGGAACATCGGGGAGCCTACGGTTGGCCGCGCATCTGGCGGGAACTGGTCAAGCGCGGCATTCGTGTGGGCAAGCAGCGGGTGCAGCGGCTGATGCAGCAGCACGGCATTCGTGCCCGCGGCAAACGGCGTTTCCGGGTAGTGACCACCGACAGCCGGCATGATCTGCCGATCGCGCCGAACCTGTTGAACCGCAACTTCCGTCCTGATACGCCCAACCAGGCGTGGTCAGGTGACATCACGTATATCGCCACCGACGAGGGCTGGTTGTTCCTGGCGGTGGTCATCGACCTGTTCAGTCGCAAGGTAGTGGGCTGGTCGATGCGGCCCGACATGCACCGCAGGTTGGTCATCGACGCGTTGGAGATGGGCGTGTTCGCGCGCCGTCCGCAACGAAGAGGGTTGATCTTTCACAGCGATCGTGGCAGCCAGTATGCCAGTGATGATTTTCGCGGTATGCTCGACCACCACGGCATCATGGCTTCCATGAGCCGCAAGGGGAACTGCTGGGACAACGCGGTGACGGAAACGCTCTTTGGGTCGCTGAAGGTGGAGCGACTGCACGGCGAGCGCTTTCAAACCATTCGCCAGGCCAAGGACGCTGCGCTGGCCTGGCTGCTCTGGTATAACCGGCAACGCATGCACTCAACCCTGAACTATCTCAGCCCCGTGGCGTTCGAACGCCACTGGGAGAACGAACATGCATTGGCCGCCGCATGATGAATGCGGCAACCGAAGCAGACGGTGGAAATGCCGGTCGATGGAAAGCGTGGAAAAACGATGGAGCTGTTTTCCCACTCTTCCCACCAACCTTGGAAATCGATCAAACCGATTTCCACATTCCCACCGCCACGACGACTAGGACGAGATGAATTAATCTCTAAAACCAACCGACCTAAGGGATACGCGTTCTGAGGGCAAGGTCAAGTCAGTCAGACTTTTTGCCAAAACAAGCACCCACCCTCGGGCGGTGCCGCTTCGAAACGGGCTCTCTGGCAGCGACCTTCGTCGGCTTCCGCTGCCTGCCGCCCGCTCAGGGCAGCAGCTTGCCGTTCAGAATCGTCCGGCTCTCAACATGCCCCTGCGTGTCGCGAATCGTGATCAGCTGTATGACCGGTCGCTCGCGGGAGTCGTACATGGTGTTCGTGTCCACCGTGTTGCCCTGGGCATCGCGTAAATGCTCGATTTGCCCGACAATCTTGCCCTGGTTATCTCGCGTAATCATCTCTACCCTCCTGATCCGGTTGAATGGGAAAGCTCCCGTGCAATGCTCTCGACCAACGCCCTGGCAGGTGCCATGACCGGCCGCAGATCCTTGAGATAGGTCAACGCTCGGGCGAAACCGAGAAAGCCGATGCGGTCAAATAGCGCTGCGACCACGGTTGGCGCACAAGATTACCGTGTCGACGTGGCTTGGATTCCCCTTAGCCAGCAGTTGGGCATCGGTGAGTCTGCCGACCCAAAGCCTCTCCCAAACCTGCGTCACGGCGTACCCCCATCATCGATGCTCCAGTCGTTGTTATAGCCTTCGTCGGGCTCCGAGGAAAGAAGAACCGGGATTGCTGGTCTCCTCTGCCGTTTGACCACAATTGAGCGGCCAGTCTGCCAATCAATTTCGGCGTACCTGACGTTGTGGACAGAAGTGTTTGTAGCGTTGCGTTTGTATTCGGGAAACAGGCTCCATGCCTTCAACTTCGCTGCCAAGGCACACGTGGCCGGGAGAATCACCGAAACTCCAAGGTGCCGGTCGAATTCAAACTCGACGGAGTAGGGGTCTGGAGCAGGAGAAATCTCGATAGGGATTCGGGTGGGAGGGTTTAGTTCGTACACTTAGTAGTATACCGGCGAGGTTTAGAATTTGGCTACTTTTCTGCAAAAATTCTGCTAAGTCGTTGAGCTTTCCGTGTCGGAACTGCCGCTAACTAGGCTCAGTAATAGGACTCCAGAAAACGTTGTATGCATCGGCGCGCCTAGTCGACGCATCTCACCGACACTACGAGTTAGCTATTTTACAAAACAGATTGAGAAGCATCATCTCGTCCATAGAACTCGCGTTTGCGCTTGCGATGCGCGGATCGGCAACCACCACGGCCAAGCACTTTGCGCGAGATATGGCTACATTGATTCGATTTCGATCCAAGATGAAGGCTAGGCCTCGAGACCCATATTCGCCGTAGCTCGAACAGACCGAAAGGATGCAGACAGGGGCTTCTTGTCCTTGGAACTTATCGACGCTGCCAACGCGAGCGGCAGATGGTAGTGCAGCTTGAAGTGCACGGACTTGGGCGTTATAGGGGGCGATGAAGAGAAAATCCTCCAATGCGAGAGGCTTTGTGCCTCCTTCCGAGAACGTATAAGGACGACCAAGCAATTCGTTGTAAACGGCCAACACCCTATCGACCTCTTCATCACTCTGCTGGATGTTTCCATCGTGTTCGACGCCGACAAAAACTACGCCGCACTCCTTGGTGACAATGCAAAGCGGATTAGTTGCGACCGCAATCTTTTGCTTTCCGCAATCAGGGTGTGAGCCGAGACGACCCTCATAAATACTCTCGGAGATGAATCGGCACACGGATGGGTGCATCCGGCGCGACTCGCCCAGAAAGAGACCATAATCCTGGGGTACTACCGCATGGAAAACTGGCAGATCGGGTTGGCTCGTTTGCAGGTCCTTGAGGGCATATAGCAGGGATGAGAGTCCGGCATCGCCGGGATGGGTGCCCTGAATTGGCTGTTCGAGTTGCATCTGATCGCCAAGCAGAACGAGATTCTTCGCGCATCGACCCATTGCAACTGCATTCGCCAGTGACACCTGACCAGCTTCATCTATAAAAAGGAAATCGAGAACCCCTTCCCACTCCGGCAGAGTGAAAAGCCACGCTGTTCCGCCTACGACGCCACTCGTGTAAGCGGCTCGCGCATCTTTGTTGCCCTGGACGTGACGAAGCGCAGGGTTATCCGAAAACAGCAGGTCCTCATCATCACCGCCGACTTTGATTCCCCTTAGCGAGCCGCCATTTCCCCTGGCCGCCTTTCCGCATTCAGTGAGAAGGTTTATCACGGCCTTATGACTGTTGGATGCAATGCCAACTTGCTTTCCCGCTGTCAGTAGCGCATTGATGATCTTCGCCGCAGTGTATGTCTTTCCGGTTCCTGGAGGACCCTGGACGACTAGGCACATTCCAGCCATCGAATTGGCAATGCGAATACCGGCATCAATCGTGGCCTCACCCGTCCCTTGCAATGTCGGTGCAGGCGGCATGCGCCCAAGTAAAGCCGCCACAGGTGCGTGAAGATTTCCTTTTAGATGCTTCAAAGCGACTTCGGTCAGTGCAGCCTGAATGGCTGCAGCAGGGACATATTCGTAGGGAATCAGAGATCCTTGTCGCGGGAAGCAGCCGCCGAATTTTTCGTTCAATGTTTTGTTGCCAATCTTGATCTGAACCGTCCCTGCCGACAAATCGATTGCAGTCACGGTGAATTTTGCATCGAGGTTAAAGGAAAACATGACTGAGGTTTTTCCATCCCCAGAAAGTTTGCATTCCTGCGATGGATCAAAACTATATGTTTGCAGTTGCGACTGCTTCTCAGATTTCGGGGCGCCAAAGGCCCGAACATCTTGAATGCAGCCAGAATCGTCGTATAGTTCTTCCGCTGTGGCCTTGGCCCGGTCGAACATCCGCCACCACATTGGCTTCTCTTCCCTGCGATGGAAATCGAGAAGATCACCCAGTGAAGTGGGAGAAATCATCACCCCGCGCGCGAAGTTTCACTATTGTATCCAGCCTCATTACGACCTCCGGAGGCAATTCCTTCGAAGCCGGCTGAGCCCTTTCTGCATCAGCGGCGGCGGCAGCGATCGATAGTGGCGCGTGGATATTGTTCTCCTCTGCGATCTTTCTAAGCCACCGCGTCAATTCTTCAGTGGATCTGCAATCATCCTCGTTGTAATCGCGGATATCTTGTCCAACGTCGCACGAGGATCCAGCTGCTTCTTTCTGGCATCGAGCGCAATCACTTGGGCTAACGGCACAAGAAATGCAGCTCCGCCGGACGACGGATCGAGGATCCTTGATGTCCCTGGATGAATCCCTAATTCACGGAGCTTCTCGATGGCGTACTTAGCGAGTTGCGGTGGCGTGAAATACGCAGCGAGCTTAAGCCGCTTCTTTGGCGGCATGAGCAACGCATAGTAGGTAGCAATCCAATAGTGTTTGTCGGCTGACGGCAGATTCTTCGAAGAAATCACGAATCTCCCGATCCGGATGGGTCCCTTGGAGGATCGCTCTGCAGGCGGATAGCGCGGAGAGTCGACGACCGGCTTTCTTCCGTACCAGCCTGCGCAGGCGTGCGAGTAGCTGAACGCCGTTTGCATGTTCTTGCTCTAGCTGGACCTGAGCTTCAGCGACGGCGAGCAGAGAGCCGTTATTTGATAGGGATTTGGACCGATCAGTAGGATCGGGGGCAATGTACTCGGAATGAAAGGCCGTAACATTCATCTGCTATTGAACGAACCGCGGCAAAAAAACGCATCTCGATCTGAATGCCGCAATCGCGACGATGAGGTTCGTTGCGTAGGGGTTTCAATCTGATTGAATCCACGTTGCTTACCATAATAGTCACTTTGAGAGGAATCGATACGGAAAGTCGATGCCAACGCGTCGGCGATCTGAGATAATTAACTTGCAAGAAATACAACTATATGATTGATAATATGGTATTTATATCCACATCAGTTCATTCCGAGTCCTTGTCTATTTGGTGATGGACCGGTTGATTTCGACTGCTGTACTCTTTCTCATCCCCGACCCAAGTTGACGTTCGTACGCGCTCGGAAGTGAGTCCCTCGACGCTGTGCCTGGTCAGGGCGTAGCCATAATCGAAAAGCTGTATCTCCCCGGCTTCCGATAATATGAAACCCTCAGAGGCCATGCAACAGAACCTACCATAGACTGCTTCAAGGCTGACGAAGTTGTTGAAGTGGGGAAATACCCACCCCACACTCCCCTCTTTCAAAGTCAGATTTTCGGGTTTATAACCCCAAATTTTGACCGCAGTACCGGCCGCGAACGAACGGCCGCCGGCTTCGGCGGATCCGTACCGGTGCCTTCGCCCTCCACCCAGGAGAAAGAGACTGTGGCGGGTTGCCTTGGCAGACTCGCCGCACCTCGTGCGATCGCCGGCCCAATGCGACCAGCGAACTGGCCAGAGTTGACGCCCAACGCGCGCCTGATCATGAACCCACAGCTGTGCTCCCTGCTCGCACGCGCGCAGGCGTGCCTGGCACGAGGGCTCAGTTTTCGCAGCGCTTCTGGGATTCCGATCCTGTCACCCAAGACTTCTCGCCGTGGAATCCATAAAAAACTGAATACAGGACTCCGCTAGTAGATGCCAGTCGTGAACAGGCATCTGTGGAGGAAACAATGATTACTACATCCAAAAAATCAAAACTCATCGAGGCTCTCAACGCCGTGCGGCGGGACTTTGAGATTGCCGTACTGCGTGAAATCGAGGCTCACCCCGAATGGCCGTACTGGCGTGTGGGGGAACGCGTCGGCTTGAGCGAGGCCAGTGTCTTGAAAATCGCACAAAACAACAACATCAGCCGGCCGGCCGGGCCACGTCCAAAGACCGAAACCCCGCAAGAAGGGGCCTGTGGGGAGCAGCCATGAGCCAAGCTACAGACCTGCTCAATCGCATCCGCCGCCAGAAGGAAGAGACGGCGGCTTTGAAGGAACTCTACGCCGAATTGTTCCCGCAGGAGTTCATGGTTGCCGAGAGTCAGTTCGGCGTTTGGCTTCGCCGTTATGACTTCGACATCGTCGCTGAATCATTCGAACGCACAGCTGACTGGCTCAATCAGTGCCAGCAGAAGGTTGAAGAAGCTGAAGCCGAAGGCGAGAAACCCGACCCTTGTTACTGCAAGACCAAGCTGGATGTGGTGAAGTACGCCAGCGGGGTCATGGTCAAGAAAAAGGCCGCGGAGGGGAGCAATGGCTGAACCCATCTACAAAGTACTCGACTGCCAGCGGAAGGGGATACTTGGCCTCCCTTCCGGTGCAGTACACCTGTGGCTGGCGTACTGGATGCACGAGTCCAAGGATAACGAAAGCTACCTCTCAACCCGCACCCTTGCGGCCATCATGAACGTCGATAGGGGCACCGTGATGAAGTGGCAGCAATATCTTCTCGCGAACGGCTGGCTGACGCTCACAGGAGGCAGTGCAGCGGATAAGTTTGAGAAACCCACACGCGGGGCAAGCAAAGTTCTGACCATGCGGGTGGATGACCCACTCAAAGAGGGGGTGGTTGAAAATTTCAGCCATGAAGAGGGTGGCGGAAATCTTACTGGTGGAAAAATTCAGCCTAAGGTTTATGGTTCTGGTTCTGTTTCTAGCTCCCGTTGTGTTACCGTTCCGGCTACTTCTCCGGCTGTGGCTATAGCTATGCCGCCACACGGAGAGACTTTTTCGCTTCGCTCAAATGACGAAGGGCAAAACCAAGAACAAAACCAAGAGCCGAACCAAAACCAAAAGCAAAACCCCGTGCGTTCTGCGTCCGCCGTCAAGCCTCAGCGAAAGCAGTCTCCGAAGTATGACTCTCCGTTTCCCGCTGAGTTTGATGCTTGGTCTGTCCTTGCCCGCGCAGAGTGGGTTGAGCTTCACTCCGTGAAGGCCACCGTACAGGTTCCCGTCCTGGTTGAGAGGAATGAGCCGCTTTCCGTTGAGCCAACGCCCGCGAAAGCGGCCCCGGTAGTAAAGCCTCCCAAGACCCCGCCACCCCCCATGCCTCCAGCGCCGGTTCCACCGGCCACGGAGGCCGGCGCGCGGCTCAGAACTATTAAGAGTATGGTGGAGAGAATTTACAAGCTTCAGGTGTACTACAACGCCAAGCTGTCCCCGCCAGCAGATTGGGAAACCGTGTGGGTGGAAGAGTTCGACAAGCTGTACCAGTTGACCGAGGGAGAGAATGCCTACCTGCCTCGATTCTCCATGCTCAGGGATTTGCTGGTGGTCAGTCAGGTCAAGCATCCTACCCAGTACACCCACCCGGCTTTGATAGCGGAGAACCTCCCGGCACTGGCCGCAGAGACATTGGAACTCATCGAGAAAAATGAACTCAATGCCCTCTACGACGGATGGTGTATCGCCTTGGGGATGGCGGATGAACCTCCACAGGATGAAGAAGCTGCTGAGCGGAAGGAAAGGGACCGCCAGAAGAGTAACCAGTCCCGCCAGTCGAACTGGCATAAGTGGATGGAAGAACATGAAGCTGTATGCGCCTGACCCACACCTTGAAATCAGACCTGACATTACCGCAGCTCTTGTTTTCCGTCTCCGGTGCAAGGTAGACCGGCTTAGACCCAATCGCAGCGAGGAGAGGTATCGTCATCACGCCGCCGATCTACCGCTGCCCTGATTGTCGCCTGATCATCAGCAGTCGCCAGGGATGAGAGGACCATCTGCCCGACTGCCGGCGCCAGCAGGCGAAGATGCGGAAGTTGGGCATCCTTGCCTGAAGGGCCGGGCATCAACCGCGCCAACATCTTCATCAAGTAATCGGCCGAACCGCCATCGAAGTCTTCGTATCGCTCCGGCCGCCGCGGCCGGCCGATGTACTTGCCGCCCTCGAGTGCCGGGAGTACACGACGATGGAGATCGACCGCTCCAGGATCGTCCTGGGGCGGTCGTCGCTATTTACGTTGAGGACGGGTTTGTGGATCCGGCGGGGCCGTACATCATGGCCGACACGTTGCATTCGATCGGCCGCGTGAATGGGCTGGGCGATTAGGGTCCACTCCAGGATCCCTCAATTGATGTACCCCTTCTTAGAACCGGCGGGCATGCCCAACACATTGTCCCTTTGCCCCATGTTGCCGCGCGCAAATCGGAACTCGGCTGACGGCTCCTCCCATTTCAGTTCTTCGAAATCAACCTTCCGGGGCAGAGCCCAAACTTGGCAAGGTGAGCAACGATGGCCGCAAGCATCGCGGTCTCGGTGTAGTCAAAGGTCAGGTGCTTAATGTTGTTGCCTATCTGGACATCAAGCGTGGCGGTACCATCCGCCTTCAGTTTGTAGTTGCTCATTCGTTCTCCTTCTCTTCCGCCCGGTCGATGAGCCGTTGAAGCAACTCGCCGCTGGTCATCGTTGTCACTTGTCCGGGGCAGCACTCCTCGCACACATAGACCACGGCGGGATTAGGGGGTTCTAAATACGCCATGTCAGTCGGCTTGCCACACTCCTTACAATGGTGGAGTTCCTCGCCCCGTGCAGCCGCCTCAGCCGCCTTTTCGAACTCATCGAAGCGTTCTTCGTTGTCGATGTCCGACTGGGGGATGTCAAGGTCAAGGTCGCCGATATAGCCGCACTGCGCTGACCAAGTTGCTATGCGGTCGGGATAAGTGGAGTCGAGTTCGGCGATGGAGGTTATCGTGTCAGGGTCGTAGTCCGGGTCGTCGGTTGACTGCACGATTTCTTTGGATGCCCACTCAGGGCGGGAAGCAAGGTGGGCGAGAAACTCCGTGGGGTCGTCCACCCAATTTGAAAGCGGCTCACGGTTGCTTGCGCGAATGATGCGATATTTGGTCATACTCTTCTCCAGTTGAAGCGGGTTGGGGTGGGTGAACTCCCACGGGTCTCACTTCAAGTGTTCTTTCATGAACTGCTCACACTTCTTCTTCATCTCATCGGAGATTGGAATGAAGGTGGCGAGGCTCATAATGCTCGGCAGAGGAAGAATCCATGCGTACTCGGCACGGAACTCCTCTGGTACCTCTTGCAGTTTTTCTGAAATCCAGATGGCATCGCCATCCACTACACGCTTAACCTATGCCACCGTTTCAAACATCTTCAGTTGTTGTCGGTAGTACCGTACTTCAGGAGTTCCGGACCTTCCAATGCCTCCCGAACTAAGGTCCCTGTTTCTTTCAATACTGCGTTATGCATGATCTGGGAGAGGCCATCCTTAGCAAAGACCGAGTAATAGCGTGAGTCCTCCGGATTCCAGCGAGTAATCGCGACGGGCGCGAAGCCCATGAGCGCGAGATCCATCATTCGCGGCGTAGTGTCGATCTTGCCTACCTCTGACTCGGCCGTCGGGCAGAAAATGAGAAGGACATTGCTGCCGGGATCGCCGGCCCCCTTGTCCTGCGCCTCCTCGGCTTCCATTCCCATCAGAACTCCAAAGGTGATAATGGGCTCATCCATACTTGGCTCCTACATTCTTCCTAGCTTGACTAGGTCATACTTTGCTTGCGGCTCAGGCCGCAGCTTGGCAATTTTCCTCAGGCGTGGCAGCGGGGTCGCCGGTGCGCGGCTTGCCCGCGCGCTTGGCCTTGACCTTGACGGCTACCTTCTCGGCAATCTCGTCGTTGGTGCCAGGCCCCCCGATCTTAGCGATGCGATCGGCGTACTCGGCGTCGTAGGGTTCCACGGCGGTCTGGTCTTCCACTACGGCTGCGGGGACTGAATTGACCAGTCCCTCCACTTCAGAAATCACGGCCTTCGTCCGCTTGTTGAGATGCTGGGTCATGCGGTCTGCATCCAGCGCATCAAGCAGCTTGGCCAGCGCAGCCTTCCAGTTGATTGAGTCGGGGGGCGCGGTCGCGTTATCCTTTGCCTCGATATCAACGGCGAGAAGAATGGCGTTCAACTTGCGACCGCTGATCGCGATGTTCTTGAGGTTTGCGATTGCAGGTGATGTGTCAAACCCGTTGTCATAAGCTTCAACGACACTGTTCGCAGCCCGTGCAGCTTCGACCAAAGCAGTGGCGGCAGCGGGTTTGAAAACATTTCCCGTCCAATCGCTGGGCGTATCCTTTATTACTACCGAGGCGGTGGCTGCTTCTAACTGCTGCTTCTGCTTCTTCTCCCTCCGCTTGGCGGATGAAGCCAACTGGCCGTCGGGCAGACCAAGCTGATAACCAGCAATCTTGTCTTGAAGGCACCGAGCGGAAATCTTCAGCGTTGCGGCCACGTCCTGTGCGTAGGTCGTCCACGTCAAATCCGCAGGGAAACCGACGATGCCTTCAATGATGCCCTTGCGCCCAGGATTTTCCATTTGACTCAAGAACGCTCGCACCTTAATAAGGTTGGCACCGAGTGCATCGAACTCTTGGTCAATCGCGACAATCGATTTCTCGACTGCCCCATCCAATTCTTCCCACTTAGCAGCCGTTGCTGCCGGGTCGAGTTTGGAATACGTCGCGACCAGCTTATCAATCTGAGTCACGTCGTGTTGTTTCACAATATCTGTTGTCATTGTGTTCTACTCCTGAATGGACATTTTGAAAAAGCATGCAGCATGCTGCGTGCTTTTCTCGTCTCAACTTAAAGGTGTTGAGCAACCGCATGCCTTTCAGTTGATTTCAGTCGGCGAAACCCGCTAGTCCATCGGACTGGGCTTAGTGATTTCGCCTGCCACACGATCATCTTGCGCCGCGTAGCAACCGAAATCGATGCAAGAGAGGCCTTATGAAGACAACATGATTTGTTTCGGACGAAACAATTAAAGCACTCGACAAATTGCGCGCAGTTGTTCCGTGGCAGTCAAAACTGTGATACTGGGCCCCGGAGGAATCGCAGATGTCGCCCGTTCCTGTAGGAAGACTGCTTGAGAAGGCTGGAAGCTTGGTACTCGAAGTGACGTACCCGTCCGACCAAGAGTTGGACAAAAAGCCCGAGCTTGCAATTGGTGCGCTCCTAAATGCGATCTGGAATCGCTGCTTTGACATGACGCGCTCTGGCGAGGGCGCGGAGCCACCCGATGAATTATTCAAGTTTCTCTGGGAATGGGTTTATCGCGGCCACGCTCTGGCGAAAAAGGCCGGCCTTGAGTTGGCGTTACAGCAGGACAATTTGTGGGATTTGAACCTGGCTTTGTTGCGGATCAAAAAGAAGGGACGACCCACTAAGTCTCGGCATACCGCTATCAAAGCATTGTTTCGCAAGACATATTTGGGAAAGTCGTGGGCAGAAGTTACCCAGCGTCTCTGTCAATGCGGCAAGACTCATGAGGATAAACTAACGTTAAAGACCTGCCAAGATAACCTTGAGTCGGAGGTAAGGCACCTTAAGAAGGAGTTGAGGAAGCATAAGATTGACTTTCCTCCCGCTCGCGCGCAGGAAACTCAACCCTCGAGCGAGCGTTTAGAGTCTTCGTTGCCGAAAGTGATTGCCACACATGAGGAATCGCAAGGCAAAGGCAGGAAGGCTGCTGAGTATTCCGTACAACATAGGGCAATTGCAATACTACTCAGCGCTGATCCGGATTCACTGACGCAACTGCACGATGAATTCGAACTCAGTGATGAGAGTGACGCATTGTGTTTGTTTAATCCTTGGGTGCTTGGGTGGATCCCATTATGGTTTCCTGAGTTGCGGACCTCGGAGTCGCTCGAGTCAAGGATGGTATACGACGATCTGCGATATAAATGGTTTGATAAGGCGTTTCGATACTACTCCGGCCAGCGATGGCCGCTACGGGGCCCGGTGGATGAGCAAAGAAGAGCTGTGGCTGAAACCTTGCGGTTGATGTATCGTGCCGCTCGAGACGAACAAATGCCTGAGATAGATGAATTGCAACCACTCAAGCCCTAGCCCATATCGATATGAAGCAGGGGCATGATCCATGCGCGGGCGTGAAAGCATGTTTGTGATTTCTCGCGGCAATTGGCAAAGCAGAGATATTGCTTGAGCTTACTGAAACAGCGTTCGATCTGGTTTCACTTTCGATAGAGGTGTCCGTCATTTCCGCGCTGGACTCTGCGATTGCTTCGCGGGGGGGTATGACTGCTTTAGCGCCCGCGGCCCCGACTTGCTTGACCAGGGCGTCGGAATCATATCCCTTATCGGCGATGACAGCCACCGTCGGACACTCAGCGAGCAATGCGATAGCTTTGGTGCAGTCTGCCACCTGCCCGGTAGTGATCGTGAATGCCAGCGACAGGCCCAGTTCGCCGGCCAACTAGTAGACCTTGGTCGTCAGACCACCTTGGGTATGCACCGGAGCGTTGTCTGCGCCCTTTTTGCGGCCCGTGGCCGCCTGCTGATCGGCGCGCTCCAGGGTCGAAATGATCATCAGGTATTGATCCTTCCGGCTCCGCACCAATTCGTGGAAGATCCGCTTCCCCCCGATTGAGACTGGCGCACGAACCGCTTGTAGACGCTCTTGTAACTTCCGTAGCGCTCGGGAGGTCGCTCCAGCGCACTCCGCTGCGAAGTACCCGCAAAACCCATTGACGAACTTGCGGTGGTTCTCAGCCGTACACCTCACATGCTCCTTGCGCCCAGGCAGAACGTCCTTGATCCGCTCCCACTGTGATCCTCTCAACTCGTATCGACTGGCCACCATCTACTTCAATAGCTAGACATCGCGCCGCAAAGTGCAAATGTTGTTACGGCCTAGCCCTAATACTGTTCACTTAACTAAATCTGTGGCATTCTGTATGAGACAAGGACAGGAGGCCACGGTTGGCGCGTACGGTTGCGGAACTCCCTCCGGGTGCCCGGATCACGGACTACATCAGCCTTGGCGTAATAACCAAGACGTTTCCTCTCTCCAGCATCGGGCCAGTGCTTTCAACCACAGGGAGGTCCAGCATTCGTCAGCGCGATCTGCCGGCACAGGTGGTTGTCTACTACGTCATCGCTCTGGCGCTGTACATGCCATCGTCCTATCGCGAGGTATTGCGTTGTCTTCTGGAAGCAGTCCAGTGGCTGCGCGATCCGTCATTGGGTGTGCGGGTGGCTGGGAAATCGGGCATCTCTCAGGCCCGAACGCGGCTGGGCTGGGAGCCACTGCGGCAGTTGCATGATGAGTTGGTCAAGCCGGTGGCTGTCGGCAGCACGCGGGGCGCGTGGTATCGGAGGTGGCGCCTGGTGAGCCTGGATGGCAGCACATTCGATGTTGCCGACGAAAAGGCCAACGAAGATGCTTTCTCTCGTCCTGGAGCCAGCCGCGGTTCAAGTGCTTATCCTCAAATCCGTTTTGTGTCCCTGGTGGAGAACGGCACACACGTGCTGTTTGGAAGTCACATGGACGGTTACCGGACCGGAGAAATCACGCTGGCAAAATCGGTTCTTCCGGCTTTGCGTAAAGGCATGCTCTGTTTGGCTGACCGGAACTTCTTCGGCTTCGAACTGTGGAATCAGGCATCTGGCACGGGCGCGGACTTGCTCTGGCGGATGAAGAAGAACATGCGCATGGCCTCAGAGAAACGCCTGCCCGATGGCTCCTATTTGAGCCAGGTGTATCCTTCCGAGCGCGACTGGCGACACAAAACCAACGGACAAATTCTTCGCGTGATCGATTACCGCCTGGAAGGAATCGCGGGCTCCGAGCCGATCTATCGCTTGGCGACCACCATCCTCGATCCTGGCAAAGCTGCAGCCGATGAACTCGCCGCCCTTTATCACGAGCGCTGGGAGATAGAAACGGCATTCGATGAACTCAAGACCCACCTGCGCGGCGCCAAGATCGTGCTGCGCAGCAAGACACCGGATTTGGTGCGTCAAGAGTTCTACGGACTTTTGATGGCTCACTTCGCCATCCGCGGCCTGATGCACGAAGCCGCCCTCAAAGCCGATGAAGACCCCGACCGGCTCTCGTTCCTCCACGCCGTGCGCGTGATCCGCCGCAAAATGGGTGTCTATGGCGCCATTCCCCCCTGCGAAGAGGAGAGCCTTTCATAAGGCGGTGCTTGGCGAAATACTCGAGGAACGCGTCGTCTCCAGCCGCGATCGCCACAATCTTCGCGGGGTCAAGCGCAAGATGAGCAACTTCCCGCTCCGTTCGCGCCACGGCAAGACCCTGCCCGCGATCAACATCCAAGCAGCCATCAGGATAGCTAAGTGAACAGTATTAGGCCTAGCCAGCATTTCCGTTTCCGTTTATGCCGTTCTGGAGTTCAACCCGGAACGGTTTTTTATGTCTTGATTTGTTTCTCCCGAATCAATTGCTATGCCGCTAGAACGAGGGCCCATGTTCGTTTTTTCCCGATAAATCGAGGCCTAATTAGGAATGCGGGCTGAGCATCGATTCAGATGGCTCAATCGGCAAGCATACATGCTGAACTCAAAGGAGATTTACCTCGTGACAGTCGATACTCGCCAACCCATTGGCAAGGACGACGCATGAGCACCGAGCACGAACTGGCAGGACCTTTTATGAATACCAACCCGATACGCTTCCTTCGCCTCCCCGCCGTCAAGCAGTTGACCGGCCTGGGCAAGACCGCACTGTACAAGAGGATCGGGGAGGGAAGCTTCCCCGCCCCGATAAAGCTTGGCGGTACGGCGGTCGGCTGGATTGAAGATGAGGTCTACCAGTGGAACCATGATCGTGTTGCTGAGAGCCGCTCTACACCTTCCCAGGGCGTTTCAGTTGTTCGGCCAGCAGCTCGTCCAGGTGGTCCGCCCAATCCTGCAACATCTTCTTGCGCTGCGTGAGATACTTCGCCCAGTTGTAGGCGCTTTTCACTTCATTCTCCGGAACGTGGTGGAGCTGAATCTCAATCCAGTCATCCTCGTAACCCGCTTCATGGAGATAGGTTGAGGCAACACCACGGAAGCCATGGCCGGTCATCAATCCCTTGTAGCCCATCCTCTCCAGCGCGTGGAGGATGGTGTTGTTGCTGAGGTGCGCAGCGCCCTGCTCACCTGGGAACATCCACCTATCGTTCTTCCTGTACTCCCACAGTTCCGTCAACACAGTGATCGCTTGCCTGGATAGAGGCACGATGTGCGGCTGCTTTTTCGCCTCGGGCCCTTTCATGCGCTCCTTGGGAATGTCCCATCGAGCGTCCTTCATGTTCACCTCTGGCCACCTTCCTTCGATCAATTCACTGGTGCGCAGGAACACGAGCGCCATCAACTTCAGGCAGAGTTTCGTCACCGGCGAGCCTTCGTAGAAGTGAATCTTCTTGAGCAGCCCCGGCAACTCGTTGGGCGCGACGCGCTTGAAGCTCTCGCGCACCATCGGCTTCAAGATGTCCTTGGGCTTGAACGTACCCGCCGGGTTGTAGGTCGCCAGGTTGCGCGGGATGGCGTAGCGGAAAATCTGGTCGGTCATTTGCAGTGCCCGCCGGGCGATGTCACATGCACCACGCGCCTCGATGGTCAACACCATTTCAGTGACCTGGGTGGGCGTGATCGATGAGATGGCGAGATCGCCAAGGGATGGGAGGATATCATCCTCCAGGCGAGACTTGACGTTGGCCGCGTAGCGTTCATTCTTATCCGTCTTCCACCAGTCGAACCATTTGGTTGCGACCTCGCGGAAAGGATGGAGAATCACGCCGGGGTTCGCAACCACCGGTTCTCCCTTCGGCTCGCTGGCCTTCTCAAGCATGGGATCATGGCCACGAGCTAAGGCTTTTCGTGCTTTCTCATGCAACTCACGGGCCGTTCCGACCGTGATTTCGGGGTAGGCCCCGTAGGACATCAACTTCTCTTTGCCGCCGAATTCGTACCTGTACCGCCAGAGTTTGCTGCCATTTTTCTTAACGAAGAGATGGAGGCCGTGGCCATCCGTGAGCCGGTAGTCGCTCGCTTTGGCCTTCGCGTTGCGCACTTTCAAATCCGTCAGGATCATGCTCGCTCCAATCTAGCTTGTGGCTGCACGGACAGAATAGCGTAAGGAACCGGGTATCAGCCGGGTATCAGTTGCGGCCACAGGGCTCTTTCCCGGGTGTTTATGCCAAACAGTATCCGGAAAATACCCGGTGTCAGGTCCGGCTGCAGACGAACGAAAGCGAACCGCGGCGAACGAGGC
>CAVVUE010000009.1:0-58796 GCA_963751285.1 uncultured Acidobacteriaceae bacterium | reverse complement strand
CTACCCTTCCCTTACTCAAATCCCGGCCAGATTGGGCCGCTTTCCGGGGGGGTAGGGACGAGCCTTGAGGCTGTTCGCCTCTTGTGCTCGTCCCCCCTCGTAGAACCCGCCGTGCGGAATTCCCGCAACGGGCTCCACAGGTTGCACTCACGGGAGGGCGATCATACCCTTTGCCTTCTCCATGATCTGGTCCAGTTTTGTAGACATCCTTCTCCTACCTCTGAGTGCAGGGAATGTTTCCCTGGACCAGCAACTCAACCTGCCTCGCCTCTTCCCCATGTACGCGGCTTTCCCGCGCTCGAAGTACTATAAGCGAGGTCCGACTTCCACCGTCGCATCTGTCTCTCTCAGGTTTGGCCTTTCGATCGACATACTCAGCCCGTTACTACCGAACCAAGACAGCGGTGGATCTCCCAGGTGTCATGACGCTTCCATTTCTGACCATGCCGTGCTCTCCGACCCCGCCGGAGTCTCCAGCGCCCATCGCCTTTGACGGTCGCCTACTGTAGCCTTCCAGAATTTCGACTCTGTCGGCCTCCGGGTTTATGACTCACGAGGCTCAATCGCTTCACTTGCGTTACGGCCTGGTCATCGCTCTGTCTACGCTTAACCCATGTCGTTACCTTCATGAGCCCAAGACTCGATTCCCGGTGGGGCGGCTCTTCCCCTTGCCGGGGCGGGAATTGCACCCGCTGAAAGCGCCGGGCTTATCCTGGCGCACCGAAATTTCGTCAAAGGGAAGTGTGGCCGACAAACCGGAAGTCATGCATTCAAGGTTCTGAACCGAGACTTGTGAGACCTTCGTATATCACTTCGTCGACCATCGTTGAGATGTGGCCGAACTGCAGGCTACAATTCGATGTCAAGGCCGTGGGCGGTGTTTCTCCGATCAGAATGGACGCCAAAGTTGGCCTCGTTCTTAAGGCAACTGGATGACAGGCCGGTCATAGGTGGTGGGCCAGTGAGTTCTCTTGCCGGCAAAATCCTTCCGTGCGTCATCCTGTGCGCTGCATCCGTGTTCTGCCACGGCGAGACGCGGCTTGTTCTTTGCAGCGCCGGTATCGGCAGCTTCTCATCGAAATTTACAACCGGAGTCACGGTAACGGTGGGCGCCGCGAAAATTGGAGACTTTGCAACGCACATGTGTGAAGCGTTCCTCTCCTTGGTGGCAGAATTCAAGGTATTCAGCAGGTGGTTTACAAGGTCTCGTTCACAGGCCTCGATTTCTGGGGCTTTTTGCCTTCCATAGAGAGGCCTTCACGGTGGTCTACAACGATTAGTCAGTGAGCCGTTGGGGGGACACGGCATCACAAGCTGCTCCAGTCGAAGGATTAGGTGTGATGGGTGGCGTCTTCCCAGTCGCCCGAAACGTGAAGCTCGGTAGGGCATTCTTCCTGTTCTTTTGGTCTTCGACCACAATTGTCGCCGTGAATGGTTCGTTGGGATTCTCAGTAAGTGGCGGAGTGAAAAACAGCATTACCATCTGGTCTTCCACGGCCCCCGGCTTCACGGAGACGGGCATGAAAATGTCCGCGCGTCGTTCCCCGATGTATGCGGCCAACAGATGAAGCGTCTCATCTGTGTTACTGGTCGATAGAGTTATCCAACCTCCAATTTGCATTGACGGGTCATTTGCTTTTCTTCCCATGTGCCAAAACGCCTGTGAAGGATTCCACACACCATGGAGTATCGGCTCCTTGGCTTTCATGGCTTCAAGCTCTTTTTCCAGTTAATTATTCTTCTCTTTCAGAATCTCTGCCATTGTCTGCCAGCGGTAGAGTTCCGTGTAGTTCTCTTTCAGATAACGAGTCATCTTGCTGGAAGTGAACGCTCTCCACGATGAATACCCCGCGAGAACTCCAAGTAAGAAGACGAACCAGAGTGGCACGGGTGTTCGTAAACTCGCCCCTATGGTTCCCCATTCGGCAATATGATGTGTCCGGTTGTAATAGGCAGTGTAGACCGCTGAGAAAACCACTCCGCCAAACGTGATAAGAGCGGCAGCGATGGAGCCCAAAACCCACGAGCGATGGTCATCCCACTTCACCCGGAAAGTTTACCAGTTGAGCGTACAATTCGGTCAAAAGCGAACTCGAAAGAAGAGGTTCCGGTATGGAAGCAATCCAGCAACTGGCAATACCGCTGAAACAGGCTCAGATAGATGCGGCCAAGGCGTTTTGGGCAGGTGGCTGGGAAAGCAAGGAATTCGAGCAACTGAGGTCCGCTTTCCCGAATGCTCTCGAAGCCATCAGAATTAAAGCGATTGTGCTCAATGCACTTTATGGAACGAACATCATTGCAATTGCTCAAGTCGCCGACCGCGTTGAACGGATATTGAAAGCAAATCAATGGTCGGGTGTGGATTTGGTAGAACAACTCGTCATTGAGATTCGCGGGGTTACGAATAGGCGCGAGTACAGCTTTGCAGCCAAATATGCTCATTTTTTCATTGATTCGAGTCTCCCGATTCTGGACGGGTTTGCAGAATGGATGCTTGCAAGGCATCTCGGTCGCCAGTTGCAATCGAAGGACACGAGGCGCTATCACAGGTTCACCGAAGATATTGAAACGCTAAAGCGGGTCGCGGAATTGAATTGCAATTTCGCTGAGCTTGATGCGTACCTTTGGGTTGCTGGGGAGTATTGGTACTGGATAGACCATCCGAAATACAACATCAGCGGCGACCTGAAGCGGCGTTTCGAAAATCTGCGAAGGAATCCCTCGACTGAGCCATTGCTGGCTGCTCTTTTAGGCACAGGCACCGACGCGGCGATCTGAACTTCCACACCGTCGCTCCACATTTCTGCGCTTCCTCTCCTTTAGATAGGAGGCCTGTCTATGAAAAGCACTGAAACAGAGCACAACGAACTACACCTCAATGTCCGTGGCAGAGTCACTACCGCGTCGAACGAGAAATAGAGGGCGGGATAGATTCAGCTACAGGTCGAACTGGGGCAGAAGCTCAAGAGCCAGAATTTGAATCGACTCCATACGGTCTGGAAATTCTTCTAAATCCCTCTCTACTGACTGCCTTGCCCATGCCCAAAACAGGTCTGTGTTTATTGAAATACCTCCGAAATGAGCCACGAGTTGGGCGCAGTCATTATTGAATGCGAGTCTATCGCCTTCTTCTCCGCCAGTATCTGTAGCGCCTAGCTTGCGTGCGACCACACTACCCGCCACGCTTCCTCGCGCATCCATCCTAAGCCAGTGTTGCCAACTCTCACCGTGGCAAGGTGGCTTATCAATTATCTCAACGGCTGCAAGAATCGGGATGAGCTTCCCTGTCTTTGCATCGCAGGTGATTCTTGGATGCAGCGGCTTAAATTGAGTCGCCCCCATCATCCTGTAATAAACAACGTGAGCGGCCTCGTGAGCACAAAGCAATGGGATACAGCCGGGGGCGTTCAACTGGCGCATCATACCGGCGTACACGGATTTGAATTCGTCGGTTGCCTTTTGTTCTTCTGAGAGTCCGCTCGTATCTATCGTCATGGCTGAGGCTCCATTTCGAATCAGTCCAAGCTATGCGGGTTCGCCACGAGCCACGCACGCAACTCCTCACTCTTGCTCAGTGTGAACGGGAAAGAGGCCATGAGGAGGCGAACAGAATCAGCGGAAACCTGTCCGGTAGTCGGATGAACGGCATCATTTCTTTGTGTTCTGACAGCTTCGAACATGGACATCAGGTGGGGAATGGCACCGTCATACGGGATGTTGGGAGTCCTACGATTACGTTCAAAAGCATCTCGAATAAAAGTAAACAACGGATTGAGCGTGCGACCTTTCAGGTATTGTTCAAGGGTCTGTTTCGCCTTCGGAGATTTCAGGGCATCAACCATAGCCTCAGCGAGAATGTATAGGGCTTTCTCGGATGCAGCCCCCAGCATCACAGCAGCGGCGAAGTACGCTTGCCTCTCGAACGCGACGAGGGCCTCCCCCACGTACTGCTTTATTACCGCATCCATGTTGGGTACGCGGTCTTGTAAGAACTTCATATACCCGGCAGCGTCTTCTGGTAGAGGGTCACCGCCACTAAACCACTCCAAGCCACGCTCCGTGACGGTATACCTGTACAGGTCTAAGCGATGATGCTGGTCATTGCTGGATAACGGGACAATATAGCCCCGGATAAACAGATAGAAGAACGCTTCAATAGCCGCGCTATATAGTTCATTGGGCGCTTGATTCCAGTCGTAAACTTGTCGGAGCATCTGTTGGCGGTCCAGTGGCTCTTTTACAACCCCTTCCAACTGAAGACGATGAAGTTCGCCCCCAAGTTGTTGCAGATACATGGCGTAGTCAAAGTTAGAACGCGCTTTGACGCCACGCCGCACAATGGGCAGAATCCATGACAAAGTGTAGATTGGCTGGGGCATCAGGTGCTCCTGCGAACATCCCGTAAACAGTCAGCCGGTTCGGTCGCCTCAATACTATAGTCTCATTCCGCGAAAGGAAATCCATGCGAAGAACATCACGAAGTCTGGCAGATGCACGCGAGGCGTTGGTTCAGATTCAGGAAGAATTCACTCGGCTTCAGAAGCGCGTCGAAGCTGTGCGAGATTGTGTGACGGACTCACTAGTTCGTTTCTTTGGTGAGCAACGTCCAGCTTTCACGGGGTTGCAGGAGCAGGAACTCATCGAAAAGATTGTTGGCGGTGTCGTTGCCCGGATTGGCATTTCGCCACCAAAGCCTAAGACAGAAGCGGAGCCGCAATACCTCCGCGAACATGCCGCTGCGAAGCTTCTCGGCGTGAGCGCCTCGACTCTCAGAAGTTGGAGGGGTAAGAGGCGGACAGTGGGACTACCAGTCACGCGAGTCGGCAAGATGGTCTTGTACTCCGTCAAAGAGTTGGAGCGGTTCATGGAGGAGCGGACTGTTCGGAGGAGTTAAAGGCGCAAGCCCGTATCAGTTCTATAATGACTGGGATTGGGGAGGCCATGTGATTCCTCGGTTTGGTCTAACAAGTGCCGCAACTCCCAAGCTCCGGAGAGGGGAGGAGTATCAGGCGCTCACACCGTATCCTCAGGTTCGGTCGCTTGAGGAATTGGTCAAGCGGTGCTTTGACCTCGGACTCAAGCAATTGATGAAGCATCCCCCCGCGCAAAGCGACGTGTGGGCATCGGTGCTTTGGCATCTCAAGCGGCTGAAAGACGCTGGGGTCGTCAGAGAAGAATAGGATTCTTTGGACGCGGCAACTGGGCATCGTAAGTCGCTTTGTGGTCAGCTTCTGATCGCTGCCGCTTCAATCGTCTGTTAGGACGCAGCGGCTTCTGTTGACGTAGGAGTGGCCTTCTCCGGCGCAGCCTTCTTCGCCTTCGCCGCAGGAGCCTTCTTACGAGCAGCTTTCTTCGCGGCTACGACCTTCTTGGCCGGAGCCTTCTTTGCCACCTTCTTCGCGGGAGCGGCTTTCACAGCCTTCTTAGCTTTCCTAATCGCCGCCCAACGCTTCTTCTGTGCTGCTGCGATGCGCTTCTTGGCTTCCGCGCTCATTCTCCGCTTCTTGGCTGGAGGGGCGGCTTTCTTCGCGGCCTCGGCGGGAGTAGGTTTCACAGCCTTCCTCACCGCAGCCCAACGTTTCCGCTGTGCGGCTGCAATTCTCTTCCGAGCCGCTGCGCTCATGGTTCGCTTGGGCTTGACGGATGGGGAACCGGCAGACTTCCCGCCACGTGTACCGGCGAGAAGAGCGTGGGCTCTTCGGAGGAGGGCAATTTCAGAGTCGATAGAGGCGAGAATCTCGTTAAGGCTCATGGCAAACAGTGTAACTCGCTTTGCTGCACGCTTCGTGGTGTGGGCTCGCATTCTTTCTACAATTAAGATGAGTTCCGAATGTGCTTTACAATCATCGCCATGACTGCCATTGCATACACCTACGCTCCAGAAGGATTTGTAATCGGGGCGGATGGACGGCAATCAACCGTGGAATTGGGAATTGATTGCATAGAATCCCACTCAGTGACGAAGATCAAATGTGGCGTGATCCGGCGTAAACTTGCAGCATGGCAAAGCGAACCGATCTCTACCTCAAGCGCCATAGGGATGCAAAAGGTAAGATGACGAGCGATTTTGAATGCTCTATGTGCGGAATAGTTTTTCGCCCCCATCCGAAGAATCAGGGAGCATTGACCGAAGAGTTCACGACGCACAAGCGTCTTGCGCATTCCCAAAAAACGCGCGAGGACGTGAACCAAGCCTCCACCCGGATCGTCAGAGACCACCAGCCGAAGTGGCCGGTCACGAAGGCGTCCCCCGCTAAGAAGCCGCCGGTCAACAGCGACGACGTGGATGCGCTCGGATACTGGGAGGATGACGGAGGACCAGTGGAACGTGGAGAACATAAATAGGAATAGTAGCGCCGAAATTTGGACACTACAGACATCCGGGTAGTGGCTCAGTTTGAATCCACAGGCTCTTTGATAGCTTCTCGGATGGGTCTTAGCAATAGCAATTCCTCCGCGACATATCTGGCTGTTGTGCCATCTGAGAACGTCACAATCAGGCCGTCATCGCCGTCCTTTTCAACCTTCAATATTTGTATTTCCTTAGCCATGGCGAAGAGGATACGCTTGTGCCAGACTTCCATCTGTCCTACATTGCTCACTCGAGGGAAGATTTTGTCGATAGGCGTTTCAACGGACGAAAGCCCCTCGTTTCCCCGAGAGGCTTTCTGGCAGACCTGAGAAAGTGGGTATGAGTTCACTTGGCTTCAGAGACGTATCGAAGCCGTCCGGGATTCTGTGGGAAGCGCCGGAAGCGGGTTTGCATTTCTAATCCTCTCTTACCAGTTCGTCAATTCGTGCCTTGGCCGCAAGGATCGACGTGTTGCAGGCGTCAATATAAGCGCGTGCCTTAACAACTGTCGGGTTGGTCTCAACGGAATCTCCCTGCTTCTCGGAACATGCCTTTGTTTCGTTTACTACTCGCTGCGCGTTATCCCGTAGTAGTTCCCAAAGACGGATTGCCCTTTCCAGATCGTGAATGACTCTCACTCTCCTTTGGAGTTCTTCGGTCACCTGATGGCTCTGATCTTGAGGAGGCATGGAGCAAGTATAGGGGAATCAAAGGTGAAAGTGATTCGTCGCCCGGTCACACGCCCCCAAAATCCACCCTTCGACAGCAGCGATTTCTCGCTCCCCGGCGTCAGCGGCGGATGAAAGAAAGTTCCGAGAGAGGCGTTCAGGTCTGCCCGTTGGAGCCATGTCTTCACGGTAGACAATCGTGATGCCGTGGCGCATCAGTAGATTGTACTGTCACCGGAAGTGGCGTATGATCCCGAGTCAACTGAACGCGGCAGAGCCAACAGGCAATTGGGGGGAAGCGATGAAAGTAAAGAATACGAAGGCGACAGCGAAGACACGCAGAACTGCTGCAAAGAAAGAAAAAGCTGCTGAAGTAGCGAAGTCCCCGAAGCCGTCTCGCGAGGAGATTGAGCAGCTTGCACGTATTTTCTGGGCTGAGCGCGGATATCAGGATGGATATGCGGAGCAGGATTGGCTACGGGCGGAGCGAGAATTGCTGGAACGGACTAGAGTCCGCAATGGCAAGTGATACTTGTGGAAACACGACGCAGGGGTGAACAGCAGCCACGGGAACCCGGCCAGATTATAGGCTTGAGTCTTAATGTGTCGCACATCACATCTCTTGAGATTCAACGGGTGCGACTATTCGTCATCGATACATGCCATGAAAGCCCATCGAGTTGCACATTCTTGCAGCGGTCAAGGGGAGCCATCGTTGAAACAAAACTCTTTCGAGGCTGACGCCGAGCTAATTAAAGAGTTGGAGAAGCGATCCCAGCCCATCTCTTGCCGCGAAGGCCGCGTCCTCTTTCAACAAGGAACCGTACCGACCGGCCTGTACATTCTCCAGAGTGGAGACGCTAACCTCATGTTGGAATCGACAACGGGCAAGGCCGTCAGGTGCCTTCGTGCTGGCGCTGGTTGTTTGCTCGGCCTTCCTGCAATCATTGGGAACGAACCTTACTCCCTGACCGCGATGGTTCGCAGAAGCGCCAAGGTCAGGTTCGTGACTCGCGCCGACTTTGAAGATGTGATGGAAGCGAACCCGTCGTTATATCCCAAGCTGCTACGGGTGCTCGCGGCAGAAGTTCGCACTGCTCGTCAGGCGTTCTCTGAGATTTGATGTCAGATTTAAAAAAGACTATCGCACGATCCTGTCGAAAATCATCCTTGCCAGCCCCACGCTGTCTGCAATCACGGAATGCAACCGGGGCGACGGTCTGCTGATGTCATCGCGTGCCAGTCGAACGGCGGCGACCAGCAGAGGAAACTCTCCAAGAACAGACACAAGACTTGCTACACCTTGGTCCACTGGTGCGTTGACCTTGATCCAAGTTTGGGGATGTCGCGGGGCCTTAACAGTTCTGCTAGACACCGACCCTCTCTGGCGCTAATATGCGCGTAGAGATTCCGTCTCTAAAGGTGTGGATCGTCTCGGCAGGCGAACCACACATTTAAGGTGTATAGCGTCCTGCAACGCTTTCCGATAACGTATCGCAGGGGTTTGCCAAATGGCAAACGGACTTCTTCGCTTCTTCTCGGCGAACTAGAAAACCTTCCGGCAGGAGCACCGGAAACCCAGAAATTCAAGGCGATCAAATGCTTATTGTTACCTACAATCTCAAAGGGGAAGCCACAGCGTACACATCGTTCTATGCGGCACTGAGGGCTCAGGGTGTTTGGTGGCACTGCTTGCCTTCTACTTGGCTTTTGGTAACGTCCAAAACGCCAAAGCAGGTTGTGGAAGATTTGAGGACACATCTCCTGCGGGGGGATCATTTGTTCGTTGGTACACTCCATCATGGTTATAACGGATGGCTGCCGAAAGATGCTTGGGAATGGATTAGAACGCACGGATTGAACTCCCGATAGAGGCGACCCGCCAGAAAGCCGCCAACAATTCAAACTGCACCCCTACCCGAAGCGCGGCCCCCAAGCCGCTCAGAATCGGTCGTGCCGAATCCACTCCGTGACCTCATCGCTCACGGAAAATGTATGTCGCGGATTCGTTTCGAACCTTGCTCCGAGCATATAGGCGTTCCTTTCGAGGGGAATCGCATGGTATCCACCTCCTGTCAGAAATCCCCGAACGTACAGATCGGAGAACTCCGCAATTCCAAGCTGTCGATACTGCTCAACATGCACAAGCTCATGGAATAAGAGTCCGTGGGTGAACGGCTGATGGGAGACGATGACATTCCCGAAAGTGATTGCGGCCATCATCCTGAAATCGGGCAAGTCCCTAAAACCTACTTGCCAAAGCTGTGGATAGAAACTGGGATTCTGCACACGCCTGTTCTGGAGGACGACCAGTCGAGCCTTATCGAGGACGACATGGAGGAAGAACCCTTCCATAGCTAGACGCTGCTCCCAAGTTAATGGAGATGATGTGGGCAAGAATGCTTTACGTTGGAAAGCAATGTACAGTGCGACCGCAGCGGAGAGTTGCTGCACCTGCTCCGGTGTTAACTGTGGGGATGCCATGATCACTCACCTTAACACTCACTGAATGGGCGACGAAAAGTGGCTTTCAGTGTTTTCGAACGTGGTTCGGATTAAAGTCCGCAGTTGCGGATGATACTTGTGGGAACACGACGCAGGGGTGAACAGCAGCCACGGGAACAGGCACCTAATAGGAAAGCATTTCCGAGGATGGGCACTATTGCACGGCTGTCCTTCCCAAGACAGAAAAAATCGCCTCCGAAGGAAAACATGGCTTCGGAGGCGTTCATATTGCAATTTGCCGAAGAAAGAGGGAACCAGTAGCCAGCACTGGAGGTCGGTAGCGCGTGGCTACTGGTGATCCCTGCGCTTAACGAAGCTAGCGGCGGCTTCCCCTAACCACTGCTACCTCGTGTCGTCCGGCTCAAGGAGGACTTTCTTACTCGCCCTCCGAACCATGTTGACGCGGTGATTGTCCCTGTTGCGGAGAATTCAATCTGTGATGGCCGTCACAGAGCTTCCAGCTTTTCTGGCTTGTCGTTGTGTTCGTAGATGGTGATGCTGCCCTTGATGTAGCCGCCGTCGTCGATATGAATGCTGGCGCATACCACGTCGCCGGTGAGAGAGCCCTCGGCGCGGATATCCACGCGGTGCGAAGTGGTAACGTTGCCCCAAATACTGCCCAACACCAGAATTTCTCGGGCAGTGACGGGGGCTCTAACTTGACCGTTGCGGCCTACAGTTACATGGCTGCTGGGAAGGTTGATGGTGCCCTCGACAGTCCCGTCGATAAACAGCGTATCCTCTCCGGCGATCTCTCCCTTAATGGACAGACCTTTAACGATGTTCGTCTCGTTGCTAGTCGAGACCCCGCTGTGACCTGCGGCCTCAACGATCGAAAGGGATTGCACCGTATGTTCCGAGCTTGGGACGGAGCCGATGCCTTTGGCGTCGGATTGGCTTCGTTTCCACATAGGTCACAATCGTTCCCATTCTCTGCAACTTTGAGCGGTTCAGTCCATGACCACCTAGCCCCACGCCCAACCCAATAATGAAATCGTCCGCCGCTTCTCCCTGAGGGGTATAAACCGGGATCGCCAGCAAGAGGCGCTGGTCGCCGGGGTGAAGGTAAACTCTACCCTCCGGTCAACTTCCTCAGTCATGTGAATTCGGGAAGCTCCCTAACTGGCTGACTCTTTGTAAAGAGCAGCACCGGCAATCGCGCCAACGACGATCTCCACAACACCGCCGAGGGTGGTCAGCGTCGAAAGACGGTGCGGGAAAAGGCCGCTGACGCACATGAAACTGACATTAGGGAGTACCACGCCGACAACCCAGAAGGCCAAACCAGCCCACACCGCAGTCATGACTCCGGCACCAAAGCGAGGCCGGATGGCGGCATATATCCAGATCAGTGCAATGCCACCGATCAGCCCGAGCAGGTTGAACCATATGATCTGATTGACCGAAAAAGCGCCGTGACCGAGCGCCTTCATCCCATCCGCCCATTGATGCGCCAGCAAGAGGCCATCGACAAGGTACCCCAAGATATCGGCAACGATTCCTGCAACCAGACCGCCAATAATGACACGACCAATGTTGATTTTTGCCATCGAAGCTCCTTGTTCACCCGTCGAATTGGGAACTGTATACACACTACTTTGTTCAGCAACTGCCCAAGGGCTCTGCCGTTCAAGCAACTGCTGAAAGGTTCGGCGGGGAAGGCAAACAAGTATACGCACTTCATCGGCTCAGGACAAGAACCTTTGCCGGGAACTCTTGTTCGGCACCGATTCGTTCGGGGGCTGTTCTGCTCCTGAGAGGAAATGCCGGATCAACGCCGCTAGTGCAGCTAGAGGAGGACTGGACGCACGAGGGCAAGGTGGCGCAACCTGATTCCACAGGATCGGGTGGACGCCACACCTCTCCCCCTGCAAGACGACGGTTCACCTGCTTCGGTGGGGTTTCTTGAACGTGAACTGCGCCACACATGCCGCCAGCGTAGAATGGCGTCACTTCCTCAATCGAGCGACCACTCACCTGTGAGGTAGATCACAACTCCGAACTCAGTTCCCTCTATGCGCTTGGTCTGAGGCATCGATTTCTCGATGAATCGCGTCACAATTTGTATCGGCACCTGTTTCCCATTCACCCGGTTCGCCAGCACTCCAAGAAGATGCAAGGAAGGCAGAAAGCTGTGGCTCAGTGCAAAGGAATAGTTAAGTAGTTCCAAAACGCCAAAGGCTACGGATTCATTGGACGAGATGATGCGCCTGATGTATTCGTTCACTACTCAGCGATTCAATCGGATGGGTACAAAACGCTTAAAGAAGGCGATGAGGTTGAGTTCGACATAGTCGAAGGCTCGAAAGGTCGTCCTCAGGCGGACAAAGTGACCCATTTCAAGGGCACCGCCCCCGGCGCAGCCTGAAAGCGCGGATGTCCGGGTGTAGCCGTATGGCCGTCGCATCGCATCGCATTTTAACTATTGGGTGTTCGTCGCAGGGGACCGTCGCCTTCGGGTAAAAACCTATCCCTTCGCCGCCCGGAAGGGGATCACCACACCCACCGCACGGTCACTGGCCGCACCCACGTTCCGAAGCTCAGCGGGTTCGGCTTGAGGCTGTTTTTTCTGAAAACAAGAACGGCAAAGTACGGGTCTGCCTTGAGTGGGCGTGAAGGGAACCGTAGTCTCCGATCCGCATGCCGCACATGTTGTCCTAGTCTCAGGGCGAACAGGGTGAACGGGCTTTCGGAAACTACGGTTGTGATTCGCCCGGCACTGCTTGCAGCGTTTCGGGTCGTTCTTAAATTTCTTGTCGTGGAAGAACTCCTGCTCACCCCCTGTAAACACAAAAACGGCTCCACAGTCGTTGCACTTTAGCTCTCTGTCAACAAAATCCATACGACCTCCCGGAATCATATCGGCAAGGCAAAGAGTCCGCAATCAGCTACGCTGCGCCAGTAGTGGCGGGTACAGCAGGGAATATTTCCACGGCGGCTCCTAGAAGTCCGAACTGGCTCAATTCGAGCCGACCAGTACGACCGTCCGCGTATTCGATGAGCCATGTCATCGGGTACACCTTCACTGCAGGATCAGCCATCTGATCGCCAAGAACCGGACGGATGGTGACTTTCTTTACCGTTAGTTCGAGTGGTCCGCTGGAGGCAAAATTACCCGTGAACGCAAGTTCTGTGTCCTGTACAACTGCCGAGTACGCACGCAGGAAGCCGCGCCAGCACTCAGGATCGTCGCAGATGGCAAGGTTGGTCCCGAAGCCCGGCAATACAGACCGGAGTTCCAGCCGGAACGCGTCCAACGTCAGGAGCGTGTGGAAAGCGTCATGCTGCTCTTGGCTGAAGGCTGCATTTAAAGTAAGGATGGGCTTTACGAAGTCTAGGAACGCCTGTGCACTCGGCCTGTTGAGTTGCACATGCAATCCCCAGTTGCAGTAGAACTCAAGTGTCCGCAAAGTCCGCTTCAGAGTCTTTTCATGCTCGATGAGCTTGCGTGCATCCACCAGCAGATAAATAACCTTAGCGTCATCGTGAATGGGGCCGCCAGCGAGTAACCGGCGCAAATTCTCGTGAATATCCTGCTGCAATGGGTTTCCGATCCCGCAGCGTTGTATCTAGCCCCCCGATCTATGGCCCCGCAGCGTATCCAACACGCTCAGTATGCTCCGATTCCGGTTTGCGGGAAAGCCGCGGCCTGAGGATTTTGAACCCGCACACGCCCAGACGCACGAAATGTGTCTCGACTAGCAACAAAAATGCGCCAGTCTCGAACCCATGAATCTGACCCGTGAGACTGGCGCACCCGATCCGATAAATGTGATGCAAGATTAGTTTTGAGGGTTGTTTAGGCTTCCGTGACTCACATCACGACTCTGTGTTCAGAACATTTGGATAAGGAATATCGGATATCGGGTAAAGGCACAGGGGCGGAGTCCGGTTAGGATTCTGCCCTTTTCCATTCTGGACTCACACTGCACACCTGATCCAAGAGCAGCCGTTCCGCGACTTCCATATTCCGCCTGACTCGTATCCACTGGGCAAAGATGGCACGGCGCTCGTACGGCTCCATGTGCTCATCTGCGAATGATCGCTGGAGCGATTCCCCGGTGATCCTGCACAGAACCACTATCGCCTTCAAGGTGGAGATTTTGAGATTCAGCCTGATCGTGCTCATCTCCGACTCCAAACCATGCGTCCCGGACCCGGAAGCCGTCTGGGGTCTTAGGCTTTTTCCCTCTCGTAGATTTTCAATTCTTCCACAACCTCTGCCCATTGGGACATTAGCTCATCGCGCAGCACAAACACTTCCGCCCTGCGATCCTGACTCGTCAGCGGCGAAGTGATTTCGTGCATGAGTGCGTCCCGCTGGATTGCGAGCAGTTCCCGCCGTGCTTGCAGATCAGAAACCCACAGTCGGCGGAGAATGTCCTGCAACTCATCCATATGCGGAATAATTGTAACGCGACCGTGTTAAGAAATCCGCTCAGCGGAAGAGGGGTAAACCTGCGTTGTGCCGTCCGTGCTTTAAGAAGAGCAAGGAACAGGCAAGGCGGAGGTCGCACCGCCTGAGAACGTGATAGCGTGATGGCGTAAGGCCGGTGTTTAGGAGAGTTGTATGCGCTTCGTTCGCGGCCTGTTTCACATCAGCGATCAATTGCGGAATAAATGCGGTCACGTGATCCGGATTCCACCAGCCGTCCGAATAGAAACCGTTCGCAGTCAATTCGCGTGGCCTTGGGGAACCGAATCTCGAAACTTTGCCTGTCTCCAATGCACGCGAGTATTCGAGTATTCGGCAACGAATTGCCGTTGGAGTCCGATTGATAGCGATGTTCTGCTTGAGACGCTGGAAAAAGCGGCAATCTACGAACTCACTGTTCCATGCGGGGAGGAGGAGTGCTCATGGCCGATTCGTGTTTTGCTGGTGGCAAACCGGGAATCTGCTCCAGTGGAAGCTAGTGAACTGGTGCTACGGCTTTGGGGAACGGCAATCCGTTGCGAAGGCGGACACCGGAGAGTCTTAGCTGTCGCCTACAAACCTTGGAAGCACATTAGAATGCTCGACGGTTTTGGTCTTCCTTAGGTAGCGTTCAACAAGAATGGGCACGATTATTCGCTGAATGAAATCCTTCAACTCCGCCGTAAGAGCGATCCTTGCATTGACTGGTGCCCACAAAAGACCTCTCGCAGGAGGTCTTCTCTTGACTTGATATTGGGCAAGCCAATTCCTCCGGTTTCATCAATCGCAGATGTTGCGAAGCCGGTGCTCAAACCACTCCCAATATCCATCCCTCGATCTTGGCGACCTCTCTTTCGTCAGGCGTCAGCGGCGGATTGAAGTAGCTCTCCAGAGAGCCGTTCAGGTCGGCTCGTTGGAGCCATGCCGCAGCGGCGTAGGCGGCTTGCTCATCACCGTCCCGGCCATTCCTTGGAAAGCGTCGTGTCCATAGCGACGGATAGACCTCCACGACTGCTGAGGAGCCCTTCGGAACCTCCCATCCGTCGAACGGCCAAAAGTGTAAAGGACGACGACACTTTTTCCGAAGGTAGAGCAGCCACGGAAGACCAGCGTGTGTCGATGTGGCGACCTCCCCTTGAACGCCGAATCCGAAGACAGACTTCGCGGTGGGAGTCCATTGTTCCGTTAGCCGAAGCCAACTTCGCTCTCCTGTCCTCTTCCTTCCCTGCCCGGCGCTGTCTTCCCGGATGAAGCACACGTACGTGTTCCGGGCATCGGTCGGCCAGTGGTGCTGGAAATCAACCAAGAAATCCTCCCAGTCGCTGGACAGCCCGTACTTCTCGAAGTAGGCGAGAGGGAACGAGAAAGCGTGGTCGATGCCGACTAGGGTGGGGATGTCGCGGTCGAGTTCGTTTCGCAGCCATTCAGCTAGACCACGCCGCGTCCAATATAGCCGTGGACTGGGCGGAGGCTGAACCTGTTCCGGCGTGCCGGAGCCCTCGGCAACGTAAACCCGAAGTCCCCTGCAACTGGAATCGGGAGTCACCGCACCGGAATAGTCGATACCGATGTAGCGTGAGAATTGGGGCATTGGTGTCGATCTTCCCCTCTAAGCTCTATTCCGTGCCTTTGGCTGCGAACTCCTTAGCCTACGAGTCCAACTTGAGCACATGCTTGCGATACCACTTCTCTGCTATAGCTTTCCTGTCGTTGACCACTCTTATTGCATCGTCTATCGAGTTGCAAGGAAAACTTCCTTTATACAAATTGCAAGAATGGCAAGCAAGAGCAAGATTGTCATCATCATCCTCGCTGCCGCCTCGACTTACAGGTGTGATGTGGTCAACACTAAAGTTAGCGACGAACCAACTCTCAAAGTCTTTTCGGCCATCAAATCCGCAGTATTGGCACGTGAAATTATCTCTTTCATAAATCCGTTGGTATGGATAGGCTTCTTCTTCTTTCGTCATTGGACTAGACCTGAATTTCCTTTCTCTTCACTGATTCCCTCAAATCATAGTCCCCATCAGTCGCCGTAAAGGATGGCTTTGCCGATACTCTGGCTTCTAGCGATATTACTTTCATTCGATTCGGTCAGGCAGCTTCCGAAACTCCCGATTGTAAATCTCGTGTGCCAGATCGACCGACTCCTCAATCGCCGTCCTCGTAGGGACCACCCTAACGTTCACCTGCCGCTCCCGTGCCAACCGAATACCGGCGATTCTGGACGCCGCCGACGCCAACTGAATTCTTCATATCTATAGTGCCGTTCGGAACGATTTTTCGCGACAAGCTGGTGAGAATTTCTTTGTGGTCGCCCGTTTCCCAACCGGCCCTTCAGGTGTCTTCCTAAGCCCTTCTTATTTCCTAAGGCATCCTAAGCCTTCCTAAGGCAGAACCGTGTCCTAGACAAAAAAACCAGTATTGAAGGAAAAATTCAGGTCGTCCTAAATCCTTGCTTTTTTAGATACGAAGTTTTAGCATTTTTCGTGGGAATACTCGGCTCCGCCTTCCTAATCCCTTCTTCGGCACCAAATTCATCGCTAAATTTCTCTAGGGAAAAGAGTTCGGAAGCGGTGGGGCAGCCTTCCTGCAGTCTTCCTATCTCTCGACTAGAGCAGAGATTTCACTCTTCAGGGTCATCAAGCCATGCGCATTATCGAAATTCGAGAGATCACGGCGCCCATCTCTTCTCCCATCACGAATGCGTTCATTGATTTCTCGAGCATGACCTGCTCACTGGTCGCGGTTGTCACGGATGTGAAGCGTGATGGCAGAACCGTGATCGGTTACGGATTCAACTCCAACGGCCGCTATGGCCAGGGCGGCCTCATTCGCGAGCGCTTTGCGCCGCGCATCCAGAAGGCCGAGGCGAAGACGCTGCTGAACGATGCCGGCGACAACCTGGATCCGGACCGCATCTGGGCCACCATGATGCGCAACGAGAAACCCGGCGGTCACGGGGAGCGCTCCGTGGCCGTGGGCACTATCGACATGGCGGTGTGGGATGCTGTGGCCAAGATCGCAGGCAAACCGCTCTACCGGCTCCTGGCCGAGCGTCACGGCGTCGAGGCGGATCCGCGCGTGTTTGTCTATGCGGCAGGCGGCTACTACTACCCCGGCAAGGACCTCGGTGCTTTGCGCCACGAGATGCGCAGTTATCTCGACCGCGGATACACCGTGGTGAAGATGAAGATCGGCGGAGTCCCGCTTGAGGATGATCGCGAACGCATTGAAGCGGTGCTGGAGGAAATTGGCCATGAGGCACAACTCGCAGTAGATGCCAACGGCCGCTTCGATCTGGAGACCGCCATCGCCTATGCGAAGATGCTGCGCGAGTATCCGCTTTTCTGGTACGAGGAGGCCGGCGATCCGCTCGACTATGCGCTGCAGGCGGCGCTGGCAGAGTATTATCCGGCACCGATGGCGACGGGCGAGAACCTGTTCAGCCATCAGGATGCGCGCAATTTGCTGCGCTACGGCGGCATGCGGCCCGATCGCGACTGGCTGCAATTTGACTGCGCGCTGTCGTACGGACTGTGTGAGTATCATCGCACGCTCGAAGTCGTTCGACAGGCCGGTTGGTCGCCACGGCGTTGCATCCCGCACGGTGGGCATCAGATGTCATTGAACATCGCGGCGGGATTGGGCCTGGGTGGAAATGAAAGCTATCCTGATCTCTTCCAGCCCTACGGGGGATTTCCCGACGGGGTGCGCGTGGAGAGCGGGTACATCACGATGCCCGAACTGCCGGGAATCGGCTTCGAAGGCAAGACCGACCTGATCACCGTCATGCGCCGCCTGGCGGAGTAGTGCGATGGAATAGAGCGATCGTCATCGTGTCCATCGGCAATGGCAAAGTCCGCGTAGGAAGTCTTATTCCAGGCCGAGCAAGCGTGCCGGATTGATCTTGGTCATCTGATCGATCTCGCTCGCCGAAAACCCTTTTTCGCTCATGCCCTTGATAAATGCGGCCATGCCATCCGGGTGCAGCGGATTCCCCGGTTGCCCCATGTCGCTTGACAGAATGCAGTGCTCCACGCCAACGGCGCGGATAGCCTTGGCGTAATCTGCGAAGTCGAATTCTTTGCTTTTGCCGATGAGGCCGTTGTAAGTGAACTCAATGTAGGCTCCCATCTTCGCCGCTTCCTGCATTTGAGGCACCGACATGTGAATGGGCGCCACCATGGCATGAGTAACGACCATGCGCCGCACGCCCTGCGCGCGCGACTCGCGAATTAAGAGCAAGCCGTCTTCTGCGCTATTGTGCCCGGTCGCCATGACCAGATTGTGCTTTGCAATCACCGCAATCACCTGCCGCGTTTCAGGAAGAAGCTGGCCGTCACGAGAGATGCGTACGAAGGGCCGATTCTCATGGTTATAGCGAACCTGGGCCTCGGAATCGTAGGTCGACATCCACACAAAGCGCCCGTAGCCCCCGGTGATATCTGCCATGTGCTCTACTGCGGAGGGATTCATGCCGCCGACGGTCAGATTGAGATCGATGCCGCCAAAGGCTTCTAGCCCCGGCACCACTTGCCGCACCAGGTACGCCATCGATGCCGTGGGTTCGTAGTGGCTTTTGAAGACAAGGCCGCGCATGCCTCGTGCTCTCGCCATGCGAGCCACGCTGATGGCGTCGATCGAGCGCGGCGTGCTGTCAGGCGCAGCATGAACGTGGATATCGATCACACCTGCTAGAGGGTTTTCCTGGGCTGCGGCATTCACGGCCACAGCTGCGCAGAAGATGAGAGAAAACAGTGCCGCTTTTCGCATGGGTCCTGGCCTTTCGGTTCAACGCGCTCGGGTGCGAAGCGCATCATGCCTGTGGTTTCTCAGCAAAGAGTTCGCGCAACGTATCGCCGGCGGCGGCGAGGTTGGCCAGCCACATTTCTGCGTATTCACGCGACAGAACCACGCCATCCGCTCCCGCGCCGAAGGCCGCGCGAATCGACTTACGAACGTCATCGGGCGCGGTTCGCTTTTCGGGGATCTTCGCGTTCGTCAAAGTCGGCACGTCAATATCGATTCCGGGGTAAATTTTCACCATGCCCGCCACTTCCTCGACGGCGCGCTTGGTCTCGCGTGCTACATAGTCGGCAGAGAGGCCCGTTGTCGCGAGTTGATCGTACGGCGCCTGCGGGTCACCCATGATTTTGTAGTAAAAATCGATAAAATCCTCTGGCTTCGCGTCGTGGAAGATTGTTCTGCTCAGGCGGTTCAAGTAAGCAGCCATGCGCGGACCGCCGGCGTTGTTGTATGTGGCGGGCTTGAGAAAGTCGGCAAAATCTCTGCGCTTCGTGTAGTCCTCTTCCGCGCGATAGAAGGGGCTGAATGTGAAGCTCTGCATGATATGAAAACCAAACGGCTTCTCGGGAGCGAGGGCCTTGGCCTCGCCGTATAGCTGCGCTTCGAGTTCCTGGTAGCTGTCGGTCCAGAGAGTTTCCCAACTCAGGATCTCTGGATAGCGGAGTAGGATCCGCCAGAAGGTGACAAAATAACCTTCGGCATTCGGCTGGTCGGCGGCAGCGGCGCGGAAAAGTTGTTCGAGCTCGTGGTAGCCCGCCTGGGCGCGGTTGGCTGAGATGCCGCGATCCTCCGCCTTGGCGCGGCAGTACTGGCAGAAGCATGTCGCAGGAACCATGCGGCCGACCAGATTCTCAAACGGTCCCGTGCGCTCAGAGCCCCATGCGATGCCGTCGACCAAGTCAGGATAGCCGAGAAGTAGGCTCTCCACCTTGCCGCTCAGAAAGGCGCGATAGTCAGGATTGTTGAAACACGGGCTGGCCGTGCGGCGGCCGTACAAGTCAATTTCTGAAACCTCGACGTAGTTCGGAATGGTGCGGTTGAGGCCGGCCCCAGCATTATTCAGATCCCACGCGAAGAAGTCCATGCCTCGCTCGTGCGCTTTGGGCGCTACCGCTTCGATCACATTGAAATTGCCGTAAACGTCGCAGCGGAAGTCCTTTAGAATGGTGTTCTGAAAATACTTGGGATCGTAATCGTAGAACGCGCCGCCGGCGATGGTGTCGCCGGGCTTGCCGTGGTCCGGCAGCGGGATAGGGCCGTTCTTACGCAACCGCGCTTCGCCGTAGGAGAAGGTGTAGGCCCAAATCGTATTCACATCGCCCTTTTTCTGAAGATTGTCCAGGACCTGATCTACGCCCTCGTCGACCCACGAAAATCCTCGCACCTGGATACCGACGAAGTTCTTCCTGTTCTTCACTTGAGGCCGGCCGCCCGCGGGAGCGGGCCGCGACTGCGCATGGGTCACCTTGCTGAACAAGAGAGCGAATGCAGAACACAAACGCATGAACGATCTGCGATCCAATATTGAGTTCACGAATAACCTCCGGGCGGGACATAAGCTTCATCGCCCGACGCGGCTTGCCCTGCCTTTTTATACTGGTCATTTGGCGACAGTCAAGCAACGCCGGAATCCGCGAGTTGCAGGCGTGCTGCGGCTCTCGCAAAGTCGCGCAGGAATGACGCTTTCGTGCTGATCATTCTTGCTGCGATGGCCCGATCGGAATAGGATTTTGCTGATCGGATCTTGTTCTGATGGAGGTCACCGTGAATGCACTATGGGATCGCCGATCCTTTCTCCGGCTTTGCTCGGCTGCCGTTGCATACACAGTCCAAGAGGGGCATGCACAGTCGAACTCGTCAGCACAGCAGACGGGAATCGCAACGCGGCCGGCCGGACGCAAGAACTTCGTCGCGCTGCAGGTGAAGCCATTCAGCTGGGTCGATGAGGGCGTGGATCGCGTGCTGGACAATCTGCAGCAGAAAGGAAACGTGAATACCATCTTCGCGTATACCTTCGATTACGAAGAGACGCGCCTGAAGAAGAACGGCTCGCCGCCGCTTCCCGATCACGGCGTCCAAGGCGGGCCGCTGGTGGGCGGAGCGTTCTTTGACTATGCGCCCAGGTATTTTGCGGGCACTATTCTGAAAGACTTTCGCTCGAAGGATTACGGCAATTTCAATGTGATCGAAGCGGTGGCGCCCAAAGCGCACGAGCGAGGCATGGACTTTTTCGCTTGGGACTACAACAACGCAGATCCCATCATGGCGCAAAGTATCCCAGGCATCGAGCAGGTCGCCGAGCTCGACGTTTACGGCCGGCGCGCGACCAGCCCGTGTTTCAATCATCCGGATTACCGGGCATTTCTCATCGGGAAAGTCGAGAGCCAATTGAGCGGCTATCCAAGCGAAGTTGACGGCGTTTGCTGGGGTTGCGAGCGCATGGGCCCGATCAACAACATGGTCGGCGGCGGGTGGACGACAAAAGGGATCTGCTGCTTTTGCGGCTTCTGCCAGGCAAAGGCCCGCACCCGCGGAATCTCAGTGGAACGCGCAACTATGGGATACCGGATGCTCGATCAGTTATTCACTGCAGCAGAGAACGAGAAGCACCGCGCCGACGGCTATTTTGTCAGCTTCTGGAGACTCTTACTGGCGTATCCGGAGATACTCAGTTGGGAAGCGCTGTGGACAGACAGTTATCATGAAGTCCGTTCACAGTTATACGGAACTGGAAAAGCACTCGCTCCCAATAAACCCTTCGGCTTCCATATCCAGCAAAACATGACATTCAGCCCCTTTTATCGGGCTGAGGAGGATTACGAGCAGACGAGGAATTATGCAGATTTTCTCAAGCTCGCCACTTACAACAATGCAGGAGGTCCACGGCTAGCCAGCTTCCTCGATCGCCTCAGCGCAACTGTTTTTCATGATGCACGGCCGGAAGATTTTCTGGCCTTTTACTACAAGATGATGGGGCTCGAAGAGGCTGCATATGATCAACTGCATCATGCCGGGCTTTCGCCAAACTACGTAGCGCAGGAGACGAAACGCGCGCTTGAGGGAACGAAGGGCGAAGTCAAAATCTATCCCGGAATTGACATCGATGTGCCGACAAAGCTCACGGACCATCGAACGAAACCCGAAGATGTGCGCGCGGCTATCCATGCGACGTTTGGCGCGGGAGCGAATGGAGTGGTGCTCTCAACCCGATACGAAGAGATGTGGCTTGCAAATCTTACGGCCGCCGGCGACGCCTTGCGCGAGGTCTTCGCTCAGCAGCAAAGCTGAGCGGCGTTATGTAACTTCAGAATTCGCAGCTTGGATCAGCGCCTTCAGGTAACCATAGGCAAACGCATATCCTTGCAACTTGCCCGGATCGCCCGCGCTGGCCGGCACATGGTCAGGCAGAATGCCACCCGAAAACCCAGAGTCGCGCAGGATGCGAATGATCGGGAAGAAATCGAGAACGCCATCGTCCGGATACACTTCGGCGAAGTTGTTCAGGCCTCCGTGAATCGCGCGCATGTGCACCTGGTGGATTCTTCCCCGGTCGGCCAGCCACTGAACGAGCGGCGGAATCTGCCGGTTCGCATCCGTCGAGCCTTCCGCGAGCACACCAACATCCATCTGGAAGCCGTTGTGCGGATCGTCAACGATCATCGCGTATCGCTTGTATGCATCGAAGATTGATGGCGAATCGAAGTTGTCGACTCCTTCATATCCCCAGGGAAGCCCCGGTGGATCGTATGGGTGATTCGCCATATTTACGTCGTATTCCCTGCACACAGGGATCACGCTGTGAAGAAATGTTTCGATGCGCTCCCAATACTCATCGAAGCTCAACCGGCCGTATGAAGATACCGGCAGGTTCCTCCAATCCGGTCCGAGCTTGAATGCGCTGTAGACCGAATCTCCGCGTCCCGGCTCCGTCCCGTTGCGCCGGATGGGAATTGCCGTCCAGTGCTGACTGATCAATCCCACTCCGACCGCTCTCGTTTTGCGAATGTTTTCGCATACCTGGTCGAGCTTGCGATCGCGCTCAGGCCCCGGCTTCATGACAATATAGCCGGAATCCATGCGAAAACCTTCGATCGTCATTCCCAAGTCGTCGCACGTGTCCCGCATCCGCTTCAAAGCATCAAGATCAAATGCGCCGGCTTGCGGGCCCTCAGGAGCAATAAAGTCTCCCCAACCGCTCTTCGCGCTTACTTCGGGCGGTCCGCTGCCGGCAGCCAGCCTTACCGGCTCGGGATTGATGTGAGTGATTCCGCAGCGCAGGTTATAGTCAACGTTTTCCTTTGAGATAAACTCTCCGCCCGCGACCACGTGATAGTCGGAGCTGACATGCATCTCCGTATTCTTGCGGTGCTCACCCATCGTCGGCGCCTGCGCTCCTTCAGCGGCTAAGTGCGAGGTTGAAAACCTCGCGCCGGCTGTTGCTCCCAGGACCATCTTTCCAAAGTTCCTTCTTTGCATCGACCTCTCCAGAAGATGATAAGTCATTGCAAACTACATTCGGCGCGGCGAGCGGACCCACCAATGTCCCTAAGACTTCGAGAAAATCTCCCGTGTCGCGTCGCCGGCCGCTGACAGGTTCGCCAGCCACATCTCGGTATATTCCCGGGAAAGAACTACGCCGTCAGCTCCGGCGTCAAAGGCTGCGTGTACTTCCGCCTTGACCCCATCGGGCGTCGTCTGTTTCCAACCGCTTTGTATCGGGACATTAATGTCCACGCTTGGATAAATCTGAATGGAATGCGCTGTATCTGCGATCGCCCGCTTCGTTTCGCGGGCAATATAGTCCACTGAGAGACCGTTGGCGGGGAGTTTGTCATACGGCACTTTGTCATATCCCATCATTTTGTAGTAGAACGGCGTAAAATCTTCCGGCGTCGCGTCGGCGAAGATGGTGGAGCATAATCTGTGGATGAAGCTCGCCATTCGACCCCCGCCTGCGTTGTTATAAGTAGCGATTTTGATGAAGTCGGTATAGTTCTGAAGTTCTGCATAGTCATCTGCCGCACTATAGAAAGGGCTGAATGTAATGTTCTGAACCATGTGAAAGCCGAACGGTTTCTGTGGAGCAAGTGTTTTTGCGGTGCCGTACAGCTTTGAGCGAACCTCGTGATAACTATCATTCCATAACTTGTGCCAAGCCAGTACTTCGGGGTATTCCAGGAGAATTCTCCAGAATGTTACAAAATAGCCGTCGGCCGGGCGTTGCTGTTTGCTCGCGGCCTTGAATAGCCGATCGAGTTTAATAAATCCTTTCTGGGCGCGTTCGACTGAGATATCGCGATCCCTTGCCTTGGCGCGGCAATAGGGACAGAAGCAGGAGATTCCAGTCGTCGCCCAACCCCCGCCAATCATGTTGTCGAGCGGGCCCATGCGCTCACAGCCCCAGATGATCCCTGCAACCTGATCTGGATATTGCAACAGATACGACTCGATTCTTCCTGTTAGTTGTGCACGGTAATTGGGATGATTCCAGCACGCGCTATCGGTACGCTTTCCATAAACGTCGATTTCGGCCACCTCAATGAATCCCGGAATCAGACGCATCATGTTCGAGTTTGAGTTGTTGTAGTCCCAGGCGAAGAAATCCATGCCGCGAGCTTTCATCTTCGGCCCCACTTCGCTGATCACATTGAATTTGCTTGCTGCGTGAAATTCCTTGAGCGTTGTGCCGGCAAAGTACTTCAGATCATAGTCGTAAAATGCGCCTCCAATTTCGGGGTGGGCCTTGGAGTATGTTCCATGGTCCGGCAGCGGGATCTTCCCGCTGACGTCAGTCGGCTCCGAGAGAAAGGTAAACGCGAAGACAGTGTTCACGTTTCCCTTCTGCTGAAGGTTGTCGAGAAGCTGATCAATCCCCTCGTCCTGCCATGCATAGGCTTTCACTTGGGTAGCCACGACATTTTTGCGGTTTACTGTCTTCGCCGCAGACAACAAAGGCGTACTCGCCGTCGACTGAGTGTGCAAGGGCAGACTCGCGCTCGCAGCTAGAGCGCCAAACAGCTCGACGAATCGCCGCCGCGAAAGTTCGAGGTTCATGACTTGCTCCAAGATGAAAAAAGCAACCAAGTGAATGAAAAGCACCGGCCGCAGATCTTGAGAGTCTTAGAGCTGCGCCCGACGAGTAAGTATTTGTACCACTGGTTAGAAGGTGTACTTACCGGCAATCTGCATGATGCGCGCAGAGCCCGCAGCCTGGATGTAACCGAACGATGCACTGGTGAAAGAGTTGACAGGTGCCGAGAGGTTGGGGTGATTAAAGATGTTAAAGAACTCCCAGCGAAGCTCCAGGTTTTGCTCTCGGAATGTCCGGAACAGTTTACGAATGCTCACATCGGAATCGATGTAGTGAGGTTGTAGCAGCGAGTTCATCCCTGTCGTGCCAAACGTCCCGGCGCTGTTCCTGGTGAACGCAGTGGCAGTAATCCATTGTAACGTCGCGTGATTCTTGACATAGGGATTGACGCCGGCAACAGAATTCGGGCGATCGAGGCCGATGCCGGTCAGTGACGCATCGGTCCCGGTGAGCGGCGTAAACGGGTAGCCGTTGTTGTAAGACACGAGGAACGACGGGGACCAGCCCCCGGCTAACAGGTTCAGCGTTTGGTTTTGGAATTTGTAGCCCTCGTAGACTAACGTCGCATTCATGTTCCGGCGCAGGTCAAAGTCGCATGGGCCGTAGTCGAAGCGCATATTGTTGGGGTTGGTCTGCGTGTTGCCCTGCAGTTTGTTGCCGATAGTCTCAGTGTCCTGCAAACAGTGCGAGTAGGTGTAATTGAGGAGAACCGAGTATCCATGATTCATGCGATGACGGGCAGAAGCTTGCAGACCGTTGTAACTGGTGTTCACGCCGCCGTTCATCATGGTGATCGTGGAATAGTAAGCGCCGTAAGTCGAGTTCGTTTCGTAAAGAATGCGGCGCTGCGGCTCATTGCCAGTGGTCGCGTTCGACGCAGGCTGCGGCGCATTCTCTTCAAATCCTGAGCGAAGGTGGGTCGCCTTGTTGCCCACGTAACTGACCGTCACCGACCAGTCGGTTCCAATTTGCCGCTCCGCGCTCAAGTCGTATTGCTGCATATAGGGGTGATGCAATCCGAGTGGAAGGTTGACATACGTTCCATTCTGGTTGAATCCCGCAGATGAAGTGGGTGGGAACGGATTCGGGAATGGATTTCCTCCGGCGACGCCCTGGAATGGGTTCAACAATCCGCCGGCGGGAACTGTGAGAGTGAGACCGTTGGCCCATGGCGGAGCAAGACTGAATGCAGAATCGGTAAAGGTTTCCGGCTCGTCGAAAAAGATGCCCCATGAGGTGCGAATGCTCATCAAGCCATGGCCGGTTGGGTCCCAGGCCAGGCCGATGCGCGGAGCAAAGTCATCATAGCTGCCATTCGCATATCCCTTGGGAATGCCCTTGTCGCCATAGAAGAACACTCCCGGAGGCGCATTGGTAAACACTGTCGACTTGGTTCCAGCGGCGAAGGCGTTGAAGTCGATGTGGTCACCCTCGTTGTACTGCTGCGTTTCAGGCAGGGACGGCTCCCAGCGGACACCGGCGTGAACATTCAGCTTCTTGGTCATCTGCACATCATCTTCGAAGTAGGCGGCGATGTACTTCCCATAGGAGTTGCTCACCTGCTGGCCTGTATCAGTGAATTGGTAGACATCGCCAAGCATGAAGTCTGCTAGGGCATCTCCCGTTCCCTGGCCGTTGAAGTTGAAGAATCCGTTCGAGTCGTAGACGTTGGTTTGGTACATCTGGCCGATAATACCTTCCGCGCCAAAGCTGAAGTGCTGTTTGCCGTGAATCCAGTCGGTATCGTCGGCCCATTGATACTGGTTACGAACGAACTTTGCCGGCGCGTTCGATCCGCCGCCGATGGTGAAGTAGTTTGACAGCTGGATGTAGCTGAAGTTGGGCGACGCATCATAGATGTTGATGCCAAAGCCTGTCGGGCTCGGCATGTTTGCCGGATCGGAGCGATGGATGGCCAGCCGCGAATACGTGAAATGCATCGCGTTGATCACTGTGGGGCTGATGGTCATCTGGTTTCCGATGGTGATGGACTGCGAGCGGTCGAGAAGACTGGGGCGTGTGAGCGTGAGCAGGTTGTTGCTATAGACGGCGGGATTCGTGTAATCGAGGATGAAGTACCGTCCGTAGATCGTATTCTTTGGCGTGCGCACCCAGTCGAACCTGCCAACATCCTGATACTCATTGCTGGGATTTGATGCGGGATAAGTAAGCAAACCGCAGGGATCGCTCGACATCGGGATAAGTTTCAGGTAACTGAGTGCGGCGCCTACGTAGGAAGTCGTGGGGATCTGATTTGCGGGCGAGAAAGGGGTCTTTGTCCCAGGCATGTTCAAGGTTCTCGTTCCGCTGCTGATGCAGACCTCGCCGTTGCTTGCATTGCCATTTTCGATTGCGGACCAGTTGCCGTTGAGAACTGCCTGTGTTGGGACGTGCGCGATATTGCTGCCCGAGACGTTGTGAATGGTCGTTCCCTGGTACCCGCCAAATCCAAAAACCTTATCTTTCAGGATCGGTCCGCCGATGGTGCCGCCAAACTGATTGCGGTGGAGCGCGTCGCGGCTGGTGGGCGTGGCAAAACGGTTCTGTGCGTTCAGGCTCGGCGTGCGGACGAACTCAAAAAGATCGCCATGGTAGCTGTTCGTGCCCGACTTCGTGGCAACGTTGATCACCGAGCCCGGATGAAGGCCATAGCGCGCGGAGATCCCATTGGTCTGCACGCTGTACTCCTGCAGTGCATCAGGGAAAGGAAACGGCATGTTGATGTTGGAGTGGGAATCATTGTTGTCGCCGCCATCGAGCAGGTAATTGTTGCCGTTGATCTGGCCGCCGGATACCGACACCCCAATGGAGTTCACGTAGTCGTGTGTCGTCACCACGCGGCTCGCGGCGTTGGGAGGCATGGCCGCGCCGCCTGAGAGCAGAATCAGGTCCGTTGCCTGGCGGCCGTTAAGCGGCAAATCCACAATGCGCTGCTGGTCCATGACCTCAGAGATTGAAGTATCCTGCGTCTCGACCATCGCCGCATCTGCCGAAACCTGTACTACCTGGCTTGCGGCGCCTACTTTAAGCGACACATTCACTTCAACGTTTTGGCCGACCTCCAGCACGATCCCCGTTTGCTTGTACTTGTTAAATCCTGAAGCGGTCACTTCAAGTGTGTAGCCGCCGATCTGCAGATCGGCGAGAACGAATGTGCCATTCGCGCCCGATACCGTGGACTCGGTTGAGCCATTACTGGTGCTCGTTGCCTCCACCTGGGCTCCCACGATGGCCGCGCCAGAGGGATCGAGAACAACACCGTGAATCTGCGCATTATTCACTGCTTGCGCCTGTGCAACGCCCTCGAGCAGAAGCAGCGCAATGCTTGCTGTGATTAAACTTGCCAGTCTGCGTCCAGTCATTTGCGTCTCCCTTCAGATTCGCTTCGATTCGTGCCTTGATTTGGTTTTCAGGTGGTTGCGTTCGCAAATACCTCTCTCAGGGCGTCACCAGCGGCCGAGAGATTGGCGAGCCACATCTCTGTGTATTCGCGAGCAAGGACAACGCCGTTCGCGCCCGCATCGAAGGCGGCATGCACCGAACGCTTCACATCGTCGGGTTTCGTTCTTTTGTCAGTGGGTTTGGTCGGTACGTCGATATCGATCCCGGGGTAGATTTGCACGTTTGAGCCACTGACACCTTCAATGGCCCGGCGCGTTTCGTGCTTGAGATACTCCACAGAGAGGCCCGTAATGTGCAGCTGATCGTATGGAGCTTCGTGGTATCCCATCGCGTCATAGAAGAACGGCAGGAACTGATCCGGCGTGGCGTCGCGAAACACGGTTGCGCTTAGGCGATCGAGAAACGATGCCAGCCGGCGACCGGCCGCATTGTTGTAAGTGGCAAGCTTGAGAAAGTCGGAATAATTCTTTGTTTTCGTGTAATCTTCCTCAGCACGGTAGAAGGGGCTGAAGGTCATATTCTGCATAATGTGAAAGCCAAACGGCTTTTCGGGAGCAATCGCTTTTCCTGTGCCATATACCTCGGCCCGCACCTCATGGTAACTATCGGTCCACAAGGCCTCCCACGCCAAAATTTCTGGAAACTCGAGCAGCATCCTCCAGAAGGTAACGAAGTAGCCATCCGCCGACTGTTTCTCGCCGGCCGCCGCGCTGAATAATGCATTCAGCTTCCGGTATCCAATCCTGGCTCGATCGGGGGAGATACCGCGGTCACGCCCTTTGGCAAGGCAATACCGGCAGAAACAGCAGAGCCCGCGCGTGCTCCAACCTCCGCCGATCAGGTTGTTTAGCGGGCCCATGCGCTCGCAACCCCAGGCGATGCCGTCCACGTACTCGGGATAGCCTTCGAGCAGGCTTTCAATTTTGCCGGTCAAAAACGCCCGGTAGTCGGGATGATTGAAGCAAGGGCTGGTGGTGCGCCGGCCTTCGATGTCGATCTCGGTAACTTCAATCAAGCCGGGGAATTGTTGCATCGCGATGGGGAAGGCGTTGTTGTAGTCCCATGCGAAAAAATCCATGCCCCGCGCTTTCACCTTCGGCGCCACATCCGCGATCACGTTGAAGCCGCCGTAATCGGAAGAGCGAAAATCGCGCAAGCTGGTATCGCGAAAGTATTTGAGGTCGTAATCGTAATAGGCCCCGCCATGGAACTCCGGGCCTCCCGGCATACCGTGGTCGGGCAGGGGAATGGGCCCGTTCCGGGTCATGTGCCCTTCATCGAAGTCATAGGTGTAGGCCCAAATGGTGTTGACCGCGCCCTTATTCTGCACGTTGTCGAGCAACTGCTCGATGCCTTCGTCCTTCCAGGCAAACGGCTTTACCTGAATGGCAACAACGTTTTTGCGATTCCTCGTTCTCGAGCTTTGCCTGCCCGTCGACGTTTGCGTGGTTTGAGAAGACGCGGGGGCGCCCAACAGCAGCGCGCACGCTGAAGCGAGATGGAGAAAATCTCTGCGGTCCAGCACTGGCTTCATGAGCATTCGCTCGACTTTGATTTCGGGCGCTTCCCTGAGCGACTGCTTTCGCGGATAAATTCTGGTAGGGGAAAGTCCGCCAAGCGCCGCGCACGTTCTTCTCGCTCTGCAGCGAAAGTGAGTCGCTGTCACCAGAGACGCAGATACATATTGTTATGACCGTCAGACAGGTACGTCAACAGGTTACCGATAGCAGATCGGCGCCTCATTGTTACATCATTGAATATGAAGGAGTTTCCACACCTTTGCCGGTTTGGGAAGATAGAATGCGGGTCCCGCGCCTGACCCCGAACAATGCGGCATTTCGCTCTAACATGGTTCCACCTGCTCGCGCGGTCCTACTTCTCGACCGGCTTGGCACGAGCCTCTTCGAAGAAATCGACGAACTCCCGATAGCGAGCGGCGATCTTTGCAACTGCGGCGTCTCGCGTCAACCGGCCGTCACGCAATCCAACAAGAGGATCCCAGAAATCCGTTCGACCCACCGCAAAGCCGATGAAACCGTCGACACCAGCGGCAATGGACAGCCATTCACGCACCTTTTCTTCATTCTCACCGCGTCCTAGGACGATGCAGCCGACCTGCGTGCGACCATTGCGCCGGGCCGTGGCCACCATCTGCTCGCAGTCCGCGCGGCGATCGAGGCCTTCAATCTTCCATATATCGGGTTCGACTCCGGCATCCTGAAGTTCCAGGATCGCTCTCTCCATCAATCGGGGGCGAATCTGGAGATCGTAGGCGCTCTTGTCGCCGTTGACCTGCGCGAGTTGCTGCTTTTCCGGAGGGACAAGCATTTCAAACATGAATAGACTGCGATTGGCACTTTGCAGATAGTCCGAAAGCCGGCGCAAACGCCCTGATTGCCGCGCGTTCAGTGCCCGATCACCTTCAGGGTTATAGCGGACCAGGACTTTGCTGAACGTCGGATCGAACGCTTCAATATGTGCCTCGAAATCGTCCCCGTACTCAAAATCAAATTCCTCTTGGCCGCTCTTCTCCGCAGGACATGCGAATTGAAAACCTTTAGTCAGCGCGTCGCGCAGGATCTCTGCGCCAAATTGCTCATCGACGAGAATGCCGGCCTTCTCTCTCGGCACACCTCCGGCGACGGCCTGTTGAAAGCCGTCATAGATCACCTGCTTCGCAGCCGCGATGTCGGCCGTCTGCGCGGAATTCAATTCGCCATGCCAGCCGAACATTCCTGTTTCAAATGATCCGCGATGATCGAAGGGAAGAATGTAAAGCGGCTTTTCAAATCCGCGGGGAATCATGGACTCTCCTACATATCGAAAGATGCGGCATTGAGAATAAGGTTTTGTTTGGCCGTTGAGGCACTCGCGGACCAGAATTCTCGAAAGCCGCCTAGGGCTTTTGCCTTCTCTGGCGATATCTCCGAATCAGGTTGTTGGTGGAGCTGTCGTGTTTCAGCGCGGGCTCCACGGCGTTTTCGAGCTCAGGAATGATCCGTTGTGCCAGCGCTTTTCCCAGTTCCACACCCCACTGATCAAACGAATTGATCTGCCAGATCGTGCCTTGCGTGAAAACACTGTGCTCGTAGAGCGCAACCAGCTTGCCCAGGGTCTGGGGTGTCAGCCGATCGGCGAGGATGGTGTTCGATGGCCGGTTGCCTTCGAATACGCGATGGGGCACCAGCCAGTCGGGCGTTCCCTCGCTCTTCACCTGTTCCGCCGTCTTGCCGAACGCAAGCGCTTCTGTCTGCGCGAAGACGTTGGCGATAAGCATATCGTGATGCCGGCCTAATTCGTTGAGAGTTTCTGTGAATGCAATAAAGTCACAGGGAATCAGATTCGTCCCCTGGTGAATGAGCTGGTAGAAGGAGTGTTGGCCGTTCGTCCCGGGCTCGCCCCAGTAGATTGGCCCGGTCGCATAGTCCACATGAGCGCCGTCGAGAGTCACGTGCTTGCCATTGCTCTCCATGGTCAACTGCTGCAGGTACGCGGGAAAGCGCTTGAGGTATTGCTCGTAGGGCAGAACCGCGACCGTATGCGCGCCGAAGAAGTTGTTGTACCAGATGCCGAGCAGACCGATCAGTACCGGCAGGTTGCATTCGAATGGAGCTGTGCGAAAGTGCTCGTCCATCTGGTGAAATCCTTCGAGCATGGAGCGGAAATTCTCCGGTCCGACAGCCACCATGGTTGAAAGTCCGATCGCCGAATCCATCGAATAGCGCCCGCCAACCCAGTCCCAGAATTCGAACATGTTTGCCGTGTCAATTCCGAACTTCGCCACTTCACTAGAGTTGGTCGACACCGCGACGAAGTGTTTGGCAACGGATTTTTCGTCGCCTCCCAGGCCCGCCAGCGACCAGTCCCGCGCCGAATGGGCGTTGGTCATGGTTTCGAGCGTAGTAAATGTCTTGGAAGAGATGATGAAGAGCGTTTCCGCTGGATCAAGGTCCTGCACGGCCTCGTCAAAATCGGTTCCATCCACATTCGACACAAAGCGGAAAGTCAGACTGCGGTCACTGTAATGCCGCAGCGCTTCGTAGGCCATCACGGGACCAAGGTCGGAACCGCCAATCCCGATGTTGATAATGTTTCGAATGCGCTTGCCGGTGTGTCCTTTCCATTCACCACTGCGAATGCGGTCCGCAAAGGCCGCCATCTTGTCGAGCACGGCATGAACTTCGGGCACAACGTTGGCTCCATCAACCACGATCGATGAGCCTTTAGGTGCGCGCAACGCGATGTGGAGTACAGCCCGATTTTCCGTGGCATTGATCTTTTCGCCGCGAAACATGGCTTCGATTCGAGCGGAAAGGCCCGATTCTTCCGCAAGTTGCAAAAGCAGCTGGACAGTGTCACCTGTGATGCGATTCTTCGAGTAGTCAAGGAAGAGGCCGGCTCCCTCAACGGTCATCCGCTCTCCGCGCGATGGATCTTTCGCGAACAGTTCGCGCAGATGCACTTCGCGGATCGAGTCAAAATGCGTCCTCAGGGCCCTCCATGCGCTTCGCTGAGTCAAGGGGGAAGTATTCTGCGTTTCGGTTGCCGGCCTGGTTGCTGATACCATGGTGCTCTCTCTCCTCACTTCAAACAGGTTAGCTTAACCTCACTTAGATGCGCCCCGATCGAACTTGGCGTTAACTTTCATAGAATCCACATTCCTCCAAATCCGCTATTCTTTTTGACATTTGTTCGATGCCGGCAGCCCGATACAACGCACTGCTGGCCGTATTGGGTCGGTCAGCACTTGAGGCGGTTCGATGCGCCGGGCGGGCGCTCAGTCGCTCATTGGGCCGGCTGCCATCGAAGCCCTCAGCATATTCGTGCTCGACCGCCTTTTCCTCGGCGTTACAGGCATGGATCCGGAGCGCGGCGCAACGATAATCGAGCCGGAAGTGGCTGCGCGCGATGGCCGGGCGGCTCTCGAGGTGATCGTGGTGACCGGTTCCAGTAAGATGGGCATGGTGATTCCGGCCGTTATTTGCCCGCCCCGCGACATTGATGTGCTGATTACCGATGATGGCATGTCCGATGAAGCCTCGCGAACATTCGCTGCGCATGACATTCATGTAATCGCGGTTTGACGCAATCGAGGAGCCGATTCCGCAGAACAGCTCTCACCCTTCGGATTGCTCAAGTTCGCGAAGAGCGTATGCTGGATGCAAATCCGAAAAAGACTTTTAAATCACCTGAGTCGCTGTTAAACATCAGGCAATGGTTGTCGCATGTCCACTGAATTGGGATCGCACGATACCCCGAAAGCCAGCCGGCGGAAAGCTTGCAGGCTTTCTTCATATTTTCTGCTTTTATTCTTGATCGATTTAGCTCCTGGCTTCAGCCTCTGCTCGCAGCAGCCGAATTCAACGGCTGTCACCTGGCAAGGGTGGGTGCGCGATGCGTCCGGCGCTCCGGCTGAGGGCGCGAAGGTCCGGTTAGTAACCGGCGCGCGATCCGCCCAAGCCATCACAAGCACCGGCGGCGCGTTCCGCTTCAACGAGATGTTGCCCGGCCAGTACCATTTGACCGTCGAAATCGGCGGCCTCACATATGAATACGCGCAGCCAATTGATCTCGCCGCTGGCGCAAAGCCCGCGCTCATTGAGATCTCAAGCCGCGGCGAAATCACGGTGAATGTGCAGGAAGAGCCGGTTTCAGCAACCGGTGGCGAGGCTCTGTCAAGTCAGGCCGTAAGCGAGCTGCCGCTGAACAAACGCGATTTCAGCCAGCTTCTGCTGCTCGCGGCAGGCACCATGACCGACGCGAATGGCGCCACCAACTTCACCCAACAGTTCGCTATCAACGGCCAGCGCGGCGTTGAGGCGACATTCGCCATGGATGGCGCGGACATCAGCGACCCGGAGATGGGAGGCTCAACGTTCTCCAACTTCAACGTGGATGCGGTGGAATCCATCCAATCAAGTTCGGGTTGGATGCCCGCTGAAATCGGTCGCGGCGCCGCAGGATTTACCGATATCGTCACGCGGTCCGGCGCCGCCGGCTTTCATGGCTCGATCTTCGAGTTTGTGCGCAACTCTGCATTCGACGCGCGCAACTACTTTGACCACCCGACACCTGCATATCCCGGAAGGATTCCGCCGTTTCGGCGCAATGAATTCGGGTTGACCAATGGAGGTCCGGTCTACCTGCCTCATCTATATGACGGCCGCAAGACCACTTTCTACTTCGCGCAGTACCAGGGATTTCGCCAGGTTCTGGGAACCACGCAGGTAATGCCGGTACCCACGAAGGATGAGCGAGCAGGCGTGGATGCCGTGACCTACCCGGACGGCTCCACCGATACGCTGAACGTGCCGGTCAATCCGGCGATTTCCGCGATCCTTGCGCGCTATCCGCTGCCTAACGACACGGCAGGCCCCTACCTGACGCGCACCTACGCAACGCCATCGAAGGTGGCTACGGATGCCGATCAGTTCTCGGTGCGGATCGACTTCAGCCCGTCGGCCAGGGATCGGTTTTTCGCGCGCTTTAATCTTGACAATCTCACTGGGCCGGTTACCAATCCTGATCAAACGGCGATTGATCCAGCTTTCGGTGTCACGTACATTGACCGCCAGCGCAACGTCATCGGCACCTGGAGCCGGACAGCGACAGCCAGGCTAGGCTTCGAATCTTCGATCAGCATCACGCGCTCCACTCCGGGTTTTCCCACGCTCGACTATTCTGACCCGGCAGTCAAATTCAATGACGGACTTTATGAGGCATTCAACAGCGCCGCCGGCTCCGTGATGCAAGCTTACGGCAATCTCTTTCAGGGCCGCGAAAACGTCACGTACACGGTTGGGCAGCACGCATGGAAGGCCGGATTTGAGGCACGGCTCAACCGAGACACGACGTACTTCGGCATCAGCCCCAACGGCGAATACGATTTTGGTGGCGGCACTGCCTATGCGACCGAGGCCATCCACTCGCAAAGCGGCAAGCACGACCTGAATCCGGGCAATCCGCTGCCCGACACGCTCTCGGGATTTCTCTCGGGCAGCGCATTCGCTTACACCGTCGCGGTTGCGCCGCCGTATTTTTCAAATGGTCCGCACATCGGCCCCGCCGCGATCAACCGAAACAACTTCAGCGCCTACGTGCAGGACACCTGGAAGATTACGCCACGGTTCACGCTCGATTACGGCGTGCGTTGGGATCTCTACATGCCGATTTCGGAACGCGCCCACAGGACTTCGAGTTTTCTTACGGTCAACGGCACGCAGGAGTTTGTCGTCAATCCGCAACCGGGATACCAGACTTCGTATCGCGACTTTCAGCCGCGTGTGCAAGCTGCCTGGCAAGCGCCCGGCAATTTGCAGGTGCGCGCGGGCGGCAGCATCATGGTGATTCCACCCAACATCTGGCAGGACAACTTCCTCACCGGATCCACACCTTTTGCCGTCTATCCGCATGCGACTGCCGGCGTCGGTTCGCCCATTCCTTATGGCTTCACAATCACGCCCGGCCAACTGCCGCGCGCCTACACTCCTGCGGGTGCGGATATTTTTGCGGCAGGCAATACAAAAACTGTGGCGCCGAATACGGTGATGGATGTGAATCGCTACGAAAGCGATGTTGCGGCGCTCACACCTGGCCATTTATTCAGCGCGCTCAATCTGAGCGGTATCGATCGCAGCTTCGGCAACGCTGCGCTCTTTACCTGGACCCTTGGCGTGGAGCGCAAGTTTGGCAACCTGGTTGGCGATGCCGCATATGTGGGAACCGCTGCCGAGAAGCTGCCGCGTTCGAGTTTCCCCAATGCCTATCCCGGGGCCTCGCCGGGTTTTGCTCCGCACACGCAGTTCGACAAAGCAGGCAACGTAAGCGGCGGTTTTGGCGTGGAGAACGTCATCGTCGGTGATGCGCACTCCACGTATCATGCGTTGCAAACATCGCTATCGGGAACCGTGGGTCACGGCGGTCCGGGTATCCAGGCCGGTTATACCTGGAGTAAATCGCTCGACGATACGAGCATGGTGATCGGCGGCACCGGTTCTACCGGCGCTGTAGCATCAGGCTTTTCGCAAAACCCTTACGATACCCATCCTGAAAAGGGGCCATCCAATTTCGATGCGGCGCATTCCTTCAACCTGAGCGTGGCCCAGGACCTGCATCTTGAGAGTGCAGGCTTCTTGCGGTTCTGCAACAGGAAGATCACCTACGGTTGGGAACTGCTGAGCATCTCAAGCATCAGTTCCGGATCACCATTCACTGTTTTTTCCGGAATTCAGCAGACAGGCTACGGCTCCGCCGGCGTTGACCGCCCCGATCAGATCGCGAAACCAGGCTTGTCGACTGCTCGCAAGGTGCGCGAAGACTATTTTGGGCAGGGCGCTAACAACGCGACGGTGTTCTTCTCAATTCCCGTCCATGTTGCGGGAGGAAGCGGTCCGAACCGGGGACGATTCGGCACCCTTGGGCGAAACACCTTTCGCGGACCGGCTTACTACAATTACGACTTTGCGCTGATCAAGGACACGCCGTTTGGCGAGCGCAAAAACGGCGCAGAACGCGTCGATCTGCAATTCCGCTCGGAATTCTTCAATCTGTTCAACATTGTCAACATGGGCTTGCCGGCCAATATTCTCAATGGCTCCGGCTTTGGCGAAATCAGCAGGACCGCAGGCAACTCGCGTCAGATTCAACTGTCGCTGAAATTGATCTATTAATTCTGACGTTCGGCCTGAGCGCCGCTCCGCCGAATTCAAGGAGTAACGGGTTCGCCTGTTGACTGAAAGGCTACGCCGCCGAGAACTCGTCCCGAGGCAAGCGCGTTCCTGACGAGTTGCGGATTGGTGCTGCTCGCGGCCGTTGCCGCGAGCAAACGAAGCGCAGAGGCCGGCGCGGTTCCAGCAGGCAAGCGGAAAACCCACGGGATATTGGCCGAGGTAAGGGTCTTGTCGTCACTCAGCGCGACAACCGGGACGAAACATTTCAATGCGAGTTGCTCAGAAAGGTGGCTCGCATCGCGATCAAGCGCGACGATCGCCATGGCATTTTCGTCCATGAGGGCATGAACCAGTTGGGTTGAAGCCGCGCCCCAGTTCTGGTTGCTTTCTACAGGAATCAATGACCACGCCCTGCCGTTCGCTGCAGCCATCTGCAACGCCGCCACGATCTCCGGCGACTGCGCGACCTTCGTCGCATCAGGACCGAAGAGAACGACGTGAATCGGACCCTGAGGCAGATCGGCAGATCGCGGACCCATGTAACTGACGCCGTCTTCGACTACGCGCGCATAGGGCGGGTCCGATCCCGCAGATGGACCTTGCGCGCTGGTAGCGTGTTGCTCGGCGGCTTGCTTGCTCATTGTCGCGAGCCGGTAGGTAATCGTGCCATTGTGCACTGTTCCCAAATACATCGGGGCCACATTTTTCTGATTGGGATCGAAGACCATGGGTCCGGTCACCCCGTCGTATTCTTCGATGTTGGCAAGCGCATCGTGAATGCGCGCGCGATTCAATCCGGCTTTGCAGATGGAGTCGAGCAATGCATTCATGGCGTCATAGGCAAGCGAAGCAAACTGCTCCGGCTTTTCATGGAAGCGGTCTTCGAATCGGCGATTGAATTCGATCCAGCGCGGATCGTTGCGAGTCGGGTCGTAGGGAAAGACGGCTTCGAAACCTTCCGCGGCGTAGCCGGCTTGAGCCAACAGATCGGGTCCCAGCGTACGATATGAGCCGAAAACACGCTGCTTCATCCCCATGGCGCGCATCTGCTTCAGGATGTTTGCCGTCTCCGTTTCATCCGCCCAAAGTACGATGCCGTCTACACGTGATTCGCGGATGATTTGTAATTCGCGCGAGAAGTCGGTATCGCCCGGCAAGAACTTTTGTTCAATGGCGACGGGGCGGCCCAGGCGGATGGATGCGTTGCGAAACTTTGGCACGCCCATTCGGCCATACCGGTTGTTAACTCGGAGCAGCGCAATCCGTTTCAGGCCCACTTCTGTATAGATGTGGCGGGCCAGCGTAAAGGCCTGGACGCGGTCGTCCTGCAGATCGGTGAAGTACCAGGGAATGTATGTCTCAGGAATCGTGGGATCGGTCGAGGCGGAATTGACGACAGGGATCTCTGCCTTCAGGGCGACCCGCAGGATAATATGCGTCGACTCGGAGCTGATTGATCCGAAGATCGCCCAGTCCTCGTCGTCGTAAATCATCTTTACGGCTTCATCTGAGGCCGAGCCCCAGATTGTCGAATCGGTCGGGCGGTTCGATCCATAGACAGCCTGTGCCTGCCAGTTGTTGTAGTCGTTATGCACCATCAGCTTGAAGGGCTTGCCGCCATAGCCTCCGCGCGCGTTCGCCTCCTCCACGGCCAACTGTGCTCCGTGCAGCATGTGTAAACCATCCACTTGGTCCGGCGCGGGTTCCACGGGGCCAAAAAATCCGATCCTGACTTCCGTGATGTCTTTGGGGTCGGGAATTTCACGGCCGCCGCCAGTATAGATATTGGGTTCCAGATAGTTCTGGTAATACGGTTGCTTGAACCTGGCGTATGGTCTCAGGTCCTCCGGCTCTCCGGCATACGGAGCGACATTTCGGTCGCGCGGCGGTCCAGGCGGATGCGCTCCACACTCACAGCGATGCGTCACATCGCCGGCTTGGCGATTTGGCGATGACCCCGAGACTTGCGCAATTACGCGCGCAGCGCCGCCGGCAATCCACAAGCACGCCGCGATCAGCAGAAATCCCTTGCGCATCGCCCCTACTCCCTGGCTGTGGCAGCCCTTTCTGTGCGGAACATGGCTATTGCTTCAATCTCAATCAGCAGTTCAGGCCGGCACAGGATTGCCTGAATCCCGGTTGACGCGGGCAGGGGATCAAGCCCCTGCTCCTTGTAAAATGCGGTGCGCTCTTCGTTAAATGCTTCGTAATCGCGTTCAATATCGCGCAGGTAGCAGGTGGTGCGAACCATGTCGTGCCAGGTGCAGCCTTCGCTCGCCAGCAATCCGGTGATGTTGGCGAGGGTTCGCCGCGTCTGCGCGCGAAAATCGCCGACGTGCACGGTCTTGCCGCTCTCATCGATCGACGCTGTGCCAGAGATCAGCAGGATGGTGATTCCGCCCAGGTCGATGCGCATGCCGCGCGAGAACGAGCTGGGCTTGGCGTATGCATAGGCCTCATTGAGGACGCCTGGATTCGTGATTGCGCGCTTTTCGACCGGTGCGTGTCTGATGGCTTCCAGAATTTCTGCAATTGTGCTCATGATGACGGCTCCTTACTTCATTGCTTCACTGCGTTGTGGCTGAAGAATTCCATGACTCAGGCCCTTGGCGGTCGCGACCCAGATGTCGCTGCCCTGAAAGTCGATGCCGAGGATGTAGTTGTGGGCTGGCGCCGTCGCGACGGGCACCTGCCCCTCATGACCCTCCGCATCGCGAATCAGCATCTCCGGCTTGCCGGAGGTGAGCGACGGCCTATAAACAGCCCAGTTCGCGCCGTCGTAGTAGGCCAGCCCCTTGTCGGTGCAGAACCATGCATGATTCGCATCCACGCCCTTTACAAAATTGGTGAAGTTCGACGGCAGGCCGCTGTCTTTTGTGAGGAAGTTGTGCCAGTAGCGGCCATCGTAGCGGCTGTCGCCAAAGTACGTGGCGGCCCAGACGACGCCATCAACATAACTCACCGACGACACAATATCGTGGATCAGGCCTTGATCTTTGAAGAGCACCAACTCGGTCTCGCCATCCGGATCTTCATATTTGTCCCAACCCTCCGTCTTCTGGTTGTACTCAAGCAACCCACTGCCCCACACGGCAAAGTAGACTTTGTCCGCCGCGGCGGAGACGCCGTACACCCAGATCTCAACCATCGGTGTGTTGCGCTCGTTGTAGAGCGACCACGCGCCGGTGCGCAAATTGAGCCGGCACGCGCCGGCTGCCGTGGCCACCCAGACATTGTCGCCTTCGACGGCAACGCCGTAGACCACGTCGTTGCTCAGGCCGGAATTGAGCTGCGTGTAGCTGACGATGCGGCCGCCGGAGATGCGGCTCAACCCGCCCATGGTGCCTGCCCAAACATCGCCGGTGCGCTTGTCGAGAGCGAGCGAGAGCACGGCGCGGTGCGCCAGCCCATCTTTCGTGGTGTAGGTCGTCCATTTGCCGTGATCGTAAAGTCCCAGGCCGTTGTTGGTGCCCGCCCAAATCCGGTCGCCATCTACCAGAACGGCATACACATGATCATCGGGAAGCCCGTTGGCCGTGGTGAAGTTCTCAAAGCGGAAGCGCGGCAACCCCTGCGATGCAGCCGACCGCGGTTGTTCGCTACGCAACCTTTGTGCAGCGGATCGGGATTGCGAAAGTCCCTGCGGCCCCGCGAGCGCAGCGATCGAGAATGCCAGAAGGGTCAGGCCCCAAACGCTCGTGTTAACGCACTTCTTCATCGCGTCCTCAAGTACTCGATCAGGTCGTTAAGCTGATCCTTGGTCAGGTCGTTGGTGCGGCCGTGTTGGTCTTCAGGGTTGTAAATGGTCCAGATCTCTTCGAGCGTGCGCGCTGAGCCGTCATGCAGGTAGGGCCCCGTCAGCGCAATGTTGGTAAGTTGCGGCGTTTTCAAAAGCCCACCACTATCGGTGGACTTGCGCGTGCCCACGTCGAATAATTTCTGGTTCGTTCCCTTGGGTCCGCTGTGGCAGTAGGAACACTGGTTTTCGCGCGGAATCGGCTTGCCGAACCCGTCGACGGTGCGCTGGAAGATCGCCTCGCCGCGTTCCTGTGCCGGCGTCATTTCGTTGCCTGGCAGGCGCCAGCGGTTGGGCCGGGCAGGCAGGCTGCGAATGTAAAGAACCAGATCAGTCAGCTGCAGGTCGTCGTAGTTCTCTGAGCGCCAGAAGTATTTTTCCGTGCGCGGTCCGCATTCGGTGGGCAGGTTCGGATTTCCTCCGTTCCACTTGTAGGGCGCGATGTCCTTGATGTCCTCGAGCATCTTGTTGTCCAAAATGTCGATTCCGAACCCGTCCGGCTCCAGATCCCACTGCAGCCCGTCAAAGGTGGAATCGATGTGGCAACTCGAGCAACTGATCTGGCCCTGGAAAGAGTAGCGGGCCGAATAGAACGTCTGCTCGCCGCGCCGCAGCGCGCTCACGGTCTTTGGTCCCGCCAGCGCGATGGTAGACGCAACGCGGTTGGCGCGCGTGTCGATGACAGAGATGGTGTCGTCGAGGCGGTTGGCAACAAATAGCCTGCGGCCGTCGCCACTGAGCGCAAGCCCCCGCGGATTATGGCCCACCGGAATCCGTGCAATCACGTAGTTCCCGCTGGCCGCGAGGTCTTCCGCAAACGATACGGATGCGGGGCGCGGCCGCGCGTGAACAAAATGCAGCAAACGGGAAATGTCGATGACGAGCACGGCCTCCGAGCCCGCAAGCGTTACGTACAGGCGCGACTTGTCCGGTGCGATGGCGACCCCAAACGGCTGCGAAGCGTATCGTTCCATCTCGTCAAGCGGAATCTCTACCGGCTTGCCCACGTCGGCGCCAAACAGCGTGAGCGTGTAAGCGAAGCCGCCTCCGTGCTCCAAATGCGCCAGCGGTACGAGATTCTTGGGATGAAACTCGGCTACCACGCCAAGCCGTCCGTCTGCGGAGAGAGCCAGGTGGAAAACGCCTGCAATCGAGTGCAGAGGAATGCGATCGACAACCTCCGCGAGCTGCGTGTTGATGACCGTGATCTCCGACTCGGGCGGCGTGCGATTTTCGAGACCCGTCCGCAGCGGCGCAGGATTGGGATAGATATGCGTTGCGTAGATCCGCCTACCGTCCGGCGAAAGCGCGAGATAACTTGCGCCACGCCCGGCCAGCAGGCGCTTTTCTTCTGCGCCCGTCTGCGCATCGAGCACGGCGATATCGCCCGAGATGCGGTTGGCAACGAAGACGCGCGTACCTTCCCGATCTTCGATGACACCCGACGGCTCAGCTCCGACTTGCCAGGTTGCGACAACGGCAAACGTGCGCGTATTGATGACGAAGATCGTGTCATCCCAGGTGTTTGTCACAAACAGCCGGTTGCCACTAGCAGAAAGCGCCATGCCGCGCGGAACGCGGCCGACACCAATGCTCTTGATCGGCGCGTAGGTGGCTGCATCAAGTACGCGCACCTCTTCGCTCTGCTGGCAGAGCACGTAGAGCCGCGTGCCGTCAGGCGAAAGCAGAAGCTCCAGCGGCGAGGCGTAATCGGTCAGATTATCCGTGACTCCCTCCGCTTCGGCATGAACGACGCCAAGCACTGGCGGCCATATCGCGACGACAAGAAGAAGCGCAGCACCGCAGGCCAGCGCGGAAATCGCTCCGCAACGTGCGCCCTTGCTGCTCCACTGCCGGCTCATTTCGGCTCCTCAACGGTGAGGACGCGATCCACGCCGACGTTCTCGACTGTCTGCACCCGCCCACTGGGCCAGCGAACAATGAGCTTGTCGATGCTCTTGGCTGCGCCGATCCCGAAGTGCAGGCGCCCGTCGTTCTGCGAGAGATAACCCGATGCCGCTACGCGCTCAGCCGTCCAGCGCCTGTCGCCCGCAAGGACCTCGACATGTGCGCCAATTCCATCGCGATTGCTCTTTGCGGCAGAGCCGCGCGCAGAGCTCTGATCTTCCGGACGCATTGCGCCGACGAGCTTCACTTCAATCCAGTGGCCAGCGTTAGTGGAGACATTGTGCAGGAGTTTGCCGTCAGCGCCGAGATTGACCAGGTACGCATCGACCTTGCCGTCATTCATGTAATCGGCAAAGCAGGAGCCGCGCGCCACAGTGCGCTCGCTCAACACAGGACCGGCCTCGCGCGAGACATCCTGAAAGCGGCCGTTGCCGAGACCGCGAAAGAGCGTGTGCTCCTGCGGAATGAGATGAATGAGCCCGCCGTGGAAGACGAGGATATCGAGCTGGCCGTCGTTGTCGAAGTCGTAAACGCCCGAGCCCCAACTCACGTACTGGGCATCGGTCTGCGAGATGCCGTTGCCCGCTCCCTCATCTTCAAAGCCGGCTTTTGCGGAATCCAATGCCGCGCCGGGCGAACCTCCCGATGGCGTCCCGAGGTTTCGCATAAAGCGGTTGAAGCTGCCATCGGAGACCCACAAGTCGAGCACGCCCCTGCCGTCAAAGTCCGCGAACACCGGGCCCATCGACGAAGTGGCTTCGCCATTCTGGCCGAATGCCGTTCCAGTATCGTTGGCGATTTCTTCAAAGGTCCCGTCTTGCTTGTTATGGAAGAGGAAATTCTCCGTACGGTCGTTGGCCACGTAGATATCGTCCCAACCATCGTTATCGAAGTCGGCGGCGGTGACGCCCATGGTGCGGCCGACGTAAGCGCCGATACCCGACTTGTCTGTCACATCGGTGAATGTTCCGTCGCAGTTGTTGTGAAACAGCTTGTTGGTTTCGCCTGCATAGTCGAGCGGTCCCGGGTAGTTGTCCGCTGCATAAAAGGCGCGGTACTTGGGATCGAACTTCACATAGCGGCCGATGAACAGATCAACGCAGCCGTCCTTGTCGTAATCGAGCCATGTGGAACTGATCGCCCAACCATCCACATTGATGCCGGCTTTCTCAGTGACATCGGTAAAGTGGCCATTTCCGTCGTTGTGATAGAGAACGACCTTACCGAAGCCCGTCACCAGCATGTCTTCATATCCGTCGTTGTCGTAGTCGGCTGCGGTCACTGCGATCGAATACATATCAGGATCGAGTCCGGATTGCACTGTGACATCAGTGAAATGCCCGTTGCCGTCGTTGCGGTAAAGATGGTTGTGCGGCGAAGGGTTGGGCTTGTCCTTCAAGGGGTAGGGGTGCATCGAATCGTCGAGCGGGCGGCCGCTCACCACATATAGAGAGGGAAGGCCAGAGTTGTTGTAGTCGAACCAGACGCAGCCTCCGCCGGTCCCTTCGAGCAACGACCCCAGCTTGGCTGAGCCAAAGCTGTGCGTAAAGTGGATGCCGGATGGATCAGTGGCGTCTTCGAATCGAATCGCCGGTAGCTGAGTGACCGGCGCGATTCGCTGCGATTCGGTGTTTGGCGCCGCTGGCGCGATTTGCTGTCCTGGCGGCGGAGTCTGCGCCGCAGCAACTGAGAATGCGCCAAGAGCGAACAGAAGAGCCGGGCGCATGTCAGTTGCCTCCCGGTGCTGCAATTGCTTTTGGCCGGGCTGCTGCGCCGGTCAGGTCCACGGGCGTTGTGGTGTGCAGCAACACAGCCGGTACGCGGTTTTCTGATGCGCGCTCCGGGCCCGTATGGCAGCCGACGCAGATGCGCTGCTCGCCTTTGCGAATCCAGAACCAGCCTTTTTCCCGGCGAACTACAGAGCCTTTTTCGTCGAGAAGAGCAAAGCGAATGGGTATGTCGGCGGGGACTTTCACGAAGAACGAGCCATCCCGCTCAACGGGCGCCGTGCCCATTGCCGCCACAACTCCGCGTTCGTTCTGCACTTCAAGGCGTACCGAAGTGGGCACCGCTTTCAGATCCCCCATGCGCGATAGGCGCGCATCGAGCGCGAGCAGATTCGCGTAATCCCACGGGTGCAATCCAGAAGGATGCCGATTCGGCCTCCTGCGCGGCGCGATGAGTACCGGTTCAACGAGATCAATGCCTGCCATTGCAAGCACGGTATCAAGCTTTGCCGCACCCGCCTTCGCGGCAGACTGGGGTTCCCACAACTGGATGGCGTAGTGCGCACCGCCGATAGATCGCGCGCTCAACAGCGATTCTCCCGAAGCCGTTTCCGCAATTCCGCCTGCATACTCCGCCGCCGGCGCCGCAATCGGATCTTCATGCGCCAAAGGCGAAGTGAACCGCGCAAGGGATGTGCCATGCGTGAAAACCACGTCGCCCGATGCCAGTTGCGTTCCGCCCCAGCGTCCACGTCCGTGGTCGCAGCGATAGGACTCCACTCCGGAGCCGTCAGCATAGACCGTGTACAACTCGGGAGTTGAGCCCTCCCCAAGCGGGAAGTTCGATTCAAACAGAATGCGCCCATCGGCCAGCACGTCGGTAGGGAAGGCGCTCGTATGCACGTAGGTGAGCGCAAGGATACCGGGACCAGCAGTGGGATTCAGAAACACCGGCCGCGGCAGGCGGCCGTCATCGGCGGATTCAATCTGAAATCCGTACGCAGTGCGTTGCGCCCAAAGCAACCGGCCACCGGGAAGATACAACGGACGCTCGGCGTCGCCCACCGTCTCGATCACCTTGCGCACAGAGCGATCCTGAAGCGTCAATTCCCAGATCTGCCAGAGATCGCTGGCCGACTTTTTGCCCGTGAAGAGAACGAACTTGCCGTCGAACGAAACATCGGCATCAGCCGTTGCGGCAAAGCCCTGCACCAACGGCTCCGCTTTGTCGTCATGGACAAGCAGCAATTGCGCGCCGTTGGGAAACCGTTCTTGCCCCTTCAACTCGGCCAGTGGCTTGTAAATGGGCACCGTAGTCACGATGAAATCAGGACAGTCAGTGCGGTCCGGATGAGAACGCAGTCCGCAGAGCGGCAGGAGCGTGATTGCAACTGGCATGACAACCAGAGCTCGGCCCAGCAGGTTCATTCCTCCCCCTGCATGGCCGGAACTTCAACCGCCGAGTGCGTTTCCAACTGCAATCGCCGCAGTTCGATGAAGGGATCGAGCGACTTCATCATGGCGTCGAATCCAGCGAAGTCGAGCGATTGATCGCCATCGCTCCAGGCATCGTCTGGATTGGGGTGCACCTCGACCAGAAGGCCGTCAGCGCCCGCAGCCACGCCAATGCGAGCCAATGCTGGCACCAGGTCGCGATCGCCGCACGCATGGCTGGGGTCGGCGATCACCGGGAGGTGCGTGATTTGTTTCAAAACGGCGATGCCGGCGGCGTCGAAGGTATTCCGCAGCGTGGTTTCAAAGGTGCGGATCCCGCGTTCGCACAGAATGACATTCGGATTTCCGTTTTCCAGGATGATCTGCGCGGAGCGAAGCAGGTCGGCAATAGTCGCCATCATGCCGCGCTTGAGAAGGATGGGCCGCATGGTGCGCGCCGCTTCCTCCAGCAGCGTGTAATTCTCCATGCTGCGCGAGCCAATCTGCAGAATGTCGGCGTAGTCGGCCACGAGCGGAACGTCGCACTCCGACATGACCTCCGTCACAATGGCCAGGCCGGATTCTTCGCGCGCCACTGCGAGCAGTTTCAGGCCTTCCAGGCCCAAACCCTGAAATGAGTAGGGAGAACTGCGCGGCTTGAAGGCGCCGCCGCGAAGGACTCGCGCGCCGGCGCGGCGAACATGGTGCGCAGTCGAGAGGAGCTGGTGCTCGGTTTCCACCGAACACGGTCCGGCCATGGTGATGAACTCGGCTCCTCCCACTGAGAAGTCGAGGACCGGCACAATGGTCCGTTGGCGGCCCGGGCCAGCTAGGACATCGGGGGTCTCGGCAAAGCGTTCTTGCCAGCTTTCGCGCACCCCGCGCTCCATTTCTAGGGAAGCGTGGTCAGTGTACGACGATTGTGGTTCAGGCGCCTCAACCGAAAGGTGGAGATGAAGGGCCCGCGCCGCGCCGGGCACCGCGAACCAACGGCAGGAACGTGCGTTTCTTGCGGAAGGAACACTTGGGGGAATAGCGTTACGATTACGCCACCGCCAGGGGAGGCGGGCGAAAGCCGAATGCAGCATCCAGAATGCCGGCAATGCCCAGCACCGTTTCGTCTTCAAACGGCCGCGCGGCGATTTGCACGCCGATGGGCAAACCCTCCAGCGAGCGGCCCACTGGAACCACGGCAGCCGGCGCAGCCAGCGCGTTGAACCATTGCGTGTAGCGCACGGCGTCAAGGTAAGCCACGGTTTGGCCGTCGATGGTCCAAGCCCTTTCGCCGTGCCGAAACGCCGGGATGCTTGCCACCGGGCAGAGCAGGACAGGGAACTCAATCATCTCGGCGAGTGTCTTCGAGCGCAGCAAATCCAGCTCAGCCCACGTGTAAAGCAGCTCCTGCGCGCTGAGCGGTCCCGCTGCTTCGGCAATATCCAGAAACTCGCGAAACATGGGGCTGAGCCGCTCGCGCTTGCCGCGAATCTCCGGTTCGTAAAACATCGCCCCGCACTGGACAAAGAATTTCCACCACAGTTTGCGCAGTTGTTCCAGCGTTTGCGGCCTGAACGGCTCTACGCGAAATCCCGCGTCGCGCAACGCCCGCGCCGCATCGTTTAGGGCGGCGCGCGTCTCCTGCGTGACGGCAACGAGGCCGTCGTCTTCAAAAAAACCGATCGTGTTTTGCCGTAGATCGTCAAGAGTAGGTGAACTCACGGGAAGCGGGGGACTGACGGGATCGAGCCGATCCTGCCCACTGAGTGCGTGAAAGAGCAATGCAACGTCTGTGAACGTCCGCGCCATGGGGCCGATCGCGCCAAGGATGGAGAACGGTCCCACGCACGGCGGCAGGTGCCCGCGGGCTGGAATTCTTCCCGGTGTCGGCTTCAGCGAGCAAATGCCGGTGAAGTGCGCGGGCACACGCACGGATCCGCCACTGTCACTGCCCAATCCCGCCGCCGACATCCCTGCAGCGATGGCCGCTGACTCACCCCCGCTCGATCCGCCGGATGATCGGTCGAGATCCCACGGGTTTCGCGTTCGCCCATGCAGCACGTTTGCGGTTTCGTACGCCATCAGGAACTCAGGACAATTGGTGGTACCGAGGATCAACGCGCCCGCTGCGCGCATTCGCGCCACCACCGCCGCGTCTTGAGTCGGAATCTCGCCTTCGTGCAGCAGGCTGCCGATCTCGCAACGGTAGCCCGCAGTTGCGATCGAAGACTTGATGGTGACGGGGAGGCCATGCAAGGCACCGCGCGGCTCTCGTGCTGCGTCGAGTTGTTTTGCTTGCGAGCGCACACGATCTGGATCAATGTCGACAAGGGCGTTGAGTTCCGGATTCAGTCGTTCGATCTGGCGGATATGCGCCTCTGCCAGCTCTGCTACAGAGAGCTGGCATGTGTGCAGCAGTTCAAGCTGTCGAACCGCTGGGGCGAGGACGATTTCGTTCACCGGCCACTTCCCGCCGGTAAATTCGCTGGCAGATCGTCGCGGGGCGTGGAGGGAAGTTCTTGAAAATCGAAACGGTATGAGCGAACCGGATCGCCGGAATCGAAGCGGTCGTTCCAGTTCAACCGGTAGGCAAGGGAAGCGGCATCGTCGGGGTATTGTTCCCGCTTCGAATACGGATACGCAGTCATGCCGCGAAACGGCATTTGCGCAACGGTAAACGGCAACGCGTCCCACCAGTCCATATCCTTCACGTAGCCGTGGGCATAGAAGAAGTAGTCGCGCTTCCATCCCCGCGGCAATGTGGGCAGCTTGCTCGCGTCGAACTCCGCCGCAATGCCTTCGCCGCTCCCGAAAACCACAAAGCGATCGTCAACGCTTTTGAGCAGTGGTGTCACATCTCCAAAGTGCGTGTAATCGCCGCGCTCGTGCTGGAATGGCCCCGTAAGGCTGATGAGATTGAAGTCGTAGTCCAGGTCGCCGGGGCTGGCCAGGTCGATCTGCTTGGGGTAACCGAAAAAGCGCAGCGTAGCCGTCGCGAGCGGGACTTCAGTGGAGCGCGCCGACGCGTCAGAGCTCTGATCGATCAACACCTGGTCCCAATAAATCTGCAGATTGGTCATCAGGCGAATATGCCTGGTACCGTCGGGCAGCTTGCCGGTCAGGTCCATCACCATCGTGCGTTCCTGGCCGGCAGGAAAACCTGCGTCGTCGGACACGCGCTGCCAGCTGCCACCCGGCAGTTCAGCCTCAACGTACGGTGGAGTCTCCTTCAATCCCGCCTGCCACGCCGCATAGAGTGAAGTCGCGCTGAAGTAGTTCACATAGCCTGTCATGATCAGGCGCAGAGGAGCATTGGGCTTGATCGCGCCCAGATCCAGCGTGAGCGCGTGCAAGTTGGCGAAGCCGTCATAAGGCAGCGGTGTGAATCCGCTGGCAAATACGTGATCGCGGCGACTGAGCTGATCCAGTACATCGCGTCCTTCGCCATCCCACGCGCCGAGGGGAAGGCGCGTCTTTGCGCTCGCCACCACGCGGCCCGAGGCAAACGGAGGATTGTCAAGGAAACGTTCGTCAGGATTCACTTCAACGTTTTCAGGGTGATCGACAGCGACCATCCGGAGCTGGTCGATGTAGTTCACTTCTTCCATCGGCTCCATAATGCGAACGCTGATTTTGCCATTCACCAGGGCCGCGTCGGACCCGTCGACTTTGACCCACTCGCCCGGATTTGGGATGTTGCGACGCGCAGGCGTGAACCAGTGCCCCACCACAGCCGCACCGATCACATCAGTCACAAATTTGTACTTGTGACCATCCCACACGAACAGCACCGGGCAGGAGCTGCCGCGACGGTCCGCTTCCTTCATGGCGATCACGCGCCCATGAGGCAGGTCGATCTCGTCCTGCAAAACGCCCGTGGGCCACAGGATGCGCAGGAGGTCGATGCCCAGTGCGTCGCCCAGTCCGACCAGGATTTGCGGCGGAGCTTGCGTCTGGTAACCCGATGCACCGGGAAGTTCCCATTTCTGCCAGAGCCCATTGGCGAAGACCTCGACTTTTACGCCGAGTGCGGTCTTGTTGTCCGCGAGTCCGGTCAGGTCGAGCCGCACAAAGTGATTCTTGTTGGCGCCCACATTGCGCAGCAACACGGGCGCGGCGTTTTGCTGGATCACGATCAGGTCGGCGGCGCCATCGCCATCGATGTCGGTCGCGATCAACCCGCGCGGCTCGCTCAACGCGATTTTGTCCAGGCCGAGCGCGTGACTCATATCTTCAAAGCTGCCATCGCCGCGATTGCGGAATACACGCACTTGCGGACCGGTGCGGGTGTCTACGATCGCCGCTAGGTCGATCCAGCCATCGTTATCGATATCAATCGGCGTAAGACCCCATCCGCGCAAGGCGCCTTTCAGCGGTAAAGCAACTCGCTCGAAGCGGCGGCCCGCGTGATCTGCGCTCTCGACGTTCCGCCAAAGCGTAAGGCCCGGCGCGTCGGCGTGGGTCACGGCAATATCCATCCAGCCATCCTTGTTGAAGTCGAGCACAGCAATGCCCACGGTGGGCGGCAGCTTCGCATCGGCATAGAGCGGCTGCGTAGGATATTTCCCTTCGCGTGGATTCACGTAGATCAGCGGTGAAGGCTGATCGCCGGTGGTAACGAGATCAACAGCGCGATCGTTATTGAAGTCGGTGAGAATGGTCGCGTTTGTCTTCCCGCTTCCGCCCAGCCCGGTCGCCTGTGTTTGCTCGGTGAAAGTGCCGTCGCCGTTGTTGCGCCAAAGCACGTTGGGCGCATCACCCGGTTTGAGAGGAGTTCCGGTCAACAGAAGATCGAGGTCGCCATCGTGGTCGTAATCCACGAATGTAATGCCGGTGGGTCGGTCGCGCGGCACAATGCCCGTCTCGGCCGTGACATCTTTGAATTGTCCGTGACCCAGGTTGCGAAACAACAGCACTCGATCATCCATGGCCACAGCCAGGTCATTCAGCCCGTCCCCGTCATAATCGCCAACTGCGCACGCCACGGCTTGTCCGCTCGCCTTCAAACCGGATGCGCCTGCGTCCCAATCTTCAAATTTTCCGCCGCTGAGATTGCGCAGGATGCGAATGGCTTGCACCCCCGACTGCATCAACACCAGGTCCATTTGCCCATCGCCAGTCGCGTCCATCATGCATGCGCCGCCAGTGGTGGTGAATGCGGGCGCAGAAGCGCTGGTAACCATCGATTGGGCCACAAGCCCGACCGGGATCATCGCTCGCTGGACCGCCTGCGGCATCTCGACGGGAGTAGCTATTGAGTAGTGGCCCTGCTCGCCATAGCTCAGGCCAATCGGCGTCGAGATCTTGGTGCTCGATAGGTGCTGAAAGATTTTGAAGTGCTCTCGTGCCTCAGCAATTTGTCCCGTGCGTTGCAGCGACCGCGCCAGCACGAACTGCGCTGACGCGTGCTGAGGATTGATCTTGAGAGCCTTTTCAAGAATTGCGATGGCCTTGTCGAACTGCTTCATCTCTTCGTAGCAGACGCCCTCGAAATAGAGAGAATCGACATCCCTCGGATCAATCGCTGCAGCACGTTGAAAGCTGGCCAGTGCGGCCTCCAATTCGTTGTTCGATCGCTGGCCGAGCCCAAGGTTGTACCACGCCTGCGCACTAGCTGGGTCGATCACAATCGCCTGTTGGAGTACCTTCTTCGCCGCATCCAGACGCTGCAAAGTGAGCAGCGCGATTCCTTCATTGATGGCCGCCTGGGCCATCCTGGGATCCCGCTTCAATGCCTCGGAAAAGGTGTCTGCAGCTCGCTCGGTAAATTGCTGGCCCATCAGTGCCACGCCGCGATTGTTCAGGCGAACGGCCTCCGCATCGTAGGGTGCCTGCGCTGCACACGCAGCCGCCAGCACGAAAAACATTACGGGACCCATCGTGCGCAATGCCTTTGTCAACATAGTCGCTGCGTGCATCTCACGGAACCCCTCAGTGTATACTCGCCGCCGGTAATCACGGCAGAAACGACGCCGAAACTCATCCAAAACCGAGGAATGAGATACACTTTCAACAAAAACCACTGGCTTAGTTCAAAGAATGAATCCTTCCATTTTTGTTTGATCTCGAAGCTGCGCGCACAGCGACTTGCCGCGCCGCTTTTGCCCGAAGCCTCCGGGCAACGAGCGCGTCCGCCGCGTAGAGGAACATCAGACGGTATGGCCAATGCGGGCTCGCACCCGATCGACGAGAGATTAGCTGCGCCGTTCGAGACGTCTCCCCGCTGGCGCATTCGTTCGCATTCAAATAGACAGTCGCGCCAATCGCATCGCGCGGGCTGTTGGCGCCGCCGAAGTCTCACCAGCAATTCTTCGTTCGACCCTCTCCTTGTTCCACGAGCCGCCAGCCCAACCGTAGAGTCGCGCGTAGTGGCATCGGATCCGATTCGCCGGTTCATTCCCGCTCAAATTCGTCGCGCACTATTGACCAATTCGGTGCCGCCCACGTGATACAAATCACATCTCGTTCGCGTGACACTGCTCACAACTCATGGCTCGACCGACCGCCAGTAAACGGACATTCTTCTCAATCTAAAGGATGAGAACGTTTTCCGGCTTTCGCCGTGACAGATTGCGTCTCTTGTCCACACTTAAACGTTTAATCAGCACGAAGAAAGAGCTTGACAATCGTCTGACAGGGGGCTAACTTGTTGGCCACAATCATCGCAGACAAACCGGATTGCCTGTAATAAATCCGTTTACTATTGCAGGCGCGAATCAGCAGTGGTTGTACGCCGGTTGCGATCGGCGTCGGGCCAACGCCCGGTTGCACGCGAGCGTCAACAGCGATTACCGATGCATGCGCGCCGCCGATGAACACAACCCATCGAACTTCGAGGTGTGAAAACTAGAATTCGGACTCCGCTGAAGGCGGGAAACTCCTGGGCCGTTCGTTGTCAACATGGGAGACGCGACAATCCAAAATTTTGAAAGGAAGGTCATATGAGAGGCACAAAACACAGGTACATTCTGTTGCCGTTGTTCCTGATCCTGGCCTGCGTGGGAGCGTGGGCGCAGGAGAACGCGGTACTCACGGGAACCGTCACCGATCCGAGCGGAGCGGTGGTGGCCAATGCTACCGTGACCATCACCAATATCCTGACCAGCGAAACTCGTTCAGCCACGACCAACACCGCAGGGCTGTATGAATTCCCGGCTCTGAATCATGGCACCTACACTCTCAAAGTGTCGGCCACGGGCTTTAAGGTCTACGAGAAGACCGGGATCGTCATGAACGTGGCTGCGACGGTGCGAGAGGATGTGCAACTTGCGATTGGCGCCAGCAACCAGACGGTCACAGTCGCAGCGGACGTTCTGAGCCTGCAGACCGAGACCAACGAGGTCAGCAACCTGATTTCGGGTCAACAGATCACCGAGCTGGCCACCAACGGCCGCAGTATTACTTCGCTCACCACGCTGGGCACCGGCGTCTCAAACACTCTGCCCGCATTCAATGGCATCGCGGCGCAGGGGAGCAGCGCTTCCGTCAGCTTCAACGGCATGCGTACGGGCCACAACGACTTTCTGATCGACGGCGGCGAAGTGTATGACCGCGGGAGCGGCGGCCGATTGGGAGTGATGCCCTCGCCGGATGCGATCGCCGAATTCCAGACGCTTAACAGCAATTACGCTCCAGATTATGGAATCAGTTCGGGAGGCACGACGACGATTGTGCTGAAATCCGGCTCCAATTCCTTCCACGGCGGCTTGTGGGAGTTCAATCGTAACGACGACTTCGATGCCGTCCCGTACTTCTCCAAGTTGTCCCCCCCCCGTACAAAATTCCAGAGCTGCGGATGAATATCTACGGCGGCGATGTGGGCGGCCCGCTGTTTATCCCTGCGATTTATCCGAAGGAAAAGAGCAAGACCTACTTCTTCTGGACCGAGGAATGGCGCAAATTGATTCAGGGATCGAATCCCAGTTTCCAGAATGCGGTGCCGTCCTATGACATTCCGACCGCCGGGGCTGCGCTGGTATACAAGGTGCCGACGGGCTTCACGGAATCGCCGAGCACCGGCGTCTGCAATTCGGGCCAGACAGCGCCGTGCGTTCCGAACCTGCCGAAAAACGTAGCATTAACCGCCTTGGAAACCGGCGATGGCCTGGTTCCGGGAAATTCGTTCCCGTCCACCGGGATCCCGGCGAATATGATCGACCAAAACGCCGTCCGGTTCATGTTGACAGGAGCAATTCCGGCGTCCAACGTAACCGCGGCCAACGGAGCGCCGCAGTACACCGCATCGCCGAAGCAGCCGACGTACGTGCGCGAGGACGTGGTGCGCATCGATCACGATTTCACCAGCAAGATGCACCTGATGGGGCACTGGATCCACGACCAGATGTCGCAGACCTACTACCCCGACATGTGGAGCAACGACAGTTATCCGACCACAGGGAACGTGTTCGGCAACCCAAGCTGGGGCACGGTGATCAAGCTGACGTATACCATCTCGCCGACCGTGCTGAACGAAGCATCGCTGAACGTGAACGGCAACTACATTAAGATCCAGCCGACGGGCATTTATAAGCAACCGTCCGGATGGACGCAGGCCGGGTACTTCCCGGCGGCGAACAATCTTGAAAGCCGAATGCCGTCGGTCGATCTGGGCTCGCCTTATGGCACCAACTGGACGATTAACTACTGGCCGTGGGCCAACGCCTTCCTGGACTACCAGCCTCGCGACGATGTTTCGTGGACCAAGGGCCGGCATGCTTTAAAGTTCGGCTTTGCCTACATGCGGAACGATAAGAACCAACAACAGCAGGCGGATACGCAGGGCGACTACAACTTCGGCCCAGACTTTTCCGGCGATTCGTATGTCAACTTCCTGCTGGGCTTGTCGGACAGCTTCTCGCAGCTCCAGTCCATGCAAATGTTCCACTGGATCAACAACACCTGGTCGTTCTACGCAATGGATAACTGGCGCTTGACGCACCGGCTGACCGTGAACCTGGGGGTTCGCTTTGACGGTCTGCCGCACGTCTACAACAAAGAAAACATGGCGGGGAATTTTGTGCCCGCGGACTTCACCACCGCCAACGAGCAGGTGCCCAACGCGAGCACAGGCCAGATGAATCCCACCGGCCCAGGCTTCGCCAACCCGACCAATGCTGCGGTGCCGTACTATCTCAACGGCGTTGAGCTTGCGGGCGTGGGCGGCTTCCCGCGCAGCGTCGTCCAGAACGACTACAAGACGTGGCAGCCTCGTATCGGCTTCGCCTACGATCTGTTTGGCAAAGGCAAAACGGTTCTGCGCGGCGGCTTCGGAACTTTCTATGAGCGCGTGCAGGGCAACGACGTCTACGGAACAGACACTAATCCTCCTTTCGCTTACAAGCCGACGGCGAACAGCGTGTATTTCACCAATCCCAGCACGAGCGTTCTCAACGGCGCGACTGCCTCAACGCCCATCTTCCCGGCCAGCATGGGAACCCTTGACTATCATTATCCGAATCCGGGCACAGCGCAATACAGTCTGGGGATTCAGCACGAGATTGCGCCTGCCGTGGTTGCCGTGGTTCAGTACGTCGGAACCGGTGGCTGGAACCAGGACGTCAAGCGCGAGATCAATACGCTGCCTCTGAACAGTACCGAGCGCCAGGCGGTCGCCGGGGGCGCCAACGCCAACCTCTACAGAAACTACCCTGGTTTCGCCGGCATCGACGAAGACGACAACACGACCAACTTCAACTACAACTCCCTGCAGGCGGCCGTCAACATGGCGAGTAAGCACGGCCTGACTCTGAACCTGGGCTATACCTGGTCGCATGAGATCGATATTCAAAGCGACGATCTGCAGCGAGACTTGTCCAACCCGTACAACATCAAGTACGACCGCGGTTCGGGAACCTACGACCGGCGCAACATTTTCACCGCCAACTACATCTACAATGCCCCGTTCTTCCAACATTCCGGCAGTTTGCTGGAACGCAGTGTGCTGGGAGGATGGACCATCTCCGGCGAGACGATTGCGGAAAGCGGAATCCCGCAGGCCGTCACCTGGGGTGGTGCGGACACGATCGGGCTCGGCGGCGGGACAAGCAATCGACCGAACCTGACGGGCAGCGTGTCCAGGACCAAGACGCGTGCGCAGTGGTTTACCGGCAACTTCACCGCTCCCACAGCTCCCTGGGCTGGAGGCACGAGCAATGGTTTTGGCAATGTCGGCAAGGATGCCGTGTACCTTCCCGGATTGGAGAATACCAACCTGAGCCTGTTCAAGACGTTTGGCTTGACGCCAAACGAGCGGGCGAAGCTGGAGCTCCGGTTCGAGTCGTTTAACACCTTCAACCACACCGAGTGGAGCGGGGTTAGCACAGGATATCCTAGTGGCAACTTCGGCCAGGTCACCAGTGCCTCTGACCCGCGCACAATGCAATTCGGAGCGAAGATCGCCTTCTAAACGCTCACACAACCAGGGCGCGGCGGGCAACCCCTGCCGCGCCCTTTTCTTTGTGTGCCGTGCATGTTCGACAGTTTGAGGGTGCAAGTCCCTTATCCAACCTGATGGAGGTGAAGGATTAGCGAAGCGCAAAGGCGTCGTCGCGAGGCGGGGTCTGAAGGAAGCGTGGAGCAAAGGCGTGTGCCGATGGACAAGAATCGGATACGAGGCCTGCACTCGCGGGCGAGTTGGCAAAGAGCGGCAAAGCCCATATCCATCAAGGCGAGTGTTGGTAAATCCGGCGGTGGTGCGCTGAAGGCGGTCGAACTTACCACGGGAGGTCTGTTGCATGTCGTGGAAACACGACTGGAGAAGGAGCGATTCTTCTTGAACGTGCGGCAGAAGTCAGCAAAAGGCATAGTAGTCCGGTACATCGGACGAAGGCCTGAACGATAGGAGAGGCAAGTACGTGGCACGACTCAAAGGTGCAAAGCGGCAGAATAACCAGCTACAGCTGGCCTTCGAGGAAGGGACGACGAGTGAAGCTCGAAGTCAGTCCTCCGAAGGGACCGAAGCATCGGTGGTGAAGTGCAGTGCAGAAAGCCTGGCGCCAGATGAGCAGTGGATGGAGAGAATCTGTCAGCGAGAAAACCTCTGGCAGGCGCTCAAGCGTGTGAAGGGAAACGGAGGCAGTCCGGGCATCGATGGAATGACGGTTGATGACCTGCCGGGCTACCTGAAGCAGCACTGGTTAGGAATCCGGGAACAACTGTTGAGGGGAACCTATCAGCCGCAGCCGGTACGTCGGGTGGAAATACCGAAGCCGGACGGAGGAGTGCGAAAGCTTGGCGTTCCTACCGTTCTGGATCGAATGATCCAGCAGGCGGTGATGCAGGTTCTGCAAGGCAGTTGGGATAACACCTTCTCTGAATCGAGCTATGGGTTTCGTCCCGGACGCTCGGCGCATCAAGCAGTGGCGCGTGCCCAGCAACATATTGCTGCGGGGTATCGCTGGGTGGTGGACCTCGATCTGGAAAAGTTCTTGGATCGTACTTCATACTGCCCCCATATTCATGAAGTAGCGGCAAATAGGTTGGGTTGATCGTCGAGGACCTTAATTCGCAAGCCTTTGCGACGTCCGCTGGTGACAAGCATGGCTTCGAGTTCGCCACGCTTTACACGCTGCAACACGGTCTGACGCGAGACACCCAGTTTCATGGTTGTTTCCAGCATGGGCAGATACTCCGGCGGGGCCTGTGGCGCGATGCGGTCCCGCAGTTCTTCGGTGATGCGGATCTGCCATGGCGCGCCGGGAGTGACCTGTTCACCGGCGATGAAGCCTTCAGCCAGCCAGCGATGGATGGTGGAGGTGTTCATACCCAGGATTTGTGCGGCTTTGCGGATGGAGACGACTTCGCCCTGCGAAGGCTCGGCTGGTGGCTGAAAACGCGGGATGCCGCGATAGCGGCGCAAACCGCCGACATGAACGGCGGTGAAGCGTTCTCCATTCGCCGTCTTGCGCCCCTGACGATTCAGGATGCCGGCGATGACCTCGTCGGGATAGAGCGCGGCTAGGCGGCGCAGCAGCGAGAGGGTGTCTTCACTGGTGCGACGACCGCGCGGCTGGGAGCGCGGCAGAGGAAGATCGATCTCGGTTAGTTCGCCACCCCGCCAGCGTAGCGTCAGATGGGCTCGATGTTCGGAGCGATCAACAGCTACGATCACTTCCTCCAGCAGCGTGCGCAACAGTTCCTTGCGGTCGCGATCTGTGGTGGTGGGCGCATTCCAGACTTTGCGCAGATCGGAGCCCAGAGCGCGGAGCCCGCTCTTTTCTTCCAGACTGAGTGTGCGCGGACGTTGTTGTTGCCGGCGCTCCAGTTCCGCCTCAGCCGCTGTGAGATCGCGCAGCCGTTTCTCCCACTCGGTTTCCAGCCCACGCGCCACCAACCTGTTCTCCGGCTCCACGGCGCGATACTGGCGCTCGGCGCGCTCTGCCTCGTAGCGCGCACGTTCTACGGCAAGCCGCCACTGGCTGAGCGCGGCATCGTGATCGGCCTCCAGTTGCCGCATCGCCAGTTCGGTAGCTTCGACCGCAGCCGGCGTCAACGCCTTCAGAAATGCATCTGTTACCGCCTGATCGATCTGGATGCCGCCGATGTTGAGACAGTAGACGCCACGGCCCTGCACGATATCTTTGCCCGAGCAGTGATAGCCAGGCGAAGCGTTTCGGCCGCGATAGTGCGTGTGCAGATGCCGGCCACACTTGCCGCAGATCGCCAGACCCTGCAGCAATGCGGCGCCTTCTCTCACTGCGCCGCCTGCCTGGTGAGGTTGAGGATGAACGTTGGCGTCGATACGCACCTGGTTGGCCTGATAAGTTGCCCAGTCGATGTATCCCTGATGGTGATCGGGAAGAAGCACCGCCCACTCAGCCTGAGGCAGATGGCGCGTCCGTCTGCGCAACCTACCCTGTTCATCGATATAACGTTCATGGCGGCACTTGCCGTATGCATATGCGCCAGCATACACCGGATTAGTGAGCACCTGATGGATGGCGGTATACGTTGGAGCAACCCAGCGAATCGGGCTGTGCATGTGAGCGCGCAATGGGAAGCTAAGGCCTTCGGCGCGAAACCAGAGCCA
>CAVVUE010000008.1:0-10164 GCA_963751285.1 uncultured Acidobacteriaceae bacterium | reverse complement strand
CGCCGGCGGGAACGATGTAGTGAACGTGGGGATGATGACATCCGCGCCCACAATACCCTGTTCGCGCAAAGCAACGAGGTCCAGGTTTTCTATCCGTTCCATCCGCTTTATGGTTCTACTCTTCAGATCCTCCGCAGGCCCAAGCGGGGAGATGGCGCGGTCTCTGTCATCGATCGAGGCGGAAAACGGTTGAAGATCCCCGTATGGATGCTGTTGCCTGATTGCACCGCGATCAAGATCAGCGATGAAGTTCATCTAAGCAGCGAATCCCTTCTTTCTCTCATGTTGTTGCTTTCTCCACATGCCCCTGAGAATCGCGATCACGATAACCTTCTGCCAACTGCTGTTGACGGATGCAAGGGAGGTCGTGGTGCAACTAAAACTGCTGGGTCTGACGATCCCGGAAGAAAGCGGAATCGTGCAGATGGATGCGATGGTGCGCGCCGATCTGATCGATCTGATGGCTCGCATTCTGATGGAGGTCTTTCAGGCAGAAGGAGGAAACGTTGATGACAGAGCTGGTATACAGTCCGAAGATCAGGCCGGAGCACTTGGCTCGCAGAGCCATCGTCTACTTAAGGCAGTCGAGCGAGAAGCAGGTTCGGCAGAATCTGGAGAGCCAGCGTCTTCAATACGAAGTAGCCGAAAGGATACGTGCACTGGGTTGGAAGCAGGTGGAGATCATCGATAGCGATCTTGGATGCAGTGCGTCCATGGCATCGGCGCGCCGGGAAGGGTTCGAGCGGGTCCTCAGTGCCGTGGCGCTGGGTGAGGTCGGAATCGTCGGCAGCCGGGAGGCATCGCGACTGTCCCGCACCGACAAAGACTGGTGCCGGTTGTTGGAAGTGTGCCAGATCTTTGGGACGCTCATCGCCGACGAACAACAGATATACGATTTGAATTATCTCGATGACCAGTTGGTTCTGGGAATCAAAGGGACTCTGAGTGTCGTTGAACTGAAGGTGATTCGGCAGCGAATGCAGGCGGGACAGGAATCCAAAGCGCGCCGTGGTGAGTTGTTCAAAAGGCTTCCGGTCGGCTATGTTCTGGATCCAATGGGCAAGATAGCCCTGCATCCCGATCAGCGGATTTGCGAAGCCATTCGACTTGTGTTCGTGAAGTTTCGAGAGCGGTGGAGCGTGCGACAGACCTTCCAGTGGTTCCGGGATCACGATATAGAGCTACCCGCGAATCCGATCCAGGGAACACGGCTAGTCTGGAAGATTCCTACCCAGAGCCTGGTCCGCGATATCCTGATCAACCCCTTCTATGCTGGCGCCTATGTATGGGGCCGCCGACCGGTCACGACGTTGCTGGTCGACGGCAGGCTGGAGAAGCGTCAGGAGACCACGCGACAAGCTGAGGAGTGCCGGGTCTTCATCCCCAATCATCATGTGGGCTATATTGACTGGGCAACCTATGAAGAGAATCGACGAATGACGCAGCGTAATTCCGTAAACTGGCAGGGGGATGAATCCATGACCGCGATTCGAGCGGGGCAAGGCCTTCTGGTGGGGCTTCTTCGCTGCGGGCACTGCGGCCGCAAGCTCCACGTACGTTACTGGGGAGGCCGCGGCACCAATGCGCGTTATCTCTGCAAAGGAAATTATGACGACGGTGGGCAGTACTGCGTTGGCTTTGGCGGCGCGTCGGTAGACCGCCGGTTGGGCCAGGAGCTACTACGCGTGATCTCGCCTCTTGGAGTAAATGCCAGCCTCAGGGCACTGGAGGAACTAAGTGCCGGCGATGCCGCACAGCGCATCGCTCTGAGCAGCAAGCTCGACCAGCTGGAGTACGAGGCTAAAAAGGCCTTCGAGCAATACGACGCCGTGGATGCCAGAAATCGTCTTGTGGCTAGCGAGTTGGAGCGGCGCTGGAACGAGAAGTTGGAGGAGATCGAAACCACCAAACAGAGGCTGGCCAGCCTTAATGGGAAAAGATACTCGCTATCGGCCGAAGAAGAAGCTCGAATCCTGGCGATGGGTGAGAACTTTACTGAGATCTGGCAAAGCGATCGCTGTCCACCGGCACTGAAGAAGATGATCTTCCGTACTGTTGTGGAAGAGATCGTCGCGCATACAGATGCGGAGAAAAAGACTCTTCAGTTCACTGTTCACTGGAAGGGCGGCACACATACCCAACTCACGATGGAGCGGCCGCGTTCAGCAACTGATTGCGCGACGTCGATGGAGGCACTGGAGGTCATCCGCCGGATGGCCGTTCGTCACGGCGATGATCAGATAGCCTCTGTGCTGAATCGGCTCGGATATTCGACTGGCAAGAGCAAGCGATGGAATCAAACCCGCGTGGCTACTGCAAGACGCAACCATGCGATTACCGGGCAGCGGAGAGCGTTACCTGATCCTGACAGAGTCAGCCTTAATGAAGCTGCCCGAATATGTGGAGTGAGTAGCAGCACGATCGCACGGCTGGCAGAGGCAGGCCTGCTGAAACGTGAACAGGTCACTCCTCGCGCTCCTTGGGGGATTTGCCGTGCCGATTTGAATAGCGAAACAGTACAAAGCATCATCGACAAGCTTCTCCGCACGGGCAAGCTAATTCTGAAAGGGGGTTGCGTGGAAGACCAGCCCACGCTGTTTATTGAAAACGAAGGAGATGATAATGCCGGGCATCATGAGTGAGGGTTCTGATCAAGGTTCTGCCCCCAGGTATGGAGCACGCCTAGGAATCCGATATCCGCTCCCAGGTGCTTGGGATCGCGAGCCAGTTCGAGCATGGTCGCGGCGCTGGAGCGGTAAAGCAGATCGTAGAGCAGTCGCTTGTTCTGGAGAACAAGCGCGGACAGTTCGTGCGGCAGCGTGAAGACGATGTGGAAGTACGGCACGGGCAACAGCTCTGCCGAGCGCGCCGCCAGCCATTTTGCGCGCGCGTTCCCCTGGCACTTGGGGCAGTGCCGGTTGCGGCACGAGTTGAACGAGATGGCCTGATGGCCGCAGCGGACGCACTGATCGCGATGACCGCCCAGCGCCGCGGTGCGGCAGCGGACGATGGCATCGAGCACCTTGCGATGTGGCCATGCCAGATGCGACTGCTGCTGTTCCCAGAAACTGTTGCCCGTTCGACGGACGACATCGGCCACCTCGAGGGTGGGCCGACTCATCGCCTGATCTTCCTCCTGGAGCGCTTCACTTCATCGGGGCTGGACACCTCGATGGCTTCGAGCGGACTCGGGATCGCTTGCAGATGTCGCCGAGACAGGTGCAGGTAGACAGTAGTGTGAGCGAGCTTGGCATGACCGAGAAGAACCTGAATGGTGCGCAGGTCGGCGCCGGCTTCCAGCATGTGCGTCGCGAAGCAATGCCGACTATTCCGGGGCCGGAATAGGCGACACTATGCCGGGTTCCGGACTATTCCGGGTGACAGAAGATCCGATCAACGAAAGGCGTGTCAGTACACTCCGCGGCCGGATTTGTTGGTGCAGCCGCCCGGCATAGTTTGGTTACAGATTTTGCAAGAATGCGAGTAACTCGTCGCCTGGGTGGTAGCGGCTAGGCTTCGCCCCGGGCGGTGTTGTCTTCGCCAAGATCTCCTCTTTCATCGCGAGATTCGCTTCGAGGTAGATCTGTGTGGTTTCCACCGACTCGTGCCCCAGCCAGAGAGCGATTACAGCTCGATCGACGCCTGCCTGCAACAGGCCCATGGCCATCGAGTGTCGAAGGACGTGCGGGGTAACGTGCTTTTTCTGGAGTGACGGACAAGACTTGCGAGCAAGGGTCACATGTTTCGCCAACAGGTCTGCAACACTGTCTGAGCTGAGGCGGCCGCCAGCGGCGTTGGGAAATAACATTTCGGTGCGGTGTTTTGGCGGCTCATGTAGCCAAGCCGTCAGCACCGCTACGGTTGTCTTGGCAAGTGGCGTACATCTCTCTTTGCGTCCCTTTCCTACACAGCGCACGTGTGCTCCAGTGCCCAATGTCACGTCATGGCGCAGCAGGCCGGTCAACTCCGATAAGCGCAGACCGGTTTGGACCGCCACCAGAATCAGGGCATGATCGCGGCGACCAAACCAGGTACGTTGATCGGGAGCTGCGAGCAGGGCATCGATTTCAGGACGACTCAGGAAGTGGACTAAGGCGCGAGTGTGGCGCTTGCCCGGTATAGCCAAGACGCGCTGAATCTGAGCGGCATGGGAGGGCTCTTCGTAGGCGGCATAGTGAAAGAAGGAGCGGATCGCCGTCAAGCGTAGGTTGCGACTTCGAACTGAAATTCCGCGGCCCTTCTCCAGATCGCTCAGAAAAGCAGCGACCATCGGCGCATCAATCTCTTCGAAATCCAGACGAGCAGGCGGCTTATGCAGACGCTGGTGTGCGAACTGCAGCAGCAAACGAAATGTATCCCTGTAGGAACTGATAGTGTGAGGACTTGCCTGGCGTTGATTCATCAGGCGCTGCGTGAAGAAGCTTTCGAGCAACCCCGCCAATGTGGCTGTAGATCTCATGATTGCTTCTCCCAGTAATCTTCGAAACGCTTGACGACCAAACCCATCAACTCGGGACAGCCAGTCAAGTACCAGTAGGTATCGGCTACATGTGCGTGCCCCAGGTATGTCGACAGAATCGGCAAGCGGCGCTCGATGTCTTGACCGGACCGATACCAACGGATCAGTGTCTCCACTGCGAAGCGGTGGCGGAAGTCGTGAAGACGTGGCCCATGACTTTCAGATGGGCCACGCAACCCGATATGCCGGGACAGCAAATAAAACGTGCGCCGGATCTCGGCACCGTCCAACCGGGTTCCCCGGCTGGATACGAAAAATGTATCCGGGTGCTGAGCCAAGAAACGATCACGCCGTGATGCATAATCTGAAAGCACGACGCGGGTAGACGGATGAATCGGCACCAGCCGAGACTTACCAAACTTCGTTCCTCGGATGGTGAGGATGCCTTCCCGTAGATCTACGTCTTCGGTCTTCAGGTTGCGCGCCTCGCTGATGCGAAGGCCCGTGACCGTCAGTAGTCCGAGGAGGCAGTAATAGGTTGGTCCCCGGAGACCGTGGGCCGACGGCAGCTGCCTTGCAGCCTGAAGCAGCTTCCAGATCTCACCGTTGCTGTACAAATACGGATGCGCTCGTCCTGGCCGATGAGGCAGCAAGCCACACGGTGGGATCTCGGTGAGTGAATCATGGGCGCTCCAATGACGAGCGAAGCCACGTACGAAGGTGAGCCGCCTGGCCCATTCCGCCGGGCGCGCGGTCTTTTCCTGTTGCGCCCATTCCATCGCCAGGGAAATCGTAATGCGTGTAGCGCGCCGTTGTTCGAGAAAAGAAGCGAACCTTATCAATCCGACCTTGGCTTCCCGCAGTTTAAATCCCAAACTGCAGCGCATATCGACATAGTCCTCAACTGCCTTACGCCACGAGGTCACTGTGCACCTCCTGGCCAGGGCAAAGCCAACGTCGCAAGAGAAACCAAATCCACCTTCGCGTAAATAGCCGTAGTCTGCGGACTGCGATGTCGGAGAAGCTCACCGATTTCTGACAATGTCGCTCCCTGCCGCAGCATCTGTGAAGCAAGGCCGTGACGAAACTGGTGGGCTCCCTTTCGGGGAGCATCAATCCCTGCCCGTTCCAGCGCGTGCTTCACAATGCAGGCTATTGCGCTTTCGCTCCTAAAGGTTCCTGCGGGTGCTCTCGACCGAAGAAACACACATCTGCTCTCAGCTGTGGGCCTCGCGTTTCGTAAGTAGTCAGCGATGGCCTCGCCGACGTCGACCGGCAGTGGCAGTTGAGAATAACGGGACGCCTTCCCACGGACCATAATTAACCCCTCTTGCCAATCCAGATCTCCCAGCGTGAGTGCCTTAATCTCGCCGGCACGCAGACCCAGGCGCGCCAGGATCAAGAGAATCGCATAGTCACGACGGCCTACAGCCGTTTTTCGATCGATGGAAGACAGCAGGAGTTCAACCTGGTCAGCCGGAATGGCGCGAGGAATGGTCGACAGCTTCCAGTTGGCAATGGCCGGCACACATGCGGCAAGATCCTTGTCGATATCTCCCCGATAGCGCAGGAATCTAAAAAATGATCTCAGAGCCGTAGTCATCATCTGGACTCGCTTGCTCTGAATGGTGGCGGCGCGACGCCGCACGAATCCTGTAACATCCGCCGCACGCAGAGAGGACAGGTCGACTGACCTGTTGCCGAAGCGCTCCTTCAGAAACTCGCGGACGAAGATCAGGTAACAAAACTGCGTTCTGGACGAGAGTGCCCGCTCCTCTTGCAGATAAAGACCAAACTCAGCTTGCAGTCGTTCGACAGGTGTCGTCGCTGGTCGCGCTGGCTCCGGAACAATCCGCTCTCGAACCAATAGCCTCATCAGCCGCTTCAAAGCCGAAACATCGCACCTTGTCAGATGTCGACGTCGCGCTCGCGCACGAAGAAACGGCTCAAACAGCTCTGAAGTGACTTCCTGAGCGCCAAGCCGATGTCTTGCCAACCATCGGTCGAAATCGGCAACCACGCGGACCTGCACTTCTCTTGTCTGCTGTGCGTAGCCCTCTCTACACATCTCTGTGGCACAGGAATCGAAATACGGACCCAACGGTCCGCGCAGCTTGCACAGGTGGTGTTCCTTAAAAACTTGTTCCATCGGTGTTCTCCTTCCAGGCAAGCCTCTCAGAAGACACCGCCGGACTATGCCGGGAAACTTGACCTCAAACTAACGTCTAAATGCCGCGAAAATGCACTCACCCGGAATAGTCCGGAACCCGGCATAGTGGCGCAAAGTGTGGGGATGAATGCGCCTGTTGTCGAGGCCGGCGCGTTCGGCAGCGATCTGGCAGGCAGACCAGAGGACCTTGGTGGTGACAGGGTAACTTGCCGTGTGCCAGCGGTTGCCGGGGAAAAGCCACTCCTTCGGCTTGCGCCGAAGTCCGCGCCAGTAGACGCGCAGCTCTTCGAGCAGCTTCGGACTGAGCATGACATCGCGGTCCTTGCCGCCCTTGCCCTCGTGGATGTGAACCACCATCCGCTGGCTGTCAATGTCGCTGACCTTGAGGCGGGCCGCTTCTGCGCGGCGGGCACCGGTGGCATAAAGCGTCATCAGCAGGATGCGATGAAAGGGTGTATCCGCAGCTTCAATCAGTCGCGCGACTTCTTCCTGACTGAGCACCCCGGGAAGGTGACGTAACTTCTTCGGATAGGGCGTCTCGGCGATGCTCCAGTTGCGCTTCAACACGTGAATGTAGAAGAAGCGCAGCGACGCCAGCCGCAGGATAACGGTGTTCGGGCTGAACTTGAACTGGGTGAACAGAGCTGCCTGATACTTGCGTATGTCCTCCGGACCAAGCTGATCGGGCCGGCGATGAAAGTATCGGCTGAAGTGCTCAACACCATGCAGGTAAGTGCGGATGGTGGTATCGGCGAAGTTGCGGCGATGCAACTCCTCAAGCATGAGCTGACGTAGTTGGTTCACAGAGAATCCTCCTTCTCTGCGTCCCAAACTATCCCGGCAGCCACAAACGTCGGTTCAGCCGCACGCGGATGCGTCCGCCGCCGCAGCGGCTTCGTTGTGCGCCGGGCATGTTCAACCGCTTGGAGGTGCAAGTCCTCTACCCGACCTGATGGAGGTAAGGGTTAGCGAGAACGCAAGGGCTACCGTCGTGAGGCGGGGTCTGAAGGAAGCGTGGAGCAAATGCGCGAGTCGATGGACAAGAACCGGATACAAGGCGTGAGCGTAGGGCGAGCGGGCAACTTACCGCGAAGCCCATATCCATCAAATACGCAGAGCGTAGATCCGGCGACTGTGCGCAGAAGGCGATTGAACTTACCCCGGGAGATCTGCTTCGTGTCGCTTCGGCGACTGAGAATGCCGCGAGGCATCCTGACCGCGGAGCAGAAGTCAGCAGAGGGCATATTAGGCCATGACGTCGGAAAGGCTAATGAGGCACTCCAAAGCCGAAAGGCGGAGTCAACAGACAGGCCGAGCCGGGAACGGTGGTCGAAGGCCCAAACGAGAGGAGAGGCAAGTAGGACATGAATCTCAACAACGACACGCGGCAGAACATCCAGAGCAATCTGGCCTTCTCTCCTTCGCCAACGGGTGAAGCCCGGAGGGCGGGAAGGGAAGGGTCCGAATCGTTGGGGACGACGAGTGCGCCCGAAAGCCCAGCTGGAACAGATCGAATGATGGAGGAGATTGTTGAACGAGAGAATCTGAAGGAAGCATTACGACGGGTCAAGGCGAACAAAGGTGCGCCGGGCGTTGACGCAATGGCGGTCAACCAACTTGGTGACTACCTGAAACAGCACTGGCCAGCCATCCGGGAGCAACTGCTTAACGGGACATACAGACCAAAGCCGGTGAAGCGGGTAGAGATACCGAAGCCGGACGGCGGAGTGCGCAAACTGGGCATCCCGACGGTGCTGGATCGATTCATCCAGCAAGCGGTCATGCAGGTTCTGCAACAGCGGTGGGACCCGGGGTTTTCTGATCACAGCTACGGTTTTCGACCGGGGAGATCCGCGCATCAGGCTGTGGCGCAGGCACAGCGGTTTATCGCTGCAGGCTATGGCTGGGTGGTTGACCTCGACTTGGAGAAGTTCTTGGATCGTACTTCATACTGCCCCCATATTCATGAAGTAGCGGCAAATAGGTTGGGTTGATCGTCGAGGACCTTAATTCGCAAGCCTTTGCGACGTCCGCTGGTGACAAGCATGGCTTCGAGTTCGCCACGCTTTACACGCTGCAACACGGTCTGACGCGAGACACCCAGTTTCATGGTTGTTTCCAGCATGGGCAGATACTCCGGCGGGGCCTGTGGCGCGATGCGGTCCCGCAGTTCTTCGGTGATGCGGATCTGCCATGGCGCGCCGGGAGTGACCTGTTCACCGGCGATGAAGCCTTCAGCCAGCCAGCGATGGATGGTGGAGGTGTTCATACCCAGGATTTGTGCGGCTTTGCGGATGGAGACGACTTCGCCCTGCGAAGGCTCGGCTGGTGGCTGAAAACGCGGGATGCCGCGATAGCGGCGCAAACCGCCGACATGAACGGCGGTGAAGCGTTCTCCATTCGCCGTCTTGCGCCCCTGACGATTCAGGATGCCGGCGATGACCTCGTCGGGATAGAGCGCGGCTAGGCGGCGCAGCAGCGAGAGGGTGTCTTCACTGGTGCGACGACCGCGCGGCTGGGAGCGCGGCAGAGGAAGATCGATCTCGGTTAGTTCGCCACCCCGCCAGCGTAGCGTCAGATGGGCTCGATGTTCGGAGCGATCAACAGCTACGATCACTTCCTCCAGCAGCGTGCGCAACAGTTCCTTGCGGTCGCGATCTGTGGTGGTGGGCGCATTCCAGACTTTGCGCAGATCGGAGCCCAGAGCGCGGAGCCCGCTCTTTTCTTCCAGACTGAGTGTGCGCGGACGTTGTTGTTGCCGGCGCTCCAGTTCCGCCTCAGCCGCTGTGAGATCGCGCAGCCGTTTCTCCCACTCGGTTTCCAGCCCACGCGCCACCAACCTGTTCTCCGGCTCCACGGCGCGATACTGGCGCTCGGCGCGCTCTGCCTCGTAGCGCGCACGTTCTACGGCAAGCCGCCACTGGCTGAGCGCGGCATCGTGATCGGCCTCCAGTTGCCGCATCGCCAGTTCGGTAGCTTCGACCGCAGCCGGCGTCAACGCCTTCAGAAATGCATCTGTTACCGCCTGATCGATCTGGATGCCGCCGATGTTGAGACAGTAGACGCCACGGCCCTGCACGATATCTTTGCCCGAGCAGTGATAGCCAGGCGAAGCGTTTCGGCCGCGATAGTGCGTGTGCAGATGCCGGCCACACTTGCCGCAGATCGCCAGACCCTGCAGCAATGCGGCGCCTTCTCTCACTGCGCCGCCTGCCTGGTGAGGTTGAGGATGAACGTTGGCGTCGATACGCACCTGGTTGGCCTGATAAGTTGCCCAGTCGATGTATCCCTGATGGTGATCGGGAAGAAGCACCGCCCACTCAGCCTGAGGCAGATGGCGCGTCCGTCTGCGCAACCTACCCTGTTCATCGATATAACGTTCATGGCGGCACTTGCCGTATGCATATGCGCCAGCATACACCGGATTAGTGAGCACCTGATGGATGGCGGTATACGTTGGAGCAACCCAGCGAATCGGGCTGTGCATGTGAGCGCGCAATGGGAAGCTAAGGCCTTCGGCGCGAAACCAGAGCCA
>CAVVUE010000007.1:0-25418 GCA_963751285.1 uncultured Acidobacteriaceae bacterium | reverse complement strand
TATCCGGACAGAACCCTTTTTCGGATCATGGCAAGGTGGCACAGAGGGCACCCGATTAAGAAGCATGATTGTTGAACAGATCGCCCTCGTCTTCGACCACCGCTGCTTTTCGTTCTTGGCTGGTGTAGCTCACATTCTGCCCGCTCGACCGTGAACGCCGGACCGCAGCTGACGTAGCGTTGACGGCATTTGTCGTCGCCGTCCTGTTGGCTGCGTAGGGCATGGCGGATGCCGAGCAATACCCATCTTGGCTGCAGTCGCAATGGCATCCTGATTGGCGCCGAGGTATACAAAATCCCACTTGTAGATGTCGCGCTGCTGGACAATCAGGTCGAATACTTGCGGCGCCGTGAACCCCTTGCTGGCATTCTCCAAACCATCGGTCATGATGATCACAATGACCCTGGATGGCCTTCCATCCTCGGACATCGCCGCCGCCGCCGCTGCTTCCACGCATCGCAAATCCGCCGTCGCCTCGGGCGCCTAGGCGGCGACCGCCGCAAGCGCCTTAGTTCGACGGCGTTTCCACATCCTTGCGTACCTCCGGCTCGGTCCCAGCGCCGTGCTTCATCGAAGTCAGATGACTCTCGGTCCGCATGGCCGTTTGATACTGCGCTATGGATTCGATACTCACGGTGTAAACGACTCCAAGCCCCGGTACGACTCCAGATTCGGTGGATCCGTCAATTACAGAGGGGTCGGATACATTGGGAATCTTCTGAAGAATCACGTAGCCGGACGCTTCTCCATTGGGAGTTTTGAGCGGCAGCGGTCCCCACATCTGGAATTGGTGCCCGCTGGCGGGCGGCTGCTTTTTGTCGTGCCAGAGCCAGGACTTGTGGAATTCGGCTCCAGGCGAGGCAAACATCAGCTCCGGCGGGTCGGCGGAGGACGTCTGGCCATCGGCCACCATCTTTGAGATGGCTACGCCCTTGTCGGTCACAAGATTCCAGGACGATCCGATCAGCTTGCCGTTCTGATAATTGTCGACGCGAGTTCCGTCCTTATCGGGCCCGACGACCTTGCGGACCGCGGTTGCTCGCAGCCAACCGTCGGCGCTGGCTTTCACGCCCGGCAGCGTCAATTTCAATCCCGGACGCGGCTCTTCCAGCACCTGGACGGCGCTGGTCCATTCGGTGCCGGGGAGAAGAGAGCCGGCGAGAGCCACGGGGCTTGCAATCTTCAACGGCGCGACAGCGGGGACGACATCGAAGTCCGTCGCGCCGTACGGCTTGTCGTCGAGCGTCACGGTCAGGCGCCATTTACCCACCGGCAGATCGCTTTCGAAAAAATATCGGAGGAGGACCCGGCTCTTGTCGGCGACGGCGATCACCTGCGTTTCTCCCTGCTTTCTCGCAGTGAATTTTCCCGTTGCCGCGATGGGTGACATGAGGGTATCGATCAGGTGGTGCGCCTGGTCGGGAAACATGATGATGGCCACAAATACCCGCGCGTTGGCCGGGATTTTGGATGTCGGGTAAACGGGGCTGAGATCGGCCGCACCGTCGAGTGCAAGCTGGACAGTTTGAGTGCGGCCGCCGGGAGCGAGCAGGAGAATCGATAGGATGACGAGCCATGCACGGCGCATCTTGCTCTCCCTCACAGTCTTATGTAACGGCGAGCAATAAATTCTAATTCGGCGAGCCCTGGTCGGCCCCCGGCATCACGGGTGCTTCAATTATTCCCTTGGACGTGTAATCGACGGGAACTACACGATAGCGATAGATCATGCCGTGATCGCCCACCACATAACCACGATCCGGAGTTGGCAGGCTGAATGCGGCTACGCCTGTTGGGAAGTGAACCTGGCGTGTAGTCCAGTGTTTTCCTCCATCAACTGTATACGCCCACGTGTCGCCCAGGAGCGACCAACCTACTTCCCGGTCCGTAAACTTAACCCCCGGATAGCCCTGTGACAAGGTAGCAATCAGGCCTTGCCACGTCTGACCTCCGTCGGTCGTTTTGAATATCTTGTTAGAGCGGACCTTATAGCCCGTGTTGGCATCGACGAAAGAGACCGAGAAAACGTGTTGATCACCCGGCTCGTCGGGCCCCACAAGAACAGTCCAGCTGTCTCCGCCATTCTCCGTCTTTGCCGTGACACGCGTTTCGCCCATGGCATAGCCCACCGTCGCCGTCGGAAAATCAAGAGTGTAAAGATCGCAATCTTTCTCCTGCGTCAATCCGTTGACTTCCATCTTTGCGTGGCAGACGAAGGTATCTTTCCAGTTTTCGCCGCCATCGTTTGTCGCGGAAATTTTCCCGCCGTAAGCCCGGAATCCTTTTAAGGCGGAAACGAAAAACACATCTCCCCGAATGTCCCCGTCGACCTGCTGCCAGGACTCGCCGTCAGTGGAGCGAAATAATGTGTTCCATGCCTGAGCCCAGCCGTGGGTTGGATCGGCAAAGAATATGTGTTTGAGGTCCGGGCCTTGCGCGTGGGGATCGCCGCCGAGGTCTGCTGTCCAGCTATTGCCCCCATCCTTGGTGTGCAGGATGGTCCCGGCGGCGCCGGATACCCAGCCTTCCTCTTTACTCACAAAATAGACATCAAAAAGAGATAGATCCTCTTTATAGTTTACCGGTTCCCAGATGGCTTTGAATTTCGGCTGGGCATTCTTAGCGCCAGTTGATGGTTTTGTTTGACCCACGCGTGGTTGCGCCGTTTGCCCTACTGCACCGCTTACGCACCAAACAAGGCCGACGAACAACCAGATCAATCGTTTCATGGATCGATCCTCCTAACCGGGGTTTCCGATATTTGCCTGAATTTCCTTCTTTGATCTTGAGGAACAGCACTATAGCACACACTCTTCTCTTCGCGACACAAGATTAGTACTGAGATACCGGCTGATGGCAGGGTTTTCTGACAGCTCATCGCCGTTCTGGTCCCGGTAGGGACGTCCATCACTGGACGCCCCCCGGAGAGATCCGTACGTGCGCATCTACGCATACGGCTCTTACGAAGGATGTGTAGCGGCGAAACGAGCATCAGGATAAGGGTGCAGGACCCGGGGTATGGGAACCCATCGATCCAAGACCGGGTTGAGACGTTCCCATCGCATCCGTGCGCGCTGGCTGCGACGGACTAACACTCCCCGCCATAGCCTGCAGACGCGATTTCTGAAGATGCGTAACTGAGCCGTGTTACCGGGGACTGCGTGGTACTGGTAGTAGCCAGTGACAACCTTCCGGAGCCATTCACCGACTGCGGTCGTGCGATCATGCATCCGGCTTCGCAGCTCCGCTTTGATAGCCTTGAGCTTCGCCACCATCCGCTTCTTCGCCGTGATCCGCCATACGATAAATTGCCCGTCGCTGCTGCGCTGCCCACAGTAGTGGGTAAAGCCCAGGAACGTGAAGGTTTCTGGTTTTCCCTCCCCCCGCTGCTTCCGGTCTCGGGCCGCGAAGCGCCCGAACTCGATCAGTCGAGTCTTGTCAGGATGTAATTCCAAGCCGAACTTCGCCAGCCGCTCCCTGAACGCTCTCAGGAAGCGCTGGGCATCCGTCCGGTGCTGAAAGCCCACCACAAGATCGTCAGCGTAGCGGACGATGACGACATCGCCCTTGGCCACTTTCCTGCGCCAGACATCAGCCCACAGATCGAATACGTAATGCAGGTAAGCGTTAGCGATCAGTGGTGAAGCCACTGCTCCCTGCGGCGTTCCCTGATTCGTCTCCGACCACTGGCCGTCTTCCGATACTCCAGCCTTCAGCCATTTCTGCATCAGGCGAAGTATCCTCCGATCGGCCACCCGGTGCGCGATGAACTTTAAGGCCCATTCGTGACTCAAGTTGTCGAAGAAGCCCAAAATGTCCGCGTCGAGCACCCAGTTCACTTTCTTCCATTGGATGCCCGCCGTCAGCGCGTCCAGCGCCTGATGCGGGCTACGTCCGGGCCGGAACCCATAAGAGAAGCCCTTGAAGTCGACCTCGTATATCTGGTTGAGGATCGTCACCACGGCCTGCTGAACGATTTTGTCCTCCAGCGCCGCGACGCCCAACGGGCGTTGCCGCCCGTCAGCCTTCGGTATATAGACTCGCCTTGAAGGTTGTGCCCGATACGTTCCACGGTGAACCCGGCTGTGCAGATCGACAAGTCGATCCTCCAGTCCGGTTTCATACTCCTGCCACGTCACGCCATCCACTCCCGGCGAAGCCTTACGCTGAAGCGCGTAGAAGCTGTCGCGGAGTAAATCGACGCTCAGATGGTGGAGCAAAGCCGTGAACCGTTCCTGCTTCCTTTCCTTTGCTGCTTTCCGCACACCGTCCAGTCCCTGGGACATGCGTTTCCCGCTCTGTGTCGGGGGCATGTGCGACTGAATGATGTTCTCCTTCGTCTGTACCCTTCCCTCCCCAACCTCCGCAGAAGGTTGCCCTCCCTTGTTCGGCTGGTTCACAGGTAGTACGGCACAGTCCGACTTCTCCAGCAGGTGCATGTCCGCTGTGCGGTTTATGGCCTTTGCGGACCGGCCTTGGTCGTCACACCAAGGCGTGCTGGAGATCTCCCGGTTCTCGTGCATGTTGTTTCTCAGCGTGCGCGGGTTCTTCGACTACGCAGGACCGGACAGCCACTCGCGTGTTACGCGGCTACCGTGTTGCCTTCCTCCTACTCACCATGGAGTCGGCATCCTGATCTACCGGTTTTTCGAAGCTCAATAGCCCCGCCCACCGATGCCTCCGTTCTACGCTTCAAGCGGCACCTCACGATGTCGCCTGCAAGACTAGAGGTCAGGATGGAATCGCTACTTCCTTTCCTGTAGGGCTCTCGCATCCCCTACAACATGCCGGTTTATCCCGGCGCTCGGCGGATCACCGGCCAACCGGAATGTATGGTCCGCTGCCGTTTTGCAAGCGAAAAATGAGGATGACAGAATTGGTCTGCGCGAATGTATCCGGCCTTTGTTGGAGTAGCGATCTCCTGGCCTGAATGGAATGCGCTGCGCCCTCGTCCTTTTTAGTAACGCTGCCTTTGGAGGCATTTTCCGGTTACAGGTTTTGGGAGCGCCGGGATCGACCGTTGTGCCATCTCATGGTTCGCCAGCAAACCTGGCAGGAATCTCAAAACTCATAGTCGTCGCCGTTGGACTGCAGATGTGGGAATCGCGCAGCGATTTCCAAGCCTGGCGCTTGTGCCAGGCGGCATGTGCAGTCCATCAGACTACGACGGTTTGTGGTAATAGCGGGGGGCGATAAGCCTCTCCTTTGAATAGAACGGCCCAGGCCATGCGCGCCATCTTGCTAGCTAACGCCACGGTGGCCACCTGTTTGCGCTTGCGTGCGGTGAGACTGGCCAGCCACGTACTCAGGCCCGAAGATTGCTTGGTTCTCTGCAGCAGCACGGAATGCGCTCCCTGCACGAAGAGTTTTCGCAGGTATTTGTTCCCGCGTCTGCTGGTGCCGGTCAGCTTTTGCTTGCCTCCGGTGGAGTGCTCGCCGGGAACCACCCCCAGCCAGGCTGCAAATCCGCGGCCCTTCTTGAAGGCTGCCCCGTTGCCGATGGCTGCGATCGTGGCCGTAGCAGTGATCGGTCCAATTCCGGGGATCGCGACCAGCCGCCTGCAGGGTTCAAGTTCGCCGGCTATGCGCACGATCAACTTGTCGGATTCCTCGACCTGCCCATGCAGATACTGCATCTCCAATTGCAGTTGTCTCAGAAGTACCCGCAATGCGCCGGACAGCTTGTTGTCCGGGTCTTCCAGGATGCGGGGTAGAGACTCCTCAATATGATGGCGTCCTTTGCGGATGGTGATGCCGCGCTCCAGCAGCAATCCGCGAATCTGGTTGATCACCGCGGTGCGTCGCACAACCCACCGCTCGCGCACTCGGTGCAGCGACTGCAGGTCGAGCTGGTCATCGGTCTTGATGGGCACAAAGCGCATCGTGGGGCGGGTTACAGCCTCGGCACACGCTTCGGCATCGATGAAGTCATTCTTGTTGGTCTTCACGTACGGCTTCACATACTGTGCCGGCATCAGGCGCACATCGTGGCCTTGTTCCCGCAGAGCACGGCCCAGAAAATGAGATCCTCCGCAGGCCTCCATTCCGATCAGGCACTCACGAACGTTCGACGTAAAGCGCAGCAGCTGAGTCCGCGAGCACTTCTTGCGAACCACAACTTCGCCCCGTGCGTCGACGCCTACAAAGTGAAAGACTGTCTTTCCTAAATCGATGCCGATTGTGCGAATCTCCATGGAACACCTCCTGTGTTCACCTCTACACCCTCGAGGGGCTTAGGCGGCGGACCATGCCAGTAGTGACGTGAGCCAGATCACGTCAGGGAAGGATTGCCGACGATACACCCTGAACCGCGAGATAGGGCCGACTTCGTGCTGGAAACACGGTTTGGCCTGCTGCTGGGATCTGAGCGCGGTTCGCGTTGAATTCTGCCGTACAACGGGCTCTATCAGAGCCGTACCCGCCATTCGTTATTTTCTTCAGGGCAATTGGGGAGAACTGGCACGGAGCATCCTGGCCGTCCAATCTGCGTGGGGAGACGCACAGGAGGATAGTGCTTTCAGTTCTCGCTCAACGTCGTACTCGATGCGCCGAATCACCGGCTTGCTCTCATCCAGCAACAGGTACGATGCACGAGGATCGCCATCGTAGGGGAGACCGACGCTCCCGGCGTTGATCAGCAGTTTCAGATTTCCATTCATCTCTCGAACTAGTGGAACGTGTGTGTGTCCGAAAACAACAACGGGCACTCCGAGCAGACCCTAGATTTGATTCAGGTCTTCATCCGATGCGCCTTCAGGAGGTGCTTTCCAGCAGCTCTCGGGAGTGGCATGAACAACCGCGAAGCCATTCTGAGTGTTTGCTACGGGCAGTTGCCTCAGCCACGACAATCTCTCGGTTCCAAGTATGGAACGAGTCGCTGCCGCCATTTCGCGGACAGATACCCAAAGAGCGGATGGGGCTGAAGATTGGGCGGCGAAATCCTCCAACGATTCCGGGTGCCAGAGCATTTCATCGCCGTTGCCCATTACACCTTGCCAACCGAGATGACGGATTCGATCAATGATCTCGCCGGGACACGAACCACCATCAGCCAAGTCACCGCCATGAAGAACCAAGTCGGGTGCGCTCTCATGAATATTCGCCAATACAGATTCGAAAGCACTGAGGTTTCCGTGAATATCAGACAAGATTGCGACGCGCATCACACTACTCCGTGCCGACCATCGTTAAACACTGCCCACGACCATCGAGACAATGATCGCTCAAGTGGGCTTCAATGACCGCATCATAGCCGAAGCGCGAATCCACCGTGCAGGAGCGAAATTCGTGGGTTCCGGGCGAGTGACCGGCAATGCGGAAGTAACCCCATTTTCGAGTAATGTCCGGGTTGACGACAACACAGGACTTGGCCGCGTCAGGGATGGATTGGCTCGCAGGCCTCAGCGCGTGAGCCGGCGCGTATGCGCATGGCTTCGGGTTTCGGCTGTGATGTATGAAGCGACTGGCGGACCTTCTCAGCTTCCGCTATGGCGCTGAAAGGTTCTGTATACGGAGAATGTGAAGTTTTCGATCGATTCGCCGGACGGAAGGAACCGCCATCTCCGTCCCGGCGCATATAATTTGATATCTTCTGGCTGAACAAAAGAATAATCCAAAGACACCCTTGCTACAGATTTCATACGGGAGTCAAAAGGATGCGCAAAGAACCAAACTATTGACAGGCAACAATAATAACTACTCATTCTATAAGACGAGTTGCCCTGGTCCCAATCACTTCGTATTCGTTACTGAGTCGTGCTTCCGGCGTTCGCCAGGTTGACGAATCCGGCTGGCCTCGAAGCTGACAATCTCCCACTTGCCCTGCCGATTGCGCACGTAGACACGGGTGTAGCGAAAGCTTCCGGAGGTGTCACCCTCGGCGGTAGTGGTTTCCACATTCGCCAGCGAAGTGACCAGCGCCGTCTTACCGTAGAAGCGCACCTTGCGGTCGGAGATATCAAGGGTAATGACGTGGCGCCGGCCGAGGTTGGCCAGAGCGTCATCCTTGGTTTGCAGCGTTCCTGAGGCGGTGATGGCTATGTAGTCGTCGGACAGCAGCGCGCTCATGGCGGCGATGTCGGACTTGAGGACGGCATTGCGCCAGGCTTCCTCGAGTTGTTCGATCTCGTGGCGGTTGTCGTGCATCTTGGGCTTGGCTTGGCCCGCGTAGAGGTTGCCGCAGCAGCCGGCCAGCAACAGCGCAGTGGCGATCATGCGTCCGATCGCCAGCCGGCGGCTGGTCTGAGCAGGAACGGGCACGGGCAGTTTGGTTGTGGCGCCCGACATAAACGTATCGGATAGTAGCCCCGGAAAGTTCCGCAGGTCAATGCCACTCAGGTAATCGGGAATTTCCGTTGCTTTCCCGGCTGCGGACCAATATAGCCCATTGCATCCGCTGGGGATCTTCCTTGCATTGGTTCCAAGGCCAAAGCCCGGTCGTGCGCCACACGGCCTTCGCCGGGACCAAAAAGCCATGATTTGCCCCATTTCGAAGCGATTTCTCGGACACTTCTTCGTCCCCCAACGTCCCGATTGGTTTCGCCTCGCTGCCAAACCTACCCAGCTGGCAACGGCAAAGCCTCCACGCGCCGCAGCATGCTCCCGAACAGGCGCCGCGCAAGACGACCCTCTGTCAACAGTAGCCAATGGCACCGCGCGTGTTTTGCCACTTGCCCGGCGATTCTGGGCGAGTGACCGATCCGTACAGAACTCCGTTTTGACCGCCTGTGACCGAGTTCTGGAAGGATCGGCGACAATCCAACCGGAACCCTAGATTTAACCCTCGGACCATCTGGAAGAGTGATTCGGCCTGTTGGCGACAGTCGAATCCCGCGTTGCCACGGATCGTTGAACACTGGGCGACATCTCGGCGCCGATCCGGCTGCCTCAACCAACACGAACCCATGTGAGCGCAATCACAGAACATCGAATCCGGCCGCGCCCATACTCCGTAAAGGTGTTGTGTGTGAAGCGGACAAACGCTTGGCTTGCGATTTTGCTGTTGCTGAACGCAGTAGTGCACCCCTTCGTGCACGCGGCAGAGGCGCAGGCTTGTGCATTCGGCGCTCCTGCGCTGTCGGCGCCAGCCACGGCGAAAAACCTTCCGGCGCATGATTGCCCGCTCTGTCGTGCCGCGAACAGCGTCGCTCCGACACTAGCGCCCACCGTATCCCACCATTCTGATTTCTCACTGCGCGTCGTATCCCATTCGCACTCCAAGGTCTTGAGAGTCGCTCAACTCCGACTCACTCCCAGAGCTCCTCCAGCCATCTAGATCGTTTCCCAGCCCAAAGCAGTCGCAAGCGAGAGCCCGTCACCCGGACGGACGCTCCTGCTTCGTCCTCGTCCGGCAAATCACGCCGGAGAGGGAATCCACATTGAGATCCAATGGCCAGGCGAAAAGGAGACATCTGTGAAGCGACATGTTGCAGTGCTGCTGTTTGCATTTGGTTCGATAAATGTGCTTGCGCAATCGGTCGGTATCGCCGGAACTGTGCGTGGGGCAGTTGCCGATCCAACCGGAGCAGCGGTTGTTTCAGCGAGTGTGACGCTGGAGAACGAGTTTACCCACTACAAGCAGGTCAGGCTCACGGATGAGTCGGGCAAGTTTGTGTTTACGAACATACCGCCCGCGCCTTACCACTTGTTTGTGTCCGCAGCGGGATTTCAGCTCTCGCACTCGGACGTCGACGTGCGCTCAACGGTTCCCATCGACACGAAAATTGTGCTCGCGGTCGCCGCGCATCAAGAAATCGTGCACGTCAGGGCAGACACTCCCATGGAGCTCACCCCTGTTGCACACGCGAGCGTTGACGAAGAAGTATTCGACAAGCTACCCACGACCACGATTGCCTCCGGCCTCAGCGACATTGTGACGCAGACGACGCCCGGAGTGGTGGCCGATTCGAACGGATTCTTTCACCCGCTCGGAGATCATGCCCAGATGTCCATGTCGATCGATAACGAGCCCATCACCGACCAGCAAGGATATATCTTCTCCACACAGTTGCCGCCCAACGCGATCCAGGCGCTGAGTACGATTTTCGGCGCTACTCCAGCCGAGTATGGCGACAAGACCAGCCTCGTGATCACTGTCATCACCCGCTCAGGTCTCGGACAGAGCCAGCCGCATGGAGATTTTTCGACAGAGTACGGTTCATTCGGCACGGTCGGACAGAGCGCGAGCATCGGTTTCGGAAATGACAGGTTCGGCAACTTTACGGCCCTGAATTGGACGCGTTCGGGACGTTTCCTCGATCCTCCCGAATATCAAACCATTCACGACATCGGCAACAATGAGAACATCTTCAACCGCCTCGATTATCAGCCTCGGCCGGCCGATGCTCTGCATCTGAATCTCTTCCTTGCCCGTTCCTGGTTCCAAATTCCCAGCACCTACGACCAGCTTCCCGAATCGTACAATACGGTCCCCTCTCCTCAGGACCAGCGCCAGCAGGTTCGCGCCATCAATATCGCGCCCGGCTGGGTTCACACCGTGAATCCGGCAACGCTTGTGACGATTAATCCGTACTACCGTCAAAACCTGGTCGCCTATTATCCAAGCGCGGATAAGTTTTCGGATCAGCCGGTAACATTAGCGCAGAACCGCCGTTTGACCAACTTCGGCATCAACGCGGATATCGCCTATTCGAAGGGAAGGCACAACGCAAAGGCGGGAGTTCAAATCAACCAGACAAACCTTCTGGAGGATTTCTCACTGGGCGTGACTGACTGGACTTACAACGCGGTTTGCCTAGACGATAATGGAAATCCCGTTTACGATCCCACGATTCTCAACCCGAACGACTGTGCCGCAGCGGTAGGACCCGGCGGCAATCCGTTGCAATCGAACCCCAATCTTGCTCCCGGCCTCATTCCTTACGATCTGACTCGGGGGGGAACTCTTTTCCACTTTCACCAGGGCGCTCAGATTAAAGAGCAAGCTGCCTTCGTACAGGACTCGGTGAAGCTGGGGAAGTTCACATTGGACGGTGGTCTCCGCTTCGACAACTATGACGGTCTGAGCAGCACAGCTCTATGGCAGCCGCGTGTCGGCATTGGCTTGCAGCCTTGGGTGGGAACGGTGCTCCGAGGATCATACACGCGCTCCCTCGAAACGCCCTTCAACGAGAACCTCGTGCTTTCCAGCGCAACCGGCGCGGGAGGACTGGCGGCCAACGTTTTCAACGCGGCCGCCGCAAAACCCATGCAATCCGGACGCAGAAACCAGTTCAACACTGGCTTCCGGCAGGCGATGGGTCGCAAGCTCATACTTGACGGTGACTACTTCTGGAAGTACACCCAAAACGCCTACGATCTTGACCAAGTGCTGACCACGTCGGTCGTCTTTCCGATCGAATGGCGGAAGTCGAAGATGGACGGCTTCGCCATCCAGCTCACCATGGCCGAGACGCAAGGCTTTTCGTTTTTCACCACGTTGGGCCATACCCGCGCACGGGTTTTTGGTCCTGAGAACGGCGGAATCATTTTGGACGCAGGTAACTTATCTGACGTAATCGTTCAGAGGGTGGACCATGACCAGGCGCTACAGAGTACGACCCACGTGCAATATCAGTTGCCAAAGCGCCTGCCCTGGCTATCATTCATGTGGCGATACGACAGCGGAATCGTCTCGGGCGCCGTTCCGGACCTGGCCAGCTTGCTTGCGCTTGACGCGGATCAGCAGCAAATGATCGGCTTCTATTGCGACGGACAGACGGCAACCCTGGGCCATCCCATCACCAGTTCGGTCTGCCCCGCCGATTCCACGAACTTCGGATCCGCGCTGGTCAACATACCCGCTCCGGGCACGGAGAACGATGACAAGAATCCGTCGCGCGTCAAGCCACGGCACCTGTTCGACCCCGCCATAGGTTCAGACAACCTGTTCCACACAGACCGTGTGAAATGGACGGGGCGTTTCACTGTTCTGAATCTTACGAACAAAGTGGCGATGTATAACTTCCTGTCTACGTGCTCGGGGACCCATTTCGTTGCCCCAAGAACGTACAGGGGAGAAATCGGCATTACGTTCTGAATGCCGCGATGCTGAACGTAGAGAGTAAATCAACCACCGAAATCCTGATCCGCGATCGGATGTCGGTGAGTATTTAGGGAATCTACGCAGCTTCGGAATTCTCAGATGACGCAAAATCGCCGATGCACTCATCGAGCACTACGGGCGGAGAAATCTCCATTCTCCGGATTCCGGTCGAATCGCCGGCTACTCGTCCCTAACTCAGTTTTGGCTGTACCACAAGCGCGGCGTGAGCTAGATCGCAACGTTACGGAAGGATGAAGGTTCAGCGCTTTTATCAGGAGGAAGTCGCGACGCTTCAGAAGCCGCCTGGGCCTGATCTGTGCTCGTCCGGAGCTGCACTATTGAGAGCCGGACGATCGGACCCAGCCTTCGCGCGAGCGATAGCGTCAGAGTGGCGCTGATCCCGCCTGATTTCCTTCTCCAGCGCCCAAATCACCCAAAGCATGAATGCCAACGCCAGGCCCATCGGAATGAGAAGCAGCTTGAGATCGAAATCGACCATGTGGATGCCCTCCGGTGCCGCATCCAAAAGGCGCGGCAAGAGACTGCCGGGCGCGCCTCGGAATGGAAGATTCTCCTTCCCCATGGGAGACCGCCGCACGTATGGATGGAGCAGTCAACTTCTAAGGACTTTGTAAGGGGGCGGAAAGAGGCGAATGCGCCGCCGGCGCGGCGCCGCGATGCAACAGCCGACCAATCTCAAAACATAAAAACGGTTCCAATGATGATGTCAAGTCGCTCGTCGAGAACCCAGGCGACGAATCCCGCGTTTCTGTGTTCTGGGCGAGTGACCGTCTACACGTACTTTACCGTCCGGTAAAGTACGGATTGACGACAAACCGCCCGGAACCCGGAACTCCCGATATCTCTTGCTTGAAGTGCTCAACGAGTGACTCGATTTGGCGCTCATCGAGGTCATCCAGCACGAACCGTCCGAATTGGTGGCATCTGTCCTGAACACGCATCGGAGAGACAAAGAGTTCCATGTGAATAGCGGGATAGTCAATCACTCCCAGGAGAAAAGCCGCCTCTCAAAATCGAATGAAACGCTGTGGAATCCCATGCCTGCAAAACCGAGAAGACCGTCGAAATCGGGATCGGCGTCGGCGTCGGCGATGGCAACTTTGTGCATCCCAAGATCACTCGTTCCCAGCGAGACGTTTGTGTGTAGCCAACTGAGCCGCGCAGTGCCGCCAGTGGTGGATATCGAAGAAACCGGATCGAGATGAGCCTCATTGGGTGCAATGTGCAATCTGCCTCGGAATAACAGCAACTCCCATGTGCCCGAATCGAGAAGCAGGCGAACCTGCTGCCCGTCGACGGTGGTGCGCACCGTCAGGAATGGCTCGGTACTGGCAAACGGAACTGCGTTCCGGAGCATCATTGCCGATCCGAAGGTCACGCTCTTTCTCTCGTAGTTAATCGTGAACGGGCGCGCGCCCAGGATGTCCAATCCAACAACACCGCCAATGGACATCCCGAGATTGGATTCCATCGTCGCAAAATCCTGCACTAGGACGCGGAGCGAGGCAGCGTGGAATGAACCTAGCTGAATGTCAGGCATGATGAGGCTCTTGACCTGAATCGTCCCATTGAGGGTCTCAATGGATTCGGATCTTTCGCTAATCTTCAACTGGCTCGCAAGTTCCTTGCTGATGATGCTCGGGTTGGTTCCGGTGTCGAGGATCATATTTACGTTTCTAATCGTGCCAATGGTCGCTTTCACGACGATTAGGTTGCCATTGTAGAGATGGAACGGAATTACGGCCTCAGCGGCGGTACGAGTTTCAGAAGTGCTGTCCTGGCCTGATGACAATGACTGCGGATGCAAAACGCTGGTGAATCCAAGGATCAAGAGAAGAAAGGCACAGGCCACAATACTGTTTCGGCTATTTGTCTCGAATTTCATGTCGTCCTCCGCTGCGCTGGGTTCGCGCTTCAGAGGCGAGATTGAGATGGAGGGCGGGCTACCTCAATGCATGGCTGCTCCATCTGAGGACAATCGTCGATAGAAAGAAAGTCATTGCTTAACCGATACAAATGAAACGCATTGCGTGGCCGGGTCAAAGGGCGAGGGGGGAAGAAGAACCATGCGCAGGCCGTCAGCTTTGGTGCTAAACTGTTGCCGCGTGAGGCGGCGATATGCGAGACGCTGTCCATCCCGAACGTATCCTGCGCTTTGGAACCTTCGAACTAGATCTCGAAAGCGAAGAGCTGCGCAGGAACGGACTGAAGCTAAAGCTCTCAGGCCAGCCGCTCCAGGTCCTGGCCATCCTGCTCGAACGACCCGGACGCGTCGTCACACGCGAAGAATTGCAGAAGCGTCTCTGGCCGGATACGTTCGTCGACGTCGATCACAACCTGAACACCGCGATTAACAAGATTCGAGAGGTGTTGGGGGACTCAGCCGAGAACCCAAGATTTGTGGAGACGCTGCCGCGCCGGGGCTATCGCTTCATTGCTTCGGCGTCCGGTTGGCAGACGAACGGAACAACCGGCACAAGTTCCCAGATTGACGATCCTGATGGCCAGGCGCTTTTGCACGCGGAACCGGAGAAATCATCGACCAGGGCAGCCGGGACCGGTACTCTGCATCCCTTCGTCTGGGCGTCCGTCGTCCTCGGCGCGATCGTTCTGTCAGCGTTGCTGATTGCCGGCTTCGTGTATCTGCGGCGGCCATTGCCGCCGCCACACATCACCGAATTTGTCCGTTTGACACTCGACGGAAAGCATAAATTCCCGATCGGAGCAGACAGTAGCCGGCTCTACATGAACCTGGGAGAAGCTCCCCGGGGTGCTGGGACCATTTCGCTCTCGGGAGGGGAGGTGACAAGGATCCCGTTCGATGTCCCCAAACCGAGCCCTTTCATCGCCGCTGTCTCGCCGGATGGAACGAGACTGCTGGCCTGGGGCAACGGAGATTTTGGGGAAGGGGAACTTTGGAATGTTGAGAGCTCTGGACGTTCAGGGCACTACCTCACGAAAGCTTGGGCTGCCATATGGTCTCCAGACGGGAAACAGGTTCTCTATTCCAATGCGCACGGCGATCTCTATGTCATCTCAAGCGAAGGTGGGGAGCCAAAACTTGTCCTGCCTTCCCCTGCCGGGCCTGGAGAGAGACTCCCCACACAGAATCTAAGCTGGTCTCCTGATGGCACACGGATCCGCTTTGTTCGCTATTGGAAATACTGGGAGGCTTCGTCCGATGGAACCAGTCTGCATCGGTTGCTTCCGGGCTGGGATGATTCCACCCTTGTATGCTGCGGGAGGTGGACCCCTGACGGAGATTTCTTTTTATTTACCACTTTCAAGTCAATCCATGCGGCGACGGGAGGGCAGATCTGGGCGTTGGATGAGCGAAAGAGTTGGCCCCGGCCATCCCTCGCCGGGCCGATTCGGCTCACAGAAGGCCCAAACTTCTGGAGTTCCCCCGTCGTTTCCCGGGATGGAAGCAGAATCTTCTCGAAACAAACAACCGCTCGGGGCGAGTTGGTCCGCTATGATGCCGGGGCAAAGCGCTACGACCCGTTCCTGGGTGGTATCTCCGCCGAGTTCGTAGCTTTCTCCCACGATGGCAAATATGTCGCCTATGTGACCTTCCCCGACGACACACTCTGGCGAGCAAAGCTGGACGGAACAGAGAGGATCCAATTGACCGGACCTCCTTTTAGCCCAATGAGCGCCATCTGGTCCCCGGATGGGACCCAGATTCTGTTTGAGGATGACTCGGGCGGTGAATTCGTCATCTATGCCGTATCCTCCCAGGGAGGCACACCTGTGCGCCTGATTCCAGAGGACCCTCGTCCCCAGGTCGATCCGACATGGTCTCCAGACGGAACACGAGTTGCTTACTGCACGGATCTGCGATTCTCGCCAAAATCAGAATCCCTCAAGAAGTTCGAGACGCACATTCTGGACGTTGCCTCTCACACCGTCGTCACTCTTCCACCTTTTAAAGACGGTTTCTTCTCTCCGCGCTGGTCGCCCGACGGTCGTTTGATTGCCGGCATAACATTCTCGCAAGCCGGCCTGGCGTTGTTCGACCTGCAGACAAGGCAATACCGATCTCTTTTGCAACTCCAAAACAAAAACCCTCGATTGATTAACTGGAATACCTGGTCTCACGATGGCCGTTACCTTTATTTCGATACGGTCGATGCGCTCATGCGCATTCCCGTCAGCGGTGGCAAGCCCGAGAAACTCATCGATCTGGGAGAATTTCAATACACGGGCTGGTTTGGCCCCGCCTGGTTCAACCTTGATCCGCAGGATGCTCCGATCCTGCTTCAGGACCGAGGCACGCAGGAGATCTACGCGCTGACGCTCGAACGGAAGTAGTTCAGAACGAGGCATTGATTCTGTGGCAGGCGGAAGTTAGCCGCTTATCCGCGCATGGCCAAATATCTTTAATGATCGCTCCTTTAGCCGCGATTTCTCACGGGGAGTAAGCAAGAAGTAAAGACGGGCGCAGAAAAAAGTGGCAAAAGGCCGCTGATTTTATGGCATAACTGCGTTGTCCAGACGTAGTTGAATGCCAGAAAAAGAGGCGGCCTTTGATGACAGAGTGTACTCAAGAATCGTTCTCGTTTGCAGTCCATTTTTCGCGACGCGTGGAGGCCGGGTTCACGGCTGGTCAAGTGTCGAGCGACGGCGGGGCGTTGCTGTTGCGAGAAGTAGATCGCAGGATCCACCTAGTGGGGCGTCTGGCCGCTTGTTTCCTGGATGGCCGCTCGCCGCTTTTGGTCAGGCACCAGCTCTCGGAGATGCTCTCGCAACGGATCTACGGGCTGGCACTGGGTTATGAGGACCTGAACGACCACGAGCAGTTGCGTACGGATCCTCTGCTTGGGCTGCTGAGCGGCAAGCGCAAGCTGGAGGAGCCGCTGGCCGGCAAGAGCACGCTGAACCGGCTGGAGTTGGTGGGCCGCACGGGACGCTACCACAAGATCGGCTACTCGGCCGAATCGATCGACCGTCTGCTGGTCGATCTCTACATCGAGTCGCATGCTACGCCGCCGGGCGAAATCGTGCTCGATCTGGATGCGACCGACATCCCGTTGTATGGCCATCAGCCGGAGCGGTTCTTCCATGGCTATTACGACAACTACTGTTACCTGCCGCTGTATATCTTCGCCGACGATCAGTTGCTCTGTGCACGGCTGCGTCCGGCCAACCAGGATGGGGCGGCCGACTCGCTTGAAGAGGTAAAGCGCATCGTCGGGCAACTGCGCCAGCGCTGGCCGGAAGTAAAGATCGTACTCCGCGCCGACTCCGGCTTCTGCCGCGAGGAACTGATGGCCTGGTGCGAGCAGAACCATACCGATTATGTCTTCGGCCTGGCGCGCAACCAGCGGTTGCGCAGGATCATCGGCAGAGAAATGCACCAGGCGCAGATGCTGCACCAGAGCACCGGCAAGGCCGTGCGCCTCTTCACCGAGTTCCCCTATCAGACGCACAAGAGCTGGTCCGGTTCGCGTCGCGTGGTGGCCAAGGCCGAATACCTCGACAAGGGCGAAAACCCGCGCTTCGTGGTGACTTCACTGTCTGCTGAGCCATGGGCCGCGCAGGAGCTGTACGAGAAGTTCTACTGCGCGCGGGGAGAGATGGAGAATCGCATCAAGGAGCAGATGTGCCTGTTCGCCGACCGGCTCTCGACCGACGAAATGAAGGGCAATCAACTCCGCCTTTACTTCTCCGCCTTGGCTTACACCCTGGTCGAAGCACTGCGCCGGCTTGGCCTGAAAGGCACCGAGTGGGCCCAGGCACAAGTCGATACCATCCGCCTAAAACTGTTCAAGATCGGCGCCATCGTGCGCATCAGTGTGCGCCGCATCCTGCTCCAGATGAGCTCGGCTTATCCCTGGAAAGACATCTACGCGCAAGCCTTCCACGCCCTGCGCTGCTGAAACCCGGGATCGGCTCCGTCAACTGTACTTCCACCTGTGCTCAACCCCTTCGGCTGGCGGAGCACTGCGCAAAATCTCTGCCTGGCGACCAGACTGACCCCACTTCAGGCTTCTCATCATCCTCACGACGATCGCCCACCCCAAAACCACACAGAAATCGACAGAAATCCCCAAAAATCAATGCGTGTGAGAAATCGCGGTTAGGGCCGCAGCCGTGGTTGTATCACCGGCCAACCGGAATGTATGGTCCGCTGCCGTTTTGCAAGCGAAAAATGAGGATGACAGAATTGGTCTGCGCGAATGTATCCGGCCTTTGTTGGAGTAGCGATCTCCTGGCCTGAATGGAATGCGCTGCGCCCTCGTCCTTTTTAGTAACGCTGCCTTTGGAGGCATTTTCCGGTTACAGGTTTTGGGAGCGCCGGGATCGACCGTTGTGCCATCTCATGGTTCGCCAGCAAACCTGGCAGGAATCTCAAAACTCATAGTCGTCGCCGTTGGACTGCAGATGTGGGAATCGCGCAGCGATTTCCAAGCCTGGCGCTTGTGCCAGGCGGCATGTGCAGTCCATCAGACTACGACGGTTTGTGGTAATAGCGGGGGGCGATAAGCCTCTCCTTTGAATAGAACGGCCCAGGCCATGCGCGCCATCTTGCTAGCTAACGCCACGGTGGCCACCTGTTTGCGCTTGCGTGCGGTGAGACTGGCCAGCCACGTACTCAGGCCCGAAGATTGCTTGGTTCTCTGCAGCAGCACGGAATGCGCTCCCTGCACGAAGAGTTTTCGCAGGTATTTGTTCCCGCGTCTGCTGGTGCCGGTCAGCTTTTGCTTGCCTCCGGTGGAGTGCTCGCCGGGAACCACCCCCAGCCAGGCTGCAAATCCGCGGCCCTTCTTGAAGGCTGCCCCGTTGCCGATGGCTGCGATCGTGGCCGTAGCAGTGATCGGTCCAATTCCGGGGATCGCGACCAGCCGCCTGCAGGGTTCAAGTTCGCCGGCTATGCGCACGATCAACTTGTCGGATTCCTCGACCTGCCCATGCAGATACTGCATCTCCAATTGCAGTTGTCTCAGAAGTACCCGCAATGCGCCGGACAGCTTGTTGTCCGGGTCTTCCAGGATGCGGGGTAGAGACTCCTCAATATGATGGCGTCCTTTGCGGATGGTGATGCCGCGCTCCAGCAGCAATCCGCGAATCTGGTTGATCACCGCGGTGCGTCGCACAACCCACCGCTCGCGCACTCGGTGCAGCGACTGCAGGTCGAGCTGGTCATCGGTCTTGATGGGCACAAAGCGCATCGTGGGGCGGGTTACAGCCTCGGCACACGCTTCGGCATCGATGAAGTCATTCTTGTTGGTCTTCACGTACGGCTTCACATACTGTGCCGGCATCAGGCGCACATCGTGGCCTTGTTCCCGCAGAGCACGGCCCAGAAAATGAGATCCTCCGCAGGCCTCCATTCCGATCAGGCACTCACGAACGTTCGACGTAAAGCGCAGCAGCTGAGTCCGCGAGCACTTCTTGCGAACCACAACTTCGCCCCGTGCGTCGACGCCTACAAAGTGAAAGACTGTCTTTCCTAAATCGATGCCGATTGTGCGAATCTCCATGGAACACCTCCTGTGTTCACCTCTACACCCTCGAGGGGCTTAGGCGGCGGACCATGCCAGTAGTAACCCCGAAAATGGGGTTCTGTCCGGATAGGCGACTACACGACCAGAGCTCGAATCCTGTTCCCCCTATTGGATTACTTCGTCCTTCTCTACTTGGAGCTGTGTGTTCACAAGGTGCATTTCAATCGGCAAGCCGCCTACCAGCGGAGCAACATCACGCACGATGGCCTCAAGATTACTTACCACTTTGGGGTTGTTCCATGCCCCGTCGACTGCTATGACGAACGCGAGAGTCGTGCCGTCGTCGTGCCTGGTCAAAAACACATTTGCTCCTTTGCCTTTAAAGAAGCCCATCGATTCGAATCGTTGCCCGAGCGCTTGTGCCTCGACCTTCGTAGCCGAGCCCTCATAGTAGATTCCATCAGGGCCGCCAAACTTCACCTCGCCCACTGTCGATGCATCTTCCATTTCCAAATTGCTGTTGACCAGACGGACCTGGACCGGGAGCCCGCCCACTGTCGGAGCTACTTCCCGCGCAAGCTCTTCAAACGAAGAGAGCATCCCCGGCTGATCCCAGACACCGTTCTGGACAACGAACGAGATGGTTGTGCCGCCGAATCCCTTGTTGAGCAGAACGGACGCTCCGCGATCCTGGAAGTAATCATCGCTCCTGAGCGCGTTGCCGAGCGCCATGGCGGCAGCTTTGGTGGCTAGACCGGAGTACATGACCTGGTCTTTGGGTCCGACGATCACGACTTTGCGATACTGATATACGGAAATAACAGCGCCACCCACGACGACCAAACCCGTCAGAGTCGCGATCCCAACCCCGAAGGCTGTCCATCTGGAACCGAGCTGGCCGCCGCGCGCAGCGTGTTCTTCAACGGCATCGCCCTGCTCTTCCTTTGCGATCTTCCATGTGCAGAGCCACGTAACGACTAAGAACAGAATCTCAAATGCGTCGTATTCCAACCGGTCCAACGAGCCCGACGACGTCTTCCAATTCCACCTGATCAGGATGTTGAGCGCGGTAGCAATCAACCCGAGGATGACCGCGAGAACGCCTTTGCCGGCTCTCCCCAGCCTGCCGTAGTTGACTGCAATGAGAATGGCGCCGGCAAGAGGGCAGCAAATGAATGCCGCTGTTCCCACGGCACCGGAATCGAACAACCGGTATTCCGGCCCGCGTGGGGTTGCGTCTGGAAGTGTGCCCATAGGAGCACACCAATCATACGTCGCTCCGCTGCGGCATCGCCGGGTGGTCAAGGTCCGTGGAACGACGGCTCCGCCCGAATTACCGGCCACTCGCACCCTTGTCCAAGACAGCGATTCAGTAAATCCGTGCAGTTGATTTCAGAGGACATAGGCATCTTCCCCACCGGTAGTGGCAGGTTTGGTCGATGACTCGCTCTGGATGGATTTCTATGTGTTCGGTATTCTGCTGTCCAAGTAGTTGGTGTGTAAGTGCTGAGCTTCTGGTTCATCTGACCTTTATTCTTTCGCTGCTGTCCAACTCTTAGCTACCACATCAGCGGCATCGGTAACTGTTCGCAGAGTTTCTTTGCGGCTGGCGGTCCTTCCAGAGGAGTGTTGAGCCAAGCCCACAAGTCTCTGAAGATGAACAGCTGTTGGCGCAGCAGAGCGGCCAGATTGGAAAGCGACCAACCGAAGCTGGATTTCATCTGCAGGTACTTCAGGATCAGCATGGCGATTAATGCCGTCCATATCTGCGTCTTAACTGCATTGGCGCTGGTGCCCAGGAACGATTTCACTTTTGCTGTTTGTTTCAGTGCCTTGAAAAACAGTTCGATTTGCCAGCGGTCCTTATAGATCGCGGCCACCGTCGAGGCCGCCAAGTGGAGCAGGTTGGTGAAGAAGACCAGAATCTCTTGCTTGTCCGCGTTCCAATACTCGATTCGCCGGAACAGTACCGGCGCCTCGCCATCCTTGCCCAAAAAGGGCACAGAGACGATCTGGTCACTGAGGACGTTGCCCTTTTCTGGAACCGCACACACCTCAACGGTCGTGTAGACCGTGTTGGTCTTCATCCGTGTGACGAAGAAGACCCCGTCCCGCGTCAGTTGCCTGAACCACACATAATCGTTGTAGCCGCGGTCAACGGCCAGGATCGTACCCGCTTTCAGGCGCAAGTCCCGCGCTACATTCAACTCGCTGTACTTTCCCTCCGTCACCACCGCGAACGAGGGCAGGTAGCCGTCGTGGTCCAGCAACAGATGCAGCTTGATCGCGCCCTTCTGTTGCGTGTATTTGGCCCAGTCAAACATGGTCGCCGACAGCTCGATGATGCTGCCGTCCAGACTCATCAGCTTGTTCTTGAAACGGAACTTGCGATGGCAGTGCGCAGCCGTCTCCGTCTGACATTTTTCCAACAGCTGCATGAAAATCGACTCGTAGAGTTCCCACGGTCGGTTGGCGTTGGCATACGCCAAGGTCGATTTCTTCGGCGTGATGCTGATGCCCAGATGCTTCAGCGGCGATTCACAACTGGCTAGTCCCATGCATACTTCGCGCAGTGAGTTCAAATGCGCCAACTGACAAAACAGCATGGCCACAAACTGCTCCCAACTGCTGAACCCCTTGGCGTTGCGCTCGGCCTGGTGGTGCTTGACTGCCCCAGCGAACTGCCCGCGCGAAAACAGTTGCAAAAGCTGCGAGTACACACTGCATACTTGAACCATGGCTGATCCTCTCTCCTCTCCATGTGGTCCTGTCTGGGAACCCACTTCAGAGTAACTGGGGATCAGCCTACTCAAACATCTCTCAGATCAAACAGATATCCGCTATTTTGGACAGCAATGGGCCACTCGGCAATTACCAGTTGACCAACACCTGCGGCAAAGTGTTGTCAAACTTGAAACTTCCGAGTAGGCGACTTCCATGTAAGTTTTTGTCAAGTGAAGAGCACAACATCTCTGGGCGCGCTCCGGAGAGCGTGCTACTCGCTGTGATCAGAACATCTTGTTACGCAGTATTTGCCTCTCGGCTGGTGGTTCCTGGCTTCGCAGAACCGGACCTCCATGTAAGTTTCTGTCAAGTGAAAAGCACAACATCTCTGGGCGCGCTCCGGAGAGCGCGCTACTCGCTGTGATCAGAACATCTTGTTACGCAGTATTTGCCTCTCGGCTGGTGGTTCCTGCTTCGCAGAACCGGACATCCATTTGCTGTCTAAGACTCCGAAGAGTCCGCACAGAAGATTGAGTTTGTGTTCGCTGCCAGTCCCGAAACAATTCGGAGAGAGCCTCTGGAGTGTGACCTCCTTCGCTCAGTCGCCCACTGGCGGGACCTGGCAGCCTGCGCATCGAAGAATCCTGATGTTTTTGTTCTTCCATTATTGGAAAAGGTTTTTCACGCTGCCGCCGTACATTTGAATTCCTCGGCAGGCACGAAATCCTGCTTCCTGCGTTCCACCGCCAGCAGATAACAGACCATCTTCCTGGCTACGGCGAGTGTGGCGCGGTTGGGATTTCCTTTTTCGAGTTCTCTCTCTCGAACCATTGCCAGCTCGTGGCACTCTCGCGGCGCCAGTTTTGCTGCTTCGATCAGCACTCGCTGGATATGCTTGTTGCGCTGCTTGGAAAGCGGCATGCGCATCACCTTGTCGGCTGAACTTCTCTCATCTCCGCACAGGCCACAGTAGCTGATGGCCTGCTTGACCGACCGGAAGCGGGTGAAGTCGCCGATCTCCAAGGCCCAGGTCAGCGCGGTGATCGGACCTACCCCGGGCACCGTCCTTAGTCTCCTGAGCCGCTCCGCCAGCAGCGGATCCCGTTCCAGCGAACTGACCAGTGCATAGTCGAGCCTCTGCGCACGCACGATGTGTTCCCGGCTGATTTTTAGCAATGGCCGGATACTCGCCTCAACCTCCTCGTTGGTCGCCATCAGATCAGCGAAGTAGCCCACCTTGTGCAGCCGGCGCTTGTTGTAGCTGACCCCGGTCTCAAGCAGCAGGCCGGACACGCGATTCTTCATCTGCACCATCTGCTTGACCAGCAGGTTCCGGTAGCGCAGCATCCGGCGCCGGTCCCGGATCGCGGTCGGAGCCATGTGGCACTCCGGCAGGAAGTCGCAGCGCAGGCAGTCGGCGATCTTCGCGGCATCAATCTTATCGTTCTTCTTCTTGGCCGCTGCAATCGCTCGCAGCATCAGCGGATGTGCCACCTTCACCTTTTCCGCATGCGGAAGCAAATGATCGTAAATCCACCCGGTAAAGATCGTCGCCTCCATGGCCATCATCCGGGGTTGGGGAAGGGTCTTGATCCACGCATCTAACTCGCACCGGGTCGATCCGATCTTGCCTTCCTGGTGCACATGACCAGCTGCATCCTTCACGCAGTAGCTGATCGTCCTCTTGTGAACGTCAAGTCCGATGTAATACATATGGTCTCGAGGAGCCTCCGTGGTTGTTCTCTGAATCAGCGTTGCCGCTGAGTTCAGCTTATGCAACACCTCGTGCTCCTCACTGACTCCTGATGAACACCTCACTAACGTGTTGTTGTATTTATTGCAGGTGATAGGCGGAAGCCCAGGGCTGCCGCTTGTTGTCGAAGTCTATTTTCAGCGCGGGTTCTTGCTTGTGTATCGGCCTTTTGGAATACCTCTTCCGTGTAGGGCTGCTTCGTTGCGAGAAGATGGTAGACGATACGCGCGAGCTTGTGAGCCGTGGCGGTTACGGCGGCGCGTGCCCCCAATCTCCATTTTGCTTTTCGATAGAATTCGCCGAGATGATTCTTCGCATGATACAGGCACTGTGCTCCAAGACGGAGAGCGATGGCGGCCCTGTTCTTTACGTGCCTCGTTTGTGAATGGAGGACCTTGCCTCCGCTGACCTTCCTTTCCGGGCACAGTCCCAGCCAAGACGCAAACGCAGACGCACTTCTGAAGCGCGAAACATCAGGCCCGATTTCCATGATGATCGTGTGTGCCGTCAGGGTGCTGAGTCCAGGTACATCGGTAAGGTCCACTCCGGCGATTCGATACAGCTCGGACTTCAGATCAAATGCCGGCTCGTTGCCTGCCCGCTGGTATATACGCTTCTTCGTCCCTGAAGGCCGCTTTGGTTGGGCATCCGCCGACGCAGACATAGCACGCAGATATTTCTCGATTTCCTTGTCTGCGTCTGCCATCAGGCCTCTGTAAAACCTGTATGCGGCCAGAGACTGCCGCAACGTAAAGAGATGTTCTGAGCGGTAATCTCCCTCCAACGATTTAGCTACAATATCGCGAGAGCTGCGCACGCGGCGGTTGCAAAGAGCCGCCAGGCGTACGGGATCCCGCTCGCCTGCAAGTATCGCATCGAGAATTGCAATTCCACTCACTCCAGTAATGTCACTCAGTACGTGGTGGACTTGCAGGTTCATTTGCGTCAGCGCCTTTTGCATCTGCTGAGTGTGCTGGGACGCCATCTGAAGCAGACCCTCTCGATGTCGCCACAGCGATCGCAAAACGCATATCTCATCGCTCGGACGGAAGCTGGCCTTCAGCAAGCCAACCGAATGCAAATACTGAATCCACTGACAATCAGAGACGTCACTCTTCCGGCCTGGGACGTTCTTGACATGACTCGCATTAACGAGGAACACTTCGAAGCCGCGAGTCTCGAGCAGCTGAAACAACGCGATCCAATAGACTCCCGTCGACTCCATCGCGACAGTTCGAACCTTGCAGCTGCCAAGCCAGTCGCACAGATCCTGCAGGTCACGCGTAAATGTTCCGAAGGACCTCACGGAGTGCTCCGCCCGATCCGGTGGAACCGCAACGTAAATCTCTTCGGCACCGATGTCGATCCCTGCAGCATCCGGATGCAGCACCGGAAGCATACGAGCAGCTGTCTTCCTTCTAGGCTT
>CAVVUE010000006.1:0-23753 GCA_963751285.1 uncultured Acidobacteriaceae bacterium | reverse complement strand
CTAAGCCCCTCGAGGGTGTAGAGGTGAACACAGGAGGTGTTCCATGGAGATTCGCACAATCGGCATCGATTTAGGGAAGACGTCTTTCACTTTGTAGGCGTCAACGCACGGGGTGAAGTTGTGGTGCGCAAGAAGTGCTCGCGGACTCAGCTGCTGCGTTTCACATCGAACCTTCGCGAGTGCCTGATCGGCATGGAGGCGTGCGGAGGATCTCATTTTCTGGGCCGTGCTCTGCGGGAACAAGGGCACGATGTGCGCCTGATGCCGGCACAGTATGTGAAGCCGTACGTGAAGACCAACAAGAACGACTTCATCGACGCCGAAGCGTGTGCCGAGGCTGTAACCCGCCCCACGATGCGCTTTGTGCCCATCAAGACCGATGACCAGCTCGACCTGCAGTCGCTGCACCGAGTGCGCGAGCGGTGGGTTGTGCGACGCACCGCGGTGATCAACCAGATTCGCGGATTGCTGCTGGAGCGCGGCATCACCATCCGCAAAGGACGCCATCATATTGAGGAGTCTCTACCCCGCATCCTGGAAGACCCGGACAACAAGCTGTCCGGCGCATTGCGGGTACTTCTGAGACAACTGCAATTGGAGATGCAGAATCTGCATGGGCAGGTCGAGGAATCCGACAAGTTGATCGTGCGCATAGCCGGCGAACTTGAACCCTGCAGGCGGCTGGTCGCGATCCCCGGAATTGGACCGATCACTGCTACGGCCACGATCGCAGCCATCGGCAACGGGGCAGCCTTCAAGAAGGGCCGCGGATTTGCAGCCTGGCTGGGGGTGGTTCCCGGCGAGCACTCCACCGGAGGCAAGCAAAAGCTGACCGGCACCAGCAGACGCGGGAACAAATACCTGCGAAAACTCTTCGTGCAGGGAGCGCATTCCGTGCTGCTGCAGAGAACCAAGCAATCTTCAGGCCTGAGTACGTGGCTGGCCAGTCTCACCGCACGCAAGCGCAAACAGGTGGCCACCGTGGCGTTAGCAGCAAGATGGCGCGCATGGCCTGGGCCGTTCTATTCAAAGGAGAGGCTTATCGCCCCCCGCTCTTACCACAAACCGTCGTATCTGATGGACTGCACATGCCGCCTGGCACAAGCGCCAGGCTTGGAAATCGCTGCGCGATTCCCACATCTGCAGTCCAACGGCGACGACTATGAGTTTTGAGATTCCTGCCAGGTTTGCTGGCGAACCATGAGATGGCACAACGGTCGATCCCGGCGCTCCCAAAACCTGCACCCGGAAAATGCCTCCAAAGGCAGCGTTACTAAAAAGGACGAGGGCGCAGCGCATTCCATTCAGGCCAGGAGATCGCTACTCCAACAAAGGCCGGATACATTCGCGCAGACCAATTCTGTCATCCTCATTTTTCGCTTGCAAAACGGCAGCGGACCATACATTCCGGATTGCCGGTGACTCGCCGAGCGCCGGGATAAACCGGCATGTTGTAGGGGATGCGAGAGCCCTACAGGAAAGGAAGTAGCGATTCCATCCTGACCTCTAGTCTTGCAGGCGACATCGTGAGGTGCCGCTTGAAGCGTAGAACGGAGGCATCGGTGGGCGGGGCTATTGAGCTTCGAAAAACCGGTAGATCAGGATGCCGACTCCATGGTGAGTAGGAGGAAGGCAACACGGTAGCCGCGTAACACGCGAGTGGCTGTCCGGTCCTGCGTAGTCGAAGAACCCGCGCACGCTGAGAAACAACATGCACGAGAACCGGGAGATCTCCAGCACGCCTTGGTGTGACGACCAAGGCCGGTCCGCAAAGGCCATAAACCGCACAGCGGACATGCACCTGCTGGAGAAGTCGGACTGTGCCGTACTACCTGTGAACCAGCCGAACAAGGGAGGGCAACCTTCTGCGGAGGTTGGGGAGGGAAGGGTACAGACGAAGGAGAACATCATTCAGTCGCACATGCCCCCGACACAGAGCGGGAAACGCATGTCCCAGGGACTGGACGGTGTGCGGAAAGCAGCAAAGGAAAGGAAGCAGGAACGGTTCACGGCTTTGCTCCACCATCTGAGCGTCGATTTACTCCGCGACAGCTTCTACGCGCTTCAGCGTAAGGCTTCGCCGGGAGTGGATGGCGTGACGTGGCAGGAGTATGAAACCGGACTGGAGGATCGACTTGTCGATCTGCACAGCCGGGTTCACCGTGGAACGTATCGGGCACAACCTTCAAGGCGAGTCTATATACCGAAGGCTGACGGGCGGCAACGCCCGTTGGGCGTCGCGGCGCTGGAGGACAAAATCGTTCAGCAGGCCGTGGTGACGATCCTCAACCAGATATACGAGGTCGACTTCAAGGGCTTCTCTTATGGGTTCCGGCCCGGACGTAGCCCGCATCAGGCGCTGGACGCGCTGACGGCGGGCATCCAATGGAAGAAAGTGAACTGGGTGCTCGACGCGGACATTTTGGGCTTCTTCGACAACTTGAGTCACGAATGGGCCTTAAAGTTCATCGCGCACCGGGTGGCCGATCGGAGGATACTTCGCCTGATGCAGAAATGGCTGAAGGCTGGAGTATCGGAAGACGGCCAGTGGTCGGAGACGAATCAGGGAACGCCGCAGGGAGCAGTGGCTTCACCACTGATCGCTAACGCTTACCTGCATTACGTATTCGATCTGTGGGCTGATGTCTGGCGCAGGAAAGTGGCCAAGGGCGATGTCGTCATCGTCCGCTACGCTGACGATCTTGTGGTGGGCTTTCAGCACCGGACGGATGCCCAGCGCTTCCTGAGAGCGTTCAGGGAGCGGCTGGCGAAGTTCGGCTTGGAATTACATCCTGACAAGACTCGACTGATCGAGTTCGGGCGCTTCGCGGCCCGAGACCGGAAGCAGCGGGGGGAGGGAAAACCAGAAACCTTCACGTTCCTGGGCTTTACCCACTACTGTGGGCAGCGCAGCAGCGACGGGCAATTTATCGTATGGCGGATCACGGCGAAGAAGCGGATGGTGGCGAAGCTCAAGGCTATCAAAGCGGAGCTGCGAAGCCGGATGCATGATCGCACAACCGCAGTCGGTGAATGGCTCCGGAAGGTTGTCACTGGCTACTACCAGTACCACGCAGTCCCCGGTAACACGGCTCAGTTACGCATCTTCAGAAATCGCGTCTGCAGGCTATGGCGGGGAGTGTTAGTCCGTCGCAGCCAGCGCGCACGGATGCGATGGGAACGTCTCAACCCGGTCTTGGATCGATGGGTTCCCATACCCCGGGTCCTGCACCCTTATCCTGATGCTCGTTTCGCCGCTACACATCCTTCGTAAGAGCCGTATGCGTAGATGCGCACGTACGGATCTCTCCGGGGGGCGTCCAGTGATGGACGTCCCTACCGGGACCGGAACCCGGAAAGTCTGCAGCTCATCGGCAACAGCCTGAGTAAACTTGCATCGAGCCCAAGCGTCTACAAAAGCAGCAATCCCACGTGCAGAATTGGAATGTGCCGTTGATCACGGCCCGGGAAGCTGTCACTAACTTATAATCCGCACGGAGTTGTAATCGCGCCGCGCCGCATCTCCGGGGTGGGAACGTTGTTCGCCTCGATCTCCACTACCGACGGAATCACGAAGAATCACATGGAAGCAGATTCCATCCCTGTGGCATCGCGTCGTTTGATTATTCTTCAATATTTCTGCCGGGCTGCTGTTCCTCTATCGCACAGACTTGACCTTTTCTTCCCCAGGAAGCTGGTGGGAAGAAGGTGAATGTCATGGCCTCGAGAATTCTGTGCCCACTGGTTGCCGCCTTCGCGACGTTTAGCGCTGTCACGTCCGTGCCGCTCGAGGCGCAGACTGGGCAAAACCCAATCGCAGTCACGCGCATCACGGAACCGATCGATGAAAGCAGTCTGGTAACGCTGCACGGTAACGTTCATCCGATGGCCCGGCCGCAGTACGATCAAGGTCCGGCTCCGGCTTCGATGTCAACGGGCCGGATCCTGCTGATGCTCCAGCCCAGTGCCGCGCAAAAGCAGGCGCTCGCTGACTACCTTGTGGCTGTCCATAATCCGGCCTCGCCCAGCTATCGCAAATGGCTTACACCGGCTCAATTCGGCGCCGCTTACGGACTTTCGGACGATGATCTTGAAGCGGCGCAAGACTGGCTTCAATCGCACGGACTGAAGATCGAGAGAGTTCCTCAGGCACGGAATGCAATCGAGTTCTCCGGTCTGGTCGAGCAGGTGCAAAACGCTTTTCACACATCAATTCATTCCTTCCTGGTGAACGGCGAAAGGCACTATGCCAATGTCAGTGATCCGCAGATTCCCGCAGCACTGGCCCCTGTGGTAGCCGGCGTGGGACCCTTGAACGATTTCAGGCCAAAACCGCAGGCAGAGCTGGGCGGAACAGCGCGCTACGACACGGCCACTCGCACCATTCAGCCTGAGATGACGCTCTTCGGCAGCAACAATCTTCCTTATCTCTGGATCGGTCCGGCTGACGCGGCTACCATCTACGACACGCCCAATGCCAATCTGAATCCCAATTACAGCGGCCAAACCTATGACGGCACGGGAATGAACATCGGCATCGTCGGCGACTCCAACGTGACGATGCAGGACATTCAGAACTATCGCGTTGCATTCCTGGGCGAGTCAGCGGCCACGGCAAATGTGCCTACGGTGATCGTGGACGGCAGCGATCCCGGCATCAATGGCGATGAAGTGGAAGCGTTAATCGACACGGAGATTGCCGGCGGCATCGCGCCAAAAGCGAAGATCTATCTCTACACCTCGGGCAGCGGAGTGGGGAGTTCCATGGTTCGTGCTCTGGATGACAACATCGTCAGCATTTTGAACATCAGCTTCGGGGGGTGCGAAGAGAACGAGGGAAACAGCGGCAACGCGTTCCTGTTGGCATGGACCGAGCAGGCGGCCGCGCAGGGAATTACCGTGACCGTTTCCAGCGGCGACAGTGGACCGGCCACCTGCGACACCCGAGTTCCCGCGGCTCGATTCGGGTTCGCGGTCAACGGCATCGCCTCCACTCCCTGGACCATTGCGGTAGGCGGCACGGATTTCTCCACGCTGCCCGCGAACTTCTCCCAATATGTCAACACCAGCTCAGCGGGTTCCGCTCCCTACTACCGCACCGCAAAGAGCTACATCCCCGAAGTGCCGTGGAACGATTCCACAACCCTCAACACCAGCATCTCTGCCAACGCGCCCTACAAGAACTCGAGCGGCGGCACGAACATGGCCGCCGCGGGTGGTGGGGCCAGCAGTTGTGTCACCGAAGACTCAAGTAACAACTGCCTGGGCGGCTACCTCAAGCCTCCCTTCCAGACCTCCCTTACCCCCAACGACGGCGTCCGCGATCTGCCCGACGTCTCGCTCTTCTCCAGCAACGGCTTCGATCAGGCCGTTTGGACCGTGTGCGCTGACAACGTGGCCAACGAGGATGCGAGTTCTACCTATACCGATTGCCAGACCACGAATGGGCAGCTCACCAGTGGTTCAACGTTCAGCGGATATGGAGGCACGTCGACATCCGCCCCGGCCTTTGCCGGGATGTTGGCGTTGGTTTCGCAGGCACAGGGCGGCGCGCGGCTTGGCCAGGCCGATTTTGTTCTTTATCAGTTGGCCAAGTCGAAGCTGAACACGATATTTCACGACACCGCCGTCGGCGACAATTCCGTGGTCTGCGTCAGCGGCTCGCCCAACTGCGGCAGCAACGGCTTTATGACCGGATACAACGCCACGGCCGGCTACGACCAGGCTACAGGCATAGGCAGCGTGGATGCGGCGGCATTGGTCGCCAACTGGAGCAGCGTTTCTCTGGCTTCAACCACAACCACGCTGAACATCAACGGTTCCGCCTCTGCTCTCACTGCTGCACACGGCACTCCGATCACGTTCAACGTGGCGGTCACGCCCTCCGCGGCCTCCGGCGTGGCCAGCATCATCGATACCACAATCCAGTCTCCTGGCGGACTTCTGCTCAACGGCCAGTTCGCTATTCCAATCGCCGACGGCAGCGGCTCGGAAACCTACAATGGAATGCCCGGCGGCACGTACACAGTTGCAGCCCGCTACGGCGGCGATACCTCCGATGCGGCCAGCACCTCATCGCCCATCAACGTGACCATCACCCCGGAGAACAGCGCAGTCGCAATCTCCAGCTTCGGATGCTTCCCCCCACCCTTGAACACTCTCTGCCTTGCTCTCAGCCCCGGACAGAGCAATCTGTCCCTTCCGTATGGCTCGGAAATCGAGTTTCAAGCCCAGGTTTCAGGCACCAGCGCCGACGAAGTGAAGAACAGCACACAGGGAGTGGCCACAGGAACTGTGACCTTCGCCAGCGGCAACACCGTCCTCGGAACAGTTCCCCTTGGCACGGCCAATCAAGTCGCCTGGCCTACCCTCTCCACCGCAAATCCCTACATTCCGGCTGGCTCCTACAACTTCACAGCGCGATACTCCGGCGACGCAAGCTTCAATCCCAGCGCCAGCCCGGTAATCGCCCTGACCATCTCCAAGGGCTCAGCCGGCACGAACATCTCCTCTGTCAGCGGCACTTCAATTCCATGGTCCGGGTCAACCACCATCACTGTGGATGTCGACAGCTTAGCCGATGCAATTCCCACTGGAACCGTCACGCTGACTGCCAATGGGAGCACGCTGGCCACCATCACCAACTTCACCCAGCTCATTCCATACGCCGACATTCAGGGCACAGCCACCATCCAGGCCAGCCAGCTCGCTGCCGGCGCCAACATCATCACTGCGACCTACAGCGGAGACAGTAACTACAATTCGTCGAGCGCCTCGGTGACTGTAACCGTCACCAGCACACCGCCGATTGGGTTCACTCTCGGCAACGGCGGAAATATTGCTATTACGCCCGGCGAGTTCACCGGCACTTCCACCATCACAGTCGTGCCCGCCGGCGGCTTTACGGGACAGGTCAATCTCGCCTGCGCCATCACAACTTCGCCGGGCGCCCTGACCACAGTGCCCCTCACTTGCAGTGTTACCCCCTCCGTAAACATCGCCTCTGCGAACCCAGCCGCCACTCTCCTCACAATTTCGGCTCCGTCGAACACCCTGGCCGGAACGTATGTGGTCACTGTGAGCGGCACCAACGCTGCAACCGGCGTAATGATGGCGACAACCACTGTCAATGTCACCGTCGGTCCCACCTACGGCTTCGCGCTCAACAACAGTGGCGACATCTCCATTGACGACGGCAACGTCATCACCGACTATGTGCAGGTCGCCTTTACAGCCTTTGGCGGCTTCACTAGCAACATCAACACCACCTGCACCATCGAGCCCGTCGTTCCCAATCCCGCTGTTCCTCCCACCTGCACGATTCCGTCTTCGGTAGGTATTGCCGCCCCTGCAGTCACCGTAGCCACTCTCTACATCAACTCGACTTCGAGCACCACTCCCGGAACATATGTCTTCACTGTCAGCGGAATCGATGCGGCAAAAGGAACAGTTACCGCCAGCACTTCATTCAACGTGACGCTGCTCGCTTACAATCAGGGCTACACGCTCAGCAACAGCGGGAACATCACGCTCGCTTCGAGCACCTCCGTTGGAACCTCGACCATCACCGTCACGCCCTTCGGCGGCTTTACCGGCCCAGTTACACTGACCGGCGCCTCCCAATATCTAAACGGAAGTTCCGTGCACAATGCCGTCGAGGTCTTCGGCATTAACAGCGCCACGGGCGTTAATGTGAGCACCGTTGTGAATGTCGCTGCGCCCGCGGGAGTCGACTTTTATTGGACTGTTACCAGCCCCGTAACCATCAACGGCACATCTCCGGCAACGGCCACCCTCACCGTGACAGCAGTTTCTATAACCGCTCCGGCTTACGGCTTTACCCTCGGCAGCAGCGGCAACTTCTCCGTCAATCCCGGTGACACGACCGGCAACACCGCTAACATATCGCTCGTCCCCACCGGCGGCTTCGCCGGCCCGGTCAATCTGGCGTGCGCCGTCACCACTTCCATCTCCAATCCCGTCGATCTGCCCACATGCAGCATCGTCTCTCCGGTGAACATCTCCAGCGATTTCACTGGCGCCTCGTCAGTGCTGATGGTAAACACCACGCCTCCCTCAAACGCTGCTTCTGCCTCGCCCTTCAGAAATCTCTTCGTCCCCAGTGGACGCCTCGCTCTTGGCATCTTGCTCTTCCTCCTCGTCCCAGCGCGGCGCCGTTGTCGCAACCTGCTGCTCGCCCTTCTCGCAGCCATTGTCTTCTCCGCCACGTTCGGCTGCGGCGGCAGTGGCGGAAGTTCCGGCCCTCCCCCGAACGGCGGCACCACCGCCGGCCAATATCTCGTCACCATCACGGGAACCGACGCCGCAACCGCCAAGCTTACCTCCAGCACAACCGTCTACGTGACCGTGAAATAGTGCTCAAATCGAACCGCACTTGCTCCGGAGATTGAACTGCTATCCAAGATCGTTTCTTCTCTGTTGGCTTGGTAAAGCGCTGCACTCATCAAGGCAGGTTGAAGATCAAACTGCGTGTTCCGAGTGAATTGTCATCAACCCGGACATTACTCGAAAATGGGGTTACTTCCGCATTGACGGTGACTCACCCGGAGCTACTTGAAGCGGCCAAGGTTGGAGAGCCGGGTTCCGGTCGAGCCCCGATTCGGAAGGACTCAATTTGAATTAGCTACCGGACATTCGGACGGGAGCACGTTTGGATCAACCCGCACACGCAGGACTGAACGCCGCTGTAGCAGATCGTATTCAAAGAGCCATGTTTGGGGATTGCTGAAGGCTGCAGTCACACCAGCCGCCTTGACATACAAATGCCCGGTGGCATGGTCGAAACGCACATCGGCTGGGTAGATGTAGTCTCCTGCATCCGCCACAACCTCGTCCTTTCCATCAGACAGGAATTTCACGTCAACTCGACCGCCCGGCACCGCTCTTCCGTAAACTTGAATACGGTTCGCTTCATAAGTTTGAAGCATGTAATTCCAAGTTCGCGCTGGAGAGCCTGAGCCATTTGTCACAGGGATACACTCCGCTCGGGAGTATCGGTCGATAATCGCTCCGGTTCGGATGATGTGATCACAGCCGACCAGGGAAACGACCGCAAGTAGAGCGAACGATGTACCGTGTTTCATCGGTTTAAGCATCTCACTTGTGCTTGGTACGGTGAAGACGAGAGCAGAGTTCCGGCCGGATGGTCGTCTACTCGGAATGTATGGTCCGCCGCCGTTTTGCAAGCGAAAAATGAAAAGACAGAATTGGTCTGCGCGAATGTATCCGGCCTTTGTTGGAGTAGCGATCTCCTGGCCTGAATGGAATGCGCTGCGCTCTCGTCCTATTTAATAACGCTGCCTTTGGAGGCATTTTCCGGTTACAGGTTTCGGGAGCGCCGGGATCGACCGTTGTGCCATCTCATGGTTCGCCAGCAAACCTGGCAGGAATCTTAAAACTCAGAGCCGTCGCCGTTGGACTGCAGATGTGGGAATCGCGAAGCGATTTCCAAGCCTGGCGCTTGTGCCAGGCGTCATGTGCAGGCCATCAGACTGCGACGGTTTGTGGCAATAACGGCGGGCGATAGGCTTCTCCTTTGTACAAAACCGCCCAGGCCATGCGCGCCATCTTGTCGGCTAATGCCACGGTGGCCACCTGTTTGCGTTTGCGCGCGGTGAGATTGGCCAGCCACGTACCGAGGCCGGCAGATTGCTTGGTTCTCTGCAGCATTACGGAATGCGCTCCTTGCACAAAGAGTTTTCGCAGATATTTGTTTCCGCGTCTGCTGGTACCGGTGAGCTTCTGCTTGCCTCCGGTGGAATGCTCGCCGGGCACCACTCCCAGCCAGGCAGCAAACCCTCGGCCCTTCTTGAAGGCAGCTCCGTTGCCGATGGCTGCGATCGTGGCCGTAGCAGTAATCGGTCCGATTCCGGGGATCGCGACCAGGCGTGTGCAGGCTTCAAGTTCGCCGGCGATGCGCACGATCAGCTTGTCGGATTCCTCGATCTGCCCATGCAGATACTGCATCTCCAGCCGCAGTTGTGTCAGAAGTACTCGCAATGCACCGGACAGCTTGTTGTCCGAATCTTCCAGAATACCGGGTAGAGACTCCTCAATATGATGGCGCCCTTTGCGGATGGTGATGCCGCGCTCCAGCAGCAATCCGCGAATCTGGTTGATCACCGCGGTGCGTCGCACAACCCACCGCTCGCGCACTCGGTGCAGCGACTGCAGGTCGAGCTGGTCATCGGTCTTGATCGGCACAAAGCGCATCGTGGGGCGGGTGACAGCCTCGGCACACGCTTCGGCATCGATGAAGTCGTTCTTGTTGGTCTTCACGTACGGCTTCACATACTGTGCCGGCATCAGGCGCACATCGTGGCCTTGTTCCCGCAGAGCACGGCCCAGAAAATGAGATCCTCCGCAGGCCTCCATTCCGATCAGGCACTCACGAACGTTCGACGTAAAGCGCAGCAGCTGAATCCGCGAGCACTTCTTGCGAACTACGACTTCGCCCCGTGCGTTGACGCCTACAAAGTGAAAGACTGTCTTTCCCAAATCGATGCCGATTGTGCGAATCTCCATGGAACACCTCCTGTGTTTACCTCTACACCCCGAGGGGCTTAGGCGGCGGACCATCCCAGTAGTAACTGGTTGATAGACATTCCTGCATGCCTTCGGCGAGTGACGCTGCGCATTCGGGTTGCTTTCCTAGATAACCCAAAGACGAGGCTCTATCAAGATCACTCGCCGACGTCTCCAGCCGGAAGCATCGCGATCTCGAGTCCCGCGATCTCGTCGAGGCTCCTGCCGGCAATGCCTTGCAGGTCGCCATACATGCCGGCGGTGGAGTCAATCACCCCGCGTATCTGCTCCTCGCGCTTCGCCCACAGCCGAGTCATCGTCTTCCTCTCCTTGGCGAGGTCAGCCTCCATCTCCGTAAACTTCTCGACGATGGACTCGACGTGGGCGCGGAATCTCTGTCCGGTCAGGTATTCGTAGACCATCCCCATCTTGGTGCTCTGCCCCAAATTTGTCTGGCGAACGGACGAAACCTCGATCAGAGACTGCCGCAGCGCAATCGCGACGGGCACAGCACAGCGAGGTTCTACAATCCAGACGCCATCGATGAAATCGAACGCAACAGTTTCCTTGGGGAGTACCCGGCTGACCAGAACCGCTAAATCAGCTTTTGCCGCCCGCTGGTCATCGCGCAGTTTGCTGAGCCAGGCGTCACTCCAGTTCCTGGCGCGCTTCGACTCCCAAATGAGCGTGCCACATTGCTGGCCAGAGGAAGAGAGCACTTTGTGGAGGATGTCTCCACCGAACTCTCCCTTGGGAACGGGTTCCACCAGATCTAAGGGAAACTTCGCTGTCAAAAGGGCTTCCAGTTCGAGCTCCTGCACTTCGCCCTGCAGTTGCTGCGAGCCCTGCTCGGCTTTTTGCTTGAGAACTTCGATCTGTCGCTGCATACTTGCGATGGTTTCCTCGCGCTCCGCCAGCCTCAACTTCAATTCATCTTCCGCTCCGCGCTTGGCTTTCAAACGAACGCCGCCGAGCGATTCCTGAACGCGCGCTTCGACGGTCAGCTCGAACTCACGTTTCGCGTCGTCGAGCTCCCGTTGCTTGCGAATCAATTCGGCCTGCGCGTTCTGAGCCACCAGAAGTTTCTCGTCTTTGGCTTTCACGACGGCCTCTAGTTCTGCGAGTTCCTTGACCTTTCCCTCGAGTTCGTCCGAGACGAGTCGGCGCGCCTTGCTGGCTTCCTCTTGGGCGATCGTCTGTCGTTCGCGTCGGATGCCTGCCTCGATCTGAGCGTCGACTTGTTGCCTGGTGACTTACGACTTCGGGGAGCTGGACGAGGTCTCGCTGGCCTACGCGGTGACCATCCACAAGTCGCAGGGCTCGGAGTTTCCGGCGGTGGTCATCCCGGTTGCCATGCAGCATTACATGCTGCTCCAGCGCAATCTGATCTACACCGGGATCACCCGCGCCAAGCGGCTGCTTGTAGTGGTTGGTCAGAAGAAGGCCTTGGGCCTGGCGGTCAGGAATGACCAGTCACGCAAGCGGTACTCAGGACTGCTGAGTAGCTTGAAGGAAGCAGGCCAGTGATGGACTATCGAGGGCCTGGATTCGCTGGGAATTCAGACCAGCGAACTGGACTTGAGCCGGCGGCTCAAGACATCCGTACTCGTCCTGCTCCACCGCGATAAAGATTCCTGCTTGTTGACGCCGGCTTCTATTGGTTGAACTGGCGAATGCGGCCAAAACGCTCACGCGCGAGATGTTCTTTCTTGTTGACCACGGAGGCACCTGGTCCGGACCAGGAATGACCTCGGCATCAACATTGACACGTCCTGGCCCTTCCGCCGCCGAGCCATTGCGCGGGTGTTTCTCCTGGATGACAGGGGATTCGGGAGCATGGAAACCCTATTCAACTCGACCCACAATCAGGTCGCTAGGCCCAGGCAGCTTGATCCGGCTAACTTCGGTGAGCCCCGCCGCTTTCATCCAGGACGTATATTCAACCTCACTGTAGCTGGCGCCGGCATCGGTGCCCACGAGCATGTTCACCGAGAAAAGTACCGCATGTAGAGGCCCGGTTTTATCGGGATTGAGGATAAAATCCTGCACAACCAGGCGGCCGTTCGGCGCGAGTGCCTGACGGGCACGGCGGAAGATCTCCCGATTCTGCTCCTCTGAAAACATATGGCAAATCGCATTCAACATGACGATGTCATAGCCGGAGCCGAAATCGTCGCGCAGCATGTCTCCAGCGCGAAGGCTGACTTGGCCTGAGACGCCGGCCTTGTTGATATATTCCATCGTGAGCGGCACGACCTCCGGAAGATCAAGGATCTCGCATCTCACATCAGGAGAAGCCTTCGCGAACGCGATGGAATAGGCGCCAGAACCACCGCCCAGATCGAGGATGCGGCGAACACCTGTTGTGCCCAGGGCCTTCACTACAATTGGGGCGCGATCCTTGGAGTTGCGCTGCATGCCGGCAATGAAGTTGATTGTCCAGTCGGGGGTATTGCCGTGATCGGTCGGAACACAGGCACCACCGCGCACCACATCGGTCAGCGTACTCCAGCGATGCCAGATGTTGGCTGTGTGCAGGAGGCCATCGCGGTGGTTGTCCTTTGATCCCTCAACAAAGAAGCGAGATGACTCGGGCGTATTCCTGTATTCGTCACCTATTTTCGAGAGCAGTCCGAGCGCGACAAGCGCGTTAAGCAACATGCCTACAGCGCGGGCATTCGCGTGGACCCGCCTCCCAATCTGATTAGCACTGGCCCCGTCCCCGACGGCGGTAAAGATGTCGAGTTCAAGCGCGGTAAGAATGCAACGGCTCGGCATGTAGCCGCGGATCATCTCATTCAGGCGGTCGGGCAGCGTTCCCGCTTTCTCGCGGGCAGCCATCGCTTCACGGAACTTCTCGTCATGGTCAATCGACATGGCTCTCATTGCGGAAGCATCCTTCCAGATGAGACGATCGACGGGCTTTCCATCACAAAGGTGCCGCCCGACGATTTCCGCTACATCGGACGGCTGCACACGCCGATACCATATTCCTTCGGGATAAACGAGCATGATGGGGCCTTCGTCGCATAACCCCATGCAGCCGCTGGTCGTGACCTGAACTTCACTTCTGAGGCCGCGTGCCCGAATCTCGCGATCCAGCGCGTCAAGGACGGCGAGCGAACCACTGGCCGGGCAGGAGGGAACGCCTTCAGGCTTTTGCTGGGTGCAGATGAAGAGATGAACCCGGAACGGCTCCATCGCGCTCTCCAATCGTAGAACCATGTTAGCGCTTTGCTGCGCGCCGGCAACGGGAGTGCAAGCAGTGCCGCCTTCTGCTGCGTTTCCTACCGATGCAGCTTGTGCAAATTTGTGTGTTCCGCACTGCGCATCAGGAGAACCAGAGGTGTGATGACCAGAAACAGAATGCCCATAAGATGAAATACGTCCATATAGCTCAGTAGGGATGCCTGTTGCTGAAGCATTTGATAGATGAGTCCGTTCGCTTTGTCACCTGCCGTAACCACATTGAATCCGTTTTGTTGCAGGAACGGCACAAGCCCCGCGCGCATTTGATGATCGACAGGGCTGGAAGCATTCAAGTTGGCAGCGAGAACGCTCTGGTGAAACTGAGAACGTCGCGCGACCCAGGTGGTCACAAAGGAAATGCCAATGCTGGACCCGATGTTGCGCATGGTGTTGTAGAGGCTGGTCGCATAGCCCATTTCCTGTTTCAGAATGGGGCCCATGGTCAGCGTGGTCAGCGGCACAAAGAGAAACGCCATGCCTACACCCTGCGTGATCTGATCCAAGAAGATGTCCCAGGTTCCCGATTCCAGGGTCATGTGAGAATAACCGAAGAACGCTAGCCCCGCTACGGCAAGGCCGAATGTCAGCATCCATCGTCCGTCCCAGCCCTTGCCGAGTAGATAGCCCACCAGCGGCATGCAGAGCGCGGTGCCGATTCCCCGCGGACTGTTCCAGATTCCGGCGGTCGTCGCCGTCCAGCCCAGCAGCGTCTGCATAAAGAGCGGCAGCAGCACCAGGCTTCCGTACAGCACAAATCCCATCAGCGTCGTCAGAACAACACCCGTCGAGAATGTCTGGGATCGCAAGAGGTGAAAGTGAACGATGGGATCCTTTACCGTGAGCTCGCGGATTACGAAAGCCACGAGGAACACGAGCGCGATGACACATAGCGTGCGGATGAAATTCGAACCCAGCCAGTCATCCTCCTGACCCTTGTCGAGCATGATCTGCAGCGCGCCCATGCCCACGGCCAACATGCCGATTCCCCATGTATCGATGCGCATCGATCCGCGACGGATATAGGATGGATCGTAGACGAATTGCGAAATCAGAATGAGGCTCAAAACGCCCACGGGCAGGTTGATGAAGAACACCCAGCGCCAAGTATAGGTATCGGTGATCCAGCCGCCCATCGTCGGCCCGAGAATGGGCGCCGCGATGATTCCCAGGCTCCAGAAGGCCATGGCCTTCCCCTGTTCTTTGCCGGGGAATTCTTCGAGCAGCACGGCCTGCGAAAGCGGCTGAAGTCCACCGCCCGTCGCTCCCTGGAGGATGCGAAAGATAATCAGCGCCGGCAGGTTGGGCGCGAGCCCGCAGAGCAGGCTCGACAACGTGAATCCGGTCACCATCGCCAGCAGCAGTCGTTTGCGGCCCATATAGTTTGCCAGCCATCCGGTAATGGGCAGGATGATGGCATTGGCCACCAGGTAGGATGTGAGCACCCAGGTTGCTTCATCCACGCTCGATGAGAGAGAACCGGCAATGTGCGGTAGGCTGACGTTGACTACCGAGGTGTCCAGAACCTGCATGATGGAGCTGGACATCACCGCAATGGCCGTGAACCAGCGATGCGGAGAAACAGCCATTTCCCCCGATGCGGACGCTGCAGACATTTGGACAGCCGGGCCCGCTATCAGCGTGGTGCCAGGAATGCGGCCTGAAGAACGTTCAGCCACTTGCGTCTTTCGCCGGATGCCAGCCTATCGGCAGCCGTATGCGCTACGGTCTTTCATCGGGCCGGTTTCCTTTCTTCCCTGCGCGCGCTGCTGTCGGCTCGTTGTGCGGGTTGTTTGCATCCAGCGCGGCTACGATCTCTTCCGTGCGCCGAACCCTTCCCATGCGGGGGAATATCTGTGCGATGGAATTTGCATGGCTTTCCACGCAGCGGCCCGTCATGGCGTCTTCCGCAAACACCTGCTCGTAGCCGCGCTCATAGGCATCGCGGGCAGTGCTTTCCACTCCAAATTCCGTGGCAATTCCGCAAAGAATCATGGTCTTCAGTCCCCTCCGGCGCAGTTGCAGGTCGAGGTCTGTACCATAGAAGGCTCCCCACTGACGCTTCAGAATCACAATGTCGCCAGCCTGGAAGTCGAGTTCGGGAAGCAGGTCGCTCCAATCCGGCGGCAGCGCTGTTGGCCGCACCATGGGCTGATCCACGGCAGGCTGAAGCGAGTCGGCGCCATCCTGTGACCGGCCTACATGGACGAAGACTGGCTGGGCTCCCGCGCGCCGGGCCGCGGCGGCCAATCGCGCACAGTTTGCCACCACACTGGATGTGGCATGGGGAGATCCCGGCAGCGTTGCAATGCCTTTTTGTATGTCAATGACCACAACAGCGGTGTGGCGCGGATCCAGGATGAGATCGCTCATCGTTTTCTCCATTTCAGGTTTGGCTAGATTGCGGCAACCTTAACGAATTCGTTTGTGGCGGCAGGGACTGCACTTTCTCGCGCAGAATCCGCAGGGCGTGCTGAATTGCGGTGCGCTCACGGGCAGGCAGCGACGCCATGATGTGCACGAGCCGGTCTTCGGCGGCCTGCCACGCTATGCGAACGGTCCTACGCCCGTTTGCACTGAGAGCAAGTGCAACTAACCTGCGATTCCCCTCAGGAATCCTGCGCGTGACGAAATGTTTCCCTACCAGCCCATCCACCAACCTCGATGTCGCAGGCAGCGACAACCCGAGGAACTCCGCCAGCATGGAAAGAGAGGATTCCGGACTGCGATCCAGAAACACCAATGCGCGAAACTGAGGCACCGACAAGTCGGACCTGCTGTGTCGCCGCATCTGCGCGCGGATAAATTGCAGGACTACAGGAATGGAGTCCAGAATCTCGCTCGCGCAGCTTCCGGCGGAGGAAGTTCCATAACTTGCATTGTGCAACTGTTGCATATTGCAATTATCTTCCGACCCCTTGGCTATGGCAAGAGCGATCTCGCCAAGGTTGTTGTCCTGTCAGGAGCGCTGAAACTGGATAGCGCATGCTAAGGAGCATGCGGCGTCGATGGTAATCTTTCGGAGCTCGCCGGCCAGAGCGCATGAATCGATTTTTGCCGACGCAAATGCCTGCAGCCACAAATCAGCCGCTGCATTTGCCCAAGATGGGCCATAGCACATTTTCACGGCTGCATAAAAGGCGGAGAGCTCTACCTCGGCGGCTGCAGCCAATTTCTCGTGTGAGGTGCAAGATTTTCCACCTGCCGGGTTGTCGAGTACCGCCGTCGTCAGTTGTGCTTGCATTGGAGGGTCTCGCCTACAGCCGTTGCTCGCAGTTTCGGTTGCATCGCTACCGAGCAAGGCTGTAGCCGGATTCCGGGTCGCGCAATCTGTGGCGTAGCTTGGTTCGGGAATATGCTGAACTATGCCGCAATCGCGGCCCGGCAAACAGTCTGCAGTGCACATACCGCTCCTCCAGTATTCGGATATATTTACTATACGAAGCGTTTATGAAAACGTCAAATACAGCGAAATAACAGGGAAAAAGTTATATGTAATACCATACGAATGGTTTATATTAAGATGTTGTAAAGAATTGTCTGCAGTGTCATGCACTGTCGTCAATACTTTATTGACCGTATCGAGTCCCTATGAAGTCTGTCTCCAAACTCGCCCCTCCACCAGGAGTGAAGCGCCGTGGGCGTCAGCGCAGCGTTGAGGCGCAATCCGCCATCCTGAGCGCTACATGCCAGTTGCTGGAGAAGAAGTGCCTACGGGACGTGACCGCGGAAGCCATCGCACATCGCTCCGGGGTGAGCAAGGCCACCATTTACAAATGGTGGCCCAATAAGGCTTTTGTTGCCTTGGATGCTTTCCTGATCCGGATGAACAGAGACGTGCCAACTCCCAATACCGGCTCGGCACAGAGAGACTTCACTGAACAGCTCAAGTCACTGATGCATTTCTATACCAGTCATGCAGGCCGGCTGTATTGCCAGTTTATTGCGGAGTGCCAGAGTGACCCCGCTTTCTTGGCTCTTTTCCGTGAGCGGTTTCTTCAGTCGCGGCGCAACGACGTGCGAGTCATGTGGCAGAGAGGAATCGCGCGGGGGGAAATCCGCAGCGATGTGGATGGAGAAATCGTCCTTGATCTCATCTATGGTCCTGTGGTCTTCCGGCTCCTGACCGGTCATGGCGTGCTCAACGATAAACAGGCTGAAGCAATTGTCGCGGCTGTGTTTTCCGGGATCAAGGCGTGAAGTCTTTCCATCCTTCAAGCGCCTCTTGCTAGAAGGCGCAATGGATGGTTACAGCTGGCAGGGAAGGCCTCTTCTCGCTGGCCGGCCAGCTATGGGCAGCGCGGCATCCATATTGAACTGCATCGAAAGTGTGGAGGAGAAGGCAATGACACAGCAACAGATACCAGTATGGTTTATCACCGGTTGCTCGACTGGTTTCGGCAGAGAACTTGCAAAACTTGTGCTTGCCAGGGGATGGCGTGCGGTCGTGACGGCGCGCAACCCCGATCAGTTGAAGGAACTTGTTTCAGGTAAAGAGAAGAATGCGCTCGCCGCGCCACTGGATGTGACGAACCGGGTGCAGATCGTCCAGGCTGTCAAACAGGCCGAAGAAAAGTTTGGGCACATCGACGTTCTGGTGAACAATGCGGGATATGGTTATGTCGCAGCCGTCGAAGAAGGTGAAGACGACCAGGTTCGAGCGATGTTTGAGACCAACTTCTTTGGCCTGGTAGACCTGACAAAAGCTGTGTTGCCCGGCATGCGCAAGCGGCACAGCGGTTACATTGTGAATTTCTCTTCGATCGGAGGTTTAGTCAGCTTTGCCGCTACAGGCTACTATCACGCCACCAAATACGCGGTGGAAGGCCTGTCGGAGTCGCTCTCGATCGAAGTTGCTCCTCTGGGCATCAAGGTGCTCATTGTCGAGCCGGGCCCGTTCCGCACGGACTGGGCAGGACGCTCGCTGCTTGAATCCAAAATTGTGATCGACGATTACGCCCAGACTGCAGGCGAACGCCGCCGGCAAACCCGTGAACGCAGCGGCAAGCAGCAGGGAGACCCGGCACGCGCCGCGGAAGCAATCATCGAAGCTGTCAGCTCTGCGAATCCGCCACTCCACCTACTGCTCGGCAGGCCCGCGCTGGAGCTGGGATATAAGAAGCTCGTGGCTGTGAAGAAGGACTTCGACGCCTGGCGGCAAACCACGATTGGCGCCGATTACCCTGACGTTCAGGGCGCGAAATAAGATGCATGAAGCGTTGTGGCCGCCAGACACACGGCCGCACACTCCGCTTCGGCGCGAATTGAAAAATGCGAACCGGCTTGCGGAAATTGATGCCCGAACCGTCCGTTTATGGGGATTGGGCGTGGCTGAACGGCGATTGCCGCGGCATGGCGAAAAGATGCCACTGCGACAACACCCGGGAACACTGGAGGCACCGATGGAAGTGATTGCGTTCAACGGAAGTCCACGGAAAACCTGGAATACGGCAACGCTGCTCGAAAAGGCGCTTGAGGGAGCTGCGTCGCAGGGAGCGAAGACAAAGCTTGTCCATCTGTATGACCTTGACTTCAAGGGTTGCAGAAGTTGTTTTGGCTGCAAGACAAAAGGAGGACCAAGTTACGGAAGATGTGCCGCAAAGGATGGCCTGAAGCCGATTCTGAAGGAAATTGAGAGTTGTTCCTCGCCAAAATTCCATCCGACCCCAAATTGCATCTGCCATTAACCGTTAGGGGTGCAATCAGCGAGCTGAGATCGGCGCCACTGGCGGCGCATCTGATCGACTAAGAGCCTGTAGACGATCGCGAATCTTGTTGATAGTGCGACAAAATGCACGATAGCTCATCGCTTGACACGCCTCGGCATCCTACATTTCGCCGGGAATTCATTGCAGTGGCAAATCAGGCGGCGACGTCGTAGCGTTGGTGCAGGCCGCCGAGCCTTGGCATTGAGATCACTTTGGAACTCGCACCGACTTGTTCCGCTACCTTTCGGCCAAACGGAGTTTGTTTGCCCAAGCTGAGATGCGTACGGTCCTCGTGATAGTAGTGGATGAATTCGTTCATGAGGCGCTTGAGATGGCGCTCGTTGAGAACGATCACATGGTCGAGCAGATCGCGGCGGCAACTGCCAATGAATCGTTCTGCGACCCCGTTCTGCCACGGGCTTTGAAAACTGGTTCTCTTGGGCTGAATGCCGAAGCTCTTGATCGTGTCCACGACTTCTTGACTGAAATTCGCACCGCGATCAAAGATCAGGTACTTCGGCGCGGAATCGAAGGGAAACGCCTCGCGCATTTGCTGCGTCACCCACGCACTTGTCGGATGTTTGGTGACGTTGAGGTGCAGTATCCGTCGCCGATCATGCGCTATAACGAAGAAGCAATACAGAATGCCGAAGGAAAGCGTCGGCACGGTGAAGAAATCCATCGCTGCGATCACCTCGCGGTGGTTGCTAAGGAATGCTGCCCATCGCTTTGCCGGCTCAGGCTCTCTGGGCGCTCTACGCATCCAACGTAGCACCGTACGCTCAGAGATATCGAAACCGAGCATCTTGAGCTCGCCATGAATTCGTGGTGCTCCCCAGGTCCTGTTTTCGGCTACCATGCGGAAGATGAGCTCACGCAGTTCCCAGTTCACGCATTTTCTTCCCGCACGCTTGCGATGCCGGGAGAGCCAGGTCCAGTAAAGCTTGAAGCCGGCTTTATGCCATTGCACAACGGTGTCAGATCGGACGAGAATCAAAGCGCTTTGCCATCGCGGCCAGAAGCGCCGCAACATAACCCAGAGGAATCGTTCGGTGTTGGTGAATCGAGGCCGTGGGCGATGCCGAGCAAGGACCAAAACCTGCTGCCGCAAGGCCAGGTTCTCCAAGAGAAGATGATGGCGTGAACGTAGGGATCGAACAAGCAAAATGAATAAAAGCCTCAACCCATCGAGCCATGAATGGGTTATACCAAACAAAAACAGTGGAAATCTGGCCGAATCGATCTCCGCCGACTTCAGAACCAAGCGGGCCTCCCTCGATTGCCTTAACGGTCAAAAAGTGCTCGCGAACCGCGCGGATTTGATTTTGTCGAGGGACAATGCAGAGTGTCATCTATGTAGAAGGTGTGCGGAACTATGTTGGGCAGTTGACGGAACAGTAACATCCAACTTCGTAGTCAACCGAGAGGAACGGGTCGGAAGGTATGCGCTTCATCAATTTAATTCGGCTACCGCATCCTGCGACCTCAGTTCCAGGTACGGGGCTTTACCAACATTTGACCAAATTCCAATTTGTAAGTTTGTCAGAACACCAAGCGACCGACTGCAACGCTCTCGTCAAACCTATTCAAATCGTGTCGCGAGGGGCTTACCATTCGACGCAAGTTGCTGCTGATAGAACTTCAGTTACTTCTCTCCCGAGTCCGCAAAGTGCTGTTTCGGTTTGTCGGGCGGGCTCATGCCTATTGTTTGCGATCGGTCCTCCTCTTTACGGCAATGAGCCGCGATGAGATAGTTGGAGTTGTTCGTGAAGAAAAGCTCCGGGTCGATGAGGAATTAGGAAACACCGGTCTGGCCGCGGCCATGATTTGGCGTGCGGATCAGCAACAACAGACAGGCGGTGGCTAAAAGAGGTATCAGCCCGGCGACCAGAAAGGCAGGCCTGTAGGAAAACCGATCGACGATGCTGCCGACAGCAAAGGTGAAGGCGGCGCCAACCAAGCCAGCTGCCAGTCCGCTGAGTCCTGTGACCGTGGCCACAACATCATGGGGCAACAGGTCGGAGGGCAGGGTGAGGCCCATGGTGGACCAGCTGGCGTAGCCCCAAAGGGCAAAGCAGATTAGTGCCAATGCAAGATAAGCACTGTGAACGGTGGCTGCGGGAATGCCGGCCAGAATCGGCAGGCAACTGAAGACGCACACCCATATCCGGGAGTGAAGTACCGAGACACCGTGACGAATACAAAAGCCGGAGATCAGGCCGCCAGTGAAGTTGCCAAGATCGGAAGCGACAAACGGCATCCAGGCAAATAGAGCGATGCGCTGCAAGCTGAAGCCGCGTGCGTCGCTCAGATACTGAGGCAGCCAAAAGATGTAGAACCACCAGATTGGATCAGTTAGCGCACGGCCCAGCACGATGCCCCATACATTGCGCTCGCGAATCAGATGGAGCCAGCGTTGGAGGCCGCGCTCCGCTGAGACCGCCGGCGCATCCTGGCCGGCGCGGATGAAGGCGGTTTCTGCAGCAGTTACCCGCGGATGGCGTTCGAGGGGGTAGTAGACGCGCAGCCACACCAGCAGCCAGACAAAACCGAGCAGGCCGGAAAAGACAAACGCCGCACGCCATCCGACGGCCAGAGCGACAAGGGGAATAATCAGCGCGGCCAAAGCGCCACCTACGCTGGAGCCGCTGTCGAAGATGGCCACAGCCAGGCTGCGTTCCTGGCTGGGAAACCACTCGGCCACAGTCTTGCTGGCACCGGGCCAATTAAAGCCTTCCCCGATTCCTAGTAAAAACCGAAACGAAGCGAAGCCCGGGACAGAACCGGCGAAGCCGGTGAGCATGTTCACGACCGACCAGAAAACCACCGCCAGAGCCAGGCCGATACGCGTTCCGACTGCATCGAGAAAGATGCCCCCTAGTAGCCAAGTGAGCGCGTAGGAAATCTGAAAGGCCCCAAAGATCTTGGCCAGATCCGAGTGGGTTAGATGGTATTGTGCCGCAATGAGCGGCGCCAGAATCGAGAACGTCTGGCGGCTGAGGTAATTGGTGGCCGTGGAGAAGAACAAGGTCCAGACGATCCACCATCGCACCCGCCCAGCAACGCGGGACTTGGTAGGTTTATCCGCTTGCTGCGCGACATGCATGGATTCCTCTCGTCTCGCTCGTCCGCCAACTTGGCTAGGGATGATCCAGGGCCGATGGTAAATCGCGAATGACAGTTGGGGCAGCAATAGCCGTTATCCCGTCGATATCAAAGTACTTATAAAGATCTAGGCAGAAGAGATCGGGAGCCGAGCGGAAGGCTATCGGGGTGTCGAGCAGGTAACTCAGACTCTTCATCGCGTGATTGCTGGTGATGACGGAGAATGCCTGCGGATCGATGGCTGCCGCCACCGCAGCAATCACCGCGGAGCGAATGCCGTCTGTCTCCACCTCAATCTGTCGATGTGCGCGATCTGATCGCAGCCAGTGGGCGACCGCGAGTAGTTGTGCCACTTCGAGGCCAAGCGGACGATCGCCCGTGCTTGCCGTCAGCGTCTCCCAATCCGTTGGATCCGGAGTCTGCGGGCGGCTAAAACCATTGAAGATCAGATCGAGGGCCAGGACTTCCTCGCCGTGATCAACGTGTCGCGACACAAGCTCGCTGGCCTCTTCATACCCCTTGTCGTTCAGAATGATGGTTGTCGTCGCCTCTTCGGCTGCATCGTTAGCCTTGAGCCAGATGCCGCTGGCGCTTAGCCCGTTCGAGAAATCTAAGCGGTAAGACAAAGTGTGAATCGCCATGCGCCGTGTGCTGTTCATCCTCCACGCATTTTCCAACGAAACCGGCGCGTAGCGGATAACTTCCCTGAGCTTCGCTCGCTGGTCGTTGCTCCACGCCTCGTGCCCAGCGCTGTCGGAGGGGACTTTCGGTCTCGTTATGGAGCCCGCTAACTTCCTGGCTAAACCAGTGATGGTCAGGTTATCGGTGGGAATACCTACGGCGAGTTCTTCGGGAATTTTCACTTCGGTCGAACTGGGAATCTCTTCAGTAATCACCGGCATGTGGAAGTTCTCCGAGAAGAAGCGATAAGCATGCAGGCGATTAACGAGTTGATAGTTATGTGTGCCGGGATCGCTGCTCTCATACCACGCCAGCAGGTCCGGCTTTCCGTATAACTCAAAGTAAGGCTTTGCCTCGTCGTAGATATAGGGCTTGACCAGCCCAGCGCGGAAACAGCAATCATCCTCGGCATTGTGAATAAGCAGCGTGGGGCGCGGCGCCCGCATGGCCACCAGGGTCGGGTAGTCT
>CAVVUE010000005.1:0-608558 GCA_963751285.1 uncultured Acidobacteriaceae bacterium | reverse complement strand
AGCAAGCGAATCGAGCAGTAGACCGGGGAGGAAGGAGATGCGACTCTATCTTGTTAATCCCGACAATCCGGTCGTCAGCCTGAGCAAAGTTCATTGGAACCGTCTGAACAAGTATCGAGTCTGGAAACCGCTCGGGCTTCTCGTGGTGGCAGGGCTGACGCCGCCAGACTGGGAGGTGACACTGATCGACGAGAACCTGGGCCATCCCGATTACGAACGTCTGCCCAAACCTGATCTCGTCGGTATAACGGCCTTCACTTCTCAAGCGCCGCGGGCCTACGAAGTCGCAGCACTGTACCGCGCCGCGGGAGTGCCCGTGGTGATGGGAGGCATTCACGCCACATTCTGTCGAGATGAGGCCCTCGAGCATGTGGATGCCGTGGTCACGGGAGAGGCGGAATCGGCATGGGGGCAGGTTTTGGCGGATGCGCGCAACCATGCCCTGCGCAGGGTGTATGAAGGTGGCATCAGCGACATGGACACGATCCCGCCTGCTCGCCACGACCTGCTCCACGGACGGTACTACCTGGGCTCGGTACAAACCACGCGTGGCTGTCCGTTGAATTGCAGCTTCTGCAGCGTTACCGCGTTCAATGGAGGCACGTACCGCCGCCGGCCCATCGATGATGTGATTCAAGAACTGCGGGTCATCCGGGAAAAAGTCATCCTGTTTGTTGACGACAACCTCATTGGTACTCGCGAGGACCATCTCGCATACTCCAAGGATTTGTTCCGGGCGATGATTCAAGAGGGGCTGACGCGGCCCTGGATCTGCCAGGCGACCATAAACTTTGCCGACGATGACGAACTGCTGAAGCTCGCCGCGCGTTCGGGATGCCAAGGCGTGTTCATCGGGTTCGAATCCCCCACTGCGGAAGGTTTGATGGCCTTAGGCAAGAAGTTCAACCTCCTCAAGGGGAGAGATTTCCGCAAGTCTGTCCGGCGGATTCAACGGCACGGCATATGCGTTGTGGGCTCTTTCATCATAGGGATCGACACGGACCAGCGAGGGATTGGCGAGACAATCGCTCGCGCGGCAAAGGAATACGGCATCGACGCTGCCAATGTTCTGATCCTTACTCCGCTTCCCGGAACCAGGCTCTACGCTGAAATGGAGCGCGAAGGCAGGATCCGGTCGAACAATTACCCGGAGGATTGGAAGTACTACACTCTGACTTATCCGGTGGCCAGCTACGCGCACCTTACGTGGGCGGAACTAGTGGACGAGGTAAACCGGTTCAACGGTCGGTTTTACTCGTATGCGCAAATTCTTCAGCGGATGCTGCATCTCGCCAGGAAAACGCACAATCCCAGAACGCTATCGGTCGTCCTGGTTGCCAACCTGAGCTACCGATCCAACCACCTTCTTGAGAGGCGTGTTTTTGCCAGTCGGGTTTAGTCTCCCGGTTTGTGTGAGGCTCCATTTTCGTTTGCCGGCGGCAGAACGGCGATTTCTCTGCTGGGAAGCGTCCATTCAATCGATGCGAACAGCCCAAACCGCTCATCGACACCTATTTACGCGTAATCTGTGGGATTGGTCCTGAAAAACGTTAGGTTCCTATCGGGACTGCCCGCGCGAGATGACGGACAGCCGGAGTAATCTCTCGGGGCAGTTTCGATAGGATCGTTTGAAGTGAGCCCCTGGCGTTCGCGGGGGACGCGGTCAGGCTATGGGAATTGAATTGACCATCACCTGTAACCGATTGGGTGCTATAGAGTTACTAGAAGAGACCGGTACCCAGTTCGAGATGCTCTGGCAGCCCATGATTTTGGCAGTATCGCACGCGCAGCGTCCGCCGCGCCAGCGGCTCTTTAGAAACTTGTCTTAGGCGGCCGGACTGAGTGTGACTTCGAGTCCGAGTTCTTTGGCCTTTTTCTGAATGCTGCGGATTTGGTGATCCCGATACTTCTCTTCGTAATAGTTCATTCCTTTGTCCACGTATTGGTCTCCGTAACGGAGCATGCGGTAGACGAGTCGCGCCAGCATATGGGCCATAGCGGTGATGGCTTTGGGTGCACCTAGACGTGTTCGTAATCGGCGGAACTTGGCTCCCAGGTAAGTTTTGCTGCGCCACAGAGTGGAAGCGGCCATACGTAAGGCGGTGGCGGCACGGTTCTGGACATGTCTAGTGCCCCGGCGGAAAACTTTACCGCCGGTAATCTGGTTGTCCGGACACAAGCCCAGGAAGGAAGCGAAGTGAGCCTCACTGGGGAAGCGGCTCATATCGACACCGACCTCGGCGATGATGGTTTGTGCGGTGATGATGTTGATGCCATCGATTTGAGTGAGGTCAGTGCCACTGATGCGGTATAACTCTCCACGCACATCGAAACTGGTCGGAGCATTGCTGCCGGCTCTCTTGTTGGCCTTTGTTGGGGGCGGTTGACTGCCCGGTTCCACCTTGTCATCGAGGGTCTGCAGATGGGCCGCCAGGGCTGTGTCACATTCAGCGATCTGCTGCTGATAGATCTGATAGAGATTCCGCTCTTGCTGCAGAATGAACAACAGCTCCTTGCGCCAGTTGCCTTCCAGGCTACGGGCAATTTCCTCCCGGGTTGCGTGTATCCGTGGATCGGCCAGATCGGCCAGCTTGTAGTGGTCCCGCTCTCCATTCAGAATCGCCTGGATGATGGCCATGCCCGTCAGGCCGCTGATATCGCTGATGACGTTGGCCAGCTGCACGTTCATTTCGGTAAGTACCTTCTGCATCCTTTGAATACACGCGCCCGCTGCGGCCACGTGTTCACCCCGTTGCCGCCAATAGGCGCGCAGAACACAGATCTCTTCCGGTGGGCGGAAGGAATTATTCAGCAGGCCGAAGGTGTGCAGTTGCAGCAGCCACTGACACTCCTGCACGTCGGTCTTGCGTCCCGGCAGGTTCTTGGTATGGCGTGCGTTGACCAGAAACACTTCCAGACCCTCCTCGGTCAGGATCTCGTACACCGGTAACCAATAAACTCCGGTGGATTGCATCGCTACGGTATCGATGCCACAGCTTTTCAGCCAGTCCGCCAAACGATGCAGATCCTCAGTAAAGCAGGCAAACTGCCGGACCGGGTTGGCGTCCCGGTCCGGGACCACGGCTACGTAATGGGATTCATTGCCGATATCTATCCCCGCCGCGTTCGGATGCACTACTTCTAAATTCAAGCTCCACTTCGGTTGCCCGCTTCCAATCTGCTTGCTCCGCTTCTGGCTCATAACCTCACGCTCCTGGCTAGATTTGCAGCATACGGCCCGGTCGCGATTGGTTTGTAATTCTCTTTAACGGGGTCGAACTCGCCGTCGTTCGGCAATCTCGCCACCATGTCAGCGATCGCCTAAACCGGAACCACGCTTAGTTGCGGGCATTGAAGCACCACTGTCACCACGGTCATACTTGCCGCATGCCGCGTGAAACAGCATGCCAGAAACTTCATCCTCGACGCCAGTTTCTTCTCTAGGCGACGACCGCAAGGGCGTCCGGCGCTTAGTTCAAACGCCGAAGGGTCCAGAAAAGGGATTATGCATTATGAGAGGGCGCCCGTGCCTCAGAAGGAAGGTTGGTTCGCCGGCGCAGCCTGCGGGGGCTTTGCCCCCGCACCCCCAGGATTTAACGCTTTGGTGCCTCTCCCGATAGGTAGTTTCTGCAAGCAGACAGCGAAAGGGGGGATGCCGTAGCATCCCCCTGCATCGGTCGAGGCCACCGAGTCGGCGCTCGGGTTGCTTCCCAGCATGGGCCCTATCCTCCGCTCAGTCCGAGCCAGATTCTACTGCGGCGGGCAACGAGCTGCAACTTTGCGGCGGGTTCCGAAAGGATCACACTCAACCTTGAGGGAAAGTGGTCCCTGTGAAGAATCACCTTCCCCCCAAGGAGGTACCCATGATGGTGGGTAGCAATGTCAAGTATATCGGTCTGGACGTGCACCAGGAAGCGATTACGGTTGCGGTTCGCAACGGGGCCGGGAAGCTGGTCATGGAAGCGATCCTGCCCACCAAGGCAAGTGCGTTACTGGAGTTCCTAGATGGAGTGCGGGGAGAACTGCATGTGACTTTGGAAGAGGGGACTTGGGCGGCCTGGCTGTACGAAGTGATCAAACCGCACGTGCGGGAGCTCGTAGTCTGCAATACGCGCCGCAATGCCTTATTGAAAGAGGGCAGCAAGGATGACAGGGTGGATGCGCGCAAGCTTTCGGAGCTGCTGCGCGGCGGACTGTTGCGCGCGGTCTACCACGGAGAAAATGGGTTGCGGATGTTGCGGGAGCTGGCGCGCAGTTACCAAGTGATCAGTAAAGACCAGCAGCGCGTGATGAACCGGATCAAGGCGCTGTATCGCAGCTGGGGCATTCCCTGTACGGGCACGCAGGTCTATGGTCGGCGCTATCGCGAGCAGTGGCTGCAAAAGATCAACGAAGCCGGCGTACGCCGGCGCGCCGAGCTGTTTTATCAGCAGCTGGATGGATTGCAGGGCTTGCGGCACACTGTGCGAGGAGAACTCTTAGCCGAGAGCCGGAAGCATGCGGGAGTGAAACTGCTGCGTCAGATTCCTTTTATCGGCCCGCTTCGAGCCGCGCAGCTGGTGGCCCTGATGCAGACGCCGCACCGGTTCCGGAGCAAGCGGCAACTGTGGACCTACAGTGGTCTGGCAGTGGTGACGCACGACAGCGGGCAATACCGTTACGTGGAAGGACAACTGCAACGCTCGAAAAAACCGCAGCAGATTCGCGGCCTCAATCAGAATCACAACCACGCGATGAAGGAGATCTTCAAGAGCGCGGCCCTGAGCGCCGCTCTTCGTCCCGGACCCTTCCAGGATTTTTATGCAGGCCTCCTGGCCAGGGGAATGAAGCCGGAGTTGGCACGCCTCACAGTGGCACGCAAGATCGCGGCCATTACGCTAACGCTTTGGAAGAAAGGAGCGTGTTTCGATGCAGGATATGTGAAGCCACAAGCAGCTTGAGCGTCAATCGAAGATCAAGGCCATTGCACAGGTTTTCCTGGCCGATGGCAGCCTTTCGGTTTTCGTGACGCTCGGGGTCGAGGGTGAGTATCTATTGGGAAGTTAGGCGCCTTCGTGCGCTGCCAGTCAGCACCGAAGCCTCCAGGGTTATCCTATGCCCCCTCGCACAACCCAATAAAGCTATAGGCCTCGAGTCACACATAGGATCATGGTTGGCATGTTATCTGGAGCCAACAGTCCTGCTTGTGCAGCTTCACGAGCCGAGGGCGTCGAGCTACCATCGCAATGTCAACTCCGGCTGAAAATCCAACATTATTCCGGCCGAAAAGTGTGCCACCTTCCGGGAGTCTGGTTTACGGATACGGCCGGTTGGGGCAAGATGGAATCGGCCGTTGAAGCGGAGGCGGGCTCTGCGGGAGCGCAACCCGCCAAGGAATAGGCGGCTGCGACTCATCATGCCGATGAGAGGCAGGGGCGAAGCGGAGCACCGCTTCGCCTCTGGCCTGTGGGCGAGAACCCATCGGACGATAGATCGCTTATGCCTCAGAAAACTCATGGAAGCTGGTTCCGTTTGGTATGGCTGCGGTGAGCCAGAGCCGGTGGTTCATCGTGTTGTTGATCGGGCAAAGGGATCAGTCCAGCCTTGCGGCGTTCCTTGAGCCTGTAACTCTCCCCGCGTATGTTGATGGTGGTGGAGTGATGCAGCAGCCGGTCGAGGATGGCTGTTGCGATGATGGGATCGCCGAAGATCGAGCCCCATTCGCCATAACTCTTGTTCGACGTCAAGACGATCGATCCCCGTTCATAGCGTGCGCTGACCAGCTGGAAGAAGATGGTTGCGCCGAGATCGTCGAGTGGCAGATAACCCATCTCGTCGATGATGAGCACCTTGGGTGCGAGATAGACGCGCATGCGGCGATCGAGTCTTCCCTCGCGATAAGCGCGGCCAAGATCGGTAACGAGATCGTGCGCGGTCATGAAGTAGGCGCCGTTGCCGGACTGGATGGCGGTTTCCGCCAGAGCCACAGCTAAGTGAGTTTTTCCGACGCCAGGCGGCCCGAGCAGGATGACGTTGGACGCTTCGTGGACGAAGCGCAGCGTGCGCAACTCGCGGATCTGGCGCTCGTCGATCGACGGTTGAAAGCCGAAATCGAACTGCTCGAAGGTCTTGATATACGGCAGATGCGCCAGCTGCAGCCTGGCCTTGAGATAGCGCTGCCGCCGGACATCGGCCTCGGTGTTCATCACTTCGAGCAGGAAGTCGGCATAGGATGGTTCCTTCTTCGATGCCGTCTCCAGTAATCCTTCCAGGCGTGCGTCGATGGCGGTCAGACTGAGAGCGGCCAGCGTGGTGCGTAGTTGTTCGACCGGAGTCATAGCGCACCTCCACCAACTACCGCCTCGTAGGCAGCCAGCGGCCGATGCTCGACCACCGGCGCACTCTGCGCGATGTGGATGAGCGTCTTCACACTCTGCCGGCTGTGCGTGGGGATGCCGACATGATGATGACGGAGCGTGACGACTTGGTGGCGCTTCGCGGCCGGCGCATGCACAGCGATGCGCTCGGCACTGTAGCGAATCTCCACTGACGGACCGTGATCTCGCACCCAGACTTCTTTACCGGCATAGTGCCAGGGCACCGAATACCGGCTGCCGTTCCATGAGACGTAGGCATCGCGGGCCACCTTGCGCTGCTCGTCATCCATATATGGATACGGCGGCCGGCCGTTGACCGGATGCATGGCCGCGCGATCGGCTTCCCAGCGAGCCATTACCTGTTCATGCGTGGTGCCATGAACACGCTGGTTGGCTACTTCTGCAAGCCACCAGCGCAGCTGTCCGTTGAGATCGATCAGACCGGCCGGTTCGCGTCCCTGCAGGCCGCAGATGAAGTTGCGCCGCAGGTACTTCACACCCGATTCCACCTTGCCCTTGGTCTGGGCGCGGTAAGGCCGGCACAGCCGCGGCGTAAAACCCCAGTAGCGGGCGAAATCCAGAAAAATGGCGTTCCAGACGATCTCCCCGCGCTCATCAGTACCGGTCCAGACCGTCTTCATCCGGTCGTAGAGGATCTCCTCCGGCACCGCTCCCCACTCGTAGAACGCCGTCTCATGCATGCGCAGCAACGTGCCCAGCTTCTGGTCGGTCGCTGCTTCGGCCATCAACCTGCGGCTGTAGCCCAGCGTCATCGTGAAGCCCCACAGCTTGCGTTCGCCATCGCCATCCAACACGGTGCCGAGATGGCCCCAGTCCACTTGTGCCTGTTTGCCTGGCGGAGTCTCAAATCGCTGCACCGCCAGGGACTCGGCCTGCTTCCTCTGTGGGCGCAACCAGTCGGTCAGAATCGTGTAGCCGCCGCTGTAGTTGCGGTCGCGCAGCTCTCGCAAAAGCACCGCGCCGTTCCAGACCCCCGCCTGAAGCCTCTCCTTCAGATACACCTTGAACGGCTCCAGCTTACTCAGAGCCGAAACTCTTGGCCCATACACCGGCCGAGCCGTTGGCGCTTGAAGATATCGCGTAATCGTCGTGCGATGATATCCGGTCAAGCGGCTGATCGCTCGAATGCTCAATCCCTGCCGTTTAAGCTCAACTACCTCATCCACGTCTCTCCTCCTGAGCACATCCGGCCCTCCTCTGCTTCCAGAATCAGGCCGGCTGGTGACCGCCCAGGGGTGGCACACTTTTCAACCGGAACTATGTCGATTTTTGCACCGGTGCTGACAGCAACATGAAACCGAGAAGACAAAACCCGCAACTGGCTGAATCACGCTCAAGAAATATGCGACTAGCCCATAACCTCGGCGTCTCCGAGATCGGGCTGGATGCAAGGCGAACAGCTTCCCCTCACAGGGGAGCAAGGGAGAGTTTTTCTCTTGACATCCCCTCTCCAAAAACTTTCTCTCAAGCTTGAGTCTCCACGACGTGGAGTCCGAGTTTGGCAGCCCTTTTTCGGAGTAATTGGATCTGTTGTTGTCGAAGTCTTTCCTCGTAATACTCAGTCCCTTTGTCGACGTATGTTTGACCGTATTTCAGCATGCGATAGACAAGTCGGGCGAGACGGTGGGCCATGGCGGTGATAGCCTTTGGGGCGCCCAGTTTGGCACGCAAACGGCGAAACTGGGCGCCGAGGTAGCTGCGACTGCGGATCAGCGTATTGGCGGCTTGTCGCAGTGCAGTAGCGGCACGGTTGACCACACGGCGCGTCCCTTTGCCCAGGACCTTATCTCCGCTGATGCGGTTATCGGGACATAGTCCCAACCAGGAAGCGAAGTGGGCTTCGGTTTTCCACCAGCTCATATCGAATCCCACTTCACTCAGAATCGTCTGACTGACCATCACATCAATGCCGTCGATGCGCGTTAGGTCTACGCCGGTGACACGCTGTAGTTCGCTGCTCAAATCGAAGTGTGGGGCGTTTTTGGCTGCTTTCTTTCTCCTGGGCTTCTCCGTGGTCGCTCGCACCGGGAGCGTATCGGCGAAACTGGCGAGGTGCTTCTGCAAGCGATCATCGCACTCGGCGACGCGCTTTTGGTAGGTGTCGTACATTTCAACTTCTTGCTGCAAAACAAACAGTAGTTCTGGACGCCAGTTGCCCTCCAGACTTGAGGCGATCTCGTCCTGGCTGGCTTGGATGCGCGGATGACAGAGCGCGGCTAGCTTGTGTGGATCACGCTCACCGGCGAGGATGGCCCGTATGATTGCCTGCCCGGTCAGCCCACTGATATCGCTGATCACGTTGGCTAACTGCACATTCATCTGGGTCAGGGCCTTTTGCATCCGTTGAACGCAGGTCGCCGCTCCCGCTACGTGTGTTCCTCGTTGACGCCAGTAGGTGCGAAGCATCCGAATCTCTGCTGAAGGCTGGAATGAGTTGCTCAGCAGTCCGTAAGTATGCAACTTTAGCAACCACTGACTCTCCTGCACGTCGCTCTTGCGTCCCGGAAGATTCTTGGTATGTCGCGCGTTGACCAAGTAGACTTCAAACCCGCGTTCTTCAAGAATCTCGAAGAGCGGAATCCAATACACGCCGGTAGACTGCATGGCCACGGTCTTTACTCCGCAGCTTCGCAACCAGTCTGCCAGGCGATAAAGGTCCGCCGTAAAGCACTCAAATCTGCGTACTGGTTCGACATCTCGGTCCGGACGGACCGCTGCATAGTGAGCGCCGTTGCCCACATCAATCCCTGCTGCATGCGGATGAACTACCTCCAGGCCTGGATCTTCCGACTGCAGCCGCCGCGCCCATGCCTTCCTCTCCCTGCGATTCCCCCAGAACCTTTTGCCTGCCGCCATGTCCGTTCTCCTCAAGTGGAAATCGGGATACGGTTCGGCCCGGTGACGATAGGTTCAAAAATCTCTCCAACGGGGTCAAAGGGCCCTGCTGCAGACCCTTGCCACCATGCCAGCGATCGCCAGTACCGGAGCCATGCTCTCATCCGGGCATCAGAAGCACCAGTTGGAAGTCGGCCTTAGCTTGCCGAATCCGATCCCATATCAGATTTACATCCGATCCTGGGCTCTCGAAATCAGTTTTTGGCACCAGTGACCGTGCCAAAGGCACGGTTAACTGCTCTCATAGGACTTCCCAGTTGCCGGTCGTTCGCCCAGAACCCACAGAACTGCCTGCTGGCACTCCAGACCCGTTCCAAAAACCTCCCAGAATGCCCATTGCACGTGCCTAAATCCGCAGTGCAGTAATCGGCCGTTTCAGCCCTTCCAAAAACAGGTGCTATTGGGGGGAGCCCAAGCTTGGCTAGGCCGGTCGCAAAACGCTCCAGACTTTGTGGCCGAAAAACGGAGCGATTCTGGACTCGGCCGCATGATCGGGTTAATCCGGTGTTGCGTGTCAGTTGGCGATAACAGGCCAATCCGTGATTCCGGCTCATCATCGACTTGGAAGGCGCTCAGGCGATTTGGCGTAAATCGAGAATTAAACCCCGTTCCCAAGTTGACGGGCTGTTAGACTGCTCTGCCGCGCGACAATGTCGCCTTTGTTGCGCGGCAGAGTGCCGATGCCCGGAGGTGACGAGTTCGCCCCACGGTGTGAGACGCGTTGCGGTTGGAGGAGCAGAGGGAGTGCCGACGGAGTGTTAGCGGCCCGCGAAGCTGCGGGCGTCGACGGCTTCGGTCATGTGTCTTAGCTCGCGCTCTTCAAGCGCGGCGGATTCTGTCTGGCCGCGCTTGTGCAGAAATTTAGCATATTGCTCAACTGCTTTGACATAGAGAGTGTGTCCCCAACCCCAGTCGATCTTCATCCGCTCAATTCCGCGCTGCATGCAGTCGGCGGCTTCGTCCATCTGACCGTTCTGCCAGTACGCGTAGCCGAGCAGGTAGGAGTCGACGCCGACGGCGAGGCTATCGACGCCGAAATTGTCACGTGCGAGTTCGAGCGCTTCCTGTAGCAGGGGAATTGCGCGCTCGCACTGGTGGCTGCCGCAGAGCGCTGAGGCGAGCGTCAGGCGGATTGCGATACGATCGCCGGCTTGAACGGCGGGGTTCGACGCGAGCACCGGCATCGCGCGCTGCGCGTAGTCGAGTGCCTCGGTAAATTGGCGCTGCCGGACGTAGAGACTGGCCAGATCGTTCCAGCTAAGGGCGATGCCGACGGGGTCGCCGATCTGCTCGCGAATGTGCAGGGCCTCCATCTGATCCTTTTCGGCCTGTTTCAGATTGCCCATGGCGATGTGCAGCACGGCGAGCTGTCCGATTTCGTCAGCCAGCCCGGATTGCGAGCCATGACGCAGCTGCGCGATGGCGCGGTGCATGGCATCTTCCGCCTTGAGGTACATGGCAACGTCGAGATAGCAGTTGCCGAGACTAGCGTAGACCTGCGCAAGACTCGCGTCGTCGCTACGAGCGATCTCGGGCTTGCGCAGGGCAGTTTCGTAGAGGTCGATGCGGCGCAGCAGTTCAGCCTTCGCGAGGATGGATGGGTCGGCGTTCGTTGGGGCCGCCGCCGGCTGCTGTGTGTGGATTTGCGCCACGAGCAAGCTGGAGATCAGCACGATGGGCATGAGACGAGTCATTTCGAGCTCCTTTTTTGAGCGAGCGGGAGCGTTCGGCCGAAGTGGTGTTTGCTCCGAACCATCACATTGCTCCTCACAACCGCATGGGTGTTGGTGCGCGCGTCTTTGCGGATTGCGAAACCTCCACAAGCAAGTGGGGAGTAACTCCTGGCTCTCGTTTTGCGACACAACCCTGGTGAATCGCGCTCCTAAGGCATTCGCGTCCCAACTACGGAGTCACGATCCCGCAAGGCTACGTCAGGGGTCAAGCAGCATTACGCGGACTTGCGATGTGCCTTCAAATGCCGTGTTTTGCCGTGGCAATAGGGGCGTTATCCAGCCTCTTCTTCGGAGTGTCTGCATTCACGCTCGCCATTGGGAGTCGCGGCGCGAGACCCGCGGAGACGGCTGTCCTATTGCGAAAGGTGCCGAGTGTACGACTGCGGCGCAGCCAGCTTGACCAGCACGATTTCCGAGCGGTCCTGCACCCGCTCCAATACAGCTTCGCGGCCGTCGGACGAAAGGTCGAAGTCACGAACATCAAAGTCGGGAGGCAGTTCGGTAACTGAAGGGTGGCCGGTCATACATGCACAATCCATCCAGAACGCGAACATTCACCAGAGAAGGTCAGATTTAGGGGACGGGAAACCAACGCCTGGCACGAGCATATACACTGGCGGCGGAATTAGGATGAGATGATAATGGGCAAGATCGCTAAATTGTGCGTTGCGCTGGTGATGGGGTGCGCGGCGGTAGCGGTTGCCGGGCCGACTGAGGATTTAGTCTTCTCAGTGCAAAGGCAGACGCAAGCACCTCGTGGGGATGCAGTTGCGGTCCGGGCGCTGTTGAGGAAGGGTGCCAATGTCAATGCTAGAAGTAGCGGCAACGGCGAGACTGTGCTGATGATTGCAGCCGGCTCCCCGGGAGACCACCTGGATGTTGTGCAGGCGCTGCTCGACAAGGGAGCCGACGTCAATGCAAGGACGAAAGACGGCACGACCGCGCTGATGATGGCCGCTAACCGCGAGGTGGCCAAGGCGCTGCTCAACAAGGGTGCCGAGGTCAATGCCAGGAACAGCGATGGCCGGACCGCTCTGATGATGGCTGCCGGCTCTCCGGGAGACCACCTGGATGTTGTGCAGGCGCTGCTTGACAAGGGCGCTGACGTCAATGCCGGAGACAACAATGGCACGGCCCCGCTGACTTTTGCCGCATGGCATGGCCGCAAGGATGTTGTGCAGGCGCTGCTTGACAAGGGCGCTGACGTCAATGCCAGGAGGAAGGACGGCTCGACCGCTCTGATGATGGCCGCCGTGCAGGGCTATACCGAGGTGATCGAATGGCTGGGCTTGCCGAAAGGCGAGATGGCGCCACCTCCGGCGGCACTGCCGGAGCGACCGGGCTACCGCGAAGTGGTGCAAACGCTGCTCAACAAGGGGGCCGACGTCAATGCGAGGAACAGCTATGGGTGGACCGCGCTGACGATGACAAGGGACGCCCAGGTCAGAGCGTTATTGGTGCAAGCAGGCGCCAAACCATAACGTTCGAATGCATTCGTATATTTGACCTGCGTCAACGCCGCGACAGGCAGGGGTTCCGGGCGGTTGGTCGGCAAACGGGAATGTATGGTCCGCCGCCGTTTTGCAAGCGAAAAATGAGGATGACAGAAATGGTCTGCGCGAATGTATCCGGCCTCTGTTGGAGTAGCGAACTCCTGGCCTGAATGGAATGCGCTGCGCCCTCGTCCTTTTTAGTAACGCTGCCTTTAAAGGCATTTTCCCGTTACAGGTTTTCGGGAGCGCCGGGATCGACCGTTGTGCCATCTCATGGTTCGCCAGCAAATCTGGCAGGAATCTCAAAACTCAGAGCAGTCGCCGGTGGGCTGCAAATGTGGGAATCGCGAAGCGATTTCCAAGCCTGGCATTTGTGCCAGGCGTCATGTACAGGCCATCAGGCTGCGATCACTTGTGGTAAAGATGGCGGGCAATAGGCTTCTCCTTTGTACAAGACCGCCCAGGCCATGCGCGCCATCTTATTGGCTAATGCCACGGTTGCCACCTGCTTGCGCTTGCGTGCGGTGAGACTGACCAGCCACGTACTCAGGCCCGAAGATTGCTTGGTTTTCTGAAGTAGCACGGTATGCGCTCCTTGCACGAAGAGCTTGCGCAGATATTTGTTTCCTCGTCTGCTGGTACCGGTCAGCTTTTGCTTGCCTCCGGTGGAGTGCTCGCCGGGCACCACTCCCAGCCAAGCAGAGAATCCGCGGCCCTTCTTGAAGGCTGCCCCGTTGCCGATGGCTGCGACCGTGGCGGTTGCAGTGATCGGTCCGATTCCGGGGATCGCGACCAGGCGTCTGCACTGTTCAAGTTCGCCGCAGATGCGCGCGATCAGCTTGTCGGTTTCACCGATCTGTCCATGCAGATATTGCATCTCCGACCGCAGTTGGGTCAGAAGCACTCGTAATGCGCCAGACAGCTTGTTGTCCGGGTCTTCCAGGATACTTGGTAGAGACTCCTCAATATGATGGCGTCCTTTACGGATGGTGATGCCGCGCTCCAGCAGCATCCCGCGGATCTGGTTGATCACGGCGGTGCGGCGCACAACCCACCGCTCGCGCACTCGGTGCAGCGACTGCAGATCGAGTTGGTCATCGGTCTTGATCGGCACGAAGCGCATCGTGGGGCGGGTGACAGCCTCGGCGCATGCTTCCGCATCGATGTAGTCGTTCTTGTTCGTCTTCACGTACGGCTTCACATACTGCGCCGGCATCAGGCGCACATCGTGGCCTTGTTCCCGCAGAGCACGGCCCAGAAAATGAGATCCTCCGCAGGCCTCCATGCCGATCAGGCACTCACGAAGGTTCGAGGTAAAGCGCAGCAACTGAGTTCGCGAACCCTTCTTGCGAACCACAACTTCGCCACGTGCGTTGACGCCTACAAAGTGAAACACTGTCTTCCCTAAATCGATGCCGATTGTGCAAATCTCCATGGAACACCTCCTGTGTTTACCTCTACACCCTCGAGGGGCTTAGGCGGCGGACCATGCCAGTAGTAACCCCTTTTTGGTGCAACTTCCGGGTTGGCGGTGACTCATTCCTTATAGGAAAGGCCGTCTTATGCACAGCGGGTAAGCGAGATGGAACTGCACGCTCTTGTTACCAATAGACAGGGGGGAAGGAGAATTGTGTCCTTTCGGCAAACTTGCATAGTCGGGCGGTTAGGGCGTGGAGGTTTGCAGTGGCAGTGTGCAGGTGTGAGGAGACGATTTGCTGCTCCTTGAGGTCGAGTCAAGGTCGGGGACACACATCTCCGGTGCTGGGGCGTACCGATACATCTCGGCGACTTGGGATGTTGAAGGCGCTCGTGCCTAGCCCTCTCCCTTTTTCCGGTTGTTGATCCCCTACTACAATATTTTCGTCTGTGCCGCGCCTATCTCTATGTAGGTGGAAGATGCGCAAGGCAATGATGCCGATGATCGAGCAAGACCGACAGATTGCCGACCTTCTCGCCAGCGAGAAATCGCGGTTGCGTCGCTTTATCCGCCGCCGCGTGCCGAACGAATCCGATGTTGAAGACCTCATTCAGGAGGTTTTCTTCGAACTTGTCCGTGCGCACCGTCTTCTGCAGCCCATCGACAGCGCCGTGGGCTGGCTCTACGGTGCAGCGCGCAATCGCATCGCGGACCTGTTCCGCAAAGAGCACTCAGAAGGTGTTCCCGAACTTAGCGATGAAGACGGCGCTCCGCTTACCATCGTCGATCTGCTCCCTTCACCCGGCGCCGGTCCGGACGCGGTATATCTCCGAAATCTGCTCTTCGACGAGCTTGCCAAGGCGCTCGCCGAATTGCCGGCGGAGCAACGCCTTGTCTTTGTCGCTCACGAGTTTGATGGCATAAGCTTCGCCGAACTCGCTGCCGAGACCGGTGTAAATCTCAACACCCTGCTGGCTCGCAAGCGCTATGCCGTACTTCACTTGCGCCGCTGTCTTGCAGCCGTTCGTCAGGAGTTCACACAATCTTCACGCCGCTCCGTGAGCGGCAAACGAGGCAACCCATGAAGAAGAAATGGATCTACTTTGTCGCTCCGCCCGCCGCTATCTTGTTGTTCTTCGTTTGCGGCGAAATCATCATGCACCTTTGGAACTGGCTTGTGCCTCCGCTTACGGGCTGGCGCTCTGTGACCTTCTGGCAGGCGCTCGGCCTGTGGCTGCTTTGCCGCCTGCTCTTCGGAAGCTGGGGCAGTGGCAGCCAAGGCAAGCGCAACTCCAAAAAACAATACGAGAACACCGCAGGCCTCTCCGCGGAGGAACGCGAAAAGCTTCGCGTTGGAATGGGCGCGCAGCCTACTCCCGAGAGCGGAACCGGCGAGCACATCTGAGCTATACCACGTACGCAAACTCCGTTCGGCAACATTGGAGGCTCCATAATGATCGAACCCAAGCGCTCTATCTCGCCACGCATGGAGGCGCGCTTTACAGGAGCCCTTTACCTCGTCAGCGGCTGGGCCTTCAATTATGGAGAAAACACCGCTTGCGGCAAGTTGGTCGTTCCCGGAAATGCGCAGGCCACTGCGGCCAACATCCTCGCAAACCTGCCGCTCTTCCGATCCGGACTCGCAGCTGACCTTTTTTCCGGCGTGCTGTTCTTTATTGTCACGTTGTTGCTCTACGACTTGCTTCGCCCAGCCAACCGCACCATGGCGCGTATTGCTGCACCATTCAGTCTGGCCGGTTGCATCGTGATGACCTTCGGCTGCTTCTTGCATCTCTCGTCGCTTTTGTTGCTGCAAACGCCGGGTTTGTCACAGAACTTTACTTCGGCTCAACTGCAGTGGCTCGCTTTCGAGTCGCTGACGCTCGCCACACAGGGCGTCAATGTGTCCATGATCTTCTTTGGGTGTTTCAACCTCTTTACGGGGTATCTGATCTTTCGTTCCGGCTTCATGCCCCGGTTTGTTGGCGCACTCCTTTCGTTCGCCGGCTTTTGCTATCTGGTCAATTATTTCTCCTGGTTTCTTGATCCTGCGCTCGGAGAGCGGTTGCTGCGTTACCTGATGTGGGAAGGCACTGCCGGCGAAGGCTCGCTCATCTTGTGGCTACTACTCTTCGGAGTGAATTCGCAAAAATGGTTGGCGCGTGCGAAGGAGAGTCGGGAGCTGCCCAGTGGGGAGATGGCCGTCGCGGTCTGATAGGAACCGGCCCCAATTAGGCACGCAAGGGCCTACGCGGAGCGCGGTCTTCACCGGTTTGGCGGGATGGCCAAAAACGTCTCGCGAATTGCTCCTTGCCGGGCCGATTTTCGGGGCATTTATGCTGAGAGGGTAGCTGGTGTGTGGTCGCCTACTCTTCCCTAACTCGGAAATGCACCAAATTTGGGTTATTTCTGTATTGGCGGTGACACATGCCCTGATATAAAACAGCGAGATTGCATCGGCGGCTTGGGTCAACCCACCCAAGACGCACAGAACGCGTCCAGGATGGGCACCTGGCGTTTCATCGCTGCACTGGAAGCTCAATCAAGAATGGCCCGCTTTGACGGAAGGAATGGCGGAGCAGGTCGGCAAATTGCTCGCAATTGTGCGCGGATGAAGCCTCGACGCCCATCCCGCCCGCGATTTTGGTCCAATCCAAATCGGGATTGCTCAGATCGGTTAAGGCTTTCGCTGCGTCGCCAATTCTGGCGCCGACGTTGGCAAATTCCTGCAACAGGATTGCGTACTTGCGATTGGCAAGAATGATTGTGGTCACATCCAAGCGCTCATGCGCCTGAGTCCAGAGCGCCTGCGGGGTATACATGGCCGCACCGTCGGCTTGCAAAGATATGACGCGCCGCCCTGGCGCGCCCATGGATGCGCCGGTTGCCAACGGCATGCCAATACCGATAGATGATCCCATATTTTGCAGCCAGTCGTGGGGCGGGCAAGATCGGGTGATCGAATAGAATCGCCGACCGAAGGTGATGCCTTCGTCGCTAACGATGGCCTGTTCCGGCATGAGAGCGGCCAGCGTTTGGCCCACGGCTTCCGGCGCCAGAGGGCCAATTGCCAGAGCAGGGACCGGTGGAAGATTGGGAACCGGCACGGTGGGGGCGCCAAGTTCATCTGCGAGCGCCTCGAGGGCATGGATCGCATCCTGCTCCATCCGAGCGAGAACGTGAATGGTGGCATCTGGCGAATTCAGATATCCGGGACGATTCGGGTAGGCGAAGACAGCCGCTGGCCTTGTAGAGCCGACTAGGATCAGGTGGCGAATTCCAGAGAGCGCTGCCATTGCATCGTCCGCAGCATAGGGCACGCAGTCGATGGGAACGCGACCTTGTCCCCGCTCGATGCGCGGATTGGCCTGTTGCGCCATCAGCCGGGCGCCCGTCGCAGCGGCGATTCGGTAGGCTGCGGCCAAGCCTTGTGCCCGCAGCGCCTTTCGGCACAGAAAAAGCATCGCGGTTTCGTCCCTCCGCAGGAGTTCGGCGATCTGTCGCACCACATGCGGAGCGGTTTGGGGCGCCTGCGGTAGGGGCAAAGGTTCCGCAATCACGCCGCCCTCGCCCCAGGCTGCATCCGCGGGCAAAATGAGGGTGGCGATCTGGCCAGGTGCCGTGCGGGCAGCCTGCACCGCGACTGCAGCATCGCTCCCGACGTTCTTGGCCGACCCCGTCGTGCGGACCCATGCAGACACAGGTCTGGCCTATCCTTCGATATCAGAGGTCAGATTTGCGTCGAGCGGGCGATGGTCGGTCGCATGATCCCCAACAATGTTCACAACAGGCGACGAAGCACGGCGGGCATTGTGCAGATTAGCCAGCCCATTTGCTAACCCGGGGCCGCAATGCAGAAGCGTGGCCGCTGGCTTGTCCGCCATGCGCGCGTACCCGTCCGCGCAGCCGGTGGCGACGCCTTCAAAGAGATTGAGCACGCAGCGCATCCCGGGCACGTTCTCAACTGCGGAAACAAAATGTAGTTCGCTCGTTCCGGGGTTGGCAAAGCAGGTATCAATGCCACTCTTAATGAGCGTATGGACTAAGCTCTCTGCGCCGTTCATTGAATCTCCAGTCCAAGTCGCGAAAAAGCGAGTTCCTTAGATAACAAACAACGAACACCGGTTATCGTTCGATGAGGAAGGACAAACTGGCAACACCACTTTACAGCACGTTCGTCCCGCTCAACGAATTGGAAGCAGAGCCAATGCGGGTCAGCATTTCGAGTTGCGAGTGGGTTGTCGCCGATCCGGAAGAAACACCATTTTCGGGGTTAGTCGAGTAGGGCTATGGCGCTAAGCGGGCTTCGAATGATGCCGCCGTTTCCATAACCCCCCTCTAAAATTGTCGAGTAGGGTCATGGCGCTGAACGGGCTTCGCATGATGCCGTTGTCTCCATGACCCTCTCTAAAAGCCGGACGGTGGGTTTTCCCCAGTACGGCTTCAAGGCTGACGTATCGGGTGGTGCCTTCCTACAGATCGAATTGCTTAATCCTGCTCCCGGAATACATAACTCGCACCATAGTTTGCATCCACCTTTCGTATCGTTCCAGACTGAGACCTGGTCTCCCGCACTGAGTCGGGCAGGTATTCTTTTGCGATACCGTCATTCAAGCCTCACGGCTTTACCCCAGAGGCCCTCGCTCCGGTCAGGGTTATATTGTCCCTGTCCATCAACACTTATTGGCCTCATCCGAGCCACTCACGAGCACTCCCCGATTTCCCAGCCTTGCCGGTTATACGAGGAGCCTTGGCTGTGCGGGAGCGCCTAGGCCGCCCATGAGTGGGTCCGAGCTTTCGCTCACTAATCCTTGTCAGCATGCTGTCCTCTGAGACCACGGAGAGTTCGCCAATTGCATATACCCAGTTCCTTCACTGGCGACACAGCCTTCATCACGTACGGATGGATTCGGCACTCTCGACACCCCCATCACAGTCCGCTACCGATGGGAAACCCATTTCGTGGCTAACGATTCACATTTGCTACGGCCTGCTGACTTGCTCGCCTCCCTGACGGACCCGACTCCGCTTTCGCTTTGCCGGCTGAGGCTTTTACTTCGGAGCTTTCAGTCGGGTCGATCACTCTTCCCGCTGTCCGATATGACTACAGTAGCAACTGGGCAAGTTCTACTGGCAGGTCCTTCCTCCTGCTGGATTAGCAGCTAGCTTCGCTGCGCCCGTACGGCGGGTTTTCCCCAGTACGGCTTCAAGGCTGACGTTTCAGATGATGCCTTCCTGTCTGTTGCTCTGCTTAAGCCTGCTCCCAGCATGCGCACCGCAGCACACAGTTTGCTTTCACCCTTCGTATCGTCCGAGGCTGATACCCGTGATCCCGTTCTGAGCCGGGCAGGTTTCCTCTTCGTGATACCGTCACTAGGGCCTCACGGCCTTGCCCCAGAGGTCCTCGCTCCGGTCAGGGTTATATTGTCCCTGTCCATCAACACTTATTGACCTCATCCGAGACACTCGCGAGCACTCCCCGATTTTCCCAGCTTCGCTAGTTATACGGGGAGCCTTTGCTGTGCGGGAGCGCCTAGGCTGCCCACGAGTGGTTCCGAGCTTTCGCTGTTAATCCTTGTCAGCATGCAGCCCTCCATGACCACGGAGAACCCACCGGTTGCTTATACCCAGTTCCTTCACCGGCGGCACGGCCTTCATCTCCGGAAGAAAGATTCGGCGTTCTCATCTATCCCACCACAGTCCACTACCGGTGGGACCGCCTTTTCGCGGCTAACGGTTCGCTCCTTTCGCTACAGCCTGCTGACTTGCTCGCCCCCTTGACGGACCCGACGCTGCTTACGCTTTGCCGGCTGGGACTTTTACTCCGGAGCTTCCGGCAGAAGAGATCACTCTCTCTGCCGTCCGGTATGACTACAGTAGCAACTGGGCAAGTTCTACTGGCAGGTTCTTCCCCTGCTGGATTAGCAGCTAGCTTCGCTGCACCTTCCGGTTTGCCGGTTCTTCGGCCACTTGGGGAAGACATACACCGATCTGAATAGTTCGATCAGCGCATTGGCCTTCCATGAGAAGGCCGGTCGCTGTCAACAGTTATTGTGGGTGGGTAAGTTCATATCTGATGATTTCCTTTGCCCGGATATCAGGTAGGTAGTGGCTGGCGAGGCGGCCGTCAAGGCCGAGCGCGAGCGAGTTCATCGGGAGCCTTGACGGCCACCCTAGCCAGCCATAGCTAGGCGTTCCGGGCGAAGGAAATCATGACATTCTCCTTTCCCGGTCTGTTTTCACCACGGCAGTCGAGCTTAAGCTGTCGTCACCCTTCCATCCGCGCTCTTGGTGAGCGACTCATGCGCTCGGTGCATATTGGGGTCCTCGTTACAGTCGGCGCTGCCTTCTGAAGGCGACCTCTCACACCATCGTTGATGGAGTGGGGGCAAGGCCAAGGGCGCAGTCGCCGGAACTCGACATTTCGTGTGGTGCATTCAAGCTTGTGCAGAGCTATGCCGCTGCGAGCCGTCGCTTTCGTGTGTTGTGAAGCGGCTCGTATGCTTCGCAACTGATCAAGAAATGGTGGAGTAGAACTGCAAGCTTGCGTGCAACAGCGATGATGGCCGGTCTCTTTCCTCTCTTGTCACGACGCTCGGCCACCCTCCGTCGCGCGGTTCAATCCGCTTGACAATCTGCAGTGCAGCGCGTTCGTTGATGAAGCGATCCCTAGCGTTTCTTGATATCACTCACTCACAAACGCGACCGGAACGATTGCGCTCCAGGACCATCATGCTCGGTCTCTGCTGCCTAGCTCTTTCGCGATCCAGCCTTTGATGTATTGTGGGCAGTGGAGCAGCGACACGCCATCGTTCTGGCAGCGCCCCAAAAAGCGAACAGATTCCAGATCAACCAACATGAGTTCCTCCAGATCGAGCACGATCGTCGGTCTGCTGTCGTTGATGAGAGACTGCAAATCCGGCAGATAGTGCATTTGCATTCGGCCTATTAAGCGAATGGTTGTCCTTTCACCATCGCGGTGCTTTTCGATCTTCCAACTCATCTTCAGACCAACTGGCAATTCAGTCGTAGGCTTGCAATCTCAGGACCATTCGTAAGCTCCGGAATTCTCGGCGTTTGTGCCATCGGGGCCGGGTGGCCCAGCCAGCATTTGCCGGAAACTCGGCATGGCGGCATGGCAGCGCGATTAGGTAGGAGTTAGGGAGAAAGAGCGTATGGATAAGAGAAGGGTGGCCTACAACGTTTTATATCGATAGGGATTGATGCCCAGCTTTCGAATCTTTGATTCCAGGGTTTGCCGCGGAAGTCCTAATTTCGCTGCTGCGCCGGCGGAGCCAGAGATAAGCCCTTTACTGTCGCGCAGGGCATTCTCGATCATTGCTTTTTCGCGCTCGGCAACATCGGCAGCAAAGGCTACACTCGCTCTGGCATCAGGGGCAGTCGGCTTCAACCAGCTGGCGTCAACTTGAAAGGTTTCGCCATCACATACGATTAATGCTCGCTCAATCACGTTCTGCAATTCGCGCACGTTGCCAGGCCAATCGTAGCTTTGAAACAACTGGAGCGTCCGTTTACTAATGCTGCGAATCCGTCTACCAGCCTTCTTTGCGTATCGATCGACGAGATACTCAACCAGCAAGGGGATGTCATCCACCCGTTCCCGGAGCGGAGGGACTTGGATCGGAAACACATTGAGACGATAGAAGAGATCCTCTCGGAAGCTACCGTCATTCAGGGCGGATTGCAGGTTTTTGTTGGTGGCTGCCAGTATACGCACATCAACGCGAATTGACTGATTGCCGCCAACCCGTTCGAATGCCCTTTCCTGCAGAACCCGAAGCAGCGAAGTCTGCATCTCGGGCGGAAGTTCTCCCACCTCGTCCAAGAAAATCGTGCCGCCGTCGGCCGATTCGAACCGCCCGGGTCGCCTCTGGAGCGCACCGGTGAAAGCGCCCTTTTCATGTCCAAATAATTCAGAAGCGATCAGCGAGGGCGAAATCGCTGCACAGTTAATACAAATGAATGCACGATTGGCCCGTTTTGAGCGATTGTGGATCGCGCGGGCAATTAGTTCTTTACCGGTCCCGGTCTCGCCTTGAATCAGTACCGTGGAATCAGTCGGCGCCACCCGCGAAATTTGCGACTGTATCTCGCGCAACGCCTTCGATGATCCGACGATCTCCTCGAACATTGAAGAACGCACAACTTCTTCTCTTAGATAGACCTGTTCGCTAGCCAGCCGTTCGCGAGCAGCCACAAGGGCGGCATGCTCGAGCGCATTGGCCACTGCAGCCGAGAGTTGGCCGGCCAATGCAGTGAGAAACTCAGCCTCTTGGGCTTTCAAGGGTTTCCTGCCGTACTTGGTCAGCAGCATTACCGCAATAACCTCGTCCCCACGGACTAGAGGCAGAAAATACCCCGACGGCTCGCCTTCCCTTAGCAAGAGTTGATAAAACTCCTGGCCTTCGGGTGTGCCGTAGATCTCGGGGTCCGGTTGCTCCTCATGGTTCAGGTACACGAATTGGCGAGTTCGGAACGCTTTCCCAACGGCGGAGCCGTGTAGTGGAACCGCCATTCCTTCTTTAATAGCTCCCCGGCCCTCGAAGTCGCTGGCGAAACGTAGTCGCAGCCGAAGTTCCCCACCGGACGAGTCGGGAAGTGCAAGGCCAACAACATCGCACTCTGTAACTCGCCTTAGGCTCGCCGTAAGCCCTGTCAGCAGGCTGCGTAGATCAAGGTTTGTAACCAATGCCCTTTGGACCTCGACTAATAGGCGAAGGCGGTCACGTTCGGACTCAAGGTCAAAGTGTGCTTTGGCCAGCGCAGCCTGTGCGCGTTGGCGTTCTATTGCGATCAGCGCGATTCGCCCGGCGCCTCGGATGAGCGCCAGATCGTCGTCAGTCGGGATTCGCGACTCGTGTGAGTACAGGGCGAACGTCCCGAGCACCTCATTGTCCTTGTTGAGAATCGGCTCGGACCACGCGGCTCTTATTCCATTCCGAATCGCAAGATCGCGATATTGATCGGGCCAGTTTGTCTCGGTGGCAACATCGGGGACAATCACCCGCGTCTTCAAGAACGCAGCAGTTCCACATAAGCCTGCTTCGAAAGCAACTGGTACCGGGACGATCGTCGAAATCCACTCGCCTGGGACTCCCGGACCTCCGCCGTGGCAAAGCCGCTTTCCTTCCACATCCGTCAGCAGAATCGTCGTTACGGACGGGGCCACTTGAACGTCGATGGAACTGCACAGCTGATCCAAAACGTCCCTGAGGTTTGCGCCATCAGCAATCATTTCAAGCGCACGCGTTTCCGCCGTGTGCAATGTTTCGGTTTGCTTACGATCCTCAATGTCCGTTCCTGTCGCGTACCAACGAACGACTTTGCCGTTTTCACCGAGCAAGGGGTTGTACTGGATCAAAAACCATCGGTAACTACCGTCTTTGCGGCGCGCCCTTTGTTCATTTTCAAACGGTGCGGTTCCGAAGAGAGCTTCCTCCCGCGTTTCTCGAAGTCTCTGAATGTCCTGAGGATGGAAAATGCGCTCTCGAAAGTTGTCCGCCAGGACTTCGTCGAGGGAAAGCCCCGTATACTCAAGTGCGATCCGATTCGCATATACGGCTTTCCCGTCTGGGTCCAAAACGATGATCGCTTGCGGAATAAGATCGACGATTTGCTCCAGATTTTGTTCTTTCTGACGGAAGCTAGCCTTGGTGCTTTTGCCAGAATCGCTACTTTCTCTCGTGACCGTTTTCTGGATGGAGATTCCAGCGAAGCGCGAGGACATCGTGTCAGAGCATTGATGCTCTGGCTGGCGGCCAACGTGCTGAGGGGCTGGGGACATTACGGGCCTTGCTGGATATTGTAAATGCGGATCTGGCCGTTGCTGACCCTGGAAAGAGCAGACACTAACGCCATCTCGGAACTCCCCTCTAAAGATGCCTCTCCGTTTAACGGCCTTGATTTGCCAGTTCCAAGTGTGCTGCTGCGATGATGTCCGCACTAGTGTTTGCGTGTCCGTTAATTCCCCATCCGCCCTCTGGTGATTCAGTGATGAGAACCCAAGTTCTGTTCGACACGGATGCGTCCTTTGCCGCAGCAGCGACGATGTCGGTCAGTTCCCGTACCACTCCGAGTTGCTTCTCACGGTCCAATACACCAACTGGGGTCAGCACTTGAACGCGCACATAGTTGCTCTCCCCGGCAGCGTTCGAAATCGCTTCGGCCGGCAGTTCATGAACGAATGCTGCCGTGTTGTTTTTGAAGAGCTTGATCGGCGGAACCTTTTCCCACCTCATGACGGCATTTGCTAAGTCTTGAGCCAGCTTATGTTTATCGGCGAAGGTTCCAGTGGCGGCATATACGTCAATCATCGGCATGGCGAGAATCCTTTCTTTACAAGAACCAGGTGCCAGCGCCATTTGAGCTTTGTAGTTCTGCTCGTGAAGCGACTTGCTGTGGACCGGCGGGATGCGCTCCCAATGAACGCAGGTGGGTCGTTAACTGGCAGTGATGATGAATCGCGTCGAAATGAAACATCGAGAGGATGTTGCGGATGATCCGGCGCGCTCGCCCCAGCGGCGGGTAAGCAAATTGAGCCCAGTCCATGGAACGCTCCATCCTCTGTGTAATTCATAGCGTGAGGCAGGTCTTTGCGGAACCGACCTGAATTGTCGTTAATAATCGCGCGTAGGTGCACGACGTCCGGTTTGGAAGAGGCTCGGTAAGGAAAATAGCCGAATTGTACCCACCAATTAGGTCGAACGAGGGTCTCGTCTCGATCATGCTGAAAGAGATGGCGCTGTCCTCCAAGAAGCCGAGAAATCGGCAATTGCCGATATATCGGCATTACAGATCGACACTAAATGTAATCCTATCAATGTGTTGGAATGGCAACTGTATTGCAAGTGAGCATGCGCAGTTGAAGAGATGAATGGATCAGAGACGGGTAAATATGTCGAGTGAACTTCAAGAGCCCGCTGCTTATGGTGGTCAAATGGCGAAGTATTTTCGTTTGGGTACATCCGCCAGCCTCGTCATACGTCCGCCCTCAAAGCCGCAAATTGCAATAACTCGTTTAGCCTCCCAAAACGGTCTCCCCGAGCGAACCGCATCCATTCCCCGCGAAAAAGCATTCGTGGTATCCGTACATTTGACACCTGCATGCGACCAAGGGTGCGAAATCTGGGTAGATGACCGCTATTCTCGAATCACTGCGTGGCCAGCTGGAGGTGTGGGGATCTACGACTTGGAGGCTAACCCTCGCTGGCGCAATCGAGGTCCGCTTGACTGGGTCCAGTATCATGTCCCTCGTTCGACGCTCGACTCCTTTACGGATGGCCTCGAAATCGACAATATCGAGAGTCTTCGATGCCAGCATGGAGCCTTCGACGAAGTCCTCCATCAGATGACGCAGATGATCCTACCATCTCTCACTGATCGACTCGCGCCTAGTGAGCTATTCCTCGATTATTTCCGCCTCCTGTTTTGCGCTCACATAACGCAGCGGTATGCGCCGTCGCTCGTGCCGACTGAGAAATATCGCGGAGGACTGGCACCTTGGCAGAAACGTCGAGTGGCCGACCGTCTAAGGGAAAACCTGGATGGGCAAGTCGGTCTCGCTGACTTGGCCCATCAGTGCGGGCTCTCTGTCAGCCACTTCACGCGATTGTTCAGACGGTCGTTTGGAACTTCGGCACATCGCTACCTGATCCTTCAGCGGATCGAAAAGGCAAAGTCCTTGCTTTCAAATTTTGCCGCTGATTTATCCGGCGTGGCCCTGCAAGTGGGCTTTTCCGACCAAGCGTCCTTTACCCGAAGTTTCAAGGCTGTCGTCGGATTGCCTCCTGGTCAATGGAGGAGAGAAGCCTGTACTCACCGAACGCTAATTCAGTAGCCCCATCGACGAAAGCATTATGCGTCGCAAGCATCAAAGAAGCCGACCCCTTGCGTTCAGGCCTTGGAGTGCCGCTTTTTTTTTGCGCTCGCCGGGTGCGGAACTGATTGCGTCGCGATGGCGATCAGCTGTTCTCGAAGCGCAGCAAGAACCTCTCGCGATAAAGCCTTGTCGTTGACAGCGCGGGCAAGAGCCAGTCCTCCAATTCCGGCGCTGAGCAACAATATCGCGCGAGAGCGGCGAGACTCTGTGTTGCCATCCAGCATACGATCCGCCGAATAGGCCAAACTGTGTTTAACTCGTTGTGTGAATACAGTTCTGATCCCTGCACTGGCATGTCGCACGTCGCCTGCAAGGGCCGTAATTGCGCACCCTTCTCCGGGGCAATCACGATGCTCTTCTCCTAGATAGAAACGCAGCAGTGCGGGCAGATCTTCTGCCTCTTGCTCCCAGCGGTCAAGATCTTTGAATGCTTCTGCGAGTGCTTCGATCACTAGTTCATCGCGGGACTTGAAGTGTTTGTAGAATCCACCGACGCTGCTACCCGCCTCTTTCATCACGTCCGCTACCCCGATGCCTTCAAGCCCCCGCTCGCGAAAGCGTTTAGCGGCAACCGAAACAATCTTCGAGTGGGTTTCGGCCTTTTCGTTTTTTGATCGTCTCATGGCTTCCCTCCAGTACACGGCTTTCTGTGATTTGCCTCTCCGACCTTAGAGTATGAAGTTACTCCAAATGATTCACCTTACAGCAAGAAATCAACAAATTGCGCCATTCCGTCAAGACCGCTTTCCGTTAGTGGCTACAGACTTCCCCATGAGCGCCTATACCGGCGCCAAATGTTTTCTGAATCGTTTGGAGTATGACAATACTCTATCCCAAGTTAACCGAAAGATGGACGATCTCTCCCTTCAGAGGTCCAACGGAGGAAATATGAATCTGACAGGAAACACAATATTGGTGACAGGCGGCGGCTCCGGTATCGGGCGCGGCCTCGCTGAGGCACTTCACAAGCTGGGAAACAAGGTTATCGTTGCTGGACGACGCATGGCGAACTTGGCCGATGTCGTCCAGGCAAACCCAGGTATGGATTCGGTTGAACTCGACGTCAGCAATCCGGAGAACATCGCAACCGTCTCCAGGGAATTGATCGCGAAGTATCCTAAGCTCAACGTCCTCCTAAACAACGCGGGCATCATGCTGGCTGACGATGTTTCGAAACCGATCGACGACGCCACTCTTACTTCGGAGTTCGAAACCAACTTTTTCGGAACTGTACGCATGACGAGTGCCCTCATAGAGCACCTCAAGGCGCAGGAGTCGGCGACGGTCTTAAACGTCTCTTCCGTTCTTGGCTTTGTGCCGCTGGCCTTTGCCGCTCTATACAGCGCTACGAAGGCCGGCCTTCACTCCTACTCGATGAGCCTCCGCTACAGGCTGAAAGGGACTTCTGTCGACGTGCAAGAGATTGCGCCGCCCTGGGTGCGGACTGATCTCTTGAACAGCAGTGAAGAGGCCCGCGCCATGCCCCTGAAGGAGTTCATCGAGCAAACGATGGAAGCGCTGGGACAACCGCACTATGAGGTCCTCGTTGAAAGCGCGAAGCCTTTCCGCGCGAACCCAGGCGTAGAAGAATCGGCGTTCTTCCACCAGATGAATGACTGGTTCTCCCAAGGCTGAGACATGGCTCACAGGCCGAATGCGAGTTTGCGAGTCGTCGGTATCTCTTATTCATGACCGCGCAGCAAAGTTAACCCCGCGCCATCACTTTGGCGTGTGTCCAAGGAGACAAACATGCATCACCATGCTCAAAATGCTCTTTTTTCCCCATATGAGCTCGGAGACTTGGCTCTGAAAAACCGCATCGTCATGGCGCCGCTCACTCGCACCCGCGCCGAAAACGCTGGCCACGTGCCGAATGAACTCATGGTCGAGTACTACGCGCAGCGTGCAAGCGCGGGGCTGATCATTACTGAGGGGACTTGGGTCAGTGAGGAGGCGCAAGGCTGGTATGGAGTACCTGGAATCTACAACAAGGAGCAGGGAGAAGCGTGGCGAAGGGTGACCGAAGCCGTTCACGCACGCGGCGGTAAGATCTTCGTCCAGTTGTGGCATCAGGGCGGGGTCTCGCATCACAGCTTTTACCCAGACGGTAGGCAGCCTGTCGCCCCTTCAGCCATCAACCAGGAGCAACAAGTCCATATTCGCGGTGGCTCGGTCATGAGCGAGACGCCGCGCGCAATGTCCAAGGAAGACATCAAGCGAACGGTCTCAGACTTTAAGAACGCATCGCGCGTGGCGCAGGACGCCGGCTTCGATGGAGTTCAGTTGCAGGCAGGCTTCGTCTACTTAATCAACCAGTTCCTGCATGAGACCACGAATCGTCGCACCGACGAGTACGGCGGATCGATCCAGAACCGTTCGCGCTTCCTGTTTGAAGTTCTTGATGCGGTCCTTGAAGTATGGCCAAGCCGACGGGTCGGCGTGAAGACGGGGCCGATGATGAATGAATTGGGGGCGTTCAAGGCCGTTGACTCCACGCTCGCTGTGGGCGAGTACGTTTACGAGAGGCTTGGCCCTTATAATCTCTCGCACATCCTGCTCATGCGTCAGATGGCGGACCTCACTGGTACCCCAATAGAAGCGCTTTCTGGGGATGCGGTGATCCATCATTTCCGCAAGCGCTATGACGGTTCGTTGATCCTGAATGTAGGCATCAATGCGGAACATGGGGCGCGCCTAATCAGTGAGGGGGCAGGAGATCTTGTGGCATTCGGCCGGGATTACATCGCAAATCCAGATCTGGTGGAGCGAATCGCTGCCGGCGCTTCGCTGAATCCGGGACGCCCGGAGAATTATTACGGTTCTTCCGCCGTCGGATATACCGATTATCCATTCCTTCACCAGGCGGATTCGAATCTCGTCCCGGCGGGAAGCGAGGCATAATCATAGTGAACGATCTTGAATATTACCGACAGCGCTTTGTATTGGAAGCCGACATCACGCGATCTGTTCTTCATCAGATGCCACAGGCCGAATCTGACTACCGCCCCCACCCAAAAGCGCCAACAGCCGGTGAACTGTTCTGGACGATTATCCGCGGACTGCAGATTCGCCTCGACATCCTGAAAACGAACGAAGCCGCTGCGCCACCGAAAGATCCATATCCGTCCTACGAGGAAATGCTCGCATCTTACCGGCAATTCTCCGAACAACTTGAGATGGAACTCGCTACCGTGGATCAATCTCGTTGGGAAGGGAAAGCCGAATTCCGGGTAAACGGAAGAGTGGTGCTTGACTGGCCCGTCCGCGACATTCTCTGGATGTTTCACTTCGACGTCATCCATCATCGTGGCCAACTCACCACCTACCTTCGACCAATGGGGGGAAGAGTGCCTTCCATCTATGGGAGATCGGGTGACGACACTGGCTAAGTCAAGCGACCTGGGCTCGAAACACTACCTGCGAAGTCGCGAACATCCATGAAACTACAGAGTGGATTTCCCCAATGTGATGCTTTCGGAAAAGAGACTGCACTAGCCATTGCGTAGAGTCAAGACGCTAGCTGTAGCGCCCTTCAGTTTCAAGGCTCTAAGGAGGAAACAATGTCCAAGACACTCCAAGAAGAGAACAAGGCCCTTCTAGTCAGAGGGTTTGAAGTTCTATTCAACAAGCGAGATTTCACGGAAGCTGAGAAGTTCTGGTCGCCCAACTACATCCAACACAGCGCCCATATTGAACCCGGAAGAGAAGGGCTCTTCGCGCTCGTGAAGTCGCTGCCGGCTGGAGCTAAGTGGGAGCACGGCATCTTGATGGCGGAAGGCGACTATGTGATGGTTCACAGCCGATACACGCATGCTGACGGCTCTGCGATTGTCGTCGTGGACATAATGAGGATCAAGGACGGGGTTTTCCAAGAGCACTGGGACGTTATTCAGCCCGAGGCAAGTGAAGCTGAATCGAAGAGTAAGCTTCCCATGTTCGGAGACAAGTTCCGTCGCTAGAAAGCAATATCGCTGCTGCGCAGTGTTCGGGAGGGCGCTGCGTTCGAAGCAGCACTCTTGAACAAATCAGGCGTGGGATTGAGAGCGCAGAGAAGTATTTGGATCAGAAAGGCCAAAAAGTAGCCGAATTACTCAATACCTCTTCACTACACCTCAGTACATTGCTCAGAGCGGCGGCAATTGATAAGCCCACAATACCAATCTCCCAAGGAAAGCAGGCTTGTATGGACAATCTCAAAGGATCTGCGGCTGACGCTAACCCGACAAAGTCTTCAGGTTCCCCATCGAGTGCAAAAAAGGGTCCCTCTCTCAACTGGGAAGTCTTCGTGACGCCGGGAATACCGATCGTTACTCCCGACCGGCCTCCAGACTTGCAAGAGACGTTTTTTCAGGCGATGGCGTCAACCCTCATCTATGGGACTAGTGACGCTGTCTTGGTGGATGCCTATATGACGGTCAAGCAGGCCAACGAATTGGCGGATTGGATCGCATCAAAAGGGAAAAACCTGACAACCGTCTACATCACACATGGCCACGGAGACCATTGGTTCGGAGTTGGCACTCTTCTCGAACGATTCCCAAACGCCAAGGTCGTGGCAACGCCCGATACGGTCAAAGTTATGCGCATGAATGCTTCCCCGCAGATGCTCGATGGGGCCTGGAAGCCGGGATTTCCGGGCCAGATTCCAGACAAGCTGGTGATCGCCGAAGAGCTCAAAGGGAATGTGATTGATCTGGAAGGGCATGAATTAGTCGTCGTGGAACTTGGTCATACCGACACAGATTATACGACCTGTTTGCACGTCCCTTCTATCGGGCTCGTGGTTGCCGGCGATGCTGCCTACAATGACGTTCACCTCTATCTTGCCGAGTCGAGTGATGAGAAGCGTCAGGAGTGGATTGCCGCGCTCGACAAGATTGAGTCGCTCAACCCACGCGCAGTTGTTGCTTCACATAAGCGACCGGACAACGACGACAATCCGAAAATTATCGAAGAGACGCGACAATACATCCGCGATTTCGACCGGCTCGTGAAATCGACAAAAACTGCTCAAGAGCTCTACGACAAAATGATGGAGCTTTATCCGAACCGAGTCAATCCCGGTTGGGCGCTGTGGGGCTCGGTTCGCGCGTTTAAGTCATAGATTGAGATGCCCACGCATCCTGTTCACCGCGGTGGGATAGAACCGTAATCATCTCAGAGTCCCCCGAGTGCAAATTATAGCGAGGAGCGAAACCAGACATCAGGAGAAATGCCGTGAGTAATGCGCAAAAGGAATACACTCCCCGCCTTCTTGCAGAAAGCACGTCCACATTCCACATCAATGCCCCCACTGCCGACATCGACATCACCGATTGGCTCTTCAATGTCGACGAGCTGGAGTACATCAACTGTACGCCTGCGTCGAAGGCGCATCTGTCTGCGGGTCTCACCCACGCGCCCGACGGCAAGCGCATGTCGATCAACGTCGAGGATGTGGGTGGGGCGCTTGTTATTGAGCACTACAACGAAGTGATCAGTGAGAGGCTTCACTGCCGGGTTCAGTCGATTTCCGACCTCCTGATCGGGCGTGAATATACCACAACCCGGGTAATCTGGGAGCTCATTGCAAACCACAAAGAAGGCGATCATCACGAGTTTGTGAACAATGTTTGGGTTCACACCACTCCGCATTACGATGCCTTCCTCGATTCGCACAGCATTCCGTACGAAGCCGCCCGGCAAGGGTTTCAGCAGGCATTGGATGCCCACAATGCCGAGGAAACGCCCAATTTCGCTGCGGCTATTGAAAGGAAAGCTCTCAAGAAGAGCAAATAAAGCGAGCTACTCGACACAATGGGCCTCCACAATCTCAAACCAAGTGCGTGGAGCGTACATAGGTGACGACCGCCGCGAGGGAAGGAAGGTGCCATGACAAGTGGAATTGTGACAAATCTTGTATTTGTACGAGCGCAGGCCGGCAAAGCCGCGAAGTTGGAAGAGGCGCTCAAAGAGTTGGCTTTGAAAGCTCGCCAGGAAGCGGGAAGCCTCGTCTACGAAGTGCACCAGTCAGCGTCGGAACCCGACGAATACCTTGTGTACGAAATGTGGCGCAGCAAGGCGGACCTAGACGCGCACATGATAGCGGCTGCAGTGCAAGCTTTCCTCGGACAAGTGCCGGAGTTCGTCGATGGCGCTAGTAATCTGCGTTTATTCACGCCAGTGGACATTGTTCGGATCTAACCTTGCGATTTCCATCCGACGATCGGTTGGCAAGCGAATCAGCAATGTCGAGATTTCGGTGAACGTCAAGAGGTTGATTTGATAGTGAAGCCGCCATGCGCGGCAGATGAATGATTTACGAAAGGTATCAGGTACGCATTCTGGAAACAGAAAAGAGAGGTCTACATGTCGAACAGCATCGTCACAGCGCCTACACAGTTTCTCCAAACCCCGAAAGAAGAGTACGCCTACCGGCGTTTCGGTAAGAAGTCAAAATATCCGTTGCTCTTTTTGCAGCACTTCACGGGTACGCTCGACAACTGGGACCCAGCTGTAACCGACCCACTGGCTACAGACCATGATGTAATTCTCTTCGAGAATGCCGGCGTGGGGCGCTCCAGCGGCAAAGTACCCACTACGATGGCCGGGATGACTGAACATGTCGTCGCTTTTCTCGACACACTCGGGATCGCAACGTGTGATGTTTTCGGTTTCTCCCTCGGCGGCGTCATCGCTCAGCAGATGGCACTGAACAATCCCAATGTGTTCCGCAAGATGATCCTCGTCGGTACGGCCCCGCGTGGTGGAGAAGACGTTATGCACCTCGACAAACCAATCCTCGCAAAGCACATTCAGGACCCGAAGCTCAAGGGCTACGAGGTACTGCAGAAGATCTTTTTTGCACCAACGGAGACAAGCCAAGCGGCCGGCAAAGAATTCATCGGACGCCTCGTGTTGCGGCAGACAGATCGCGAGCCAGTCTCGGGTCCCGAGGTTGCGCAGGCCCAGATGGCTGCATTTCGTGAGTGGGAGCAATATACCGGCAAACGATTCGCGGACTTGAAGCGGATTCAGCAGCCCGCGCTCGTCGTCAACGGAATTCACGACGAAATGATCCCGGTCTCAAACTCCTATTGGTTGAGTGAAAATATCCCCAATGCCGTTCTGTTGACCTATCCGGACTCGGGCCACGGATCGCTCTTCCAATGGCATGATTCTTTTACTGGCCAGGCAAAGGCGTTTCTCGCGTCGGATTCGCCCTACGCGCCGTACTAGATAGGAACCATGTCGAGATGTTCCTTTCTGACCGCTCGCTTTCTGCTTCGCATTGGAGCCGTCTCCGCTGCAGTAGACGAGCACGATGTAACCATGACATCGCAAAAACAAGGAGGTGGGCAGGCATGAACGAATTGCTGGACTTAGCCATTAAGGCGCACGGTGGGCTGGATCGCTGGAATCAAGTGAACTCGATCAAGGTCGATGGATCGATTACGGGAGTTATCTGGTTCGTAAAGGCTCGAGAAGGAGTGCTCAAGGATGTGGTTATCACCGCCGAGACAAAACGGCAACGCCTGACCATGGAACTTCGCGGACAAGCTAAACGGACCATCTTTGAGCCGAGCCGAGTCGTTATACAAACTGCTGAAGGCGAGCTTTTGAGCGCGGACGATAATCCACGGAAGTCGTTCGAAGGTCAGACTATGGAGACTCCGTGGGAGGACGTGCACGTTGCCTACTTCAGCGGGGAAGCGATGTGGACCTACTTGAATATTCCATTTCTCTATGCACAGGCGGGTTTTGAGATGGAGGAAATTCCACCGATCCAGGTAGAAGGCGAAACCTGGAGACGGCTCAAAGTGACGTTCCCCGAGCGCGTCGTGAGTCATACACGAACGCAGATATCCTGTTTTGGGCCCGACGGGCTCCTGAGGCGGCATGACTACACGGTCGATATTCTTGGCGGGTCACAAGCTTTGAATTATGCCTACGATTACCGCACTTTCGACGGCATCGTCTTTCCAGTTACCCGCAGAGTGGTCGCCTACGAAGGTGACTACCAGCCAGTGAAGGAGCCAGTCTTGGTCGCAATCGATCTAAGAGAAGTCACACTTCTTTGAGGACGCTATGTTCCCCCTTCGAGACAGGACAATCAGCCCCCAAGGAGTTCAGGAGAAAGATCGACTGTTAAGCGACCATACGACCTCTCTGAGCTCAGGTGATCTTAACGCGCAGGTGCGACTCTTTTATGCATCTGCTGAACGCGAGCTTTCAGCCTTTGTCTCGGCAGTAGGGGCTCAGTTTGGAGTTCAACAGGCTCATCGGTCCGCGATCGACTGGATTGAAGAGTTGAGTTTGCTTCTGTGGCCGGTGAACGGTTCGATGCCCAACTGGCGCAAGGCAACACTGGGCGCGAGTATTCGGCTTGCGAACTCAATGTCCGGAAGTTCAATCAGCCGCAGCCGTAGACAAACCGCATTTGAAGCGCTACCGCCGGGGTGAAAGAAAACATGAAAGCGCGGTGAGTCCTGTCGCAACACTGGAATCTGCGTATTAGCTCGTGCTGAATTGTCAGTGGAGAACGTTTGAGGAGGAGAATTCAAGATGCATTCTTTGACAAATTACACACACGAAACGGCGCCGACAGGATTTGTCGAAGCGGAGGGAAGTCGCTATGCCTACCGTCGCTTTGGCAAACAGGGACAGAGAACGCTTCTACTCCTGGGCTATCTCAGTTCCAATATGGACGCTTGGGATCCGAATGTCACCAACGGGCTGGCAGAGAGCAACGAGATCATCTTATTCGACAACGCGGGAGTGGGAGCTTCAGGAGGCACGTGCCGATCCACCGTTGCCGAGATGGCCAAAGATTGCGCCACATTTTGCACCGCACTTGGCTTGACGAACCTGGACATTGTCGGCCACTCCCTGGGCGGGATGATTGGCCAGCAGTTGGCGCAGGACTATCCACAACTCGTGAGGGGCCTGATTCTGCTCGGAACAGGTCCACGCGGTGGGGAGGGTATGAGCTTCACCAATATCAGGCGGGAAGAACAAGAGGCCGATCCGATCGCATTCCTCCTCGCAGCATTCTTTGCTCCGACGGAATCCAGTCAGAGCGCCGGACGTGCACACGTAGCGCGTCTTGCATTGCGAACGCAAGATCGGGATCTTCCCGTGTCTGCTGGCACAACCGAAACACAAATTGAAGCTCTCAAGGAATGGGGAGCCGTGCCGTCAACCGACCGCTATGCGATGCTCAGGAACATCCCCCAACCGGCACTGATCGTTCATGGCAACAAGGACATTGTTGTCGGACCGATTAACGCACTGATTTTGGCTGAACACCTGCCGAACGCCCAACTGATCGTGTACCCAGATTCAAGTCACGGCGCCCAAGATCAACATGCCGATCGCTTTGTCAAGCATGTAGGGCTTTTCCTGGCGGAGCAGTCCTGAACGCTTGCGGTCTCTGCAAATTCGGGAACAAAGCATAGAGGGTCAAGCGTCGTTTCAGTGGGTTTCGGAGGAACTTTCTATGACAGAGAATACTGGCATTCAGATTGTCCTTACCGCACGGCCGCAAGGAACAGTGCGCTTGAATGACTTCCAACTGAAGGAGTTTCCAATTCCGGCGATCTCCGCCGGAGGGCTCCTGCTGGAGGTGAATTATCTTTCCCTCGACCCTTACATGCGCGGCCGGATGGACGATCGAAAATCCTACGCGGAGCCGATGAAGATCGGTGATGTGATGCCCGGAGAGAGGTATCCGGTTCTGAGGAGAACAGCGATGATGAAGAAAGTCGAAGTCGAACGATTCAGTCTTATTTCTTCCAATCCGTTCGAGGAGATCACTAGGGCTCTCGAAGCGGCCATTGCGCATCCAAGTGTGGGTGAGATGTATGCGGCGATACATACTTCACAATCTGTAGCCGGCATGGAGAGCGCGATTGAGAATGCGGTCGGCAGCGCGGGTCTGATGCTGTTCTTCAAATTCGATCACGGTGTAATCGTAGGCAAAGGATCAGGCCGCGAGAGCCCAGGAACGTCCGCTTTCTCGTCGGCAATCCGCTCATCATGCGAGAGATGGCCAGATATGTTCCTGACGCCGGCTCCTATGCGCCCGTTACGGTCCTTGTGGATGAGCGTGACGATGGCGTGCACCTTTCATATGACAAGATGGCCAGTTTTCTGGCTCCATATGAGAACGCCGCTGCTCTGGAAGTGGCGCGGAACCTCGATGCGAAGGTCGAGGCCCTGCTGCAGCGAGCGGCAGGTTGAAGCCATGGAGTTAAGGCAAGATCAAAGCTCGTCATTTGGGAACTGCAATTCCCCGAGGAGCGCCTCCCATGAGCAGTTTCGGGATCAAGACAGCAAGAGGGTTTATGGCGGATCAATCGGAGCTTGAGGATAAGGTGGCTACCGAGCATACACGACGCGAAGCCATTGGCCTATTCGCCTTGTTTGGGACAGTAATGGCGATTCTCCAAGGCCGTGCTAGCGCACAGAGCGGATCTTCGGGAAGCTACAGTAACGCTGCGATAGCGCTACTCCAGCAGCAGACGTCGTCGCCTCATTCGGAAGACAATCTGGAGAAGGCCGTGAAGCTCGCGCGTGCAATGCGTTCAGGTCCCGCGGGGATCACATGAGACGCGACTATTGCCGAAATGGACCATGAGGGCATAATGACTGTCCTCCGCGAAGGCAACAACGGCTGGATCTGCACTCCCGGAAACGAGAACAAAGTCGGTGATCCCCGATGTGCGTCGACGAACTCGGGATGCAATGGTTCAAGGACGCCCTTGCCCGAAAACCTGCGCCTACGAATCAGCTGCCCTGAGCCGGGCCCGCGTTGAGCCGCTGCCGGTGATCACAATGTCGTACTCTTCTGTTGAGGCCTTCTTGGCCATGAGGGATTGCAGGTGACTGACAATAATTCGACAGCGCTTATCACGGGTGGAACGAGCGGAATCGGTCTCGCGACAGCAAAGAAACTCGCTCAGCTCGGTATTCACGTTTTGGTGGTGGGGCGAAATGCGGAACGCGGGAAGAAGGCAGTCGACGAAATTCGGACCGCAGGAGGCAAATCGGATTTCATTTCTTCCGAGCTTCTAGGCGCAGACAGCGCTCGCGAAGTGGCCAGGAAAGCGATCGAACTCGGAGGTGGCCACGTCGATATTCTCATCAATAATGCCGGCATCTATCCTTTTGGGCCTACGCATGAAATGACGGAGGAGCAATTTGACCGCGTCTTTTCAACAAATGTGAAGGCGCCATATTTCCTGGTCGCAGCGCTTGCTCCACTGATGGCCGAGAGAGGCAAAGGGGCAATCGTGAATCTTTCGACGATGGCTGCCGATTACGGAGCGTCCGGAATGAGCCTCTACGGTTCGAGCAAGGCCGCCATCAATCTGTTAACGAAAACCTGGGCTGCCGAATATGGACCAAAGGGTGTCCGCGTGAACGCAGTGAGTCCAGGACCCACGCGCACGGAGGGTACGGGGGCGATGGGCGAGGGTCTCGAACAGCTAGCCGCTCAGGCGCCCGCGGGACGTCCGGCAACAGCCGATGAAATAGCAGAAGCAATTGTCTTCCTGGCGACAGACCGCGCCAGCTTCATTCACGGCGCAAAACTCGCCGTGGATGGAGGGCGCACCGCCATCTGAAGAAATCCGGCAACTCAGCCGCTTTCAATCGCCCAATTCTGCTCGCCGGTCTCGCCTGTGCGTAAGACCCAAGGCAAAGGTTTGGGCAGAGGTCTAACGGGCAGAGGTCGGGGTCCGATAAGGGTCCAATAACGGTTACCGGGGGTATCTCGGAGCGCCAAAGGGAGCCATCCGTGACGCTTAGTTTCAATAGGTTACTGCCCGCCTCTGTACTGCCGCGGAAGTGGCTAACATTCCACCTGGCCGAATAGTCTTTGGGCTGTATCTGAAGTGCCCACGTGGCACACTGATTGCGCCGGGATGATGGGTGGTGGGCACTTCAGATACAGCGACTTGAAGGAAGCCGGTGCGGCGGCGGACGCTTATGTAATTTGAATGCGCCGATGAACGCCGGCGATCGCGGCATTGGCTCTCACTGGATCCTGATTCGAGCAGTTCGGTATTGATGATGGACCGAAGCAGGATCTCGCAGGGCAGAGCGGGCAGCGATGATGGCGGCAGGAAGTCGTTGCAGGCTGAAATGAGACGGAACGTCCCTGTGCGCACCGATGAACGCCGAAGGGGCGAGATGGGGAGAACGGGGTCATGCTGCACGGCGGAGATTCTGCGGCGGAGAACGGAGCAGCAGTTCAGCCGCGGAGATTCGTTCTACGATGCGCATGGTCCCACCGCAACATGGGCAACGCCAGGTGGAACTCTGTCGAGGTGGGGAGACGGTCTTTGCTGGCGGAGCTTGTTCGCTTGAACGACTTAATAGTTGGAAGCAGATGGGCAGCAGACTGGCGCGGCGGCGATTAGCGAGGAAGCCGAAGTGGCGGATGCGTACGAAGCCGCGCGGGAGCAGATGCAGCAGAAAGCGCCGCAGGAACTCATCGACTGGCAGCGTCATCATCTTCTTCTTGTTGCCATGGGCCGAGTCGCGCCAGCGGAAGGTGATGTTGCCGTCTTCGAGAGCAACGAGTCTATGGTTCGATATGGCAACGCGGTGGGTGTAAGCGCCTAGATATCGCAAGGCATGTTGGGGGCCGCCGAAGGGACGCTTGGCGTAGACCACCCAGTCTTGTCGGAACAGGGTTCGCAGCCATAATGCAAAGGTGCGCGGTTCGGCCAGATGCCGCAGACTGCCGTGGAACTGCAGAGTGCCGGCCTGAAAGGCGGACTTGAGCCCGGCGACGAACTTGCCGCGGAACACGCGGCTGAGCACCTTGACAGGGAGGAAGAAGCGGTGGGAAGAACTGATCCATCGAGTGTGGTCGGGCGAGAGCCCGCCGGCAGCCAAGATACAGTGAGCATGGGGATGAAACTGCAATCGTTGATTCCAGGTGTGCAGGACGCTGAAGAAGCCGATCTCCGCTCCCAGATGACGTGGGTCGCGTGCCACCTCCAGCAGCGTCTCCGCACTGGCGTGAAACAGCAGGTCGAAGATCACCTTCTTGTTCTGCAGCGCCACTGGCGCCAGTTCGCGCGGCAGGGTGAATACCGCGTGGACGTAGCGAGTGGGCAGAAGTTCCCGCTCGCGCGCCTGGAGCCAGCGCAGGCGGGCGTTGCCCTGGCACCTCGGACAATGCCGATTGCCACACGAGTTATATGAGATGGCGACGTGGCCGCAGTCTGAGCAGCGATCGCGGTGACCACCGAGCACAGCCGTACGGCAGCGCAGGATAGCCAGCAGGACCTTGCGGTGCTGCCAGGTGATCCAGCGCTTACTCTTTTCCAGGAAGGACTCTCCTGCACTGCGGATGATGTCGGCCACCTCCAGAGGTGGTCGGTTCATGCGTCGTGCGTGCGTCCTCCCGAACCGTTGATGGTGAGTGCATCCAGGGGACTGGCCGTCGCGCTGAGATGCTTGCTCGACAGGTGCAGATAGATGGTCGTCTCTTCGAGGTCACGATGGCCGAGCAGCATCTGGATGGTCCGCAAATCTGCACCAGCCTCAAGTAGATGCGTGGCGAAGCAGTGTCGACTATTCCGGCCCCGGAATAGGCGGCACTATGCCGGGTTCCGGACTATTCCGGGTGAGTGCATTTTCGCGGCATTTAGACGTTAGTTTGAGGTCAAGTTTCCCGGCATAGTCCGGCGGTGTCTTCTGAGAGGCTTGCCTGGAAGGAGAACACCGATGGAACAAGTTTTTAAGGAACACCACCTGTGCAAGCTGCGCGGACCGTTGGGTCCGTATTTCGATTCCTATGCCACAGAGATGTGTAGAGAGGGCTACGCACAGCAGACAAGAGAAGTGCAGGTCCGCGTGGTTGCCGATTTCGACCGATGGTTGGCAAGACATCGGCTTGGCGCTCAGGAAGTCACTTCAGAGCTGTTTGAGCCGTTTCTTCGTGCGCGAGCGCGACGTCGACATCTGACAAGGTGCGATGTTTCGGCTTTGAAGCGGGTGATGAGGCTATTGGTTCGAGAGCGGATTGTTCCGGAGCCAGTGCGACCAGCGACGACACCTGTCGAACGACTGCAAGCTGAGTTTGGTCTCTATCTGCAAGAGGAGCGGGCACTCTCGTCCAGAACGCAGTTTTGTTACCTGATCTTCGTCCGCGAGTTTCTGAAGGAGCGCTTCGGCAACAGGTCAGTCGACCTGTCCTCTCTGCGTGCGGCGGATGTTACAGGATTCGTGCGGCGTCGCGCCGCCACCATTCAGAGCAAGCGAGTCCAGATGATGACTACGGCTCTGAGATCATTTTTTAGATTCCTGCGCTATCGGGGAGATATCGACAAGGATCTTGCCGCATGTGTGCCGGCCATTGCCAACTGGAAGCTGTCGACCATTCCTCGCGCCATTCCGGCTGACCAGGTTGAACTCCTGCTGTCTTCCATCGATCGAAAAACGGCTGTAGGCCGTCGTGACTATGCGATTCTCTTGATCCTGGCGCGCCTGGGTCTGCGTGCCGGCGAGATTAAGGCACTCACGCTGGGAGATCTGGATTGGCAAGAGGGGTTAATTATGGTCCGTGGGAAGGCGTCCCGTTATTCTCAACTGCCACTGCCGGTCGACGTCGGCGAGGCCATCGCTGACTACTTACGAAACGCGAGGCCCACAGCTGAGAGCAGATGTGTGTTTCTTCGGTCGAGAGCACCCGCAGGAACCTTTAGGAGCGAAAGCGCAATAGCCTGCATTGTGAAGCACGCGCTGGAACGGGCAGGGATTGATGCTCCCCGAAAGGGAGCCCACCAGTTTCGTCACGGCCTTGCTTCACAGATGCTGCGGCAGGGAGCGACATTGTCAGAAATCGGTGAGCTTCTCCGACATCGCAGTCCGCAGACTACGGCTATTTACGCGAAGGTGGATTTGGTTTCTCTTGCGACGTTGGCTTTGCCCTGGCCAGGAGGTGCACAGTGACCTCGTGGCGTAAGGCAGTTGAGGACTATGTCGATATGCGCTGCAGTTTGGGATTTAAACTGCGGGAAGCCAAGGCCGGATTGATAAGGTTCGCTTCTTTTCTCGAACAACGGCGCGCTACACGCATTACGATTTCCCTGGCGATGGAATGGGCGCAACAGGAAAAGACCGCGCGCCCGGCGGAATGGGCCAGGCGGCTCACCTTCGTACGTGGCTTCGCTCGTCATTGGAGCGCCCATGATTCACTCACCGAGATCCCACCGTGTGGCTTGCTGCCTCATCGGCCAGGACGAGCGCATCCGTATTTGTACAGCAACGGTGAGATCTGGAAGCTGCTTCAGGCTGCAAGGCAGCTGCCGTCGGCCCACGGTCTCCGGGGACCAACCTATTACTGCCTCCTCGGACTACTGACGGTCACGGGCCTTCGCATCAGCGAGGCGCGCAACCTGAAGACCGAAGACGTAGATCTACGGGAAGGCATCCTCACCATCCGAGGAACGAAGTTTGGTAAGTCTCGGCTGGTGCCGATTCATCCGTCTACCCGCGTCGTGCTTTCAGATTATGCATCACGGCGTGATCGTTTCTTGGCTCAGCACCCGGATACATTTTTCGTATCCAGCCGGGGAACCCGGTTGGACGGTGCCGAGATCCGGCGCACGTTTTATTTGCTGTCCCGGCATATCGGGTTGCGTGGCCCATCTGAAAGTCATGGGCCACGTCTTCACGACTTCCGCCACCGCTTCGCAGTGGAGACACTGATCCGTTGGTATCGGTCCGGTCAAGACATCGAGCGCCGCTTGCCGATTCTGTCGACATACCTGGGGCACGCACATGTAGCCGATACCTACTGGTACTTGACTGGCTGTCCCGAGTTGATGGGTTTGGTCGTCAAGCGTTTCGAAGATTACTGGGAGAAGCAATCATGAGATCTACAGCCACATTGGCGGGGTTGCTCGAAAGCTTCTTCACGCAGCGCCTGATGAATCAACGCCAGGCAAGTCCTCACACCATCAGTTCCTACAGGGATACATTTCGTTTGCTGCTGCAGTTCGCACACCAGCGTCTGCATAAGCCGCCTGCTCGTCTGGATTTCGAAGAGATTGATGCGCCGATGGTCGCTGCTTTTCTGAGCGATCTGGAGAAGGGCCGCGGAATTTCAGTTCGAAGTCGCAACCTACGCTTGACGGCGATCCGCTCCTTCTTTCACTATGCCGCCTACGAAGAGCCCTCCCATGCCGCTCAGATTCAGCGCGTCTTGGCTATACCGGGCAAGCGCCACACTCGCGCCTTAGTCCACTTCCTGAGTCGTCCTGAAATCGATGCCCTGCTCGCAGCTCCCGATCAACACACCTGGTTTGGTCGCCGCGATCATGCCCTGATTCTGGTGGCGGTCCAAACCGGTCTGCGCTTATCGGAGTTGACCGGCCTGCTGCGCCATGACGTGACATTGGGCACTGGAGCACACGTGCGCTGTGTAGGAAAGGGACGCAAAGAGAGATGTACGCCACTTGCCAAGACAACCGTAGCGGTGCTGACGGCTTGGCTACATGAGCCGCCAAAACACCGCACCGAAATGTTATTTCCCAACGCCGCTGGCGGCCGCCTCAGCTCAGACAGTGTTGCAGACCTGTTGGCGAAACATGTGACCCTTGCTCGCAAGTCTTGTCCGTCACTCCAGAAAAAGCACGTTACCCCGCACGTCCTTCGACACTCGATGGCCATGGGCCTGTTGCAGGCAGGCGTCGATCGAGCTGTAATCGCTCTCTGGCTGGGGCACGAGTCGGTGGAAACCACACAGATCTACCTCGAAGCGAATCTCGCGATGAAAGAGGAGATCTTGGCGAAGACAACACCGCCCGGGGCGAAGCCTAGCCGCTACCACCCAGGCGACGAGTTACTCGCATTCTTGCAAAATCTGTAACCAAACTATGCCGGGCGGCTGCACCAACAAATCCGGCCGCGGAGTGTACTGACACGCCTTTCGTTGATCGGATCTTCTGTCACCCGGAATAGTCCGGAACCCGGCATAGTGCCTCAATGTGTGCGGATGAATGTTCTTGTATGCGAGACCGGCGCGACGAGCCGCGGCCCTGCACACGTTCCAGATCGTCTTGTCGGAGATAGGCTGGTCCACTCCACGATGGCCGCTGCTGCTCGTGAACAGGTAGACCTGCGGCCGTCTGGAGCGCCAGTACTCGCGCAAGGCATCTAGCAGCCTGGGGCTGAGCATGACGTCGCGGTCCTTACGTCCTTTTCCCCCTTGGATATGGACAACCATGCGCCGGCTGTCAATGTTGCTGACCTTCAGCGTCGCCACTTCCGCCCTGCGGGCTCCGGTGGCGTAGAGCGTCATCAGCACGGCGCGCTGAAAGGGCGTTCGGGAGGCATCAATAAGACGCGCCACTTCTTCCGGGCTAAGGATTTCCGGCAGGTGGATGACCTTCCTCGGGTAGGGCGTCTCGGCAATGCTCCAGTTCCGCTTGAGCACCTTGATATAGAAGAACCGCAGTGCACCCAGCCGTGCGGTTACGGTGTTCGGGCTGTACTTCAACTTGCTGAACAGCATCGCCTGGTATTGGCGAATGTGCTCCGGACCGAGCTGATCGGGACGGAGATGGAAGTACCGGCTGAAGTGTTCGACGCTGTGGACGTAGGCGCGAATGGTTGACTCGGCGAAGTTGCGGCGCCGCAACTCCTCAATCATGAGCTGACGTAAATGGGTCACAGAAAGGACCTCCTTCCTGTGGCCAAAGCTAATCGGCAGCCCTCACTGTCGGTTCAGGAACACGCGTAAGCGTCCGCCGCCGCAGCGGCTTCGTTCAAGTCGCCTTCTCGGACAAGTGCCCCAGAAACCTGTTGTGAGCTTGCTAACTCCAGTAGTGAACGATAAGGGAGGTGGATTCAAGCGGTCGATGCAACACCATCTAGTAGAACTTCTTCTATTGAAGGGATGGTGTTTATGAACCAAGTGAAGCGGTCGAGACTTTCTGCTGCGCAGAGAACAGATGTTTGGAGGCGATGGAAGGCGGGGGAGTCGTTGCATGAGATTGGGCGTGCCTTCAGCAAGCCGCCTAGCTGCATTCACTGTTTGTTGGTGCCTCGTGGAGGGATTGCTCCAGCCGCTCGCGTGCGCTCTCGTCTAGCGCTCAGCTTGGCCGAACGAGAGGATATTTCACGAGGTATCGCTGCCGGCTCATCGATTCGTGAGATAGCCATTTTCCTCGATCGAGCGGCGTCAACGGTGAGCCGGGAGGTCACCCGCCATGGTGGTCATTCGGCCTATCGCGCGCACGAAGCGGATAGCCAAGCCTGGAAATGCGCGTTGCGACCGAAGAGGTGTCTTCTTGCCAGGAACCGCAAGCTGCGGAAGATTGTTGCGAATAGACTGGTATTGAACTGGTCGCCGGAGCAGATTTCCGGATGGTTGGAGACGCAGTATCCCGATGACGAGGCCATGCGCGTGTCCCACGAAACCATTTATCGTAGCCTGTTCATCCAAGCGCGGGGCGTGCTGAAAAAAGAACTGATGGAGCACCTGCGGTCCAAGCGGTGCATGCGCCACTCGCGACATGCAACGGTCAGGGGAAAGTCACGGGGGCAAATCGTCGATGCTCTCTCAATCCGCGAAAGGCCTGCGGAAGTGGAAGACCGAGCGGTTCCCGGGCATTGGGAAGGCGATCTGCTGAGCGGCGCAAAGAACAGTTACATTGCGACTTTAGTAGAGCGCCATTCACGCTTTGCCATGCTGGTCAAGGTGCCAAGCAAAAATACGGAAGCTGTCGTTGCGGCCCAGAGCCGACGTGTTCGTAAACTCCCGGCGACATTGCGACGCTCGCTGACGTGGGATCGCGAGTTGGAGATGGCCAGGCACAAGGCGTTCACAGTGGCCACCGATGTGAAAGTGTACTTCTGCGATCCGCAAAGTCCCTGGCAGCGCGGCACGAACGAAAATACCAATCGCCTGCTGAGACAATACTTCCCCAGAGGAACCGACCTGTCCCCCATCTCTCAAGCGCAGCTCGACCAAAAATCGCTACGCTTGAATCAACGTCCCAGAAAGACATTGGGTTTCCAGACTCCTGCAAGTAGACTGCAAGCAGGTGTTGCGTCGATCGCTTGAATTCACCGAGATTATCATCAAGAATCTGGCGCCCCAATTTGCGCTGAGCTTTCCGCAAGGGTGAGAATCCCGAAATACCATTCGATGAACCGTTCGATGGCGTAATGGTGGCTCCGACGCGATTGAGCGGAGGCGAGCCTATTGAGCACTGCCGCCCGCGATTGTTCCAATTCCGGGATTGTGATATTGGCAAGGCGAGCCTTGCCAAACTTCAAATGCTGCCACGTGTTCTCGTTTTATGCTGTCACCTACGTTTTTGGGGATTCCGGAGCAAGCCCGTCCTTTCCACACCTCGTTGCTCATAACTGCCCTGCCGCCTTCAGGTCGGCGGCAAACGAGGCGAGCGACATTACGAGCGTCAAAGGCTTACCGCTCAAAGGCACAGCGCCGTAACTGGCGTACCATCGGGCCGCGCGATCGTTCTTCGCATCGATAATGAGCACAACGCCGCCGACCTCAGCCGAAGCGCGCAGGCAGCGCCGCGCGGCGCCGGCGAAGAGTTGGCCGCCGATACCTTGGCTCTGCCAGCGCAGGTTTGTAGCAAGGCGCGCGAGCCGAAACCCGGGCACATCGTGCCGGGCGAGGCCGCGGCGAACCGTCTCCGGCGTGTCAGCGTAGGCCAGAGCGCCCGGAGCCAGGCTGTAGAAACCAAGAATGCTCTTGTTGTCTGCGTTATCAATTGCGAGAAAGGTCTTCGCGGCACCAGATTCATGGCTTTGGCGGGCGTAACGCTCGAAGAAGTCATTCATGGCCGGATCGCCGCAATCGAAAGACTTCCGATCATGCTTTTTCGAGATTGGCTCTTCGTGCCAGGCGGGAATGCTCATCGCCGTTTCCGCGTGGGCTTTGGCATTCGAGCGATGGCTGCCCGCAGCTTAGCATTCGGCGCTGGCGGATTTTCGAGCAGGTTCAGCACCAAAAAGCTGTCACGCTCGGACAAGACGATACGTTCCGACTCCTCGATCACCGCCTTGGCCTCCCGCAAGGCGGGTTGGAGAACAAACTCCGTCAGGTCCGTGTACCTCAACGCCGCAGCACGCACGAGCGTAGCCTTTTGTTCCGGTCGCAGCCGGAGGTTCATTCGTGGGTTGTCGTCCACGGCCACTCTAGGCATAGATTCCTCCTTGTGTACTTATTAAAAGCGTACATGGCTCTGAGGAGCTTGTCCAGACCCGCCTCCGGCGCGGATGAGGCTGCTCATTCTCCACGCCGGCTGGTGGCAGGCTTCGGTGAGAATAGGCGGCCGCATACGATGAGAACGGCTGGCAGAGTTCGTGAGAACCAGTACGGGTATCTACGATGCGGCCGACAATCCTCAACCACGGCCGCAGTGTTCGAGCGTTGGCATTGCGTAGGTGTGTTCCCTGACTGGATTGGGTTCGCCGGCTACCCGGCATCCACCACGCTGATGACGGGAGGCAATACCAACCATCTTATCCAGACCAACTATGCGGGCTTTGTTCAGGACGATTACAACGTCACGCCGCGTTTAACGCTCAATCTGGGACTGCGCTACAAGTTGCAGACGCTTCCGGGGGAAGAGAACGGGCAGATTACCAACTTCGTTCCCACCCTGGGTCAGAACGTGTACGCAAACGCTTCAACCGTGCCGAACCTCGCCACGCTGCTGGCTCAGGCCGGATTGACGAATTACTATGAGGCGGCCAGCGCAGCCGGCCTTCCCCAGGCGCTCATCCACATCAATCCGCTGCGATTCTCTCCGCGCGTGGGCTTTGCACTGCGGCCGTTTGGGAATGACAATACCGTGATTCGCGGGGGATACGGAATATTCTACACAGGTATTCGGCTCTCAGTGGTCCGCACCAATCTGGCAGGAGCGTTTCCTTTCTCTGAAACCGCAACCTATACCGCAGTCTCGCCCAGTTCCAAGTCCGCCGGTTCGGGATTCATTTCCCCCGCAACCCCGTTTCCATCATCAGGCGGCTCTCTCTCCGGCATCCTCACACTCAACGGATACGACCCGAATGCGCCTTCCGCGCAAGTGCAGAGCTACAACCTTGCGATCGAGCGCGATCTTGGAAAAGGCATCGGCCTTGAAATTGGCTATGCGGGCTCCAAGGGCACTCATCTCGGACAGGAAACAGACTATAACCAGGAGCGCGTTGAAAACACAAACTCCTCGCGGCCATTCCCCACATTTCAGTCGATCACTATGCTCTACTTCAACGGCGTGTCCCATTACGACTCGGGATACATTACCGTTCATCGCCGATTTCAGCACGGCCTCTTCTTCCGCGCCAATTACAACTTGGCCAAATCTCTCGATGAACAGTCGGGCGTGAACTATGGCGGCGGAGGCGGCTACTTCGGGCACCAGAACGTGCTCAACCCGCAAGCTGAGTACGGCCTGTCAGACTTCGACATTCGCCAGGCCTTCACACTTACCTCGGTTTATCGAACCACCTCCAGGCACTATCTGCTGCGCGACTGGCAGGAGAGCGGCGATATTCTTGCGTACACAGGTCAGCCGTTCACGCCCACGGTTTCGGGCACGCAGGATGATGCGCAGCCCACGCGACCTAACCGGACCTGCAATGGAACCCTAAGCAGCCGGTCGATCTCGCAATGGTTCAATGCCACTTGCTTCACGGTTCCCGCCTCTGGAACGTTTGGCACTGCGGGCCGCAACATCCTTGAGGGACCCCGCAGCGTAACGCTCAATCTTGCTGCGGCAAGGGTATTCTCCGTGGGTGAGTTTGGCTCGTTCGAATTTCGTCTGGAGGGATTCAACGCGCTGAACCACCCGAACTTCGGATATCCGACCTCGGTCATTGGCAGCAGCACGACGGCGGGGGTGATTTCTTCGATCAACGGCTCGATGCGCGAGGTTCAGATCAGTGGCCGCTACTCCTTTTAGGTGCGGCGGGCAGTGCGGTCCGATCGCGAGACCGCCTGAGGCTCTCGGCGTCTGCCAGGTTCCGAGCGCGAGAGAAGAACAGCACAAAACACTCATCATCGGCGAATAAGGAGAAGCATGAATATCCAGGTTAATGATCCTCGCAATGGTAGATTCAACGCTGTGGCCGCATTATCGGCCGCGGTTTGCGTCTTCACATTCGTACTGGCGGCAGCGCACCTGCAAAGCGCAGAACCCGGTCAGGATGCTCCACAAACGGCACCAACGGCTCCAACCCCGTCGTCGTGCGGCCTTTCTGGCCATCACGCGCTGCTCGAGAGGATGGCCGCAGCGTTTAATCTGAGTTGTGATCAGATACTGAAGATTGAGCCATTACTACACGACGAAGAATCAGTGAGCAAGCCGCTCATTGCTTTCGAAGCGTTCACGCCGGATGAGAAAAAAGCTGTCATGCAACAGGTGAAACTGGCTGCACGCAAGCAGATTCTGCCGTACCTTACGCCCGAACAGCAAGCGAAGATGCAGCAGGAAATCGACACTGTGTCGAAGGGCGGCGAGGGCCTGCAGAAGGGAAACAGCGGCGGCGGCCGCAAGCGAAACGCGGATGCAGCTCCGATTGATCCATTCCAGGCTGAAGAATCGCTTTCACAGGCAATCTCGAAGTACTCTGCATTCTCTGACGCGGAGAAGAAGGACCTGATTATCAAGGTGAAGCAGGCATCGCTTCGGCCAGACGCTCCCACCATGACGCCGGATCAGACCAAACAGGTCGAGGCAGAAGTGAAGGAGTTGTCCTCTTAGCCCCGATTGGAATATTGTCTTCCGGGGGTTGTGCGGCTCTGCAGCTGTGACTGATTCGCATAGTAATCGCAGGCAAAGTGGCTGACTGTTCACCTGGCCGCTTGTGTAGTTTCCGGCGAGCTGCGCATGATTGAGGATTCTTTCGAGCAACCATCGGGTGTCCGTTTTCTGGATTGTCCTGTTTCTTAAGGGATGGGTTCTGGTACAGCCTCTCAAGAGAGCTCAGAAGTAACTCCTGGCCCGCCGAGCCTCTGCCGTCTATTCGGACCAGAGGATTGTCGTGGCTCCTCGATGAGTGATTTGCGCTTGTTATCGCCAAGTGATTTCTGAAGTTCAGGTTTGAGGTACTCATTGGTGCCTTAATCAGAGTCAGAATGGCAGGCTACTCCGTGCGCAGCGCTTGCATGGGTTCAATGGTCGCGGCGCGGCGCGCGGGAATGACTGATGCTGCGAGCCGTTGCTGACTATTGTCGACGGAGAGCCATCTCACGTTGCGCTCGTTCGGAAGCATCCTGCGGCGGATGGAGGCTTTACCTCTGCCAGGCGGAGGCTCGGCTGGAAGGCAAGGCCAATCTGGACGACGGGGGAATTGAGAGAGGTGCCCAGGAAACCCCTTCGAAAATCGGGCAAATCATAACTTTTGGGTACGGACAAAGGCCTCGCCAGAGATGCCTGGGCTTTGGCCTAGGAGCGGAAGCAGGAAAGAAGCGAGTGGAGGCTACTGGTGGTATATTGGCTGGCACGGAAAGCAAACGGAAATTCCTGACAATATGGACCAAGCGTTCCACCCACCGAACAAGTTGGTCGGCCACTTAGGCGACTCGACGCACAGCCGAGCTGTGGTGAGTAGCGCGATGTTGTTGCGATACTTCGGTTTTCAGCAAGAACCGTTCGGGGTCAGCCCCGATCCGCGATGCTTGTATCTCAGCCGTACGCATCGAGAGGCGCTGGAATTGCTAGAGAACGGCTTCTATAGCAACCGCGGTTTTACTGCCATGATTGCACCCCCAGGAATGGGGAAAACGACGCTGTTGTTCCGTTTCCTTGAGGACACCCGGGAGACCGCTCGCAGTATATTTCTTTTCGATATCGATGCTGATTGCGAACCACGGGACTTCGTCGCCTACATCCTGCGCGACATCGGCGTCACCCCCGCACAGACCAGCTCCGAAATGCACGAGCAATTGAGCCGCGTTCTGGCCGCAGAGACTCAGGCGGGGCGGAAATTCGTGGTCGTGATCGACGAGGCGCAGAATCTGTCGGATGCCGTGCTGGAAAGAGTTCGCTTGCTTACGAACTTCGAAACGTCGCAGGGCAAGCTGATACAAATAATCCTCTCAGGGCAGCCGCAGCTATCCGATAAGTTGCTAAAGGCTTCTTTGGTACAACTTCGCCAGCGCATATCGACCATCTGCCGTATCGAACCGCTTCCAGCGGAAGAGACAGCTCCCTACATCAACTACAGGATGAAACTGGCGGGCTATGATGGCGAGCCGCTGTTCACAGAAGGTGCGCTCAAGCTGATCACGGAGGCCAGCCATGGTACTCCCAGGACCATCAACAACCTGTGCTTTAACGCGCTGTCACTGTGCTACACGCTGAATAGCAAACAGGTTGACGGTAGCATGGTGGCTAAAGTAATTGCCGACCTGCACTTGATTCCGCATTCAACTGAGCCCGTCGCAACTGCCGGCAACGTTGCGGCGGTGCAGCCCAACGAACCCATATGGAAGCGGGCTGCAGAATCGCTGAAGCTCTGGGTTGAACCTAAATGGAACCAGGCTTCAGGATCGCCGATGTTCTGGGTTCCAGCAGCCGCGGTCTTGCTGGTCATGTGTGTGCTGGGCGTGCTCCGGCTCACCGAACCCCGCGCCCCCCAATCCCGTAAGACAAGCGACGACAGCACCTTGAATCAAGAAGCTGCGCCTGGGCCAGTCCTCACCACGGCCGCGGCAGACAGTGGTAAAACCATCGCCACGGAACCCCCTCGGGACTCACAGCGATCGGACTCGGGAAACGGGCTGAGCCAACCTAGTTCCGCGCCCACTTCGGCTACCGCTCAGACTGCCGCGGCCAGTCAGGCACTGTTGCAGGCCAAAGGCTCAATTCCCAAGCCATCAGCGGCTACCGTGCAGCCCGCCGCTCCCACTCAAAAGCTGTTGCAGGCCAATGGCTCGATTCCCGAGCCCTCGGTGACCCCTGCATACCCCGCCACTTCCACTCAGAAGCTGTTGCAGGCCAGTGGTTCGATTCCCGAGCCCTCGGCGGCCGCGCAAGCTGCCGTGACGCCGCAAGCGAGCGCAGAGGTACAGCCGCCTTCTCCGGGTGCGGGCGTAAACCCCGCGACCCCGCAACAAAGTCCGGCTTCGGCTGGGCAAAGTGCATTGCCCGAGAGCGCGCCAGCGGGTGCAGGGGGGACGCAGGTGCGAGCCGCGCTCGAGGTCACACCTCCGGAGGTCGTGCTGCCAGTCGCGGCGTCGAAAGTGCGTCCGGATGTGCGTCCGGCCTTCTCCGGGACGCTTACGCTGACGGTGCAAGTTGTCGCGACCGCTCATCCTGAGGACGCTGACTCGCTCGTTAGCGCTCTGCAGAAGCGCGGCTATCCGGTGACGGCGCGCCGCGAACCAGCAGACAACCTGATCCACGTGCGCGTCGGGCCGTTTTACAGCCGCGACGAAGCCAACCAGTGGCGCGTGAAGCTGATCGACGACGGGTATAACGCGATCATCCAGCCTTAGCCGTGCCTTGCAGGCCGCGGTGCGTTTCTTCCGCTGCTCAGCTCTGCGGAATGAGACTATTCAAACGCACATGATTGCAAAAGGACCATTGAGCAGGTAACGGGGAGGCTTCTGAGTTGGGAAGATAGCGGTTGTCCAATTGGTCTAGAGCGAAGCACAATCGCCAAGTAGTTTTTCGTCGAGAAAAGAGCCACCTTGAAAGGTGCCAGAAACGCCACACGGTAATTGGAGAACCGCCGCAGGTATCAAGGCCTATTCGTCACTACTCGCGATCCAATAGCGAAGAACTTTCTTCTCTTGAGTGTTGTAGCTGCATAACAGTTCTACACGTTTGAACGCGCCGAAGCTGTTTTGAAGGAACAACTTGTTGGATATGCTCGTTATGACACCAGGGGCCAGATAAATGGTTCCATATTGATCGAACTTTTCGCCGGAAATGCCGGCGTCTTCCCATTTGAACTCGTACTTTGCAACAGACTTGACATATTCATCCGCGCCCCTCGAGCATTCAGAAGCTGCAATGGCCCCATAATTGTCGAGCAACGTCTTTGGATTCTCCAGTGCTCCAGTGCTGTCACCTTGCGGAGCTTTCGCGGGGCCCGGACTGGCCGGAGTGGACTCACATGCTCTTAGCCCACCATAGAGGCAAATCCCGATGAATATAAGAAGAACAATTGCTCCTGCGCGTCTTTTCCAATTAGAAACACTTGTTCGCCTCAACTCCCAGTCACGTGCAAACTGCTCAGCAGTGAACAGGAAGGTGCCAGATCCGTTTTCCGCCGACCAGCGTACGGCCACGAGGTCTGCTTTCGGGCTGCTGACATAGACCTCTCCGATCAAGCCGTCTGCATTTCGTCTTGCTTGCGCACCTTTCGGCGGGTATTTTGGCGAAGTCATCTCGCACCCCTGCTTGCCCGAAACGCACGATGCACGTTCAACAGAAATAGCTTACGACGTGGCCCATAAGAAAGTGCAGGAATTGACCTGACCCGATAAACCGGAATTTCCCATTTTGCTTTCTGAGCTGCAAGCGAATGCCACCGGTTGCCTTCGCTCGTGATCTTTTTTGCATTCGTTCCAGGGCCAAAGACCCGAGAGTGCCCTGCAGGGTCTTTGCGGGACCAAAAAGCCAAGATTTACCACACCTTGCGCGCTCCGCGGGCCAGGAGTTACTTCTGAGCTCTCTTGAGAGGCTGTACCAGAACCCATACCTTCAGAAACAGGGCAATACACACAAACAACCGATGCCGGGGCGATCAGGAATGCTACCGTCGCCGCAATGCATCGGCCCAGGATCTTTAGATAATTGGCGAACGAAGGGATGGCGCAGGTCTCGTCCACTTAGCCAGGGTGTTGGCCTCCATGCGATTGAGCCAAGAAGGTTGGCCAAATCGAGGTGCACCCTTTGCTGGAAGGCGTTGGAAAGCTCAATATGCAGCAATTACGAGCAGGGTCGCGTCGTCCCGAAATTGCGCGTTGCAAAAGGAAGTGACCTGCGCCAGCAACCGCCTATTCAACTCCTTTGCGGAGAGCGTGCCGTTGGCCACTGCAAATGCTGCTATGCGGCTTTCTTCAAACTCCTGCCCTTTCGCGTCCGACGCCTCTGTGATGCCATCGGTAAACAAGAGCAACCGGTCTCCTTCCCTCAACTCGATCTTGAAGTCCTCGTACGTCCAGTCCGCGAAAACTCCGAGCACCGCGCCGCCTTGCTCGAGCATTCGGACCGCACCGCCAGATAGGAGGATCGGGTAAAGATGCCCGGCATTGCAATATTGAAACGTATGCGCTTCGCCATCGAGAATTCCATACAGGAAGGTCACGAACTTTCCGGTTGCGATATTCTCGTGCAACAAACGGTTGACCTTGGCGCATACACGCGCCGGGCTTTCCCCGTCCTTCGCAAACGCGTGCACCGCGGCCTGCACATTGGCCATCAGCAGAGCGGCGGACACACCCTTGCCAACGACGTCGGCGATACAGATCCCAAGCTGGTGATCGCCAAGCCGGAGCACGTCGTAGTAATCTCCGCTCACAGTGCTGGCGGGCTGCCACGCTCCTGCGACCTCGAAGCCTGGAAGCTGGGGAATGTTTCTTGGCAGTAGAGACTGCTGGATCTCGTGGGCACGCTCCAGTTCCTCCTCTTGCATTTCAAGCCGGGCGGTGCCCCGTTCGACGGTTTGCTGGAGCTCGACGTTGCGCCGCTCCAGATGCTCCTTCGTCCTGTGGTACAGAAACAAGGGAAAACCGAAGGCAAATGTGACCACAAACGAAAACTTCCATTGCGACATAATTAGGTTGGAAAGTGCCAGCGGAAAAGGGGGAGCAACCAACCAAACGACGACGCTCGTAATCAGGTAGATAGGGACCGTCAGCACAATCAGGAGAGGCACAAAAATCAGGATGTTGTAGGGGAAAGGCCTCTCCTCATAAAGGAAACCCAACCAACCTATGGCGAGCGAGAGAAGATTCCCGATGCAGAGAGAGTACACCAGGACCGGCGCGGGATAGATCTTCTGTCCGATGGCCCAGGAAATGGCGGCTATGACTGCGGCGATAGCAATGTAAAGGACTTGCTGCCGAAAGAATCGAGCCAGAGATGGGAGGTTCACGTTTACACCACCACAGCGACTGAACCGCTATTGAGCTATTCAATCACGCTATAACCCGAAGTCAGTCCCGTCCCTGTAAACATCCACCTGCGCACGTGCCAGCAAGCCGGCAACAGTTACGACCTGCGCCTTTGGCCTCGTAAAGCGCATGATCCACGCTGGAAAGCACTTCCTCGATGGAACTGGCAACCTCACCAGGGCTTGCGTGAACCCCAAAACTCAAGGCTATTGGAAGTGCTCCATTAGAAGTAGGAATGGGTATTTGGCCGATTGCGTTGCGGATCTGCTCGGCCCGGAAGAGGGCCCTATCACCTTCGCAACGGTTCAAAATCAATAAGAACTCTTCGCCTCCGTAACGACCAACGAAATCGTAGGAACGGACCGAAGCCAGGAGCCGACGTCCGACTTCTCGAAGAACTTCATCGCCGATAGGGTGTCCGTAGGTGTCGTTAATTGCCTTGAAATAGTCGATGTCTCCCAGGAGGACGGTGATACAACTCCTTTCGCGCCGGGTGCGGGTCAATTCGCGAGCAAGCACTTCGAGAACTGTTCCTCGATTCAAAAGTGTCGTAAGCGAGTCGTGCGTAGCCTTGTACCGCAACTCCTCGCGCGCCTCGAGGAGCGTATCTTCCAGCTCAATAATCCGCATGCCACTCCGCAGTCGAGCTTTCAGCTCGTCGGGATCGAATGGCTTCACAAGATAATCGTCGGCGCCTGACTCCAGACCGCTGACAATGTCCCGTTTGGAGTCCTTTGAGGTGAGCAGAATCAGATGAACGTGGCGCTCACCCCACTTCCGTCGAACTTCGCGGCAAACTGACGGACCGTCAAGTTCGGGCATGACCCAATCGAGCAGAGCGAGCCGAGGGCCTTCGGGATGACATACTTGGTCGGCGGCAAGACGGCCGTTTTCCACGGCTATCACCTGGTATCCCGCACGCTCGAGCATCTTTTGAAGAAGCCTCCGAGAGAGCGCGTCGTCATCCGCAATCAGGACTTTCAATTCTCTACTCCCGTCATGAATGAGTCCAGCGCTGCCGAAAACGCAGTGAGCTCGGGGTCAAATACCGCTTGAGTTTGCCAGATCTTCTCGGTATCTCCCGCGCGAGCCGCGGACTCAATTACGGCAGCCAGCGAGGCGACTTGTTTGGCAGACAGATTTGCGAGCATGCCCTTGAGCCTGTGAGCCGCTCTCTCGATCTCGGGCAATTCAGCTCTTTCGATTGCTGTTTGCAACGCTGCGCGACTCCCAGGGAGATCCTCCTGAAATAAGGCGAACAGTTCGGCAAGCAGATCCTCGTCGTTCTCAACGCGGTCCTGCGGTTCCGGAAGAACCAGGAAGGTTTCAAGTGAAGAAAGTGATTTCATCTTCACCTCGATCGTCACTTACGAAGAGACCATTCAAACTTGTCGATCGTACGGCATGACGAAGGAAAATCATTCGGTGCTATGCTCCGAGCCATGTTTTCCCCCATAGGCCACCAGAACTGCGTCCAGTTCCTGGGGACGAATTGGCTTAGCCAGATAACCGTCCATCCCTGCCTCGATGCACCGTTCCTCATCTCCTTTCACAGCGTAAGCAGTAAGCGCCACTATGTGCTGATGCATCCCTGTTTCCTTCTCTCGCTGGCGTACGAGCCTGGTGGCCTCAAGTCCGTCGACAAGCGGCATCTGTACATCCATGAGAACCAGGTCGTAGGCTGCGCGGTCCAGCAGGTCAAGCGCCTCTTGCCCGTTGTTCGCAATGGTTACGCGATGGCCACGCTTCTCAAGAAGCCGACTTGCCAAGCGCTGGTTGACGCTATTGTCTTCCGCCAGCAGAACATGGAGGCTGGTCGCTGGCTTGAATGCGCGACGCTCCTGCGCCGGTGGAACCACCTGATGCGTGTTCACCAGCGCTCTTCGATCGAGCGACCGCGCAATTGCGTCCCGCAGTTCGCCCTGTCGAATCGGCTTAATGAGGTACGCTGATACATCCAGTTCGCGGCAACGCGCCAGTTCTCCTCGGTGCGCTCCGGAACTGAGCATCATCACGGTTGCGGCGGCAATTTCAGGTCTGATACGAATTCCGGCCAGAAGACCGAATCCGTCCGTGACCGGCATATGCATATCGCATAGCACGATACGATAAGGGTCCCCGAGCGCGTGTGCGGACATCAGTTCCCGCAGCGCCTCTGCTCCACTTTCGACAGAGGTCGGCCGCATCCCCCAGCGGCCCAGCATCCGATCCAGAATCCGCCGGTTCGTCTGGTTATCATCTACAACCAGGACATGCACGCCGGGGAGCAGATTATAGGGCAGGTCGGACTCCGGTTTCAGGATCCTTTCTTCGCCAATGCCCACGCCCACTGTGAAGTGGAACTCGCGCCCCTTGCCGGGCTCACTTCTCAACCAGATTCTGCCGCCCATCATCGCGGCCAATCGGGAAGTGATCGTCAAGCCCAATCCGGTCCCGCCAAACTCGCGCGTGGTCGAAGCATCGGCTTGCGTGAACGATTCGAAAATCGTTTTTTGCTTGTCTTTGGGAATCCCGACACCAGTGTCGGCAACGACGAAGTGCAGGATCGTCTCTTCACCTCGCCGCGATTCGACTTCGACCTTGAGCGCAACTTGACCTTCGCTGGTGAACTTGATGGCATTGCCTACCAGGTTCATGATCATCTGCCCCAATCGCAGAGAGTCGCCGCGCACGATTGTAGGGGCGTCGTCGGAGATGTCGCAGAGCAACTCCAGGCCCTTCTCATCGGCACGCAGAGCCATCGTCTTCAACGTCGTCTCGACGCACTCCCTTAGGTCGAAATCGACTTTCTCGATGTCGATCTTGCCTGCTTCAATCTTCGAGAAATCGAGGATGTCGTTAATCACGTTGAGGAGGGAACCGGCAGACAGCTTCACTGTCTCGAGATACTCCCGCTGCTCCTGCGTTAGTTCTGTGTCCAGTGCCAATTCCGTCATGCCAACCACGCCGTTGAGCGGCGTGCGGATCTCGTGGCTCATGTTGGCCAGGAATTCGCTCTTCGCCCGATTTGCAGCTTCGGCCTGTGCCCGTGACTGAATCATCTCGAATTCGATCTGCTTCTGCACTGTTACATTTCGACCGATGCCGATAATGCCAGCCACAGTGCCATCCTTGTCGCGGAAAGGAACCTTGGTCGTCAGGAGCCAGATGTCGTTTCCCTGGAAATCACGCACTCTCTCGGCCTGGCTGACCACCGGCTCGCCCGTGCGAATGATCTCCTGCTCGTCCTTGAAAAAGGCAGAAGCATTCTCTTCCGGATAGAAATCAAAGTCGGAGAGTCCGATCACATCTTTCTGGGGGTCGCCGCTAATGAACTTCCGCTGGGCCGGGTTGGCCAGGAGAAAGTGGCTCTCCTTGTCTTTGAAATAAATCAGGTCAGGCAGACTAGCGACGACTGCGCGCAGCATTAAATGTTCTGATTCGTTTGAGCATTTGAGAACGCCGTTTGATTCCACCGGAGCCGCGTGCCGGCGCACTAGGCGATAGACAGGCCATATCCATAGCAGAAAGAGGGCACAGGGGATAAGACCCGATCGTCCGGCTGAAGTGTGAGCAAGGAGGACGTACCGCAGCACCGAGTAGAAGACGATGGCAACCGCAAAGAGCATGGCCGTTTCGACCAGGATCCGCATTCCACCGGAGTCTGATTGGGTTTGCTTTTGGCTGGGGATAGCTGCCCTCTTTCCGGCCTAACGCCTATGCACAAGAAGCCGCACTCCCAAATTGAGGGCTCCGTTAGACAGCATCTATTGGATTGCGAGGCGCTTCTGTGATTTGGGTCACACAGCACGGCAACTGGGAGGGCATGATGGGCCGACCAAGGCGATACCGAACACAGTTGAGTCCGGAGCCCTTGGCGTTGTTAAGCCGCTTGACCTTTCCCAGCCACTGGCTCTTGCATTCCTTGCATGCTTTTGAGGGTTGGCGAACAGGTGAATGGCACACACGAGCCGATTTCATTTGTGACACGATTCATCGACAAATCGATGCCTCAGCCGTCTGCGGCGCGGAGTGGTTCGCGAGTGAGCGAATCAGCCGGAGAGCCATGTGCGCTCGAATTCTTCAATAGGGAGCGGGTGGCCGAAGAGATAGCCTTGGAACGCGTCGCAGCCGAGACGAGCGAGAAAGTCCCGCTGTTCTTCGGTCTCCACGCCCTCGGCGATCACCGATAGGCCCATGGCGCGGCTCAAGGAGAGAATGGTTTGCGCAATGGCGCCGCTGGTCACATCGCCGAGAATGTCGCGGACGAAGGCGCGATCGATCTTCAACTGGTCAAGGGGCAATCGCTTCAGGTAGGACAGGGACGAATAGCCTGTGCCGAAGTCGTCGAGGGAGAAACGCAGGCCGTGCGACTTGAGAACGGACATTCTGACGATCACGCCCTCGACATCCTCGAGCAACATGCTCTCGGTGAGCTCCAGCTTAAGATTCTGGGGATTGGCGCCGGTGCGATGAAGCACGGCCAACACCTGGTCAACGAACTCCGGCGAGCGAAACTGGCGGGCGCTGATATTGACTGCGAGTGCAAGATGGACGGGTTGCTTGCGCTGCGCCCAAGCTGCGATCTGCGTGCAGGCGGCTTCAAGAACCCACTCTCCCAGGGGAAGAATCAACTCCGTTTCCTCGGCCAGGTTGATGAACTCGTCGGGGGCTATCATGCCACGCTCAGGATGATTCCAACGAATCAGAGCCTCGACGCCGATCAAGCCGGTGGAGTCCACCTGCGGCTGATAGTACAGCACGAACTGTTTTTTGTTGATTGCATGGTGAAGGTCCTGCTCAATGGCCGCCCGGGCGTCGGCCGTGTGCTGCAAGGCAGGGGCAAAGAAGCGCACGGCGTTGCGGCCCTCGATCTTGGCTTGATCCAAGGCTAGTTCGGCCTGTTGCAGGACCTGGTGAGGGGTTCCCTGTTCATTACCGAAGACGGCGATGCCGATGCTGCAATGGCAGTAACATTCCTGGCCAGCAAGGGAATACGGCTGGCTGAGAGCGTCGACGATCTTCCCGGCGACGAACTGCGCGTGAGTAGCGGCCGGCTCGGGGATTTTGCCCAGGTTCTCGAGAAGCACAGCAAATTCATCGCCGCCGCAACGCGCCACCGTATCGGTTCCGCGCACGCAGGAGGTAAGGCGGCGGGCAACCTCCCTCAGCAGCAGGTCGCCGGTCTGATGGCCGCGGGAGTCATTAAGCTTTTTGAATTCACCCAAGTCCAGCAACAGCATTGCCCGATCGCCGGAAGGTGTGCGGCCCCTGCCCTGGGCGGTTTTCACCCGCTCCAGAAGCAGACGGCGGTTGGGAAGACGGGTCAGCTGGTCATAGAAAGCCAGGTCCTTAATCCGCTCCTCTGCGGCCTTCGCGTCGGAGAGATCGCGGAAGACGCCGAGAAGGCAGGTAGCGCCTTCGATCTCAATCACGGATGCCGATAGCATCGCCCAGAAGATCTCCCCGCTCTTCTTGCGAAACCTGGCCTGGATATCCTGGAAGGCGGAATGCTCCTCGAGGGTTCTGACCATATCTTGCCGCTCGTGCTGATCAGCCCAGATGCCGAGTTGAAGCGTCGAATGACCTATGACTTCGTCGCGCGCAAAACCCATCGCCTCAAGAAATGCCCGGTTTGCATCAATAATGCTTCCATCGCTGAGACGTGTGATACAAACGGGATCGAGACTGGTTTGGAAAACAGTGCGGTAGCGCTCTTCGCTGGTGCGCAACGCCTCTTGAGCCGAGGCAAGTTGCAAAGCAGCGACCCTGGCGACGGAAATATCACGCATCACGGTGAGGATGCAGGAAAGCCCGTCAATCTCAATCACCGAGGCCGACAACATGACCCAGACGATCTCCCCGTTCTTCCGCCTGAATTCAGTTTTCTCATCCCGGAAGCTCAGGTCCCGGCAAAGCGTATCGACAAGCCTCTGGCGATGGTCCGGATGAACCCAGAAACCGAGCTCCAATGCCGTGCGGCCGATGACCTCCTCGCGCAAGAAGCCCATGATATCGAGGAATGCCTGGTTGACTTCGACATATCGATTGTCGTTCTGGCGACTTATCGCCATGCCGTCAAGGCTGGCCTGAAAGACGGTGCGGTAGCGCGCCTCGCTTTCGCCGAGTTGCAGCTCTGCCCGCTTGCGCCCGGAGATGTCTTCGATGAATCCTTCGTTGATGGGTGTGGCGCCGTCGGCCGCGAAAGTTCTTCGAGCATTCAGCGAGACCCAAATGACGGCACCGTCCTTGCGTTTGAATCGGCACTCGAAGCCTCGCAAGACCATTTTCTCTTCGAGAAGCCGGAGATACCTAGAACGCTCGCCGGGGTCCGCCCAGACATCGGGAACGATGTGACTGCCCATCGCCATGGAATAATCCTGCGAATCGTATCCGAGCATCTGTGCTAGGGCAGGGTTTGCGATCAACAGCTTGCCTTCAAGCGTTGTCTGGAATATTCCCTCGAGCGCGCCATCGAAGATGTCCCGGTATTTCTTTTCGGCTTCCAGCAGCGCTCTCTCGGCTGCCTTTCGCGCCGTGACATCCTTGCCGAATACGGAAACTCCCGTCTTTTGACCCCCAACAACGATTGGATTGAGAGCCATCTCCACGGTTCGGCCATCAAGTGTGGTGTATTCGAATCGAAAAGGCCCGTCTGCCACCGCCCGCTCGTAAAGCGGAGGGAAAATGGCGGCTCTCTCGGGAGGCAGCAAGTCCCCGGGAAGCATCCCCGCTACGGGAGTGATGCCGAAGCTAGCCTCAAATGTCCGCTTCAGCTCGCCGTTGAAGGTGATCAACCGGTAATTGCGGTCGACTGACCAGATGAAGTCCGCTGTGCTCTCGATGAGAGCAGAGAGGTTCGCCACAGCATGGCTGCGTTCGGTAATGTCCTTTCCAAAAACGGAGACGCCGGCTTTCTTGCCGCCGGCGATGATGAGGTTGTAAGCGAACTCGATGACGCGACCATCGAGCGTGGTTACTGTGGCTTGAAAAGGTCCTTCCGCCAGCGCCTGTTGAAAGTGGTTGTTCAGGAGCGTCGCAAATTCCAGAGGAAGGAAATCCTCCATCCTCTTGCCCAACGCGACCTGGGTTCGACGGTTTCTCGCAATGGTTTTGCTCAAGGCCTGGTTGAATGTGATTAGCCGGAAATCGAGGTCGACCGCACCGATGAGGTCGTCAGTGCTTTCTATCAGAGCTTCGAGGTTGGCGGCGGCTCGATTAAGCATCCCAATTTCCTCAGGTCCCGGGAAGGGTGGATGCGAAACCGGCGACCCATGGCAGCGCTGTCAAATGAAACTATGCCGCCGATTATAGCCCGATTTGCCATCGCGCAGCAGGAAACGAGTTTCGGTTGATTCGTCGCGCGCCGGCTTGATGTCCGCCTGATCACGTGCCAGAGCATTCCCCAGAAGCGGAAGATCTGGCGGCGGATTCGGCCTTGCGACATTCGTGTGCTTCAGAAATCGGGTCTTTTGCGTTTTTCGGGTGGACGGTGAACCGGAACTTAGGTCAAATGTCTATAAATCCAACGCTCGTTTCTTCAGGCCGAACAGATTGAAGCTGCAGGATTGGGTCAAAGAAGGAAGGGCCATTTCAGGTTATTGAAGTGGCCCAGCGCATCGCGCAAACGTTCGGTACGATGGCACACGAGACGGGGATTGATTACATCGACATCGATGCTGCGAATCCAGGAGCCAGCGCGGTGCCATTTGCCTGCGCCAATTCGGCCGTCCGTTTCACCATATCGGCATAATACGCCGTGGCGCGGGAAACAATTGCGCAAGTGCTCTCATTCACCTGGCTGCGAGCGTATTTTGAGAGGGCGACGATCACACAGACACGAATCCGAAATGCATCGCGGCGCAGGGCCGTGATTAGTTCAGGATTGGTCACTGTGCTGTTGAAGGCCGCATAATTGGCAATGTCGAGCATCACACCCGCATTCTCATACATTGTCCACACGCCTTCCGCGACATTCGTGCTTCGCCACTTTTCTTCCGGCATAGCAAAGGGATCTCTATTCCAATGGTGGTTATCAGCTAATTCAATATCGCCCCGCTTTGGTTGCAGGTTGACTAACAGCGTTTTCCATGCAACCGTCCGTCGGCGGCGGACACGGATTTGCCACCAGACAAAGTGGATTGCCACAGTTACAATAACGCTCATTTCGAAGAGGGTGAGAAGCATGTAACTCCTATGGCCGGAGCTTGGCTCCAATGTGAACTCGGGCTCGGTCCAGCCACTTCTACTGCTAGCCAATGTGCACGAAGTGCAATGCAGACCGCTCGTACAACTGGACGAGTAATTCGCAAGCACATTAGTTCTCTCTCTCGGCAAGGGCAATAGCACGATTGAGTTATGAGCACCTGTTCCTGGCGGCGACGCGACTGGACCGCTCTTGGTTTGCGAATTGTCAAGACGGTCGTGCTTCGATCATTCGTGGAAGGTGCAATACCCCGTGAATCTGAATTGATGCATACAGGGGCAAAGCACTCACTGAGTTCCGGTTAGCTTGCTCTCTGCGGCTTAGTACTGGTAAAGGATTTGTCTCTTTCATGACTGCCTAAGGTGTTACGGTGCGGCTGGCGTAAACTGTCTCACTGAAATAGGCTCATCGGCATCCGGCAATTACCTTTTCGTCAACATTCCTGTACGTCTTCGGCGAGGATGATGCTTTCGGCCCCGATTGCCAGTGGCAGGATTTCATGGTACCGATTGGCAGGATTGCGCTGTACCCGGTTGCGGGGTACCGACCTCGCCGATGCCGGCATTGCGCGAACTCCGCCATTCTCGCCCAGAGCCTTGCTTTTCTAATGTGGTCATAATATTATGGTCATATTGATGGGGGTCTCGTGCAGAAGATTCCAGCCGCCCAATTCAAATCGCAGTGCCTCGCCGTCATGGACCAGGTCGCCGAAACCGGCCGGCCTGTGGTGATCACAAAGCACGGGAGACCGGTTGTTCAAATCATCCGGGTGCAGTCCAATGAAGATGAAATCTTTGGCTTCCTCAGAGGAAAAGGGCGCATTGTAGGAGACATCGAGAACACGATTCCCGTCTCGGATTGGAACCTGCCCGAATGATTCTTCTCGACACTCATGTCGTCATCTGGCTTGCGTTTGAACCAGAGAAGCTGTCAAAACGCGCCAAGGAGGCCATTCGGACCGCTCGTCTGCAAGGCGGACTTGCGATTGCAGGAATTACCCTTTTGGAGTTGGCCTGGCTCGCCGAAAAAGGGCGGGTGGAAACCACCCTCAGCGTAGAATCCTTCGTCCGCCTGTGCGCTTCCAAAATGACGGTACTGCCCATTACGCCAGAGATCGCTGCGCGCGCGCTTAGCTTTCCGGAATCTTATCCGAAGGATCCGCAGGATCGATTGATCGGAGCTACTGCGCTGCTTGAAGGAATCCAACTCGTCACGCACGACAAGAAGATCAAGAAGTCAGGCATGATTCCGGTCATGTGGTAATGGACTTACAGTTTTCATATCAGCGTCAAAACAGGAAGTAACCGGCAAACGTGAGCACAGTTCTAAGCTACGGTTGGCGAACGGCATAATGAGGAGTCGGCCCAAAATCATCTTTGCCTCAAGTCCTCCGTTTTTCGGTTTCGTTGCATTCGGCGTGACTGACTTCGGGCAAAAGGTCTCATGCTCACCGCTGCACCTGCCGAGAAACACGGAAAAGGGATTCATCCTCATCGGGAGCGCTCGGCGTCCTGACGATTACGAAGGGTGAAACCATTTGCGTCGACCAACGCGTCATTCTCATTTTATGTTTGCAGCGAGGCGGCGGATCTTATACGAAGCGCGATGGCAATACGAAGAGCGATGGCAAGCTCTCCAGTCATTGTTTCGCAAGCGATCGCAGGATCTGCGATCGGGCTCGGCACATAATGGTTGCTGCCGAGGTGCTTTTAAACCAGTGCGCGAGAGCTGGTGTTGGGCTATATTCGACGTTCAGAAACGAGGGCGACGTGGCGACCACCAGGAACCAATTCTTCTCCGCAAAGGGCAGCAAACGATCAGTAGCGATCAGGTGGCCGGGTGCACAGGTGAGGCGAAAGGAGATCGATCAGGCGCAAGCGCGGCGACGGTCTCGTTTCCGCTCAGCTGTTAATTACATTGAGCGCATATCGAGCGTGCTTGCGCTCGCCCGTCCGAATGAGCGCGCCCTTTTCGACAAGGTCCGCCAGATCGCGGGTTGTGGTGGCCGGTGATGCTCCGGTGATCGTGGTGTAGTTGCCTGCGCTCAGACCACCCTTGAATCCTTCAGGGCCTTCGCGGAACATGCGAAGGAGCGCCTTCTGCTGCCTCTCGTTTATCTGGTCGCGCAGCCGGTCCAGCAGCTTCGCTTTGGCAATCATGAATTCGACCAGAGCAATGCTCCGGCGCTGCGCTTCCAAGGCAATTTCGGCGAACCAGGCGAGCCATTCCGTGATCTCATTTTTCCGAATGGCTCTTTCCAGCGCCTGATAGTAGCTTTTCTGATGCGCGAGGATGGTCGTCGCCAATGCGACAAGGACCGGCTGGCTGAGGCTCTGGGTTATCGCCTTTTCCGCGATAGCCCGCCCGATGCGCCCGTTTCCGTCCTCAAATGGGTGGATCGATTCGAAATAGAGGTGAGCTGTACCCGCACGGGAGATGGCGGGCAATGGTTCCTTGCCGTTCGGCGCCGTGCGATTAAACCACGCGAGGAACCGCCTCATCTCGGCGGGGACTCGTTTCGAGGGCGGCGCTTCGAAATGTACCGTAGGAGCACCGATGCGACCGGAGACTACCTGCATCGGTTCCCGGCTCGTCCGGTATCGTCCAATGTCAGCGAGGTCCCTCCTGCCGGAAGTCACCATCCGGTGCCAGGCAAACAGCATGTCGTCAGAAAGAGGTTGTGGAGACGAATGGTGAAGATCGACCATCATTTCGGCTATGCCCTGCTCAGCAGGCGTCACGCGCCGCTTATCAGGAGACGCTAGCCCGAGTTGACGAAGGATTGACGACTGCACACTGGCGCGGTTGAGGACCTCGCCCTCAATGGCCGATGTGGTCACGGCTTCTGCGCTCATTAACTCCACGATGAGTTGGTTGTGTTCGTCTTCGCCAAGATGTTTCACGGTGCCGATGGCAACACCAGCGCCCAGGAGAAACTGCTCTTCGGCAGCGGAAATCCGCGAACGATCCCACTTGAAATTAGGCCAATCCGGCCCTTGCCAATTCCAGGTCATGAGCGATAGCGACCTTTCTATCGATCATTCTACTGTGCATTTGTGATTGATACAATCCGCTCCTATCGCTCACACCCCTCGAAATCTAGCTTCATCATCGAGCGCGGATTTTATTCAGCCTGTGCCGACCTCAAACCCCAAAGGCGCTTTTTGGTTTATTCAGGAAGCGAGCGCTTTCGGCTCGACGACATGACCGATGCAATCGGTCTCGTCGAACTCGCCGAGACGCTCCAGGGAACTTCTTAATTCGGGCGACCATCACGCAGGATGCATGCCGCGATTCTGGAGCAGGGAAGTGGTCGCTCTAGTAGTGGCACCGGGTCCCGTCAGAAAGCAGTCTTCAATCAATTCCGCGATGCACGATTGAGTGGCATGCAGCGCAAAGCGTGATGAGGTTTTGCTCGGCATCATCTCCGGACTGGCTGCGCAATTCCCGATGGTGAACCTCGAGATTCGACATCGCGCCGCAACTCTGGCACCTCCATCCGTCCCGGCGTAACACCTCTTGCCGCAGGTCTTCGTACAATTTGGGAGCGAGGCGCCGGCGAGAACTCTTTATCGGAATCCGGTTCATGACGCTTTCTCGGTGATCTGGTCGACAAACGCCTGCCGCTGTTCACCGGGCAGGAACTGGAAAAACCTTGTGATCGAGGACAAGAGCACGTTGGGTTGTCCGCTGTCCAGGTTGGCTCCCGCCAGGAAATCCGCGCAGATCATCTCCAGACAATAGCCGCGTGATTTGTCCGTGCCCAGCATCAGCGCCGCCGTCTCGATTGCCCGCTCAATCACCGGGATCTGGCTCTTGTAGAACTTGAAGTAGATGATCTCGGTCGGTTCGCTGTTCTTGCCGGTGAGATGTTGGTCGACTTCGCGTTTGAACTGATCCCGGGGTAAGGAACGGGCCTTGTGCATCCATGCTGCACAATCGAAATCCTTCCCGTCGGAACGCGCCACCTTGGTCAACTCCGCCGCCTTGGTCCAGCCCACCTGTTTCAACTCCCGCCGGATCTGGGGCGGCAAGTGTTCATGAATGGACATCAGATAGTAGGCGGTGCGGCGCGAATCGGGAAAACGTCTTTGCAAAAACTCATCGAACGACGTTAAGTTCTGCAGGCGCCAGTACTGACCCGCCCGCACCTCACACAAATACCGTCCCAGATCGACGAAGCGCGTGTCGCGCTCCGCGTCTTTCTGCTTTTCCCACGCCAGGATCTCGTCGATCTTGGTCAGAACAAAGAGAGCACGCTTGTGATTGAGCTTGGGCGGCATCGGCATCGGCCTAAAACGAAAGTTCGTCAAACAAACCAAGGTCCACTCCGGGCTTGCGCACAAGTGCAGTTTCGACCAAGTCGGACTGATCGAGGCAGAGCCCGACAAAGGGGCAAGTTGTGCACGGATTTTGTGGAAAGCGGATGCCGCTATGCGGCAGGAACAGCCCGGACTCGATCCGTCGGACTGTGTCGTCGACCAGGGGTGCGAACTCCTGCCGCTGTTCCTCGGAAATCGTAGCCCGAAGGTACTGAACTTCGATCAGCCGCTTGTGCACGAAAACAATTTGGGCGACTTCGTTGATGCCGGTCATCCACGAATAGCAGACCAGTTGCGGATCCAGCGCGGAAATGCCGGCCGGTTCTTCTGGATATCGCGCGGAACTCGTCTTCCACTCCAGAACGCAGGGCGTGCCGTCGAGTTCACCAATGGCATCGACGTAGGAGACGAAATTGTTGCCAGAAGCGAGCACGCGAGTGAACTGAATCTGCTGGCTTGAACGAGGGCGCCGGATTCGAACGCGGCCGTCCTGCGCCAAGCGCTCCAGCAACTGGACGCCTTGTTGCAACATCCGGTCCCAGGTGTCGTTGCCGGGGTAGGTCAGGCCCATGTCCTTGCACAGGCTCCACTGCTCGCACCACACAGCCCCTGGGTCCTCACGACGAAAAAGAGCGGCGACGGCCTGTTCGAAGGCTCGACCAAAGAGCATGGCGGCGCGCGTATCTTTCTCTTGCCATCCATCGAGGTAGCGGTGCCGGTAACGGCGCGGGCAGCTCAGGTACTGGCTGATCTGGGTGTAGGAATAGTTCATCAGCACGCCTCCTCATGGTTGGAGCGAGAAGCACTCGATACCGGGGCCGTGGATAGTTCTTCCCATTGACTGGCCGGGGCGAAGCCGTCGAGGTTGACGAGCGAAATGCCGTTGATCACGGCGTGGCTGATCTTGACGACGCCGCGGAGTCCGGGCAAAGCCTTCTCATCGACCTCTTCATGGGCCAGGAATTCCGGATCATAAAGAAAATCCCGAAGGAACCAGCCTAGCTTCCACATCGCTTTTTGCGTGCAGTAGAGCCGGCCGACAATGGACTGGCCGGCCAGTGTGCGGGGCTCGAGCACGGAGAGTCGGAGGACATAGAATGGCTTGCGGGCATGCCAGTGGAACCGGGCGCCATCGACGCGAACGAGGAAGATGCCGTCCGGAATCTCCGGACGAGCATCGCGAGCCGTTTCGGCGAGGCCTGGGACTTTGCGCTTCATGCGGCCCCCTCCTGCTTCGGTTGCGAGTAGCTGTCGAGCTGGCAGAGCAGAGCATTGCGGTCCTTTATGGCCCAGTCGGCGAGTCGCAGGACGAAGTTCTCAACCTGTTCCCTGCTGGCCTCTCGGAGCGTCTTGGTGCCGCAGAAGTCGACGGCGTAGGCCTTGACCAGTTCGGGGTCAAGCTTGTGCTGGCGGATGATCTGGCACAGACGGTCGCGGACTTTGGGGCCAGTGCCATTCCCGTTCCCATTTGCATTTTGGGGAGGAAACTTCTCAACCGGATTCGGAATCGTTCCGATTTCCTCGACTGAGCAGATGCCGATGCCGTAGGCCTTGCGCAGCGCGCGATTGACGGCTCGGGTCTCGGCCACGCGCATCTCGGCTCCTCGCACAAAAGAGGAAACGTTCGAGGGATCTGCGTCGCCGTAGCTGACAAAGCCCGACGAACCCTTGGACGGAAAAACCGTTGCCTTAAGGACGAAGCGATTTGCCCCCAAATCACACAGCGAATCGACGGCTTCAACATGGATGCCGCTGCATCTCTTGCGACGCGCCAGCCCAATTAGACCTGTGTGGGTGACGTACCAACCGTTATTTAAGTAGATTAGGTCACCGGCACCCACTGAGAAGTTGTGCTGGGTTGCAATCTCCCTGAGCCGATTGAGAGCTTCCCGTGAAAGGTTGGTCCAAAGCCTTCGAGCCGTGCGAACGCTCGTCTGGCCCGCAGTCTTTTTCCTTTTCATGAACGGCCTCTTGTCATACTCAGCGCTGAGTATACTCAGCACTAAATATACTCAGCGCTGAGTATGACTGTCAATATCAAATTTGCTTTTTTTATAGAAGTACGGCTAAGTTTGAACTTGTCCAATGTCCGACAAGAGAGAGAAAAATCCCAACGCCGTTGCCCTCGGTCGCCTCGGTGCAAAAGCGCGACAGGAGAAGGTAACCCCGGAACGGCGGCGAGAGATTGCCCAGAAAGCGATTCGTGCCCGTTGGGCAAAGGCAAGAAAGAAGAAGACTTCACGTTAATTGAGCGTGCGAAGACGGAAGAACACGCTGGTCAGGAGTGAATGGCGGCGGATTATTGGGTGCATTGCCAGCCGGTTCCACGAGGCTCTGGGTATCGAACGCAGGTCACCTCCGTTGGGTCGTGGGGCCCCCTGAACCAGGCTCTATAGCCGACGAGCAGGATGAAGGCCGTAAGCCCGAATTCCCGCGCTAAAATGAGCAAAGCGAGGTGCGTCTATCTCCATAGCACTATGATAGTGCTATGGCGCTATTATGTCAAGGTCTAAATCTGTCCAGAGCCTCACCATCGATTGGACGGCGGTTGGGCGCAGGATTCGTGAACTGCGGGGCTTCGAAGTGAAGCAGGCTGAATTTGCGGAGATGATCGGCATTGGCCAAAGCCATATCTCCGCCATTGAGCGCGGCGTTAAGGAGCCTGGCGCCCTCATTCTCTATCGGATTGGCAAGCTGTATGGCAAGACCGTCGAGTGGCTGTTGACTGGAAACGATGAATAGCCCTCCTCGTACCCTGGTTTTTCGCCGGGAAATAGAGCATCCTAGCGGGATTGTCGACGGGAATTGAGCTTGCGCGCTTCTTTAAGGGAAACTGATGCTATAAATGAGCTTAGGCTAATACCGCTGGACAGCGGCGGCACGTGCGATTTCCTGTTGCTCTTTTTCAGTGTAGTAGGACGTAATCCTCTTCCTGACGAAAGTCGCTAATCTGCGACGCCGCGGAACATCTTTGTTCTGCATGAGTGCATCTCAACTCACCCTCACCATGGGGTTGTTTAGAAGAAGAGAACTTTGGTGTGTTTTTGCAGGAATTGCGGCTCCCGAGGTATATAGGCTCCCGGCTATCAGCAGCACATCCCCGGCTCTATAGCGTAATCCCGGAATTGGCAAGGTGGCCCATCGAATCCCCGAAAATGGCGTGAACAGTGCCGGGCGGAAGTCACTTGATCGTACGGTGCAGTGTCTGTTGAGGTTCCCGAGTTCCCGCTGAATTCGAAAGAACGCTGATCGCGCAGCGACGAGTATCTTCCCGTCAATCTCGGCAACCCCGAAGAGTACACGATTCTCGCCTGCGCGCAGGCGGTGCTGGATGCGACCGGATTGAAGAGCGAATTAACATTTGTCGATTTGCCTGAGGACGATCCAACGCGGCGCCGGCCCGACATTACAAAAGCGCGCACACTACTAGGATGGGAGCCGCGCGTGGGGCTGAATGAAGGGCTGCAGAAGGCGCTCAAGTTCTTCAGGAGCAAAGTGGGAATGGGCGCCGCCGCGGAATCCTGCTAGTGCGGCAACTCGCAAGGCTTAGTCGCTTGGCGACCATACCAACTATAAACATCCGCGTCTGGCGATATGTCTTCGATTCACGATCCGTCCGTGGCCTGGACAGAAAGAACGCAGACGATCACTGCAACCCGATCTTGCCTGCGATTTCTTTGGTGGATTTTCGCGATACGCCTGCCAGTCTGGCATAGCGGGGCCAGTTGGCCACGGCCCTTTTTACCTTTGCCAGAATCTGCGGCGCGTTCTTTATCCCATGCTGTTTGCCCAATGCCTGAAGTTTGGCTGTGCCGGGATTCCTTCCCTCGCCCATGACGAGCATGCTTTGCTCGCCGCCCGGGCCATAGGAAAAGACCAGGTCGTAGGCGGGCGCGAAAATCCACTCGTTTTTCGCGTTAAGTAGGAACGAAAAATTCTTCACGTGATCGTCGCGGTTATGAGCAAGGACGTTGAAGCAGGCTAGCGCGTACGCCTTTTCGGCGTCCTGGATATTCCTGGTCAACGCCAGGGTCACGCGCAGAACCATATCGTAATCGAGGCTGGGACTGCGATGATCGGCATGTATCAGGCCGCCAAGGCTATGCATATGGATGCGGGCATCGCCATTCCGGTCGAAGCGTTTCGTGCCGAAATATTTGTTCCTTCTTGTGCGGAAGAGATGGGTTTCAGGCATCTCCACGCCTGAATCCTTTGCCATCAGGCTATAGGCGTATTCGATAGCTCCCACGTCCCGCGCGTCCTGGGAAGACGGAAACTTGATCATCCAGTGTGCGAAGCCGGGTCGCAATTCCTGCCGGCCGTGAATGATCCTTTTCTTGTCAGCGCTCACTTGCGCCACGATCTTAGGCCGGGCGCCCGACGAGGAGCCATTGAGCAGCAGTAATTCTTCAAGTACTTCTTCGTTTTCTCCAGCCAACACGGCGACTGATTCCTCAGCGAGTTTGTCAAGCGCAAGCAGAGCATCATCGGTGTCTGCGAAATCCATCTCCGGCTCGTAACTTAGAGCGCCCATGCCGTGCCGTCCCACGTAAGCCAGCCGGTCGAGCGGATTCAGTTGGCCACGGTCGACACCATATTTCTCCACCGCGCGGTCGAGCAGAAGGCGGCCCCATCCGTCCGGCAGGCTGTCATTGAATACGCCGAACAAGCCGTCGAAGATCGCCGTGTCGGCAATGGATACGCCAGGCCTGAGGGGAAGTTTGATCGGCGAAATCTCGATCCCTAAAGCGATGAATGAGGCGTCATACTCGAAAAGGACCTGCCTGTCCTTGAATGCGAGACGCCCGACCTTGCGGTGTTGGTTTTGCGCGTCCAGATAGACGGTCAGCAACTCTGTTGGGCTATACGCCATGGCTGCGTCCAATACGGCCCGTGGCTCTGCGCCTCAACACCGGCGCGGCCAGTACGGCGTCGAGCGATTGGACGGCTGGGATTGCTTGGCTTTTCACGGCCAGCTTGTCGAAATCCTCAAGGCAATCCAGCACCAAGGCTAGATTCAGAAGCGAATCCAGCGCGATCAATCCTTCGCGCTCAAATCGCTTCAGTGAGCTCCAGGTCACGCCCGAACGAGCCGCCAGCTCTCTCTGTGTCAAGTTCATGGCGAGACGCCGGGCCTTGAACCGCCTTGCAATTCCTGTTTGTACCTCTTGCACCGTTCTCAGATAAACAGCCAATATATTACCTCTTTAGTTCTATTATACAATGCAAATGTCAATATATTGTCTATAAGGTTAAAGAACAAAAACCAGTATCAGGCTACCAGTAGCCGATGCATGCTCTGGTGGCGACATCAAGAGGGAAACTACACCTACTACTGCTGTCCTTCTCGGCGTTCAGTTTCTCGAATCCTGCGAACTTGCTGTGCACGGAGCTTCTCGCCGTCGTCTGCCGAAGCGTTCGAACCGCGTGCAACAGATCGTCAGGATCAATATTTACCTTGCGCTCAAAAGCGGACTGCGCAGCAAGGATGGCAACCTCGCGCAACTGCGCGAAGGAAAACCCATCTGACTCCACGACTGACTGCTCTAAGGTCTGGGCACGGATCGCTGGGTTGAACTTGAGGAGATAGCGCAAGCGCAACTCCGCACTTGGATTCGCGAAATGCACCACGCGATCAAAACGGCCGGCCTTCTCAATATGGCTGGATCGAGAAGCGTCGGCTGATTTGCGGTCGCAACGACGACGATGCCGTCGCCGACGCCATCGAGGGAGTTGAGGAGCTGCTGCAAGCTGATGTAGCTTCTTGACTCGCCGGTTTTCGGAAAGGCGCGGTCAATGTCTTCGAGCAGAATCATCGAAGGGCGATCTGCAACTGCGTCTTCGAGAGACGATCCAGGTCACTGTCGTCCTTTCGGACATGGAAAAAACGCAGGGTATGTGCTGTCAAGCCTCGGCTGGAGAGCATGGCTCGTACGACGCTGGCTTTGCCATTACCGGGACTGCCATGGAGCAGGTATCCGCGCCGGAATGGGCTTGCCCCAGCGAACCCGCAGCATCGATCGCCTCATGACGCGCACGAGATCATCTGATGGCAAATCAGGAGATTGAGAAGTCCCAAGATTCAGCTCAGCAAGACGAGCTCAACGGGCGCATTCCGCTCAGCATCTCGCGCTGGCATCAGCACATCAACTTCTGTGAAGCGCCGCCGGGGCAGGGTGCGAAATACTTTGGTCCCGAAATCTGGCCTACTCGGCTCCATCACAACCAAGGAACAATGCGATGCGGCCGGGGGCGAATTCATTCCGCACATTTTCGGCTGGATGGTCCACGTCTATCCGTACGAAACCGATCGCAGAAAAATCTGGTCCGTCGACGACGATCACGGCCATGACAATATGGACCACTCCGCCATGCCCGGCATGCAGATGAACTGAATAGGACATGGAAGGAAAGACGTGTCAGGGTACGAATTTGGCTTGGGCTGCCGGTATTTAAGGGGGTCGTGTGAGTGTTGTCGGTAGAGCTGGCCTTTGAGAGAACCTCGCCTCGAGAATCCCAACTCCACAATTGGTTGAATTGCCGCGCAGGGGTATAAAGAGCGGGAACTGCGGGCGTAAGCGGCCGCTCCGTACAATTGCGGTGGTCCAGGCGGCCATCGAACCTAAAATAGAAATCGCCATGCCCACCTGCGAGGTATTCTCCGATTTATCGAACAAGGATGCGCCCGTTCGAGGATACTTGCATCCATCATCGAATCTCGGCGGGGATTACCTGATTTTAACGCACGGTGCCGGAGCCAATTGCCAGTCTCCGCTGCTGGTAGCGTTGGCTGACGCGTTCTGTTCCGCGGGCATGACGGTGCTTCGCTGCGATCTCCCCTTCCGACAGCTCCGGCCTCATGGACCACCGCCCCGCGGGAATGCGGAACGCGATCAGGCAGGATTGCAGGCGGCCATTGCCGCGATGCGCCGGCTGAGGGCCGGCCGGATCTACCTGGGCGGTCATTCATACGGAGGGAGACAATCGTCCATGGTGGCTGCCGCCGAGCCGAAGCTGGTTGAATGTCTTCTCCTTCTCTCTTATCCCCTCCACCCGCCAAGGAAGCCTGGCGAACTGCGGACAAAGCACTTTCCGTCCTTGCAGGTTCCTGCCCTTTTTGTTCACGGGATGCGAGACGGATTCGGTACGATCTCAGAGATGCAATCGGCGCTGGGCCTGATACCGGCGCGAACCGAACTGCTGCCGATTGCCGGCGCCGGTCATGAACTCCTAACGAAAAGCAACGGCAAGGCCCTGATCGAAGAGGTCACCTCAAGGTTCATGTCGGGGTTCGCTGCCTTCACTCAAGCCACGGCCTGATGACCCTGCGCGCCAAAACACGCTCTGATCCGGCGAAGGCGGTGGATCGCCAGCTTGCACGCTATCGCGCGATGCGCGATTTCACTGTCACCGCGGAACCGCGCGGCGGCGGTCCTCGCCGCGCATCCAAGGGTGCAGAATCCCTGCCATTTGTAATTCAGAAGCATGCTGCGCGACAGCTTCACTATGACTTCAGGCTTGGCTGGCACGGCGTGCTCAAGAGCTGGGCCGTGGCCAAGGGACCGAGCTACTTTCCCGGCGACAAGCGACTCGCGGTTGAGGTTGAAGATCACCCGATGGAATACGGCGGCTTCGAAGGAAACATCCCGAAGGGTCAATACGGCGGTGGCACCGTGATGGTGTGGGACTTCGGAGATTGGCAACCACTGGGAGACGCCGATCGACAACTGGAAAAAGGCGATCTGAAATTCATCTTGAACGGAACCAAGCTGAAGGGGAAGTGGGTCCTGGTTCGCATGCGGCGCGATCTTGATCGTTCCGGCAAGCCGAACTGGCTGCTGATCAAAGAGCGGGACGAATACGTCCAGCCGGAAGACGTGCCGGCAGTTACGGATTTGGCTCCCAATAGCGCTCTGACCGAGCGAACTATGGAGCAGATTGCGGAGAGTAACGACCACGTGTGGGATTCGAAGCAGGGCTTGCGAGAGCCGAAAAGCGGCCACCAAGCACGATCGGAAACCCGAACGGCACGAATTGCCGCACAAAAGCGCGCGGCGCTCGAACGACTGCTGCGATCCGCGCCGAAGGAAGATTTTCCCGGCTTCATTGCGCCGCAACTTGCCGAGGAAGCGCGATCGGCGCCGAGCAGCCACAGTTGGGTGCATGAGCTCAAGCTCGATGGATACCGGATCCAGGTTCATGTGCGAACCAGCAGTCAAGGCGGAGGCAAAGTTGCGAAGGCCCGTTTGTTTACGCGTAAAGGGTTGGACTGGACGGCGCGCATGCCGGGTCTGGCGCGAGCTGCAGCAGAGCTGGGCGTAGAGAGCGCGATCCTGGACGGTGAGATCGTGGTGCTCGATGCATCGGGAAGAAGCAGCTTCTCCGATTTGCAGGCGGCATTCCAGAATGGAAAGCACGCAGATATGGTCTACTTCGCCTTTGATCTGCTCCATCTCAACGGCCGCAATCTTCGCGGGCTCCCCTTGTTAAAACGGAAAGAGATTCTGGAAAAGCTTCTCTCGCGGGCTGAGCCGAGTGCAGTGCTGAGATTCTGCGAACACATCCAAGCGAGGGGTGACGTGGTGTTTACGAAAGCCAGCGAACTCGGTGCCGAGGGGATCGTTTCCAAGCTCGTTTCGGCTCCGTACACTTCGGGACGAGGAAATTCCTGGCTCAAGAAAAAGGCAACGATCAAACAGGAATTCGTGATCGGCGGATTTACCCCGATGGTAAAGACCGGGCGCGGAATCGGCGCGCTTTTGCTCGGGTATTACGACGGCGGCAAGCTGCTCTACGCCGGGCGCTGTGGAACTGGCTTTTCGCATGAAGTCGAGCGCATGCTTCGCGTCCGGCTGGACGCGCTTGTTCAAAAAGCTCCGCCTTTCGCGGAGCTTCCGCGAGACGCGAGACAGGCTGCGATTTGGGTCAAGCCGGAGCTGGTTGCGCAGGTCGCTTTCACCGGTTGGACCAACGACAATCTCATTCGCCAATCATCATTCAAGAGCTTGCGCGAAGACAAACCGGCAGCCGAAGTGGTGCGCGAATTTGCGATGGCGGGAAATGCGTCTTCGTCCCAAGCCGATCCCCGTGCAAGTTCAGTGGGCAAGCAAACAAATCCCAAAGTCGGTCCCAAGCAAAACATCGTGCTCGGGCTTACGAATCCCAGGAAGATTCTCGATGAAGAAAGCGGAATGACCAAGCAGGAACTCGCCGAGTACTACTTGGCAGTTGCCGAACGGATGTTGCCACATGTTTCAGACCGGCCGCTGAGCGTATTGCGCTGTCCCGATGGCATCGGCAAGCAGGCATTCTTCCAGAAGCACGTGAGCGCGGGATTGCCGAACGGGGTGCACACGGTCTCGATCGCGAACAAGAAGACCGGGAAGCACGAAGAGTTTCTCACGTTGAACTCTGGCGAGGGATTGGTGGGCATGGCGCAGATGGGGGTTCTGGAGATTCATCCTTGGGGATCGAAGAACGATGCGGTTGATTTGCCCGATCGCATCATCTTTGATTTGGATCCCGATGAGGCGATCGCGTGGAATACCCTGGCAGATGCCGCGCAGGAGCTTCGTTTGCGCCTGAAGCAACTGAAACTTGCGAGCTATGTAAAGAGCACGGGCGGGAAAGGATTACACGTGGTCGCGCCAATCGAGCCGGAATATGCATGGCCCGTCATCAAACAGCTTTCGCATCGAGTGGCGCTGAAGATGGAAAAGGACAATCCGAGCCTTTACACCACGAACATGCTGAAAGCGGTTCGCAGGAATCGGATCTATCTTGATTACCTGCGCAACGACCGAGAAGCGACAGCCATCGCGCCATTTTCAACGCGTGCGCGGCCGGGTGTCCCGGTCGCAGTCACCCTGGATTGGAAGGAGTTGCAGGCACCGGTCAGACCCGTATTTCACGTCTCCGACTTCGGTGGCTGGCGGCAGCGCTTGCGTCGAGATCCGTGGCGCGGAATGCTCGAGTCCCGGCAACGGCTGACAAGAGAAATGCTCATCTCGATGGGGGTGAAATTCGACGGCCGGTGATCCGTGGTCAGCGGGACCAGCGGTGGAGCTTCACAGCGCTGAACAGATGCGGTTGCGGCGGCGTGCCCAGTTTGCAGCTTCGGCCGGCCGCGTGACCGATAAGCGATAGCGAATACAAGGCGAAGGCACCGACTTCGTTGCAAATTTACTTTTCTGGCAGAGCGAGTTGCGGTAAACTCCAGAATCTACGGGTCGAGTAAGTCCCCACGTACCCGGGAGGTCTTATGGCACGTCCCTATTGGACGGGAAACGTCCAGATATCACTTGTCTCTTTCGGCGTCGGTCTCTATGTCGCCACAGAGTCAAAAAGCCAGATCAGTTTTCATCAGATCAGCCGCAGGACCGGCGAGCGCATTCGTCACCAGAAAGTGCTTGAGAGCGCCGCTGAAAACAACGAAATGACAACGGCAGTCGACAAAGACGAGATTGTCAAAGGCTATGAGTATAGCAAGGGTCAATACGTCATCGTCGAGCCATCCGAACTCGACAATCTTCGCGTGCCATCGAAGCACACGATCGCAGTCTCGCAATTTGTCGACCTATCAGACTTGAATCCCGAGTACGTAGAGAAGCCGTATTTTGTGATTCCTGAGAATGACTCTCAGGCTGAGTCTTTCAATGTCATCAGGGCGGCTCTGGCGAAAACGGGCAAGGCTGCGATTGGCAAAGTCGCGTTCTCAGGGCGTGAAAGCATCATCGCTATAGTGCCGGCGGGAAATGACGACCGCGGCATGATGGCCTACACGCTGCGCTACCAGAGCGAGCTGCGAAATCAGCACGATTATTTCCGCGACATCAAGGCCACAGCGATCGACGCCGATTCGTTGCAACTTGCCGAAACACTGATTGGGCGGATGAGCGCCAAGCTTGATCTTGGTAAGTTCCAAGATGGCTACGAGGAAGCGGTGAAGGCGCTCGTTGAGGCGAAGGTAAATAACCTGCCCATCCCCGCCGAGGAAGCTCCGAAACCGCAGCAAGGTAGAGTCATTAACTTGATGGACGCACTACGCAAGAGCGTCGGTGCGGAAGGGCGGCTGGGAAAGAAACCGCCCAAGAGCGAGAAGGAACCCCAGACGAGGAAATTTGGACTCGTCAAAGGGCAGAACCGAGCCGCCAGTAAGCGCAAAACGGCATAAGGAAGACCGACGAGACGTCGGATCATTCCCCGATCCTTCGAGTCAGGGGTCTATTTTTCCAGTGAGAGGGCGCACCTCGCCTAGTCAGTTGCATTAGAGAGCGACCAACCGTATGTTGCTGGTCGGGCCGGAGTGCATATTGGAAACTCCGGGTAACTAACTTTTCTACCAGCTTTACTGCGGCTGCTCCGGCCGCGCAGGTATCGGACGGCAGTTGCTCATTGCGTGTTGTTCGGGATTAACCGTGCCGTCGAGAGATTGCCCACGATCGCGGCAAAAAATGTCATTCAGGCCTGTGTCTGACCCGGAGACACCTGGTTCTCATCTCAGAGGGTCAATAAGGATGACAAGTTCGGCTGAATCCAATGCATGCTCGCAACCCTCCTGGGTGTTCGCCGCCTTTCCGCAGTGCAATCGAAGGTAAGTTGCGAGCTTTGCCCAGCCCATGATTTGGGCGGCGAATCGAAGTGGATTCTGTTTACGTAACACCAGGCATTCCGTCACCCCGGGATGGAGTGGAATCAGAAAGCTTCCGGCAAACGGCGTTGACCTGGGCGCTGGAGGTCGGAGACACCTCCCGCTTCCGGTCGATCAAGCAGGCCATCAGCTACTGCGGGCTGTGCAGTGCCGAGAAGAGCTCGGCCGACAAGATGATGACGGCGCATTCAAGCCGCCTCCGCTGATTGGAGAGTTGGCGCTCCAGGTATCAGTCGAAGTGATGAACTCGCCAAGCGTGCTGTTTCCGTAGTTCGCTACCCAGACATTGCCGGAGCCGTCGACCGCAACGCCATAGGGCTGATTCAACCCGCCGCCTGAGAAAGGCGAGCCCGTTTGCCAGGTACTGGAGCCAGGGCTGTATTCGGTGAGGCCGCTACCGCCTGAAGCCCAGATATTGCCTGAGGTGTCGACGGCAATGCCGTATCCTCCCGAATACCCTCCGCCGTTGAAGCCTGAACTGCCAGACACTGGCGAGCCCGAAGAGTTGAACTCGCTGATGTCTGTCGCGCCCGAGTTCAAGTCACAAACCTTGGGTCAACAATGGCAACCTGCACGCAGAGAATCGGCATCGGCTGATCGTAAACGCAGAGCTTTTGCAGGTCAACGGACAGACGGAGCGCGACGCGCAAGATCAATCCTCAGCACCAGGGTAATCAACGCCATGGTGGAATGATTCAGCCGCAAGCGCCCTCCGATGTGCACACAGATGTCAATTGCCACCCCTCAAGGGTCGGCTTTTCATCCAATAGCATGTGCCCGGCGAAGCGAAAAGACACACTCCTGACCCACTGGCGAACCGCTCGGCCCGAATACGACTCCCTAAATCAACTCACAGTCAACACAAACGTCGTCGTTGCCGGCGTCTTCGCGGAGTCACTTCCTGTTCCGGTGACCGTGATCGTGTAGCTTCCAGCGGTAGTACCAGGATTGGAATTCTGGTTATTGTTAATTTTGCTCCCACCACAAGCCGAAAGACTTCCGAGGAAGACCAAACCAAGCAAAACTCCGAACATGGCTCGCCACGTTTTCCGCCTGATTGGCAACCAGAAAAAGAGTACAACCGCCAATACCGCTCCGCCGCCTCCTGCCCAACCCTTCCCCGGGCCGAGCATGGGTCGCTCAAGCGCCGCACTCGGTGCCGTGGTGCTCAGGGTGACCGTGCCTTGGGCGCTCGTGCCTGAGGTGAAGTTCACCTGACCGCCAGTGCACCCGGGAAGGCCCGTTGCGCCCGAAGGTTCAGCGGTAATTGCGCAAGTCAGCGTGATCGTTCCCGTGTAGCCGTTGGTCGAGCTAACCGTTACTGTGGATGAGACCGAGCCGCCTGGCGCGACCGTCACCGGAGTTGCCGACATCGTATAGGTCGGCGCGACGACATTCACTGCCGTGGATGCCGTCCCCGATGCGCCGGCATAGATTGGGACACTCGTTGCGTCCGGTGTGTAGGTGGCTTTGAACGTATAGCTCCCCACGCTGAACACGTTCGCCGGTATGTTGATCGTTGCCGTGCCGCCGGTTAGCGCCGTGGCGGCAGAGGTGTAGCTGCCGCCTGTCAGGATCACTGAGCCCGTCGCTGTCGGGCTACCCGTGCCACCACTGACCGTCACGGTCACCGATAAGGGTTGGGTTGTGGTGATGCTGGATACCCCTGGCGTCACTGTTACCGTGGGCGCGGTCACAGCGACGATAACATTCGTAGACGCTGTGCCGGAGGCGCTGGCGTAGACTGAGGAGCTTGCCGTGTCCGGTGTGTAGCTTGCTTTGAAGGTGTAATTACCTGCAGTCAGCGTGCCCCCGGGAATATTAATAGTCGCCGTTCCGGCGCTCAGTCCCGTCGCCGCAGAGGTGTAGCTGCCGCCGGATAGAATCACGGTCCCGGTTGGCGCCGGATTGCCCGATCCGCCACTCACCGTCACCGTTATTGAGAGCGGCTGACTGATGAGGATGTTTGACGCACTCGGCGTCACCGTCACCGCTGGGACGGCTGTGTTCACTGTGACTGCCGACGATGCCATACCGGATGCGCTCCCGTAAATCGGGGAACTTGCAGTATCAGGCGTGTATGCGGCTTTGAAGGTATAACTGCCCGCCGGAAGAGTGTTCGCCGGAATGTTGATCGTCGCGGCGCCACTGGTCAGCGTGGTGGCGGCGGAAGTATAGCTGCCGCTGGAAAGAATCACTGAGCCGGTAGGCGTGGGGTTGCCGGTACCTGCGCCCACAACCACCGTCACCGCCAGAGGTTGGGTGGTGGTGATGCTTGAAACGCCGGGCGTTACCGTCACCGTCGGTGCCGTCGTGCTCACGGTGACAGCCGACGACGCCGTGCCCGACGCGTTGCCATAGGTCGAGGAGCTGTTCGAGTCCGGCGTATAGCTGGCATTGAACGTGTAGCTTCCCGCGCTCAACTTGGCAGCCGGAATGTTGATTGTGGCAGTACCGCCGCTCAACGTCGTGGCCGCGGAGGTATAACTGCCGCCCGTCAGGGTCACTGATCCCGTTGGTGTGGCGTTCCCCGTGCCGCCGCCCACCGTGACCGTCACGCTCAGGGGCTGCGTTGTGCTGATGCTTGACGCGCCCGGGGTGACCGTCACCGTGGGCGTCGTGGTGGTTACCGTCTCTGAGCTTGTACCCGTGGCGCTGCTGTAAGTTGAAGAACTACCGGAATCTGGCGTGTATGTAGCCGTGAAAGTGTCCGTCCCCGTACTCAACGACCCAGCTGGAACGTTGATCGACGCGCTGCCGCCGCTCAGTGGAGTTGCCGATGAGGTGTAGCTGCCGCTTGTCAGAGTTATCGACCCCGTCGGCGTTGGCGTTCCCGCCACTGTCACCGTCACAATCGTTGGTTGCGTTGTGGTGATGTTGGACGGCAACGGGCTGACCGTCACTATCGGTGTGGTCTTGGATACGGTCACCGGGGCAGAACCGGTGGCGCTGTTGTAGGTCATGGAACCATTCGTATCCGGGGTGTAGCTGGCCGTCAGCGTGACGGTTCCTACACTGAGCGACCCGGCCGGGACGCTGATCGTCGCGCTGCCGCCACTCAATGTGGTTGCCGCAGAGGTATAGCCGCCGCCGCTCAGAGTCACCGACCCGGTGGGTGTCAGGTTGCCCAGCCCGCCGCTCACTGCCACGGTCACACTCAAAGCCTGGGTGGTGGTGATACTCGACGGGGATGGCGTCACCGTAACCGTGGGTGCAACCGCGGTTACGGTTACTGTGGCCGTGCCCGTGGCGCTGTTGTAGATCGACGAACTGGCCGCGTCAGGCGAGTATTCAACGGTCAGCGTGTCCGTGCCGGCGTTCAGTGATCCGGAGGGGATGTTGATTGCGGCACTACCCGAGGCCAGAGTTGTCGCTGTCGAGGTGTAGCCGCCACCGGTCAGCGCCACTGTGCCGGTCGGGGTCGGCGTTCCCGACACGTTCACGTTCACGGTCAGAGGCTGCGTCGATGTCATGCTCGACAGCGAAGGCGTCACCGTCACAGAGGGCGTGGCCGTGGTTCCGGTCATTGCGGGCATTCCAATCAGCACCGTTTGCCACCCATCCGATGGAGAAATGGCAAACTGGTTCTGGTAGGAACCGGACGACGAGACATTGTCGACCGCGGCAGTCAGATACGTTGGCGTCGAATTCACATCAGTGAGAAAGCCCGCCTGCGGAGTGAATGTATGTGACGCATCAGAGTCGCCAAATATCCAACTCACAAGGAGACCGGCGCCATTGAGCGTGATGAAATTGGAGGCGGCAGTCGTGGTGTAGGTGCCAGGAGGGGGACTGGTAATGGCGGAAGTTACCGGGGTTTGTGCCGTGTTTGATCCCGCGACCGCTAAGAAATGAAGGAAAATGGGCTCGCCGTTGGGGATAGTGCCGGGAGTGACGGTGATGGTGTCGCCCGCGGGACACGATGCCGGGTTTTGGACGTAGTAGACCGTGCTCCGCATGTCATAAAAATAGCCAGCCCAATCAGTGGGTCCCGCCAGGATGTTCCATGTGTTTCCACAGCTATCGGACACAGTCGGTTGAGAGACAGACAGGCCAAAGAAGTTGTAATAATCCCCAAGAAAAAGAAGCAGTGTTGAGGCTCCCGGATAGACAAATGGCCCTGTCGCATAACTTGTCGGGTAGGTTAGTGACGCGCTCGTTCCCCATGCACCCGAAGACACAATCATGGGTACTGGAGGATTCACCAATAGCGTGGCTGCTTTGCTAGGGTTGGCTGAGTAGTCTTCATATCCCGCATAGACGTTAGGCGCAGTTGCATTTGTGCTTAGCATGACAAACCGCATGGCCGAAGTGTTCGTCCATCCGGGGAGCGAGGTAATTTGCTGGACAATACTCGTCACATCGATGATGTGGGTGCAGGTATTCTGTCCGTTGTTGTTCCCCTGGCAGCTTCCATGATCGTCGCCCGGTCCTGTCGTTGTGTAGTCAGTGTAGACCGTCGTATATGGCACATCCAGAGGGGTGTTTCCCGCCGCGCCACTGAAAGAAGGTCCGTCGTCTTGAGCCACTCCGTAAACACGGAAAGTGGAATTACTGGCAGGGCAGGGCGCTGATCCACAAACCGAATTCGTTGCATATCCATCGCTGCTCGCCAGCACGAGGTATGCTGATCGGATTGTCTCCCCAGAATTAATGCCGGTAGACGGAAATCGGTAACCCGTGACCCATGCGGTCGTTGTTCCACTCCAGCTCCCAACCCAATCCGCTCCTCCAGCTTGGGGAGTGTTGTGCCAGCCGCTGGCGTCTTGGTTGTTATAGTAACCATCGTCGGCGTCATTGGTGATCTGGATCGTATGAGAAACCTGCCCCGAGGCTCTCGCTGCGAAAAGAGCTGCGCAAGCCAACGCGAGGACCAGCTGCCAGAGTTCAACCAGTCGAGTGCGAGAGCGATTACGGGAAGTTCGGATCTCTTCGATTGGTACAAAATGAAAGGGGCGCCTTGCGCATCCAGTTGAACTGTTCGCTTGCGTTACGGCAGCTTGGCCGTCCAGGGAGGACACACCGCCCATAGTCCTAGACAGGAATATGACGTAAGTCATTTCGCTGCGGCCTCCCCAACCCCAGTGAATGAGAAACAAAAGGCTGAACTGAGGCCTGATTTTAGCAGACTTTTCGTTGTTTCAAGTACACCGATCGTAGTAGGGAACCTCGTCCGAAACGAGCATTGAAGGTGAATAAGAGCCGCTTGAGCAGTTTTGTTGGCGGGGATGTCTTTGCCATCTCGGTACCTTCAAGCAAAACCATGCCCTACCGAAATCCTCTGAAATCAGCGGAGCGACTTCTTCCAGATTTGGGATTTCCAAGCAAGCGCTTGACGAGTTTTCTGTTTTCTGCGCGTCGCTTCTACCAGCTTCACTGCGGCTGCTCCGGCCGCGCAAGTATCGGACGGCAGTTGCTCATTGCGTGTTGTTCGGGATTAACCGTGCCGTCGAGAGATGACTCACGATCGCGGCAAAAATGTCATTCAGGCCTGTGTCTGACCCGGAGACACCTGGTTCTCATCTCAGAGGGTCAATGAGAATGACAAGCTCGGCTGGATCCAATGCATGCTCGCAACCCTCCTGGGTGTTCGCCGCCTTTCCGCAGTGCAATCGAAGGTAAGTTGCGAGCTTTGCTCAGCTCATGATTTTGGCGGTGAATCGAAGTGGATTCTGTTTACGTAACACCAGGCATTCCGTCACCCCGGGATGGAGTGGATTGAGCCGCTGATTCATAAGGGTTCGGGAGGTCGGTCGGCCATCCGGAACATTTAAGTTTGACAACATTTCGCCGCAGGCGTTGATCCAGGTCTGGGCACCCGGAACCGTTGACTTGGCCACGGGCAAAATTCAGATCACCGGATACGCCGCTTGAATCAAGTAAACGATAAATACGACAATAGCGGCGATTAGAAACAAAATGGCGAAAGAAATGGTCCTTCTCCGCGGCAGCTTGTTGGATGAGTATTTCAAAGCATGGAGAAGTCTATCCACCCGACCTCTCAATGTCGGGTAGGGTTGGTGTACTCTGTGCCTATGCAGCGAAGAGATTTTCTGAAATCCGCATCCCTTGCCGTTCTGATGCCGCGATTAACCTCGCTGATGCCGCAGTTGCGCTCGGCGGTCCCGCTCAAAATCACCGACATCCGGATCGTGAAATTGAAGGTCGTTCGCGAAACCGGCGAGATGGAAGCGGCGTGGAATCCAGGAACGGTGAGCACACATCGGATCGGCGGCGGCTCAGTCATCGAGGTTCAAACCGATCAGGGACTTTCGGGCATCGGGCCGGAGATGGACCCTGCCTGGCTGGTGGCAGCCAAGTCACAGCTCATCGGTAAGGACCCGTTCAGTATGGAGCAGCTGGCCGGTCCGCTCCGCTATTACCTGGGTGGAAGCCCACGCACAGTTTCGGCTCTGGAGATTGCGCTTTGGGACCTTATGGGCAAAGCCACCGGCCAACCTCTGTACAAACTCTGGGGCGCGGACAAGGATCGGGTACCGGCCTATGCCAGCATGATCCAGCTTTCCACTCCGGAGGAAAGAGCCCGGATGGCGGTCCAGCTCAAATCGCAAGGTTGGAGGGCAATCAAACTTCGGGCGCATTACCTGACATTGAAGGAGGACGTGCAACTGGTCGAAACGGTGCGCAAAGCGGTGGGCGACGACATGGTGATCATGGTGGACGCCAACCAAGCCCAGTCCTTTGGCACGTGGCAGCCGGGGGTGATGTGGGATTTTCACCGCGCGCTGGAGACCGCGCGGGAACTTGAGCGTTTGAACTGTCTCTGGCTGGAAGAACCGCGGCTACGCTACTCTTTCGATGAACTGGCCAGATTGAGCAGCCTGGTGGACATTCCCATCGCCGGGGGAGAGAACAATCGCGGCGTGCACGAGTTCCGTTGGATTCTGGAGCAGAATGTCTTCAGCATCGTGCAGCCCGATATTCTGGTGGCCGATGGCGTCACGGGCTTTCGCGAGATCGGGGCTCTGGCTCAGGCACACCACAAGAGATTGATTCCCCATCACGGCGGAGGCAATCTCGGCACCATCGCCCAGCTCCACGCCATCGCCTCCTGGCCGAACTCGCCATGGATTGAGATCCTCCACGATCCGCCCGTCGCCGCGTATACCAATGGTTTCGCGATTATGGAGAACCCCCCACTGGTGAACAAGGAAGGCTATCTTAACTTGCCGCAGGGTCCGGGCTTGGGCGTGGAGATCAACAAAGATTTGATCATTGCGTAGATGAGATTTCATCCTCGAGGAAAGGGCATTGTGAAGATCCGCATTTAGACCTTTGTTTGGAGAAATCTATTAAGCTGCATTTGAAGGCGGCCTACTCTTTGGGTGAGTAGGGCGCCTTCATTTTTGTCCAAACCCGAACCCGAGTCCACCCACAGATTTGCGGGCTCAATCCTGTTGCCGGTCCTCATCGGTAAGGATCAGTCGCAGCCGGGTATTCCTTGGCGGCTCGGTCTCCATCGGGCACCGCCTCCGCAAACGCTGGCATTTTCGACGCAAGCGTTCTTTTGGCCTTGCAATCTACTCCACGAGCGATATAATTTCGGGGATTTTGGGCCGAAGAAGGAGATTTCATTTTCATGCTCTTCCGAAAACATACCGACCGGTCCCCGGTACGTCAGATTACGAAAATGATAAGGATGAGGATGAGGTCGAATCGAACCTCGGAGTAGACAAAACATCATAGGAAAACCAATGCTGAAGAAGAACCTTGATCGTAGAGCATTTCTGAAGGGCGCGGCCCTGGCCGCTCTGGCACCCGCCGCGCATGCCGCGCAGGCCGCCCCGGCTGCGCACAAGTGGGATAAGGAAGCGGACGTAGTGGTGATTGGATCCGGCGCTTCCGGACTGCCCGCTTCCATTATCGCCAAAGAGAGCGGCGCGTCGGTGATCCTGGTCGAGGCCAACCGCGACATCGGCGGCCACGCCGCCGTTGCCACCGGCAACATCCCGCTGGGCGGCGGCACCAGGGCCCAGAAAGAGGCCGGAATTGTGGACTCGCCCGATATCCTCTTCAAAGACCTTGCCGACTGGTCCACGGTGGAGCTCAACGGCGCCGCCGCTTACCGCTTCAACGACCGCGACATCATTCGCGCATTCGCCGACAACAATGTTTTCGCCTACGACTTTCTCGTGTCGCATGGACTTCTCTTTACGAAGACGGTGCCCGACTATGGCGGCATGACCAACGCGGGCAGGTCGGCGCCCAGGGCCATGCACGCGGCCGTCATGGCTTACCCGCTGATTCAGACCGGCAGACCGGCGGAGGCCTCCGTCCAGAAAACCACTTCGGGGGGCATCGGCCTCGTGCGCCCGCTGGAGGCAGCCGCGCGGAAAGCGGGCGTGCAAATTCTTCTTCAACACAGGATGACCAGTGTGATTCGGGAGAGCAACAACACCGGCCGCGTAGTGGGAATCACCGTGGAGACCACGGGCGCTAAGCTCAATATCCGCGCCCGGAAAGGCGTCATCATTTGCACGGGCGGCAGCTCCAGCAACGTGAATTTTCGCCGCATATTTGATCCCCGCCTCACTGAGGAATACTGCGGCGTAGCGGGCGAGCCTTATACGCCCCAAGATGCCAGCGGAGAAATCGCCGGCATGGAGGTCGGGGCATCGCTTTGGGGCACCGCCAACCAGACTGGGGAATTCGGCTCCGCTATCGCCAAGGCAGGATATATCGGGTGCCAGTACGGGTACCCTAACATGTTTCCTTCGTGGCAACCGACCAGCGAATATTTCCACTTGGTTCGCGCCACGGGCCTGCACGTCAAGGATTATCAAAATGCGATCCAGGTGAATCAGGCCGGCTTGAGATTTTATGACGAGACGAAGGGCCAGTTCGGCGACCCCAACGCTCGCGGTGAGGCCAGCCAGAATTACGTGCCGGGCAATTGGCGCAACGCGGCCAATATACGGTGGAATCCCCCCAACTACCTTCCCGCCGCCATGAGCCTGAATGGCGGCACCGGCAACGGAGGCGGACCGATTTGGGCCATCTTCGACGCTGAGGCGGTGAAGCGCGAGAAATGGACCGTGGAGCCACCGTATGTGGATAGGGAGGCCGGCTTCTTCTTTTCCGGCAACACCGTTGCCGAGTTGGCGGCCAACATCTCAAAGAACAAATATCAGAAGAACCCGATGCCTGCCCAGGCGCTCCAGGATACGGTTGCCCGATACAATTCTTTTGTGGACGCGGGTAAGGACGCGGATTTCGACAAGCCCGCTCCCCAGTACAAGATCCAGACGCCTCCGTTCTACGCAGCCTGGGCCACGCCCGTCCTTCATGATTCCCGCGCCGGCCTGCGCATCAACGCGCGCAACCAGGTGCTGGACCTCAACGGCGAGGTAATACCGGGGCTCTACTGCGCGGGCGAGTCCGCCGGTGGATTCAGCGAGCACGGCTTGGCCCGTTGCATCGTCGGCGGCCTCATCGCCGGCAGGAACGCCGCCGCCGAAAAAGTGTGAAGCGCTTTCATTTTTTGGCGCACGACTACGGCCGCCTGCGATCTACCAGAATAACCGGAAGGAGTTCACGATGAATCATCGACGGTTGACAGCCGTACGCCTCGGGTTGGCGCTGGCTGTGGCGCTCGCGGTTGTATTCGGATTTAGGATCGTCCAGGCGCCGGCACAATCAAACCAAACCACTGAAGATAATTTAGGCGGAAGAGCTTCCGGCAGTGGAGCTGCAGTCCATTACCGCACCGACTTCCCCCTCGCGGCGCCCGCCGACCAAAACTCGGACGCCATCAACACTGCGCTCCCCGGCGCCGTCAATCAGGGCCCCCTCAATTCAGAAACATGGAAGCGCGGCCCCGCCGATGCCCCCCCGCCCAATGCCAAGATTTGGAATCCGGTCATGATCAAGATGATGAACGGCGAGAAGGTGACCGGCGGGACCCTCTTTAGCAGCGATAGTCCTGAAACCTATTGCGCCATGGCCAACGCCGGCTACGACTTCATCTGGGTCGAGATGCAGCACGATGCGCGCGATTGGGAAAAAGTGGGCCGCATGTGGGCCGCATGTCCCCACGCCAAAGCTGTGCCCGGCGTGCGCGTGGCAGACGCCGACGAGCGCGAAATCCAGCACGCCGTGGACCTCGGCGCGCTGGTGCTGATCGTGCCTACCGTCCGCTCGGTGCAGCAGGGCATCCAGGCCAGAGACTGGGCCTTTTTTCCGCCCCTCGGTGACCGCAGCCTGGGCGGGGGCCAAGCCTTTACTCCGGCTTTTTGGGGCAACGTCCCGGGTGGATATCGCGCTACCATCAACCAGAACCTGGTGTTGATCGAGATGATTGAAACACTGCCTGCCTTGATGCAGGCCAAACAGATTGCCGCCATTCCCGGCGTGACGGCTATCTTTGCTGCCGCTGGCGATCTGGCCAATCGCTCCGGCTACCAGCAAGGGTCGCCGGATTACGAGCGCCTGATCAACATCGTGCACGATGCGGCGATCTCTGAGCACAAACGGCTCTGCGGTCCCATCAGCTGGCTCAACCGGCCTGATTTCACGTGCTTCCAGGCTGGCAGCGAACTCTCGGCCATCACACGCGGCGTCGCTGACGAGCTCGGGCCGCTCAAAGACACGCAAGGCAAGCCCGAAGTCGGACCTTACGCGGAAAAGAAATAAATCCACCGTAGTCGATTGCAGCCTCCGCGCCCGCAAGCGCGGCAGCAGCGTCCAAAAAGGAAATTCCGGTGAGGATCGTCGATGATATCGAGCATCGACATAGCTTCTTCCTCCTCCTGGCAGAAAGCTTTGGCGCACGATCCACTATGAGCCACAGGTGAGTTTGTGGACAAATAACGCATACCTCCGTCCGTAATCGCCTCGCCTGTAGGTTTCAATGCCAGATCGTTCGCCAGACTTTCGTCAAAGATGATCGCACCACTTCCGGAGTCGAAGACGAGGCGAGCCGATCTTGTAGTCCCGTTCATGCGCTTGAAAATTAGCGTCACGATTGGAGCATAGATGGCGAAGTTCGTTTGACCAGGCGACACCGGCATTGAGTAGGGTTTGGCACATCTCTTCGAGTTTCACGATCTTGACTCCGTCTCCTGTGCTGTTGACGGGGATAACGCGGAACTTATGCGCGATGGCATAAAGCATGGAAATGCTGGACATGAGCGCGATCATCCTTTGAAGCGGCAGGTGAGGAGGAGATGACTTCAATTCTGGAGTGCGGTGAGCGGTTACTTCAGAGAACCGCTCACCGACTCGATAGACGGTTTTGGTGTGCCGGTCCAACGGAACCGAAATGTCCGCCCTTTGCGAACGTGGGCCACGAGCGCCGGTCGGAAGCAGGCAAGACAAACGCCTCCACTGTGGCGCACGCTTGGATAAACCAGTCCGAGGGATCCAACCAGGAGGAGAGTTTGGCCCAGAGTTTGAGAGACCTTGTAGCTGGCCGGATCGAGCGCCGCGGCGAATTTCTGGCTGGTCCGTAGGTTGTGAAACTGACCTGTAAAATTGGCGAGGTATTCGTCGTAGGTCATCTCATCCTTGAACTTTCCAACCTCTGAGAGCGAGACGGTCGCATGGTATATGACTTCCGCTTGGGCCGCCTGAATGCTTCTCGCAGCGTACCAGGCGCCGCGAAACGGGCCGCTGAACCGTGTTCCGGCTGGGTGGGCATGAGTGAATGCTGCATTGATGACGCTCGCATACGGAACGTTTACGACGAGCTCTTGTGGGCTTATTCCGGGAAGCAAGCCAAATTCAGCTTCCAGCCGTTCGTTGGTCCTGTTTTCTGTCTGAAAGAGTTCGCTGAGAACGTGTTCATCGGGAGCCAGCCGGGTAAGCACGCTCTCTTCCTTCGGACTGTGCTTGGACTGAATGAGTCGGCGTGTGTCCCTGAATGCGATCGCAGAAAGAAGCGGGAGAGCATTTGCCCTCCCGCTTGGTTGGTGCTCGAAATTGATCCTTGGCACAGGCCTACACTCCTCCACGTCGGGCGTCCAACAGGCGGCGGACGTTCTGCATTGCCGGCAAGCCGCCGTCGATCATGTACTGCAAAGGAGTCTTCCCTCCGAACATGGAATTGCGGTTCGGAAGCTGTACCCACTCGTCGGCAAGCTCCTGACCGTGCAAGATGTTGATTGCTTTGAAGATCCCAAGAAGGTACGAGATGCGGAACATCCGGTCCACGTCCAGAACCTTACGCTTCGGGTTCTTCTTCATCTCGTAGAACGGCCCATTCGAGATACCGCCGAGGAGCATCCTGGCGTCCTCATCACGGACTTTCCAAATCTCCATCATCTTGAAGAATCCGGTGAGGGCAGATCCGCTGAGGCGCTTACGCTCCTCGGCCGAATTGAAATCGACAAGTGGCTCAGGAGTATACCGAGTTTCTGGGTAGCTGAGAACGGTTGCCATCGACAACCTCCCGACAAGGAGATTATATACTCCTGTTTCGGATTGTAAAGACTAAAATCGCGAGCGGGCCCCGGTCAATGCTGGAAGGCAGGAGCCAGTCGTTGACGATCTAGGTCTTGCGCCGGACGAGTACTTGCGCATCCAGAAGCGAACTCTATTGGGCTCGTTCAAGATATGGACCCTATCTCGTTCCTCTCCTGCAGTGCTATTTTCGAACCTCTTTCATCGTTATATTCTTTGCTCCTGTGCTCTGAAACTTCTGCAAATTAGGGCAGCGCCTGTTCATAGAGCGATGGACACTTTTACTCTCTACACGTAGAATACGTGATACACGCAGAATGCGTGAAGAGCAGGAGAATTCAATATGCCCCAGTCTCAGAAGCAGAATGTCACTGTGAGTCTCACGAGGAGAACGATTCAGCGAGCCAGAGTCCTGGCCGCCAAGCGGTCGACTTCGATCAGCGGGCTGCTGGAGGAGCAGATCGAGGCATTGATTGGGCAGGAGGAAGCTTACGAAACTTCCCGCCGCCGGGCTCTCAGCATGATGAGCCCGGGATTCCCGCTGGGCGGCGGACCCATGACATCGAGGGAAGCACTTCATGATCGCTAAGACCTTTATTGACACAAATGTGCTGCTCTATGCCTACGATTCGGATGCCGGCCACAAGCACCTTGCCGCAAAAGCGCTGCTTGAGGAACTATGGACCGCCCGCTCGGGCGTTCTGAGCACCCAGGTCTTGCAGGAGTTTTACGTCAACGTAACGCGGAAGATCGTGAAACCTCTGGCCAGCGCCATGGCCAGGACGATCGTCGATAACTATGCCGTGTGGTGTACCGATATAACCTTTGCGGACATCGACGCCGCGTTCAGGATTGAGGATCAGGCCCGTATCAACTTCTGGGATGCGCTCATCTGCGCGGCCGCGCTGAAATCGGGCGCAGAGCGCATCGTGTCTGAGGATCTCAATGCCGGGCAGAGGATCGCGGGAGTTCGTATTGAGAATCCTTTCGTCCGCGCCAGACGTTAAGGTCAGGGGATGGCACTTTATTCCCCACGATGAAACTTCATTATCTGCGACGATTTGCCTCTTACTTATGGAAAAGTATTACGGCATAAGCGGAAAAAAGCTTTTCAATTTTTCTGATGGCAAAGTCTCTCCCGCATATGCGTACTGGGAGAGCGGGCCAGGATTGCGCCAGGGAAGGTTGCCGGCAGTCGAGGTAATGCCGCCAGCACGAGATAGGACGGAAAGCCTGTGCCGATACCGGCCATCTGAGCTGAGATTTCCGCGAAATAGAGATGCTGGATCCGGTTTACTGGTGTCGCCTCCTACGTCGAGTAGTCGCAGGGTCTGTTGTCCGGTTGCTGCAGATTCTCCGGCAAGGCTGGTGGCCGGCCTGGTGCTGGGAGAACATCTTGCAGACCCTTGCCAGGGCGGCACATCGCACGTGCGGGGTTGGAGGAGAAACTGAACGATGAAACCCAATCGGCTTGCAGTACCGGCATTAGTACTTTTTCTGGGGACAACGGGTCTGAGCACGGCCTGGGTATACGGTGCGCCTCAGCAAGGACCACCTCCCGGATATGGTCAGGAACGCGGCGGCTGGGATACACCTCCGCAGGAATATCAGGGGGTTCAACGCCGTGGTTTTCAGGACGGGATCGAGGGCGCACGGAAGGACCTTCAGAACCACCGCCGGCCAAACGTCAACAACCGCGATGAGTACCGTCATCCGCCTGTTCCGCGCAACCAGCGAGATGCGTACCGTGAAGGCTTCCGCCGCGGCTATGATCAAGCGATGTCTCACCTCACGGGCGAAGGTGAACGGCGCTAAGACGGTTCGCACAGAAGAGAGGACTGCGCGGTCCATTCATGCAGGCTATTCCTGTGTCAACTTGACAGGGCTGGCTTGTTGGGTGTGTCCTTGTGGTCAAAAGGAGTGGTGGCCGCCGCGTTAGAGTCCAAAAACCTCTAGCTAAAGCCCACATTGATTGTATTTCGACTAGCGTGAGGGAAGAAAGATGTTGACCCCGACGATTGATTACTATGAGTTTCTTCAGATAAGCCCTAACGCCGATGCCGACACGATCCACCGTGTCTATCGATTTCTTGCGGGGCGCCTTCACCCGGATAACCTTGAAACCGGCCATGCGGAAAGCTTTCAACTGCTGCAGACTGCCCATCATGTGCTGTCGAATCCGGTGACCCGCGCCGAATATGATGCGAAGCGCAAGCTAGAGTCGCCCCCGCCGCTTTCTTCGACGGTCGACTTCATGGATGCACTGGACGGCGAAGTAAACCGGCGATTGGCGGTACTGGCGGTTCTCTATTACAAGCGGCGTACAACTCCGAACTTTCCTGAAGTCTCCCTTGCCGACATCGAAGAGCGCATGGGATTTCCCCGCGATTACCTGGACTTTACCATGTGGTATCTCGCGAAGAAGGGATACATTACGAGGGCCGACAACGCACAATTCACGCTGGCGGCTGAGGGCGTGGATTTTGTTGAGGCGCAGCGGGTGAATCTCCCGATCCTGAACAAGTTCCTAACCGGCGGATCGAGACCGGCCGCCACGAATGCTGCACGGACGACGAGGGAACCGGTCATTGTTCCAGCGCCAGATGCTTCAGCGAATGGCGCACATTCGGCTGCCGCTCCGAAGCAGATCGATTTGCCTGCGACCGCAGAAGTATGCCATTAACCCCCCGCCTCGTGCAAACGTCCAATGGGGTCGATAACGACTTTCGCCGTTTATAGCTGCGTGCCTCACATCTTCAACAACAGCGTAGTGCGGGTGGCTACTAGGCGCCGAAATATTTGCATTCTCGAGCAGTAATGCGATATCCGGGTCGCTCAGTCCGCATCCGAGGAATAAAAGGGTATTCGTCCTAATAGAACTTCTTCTTTTGAAGGGTGGTGTTATGAGCCAAGGGAAGCGGTCGAGACTTTCTGCTGCGCAGAGATCGAATGTCTGGAGCCGATGGAAGGCTGGGGAGTCGTTGCATGAGATTGGGCGTGCCTATGGCAAGTCAGCTAGCTGCATTCACTGTTTGTTGTTACCTCGTGGAGGGATTCCTCCAGCCGCTCGCGCGCGCTCTCGTCTAGCGCTCAGCTTGGCTGAACGAGAGGACATTTCGCGAGGCATCGCTTCCGGCTCATCGATTCGTGAGATAGCCAGTGGCCTCGATCGAGCGGCGTCAACGGTGAGTCGGGAGGTTATACGCCAGGGGGGCCGTTCGGCCTATCGGGCCCACGATGCGGATAGCCAAGCCTGGGAATCCGCGTTGCGGCCGAAGAGGTGTCTCCTTGCCGGGAACCGCAAGTTGCGGAGCTAACCTGCCGCTGCCAGTTTCCGTGCGGGGCGTTGCGCATCTGCCGTGGCCCGGATTCTCACACGGCGGCTTCGTCCATCTATGGGGCGCACTGCGATGCTCGTTTGCAAGTTCAGGCGGTCGGCGTAGCGCAACAGCTTCTCGATGCTAACTTGAGAGATTCGACCCTTCAGCAGGCTGCTCACTGACGGCTGGTACTCGTCCAGGATGTCTACAAGCTGCGCCTGAGTGTAGCCCTTGGCCCGGACATGCTCAAGGATGGCGGAAAGAATCTCCGCCTTGATTTTCAGCGCGCTAGCTTCAGATGCGGAGAAGCCCAGGGCGTCGAAGATGTTTCCCTTTACGATATGGGTCGGCTTATTTCCCGCTGCGCTTTTCATGTGCCCTCTGCTCCTGCAATCGTTGCCTGACTAGCTTAAGGCGCTGCCAGCAACCTCAATGTCTCTCCGGTCAGTCTTGCGGCTCTCCTTCTCAAAGCAGTGCAACACGTAAATAGGGTTCCCCACCTTCGACAGGTAGATCGCCCGGTACCACGCGCGTTCATCGGCCTCTTTCAATTCGTAGACGCCAGAGCCGATGGAACTCATGCTGCGCGTTTGCGAGGTCGGCTCTCTGCCGATTTGAAGCTGCCGCAGCGAGAATCCGAGCGCCCGTTTAACCTCATCGGGAAAGCTCGATAGCACCTCTAGCGAATCCCCTTCAAAGTGAAGTTCGGCGGCCGATGGGGTGTCGTCTACTCTGGGTGCCATCACACCGATCGTATCGCAATAGACGCGATTATACAAGATCTACTATATGCCTGTTGACCTTGAGTGGGGGCTCCGATGGTTCTGTTTCTTGAGGACCAAGCGCCAATCCGATTGCTTCGCCGTGAATCAGCGATGATTCGCAAATGCCGATCGCGGGTAGCAATTCATTTGCGTGCGGAAAGCTGAAGCGACCCCAGAGATTGAACATCAGCGCGACTGCGGTCTGTCATGGCTCGTTTGGCCTCATGACTGATCAAGCCAAATCCCTTGCTTTCCGCAGCGTCCACGAGAGATTCGAGATCGCGACGCCCGGACGCCTTGTTGGCTCCTTGTAATTCAATCTCGCCGAGAACCAGCTGGGCCTTCATCAACATGCTTCCTTGATCTGCGGTTCGGGCTCCGTAGGCGGCTTGTGAGGCTTCCCTTTGCGCCCGTCCTGATTTTCCATCGGCCGCGTCAACGAGCGCGGCGAGTATCCCCCGCTCGATCACGTTCTCCCCCGAAATCAGATGTTCTTTCGAAGGTTTTAGAACCTCATCATAGATATCGAGGGCTTCTTTGCTCTCGTCGAGTTTGCCCTCCTTTATCAGGACTTCCGCCAGTTGACTGGAAGCGATCGCAACCCCACCAGGATTATCGGCGTTCCGGTGTTCCTCAATGGCCAGCTTCAGGGTTGCTTCGGCATCTGCGAGCCGCCCTTTCTCCATTTGCGCGACTCCGAGAGTTTGGCGGCTTTGGGCAAGTGGAACCGCATCACCAACAGAAGCCAGCAACTCGATCGCTCCACTCTGGCAACCAATTCAGCCACTTGGTACATTGCTATGCCGCCAGACAGAAATGAGATTGGTGGAATCAGGCAGCTTTGATGGCAATGCGGGCAGAGCGGGAGGCCGGCTTGGATTTGACGACGATCTCCACGTCTTGCCCGAGCGCCACGAGAAAGTGCATCAAGCGCTCGACGGAAAAGCCATCCAGTTTGTAATTCAGAAGGGCGGAGACCTTCGGCTGGTTGATGCCGAGCGCAGTTGCGACCTCAGCCTGGGTGAGCCTCTGTCGTTCGACAATCAGGTTGAGGGCGGCGCACAACCGAGCCTTGGTGTCGAGTTCCGCCGCATCCGGCAGTCCCATGTCAGCAAAGACGTTGCCGCTGCTGCGAATGACTTGTTCTCGGTTGCTTTTAGGCATATCTCTCCTTGTAATCCCTCTGCGCCAGCTTCAGACGCTCCTTGACTAAAGCAACGTCGGAGTGCCGGGTCGCAATTCCATGCGGTGACTTCTTTTGAAACGCGTGCAGAACATAGACGGCATTTGCGAAGCGAACGGTGTAGAGCGCCCTGTACGTGTCGCCGTCATAGTCTTTGACAACCTCCAGAATTCCCGGTCCTTCGCCCTTCCACGGTTTTGCCGACGGATGCTTCCCGCCGTATTGAGCCGCACTGAGAGCAAAGCCGACAGAGCGCTGAACCTCCGATGGAAATCGAGTGATGTCCTTGAGTGACGATCCTATCCAGTAGAGAGGCTTCTCACCCGGTACAGGTTTCCGTGTCATTTATTTATCCCACTTCTGGGATGATCCGTCAAGCATAATCGCATTTTCTCGATAGTACTCAGCGGTTCCCGCATTTGAGTGTTGTTCACAACGGCGTTGTCGTACTAGCTGCCCAGCGTGGGTGGCGGCATAACGTTGTACCGGTTGGCCGCATTTCATTGTAACCAGCAGCGCTCGCGGCCGGCTGGGAAGGTACGCGCTCACTGAGCGTCAGTGAGCAGGAAACTGGGGAGGCGGTTGAAGGGACCGCTTCCTATGTCCATACAGCAGCAACGCAAGTCTGTCAGTCGCTCCGCAGGGCGGTTACCTTTCGTTGCTACCACGGCAGTGGATATGGCTACAGAGGGTCAGACATTCCCCCTGTGGGTTCCGGCGCGCAACGAGGCGTTCGAAGGAGCAAACACGGTCACTACAGAGTCACAGAATCCACTCGAAAACACAACGAGCCCCTCAGCTCATGCCAAGGACCGTTGTCGCAGACTGACACATAACACTGGATTAACCCGATCACGCGGCCGAGTTCAGAATCGCTCCATTTTTCGGTCACAAAGACAGGTCGAATGTTGCGAAATCGCCTAAGGACAATATGATCTGCGCGGCTTAAAGTACAAAAGAGAGATTCAAGATACAGTCAGTCGTTCTGCCGGAAGAAAACGGTTGTATAATCCCGACATTCTTGGGCCAAACGGGCATCATGGAGGTTCATCATGCGAATTGTCCGGAGGATTGCCCTCAAGAGTTTTTGTGGAATCGTCGCCGCGGCGTTGGCCACGTGCGGCTCCAATTTGGCTCAAACCCGGAAAGGCCCGGTAGACCCTGGCGTGCGCGGTGGCCCGGCAGGCGCCGGCGGCCCGCTGAGCGGTCTTACCGCGGACGAGACCACGTTCTTTCAGGACGGGCAGAGCAGGTTCGCTGAAATCGAGGTCGTGGCCAATGGCTCGAACAATGGCCTCGGACCCCGCTTCAACTCCAATCAGTGTCTCTCCTGCCACTCGCAGCCAAGTGGAGGTGGCTCAAGCCCATTGCAAAATCCTCTCCCCGCAGTCGCCGCCTTGAATGGCGCAAAGAACACCATCCCGTGGTTCATCACGCAGAATGGGCCTGTGCGCGAGGCGAGGTTTAAGCGGGGCTCCAATGGAACCGCCGACGGCGGAGTGCACGCTCTCTTTGTGATTGCCGGCAGAAGTGACGCCCCCGGTTGCAACATCGCTCAACCCGACTTTCTGCCCGCAGGTGATCCGCTCACGGGTCACGGCGGAAATCCGAACGTCATTTTTCGCATTCCGACTCCGCTCTTCGGCGCAGGGCTCATTGAAGCCATCCCCGACTCGGCCATCCTCGCCAATATGAGCGCCAACGCATCGGAGAAATCCGCATTGGGCATCTCCGGTCATCCCAACGCAATCATTAGCGGAACCGCGAACCTGAGTGCAAACGATGGAACCATTACCCGATTCGGCTGGAAGGCGCAGAACAAGTCACTGCTGATGTTCGCGGGCGAGGCATACAACGTGGAGATGGGAATCAGCAATCAGCTTTTCCCGCAAGAGCGCGACGAAACGACGAGCTGTATCTTCGTCGCCTCGCCGAATGACACAAGCAACTTCACGACGCCTCCCTCGACCAACCCCGCTTCGAACCCGGGAGTTCTCTCCGACATCGAAGCGTTCGCCAACTTCATGCGCTTTCTGGCCCCGCCCACCCCTGCTCCCTCCACACCCTCAAGCGAGAAGGGACGTGCTGCTTTTGCAAAGATAGGCTGCGTGCACTGCCACACACCCTCATTTACCACGGGCAAGATGATTGCGAGCGGGTCCTCGACCGTGCCGAGCGCCACACTTTCCAATCAGACGGTGAATCTTTACTCCGACCTTCTCGTCCACCACATGGGCAAGGGCCTCGCCGACGGCATCACGCAAGGCGGCGCAGGTCCCGACGAGTTTCGGACAGCACCCCTCTGGGGCCTAGGACAGCGTGCCTTCTTCCTCCATGACGGACGGACCGACAACCTGGTGGAAGCCATCGGAGCTCACAAGAGCCCAGGCAGCGAGGCAAATAGGGTCATCGAGCAATTCGATAGACTGCGCACTCAGGAGCGGCAAGAGATTATCGATTTTCTTCGGTCGCTTTAGTGAGAAGAACGCACTCAAACCAATTGCCGGGTTTTGGGCTTAAGACCCTGCCATTTGGCCGCCACATCGAGGCAAGGGGCCGAACGTTCCCCGGCCTATTACTCCCGGATGACCGCCTATCAAGAAGTTACCAGGTAATAAAAAGTCCAAGCACGAGCGCATGGCCCGACCTCACACCTTGCCTTTGCCGGCCTCGGCTGCTCGGCCCCGGAGAGCCCCTCCAAGAAAGACTTCGCCGAGTTTGCCGATCTCAAATTTCATGAATGCGACATTCTGCCACTCATCTATCGCGTGAATTCATAGACCGTCGCTGGGCGGCAGCGTATAATCGGCCTCGCGAATCAATCGGCCCCCTAAATCATTCTCGACAAGTCATTGCTCCCGTGCTTTTCGCGCGACGAGAAGTGGATACTCAAAAGCATTATTCATTTGTCACCGTGCCAGTTCTCCTCATCGAGACACTTGCGGATTTGAAGAGCGACTGCGACGGGAAAAGGTAACAAAGGGGAGGAGGGAACCATGGGCTGTTCGGTGAGGCTCGCTCTCGTACTGAGTTTTCTTGTGCCGGCACCGCCTCTGGTGGCGCAGCCAGTCTCACGTAGGCCGCAGGGCATCTATGCCGTGGTCAACATCGAGGAGAACATCAAGAAGGAGCAGGTGGCGAATCCCTCGATCACGCCTGTGGAGCTGCAGGCGTATTTCGTCGATCTTTATCAGGACCTTCTTGGCAATCCGGCAGTATCGGGGCTGGCGCTGTGGGTGAACTGGAACACGCTTAATCCCAATCCTCCGGGCCCCGCCGATGCTTATGACTGGACCTATGTGGATGACGCCTTTAGTCAGGCTGCTGCGTGGAATAGCCATAACGCAGGGATAGCTCCGAAGACAATTCAACTGGTCCCCTTGCCGGGTTTTCAGACGCCCCAATGGCTCCTGGCTCAGATTCCTAGTTGCGACGGGCTGTTTCACTCGCCCATTCAGTCGCCTCCCGCGACCTGCGGAAAGGTGACAGTTGCCGGCTTCGTGGAAGGACGCGGCGTCAGGGAGTTGCCGATGCCGTGGAATGCCGTGTACAAAAACGCATGGCGAACCTTCCTGACTGCGCTCGCCGCCCGCTATCAGGCAAACCCGGCGTTCGTCTCCATATCCGTCGCGGGCCCCACCGCCTCGTCAGAGGAGATGATCCTGCCCGATAATGCCAACACGCCCGCTCAAAGCCAGTTCGAGGGCCTCGAGCCGAACACCATGTGGCTTAAGCTCCTGGCATTCCACTACCCCATGAAGCCGGCATACGAGAGGTCGGATCAAGCCTTCATCGATGAGTGGGAGGCGGCCATCGACATGTACGGGGAGATTTTTCGCGGCGTCACCCTGGTGGCCACAACCGGCGCCGGCCTTCCCAACCTGGCTGCCAAAGGCTTCGCGGCTCCCAGTGAGTTCAGCGAGGCCTGTCCAAGGCCCAACATGGATTGTGCCGCCGAGACGACGATCCTATCCTACTTCGCGAAACCCGGCGTGGGCGGGGGTAACGCGAAGGCTGCGCAGGAAGACGGAATGGAAGCGGCGCGCGTGAGCCAGGGACAGTTCAACCTGGGCGTGGACGGCATAAAAGTGGTGGCGCGGAATACGGCGCAGTTGAAGGCGCCTTCGGCTCAGGTTCTGGGCGGCGCCCAGTTCAACTCATCATTCACAAACTTCACCCTGACGGAAGGATGCACCAGCAGGTTTCCGCCCCCTCCTGCTGCGAGGCCGGCGGAATGCAGCATTCCGCCCACATGCACGATTCAAATGTGCATTCCGGTGGCGTGCGTTCCGCAGGCTTGCCTTGCCCCTGGGGTTGTGCAGGCGGATTTGGCGAGTTTCAATACACTCAAGAACGTTCCCAAGAAGGACCTGATCTCGCCGGAGCAGGCGGTCTACAACGTGTTGAAGGTCTTCTTCGATGGCACGGCAGCCGCAACATCTTTCGGCGGGACCCAGGGCGCCGCGCCCTTCAATTACCTGCAAATTTATGCGGTTGATTTTCAATACGCCCAGGCGCATGCGCGCGCGCCACAACCGGTCGTGCAGACCGGTGGTGCGAGCGTCTCTCTCTCCGCGCAGGATCTGCTCAACCTGGCGAAGCAGAAGCTCTTGGCGATCGGCGAGCCGGCCTCGTTGCGGCCCGAGTGACTCCAATGCACTTTCACTGAAACCCAAGGTCTCATGATCAGAAAAGCTCCGCACCTTTGGTTGAGTGCTGGGGGTAAAACAGGCCAACGATGATCCATCTATTCGGATGTTGATGAAGCGTCCCTAGTAAGAAGTGGGTGTCCAATTCGTTGATCATCTGCTTTTCGTACCGCTCGCGGAATTTCTCCTCCCATTTGTCTCCGTACTTTTTCTTCCATTGCCGACAGGACTCCCCGATCTCCCAGTCCGTGCACGACAGCGCGTGACCCTTGCAACTGGCATGGTCACAGAAGAATTTGTACTTAAATTCGTGCAGTATTTTCTCCAATTCATTTTTCAATTTGGCGCCAAAGAGGTGACCCTGTCGGAGGACGGCTTGTTGTGCAGCGGTCCACGTGGGCGTGTCAGGTGCGATGATCAGTTTCTCAATGCGATGTGGCCGGATAAAGCCGAGAGTGGGATGGCCCTTTGCCTGCCTTTCCTGCTCAAGACAGCATACTTCCATTGAATGAAATGGGAACTCCTTCGCCCCGGTGGGAACAGCCCGGTGACAGTCTTTGCAGGTGACGACGAACTGCTTGCGTTCTTGCATCACGAACCCCACGGAAGAATTGTTGTTCGTTATTTGCAGAATAGAAATCAAAGTCAATCAAGATTTTGAGCGGAGTATTCCAACGGGAAGTGGTTGGGAGTAACCAATTCCCGGTTACCAATTCTGATGCGGTTGAGCACTTAATGGGTGGGGCATCTTGCGGCCAAAGGCGCATTGCTCATTTTGGTTCCCAGCTTGATCCTTAGTTCATTACTTCGATTTGAAAATTCGCCATCGAAGGAAAGATCTGACTCTGTTGTCCTCAATCACGAGCGGTCACTCACTTGAGGCCGAACCCATTTATGCAACCAGTTCTCGATTGATTGGAGTGTGATTCGATGAATTTCCGATTCAAGAAAACCACTAAGCTCATCGCGTCTCCATCCTCCAAATCGAGAAACATCGTGTGGAGTGACCGCATGACATCCGCCACGATGCAGTACATCCCTTTGACGTCAGCTTATCTGTGTCAGGATTGCAATTGCGTTGGGAACAGCGCATCACAGTGCCCAGCGTGCACCTCAACTGTTCTGCTCGGGCTCTCCGGAATCCTGAACGGTGCTCGTGGGGAACGCGTATAGAGAGTGAACTGCATAGCGTGTTCAGCAAATTGGTGGCTTACGGCCTTGTGGCCCAGATTCTGCCTCCAAATAACCTCAACATCGGAGCTGATTTTCAGAACCGCTATGTCCTTTTGCCCAGATGAAGGGACCGCAGTAGAATTCGCCTTTGGGCTCCACAATCCGAACTCCGAGTTTGAGGGCGACATTTTGAAGTGCATTCTTGCAATAGAGGACGGGTGCAAGGTAAGGAAGCTCATCCTGATTGGCAAGCCCGGCGCAATTGCGCGACTCTGCGCGCCAGCACCAAAGGCAATTGTGGCACTTGTCGGAAAGCGGTTTAACCTGGCCGTTGAGGTCCTAGAGTTGCGAGTCTCACAGCACCGTGAGGCAGGATCTCCAGCGTGAAGTCCCGAGAGCGGAGTCGGGAATCGCGAGTCGAAGTACCGAATCATCGCAGCAAAATGAAGGTCTGAGCAGAGGAGGTGTCCGCTCACTCAGATCGCCCTACGCTCCGCTCCTCACCCGCTGCCCTTGCGCCCCGCTGCGGCTCGCGTCTTCGTTCCTCAGCCGCTCTCGTTGCGCTCGGCCTTGACTCTGCGCCGCTCCTCCAGTCCGAGATGTTCGAGTTCACGCGGATGAGAGTCAATTCAGCATCAGGCGTGCCGCCGATTAACACCCGTTGATTTTCCCAGCTTTCGCCCAAGCGCCGTGTTTCCAGTTGCCGGCACATGCACGGCTGGCAATTGAGGTTGCACGCCCAAAGCCTCGATCCTTCCGGGAGTATCCAGCCGGGTACGCATCACGCTTGGTACTGTGAGCGGGGCTCGGCCCGGAGGAAAATCAGGGGAGCGGCGAATCGTGCCCTTCAACCCTTGTCCTTGGTTGCAATGTGGTTGAGCCTCGGAGGTAAAGTCAGAGATGACCCCCAGATCTGGCCGAGTGGTCCCCGTTTTTGAACGGCTGTTCGCCATTGCTGTACTGGCGTTGACACCGATTGGCGTGGCAGCTCAGGTTGCCGCAGCGGGACATGGACCGTCGAGTCAGTCCCCATCCAAGTTCGATCTCTTTGCCGGATACAGCTATCTTTCACCCAAAGGAACGGTCCAGGTTCCTCAGCCCGGTGGGACCATCGCACCTTTTTCCTACGATCCAGTGAACGCGGGCGCAATCCTGAGTGGAGCGTATTTCTACAATCGCTTTGTTGGTCTTCAGGTCGAGGCCGCTGAACATGAGTTCGGTACTTCAGTTGCCGGCACAGATATCGGCACACAAGGCAACGACGACGCTTTTGTGACTTTGGCCGGTGGCGTGATTTTCCGCTTTCCTGCCGGAGTGGTTACTCCATTCGTTCACGGGTTGGGCGGCGGCGCCATGGTCGGCGGGCCGGACCACAATCCCAATACATGGGGCCCTGACGTCACGGCTGGTGGGGGACTGGACCTTGAAACGCCCTGGTTTAACCATCGCATGGCGATTCGTCTCGTCCAAGCCGACTACGAATACATGCACGCCAACTTCGGCAACCGCATCTACGGCGGCACGGCAAGCATCAATGCCACTCGCCTCAGCGCCGGGTTGGTGATTCACTCCGGATACGTCACTCCCCCCACCCCGATCACCCTGGCATGTTCGGCCAACCCTGAGACCATCTATCCCGGTGACCCGGTGACGGTGACAGCCGAGGCAGGCGGGTTGAATCCGAAAGACAATGTCATCTATAGCTGGTCCGGCACAGGTGTCACCGGCAACGACACCACTGCAAAGGTGGACACGAGTTCGCTCGCACCCGGAGAGTACTCGGTGCAGGGAACAGTGAAGGAAGGCAAGAAGGGCAAGGAAGGCTTGAAGCCATGGGAGACGGCGAACTGCACCGCTGGGATTACCGTAAAGGCCTATGAACCCCCGACCATCTCCTGCTCCGTAAGCCCCACCACCATCAAGCCGGGCGACACTGCGACCATCACTTCAATGGCAGTGAGTCCGCAGAATCGTCCGCTGACCTTCAGTTACGCGGCTTCCGCGGGTACGGTCACAGGCAGTGGGACCAGCGCGGAGTACTCGTCAGCCGGCGCGGCGACAGGCGTAGTCGGGATCACGTGCAATGTTTCGGACGATAAAGGGCACTCAGCAAACTCCAGCACGAATGTGACGATTGCAGCTCCTCCGCTACCGCCGCAGCCGCACGCGCAGGCACTCTGTTCCATCACCTTCGCCAACGATACGCGGCGACCGACTCGCGTGGACAATGAAGCCAAGGCCTGCCTCGATCAGGTGGCTCTGGACCTGAAGCAGCAGGCTGACGCCAAGGCCGTCCTGGTGGGCGAATCCACCGAAACTGAGAAAGCGACGACTGCCAAGCAGGAACAGTACGCCACGCGCCATAAGCGCGCCACGGTCGAATACTTCGCCGCGCAACGCGGCGTGAATGCCAAGAACTACCTGGTGACGGAGCAGGGAATCGATGCTTCGCGCATCACGGTGGTCACAAATCCGATGAGCGGTCAGACGGTACAGAACTACCTGGTGCCCGCGGGTGCAAACTTCAGCTCCGACGTGACCGGAACAACGCCGGTGGATGAAACGGCGGTGAAGCCCCAGGAGCGCAAGCCGCTCCCGGTAAGGCGGCGCTAGGCCGATCCGCAGCCGCGAGATTCACGAGCCTCTCCGGAATTCATCCAATCCGCGAGGCCCGCGTCCAATTCGGCCAGTTTTGGTTCACGTCCTCGCGACTGTGTTTCTGTCTCACGTGGAGATCGAATTGAATTGCGAACCATTTGCAGCTTTCCGCTGACGAAGCTCCCAGAGATTTCATTCGCGGCATTTGAACGCCGCAAATAGAGCATTTCGCAGAGATGGGATACGAATTTAGATTATAGTCAACTAGCAATTCCGGTTTGTTCGCCATGTGCAAAGTCTACGCCGCGTCTCTCTCTCCTTCCAGTGCCGCAACGGCTGGCATTGCCAGTTTCTTGAGGAAGACTTGAAGACCTCGCTGCCCCGCAAACTACATTTCGCATCCTCAAAGAAGATCATCGAACTCGTGGAACATGCAGGGGGATTGACTGACCATGATGCCCGGTCGAGCGGGGTGGATCACAATCTTGCAAATAAGTTGAAGAGTTTATTCGGGAATGGAGGCACGCTTCTTGGATGACCGAAAAAACCGTCTGAATCTGCATAAGACGCACTACGAAGAATTTCTATGGCGGCGGGAATTTTTATACCGCTCGATTACCCAAGCGTCACACATGTGCTTTTGCTCTTCACGCTGAAGAGCAGACTCCGAGGTCGCAGTTGCGACGGTGATGAAGCAGTCACAGCAGATGGAATCGATTGTGCCGTCATTATTTAGTCGATGTACGAACCGTATTGTATGGGATTGAGTCATGGTTTTACGTCCTTTCCCAAGACATCAACCAAGGCCCGTGCCTAGATTCTTATGGGCAATTTGAATACCATCCTTAGAGACACAAGGCTCCATCAACGATTCAGACCTGCGGTGCCGTTGTAAATGCCTCCTAGTTCTCTTTGCTATCCCACAACCCAAGTTCAGCTTCCCTTTACGTCTTCAATCCAGCAATTTCCTTGCCCCCGGTGTGATTCGACTTGAGTAGTTTCATGGTCGTCCTTCGAATGGATTCCTGTATGATTACTGCGAAAGGAATGCCCGAATGGACACTCAAGCTATCATCGCCGCGATTGACTCGGAGATCAGTAAGCTGCAAAAGGCAAGGACTGTTCTGACTGGTGTACTCGGAGCCAGCGCGGTAGCCGTAGCAGCTTCAAAGCCGAGGAAGAGAGCAAGACTCAGCAAGGCGGCTCGTGAGCGAATCGCAGCGGCACAGCGCAAGAGATGGGCAGCAGCCAAACAAGCCGTGAAGACGACTCCCGCCAAAGTAGCGAAGAAAGCCGCCGCTCCAGCCAAGAAACGGGGAATGAGCGCAGCAGCCCGTAAGCGTATCGCAGCGGGACAAAGGAAGCGTTGGGCGAAGATTAGGGCAGCTAAGGAGGCCGTGAAAAAGGCTCCCGCAAAGAAGGTGGCAAAGAAGCCTCCGGCCAAGAAGGCAGTTGCTGCGAACAAAGCACCCGCAATGAAAGCCCCTGAGGTGAAGGCGAAGAAAGCTGTCCCAGAGAAGACCTCCGCTCCCGCAACGGAAGCCGCCAAATCTAACAGGGGCTAAACACATGCGAAAAGTCCCGGTCATTTCCGACCGGGGCTTTCTGTTTCCTGCACTCGACCTTGCGACCCGCAACACCCTTGCTCCGTTACCCCCCCAACAGTCCGCTCCTCCATGAACCGCTCCAACTTCGGGACGGAATACAAGACCATCCGGTCGATTCGGGTATCGCTCGTACTCCGGATAGTATTTGGCGACTGTGGAGGTTCGTAGTACCTTCGGCACGCATCCGCCTATCGCCGCCCGCCCGGACGCTCTACTGGGCACTGTAGTGCTGGAGCGGCTGTCCTTTCAAAGAGACAACCGCTGAAAAGTATCTGGTGTCGTCGCATGACCTGCTGATTTTGTTGTGTTTTTAATTCGCTGATGACAAAGCCGTTTGTTAATCTTAAAATGATGCGCCACAATGTGGCTGCGAATCCAGCGATAACAGGATACTTCCATGGCAGATACAGCGAACAAGATGAAGGCGACTGCAACGCCACGCCAAGCCTCAACAAAGAAAGAGAAGGCTGTTGAAGTGGCGGAGACTACCACAACACCACGCAAGGGGATTGAGCTTGTTGCGAAGGTCGACGCACCGAAGAAGGCTAAGGCCGCAGCCGCAAAACCGCGCAAGACTGCGACGAAGAAAGAGAGCGTCGTTGCGATTTCGCAGCCGACGGCTATCTCGCACGAGATGATTGAGCAACTTGCGTATCAGTTTTGGGCACAGCGTGGTTACCAGCATGGAAGCTCGTTAGAGGATTGGATTAGGGCGGAAAGGGAATTACTGGAACGCGCCTCCTAAAACCGTACTGTCAACGCTGGCGTGGGCTGCTGCCCTTCATGCTGTCCGCGCAACGAATCTCCAGTTGATTACGTTCAGAAGGTGGTAAACAAGGCCGCGTACGCGCCCTGCTCAGCGGCTTAGGACGTGTCCCTCGGCAGCGTTCCTAGAATCAAGATTTCCGTATTCTCGTTCACGACGGGAGACAGTCCTGACTTTCGCATACATGCGTCCTCTACCTGACCAGTCGCAAGAGCGCTTTTAACCACTTCTCGTCTTAGCGCCCCGGCCTTGTATCGTCCGACACCCAAATAAATATTGATAGAAATGCCGTACGGCTTTTGATTAGCTTATGAATGGAATCCTCACTGTAGTCATTTAAGAAGCGACCGCCCTGTTTCCATTCTCCGTTCCGGAGCTCGGAGGACATAGAAACGCTTTCCGTTGATCTGAGAGCACTGCCCCACTCTCTTTGCTGGCAGCTATGGGTGTCACCGCTACCGTTTTCTTATAGAAAAGTCCAAAGGGGCGAATTGGTCCGTTTCTCAGGATCAGCGCGCCGCTTTTTCTGTAGGTGCGTAGGAGACTGGTGAGCGAATCCGGGAAGCTCTTCAGGCTCCCACGGTTGCGCTCCCCGAAGCAGCGGGAGCATCATTCTTGCTATGCAGGAATTGCTCTCAAAAAACCCCGATCCCAAAACCCCTTTGCGGGATCAGGAATACTACGAGTTGAGCCTCCTTGATGATGCCAATGGGCTGAGAACTCGATACTGCGTCCGGCAGGTCCGTGCGGAGTGGAGTGATATTGATGGACAGTTCAAGTGGGATCAGGAAGAAGTTGAGTATTTCTGGATTTTGAGCGAGGCCAAACAGCGATACGCCGAACGCGGGCTCGCCCTAGCCAAGAGGGGATTCATCTGCTCGGATATTGACCCCATCCTGTGACTTCTCGCCGGGAGTATCATGTTCTCGGATTCCGACCCATCGTGGAGGCGAGAATGAGAACCCCTCTATCACTGCTATTTGTGCTGCTGGCATTTTCCCTCACACCCGCTGTAGCACAGACAATCTCAGCCGCACAAGCCAAGGCCCATGAGGGCGAAAAGGCCACGGTATGCGGAAAAGTAGTCAGCGAACGAATCGCGACAAGCAGCCGAGGGGAACCAACGTTCATCAATCTCGATGCAGCGTATCCAAATCAGGTTTTCACGATTCTGATTTGGGGAGACGACCGGCAGAAGGTCGGGGCTCTGCCGACCGAGGGAGCGCGGGTCTGCGCGACTGGCATGATTCAGGAGTACCGAGGAGTGCCAGAAATTGTGGTGCGGAGCAGTGGGTAGTTGACAACACACTGGAAAAAAGGAGGCTGACATGAATCGACTTTTATTCGTTTTGGTTTTGGCAACCGGCTCTGTTTGGCTCTCGCCCCTATGCTATGCAATTGATGCCAGCACTCTTGATGGACTCGTGGGGTACACGATTGTGGCGGCTACAAAAACCACCGGAGATTTTGATGGTGCCCGTAACAATAAAGTCGTGAAGTTGGACAATGGAATGATTTTTCAATTTCATAAGGACGACTATTTCTACGAGCATCGCCCTGACGTGATCGTTTTTGCGAAAGCAGTCACGTTGCCATCCGGCCACTCGTCGGTGGACTACAAACTTGTCATTTCTAACCAGGACGAAGTGTTTGATGTCGCCCGAATCAAGTAATCTATCAGCAGTTGCGTCCGATGCTTCTCCAGCAGTTGGACGGACGCAAGCTCTTTTACCCGTCAATCGCAACGTCTGCATGGCACTTCTGGTCAGCACGGTCTAAGAGCCAAAAAGCAAGGCGAAGCGCCACTTGAGCTTCAGGCATAAAATCGAAAGAGTTCATCATAGTTGTTTGTCAATCAAAACGTTCTTCACCACAGCATTCTCTACACCATTATTTCGAAATCCAACAGTACCAAATTCAAGATTGATCTTATTTAGGCGAATTCGCCAGTCAATTCGCGGCTCGCCGCGAATTGACTGCAACCTAAACCAGTCGAAGACTAACATTCCGGTTGGTGCAAAAAGACTGGGCCCTTCAGTCTTAAGCTACACTAACACTCACGCTGGTACAAAATATCGGGCAGGCCACTCTCCACCTGGATGCCTCTCGCCAGTTTAGCCGTCCAACCTCTTTTTAACGAAGACTATGGACGGAGTGATAGTTACGCTTTCAAAGCGTGATTTCCTCTTTGATTTTCCGTAATTATTCCTCCTCGTGACGTCGGCTGCCCCCTGCTCATCTACAAGCCGCTTGACGAATCCAACCATCCCGTAACTATGGCACGCCCATGGATCCTTGGGTCGCGGTCTCCTCACAATTTTTGACCAGAATGTGCTATTTGTCTGGCGTTTCCGTCGCAATTCATCGAGGTCCAAACTCTTTCCGTCGGGCCAGTCATCCCAGTATCCTGTGCCCCAATCTTCGATGACATAGAGCCCTTCGGGTTTAAGGTGATGATCAAATAAATGCCAAAACGCAATCTCTGTCAATTCGCCCAGGTGTGACGCGTCATCGATGATGATGTCGAACCCGTCGGGCGCAGAGGCACTTGCGACAGAAGTTAAGAACGGGATATCGGCTTGGCTGCCCTCAAAGATACGTATTCGTTCGGAAAGCGGAAACCCTTTAGGCGGATTGATGTCCACGCCGACAATCGTAGCCAAGGGAAAATAGTCGTGCCACAGCATCAGTGAGCCGCCTTTAGCCACCCCGAGCTCGAGCAGGGCCATCTTCTTTTGCAGGTAGGGCGCAAGGATGGGGTCGTACCACTCAAGATAGCGGTTATCTATCTTGTCGGAATCGTACTTACCTAGGTCTAACTGCGAACTTCGCTTAATTTCATGCGCTTCCATCCGTAGCTCCTCGACAGACACAACTAACCCGGAATTTCCGTTTTGCCTTTTGCCTGCCCACCAATATATCCCCATTTGCCTCCGCTGGCGATCTTTGTTGCATTCGTTCCAACGTCAGAGCCCCGAGCGTGCCCGGCTGGGCCGCCTCCAGGACCAAAGAGCCATCATTTGCCCCATTTCGAAGCACTTTTTCGGACACCTCCTGCGTCAACCCCTTCCATCGTCCAGATCGGTTTCGCCTCTCTGCCACGCCTAGCCGGCTGGCAGCGGCAATGCCTCCATCCGGCGCAGCATGCTTCCAAACAGGCGCCGCGTCAGATGGCTCTCTGCCAACAATAGCCAGTAGTAGCGGGCATGCTTTACCAACCGTCCGCCCGTCTTCACCAACCGCTGCTGGAGGCTGGTCAAAGACCAGTCTGAGATGCCGGATGGAAGCACCAACCGCCGCCACAGGTTGCCCAGGTTGTATGCGATCACGCTCAGCCACAGCCGTACCTCGTTCGACCGGAAGCGGTGGCAACTCAGCCGTGTCATCTTTACCGCCTGCTTGCCTTCCTTGATCCACTGCTCGGCCGTCCCGCGCTTGTTATAGAACCGTACCACCGCCCGGCTCGGCGTCTCCAGATTGGTCACGATGAACCCGATGCGCGGGAACAACTCTCCGGCATGATGCTCAACCTTCGCCACTACTCGCCGTGCCGTCGTCCAACTGGCGGCCTTGTAAAGAAAGCCTTTGTACCACACGATCGGCTTGTAACTGGGACGCCCCACCGGGCGCGGCAGCAGTTCCGCCACATCCCGTTCCAGGTTTTCATTGGCCGCGATGCGGATGGCGTACTTCACGCCCCGGCTTTCCAGCGCTTCGTAAATCTCTGGCTTGGCGAAGGCGGCATCGGCGCGAAACACCACTTCCTTGCCCATCTTCTGTTGCCGCTCAATCTCGGACAGCAGAAGTTCTTCCCAGCCCTCGGCGCTGTGAACATTGCCGGAACGGAGCTTAACCGCCAGACAATCTCCGTCGCGGTTGAATAGCAACAGAGGGTGGTAACAGGTAGACTCGAAATGGCCATTGTAAGCGCTCTGCTCTTGCTCTCCGTACACCGGAATCTCCGTCGAATTCATGTCCAGCACGGTCCGGGACGGCGAACTGATCCCTTCTGCTTTCCCCACCAGTTCGCGACTCAGCCGTGCCAACCCCGCGAAGTTTGTGCCCTCGGCCAGCATCTCAGTCTCAAAACTCTGCAACCGCGAGGTGAGAGCAGCGCCTCGATCCCAAATCCTTTCCGAACCGATCAGCCGGAAGGTCGGGTCCTGGCAAAGCCTCTCGGCGTCGTTGAGGTCTTCGTAACCAGCAAGGCGGCTATAGACTGATTGCCGCAGCAGGTCGGCGAATCCAAGTTGCGTATTCTTTCCACGGAAATCGGTCAGATGCTGCGCGATCAATTCTCCGAACCCCAGTCGCTCATCAAGTTCCCGTACTAGGAGCAGGCCGCCGTCGGAAGTGACGCGAGAACCCTGGAAACCGACCTTGAGAGAGGCATTGAAGGAAAGCTGAAAAGGCTGGCTTTGTTTCTCACCCATTGGGTTCATACCTCCGGAACGCCGTCGCCGCGCTTGCACCCTCATAAACATTGACGATGGCGGCGCTCCGAGGTTTCATAATCGCGGCTCAAAATGGAAATCCGGGTTTACTACCACCTGCCTGAATGCGCGTGCTCGATTTCCGGACGGAAAGAGCCTCCAACCTCCAAGTGACTTATCCCGTTCTTCTCCTCTGACTTTGAATAGACCTCGTATAAGGGCAGAGTCCCGTAGATTATCCGACCGCACAATTCGCATGCTGTCGCGTAGCTCTGGCCCGGATGGATTCTTGCTGGAGGGATGTAGTCGCTGACGTATTCACAATTCGGACATTTAACAGGAACCAGCATGGAGCCTTTCCCAAGAGAAAAGTAAGTCAAATAACCTGAAGTATAGATTAATGATTCAATATAGTACTCCTATTTTTTCAAAACGGTAATCAAGATTATTACTTACGTGTCGCCAGGCTGCCAGACGCCTTCCGGGCCTTTGGGCGCTCTACCGCCTCTTGAAGGGGTAGCCGTTTTTCGCTCTCAGCGGATAAAGATCGTGATTCGCGCTGAAATGGTATCCATAGGCTGGTCCGAAGTCGCATTCATGACTTGGCGTGGGCTACCAACAATGGGTTCACCCCACGCTCGAGAGAAACATCGAAGGGCATTTCATCGCCGTCGGGAGTGCCCGCCGTCTTGATCCGCAAATCGCAAAGGGATTACCAACGGTGCACCACCTCGCCAGTGAACTAATTCGACCCACACCACATTGCGCTAAACTATCCCCCACGATGGCAAAAGAGGTCGGGCCCTACCACGCTGGAATCGAACTTGAGCGGGAGTTCCTCCATGAATCCATGGTCCCGAAAAACCATGACTCAGAAAATATCAGCCTGCGCCTTGGCTGGCTTGGCGCTACTCGCTGCTCACCAGGCCATCTCACAGGCTCAGGCGAACAGTCGAAACAAACCCATTCTCATCACCCAGCCCATCGATGAAAGCAAGCTGATCCGGCTTCGCGGCAACACGCGCCCGGAAGCTCGGACTGAATATGATCGTGGCCGTGTGGATGACAGCTTCCCCTTGGATCACATGCTGCTGCAATTGAAGCGGGCGCCCGAGCTCGAGCAGGAGTTGGACCAATATATTGACGGCCTCACCAACAAGAGCTCGCCCAATTTCCGCCAATGGCTCACGGCGGCACAACAAGGAGAAATGTACGGACTGGCGCAAAAGGATCTCAACACGATCACGAGCTGGCTTCAGTCCTACGGCTTCACCGTTGATTACATCTACCCCAATCAGATGGTCATCGACTTCTCCGGCACGGCGGGTGATATCCGCAAAGCCTTCCACACCGAGATCCATCACCTCGAGGTACACGGTAAACAACATATCGCCAACATAAGCGATCCGCAGATTCCTGCAGCGCTCGCCGCTGTTGTGGTCGGCGTGGTCTCCCTGCATGACTTCCAGCCGGAGCAGATGCGGGTCCCGCGCGTTCACGCAAACTATACGTTTTCCGATTGCTCCGGCCCCACTGACAGCACCGGCAACAATTGCTATGCCCTGGTCGCAGCGGACCTCGAGACGATCTATAACCTGAATCCTCTCTTCCGGCTGGGAATCAACGGTGCAGGCCAGACCATCACGCTGGTTGAGGACAGCAACACCTACTCCAACGACGTAGCCACCTACCGCACTACTTTTCTCAGCAAATGGTCTGGCACCGTGACCACCACGCACCCGAGCGGCGGCGCCACTTGCACCAATCCGGGCACGAATTCGGCTGACGGTGAGGCCGACATCGATGCGGAGGTTGCCAGCGCCATGGCGCCCGACGCGGCCATCGTGGTAGCCACCTGCAGAAATAGCCTTACCACCAACGGCGTTTTGTTTGCCGTCGAAAACCTCGTCAACTCGGCCACACCCCCGGCGATCATCAGCCAGAGTTACGGCGAGTGCGAAGCAATCAACGGTGCGGCCGCCAATGCAGCCTTCAAGACAGCGTTTCAGACCGGGGCGGGGGCGGGCGTCTCTATCTTCGTTTCTGCGGGCGATGCCGGCGCCTCCGGTTGCGCGCCAGCCTTTACCGGGGGCTCAACAGAAGCACTCTCGGGCATTGGCATCACGGGATGGGGCGAAACCGTCTACAACGTCTCCGTCGGCGGCACAGATTTTGAAGACGCGTATAACGCAACCAACGGGAATCCAGTCGTCCCCATCAGCACGTACTGGAATCCTCCTTCGTCCAACACCATCACCGATGGTTCGGCAAAATCCTACGTCCCTGAGGTTCCATGGAATGATTCCTGCGCCGGCTACCTGCTCTATAACTATGAGGGAAAAACCGCCGGATACGGCTCCTCCGGAGAGTGCGCCACTTCCACTTTCCGGAGCACCGCCGCGGCTGCTGGCGGGCCCAGCGCTTGCGCCACCGGAGGAGGGCAAAAGGACCAGACTAGCTATGCGGTCGTTGACGGAACGTGCGCGGGGTACGCTAAGCCCTCGTGGCAGTCCGGCATCTTCGGTAATCCTGCCGACGGCGTGCGCGATATTCCTGACATCTCCCTCTTCGCCTCGAACGGCATGTGGGGGCATTACGTCACCATCTGCTTCTCTGACACCAGCAATCAGGGGACGTCCTGCTCGGGTTCGCCCAGCACCTGGGCCGGATTTGGCGGAACATCCGTGGCCGCGCCGTTGATGGCCGCCATCCAGGCTCTGGTGAATGAAAAATGGAGTTTGACCAAGGTCGGCAACCCTAACCCGACCTACTATTCCATCGCTGAAAGCGAGTTCGGCTCGGGCGGCAACAGTTCCTGCTACTCCATCAACCAGCCGCCGCGTCAAGGTCTGGCATCCTCGTGCGCGTTTTACGACATCACCCAGGGCGACAACGACATTGACTGCTTATATAACGGCTCCTCCATCGAGGTCGGTTGCTACGGGGGTTCAACCACCGTCTATGGTTCGCTCAGCACGCAAGCCCTGGTCAGTCCGGGCATCGTTACGGCCGGAGGCTCAGGCTACACCAGCGCTCCCACATGCACACTCGGCGCCCCCAGCAATCTCAATGCCTACCAATCTCCCGGCGGCACAACCCTGTGGGACGGCGCATCGCAGGCCACCTGTTCGGCTACCGTATCGGGAGGAGCCGTCACCAGTATCACCATCACTGCTGACGGCCAGGGATATGCGGGAGGCACGAGCTGCACGCTCACCGGCGGCGGAGGGTCAGGCGCGACTTGCTCCGCTTCGCCGACCATCGCCACTGCTCCTGCATCGTGGCAACCGGCTTACGGCGCCACGCCGGGTTGGGACTTTGCCACCGGAATAGGCAGCGTGAACGCCTACAACCTGGCCTTCAACACTGCCTGGCAATGAAACGCAGTCGCCGGCACTCCCCATCCGGCAGAAAAGAACGAATGAAGCGAGGATCGAGATCATGAAGAGCGCAAGCGGGTGGATCTCTCGGCTGGCTGTAAGGCTCGTCATCCTCTCTGCCGCATCTGCCTCCGCGCTCCTCGCACACGCGCAAGCCGCCACCGGCGTGCCCTGGGATTGGTCGCATGCGCACCTGATCTTTTCTCATCCCGGCACCGCCGACGATGCCCTTCGCAACAACACCTACGACCGCTGGCTCACCATCGCCAACGATCCCCGCTATATGATTCAGCTCCAGAAGCGCATCGCCAACGCCACACGCTTTGCGTTGCCCGATCCACTATCCGGCTCCGACGCCGCCGACCCGCTCCGCAATGCGCTCGGCTCTGAGAACCAGCAGCCCGCTCCTAACGCCGCCCTCAACCCGTCCCTCGAAGATTCTCAATCTGCCCCGACCACCACGAACTTCAGCACCACCACGAACTCCAGCACCACAGCCACCACCACCACGCTTCCCTTCGGACTTACTCGCGCCCTCATCCCTCCGCCCGTCCAGCGCATCGGCGCCGAGCCCGTTCGCCGGCCCATGCGCGAACCCTTCGCCAATCGCATGATCCGCAACCACATTCAAAAAGACTGGAGCGAAACGCTCGGCAGCAACGGCACTGTCGGCCTCGGCGGCTTCCCCGCGGCCTACACCACCGGCGCCGCCAGCTGCAACGACTTTGTCGTCTTCAACACCGGCCTCACCGGCACGTCTTCGCAGGCCAGCATCATCGCCTTCAACAATATTTACGCCGGCTGCAACGGCGGCGCACCCACCGTCTACTGGGCCTACAACACTGCCGGCGCCATCACCACCTCGCCCGCCCTCTCGCTAGACGGCTCGCAGATCGCCTTCGTGCAAAACAGCTCCGGCCAGGCCAGTCTCGTTTTGCTCACGTGGAAGGCCTCCAACGGCACACTCACCAGCCCCGTCAGCCCCGCATCCAAAACCGCCGGAACCTACGACGGCTGCACCGCACCCTGCATGACCACCATCCCCTTCAGCGGCAGCGCCAATGACTCAGTCTCCTCGCCCTTCCCCGCCTACAACACCGGCATCAATTCCAGCACGATCTATGTCGGCGACGACGCAGGAGCGCTCCATCAATTCATCAACATTTTCAACGCGTCCGGCACGCCTGCCGAAAACACCACAAGTCCCTGGCCCATCACGCTCAACTCCACTACCAAAGCGTCGCTCGCCAGTCCCGTCTACGACGCGGTCAGCCGCCGCGTCTTCGTCGGCGACTATCTCCTCAACTCATCATCCGGTTGCGAGCCCTCCGCCACCAACAACTTCATCTCGTGCGGATACCTCTACTCCATCAACTCCTCCGGCTCCGTCACCAAGTCCGCACAACTCGACGCGAATGCCGGCATCCTCGACGGTCCCATCGTTGACTCCACGACCGGTCAGGTCTTCGCCTTCATTGGCGACGACGGCACCACCAACTGCGTCTCATCCACACCCTGCGCCGCCGTCTTTCAGTTCCCCGTCGGCTTCAGCTCCGCCGCCACTGGAACCGAAGCCACCGTCGGCACTGGCTACGAATTCCTGCTCGCTGGCACCTTCGACAATGCCTACTTCAACTCCTCCGGCACAGGACACCTCTACGTCGTCGGCAACACCGGCCCCGCCAACAACACCCTCTATCAAATCGCTATCAGCAGCGGCACCATGAGCAGCGGCGCTGCCACCGCCGGACCTACCGTCTCCTCCAACTACACCAACTCGCTCTACGCCGCGGGCCTTCAGGTCACCGAGTTCTACGCCGGCGGCTCTAACGACTACCTCTTCCTCAGTGTGCTAGCCTACGGCAGCGCCACAGGTTGCGGCACCGCCTCGCTCGCCAACGGCTGCATCATCGGCTACAACGTCAACAGCGGATCCATCAGCGGCAGCACGTCACCCACTGGGGCGCTCGCCGAAGCGGGAGGCACCAGCGGCATTGTCGTCGACAACGCCAGCTCCGGCGCGCAGAACATTTACTTCTCCACGCTCTCCAACCAGACCTGCTCTACTTCCGGCGGAACCGGCGGCTGCGCCATCCAGACCATCCAGTCTTCGCCATAAACGCGAAGATTCAAAACATGACCCACCAATGAGTCGTTGTTTTGAAAGGGGACGAGTTTACTCGTGCCCTAAACTGTCTCCATCTTCGTTGGAAGAATTTGAAAACCGGTTTCCGGGCGGTTGACCGTCGATCCGAAATGTTTGGTCCGCCGCCGCATTGCAAGCGAAAAATGAGAATGACATTGTAGGTCTGCGCGAATCTATCCGGCCTTTGTTTGAGCTGCCGCTCTGGCCCTTGATGGAATGCGCTGCACTCTTGTCCTATTAAGTAACGCGGGCTTTTAAGCCTATTCCGGATCACAGGTTCTTGGCTGGGAAGGGAACTCCCGACCTCAAGCGACGTTTCGCTGGGAGCAAATCGTCGACCGGCTGATTGGCTCGGTCGGCGCCGAAGACGTGGTCGACGCCCTTCCGGCCAGCCTGTCCACAGGACGCAAGCGCTCCGTGGCCATGGCTCGCGCACTCGCCGCGCAACCTGAGATTGTGCTCTACGATGAACCCACTATCATGGTTGACCCCATCATTGCGCGCCGTCTGAGTGGGCTCATCCAACGCCTGAAGCATCAGCTCGGCTATACCAGCATCGTCGTTTCGCACGTCACCGTCCTCTTTCTTGACCAGGGAAGGGCGGAGTTCTTCGGCCCACTCAAGGATTTTCTCGTTTTCCCGGACCCTGACATCCGTCTCTTTCTTTCCCTGGATGCCGATCTGGTACCACCGAAATAGTTCCCGGAACTGTATTGATTTGCAACAGTTTCGCGCTAAAATGGAGTCACCCGGTGAGTGTGAACCAGCAGTAACCGGGTTGTTGCACAGTTTGGAACCGTTCCGCAGTGCATTTCCACTTGCAAGTCCAAGGCTCCCTGAGCGATGCTTGTGCCTAACAGTTGCAATCATCATCGCATCATCGCTGATTGAAGAAATGGTGTGTTTTTTGTGTATCGCAGGTTTGAAAGAAGTCCGGATCTCTGCTTTGAATTTGTCATTCGTTATCACCACAAAGTCTTCCGAAGAAACGCAGCAAGGGCATGTCTTTCAACATGAAGTTCGCATGGGTTGCCTTCCGGTTGCGTCAATTTCTCTGCCTGCTGTTGCAGCCGCGGCGCCTTGGCGCTTGTGAAGTTTCACCCGTGCTTTGGTTCTCTCCGTCTTGCTGATCAGTCGGAGTCGTCTGTGATCCACGCACTTCTGAACGATTGAGTTGGGTTCATCTCATATGGCGAGTTCGAGTTTCTGGCAATGGCTGTCATCTTCGCTGGCTTCCAAAGGCGATTCGGAATCGGGCTTGGAAGGAGCTTCGTCGCGGAGCTCGCGTGGCGCGTCAAGACTGTGGATGACGCTGGATGTGTTGACGGTCATTGGCGCCGCCACTTTGACCACACTTTACGAGTTCCATACCACGCCGGTCAATGGCGCACGGCTATTCTGGCACGGCGCCCTCTTTTTTGGCCGTTCCATGTGGGTTCTGCTGGCCTTCCTTTGCGGATTCACCTTCGTTCTCATCATGACCAGCCGGCGGCTGCACCTCTACACGCCGAGACACATGACGAACTTTCTGCATGAGCAGAGGCTGAGTGCGCAGGCGTGCTTGACCTCCGGACTGCTTCTTACCGGCACACTGTACCTGTTGCATGCCACCTATATTCCGCGCACCATCGTGCTGAGCACCGTGGTTTTGGTCGCCTTCGCTGTGGGCCTGAGGCGCCTCGTTTATCGCCTTCTGCTGTACCGGCGCTTTGATCGCGGACTGGACACACGCAACGTCCTAATTGTCGGCACAGGCGCTGAAGCGCAAGCGCTGCGCAAACATCTCGAACGCATTCGCCACCTTGGTTACACATTCAAGGGCTTTGTCGAGATGCCCGGCACTGCGGCCTGCACCGCCGAGGAGCCTGGCGATGTAGTTGGCAGTGTGGAAACGCTCTTCCAACAAGCGCGCAAGCAGTTTATCGATGAGATCGTCTTCACGTCTCCCTGCGAGCCCAAAGTCGTCCAGAGTGTGCTGGAACAAGCGGTCGAGCATGGTGTGGATTTGCGTGTCGTTCCTGAATTCTATAGCGGCGTGCCGGGGATGACCCCCATTGAGTACATCGGCCAGTTTCCCACCATTCCGCTGCACCGTGGCAGCGTGCCGGAGATGGGCTTGGTCTTCAAGCGTGTCCTCGACTCGGTTTTTTCGTTGCCGATTCTGATTGTGCTTTCGCCTGTGTTTCTGGCGATCGCCATTGCCATCAAGCTCGATTCGCCGGGGCCGGTTTTCTACACTTCAGAGCGCATCGGCAAAAAGGCGGTACTCTTTCGCTGCATCAAGTTCCGCACCATGGTCCGCGACGCCGATCAACGCCGCGAAGAAATCATGCACATGAACGAGCGCGACGATGTGCTCTTCAAAGTGTCGAAGGATCCGCGCGTCACGCGCGTGGGCCGGTTTCTGCGCAAGTACTCGCTCGATGAGCTGCCACAGTTCATCAACGTGTTCCTAGGCGAGATGAGTATCGTGGGGCCGCGTCCGCCGCTGGCCGGCGAGGTGCGCTATTACGATCTCAAACATCTGCGCCGCCTCGACGTGACTCCGGGCATCACCGGCCTGTGGCAGGTGCAGGGCCGCCAGGATCCCTCCTTTGCCAGCTATGTATCGCTCGACATGACGTACATCGAAAACTGGAGCATCTGGCTGGACTTCAAGATCATCATGCGCACCATCGGCGTCGTATTCGCCGGAACGGGCACATAACGCGCACCCGCATTTCAACCAGGTGGGATTAATCTTCTGGACGGGATACTGCTCGAAATCGACAGCCGGCTCGCTCATCACGGCAGGTCTTTCCGGGGCGTCCGGCCGCACCACGCGCTCTGTACGCGGTTGCGGATTGCTCTTTACGCGTATGACATCGAGCCTAATGTTGTTCCTTCGCTTCCCCGAAATTGAGCTAATGTTCACATTTGGACTCTTCCCAGATGAATTGCTGATTGAACTCGATTCATGTCGAATGAGCCCGTGCGGCCATCTAACCAACCTCCGGATGGCTCTTCCAGCGTCGAAGCACAGTCACGCCCTCGGTTTATATTGGAGCGTACGTTCTGATTTGAATTTGAAATCGAAGTGGAATTGTCGGATAGGGAGAATTCAATGAAAAAGGTCCTTGTCACGGGATCTTCGGGTCTCATTGGGTCCGAGGTCTGTCTTTATTTTGCTTCTGAAGGTTGGGAGATTCACGGGATCGACAATAATCAACGCGCAATATTCTTCGGCCCTAAAGGCGATACAAGATGGAATCAGCACCGACTGGAACAAGTGATTCGGGGATTTGTTCATCACGAACTGGATATCCGCGACCGTCAGGGAGTGCTGGCTCTGCTGAAACAGATCAAGCCGGATGCAATTGTTCACACTGCAGCGCAGCCCAGTCACGATCTTGCGGCATCGATTCCCTTTGAGGATTTTGATACCAACGCGGTGGGGACATTGAATCTGCTCGAGGCCGCGCGCCAGAGTGTGCCTGAAGCGCCCTTTGCGTCGATGTCAACGAACAAAGTTTACGGAGATGCGCCGAACGAGCTGCCGCTGAAGGAACTGGAAACCCGTTGGGAATATGCCGACGAGGCGTATTGGAACGGCATCCCGGAAAGCTTCCGGATCGACCAGTCAAAACACTCCATCTTTGGCGCATCGAAGGTTGCCTCCGACGTGATGGTGCAGGAGTATGGGCGCTACTTTGGCATGCCGACGTGCGCACTGCGCGGTGGCTGCCTGACCGGCCCCAGTCACTCCGGTGTCGAGTTACACGGCTTTCTGAGCTACTTGATCAAGTGCAACGTGACCGAAACCAGATACAACGTGTACGGATACAAGGGCAAACAGGTGCGCGACAACATCCACTCGCTCGATGTTGCACATTTTATCGCCGCGTTTATCGCCAAGCCGCGCCCCGGCGAGATCTACAACATCGGCGGAGGCCGCTCAAACAGTTGTTCGATTCTCGAAGCGTTCAGCAGAATCGAGGCCATCTCCGGCAAGCCGATGGTCTATGAGTATCGAGAGCAGAACCGGTCGGGAGACCATATTTGCTATATCAGCGATCTGCGTAAAATGAAGGAGCACTATCCCGGCTGGGACATCACAAAATCGCTGGATGGCATCTTTCAGGAAATCTACGCTTCGTGGGCGGATCGGACGAAGGGTGCTTAGGAGCCGGGAAAAGCAATGTGCCGGAGCTCGTGTCCGATTGCGTTGGCCCGAGCGTGGCAGGACAGGTTACGACTCCGCAGAAGGGCCAGAGCTTGCGCGCCGCTGGCGAGCTGACACCGATGCGTCTTCCGATTCTTTGCGGAGCCCCGTCAAATCCGATCGTTTCACTCCGCGCCAGCGACCCGAAGATTCTCGACTCGGTCAGCTCCACCCCGTCTTGCCCAATCCGAGCCGGCTTCGTGTCTGTAGTGCGAGGCCGGGGCATCTTGAACTTTTGAGAGGTTAGAAATGAAGAAATGAGAAATGAACGGGAATAAAATAATTTTGGGTAGTGTCCTAATACTGCGTTGCTGGCCTAACGTAATCTCCGAGCATAAACTTCAGTCCTAGCCCAACTCCAAGCTGACTCATCGTCAGGGAAATCTCTCAGAAGTTTATCCGGGGTTCCGCGTGGCATAATCTGGACAATCTCCACCCGCGCAGATTCCGGATTGTAGTTCAGGTAGCAATTGATGGCGGTTCCATCAACAAGTATCTCTTGGCAGTGCGGACCCGCTCCGGGCCTGTGACCTGCACCCCTAAATCCGCACAGAACCGAGTATGAAATCGTATTGGGAGAGGGCGGATTTATGTCGAAGAGCAGGCATACGGAGGCGCAGATGATCGCTGCGCTGAAGCAGGTCGAAGCCGGTCGCACGGTGGATGATGTGGCCCGGGAGTGTGGCGTCAGCCAGGCAACGATCTACGCGTGGAAGGCGAAGTATGGCGGCCTTGATGTGAGTGATGCGCAGCGGTTGCGATCGCTGGAAGACGAGAACGGACGTCTGAAGCGTCTGGTGGCAGATCTCAGTCTGGACAAGGAGATGCTGAAGGCGGTGATCGCAAAAAACGGCCTCAGCTCGTAGACCGAAGGACGGATGCAAGCTGCTTGCGATCGCAGTATGGAGCCAGCGAGCGCCGGGTGTGCGGGCTGATGTCGCTTGCGGTGTCGAGTTATCGGTATCGATCGCGGCGATCGGATGAGTCGCTGCGGGAGCAACTGGTACGGCTGGCCCGGGAGAAGCCGCGGTACGGTTATCGGAGATTGCAGGTGCTGGTGGAACGGGAAGGCGAGCGAGTGAACCATAAGCGATTGTGGCGGGTGTACCGCGAAGCAGGTCTGTGCCTGAAGCGGAAGAAGCGCAGGCACTGCGTGCGCGTTGGATCACCACGGCCAGTGTTGAGTTGCGCCAACCAGGAGTGGGCTCTGGATTTCGCTCACGATGTGCTTTCCGCAGGCCGCAACTTCCGCGTGTTGAGTGTGGTTGATGCCTTCACGCGGGAGTGTCTGGCGCTGGAAGTGGACACAGGTTTTGCCAGTCGGCGGGTGACGCGGGTGCTGGACGAGATCATCGCCGTGCGCGGCTTGCCGCAGGCGATTCGCTGCGACAACGGACCGGAACTGACCAGCCGTCATTTCCTGGCCTGGGCCCTGGAGTGGAAGATTGAGCTGCGGCACATCCAGCCGGGCAAGCCAACACAGAACCCTTACGTTTCATACTGCACCTCTTTGGAGGAATCTGGCACGATGTGGGGTTTTGCTGCACGGAGGCGAAGCTTAACGCCTTGCTGTTTTTGAGGAGGAGCCTCGTCGGGGAACTCGTAGAGGGATTCGCCCTTGTCTGTATAGCGGGAGCCTTTAAGGAGACCATGCACGCACCAGATCTTGATGGTCTTTGGGTTGACGTGGAGCCGGTCCGCCATTTCTTGAACTGTGAGCAGCCCTGCAGCCCTCAGCCGATCATAGCGTGAGCGAAGAGCATACCGTCTTTGAATCCGGGCGATGATGGCAGAGGTAAAACTTACTCCCCGTCCAGATCGAAGTCCACGGTCGTTCAACAGTGTTGCGATTTCGTTATAGGTGTGGTGATTCAACAGCTGGTCGATAGTCGCAACAACTTCGGGTTTGGTCGTCCACGTTTCCCACGAACGCAGCGGTCGAGATAGGACGATGGTTTTGGTCGCCCCTCCTCGGCAGCGCAGATGAAGGGTAATAACATCGGTGTAGAGAAGAGTTATATCTTCGACGAGTAACCTCGCCATCCGCTTTCGATCTCGATCTGTCGTTTGAGGATCACGCCAGACCCTGGGGAAGTCTTGTACCAGTTGCAGTACAGCTTGCCGCTGTTCTTCATTCATCCGTTCACGGTCTTGATTGCGTTGGCGTTCATACTCCTCCTGGGCTTCCGAGAGAAGGCGCAGCTTTTGATTCCAATCGGCTTCTAATGAGTTGGCAACGAGGCGGTTGTCAGGATCAACTCTCATGAAGCGTCGTTGCGCCATTTCAGCTTCATAACGTGCGCGTTCGACTTGTCGCCGGCGCAGTCCATCGATCGAGTCCAGGTGTGCCTCCAACTCCTGCTGAACGACCAAGGCTATTTTAAGTGTGACTGGATTGACCAGCTCCACGAGCAGATTTCCGACCGAGCTGTCGATATCGGCCCCCGGCACGCGTTGGCAGATGCCCTCGGCATTTTCGATCCCCTTGCGCTGGCATACGTAATCCGGGCGCAGCCGGCCGCCGCGCCAGTGATATCGCACTGTCATGCGGCGGCCGCACCGGGCACAGATGAGCAGCCCCTGGAGTAGTGCGCAGCCCTCGCGGGCGGGCATTCTGTCGCGGTCGCAGGCTCGAGCACGGGCATTCTCCCGGAGTTGATGTTGATTATGCTCGTATTCTGTCCAGCTAATATAGCCAGGGTGGCTTTGCTCCAGAAAGGCGTGCCATTGTTCCCGGTGAACGGACTGGACTAGCGAATCGCCATCGATCGTCTTTCGGCTTCGGGTGCGGCCATACACATATGCGCCAGCATACCGCGGATTGTGCAGGACCCGGAGGACATGGCAGTGCTCCAGCTTTCCCCACAAAACGTCGCCCTTACGGCTTCCGCTATGTAAACGACGCGGAAACAACAGCGACTGGCGACGGAAGGCCCGCACTGTGGCTAGCGCAGAACCGGTACGACGGAAGGTTGCAAAAAGCATACGCACAGTCTGCTGGATCTGTTGATCAGGGTCCATGACTAGGCGAAGTTGGGCATCGTAAACATACCCGATAGGCGGTCTCATCCACAGTTCGCCGCGTCGAGCCTTGTTGAGGATGCCGCCTTGCAGCCGGGCTCGGAGCACATGGAGCTCGGCTTCACTCATCGTCCCTTTCAAGCCCAACAACAGGCGGTCGTTAAAGTGCGCAGGATCATACACTCCATCTTCATCGAGGATGAGCGTATCGCTGAGCGCGCAGATCTCCAGTAATCGATGCCAGTCACTGGAGTTCCTAGCCAGCCGCGAGACTTCCAGACCCAGCACGATACCCGCATGCCCGAGGCTGACCTCCGTCACCAACCGGCGGAAGCCCTCGCGATCGCTGGAGGCGCCTGATTGTCCCAGATCATGGTCGATCACCACGATGCGATCCCGCGGCCAGCCCAGTGCCACCGCCTGTTCACTTAGCGCGTATTGACGCTCCGTGCTCTCGGTGTTCTCCATGACCTGGCGTAGTGACGATTGCCGGATATACAGGTAGGCATCTCGCATCAGGTGAGTGGACTTAACCTTCTGGTGGATGGTCTGGTTCATCTCGCCTCCTGGATGATGCGTCCCAGCAGCATGCCGGCAATCAGCTGTGCGATCTGATTCTGCACCGGGGAAGGCAATATGCTGGGCGACCTGGCTTCCGTTGCAATCGGAACTGCGATCGAGCCACCTCGGCAGACATTCATCCATGCCTTCATTCCGCGCTGGAGAAATACTCCCAGTCCGGGAGCCCGCGAGCCTGCACGGTCGGACCCGAGAACGTAGCTGCGCAATTGCTCGTAGGCAGCAATCAGCTCCGCGTCGTGGCCAGCAGGGACCGCCTCGGCTTTGATCAGCGCAGTTTTTTTTGACGCGATTGCTGGCGGGCGATGCTGCGGGGATGAACCGAAACCTGAAACTCCTTCGCGATTTTTCTGGCCACGTCCTCCCAGGAAGAAGAAGGCTGTTCTTTCCGCAACTCGGCGACAAATGCCATCACCGCCGGAGTCAATTTGTGGCCACTTCGCGGTCCGCGCTTTTGCGGCAGCAAACCGGATAATCCAGACTCTTTGAAGGCGGCTTGCGCCTGGTAAAACGATGGCCGGGAAAAACCAAACGAACGCGCTGCCTCGCTCACTGCCTGTCCCTCCATTTGCGCCTGACGAAGCATCTCGTATTTGACTTGGATCAAATCGTCTGAATCGAAAAACTCGTGACCGCCAAACAACGGGGCCTGCACCGTCTGAGGATGCGGATTGAGGGTGCCCTGCTGGCGTAATGCATGTCGCTTTTGCGTGCGAGTCGACATATGTTAATATAATTATGTGCTTTTTTGTGATTCCGTCAAGTCCCGTTCGAGCCCAGGTATCTGGGTAATAAGGGCATTCACGGCAGAATGGATCGCGATCTTTGCGGTTTCCCCGGATCCTGCTGCACATCTTTCTCTTTACATAATTCACGTAATTTGCCTTACACATGATCAGCCTCCGTCGAGGCTAAATTGCGAAGGTGTTCTACCAATGCAATGAGGTCGCTTGCCCTGAATAGGGACCGACCTGCTGACCGCGCTACGAATGGATCTTCGGTAGCAACATCCGTCCAGCCTGCCGGCAGCCCCACTAGGCGGTTTTCCGCGTCATAGAAGAAGACGCGATCCTCGCCCCAGGTCCGGCGATAAACAACCAACTCAAATTCCTGTCCATGCCAAGGGTGAAATGGATGTACGACGCGAAAACGTGCTACCGAACCCGTCGATAATGGTGCAATTGGCAGATGTAGAGAACGCGCACGTGGAGAGTTTCCATGGGCGGCTCCGCGATGAGTGTTTGCGAGTCAGTTGGTTTCTGAATCTCTTTGACGCCAGGCGGAAGATTTCCCTCTGGCGCCATGATTACAACGAACAACGGCCACACAGCAGTCTGAACTATCGCACGCCAGCCGAATTTGCACGCCAAACAAGCTATGGAAAAGACGCGGGCTCTGCCCGCTTTGAAAACGCCGATGGCGTTTCCAACTTTCCCACAGCTTCGACGGCGGCTGGCTAAGTTGTAAGATCACCATGCGGAAAATGGGGGCAGGTCACCTGTCTTTATGACCTATTGCGTCCGTTACTAGAACCCCTCCTTGATGCGGGATTATACCCGCGATTTGGGGTGCTGTTCTAATAGTGCGTCGCTAGCACTAGACAATGAACTAGTCAGGCTGGGCAATGACCTCTTGGATAAGGAAAGGCATTGACGTTACAACCTTCGAGACTCCTGCCTTGTTTTTCCAGTAAAAGGTCAATGTGCCGCCTTTCACTTCCACGTTGTGGACGTTCGGGTAGTCCGTCAGGGCCTCGCTATTTGGCTTGAAAAGTGTGATTGTCATCGCCAATCCTCCGGCCCGCATTATATGCCCCAAGCGCACGAAAGCCCCTAAGAGTGCATTGCTGGCCAGCGAGCACCATAGGCCGAGAATTTCCTATGAGCCTGCCCACGGATTCTCTCAAGCTCCGCTATTAGCCTATTGATCTGTTCGTCAAACTCTTTTCGCGAAGCGCAATCAGCCGTAATGTCACGCGGTTCATCGTCGCCGCTACCTGACATCCTTGCGACCCGGACCCTTGCAATAACGCCCGACGGCGCTGGTTGATTTACGTCGTCCAGAAACTCTAACTCGAATGTATTCATAGTTTTCTTCCTTTCGTGTGCATTGGATAACCCAAGTTCGGATTCCAAAGCAATATCTGTTTTGCTAAACTTTAGCCAGAAAGTAAAACCCGCCTGCCAGGGCGGGTTTTCTATTTCTGCTTATGCTACCACGCCATATAATTCGAGCAAATGGCGACTCTTCTTAACTGGCTCGCTTCCCATTGGGCAAGCTGGACTGTTTCTGGCATATTTGGATTCTTTGGAGGACTGCTCGCTGGAGGATTTAAGTGGTTTTACCCAAGCCGCAGAGAATGGGAGGAGCGGCGCAGGATCAAGAACGAAGAGGCAATCGACTCAACAATACTAGAAGCTATGCGAATAGGGGTCAAAGAAGCAGTCGGGCGCGGAGGTTTAGGTTCTGCGCCGGGATACCGACTATTTCAGGCGGAAGCTATTGCAAGAGGTCTGAAATTAGACCCTGATACGGTCGTGGACAGCCTCAGACGGCTGGAAAGAAAAGGTAGGATAGAGACCGTGGGGAGCAGAATAGCTGGTGGCCCGCCACCCTACTGGAGACTTAGGCCACACTGAGAATGTCGGCAACGCACTAAACAGCCACTACCACAATTTGCTCAAGCCTCATGAACCTAAAGCTGAATGCCTCTCTCGTTGTGCTCTTGCTCGTTGGTTGCCACTCTCGCGGCCTCGCGGCCCTACCAGGGAACTCGATGTTGATCGTGCCTGGCGAGTGTTCAGCACTGACCGGCTCCCGCACCTGCTCGTTCCCGGACTCGTCGGAAACTGTGACCGGCAACAGTCGAAGATCGCTCTTCGTCGCTTCGCATGGAGCAGTTCCCAGAAGGCCGGCCTGGTACAGCTTGCGCCAATGAAACAGCCGGTTGGCGTTCACTCCATAGTGCCGGGCCATCATCGCCACCGACTCACCGGACGCCAACGTACCTTCGACCATCTGGCGCTTCTCTTCCGTCGTCCGAAAACGCCGCGTGCTGGATCGTCGCTCGGCGGCCTCACTCGCCCCTTCCATCAAAGACCTCGCAGCGGTTCAGCCTTGCGCTGCTCCACAACATGAGCTTGTCTCGTTGGAATCACTCTGTACAGACGGCCAGAAAACCACGCTTACGTTTCTCCCGGGCCGGTCAGGAACACGGACAACAAACTGGCGCCAGCAAACTTGCCGAGCGCGCTTCGCTATCACTTCACCTCCATCAGGTTGTGAGGTTGTGAAGAGGACTTTCACCTCCAAGCTGTCGAACATCCTCGGCACACTTAGAAGGCATTGAGGTAGCCGAAAAATACATCAAGGCTTGTATTGACCATGAGAAATCAATCCCTCTGGACAAGGACTGTGCCAAGATTGGTGGACGGATTCAAATTGCTACCATCACACCTTTGAGTCCTTAATCCAGTTTAAGAGGAGAAGCTTTAAGAACCCCTTTACGGCCCGCCGTTCCCATATAAGAGTCAATAAGTGCTGTTCGAAATCAAAGCCGCATTCTGAAGCTCGATCCCGATGCTCTGAAATATTGTGGTTATGGAAGTGAACGACGGGTTGACGGCAGATACGCATTTGCCAACCTGCCCGCCTTGGTCGGAGTAGAACTTGGACGGGTCGGGGTTAGGATAGGTGCTGGGGGATATGGCCATATCCTGCATCGCTGTACACGCCTGGATTCCCGAAGTATCGAGTGAGCAAGTACCACCTGTATTCGAGCCGTAGGCAATTGAGTACACCGTGGTCCCGGCCGACGCGGCAGCGGCGGCCGCGCTGACCCCCGCCTGGCACTGGGCAACACCCCCGCCGTTACAGTAGTTGTTGCCTGCGTCGCACCCCGCCTGCCCAGGTGCGTCGCCGTCGCTGACCAAAATAATCACGTTCTGGACGTTCGGCCGACCGTTAGCGACGAGCGCCGCCTGCGCCGCGGTGATCGCCGGGGCGTAGTCGGTCTCCCAGAAACTGGTGTATCCATAATAACCGGACTTACCTGTGCAACCCACACCGTCGGTCCAGTCGACCGCTTGAACAAGATGCGAACCGCCTCCATTGAGCAGGCTTGTGGTTGAAGTGCGATAGTCATTGGAGAACGGCACCGCAGTAAAGAGGGGATTGGTCGAAGCGGCGTAGCTTTGATCAATGTAGGGTGTAACGGCCGGGAGGCTGTCCCCCTCCCCGCAGGTCGAGTATTCGGCGGCCTGAGAGGCCGCAGCAGTACTGGTCGATTTGCATGAACCAGAACTACCTTGCTGGCATAGCCCCGGGAAGAGCATTAGGCTGACTTCATCATAAGGATTGCTGCTGCTGCACGTTTGGTCCGGAGGGCATGGCCAAAGTTGTGACAATAGAATCCGAATTCCCGATTTGATGCAATCTGCCTGCTCGATTGTTCCGCTGAACGAAGCTCCGTTGTCAGTGTAGATGGGACACTTTGAGTCTGCCACTCCCCCCGTATGCCCCGTAGCTTGGGCGACTACGACGACGTTGGCCGGGGCGGGCGCGCTGCCCCGCGCCCGCGCGCTGGCGGTCACCGTCAACGAGATCGTGCGGATGCCGAATATCTTGGCGAAGAACGTCGGGACGTTCGCATGCTCCACCACTTGGATTGCGTTTGCGTTGACAATCTGCGGGGGCCCTGCGGACGCACTGGGACAGACCATGTCGAATTCCGTGACCAGTTCTTGCGAGCATGCATTATTCACGGACATCGTCGCGGTGACGCCGGGCATGGCGTTCAAGTATCCGGGCATGGCGCTGTACTGCGTGGCGTATTGCTGTGCGAGCGTCCAATTGGGCAGGACGGACGCCGCGGCGATCGCCGCGGCGTCGGCCGAGGCTTGCAGCTTTTGGTAGGAGGCCCAGGCGTACCCCAAGTCGATCACGAAGGCGGCCAATGGGAGGAACACGCCCAGCATAAGCGCCGTAAGGACGAAGACCTGCCCGCTTTGATTTTTGCGCGGCTGGGGCGCTTTGGACAGGAAAGGTGCGTTGTTTCGGTTCATTGGACAAACTCCGCAGTCTGCGCCGTGAGGAAGCATCTGCCTGGGTAGACGAGCGACAGGCTACAGGGGTAGGTGGCCTGCACTTGGGCGGGCGTGCCGTACACCAGTTGCGCCGCCCCCGCCGTGCAGGACGTCCCGCTGTACTGGTTTCCGTTGAGCGTGACAGTGAGCGTCAAAGTCGCCGGGTTGAGCCCGGGGGCCGCGCCCTCTATCGCCTGGGCCACCAAGGCGCAGGGGTCCGTGGTCTGTCCGCGGCTACTAGAGAGGAGCCGCGCAGCGACGCCGACGGCGTTGGACTCCTCTTCGGAGTTGTTCAGGGTGATCCCGAACGCAATTATCCCGAGCAAGATGAGACAAAGGAGGGGCAGGCATATGGCGAACTCGATTAACTGCGAGCCCTCTTCGTTGCCGGCGCCCGCAAGCGCGCGCAGCCGGACACTCAGGGACCGGCCATCGGCGCGCACTCCGCATGACGGTGAAACAGCGTTCCTTACGCGCGCCTCCGCAGGGATATGCCCGCAGCTATTTCCTGGGATCTTCACTTTCGCCTTACTGGAACCTCCCTTTTAGTTAGGGTGAGATTCTACCGATCCTGAGGGTATTGCAAGAGCATAAGCTGCATTTGCAGTTGAAAAATCTAGTACCTCCGTGACCCCCTGCACTCCTCCAGGTAACCGAGAGCCCTCGTCCGGGTAACCGAGAGCCCTCCTCCGGGTACCCGTCATCGCGAATTTGTCAAAGAGGGCGATCCGAGAGACGATTTCAGACTTGATCGAACGCCTCGAAATTGATTTGGCTGCGCTGGGTAAACGCAGATGGAAGGCTGTGGACGCCCTAGCGCTTACGCGCATACCGCGCTCCTTGATGTGCAATTTGAGACCGATAAGCTTACGTCCGGTCCGTCGATGCCTGCCGTGCATGTCTGAGCCGCAGCAAGATTAGCGGTGTCTCAGACAGTAGCCATGCGGGATGCAAATGACTCAAGCGACTCGAAGGTGACCTTCAGCGGCCCGTAGCTGTGGACATACGTCCGTGCCAGCTAAACTGCTCTCTTGCCTTTCATGAAACCTACCGTCTGCGACACCGCGTACTTGGGCGGAATCGAAAAGAACATGTGCACATGGTCAGCAAGCAGATGGCCTTTCTCAATCCGGCTCTTCTACTACTCGGCCTGCTTGCGCAATACTTCTCCCACATGCCTTCGCAACTGCCCGTACAGCGCCTTGCGGCGGCATTTCGGTAAGAAAACCAGAGGGTGCTTGCATTACCAGCCGGCGTGGCTTAAGTTCTCACACTCATCCATCCCAACTCCTCTTCTCGTGTGCTTTGCCGGCTCACATCGAGAAGGGTTCTGGATCAACACCAACAAATGTCAAACTGCGACAGTCTCCCGGGAAAAGCCGGGGAATTCCCATTTCGTGTTCACTCATTCGAGGGCAGTACGCACAGGGGTGTAAGATCACCAAGGTCGGCGGCGGGAATGTGCTGATCGAGCAGTGGGAATATGGTACTGATGTCTGGGAAGGGCATTGGCTCAAGCGCAATGGTCAGAGTTTCAGGGTTAATTTGAAGAGGTTCGAGAACGCGGTGCAGATATTCTCCAACGACTATACGACCTTTCCAATTACGATTTCCGATTGCTCGCTGGCATCCCATGCCCTCGACGTTGGTCAGCGGGGGAATAAGTTGCCGAGGTAGGAACCGATAGTGATGAGAGGCACAGCGGACATCTTCGCCGAGTTCAAAACGAAACGCCTTCTTCGATTGCCTGTGCCGTTGTTGAAGAGAGCGCTTGAGTATCGAGAGCAGAACCGGTCGGGAGACCATATTTGTTATATCAGCAATCTCGGCAAGATGAAGGAGCACTATCCCGGCTGGGACATCACAAAATCGCTGGATGGCATCTTTCAGGAAATCTACGCTTCGTGGGCGGATCGGACGAAGGGTGCTTAGGAGGCGGGAAAAGCAATGTGCCGGAACTCGTGTCCGATTGCGTTGGCCCGAGCGTGGCAAGACAGGTTACGACTCCGCAGAAAGGCCAGATCTTGCGCGCCGCTGGCGGGCTGACACCGATGCGTCTTCCGATTCTTTGCGGAGCCCCGTCAAATCCGATCGTTTCACTCCGCGCCAGCGACCCGATGCTCAGCAAGTGAGGAGCGCAGGCACAAGGAGCAGCCAATATGGGTTCCGGCATTTCAACGTGTCTTTGCTTGACGTCTTGTGCGTTCCATCGAGAACGATTCTGGAGCGCATCGGCCATGCGCTTACCGGTTCGTTCAGATTGGATGTCTATGGCTCAATGCCCGAGTGGCGCAGCACAGAAGTGGGTTAATGGGGAGAGATAGGACGCTTAAAAAAGAAACCTAATCCCGTAACCGTTACGAGCTCCCAGCCTTCTCGACCCGCTTCATTTAAGACTTCCCGCACAGCGTCAACGGTTTGAAACGAGGAAAGGACGATGTAATACTCCCACTTGACCATAAGTCCTCCTAGGCAGCGATGCCTCGTCGAGCGTCCCGAGATGATCCGCGATCCCCGCGATTGCAGGGGCGATCCACAAGGACGCGTGGATTCTTGCGAAATTGTAAAACCATAGAAGCAGTGCTAGAGCTGCCTTCAAGTTGATCTCCTTTTTCGAAAGGGTAGCCGACGCTGGCGAAATGCTTGTGGACGCGTACGGAATGCGAGCGCCATATCGGCCATATTCGCGTCAAGCGCCCTTGGATTTCTGGTCGCTCGACTCTTTTCCGAACCGATGAATCGCGCTTTGCGCGGAACGCACACCAGAACTCTTACGCCCTTGAGCCCAATGGGCGGCGTAGAAACTGCTGGAGCGATTACGCGGCGATAACCGACAATGGGCTCTCGCCACTTTCTTGGACTCTCAGGGCTCCTTGTAGATCGCGGCACCAACGATGGTGCCGACAACGGTTTCTACCAGCGCTCCGAGCGTGGTGTATCCCGTCAGGTGGCCCGAAAAGAAGTGGGTCACCCACATCAAAGAAAAGTTGGGCACGAGGAACCCAACGATCCACACGGCAATGCCGGCGTAGATCGCGGTCTTCACGCCGGGACCGAACCGTGGGCGGATTCCCACGTAAATCCAGATCGCAACAAGGCCGATGACGATGCCAAAGAGGTTGAACCAAATCATCTGGTTGGTCGAGAACCCGTCGTGCCCGTAGACACCCATCTGCTGCGACCACATCTTAGATAGCAAAATTCCATCCACTGGGTAGTCCAGTAAATCGCCGACGATGCCGGCCACAATGCCGCCGAGGATCAATCGACCCACGTTGATCTTACCCATTGCTCCTCCTTTGGGGGACGTCGGGAGTATACCTGCAGGCACCGAGGCGTGCAACGGGAAAACTCAGTCACAGGGCGAGCAGCACGCTCTATGACAATGGATGGCAAGCACCCGTACGGAGTCCAATGATTCTCACAATAGCATTGTGTTCCTATCTATTGAATTTTGTATAATATAGTGACATTCCTGAATATTAGTGCTATGGTCTCGTCATGGGTAATCCGGCGGGAGTGCGACGGGATTTCGACAAGCTGGAGCGGCGGCGACTCGACGCGGTGGATCTGCTGCGCCAGGGGATTCATCAGGCAGAAGTGGCGCGGCGGGTGGGAGCGCATCGGCAGTCGGTGAGCCGGTGGGCGCGGCAGCTGGAACAGGGCGGCAAGCGGGCGCTGCGCAAGGCGGGCCGCGCGGGGCGCAAGCCGCGTTTGAGCGTCCGGCAACTGCGACGCATCGAGAAAGGCCTGAAGCGCGGGCCCCAGGCGCTGGGTTTTGAAACCGGGTTGTGGACAGCTTGGCGCGTAGCTTATCTGATCGAGCGGGAATGCGGGGTGAAGTATCACCCTTCGCAGGCTTGGCGTATCTTGCGGCAACTGGGCTGGAGTTGCCAGCGTCCCACGGGCCGGGCGCTGGAACGGGATGAGGAAAAAATTCGCGACTGGAAACAGAAGCGCTGGCCGGACATTAAAAAAAAGCCCGAAAGGAAGGCCGGACCATCGTCTTCATCGACGAAAGTGGACTGAGCGAGCGGCCCCACCGTTGCCGCACTTGGGCGCCGAAAGGACAGACACCGGTGCTGCAGTACCACTTCAACTGGAAGACGCTGTCGGCCATGGCGGGGGTAACATGGTGGAACTTCTACTTCCGTCTGTTTCCCGGCGCCATCCGCTCCCCGCAGGTTATCCTCTTCCTCACCCATCTGCTGCGCCACATACCCGGCAGGTTGCTGATCGTCTGGGATGGGTTGGCGGCGCACCGCAGCGGCGCGGTGTGGGAGTTCATTCGACAACAGCGCGGGCGGATTTGGATCGAGTTCCTGCCCGGCTACGCCCCGGAACTGAATCCGGTCGAGTATCTGTGGTCCCACTGGAAGCAACACGAGTTGCCCAATTTCTGCCCGGCCAGCTTCGGCCAGTTGAGCCAGCAGGCCCGCCGGGCGCTGCGCCGAATGCGCCGTCGCCCCACTCTGGTCTGCGCCTTCTGGCAACAAGCGGAACTATTTCCTTTGTAACTATATTATGCAAAGATCAATAAATGCCCGTTACTCTGGGCTTGATTGTCGATGACCTTTCCAAGCTGCATCATTTCTACGAACAGGCCTCACTGCTTCTCGCCGGGATTCGTCAGACACTAGTAAAGCCCGCGTCGATTTTGCAGCGATTTCGGCACATCGGAAGTCGTGACCGGTTACAGAACCGTCGGGCCGTGAGATGGTCGGCCCACTGCGAAATCATGCCCTGTTCCGAGGTTGGTTCTTGAAAGAGGCCCGATGAAACAACTGAAGTAGAATGGGGCGCATGCCAGTAACGCCCGAGCTTGCGATTACCGAGCGGGGATCCCCTAAAGGAACAAAGGACGGCCGGACTCAGATCGTGATCGGTGCCGCCCTTGTTCTGCTCCTCATTTTTGCAACCTCGACGGTCTTCATCCAGGCGTCCTGGGCCATCGACTCGTTTCAAATCGGCATCTACGCCATTACGGGAGTGTACGTGCTTCTTGGGATTCCGCGGGAGCGCGAAAACCTGGCCGGAGGCATGGCGCCGTGGCTCGTGTACTTCATTCCGCTGTGGGGAGGGATCCAAATTCTCGCGCATACGACGGCGTCGACATTCGAGACGCGTGAATCTGTTTTGCGCTGGGGAGCCTTGGCTGCAGTTTTCTTCCTCACACAGATTGTGACCCGTACTGGTGCGGCGCGGGAAACGTTGCTCCTGGCCTTTTTATCTTTCGCGGCCGTCATGGCCGTCCTTTGTCTTACTCAACTCTTTACTTCTCAAGGACGCGTTCTATGGATCTTCCCCACTGGATACCCGGACGTCTATGGAACATTTCCCAGTCACAATAATTACGCACAGTTTGTGGAGCTGGCGCTCCCGATTGCCCTTTGGCGGGCGCTGCGCGACGGCTGGCGCTCGTGGGGATACGCGGTCATCGGCGGCGCGCTCTACGCCGCTGTCATCGGGGCTGCATCGCGCGCCGGCGCCATCCTCTGCACCGGCGAACTGCTGGCGATGCTGGTCATTGGGTTGTTTTTACACATAGGCCGGAAGCCGGCCCTGCTCAATCGCGCGGCCACGGCGACTCTGGTCATGGTGCCTCTTCTAGCTGCAATCTTTACCTTCGTCGTGGGCTGGGAACGAATCTGGCAGCGCTTTCAAGAAATCGATCTTTATACCGTGCGTCAGGAGTTCATCCTTTCGGCCGTCGATATGGCCAAACAGCGGCCGGTGATGGGATACGGATTAGATACATTTCCAGAGGTCTATCAGCAACATGCGTTAAGAGATTTCCCTTTCTATGCCAACCACGCCCACTGCGATTGGGCGGAATTCGCCGCGGACGGCGGAATTCCTTTCCTGCTCCTGGTGCTTATCCCTTTTGCTGCTGCGATCCCGACAGCAATTCGACATCCGTGGGGCCTGGGACTGATCGCAGTCATGCTGCACGCCTGCGTCGATTATCCATTTCCGCGGCCTGCCGTCTCAGGATGGATGTTTGCCATGCTGGCCATGCTTTACATGGCACGGACCTCGGACAGGCGTAGACGGATGCTGGAAGCTTCGCGGGGTGCGAACGATTCCGGACGGGTATTGACTTTCAGACGCTGAACCATGCGATTCAGTCGCGCTCGTTGCGCGGCCTGCGCGCTCGACAAATCGCCCTCACGCCGGCAGCACGAAGTGACAAACGGGCAGGAGGCTGGCTGGAGCTTCATCGGAAGGATTTCGCTCCGTCGCCAGATAGCGCAGGAAAATCAAGAAGATTATGAATGCCAGCACGAAGATTGCCAGGAGTCCCAACGTCCTCCGCAGATGGCTTTGCCCCTCGTGGTTTTCGCGCCAGGTGGGCCGACGATGAAAACGGCTCCATCGACGCGAGGCCTCAAGTTTCGAGGCCTCGGACTTCAGAGCATAAAAGCGCAGACGGCACTCCCGGCACCTGAAGGCCCTGCGCCCCAGCAGGCGCTGCACCACATCCATCGCGTGTGCGTGCCGCGAAATGCGGACATCGGCGCTGCCACATTCGGGACAGTTCATCTTTCTACCGCCGCAGGTGAATGTGAACCGATGGTAGCACGAGCGTACCGGAGATTCGAGGGGTACCGATTGCCCGCAGGTATTCAAGTCGAAGACGAATGAGCGATGCCCCGGGCGCGACCGAAAACGGCACCATCACGTCACTCAACGCTGCACTTGAAAGATCAGGAGATTCGGCCAATACCTTTTCTGGGGCCGCGGCGATCATCTGCCAGCGGAGCCCCGTTTGCGGAGGAATATCTTCTGTTCGGTAGGAATACTCCATCTCGTAATTGCCGGGAGACAGAACGACGGTTTGTTCGGCGATGGCGCAGTTCTCCGGCTCATCGCCTGAGAATTCTGTGTCGAGCCCAGATGGTCCCGGCCAGGAATGCAAGCCGGGGAACGAAGAAAGCTCCCAATCAAAGCTGACCGGCAGCGGATCGCGCGCGAATTCCGGGTTGTTCGGCATGTCCCGATCCGCAACGACCCAATGCATTTCGATCAAATGATCCCAGAGCGCTTTCGCCGCTTCTCCCTCATTGGCTGCGACCAGCCGGTCGATCACTGAAAACATCTCCGTGGCATCGGTGGCGGGATCGCCAACCTGAATGAGCCGGTCGGCGATTCCGCCAGCGGCTGGCAGCTGGTTCCTGGCCAGCAGAAAAGCGACATACTGGCGGACGAGTTCTGGATTGTTGTTCAAGATCTTTCGCGCGATTTCATTCGCGTCAGGCGACAGGCGCCAGCAAAGCTCGAACAAAGGTGCCGCGTTGTCTGAAGGCATCTCAGCCGCGCTGCGCGCCCACGCCCAGAATGCCGATAAATTATTGCGCCGGAAATAGAAGTTGGCGAGACTCCATCGCGGCAGATAGGTGTGATCGACGGCGAAAGCATCGAGCAACAGCTTCTCGGCCCCGGCGTAATCGCCCCCTGATTCAAAACGCAATGCGAGCTCGATATCCGCCTGCGCATTGTAGGGATCAAGCTTGATCGCGCTTTCGAGAAGCTGCTGCGCATCGCCATCATCAAAGAGCGCAAGACGCATATCGTATGGCCACGCGTCCGGTTCCAGGCGGATGGCGACGCGCAGCGACCGCTCGGTGTCGAGCCGGAACAGGTGGTCGGCGCGAGCCATGATCCAAGAACACCAGACTCCGTATGTGCAGAGTCCGGCAGCGATGGTTCGCCACGCGATCGCGAACAGCTGAGTTCGCAGGCTGGTCACGGTTCTCCAGCGTAACACCGGATTCCTGGTTATTGAAGAGTCGCACTGCAAATCGTCACAAAGACTATGAACGAGATCTCCGCGCCTATCTGGAATCATGCTGCAGCAAGAAATCGAAATAGGCGCGACGACTTACCTGTATGACATATGTCTTACGCAGCCTGTTGAAAATGCTTCCAATTAACGCTTGAAATCAGATCACTCACAGCGTATACAGAAGGGATAAATGTGAAGGGTGTCGATGCACCCAAGAGGAAATAGATCGATGGCTGCAAAAGTTTGTCTGCTCGCAATGATGCTCGTGTCCTTCTCGTATACATACGCATCCGGCGCCACAGACTCGATCGGCACCGTAAGCGCTCGCGGCGATATGCGCGTGGATGGAAACACCGTATGGGGCAATGACACGCTTTTCAACGGAACGACCGTGGAAACCAGCGGTGCGACTGCGACGCTGCGATTGAACAACGGCACCGAAGTCAGGCTCGCCATCAACTCCCATGGTGTGATCTATCGCGATCATTTAGTACTCTTGCAAGGCCGGAGCCAACTCAGGACAGCGAGCTCGCGCTTTTTCCTTGAAGCTGACGGATTGCGCGTAGCTCCGGGAAGCCCGAATGCACTCGGCGTGGTTTCACTTGGGCCGGCAGACACGGTCGACGTCGCTTCCGTAACTGGTGAATTCCGAATCGCAGATGATGCGAACTTTTCTCTGGCGCACATCGCGCCTGGTGCCGCGATGTCGTTTCATCCTGAGCAGGCCGAAGGAGCGCCTCAACAGACGTCAGCGACAAACTTTGTTACGCGACAACCTGGCTTGGTGAGCCAAGAGAGTGAAAATTACTACTTGACCACTGATGAGGGAATCAAATACCAGCTCGTCTCGGCCAAAGAGTTTAAAAAATTCGTGGATAAGAAAGTCATCGTCTCCGGGTTCCTTCAAGCGCCCCCGCTATCCTCTGAACCGACAGAGATTATCGTCACTGAAATTGAGATGAACAATAATAAGGGGGGCGGTACAGGCATGTCGACGTCCAGCAAGGTACTGATCGGGGCCGCAGTTGCCGGTGGTGGCGTGGCGGCCATATTGGTCGCAACCTCAAGCTCCAAGTCCTCGGCCAGCCGTTGAACCTTCTTTCGCGGCGGCTCGGGCACCTCGTGCAAAGCCGCCATTTTCGCAAATAGAACGAAACACTCCCGATTTTGACCATGGGTTCCTTCATTCGAGGTCAGCGTCTGCGTGGTTCAGCGTTCCTTTGCAGACGTCTGCTTCGATCTCCGCTTCGATCCCGTCTCTCGCAAAATCTGTAACACGTGTGCGGCGAGTTAGCGCAGCGCTGCCCCTTGCGCAGCGATGGGATAACCTGCATCCGGCTCCTCGATCGCAAGAGCAGGGTACTCTTTGGTTACTTTCGGGCAAACTTTGGAAATGCTGTCGTCATGCATGTGCCTTACATTTTTTCGTTTCACCTTTTCAGAATCTGTGCTAGATTTCGTGGAACCCGTTCTTTCGGGGATGAGTCGCCAGGTAATGCTCCATTCGAATTTGCCAATGGAGCCTTCGGCCATCGAGGAAAGCAAGGCAAGTTTTTCGGTTCCAGGCTCCTGGGACTGAAGAGTGCGAAGCACGCCTAAAATCCGTCGCTCCCATTCCGGGTGCGCGCCCCAGCATTCCAAAATGCCATGAAAGTTCTAAGGCCGCGATCGCGGATGATCAGCATCCGGCTATCGGAAGACGAGTACGAGGGGCTCTGCCGGCTTTCGGCGATGACCGGGGCCCATAGCCTTTCCGAGCTCGCCCGGAATGCGATGCGCTTGTTCCTGAACTTCTCCACTCATGAGCGTCTACTGGCCGACCCGGCGGGAGCGGTGCAGGCCCAGATGGAGATCCTGAACCGGCGAATCGACGAACTGCGGGAGCAACTCTTGTCTCCAAATCGGCCAACAGCGCGATGATCATGACGAAGTGCCGCGTCGCAGCCTGAGCCCGCCCATCCATTCCAGTTTACATGCCCGCTCAACCCGTGGAGTCTCTATGACACGCATGGCGCTTGCCATTCTCGCACTTGCCGCCGCAGTTGCGGTTTCGGCACAACAGGAGCCAGCCCCGCCCCATGTCGGGGTGGGCGCAACAACGTTCGCTGATATCTCGAATCTTCCTGTGTCCAAAATTGGCGCCGACGATTTGATTGGAGTCACGGTGTACGACTCTCCGGAGCTGACTCGCACCGTCCGCGTGAGCAAAGAAGGCGATATCTCTCTGCCTATGGTGAAAGAGCCCATTCATGCAGCCGGTCTTTATCCTGAGGACCTGGAGAAGGTCATCGCGGCCGCGCTGACCAAAGATCACGTTCTGGTCGACCCGGTCGTGACGGTTTCCATCGTCGAGTACCGCAGTCGCCCCATCACGGTGGTTGGCGCGGTGCGAATGCCGCTGACATTCCAAGCCGTGGGAAACGTAACACTGCTTGATGCGATATCCCGCGCCCAGGGACTCACCGACAATGCCGGGCCGGAGATCTTGATCAGCCACCAGGTGGCGAATGGCGACGGTAAATCGGCTGAGTTGGTCGAGCGCATTCCCGTTCGCGGACTGCTCGACGGAGTCAATCCCGCGCTCAATTCGAGTCTGCAAGGCGGAGAGGTGATTCGCGTTCCGGAAGCCGGACGGATCTTCGTGGTGGGGAATGTGAAGAAACCCGGTGCGTTTTATATCACAGACGGATCGAAGAGCAGCGTGTTGAAAGCACTCGCTCTTTCCGAAGGCCTCGACAGCTTTTCCTCACACATGGCGTACGTCTACCGCAACGATGATAGCGGCGCAGACCGAAAAGAAATTCCCATCGAACTGAAAAAGATCATGGATCGCAAGTCGCCCGATGTTGCGCTCGCGGCGGGTGACATCCTCTATATCCCAAATGCTACCGGCGCCAAAGCCAGCTTGAAAGCTCTTGAAGCATCGCTGGGGGTCGGCTCAGCCCTCGGCGCTGCATTCGTTTATTACGGAACGCGTTAGGCGCCTGAAGAGGACCCATGCCAAAACAATTGAAAATGAGAGAAGTGCTCTCTCCCGAGCTTCCGAACAACCAGATCTTTCCAGCGTACCTTGCCCCCATGCCAATGCAGGAGGAAGTTGAGCCGGATGCTCCCGCTGTGCCGCTTTCCCACTATCTCTGGATCCTCCGACGTCACGTCTGGAAGATCGTCGCCTTTGTCGCAACTTGCCTGCTCGCAACCTTTGTAGTGTCGGCCAGATTGCGGCCGATCTATCAATCCACGGCAACGGTCGATGTAGACCGTCAGGCACCCTCGGAGGTTGTAGGAGAGGACTCGACGCGGTCCGTCGCCCCGAACGACGCCGATCAATTCCTCGCTACTCAAATAACGCTTATTCAATCAGACGCCGTCCTGCGCCCCGTAGCTGAGCAGTACCATCTCCTCGGCCGGGAGGGCCAAACGAACAGTTCTACATCAGAGCGTGAGCAGCTTCTGGCTGCGGCGCCGATTTCCCTGAAGCAGTTGATAGTTACACGCCCACGGAATACCTATCTCCTCCTCATCAGCTATCGCTCGCCAGATCCCCATCTTGCTGCCGATGTCGCCAATGCCATTGCCAATTCCTACCTGGTCCAGACATACGATCTCCGCATTCGTTCGGCGGCCGGTCTGTCATCGTTCATGGAAAAGCAGCTCGATGAGCTGAAAGCAAAAATGGAACGATCAAGTTTGGCGCTTGCACAGTTCGAAAAGGACCTGGATGTCATCAATCCTGAAGAGAAGACGAACATCCTATCCGCGCGGCTCCTGCAATTGAACACCGACTATACGGCCGCCCAGGCGGATCGCGTTCAAGCAGAAGCAGCATGGAACGCGATAAAGTCCGGCTCCCTGGGGGCCGCCGAGGCATCCTCGCAGGGGGACTCGCTGGCCAAACTCACCGAGACCTTGGATCAGGCGCGACAGCGGTTCGCATTAGTCAAGTCCACATATGGTACGAGTCACCCGGAATATCGCAAAGCAGCTTCGGAACTCGCCGAGGTCGAAAAGCAGTTTGACGATACCCGCCGCAGTATTTCCGAGAGAGTTCAGACCCAGTACAAAGAGAGCTTGAACCGTGAACAAATGCTTCAGACAGCGGTAAGCCAAACCAAGGCGGAGTGGGACCGGATCAGTGCGCGTTTCTTTCAGTACCAGCAACTGAAGCAGGAGGCCGACACCGATAAGGCTCTCTATGACGAGCTGATCAAGAAGGTCAAAGAAGCCGGCATTAACGCCGGCTTTCAGAACAATAACATCCGTATCGCCGATGTTGCGCGGCCTGCCCTGAAGCCGGTTTTCCCAAATATGAAGCTTAATCTCATATTGGCGTTTCTGTTCTCTACGCTTTTGGCGATCAGAGGCGCCATATTTCTGGACTCGCTCGATACGACGCTTCGCGACCCCGAGGAGGCTAGCCGTTTCCTCGGCACGGACGTGATCGCAACCATGCCCGCTGATCGCGTCGGAGCTGAGCTGCCAAGGGCCGCACCGGTAGTTGTTCCAGCAGTTCTGGTGCCCAAGAACGGCGATAACGGACACCGAAAAGGATACTACCGTAGCGTCTCTGGTTTCGACGAAGCGATACGGACTCTTCGCAACACCATTCTCCTGTCGGACTTCGAGGGCCGCCTCCATTCCATCGTTCTTACCAGTGCCACTCCAAGCGAGGGAAAGACGACACTGGCCGCCCATCTTGCGATTGCCAATGCTGACCGGGACAAAAAAACCCTCCTTGTTGATGGTGATTTGCGACGCCCCAGTCTTCACGCCAAATTCGGCCTAGATCCTCGAACGGGACTCTCCAACGTTCTCACCGGCGAACTATCCTGGAAGCAAGTGGTCATCCCAATCGAGGGCAAGAGTAACTTGAACCTTCTTCCTGCGGGCGTAGGCTCTCACCGCGCCGCCGACTTGATCGGACCCCGGCTTGCCACTCTTCTTGACGAATTCGCCAAGGAATACGATCTGGTGATCCTGGACTCGCCCCCGCTCTTAGGTTTCGCGGAGTGCCTCCAGATGGCTGCTGCTGCCGACGGTGTGCTTATTGTTAGTCTCGCTGGAAAAACCAAACGCAGGGCTGTCGCCGAGGTTATCGGGACCCTCCGCCGTCTCCGCGCAAATATTGTCGGCGTCGTCCTGAATCAGGTGAGCCACAACACCTCAGCCGACGGGTACCAGTACTCCGGTTATTACGAAAAGCATTATTCGAGATATTACAAGCAGACAAAGGAGCAGGTGGCACTGACGGAATTTGCGAAGCGTGAGTCAATTCAGGTCAAGGATTTCTGAGTGCGAAGAATTCAGTGCCAACGACTGAAGGCCCAGCAAATGCCCATAGCGGCTCCGATACGAAATTTGATGCGATCGGCGTTTTGTTCCGAGAGGCACCCCGCAACTTGGATCTAGTTTCGAAAGACTCCTACATTGACGAGATCCATCGTGCTATTGGATTGTTCCTGTCAGGCTTCAGGGTCGGCGGTAAGCTCCTGGTTGGATCTTCCGGCGATGCGCAGCACATTTGCGGCGAGCTGGTGGGCAGATTTCTGAAACGCCGTCAAGCACTGCCGGCAATCGCCAAAGCCAAATGAGCTCATCTCAACTATCGGCCACGGCGCGAGACACAGAACCCACTTTGACTCATATGACGTTTTCCGCGTTGAAGTGGAACTACGCGGGATCCGTCGCGCGAATGGGGACAAACTTCGTCGTCGGGGTCATTCTTGCGCGCCTTCTGGGACCAAAACCTTATGGTCAAGTGGCGTTAGCCATGCTGGTCATTGGATTTGGGTATCTCGTCGCGGATGTGGGCTTCGGTTCAGCCCTCATTCAGAAAGAAGAGACTAGTACCGAGGATATAAGGTTTTCGTTTACGGTCCAGGTGCTTTTTTCAGTGCTCATCGTGGGTACGATATGGCCAGTGACGCCATGGCTTGCGGCATTTTTTCACCAGCCTGAGACTGTGCCGGTCATGCGGGCCATGTACCCGATGTTTATCCTGCAGGCATTTGGGCTGACCGCCACCGGCTTGCTGAGTCGTAAGCTGCGGCAGAAGACAATTCAGACAGCTCAGCTGGCCTCATACCTGCTGGGGTACGCCGGCTTGGGCATACCTTTAGCGATTTGGGGCGCTGGCGTGTGGAGCCTCGTAGTCGCTCAGCTGACGCAGACCCTCTTAAACACAATCATTGTGTATCTTGGTACCCGCCACTCCATCATGCCCGTGCTATGGCCGAGAAGTGCACAGTTAATGCGATACGGGGGAAAAGTAGTCGGCACAAATATCTTCAACTGGTGGATCAGCAATTCTGACAATCTATTCGTTGGCCGGGTATGCGGCGTAACAGAGCTCGGTCTTTATAGCCGCTCCTTCATGCTGGTCTATTTGCCTGTGTCGAGCGTCGTTTCCACGCTGCAAGCTGTCCTGTTTCCTGCTTACTCGCGCACGCAGAACCGCCTGCCGTCTGTGCAGCAGACCTACCTTGCCTCGGTGGCCGTTGTCGCCATTGTCATGCTGCCGGTCTTCGCCGTTGTCGCTGCGATCCCGTACGCTTTCGTCGCTGGCATCTATGGCCCGCGCTGGATTGCGGCCGTGCCGGTGATTGTCCCTCTTGCCTTAGCTATGTGTCTCCACTCGATTATGGCGCTCGCCGGTCCCGCGCTCTGGGGCGTGGGCAGGGTCGAGCGGGAATTACGGGCCCAAATCATAACCGCAGTTGCAATGGCAGGGGCAATGGTTATTACATCGCGGATTTCCTTCGTGGCGGTCGGCTGGGGAGTACTCGTAATTTATCTGCTGCGGGCCGCTCTACTTACACGTGCCGCCATCAGGACGCTGGCGCTTCGCTGGGCCGACATCGGCCTTGCTCTGCGCGCCCCAGTATTGATCGCTCTCGTTGTTGCCCCAATGATTGCTGCCTCAGACCACTTCGTCTTCGTGCGGATCCCTGGCATGGGCTTGCGCTTAGCTCTCGATGCGCTAGTGGCCGCCGTTACCTTCGGTGTGCTATTAATCGCGTCTTTTCCACTTTGGACAGAGGAGATGCGGGGCCTCATTGATCGAATGAGCTCAAGTTCACGCGCGGTTCGGCTAACTCTCGGTGTCATATTTCACAGTTCGCCTATGTTTGGAAGCGCGGCAGAGCGCGATGAGTGATAACTTGTTACGTTGGCTACCTGGATTCCCCTTACAGAGCCATCCCATCAAGAGCTGAAAAAGTCGAAATGCGGGTACTTCATATACTCCACGAATTGAAGCCATCTGGGGCTGAGGTTATGTACCATGCTGCCGCACAGCTGTGGCAAGCGGAAGGTATCCAGTGCGAAATCCTATCGACGGGACAAAATATAGGTGTGATGGCACCCGTACTGCGAAACGATGGATATGCGATTCACCAAATTCCGTTTTCGCGTTCACTTGGACATATCTTCGCGGTCTACGAATTTCTTAGACAAAACCGCTTTGACGTTGTCCATATCGACACGGAAGAAGCGAATTTCTGGTATGGAATGGCCGCATATTTGGCTGGCACGAGACGTTTGTTTCGCGGGGTGCTCAATATCTATCCGTTCAGGCGGCTGCTTCGATTCCGGCGGACTCTACAGCGCTGGGCACTAAGGCGCATAGGCGTGACCACGATCGCGATCAGTGAATCAGTATGTAGGACCGAGCGTGAGCACTTTTACAACCCGACAGTTATAATTCCATGCTGGTTCGATGATCAGAAATACATTCCACCTAGACCAGAACAACGGGAAGATGCAAGGCGTCGATTCGGGCTGTCAAGGGATGTGTTAGTTGTGGCCTCTATTGCGGGCTGTTGGCCGTACAAGAACCATTCTGCAATATTGAGAGCTCTGGCTAGTCTGAGCAAAGAAGTGAATGTGCTCTATTTCCACGTCGGTATGGAATCCGCTGATCACCTCGAGCGCAAGCTCGCAAGGGAATTGGGCGTTAGCGAGAAGGTAATCTTTCATGGAGTGGTAGATGATATTTTGCCCGTGTTATATGCTTCCGACGCCTACATTATGCCCTCCCTGCATGAAGGTTTTGGCTGTGCAGCCGTCGAAGCCATGGGAACTGGTCTGCCGGCGATTTTGTCTAGAGTACCTGGGCTCCGCGACTTCGAAACTGTGTGCACAGAAATCTATTGGACTGATACAACTCAAGAGTCGATCGCCAGTGGCATATTATGGTTCCTCACAATGCCAGAGAAGCAGCGGGTGGACATTGGCATGCGAACTGCTGCCGAGGTACATCGGCATTTTGGTTTACAAGTCGGAGCAAAGAAATACGCAGAGCTGTATAAGAATAACTACGTGTAAGATGCCGCCGATTGTTTGACTTCACTGGTAGCCGGTACGCGCTAAGGGAGGCGAAGTGAGAATTGGCATAGCAGGGCCGATTACTGTTGGTCACTTCGCGAAGTATCTGCGACTCGAGAATCAACAGAGCAGTTCGTTACCTACGGGACTTGGTGGAACGCCGATCGTGGCCCTCGTAGAGGCGCTGCTGGCTCGCGGGCATGAGGTCGTCGTATTCACGCTTTCGCCGGATGTGACGGTTCTACGCACTTATGCTGGGAAACAGCTCACCATCCATGTAGGGCGCTATCGACCACGTCACAAGGCGAGGGATCTATTCGCGATCGAACGTCAAGACCTGCTCGCGGCGATGCGTGCAGATGCTTGTGAAATAATTCACGCGCATTGGACCTATGAATTTGCTCTTGCTGCGCTTTCGGCAGGTAGCCCAACCCTCATTACAATACATGATCTTCCTTGGAGTGTACTCCGCTATTTCCAAGATATGCATCGTGTTGGACGGCTCCTCATGGCCTATGAAGTTGCTCTGCGCGGTAAACACTTCACAGCGGTCTCGCAGGATGCTGCGTCGCACTTCCGACGTTACTTTAAACCCGGAGCGGCAATCACAGTCATTCCCAACGGTTTGCGTAAAGACGTTTTCGAACTGGGGATGCAACAACCGGGGACCCGTCGCAACGGTTGCACCTTCGCGACAGTTCTTCCAGGCTGGACTCGCCTGAAGAATGCTCCTGCCGCGCTTGAGGCCTTCCAAATCGTTCGCAGGGAAGTGCCAGATGCACGACTCATGATGTTCGGCTGGGACTACCAGCCGGGCGGTCCGGCATACGAGTGGGCCATTCGGCAAAAACTCGACGCGGGCGTCACATTCGTGGGTGCATTATCCTACTCGAACCTCCTCAAGCGGGTTTCCGAAGAAGTGCAGGTTATTGTGCATCCTTCACTGAATGAATCGTTTTCCATGGTTGCTCTTGAAGGAATGGCACTTAGAAAGGCGGTTATTGCTGGTCGCGCAACGTGCGGGGTGCGAGAAGTGTTGGGATCCGGCTCAGCTGGCGTTCTTGTCGATGTCAAGAGTCCAGATTCGATCGCAGAGGCGATGGTCCATCTTGCGCGGGATACGGACTATCGAAACAGCGTGGCAAAACGTGGCCACGACCGCGCCGCATCCCTCTACAGTTTGGATGTCGTGGTCCCGCAATACGAGGCTCTCTACAGCGGCGTCTCGTAACGCTAACACGATGGCCGGTGCCACGGTCCCAGTGGAGCGATGAGCAGCTTTGCCTGCGCTTGATCAAGGGGGGAAGGGAGCGGCGCGAACTCTTCTCTTGGGATCGAACCGCGCGGCGCTTCTGGGCTTTGTATCGCGAACACGCGAAGATGTATATTGGTTCGCAGCCGGGAAAACAAACTGGAAATTCCGGTTAATATAGAGTCGATATGATTTTCAAATCAAAGCCTACCTCCCTGAGAAGGCGCGTGCTTGATGGACTTTCACCAATCTACAAAGGCAAGAAAACCCTTCAAGGCATAGCTGCTAGAGAAAGATTTGAATCGTTAGAACACTTAATCGACGATCATTTCCATAAGTATTCCGATTCAAATCATCCTTGCCGAGGAACTCTCACAACTGCCCTTGAAAAGCTCGGTAACAAACCTGCAGTGATTATAGAGACTGGTTCTTCGGCTTGGGGAACAAACAGCTCACTACTGTTTGATTCATATGTAAATAGTTTTGGCGGCTCCTTTTCGAGTGTTGATCTTCGGGCGGAGCCAATGTTCACACTCCGATCCCTGTGTACTAACAGAAGCGTATTTGTTTGCGATGATTCAATTTCATTCTTAAAAAAACTTGCCAGTCAAAATACGCTACTGAACTTAATTTATTTAGACTCCTGGGATGTTGACTGGACAGACCCGCTCGCCCCCGCTTTGCACGGCCTTTACGAGTTTTTGACTGTGCTTCCGTTGTTTCGAAGTGGTGTATTGCTATTAGTGGATGACACCCCGCTAAATAGTGAGGTAATGCTGAACGTTCAGCCTAAATACGTAGAGGATTTTGATCGTTTCACTAAGGTCTATGGGTTCACACCTGGCAAGGGGGCACTCATTAATAACTTTCTTGTTAAAAACACCATAGGAAAAGAAATCAGACACGACTATCAGCTTCTGTGGGAGTTTTGATTTGACTGACTACTTAATCTCTCCTAATCACGATTTGATCTGACATTTTCTGGCTAATATCGTTTCCTCGTTGTCTTCATTCGGAGCAGTAACTCACGACTCCGGGATGCGCGTCATCACAATCGTGCCAGAGAAAAACTCCCCGACCACCACATAGGTCAGAACACTTTGCCGAGCTGAATTGAGCGGATTTGTAGGAAGCTTCGAGAGAGTTGGGGTGACATCAAGACCGCCATGATCGCGAGGGGACGGTGTAGGTCCGAAGGCCAAAACTAATGAGGTTTGTGGTTGCGAAGAGAGCTGGGCTGCGCGGGTCGGGGCTAGGGAACGAGATGTTACCTTGGGCCAAGGGCTGGGTTGCAAGTCAGGTTCTCGACGCACACCTCGTTGGGCCTTCTTGGGGAATCAACAAACGGCGCTACTATCGCAACTTCGGCACCACGCGCCTGGATTTCGCTCTCGAGGACACTCTGCTGCGTCTGCCGCACCACGCCTTTAGGGAGCAAGAGTACCGGGCTACTGGCGAGGTCGACTTTGGCGCCGCCATCGGGAGCTGGGCGGCGGAACGCGGCCTGACTCGCAAGCGTTCCTATATAGTCAGCGTGGAGGGCATGTGGGGTGGCTACTCGTGCATCCGCACCGCTCGTCCATTCTTGCTTGCTAAGCTGCTGAATAGCCGCGATGCACTGCGCAACGTATACCAGGTGATCTCTAAACTCAATCGTAAGAAGCTCTTTGTTGCCGTGCATATGCGCTCTGCCGGGGACGGATTCTTAACATCGAGCCTAGGCGAGTGCGAACGCGGAAGATGGAATATCGCGATTCCTGGAGAATGGTACCAGTGGGTTTGCGAAAAGCTTCTGGAACGCTATGACGATCGAATTGAATTTCGTTTCTTCACTGACCGCGGTGGTACAGACTTCGAGGAAGCAGTGCGACGGTTTAATCCGGGCCAGAGTCGCCAGCACGGATTGACCGAATGTAGTGATCTCCTGCTCATGGCCCAGGCAGGTCTACGCGTCTGCTCGATTTCGTCATATAGCCTGGCAGCAAGCTTTCTCTCGGATGGTCCGTATCTCTGGTACAAGCCGCAACTGACTGTTAGAGAAGGACTCTACACGCTATGGGGACACGAAACAGCTCAGCAAGCCGATGTTTCCCTTACGTCTCGCAGTATTGATTTTGTCCGCCGCGCAATGGCCGGTCAAGGAAACAGCCATCATTTACCGATCGGTTTTCTTGGGGCCGCTATGGATACCGGTGACCCATTGCCAGAGACTCTCGTGGCACTTCTTGACCAACAGCTTTGGGGTCACGATCCGCGAACAAATCTTATCGAGTACGGTTGCTTGCCCCTCCACTACTGGCCTGACCCAGTTCTGTAGCTCGAAACAACATGCAACTCTTCTATTTAGCCGCCTATATTGCCGTCACCGCTGCAGTCGTGTGGATTGGCCTATTCCTAGCGTCCCGGCCGCTGGCGGGTGCGATCCTCGTGATCATCACCTTTCTTTGCGAAGCCATAATGGTTGAGCTCCCTGCAATCCCTCTTGGAGTGCTGATTTATCCTGCGGACATCGTATTTGGGCTACTGTTTATTGCAGCAGTGTTTCGGTACACGCAACGCAAAGCGAGGCCGACGCGCACCCAATGGATCGTAATCTCCCTCTTTGTGCTGTTCTTTTTCAGCCTCGCTCGCGGAGTTGTCTCATACGGGCTGAAAGATGCCGGAAATGCCAGCCGTGAATGGTTCTGTTTCCTTTCCGGCCTACTCTACTTTTCGAGCTTTAACGTCCGCCGCCGCTGGCTGACGAAGCTGACAAGCATCTGGCTGGTCGCCAGCATGGTCCTGGCGGGTCTTGCGATACTCCGCTGGATGGCCACGCTCCCAAGCTTGAGCATTGGCGCACAGTGGGAGGGTGTCGGCGGATCCGATATCCGCGTGCTCAATGCTAGCCAAGCCAATTTCCTGGCATTAGGGTTCTTCGCCTCATTCTTCCTTGGCACATTGCATGCCGGCAAATCGTGGCAAAGGAGAGCATTTTATTTGTTTGGGCCGATCCTCTTGCTGCTGCAGCAACGGACGGTTTGGGTTGTAATGCTCGTCGGGATGGCGTGGCTGGCACTGCAAGGTGCCCGCTTTCGAAAGAAAGCATTCGTTGCGATCGGTGGCCTGGCACTCGCGGGTATCATATTGATTGTTCTTCTCTTCGGGCGCGACTTGGGGATCGCCACCGCATCGCTGCAGGACTATGCCAGCAACAACAGCACCTTTATCTGGCGGGTGGCGGGGTGGTATCAGTTGTTAGGCAATGACGCGCGCACCCCGCTCAATCTCACAGTAGGCCAGCCATTCGGAACCGGATTTGAGCGAGTGATGTCCGGCGTGCGCGTGAATGTTGCGCCACACAATTGGTATGTAGAGACCTTCCTTAGCTTAGGTTTGATTGGATTGCTTCTCCTGATTTGGCTCTACACGCGCGGTTGGCGGCACACGAAGTGTTTACCTGCACCTCTGTGCAGGTATGTCTACCCAGATGCAAGATTCTGGCAATTGGTCTTGCTCCTCCAGTTGGTCTATTTTGTCACGTACGGGGCTGACTACGCCCATTCGGTGCTTACCGGCATCGCACTAGCAGGATTGCGGTTTCGACTTGTGCGGCCGCTTTACCCAAAGCTACCGCATCTGCCACCAGCAACAGTGCCGTAATCTCTTTGAACCGATCGACGAATCTATTCAATGAAACCTCGTGATCAACTCCGCCTACTGTAATGCAAGAGCTGCCCGCTCTGATAGTGAGCCATGAGGTCCCCGCTGCGCATCGCTGCTCTCTTAGCCTGCCATAATCGCAAGCCCACCACCTTAGCCTGCCTGACTCGTCTCTTCAGCCAGGCACGGAGCGAAGAATTGACTGTCTTCCTGCTGGATGACAACAGTTCTGACGGTACTGCCGACGCTGTACGTGCTCGGTTTTCGCAAATTCGCGTACTGCTTGGCAATGGGCAGCTCTTCTGGTGCGGCGGAATGCGCCGTGCCTTCGCAGTCGCTATGCAGGAGGACTACGATTTCTATCTCTGGCTGAACGACGACACCCTCCTTGAACCGGGTGCCCTGGCGCGGCTATTGTCGTCGCATCAATGGTTGTCCGCGAGAGGTTATGAAGCGGCCATCGTGGCGGGCGCAACCCGCCATCCGCGGTCAGGAAGGATAACGTATGGCGGCCTCCTGCGCGCCAGCCGCATCCACCCTATCAAGTACCGTCTCTTGGAACCCGGCAATTGGCCACTGCAGTGCGATACCATGCACGGCAACTGCGTGCTCATCCCGCGCTCGGTAGTCGCTGTCACGCACAATCTGAGCCCCGACTTTCGGCATGGCAGAGGGGACCTCGACTACGGTTTACGTGCGCGGAAGGCGGGCTGCACAGTTTGGCTTGCACCTGGGATCATAGGAACTTGCGCATCGAATAAGGTTGACGGAAGCTTCCTCGATGAGCGACTGCCGCTACGATATCGCTGGAAGCACATGATGAGCAACAAGGGTCTTCCTCCACGCGAGCATTTTAGATATGTCCGTAAGTATGGGGGGCCGCTGTGGCCAGTCCTCTGGACACTGCCATATGTGCGGGTGGTCCTCGGCTCATTCCGAGCTGCCCTGCGCCACCAGTCCTCGAACTCCCACCAACGGGGCACCTGAGCCCCGTAACTCCGCCGCTTCTTCACAAATAGCGCGCCTCATGTGTCAACTATCAACAGATGCAACGTTCAACATGAACAAAGCATTGCACCTCCCACAATTGCCGGACACAGCTCGGGCTGCTTGGCTCCTACCTACCATGAGAGGTGGTTATTACTGGCAGCCGCTTTTCCGCGAATTTTCGAAGTTGTTCCCCCACACTGTTATCTTTACCAGCGACTGGCCCGGGTTTATAACCGGATGTGAAGGTACATTCAACGTCAGGACCTTAGCAGGTTACCGGCATATCAGCCTGAGACGGACTCACACAGACAATGACATTGGCTACGATGGCTACCACTGGGTAACACCAACGGTCATCGCCGAGTTATGCCGATTTCGCCCGGATGTGCTATTTACGTCAGCCTTTGGCTTATGGACAGCCTGCGCTCTGGTGTACAAACTCGTGGCACGATGTCGCGTAATTATTCTCCTAGACGGTATTTCAAAGACGACTGCATACATGGAAGTGCCACTTCGGATGCTAACCCGAAGAATGATGGGAAGCCTTGTAGATGCAGCAGTTTGCAATTCACGTGCTGGCTGTGACTATCTTCGCGATGATATTCGCATCCACGGGTCAAAGGTTATTCAATGCGCGTTCTATGTTCCCGATGTTACAGTCTTACGATCCAAAACAACGAAGGAAATATCTTCTGAAAGTCGGTCGCGTCCGACTTTTCTCTTTATTGGCCAGATTATCGAGCGGAAGGGCTGGAAGTATTTGCTTGACGCGACAGAGTTATTAGTTAAAAAAGGCTTTAAAGAGTTTTCGGTAAATGTGGTGGGAGACGGCCAGGAACGAGAACTATTGTGTGAACGTATCTTGTCTGGGGGCCTGCAGAGCGTCGTCAATGTCGTCGGAGCCGTTCCGTACGACTGTATAGGAGCATATTTCGAATCTGGCGATGTGCTCATCCTTCCTTCTCTCGAAGATACCTGGGGAATGGTTTTATCTGAAGCGATGGCGTTTGGGAAAGCGGTGCTGTGCTCGCAGTTTGTCGGAGCGCGAGAATTGGTGCAGAACGGCAAAAACGGATATATATTCAACCCCCGTAACCCATCTGAGCTTGCCGGACACATGGAACAATTCCTGTGCGACCCGGAACTGATTGTGAAGTTCGGCGCGAGGTCGCAGGAAATCATTGCTTCTCATACGCCTCAGTGTGCCGCGGAGAACCTCGGACGAGTCGCGTGTATGAGGTTTGGCAGGCCGGACGGTGCTCGGAGCGCAGTTTCGTGATGCACGAATTAGACGGATATGTGATCCTGGCTGTCGATGTGAGACGCCAAGAATTGGGTGGGGTGCCGGCGGGCTTGTCGCCAAGACGTTGCACAACTTTCGCTTCCTGGGAAATGCCTTGAGTAGATCTGCCGTGCCGCCGAAGGTCCGGGTGTGGGGAGACGAAACCTCATTTGCGGTGCTTGGGGTGCACTTCGCTGCCATCCAGATTCCGGAAGTCATTCGCAAGGCGGAGGAGTGGATCGGCTCTGCCCCTCAGACGCGCTACATAACGGTGTCAAACGTACACAGTGTGATCGAAAGTCACCACAATACACAGTTTCGGAAAGCATTGATAGAATGCGATATGAACGTTCCAGACGGGATGCCGATTGTCTGGATGGGCCGTTCACAAGGCTATAAGTTGCCGCGACGAGTATATGGGCCAGATCTATTCATCGAGCTTTGCCGTGCCACTCAAAAGAATCCGTATCGTCACTTTTTTTATGGTGGGACACTAGCCACATTAGAGATGCTTATCGAGAACCTCACGAGGGCATTTCCCACGATTCAAGTGGCGGGACACTACTCGCCTCCATTTAGACAGCAGACGGAGGAAGACGATAGGCGTGCAATTGAAATAATTAATGCTGCCGAGGCCGACATCCTATGGGTCGGGCTGGGTTGTCCAAAACAGGAATTGTGGATGCATGCACATCGAAACAAATTGCGCGTACCAGTAATGATTGGTATCGGCCAGGCTTTTAACATCTACGCGGGGAAAGTGCGTCAGGCACCACGGTGGATGCGTGACCATGGTATGGAATGGTTGTTTCGTCTGGTTCAGGAACCCCGAAGACTGTGGAGGCGCTATTTAATTTATAACGTAGAGTTCATGGTTCGTCTACTACTTGCAAGCATTCGATAGCAAGGCGTCAACTGAAAGGTCGCATGAAAGTAGATGCACATTCTTATCTCCGCGCTAAGTAGATTTACACAACCAACAGGGATATGCCGCTATGCTGTCAACCTGGCACGTTGCCTCAGCGATCTGCGCGAAATTGGGAATGTTACGCTTTTGGTCGGACAGTGGCAAGAGGAGTACTTCAACTCAGCGTTTGGTACCGGCTCAAAAAAGATCGATATCATCCCGATTGCAATCGCTAATAGCTCACTGGCGAGAAACCGATGGTTTGCTTTCGGGTTACCGAAGGCCGTGAGGACACATAATCCTGATATTGTGCACGTTGGTTTCCCTGTACCGATCTTCCGGTCCCGATTTTCCTGCCCTGTGGTTGTGACCGTACATGACCTTTATCCCTACGATATGCCTGAGAACTTCCGTTGGCTTAACGGATTCTGCAGACGCGCTTTTATTAGGCAATCGCTGAGGGCGTGCAATGGCGTCGCTTGCGACTCGGAGAGCACACGGAGAGCTTTGGAGCGGAAATTTCCTTGGCTATCACCGCAGGTGCCCGTGCATCTGGTCCACAATTATGCAGACTTCCCCTCTTCCTGTGAAGCGCCTTCTTTTGATTCTGATCCACGACCGTATCTTTTGGCGGTCGCGCAGCATCAGCCGAATAAGCGCCTGGATCTGCTGATCATGGCGTTCTCGCAGCTTCGCAATGACAAGCGTATCAGGGAAAAACCTCAATTGCTCGTTGTTGGCAGCGAAGGCGCCCGATCGGATGTGCTTCGAGCGCTTGTGGCGTCCTTGAACTTAGATGCTTACGTGAAATGGCTCTCGCAACTCTCTGATCGTCAGTTGGCGTGGATGTATCAAAATTGCGAAGCATTCGTTACCTGTTCCACTATCGAGGGCTTCTGTTTGCCACTCCTTGAAGCCCTGGTCTTCAACTGCCGGGTGGTGGCGTCCGACATTCCCGTATTTCATGAGATCGCCGGCTCAGCGCCCGTCTACTTCGACATTTCACGTGATCCAGTGGAGAATCTGACGGCTGCGATTTTGAGCGCACTGAATGCTTCTCCACGCGCAAATCGCCAGGTTGTGCCATTCTCACGGAATCGTACCGCGGCCGAATGCATGGCGTTGTATTCACTTCTCGTGCCTGAACGTGTCGAAGAAGAATGTGACGTCATCAAGTCGGCCGCGGTCTCTTGAAATATCCTGCCTTTGACTTCGTGGTTCACCAGCCATCGCTCCACAATCCGTTGCGAGCCTGAAATTGTTTTCGGCGGCGGGCGTTTTCCTGCGGCGGCTCAAAAAAGCCGCTGTGGAGTCGTGTTAGAAATCCGGCCGCATACAAGCAGTATTTCTAGCGCGCATGAATCGGCTGCTGCCGGATACCTCCTGTAGCGTCCTGCCGACGCTCATCCCAGCGTTCTTAGCCTTCCTCGCGGAGGAATCGACAGATGATTACTAGCCCGACTGGTCTGCACAATCCGTCCCTTGATTCTGAGGACCTCTTACACCTTTCCAGCGACGTCGGCCTCATGCGGGCTCGTGTTGATGAAAGAATTGGCTCATCTCATCTAAGAAAACGTGCAACTCGATGGCTGTGCAATGCGTATGGCTCGCTGGAGGCCGGCGTGGACTTATTGGCGGTCATCTGCAGTGTGTTCTTGGCAGACTATGTCTACCGCCAATTGCATATAGGAAGATCGGTTCACTATCACCTTTCGGATGTGGCAGCTGCAGCGTGCTTCGCTGGATTCTGCTTCGTGCTGGTGTTAAAGGCAAACGGCGCGTACACACGTGCAATGAGTCTGCTACGCGTAAGGGAAACGGAACGGGTGATTTCAGCTTCAGTGAAACTATGCTTTCTCGCATTCGCAGTGACCTTTTGGAGCGCAGTTCAAGTTTCCAGATGGGTCGTCCTCTTGGCTGCAATCACGGTCCCCGTAATGGTGTTTGCCGAAAAACACATGATCCACCTTCTGGTTCGTTTGTCCTACGCGCATGGGTACGCTGCCCGCAGAGCGATCATTTACGGGGCGGGGCTCAGTGGCCAGCGTGTGTTTTCGGTATTGGCTCGATCACCCAAACTCGGCCTTGAGCCGATCGCCATAGTGGATGATGACGCGAGTCAGGTGGGATCACAGATCCATGAGGCCGCGTATGCTGCATCCCGATTCATAAGAGTGTCTGCCGGGCCCATCACCGCAAAGCTCTTACAGGAGCTGTCTGCCGAAGTCGTGATTATCAGTTCTCCATCCATCAGTGCCGAAAAATTCGAACAAATCAGCGTTGAAACTGCACGGGCGAATGCAACCCTGTCGTTTGTCCCACACGACACAATCACCTCCAACAGTCCACTTTCCTATTGGGATGCTGATGGTCTGATTTTCGCCTCTGCGAGCGAACATGAATTGATCGGCATCTACGAGCTCACAAAGCGCAGTTTCGACTTTGCGGTTGCCCTTCTGCTGCTTGTGGTCTTGTCGCCTCTTCTCATCTTGATTGCCGTCGCAATCCGTTTGACATCAGCGGGTCCAGCATTGTTCGTGCAGAATCGCGTTGGGAAGAATGGCAAATTATTTCAAATTTTCAAGTTTCGCTCAATGCACATTGCCAGTCCCAGGTATGCGTACTCGCCTATTACTCTCTTGGATCCAAGAATCACAAAGATCGGGGCCTTTCTGCGCCGTACTAGCCTCGACGAACTCCCGCAGCTATTGAATATCCTGAAAGGGGAAATGTCTCTCGTGGGACCTCGACCGGAAATGCCGTTCATCGTGAAACACTACGACGAGCTTCAGCGTCAGCGACTTTCAGTCAGGCCCGGGATCACCGGGCTTTGGCAGCTTAGCGCTGACCGGGCACATCAGATCCATGAGAACATTCAATACGATCTCTACTATATTCGCCACTGCAGCTTCTTCATGGACTTGGCAATCCTGCTTCATACACTGGGTTTTGCAATGCGTGGAATTTGAGACGCGGCATCGCAATCCGCAGCAGTCGACATTCTGAAGGTTTCGACCTCCGTCCTTCCTCGCTTTAGTGCACTCCAGAAGCGCAGCAAAAGCTTCTTTCATTATCGGGGGAATCAATGTCTCCTAATGAATCTCCATCTCAATCTCAGGCGGGATGTTTGCGATGCTGGGCCCTTTACATGGCGCGGACCTCGGACCGGCGTAGACAGGGACCAGCAGGTCCTCCTAATCCAGATCATTCTCAAGTATTGAAATTCAAGCGCTGAAGATACAACTCGACCCGAGCGGGTCAGGCAGCCGGCTGACCTGAAGATCCGGGACAGTTCAGACTAAGGGCGAGCGTGAACTTGAACCGATGGTATCAAGAGTGTGCCGGATATCCGGGGAGTACCGAGCGTGCGTCGATATTGAAGGCGAAGACGAATGAGCGATGTCTCGGGGGGGATGGAAAACGCGACTTGCGCGGCTGGCGGACCTGTTACCGTAGCGCATCCGGAGATGCGCCGCTTTTTTATGACCATTCCGGAAGCTTGTCAACTTGTGCTCCAGGCCGCGGTCATTGCCGAGAGCGGGCAAATTTGCGTGCTCGACATGGGACAACCCGTAAAGATCGTCGAATTAGCCCGAAATCTGGTTCTCCTCTCAGGCCTCAAACCCGATGAGGACATCAAGATTGAATTTACCGGAATGCGGCCTGGTGAAAAACTCTACGAAGAATTGAATACGCTTCTTGAGAACACCGTTCCCTCAGCGCACGAAAAGATTCGGATCTTCGTAGGCGATGGTACGCCCGCTGGTGAAATCCACGAATGGCTAAATGACTTTCGTGAGATCTGTGCAACTCGTGACACCGGCCGTCTTGTGGTTGAACTTAAAGAACTGGTTTTGGACTACAATCCGAGCACCTATCTTCTGAAACATATTATTCAACCCCCCAAAATCGCGCCTGTCAGCGCTCAAGCTGATTGGCCGGTTAAAAGGAGCCAAGCGGATCCGCCAAACACATCAGCAGAGCCGGTCCGACTTTCTGCATTGGGAAGGTAAGTTGGATTCGATCGCATAATCAATCCGAGCCGTCCTCAGAAAGGACCTGGACAAGACGACCGGAGCCTCGCTGCTTCCTGACAGTTAGATATCTCAATCTTCCAGCCTGAGCATCGGGTATTGAGCTCGCGACCGTGATCGGCAGAGTGGGCCCATATACTAAGTACCGGTCTATGTCTCAATGTAGATTCACCTACAACTAAGCACGCCGGCCAGCAGCTGGTGGTACCCAAGAGGCCACGTTGCGCCTTCAAAGTGCGCAACGTGGCCTTTCTTGTTTTTGCACTTGTCCTCCGGGCTGCCGATTGATAGCGTATGAGCTTCCCCCCTGATAACGTAGGCTTTTTCGCACGTTTGATTGGGGACGGTGGAGGTTGGTACAAGCTGGAGTGCTCTCGAGGAGGCGGGCCAGGGACGAACGGCAGAGAATTGCCCGGATTCTCCATTGAAACCACCGCTTTCGTCTGCAATTTGCGCCAACGGGCGTACAATTGTTTCCAATTTGTTGTCAAAACGGAGATTCCCGCTGAATGGGCCAAGAGGTTGATCAGAGAGGCGAACTTGCAACAACGGAGTGTGCAACAAGGTGCCGCAGGGGGTCTGACTCAGCAGGGAAACGTGCGCGGCGAGGTGATCTGCCGATTTTGCGGCAGCGATCGAGTGTTCCGGCTCTACCGGGAGGGCTTTCTGCAAAGGCACGTATATTCGCTCTTTGGTTTCTACCCCTGGCGATGCAAGACCTGTGCGGCAAGAATGATCCTTCACAAGCGCAAGAAGGAGAGGCGAACGATGCCGCCTGCTTAGCCTTCGATCCGGCGCAGGTCAGGAGCGGAAGAAGTTTCTGGCGAGAAAGATCACGTTGGGCGGGTGCTCCGCAAGCCGGCGCATGAAGTAGGGATACCATTCGGTTCCAAATGCAATTGCCAGCAGCATAAAAAGGCCACGTTGCATCTGGAAAGAGGCGCAACGTGGCCTTTTTTGCGCTTTATGATCGAGTCATGAAGGTGATTGACTGATCTCACCGGTTCGTGGCCTGCAAGTTCCAATAGCCATACGAGGCGCCAAGTCTGGCTTGAACTACGGGTTTCTTCAGGATCTCGATATCTCCGAGTTCAATCTCGAGCGAAAAGGACTGGCCTACCGCGGCCAGAGCAATGACCACTTTACATTGCTGCCGGAACTCCGTCACCACACCCTTAACCCCTTCAAAGATACCGCGGCGAATTCGCACGCTTGCTCCGACAGAAACATTGGGATGGGGGCGAAGCAAAAGTCCGCTGGCTAGTCCGTTACGGATCTTGTCGAGCTCTACACTGCTCACCAGGTTCCCTTCTTCATCGCCCAGCGAACGCACGACGCCAGGTGTACTGATCACCGTGATCCGTGATTCCGGTAAGAATCGCGCGAATACGTACCCAGCGAAGAGTGGCCGCTCTGTGATGACAGTCCGGTCCGTCCACTTTACGCGTTCCCGGTACTGCGGCAAGTAGTGCTCGACAGCTCGCGCCGCGAGATGTTGCGCGACCCGCCTTTCAAAATTCGAGCGCACATGCAAAACATGCCACGGCTTTTCCTGTGTCGGCAAGCCCGGTGGAATGCGGAGCGTCTCGACGCCAAGTTGCTGTTCACAGAGCACGGGGATACGCCTCCTCTTGTTTCAGCGATGGGGAGCATTTGAGGGAGCCTACGGTTGAAACTTAGCAGGCGAATTAAAGGAGCTGAGTGGCCAATGATTGCCAAGCCGTGACAAAAGACGACAAATTGCGCCATTTACGTAAGTCGGAGAGAAGACACAGCCGGCCCGGGACGGACGCGAACCTGTGAAAGTTGTGGAAATTGTGGAAATGTGTCTTGAATTGGGACATTTTGAGCGAGAGTTTGCCTTCTGCAACGCGGCCATTGATTGTTCTTGTGGAAAAACGCAAGAAACGATCGTGCGGCATATCAATCTTGTGCTAAAAAGTAGACTCTAGTTTTTGATCGGCGGATCCGGCAATCGACTTTCTGCCGGTTCTGAAGATTCTCCCTCTCCCGAAAGCTTTGTGCAGTCCGGGCTCTGTGAGCACATTGGAGGCTATGGCAGATGGCTGAGGGAAGCACCGGCGGACCGTTTCGCCAGGTACGGATCGACACCTGGAAGTCGATCGCTCGCTACCTGGAACGAAGCACGCGCACAGTCCAGCGCTGGCATCGCGAGTACGGCCTGCCGGCTCACCGCCTTGGCGTCGACTCTGGCTCGATCTTCGCCTATGCCGACGAGCTGGATAGCTGGTTGCGAAACCGGGATCGGACTCCAAACCATACCATCCTTGAGATTTCCAGGCCCACACTTTCCCGCAATCTCCGCTTGCAGACCGAAACGAATCGGGACCGGGCGGCCGTCGAGTTGCCATGCGTCCTTCGTTCCGGACGCCAGCGTTCTGCCGCGCTGTGCGCCTTTGCCGACAAACTATGGGCGAGCGCCTCTCATGAAAATCTGAAGATCATCGCAAAGTGCTTTCGCGAGGCCATCGACCTCGATCCAGGAAATGCCGATGCGTTTGCAGGCATGGCTCACGCACTGATGGCGCAAGGCTTGATGGGCATCCTCCAGATTCCCTCCGCATATGCAACCGCCAAGGCGGCATCGCAACGCGCTCTTGAGATTGACGCTGAACTGCCCTCGGCAAAGTGTGCCGGAGCCATGCTCAAGATCATTTGGGACAGGGACTGGCATGGCGCGCGGCGGGAACTCGACGATTTCCAGAATCAGCAGTTCCCTGGACAGCGTGCCGTTGTCGCGCAAGCCCTGCTTCACATTGCGGAAGAGTGTCCTCAACACGCCTCAGGCCTTCTGCGGGAGTTTGTGCAGCGAAACCCCCTGCACGCCGAAGCCACAGCGCTGGTTTGCTGGAGCGAGTACCTCGCGGAAAACTACGACGAAGCGCGCAAGCTGATTGAAGAGGCGCGATGCAGTGGGCAAAGCGGCCCTCTTTTGGATGCCGTCGAGGCACTGGCACGCATTCACTGTGAGAAACCGGAAGCATGCATCCCACGCATCGAGGCGCTGGTGGCCGATTCTCCACGCCATCAATTGCTGCGAGGTGCGCTTGGGCTGGCATTTGCGATGGAGGGCCAGACGCACAAGGCCAGCGCGATTGTCGATTCCATGGCCCACCCGGCGTCGGGTGAACGAGACGCCTCCTGTTACGGCGTCGCCCTGGTTTTCATTGGATTGCGTGAGAAGCGCGAGGCCATCCATTGGCTGGAGCAGTCTTATCGCAACGGATCGCTTTGGAGCCTCGGGTTTCCGTCCGACCCGATTCTTCGGTCCCTGCGCGACGAGCCAAGCTATCGAATGCTCTTGAACAGGATGAGGTACCCGCCTCCCCGCCGTCATGGTCCGATGAGCGAGGGACCATTACCTCCTTTTGTGGAGGCACTGCGGATTTCCGGCTCCTGATCACGACGTACTACAGAGCATCGGCATGAACTTTCGCGCACCCATCTGGCGTCGCGGGATGCTGTTTCTGCTTTACCTCGTGTTTGCACTCACTGCGGTGGCCGACGTCATGGCCGGCCCCCTGCTTCTTTCGCAGGCACGCTCTTTTCATCTTTCTGATAGCCAGGCGGGCCTGCTTTTCTTTTGGGTTTTTGGCGGCACGGCAACGGTCGCAATGCTCTGCCGTGGCAATTGTGCGCGTGGTTCGGAATCGGCGAGCTGGTCAATCATGCGGCTGGTTCCCAGCTGCGGACGGACAGGATAGGATGAACAGAGACATCAGGGAGGCGGAATGTTCGTTCGTTGGGCTGGGAGCATTGCTTTTCTCTGTCTCGCCGCCGCCGTCCACCCGCAAAATCCTAAGCCATCGCGCTACCAGCTGTTCGGTGGTTACACCTTCCTTTCCAACACTCTCAACGGAGTCAGCGGCTCGCATCAGCCGATGAATGGCGGCGAGATCGCCTTAGCGATTCCACCCTGGCACAATCTGCGATTCAAGATGAGTGGATACGCGTATCAGGGAACCAACCTGGGAGCGTCGGAGCATCCGTACTTCGTCATGGCCGGCGGACAATACGGCAGAGACTTCGGAAAGGAGTCGGTGTTTATCGAGGCATTGGGCGGGGAAGGCAACGTGAACGCCAACTGGGGAGCAAAGCAAGCCATTGGCGACACTGCATCGTTCGCCGCGATCCTAGGCGGAGGTGTGGACACGCCCATTTCTCACCGCTTCGCCTTTCGCGTGCAGGGTGACTGGCAATACTCGTATTTCAAGATGGCCGCAACCCGAAACCCTGGAACGGGCGTGCCGACATACGTCGAGGGACTGCCCAATTTCTTCGGCCGCATCACAACTGGAATCGTCTGGCGTTTCTGAACGGGAGCGATCACGTGTATCCGATCTCTCATTGGGATTGAAGACAGCAGCGTGTAGACTTCAAACGAACCGAAGACCAAGGAGAGCTTTGCTGACCAGCCCAATCCGCAAGTCTGAAGCAGAAAGACCTCGGACAGCGCATGAGCAATGGAGGGGCGTTCGCATGACCGCGATCCTTCTGCTCGCCGCTCTAGGACTTTTAACGCATCGGCAGGTGCAGGCGCAGGCAGCCGGCGCGGCGAATGGGGACCAGACGACGTCGGCGGACACAGGAGAAAAGCGGCCGCCGGAACAGGAAATCATTTTTGAAGGGCAAGGGTCTTTCGGGAACTACAAGATCTTCGCGCAGGGCGAAAACAGCAAGCTATACACGTCAGGCGTCGAATATGACCGCCATTCCTGGGGCCACCTCCTGAATGCAAATGTGTATTACGTTGCTGAGTTCCTGCCCTTCGTGCTTCTCGATGAACCCGCTGATCTGACCTATTACGGCACTACGATCCCCGGGACGACGGACAGGCGGTTGGTACCAGGGATCGGGATTTCGCCCGTGGGCTTCCGGCTGCTGTGGCGCGACGGTAAGGCCATCAAGCCGTACCTGATGGCCAAGGGCGGATTCCTGGTCTTTTCACAAAAGGCGGAGTCGCCCAATGCGAGCTACGAGGAGATCAGTCTGCAGTCCGACCTCGGCGTCCAGATTCGAATGAGTCCGAGAGTCGATCTGCGTGTGGGGATGGGCGATTATCATTTTTCCAATGCATTCGTTGTTCCATCGAATCCGGGCCTCGACGTGATGTCGTGGACATCGGGGATCAGCTACCACCTTGGCAAATGAGCAAAGTTCGCGATCCTGACTCGCGAACGCAAGTTTATAGCGGCGGTGGACTCGCTCGGTCTGGAGAACACAAGCTATAGCGGGCAGCAGTCGATCTCGAGCAAGAATTTGAATGGTGGGAATGGCGAACACGACGATCGGGCTTCACTTCCAACCCATCAACCTTGATCCAATCTTTACGCTCGACACTCCTCACAGCCGGAAGGGGGAGAGCGCACGCTTGTGCTGATGTGCCTTCAGAAGCACCTGCTACGTGGCATGCAAATAATCCCCGTGATAAGTCCCTGGGCTAGCTCTGACCCCGCCAATCCTTTCGACAACGCAACCGGGAGAAATGTGCGCTAGGTACCCGTACCGGCAAATACGACCCCGATGGTGCGCATGATGATCTTGAAGTCCAGCCAGATGCTCCAGTTTTCGATGTACGTCATGTCGAGCGATACATAGCTGGCAAAGGAGGGATCCTGGCGGCCCTGCACCTGCCACGAGCCGGTGATGCCCAGAGTCACGGGAGGCGGCGCAGATGTTTGAGATCGTAATTGCTCACCTCGCCGGCTAGGGGCGGACGCGGCCCCACGATGCTCATCTCGCCCCGGATCACATTGATGAACTGCGGCAGCTCACCGAGACAACGAGAGCGAGGCGCTGCAATTGCTGCCTTCTGTGCTGGCCCAAGTTTTCTGGGACCCGGACGGGAACGATTTGCTACGTTTCTTTCCTCTTGTAATCGCCACGGCTGAGGTGTTTCTCGAGCCAGAGATAGAGGCAGATGAAGAGATACCGGCTACCCATCTCCTGGATCTTGAGCTTGGCTTCACCTGTCCTGCGATTGCGCCAGGTGATCGGGATCGCGGTCCAGGAATAGCCGCGAATGATGGTCTTGAGCGGTAGCTCAACCGTGAGGTTGAAGTGCGCGGATAGCATGGGCTTGCAGCCGTCGATGACGGTGCGCCGGTAAGCCTTGAATGCGTTTGTCGTGTCGTTGAGCGAAATGCCGAAGAGCATGCGGATGAAGAAGTTCGCCAGCCGGTTCAGCCGCAGTTTGAGCCAGGGATAATCGATGACGCCGCCGCCTTTCATGAAGCGCGAGCCGAAGACCGCGTCCCATCCCTCATTCAGTTTCTTCCAGTAGCGGACCACATCGCGGCAATCGTCCGATTCATCCGCCATCATCACCACTGCAGCATCACCATTCATTTCCATCAGTCCAGCAGTGATGGCGTACCCAAATCCATGCGGAGCGCCTTTCGAAAGCATGCGCAACTCAGGGATGCGTTGACTGAGCTCAACCAGGATCGCCGCGGTGCGGTCCCGGCTTCCGTCGTCCACCACAATGATTTCGTGCGGAACGCCGTTCAGCCGGAGCTCCACATGCAGATGTTCGACCGTCGACGCGATGCAGCCCTCCTCATCCCGCGCAGGGATGACCACCGAGACGAGCTTGAGCGCCTCTCCAGCAGCGGACGGTCCAGGGCTCTTCATGCGCCGCACCTCTCCAGCCAGTCGGGATGTTCCGCTACATGCACTGCGATCTCCTCAAGAATCGCCTCCATGCCGATGCTCGGCCGCCAATCAAACGCATTGCTCGCCTGCGCCGAGTCCAGAACCAGCCAGGGAACGTCGTAGGGACGGTCTGAGCCATCGCCCAACGGAACATGAGTTCCGAAACGTTCATTGCACCAATCTGTGAGCTGGGCCAGCGACATCGAGTTCTCCTGTCCACCGGAGACATTTTGCAACCCGCTCTGGCCAGGATTTCGCAACTGCAGATCGACCAGGCGCGCCAGATCCCGAGGATGCAGCGCGTCCCTCACTTGGTATCCGTGGCCGCCGAAACCGAGATATTTCAATGGCCGCCGCGCCGCGTGCGCGTGCAGCCAGTAGGAAAAGATACCCTGCTCCGCGGTGCCGAATTGGCCCGCGCCCGCCAGCACGCCGCAGCGATTAATCCAGACTGGAACCTGAAATCCCGCAGCGTACTCTTGCGCCAGACGTTCCGACGCCAGCTTTGTTGCCCCATACAACGAGATCGGAGGTTCGGTACTGAATGCTTCTGTGACACCGGCCGCGCTGATTCCGGCCGGCCACTGCCTCGCCGGGTCCAGCGCGTAGCGCGTGGCCTCTGCAACCAGCGGCAACTGTGTGAGCGCCGGAATGGAATAGACACGGCTCGTACTGAGCAAAATCAATCCTGCTCGCGATGCCCGGCAGTACTCCAGCAGATTGATGGTGCCCAATAGGTTGTGTTCCAGCAGTTGGCGCGCACTCGTTTTGCCATCACGGCCCGCCAGAACGCTCGGCTGCGCCGCCGCATCGATGACCCAATCCACAGCCGGAAGGGCGTCCACATCGCTCGCCATGCGAATGTCGCCATGCACCAAGTGCACGCCAATTTGTTTCAGTTTCAGGCGATTGGTCTCACTGCCCTGCCGAGCCAGATTGTCCAGTCCGACGATCTTGATTCCTTCGTGGGATTCGAGAAGATAGCGCACCAGGTGGCTGCCTGCAAATCCGCATGCGCCTGAAACCAGAACCCTCATTGGATCCTCGATCCCTTTCCTGAAGGTGGAGGAAACTCCCGCTTATGAGTTGCGCGTCGCCTCAGTATATAACGCCAAGGTGTTTCAACTGCGATCCGGTCTCTCGACGCAATTGTCACCGAAGTTTTCCGCGCGAGATGATTCGAGGCAGTTGGCGCTCAATCATTGGTCGGCTCAAGTGCCCGACAAAGTGGGACAGGTTGCCTGGTGTGCCAGCAAGGCCGCTCGCGGTGTTTCAGACAGCAGCCCACGCGAAGATCGGCGGAAGGGCGGGGTCCACCGACTTGGGTCTGAACGCTGCCAATAACAGCGGGTTGATTCGCCGAAAATCTATATATCCTTCACAGCCTGCATAAGCTATTTATTTTGTTCGCATAGCGGGCAACGCAGGTTTTCGTTGTCGTCGGTCAATCCTACACAACCGTAATTGGCGGCCACCTCATGAATGCGGACCCGAGTTGCATGATCCATAAGGAGTCCGTTGCCGGCGGCGCCCAAACGCCGAGTCAGCAAGCCGGCCCTCCGGAGCCGGCGGCCCACCTTCCCAGAGCTGTACTGCAACCTCTCGCCGCGGTCCTTCTGGATGCGATTGACCTCAGCGGCGATCTCTCCAACAAGAATCTTGTCTTTGCCCTGGTGGCAGAGTGTGAGCGCGGCACCGATAGTAAGCGTTCCGAAGTCATCGAGGCGTTCAGCAATCTGCAACTCGGAATACGGGGTGAGCAGTGATACAAGCTCATCCTGAAGCTCCCGGGCGTCGACTATGCATCTCCCTAAAGCGGTAGCAATCTCGTTGACCTCAGGGGTCAATCCCGACGCGTTGAAGTCCGATGTAACCACGTTTTGAAGGTTTTGAAGGCGGTAGTGTAGGAGCTGGTTCTGGAAGCTCTGCTTCATTTCTTCCGACAGATATGCCCGACGCTTTGATTCGACTCCGGGTACAGGGGATGCGTTGATGCGCAGGTAATGTGTCAACCCCGAGTTCGCCGGCAGGTCCTCCCCCAGGTAGATGGCTTTGGGTCCGAAATAGTCCCCCGGCGGGGGAGATTGGCCCCCGTCAGCCTTAATGCGCGCCAGATACCCCCGGCCTGTGGAGCAGCCCAGCAGGACTGCCATTCGCGCGCTCAGGGCGGGCTCAACAATGAGCAGCGTAGGGCTCAGCTGCCAGCGAATGTTGTCGAGTCCAGCGGTGGTCATCCCAACCAAGAGCACCGGGTGGTAGCAGAGCAACCGCAGGGTGCGCAACACCACATCTGCCTCATGGGCGCCGCCGGTAATCGCCAGGCCTGGCGCGATAGAAAGTGCCACGTTGAGCCAGGTGGAGATGACCCAGAATGTCAGCAGCGCGCAGTCATTGTCGGGTAGATGGGTTTGCCCTTTGATTGCCTGCTTCATATTGGCAAACAGGTCGCTGGTTGCGCCATAGGCCTCTATACTAGTCGGGAATGGGATCCGGTCCCACAGGTCGCGCTTGAAATCGCCACGATCGGCCATCTGCTTAAAGATGCCTAAGGCCTCAACGGGAGCGGAGATCTCAAACCGTGAAACACCTAGGGAGCCGTCCTTCCGTCGTACCCATTCAGAAACCGTCCAGACTTTCTGCTTCACATCGAGTGATTGCTTGGGTTTCGGGGCCGGCTTGGGTGCGGGGGGCTCCGGGGCCTGGGGAATGAAGGGCACAAACCTTCCGCCGTCATCGGCCTTGCATGGTTGTTTCACCTCTCCTTCGGCGGTCAGCGGAAGGCTGTTTTCCGGGGTATTGGGCGGGGCTGCGGGAATCTGGCATTCTCCACCGGCCACATCCTGCGTTGCCCCCGCGTCAGACGTGTCGTCCTGTGGCGATGTTGGTATCTCGGTTCCGGCTTCTGCGGGAGACAGGAGGTCAGCATCAGTCGTCTGTTCTGGCAAATCTGGATTCACGAAGCCATCGAGCCTGGCTTGACTCGTCGCCGTAGCTTCAGGGCTGTCGGATGAGGCGGGCGCTACTTGACTTTCTGCACCGGCAGCATCCTTCGATGCCGCGGCGTCGGAGCTGTCGGATAAGTCGAGCGCAACTTGGCTCTCTGCACCGGCCGCATCATTCAATGGCGCAGCCTCGGCCGTGTCGGTCTGCGAGAGTACTGGTTCCGTGGTCCCGGGCTCCGCGGGAGACGGGTTAGGATTACTCGTCTGTTTTGGTAGGGCTGGATTCCCGAAGGCATCCAGCGTGATCAGGCTTGGCGCCGTGGCGTCGTTGCTGTCGGATCCGGCGCGCGCAAATTGGCTGTCTGTACCGACCGCATCCTTCGGCGCTACGGTGTCGGCCGTGTCGCTCTGAGAGGGTGTTAGTTCCGATGTCCTGGGCCCTACGGAATACGGATTAAGATCGAACGTCTGCTCTGGCATGTCCAGATTCTCGACGGCATCATGCTCTGCTGGGCTGGTCGCCATAACTTCGGAGCCGCCGGACGCAGCTGGCGCAAAATGGCCTTCTGCGCCGGCCGCATCATTTGATGCCGCGGCGTCGGCCGTGTCTTCCCGTGGGGCTGTTGGTTCCTGCGCCCCGGGTTCGCTGGGAGGCAGGGCATGATGAGCCGTTTCTTCTATCATATCTGTAATGCTCCGTGTTTCATTAAGCGAGTACCGGTGCCTGCAAGAAATGAAGTTCGCAAGGTGTGTGCGCCGCAATGCAGGATGAACGTTTCAAAAGCGGGCACTCGGCCCTGTAGACCATCTGTTCCCGCCAAGCAACGGTAACCATGCCAGCCACGGGTCCCTCCCGCCATATAACTAGTGATCCTGTAGACAAGAAACTCGTTTTTCAACTTGCGATCGTTTGTTGAAAGCTCCTGGAGCAATGCCGCCTGCTCTCGGAGGCTCCTGACCTTCAGGAACCCTTATTGCTCTAACTCGTTATTTCTTTCCACTGCCCGGCATGATCCTGAGATATCCTCGCCGCACATTCGATGTTAGGCAATTTCTAACCTGCACTAATGTTACCGCGACCCTGGCGCCAGAAAGGTAACTGCTTTTTGGGGAGATTTACCCGAATCATGGACAATTGCCGTAACTGTTTGGCTGTTCCAGTAATAAGTCAATCAATCCCTGCACGCCTCGCAATGATTGGCGCGCTTGCAAAGCGAATATTCGTTTGCCTCCCAACGAGTCATCGGTTGGTGCTCAATCGACATCTTAGGTGGACAAAGAATAGTCACTACCAGTACACTCCATTCGTTTCAAGACCGCTTTGGAAAGGAGCCATTGTGGGAGACGAACGAGGAGCAGAGCGTGAAGCTGAAGACGCGCTTGGTACCGATGATGAAAGGGAGGAAGCCGAGACCGAGGAAGATGGTGTAGTAGTGGAATCCCGCTTCACAATCGATGCAGATGCCATCGATTGGCTTGAGCGTTTGACAACAGATGCTCCAGTCCTAGGTCTTGGTCTCCTCGACTTCGTCGATGGCTTCAAGAGCGTCAACGCAGGAGTGTCGCGTGAGGAGTTCACTAAGGGACTCTCGAAGTTCGTCGACGACTTAGATGTGGGCCAGCTTCCAACTGAGCTGATAGAGAAATTATTCGAGAGGGTTACCCAAGATCGTCAAATGATGTCTGCCTATGACGCCTTCAGAGATGTCCTGCGAAGCGATCGCTTCGGACATGTACGACAATTCGTCGAACAGGAGCTTGTGCGGTTGAAGCTGATTTCTGAGTTGTTGAGAAGGCCAGAAGGATCTGTCGCACCTAGAATATTGGGTGAGTGGGATGAAGTGTGGATCGGAAGTCTGCGGGAGCTCACCAACAGGACGAAAAACCAACTGCACTCTACGAAGGACCAACTCGTTGGACTGCAAGGTTTCCTCCGCTATGGACGAACCGATCTTGAATCCTACCTACTTGAGCAGACACATTCATTTATTACGAAAGAAGTCAAAGGGCGGAAGCCCCGCATCAGCGCGCACAAGGTACTCGTCGCTTATGCCTTTGCTTCGAATCTTCTCCCCTACAGGGGATCCACGACTACTGGCGATCCTGTGAAGGCGATGAAGATTCGGATGTCTCGGGTCAAGCATTTAAAAACAAGAATTCCCATGCTCACTCTTCTGTTAGCGCAGATGATCAAATCACAAGAAAAAATTAAATGATACCCTAATATACATCACAGACACATAACGATACAATAAAAGGTGTCGTCAAGGCGAGCTATTTGGTCCATGAGCTGTGTTTCACCAAAACCCCATCCGCATGATCTCCCCCCGATTTCTCATCCGCTGATAACTGGAGTTTCCCGGTTTTGAGGCGCCCCGTTTTTCCGTACCAAACGGAACTAGCGATTTTGGCAGTCAAGGCTCTCCCGACCTTGATTGACGGTCCTGAAACGCGCTCCAGAGACTTAATAGCGAATCTCTAGAGTGAGCGATTTCGAAAAGCGCTTCGCCCCGATATTGGAGATTTTCCGGCAAGCGAGGAACCGGGTCAAGGGCGGCGTTCTTTGCCGGCGAAGCGATCCCTTGACGCGGCCCGGAGCTTGCCGTATTCCCATCGATCGGGGCGAAGCGCTCGGCAGTTATCGCATAGCTACTGGCGAAGGAAGCAGGCGTTCGATCGGCCAGTGCGCTATGTGGTCTAAGTTGGTTGTAATGATGGCGCCATCGCGCCAGGGTTTCTCTTGCATCATGCAGCGAATTGAACCACTCGACATTCAGACATTCGTCTCGCAGTCTTCCGTTGAAACTCTCGATGAAGCCGTTCTCTACATCTGCCAATTACACCATTATCGACGGGTTCGGTAGCACGTTTTCGCGTCGTACATCCATTTCACCCTTGGCATGGACAGGAATTTGAGTTGGTTGTTTATCGCCGGACCTGGGGCGAGGCCGGCAGTCGTCATCGCCTGCGCTCATAAGTTGCCCTCTTTGCGCCGCGATGTCTTATTGCTGGCCGACGCCATGACTACCCATCAAAACCAGACTAGGGTTCCTCAATCCACGTCCGTACCTCCAGTTCGTCCATGAGGCACTTCAATTCCAGTTTGTTGTTGCGCCCTGTTTTCAAGAGCTCGGAAGCCCAGCGACGCAAGTCATTTGCCATCTCTTGCGAGATTGGCTGCAGCTGCAGATAGCAGCGCTTTATGTCATCCTTGGACCAGCGGTCCCAATATAAAGCTGTGCTGGCCTCCCCGAAGGTGAATTGCTTTAGGGCACGCATTACCTTCCGGCGGTCGCGCGCCGCGAGCCGCACGTATGTATTACCGAGATTGACTATCAATTTGCGAATTTCGAAATCATTGGGCTGCGGTCCTGTAACCAGCCCATCACTATACGCTTTTGCCATACAAAGTCCTCCGACTCTTAGATCTGTTTTCTTTGTCACGTTCAATTCCCATCCACCAGTTGCGGTGAGTCCGTGGGCCTGAATGGCCGGATGGGTAGCCTTTCTTGCCCGCTGTGGCCTGGGTGCCGGCCGAACCACATACCTTTAATACTGAGTTTTTGGAGATTCGCCTCGGAATTTTTGAAGTGGACGACTGGGAGCCGATGCGCTCGGGCGCCTGTGTGGACCATCTGCCGAGAGCAACGCCCTGGTGGAGGGGCGTTGCTTGCATGGACCAGGGATTCGCGCGGCACCAGCGCCCACAACGGGAGGTGCTCGATTCCGAAGGTGGACCCGGTTGGGGAGCTGCCAATGCTATGAAAGACCAACCCCACTGTCGAAGGGCTACCAGTTGCTCGGGCCAGGTCTGGTGGTCCTGCTCACGACCGCCCGCAAAGCCTAGGTGGTCCGCGAGATCAAGCCAGAGATTTCGGTGAAGAGCTTGCGCGTGGACCCGTATTTCGCGATAAGGCTCGGAAGCCGCATCGAGCGGAGGATTGCTGGATCTACTCGCGGTGGGACGAGGGTTTCATCACCCCGCACAAACGGCCCCGCCGTCCTCGCGGACTTCCCATCCCAGGTCAGAAGGTTCAGTTCGCAATTTGGAACCTGGATCAGCTCCAGGACCGAACCATCGGAGAAACCTGGCCGTTGGTGTGCAGCACGGGTTTGTCCGCTTGATGATCGGATACTTTTTGACCGGGCATTTGCTCCACACTTGCGTTAGCGAATTCTCGATTTTCCGGCCTCCCGTAATCCTACAGTCGAGAGATTGGGCGTAGCTTAAGGCGGCAGAATGAATGGGGTTGGATCAACGAGTGGCACCGGGTCCCATCAGAAAGCAGTCTTCAATCAATTCCCCGATGCACGATTGAGTGGCATGCAGTGCAAAGCGTGATGAGATTTTCCTCTGAATCATCGCCGGACTGGCTGCGCAATTCCCGATGGTGAACCTCGAGATTTGACATCGCGCCGCAACTCTGGCACCTCCATCCGTCCCGACGTAACACCTCGTGCCGCAGGCTTTCGTACAATTTGGGAGCGAGGCGCAGGCGAGAACTCTTTACCGGAATCCGGTTCATGACGCTTTCTCGGTGATCTGTTCAACAAACGCCTGCCGCTGCTCACCGGGCAGGAACTGGAAAAACCGTGTGATCGAGGACAACAGCACGTTGGGTTGTCCGTTGTCCAGGTTGGCTCCCGCCAGGAAATCCGCGCAGATCATCTCCAGACAATAGCCGCGTGATTTGTCCGTGCCCAGCATCAGCGCCGCCGTCTCGATTGCCCGCTCAATCACCGGGATCTGGCTCCTGTAGAACTTGAAGCAGATGATCTCGGTCGGTTCGCTGTTCTTGCCGGTGAGATGTTGGTCGACTTCGCGTTTGAACTGATCGCGGGGTAAGGAACGGGCTTTGTGCATCCATGCTGCACTATCGAAGTCCTTTCCGTCGGAGCGCGCGACCTTGGTCAACTCCGCCGCCTTGGTCCAGCCCACCTGTTTCAACTCCCGCCGGATCTGGGGCGGCAGGTGCTCGTGAATCGACATCAGATAGTAGGCGGTGCGGCGCGAATCGGGAAAACGTCTTTGCAAAAACTCATCGAACGACGTTAAGTTCTGCAGCCGCCAGTACTGGCCCGCCCGCACCTCACACAAATACCGTCCCAGATCGACGAAGCGCGTGTCGCGCTCCACTTCTCTCTGCTTTTCCCACGCCAGGATCTCGTCGATCTTGGTCAGAACAAAGAGAGCACGCTTGTGATTGAGCTTGGGGGGCATCGGCATCGGCCTAAAACGAAAGCTCGTCAAACAGACCAAGGTCAACTCCGGGCTTGCGCACAAGTGCAGTTTCGACCATGTCGGACTGATCCAGGCACAGCCCGATAAAGGGGCAAGTTGTGCACGGATTTTGTGGAAAGCGAATGCCGCTATGCGGCAGGAACAGCCCGGACTCGATCCGCCGGACGGTGTCATCGACCAGGGTTGCGAACTCCTGCCGCTGTTCCTCGGAAATGGTAGCCCGAAGGTACTGAACTTCGACCAACCGCTTGCGCACGAAAACAATTTGGGCGACTTCGTTGATGCCGGTCATCCACGAATAGCAGACCAGTTGCGGATCGAGAGCGGAGATGCCGGCCGGTTCTTCTGGATATCGCGCGGAGCTAGTCTTCCATTCCAGAACGCAGCGCGTACCGTCCAATTCACCAATGGCATCGACGTAGGAGACGAAATGGTTGCCAGAAGCGAGCATGCGAGTGAACTGAATCTGCTGGCTTGAACGAGGGCGCCGGATTCGAACGCGGTCATCCTGAGCCAAGCGCTCCAGCAACTGGACGCCTTGTTGCAACATCCGGTCCCAGGTGTCGTTGCCGGGGTAGGTCAGGCCCATGTCCTTGCACAGGCTCCACTGCTCGCACAACACAGCCGCCGGGTCTTCACGGCGAAAAAGGGCGGCGACGGCTTGCTCAAAGGCTCGACCAAAGAGCATGGCGGCGCGCGTATCTTTCTCTCGCCATCCGTCGAGGTAGCGGTGCCGGTAACGGCGCGGACAACTCAGGTACTGGCTGATCTGGGTGTAGGAATAGGTCATCAGGACGCCTCCGCATGGTTGGAGCGAGAAGCACTCGATACCGGAGCCGCGGATAGTTCTTCCCATTGACTGGCCGGGGCGAAGCCGTCGAGGTTGATGAGCGAAATGCCGTTGATCACGGCGTGGCTGATCTTGACAACTCCGCGGAGTCCGGACAACGCCTTCTCATCGACCTCTTCGTGGGCCAGAAACTCCGGATCATAAAGAAAATCACGCAGGAACCAGCCCAGCTTCCACATCGCTTTTTGCGTACAGTAGAGCCGGCCGACAATGGGCTGCCCGGCCACAGTGCGGGGCTCGATCACGGAGAGTCGGAGGACATAGAACGGCTTGCGGGCATGCCAGTGGAACCGGGCGCCATCGACGCGAACGAGGAAGATGCCGTCCGGAATCTCCGGACGAGCATCGCGGGCCGTTTCGGCGAGGCCTGGGACTTTGCGCTTCATGCGGCCCCCTCCTGCTTTGGTTGGGAGTAGCTGTCGAGCTGGCAGAGCAGAGCATTTCGGTCCTTTTTGGCCCAGTCGGCCAGTCGCAGGACGAAGTTCTCAACTTGATCCCTGCTGGCCTCTCGGAGCGTCTTGGTGCCGCAGAAGTCGACGGCGTAGGCCTTGACCAGTTCGGGGTCAAGCTTGTGCTGGCGGATGATCTGGCACAGGCGGTCGCGGACTTTGGGGCCAGTGCCATTCCCGTTCCCATTTGCATTTTGGGGAGGAAACTTCTCAACCGGATTCGGAATCGTTCCGATTTCCTCGACGGAGCAGATGCCGATGCCGTAGGCCTTGCGCAGGGCACGGTTGACGGCACGGGTTTCGGCCACGCGCATCTCGGCACCTCGCACAAGAGAGGAAACATTCGAGGGATCGGCGTCGCCAAACCCGACGAACCCTACGGACTTGTCAGAAGGGAAGACAGTTGCCCTGAATGCCCAGCGAGCGCCAATCGGATCGCAGAAATCGCGGACCATCTCGACTTGAATGCCAGCACAGCGGCGTCGAGAGGCCAATCGCAACAAACCAGAATGCGTGATGTACCAACGTCCATCCAGGCAGATAATGTCTCCCCTGCCGACAGAAAGGCTGTAATCAGAGGTGAGGCTTCTCAGCGAAGTAACGAGGCGACTCGATAGCCGGCCCCAAGAATGCTCTGCTAACCGTTTATTGATTTGAAAGGCCCTCGAGGCTCGCTTCATGCACGTCTCCTTAGCACGTTTTGTGGCATACGATTGGTTTTCATTGAGTAGCGTCATTATCATGTGGCTATAGTGATGTGACGATTATAGCGCTACTATATTAGAATAAGCAAGAGCTTTTTCTAGCTGGATCGTTCGTGAGAATTGAGCTTGCGCGCTTCTTTGAGGGATACGGAGGCTATAAATGAGCTCATGCTAATACCCTGGGCAGCAGCAGCAGATGCGATTTCCTGTTGCTCTTTTTCAGTGTAATAGGACGTAATCCTCTTCCTGACGAAGGTCGCTAATCTGCGACGGCGCGGAACCTCTTTCTTTTTCATGAGTGCATCTTAACTCTCCCTTACCCTGGAGCTGTTTAGAAGAAGGGAACTTTGGTGTTTTTGCAGGATCTCCGGGCCCCGCGGCAAAAGGGCTCCCGCCTATAAGCAGCACATCCCCGGCTCTACAGCTTATTCCCGGAATTGGCAAGGTGGCCCATCGAATCCCCGAAAATGGCATGGACAATGCCGGGCGGAAGTCACTTGATCGCCACTTCAGTCTGCGATACGGCCCCGTGTCTGCAGTGGCTCTCCAAGTTCCCGACTAACTCAAACGAAGGCTGATCGAAGAAGCCGAAAAAGAGCAGCGGTCACTCATAAACTATTTTGGAAACAACTTTCACCAAGCTCTGGTATGAACGGGAACTGATCACCGCAAAAAAACGAGGAACCAGAAAAAACGGGGTGCTGATTGAGCGGATTACTGACGTGCCCACGCTCTCATGTCGAATTTCACTGCCCTCGATAAATAACAAAAGAAAGAGCTTACCCGACCGGGGAGGCTACGCGCCGTTGCAGGGCGTAGAAAGTGAAGGTAGCCCAGATAAGAAGACAGGCGATCACTTCGTGCCGGAGGAGGATAAAGGACCAAAGGCCGGTCACTTGAGAGGTCAGCCAATCGGCTGCCATCGTCTGGCCCGGCACAAGAAACACTCCGAAACAGATCCAGAGCCAACGAAACCTTCGAGGAAGCGTCAAAAGCGCGGGGATCGCGAGGCACAGAATGCTGGCGTCGTAGAACCGGTGATAGGCGACGAGAGTCGATGCGGCTGCTGTCACAGCAATTGCTGTCCAACGATCTTTGGCCAGGATGACCGCTGCAGCAGTGAGAACCAGAATGATCAAATAAAGCGAAATGACGAAGCCCCGGCTCTGCCACTGCTGCGGCAGAAGCGCATCCACATTTAACAGCTGATAGCTGAGCGGGTTTCCGGATGAGCCGCTGCCCAGGCCCGAACCTCCACTGAGCGAAGACATCCCGGCAAGCCATGTCGCGATCGATCCCGCCTTCAGATGAAGGATCGCGGCCGACATCACTGCACAAAATGTGGCCGTTGCCCCTACGAACCTGCGCCAATCGTTCCATGCGGCCAACAGCACAAACCACGCTGCCAGATGAAACTTAAAGCAAGCCGCGAGCCCTAGCACCACTCCCGCAAGCCAGGGTTGTTCGGCGGTCAAGCTGATTGCGATGAGCGAGCAGGTAAGGATGCTGGTTTGTCCCAGGCGTAATCCCGTGTGAACTGGCGAAAAGGCAATGGCAAAGCATGAGACGCGCAGGTCCCATGCCGGTGTCACACGCGCCAGCCGCACGCCGGCGAGGACGGTCAGAATCAGGAGAAGCGCCACCCAAATGGCCCTGGCCGCGCTCAGCGGCATACGGGCGAGTGGCGCGAGCAGGAGCAGGGCCGCGGGTGGATGGACTTGCGGATTGGTCACATAGCCTTCTGCCGGTGCATGACTCAAAGAGCACGTAGAGAGGTCGGCAGGCAAATAGGGATTTCGGCCGAGCGTCCAGCACCGGGCGGAGTCGAGGATTCGTGTGAAATCCTCTGCGCTCCGAAACCCGCGCGCTGGTCCACGATCGATAAAGTAGAGAACCGCGAGCACGCATAGAACGATCCAAAGTGCTCTATGCTTCATCGCCGTTCGAACTGAATTTTCCATTTGCGTGGGCGGGCAGTGTTTCGATCCCGGGCCTGCTAGTTGGTGCGAGTATATACCGGCGTGTACAGCCCTCAATTTCAAGATTCCGCTGCGCCAACGTCGAGTGGGCGTGAGAGGCCAGCTAACAGGATCACGGCCAAGATCAGCTCGATCCAGATCACGTGCGGCATCGCGAACCCATTCCACAGGAGGCTTGAGTCTAAGTTGTGGTTCTCGATGAACCTCTCGACCACAATCGCTATCTTCATGGGGATCGACGCATTCGAAGACGCGGGTTGCAACGGCAGGCCCGCGTAGGCCGCCAGCCAGGCCGTAAATGGGAACAGCAGCGGCAGCAGGAGTAGGAGCGCCGTCTTTGCGCCTTTCGAATCCCAGTTGTCCACGGCCCAGTACGCCACAAACAGCAGAATCTCGGCTGCGTGAAAGCGCTGGTAGAAGGACAAAAGCGTAAGGACGGCAACAATGGCGATTCCAGTACTCTCGTTCTTGTCTGAGACCCGCCTATGAATCAGGAACGCTGCTGCGCCTGCCAGCAGCGCGAAGACGACCCAGGCAAGAATCCCAGACCACTTGAGGTTTTGCACAAATTGAACAACGAGCACCTGTAGGTTCAGCAACTGAAATTTCGTCGTGCCGGGGGGGTAGAAGCCATACACGCCCACAGGGGAAGTGGTCTGCGCCGCCTGGTCGAGAAGAGCGTTGAACCAAGCAACGTGATGGATTCGCATCCACAATAGGCTGCCGGCGGAGAGCGCCGCACCCGCTGCCAGCGCTGTGAATGCTGTTTTCCACTTTCTTCTCAGGCAGAGATATGCGAAGAACAAAATGGCCACCTGCGGCTTCAAACACATCGCGAGCGCAATGGCGATTCCCGACCAAAAAGGCTTTCTGGACAGGAGACCAACTCCCAGACAGAGGCAGGCAACGGTCAGCGTAACCGGGTTAGCCATTTGAGAGCCTTCATGCAGTGGGGCCATTGCCAGCACGAAGGCGACGAAATACAACTTGCGCGGATTATGCCAGGGTATTGGGAGCTTCTGCGCCAGCATGAGAACCGCGAATACGAAAAGGCACGTTGCCCCGATCACGTAGGTCCAAACTGCCGTGTGCCAATGGAGCAATCCGAGCGGTGCGATGAGCGCCAGCGCCGTCGGGGGATAGGCCATCGGAAGATCGGAAAGGATATGGGAGTAGTCGAGGTGCTCGGCCGAAGCGGGTATCCCGGTCGCGGCCCAGATTGCATCCAATTGCGGCGTATCGCCGTAGGGGACTTCGCCGTGCAGAAACGCTTGCGCCGAAACCCAGGGAGCGGTCAGGTCGTTCACCGGGTAGGCCAGCCGCAACATATCCTCATATGCGAACTTGACCAGCGCCAACAAAAAAAGCAGAGCCACCCCCAGGTATGCGATTCGCTTCTTGGTTCGGCCCGATTCATTCAATGGCGGCATGCTTTCTCCCGGTAGTCGCGGGCCCGGTAAGCGCAAATGCCGTCCGGCGCAGGCTGGCTAACAGAATCACAGCCAGAATCAGCGGCCACGACCAATGCGCGCGGCGCTCGAGCCAGGTGAAGCAGCACGCGCAGCAGAGATCGAGCAACAGGCAGCCGCCTACCATGATCCACACCGTCGCGGGATGATAGGCATGGTGTAGATCGAAGCGTAAGGTCCAAAGGTGAAGACGATATCGCGACCGAACACCAATCCTTGCGCGACGGCTTGATTCATGGAGGAAATCCAGGATCCGTCCTGGCTGGGGCTGGGCATGACTGGCTGGAAGATCCCAAAGGTGTTGGAGAACAACAGCCCAAGGAGGCACCGCGCCGCAACGCGAAGCCAAGCCGCAATTTTCCGCTAAAGCCCGTCATGAACCTGACTCCTTTTTTGTCGCCTCCAAGCGGATGTCAATCGATTCTCCAAAGTTCAAATTTGGCGTCCGCACTGTCGCCAAACCCCCACAGCCAGATGCCTTCCCGATCTGTGTAGAGGCCAATTCCAGCTCCCATGGTCCTTCCGAACCGGTACCTGTGGGTCACGGCATCCGCCAGCGTTCGGTGAGGGACACGCGCGAAATACGGATACCCCCAGAGTGGGTCAACCACCAGCAGATCTCCGGGCTTTGGTTGAGGGCCACCTGGGAACACAAGCGTTGCCCCCGCCAGCGGTGCGTACCAATACGAACAGCACTCCCCGCCGTACCACACCCTTTCGCCTGCCGCAACGTGTGGCCGAATCAAAGCGTACATGGCGTCCCGGCCGAACCGCGCAAACTCGGCGTCCGAACGGAGGATCAGCACAGAATATCCGGTGCTGGCAACAATCAATGCAATGGCCGCGGCTCGGGAAAACCGGATTGAGAATGCTTCCATTAACCGGAAACAAAGCAGGATGACGGCGGGCATGCAGGGAACGAAGTACTTCACCGAAAACTGAATGTAGTAGACGATGGGAAGTGGAATCAAAATCCAGAGCATGAGGAAGAGGCCGCTATGTTTGGCACCGGCGAATGCCTCGTAAAGCAAGTCGACAAGCATGCCGAGCCCAACGACCGCCAGGAATGGGACAAGCGGCAGATGAGAATGAATGAACAAATGGGCGATTGCTGGCGCATCTCGCATGACCACCATGCGCATTGGTTCATACAAGAGCCAAGCGATGCCCGCTGCCAAGAACAGGACAATTGCGGGGCGCCATGGCCCTGTCTTCAGGCGATTTGCCAGCCAGCACACGCCCAGTGGGAAAGGAAACACGAGGTACATCGAATAGGGAAGTAGGTTGAACGGTATATTGTGCAACCCTCTGAGGCTGGCAGCAGGAGCGAGCGCCAGGTTATGCTCACGGGTGATGGCGATGATTGCCAGCAGCAAGCCGCAGCCCGCGAATACGGGCGTCCATAGCCAGAACCTCCGCAGCAACTGCGCCAGAGCCTCCCTGGGCTTCACGCTTTCCAGTAGAAAAAATGCTGCGAGAGGCAGAAGAAGCACAAGGTGTGGACGCGCAAAGCCCGCGAGGCCCAGTGCGATAGCCGCGGCTGCGCCCTGGCTCCATTTCTGCTCGGCCTTCCACGCGGCAAGTCGCTCCATCGCCACAATGGCGAGGGCAGTCGCAAGAATATCGGGCATAGCGGTGCTGGCCATCGGCATAAAAGGAGCGATGGCCACCAGAAGCAGCGCGCCGGCGGTTGCATGTTTTCGGTCCCACCCGAACCGGAGGACCAGGGAAGCCATCGCCACGATTGCAATCCAGACGAACACGAGCTGCGTCAGGTGTGCTATCCACTCGTGGGCGCCGCCGAGAACTGTCGGCACGAGTACGTAGCCTTGCGCTACTTCTCCCAGCAGGGCATTCCCAGACGCACATACGTAGGCTTTCGCGCAGTCGGGATCTCTATCGTACCAAATGGTGAAATCCATCGGGTGCGTTGGATGCTTGACGATTTGCCGCGCCATTGTGAGAAACCACGGATCGTCATTGAGAAAAGGTTTGTTCAGGTATGGCAATAGGCAAACGGTGGCGAGAAGTAACGCGGGCCAGGCGCAGGCCAGCGCAGCGGCTGCCGAAACCGTCTGGCGTACGTCGCGATCCATCGTGACTTCCGTTTTCGCTGGAATTTCCATTTTGGTACTCCAGTTCAGGATCAGCCTACCCCCGACCGCCTCGCTTGTGCCGAATAAGCGCTGCACGCCCCGTGAGGTCTGCTGCCAGCAAGTAGAACATATGGTAATTCGTGGTGCAGTGCTGAGGCGTGAACGGGGGGTGTATCAGGCCGCTCTCGACCAGCAGGGCAAGCATGGTGGCTCTCGCCCCGTGCCGAGCGACTTCAGGACCGCGCTCGAACAAGGGTTCCCCACTCCTGCCTCGACAGGAAATTTCGAGGCGAGATGGAAACCATGAGTGACAGCCGAAAGACGCCGCTGCACAACGTTGAAGCATAAAGGCCGAGCTGCGTGGGGCTGTGATAAATTGTAGAATCGACGCCGGGTTCTTCCGCGTGGAAGAGTGAACCCGGTCGGGTAGGCAGATGATTCAATCCATTCGTTCCGTTTTGGCCATTCCGACCGCTTACCAGCTTTGGTGGAACCTGGTCGGGGGACGTGCGTGCGCCAAGATTTTGGTGAACGAGTATGTCCAGCCAGGAGCCGGCGCCCGAATTCTTGAAATCGGGTGTGGACCCGCGAACATCGTGCGTTACCTGCCACCGTCCGAGTATTCTGGATTTGATCTAAGTCCCAGGTACATTGAACTGGCCAAGAGGCGTTTCCCAAAGGCACACTTTGTCTGCGAACGAGTGAGCCAATTTTCGCTCGCCAAAGAGCAGAGCTTTGACGTGGTGCTTGCGCTCGGAATTGCGCACCACCTCGAAGATGCCGAAGCCCGGCAATTATTTCAAATCGCGTATGATGCTCTAAGAACTTGTTGAAATTCGCCGCATTGCAGCGTCTTTTCTTGTGATTTGCATCCCTACCCGGTTGAAATCTGTTTGAACTGCGGGTCTGGCCAGTGTTTATGGGGCTGTGCAGGTCTCAGGGAAGCATCCCCGAGACCTGCAAGCGACGTTCAGGCACACTGCTCCGTGAGCCTTCCTGGTTGTTGTGCCATCAGTTTGGGCAGCCGGATTAGGTTGTGCGCGGCGCAACTGAAGACGAACAGCCAGTCCACCTTTTCCAGGCCTCGCAACTTGACCTGGCGCAGCGGGCCAGTTTGCTTAAGCCAACCGAAGCCCTTCTCGATCAGCCATCGCCGGCTCAGGCTGACGGCATAGCCAGGCTGCCGTGTGGTTCTTCGGTCCAGGTTGCTGCTGCGGCCCCTGTCGTTCTTCACTACATGCGGTGTCACGTTCAACTCCCTCACCGTGCTGACGAAATCCTTGCTGTCGTAAGCCCTGTCCGCGCCCACCGTGATGCGCCGCGAGCGACCCTCCTGCTTTTGCGCAAGCATCAAGAGCGCAGCATCGCGTTCGGCCAGTCCATCGGCGTGCGTCACCATCGCGGCGGCAATCAATCCGTTGCGGTTCTCCACCAGCGCGTGGCCCAGGTAACTCAACTTCGACTCCTTGCCGTAGCTCTTCTTGTACAGCCGTGCATCCGAATCGGTGGTCGATTCATGCGTCTGGTTCGTACGCTTCTGGCCATGAAAATCTCCTCCGTCGCCGTCATCGGAACCGTTCTTGCTGCGAAAGCTCTTCTGCGAGGCCCACGCCTGGATCAGCGTGCCGTCCACGGTGAAGTGCTCGTCGCTCATGAACCGCTTGGCCTGCTTGTTCACTTCCGCAAAGAACTGCTGCGCCACATCGCTGGTCAGCAACCGGTCGCGGTTCTTGGAAAACACCGCGTGGTTCCACACAGCATCGTCCATGCCCAGACCCACAAACCAACGGAACAGAAGGTTGTAGTCGATCTGCTCGACCAGCAGCCGCTCCGAGCGCACGGAGTAGAACACCTGCAACAAAAGTGCCCGCAGAATGTACTCCGGCGCTATCGAAGGCCGGCCAGAGTCCGCATACAACGCATCGAACTCCGGGCTCAAGGTTCCCAGCACTGTATCCGTCAGCTTGCGAACCGCTCGCAACGGATGATCCTGGGGCACACGCTTCTCCAACGAAACATAGCTGAACATCCCATCCTGAACTCGCTCATCTCCACGCATACCCATTAGACGGGCGACACCTTCGCCCCAATGCAGAACGGTACCTATTTCAACAAGTTCCTAAAACCGGGTGGCAAGCTGGTTACCTGCGATGGCGTGTGGGCCGACGGTCAGTCCCCCGCCGCGCGGTGGTTGTTGGCTAAAGACCGGGGAGAATACGTAAGGAGCGAGCGGGAGTACGTGGGAATCGCGTCTCAGGTATTCAGCAATATCAGACCAAGCGTCCGCCACGATCTCTTGCGTATTCCGTACACACACCTGATTCTGCAATGTGTCCGGTGATGACTGCATTCACACCAGGGTCTGTTCCGGCGGGTGCCAGTGATGAACGGCCTCAGGCTTTGAGAATCGAAAGCTAAGCCTCGAAAAGACGACGAGGCGGAGATAGTCTTACTCAGGCCAAAAGGCATCCACTTCAACAAAATTTTACACCCTTCATCCGAGAGCGCCAAGAATGCTCTCTACCACCAAAAGACGGTCCGAAGACGAAAACGACGCTTGGTGTAATGTAAAAAGATGCCGATAGGCGCAACTGTCTACCACGCAGGGAAGTTTCTTCAGGAGCATGAGTTGCTGCCTGAGGCCGAGGCCTGCGGCTGGTGCAATTTCGGGGGAAACCGTGCGCGCGTTCTGCCGCTTCAAGGTAGTCCCGACGTCTGGCTGCTCAGGTGCCCGGTCTGCCACGCGGTTTCCGCCTCACGTGTTGCGACCGATGCGGCCATAGATTCGTATTACGCCTCTTATTACTCGGACACCGCCTTGCGTCGGGTCACATGCGGAAGCCCTTTTCGTCACGCGCGGCACATCTGTCGCAATCTAAAGCTTCCCCCAAACCTGCCGAGAATCGCCGTGCTGGACTTTGGGGGCGGCGACGGCTCTATCAGCTATGCCGTGGCTGTGGAACTTGGAAGGCGAAGCGACGCTCCGATCGATATTGTTGTGGTCGACTACAACAAGGTCCTCGTCTCCCAAACCCATCCGCGAATAACCATGTCGAATGCTTCTACCTTGCAGGAAATCCCCGCGGATCAACGTTTTCACCTGGTGCTGGCCAGCTCGATACTAGAGCACCTTCCGGAGCCAGCGGAGATTACTCGAAAGCTGCTCGGCGTGCTGGCGCCGGGGGGGTGCTTCTACGCACGCACGCCCTACGTGATACCCCTGCTGCGCATGTGCAGGCGCGTGAATGTGGCATTCGACTTCACGTTTCCTGGGCACTTTCACGACCTCGGACAGGACTTTTGGGAGAACATCTTGCCCACTCTGAACCTGGCCTCAGGAGACTGGACGCTCGTGCGGAGCGGGCCTTCCGTGGTTGATACCAGCTTTTCCGAGTATTTCGGTCGCACACTCCTGGCGTACGTAATGAAGGCGCCCTGGTGGATACTGCGGCGCTCCTATCCGCTCGTAGGTGGCTGGGAAGTGTTCATAAATCGAAACTCGCATTCGTAGATTCTCGGCAATATCGCATGATCTTTTGGCACTCGCGTCGACATGTGGCCTACCTGATCGGCCGAGACCACTCGAGGGAGAATGGAAATCCATTCTCGCATCTCTGAGCATGGTTGGGTCGTGATTGACAGCGTGGCTAGGCGGCTGAAAGACATGTTTGGATTGATTGGACTAAATTAGTTTGTAGTGCTCCTGCTCTCGTAGAGGCCGAGCACGGCCTCGGCAACTTCAGTCACGAAAGACGGTGGCAAATGCAGCCAAATGCCCTCTGCAATGTCGCACTGGAGCAGATTCTTCTCGAACGCAGAAAATTGCGCCGGCAGTTGCTCTCCTGCCCGGATCTCAAAGATATCCGCATCGCTGTTCTGGGCGGTTCCACAACTAATGAATTGGTCGACTTGTTTGAAATACTCTTGCTGGATAGCGGCTTCCGTCCCACATTTCATCAATCAGAATATGGGCGTTTCTATGAGGATGCTGTCCTCGATACGGAAAAGATTGCGTCATTCAAACCGGACCTCGTTTACATTCACACGTGCTCGCTCAACGTGAAGGGCTTTCCGCCTGTTTCCTGTAGCGATGCGGACTTCCCCAGCTTTGTTGACGCGGAAGTCAACCGTTACTGGGCGATGTGGAACGCGCTGGGCAGTGTAGCAGGATGTCAGATCATCCAGAATAACTTCGAGCTTCCCATTCGGGCCATTTTGGGAAACCTTGATGCGGTCAGCTCCGGCGGCGCGACTCGGTTCATCAACGAGCTGAACCGGCGATTCGCGCTGGAAGCAGCTGCCAACCCACATCTTGTGTTGCAGGACCTGGCGAGCATCTCAGCGCGGGTTGGACTCGATCAATGGTTCGACCGGGAGCGCTGGTTCAGCTATAAGATTGCCAACACGGTGGAAGCGAGCTTTGCGATCGCCTCTTCCTTGGCCGCTCTGGTTCGCGCCATCTATGGTCGTGCACGCAAAGTGCTGGTACTCGATCTCGATAACACGCTATGGGGCGGAGTCATTGGCGAGGATGGTCCGGATAAGATCGTGCTCGGGCGCGAAACTCCCATCGCAGAGGCATACACTGCCTTTCAGGAGTATTGCCTTTCCTTGCGTGAGCGCGGGATCTTGCTCGCGGTGTGCTCCAAGAACGATGAAGAGGTCGCGAAAGAGGGCTTCGCGCACCCCGATTCCGTCCTCAAGCTCGAGCATTTTTCGGCCTTCAAGGCAAACTGGGAGCCGAAACACGAGAACGTTCTGGCTATCGCGCAGGAACTCGACCTCGGCGTCGACAGCTTTGTCTTTGTCGATGACGATCCCGCGGAGCGCGCCATTGTCGAGGCCCAGATTCCGGGCGTAGCTGTCCCCGACGTCGGCAGCGACGTCACCAGGTACGCTTCGATCCTCGAGTCAAAGCGCTACTTCGAGCAGTTGTCGCTGGGCAAGGAAGACCTCTTCCGCGCAAAGCTTTACGCGGAGAATGCGCAGCGCGCAAACTTCGGGAGCAAATTCGCCAACTACGGAGAATATCTCGACTCGCTGGAGATGACCGCCGAGATTAACGACTTCAACTCCACCTACATGGAACGCATCGCGCAGCTTACCAACAAAACGAACCAGTTCAACCTCACGACACGCCGATATACGCTGGCCGAACTCGAATCAGCGGCCAGCGACGGAAAGCATATTTGCATTTATGGAAAATTGTCAGACCGCTTCGGAGACAATGGGTTGATCTCGGTCGTTCTCGGAACCATCGACGGATGCGAACTGCATATCGACCTCTGGCTTATGAGCTGCCGGGTCCTCAAGAGAGACATGGAAATCGCCATGCTGGACGCTCTGGCCGCCCGGGCTCGGGATAAGGGTGTGGAGTCGCTTGTCGGCACCTATCTGCCCACGGCCAAGAATGGCATGGTGGCCGACCACTATCTAAAGCTTGGATTTTCACTCGTATCGGGAGACGAAATCGCAGGACCTAGTGTCTGGTCGCTCGACATGACCAACTACAAGACGTGCAGCCGCCGCATTAAAATTCTGGAGTGTGCCAATGGACAGCCTTCTTGCAGAGGTACAGAAAATTTTCCGCGAGATCTTGGATCAGCCCGGCCTGGTAATTACTCGTGAGTCGGACCCCTCTACCGTAGACGATTGGGATTCGCTCGCTCACGTTGATCTTGTTACCGCCATTCAAATGAAATTCAAAGTCAGGTTTGCTCTAGGCGAGTTGGAGCAATTGAGGAATGTGGGCGACCTCGTCGATCTAACGCAAAAGAAAATTGAATCAAGATAAAATCGCGTTTTCGAGATCCACAGAGCGCTATGGCTAAACCACGAACAGGGAGGAAACGCGGCGCAGAAGAGATGAGGGAAGGCGGACCAGATGAAATTCGATCATGTTGGTATCATTGTTGCCGAAATGGCGGAAGGGCGACGGCTCCTAAGCCAGATGTTCGATATCCAGAAGTGGTCAGCGGTCTTCGAGGATCCCGGAATGGGCGTGTTCGTGCAGTTTGGAATTGGGCTCGACGGCCCATGCTATGAATTGATTGCGCCGCGGGGGACAAACAGCCCCGTTTCCGTCGCGCTGAAATCCGGAAAAGGCATTCTCAACCACGTCGCCTATCTTGTCTCGAACCTCGAATCCGCTGCGAACACATTGCGGCAAGCGGAATGCCTGGAAATTACCGAACAGCAGTCCGCGGTCGCATACGACGGCAAGCGGGTTCAGTTTTTCCGTAGTCCGTTAAGATTCATCGTTGAACTCATTGAGGCACCCGAGCATCGGCATTCTTTTTCGACGAGCGTAGAACATGGTCAGGAAGACGGTGCGTGCCAGTGAAGGACGGCTTCAGGCTTTGAGAATCTAAAGCCAAGCCTGGAAAGGACATTCAAAACTCGAGTGTTCGCGGAGGCAATCTTCGTGGTGACAGATTTGGCTCCAAGCTCCAGCGCCGCTCGCACAGACTCAACATAAAGCGAAAAACCAGCGCCGGAGAATCCCAGGTTCTTGCCTGGATCTACCGCACCAAGTCGAAAGTCAGCGCGACCATCGCAGACGACAACATCCATAAAGCCGACCACGGAGCCAGGCTGCCCGAGCACAAAGACATAATCGTCTGGATTCGAGCCGCTCAAAGCGTTGCGGATCCAATGGACATACCGGGTATTCGCAAGCTTACGCGGGAATTGTGGATCGGTATGATACCTGCCAAACTCAAATGCCGTTCCAGCTATCGCACAGAGCGACGGAAAGTCCTCCGGAAGGGCCTTCCTGAGCTCGACTTTGCGGGGCGGAAGCATTGCAGATTGGAGTTTGGAGAGCGTGGCCACCAGGCTGAACTCGACGAGCGAAAACCCTGCTCTTTCAAAAAGGGCGATTGTAGACGTGTCATCGCCCTGCGCGTGCGTCGAAACCAACTGAGCTTTCGTCCTCGCACTGAAATCTTCGAGCGTGTTCACAAACGATGGGAGATCCTGAACTCGGGGTGGATTGGGGCCGAGTTGGAAATCGGCGACTGGGAAGCCGAAAATCTCTTCATCCCAGGGGAGCAACGCTATCTTGCCCCATTCTGGCGACGAGGCAGAGAGGTAGTCGTACTCAGGCCGAAAGGCTTCCACTTCAACAGAATTTAGCATCCTTCATCCGAGAGCGCCAAAGAATGCTCTCTTCCGGCAGAAGACGGTCCTAAAGCGAAAATGACGCTTGCTTGGACTGGATTAGTTTGTAGTCCTTCTGCTCTCGTAGAAGCTGAGCACAGCCTCGGCAACCTCAGTCACCTCCCGATCGCTCAAATCGTAGTACATCGGCAGCCGGAGCAGCCGACTGCTGGTGTCGTCTGTTACTGGCAGATCCGACTGCGGCACGCCAAGAGATTTGGCGAAAGGCGAGGAATGGAGCGGCACGTAATGAAAGACCGCCAGGATGCCGGCCCGGCTCATATGCTCGATAAGCGCTGTCCGCTCCGAGAGGTCTGCTGCCAGCAGGTAGAACATATGGTAATTCGTGGTGCAGTACCCTGGCGTGAACGGGATGCGGATCAGGGCGCTCTCCACCAGGTGAGCGAACAGGCCGGCATAACGGTGGTAGATTTCTCCGCGCCGTGCGGTGATCTTCTCCATGTTTTCGAGCTGGCCAAGCAGGAAGGCGGCCAACATGTCAGACAGCACGTAGGACGAGCCGATATCCACCCAGGTGTATTTGTCCACCTGCCCGCGCAGGAACTGGCTGCGGTTGGTGCCTTTCTCGCGCAGGATCTCAGCGCGCCTCTCCAGGGCAGGGTCGTTGATGACCAGAGCTCCGCCTTCTCCGCATGAGAAGTTCTTGGTCTCATGAAAGCTATAGCAGCCCATTTGGCCGATGGTGCCGAGCCACTGGCCCTTGTATTTGGCGAAAACACCCTGCGCCGCATCCTCCACGACCAGCAGGTGATGGCGCCGGGCGATGGCCATGATTTCGTCCATCTCACAACCGACGCCGGCATAATGGATCGGGAAGATCGCCCGTGTGCGCGGCGTAATCGCGGATTCGATCAGCCGCTCGTCGATATTCAGCGTGTCCGGCCGGATATCCACGAACACCGGTGTGGCGCCCCGCAGCGCAACCGCGTTGGCGGTGGAGACGAAGGTGAAGGATGGAAGAATCACCTCGTCGCCTGGACCGAAGTCGCATAGCAGCGCCGCCAGCTCCAGAGCCGCAGTGCAGGAAGTAGTCAGCAGAATGCGCCGCGCGCCGAAGCGCTCCTCCATCAACTTCTGCGCACGCCGGGTGAACGGGCCATCGCCGCTGGCATGGCCGCCTGCAACGGCCTGGCCCACATAGATAAGCTCGGAGCCGACGATGCATGGCTTGTTGAATGGGATGTGAATCTTCATGGCGCTGACTTTTCTGGAAGACCCCGATACAGCTAAGCGTCTGCATTCCCTCGAATGCCAAGCGAAGCAGATTCTGTGACGGTTGCGTCCGGCCCGGACAAAGCGACCGTTTCTCCGACCAGATACGGCGGGCGGTCCATGCTGCGGAAATGCATGCGGGCGAGATATTCGCCGAAAATGCCGAGAGCAAAAAGCTGCGCTCCGGAGAAGATGGCAATGACTGAAGCGAGGAACGTGAATCCGGGCACACTTCCGCCGCGGATCAGATAGTTGGCCAACACGTACGTCAGGATTGAAACGCCGAAAAAGACGAAGACAAAGCCAACTACACTGGCGATCTGGAGCGGCAGCGTACTGAAGCCCGTCATCAGGTTGACCGCGTGGCGGATGAGTTTGCCCGGGGTGTAGCCCGATACGCCCTTGGCGCGCGGCGCATGGCGAACCTTGATGGCGGTAAAGCGTGTGGTGGTCCAGGTCAGCAGCACGTCGATTGACACAGAGGGACTGCGGTATTCCTTGAAGCCCTCGCGCAGGCGTGTGCGGAAAACGCGGAAAGCGCTCACATTGCGGGCGGTCTCGGCGCCCATGGTGCTGGCAAGCGCGATTTTTGTCAGGCGCGAAGCGAGATCGCGCAGAAGGCCATGCTGTTCCTCCTGCGGCGCGCCATAGACGACGTCGTACTCAGGCTTGAGCGCCGCCAGCATCGGCGCAATCTCGCTGACCGGATGCTGCAGATCGTCGTCCATTGTAAGGATAAGGTTGTGCTTTGCCGCCCGGATGCCGCAAAGAAGCGCGTTGTGTTGCCCGTAATTCCGGCTCATGCGGATGCCGCGCACCCGGTGGTCCGTGCGTGCCAGGCGTTCAATGATCGGCCAGGAACCATCGCCGCCCCCATCTTCGACGAAGATGATCTCAAAAACAGGCGTTATCTCCGACATCGCATCGGAAAGCTGACGGTACAAATCCAGCAGCGTTTGCTCTGCACGATAGACAGGAATGACAACAGAAACCGTAAGCATAAGAGAATGGCCCTATTCTCGTACGCCAAATAGAACGCACGCATCAACAGGGATGAATCGTGCTAATTACGAAAGCGCAATCGCAGCCTGCATGTCAATTATCTTCAGATTGTAGCCGATATACTGACCTCGCGGCTTCTGCCCGGCGCTTTGGGAACTGATGCGCCTGCCTCTGCGTAATCCTAGCTGTGACGCCACTTCACAGTTGGCCCTAGGTCGAGGCTCAGGTCTCGCGAACGATCGCGGACTGGCACGCATGCGCTTCTCGCCCGCTTCCAGTTGGGGCCGATACTCCCCGCGGGAACAACGCAGACGCGAAGCTTGCCTATGATGACTGCCTTCGCACAGTCGAGTGGGAACTGGGCCTGACCCCACGAAACAAGGCAGACCGTTTTGCCTTTGAGCGCCGCTTTGCAGCCACGTTCGCCCGCTTCGCGGGGGCCGCACTGGACCTTGATGAAGCCGCGGTCGATCTCATTACCCAGGGATTCCTGCCGGCAGGGACAGAATTCGCCCGCGCCGCACGCCGCTTCGATGCCGCCTTGAGCATGGCTGAGATCGTTCAGGCCTGCCGCAATGCATGGACCGTTTGGATCGCTTTAAGAACCTATTCTTGGGGGGGACAGGGGCCCGGATCGTACTTAGCCAGTAGCGGCGTACCGAAACCCAAAAGGTATTGCGGTTCGCGAGGGCCGATTTACGTTAATGTGAGCGACGTGTGGCGCGATGATAGTCAAGCAAGCTTTTCGGTTGACGCCTTGGTCCGTCATTTACTGAGTGACCTTGAACTGAAATCTCCTTTCGGGACCTGGTGCACTCTGGTGCCGAAAATTCACCCTCAAGTAAGTATGCAGTCGCTGTATTACACCAATTTTTTCCTTGACCCGTTGGGCTGCCTGCTATAGTGGAGGAACTGGTATACCTTGACTCAGTTCGCAAGCAGAAAAGGCCACTAAAGTTGGATGAAAGCACTCCCTTTCATGCCTGAGCAGTGAGTTGTTTCTCGGGCAAGTGTACTTGCTTTTCATTTCGGGTCCTCCGGCATCGCGCCAGCTGCTTTTATGTCCCGATCATAGATGCTGTGGAAAACTCTCTCCCAAGTGAGGATGGCGAAGCCTTGCGCGAAATCGGACATCGGCAAACAGGAACTGCGCACCACGCGACGCCGGATCCTCGGCCCGATGCAGCACAATTGCCAAAGTGGTTTGCCTTGTATACCACGGCGCGCCATGAGAAGCGCGTTGCACAGCACTTGAGCCAACGCAAGATTGAATGTTATCTTCCCCTCTACCGCTCGGAACGGAAATGGAGCGACGGGTCGAGAGTCACTTTGGACCTGCCGCTCTTTCCCGGGTACCTATTCATTCATATTCGGCGGAATGAGCGCGTCAATGCCCTCTCTGTGCCGGGCGCTTTGGCTGTGGTGGGCGGAACGGGCGGCGCGCCTGCCGCGCTGCCGGATGCCACGATTGACACGCTGCGGACGGGGCTGCAACTTGCTCGCATCCAACCGCACCGATTAGTGACCGCCGGGCAACGGGTGCGTATCCGCACGGGCGCCCTCGCCGGATTAGAAGGCGTTGTTGTGCGGAGCAAGAATAGCTGCCGTGTCGTGCTCACCCTGGAGCACATCATGCAAAGCTATGCTGTTGAAGTCGGCCTGGACGACCTGGAGCCAGTGACCCGGGGCGCGATTCCAGGCGCCGCACTTCGCGCAGCCGGACTCGGCTACTACATTCAGCCTTCGTAGGTTTCGCAGAAGCAGGGCCTCGCCAGGAGCGATAGTTCCGCGCCGTTTTTCAACGGCATTTTCCATCCCGGGATGCCACAGCTCCTGGCCTGAAAAGCTGGCCGCCGATCCGCGTACCAGCCACGATCAATTTCAAAAGTAGTTGTCTCACTGAAGAATTGCGTTGCGGGAGACCGTGAAAAAGCTCTTCTGAGCAGGATATGGGCGGGCGTCGATAGCCCGACGAGAATTCTCATGACAAAGGTCTCAAACCTGGGAAAAGTCGACGCCGAATCGCGCATTCTGGCCAGCGCTGCCGGCATGTTCGCCACGTCCGGCTACAACGGCGTCAGCACACGCGCCATCGCATCCAGCGCGGGGGTCAATGAAGTCACTATTTACCGGCACTACCCCCGCAAACGCGATCTCTATGTCGCGGTGCTCGATGCGGAGTTGCAACAGGTGAAACTGCGCGGTGATTTGCTGGCGGCGGTTGCCGAGGCCGGCGACGGCAAAACGGCGCTGGCGCGCACCTTTGAGCTGATTGCGGCCACCATGATGCAACGGCCGGAATTACTGCGCTTGGTGCAGTACAGCGCGCTTGAATTGGCTGACGATATTGATCCACTGCTGCGCAAGCACCTGGGCCAGTTGGTTGAGGTGATTGCCCGTTATCTGGAACCCTGGGTGAACCGGGGCGAATTACGATGCAACAGCGCGAAAGCTCTTGTGCTGTCACTCATTGCAATTATTCTCAGCCACCGTTCGTTGCACAGGCTTTTTTCGAGCGATGGCTCTTCCCCAGAAGCAATGTTCAAAGCCTACGCGGAGTTTTCAACCTCCGAATAGGAAGTTGTTATGGGCCCCCGGGCGCTGCCGAGCGCATTCGTCGAGGGCGACATTAAACACAATTCATGCAGTACAAGTGCCGGAGTTCGCGAAAGCGTTCCCGCGGGACATGCACCATGCTTTGTACCGCCGCCCATGCGTATTCTGCACATGATCGACACTCTTTCTCCCGCGCGTGGAGGGCCGCCGGAGGCTGTCCGCCAGTTGATCAAAGGCTATATTGCAATTGGCGCAGAGATCGAAGTGGTCTGTCTCGACAACCCACAGGCGGAGTTCTTGACCGACATTGACTGCCCTATACACGCTCTCGACCAGTCATACCTGGGCAGGTACGCCTTTTCGCCCAGGCTCTGGCGCTGGCTCCATGCCAATGTCGGCCACTTCGACGGCATCGTGATGAATGGAATCTGGTCGTTTCCCGGCGTTGCTTTGCGATTCGCGGCTAGGCGTGCCGGCCGGCACTACGGGGTTTTCACCCACGGCGCACTCGATCCCTGGTTCAACCGTGAGTATCCGCTCAAGCACCTCAAGAAATGGCTTTACTGGCCGCTCCAGTATGCTGTACTACGCGACGCGCTGGCGGTTTTCTTTACCAGCAAGACCGAACGGAACCTGGCCATGACCAGCTTCAGACCCAACAACTGGAATAGCCTGGTAGTTCCATACGGCATCATGGGACCCGGGGTATCGCCGGAAGGCTCGGCCGGACAGATTGAGGCGTTCTACCGTGCTGTGCCCGCGCTCCGCGATCGGCATTATCTGCTCTTTCTGGCGCGTATCCACGAGAAGAAGGGCTGTGATCTGCTGCTCAAGGCCTTTGCACGGCTTGTGCACACCGTCCCGGATGTGGACCTGGTGATCGCCGGGCCCGACCAGGTGGGGAAACAGGCGAAATTGCAACGCATGGCCGAGCAGCTTGGCATTGGCGCCAGAGTGCATTGGCCCGGCCTTATTGGCGGCAATGTCAAATGGGGCGCGCTGAGGGCTTGCGACGCCATGATTCTGCCGTCGCATCAGGAGAATCTCGGCGTCTCCGTGGTCGAAGCCCTGTCGGTAGGGCGCCCAGTGCTCGTCACCTACCAGGTGAACATTTGGCCGGAGATCAAGGATCAAGGCGTTGGCCTGGCCGACGAGGATACGGTTGAGGGCGTCGTGCGCCTTCTGCGCTGTTGGTTCAGCGTGCCTCAAGCGGAACGCGCTGCGATGGCCGCTCGAGCAGAACCTTGTTTTGCTGCGCGGTTCTCGATGAAACAAGCTGCGGTGGCCATCAATCAGGTGTTTAGTCCGGTGAGGGCTGAGGGCGTACACGTTGAAACCGTTTGCCCTTGACCTGCAGGGCTTTTGAATTGCAATTCGGCGATGTTTAGTCGCCGCACGAATACTCAATAGGAGTCTCGATGTCCCCAGATCCAACATCGGAGCCCCAGGCAGGGCAACCGGGTGAAGGACAGTCAAGGAATCTTGTTCTCGGCGAGCGTCGTTCCCTGATGGACGTATGGCGCGTGCTGATGAAGCAGCGCTTCACCATTCTCGCGGTCACGAGTTTTTCCTTTGCCGGAGCGGCTTGGTACGCATTTCGCACGCCGCCAACCTATGAAACGGTCTCGCGCATCGAGATTGAACCGAATGAGTTCGCAGGCAATGATACGGCGGCGCTCTTTGCCGAGGACGAAGGGGCGAACTCGTTGCAGACGCAGGTGCGGGTTCTCGAGAGCGATTCGGTCTTATTTCAAACTGCCCAGAATCTCAATCTCATTCATCTGGTGCGCACCAGCAAAACAGGACAGGCAAATTCGTCGAACTCTTCCAGCGAGGTGGCCCCGCAGGAGCGCCGCGCTTTAGTCGGGATGATCAGGGGCGGGTTGTCTATTGCGATCGTCCCCGATACACACATCGTCGAGATTCGTTACCAAAACACCGACCCAAAACTAGCGGCCGAGGTCGCGAATCAGCTCGTGGAGACGTATTCTGACGAGGATCTCAGGACAAAATACGAGCGCACCATGCATGTGTCCTCCTGGTTACAGCAGCGTTTGGAGGACCTCAAGAAGCAAGCATCGGACACGCAACAGCAGCTTGCTGACTACGAAAAAGCACACAACATCGTGGGTGCGGACGAGAATTCGAACCTAACCCTACAAACCCTCGAGGACGTCAGTCACAATTTGAATGGCGCCGAGGCGGACCGCATCATGAAAGAAGCGCGCATGCGCGAGTTTAACTCCATGAACCCGGATATGGTGGCTCTTTTGGGTGACAACCCAACCGTGGCCGCTCTGCATACGCAGCTCACCCAGTTGCAGACGCAGCGCGCCGAAATGGCCACCAAATATGGACCCAAGTATCCTCCAATGCAGCAGTTGGATCTCCAGATCAATAAGGTCGAAACGCAAATCAGCAACGAGGTGGCACTTGCGCGCCGCCAGGTGCAGCAGGAATATGAGAGCGCGCTGGGACTGGAGACGGCGCTCCGCCAGCGGCTGGGCGAACAGGAAGACGCGGCCTACCGTTTGAATGAAGATGTCGCTCAGTACTCCATTCTGCGCCACCAGGCGGAACTGACCCGCAATCTGTATGACGCGCTTGAGATGCGGCTGCAAGAGGCAGGAGTGACTGCGGGACTCTCCGCAGCGAACATCACCGTCGTCGATCGTGCCCAGATTCCCATTATCCCCATAGCGCCGCAGAAACGAAGGGACCTAATCATCGGGTTATTTGGCGGTTTCTTGATCGGATGCGTGCTGGCATTTGTGATTGAATCGATCGACGACCGGCTGCAAACCTCCGAGGAAGTCGAAAGCGCGTCCCTGCTGCCGTCGCTGGCCGCCATTCCGCACATGTCGTACGATCCCACCAAGCAGCGTGAAGATCGAAGAGATGAGGCCAGAACCAGCATCCGCCATGCTCCTCAGCAGTTGATTACCCTCTGGGATCCGAAATCGAATAGCGCCGAGGCTTACAGGAGTATGCGCAGCGCATTGCTACTCTCATCGATCGACAACCCGCCGCGGGTCATCATTGTCACCAGCGCCTTCCCGGCGGAAGGGAAAACGACGACGGCTGTGAACCTTGCGATTGTGCTTGCCCAGCGAAATGAACGGGTACTGCTGATCGATTCCGACCTTCGCCGGGGAAGCCTTCACCGGGTTTTCGGGCTGGCTGACCAGAGCTTTGGCCTGTCGACGGTGCTGACGCAACCAGACCTGCGGAAGGAAATACCTGCTCCGTTTCCGGAGCTGCCGACCTTGCATGTTCTTGCGACCGGACCAAGGCCGCCGAACCCCGCCGAAATGCTCTCTTCAAGCCGGATGGAAGAGCGGATCCGCCAATGGACACAGCAGTTCGACCACATTGTAATGGACAGCGCGCCGCTTCTCGCTGTATCAGACACGCAAGCGCTGGCCGCGCGCGCCGATGCTGTGGTGCTGGTCGCACGCGCGGGTGTCACTCGCAAGCGAGCCCTGATTCGAGCGCGCGATCTCCTTTGGCGGATCAACGCGCCCATCGCCGGAGTCGTGGTCAACGATGTCGACTTGCGTCTTGAGAACTTCTACACTTATCGCTACGGCATGTACACACGGGACTACTGGTACGCATATCGCCAAAGCGTATTGTCCTCGAACCGGGCCTATGGGTACGAGGAAGAGGAAAAGGAAAAGGGAGAATAAGATGGCGAGGACATTGGCATGGGCGGTGATCTGGACCGTTCTATTCGCACAAGGCATGGCTGCAACAGCCCAGAAATCTCCGAATCCCGTGCCGGATGAAGCGGCGCCCCTGAGAATTGGTTCCGGCGATTTGATTGAAGTGACCATGTTCGAGAATCCTGACCTGTCGGGCCGGTTTCGCGTCGACGCAAATGGCGACATCACCGTCCCGTTGATTGGCCATGTAAACGTGCAGGGATTGACGGCAGAAGAGGCGGCGAGACTCATCGAAAAGCGCTATGTCGAAGCGCAGATCCTGCAGCCTGCGGAGTCCCAAGCCACAGTGTTCATCTCGGAATACGCGACGCAAGGAATCACTGTGAGCGGAGAAGTGAAGTTATCCGCAGTGTATCCAGCTTTGGGCGTTCGCATGCTGAATGACGTAATCACGGCGGCTGGCGGAGTGACGATCACCGCCGACACAAAGGTAGTCATCACCCACCGGGATCATCCTGAAAATCCAGTCAAGGTTGATTACAACCCCGAGGCTCTTCCACCAGTCATACCGAATGTTCAGGTTTACCCCGGTGATACGGTTTTTGTTCCAAGAGCAGGCATTGTTTACGTGATGGGAGACGTCGTTCGTTCCGGGGGCTACGTTCTGGATAATCAGCGCGTTCTTACAGTGGAAGAAGCCATGGCGCTCGCCGGAGGCAGCGGGCGCGCCGCCGCATTAAAGCGGGTGCAGCTTGTGAGAACGCTCGAAGATGGCAGGAGAGAAGCCATCACGATTCCATTGAATCTGATTTACAATGGCAAGGCTCCCGACGTGGCTCTGAAGAACGGCGACATCTTGTATGTTCCCACGAGCAAAGGCGCGCTCGTTAGCGAGCAGGCCATCACCGCCGCTCTTGGTATCGGCACGAGCCTCGTGGTTTACCGAGTCGCCTACGGGCAATCCTTCTGACGGGTTCGTATCGCAACGGCATACCAACTGCGGAACCTCGCGAAGACCGATTGGTCCAGCTGCCGTCGCGCATGGACGCATTTGGATGGAGAGAATAAGGAGCGGCGCATCATTCATACTAACTTCGCGAAAAGGATGCTGACTGTATTCCGCGGATCATCGGTCGGCCGCGGCATCGAGCGCCCGCGGTCACGAGGAATGCAATGAGTCAGCGAGCGCTGATCTGCGGCATTTCCGGGCAAGATGGCAGCTATCTGGCCAAGCTGCTGCTGGAACAAGGTTATGAAGTATGGGGCAGCTCGCGCGATGCGGAGCAAACCTTATTCAGCAATGCGCACTCCCTGGGGATCTTCGACTCTCTTCATTTGGTTTCGCTGAATCTACGCGATGTCGGCAATGCGATTGGGCTTCTGAAGCGGATCCGGCCGCAGAAGGTGTTCAGCCTTGCCGGCCAAAGCTCAGTCGGCCTGTCCTTCGAACAGCCGGTCGAGACCATCGAAAGCATCGCGCTCGGCGCGCTTACTCTGCTTGAAGCAATCCGCCTCACCGATCCGGAAATTCGCCTCTATAACGCCGGCTCCACCGAGTGTTTCGGCGATACCGGAAACGAGGTCGCGACGGAGAGCACGCGATTCAATCCTCGCAGCCCTTATGCCGTGGCCAAAGCATCGGCATGCTGGACGGTTGCGAATTACCGGGAAGCCTACGGGATGTACGCCTGCAGCGGGATTTTGTCGAACCATGATTCACCGCTGCGCCCGTTGCGCTTCGTCACGCGCAAGATCATTCACGCTGTTGCATTGCTGGCAATCGGAAAGGACGCGAAACTTTCACTTGGAAACCTCGAAATAGAGAGGGATTGGGGTTGGGCTCCGGAATATGTCGAAGCCATAGCGGCGATGCTGGAGCAATCTTCTCCCCAGGATTGCATCATCGCTACCGGCGAAAGCCATACGCTAATCGAATTCGTCAAAACAGCATTCGATCACGTCGGCAAAGACTGGCGCGACTACGTCACGCAGGATGCGCGATTGATGCGTCCTACAGATATCACGCAAAACAAGGTTGATCCTGCAAAGGCTGCGACTCATTTGGGTTGGAAAGCCAAGAATGGCATGAATGAAGTGATCGGCATGATGCTCGAAGCGGAAATAAAGAATTTGCGAGAAGAGTGCCCGGCTTAACAACTCATTCGATTTAGTTGGACTAAGAAGCCAAATATGTCTTCCGCACATCGACTGCTAATTCAGGCGGTTCCGAGGCTCAAACCAGAAAGATGCGGCGTAAGTGACCAGGCGATATTACTGGCGCAAGAACTGAAAACCGCGTTTGGGATCGATACCGCATTTGTCGTGTTGAACTCCGATGAGAGATGCGGCCTGCCCTATCCGGCCATTTACTGCGCACCGGATAAGTTGCTTGAGGCGTGCCGTTCGCTCAACAGTGATCGGCCGGGAGCGCTGCTTGTTCACTTAAGCGGATACGGGTACTCGTCAGTTGGCGCGCCGACGCGTCTTGCCGCGGCCCTTGCAGACGTGCGAGCGAGCGGCCAATTTCGCATTGCAGTCTATTTCCATGAATTGTTTGCCAGCGCAATGCCTTGGCGGCGGGCATTTTGGCAGTCGAGGAGGCAACGGCAGGCGGTCTGCCGCATCGCGGCGGACTGCGATCTGCTGGTCACGAATACACGCTTTCATGCAGCTTGGCTGGAACGGAGACCGGTCAGGCGATCGGCAATCGCGGTGCAATATCTGCCCGTGTTCTCGGCCGCCGGCGAAGCCCAAGCGCCAACCCCAATCGCCGACAGGGAACGCGCGGTTGCGGTTTTTGGTCTTGCCGCGAACCGGCGAAGAGCCTATAAGGATCCACCCTCACTCAGGAACTTGCTGAAAGAACTCGGCATCCGTGAGATCTTCGACATTGGGCCGGAATCCGTTGCGCCCTCGGAGCTGGATGGAGTTCCTGTCCGGGCCATGGGAGCGCTGGAGAGCGGCGAAGTCGCCCGACTTTTCTCTCGCTTGATGTTTGGGTTTGTCCCGCATGCGCCGGTTGGCCTGGCCAAGTCATCCATATTTGCCAGTTTCTGCGCGCAGGGCACGATTCCCGTTCTTCCGGAACCCTTCTTTGGAGAGGTGGACGGACTTAGAGATGGCGACCAATGCATCAGCCCGCGAACAGTTGAAGGCGCCCAAGCGAGAGGCTTGCAGCAGTGCTCGCAGGCGGCCTGGGAATGGTACGCGCAGCACAACATTCGGGCGCACGCGGCGAGATATCGCGAATTGCTGATGCAGTGAAGGGAACATGAGAATCGATTTCAGGGTCACGGGCCTGGGCGACGCTTGGATGAGATTCATGGCGTTGGCCACGCTATCGAGAATTCGCCCCAAGGAGCGCCACGTCGTATATCCTCCTCACGTGCTTGTTCCATTGGCGAGTCGGCTGTTCGATGGCTTCTTCGATGTGGAGTACGATGGGCCCGTGGACGTCGAGATGTGCTATCTCGGGCTCCGCCACTTGTTGCCTCGCATGTCGCTGGGGAAGAGATACTATTCGCCATTCTACTGGATTATGCGCTCGATGCGGGACAGGACGACGATCAAGGATAAATTGAACGATGCGGGTTTCTTCTTAGCGGCAGCCACAACCCGCCTATCGCTTCCGAATCGGGACTATATTCATGAGTACCAGGGCTTCATGGAGTTACAGGGACTGAGGCCTTTTCGCGACGTTTCGGTCGAAGAGTATGTGAACGAGGCGCAGACCGAGTTCCAAGTGATGCACGCGCGCGTGCTGGAGATGTTTGGGCGAGATGCCGCCCGAAATCGCACGATTGTCTTTCCTGCTGGATCGGCACATCAAATCATGCCCCCCCAGCTTGCCGCGGAAGTGCTTTCCAATGCCGATTTTGCGTTTTACGAAAAGGACGGATTTGCAAAGGAATTCGAGGAAGTCGGGCTCAATGTCATCAAGTTCGGCAAACCTCCAGAGGAGATCTGCGAGTTAATGGCATCGGCCTCCGCCGTATTCTGTACGGATAGCTTCCCTTCGCATTTGGCGCAGATGTGGCCCGATAGGGCGATTCTGATGATGACGGAGATGAAGACGCGAATGACCGTTCACCCAGCTTTTCCAATCGCGCGCGTCATCGCGTCGTGCGCGGAGTGTCATCCTTGCAAGAACTTGGCTCGCACCGGACCCGATCACCGCTGCACGGCGGGACGGATCTTCTGCGCGACCTGGGAGAATCCAGTCTACCTGGCGCAGCTTAGGCAGATGGCTGCTGGACGATCCGATGGCTGACGGACGACGGCGGGCGGTATGAGATATGAGACCGGCTCCCGGGTCCGAGCCTTTTGCGTGGGTTCTTGACATATTAGATGCGGGTACGCAATGAAAACAAGCCCGCCAGTCGGGACGCCCAAACTTTTGCCAGCGGGCAAGACGCTGTCTGTTGCAGTGTGCATCGGGACCTACAACCAAGCGCGTTATCTAACCGAGTGCATCGAGTCGGTTCTTGCGCAGACTTATCCCATAAAGGAGATTTTAGTATCAGACGATGCAAGCACCGACGAAACACCAGAAGTCATGGAAAAACTGTGCAAGTTGTATCCAACGGTTCGTTATTACCGGCAGCCGGTTAACCTTGGAATCGCCGAGAATCTGAGTTGGGCTCTTGCGCAGCCTTCCACGGACCTAATCGCGCGGGTCGATTCCGACGACAGGCTGGAGCCGGACTTTGCTGCGACGCTGGTTGACTTGATGGCTCGTTATCCTCAGGCTGGATACGGGCACGGGGATGTTTACGAGATCGACAGCGAAGGTGTCACCACCAGGTTGCGGAGGTTGTACCGGTCCGCGGTTTACGAGGGCCCCAAGGAATCGCTGAAGAAGGCTGCGCAGGGGTATCGGGTGGCGGCGAACTGCATTTTGTTCCGTTCCGCCGCATTGCTGCAGGCAAATTACTACCACGCGAACGCCGCGTGGAAATGCGCCGAGGATTGGGATTTATCGGTAAGGATGGCGATTCTGGGATGGGGCAACGTTTACGCCGCAATGCCGTTGGCGAAATACCGGGTATGGGAAGACAGCGGATTGGCGCGGTCAAAGCGAAAGATATCGGAAATTGAATGCGTCACAAAGGTGTATAAGGAAACCCTAGAAGTGGAGTATATCAAGAGGGGATGGAGCACCGGGGTTCTGAGAAGGAACATGCGGAGCAGAGCCATTGGCTTTGCGGATGCGCTGGATTTGCCGCTCTTCAGCGGGGCCGAACGCGAGATCTTCAAATTGCGATTGCGTGAGCTAGGAGATTCGTCTTCGTTATCGCTCGCGATTCTTTTGACCGACGCCGGATTAAACCCATTGGTCCGGTCGATGCGAAAGGCGAAACTACGATTGAAGGATCGCGTGAAGGGCGGACTTCGTAGCATACAGCGCCTGGCAGGCCATCGGGCAAAGGCGGCGAAGGGCCAGAGCGGCCTCGAGCGAAGCGGAACGGATGAGGCGCGGGGGTGACGTCCTCAGCAGTCCGTGCAAAGAATATGATTCGGCCGGGAGATGGTAGGCCAGCGATTCTTTTGTCCCATCCCACAGGGAACGAAAACGTGCGCAACGCCCTTCAAGGCCTCGCAGAGAATGGGATGCTTGCGGAGTTCTGGACCACAATAGCCTGGGACACGGATTCCCGATGGAACCGGCTGCTACCCGCGGGGCTACGCGCTCAATTGGCGAGGCGCGCATTTCCGCAGGCGCCCAGGCAGTGTGTCAAGTGCACGCCTTGGAGGGAGATGGTCCGCTTGGGCGCGCGTTCCTCCCCGCTGCAGCCTTTTCTCTGCTCCAAAGAGCGCGCTTTTTCGATCATCGGCGTGTACCGAGCCTTCGATGGCCAGGTAGCCCGGAGCATCAACGCCGTCCATCCCGATGCGGTATACGCTTACGAAGGTGGCGCACTGCAGACGTTTCGCACTGCTAAGCGGCTCGGCATTCCCACATTGTACGAGCTGCCGAGCAGCTTCTGGTATTGGGAGCACAAGCTGCTTTCCGAGGAAGCGCGTCGCAATCCGGAGTTGGCCGGGCTTCTTCCCAAACTGATGGATTCCGCCGGGCATATGCAGTGGAAAGATGAGGAGCTCCAGCTTGCTGATTATGTCTTTGTTCCCAGCCAGCATGTCCGCCAGACGCTTGCCGGTGTCGTCCCGGACGATAGAATCCGAGTCGTCAGCTACGGAGCACCGCCGATTAGCCCTCGAAAGTCTGTGAACCTGGACGCGAACCGGCCCTTGAAGATCCTCTTCGTGGGAGCGTTGATTCAGCGCAAGGGCATCGGTTACCTACTCGATGCCGTCGACCAACTCGCTTCCGACGTCGAGCTCACGCTGATCGGTTCGCGCTTCCATGTCAACGCGAGGGTGGATGAAGCCCTGGGGCGATGGCGCTGGTTCGAGAGCCTGCCGCACCCGAAAGTCTTGGGTTTGATGCAGGAAGCCGATGTCTTGGTGCTGCCATCGCTCACCGAAGGATGTGCTTTGGTCGTCCTGGAAGCTCTTGCATGCGGTCTGCCAGTGATCGTTACGCCAAATACCGGATCGCTGGAGTTCGTTTGCGACGGGCGCGACGGATTTGTTGTGCCTATCCGTAGTTCCGACGCAATCGCCGACCGGCTGAACGCGCTCAGCCGCGACCGGCAGTTGTTGGCTGCGATGTCACGCAATGCGCAATTGACCGCAGCGGAAAAATCGTGGGAGCGTTATCGCGCCAACTGGGCGAACGTAGTGAAGGCCACAATATGTTGCTAACGGCCAATCCAATCCGAGCGATTCGCCGCAGCAGGATGCCCTATCTCAAGGCGCTCTTCTGGGTTTATTTCCTGCTGCTGGTCTTTGAAGGCGCGTTACGCAAATGGGTAGTCCCGGGGCTTTCCGCGCCCTTGCTGCTGGTCCGAGATCCCATCGCGATCCTCATTCTTGTTGAGGCGCAACTCGGAAGTAAATGGCCGGCGAGATGGACGGCGATTACGGGATTTCTTACGGCTGGATTGATCGGCCTATGCCTGATCCAGATGCTTTCGGTGAACAACCCCTGGATTGCGGCGCTCTACGGTTTGCGATCCTACCTGCTGCCATTTCCCGTCGCCTTCATCATGGGAGAGAACCTCGACGCGGAGGATCTGCGGAAATTCGGCGTTTGCATACTCTGGCTCTTGCTGCCTCTGACTTTGCTGGAGGTCGCTCAATACCTCGCACCAGCGAGCTCGTTTCTCAATGTGGGCGCATATAAGGGAGCCGAGCAGATTAGTTACGCGGGCGCACACGCGAGGGCATCGGCAACCTTTAGTTACGTTACCGGTCCCGCTAGCTTCAACGCGATGGCGTTGGCATTTATCTTTTATGGCTTCGTTATTGAAGGGTTTGCGAAGAAATGGCTGCTATGGACGGCAGCATTTGCGCTGCTTCTATCGATTCCGGTGATCGGGTCCCGCACTTTGGTGTACCTCTTGGCGGCAGTGGTCGGTTGCGCGGGAATCGCCGCCGTGTCGGGAGTGACGCAGTTCGGGAAGGTCCTCAAAATCGCCGCTCCGGCCTTGATCGTTTCATTGCTGGTTTCGCTGCTTCCGGTTTTCTCCGAGGCTTCCTTCAGTCTGAAGACCCGCTTTGCGGAAGCGAGGCGCTCTGAAGGGTCAACCAGCCAAGTGTTGGAGGAGCGTGCCGTCTTACCGATCATCGAGAGGATAGAAAACACCGACTTGTTCAGTAAACCCTTTGGCATAGGAATGGGGCAAGGCGCGGCCGCAGTCGAAGCCCTCTTGGAGGGCAGTCCGACATTTTTCCGGGCGGGGGAAAGTGAGTTCGATCGAAGCCTTACTGAACTTGGCCCTTTGCCGGGACTCGCATTTATGTTATTTCGCTTAGTTCTGCCTTTCATGATCGTGGTCGCGTCGATTGCGCGAGTACGCGGGGAAGGCGAACCTCTCGCCCTGCTGCTCGCTCCCGTGGTCTTCACCTCGGTGTTTTTCGGCATTTTGGAGCAACCGACGGGACAAGGCTTCATGGTGATCAGCCTCGCGTTTTCTCTGGCTGCGCTGAAACGAAATTCGACCGCAGCCCTAGCCGCGTTCTCGCTGTCTCCGCGGCGACAACCGATGAAATACAATTCACCTCCGCATCGAGTGTCGCATCCGATGGCCGGTGCGTGAGAGTCAAGACCCAAATATCAACGATTGGCCAAAGGTCACGGGGATCGGCGCTTTCACATCCTACCGTGCCGAGCATCTTGCCGCCGGGCACGATTCCGAGCCGAGCGCGGCTGACTAGAGGCCCCCGAGAGGAGGTAGGTGGGATCATGCGCGCCAAGGCTGCATCCGGTTTGCCTTCCGTCATCAGGCGCGCGATGCGATCCGGAGCGGAGGCCTGTAAGGAAAGGGGAATGTCGGGCTATGCATATTGGTGTCATAGAATGGCTAAATCGGCCTGAATATATCTACCAACCAAACAAGTTGATTCGGCGCGTATTTGGCCAAGGACGCGTTAGGGAGTGCGAGGAAATCATCGACCTTCCGTGGAGATTGCCTCTGGAGGTCGATAGCTGTGAAACGATCGGTCGCATCATTTCGCACCATGGGATTTTCGAGATGCCGGTTGTCGAGGCCATTTTCCGCTTGGTTGATCCCTCCGACACGCTCCTCGATGCCGGAGCAAACATTGGCTACATGACTGCCGTTGCCCTGTCAGCCGGGGCGAGGAAGGTGATTTCGTTCGAACCGCACCCCGATTTATTTGCTCGGCTTTGGCGGAATATAGGTAGGTGGAGTCAAGAGCCGAGATTTGAAGGGCGTGTCGATGCGCGGTGTGAAGCCATTAGCTCCGAGAAAGGGCGCTCTATCCTGTTCGTACCGAAGATTGGGTTCGCGGAAAACCAGGGTATTGCGACACTCGAAACAAGGGTGGACCGGGAAGCTTATGACGAACTACAAGTCAACACAACAACTTTGGACGCAACCGTTCATGAGACCGGCGGCTCAGTCGGGGTGCTCAAGATCGACATCGAGGACCACGAGTTACAGGCGTTCAAGGGAGGGAGCGATTCGTTAAGAAACAGGAGAATTCGGGACATTATCTACGAGGGTTTCGGAGGGGTGGACTCGGACGCGTCAATGCTGCTTGCAAGTTATGGTTATTCTATCTTTGGTCTTCAAAATAACGCCTTCGGTCCCGTTCTTTTGGAAGGATTAAAATCGGGCAGACGGCAGATTAGGGACCATAACCTGCTGGCGACACTTGATCCGGCCCGGGTCAGAAGCAGGATGTCCCCCAAAGGATTTCGGTGCTTGAGCCGCGCCGCCAAGGCGGGTCTCTATGTCGAAACGCCAGCGGGGTCGCTGCAGGCCAGCCAATCTTCGGGGTAGACCGGTTGCCACTCTCAGGAAGCCGGAGATTCGCAACCTATGGTAGGCCATGTGGCAGCCACTCTACGTGCCTACCTGCTTGAAATCGGCTAAGACCCTCAACGCGCACAACTTTTCGCACAGGGCGATCTAAGCTCTGGCTTGCCGCATCGGGGCTGAGCGGTCCTTGAATCCCTGACGCGTGAATGCTCTGATGATTTGTTGGCTGAGGATGCTGAAGGTGTCCTTGGGGGCTCCGGATGAGAATCATTGTTCTGAGCATCAACTATTGGCCAGAAGTGACGGGGATCGGCGCTTTCACAACCGATCGCGCCGAGCATCTTGCCTCGGCCGGGCACGACGTGGAAGTGTGCACCGCATTTCCGTACTATCCGCAATGGAAGGTTCCGGAAGAATATGCAGGCCGCATGGTGCTCACCGAGGAGCGGAACGGAGTCACGATTGTCCGCAGCCGAATCTTTGTTCCCAGTCGTGTCACTCCGCTGAAGCGCATCTTGCACGAAGCCAGCTTTGTGGTTTCTTCAACGCTGCGCGGCTTGTTCAGAAAGCGCCCCGAGGTGCTGCTGGTAGTCTCTCCGCCGCTGGGTCTCGCGGTAACGGCAATCCTGCTCAGCCGCTTGTGGCGCGTTCCTTATGTTTTCGACGTAGAAGACCTGCAGCCCGATTCCGCCGGGGATCTGGGTATGTTGCCCGGCTGGGCGGTGCAACTTCTTTATAAGGTGGAGAAGGCAGCATACTGGAATGCCGGGCTCGTGACCACGATCACTGCGAGCATGAGGAGGAGGATCCTGGAAAAAGGTGTGCCGGAAGAAAAGGTGGAATTGCTTGAGCCGCGGATGGACGACTCGTTAATCGATCTGTCGCCCGAAGAGGGAGATGCATTCAGGGAGCGGTATGACCTTGGCGACAAGTTTCTTGTGACGCACAGCGGAAATATGGGCGTGAAGCAAGGACTCGATGTAGTGTTGGATGCTGCGGCGCTGAATCGCAGCGACAATTCGATGCTCTTCTTACTTGTCGGTGACGGAGCCGACTGCGAAAGGATCCGGCGCCGGGCTCTTGCGCTCGGTTTAGACAATGTGAGGTTTCTCCCGCTGCTCGATGAGACCAATTTCCATGGTCTGATGGCGGCCAGCAACGTGTGCCTGGTGACGCAACAGCAGTCAGTCGCGGAGATTGTCTTCCCGTCGAAGATCGTGACGTATCTGGCGGCTGGGCGTCCAATTGTTGTTTCGGTTGATCCCGAATGCGAGGTTGCTCGCATGACACGGGAATCGGGAGCCGGCAAGGTTGTTGAGGCGGAAAATCCCGGAGCGCTGCTGGCCGCGGTCCAGAACCTGAGAGGCGAGGATCTCAACAAGCTGAGCCAAAGCGCCCGTGATTACGCTATTCTGCAATGGGCTCCTGCTCGGGTCCTGGCGCACCTGGAACGAAGCCTGATGGCTGTTGCTGGATCTCGAGAAAGCTCCTTGGCGAAGGAAGGAGTGATTCAATGAATCGGACAAACATGAGGAATGCGTTTTGCCTCGCCACGATTGCGGCGGCATGCTTCCTCGTCCCGCATCGCGCGCAGGCACAAGAGAGCTGGAACTCTGGTCGCGGCAGCGGAGCAAGCAGCTGGGGAGGCGCTTCGGCAACGGCGAAGATGCCTATGCCCCAGAAGCCTGGATCCGGCAGTGCAAGTTGGAAGGCAGGGAGTCAGAACTTCGGATCCGCGAGGCAAGCCGGTGGGGTATGGCACGACGGGTCGGTGCCGTTCGCCGGAACTTACTCTTCAACCCCGAAAAGTCCGGCGGCCGGAACGCCGACGGCCCAACAGCCTTGGGGACTACCGGGCTTCAGTTCAGCCCCGGTCTTCGGTGGTGCAGGGCTGCCCAAAACGCTAGTTTCCCACGCTGCGACCGGACTGCACACGTCCTCTTCACAACACTTCGGGGGTGCAAACGGCGGCCGAACCAGCCCTCTCCGATCCTCGGGTGCGAGGTCCGTTGCGTTTCATTCGCGAAGCTCCAGCATTGAGGGCTTCAGAACCAGCACGGGTTCCTCTCCAGGTGCGATGACGTTGAATCCGCCCGAACTGCAAACGCAGCAGACGCCGTCCTTGCTGCCCGAACTGCCAGACTCGGGAGCGACTGGAAGCCAACTGCATTGATGGTTGTCATCGTTCCTTTTGCGCATGCTGATTGGTTCGGAGTGTTTTATCGGCCGCATTCACGTTGTTCTGCGTGGCGCGAGGAGGGACCACAGCCACGGTTCAGTTCTTTTCGGCCAGGGCAGCGGCGTGACGCTTCTCCCAGATTTTGGCGTCAATCAGGAATCGGAACCAGAAGGTTTGCAGCACCCAGAAAATCAGACCCTCAACACCGTCCAGAAAGCCTAGGCGGAAGAAGTAGCGATAGACGAATAATGCAAAAGGCCTGATGAACAGCGGCATCTGATTATATTTCTGGCGGAAGAAGCGTTTTCGCTGAACGGGGTTGCCGCGTACGTCGGGCTGAAGGCGACCGGAAGTTTCTTCAGAGCCCAATTCAGCTACCTCGCTGTCAGTCCAGCGGTTATGCCGCGCAGTCCACTCCGTCAGTGGCATACGGATATCATCGATGACCGCGCCCTGCAATCGGCCAGTGGTTCCGTCCCTGAGCAGGAAGTGCTGATCGTATTTACGGTCCTCGCATCGCCCGACGCCAGTACGGAACAAGCGCAGGTGCCACGTAGGGCTCATACCTCCGTGGCGCAGTACACGGCCCAGAAAGCGGAGATAGCGAGGAAGGAAATAGCCGGCGTGCTCTGGCTCATCGGGCAAAGCCCGTATCGCCGACACAAGCCGGTCATCCATGCACTCATCGGCATCGAGGTGCAGTTGCCAGGGGCGTAAGATCGGAAGGTTGTCGATGGCCCAGTTCCGCTGTGCTCCGTAATGCTCGAACGCATGCTCAACCACCGTGGCGCCAAGGCTTCGGGCAAGCTCCACGGTGCCGTCTTTGCTGAAGGAATCAACGACTAAGATCTCGTCCGCCACCTGGCAGGCGCTCTTAAGTGTCGCCCCTAGGGTATCCTCCGAGTTAAAAGTGAGCACGATGACCGTTGGTCGCATCACACCGATGGTAGCTTATGGGTGCGCCCACGGCATTGCCAAATTCCAGATCAGTACTAAGGTCTTTCCGGATTGAAGGAATATCGAGCCAATCACTCTATGAAGGTTTTGCTGGTAGGGAATTACGAGTTTGATGGATCAACAAGCATGCAAATCTGGGCGGACGCGTTGCTCCGCGAGCTAAGTGGGCTTGGTATTCAAGTGAGCCTGATCAGGCCGAAGCCTCTCTTTGGAAGACTCAGACCGTCAAAAGACGGATTGGGTAAATGGCTCGGTTACATTGACCGCTTCCTGTTGTTCCCACGCGAACTGCGCCTGACGGCTGCCAAAGCCGACGTCGTCCATCTTTGCGATCACGGCAGTGCCGTTTACGCGGCCAAGTTGAAAGGCAACCCGGTTGTGGTCACATGCAACGATATGCTCGCCGCTCGTGGTGCAATGGGAGAGGTTCCCGACTGTCCCGCATCTTTCTCTGGCCGTGCGTACCAGAAATGGATCTGCAGTAGTCTGAAGCGAGCGACGCGCGTGGCCTGTATCTCGCAATCAACATTCAATGACGCGCGCCGCATTTTGGGTTCTGGCCAGAATCTCTGCGTGATCCTCGATGGCCTCAATTACCCGTTTCAGCCTCTCCCACCCGACGAGATCGACCGGCGCCTCGAACGAATCAATCCGATCTCAAAACCATTTCTCCTTCATGTCGGTTCCAGTCACACGCGGAAGAACCGCGAAGGCGTTATGAGAGTGTTCGCGAAGGCATTGGAACAGGCCGACCTGCAGCTGGTCTTCGCCGGCGAGGCTCTAAGCCGGAATCAGATCGATCTGGCAAATAAGCTCCGAGTGTACGATCGAATCGTCCAGGTGGTGAAACCGGAGGTCGAAATCATCGAGGCGCTCTATAATCGCGCCGCAGCGTTGCTGTTCCCCTCGCGATATGAAGGATTCGGATGGCCGCCCATCGAGGCGCAAGCGTGCGGTTGTCCCGTCGTGGCCAGCGAGATTCCTCCACTTGTAGAAGTGCTTCGCGAGTCCGCCGTGATCAGGCCGCTCGAAGATGAGGACGGCATGGCGGCTGCGGTTGTGAAGCTTGCCACGGATAAGGAATATCGCGAGTTCATGCGGCAGAACGGATTCGAGAATGTCCGCTCGCGCTTTCAGACCGCGCGCATGATGCAGGAATACGTGCGGCTCTACCGTGAGCTCGCCTCGAAAGACTAGCACCATTCGTCTTTGCGGTATTTTGCTTGCAATGCCTGGCGCACAAGATCGATCTGCCACAGTCGCGCCAACGCTGCGAGCCGATACATATCTGCGATCATAGTTTTGTGGGGACAGGCTGCGGGATGTTTGGCAGCAGCTCCCTTTCTGATTGCTCTGGATTGGGTGCACAATCCTTCCTAGCAAAGCGTCTCCAGCCCCCGGGATTGTCTTTGCGCAGAAATTCCGAGGATACGGATTAAACCGATCGATCTAGAAGAAATGAATCGCTTTCGAAAAACCAACAGTGCGAAGTGAAGATACTTGCGAGCGATTGCTCTAACTGAGAGTAAACCGATTGCCAGAAACGCAGACAATCTACGACGCCGTCAATGAATCCGTTCTTTCGCTTGTACCATTGACTGCGACCCGAATTCTTGATATCGGCTGCGGAAACGGCGCGTTGGGCAGGAGATTGCGCCAAGAGCGCGAGTGTGAGGTCGTCGGAATCACCTACTCACAACGGGAGGCCGAACTAGCGTCTCGCTGCCTGTCTCGAGCGATTTGTGCCGACCTTAATGATTTTGACTTTTCCGCATTAGGCCAATTTAGTTGCGTGATCATGAGCCACATTCTGGAACACCTTTACTCGCCAACGAACCTACTGCAGCGGATCAAGAGAATGCTTGAGCTTAATTCAGTCATTGTGGTCGCGCTACCGAATGTACTCTTCTGGAAACAGCGCATGGAATTCCTGCTGGGCAGGTGGCGCTACCAGGATGGAGGAATTCTGGATCGAACTCACTTCCGATTCTTCGACATCGAATCATCTGAGGAGTTATTGGAGCAGGCCGGCTACAAGATCATCGCTACGCGCTGCGACGGCGCATTTCCCCTCACTGGACCGGTCAGGAAACTCATTGGCTCCTTTGCAATGAGGGTCGATGGATTCGCGCTGAGACACATGCCCGGTTTGTTCGCGTTTCAGTTCGTATATCAAGCCAGCAAAAAGGCGGATCCGTGGCCTTCTTGAGAACGACACCTTTCATTCTCTAGAATCTGCGCCAACCAACTTCCGTCGCAGGAAAGAGCCACAATGGCATCCAAGATCTCCATCATCACTACGACATTCAACAGACCGAACTATCTTAAGGAGGCGATAGGCTCTGCCTTGTCGCAGACGTTTTCAGATTTCGAACTCTTAGTGTGTGATGACGGCGGCCGCGAAGAAACAAGAGTTGTATGTGAAAGCTTCAAGGATGCGCGGATTCGGCATATAGTAAACAGTTCTCCTCTGGGTATAGCGATGAACACTCATGAGGGGGTAATGAATGCGAACGCAGACCTCATAGCGTTTCTTAATGATGATGACCGATGGACAAACCAATTTCTCACACTGTGTACGCAACCATTTTTAAGCGACCTCGGAGTCGTCCTGACATTTTCAGATCATTGGCTGATCGACGAAAATGGAGCGCGTCTCCATCAAGAAACCAACGACATCAGCACTCATTACCATCGGGATTCTATAGCTGCTGGCTACGTTGAGGAGCCGTTGAGGCTGCTCATTTGGAACGCCATACCGCTTGCAATGGCGGCTGTTTGTCGAAAGTCTGCGGTCGACTGGAAGCTTTATTCGAGGAACGTCGAAGGCGCCTACGACTATTTTCTGTCTTATTGCCTACTTCGAAACGGCGGACGGATTGTTTATGTGCCGGAGCGGCTGACGGAGTACAGAATCCATGCAGGGAGCGCCACGGCGAATTTTCAGCCAACCCACACCAGTGGTGAGGCGTATGTAAATCGTCTCATTTTGAAGGATCCGAAATTCTTCTCGATAGCAGACGAGATCCGAAGGAAGTGTATCTCCCTCGAGCGTCATTTAGCTGCCCTAAGCCTTCGCAAGCGTGATCTGCTGCCGGCCATTAGGCACCTTGCAGAAGCAACTTACTACAGCATGTTTCAAAAATAGGTTCGGCCTCAAAGTAAGCACTTATGGATGAGGCCGGTGGAGTGTTGAGCTTCTGCCATGAGGAGACGGCAGAAGTGTTGTTGACCGATGAGCAGTGCGAATTGATTGGCCCCCAGTTTCCAGAACCGAAGCGACGCAAGGACAGGCGGGGCAGGCCTGCGGCGCCAAACCGAGGCTGCCTGGTAGGCATTTTGTGGGTATTGCAGACCAGAGCAGCGTGGCATTTTCTGCCCGACGAGTATCCTTCGCGGTCGACTTGCTGGCGGCGGCTGAAGCAGTGGGAGGAAGATGGAGTTTGGCTCCGGGTCTGGCGCACGTTGCTGGGTGCGTTGGATGAAGAAGGCTTGTTGAAATGGGACGAGGCCTTTCTGGACGGCAGTTTCGCGCCGGCGAAAAAGGGGCGACGCGGTCGGCAAAACCAAGCGTGGTAAAGGCACAAAGTGGATGGTATTGGGAGACGGTGAAGGTGTTCCGTTGGGAGTTCGGTTGGAAAGTGTTCTCCGGCAGAAGTTACGCTTGCGGACGCCATGCTCGACCAAGTCCGTGTCCCGCGGCCCAAAGGCCGGCCGCGACAGAAGCCCATAGACATCAGGGCGGCGGATCGGGTCGCAGAACTGTTGATGAGCGCGCAGCCCTATCACCGGTTCGCCGATGATATGGTCATCGCCGTCAGCGGCCACCGCAGCAAACGGGGATGGGCGCAGCGCGCCTTGCAACGGCTTCATGAACAGCTTGCGCCGTTGGGCGTGGAGTTGAACCGGGAGTTGACGCGGGTGGTGGACACGCTGAAGGGGGAGGCCTCCAGGTTCCTTGGGTTCGACCTGCGCCGTGCCCGGAGGCGGAAAGGGAACGGATATCTTCTCCAGATGACTCCCGAAGAAGAAGGCACGCAAGGCAATCAAGGCCAAGGTGCGCGACATCATCCAGCACAGCGGGTCAACCCCGATGCCGCAGGTGATGAAGCAGATCAACGCCGCGCTTGCCGGTTGGGTCAGAAGAGTACACACTTTCATCTCCACGTAGTCGCGCACTGACCCGGCGCAAACGGCGGCGAAAGACGAGCGTCGGATGGCAACGATGGAGTAACGAGTACCTCTACGGTGTTCTCGGGCTGTCCTGGGACTGGAAGGTCCAGCCGCTGCCCGGAGCGGAGTGCTTCTCGTGAAAGTCCATGTCATCTCGACACGACCCATAACCCTCTCGACGAAGTTCATCGGGCGAGCTGCTTGAGGGAAAACCTCACGAGCGGTTCCTATGGGGAGGGACTGGAAACGGATTGCGCTTGACGCAGATACAGCGCCAGTCCCTTACCCGACAACGCACCAACGCCCGGCTCGGTCAGTTCTGCCGCGTGCTGGTCCGCCACGAACATCTGCTCACCATTTACCCAGGCTTCTTCCATATCGCTTGCCTCTGGATCACGCTACGAAAATGTTTTTGAAACACGCTGTACGGCATTTCTCAACCAAAGTGAAGCGAAAAAACACAACCCTCGATGGAGCGCTTACAGAAAATGAATGTGACTGAGCCTTCTGATTCGCACCGCCTGGGCGTTGGTGGGACGGCGATTTGCACGCTGTTCGAAGGGGATTATCACCTTGGGCTCGCCGCATTTGCGAACTCGCTTGTGCGCTCAGGCTACAAAGGAACGATTTGGGCCGGATTTCGGGGGGCATTGCCGCCTTGGCTGAATCAGCTCAAGCGGAGCGAAGCGAATAGCGACGAATACCTGGTTGCGGATCAAGTCAAGCTCGTTTTTCTGCCGCTGGAGACGAAAGTCCATCTCACCAACTACAAACCGCAGTTCATGCTCGATCTTTTCGCGGGCCGGGCGCGCGCTTGCGAATATCTTTGGTACTTCGATCCCGACATCTTCATACGCTGCAGTTGGTCGTTTTTTGCAAAGTGGCAACGCTACGGAATCGCTTTGTGCGAAGAAAATGTGAACTACAACCTAGCGGACAATAGCCCTCTGCGCTTGCAGTGGGCCGATCTCGGAACCGAGCTGGGGTTGGGAGAACCGCAGCCCGTAAACCGGTATTTTAGCGGTGGAATGGTGGGCGTCGCGGCCGCCCATGCCGGGTTTCTTGACTTGTGGAAACGCATCCTCGATTGGGTTCAGGCCGCGGGCTACGATCTGGAGGTTTTCAAGCCGGGAACCGCCGACATGCCGTTCAATGCAACAGACCAGGACGCGCTGAATATGGCCGCGATGTACACAAAGTACCCGCTTACTACCATGGGGCCTGAGGCGATGGGATTTATCCCGAGTGGATTCACGATGTATCACGCCGTTGGTCAGAAGCCTTGGCGAGGGTCGTTTTTGCTGCGAGCATTAAAGGGCGAACCGCCGTCCGGGGCGATGAAGTTCTTCTTCACGCAGGTTTCGTCACCAATTCGCGCGTACTCTCCGGTTCATTTGTTTGCCAAGCGCATGGCCTGTGGGATGGGGGCTTTCATCGGGCGGTTTTATCGAAGATTTTGAAGTCACGGAGAGGTACAAGATGGAATTTCTACAGGGATTCAAGCACGCATTTCGGGGCGGGTACCTTGAGGGGAATCCTCTCGATCCGATGACAGCTTCGACGTATGGAATCTATGGATACAACAGTATGCTCTATACGATCTACTCGGCTTGTATTCGCCCTTACATAACCTCTGACACAGCCGTTCTTGAAATTGGTCCAGGACGAGGCGCTTGGTCTAAGGCCTTCCTTCACCGCAATTGCCGGAAACTCTACGCGGTAGAAGTAGCAGATGCGGAGCATACTCACTTTTGGGAATATGTTGGCGAAGATCCGCGAGCAGAATATATCGTTGTCAACGATTTGAGTCTTTCGGGAGTTCCTGATGATTCGATCGATTTTTTCTTTTCATTCGGGGTGTTTTGCCATTTGAAACCTGAGATGTGCCAGGAGTATTTGCACTCAATTCATCGCACAATGAAACGCGCCAGCCGCGGATTTCTGATGATCGCCGATTTCGATAAGTACGAACGGTGCCGCGCTCTTGCAGATCGCCTTTCGATTGGACGCTTTCTGGGTGAGCAAAGAAGAAAAGTCTGGATTCCCTCGAAACTCGGTTACCTGCTGGTCTGGCGCTTTTTCCGAGAGAGGATGGACTTAGAGCCAGTATCGAAGTCGAGGGATAAGAATCTGTGGACGGCTGATGGCGAGTTCGGCTGGTATCACTGGGGTATCGAAAGGGCGTGTGAGGCGATGGCGCGCACGGGCTTTGAAATCGTAGAGCCTGATGTTGAAGTTTGCCCGCGTGACCCCATTATCCACTTCAGGAAGCCTTGAAGCCTGGCGCTAGCAGGATGCACAGAGATGCCAAGGGGTTATAACCGGTAGCAATAAGCCTGCAATTTCTTTTCCCAGCTCCGGGCGACCTCAGAATCTCGCTCAGCGCCGGCGGGTCGCCCGGTCTCGGGTCGGCGTAGGAGTGAGCTTGGTCGCGCCGTACGGATTGATCGGCTCTGGCAGCTTGATTCGATGATGGGTAGGGTTTGTGGAATTCTGTGCGTTGCGCAGGTCGACGAGAGGATGAATAGACGAGCTTTGCCGGCCAATACCGCATCGAGCAGCTTGAGAGCCGCTTCGACGTTGTTGCGGAAATATTTTCGCGGATTCGCGACAGACTCGCCGACATACGCCGAGGCGGCAAAGTGTGTCACCGCGTCGATTCCCTCGAGCGCCCGGGTGAGCCGGGCCGCGTCGGCGATGTCCGCCTCGATCAATTCATAGCCGTCGCTGAATCGCCGATGGCCGGTACTCAGGTTGTCGTAGATGACAGCTTCGTGGCCCGCTGACGGTTAACTCGCGCACTGCATGGGATCCGACGTGGCCGCGACGTTTGCTTTTATCGCACCGTTGCCGGCGTTTGAGCGCACGACGAGCGAACTGTGACGCATCCTCGACCCGCGCAATTTGCACGAATCTCACTCATCGGGACCTTCGTCGCGTCTTGATGAAATGTCGGCAACTCCCGAACCCAGTGATCAATTTTCCCATACGACCCAGGATCATAGGATCGCTGCCTGGGGGCCGGCCATCCGCCGTAGGAAAGATCAGAGGAGTCTTAGTCTGAAATCGATGCGTGAATCGCACGCCTGGAAGGCCTTCCTGATTCCGAAGGCCCATCGTGTCGTCGAGTTCCTCACCGCCCAGGGGATCGCGATGGCCGCCAGGCTTCTTTACGGCTTTCTGTGTGTACGGTTGCTGCTGATCCCTGAATACGCCAAGTTCGCCGTGGTTTTTGGTTTTCTCGGCACCCTGAGTGTACTCATGGATATCAGCTTCTCCACGGCTCTGCTCCCGCTGGTCGGTGAGCGGATCGACGACCGCCAGTTGATTGCCGACTATGTGGCGTCACTCCGGCAACTCGCCCATTGGGTCTATCTTGTTCTCGCTCCGGCGGTCGTTATTGTCTATCCGTTGCTGGTCCGCCGGCAACAGTGGAGCTGGCGCGTTGTGGCCGCCATGGTGGCCATCCTGCTGGTTGCCTCCTGGTGCAGCCGGGTAAGCGGCACGTATGGAGCGGTGCTGATTGTGCGCCGCGACCGCAAAATGTGGTACCGCGCACAGTTGGTGGCGAGCCTGTGTGCCCTCGCTTTGCTTGGCGTTTTTGGAGCCATCCACGCCGTCAATGGCTTCTCCGCGATCCTGATCAGTGTTGGCAGTAATATCTACCTGAGTCTTGCGTACTATTTTCGCGCGCGGCAGCTTTTGGGCTTCGCCGGACACCCATCCAAGGAGAAGCGCAGCGCGATCATCCATATGGCCTTTCCCAATGTCCCCAATACCATTTTCTATGCCTTTCAGGGACAGATCTCTCTGCTGCTGATTACAATCTTCGGTCACACGACAGCGGTGGCCGGCGTGGGTGCGCTCTCCCGCCTTGCCCAGGTTTTTGTCTTCCTTGGATTGATGAATCCCTTGCTGATTGAACCTTACTTCGCAAGGCTGCCCGCGGAGCGGTTCAAGCGGAACTATTTCAGTGCGCTTGCCATCGAGGGAGCATTCTGTCTGCTGGTCACCGGGCTCGCCGCCTTTTTTCCTGAGGTCTTTCTGTGGGTGCTGGGGAACCAGTACAGGGGCCTGCGCCTTGAAGTCCTGCTCATGATCGCCGGCAGCTCAATTTCCTACTTTGCCGGCGTGATTTGGATGATTCACAACGCGCGCCGCTTCGTCTACTGGTGGAGCGGCATGGCGACAATCATCCTCACGCTGGCGGTGGAAATCCTGTTTATCTGGAAGGTCGATCTTTCGACGGTGCGCGCGGTGCTCGTCCTGAATCTGGCAACGGCTTCCGTCGGCCTCATGATCAACGCTCTTACCGGCGTCTACGGCTTTGTTCGCGGGCCGCGCGAGAGAAGAGGCCTGGTTGCGGCCCCGGCGGGCGACGACTATGCGGGATCTGTCTGATGGGAACCGCCCACTACACTAAACTAGCCCTAGCTTGCGGGAACATTCAGGCAACAGCAATTCACTAAGGAATGAGTCATGGCGAAAGTCGCACTAATAACCGGAATAACGGGGCAGGATGGCGCCTATCTGGCCGAACTGCTGCTCGGCAAAGGTTATATCGTGCACGGCATCAAGCGCCGCTCGTCGTCGTTCAACTCGGCGCGAATCGATCATATTTACCAGGATCCCCATGACAAGGATGGGCGATTTCAGATTCATTACGGCGATATGACCGACTCGACGAATCTGATCCGGATCATCCAGTCGATCCAGCCGGACGAAATCTACAATCTCGCGGCGCAGAGCCACGTGCACGTAAGCTTTGAAACGCCGGAGTACACGGCGAACGCCGATGCCACCGGGCCCCTGCGCATCCTTGAGGCGATGCGCATCCTCGGCCTCGCGCACAAGACGCGCTTCTATCAGGCGTCCACTTCAGAACTTTACGGGAAGGCGCAGGAGACTCCGCAGAAAGAAACTACGCCGTTTTATCCCCGCAGCCCTTACGGCGTGGCCAAGCTCTATGCTTACTGGATCACCGTGAACTACCGCGAAGCCTACGGCATGCATGCGTCCAACGGAATTCTGTTCAACCATGAAAGCCCGATTCGCGGCGAGACTTTCGTGACACGCAAGATCACGCGCGCGGTGGCGGCGATCCATCTGGGTGTGCAGAAGGCCCTCTATATCGGCAATCTCGACGCCAAGCGCGACTGGGGCCATGCGCGTGACTATGTGGAAGGAATGTGGCGGATTGTGCAGCAGCCGCAACCGGACGATTACGTGCTGGCGACCGGTGAAACGCATAGCGTGCGCGAATTTGTGGAGTTGGCTTTCGCGCAGGTCGGCCGGAAAATCAACTGGCAGGGGAAGGGCATTGACGAAAATGGCGTCGATGCCACGACGGGTCAAACGCTGGTCAAAATCGATAGCCGCTATTTTCGTCCCACGGAGGTTGATTTTCTCCTGGGAGATGCGTCCAAGGCGCGGCGCGTGCTGGGATGGCAGCCCACGGTGATGTTTCCCGAGCTCGTAGCCGAGATGGTCCGCTCGGATTTGGAGGTCATCGCCAAGGAAACGCGCATCAGAGGAAATCATCATGAGTAGTTTTGATTTCACCGGGAAGCGTGTCTGGGTTGCCGGCCATCGCGGGATGGCGGGCTCGGCCATTGTCCGGCGGCTTGCGCGGGAGCAGTGTGAAATCGTCACCGTGACACGAAGCGAGTTGGATCTGCTGCGCCAGGAGGATGTGCACCGATGGCTGGCAGAGCAGAAAGTCGACGCTGTCTTTGTGGCCGCGGGAACCGTAGGCGGCATCATGGCCAACAAGACGCGACCGGCACAGTTTCTCTACGAAAACCTGGTGATTGAAACGAACGTGATTCATGCCGCGCGCGATGCCGGCGTGCAGAAACTCCTGTTCCTTGGGTCATCCTGCATTTATCCGCGCATGGCGGAACAGCCGATGCGGGAAGAGGCGCTGCTGACCGGTGAATTGGAACCGACCAACGAGTGGTATGCCATTGCCAAGATCGCTGGCATCAAACTCTGCCAGGCGTTTCGCCGGCAGTATGGCTGCGACTTTGTTTCCGTCATGCCGACCAATCTTTATGGTCCCGGGGATCGCTACGACGCAGAGAATGGCCATGTGGTTGCGGCTCTGATCATGAAGATTCACGCAGCCAAAATGGCCAACAGCCCGACCGTCGAACTGTGGGGTAGCGGATCCCCGCGGCGTGAGTTTCTGTTTTCAGAGGATCTGGCGGACGCTTGCGCCTTCGTCATGAAGAACTATTCCGACGAGATGTTCTTGAACGTCGGCACCGGGCACGAGATGACTGTGCTGGAACTGGCCGAGAGCATCGCCCGGATCGCCGGCTGGAAGGGGAAGTTCACTTTCGACCGGTCGAAGCCCGACGGCATGCCGCGAAAGGTGATGGACGTGAGCCGGCTGCAGGCGTTGGGTTGGAGCGCCCCTACGGATTTCGAGACCGGCATGAAGGAAGCCTACCGGTGGTACGTCGCCAACGTGGCCGAACGCCATGCTTAAGGTCGATGCCATGCGTCGATTTGCCGGCGGTGGTTCCCGCGGAAGACGGGTTATTGCCCAGATGACAGCATTTGGAAATAATCATCACGAACTATGAGCTCCCCCACCGGACCAAGCGAACGCAGGGTGCACAACTTCGCCAATGGCGGCGCCGACAATCCCTACCATCGTGCCTCGTTCAGCTTGAAGCACCGGATGGCGCGTCTGTTATGGCAGATGGTGTATTTGCTCCTCTACCGGACCTCGCCGCGCCCGCTGCATGCCTGGCGCGCCATGCTGTTGCGGCTGTTTGGCGCCAAGATAGGGAAAGGGTGCCACTTTTACCCAAGCGGAAAAGTGTGGGCGCCGTGGAACCTGACCTGCGAGGATTGCTGCACGCTGGCCGACCAGGCCGAAATCTACAACCCATCTGAGGTCTATCTGGAATCGCACTGCATCATTTCGCAGCAGGCGTTCATCTGCGGGGCAACGCACGACTATCGTCATCCCGATTTTCCAATGATCTCCTATCCTATGCGGCTAGGCGCGTACTCATGGATCTGCGCGCGGGCGTGCGTGTCGCCAGGCGTCAATGTCGGCGCTGGCGCCGTCCTGGGGTTGGGATCGGTGGCGAACGACGATCTGGAACCGTGGTCGGTATATGTTGGAGTGCCTGCCGTCAGGACCAAGGCTCGCGAGAGGAAGGCTTCGCACGATCAGACAATTCTATGATTCCGCTTGTGGGCGCCTGACCTGCCCCCATTTTCTGCACGGTGATCTTACAACTTAGCCAAATGGCGGCTACTGGTCGCGGCCGCGGGCAGTTTTGCCATAGATCGCCGGGTTCAGCGAGGGGTCGTTGTACATCTTCATCTGCCGGTAAAGCTCGAAGCGGCGGCTCCCGGCCAGAATCTCGCGCCATAGATCGCCCAGACAACCCGCCAGGTCACGTCGCTGCTTTTCCAGAATCGCAAGCCGCTCGCAGTTGCGCTCGCCGTGTCCGGTAGGCGCGTCCGTGCGCTCCGCCTCTTCGCGCGTGTGGTAGATCTTCAACGATAGGATTGAGAGGCGGTCGATGATCAGCCCTGGCGTCTCGGAGTGCAGCGCAGCATCAGGGTTGGGCAGACCGCGCTGGTTGAGCCGGGCCAGGAGCATACGGTCAAGATCTTCAACAAGGTCGTTGCGCAATTGGTTGGTCAGGTCAATGCGCCGCTTGACTGCGGCAACCTCCGCATCGGTCGCTCCCGGCGTGCGCGCCTCGTCTTCGATATGCCACAAATCGAAATTGGCGCGATGCTGGCGTTCCACTGCGTGGAGCCAATCCTCCCGCACCTTTTCGCCGTGGTCTTCGGCTCTGCGGGGGGATGAATCGCTGTCGAACTCCGGGGCCGGCTGTCCGTGCCCGTGCCTCGCCAGCCGATCCTGCAGGGCGACAATCTCATCCGCCGAAACCATATTCCTTTTATTGTCCTACTTATCGGGTGTAGTTCAGGACCGCGGGCTCCATCGTAAATGGGTCGGGCGCGTCGCCCAAGTTTCGAGCTGAGGTGGCGCCTGCCTGTCGTGGTGAGCTTGCACGTCATCATTCTAACCGACACAGCGAACATTTATGTGGCCATAGGGGCAGGGAAGCGACGAAGTCGGCGTGGATGCCAAGACAGGTGAAACGCTGGTCAGAATCGATAGCCGCTATTTTCGCCGCACGAAGGTCGCCCTGGAACCTGACCTGCGAGGATTGCTGCACGCTGGCCGATCAGGCCGAAATCTACAATCCCTCCGAGGTTTATCTTGAATCGCACTGCATCATTTCGCAGCAGGCGTTCATCTGCGGGGCAACGCACGACTATCAAGATCCCGATTTTCCGATGATCTCCTTTCCCATGCGTCTGGGTGCGTGCTCCTGGATCTGCGCGGGCCTCTATGTGACCGGGCGTCCATGTCGGCGCCGGCGCCATTCTGGGGTTGGGATCGGTGGCCAATGAGGATCTGGAGCCGTGGTCGGTATACTTTGGAGTGCCAGCGGTAAGAATCAAGGCTCGCGAGAGGAACATCGCAGCCGAACAGACGGCTCCCTGATTCCGGCGTCCATCACCTTCCGGCGGACTGCGGCATCTTCCGCATGGCGTATTCGCTCACGTTGTCACCGGAATTCTCGCGTCTTCGCTCGCGGCGTTGTCGAACCCCTCACGGCATGGCCGGGCCGGCAAGATGCGGGGCAATCTCCCTGCGGCCCAGGTTACGTTGTCGCTTCAGGCCGTCGCGGAACCTCCGCTTGTGTTCCGGTCCTGCCCGTGCCGCTTTCGCGCACCCTTCGCTAGAAACCCAATCCGCAACGCTAGATTCAGACTCACATAAAACCGCTCGTGGCAGGAACGGCAGCGCACAGGTATCTTCAGCCTCAGGATCTTTGGAACATCGTACAGATGAATGTGCGAGAGGCGCAGGTCACTCGACCGACAGTGGAAACATCTCACGCCGGCTGCTCCGCTTCAGGGGTGGGGATTCCATGTTCCCGCAAAGCGCGGATACGATTCAACGGCAAGCAGTCCCCCAAAACAATCTGCCGCGAGTCTAACACAGTTCTCGGTGCCAGGACTCGCGATGCAAGAAGCATAGCCATCGATCTCTGCGGAGAAAACGCCGCCGGCGCGGTGGAAACCAATGCTTCGAAGGAAATCATCTAGGAGTTCAACTCCTGGATCGATGTGCGAAGAAAAAACCGACAGGTGCCCATACTCCGCGTACCGCACGTTGCAGGATGCATCTGGCGTCGAGATGCGAATGATAAAGTGGGAAATGATGATCGTTGGCGGGCGAAAGTGCGCGGAAGCTCTCGTGCGATGTGTCGCGTTGGTGGCGGGGTTACAGTTGGCATGCGCCGGGGCGCTATCCGGACAACAGCCGGAAAAAGCTGCGGGGCCGCCCACGAGCGTCTGCCAGCCTGCCAGGTTGGGTTCACCCTATATTCCAGTGGATAGCTGGGTTTATCCGGCGATGTTGCGCCTCTACTCGCTGGGCTACGTAGACACGCTCTACCTCGCGATGCGGCCGTGGACGCGCACCAGCGTGATGCGCATGCTGGAAGAGTCCGGCGAACTCATTGAGAACAACGGAGCACAAAACGATCCGGGCTCCGATGAAGCACGCGCCATCTACGATGCCGTTAGCCACGAGCTGCATGACGACATGGAGGGCCCCTGCGGACCGCACCAGGGCAGCACGCGCGTCGAATCGGTTTACGAGATTGCGCGCGGTATTAGCGGCACTCCGCTGCGCGACAGTTTCCATCTCGGCTCAACGATCGTAAACGACTACGGCCGGCCTTACCAAAACGGATTCAACAACTACTTTGGCGCCAGCGGCTATGCGTCTGCGGGACGGTTCGCGCTCTACGCGCGTTGGGAGTTCCAGGGCGCGCCCTCGGCCACGGGCTACTCGGCGCCGCTGGCCCAAGCGCTCTCTGCGGTCGATTCCACACTCTACTACGTTCCGTCAAGCACGCCTCCCTACGGGTTAACGACGACTCCTTACAACCAGGCCACCATCCCCCGCGGCCCCATCCCAACAGCAACGCAGGGCCGCTTCCTCGAGGCCTACATTTCTTACCAGTACCTGAACCATGTCTTCTCCTTCGGCAAGCACGACCAATGGCTGGGGCCGGGCCTGGGAGGGAGCATGGCGTTTTCCAACAACGCGGAGAACTTCTATGGCTTCGAAATCAACCGCATTGAACCGTTGAAGATTCCCGTGCTTTCGCGGCTCACCGGGCCTTTCCGCTACGAATTCCTGCTGGGCGCGCTTCGCGGCCATACTTATATGCCCAACCCCGCTTACGAAGCCACCCCGTCGCCCAACCTGCCCAACGTGATCAACCCCGGCAACCCGTGGGTACACGTTGAGAAATTCAGCTTCCGGCCGACGAGGGACCTTGAATTTGGCTTCGAGCGCACGGTGTTGTGGGGCGGAGAAGGTCATTCACCTGTCACTCTGCACAATTTCTTTCATAGCTTCTTCAGCGCATATTCTCCCGCCGAGTCTGTCAAATTCGGACCCGATGATCCAGGAGCCCGGTTTTCATCCTTCGACTTTTCCTACCGCCTACCTTTTGTGCGCAACTGGCTTACGCTCTATACCGACTCCGAAGTCCACGACGACGTTTCGCCGATTGATGCTCCACGGCGAGCCGCGTACCGGCCGGGAATCTATCTCTCTCATTTTCCTGGAATCCCCAAACTGGATTTGCGAATCGAGGCTGCCTCTACGGATCCGTCGTCATCAAACGGGGCCCGACAATACGGCCACTTCATGTATTGGGAAGTGCTAGAGGTGCAGGGGTACACAAATCAGGGCCAGCTATTTGGCGATTGGATCGGGCGCGAAGACAAGGGCGGCCAGGCCTGGCTCACATATCACCTGAGCGGCAATGAGTGGATTCAATTGAGCGCTCGCAATCAGAAAGCCACAAAGGATTTCATCCCGGGCTCGCCGACGCAGACAGGCAGTAACGGCTTATTGATTCCCGGCGGAACAACGCTCAACGACTTTGGCGTTCAAGCCGTGAAGCGCTTTAGGAAAGACTTCGAAGTCAACGGCAGTTTCACTGTAGAACATTGGAAGGCGCCGATTTACTTGCCCGGCGAGCAGACCGTTACGACCACAAACATCAAGCTCACCTGGTTTCCAGAACGCAAGGTCAGCTTCTGAATCCGCGCCAGCGCCCGAAACCGCTTCGCGGCATTGTCTCCATCGGCTTTGCACAGAGCCCCTGAGTGTGGCGGATCGCCGTAGTCACCTTCCTGCAGCGAACCGGAAAGTCGCGGGCACATTCGGTGCGGCGTTTTGCTATTTGGCACTCCACGTGCCCGCCAGGCCGGATGCTTGCGGGATGGGTGTTACAGCATAGCTCGGCGAGGGAAAGTCGACAACCTTGAGCAATCGGCCCTTGGCGTCAAACGTCAGAGCCCATTGCATGGGTCGACGGGTGGCCACGTCAACAAACCGCACTGTTGAATCTCCGCCTTCCCCGACCTCGAGGGTTGGCGGGAACGAAAGGGAAAGCTCTGAGGGCGGCGATTGAACCGGAGGCGCAGTCATCTCGGAATGCGCCCCGGTGAGCGCCGCATAGCAGAGAGCGGTCGCCAGCGGGTCGGAGTTCTTGCTTGCAGGCTCGTCCGCTCGAATCTGGTTGAAATCGGCAATGCTCATTGGATTCTCAGGAGCTGGCGAGAACAGAGAATAGCCGCGTCGCTGAATTGCGATGACCCGGACACGGCCCTGCCCGCTTCGCGGAATCGCTGTGGAGAATAAGCTGACGTCGCCTGTGCCGTTGTCTCCTTTGAAAAGCAGCAGGATGTGATCCGGAAGAGCCTGACACGCAATCTGTTGGTAATTCCATTTCCCCGTCCCCAATTCGAACCCGGCGAATGTAGCACCCTCCCGAATTGAGGGCTCGGCTCCCTCAACCAGTTGACGATCTGCTTCAGTCATCTTCTCTTCAGCGACGTATGCAATGTCCTTCGCGTTCGCTGAGTGCAAAGGATGAAAGGAAGACGGCGCAATATCTTCGACGGGCGGCAATGGCGTTGTTTTATAGTTGTCGCCGGACGAAACCGCCGGTACCGGGTTTGTCTGATACGGCGCGCTGGAAGAGTTCCCCTGGGCTTGGGCAGCGGCTCCTGCGCAGGGGGGAACTGCAGCTGCAAGAGCGAGGATTGTGGTCAGACTCCAGAATAGCTCCATACTGTCGCTAGACTACTACTCCCAGCGGGTGAATGGAGTGATTCACTCGCGCAGCGACACATTGGGCAATTGCTGCCTGAGCGGCGGAGACAGATGTAAGGTTTTGAATGAAACTGACGTTCGTCAGCGCACTCGCGGTCTGAAGCTGTAAGAAACGCCGAATGTGAAACCCTGTGGATGGTGGGTCACCCCAATAAGGGGCTGCACGGTCTCGTACTCGTAGTCGACGCGCGCCCACATCGGGCCAAAAAATCGATATTGAGCCCCACCGCCGTATGCATACACCGCACGCGTGTCATGGGAGTAGACGGGGCTCGTCGAGGTGAAGTCGAAGCTCCCGTATCCGATGATGATCTTCCCGTAAGGCTGGAAATTCGTGAAATGGTGCCAAGTGTAAATGGGGCCACCTTCCGCCGTATCCTGGCGAACGTTTTTCTGAGAGGGGAGATTGCGGCCGATGTTGATATCGCGGCCTTCGAGTTCCAGGCCGAGACCATTAAGCTTCTGCGGGAGCATTCCGGGATACCAGTCACCCCATACCGTGATGCCAATCATGCGCCCTTGGCCAAAATCGGGATTGAAGGTGGATGGACCGACGCCAATGTCGAACGGCAGACCGTGTGCCTGATAACTCGGAGCGACTTGAGAGGGCGCGGGAACCGCGCAAGCAATCAAGGCCAACGTCAGAAGGGAGGGAACAAACTTCATCAACCGCATTCTGCATCTCCTTCAGAGTTGCATGCTGCTGGGTGCCCGCAGAATGGCTGGGCCAGATGTCAGCTGCAATTCTCGATCACAAGGCAAGAGCAGGGAACCAAGCATCGATTTTGCTGCCATGGTTCAAAAGAACCTCTGCATGAGAATGCGTTCTTTCCCATCACAGATAATGGCCCAAGGCGCTTTCGAGGAGACTCTCACTCTTCTACCCAAAGCGCGATCAAAAGTTGCGAAAAACCGGATTACCGTATTCTCGGCTTAACGATAGTCTACGCGGTACCCAAAACTATTTGAAGCAGGTAATCTCTTTTTACGATTACGGAAGTGGTATTGATCAAAAAGATTCCTCTGCGTCGGGCTGCGCTTGTGAAACGCCGGCAAGAAGGTGTCCGGCAGCAGCCTTGTCCAATGATTAGAGCCCACGAATTCGCGCTGGCTGCCGCCATTCCGTGGCTCTTCAATTCTCGACGTTCAATGGGATTGGCGAGAGGCATGGTGGGCGGCCGAGTCCCGATGCGCTGCATCCCTGGCTTTCGGTCCAAATCAATGGAACGAATCAATGAAATGATCGGAGCAGCGAGTTCGGTATTTCCCGCTTGCGTTATCCAAGTTGGACCCTTGGACCCGAAGTGAGAAATTTCGATCGGCAAAGGGGCGCTCACCCCAAAGTTCTCTGAGACCAATATCAAGATCGAACTGCATTCAAATTGCGCAACTTACGGAGCCATCATTACTAAAGTAATATCCGATAGTAATTCGACATAATGGAGCACATAAATCGGGCAACTTATTGAAAAAATGTACTCTCCTACAAACTGTCCCGTGTGGTACGTTAGTTGTTGCTGGAATGAGGTCGCGGTGCTTCGCAACGAGGCCGGACTTGGCCGAGTGAGTGATGTGCCTACGCGCTCAAAACCTGCACTTTTCCAACTGGTTGCATTAGCCAATCTGCGGAGGATAAACAGATGCAAACGCGTGTTTCGAATTCTCTTGGCTTGCTTCTCGCCTTGTTTTTCGTGACATCTTTTCCCGTCGTCTTAGCGGCCCAGGCTACCTCATCCAAAGGGCCATCGAATGATTCGCCTTCCAAGTTCGATATTTTCGCTGGGTACAGCTATCTTGCCCCTAAAGGAACAGTCCAGGTACCGCAGCCGAGTGGCTCGACAGTGCCTTATTCCTATGACGCAGTCAATGTCGGCGCCATCGCGAGCGGCGCCTATTACTTCAATCGCTTTGTCGGTGTTCAGGCGGAATTGGCGGAGCACGAGTGGGGTGGCTCTTCTACTGGCTCTAACGTCGGCACACACGGCAATGACGATGGGTTTGCAACTTTCTCTGGTGGCCTGATCTTTCGCTTCCCGCAGGAGAACATCACGCCATTCGTTCACGCATTAGTGGGTGCTTCATATCTCGATGGGCCGTTCCACAACCCGTACAAATGGGGTCCTGACCTTACGGTGGGCGGCGGCATGGATTATGAAACGCCGTGGTTTAATCACCACCTTGCGATCCGCGTGTTCCAGGCGGACTTCGAGTACATGCATGCTGATTTTGGCACGCAAGCTAGTCCCCCGGGTGGGCGCGCCAATGTCGATGCGGCGCGGCTGAGTGCGGGCGTTGTCATTCACGTCGGTTCGCTGACGCCTCCGCCGCCGGTTACACTGGCCTGCTCGGCCAGCCCCGACTCGGTCTTTCCGGGTGAGCCTGTGACGATCACGGCAACTGCAGGCGGGCTGAACCCCAAGGATCATGTGATCTATGCCTTGTCCGGGGAGAGCGTCACCGCTACCGACAACACGGCGAAGGTGGACACTGCTTCGCTGGCGCCGGGCCAGCACACAGTGAATTGCAATGTGAAGGAAGGCAAGCCAGGCAAGGAGGGCCTGAAGCCCTGGGAGTCGGCGCAAGCGACGACGAGCTATACCGTGAAGGAGTTTGAACCGCCGACGATCAGCTGCTCGGCCAGCCCGACCACCATCAAGCCGGGCGACACGGCAACGGTGACTGCCACCGGCGTCAGCCCGCAGAACCGTCCACTGACCTACAGCTACTCGGCCTCGGCCGGCACCATCACCGGCAGCGGCACGACCGCGGCATATTCCTCGGCCGGCGCGCCGACGGGGGCTGTAGGCATCACCTGCAATGTGTCAGATGACAAAGGACACTCCGCGAGCGGGCAGACAAGCGTGACCATCGTGGCTCCGCCACCGCCGCCACAGCCGCACGCGCAGACTCTGTGCTCCATCAGCTTCGCCAACGACCTCAAGCGGCCCACCCGCGTCGACAACGAAGCCAAGGCCTGCCTTGATCAGGTGGCTCTGGACCTGAAGCAGCAGGCTGACGCCAAGGCCGTTGTCGTGGGCGAGTCGAACGACAAGGAGAAGGCGACCACCGCCAAGCAGGAGAAGTTCGCCGAAAAGCACAAGAAGGCCAAAGTGGAAGAGTTCGCCGCCCAGCGCGCCGTGAATGCCAAGGACTATCTGGTCACGGAGCAGGGTATTGATGCTTCGCGCATCAGCGTTGCCACAACCCCAACGGACGGCCAGACGGTGCAGAACTACCTGGTGCCCGCTGGAGCGAACTTCGGCGCCGATATCACGGGAACCACACCAGTCGATGAGACTGCGGTCAAGCCCGAGGTGCGCAAGCCGCTGCCGGAAAGGAATCACGCGAAGTAGGCAGCTAGGAAGCAGGCTTTGCGGCCTGCGCTGAACCAAACATCTCTCCGGACTCTTCTGGCACAAGGAAGAGTCCGTGGGACGCAAAACAAACTTTCTGCAATGCTCTGAGGCTGATCGATTCCGGTCAGCCTCTTTGCTTGTGTGCCGAGCATGTTTAACAGCTTGAGGGTGCAAGTCCCCTTCACATCCTGATGGCGGAGAAGTGATAGCGAAGCGCAAAGGCGTCGCCGCGAGGCGACGTCTGAAGGAAGCGTGGAGCAAAGACGCGAGCCGATGGACAAGAACCGGATATGAGGCATACGGCGGCGGACGAGCGGGCAAGTGACCGTGAAGTCCACATCCATCAAGGGCGCTGGTTGTAAATCCGGCGGTTGCGCGTTGAAGGCGGTTGAACTTACCTGGGGAGATCTGCTGCATGTTCCGGAATCGGGACTGAGGGTGGAGCAATTCATCCTGACCGTGCGGCAGAAGTCAGCAACGGGCATAGTAGCCGCGCAAGTGGTGAAGGCCCAAACGGAAGGAAGCGGCAAGTAGGCGGCGCGACTCGATGAGCGACAAGCGCTTTACGCGCCTCGCCTGTCTCGTTTTAGGGCAAATACTGACGAGATTTCCACGTTGGTGTTACTTAAGTTGTAATCAAGATCACAAAGGAATCGATTCCTCGGGAAATTAAACTTGCATCCCACTCAAAACACGTTAGAATGTGCTCATCATTGTGCACAGAGCGGCACGGGTGTGCGAGGACCCCGGCAGAGCTTCATGGCCCCTCGTATGCCACCCGGAAGCCCTCGAAGTTGACTTTAGATTCTGCTAGACCCGGCTCTCAATTTTTCCAAGGGATCGATGGATCCGAAACCAAATCTGCCAAAGCTTCGATCGGAGAATGCGTACCATGTCGAATGCAATGTCTTCCAAGTGGTCGGTTGTCGGTATCGCCGTGGTAGTGTTGGCCGCCCTCAGTATCCCGTTGCGCGCGCAGGACGCTGCGAACGCCCCGCAGGGCAGCTACGTGGATGACTGGTCGCACCATCACCTCGTCTTCTCGAACCCCGGCACGCGCGAAGACGCCATCAAGAACGGGAAGCTGGCAGAGTGGAAGGCCATCACGAGCTCGCCGCACTACCAGATGCAGCAGGCAAGGCGCGGCACGGGCACGCCGGCAGCCGCCACGGCGCCGGTTCTCTCTACGGGAGAGTTTTTGGGCGGCCCGCGCGGCTCGGGCTTCAGGGGCATCGGCCCTCTCCACTCGGGCAGACCGCTGGTGAGGAATCCGATCGTGAAAGACTGGACGCAGCCGCTGGGAGGCGTCGCGACCGCGCTGGCGAGCGCTATCCCCGCGACACTCTCGTCGTCCCTCGTCAGCAGCAGCTCGACGATCACGGTAGACGGCCAGACCTTCACTGCAAGCCCGCCCACTCAAGGGACCCAAACGGGAACCTTCACCGGTGCCGCGACATCCGGGGACACAGTCACTATCGCCAACACCGTGCCGGCTAACACCCTCGTCCTCTATGCCATTCCGGGCGCCGGAGAAGGCACCGTCACTTTTACCGGCGACCCAACTGCAGGCAATCCGATCCAAATCGGCACTGTGACGTACCAATGGCACAGCACCCCCTGCACGGTGGCCCTGGAGCCCTGTGTGGTTAGGAATAGTGCTACTGTCGCGGATAACGCTACTAACCTTGAAGAAGCCATCAATAACACCTGCGGCAGTACGGCGAACTGCGTGGTCGCGAGTGCAAACCCCGACGCCACGGCCACTGCCTCAGGGGCCGTTGTTACGATCACGAACACAACCTCTGGCAGTATCACCTTCACAGATGGCGGCGCCAACACGACGCAAGATCCGGCCTCCGGCGTAGGCATTCCTCCGGCCTCTGCTTCGAATGGATGCTCATCCTCGACCGGTGGGTACTTTGAGGTCGGCACAAGCTCGACAACCGCGGCCTCGTTCTTGGCAACTGCGCTCACCGCCTGCAATACCACTTACCCCGCGGCTGGCGTGACCGCGACTTCCGGCGGAACGGCAACGGTAACCCTTACGGCCGACACCCCTGGGTCGGCTCCGGGCGTTACTTTGAGTGATACATCCTCAGGAGGCACCTTCTCGTGGAGCGGAGGCGAAGGAACCACGTTTACGAACGGCACCAACGGAACAGATTCGTCCACGACATTCGCTTATTGGAGCGGCAGTACTTACGATACGGGCACCCAGTTGGCGACCGATCTGCACACTGCTCTAGGGGACAATGGCACCGTCAGCGGCGTAATGACCACGACTGCGGGCACCAACAAAATTACGTTCACCGCGACAGGGGCTGGCCCCTACGAGATCTCCACTTTGCAGTTCAAGGCGCTCAGCCCCCTTGGCACCATCGGGACAAGTACGGTGGTGGCAACTGTCCAGCCCAATGCCTATCCCGCTGAGTATGGCACCAGCCCGACCAGCGCAAGTTGCACCGACTGGGTCGCATATCCGACCGGCCAGAAGGGCAGCGGGGTCGCAGCGACCATAATCGCCTACACCAATCTCTACACCTCCTGCCCCGGAACCGTGCCGACAGTCATGTGGGCGCTCAACACCGGCAGCACCTATGCGGTGACGACCTCGCCGATCATCTCCGCGAATGGAACGGACCTGATCTTCGTGCAGAGCACCGGCTCAGCAGCGGAACTTGTCGTCCTCCAACCGGGAACGGGCGGCGGCACGCTGACAGCTCCGAGCACGCCGACCGCGGCCACGGGCGGGAACATCGCCACCGGCTGCGGAACGGGTCCTTGCGAAGCGACCGTTGCGCTGGGTGCAGACGATACCTATTCCTCGCCGTTCTACACATACAACGGCGTCGCAAGCTACGGCGCGGACGTGGCCTTTGTCGGCACAAACAACGGAACGCTCCTTCAGATCACGCCGGTGCTCAACGCCGCCGTGGGCACGCCCGCTTCTGTGAACCTCCCGGGCGCCGGGGACGTCTCCTCGCCGGTCTTTGACCCCGCGTCGGGCTGCGTGTTTGCAGGTGACGTAAACGGTATCCTCTATTCGGTTGACGCGGGTTTTAGCACCACGTTTACAACCTGCAATTCCGGCTCATACCAGCTCCAAGGTTACTCGGCAAACATGGGAAATGCCGCCGGTGATGGCATGTACGACGGCCCCATCGTGGACTCCTCCGCGGATGCGGTCTATGCGTTCATAACCGACAGCGGGGCGGTGAGCGGCAAAACCCGCGGCAGTTGCGTGATTGGCAACAATTGCGTGGTGGAGTTTAACGACCGAACGTTGACCCCCACCAACGAAGGCACCGCCGCACCGGTTGTCGCTGAACCGCTCGGCACTGGCGCCCTTGGCCACCCCATTTACGCCGGAGCATTCGACAACGTCTATTTCGTCTCAACCAGCGGTACGGGCAACCTGTATGCGATTGGAAACGCGGCGTTGTCTCCCGGCGGAACCCTGTATCAGCTGCCGATTTCGAACGGCACAATATCTGGAGCGCCGAACACTGCGGTAAGCGGGCTGAGCAGCGCCGGATTCCCGTGGCCCTCGCCGGTAACCGAATTTTGCAGCGGGGCCTGCTCCGTGAGCGGAGGCGTCACGACCGGCACGGACTACATGTTCTTCAGCGTCAACGCTTCGGGCAAAACCGGCTGCATGGGCAGCGCAACCAACGGTTGCATTCTCGCTTACAACGCCGACCATCCCGCGTCGTTGCCTATTCCTGAGGTGGGCAGCGGGCTGAACGTCGTGACACCTGGCACTAACGGTTGCTGGGCGACCGGTGGGCTCGTGATCGACAACAACGACACGGTAACCGGCGGCGCCTCGCAGATCTACTTCACCAATTACAACGGAACAGATGCCGGCGCGGCTGGCGGCAGCCCCCTCACCAGCAGCAGTTGTTCGGCGGGATCGACCGTAACGTTGCAGGGCGTGCAGGCCCAGCAAAGCAACCCGTAATCACTGGCGGCGGTTGCCCCCGGGGGAGTTTGACCATCTGCTATTCTTGTGGAAAGCAGGAAACTCAGCTCAACGTACGGAACTCAAACCGAGCGAGGCTCAGAGGTGATCATGAACCAAAGGGAGCAGAAGGAACGGCTGGATTCACCGGTGGATGTGAAGCCCAAGGTGAAGAAGCCGTACGTGAAGCCGGAGGTCCGGCACGAGCGCGTGTTTGAGACTGCGGCGCTGAGCTGCGGCAAGGTGCAGACGCACGAATTCAGCTGCGCCCATAACCGGAAGACTTCCTAGCGCAGTATGGTCCCGGAATCGCACCTTCTTCAGACTGCCTGCTGCGATCTTGTGGCCGAAGTGGTTCGCGACGCGGGTTCGGCCAGCCTAAGGGTAACCGGATTGAGCATGCTGCCCGCCATCCGACCCGGCGATGTACTTCAAGTCGAGCACCAAGCACCGGAAGAATTGCGGCCGGGCCAGATTATCCTCTATAGCCGTAACGGCAAACTCACAGCCCATCGCATCGTCAGCATAGCAGGCGGATATTTTCTTACCCGGGGCGATCGCCTGCCCACCTGCGACTTGCCTGTTCGCTCCAGAGAAGTGATCGGGCGCGTGGAGAGTATCCGGCGCAAGGCCCGCACCGTGAGCCCGGATCTATCGTTTTGGCAACACCTGGCTGCCTTGGTTTTGCGGCATTCCGAAGGGTGCACCAAGCTTTTTCTGCGCCTGAATTCCAGATCGCAGAGGACGGCGGCTCCCGAGGCGACCTTCGAGTACTGACCAAGGTGCGGCGCAGCGGAGAGGCGATTGCTCCCGGCCGCGGCCAAAGGGTAGAATGTCGCTATCGATGTCACTCCCCAGCACCAAGGCAAATCACGATGTCGTGATTGAGATCGGCGGGCTTCCCATAGAAGTGCAGACAACCGATGCTGATTTCGAGCGCCTTCTCAAGGGGCGCTACGGCGATTATGTAAGGCCGGGAGCCGCATCGCGGTTTACGCTCCGCGTGCAGTTGACCAACCCGGATTCGTTTGACCCGGACGCAGATGCAGAGGTTTGGTTCGAGGATCGCGAGTGGAAGATGCAGCGTGGCGACTTCCGTGCCCGGTGGAATCCGGCGGAGCGCCACGGCGATGTCTTTCAGTCGCCGAATCCATATTCAATTGACTCGGTGCTGCGCATCGTGCACACGCTGATGCTGGCGCCCGAGGGAGGTTTCCTGGTGCATGCCTCGAGCGCAGTGCGGAACGGAAAGGCGTTTCTGTTTTCAGGGGTTTCAGAGGCGGGAAAGACCACGATGGCCCGGCTGGCGCCCGCTGACGTATCTGTGCTGACCGATGAGGCATCGTACGTGCGCAGGGTGGATGGACGATACTTCGCTTACGGCACGCCATTCGCCGGCGAGATGGGCAAGCCGGGAAAGAATATTTCCGCGCCGATTGCCGCGCTGTACTTGCTTGAGAAAGGGCCCGACAATCGCATTGAAGCGATGGAGCCGGCGGTTGCGGTTCGCCGCCTGCTCAGGAACATTCTGTTTTTTGCGCACCAGCCGGAGATGGTGCGGCAGGTGTTTGACGCGGCTTGCGCCTTTGTGGCGGCCGTACCGGTGTTTCAACTTTCGTTCTTCCCCGACCAGCGTGTTTGGGGTCTGATAGGGTGATCTAATGGCATCGACCGAGATGTACATTACGCAAAGCGAAGATATCGCCGCACGGACTCTCGGTGACGACACGGTGATCATGTCGGCCCTAGATTCAACGGTCTTCATGTTGAATTCAGTCGGCACAGCCATTTGGAATGCCGCGGATGGCGCCACGCCGCTTTCACGGATCGTCAAAGAGCGCGTGTGCTCGGAGTTCGATGTCAACGACGACGAAGCCTTTGCGGACGCGAAGGAGTTCGTCAACAAACTCGCCGAACACGGCATTCTTTCGATCTCTGATACACCGGTTCCCCAGAAGGAGGTCCCATGAGTTTACTGGCCGAGGTGACGGAAAAGGCAAGCGCCCGCGGCATTCCCCTAGCCGCGCACATGGATATTACATGGCGCTGCAATGAGCGGTGCGTTCACTGCTATCTCGACCACGACGGCAAGGGCGAGATGACCACCGAAGAGATCAAGGATGTCCTCCGCCAGCTTGCCGACTGCAGCACCTTCTTCTTGAGCATCAGCGGCGGAGAACCGCTGCTGCGCCGCGATTGCTTTGAGATCCTGGAATACGCAAGAGCGCTGCGCTTTAACGTCAAGCTGAAGACCAACGCGGTCATGATCGGCCCCAAAGAGGCTGCGCGGATCCGCAAGATCGGCATTGAGCAGGTGCAGATCAGCATGTACTCGCACCGGCCTGAAGTGCATGACGCGATCACCAAGCTGCCTGGGTCGTTGCGCCGAACCACCGAGGCGATTCGGCATTTGAAGGCAAACTCGGTGAAGGTTTCCGTTACCGACGTCCTGATGAAGTACAACAACCGGGATGTCAAGGGCGTCAAGCAGTTGGCCAAGGAGCTGGGTGTCAATTTTGTTGTCGATCCAACCATTACTCCGATGCTCAGCGGCGACCGGTCGATCCTGAGCCTTGGCATCACGCAGGCGGAGCTGGAAGAAGTGCTGCGCTCGGAGGAGCTTGTCGGGGATGTGGACGAATACTGCGCTCCGTCCTCTACCGTCGACGACGATGTGCTCGAAGGATATAGCTGCAGCGCCGGGCACAGCCTCGCTTACATTTCGCCGTTCGGCGATGTCTACCCGTGTGTGCAGTTTCCCATGCCCTGTGGCAGCGTGCGCAAGCAGAGCTTCCATGAGATCTGGTACGGATCACCGGCGTTTCTCGAACTGCGTTCCGTCCATGTGCGCGACCTGCACACCTGCTCGCACTGTACGCATACGGCCTACTGCTCCCGTTGTCCTGGCCTCGCTTATATGGAAGGGGACTTCCGCGGGCCGTCGTCGATTGATTGCCAGAAGTCCTACGTCCGCACCGGGATTCCTTCCGCCGCCATGTTGCAGGCGGGGAATCGCGTCCCTCAAATCTCCTCTGGCCTGGTCCAGATCAGCGGAATGCAGTGAGCCGTATCGAGATTGACACGCACCTCCCGGACCGTTCACCGGCCGCAATCCGGCATACAGGAAAAGCGTAGGCATGAGACCGGGAATGCAGTCCCTGTTGGACCTGCTCCGCGGGCGTCTGCTGCAACCTCTCGACAGCGCCGAATTTGCCACGCTGCTTGATCTCGCCGAGCAGGAAGATACTCTGCCCTGGGCGGCGGAACGCCTGCTTCGCCTCGATGGCTTGTGCTCGCCGGAACAAACGCAGAGGTTGAATGGGATTCTCCGCGAAGCGGAAGTCTCGACCTTTGTATGGACCGAATCGCTCAAGCGCATACTGGCGGCATTCCACCGCGCGGATCTGCCGATGATCTCGCTCAAGGGACCGTCTCTCGCGGAGCGGCTCTACGGAAACGCCGCATTGCGCACGCGCTATGATCTTGACTTCCTGGTGCGAGAGCCGGACCTCGGCCGCGCAGAGCAGATATTGCAAGAGATGGGCTTTGTTTCCCACGGTGACGCCGATGACTACCACCGCCGCTGGCTCCGCAAGGCGATCATCGTGGAGTTGCACCATCAATTGGAGAATCCGCATGCGTTCCGGGTGGGCATGGATGCCGTCTGGGGTCGTGCGCGCCTCGCGCAATTTCAAGGTGTCCCCATCCGGCTCCTCGATCCGGCTGACGAGTTGATGTACCTGTGCCTTCACGCGGTGCGGCATCGTTTCGAACGGCTCTGCCTGCTGCTCGATCTCACGTTCGCCTTCCGGATACTGCCCATTCCGTCCACTGTCTTGAATGGTTGGGACGCTCCCGTTTTCTCGAACGCCCTGGTTCTTGGATGGCTGATGGCAGCTCACCTTAACCCTACGATTCCGGCGCTGCAGCCGATTGGTGTGGATTCGCGGAATCGGCGCCGGCTGGAAGTGCTTGCCAACCGGCTCTGGGACGAACGCATGAATGAGCCCGCACAACTCCTCGACTGGAGCGCACAGCACCGCTTCTATCTCGAAATCGAGAATCCGGGATGGAGCCGGCTTGTGCGCCGCTGGAGCCATCTGCGCATTTTGATCACTCGCCTCATCGACGCAGACTTTGCCTTCGCCGCGCGATTTCACTTGCATCGCAACTGGCAGGTCCGCCTGCTTCGTCCGGTCCGCCTTCTGCTCAAGACTCTGCGACCCTCGCTAGACGTGCAGCAAAGATCCTCGCATTGACTTGCTGCCCGCTGCTGATGAACCCCTTCAGAAATTCGGGGTCGGTATGATGTCACTCCACAGCACTGAGGGCTGAGGGTGACAGTTGCTCACCTGCTCCGCCAAATCCGCACAAATGTTGGATGAAATCGCATTTCAAGAGGCGCCGAACATGTGAAGGAACAGGCATGCGAAGGCGCAGATGGCCGCTGTGCTGCGTGCGCATAATTGGGCAATGCAGCCAAGGAATTGAAACCCAGCCGGACGAGTTCCGAACGAAAGCGTGATTCGCCGCGCCCTGAATAGCGGGTTTGGCCTCTTTTCTAGCCTGAGTTCGAGAGGGTTTCGACGGGTGGAAGTGCGTGCTGCTACAGTTCTAAGCAAACCATGCTGACCGGCCAGATCACTCAATTCATCCGTCAGTTGCCTACGGGGCGACGCGCGCTCGCTTTGGTTTGGAGGGCAGCGGGGTGGTGGACCTTAGCCTGGGGAATCCTTCTGGTAGCCCAGGGATTAATCCCTGCTGGGTTGGCGCTGCTGCTCAGAACGCTGGTGAATGGACTGGTTGCGTCGCCTCAGTGGAATACGATTGCGCCCTCCGCGGTGGGAATCGCCGGTCTTTGGGTCGCCGCTCAGCTGATGTCCAGCGCCCTGACATGGGTCAGGGCGGTGCAGACAGAGCGAGTGCAGGAGGAGGTGCATCGGCTGATCCATTTGCAGGCTCTGCGTTTGGATCTGTCATTCTACGACCATCCTGAATCATACGATCAGCTCTATCGGGCTCAGGTCGATGCCATCTCACAGCCTCTCGCGCTGCTCGAAAGCCTGGGATCCCTGGTTCAGAACGGTTTGGGTTTTCTGGTGTTGGCCGGCATTCTCTGGACGTACGCCAGCTGGCTGCCCGTTCTTCTCGTCGTGACTGCGATTCCCGGCCTGTTATTTGTGGCTCGCCATATCTTGAAGGAACACGTCTGGCATTTGGAGCATACCAATGAGGAACGTCGCGCGCGTTACCTCGACTGGATAATTACCGATGAGACCGCTGCCGCAGAATTGCGCCTCTTTGATCTAGGGACGTACCATCGCAAAACCTTCGAGACGTTAGTGGCGAGCCTGAGGGAAGGGAAGTTGCGGCTGGTGCGAGAGGGCGCCGTGACCGAGTTAGGTGCCGGTTTGCTGGCTTGGGCGGGCAGCCTCGTGGGTCTTGGCTGGATGCTTCATCAGACCATTGTTGGCAAAGTCAAGCTGGGAGACCTGCTGCTCTGCTTTCAGGCCTTTCAGCAATGCCAGGTTCTGCTTCGGTCACTTTTGGAAGGAGCCGGCAAAATCTACAAGAGCCTCCTTTTCGTCGAAAATCTGGACGATTTCCTGAGAATCGAACCGGCGATTCTCTCGGGCCGGCCCGGAGAACAAGGGTTGCCCGTGAAGCGCAGGATTCTTTTCGAGCGCGTCAGTTTTACCTACCCCGGGGGATACCATCGGGCGCTAGACGAGTTCGATCTCGAGATTCCGCAAGGTAAAATCGTGGCCCTGGTGGGGCACAACGGGGCGGGCAAGAGCACGCTCATCAAGCTTCTCTGCCGTTTCTATGACCCGGATGAGGGGCGGATTCTGGTAGATGGCGTGGACTTACGGGCGTTGGATCATGAAGCCCTGCGCCGTCAGATTACCGTCCTTTTCCAGGAGCCGGTTCACTATCACGGTACGGTCCGCGAGAATATCGCCTTCGGGGAAATCAAAGAAATTTCCGATGACGCGCGCTTGAGGGCAGTTGCGCACGATGCGGGCGCCCTGGAGCCGATCCGACGCCTCCAAAATGGTTTTGAAACGATGCTCGGCAAGTGGTTCGGGGGCGAAGAGCTGAGCGGGGGTGAATGGCAACGAGTCGCGTTAGCGCGAGCTTTTTTCCGCCAGGCCTCATTGGTCATCCTGGACGAACCGACGAGCGCCATGGATTCCTGGGCGGAACAAGACTGGCTCAGCCGTTTCCGCACTCTCGCCATCGGCAAAACGGCTTTGATGATTACTCACCGCTTCACCACCGCGATGCACGCCGACGTTATTCACGTGTTGGACAAGGGGCGGGTTGTTGAGTCGGGAACCCATGCGGAGCTGGTCGCGCAGGGCGGAGTTTACGCCGCATCCTGGAATGCACAAATGCGTGAAGTCGGCCATGCTTGATGGCGATTTGAGGACATATACCCCGCGCTCGGTCACATAATCGATACTTCCTGGCTGGCTCCGGATGGGCGGCATAACTTCTCGTCTTTTCGCTACAACTTTTTGTCCACTGCTGCTCAGCATGTTTCGAGTCTCCTGCGTATCTGATCTTGAAACAGATCTCGGGGAGCGTTTTCTCGTCTTCCCACACCGTTACTGACAAGCTGCACAAGGCAATCAATGAACAAACACGCGCACCTCCATAAAATCCAACGTCCGATTCCCGCTGATAGGGTCGGACGCAAGACCTGAGGAAACAGAAGTCCGCCATGGGGCCTGCTTACTCGGGTTGTTGCAGAACTCAAGAACTCCGTGGAAAGCGGTTCTTGCTTTCACGGCCAAAGCTTCCCGCTCGCCACAGCATTAAGAAACACGTTCAGAGGCCACACTTCGATTCCTTCAACAGTGCGCATACGCTGGTCTCCAAGATAGACAAGGATGCGGCGGACCAGACGGTCTAATTCGCCGATCGCGCGGAGCCCGGAGAGTAAGCCGGGCGAGAACCTGCTGCTGGATTTCACCTCCAACGCAAGGTAGTTGCGGCCACGGCGGAGCAGAAAGTCAACCTCTGTCTGCCGGGCCTGAGCCGGCGCCCAGTATGCAATCTCCTCGAAAATGTCGCTCAGCTCGTTGTGCGCCCGCAGGACACTGAGAATCCAACCCTCAAACAAGCTTCCGCGCTCTTCCGCCGCGACAGGTCCGAGCTGACGCTTGGTGGCTCGCGCCAAACCGGGGTCAACCCAGTACAGCTTCGGGTGCTGACGCTCTCTCACTCGCAGCCGGGCCTCGAAAGCGGGCAGTAGTGTGGCGAGCAGAGTATCCTCGAGAATACTCAGATAGCCTTCAACGGTGCTGCGGGCGGTGGCAGCGTCCCTGGCAAGGCCCGCTACGTTAATCACCTGTCCGTGAACCAGTCCCGCCGCGGGCAGAAAGCGCAGAAAGCCCGGCAGATTGCGAACCAAAGCCTCGGCGCGGATTTCCTCCTTCACGTAGAGTTGGACGTAGGCTTCAAGCGCTGCCCGCGGTTCCTCAGCCTGCCAGATGACCGGAATGCTGCCGAAGCGGAGGATCCGCTCCAGATCGAAGTCGTCGCCAAGTTCTGCGGGTACGAGCGGGTGCATGGTGCGCATCACCGCGCGGCCTGCCAGCAGATTGGTTGTAGAGGTCTTCAGACGGCGGGCGCTCGATCCCAGGAGGACGAACCTTCGGCGCGAGGTTTCGATGGCGCGATGCACCTCGTTGAGCAGCGCCGGCACACGCTGCACTTCATCCAGTACCACCACGCGTCGCGCAGGCAGGTCGCGCATTTCTGCCGCCAGTAGCGCCGGGTTGGCCAGCAGAGTCTGGTATCGCGCCTCGTCCAGGAGATCGACGAAATAGGCATCAGGAAACTGCTCTCGCGCCCAGGTGCTTTTGCCGACTCCGCGAATCCCGAGAAGGAAAAAGCTCCCCTTTGGGGGCGTAGTCAGGCGGGAATATCGGGGATTGCCAACCATGCCGTCATAATACCATGCATTTTTACGGCGATATGGTAACCCGGTGATTTGGAGAATCTTGAGCGTTTCCGCGAACGGCATCGAGTCAGCTCAGGTTTCAGTGAGATTCAATAGCCGCTTGCTTCCGGTTCTCCCAGTTCCTTGCCACATCGACTCGATTCGCCGAAGACCTACGATGAGACGGTTCCGTGTCGACCCATGAGGACTACTTGACTCGCCACGCCTGAGCGCCGACATAGGTGAAATGGCACCCATAGACAACACCCTTATCCTCACAATCTCGCAGGGCGCCGGCAACGCGGTTCTTTCGCATCGGATCGGTTAGAAATATCATGAACCCGCCGCCACCTGCGCCGGAGATCCGGGCGCAGTAGGCCCCCGCTTCAAGGGCGGCAGCGTAGATCCGTTCGATCTTATCGTTGACGATCTGGCTTGCCATGCGCTTCTTGGATTCCCAGCTCGAACGCAGAACTTCATGGAGCAGGCAGAAGTCGCCGCGGAGAAGCGATTCCTTCATGCGCAGCGCTTCCTGTTTGATTTCGTGCATTGCCTGGACGGCTTCCGCATTGCCCATTTCGACGTTTCTGGACTGCTCGGCGATGATCGCCGATGAGGCCCGCGAGGCGCCCGTATAGAAAAGCAAAATGGAAGCCTCAAGTTCGGAGATGACGCTTTCGCGAATGCGCAGCGGATTGACCAGGACACGGCCATTGCGGCCAAACTCCATGAAATTGAATCCGCCGAATGCCGCAGCGTACTGGTCCTGCCGGCCGCCGTGGAGGCCCGCCTGCTCCCGTTCGATGAAATAGGCGTCCTGCGCAAGCTCGTAATCATCGAGGGGATAATTCAACCATTCTGCGTAGGCCCGAAGCGCGGCAACAACCAGCGTTGATGATGCGCCGAGGCCCGAGCCCTCAGGCACATCAACATGGGTGGTGAGCCTGACGCTCAGTGGCTGGCAGTTGTTAAATTTGCGAACAGCGTGATTGTGTACGTGCTTCAGGAGGTCGAGAGTGCCGTCGGGTGGCAACTCGGCTTCCGCTGGGTATTCTGCGGCCTGATCGCGATCGCTCGAAATGATTTGGACGACGCCGTTCTCGAACGGTTCGATGGAAGCGTATGCGTAGTAGTCGATCGTGGCATTGAGAACTGCGCCGCCGAACTCATCGCAATAAGGGGAAACATCGGTCCCCCCGCCGGCGAGACCAATGCGTAGGGGAGCTCGGGACCGTATCACCATGCGTGTTCCTTCGGAATTCTGACGACTTCAGTGCACCTTCGCGCAGATGTGGCCGCGACGGACGAAGACTGCGACGAATCTGCGCCCATGATGAGTGACCTATCCTCACACATTCTAGCAAGGATTTCCACTGTGGTTTCCGGGACGCCACACTTGCGCACTCGTCCGCCGTATCGTCCGCACATGCAAGAAAGACTAACGCCTCCTTTGGCGTCGTAACGACTTGCTCAAGTGTGACGGGAACCGAAGTCTCCAATCCGCATTCCGCGCAGGTTGTCCTAGTCTCAAGGCGAACAGGGCGAATTGGCTTCCGAATAGCAAGGTTGCGCATATCGCCGGGGTGGGGGCAACAGGGAGCGGCGTCTCTACACGATCTCCTGCGGCGGAATCGCGATCCTGAAACCGCGAGGGGACCCATCCGGGCCGGCGAGAGAATCAATGCTTGGCGGCCGCCACAGGCTTGATCGCTTCGGCCGCGGCCGTAATGTCGTTCACATCGCTCGAGTTCAGTTGGTAAAGAGCGGGCTCGCTGTCGCGCTTGGCAATGTCATGGCCGCCCGACTTTGAGATCAGCACATCTTCCGCCTGCTTGCCCTGGCTTGAGGTGACCGTGACTTCGATATCCGCCCTTCCGAAACCCGAAGCAGGGAAGCCCGTAGCAGTCAGGTCGCGCAACTTCTCCACGAGCGATTCAACGATGGTGCTGTCCATTTTCCTGCCATTGGACCACCAGTCATTGCCGCTGCGTGCGAGAAACCAGGATTTTAGCCCTTCGTGCATTTCGACTTTGCTGGGATCTTCAAAGCCAAAGTCGAAGAGTTTCTTGCTACGGAAGTCGTCCAGGCTCTGACTAAGCGTCGTGCCAAGGCTCGCATCCACCTTGTAGGCGCCATCCACGGCGCTCGACTTGGCGAAGTAGTCGTCCTTTTCTTTGCGCAGTTCGAGGGTCTGAGCCACTTGATCTCCGTTCAACGTCACTGTGGCAACTTGAGTTCCCTGGCCGAATTTCGCGGCCGCGTCATCATCTTTGCCACCACTGAGATTCATGCGCGCGTCGGCGACGCTGCGCGCAAGCTCGTCGACCGCGAAGCTGTCAGCCCGCAATGGCTCCGGTTTCAGAATCTGCCAGCCGTCTTTTATACGCGCGAACTCGATGGTCTGGCCTTTCTTCTCGAGCGTGATGCGGCTGACTCTATCGGGCTCGATCGTCAGCAGCCGCTTGTCGCGCAGGTCATTCAGCCCCTTGTCGATACCGGTCTTGCCGTATGCGGCGATGGTAAACACCCGGGGGTCGCCGGCGAGCATCGCGTAGACGTCCTCGCCTGCAGGAGTCTCGTCACCCAAGAGCAACTCTCTCTGCTTGTGATCTGACGTTGCGATGTCAACAGTCACCGATGGATCAGTGAGTCCATACTGCGCCAGGCCTGACGCTTTCTCTTCAACCACGCGGTCGGCATTGAGACTCGACAAGCTGGAGAGCATCCCGGCGACTTCGTCCTGATCCGCGCGCAGATCCTTCGGCTCGGTGATCTGCCATTTGCTGTCGTTCTCCTTATTCAATGCAACTGGCGCGGATCCTTTGCCAGTGATTGTGATCTGGGTGATGCTTGCCGGATCCAGTTTAAGAATCGAAGGCGACGCGCTCGAAGACGGGGCCGCGCTCTTCTCGGACGGTTTGTGGTGATCCGACCAATAAAGCACCCCGCCGAGGGCCAGCAGAACCAGAACTGCAATGATCAGTCCACGAAACTTCATAAAGCATTTCGCCATTCCGGCAAGATCGTGCGGACTTTGGTCCTCACCGGCGCTTCCACCAGATTCCAATGCCAACAACGATCGCCACCAGCGGAAATCCGAACTGGCTGCTGAGCCGTACGCGATTCAGTTGGGCGCGCGTCATGGTGATGCGGCGATCGTCCGGCGGCTTGGGATGGATGGAGATAAGGTCTTCATCGGATGAAAGCCAGTTCACCGTGTTCAGGGCAAGGTCACTGTTGCCGTTGAATCCGATGAACCGGTTGGCCACCCACGAGGAACTGCCAACGACGACAAAGCGCCCCTGCGAGTTCTGCTTGCCGGTGTCAAAGCTGCCGGCCGCCGCCAGCGTGAACGGCCCCTTCTTGTTTTTCGGGTCGCGAAGATTGACTGAGGGAGAATTCAGGTCGCTGGTGGCAAGGCTGTTATCAGAAGAGTCGAACAACTTCTGAACCGTCGATTTTCCTGTGTCCTTGACTTCAAGCGAGCGCGTGATCGGCAGTCCGACGGCCGTTCCCTTCAGCTCACTCACAATGGGCTGCGAATCGTACTGCGTCACCAGGGCGACCTGGGGACCCAGTCCAACAACCTGCCCGATCGGGTTGAAGTCAAGAACCAGATCCTTATCCAGCGTCACGCCCCAGCTTTCGAGCAGATTCGTAAGCGCATCATTGCCGGCAATCGCCGACTGCCCCATTTGGAGCGGCGGGTCAAGCAGGAAAAGAGCCCGCCCGCCGCTCTCAACGTAGGTCTTGATGGCATCGACCTCGGGCTCGAGGTAATCTCGCGTGGGCCCGGCGATTACGAGCGTGGTGCATTCGTCAGGAACCTCGGCCTTCTGCAGCAAATCAACCGCCTTCGTCTGATACTCTTCCTTGCCCAGCAGATCGCTGAATTGCGAGAGACCGTCACGCTCGGTGTCGCTAACCTGGTGCTCGCCGCTTCCGGTTACAAAGCAGACGATGCGCGTGTTGCCCTTCAGGTCGCGAATCAAGGAGCCCGTGATGCCTTCTTCAGTCATGCTCTTGGCGGTGTCCTTCTTCGCGCCGATCTCGACCACCGCCGTCCCGAAATCGCGGACCCCGTCCTCGCGCGCCAGCTCGGGATCCTTGTCCGGATCGACGTAATCGACATGGACGCGCGGCGACAGATTCGCATACTCGTCGAGCAGGTCTTTGCCTTCAGTGAATCGCGTGCTCTGGTTGAAGTAGGTGATCGTCGCGTTCTGTTTCAGACCCTTCACGATCTTTGCGGTCTGCGGAGAAAGGCTGTAGCGCTTGTTCGCAGTCGTGTCGAGAGACTTGTTATAGCGGTTTCCGAGGATATTCAGGACAACCAGTGCGGCAATCACCGCCGCAACATAGACGAATGCATAGGCCGCGTACTTGGTCTGCCTCGCCTTGAGCCACCGGGCCGCCATTACGACCTCCAGCGCAGAGACTCGAGCGATCGTGCCGTCGCAAAGAGTCCCAGGAAGATTCCCGTGAGATAAAAGATCACATCCTTGGTGGCAATCACTCCCCTGGCGAAGGAGCCGAAGTGCGTGATCACGGAAAGATACGAGCACACTGTGGCCCAGGTGGCGGTGTCGTAGCTCGAGGCCCACTCGAGAACCCACAGCAAAAGGCAGATACCAAAGGTGACGGCACCGGCAATGATCTGGTTCTTGGTCAACGTGGAAATAAATGCGCCGATAGCGAGAAACAAGCCACCCTGCAGGATCAGTCCAAGGTATCCGACGGCGAGCGGCTTCCAGTCAGGATTGCCGTAAAGAAACAGAAAAACGAAATTCAATGCGGTAAACAGCAGCATGCACGCATAGAGGATGAGCGCGGCAAGCCATTTCCCAAGGATAATTTCGATGTCGCGAACAGGCGAGGTCGCCAGCAGCTCGATGGTTCCTGAGCGTTTCTCTTCCGCAAAAAGCCGCATGGTGATCAAGGGAAGAAAGAACAGAAAGATGACGCCGACATTCATCAGCAGAGGCGTGATGATCTGCTCATTCACGTTCATCGGGTAGGTTTCGCCGCGAAGCTGCAGCTGCATGCCTTCGAGCACAAAATCTCGAAGGAGAACCCAGAAGAAAAAACCGGAGACCAGCCCGGCCATGGTCAGCAGCAGATAGGCGATCGGAGAAACGAAGTAGCTCCCCAGCTCCTTGCGGCAGATTGTCCAGGTGTTTCTCATTCTTTTGGCTCGTTTGCAGATCTGTCCGCGTCCGCAGGCGCCTGATCCGCTGGTTTGGCGATGTCTTTATTCCCCGCGGCCGTTTCGTTTCCTGTGAGCTCAAGAAAGATTTCTTCCAGGCTCATGCCGGCCGCGCGGAGCTCGTTGAGGTCCCAGCCGGATTCGACAACGGCACGCGCGAGGTCTCCGCGGACCAGTTGTCCCTTCTGGCTCTGCACTTCAAAGATCAAGCGGTGATCCGCGGGGTTTTTGCAAACTACCTGAGCAACGCCCGGCACTTGTTCGAGCTTGTGTTGCACCCCTTCAGGATTGAGTGCGCCGTCGCGTGCCGCCACTTCCACCTGAACCGACTCGACGCCGCGCGTGCGTGCCTCGAGATTCCGCACGGAATCAGTGGCCACCAGCTTGCCCTTGTTGATGATGATGACCTGTTCGCAGGTCTGCTCGACTTCAGGCAGGATGTGGGTGCTGAGAATGATCGTGTGGTCGCCGGCCAGGCTCTTGATCAAGTCGCGCGTTTCATTGATCTGCTTGGGATCGAGCCCCGCAGTCGGCTCGTCGAGAATCAGCACGTCGGGGTTGTGGATAATGGCCTGCGCCAGCCCCACGCGCTGACGATAGCCCTTGGAAAGCTTGCCCAAAAGCCGAGACTTCACATCGGCGATGGAGCAGCGCCCCAGAACATAGTCCACGCGCTTGTCGAGGTCGGCGCCTGACAGCCCTTTCAGTTTGCCGACAAAACGCAGATACTCGACTGTCTCCATCTCCGGGTAGAGTGGAGGCGCTTCCGGAAGATAGCCAATGCGCTTCTTCACCTCGCGGGGTTGTTCCAGGACATCGAACCCGGCCACGGTCGCGGTGCCCGCCGACGGAGGAAGGAAACACGTGAGTACGCGCATCGTGGTCGTTTTCCCGGCGCCGTTGGGGCCGAGGAAACCGACAATCTGGCCCTTATCGACTGAGAATGAAATCCGATCAACGGCAGTCGTGCGCGCGTACCGTTTGGTAAGCTCCTTAACTGCAATCATCGTTCCAAGGCTTTGACGTACTAGGATTAAAGCTCGTTACCAGCGCAAACTGAGAGCTTCATTCGGACACTAGCATCCTACAAACCGACCTTCCGTCGTGTCAATCCCGGCGGCCTGTCGCACAGTTTTCTGTCTAACGGTTTTTGGGGAAAACGAAAGCAATGCTGAGCGAATTCTGCCACTTCAGAAGAGGGACAGCCCTACTTGAGGGCGGCTTCGTGAGCATGTGCGCCGCGCACTTCCGTCGTCGTTCTGCGTTATTGCGCCGCAGGATCCGTTGCCTTGAAGTCCTCCATGAATCTTCCGACTTGCATTCTGTTGATCCCGTTCGTCGGGCCGTATGGCTCGATGACTCTGTCATGGCGGTGACGGTCCTCTTCCAGAACGAAACGGAAGCCAACACCATCGCTTTCCGACCGAACGGCTTGCGCATACAGCGACATCGATGGCCCGATGATCGATCGGTTCCGGTTGGTCAATGTCATTTGAACGACTGTGCCCATATACCAGCGTTCGCGGGTAACGAGGTACAACCCCGTCATGCTCATATCGCGAACCGCGTCCGGCTTGGGAGCTCCTCCCGTGAAGAAATAGGCGACGAGCCCCGGAAGCGATTGCCGCGGCGCACTTCGCGGATCGCGATCTTCGCCTTTCAGCAGGCGCATGACCCAGTTCTTTCGAGTTTCGTCCTCCCTCCACGGAATTCGTTGACTCGGCGCCGCCGGCACATCATTCGTAACAGGTAGCTCCACCAGAATCGGGGGTGCGTTCACCGGGCGATACTCGAGCGGCACGACATGCGGTTCCTGCGCCGGCGCATCTTCCCACGGCGACTCCGCTTGAGCCGGCATCGGAGCAACCTGGCTGTGCAGGCCCATCGCGGCTACTGGCTCATCTTTGTCTGGAAATTCTGCGGCAATTTGCGGTCGTGTCCTCTCGCTGGGCTCACTCGGGGCAACCACCGGTTCTTCATGAACCGGCAACTCCGTCACGACCTCTGCAGGCGCGCTCTCAGGCGATTCACTCGCTGCGATCGCCGATTCTTCCTTCTCAGGCGGCCGCGCGGCAGCCTCTGTCACTGCGCCTTCGCATGGTTTCCCCGGCTCGACGCCGTCTGCTTTGTGTGCCTCCTTCGCCGTGGCGGGCTGCTCTTCAGCCATTGCGCCGTTCTTCGGCCAGGGGATCACCCGCGCGGTTTCGGGCAGATGTCCACTGTCATTTTGCGCGCGCTGCAAATACAGCATCATCTCTTCGGGAGCAGAGATGGCCAACTGGTCGCCGGGCTTGATTTCTCCCCGCGCCACCGAGTCTGCCGCCAAAACAAGAAGGCTTGTGGCTTGCGCGTTCGCCGCGCAAACGACATTCATGGGGAAGAACTCAACGGTTTCCAGAACGACACTGTCGCTGTCGAGAAGAACCAGATCGAGAGGAAAGCGCGTGCTTGAAGCTGAGATCTTTCTGTACGGAAAAATCCACAGCGCTGTCTCTTCGCCTGGACCTATTTCCAGCAGCCGAGCTTCTGCACGGCTCGTGGTGCCGTCCGCAGCCTCAAGGTTGGACGCCACAAATCGTTGGCGGGTCAGGTTGTAAGCGCAATACCTGTCTGCATTCATGGCGGACTGCATCGCCGGCGCGTGCTCGGGGAAGCCGCGACTTTGGCGGACCCTGTGGAAAACTGGTCCATACATATACTGTACTCCTTCTTCGGATCGTCCGGTCACACCAATCCGCTATTAACTATATTTATTTCAATTAGTTATCAAAATAAGAAAGATTTCACTTGCAGCCGTTCCAGCCTGAATCTTCGCACTTGATCCTCACCCAACCCAGCAAAACTGATGTGTGGGGAAATCCTCTGCGCACGTTGTCGTAACAGAATGGCTCGATATCATCCATGTCGAAGGCATGCTGGCATTCTTCATCATGCATGCCACGGGCGTGCCCCGCGTTCGAACACCGCGAGGGATTCGCATAAGGACGTTACACAGCGAACGGCGGTTTTGCCAGAAAGCCGAGCTTTTCGGCAACTCGCGTAAGCCCATCGTCGTCCGTCAAGAGCTCGGTCGGGGTTTGGACGATAATGAGCGAGGCGATAAGATGGGCATCGACCAAGCCAATGCCTTCTGCGTAGAGCTTTCGCACTTCGATTAGTTGACGGACTTCGTGAAGTTCGGCGACCGGCAACTCGGGAAGGAAATCAAGCAATGCAAGCGTCGCTTTGCGATCCCGGAGACCACCGAGAGCCAGTTCCGCAACAATGAAGGGGTGCATCACCACCCTCCCGGCTTCCAGCAAGGCCGAGACTTCCTTGTTCTCGGTCTTGAAATGTCCGACCCAGATGTTCGTGTCGATCAGGATGGGCGTGTCTTTCGGAGTCATTTTCGTGGCATTCTTCGGCGTGGAATTCTTTGCAAATCGGGCATCGTTCCGCCCAGCGCCGCCAGCCTCCGCGCCGCTTCGCGCTGGACTAGTTGCGTTAGGGCCGCCCGAATCAACGCCGATTTTTCTTTAACGCCTGTGTACGCCTGTGCTTTGCGGATTAGATCGCATTCGAGCGTTACTGTCGTCCGGATGCGCTTTACCTTTCCCGTTCCGCCAGGATCATCTTTGATGGCAACCGTGGAAGATCTCGGCATATTCGCCTCCTTTGCATACGATTATGGCATCGATTGATGCAATCTTCATCATACACGCCGTACGCGTGCCGGCATGCTTGCCTTCCTGTATTCACTGACAGAACTCGATCCAGTGTCTGGCAGCAAAGGAGTGTAATGGGTGGCAGCAACGCTATGTATTCAACACCGTTTTGATGCGAAGGGGCTACACGCCCCGGAAGCGAACGAAAAGGCGCAATTCTGCGATGAACGAATGCGGTCTCGGAGTGGATTGTGAAGAAGCGAGATGCACGACGCCAAGCGAAGAGCGCAGGCCGAGATTTGCAGTCTCCAATGGTCGAATTCTCCCACTTCAGATTAGCTGCGGCGCTTCTTTGCGAAAGAACTGCTTCACCCTGTCCCAATCGAGCGCGACGAGCATGTGGGGCAGGGGATCGCGTTCTGCGTCGTCGAAGAAGGAAAGCGATTTGAGGATGTGAATGCGGCTCAAATTCGTCTGCGCGTACTTTTGTTCAAAGAGGTTCAGGATCGCTTTGAGGCCGTAGCGTTGGACGCAAAAGTAGAGATCAATGAAATTACGCTTAGTACCGCGGCTGGCGATGGCACTCAATTTCATGCAAGCAATATCGCGAGGATCAGCGACGGCCACCTCCAAGAAGGAGTTCATCGGAAAGAGCACTGGGTACGTATAGCCCAGGAAACTCACTTTCGCTTCATGGATCGTCGCGTGGAGTGTGTCAGGTGCTTTAGCAGCCAATGCAAAGCCACCGAGTTTCTGAAGGCGTTGGAGAAAAACATCCTCGTTGAAGTGATCCTGCACAAAGAAATCTAGGTCCCGAGAGAGCCGATGTCCAAGCTGAAGAGCCAGACCGGTTCCGCACCCGAGGTAGAAACCATCGAGCAGTGTTGCATCTCGCAGTGCACCAAGCGCGGCTTCGGTTGAGGCGGGAATTACATTGCTGTGCCACACCGCGCGTTCAGGATCGGTCATGGCTACTTCCTTCGCTAAGAAAGTGATGGTCAGCGGCTGCCATTCAAGGCCGCAACCTCTCCAGATGGAATTCCATACACCAGAGCCCAAAAATTGGCCGATTTCAGAGTGAGGCGATGTTCAGTTCGGAGCACTCGGCGGATTTCGGCCTCAGCGAATGTATGCCGCAGCCACTTTACTGCAGCTTCGTCGCCTAATTCCAACACCCGGAAGATCGTGTAGTCAGGATAGGCTTCGGGGAAGAAGGTTTCCAGGTTCGTATCCCAAAAAAGTGATCGTAAGTTACTGGGAATCATACAGTTACCATTATACCCCAACTTCAGGATAGATCAACACATGACAGCCTGCGCAATGGAACCTGTCATGTTCGGGTCAAAGCGCCGCGCTTCTTCAAATCAACCCCAGATTGCGCGCTACTTCGCGCTCCGAACCTCGAGCCTGTTCTTGACGAATTTTTATCGCCTGGACAGCTAGTTTTCCGCTCCATGCATCACACAAGTGTTTTGCAATCACCAGTTCCTTAAGAGACGATTTCTTGCCTTGAGTCCGACTGAAGCAGGACAGGTTCGCAGTGCGGAGGATGAAGATCACGATGGTTGATGCCTTCGATACCAGCATTCTGCACTTCCTGAATCAGTTTGCTCAAAGATCCTGGGTGTTCGACAAAACCATGGTGTTCGTTTCCACTGACCCCTTCGTCACCGGCGGAGTGGCGACAAGCTTCTTTTGGTGGGCGTGGTTTGCCGAAGGCAAAACCAGAGAAACGGTGAGAGAAATCTTGATCGGCGGCTTGGCCGCAGCGTTTGTAGCCTTATTTGTTGCCCGAGGGCTAGCGGCTTTGTTGCCTTTCCGCGCGCGGCCTTATCTCAATGCCGATCTGCATTTCAAACCGCCGCATGGGACCGCTGAATACTACTACGACCTGATTCGCTGGAGCTCATTCCCGAGCGACCATGCCGTTTTGTACTTTGCACTGGCCACGGCCATCTTTCTGGTCTCCTGGAAGGTCGGTGTTCTGGCCTACTGCCACGCCCTGTTCGTCGTCTGTTTGCCGTTGGTGTATCTCGGGGAGCACTTTCCGACCGATGTTCTGGTCGGAGCAGCGATCGGCATCGGATTTGGTGGGCTTAGCAAGGTCGTCAAGCTGCGCCAATGGGTTTCCCGCCAGCCGCTTCACTTTCTGGTAATGGTGCCGTTCGATTTGCACATGGTCGGTGGTTGGCAGGTTGGTTGCTTCCGGCTTGCTTACTCTTCTTTGCTTCAGCTTTCGGCGTTGCGTCGGCATTAGAAAGATTGAGGCACATACTATTTCTGTGCGTCATCGGAAGTATTGTGCTTGGGACAGGCGATAAATGTGATGCCCTCAGTCTTGTTGCGAAAGACCTCAGCGCAGAACTGAGACCAATGGTCTTTCTGAAAAATATCGATATACCAAATGGTCCCGTAAACAAAAGCGCCACGTTGATGAGCATTGAGTGCGGCTGCAGAAGCATCACTGAGCCAGATACTCGCGGTATTGATGCCGTTAGGGGCCAAAAGGAAAGTTGGACTCTTCCCAGCGGTAGGCTTTGTGTCTTGCTCTGGAATATTGTCAAGACTCTGCGTTTGGTTGATATAGGAGGCACCTCTTATGGCAGGGGTTTTCCCGGAATTGCGGTAATGAACCGATGCTCCGAGAATGCTGAATCCCTTCTTTATCTCGCGTTCAGTCGGAATGAACTCATAAGCCGCTACCCATGCTCTTTCGTCGAGGGCCATCGCTTTTCGGTTGTCTTCAACAGACTTTCACAGCAGGCAAGCTTGTTGAGAGGCGTAATAAGTGTAGAAGCCGGTGATGATAATCAGGGCGACAGCGCAGCCCGCTTCAATCCATTGGGGGGAGGGTGTTTTGATTTTTGTGTAAGCGTCTGTTCCTCGATACTGGAGGGGAACAGATGGGAATCGATAAAGAGCTAATCGACAAGTTGCTGGCCGACTACAAGGGTCCAGAGGACCTGATCGGCGAGCAGGGTTTGCTGAAGCAGCTGACCAAGGCACTGGTGGAACGGGCGTTGAGCGCCGAGCTGACCCACCACCTGGGTTACGAAAAGCACGAGCGCTCGGGTCGGGGTAGTGGCAACTCACGCAATGGTACCAGCCGTAAGAAGCTGAAGGGCGATTTCGGGGAAGCGGAGATCGAAGTGCCGCGCGACCGTAATGGCACGTTCACGCCCCAGATTGTGGCTCCTCACCAGCGCCGCTTCACGGGTTTCGACGACAAGATCTTGTCGCTGTACGCGCGGGGCATGACGACACGCGAGATCCAGGGCCATCTGGAGGAGATCTATGGCGCGGAAGTGTCGCCGTCGTTGATTTCCGCAGTCACCGATGCGGTGATCGAGGAACTGAAGGAGTGGCAGAGCCGCCCGCTGGAGCCGTTGTATCCGATCCTGTTTCTGGATGCGCTGATGGTCAAGATGCGGCACGAAGGGCGGGTGGAGAACCGCGCCGTGTACGTGGCCGTAGGCATCGATCTGGAAGGCCACAAGGATGTTCTGGGGTTGTGGACGAGCGCCAACGAGGGCGCCAAGTTCTGGCTGCAGGTGCTGACCGAATTGCGCAATCGCGGAGTGAAGGACATCTTCATCGCCTGCGTGGACGGGCTGAAGGGCTTTCCTCAAGCCATCGAAGCGATCTTTCCCCAGGCCCAGGTGCAGACCTGCATTGTGCATCTGGTGCGGGCCAGCCTGAACTACGTCAACTGGAAGGAACGCAAGCAGGTGGCCGCGGATCTGAAGACGGTCTACCGGGCCTCGACCGCCGAAGAAGCCGAACAACGGCTCGCGCAATTCGCCGCGCAATGGGACAGCCGGTATGCTCCCATCGCGGCGCTGTGGCGCAGGCAGTGGCCGCAGGTGATTCCGTTCTTTGCCTTCCCGGCGGAAATCCGCAAGGTGATCTACACGACCAACGCAGTCGAATCGCTGAACATGAGCCTGCGCAAGGCCCTGAAGCCCCGCGTGGCCTTCCCCAGCGAAGAAGCGGCGCTGAAGGTGATGTATCTGGCACTACGAAACGTGATCCGCAAGTGGGAACACTCGATCCACTGGAAGGCGGCGCTGAATTGCTTCACCCTACTGTGGGAAGATCGCATCCGCGTGGCCATAGGGACATAGCATCGTCTTCCTTCGCCCCGGATGATCTTCGATACGGCCGACTGCGGCCGCCGTCAAGGCTCTTCGCTGCGCTCCGACCGCTGACGCGGCAAGGCCTTGACTGCGGTCCTCGCCGGCCCAATAATCCAAATGTCCGGGGCGAAGGAAAAGAAAGAAAAACTCTGCTCGGGACAACAACCATCAGGAACGGCGTTTACACAAAATCCCGCACACTACCATTGGGGGGCGTGTCTTCTAAATTTCGCCCATTTCCTTTTCATCTTGTACCTCTCGCAGAATTCGGGACAGCGGTTCTTTTTGCCGTGCTCGCCGTTGCCGCTTGGGCTAGTTTTGGGTGCTGTCAAACTATAACCGGCTTTGCCGTTCGATGCGGTATCATCGCGGTTTCCATCTGGATTTGCTGGCATTTGATCCGCCATGCTCTTTCAGTCCATTTCACTCAACATGCAGTAACCAGTCAGTTCTCGGGAGCTACGCGGCGTTCAGGTGTAGGCGGGAGTTTTGGCCCAATCCACAGTTCCGTTCCCGCACTGCCGATGCGTAGCGGATCTCCTCCAACCTGGCAATGGCCGATATGTGCCGCATCTAGTGCTTTGTTGAGTATGGCAGTTGATCGATCTAGGCCATCATGGACACAAATTGATGGAAGTAATCGAATCCCAATGCCGTTCTTGACGTGTACTTTCCAGCCCGAATCTTCCAGGGCGTATACAAAGTCGTCGCCGTATCCTTGCGCTTCGCCCCCGTCTGCAATCATCCAAACATTAACTTCTGAGCCCGGTGCAGTTTTAAGCACTTTCGTCATTGCTTCTTTCTGCTCTTTAGATAGGTATCTCCATTGCAATTGCTCCTGCAATTTCACGCGGGCCATCCGCTCGTCCTCTGCCTCTTTTCTCAATCGCGCTGCCTCCTTCTCGTTCTTAGAGGCGCGTTCGTTCGCTTGGCCTGCTGTAGTTTCTGCAAGGGAAAGCACATCGGATTCATGCGTTCTCAGCTTGGTATCAGCATTGGAAACCAGCCCCTCAAACACAACCTCGCCAACGACGCCGACGATGACCAAAAGGAGCCCCACGGACGCGGCGGGAATACGCCAACTTGTCGGATTCTCTTCTTTTAGTGGGCGGCCTCGTTTCTGCCTCCACCACTGCATCAGGCTAAATCTCGTCTCGGGAATTTCGAGAATGCATCCTAATGCGACCACCGCTCCAGCGATCAGAAGCCAGAAGAACCATTTTCGACTCTCTGCTTCGAGCGACAGCCGAATTGGATCAGCAACCGGCGAAGACGACGCGAACATTAAAGCAAGAGAGAAAGCAATGAGGTGGTTTCTCATCTATTTGGCCTGCTGTGGAGGAATTGCGATTTGTGAAATAGTCTACATCTCAATTCGTGAGATTGGCAATGAAAAGACAAAATAGTGCTTGACAATAGCCTCTATATTGCCGTAATATAGGCAGTATAGGGGCAGACATGAACCGCTTGAGCATAGCAAAAAGGGCACAGGTGATAGGGGCTTTGGTCGAAGGAAACTCCATTAACGCGACGTGCCGAATGCTTGGAGTTGGCAAACATACCATTCTCCGTCTGCTCGAAGATGCCGGTATCGCCTGCGCGAAGTTCCATGATCGGTATGTCCGCAATTTGCGCGTGCGCCGTTTGCAGTGCGATGAAATCTGGTCTTTTGTAGGGGCGAAGATGAAGAACGTCAGCGAAGAGAAGGTTGCGGAGGGATGGGGAGACGTTTGGACCTGGACGGCGATTGATGCTGACACGAAGCTGTGTGTGGGCTATCTTGTCGGGGGTCGTGATGCGGGATGGGCCTACGACTTCATGCAGGATTGCGCAGAGCGCATCAAGGGGCGCGTCCAGCTTACTACGGACGCTCACAAAGCTTATCTGCAAGCCGTGGAAGGGGCGTTCGGCGGTGACGTGGACTATGCACAATTACAGAAGATTTACGGCGCTCCGACCGATGCCGATCAGCGCCGTTACTCCCCGGCGAAATGCATCGGGACTGACATGAAGGTGGTAAGCGGTGATCCCGATCCAGAGCATGTCAGTACGTCCTATGTGGAGCGCCAGAATCTCTCCATGCGAATGGGGATGCGGCGCTTTACGCGCCTGACCAACGGTTTCAGCAAGAAGTTTGAAAACCACGCGTATCAGATCGCGGTGTACTTCTTTCACTACAACTTCTGCCGTGTCCACAAGACGCTTCGCGTCACGCCAGCGATGGAAGCAGGGCTGACAGATCACATCTGGACGCTGGAGGAATTGTGCGGTCTGATTCCCGAGGAAAACCCAATCCAACGGATAGACAAAGAACTACTTTTGAAGGCTCTCCAAAAGACGGCCTAGGAGAATTTATGGGGAAGGCAAGCCAAGTTTCGATACCGTATCTGGACCCGACCGTGCAGCACGTAGGTATCAGCAAATTGCGAGCACTGAACGTGACGCAACTGCGTGGTCTGGACAAGACGCTGGTGATTCAGGATAACGACAAGCCACTGGCCGTGTTGCTCAAATACGAGCACTTCATGGCCATGCAAGAGCAGATTCGGGAAGCGAAAGACTAAATCATTTGTTTTCGGTGGCTTCGCGGACAACCCGCAGCGCGTTTTGGCTGCTATCTAGGAATAGGCATTTATGAGCATCGAAAGCGGCAGTAATTTCGGCCTTAGCCTTGGGGAAAACCGGGAGCTTCGACGCGAACTGAGTCTTACATCGCTCGCAGACGCCAAGCAAGGTTGGCACGGTCCTAACAATGCGGAGCTTTCGGCTCTCCATGATCCAAGTCTACCGCTGGTTAGAGGCCCTGTGGATTTCAAACGACACCACTACCCACTTTCTCAATTACTCGACCGCGGGCTTCTACCTGTGTTTCTATCTCTGTTCTTTTCTGTTCGCCACAAACTTCGATTCTGTAAGGAAGATTGCTTTTTATGCGCTTCACGAGTTGTCGGGTCACGGGCACGGGCAGTTTTAAGCCATCGCGCGAAAGGCCGGTCCCGGCGAACCCAAGCGCAATCAGAAAGTCACCAGGCTCTGCTTTGCTGAGTAGATGACCAGCGCGATCCTGTCGTCCAACTCGAGCTTTCGATAGATCGACGTGAGATGATGCGACACGGTCGCTTCGCTGATGTGCAGTGTGCCAGCGATCTTCTTGTTCTTGAATCCCTGGCAGATCAAGCTGACGACTTCGCGCTCCCGCTGCGTCAGCGATGCAATCTTGCGAGCTTCAGGATTCTCCACAGGGTGCCCATTCAGGATGTTCTCGAGAACCCGTTCGGCGACAGTTCGCTCCACCCAGAAGCCGCCGTTCGTGACCTTCCGAATGGCCACCGGGATTTGCTGGATGCGCCATTCTCTTTGGATCACGCCCCTGGCGCCGCAGCGCAGGGCTTCCTCGAGAAAACCAGGATCTTTTCTGTTCGTCAGCAAGACGACGCGCGTTTCCTCAATCTCCGTTACCAGGCGTTCAAGTGCATCCAGCTTTTCCTCGAAAAAATCTGTGCTGACCAACAACACATCCGGGGAATGCTTGCGTACCGCGTCCATCAATCGATCGGGACTCGCGCACTCCGCAAGCACCGCGATATCCGACTGCCCCGCCACCGCGGTGCGCAGGCCCGAGAGCGTAAGTGGCTGGTTGTCGGCAATCACAAGCTGAATCTCGGTCATAAACCTCCACCGTAAAGCCGGGGGCAGCTTCCCCTGGGCTTTACCGGGATCTTCCTTGCAGTGTTGTTCAAGGCAACGGCTTGCGAAGCACAGGGTTGGAATCTTTTTTTCGATCTGCGTAACCGAGCATCGGAGAGGTTTTCTAAAGAGTCTAACTATATCGTGGCTGCCGCTTCCCTATGGCCGATGGCTCACGAAACCGGGAAACTTGTCCGGTCCGTCGGTTCAGTCGCCAGCCCACCTGCTCGGTCACTAGTTAGACGCCTTGGCATTCCAAATGGTTGGGTGTGTGAATTGATGCTGTCGACAATCCCTTTCATCTCAATCACCTTGGCGCTGCGCTTGATGATTGCGTTATCGGTTCTTCTTCCATTCACCGCATGTCATAGCGAAATCAAGCGTGAAAGTGCCGCGCAGTCCAGTGCCGCGCCCCAGCCGGAAACGCCTCACACCGCCTTTGACTTCGTAAACAGCGTCGGGTTGAACACGCATTTGAATTACTTCGATCGGCTTTACGGAGACTTTCCTCTGGTTGAGCGTGAATTGCAATCGCTTGGCGTGAGGCATTTGCGCGACGGCATTCACCTGCAGAACGCCGATTACAACAACATGCTCTACGGCAGATGGATCCAGCTGGGGCATCTCGGTGTTCGATTCGATGCGGTTCTCGACCCGCGCAGCAATCTCGGACCGCTGAGCGGCGCGATGCTCGACAAAGTCGATTCGCTGTCCGGCCGCACGATCGAGTCGTTTGAAGGTCCGAACGAAATGGACATCAGCAAAAAAACTGACAACTCGGTGATGCGCTGTTTGTCCGCTCGTCTGCCGCATTGCCCGTACATGCAAGAAAGACTAGCGCCCCTTCACTTACCGATACAGCCCTAAAGAGGTCAGCTTGCCGCTGCCGCTCGCTGAAAACATTTGCGGCAAAGAACAGGTCTACCTTGCTTAGGTGTGAATGGAACTGTAGTCCCCAATCCACATTCCGCGCAGGTTGTCCTAGTCTCAGGGCGAAGAGGGCGAACTGGCTTCCGAAAAGCAAGATTGCGCTTCGCCTTGCACGGCTTGCAATATTTCGGGATGTTCGTAAATTGTTTGTCGTGAAAGAAGACCTGCTCGCCCGCTGTAAAAACGAACTCGGCTCCGCAGTCGATGCAAGTTAGCGCCTTGTCAGCAAAATCCATACTTCTCCCAGCAATTGGCGGAATCGGTAGAGAGTTTCCCCGGCCAGCTCATTGCTTGGGAGCATGGCGGCGGAGAGTACATGAAGTCAAAGTCCCGAGCACCATTGCGGGTCGGGAAAGGTGGAACCGTTATATATGGAATCCGCTAGCTGATCCAGGAGCCTAATGGGTCTAGTGGAGTTAAGTAGAATGCTCTCGATTTCAGCTGGATTTTTGGGTCCTGTTGGGAGCCACAGCGATTGCGGTGACGGTGGGGGCACTGATGTATCCCAGGGTGGTGATGTGACAACGCCATCGGGGCAGCTAGGCTCGGCTAGGTAGGGATGCCTGGCGGGCCGAGTATTTCGAGCCCGAACTCTGCCGCGGCTGCCATGATCCGGTCGCGGCCCGGCAGCGGAACGCTGGCCGGCGGAATCGTGTGTGCCGCCGCTGGTTCGCCCAGGGCGCGCATGAACTTTTCGAACCCGGCGGGCTCGGTGACCACAAGGCTGCGCGCTTGTGGCGACGTGACTATGAAGGTGTGGGGGATATCTCGCGGTCCGTACACGAACGACCCGGTCGATGCCTTGATGATCCTGCCCCCAACCCAGAAGGTCAATGCGCCCTCGATGACATAGAACCACTCATCCTCTCGGTGATGAACGTGCACCGGCGGCCCGGAGCCCTCCGGAGCCAGATGCTCAATCACCGTCACGCGCCCGGCGGTCGTTTCACCGCTGGCTTTGACGATAACCAGAGCGCCGTTGAACCAAAGAGCCTCTCCTTCTCCTTGTTTCAGGGCGATAGGGTTCACGGCTGGTTTTGCAGGGCTGGCCATAGTTCCTCCTGTCCGTTGCGGATTCTATCGTGAGATCGTATGTGTTGCAACTCACCCATGAGGCAGCGACCTTCGGAGTCTCTTCTGTGTCTTCAAGCTGGAATTTCCATTTTGTTTCCTGGCTACCGAAGAATATACCCCCGAGTGCCAAGCTCACCATCTTTATCTCGCGTTTCGTCCAAGGCCAGAGCCCGAGCGTGCCCCGCTGGGCCATTGCCGGGACCAAAAAGCCGTGATTTGCCCCATTTCGAAGTGATTTCACGAACACCTCCCCCGTCAACTCCCCTCCGTCCAGATTGGTTTCGCCTGGCTACCGCGCCTATCCCACTGGCAGCGGCAAACCCTCTATCCGCCGCAGCATGCTTCCGAACAGGCGCCGCGTCAGATGGCTCTCTGCCAACAATAGCCAGTAGTAGCGGGCATGCTTGACCAGCCTGCCTCCCGTCTTAACCAACCGTTGCTGCAAACTGGTCAGCGACCAGTTCTCGATCTTCTTCGGCAACGCCAACCTCCGCCACAGGTTGCCCAAGTTGTAGGCGATCAGGCTGAGCCATAGCCGCACTTCATTCGACCTGAAGCGATGGCAACTCAGCCGTGTCATCTTCACCGCCTGCTTGCCTTCCTTGATCCATTGCTCCGCAGTTCCCCGCTTGTTGTAGAACCGTACTATCGCCCGGCTGTCCGTTTCCAGGTTGGTCACGATGAACCCCATGCGCGGGAACAACTCCCCGGCATGATGTTCGACCTTCGCCACCACTCGCCGTGCCTTCGTCCAACTGGCGGCCCTGTAGAGAAAGCCTTTGTGCCACACGATCGGTTTGTGACTGGGACGCCCCACCAGGCGCGGCAGCAGTTCCGCCACATCCCGTTCCAGGTTCTCATTGGCCGGCATGCGAATGGCATACTTCACGCCCCGGCTTTCCAGCGCCTCATAAATTTCCGGCTTGGCAAATGCGGCGTCAGCTCGAAACGCCACTTCCTTGCCTAGCTTCTGTTGCCGTTCAATCTCTGGCAGCAGAAGCCCTTCCCAACCCTCGGCGCTGTGCACGTTGCCGGGCCGCAGTTTGGCCGCCAAGCAATCGCCGTCCCCGTTGAACAGCAAAAGTGGGTGATAGCAGGTCGATTCAAAATGCCCGTTGTAGGCGCTCTGCTCCTGCTCTCCGTACACCGGAATCTCAGTCGAATCCATGTCCAGCACGGTCCGGCAGTGCGAATCGATTGCTTCTGCTTTGCCCACCAGTTCCCGATTCAGCCGCGCCAGTCCCGAGAAGTTTCCATCCTCGGCCAGCATCTGCGCCTCAAAGCTCTGCAACCGGGAGGGCAGGGCTACGCCGCGATCCCAAATCTTCTCCGAGCCGATCAGACGGAAGCTCGGGTCTTGAGCCAGGCGTTCGGAATCGTTCACGTCTTCGTATCCTGCCAGGCGGCTGTACACCGATTGGCGCAGCAGATCGACAATCGGTAACTGTGTGTTCTTCGCTCGCGTGTCGGTAAGGCATTCAGCCGCAAGTTCGCCGAAGCCCAATCGCTCGTCCAACTCACGCACCAGAATCAGCCCGCCGTCAGAGGTGACGCGGGAACCCTGGAAATCGACCCTGAGAGAAGCGTTGAAGGAGAGCTGAAAGGGTCGTTTTTGTATCTCACCCATTGGGTAAGAAAAAGGCGAAAAGTCCAGTGCGCCGGTTACCTGCACTCCTAAATCCGCACAGAACAGAGTATGAAATCGTATTTGGTGAGGCGCCCCGGATTTCTGTACCAAACGGAGCCAGAGATCTTGGCCCATAGCCGGACACGCTCGATGTCAGGCCGGATTGAGGTTCGCAGGCGCCGCAGTCCTCTACTCAACGTTGTCGCGCTGGGCGACACAGACCCGATTCCGTCCGCTGTTCTTTGCCGCATAAAGTGCCTTGTCGGCGGCAGCAGAGAGGGCTTCGCTGGAGCAGCAACATTCCGGTGTTGCCGTTGCCACGCCCACGCTCACCGTGAGGTATGGGGCGGTCGGCGATGCGGGATGCGGGATTTTGAGAGCGACGATTGCCTGCCGTACAGACTCCGCGATGCGCTCAGCATCGGCGGGATTGACTAAAGGAAGAATCATGGCGAACTCCTCACCGCCGCAGCGCGCGGCCAGGTCCAGCTTGCGCCTGCAAAGCCGGGTGAGACCATGGAGGCAAAATCCTGAATGCGAACTCGGCGCTGTGCGCGCTCCACCTCCCAATCACTGCCTCGCGCATCGATCTCGAGTCGGTACGATCCTGGCGCCAGATTGGCGAATTGCAATTCTCTTTCGCTCGTCTCAGTCCAGTCAGAGGTTGCACCACCCAACCGATAGCGCAAGGTCACTTCGTTCTGACTGGACGCATTTAGCGCGGAAAACCTTGCGATGAGAGAGTTCGCGTGGCTGCCAAAGGATGGATCGCGGAGCTCGGACACATCCGTGTGCCCATTCACAAGCCCGGTGAAGACAACCGTCAGGGGAGCATCCGGAGCGTGACGCCCAAGCGGCCTGAAACGTGAGAGTCCGCCGCTTGTTCCGATCCAAACACTTCCGTCGGGCTCTTCGGCGAATGCATTCAGGTTGCAGTCGTCCCAAACCAGGCCATCGTTCATGTCGTAGTGGCTCCAGCGGGCGCCATCCCAGATGTCCACACCGTGCTCGGTGCCCGCCCACAGCCGCCCCAAATGGTCGAACCTAAGAAAGTAAATCAGTCCGTCGCTGCCTCTTCTTTGAACGCCCTTCTCGATTGCCACGCCGCCAGCTTTCGGACGCACACGATCGATGCCGCCTCCAAACCTATAGCCGACCCACACGACGCCATTCGGTCCCGCACCGAGCGAAAGCACCTCCGTGTTGCTCAGTCCGTCAGCGCGTGTTAGGTTCTTCCACCTGCCTCCTGCGAGTTCATAGAGCCCGCCAGCACCCCCAGCCCAAATGGTGCCATCGGACCCTTCGGTAACTGACCACATCCGTGTAGAGGGCAATTCAGTGATCCGCGAGAATCTCCTGTACGGAGGCATGGCCATGAAGAGGCCTGCTTCGGTGGTTACCCACAATCGCTGTTCGCGATCGAAGCGCAGCTTGTACACCGCCCTGTCGGCGAGCCCCTGCCTCTCGCCAAACCACTCCACCTTGCCGGTTCGCGCATCGATGCGGGCCACGCCGCGCTCGTCTGTCCCTATCCAAATGTCCCTGTTGGGCGCGCTGCGCACGCTGTGCACGGCAAAACCGCCCAGCCCCGCAACACTCCGAAACGACATGCCGAATGGGCGCCGCTCTCCGCGAAACAAGCCTGCTAGAGTGCCCACCAGGAGCGACCCATCGTCCTGCGGGAGAATTTCGTACACAACGTCGCTGGCAAGCCCACTCTCGGTCGAATAGCTCTCCCATTCCCTGTAGCCGAGCCACTGCGCCAGCCCCCGGCCAGCCAATCCGATCCAGAGAGAATGCTGTCTGTCTTCGAAGGCTGAATAGACTGTGCCACGAAGCCCGACGGACCGGTCGACCAGCTGCCATTTGTTCTCGTCCCCGATCAGCAACCCCACCGGAGTCGTAAGCAGAATCCGTCCATCGTCATCCACTGCGGGAACTCCACCGATGTCTTCTGGCGAAAAGGGGAGTTTTGGCCTCTCGAATCTGGCCTTACCGGCGGGCCATTCAAAAACGCCCGCATTCCGCGCCCGCACCCAGAGATTTCCAGCGCGGTCTTTCCGGATGCCCTGCAACTCCCGGTCCGGAAGCCCGCTTTCAGTTCCAAAGACGCGAGTACCAGCGGCATCCATGCGGCAGAGTTGCAGTCCGCAGCCATACCAGACGGTGTCGCCGTCTACGAGAATTCCATAAGCGGCCGGTCCGGATGTTCCCGCAGGCGGAGGAAACCTCTGCATGCCAAATTCATCCGGTCCCGGTTGGGAATACAGTTCCACAAGCCCGGCGTCGGTGCCAAGATAGGTGTGGCCCTTCCCGTCCGATTCGATGCCTTGAGCCGAGGAGATGGTGTTGAAATCGACGGCCAGCTTTTTAAAGTGGTTGCCGGAAAGACGGTAGAGTCCAACGTCTCCACCGGCAAGAAGAGACCCATCGGGCGCATCGCCAAACGCCAAGCCCGAATTCGACGGAATCCCCTGTTCCGCAGCAAAGGCCTCGAAGCGATCCCCGTCGTATCGGAAGATACCGTCCTGGGTGCTGACCCAAATGAAGCCAACGCGGTCCTGGTAGATTTGCAGGATCGCGAGGTTGGTCAGCCCTTCCGCAGTTCCAAAGGTACGGAAACTGTATTCCTGAGCGTACAGCGCTCCACTGGCGAATGCCAGCAGAGCAAGAGCGCACGGGATCCCTTTACGGAGCAATAAGAACGGTAATCGCCACATCCGGCTGACTCTCTTGCCACCGACCATCTTGCCTGCAAACCAAACGCCGATAGATCATGAACAAATGGGAGGTTGACCTAGTTGACGATCATACGCCCACTCATGATCTGCGGGGCTCAGGGGGTTTCGAACATTCGTAGATTCGGGAACCTTCAGAGTGAACGCCAGACTGGAAGTCAGGAGAATTCCGGGTTAGCAAACCATGATGGAGGCGGCGAGCACAGTGGAGGATTTGTCGGGAATGGCGGTCCTAGCGGCCATCGGTAATTTTCGTTTTCCGCTATCTCACTGGGCGGCTCCAGTGTTCGAGCCGCCTTGTTGAAGTCTTGTCAGGGCTGGCCAACCGCTCTCATGAGAGCCTAGCCCAGTCCACCCCGAGCGGCTACGTCGCTGACCGTGTCGGGCAGACTACCGTTTCCTGCCGCGTTGTCGCCTGCGCTTGCACGGGCCCGTTAGCGGCCAGAATCCCGCTTTCCCAAGTGATAGCTAAGGCCGGCGTTATAGGTCAGAGAGTCGAGTCCTGGATTGCTCGCTACGATAAACCCATCCGAAAAATGAAAAAAGAGGAACCCGGCGCGAAAATCCCATCGCCCGGTCAGTTTGAATTGAGCGCCCAGGCTTTCTTGAAGGGTGAAGCTCTCATAGGTGGCGTTTTTTGAGAGCGCCTTTTGTGTGAAGCCGATCAAACCGCCTTTAATAAAGTAATAAGGCTTGACGCGCTTGCCGTCTCTCCACATCATGCGCAGCCCGGCGGGCGCGATCGCCAAGCCTGGAACGTGTTCACGATCAGTGGTCAGCGGATCTCCCCACACGTCAGTTTTGCTGGGCTGGGTCAGGATCACCAGCGGCATGATATCGGCGGTATAATCCATTCGCGCTCCGATGAACTTTCCCCAGGAGTGTCGGTCATATTCCACACCCGCGGTGTGTAGATTGCTCCACCATGAGTCGGCAAAGAGGTGGTAGTGTCCAAAGGAGCCGATGTCTTCGTAGACCAACTCGCTTTCAACCGGCTGATGTTCCTGGCGACTGCTGGTGACGTCGCTGGACGTTGATTTGAGACCGGGAATCCAAACCAATCCGGTGGAGAAGCGGGCGAAGTTATTGGGCAGCCCCGGAATCCTGTACGGAAACTTGTAGCTCAAACTCTGGTACAGGGCAAAGTTCGTGTACTGGTACCCGCCTTCCAGACGAATCGCGAGATGCTTGCTTACCGGGGTGTCTACGCCGCCACCGAACAACGTGGTGAAGGAAGCACTGCTCCCTGGCGACCCATTCGCACCCCAATTCTGATTCAGACCCACGTCGCCAAACATGGCATCCGCGAAAAGCCTCTCCTTGCCCACGTTGTACTCGTACTCGCCGCCTGCCGTAATGAAAAAGGCATGTTGCGGAGCGCCGAGATTGGTTCCGTTGAAGGCTGCATAGTCAAGTTTTGGCCGCAAATGATGCCAGGCGGGAAAAGCAAGAGCTGCTTCCCAACCGAACAGGGGTTGACGGGATCCAGGGACGCCATTGAAAGAATTGGAGAGGGAAGTGAACCCACCGTAAATCTGATAGGAAGCGAGATCCCCTGACTGGGCACTCAAAAAAATCGAAAAGAAGCACAACGCAAACAGAACGAGCAGCCAATTGCGCATTCTCATTCTCCCGATGCAAAGCGAATTGACTGCGGCGTTCAGGAACACATCCTCCCTCTCACATCGTACGGTCGGAAATCGCCAAAACGTACGGATTAGAAACTGTGTTTGGATCAAGCAATTAGGATAAAGGAGGTTACCGCTGCGACAAAGCGGTTTACGTTGTTGCACCGCACCGATACCGCCAGGTGTGCGTACCTGGACCGATGTCTGGCCCGGAACGGCTATCCGCGCCGTCCACTGTCTCGCTCAGCTCAACCGCCTGCAGCCCGAATCACCAAAGTAACCTGTCCTACCACCTTTCGCCTGCACTCGATCTTCGGGTGCAGGTCTTTTAATTTGTTCCCACAGGCGGCCAAAATGCGTTGAACTCGATGCTAGGCAAACTCTGTAGGCGAGGATGATAATGACGCCAGCAGATCACGCATTCCCCCGGCCCGTTTCCTGCGCGGTCCGCTTGTGTCTTTCCATTCCGGCGGGACTGGCCTTCAGGCATCATCGAGATTGGATTGGGGCCGTCATTGACGGCGGGTACATGACCAATCTTCTGTTGATCCAGTTCATCGAGTCCAAATATGCGCAGCGATCCATCAGCATCTCGCGAAAAGCGGCTTGGTAAGCAGCTAGCCGACCTATTCAGTGGATACGATGGTCCGGAATTCTCGATTCGGCTTTGGAACGGATGGCAGTGGAACTACGGATCAGATGGAGGCGCATGCACACTGGCGATCAACTCACCCGATGCCGTTGCATCTCTTGCCGCCGGCACCGACGACGTCACTCTGGGAGAGGCATTCGTCCGCAAGGAGCTGGATGTTGAGGGCGACCTCTTCCCAGCGTTGGTCGTTGCAGAGTACCTGATGGGACGGCCTTGCAGCCTTCGGCGGAGAGCCTTCCAAAATATTCTGGCGGATGCAGTGAGCCTGAGGCGCTGGTTCAAGCATGGGCCGAAGCACTCAAAAACCCGGGACCTGGCATCGATTTCTTACCACTACGATCTACCTGTTGCGTTTTACCGCCCATGGCTGGGGGAAACGCTCGCATACTCCTGCGCTTATTTTCGCAGTGTGGATGATTCCCTCGACACGGCCCAGGAGCAGAAACTCGACTTGATTTGCCGTAAGCTGCGGCTGAAGCAGAACGAGCGCTTTCTCGACGTCGGTTGCGGATGGGGAAGCCTCGTTCTGCACGCCGCTTGCCGCTATGGCTCGCAGGCTCATGGAATCACCCTCAGCCGCGAACAGGCGGACATTGCGAAGCAAAGAATTCGGGATGCCGGACTGGCTGACTCATGCACCATCGAGCATCGCGACTATCGCCATTGCGAAGAACTCCGTGGATCATTTGACAAGATCGCGAGCATCGGGATGTTCGAGCACGTTGGGCTGCCGAATCTGCCAATGTACTTTGCCACCGTGCACGAACTGCTCAAGCCGGGCGGCACACTTCTCAACCACGGCATTGCTCGCTCTCAATCGGCGGCTTCACCCAAGCTCTCCTTTATCGATCGGTATGTTTTCCCGGATGGGAGACTTGTGACCATCACCGAGGCGATCAATGCAGCGGAGCGCGCAGGGTTCGAAGTGCGCGACGTCGAGAACCTGCGCGAGCACTACGAACTCACTCTGCGCAATTGGGTGGAGGGACTTCAGAAGAACAAGGCTGCGCTGCTCAATATCGTTCCGGAAGACACTTACCGGATCTGGTTGCTTTACGTAGCGGGATCCGCCGCGGCCTTCCAGAGCGGCCGAATCGCAATTCATCAGGTCCTTCTCAGTCGGCTTGACCGCGGCCGCAGCCGGATGCCGCTGGTTCGCGACGACTGGTACGCCGCCGGCGAAACAAAAAGCAAACAGCCATCAGCAGTCGCGCAACAACCGATGGGGAAATCATGCTGAAGCGTCGCTGACGCACAGCTCCGATCAGAGTTTAGCTGTCGCGTATAGATTGCCAGCGAATCTCTGGCTCCAGTTCGTTCGGAGATTATACGCAATTGCGAATTCATGAAGAACTCGAGAGAGATGCTATATATTATTGATAATAAATATCTTAATGTCGAAGCCAATCGCAGGTTCGAACCGAAACAGTTTCCGGACCCGAGCGACGCGCAGTCTCCAGATGAGCGCAAGAATCAGTCCGTGCGATGAGCGAGCGGCCGGTCGATGCAATTATGGCGGGAGAGGGAGGGATTGGAGGCCCTCGCGCTCAGGCAGCACCTTCCGATTCAATGAGATACCGCTATCCATTGAATACACGAGTCTTTCCTTTTTTTCAATCCACTCCACCCATTCAACCGGTTCAACCGCTTAGTACCGAATCCCCACAAATGCGGACACCATGCCGGTAAATTGACGTTCCTCGTACGGACACCACGGCCCGGGAAGCACCCAGCACAGGCGAATCACCTCCAATGTACGGCTAATCGCCGAAGAAGCGGCCAAATGAAAGCTGGCGCCGGAAGTGGGATGGGTGACGATCAGTATTCCCGCACTTTTCCGTGATCTGCTCCACCGTGTAATCAAAGTGCAAGAGAGACACGCAGCCGCGCGCCTCGTACATACAAGCACCCTCGGGAACAGAGCCCCAAAAGCCACCAAAATGACCTCTTTTACGCTAACACTTATTCTGAGTGGGCGACTGTTGAGAGACGGTATACATGTCCTTCCAGTGCCGCCTTGGCTGGCACTGCCCAGTTCATGGGGGCGGATCTGAAGACTGCCCTACCGAGGAAGCTGCACTTCAAGTCCGCGGATGAGGTGATTGAGCTCGTGGAGCGGGGCGGCGGACTTACGGATCAGGAGAGCCGACTGATACTGAATCAAGCCATCATGAATGGGGGGTGGGCTGTTCCTGAATCAGACGGCAGAACAGTTCTCTAAGCTGAAGCACTCTGGCAAGTAGCGGAAGAAGATGCGGAGGAACCTAGGTAATGAAGCGTTCCTGAATCTGAGGGCGGAAACACGTAGACATGTGCTGAAATCGGTGAGTTCTCTACCCGCGGATGTGAGACAATTCGGCGCATGAAATCCAAGATTGCTTCGGTCACCCTTCTGCTCGCTCTCGGTGGGTGCCGGGTCCCTCCGGCCGTTCCAACTCCAGCAGACATCGAAGCCTCAGAGAAAGGGTCCACCGCATACCTGAAGACCCTGACTAACGAGCAGCGCCAGAGCTACGACGATCAAAAGGCTACTTACCTCAAAGGCTTGAAGGACGATCCTGCGGACGCCAAGAAGGAGTATGCATTTTACGTTCTTGAATCCCAGAAAACACTTGGAACTCTGGGGTACGGGACACTGTTCACAGGAAGTGTCGATCGAAGAACGCAGGATGCGCTGTCCCGCTACCAAAAGAGCAAGGGCATCTTTCAGAGTGGCAATGTCGACGTAGTAACATCGTTTGCGCTGTCTCAAGACGAGATGCTCTTAGACAAGAGGATCGTTACACCTGGGGGCTTCTTCTATTTTGCGCAGTTTTGGAATGGATACTTCTCCGCCGACGGAGCATGGGACTATCAGAACAAGGGCGACAACAGCGTACAAGCCAGCCATATTGAGTGCAACCCAAAGTCTCGCTTATGTACGGAGTCGGACGCCGTTTTGGGTTTTGGTACCGCACTCGTGGTTACGACAAAGGATTACAACATCACCAAATGGGATGACCATCGAATCTTGGCAGAGCTCACAAATCCGCCCTGTGAAAGAGACCAAATGGAGATTGTACGTGATACACAGAAGGTCACGCTTCACAGGATCTCCATCGATGAAGACAACCCCCATTGCAAGGAGCTCATGGGGGGCGCAACCGTCACAGATGCTCACCTAATCGATATGAGGGACCTCGACGCGCAGCGAACGGCTGACCTTGCAAAGAAGCGTGAAGCGTTGTTCCAGTACTCAGAGTCAGCAAAGAAGATCACGGAGGCGTGGAAGTAGGAGCGACTGTCCTATTGGGTAGATTAGGAAGACGGGGCGTTTGCGGCGCCCAATATCGCTCCACACGATGAACAAACCACAAGCACCAATTTGGCCGCCAGAAAGAGCGGCGCGTTTCTCGTTCAGTTTGATTGAACCAGTGCTCGACTTCCTGGTCCTTGCAGCGCTCCACTTCCATACCCTCGTCAAACGCCGCTGTAGTATGTCCTGTGTAGGCTGCAACGCTCCGCCGCTTCTTCCTGATTGATCTTCTGTTCCTAACGCATGCGGCGGATGGCACGGCCAGGGCCAACATCATGACGTTGTCCTGGTACATGATGGTCGAATTCGAGCCGCCGCTGATTGCATGTGTCGTCAGCAACGCTAATTACAGCTTTGCTGCACTTCGGGCGACGAAGGAGTGTGTGATTGCCATCCCAGCGCTGGAACTGGCTCCGAAAGTCGTGGCAGTCGGCAATTGCTCCGGCCGAGACGTGGACAAATTCAAGAGGTTCCGCCTTACGCCAGCGCCTGCCCAGCGTGTGGCTCCGCCTCTGGTGGCTGAGTGTTTCGCTAACCTTGAGTGCAAGGTGGTCGATACCCGGCTCGTCAACGAGTTCAATCTCTTCATCCTGGAAGTACTCAAAGCCTGGACCGATCCGGCGCAGAAGCATCCAAAGACGATCCACCATCACGGGTACGGAAGGTTCGCCGTGGATGGAGCGATGATCAGGCTGAAGTCGATGAAGCGGTAGAGTACTCGTAGCGAATAACGTGCGTGATCGCTGCTCCAGTTCACGAACTGGATTACTCAGGTTCCGCTCGATGACTGCCGTTGCCGTTGACGTTTGGAGATCCGATGAAAACCTTCACCCAGAATGAGCCTCTAACGGACGGCGAACTTGAACCTTCAGCACTGTGACGCTAAGAGACACTGTCTTCTTTGTCGGGCATGCCCCCACAAACATTCCAGAGACCAGGCGTGGATTAGAACCCCTAGTCCTGCCTCAATGGTGCAAAGTCACAACGCCACGCGAGGCGAGCCAATTGTCTCAACTTACGATACTTGAGCGATTGTTCGTTTACATTCGGACAATTTCTACGGAACATTTAGCATGGCGAGCAACAGATTCCGCCACGCTTCCCAGCAAGAAACTCCGGATGCCTCGCTTCCCATGTGAGCCAACGAGGATGAGATCAGCATGCCATTCAACCGCTGTCTCGATAACGGTTTCTCTGACATCACCTATTTCAACAGACGTCTGTACGCTGAATCCCGCCTTGCGCAACTCGTCCGCGATTCGCTCCAGCAGTATAAGGGCCGGCTTCTTCTGGTCTTCCAACTCTGGAGCGTAACCTTGCGCCATCTCCGGTGGCGCCACGGGTGCAACTGGCTCCAGCACGTGCAAAGCGAGAATCTCTGCGTTCTCAGTCCGAAACTGGGTGACAAGAGCGCGAACCAAGTTCTTGGAGGACTTCGAATCGTCGATTCCCATCAGGATTTTCATGACTCCTCTTCCTAAACACGCAATAGGGCGCGCAATCACGCGGACGCCAAACGGGCGCAGATCCGGCCTCTTTGTGCGCATCACTCAGGCAGAGCTCCCCCCATTTGGGCTCTAAGCAGGAGCGATGCGTTTACGTCGTAAGTATTGAACGCGCCGGTGTGAAAAGCCAGTCACAATTGCTCGTCTAAGCCGGAATCTCCCTTTTGGGCACCGATTCGCTCGAATTGTACCGCTCCTGATGGGTATTCCAAGACCAACGTTGCACTTGCGGTCGAAAAACCGAGCGATTTTTCACCGTACTGGACTCGCCTGCGCAATCGTGGTCGTTGCTCGATGGTTGGTGTGGCAACTGAGACCGACTCGCACTGCTGATGTCAGCTTCAAGCGCATAGACTTCAACTAGGATGAGCGATTCATTTCCACAGCCGCGGACCCCCTCAGAGGAGATTGCCGGCCTCGTGGAACGGGTCACCTTCTTCAATGAGGAGAGCGGGTTCGCCGTGCTCCGGGTGAAGGTGCGGGGACAGCGAGAGTTGGTGACAGTCCTCGGTTCCTTGCCGTCGGTGAGCGCCGGGGAGTGGCTGACTGCAAGAGGATGGTGGGTCCGGGATAAAGAGCACGGTCTTCAGTTCAAAGCGCAGCTCTTGAAAGCCGTCCCTCCAACGACAAGCGAGGGTGTCGAACGGTACCTGGCTGGCGGTTTCGTTAAGGGTGTCGGGCCTGTCCTGGCGAGGAAGCTGGTCGGACACTTCGGCGCCGGCGTATTGGATGTTGTCGGAAACAACCCCGCCGACCTGGAGTCCGTCGATGGTATCGGGCCAAAACGCCGGGAACGGATCGCCAATGCTTGGCAAGAGGGGATGCAAATCCGCGAGATCATGGTCTTCCTGCACAGCCACGGGGTCAGTACCGGGCGAGCGGTCCGCATCTATAAGACCTACGGGAATCTGGCCATCCAAACGGTTCGGGAGAACCCCTACACTCTGGCAAAGGAGATCCATGGCATTGGCTTCGCCACCGCGGATCAGATCGCACGGAGCGTCGGGATTCCCAAAGACTCGCAGAATAGGGCTCGGGCCGGGATCGACCACGTACTCCTGGGGGCGACCTCCGAGGGTCATTGCGCTCTGCCACTGGAAAAGCTGAGTGCGGCGGCAGTGAAACTGCTGGAAGTGCCGGTGGAGACCATCGAGCAGGCCCTGTCGCAGATGCTGACCAGTGGGTCTCTCCTGCTGGAAGAGATCGAGGGCGAACCACTGGTCTTCCTGCCACACTTGAGGAAGGCGGAAGTTGCCATTGCAACGAAGATCAAGCGGCTGGCCGCTGCCGGCATCACCTACCCGAGGATCGATATCGAAAAGGCCGTCGCCTGGTGTGAGAAGAAGACCGGAAAGACCCTCGCTCCGAGCCAGCGGGAGGCGTTGAAGACCGCGCTGAGCAGCCGGGTCGTCATCATCACCGGCGGTCCCGGTGTGGGTAAGACCACCTTGGTGAACTCGATCCTGCTCATCCTCCGGGCCAAGAAAGTGAAGTGCCTGCTCTGCGCACCCACCGGAAGGGCGGCGAAGCGACTCACGGAGACGACGGGACTGGAAGCGAAGACCATTCATCGCCTGCTGGAAGTTGATCCGGCCACGGGAAGGTTCTCCCGCAATGAGGACAAGCCGCTTGACTGCGACCTCCTCATCGTCGATGAGACCTCGATGGTGGACGTGCTCCTGATGTACGCCCTGCTCCGTGCTCTCCCCAGGACTTCCGCACTGAACATGGTCGGCGATGTGGACCAGCTCCCCTCCGTCGGGCCGGGGAACGCCTTGCGGGATTTGATCGAGAGCGGTGTAGTATCTGTCGTTCGCCTGACCGAAGTATTCCGGCAGGCGGCCAACAGCAAGATCATCACCAACGCGCACTTGATCCGTCAGGGGAAGATGCCGGAGCTGCGGTCGGCGGGGTCCGGCTCCGACTTTCATTTCATCGAGCGCGATACGCCCGAAGAGATCGCTGCAACCTTGGTGAGGCTGGTTCAAGACAGAATCCCGAAGGGGCATCGGCTCGACCCTATTCGTGACATTCAGGTGTTGTGCCCGATGAACCGGGGTTCGATAGGAGTCCGCGAGTTGAACACCGCGCTACAGGGTACCCTGAATCCTGTTCGGCCCGGTGAACCCGCCGTAGAGCGGTTTGGATGGCGATTCCAGGTCCGGGACAAGGTCATTCAGACGGAGAACGACTACAAGAAGGAAGTGTTCAACGGGGACATCGGCACTATCGAGAAGATCGATCCCGTCGAGCAGGAACTTTTCATCCGGTTTGACGACAGGCTAGTGACCTACGACTTCGGGGAGCTGGATGAAGTCTCGCTGGCCTACGCGGTGACCATCCACAAGTCGCAGGGCTCGGAGTTCCCGGCGGTGGTCATCCCGGTTGCCATGCAGCATTACATGCTGCTCCAGCGCAATCTGATCTACACCGGGATCACCCGCGCCAAGCGGCTGCTTGTAGTGGTTGGTCAGAAGAAGGCCCTGGGCCTCGCGGTCACGAATGACCAATCACGCAAGCGGTACTCAGGACTGCTGAGTAGCTTGAAGGAAACAGGCCAGTGATGGAGTGTCGATGGCCGGGGTTCGCTGGGGATTCAGGCCACCGAACTGGACGCGATCAGGCAGTTCAAGGCATCCGCACTCATCCTGCTCCACCGCGATGAAGATCTCCGCTTGTTGGCGCCGGCTTCGATTGGTTGAAATAGCGCTTGCGGCCAAAACCTTCACACGCGCGCGAGATGTTCTTTGTTGTTGACCAGGAACTCACCTAGTCCAGGACAGGAAGAATCACCGGAAAAACACGAAGCTTAGACCAGTTGAGGTGTACAGTCCCTTGCTTGAGTTTTCAATCCAAGCATGCACTGGAATTCAGCCGGTGGGTTATCCTCGATCCCGGAGGGTTCATGAATATACAGGACATCGTTGTAGAGATCGATGCCGAGATATCCAAGCTGCAACAGGTAAAGGCGCTGTTAACCGGCACCAGCACCACCGAGAATCGGAAGCCAGGTCGACCAGCCAATACAAGCTGGGCCGGCAAAGCCAGAACAAAGCGCACGTTGAGCGCCGAGGCGCGGGAGAGGATCGCCTCTGCCCAAAGGGCTCGTTGGGCGAAATCCAAGAAGGCTGCGAAGAAAGCGGCGCCTAGCACCCCTGCGGCGTCAACCGCGAAGAAAGCCCCCGCGGTCGGGTTACGTGCAAAGAGTAAGAAGAAGCGCACCTTTAGTGCCGGGGCACGCGCCAAGATCGCCGCCGCCCAAAAGGCCCGGTGGGCGAAGGTGCGGAAGGCCACGAAGAAAATCGCTTCGGCAAAGGTTGCAAAGAAGTCTGCTCCAGCGAAGAAGCCTGTTTCCGCAAAGAGGGCGGGTGCATCGAAGACGAAGGCTGCTGTCGCTCCGAAAACTCCAGCCACGCCAGTAACCGCAGCTTCGTAAGGCTCCGGGTGAAGGTAGTCCGGGCCACACAGGAGTCTGAGATAGCGCACTCGAGACAGTGTCGTTCAATTCAGATGTAAAGGCGACCACGGCGGCTGCTCGGTGCCTCCACTTGAGGTTTCAGCAGCCGTTCCGACCGTCCGCCACAGCTTTGGTTTCTGGAGTTCTGCTTTCCGTTGTTTCTCATGGATGGATTTCTCACGCCACCGCTCTTGCGGCCCAGGCCGGCTGGGCGGCGTCTGGTTTGCTGGGTCTTTGCACCAGAGACTCTGTTGATTGCCGACCAAAGAGACACTAAGTCTATAACCGGAACAATTTGTTGTAGAGACGAATTTATGAAATCAAAATACAGGCCCAAATCAGCGGGATCCGTAGGTTCTTTCGGCCGAACCAGAGGTACATTACGGCACAATGCGCCGTTCCTTGCCGATCCGGATATTGATTCCTATAAAGGAGCCGTAGACGTTGAGTCCATAGTCCGTGTATGCGGGCTGGGACAAGTAGAAGTTCGAGATGTGATCGTAGGTCATTCCCGCAGCGAAGCTGAATCGAGGATTGAAGTTATATCGCGCTCCGCTGCCCATCATCAGGGTGAACGTCAGGTCCTGCCCCTGGGCATAGAGGACCCCGTCAGGTCCTTTGGCATTGATGTTGCCGACTCCACCTCGAGCCTCGAAATACGGCACGATCCTCCAGTTGCGCTGGATAAAATTACGGCGCATTCCGTAGACGAAGGCGAAATAACGAGTCTCCGGACCGCGCGGGATCGCGGTATAGGTTCCACTGAAGGTTAGGTCTAAATTACCGCGTAGAATGCCGGATCCGTTGATGTTATCAACGTGCCACCGGACAGAGGCGATATTGGGCACCAGAGTGTAATGCAGCGGCCAGGTGTTGTATGGGTCGCCGGCGACAAAATTAAATACAAAGGGGATATTGTTGGGGAGCCAGCCGGTTTCCAGAGAGAACTCAAGCTTGTTTTTGTAGTAGATGTTCCTGTTGAAGTCCGCCGGATCGTAAAAGCGGAAGAAACTGCTGGGCGGAGATGCCGCTAGGTCCTGGCCAATCGCAATATGGACGAGAAGGACGAAATAGAGCGCGAACGAGAAACGTCCTGCGTGCATCCCAGAGCCGCCAGTGCCCGATTATAATCCTGCTTTCCAAGTAGACGAATTTTACTTGGGAATTTCCATTTTGCATCCCAGAACAGGAGCACCGTATACGTCACCTAACACTTGGTCGGTGGCTTCGGTCACTACGGGAGCGCATCGGGAACGGCATCGTCGGCCGTCACAGTGAACACCGCTGTCCCAGCGGTGACGGTGACGGCTAGTGCGTCAAACATCCTCATCAGTCAGCCGCTCTCGGTCACGGTTACGGTGAGCGGTGGAACGGGCAATCCGGCGCCAACCGGGACCGTGATTTTGTCCGGCGGCAGCTATATCTCTGCGGCGACAGGACTGAGCGCCGGCACGGCGACCATCAATATTCCCGGGGGCACGTTGAGTGCAGGAGAGGGTCATGAGCATGGCACAATGCATCAGGTTCTTCGCCGACGCAATAAGCCGCTCCACTTCCTCTGGACTGAGGATCGTCGGCAGCGGCGTCGGCCGCTTCAGTGTCTTCACAAACAGCAAACACAGCTCTGCAGTATCGACAGCCATCCCAACGCACTGATTCTCGCCTGAACAACGTAACGCAGTTTGTAACCCATAAATTTCAAGCGTCGCCCGATTTGCGCCCGAATAGAATTCTGAAGAATCACAATCCAGGGCGCACAATCCAGATTGACGCTGCATCAGTTTCGATCGATCATGGAGTCTGCTTCCAAGGACAAGGTATATGCCTGCCATTCTTCGCCGTGATTTGCTTCGGTCGGGAGTCGCGCTTTCAGCGTCTTCAGTGCTGGCCCAGTCTGCTTGGGGCCGTGCCGCAACTCTTTTGGCAGGTTCGAATGCGCCTCTCGTGCTCGTTGAAGCTGAGAGTTTTGCGGATCCTGGAGGGTGGGTCATCGACCAGGAATTCATGAACCAGATGGGTTCGGCGTTTCTGCTGGCGCACGGTATGGGAACGCCAGTAAACGATGCAAGCACGGAAGTTGCTGTTCCTAGCGCAGGCACATACCGGGTTTGGGTACGCACGCGCGACTGGGTAGCACCATGGAAGGTCTCCGGCGCGCCGGGACGCTTCAAGCTGCAAGTGAATGGCGAGTGGCTTGCAGCGGTGTTTGGGACGGAGGGAGAGAGGTGGCATTGGCAGGATGGAGGATCGATCCGCTTGCCGCAGGGCAAGATCCGTTTGCGGCTTCATGACCTGACCGGATTCGAAGGACGCTGCGATGCAGTTCTGCTGGCAGCGGATCCCAAATTGCAACCGCCGGACGATGGTTTGGTGTTGGCTGCATTTCGGAAGCAGGTGCTGGGCCTGGGACCTGAGCCGGAAGACGCGGGCCGGTTCGATCTGGTGGTGACTGGCGGAGGCATGGCGGGATGCTCGGCGGCGGTTTCAGCCGCGCGACTGGGACTGAAGGTGGCGCTTATTCAAGACCGGCCAGTCTTGGGCGGCAACAGCAGTTCGGAGATTCGCGTGAGCCCGGTGGGTGCGATCAATCTGCCGCCGTACCCGGCGCTGGGGAACGTGGTGGCGGAGTTGGATGCGGGGAAACCCGGGATGGGACTGCCTTCGGCCGCAATGTATGACGATGGGCGGAAGCTGGCAGTGGTGAGTTCAGAGAAGAATATCCGGCTGTTTCTGAACACGTATGTCTTCGCTGCGGAGAAGCGGGGAAACGCGATTGTGGCCGTACTTGCGAAGGACGTGATGAGCAGCCGGGAGCTGCGTTTCATCGCACCGCTGTTTGCCGATTGCACGGGTGATGGCCATGTGGGTTTTCTGGCCGGCGCCGATTACCGGTATGGGCGCGAAAGCCAAGCCGAAGCCGGTGAGCCGAGTGCGCCGGCGGCAGCCGATCGGCAGACTCTGAGAAGCACGATCCTGTGGTATGCCGAGGATGCTGGCGAAGCGGCGCCATTTCCGGAGACAGCGTGGGCGCTCCACATTACCGAGGAGACTGCGCAAAATGCCACCCGAGGCGGCGCACACTGGGAAGCCGGCTGCACACGCGATCAAGTGGCTGAGTTCGAGTTGATCCGCGACTCGCTGTTTCGTGCGATCTATGGTAATTGGTCTTTCCTGAAAAACCAAAGCCGCAGTAAAGAGGAGTACAAGAACCTGAAACTCGCAGGCTGGGTGGGATGCATCGGGGGAAAACGCGAGTCGCGCCGCCTGCTGGGCGACGTGGTGCTAAGAGAGCAGGACATTCTCAACTGCGTGGCGTACCCGGATGCATGCGTTACAGCAACTTGGTGCATGGATCTGCATGTTCCAGAGCCAAAGAACTTCAAGGAATTCCAGGGCGATTCGTTCCGAACCATTCCGAACTACATCAAGATGCCGCCCTATGCCATCCCGTACCGTTGCCTGTACTCGCGGAACATCGAAAATCTCTTCCTGGCGGGGCGAGACATCAGCGTGACGCATGTTGCGCTTGGAACGGCGCGCCAGCAGCGCACTACTGGCATGATGGGTGAAGTGGTTGGGATGGCCGCCGCGATTGCCCGCAGCCACAACGCATGCCCGCGCGATGTCTACGAGGAGCACCTGGAAGAATTGAAGGAGAAGATGACGCGCGGCGTCGGCAAATGCGCGTTTGCACCGGCGCAGAACTGCGTTCCAAAGGGATACGATCTGGCGTGGAGCGACGAGTTCAATGGCAAGTCGGTGGACGAGTCAAAGTGGGAATTCCGTACGGATACGGAGGATTGGAGCACGCAGCAGGCGAGAAACGTGGCGGTGGCCGGCGGGAACTTGATCATTACCCTGAACAAGACAGCGCCAGATGGGAAGGACGACTATACAGGCGCCGCGGTCCTCAGCAGAGAGTCGTACACCTATGTGCCGGAGACGGCTCCGGGGCATTACACCGGTGGTGGAGCTGTGAGCAAAGTAAGTTTTGGTTACGGGTACTATGAATTCCGCGCGCGCGTCATGGCCGGAAGGGGGTGGCGCTCTTCCATCCTGATGACGGCGAAACATTCGACCGAAGGCGAGGCGAGTTCAGAGGCCGGCCTGGAACTGAAGGTGATGGAAAACCATTCGCTCGACCCGCTCTCGTACTGGGTAGACGCGCTGAACTGGGTAGGAGAACTTGAGTCGTACGGAAGCAAACGGATCAGCACCGATCCACTCTCCGACTTCCATGTCTACGCGTGCGAGTATGCGCCCGGCGTAGTCCGGTACCTCTTCGATGGCCGGCTTGTCCAGACCGTCGAACTGACTCTTAATCATGAGGTGAGCGTCAACCTCTGGCTGAGCTCCATTGCTTCATCAGCGGGTGACACAGACGTGGTGGACAATTCCCGCTTGCCGGGGCATATGGATGTGGACTACGTGCGGTGCTACAGCAGAAGAGCCGGAGCCAAGAGGGCGTAGCGCGTGCGGAGAGCCGCAAAGGAGCGGAGCTCCTCCACTCTGTTCCGATCAGGAAAAGTGGGACGAGCTGCTTGACGGGTACCTCGCCCAAGGCATTGGGCTACTCTGGCAGAACTCGCTGGATTGAGCCGTTAGACTCCTTATCTTTGACCATCCGACGAAACGCAAGGTTTTCTTCGACGGCAAGTCCGTCCGCTGATTTAGCCGTTTCGCATAGGCTATCAGACGTATCGCGCGTCGCCCGTCAAATCTGATGGTTATGCGCGACGGCGTATCATTCCGAAGCACAAAATCTTTCTAGGATTCAGTTCATGTACTCCTTGGCGCTACTCGTTGTTTGCAGTCTGAATTTTGCGTACTTGATCCCTTGGGTGAACAAGAAATATTGGCGCTCCTACACGTGTTCTGATTTGGATTTGCTCAGAGACGATGCAGGCGGACCTGCAGTAATCTCAACGCTTCTCTTGGTTCTCAGCGCGATTAGCGTAACCGGGTGGGTCTTTTGGGGCATAACTGACAGCCCATATCACGCGAGAGGAGGCCATTTCATCCGATCAGGCGATGACCTCGCGCTACTTGTTATTGGTCTTGTAGCTTTCTCCGTTGGCTCCTTCGGGTATGTGCTCTACAAGTTCGGCCAAATTCAAGCAATTCGCGAAGAACGTAAGAGAAGGATGGACCCATACGAAAAAGCTCGGCTATTTAGGATCGTCGCGGAAGAAAGCCTAAAGAATCTGGAGGGGAAGAGACGAAAGGTCACACCGGATTGATCGTGAAATTTGAAACCGGCGTCCGGAGTGTCCGGCCCTGGCAAAGAGGTTGTTTTGTGTGGAATCCATCGAGTTCATTTCAATGAACGAGTTGGGTTTACGCCTGCGACTATCGCTCGTTGAGCAAACCGATCATTTCTTCTTTGGGCGTTGAATTTTGCGCAAAGGGAGAGGGTGCACTTTCAGAGGCCCCTATCTCCCTATCCACGAGCGGCTTGACACGGGCCAGAGTGTGTGGTCAGCTATCTGGCAACAAAATCTTCCGATGCGGTGAGTGGGTGACGCATTCAGGCAAGCAGGGGTTCTAGGCCGCCATCAATGTAATCGTTTTCAGTCTGTGTTCGCCCCAGAAGGAGACTGCAATGTCCCAACATCTTTTTTCGGTACCTCCAACGGTGGTTGCTGATTGTATTTGCGCGAGGCGCGCCCGGCTGCGTGCGGTAACAGCGATGATTCCAGTGGCAACTGCGATCTTGCTGCTTGCTGCAGCACAGGCACAAGGGCAGGTAAAGGTGTGGCAGGAGACGGTGGCGATTCCGACCTATCTCATCGGACCGCCCGATCCGAATCCGCAGTTCTATTTCGGCAGCAGTACAGTGTCGCAAGGCGCGCAGCAACGTATCTACCCCTACCCGCTGTACGACAGCCTGACCGCGGAGAAGGCGGACAAGACCTACACCATGGTCTATCTCGAAAACGAGTACATAAAGATCGGCATTGTCCCTGAACTGGGCGGCAAAATCTTCGAGGCGGTGGACAAGACCAACGGCTACGAGTTCGTCTATCACCAGCATGTCATCAAGCCGGCGCTGATCAGCGTCCTGGGTGCCTGGATCTCTGGCGGCGTGGAATGGGACATTCCGCATCACCATCGGGCGACTTCGTTTTTCCCTGTACAGTACAAGGTGGACGAAGGCGCCGATGGCGCGAAGACCGTATGGGTAGGCGAGTTGGAGCTGCGCGACGGGATGCGCTGGGCAGTAGGTATCACCCTGCATCCGGGCAAATCGTACATTGAAACCTCATTTCGCATGGTCAACCGCACGTCGCTGCCTACGTCGATGCTGGCCTGGTCGAACGTCGCGGTCCCGGTCAACGGAGACTATCAGGTAATTTTTCCGCCCGGCACGCAGTACGTGACCTATCACCGCAAGATTGTATTTACGACTTGGCCAGTGGCGACGGGACGCTTTGCAGGATCGGACTTCGGCTCGGGCGTGGACGTGAGCTGGTACAAGAATCATGTCACTGGAACGTCGATGTTCGCGTGGAACGAAAAGGACGCCTTTCTTGGCGGATACGATCACGGTAAAGAGGCCGGCACAATGAGCATTGCCGATCCGAATATTGTTCCCGGCAAGAAGTTCTTCACCTGGGGAACCGGTGTAGTGGGCAAGGAGGAGGATACGCTGCTAACCGACTCCGATGGTCCGTACATGGAACTGATGTCGGGTGCGTACTCCGACAACCAGCCCGACTATAGCTGGCTAGCGCCATATGAGACGCGCGCATGGACGCAGTACTGGTATCCGTTCCGCGATATCGGCGGGGCAAAGAATGCCAACCTGGATGCGGCAGTAAATCTGGAAGTTAAGGATGGAAAAGCTCACCTCGGCTTCTATACCACGACGGCGCATCCGGCTGCGGAAGTAACTTTGAAGTTGGAGAGCGAGGTGCTAGAGCAGGAGACGATTGCGATCGATCCAGCGCAGCCGTGGGTGAAGGAAATTGCGCTTCCCGGTGGGACCGATGAGCACGATCTGCGGGCGTCGCTCGTGGTCGATGGGCGAGAGTTGATTGCCTACACGCCGGTGCGAGTAGAAAAGGAACCAATGCCCGAGGCAATCGTCGATCCGTATCCACCGCCATCGCAGATCGCTACCAACGATGAGTCTCTATCTCACTGGCCTGCGTGCGGAGCAGTTCCACTCCGCGACGGCAAATCCGCAAGGCTACTGGCAGGAGGCGCTTCGGCGCGATCGGGGCGATGTTCGCGCGAACACCGCCATGGGCATCGACTGCTTGCGGGCTGGACGCTTTACGGATGCGGAGGCGTTTTTGCGCAAGGCACTGGAGCGCGCGACGAAGAATTACACGACGCCCAAGGACGGCGAGCCGTTCTATTACCTTGGGCTGGCGCTCAAGGCCCGGGGAAAACTCGAGGAGGCTTACAGCGCCTTTGCGAAATCCACATGGACCGCGGCATGGCGCAGTCCCGGGTATTTCGAAATGGCAGAGGTCGCGAGCCTGCGCGGCGACAACAGAGCTGCACTCGACGCCATCGATTCGTCACTCGAGACGAATATGCAGAATATCCGCGCGTTGGCGCTGCGGGCCGCGATTCTGCGCCACTCCGGGCACGACGATCAGGCGCTTACGACCGTGACCGCTCTGGAAGCAATCGATCCGCTGGATGTCCACGGGATGGCCGAGCGGTGGCTCGCAACAGGGAAGCCGGACGACGCAGAGGCTCTGGCGTCTTCGATGATTACATACCGCACGACCGGTCTCGAAGCCGCCGCAGACTTCCTGAATGCAGGCTTGTGGGAAGATGGGGCCGCGGTGCTCAACCTGCTGATCGATCGCGCTCCGGATCAATCCAAGGTATCGCCGCTGGCCTATTACTACTCGGGTTATTTCGAACAGAAACTTAACCAGTCGGGGAAAGCGACGGAATATTTCAGGAAAGCCGCGCAGTTACCTGTCGATTACGTGTTTCCATTCCAGGTGGAGATGATCCAAGTGCTAGAAGCCGCAATGCAGGCCAACCCAGCCGATACGCACGCCCCCTACTACCTGGGCGATCTGTTGTATGACTGGCAGCCGGACCGTGCTGCGGCGCTCTGGCAAGTGTCGGCCTCGATGGGCGCGGACTTCCCCGTCGTGTATCGCAACCTGGCGATGTTTTATCGCAGGCAGGGCAACCAACGCGATAAAGAACTGGCGGCCCTGGAGACGGCGGCGAAGTTCGGTGGCAATGCCATGGTCTTCAACGAGCTCGACAAGTTGTATGAGGAAAACGGCGTGGCGCCGGAAAAGCGGCTAGCCTTAATGCAGGCTCACCAGCCGGTCATCAATCGCGACGATGTGATCTCGCGCGAAATCAACCTCGAGCTCTTCGCCGGGCAGGCCGACGCCGCAATGCAATTGATGCGGACACGCTTTTTCCGCGCCTGGGAGGGCGGCGGGCGCTTCATCCTCGGAGACTCGTGGATCAACGCCAATCTCTTGAAAGGTGAGCAGCAGTTCGCGCGCCGCCAGTACAAAGAGGCACTCGACTCCTACAAGGCGGCGCTGGATTTGCCGGCCAATCTTGAAGACGCCTCCGTGGACACGAAGACACGCGAAGCGGAGATTAAGTACAGGATCGGAACGGCCTACGAAGCGCTGGGAGAGAAAGACCGGGCGCAGCGAGCGTTCGAGGAGGCATCGCGCGCGACGGTCACCCGGTCGACGGGCTGGGCCGAACACACCGACACCGCGATTGGCCAGTTCGGCGGGCATACGGGATTGCTCGGCGGGCTGGCCTCGGGAACGTATGTAGCCCAGGCCGCCATCTATTACCAGGCGATGGCTCTCAAAACGCTCGGCCAGGCCGATCGCGCAAGCGCGATGTTCAGGCAGCTCATCGATGCAGGTACAAAAACACTGAGCGGCGAGCATTGCCCGAAGTTACAGACGGGAGTAATGAGCTCGGCGGGAGATCGCAGCATGGTGGCCGATGCGCACTATCTCATCGGGCTCGGCGAGCTGGGACTGAATGAGGCTGCCGACGCGCGGCAGGAGTTCGAGAGCGCATTGCAGGCAAGTCCCGATCACTTTGGCGCCCGGGAGGCACAGCTGGAGATGAATCGATTTCATGACTTCTGACGGCTGGTGCGCCTGAGCCTGGGATAATTCAGGATTGACGCGGGGATACTTCCATCAAAGCGGCATCAACCAGGAAAGGCACACCATGGCGAATCTGCGCATGCTTCTGGTACATTCCTTCGGACTCTCTGTTGGTTTGGTTTCGGTTTGCCTGGCTTTTGGTCAGGTGACTGCGACGGATGCAGATGTGGCGCCGCTAGGCCCTGTGATCGATGCTTCTTTTATTGAGGCAGCCGGGCTCCACGCCAACGTTGACGCTGTCGGAAATGCCTTTCACGTAACATTTGCCGCATTCTCCGGAAGACCGAAAGCCCTCTTTGTGTTCCCAACAAAGAACTTCTCGCACCGGCTTGGGCTGGCGGTCGACATCACAAACGAGGGCAGGCAAGCTCTCCGCGTCTATGGACAGATCAACATGAGCGAGTGGACACAGGGATATGCCCTGGTCCCGGCCGAGGCAACGCGCACGTTGTACATCTACATGTTCCGGTCGCAGATCACGCCGCCAGATGTGTGGACTGCCTTCAAGGTGTGTGCGGGCATGCAGGGCATTCCCGGAGGCGAAATGCGCCTCTTCACGGGGGGCGAGGTGGATGCGTCGATGGTGACGAACCTGGGGATATTCGTGCTTGCGCCGCGACATCCGGTAAGCCTCGTCATCCGCAACATTCAGCCCTTCGGAGCGGCGAGACCCCCTGACAGAAAGTCTCTGGGGGCAGATTTCTTTCCCTTAATCGACCGCTATGGTCAGCAGATGCACAAGGAGTGGCCGGACAAGATTCACTCCGATGCCGAGATGGCGGCAGCCGTCGCCAAGGAGGCGGGAAATATGAAACAGAACCCGCGGCCTAAGGACTGGGACCAATACGGAGGATGGGCCGACGGGCCGAAACTACGGGCCACAGGACATTTCCGCACCGAGAAGTATCAAGGGAAATGGTGGCTGGTGGATCCGGAAGGGCATCTCTTCTGGTCGAACGGAGTGGTGGAAGACGAGCAGTCGGAGATTGAGCCCACGCAGACGCGATGCCCGGCGCGCTACTACGCATTGCCCGCTCCGGGCGAGCCCGCACCTGGCGGCGATTTTATCGCGCGCAATCTCCAAATCAAATATGGCGCTGACTGGCGCGCCGCGTGGGACAAGGTGATGACTCAACGGCTTGCGAGTTGGGGATACAACACCGTCACGCCGTTCCGAGGCGGAGCGTCAGTTAACGTCCACAAGGTCCCGTTCACCAGCACGCGCGGAGGCGCACTTCCCAACACTCGTAAAGTTCCGTACACATGGTTGTTTCGCTCACAGCCGTCGAAGAACTTCGGGCCTGTGGGTCCGGTTGGATTAGACCCAAACGTCGAAGAGCGCATGGCCGATCTGCGCCAGGAAATGACGGAGGTCGCTGCGCAATTGAACAACGACCCGTGGTGCATCGGCTATTTCGTTGATAACGAGATTCACGTGGAAGATCCGGAATGGTGGGAAGGCTATTACGCTGCCGTGAGCAGGCTGGGCAAGGAACTTCTTCCCAACAAGCTGTATCTTGGCAGCCGCCTCGACTTCCATGAGTGGCCGAACTCGACTCCCGAGCGGTATGCCATCGTGCGCATCGCCGCAAAATACACCGATGTCGTCAGCTTTACCCAGTACCGCTGGTCATTCGATAGCAGGTCGATTCAAAATGCCCGTTGTAGGCGCTCTGCTCCTGCTCTCCGTACACCGGAATCTCTGTCGAATCCATGTCCAGCACGGTCCGGCAGTGCGAATCGATTGCTTCTGCTTTGCCCACCAGTTCCCGATTCTGTTGCCGTTCAATCTCTGGCAGCAGAAGCCCTTCCCAACCCTCGGCGCTGTGCTATGAGGCGCTGGAAAGCCGGGGCGTGAAGTACGCCATCCGCATGCCGGCCAATGAGAACCTGGAACGGGATGTGGCGGAACTGCTGCCGCGCCCGGTGGGGCGTCCCAGTCACAAACCGATCGTGTGGCACAAAGGCTTTCTCTACAGGGCCGCCAGTTGGACGAAGGCACGGCGAGTGGTGGCGAAGGTCGAACATCATGCCGGGGAGTTGTTCCCGCGCATTGGGTTCATCGTGACCAATCTGACGCTGCCGAGCCGAGCAGTGGTGCGTTTCTACAACAAGCGCGGCACGGCCGAGCAGTGGATCAAGGAAGGCAAGCAGGCGGTAAAGATGACGCGGCTGAGTTGCCACCGGTTTCGCGGCAATGAGGTGCGGTTGTGGCTCAGCATTCTCGCCTACAACCTGGGAAACCTGTGGCGGAGACTGGCGTTGCCGAAGGGGATCGAGTCGTGGTCCTTGACGAGCTTGCAGCAGAGGCTGGTGAAGACGGGAGGGCGGTTGGTGAAGCACGCGCGGTACTACTGGCTGATGCTGGCGGAAGGGCACCTTACACGCGGGAGGTTCGCAGCAATGATGCGACGGATCGCGACGTTGCCGCTTCCGGCGAGCTAAGGACGGATCGCGAGGCCGGTAATTCGCATCGCTGAGGAGAAAGGAGGAGGAAAGAGTGTCTGAGAAATCGACGAGAAACAATCTCAATTACGCGGTCGAGTCCACGGCGGCACGGAATCGCTCTGTTTTTGACCGGAATTGCAGCTTTGCCCTTGCCATACTGCTGAAGAGCGATATAATTCGTGCGAACCAGGGCCGAAAAAGGAGATTCCAGTTTATGCGCATTTCACGGTCTTGGCTTACAGTTCCAATTCTTCTTAGCGCATGCTTTCTGCCATGGAATTTACCGCTGCGCGCATCAACCGATGACTCTGCACCGAGCGGACTCGTTGTAGTGAGGCATGTAAGTGACTCGCCGCAACAGGACCAGCAACTGTACGACAAAGCCATCAAGAATCCCTTCATCAGTGGCGTCGCGTTTCAGATCCATTGGAGCGAAATCGAGCCGGTAGAGGGAAGACCGGATTGGTCGAAGCTGGATCAACTGTTCGCCGCTGCGGAATCGTCAAAGAAATGGGTACAACTCTGCGTCTACGCCGGCTTTTTTTCGCCCGCGTGGGCCTTGGAAGGCGCGAGGACCGATCAATTCCCGGCACAATATGGACCTGACAAGGGCAAAGTTCTGAGCCTGCCGATGCCATGGGATACGGCGTACCTTAATCATTGGTTCGGATTCCTGAAGCTACTGAGCGACCGGTACGGAAAGTCTCCTGCCTTTAAGGTGATCGCAGCTGACGGACCGACATCGGTTACTGCAGAAATGACGTTGCCAAAGAATCCTAAGAAGTGGCAAATGGACGGGTATACGTCCAGCAAATATATCCAGGCGTGGCAGAAAGTCTTCCAGGTGTATGCCACCGGCTTTCCCAATCAGTTCATCTCTCTGACGACGGGAGTAGCTCTCAATATTAACGACCTGGGCAAGATGGACCCCGGTGAGGGAGCGAACTCCCGGCAAACAATCGTCGAGCAAGCGATACGTCTACTGGGACCCCGGTTTGTGCTTGAGAACGACGATCTCCATGCAGGCCAAGAGACTCAACACCTCGACACCGGTTTTGTGATGAGTTATAGCGGACGTATTACCACTGGTCTGCAAATGCGTTGCGCTGCCGAAAACAAAATCTGCAGCGGAGGGCTGGGCGCCGCGGGTAATCCTCCACTCGCTTTGAGAAAATCAATCGATAAAGGGATGGCGTCGAACCCTGCCGGTCAGCATATCAATTATTTGGAAATTTACGCGCCGGATGTGCTTGCAGATGAGATGCAACCAGTACTGCGTTATGGAGCGTCGCTATTCGCCCCCGGGGCCGCACGCTAAGCCAGATATGCCTCAGTAGAGCTTGATGCAGATGAGGGCGGCGCCAACACAAAATCAACGCCGTGCTGAACCGGTTTGAAAATTTGAATTAAAGATACGTATCAAGAGGAGCTTGCTGAATTGGTAGTGTCCAGCTTTTTTCGCAGTGCGCCGGGAGACCGGCAAGGAGTAGTCGGTCGAAGTCCGACGTTACAATTCCTCCCGATTGCTACGACGCGGATTTTCTTCCGTAGCCATCAAAAAAGGAATCAAAAATGAACACGTCTTCCCGCATAGTTGCTTTTTCTCTACTCGCTTTTCTCTTCGCCGCTCTGCCCGCGGCTGCCCAATCCGTCGATCTCTTCCCCAAAAATCACGACGATCCGCAGCGCGAAGTCTGGACGCGCGTCGCCATTCCGCCCGATCACCCCGTGAGCGATGTTGCGCAATGGCATATCGACTACGCCAAGAAGCAGATCGTCTGCGATGGCAACGGCGGCCACGAGTGGCTGCGCTTCAACCACGAAGTCGCCAATTTCAGCTTCCACGTGAAATGGCGGTTCACACCCGTTAGCACCCCGGACCCGAAGTACAACTCGGGCGTCTTTTTCCGCAATAATCTCGATGGCTCCATCTGGCACCAGGCGCAGACTTCGCTCGCCGGCGGTTACATCTTCGGCGTTACGCCGATCGACGGCAAACCGACCCGCTTCAATCTGCAGAAAGAGATGATAGAGAATCGCGTGAAGCCGGCCGGGCAGTGGAATGTCTACGACATTCGCTGCGGCGGAGACACCTGCACGCTCGCGGTGAACGGCCAAAACGTTAACACCACGACGGTTGGCGTCGACAAAGGCTACGTGGGCCTCGAAGCCGAGGGCTACCAGGTCACCTTCAAAGATATGGAGTTGCGCGAGCTGCCATGATGCGGCGGCATTTCTCGGCGCGCCCGGCGATACAACTCGAACCACCGCGCGCAAAAAATGCCGCCGTCCTTCTGGGAACGGCGGCGCAGGTTTTGGCGGCCAGAACCAACGCGCAGACGCCTACAGGCATTACATGGAAACGGCCCTGGAAAATCCTCTGATCGTGGGCGCGCACTGGTTCAAGCTCTACGACGAATCGATGGCCAACACCGACTATAACGATGGCCAGAACTATCAGATCGGATTGCTGGACATCTGCGACCAACCATATTCCGAGACCATTGAAGCGGCGCGCCAGGTAGCGGCTGAGATGTACAAGCTTCGTTCAGAGGGAACTGACACTCGCCGATCGACAACTGCACACCTGAGCAGCGGCAAACAGTAGCGAAACTCTAACGGGGAATCCCCAGAAGGGCTACTCTAAATGGTTGCTCTAAGTCGCAGTCGGGCTCACTCCTGGCGTCGAGTCGTCGTTCGGAATCCGGATCTGGAGACACGCCAGTACAAATCCGGCCAGCGCATGCGACCAGTTCATAAAGCTCCAATCCTGGTGCAGCGCGTGGGGAACGGCCCGCTGGTCCGTCTTAGACGCTGCGCTGTACCGCTACAGTTGCGAGGTATACTTTCGGGGAATCAGCTCACGATTGATGGTCTCTTCTAGCAGTTTGTTTGGCCTTAAAGCTGATAGAGCGATCGGATTCTTCAGGAGCAATGGCCACCCGCATCACGGGAACGGTCATGCTATTGCTGTTTGCTTTGCAACGTAGAGGAGCGCGGCGTGACCATTGCAGTGGATCGATCGAGGACACGGATCGCCTCGTTCTTGTACGTCATCACCGGAGTGACGGCGATTGCCGGGTTTCTCTACGGCTACGACACGGGCATAATATCCGGCGCTCTCCTGCAAATTACAAGCACGTTTCACCTCGGCCACAGGATGCAGGAAATTGTGGCTTCCGCAATCCTGGTGGGGGCAGTTATCGGCGCGCTGAGCTGCGGCACGATCTCGGAGCGGATAGGCAGGAAGCGAACCATCATGACAGTGGCCTGCGTCTTCTGCGCCGGATCGCTGTGTTCGAGTTTGTCGCCGAGCCCGCAATTGCTGGCGCTTTCACGCATCCTGCTCGGTTTCGCAGTGGGTGGCTCGTCGCAAGTGACTCCTATGTACATCGCTGAACTGGCTCCAAGGCAGTGGCGCGGGCGATTGGTGGTTTCATTTAATCTCTCAATCGCTCTCGGCATTTTGGTAGCCAATGTTGTCGGCTTTACGCTGCAGAATTTGTGGACGTGGCGGTGGATGATTGCTGTCGCCATCGTTCCGGCCATCGTTCTTTTCCTTTGCATGTTATGGCTCCCGGAGAGCCCGCGGTGGCTGGCGGAAAACATCTCCATCGACGCGGCACGCTCCGCCCTCGAGCAGGTTCGCGACGATCGGTCCGACGTGCACTTCGAGCTGGAAGAGATTCGCGGAGTGGTTGCAGCGGGAGGGAGCGGGCGCAAGGCGAGTTGGAAAATGCTTGCGGAACCGTGGCTGCGGCCTGCGGTGATTGCTGCGTACGGAGTAGCTGCGTTCACGCAGCTCAGTGGGCTCGAGACAATGATCTACTATACGCCGACGGTTTTGTCAGGCGCCGGATTCGCTAAGTCGGCAGCGCTCCTTGCCAGCCTGAGCGTGTCTTTCGTATTTGTGACCATGACGGCGATCGGGCGCCACATAGTCGACCGTGTCGGGCGCAGACGGCTGACCTTGACCATGCTACCAGGCACGGTGATCTGCCTCTTTGTTGTAGGAATCATGTTCAGGATGGGCATGGCAACGACAACCCATGGATCATTGGTCCTGGTGGCCTTCCTGATGCTCTACATGGTGTTTGACGCCGGCGGTGTACAAGTGATCGGGTGGCTGATGGGGTCGGAGATGTTTCCACTCGCCGTTCGCGGCAAGGCCAGCAGTGTGCACGCAGCCACGCTATGGGGAACAAACCTGATCGTCACCTCAACCGCGCTGAGCATGGTGAGCCTGCTGGGAGCGGGCGGTGCAATGTGGGTTTATGCGGCGCTGAATCTTCTCTGCTTCGTGTTTGTGTGGCACTTTGTGCCCGAGACTACCGGACACAGTCTTGAAGATATCGAGAATCATCTGCGCGCGGGGAAGTTTATGGAGGTCAAAATGAAGAGAATGGATGGGGTTCAAATCGAATCGTCTTCACCGGATGGTCAATGTCCTGAGGATGTTTGGCCGTCGACTTCTGCCGGCCGCCGTTAGGCAAGAGCTTTCATCTTTCGATCCATTGCACGTCCTCCATTCGAATGCCCTTTGGCCTTGCGAAGCGCGCTTCCATTGCCGGTAGCGTCAGCGAACCGCCGAAGATGCGCTTTTAGATGAGCCTGCATTGCTTCCGAGGCGGCGTCGGCATCATGCCGTGCAATCCCCGCAACGATTCTTCTATGCTCTCGGTAAGAGAGCGGGAGAGCGTGAGGAAGGTGAAGAACTTCGTGCATCGCCCGGGCTAGTTGACCTCGAATCACGACAGTCAGATCGGAAAGCAGAGCATTTCCGGAGGCATTCGCAATCGCTACATGAAATTCCAGGTCCAGAGCCGCAAAGCGGGCTTCGTCCTGAATAGATGCCCTCATCTTCTCGAGAAGCTCCCTAAGCACATCGATATCCTCCTTGGTTCCGTGTATGGCAGTCTCAGCCGCCGACATTCCTTCCAAAGCCATGCGGACTTTGAGCAAGTTCTCGATGTCGTGTCTCTCAGTGATCAGCCTCCACTCCGTGATCTTACGCAGGAACTTTCCGCCGTCCACCGCAACCGACGTGCCTTCTCCAACTCGGGCGTTCAGGACGCCAACGATAGACAGGCAGCGTAACGCCTCGCGAAGGGACGAACGACTCGCGCCGAATTGCACACACAGTTCGCGTTCTGCGGGTAATCGCTCTCCGGGTTTGAGATCCCCGCTGGAGATCAGATCCATAATCTGCTTCGCGATTTCTTCGCTTATTGAAATTTTCGTTATCTGCCGAATCTTAGACTCGGTGAACCTGGCAGGTTGCAGGGCTTGCATTTTATGCCTCTTCCCAGAGCCGCGAGCTGGTAGTGCCTCAGCCGTACTGTGAAGACTAAACGACACGACGAAGTTTATCGTATGGTCTGACCATCGTCAAGCGCGGAGCCGGTCCTACGAGGCACTCATGGACATTGAGCACTCGATATGGAGAGAGAAGAGAATGATGAGAGAGTCGGCTACGGCCTCAGGACCCTTGGCAATCAGGTCTTTCAGGCGCACTCATAGATAGTTCGCTGTTGGTTAGGCCGCAGAACTGCCGATTTTCGGGCGACAGGAGCACCGCCAGCCTTTCGCAGATTAACGGAATTGCGAGGACTTGTGAAACGCTCGAGCCGGAGTCATGCGCCAAGTGCGGCCTTGAGCCGGTGTCGCCGCAGCGGGATTGCGCCCCAGCCCAGTAGCGAAATGCCGATTGCGCGGTTTTCCTCACGCCCTCTGGCCATTTTGCCAAGATGTCAAAGCCTTCTTCCAGATTTTCCCACTGGTGAAAGATGCGGTTTGCCGTATCCGGTCTATTCACTCCGACTACGGCCGCGGATCGGGTAATTCCATAATTCGCAACACCTTGCATGAAACATCTACCCGCTTCTAGAGACCAATCTCGTACGTTGTGCTGTCGCCTAGAGGCATATCTTTTCGAAGCCTGAGAAATGAGGAAAATTGCACTTGACGATGGTATGACCAACATGATAGCGTGCCTGCCAAGAATCCCTCAGAGGCGCCTCTATGGCCGCAACGCAATTGCGCGTTGGAGTGAGGTGCGTGGTTTGTAAACGCTTTCATACCTGCGCAGAACAGGGTGGATCATCCGAGACTCAACGGGAGGAAATTAAAATGGACGCCAATCGCAAAACTACGGGCTGGTTCAGCAAGCTAGGTTTTCTCAGTCTGACTTGTTTCTGCTTCTTTCTGCTCCAAAGTCAGTACGCATTTGGACAGATAGACGAAGGATCGATTACCGGGACGGTCCAGGACACCACCGGGGCGGTACTTGCCAATGCGCAAGTGACGCTTCTGAATACCGACCAGGGGATCACGCTCCGTACACAGACCAACAGCAGCGGCGAATATACGTTTTCGCCAGTCAGAATCGGGCATTACACCGTGACGGTGACGGCCCAGGGTTTTGCCAAGACGACCCAACAGAATCTGACCCTGAACATATCGCAGATTCTGATGGTCAACATACAGCTGAGGCCCGGCGGTACGAATGAAACTGTCCAGGTGACGAGCGCGCCACCGGTCATGCAAACCGAGGAGGCGTCGGTTGGCCAGACCGTCGATGAGATGACGAAGAACAACTTGCCTCTCAATGGGCGCAATTTCATCTTTTTGGCCCAGATAGGCGCTGGCATGCAGTTTGCGCAGCCCGATACGCGCGGATTCGCATCCACCGGATCTTTCACTGCCAACGGGCTGAAGAGAGCGCAGAATAACTTCATGCTTGATGGTGTCGACAACAACAATTACACGGGCATGATCGCCACCAACTTTGTCATTCTTCCACCGTTGGAGGCGGTTCAGGAGTTCAAGGTTCAGACCGCGGATTTTAGCGCTGAGCTCGGCCGCTCTGCGGGCGCGGTTCTGAATGCGACGATCAAGTCGGGCACGAACGACATCCACGGCGGAATGTGGGAGTACTTCCGCAACGACGTTCTCGATGCGCATGACTACTTCGAGCAGGCGCCGGTGAAAAAAGGCGCTCTGCGCCAGAACCAGTTCGGTGGCACCTTCGGCGGGCCGATCAAGAAGAACAAGATCTTTCTCTTCGGCGACTACGAGGGATTGCAAAGGGTTCAAGGGAATACGCAATCCGGTTTGTCTGTCCCGACGGTGGCGGAGCGCAACAGCGGATACACGAACCTGGCGGACCGGGTGACCTCGACAGGAGCACGGGCCGACCTGCTGGGACGCATGATTCTGCCGGGTACCATCCTGGATCCTGCGACCACGCGACAGGTCACAGCCAACACCGTGGATCCGGTTTCAGGCCTGACGGCAACGGCGAGTGGCTATGTGCGCGATCCGTTCCTGGGCACGGGCAGCACCTGCAGCCCGGCCACCGCGAACTTCACCACGGCCTGCCTGCTCAACCAGATTCCCGCAAATCGGCTCGATTCGAATGCGGTCAAGCTGATGAATATTTTCCCATTGCCCACCAGTTCGAGCGTGACCAACAATTTCGTGGCCACGCCGCGGCTTTATGAACACCGGAATGCGTTTGATACGCGCTTTGACTTCGACTTGTCGCCCAAGGACCAGGCTTTCTACCGGTTCAGCTGGGAGAATGATCCGGCGTATATCCCGGGGCCGTTCGGGGGCATTGCGGATGGCGGTATCTACGCCCAGGGCGTGGTCCAAGTGCGGGTTGACGCGGATGCAGCGGCCTACACACACGAGTTCAGCCCGACCATGATCAACGTGGCACGGATCGGGTTCAACCACTACTTCTCCACGCGGTGGAGCCCGGTTGCGACCCAAACCGGCATTCCGGCCCAGTTCGGCATCCAGGGCATTCCTGCATTGCCGGACAATGGCGGGCTTCCGGCTGTCACCATCGGCGGTTTGAGCTCCATCGGCAGTCCGCAGTGGCTGCCGGGCCTTGAGGTGGGGCAGGCCGAGCAGTTCGACGACGATTTCACCAAGATCGCAGGCAAACACAGCCTGAAGGCAGGAGTTGAGATTCTGCGCGGCATCTTCGACAACATCATGGTGCCGGCATCGCGCGGCGTGTTCGACTTCAACGGAAGCTACGTGGATGTTCCGAACAAGAACAGCACCACCCTGGGCATTGCGCAGGTTCTGCTGACGCCCACCGCGGCAACTTACCCGGCGAACGGCGGAGTGAATTACTCTGGCGGCTCCGATGCCGTGACCGCCTCGAACATGATCAAGTACTACCACCTGAGGAAGTACCTGGCGCCCTACTTCCAGGATGACTGGAAGATCGCGCGCAAGTTGACGCTCAATCTCGGCGTGCGCTGGGATTACTACTCACCGGTGCTTGAGAGGAATGGCGCGCAGGCAGACTTTGTTCCTTACGGCGGGCCGCTTGGATTCAAAACCCCTGTCTACATCATCCCGGCCAGCGGCAAATCGCCGAGGGCGCTATCTTCAACCGCGAACACGCCGAGTTTGAACGGCAATGGGTTTGTGGACCTGTTGGCCACCGACGGCATCAAGTTGCTTCAGACCGATGCCTACGGGAACGGCATGGTGCAGGTACCGAACACCAACTTCGCACCACGCATCGGACTCGCCTACCAGATCAGCCCAAAACTGGTGATGCGGGCTGGCGCCGGGCTCTTCTTCAACCAGTCGGAGAACTATGGTTCGGGGCCTGACTTGGCGGAGAACTATCCGTTCATCTTCAGCTTTTCGTACGCTCCGCTGGTGGCCTCGGGCACACCCACCGGATTGTCGTCGGTTGCGCCTGTAAGCTACGGCACACCTTACGCGGGTTGCTCCACGGCTCTGAATGGAAGCGGGACGCAAACCGGAACAGCCACGCTGGAAGCGGGCCTCTCATGCGTTGCGTTCACGCCCACTGCGGTGAACGCCTCGGGTCTGTCGTTGCAGGCGCTCCAGTATAACTACCAGACGCCACGCGATACCAGCGCCAATCTTACCCTGCAGTACTCGATCACGCAGAATCTGTCAATACAAGCTGCGTACGTGATGACCGACATGGAGCATGAGGAGGCGAACCAGGGCGCGAACAACGTGACCGCGCTGCTGGCGCCAGGTTCGAACGTCAAGACTGCGATGCCCTTCCCGGATTTCGCACGCAGCACGACGTTCCGCATGACGGAAGGGCACAGCATGTACAACGGGTTGCAGACGAAGCTCGAGCAACGGTACTCGAACGGGTTGAACTTCATCTTCGCCTACACGTGGTCGAAGACGCTGTCGAATGCCGGAGACCTGCTGGATGGCGGTGGCACGGCGGGCGGTTACCGCGCGCCTGACATCCCGGGCTATGGCCCGCACTATGACTGGACCTATGCGGCCTTTGATCTGCCCCAGGTAATCCACTTTAGCGGCGGATATCAACTGCCATTCGGCAAGGACCAGCGCTTCATGAACCAATCAGGGCTGACCGACAAGCTGTTCGGCGGCTGGTCAATCAACTGGCTCACCAACTTGCAGGGCGGCCAGCCGATCGGGCTGACCTGTCCGACAGCCACCACCACCGGCAGCACCTGCTACGTGGTGAAGGTAGCCGGGCAGGATCAGAAGCTAGGGCTGCATACGGACTCGAATGGCAAGCTGAGCTGGTATGGGAATCCGGCGGCCTTTGCGCAGCCTTGCGTGTACGGCTCGACCACTTCGCCCTCGGGCTGCGTGGCGGGCGCGCCTACTCTGGGCGCAAACCTGACCGCGACCCGCGGGCCGGGATTCCACCGCCTGGATTTCTCCACCTTTAAGACCTTCAGGATCAATGAGCGCTGGTCGACGCAGTTCCGGGCGGAGTTCTTCAACATCTTCAACCATCCGAACTTCAATGCCCCGAACTTCAGCGGCAACGGAGTGGTTGGCATCGCCAACTCGGGCAACTACACCAACGCCAACTTCGGCGAGATCGGCTCCACGCGGGATGCACCGTATGACCCGCGGCAGATCCAGTTTGCACTAAAGCTTTATTACTAGGCTTCCGCCTGCATTCCCGGAGGGCAGCGAACCAGTTGCTCTCCGGGACACCTTTTGTGCGTTCGAAGGAAAACCTCAGAAAGGGCTCAAATGGTTCCCAAGACATCGCGACGTGAGTTTCTGGCCGGGACGACCGGACTTGCGGCGGCCGGCATGGCCGGTCTCGCCAATCCTATTGCAGCAGCTGCCGAATCGGTAGATGTGAAGCCGGGCGATCTGCCTGACCTGACCATCAAAGAAGTGAAGGTCTACGTCACCGACACCAACAGGATTCCCAACTTCCGGAAGCTGGACGGATCGGAGACCGGCGAACTGATCTCGATCGTGACTAACAGCGGAATCGAGGGCAACTACACAATCGGCGCGCGCAACCCTACCAAGGGATGGCTCGACTGGGCCAAGCCGATTCTGGTAGGCAAAAGTGTGGTGGATCTGTTGCCCGTGCTCACGTCAACCAGCGGCATGAAGGATCCCTACGGCTTCGACTCGCCGGGACAAAAGGGCGCCTACCATTCTGGGAGACCGGCGGGCACGGGGCCGGGCGCAGGGCCCGCATTTTCCGGGATGACCACGCGCGGCGGCGGCGCTTGGCCCAACTACTACACCTGCGCCGCCGACGTCTGCATGTGGGACATCCTGGGCAAAGCAGTGAATCGGCCGATTTACAAGATACTGCAGGGCGGCAATCCGACTAGCGACAAGCTAATGGGGTACGCGACCTCGCAACTGCTGCCGTCGATCGAAGACTACGTACCCGATGCGCTGCAGGCGATGAAGCTCGGCTACAAGGGCTACAAGGTTCATCCCGGCGCGGCACAGCATGCCTCGGGGCCACCGATTCCCAGCTACCTGGGCTGCATCGAGGAGATGCGGGAAGTCCGCAAAGCGGTGGGCGACGAGTTTGTTCTGATGTGCGATCCAATCATGCGCTTCGACCGAACCGAGGCCATGAAGGTGGGCCGCGTGCTCGACGAATTGACTGTAGCCTGGTTTGAGGATCCGATCCCATCTGTGGATGTGGAGGGCCTGATCGAGCTTTGCGCGGCTCTCGATTTACCCCTGCTGATCGGCGAATTCCTCTACTCGATCGCTGATTTCGCAGAATACATCAAACGCGACGCAGTGGACGTGGTCCGCGTGACCAATGACAACGTGGGGGGAATCTCTGGGGCGTTTCGCGTCGGGCTGCTGGCCGATGCGCACGGCCTGGAGTGCCACCCGCACAACTGGGGCATTGTTCCGGACATCGCGGTCGCCTTCCAGGTGGAGCTGGCGCTGCCGAACTCGTTCTGGTTTGAGATGCCGCATCCGGCCGAGTGGGCGGACCGGCCGTTTTACAAAGATAAGATTCGCGTCGATGCGGAGGGGTATGTGCATGCGCCCACGGCGCCGGGCCTCGGCTATCCCATCGACCACGACGCGCTCGACAACATGACCATCCGCATCGACCGGTAACACGAAAGGAACAAGAATTACGATGAACAATCAATCACGGCGATCATTTTTGATCGGCGCCGGCCTAGGATTGAGCTCCACGTGGGTGCTGTCGAACTGGAGCGGAATCCTGGATGCGGAGGCGTATGCGGATCAGGCGGCTGCGGGGAGACCGCCCGACCTCGCGTTCTTCACCAACGAACAAGCCGCGGATATCGATGCGATGGCGGCCCAGATCATTCCCTCCGATGACACTCCGGGGGCGCGAGAGGCTCGGTGTGTCTATTTCATCGACCGCGGGTTAGCAACGTTTCTGAGCGACAGCCAGCCGATCTACACCCAGGGGCTGCAGGACCTTGAGGCGAAGACGCAGGAGCTTTTCCCTGGAGCCGAGAGCTTCGCGGCGCTCTCCTCTCCGCAGCAGATCCAATTGCTGACTGCCATCGAGAAAGGCCAATTTTTCATGACGGTCCGTATGCATACGATTATCGGGATGTTTGCGAGCCCGGTGCATGGCGGAAATTACAACAAGATGGGCTGGAAACTGATCGGGTACGATGACTCGCTGCGTTTCAAGCCGCCGTTTGGCTATTACGACACTGTTCGCGAAGGGAACCACCAGGCTCAGGACGAGAGGAAACAGGGATGATACGGTTTAAGCCATCGACCGAGGTTGATTTTGTTGTCATCGGGTCCGGATGCGCCGGAAGCGTCATGGCCAAGGAACTCTCTGTGGCGGGGTTTTCGGTAGTGATGCTAGAGCAGGGTGGTCCTGGCGCATACGGGCACGACGAGGACTATACCAAGGACGAGCTCCTTGCCACTCTCTACCCTCCAACCTTCGCTGACCGTTTTGCCTCCGACCCTCGCCTGCAGCCGAGCACCTGGCGCCAGACCGACAAGGACAAAGCCGTCCGGGGCAGAATGACAATGCCGTGTGTGCTGGGGGGTGGAACGGTGACCTACGGCGGCAGCAGTTGGCGCCACCTTCCGTACGAGTTCAATGAAGCCACGCACGAGGGGACGATCGCCGGCACCGGTTTTGCGGACTGGCCCATCACCTATGACGAGCTGGAGCCCTACTACACTAAGGCCGAGTGGGAGCTCGGTATCTCGGGCCCGCAGAAGATCGACACACCGTTCCTGGCGCCCATGTCGAAGCCCTATCCTGTCCTGCCGATGCCGCTGAAAAGTTCCGGCGCACTGCTGATGGCCGCGGGCCGCAAGCTTGGCATTAAAGTCGTAAACAATGTCACCGCGATTCTTAGCCAGCCCTATCATGGGCGGCCAGGATGCATTAATTGCGGAATGTGTTCGGGCTTTGGATGCCAGATCAAAGCGCGGTCGAGTGCGGCCGTCACCGTGATTCCCATTGCCGAGAGGACCGGCCGATGCGAAATCCGAACGCTAAGCTACGTTCGTGAAATCCCCGTCGATAAGAACGGCCGCGTGACAGGGGCCATCTATTTCGACTCCCAGAAGAGAGAGGTCTTTCAGAAGGCCAAGGCAGTGGTGCTTTCCGCAAACGGTCTGGAGACGCCGCGACTGCTGCTGATCTCGAAATCGGCACACTTTCCTGACGGTCTCGCAAATTCCAACGGCGTGGTCGGCAAGTACCTGATGAGTGGAAACGGTGCTCACGCCAGCGGAATCTTCGAGCATCCGGTCAACGAATACAAGGGCATCGTGTGCGGGGCTGCCGTTGTCGAATATGTCCCGAGCGATCCCAAGCGCGGCTTCTATGGCGGCGGCCGCATGACCGCTCGCGGGCTGGAGCTGCAGACGCCCATTCAATGGGGGCTTCAAGTTCAACACGGCGCTCCAAGTTGGGGAGCAGGCTACAAGAAGGTGCTCCGAGAGTGGGCCAACCACAGGGTGGACATGGTCAGCTACATCACGCAGTTGCCGGTTGAGACCAATCGAGTGGATCTGGACCCCGATTTGGAAGACGCCTGGGGTTTACCAGCAATGCGTATCACGTCGGCGGGCCATCCGAACGACCGCAAGTGTGTGGAATTCTTCAGCCAGAAGTCGTTGGAAATTCTCCAGGCGGCCGGAGCCAAAACGATGTGGGCGGAACCCATCGGCGAACCCAGGGGAGGAGCCCATAGCCGGGGCACCTGCCGAATGGGGAACGCCCCGAAGAATTCGGTGGTGGACAAGTACCACCGTGCGCACGACGTGCCGAACTTGTTCATTGTGGATGGCAGCAACTTCGTCACCGGCGGCCGGAATCATCCCGCATTCACCATCCAGGCACTTGCGTATCGTGCGGCGGATCATCTGATCAAAGAAGCAAAGAGTGGAGGCGTTTGATAGGCTTCGCTCGAGCGATTACAGGGGGAATGCGTAACCTGCGAACATGCCCAAGGCTGCGACTCAGAGCGGTTGCGACTCTTTCGACATTTTCGACCAGAACTGATTGAGCGTCAGAGGAGGGATGGTTAAGTCCTAACACTTCCAGTGATGAGGGCGATCGAGCAGCCACGATTTACGAAGTGCCGGTTTATTGAGAGGACCGGCACTATATCCGGCGCCACATAGCTCTCGCGAGCTTCATCGCGTAACTTCAGGAGAACAGGACATGAGACCAGGCAGACTTACCCTTAGAACGATCCTCTGGCGCGGCCTCTGTGGCATTGCGGCTTCAGCGCTCTGGATTGCGGGGACGCATGTTGCGGCGCAGACTAGCGGAAACTATACGATTCGAGCCGACCAGCCACGGCAGGTCATCAAGGGGCTTGGATTGATGATCCACAACGACAGTGTCGCTTCCGGTAATACGGGTATGCCGGACGCAGTCATCTCGGTTCCACATGATCTGACCCCGGAAGAGCGCACAAGGTTCTACCATCAGCTTCTGCACGGGTTTCGGTATGTACGCCTAGGACTAGGTGTTCACCTTCGCGGGACCGACGCCGATCAGAAGCACATCATCGAGCGGTACCCCGGGCAGATGGACGATCTGCGAACGATGCAGGATGAATCCGGTATCGAGGGATTCGATGTTGAATACTGGTCCCCGGCGCCATTCTGGAAACAGAACAAGACCTTCTATGGCGGTACCATCGCGGGCAACGATCCAGCCTTCTTGAATGCCTTTTCTGACGCCATGATTGAGGACCTTCGCTACCTGCAGGCGCATGGTCTGCATATCGCGATGTGGGGGATGCAGAACGAACCGGACGTTGGCCGTCCGCGCAAGGCGACCGGCCCGCATGACGACGCGGCAAAACAGCACTATGGAACCTGTTATTACTCACCTGAGGACTATGCGGTGGCATTGAGATTTGCGGCGCCGAAAGTACGCGCGCTTCTGCCCAATGTGGAGATTCATGCCCCGAGCAGGGATGGTCCGGCAGGACCGTACGCAGCGGAGATTCGAAAGGATCCGGCGCTGGAGAAGTACATTGACGCGTGGACGTGGCACCAGATCGGTCACGACTCAAACGACCAGATCGACAAGCGAGCCGAGTACCTGAAAGGGGCCGACGGAAAGCCCGTTTATCAAAACGAATTCGAATACCAGCCGTGGGACCACCCCACGTTCAACTCTTTCTTCATGAATACGGGCCAGAGCGTGATGAATTGGCTGGTCTTCGAAGGATTCGCCAACATGGTTCTGGCTGCATGCGCTGAGGCCTGTGACGAACATCGAAGCGAAAGGCTATGGCCTTGGCTTCTGGCTTCCAAAAGGCCAACCAAAGCAAGCCCTGGCTCCAAATCTTGAGCCAGGTCATTGGGTGTTCAATGCTCAGAATTGGAATGCACTTGCCGGATTCGTGAAATACATGCCCTGGGACTCTACGCGTCTGCAGGTCGACGAAGACACTGTCCGATATGACCAGCGGATCCTCGTTTGGCGCAGCAAGCAGGGCGAGCTGGGCATTGCATTGTCCAACCGGGGTCCTGTACCGTTCACCTTCCACTTGCATGGGGAAGACAGCGGAACGCTGGTTGGTCACCGCTACACGGTGACAGCGCTCAACCAGCCTATTGGAAGAAAGCGGGGTGGCGAGGATGTGGCAATCACAGTCCAACCGCAATCCTTCGAATTCTGGATTGCCAGTGAAACCAAGACCGCACACTAGGGAGCCTCTGCACAGGCTCATGATTTCGCGGCGTCGGAGCGCCGCGCCGCTTTAGCTGTGATTGCCGAGCGAGATCTGCCCAAAATGAAGGCCGTTCGCGCTTGATTTGGTGTTTTTAGGGCCCGCTTTCCGCCCTTTGGAGACACTACGTCCCCACCAGGGCCAACCGTTTACCTTATCTTGCGGAGTTAATGAAACAGCTTCTGAATTTTTTCAGGAACGAAACGAGGCATTATGAAGAACAAAGGATCGCGCGGTTTTTCCCGCCGCAGTTTTCTGACCGGCCTCGGTGCGGGCACGATTGCAATGCTTGTGACAGATTCGGCATTGCTTGCAGAGGAAGCGACCGCACCGATTAGTGGGCCGTGTGTCTGCTTTACGCGGTCCCGGCTGCCCATTTTGCTTCGCTCGGATGTAATCGTCGCCGGAGGTTCGCTCGTTGGGATCGCTGCCGCTCTCGAGTTTGCCCGTGCAGGCAAAAAGGTCGTTCTCGTCGAGCACCGGACCTACCTCGGGCGGGAAATTGCCGCCACGCTCAAGCCCTGGGTTGATCTAGGTAGTCTCGCTCAGTCTGGAGATGTTCCGGATGTTTTTGCCGTGTGTCTGAAGAAGATGAACATCAAACCTGCGCCGGGAGAGACTCCGCTTTGGATGGACAGCTTCAAGCTTGCGGCCGAGGATCTACTTCTCGATGCCAAGGTGCAACTGGTCTATGCAAGCTTTCCCACTGGCGTGGTTGTTTCAGATGGAGAGATCCGCGGAATCGTAATTGGCAATAAGTCGGGCCGTCAGGCGCTTCTTGCACATCAAGTCATCGATACGACAAGCACTGCACTGGTAGCGCGATTAGCAGGAGCGAAATTTAGGGCAGAGTCGCTAGGCGACTTTCACTTCGTACGGATGATGGAGTTCACAGGCGTCGGGCCATTAAATTCGCTCAGCATTCGTATTCCGGCAGAGCTGGGTATAGCCGGGAATACGTTGACAGTCCATAGGGGATATAGGGGAGCGGATCACATTTTGCTCGAGTGCCCCCTCGATCTGCAGATGGGTGGAATGGACCACGATGGCAGGACACAACGAGAAATCGAGGCGCGACGCCGCAGCATGCACTTGGCCGCTCATCTCATTCAGACTGTCCCGGCATTCGCTCATGCAAAGCTCGGCGTCTGCGCTATGGAGCTCGACGGACCGCAAACAACTGCATTCCAAAATCGTGGGCCGCAATGGACTACCGGATTGAGCCCTTCAGAACTGGCCTTGAGTGACAAAGCCAACCATCCCGTTCGAGTGCCGCTTCAAGATTTGGCTGGCCCCGTGAAGGGTTTATGGTGCATCAATGAGGCCGTTGGGCACCAAGAACTAGTTCGCGATCCAGTCAATGCTTCGCTTGTGGGAAAGGCCTTCGCTCAGGCTGCGCTTCCGACTATTCGAAGCGGTGAAGTCGCTGTCGATCAGAGACTCTGACTACAAAGTCTTTTACTCGTATCCCCACCGGCTCGAGGTCAAAGCGCAAGACTCACCCCAGCGTGGACGTTTTTACGAAAGATTGATGGTGCCGCCTTCAGTTGTTCCGGTGCATAAGGAGGCAGACGTCCTGGTTGTTGGTGGAGGCACCTGCGGCGCAACCTGCGCAAGTTCTGCGAGCCGCGAAGGGGCCAGGACGATCGTCCTCGATCTCAACTCGGGATTGGGTGGCGCTGGAACCATTGGGGGAGTTTACCAATACTTCTTCGGTCGTTATTGGGCTGGCTTTGCACTGCGCAACAGCCGGCTTGTCGATGACGTTCACAAATCGATCAATTGGCCGCTATCATCCAATACGCTCAATCAGTCCTGGAACATCGAAGCCAAGATGTGGGCGTTGCTCAACGACGCCTGCAATTCGCAGGTCGATGTTAACTTCAATGCAACTGTAATCGCAGCCGTAATCGAGGATGAGCAACTTCGTGGCGTGGTGGCCGCAACACCATACGGACCAATGGCGATCCTGTCCGAGATAACCGTTGATACCACTGGTGACGGCGACGTCGCCGCGTTTGCCGGAGCTGAGTTCGTCTACGGCCCAGCACACGAGCACTATCCCATGTATTGTTATCTGGCTGAGTTTCTTGAGCCGACCTTCCTCAGACTGGATTTCCAAAACTCGGTCGACATTAGCAACGTGGACGACTACACACGTGCCATCTTGGTGGGCCGCCGACTCGGACCAAAATGCCACGATCACGGGGTCTACTTGGCTACTCGCGAGTCACGTCACATTATCGGGGATATCTTGGTGAATTACTCCGATATCCTCCACCAGCGTGAATACCCTGATGTCATCAATATGGGAGCGGGCACAATGGACATCCACGGAAAGGTCACGACCGATTGGCTTCGCACGGGGTTCATATCGCCGATCATTCCGACGGAAATGCCTTACCGCGCCTTGCTCCCGCGCGGGCTGGATAACATCATCGTTGCTGCGAAGGCCTATTCGGGTAAACACGACACGCTCTTCAATCTGCGCAATCAACCAGACATGGAGAACCTTGGTGGTTCTGTAGGTGTTGCTGCTGCCCACGCGATAAGAGAAAAGGTTCCACCGCGCAATGTTGACTTTTCTAAGGTGCAGCGGCGGCTCACGGAGGTAGGCACGCTGCTTCCGGAGATGCTCACCCGCACTATCAGGGATGAGCCATGGAATGAGGCCGAGGTAAGAGCGTTCGTCAAGGAGCTGGATGGCAGTCCGCTAGGCGCGTGGGAGGAGCGGCTGCTGGCACGTGAAGGGACTCCGGACTTTCGTAAGAGGGTGCCGTTTGTCGAGATTTGTACCGCCGATCCCCGTATAGCTGTGTCGATTCTGGAAGAGGAACACGCACAAGCAAGTGGAGACCGGAAAGTTAGATTAGCGCAAGCGCTGGCAATGTTCAGTTCGAGGGCGGGAGTTCCAACGCTTGTCGATGCATTTGAGCGGTCGCTGGCCAGCCCGAATGTTCCGCCAAAGCCGCTGCCAAATGGCAATCTTCCGCACCGGAAGTGGCATTGCGTCCCCATCGCGCCAGCCGACTTGGTTTACTGCATCGGGATGTGCCGCGACCCGCGCGCGCTCGCTGTATGGGACAAGTTTGCCGACCTTGTGAAGGCAGAGCCCAACGACTTTTCGTCGGAGCTGCCGTGGCCGTTCCATTATGTCGATTCTATCTGTTATGGAGCGATGTTGCTCGGCGATCCAGCCGCATTGCCGATCCTCAGGAAGCTTCGTAACCGGCCCAATCTGAATCGGCAATCGGTATGCGAGGGCCTTGTGATCGATTTCCGCCTCGATCGTCGTGCGCTTGTCGAATTAATCCTGGGCCGCGCCATGGCTACGCTGGGGGACGCTGAAGGATACGAAGCCCTCATTCCGTTTCTTGAAGATCGCCGCGCCAACCTTGCAGAATTTGCTCATCTTACACTCGAAGCATTAACAGGTCGGAACGATGGGAAAGATCCAAAGGCTTGGAGCAACTGGCTCGATGAGGTCCGGGGCTCCCTGCCCATCATGCCTTCTCTTGAGCGCCTTGACCAATGAGATCGCGAGGACGGTTTTGAGGGGAATGACAAGTGTCGACAACTCGAATTGAACGAGCTAACACTCTCTTCAGCGGCGCTGTGGCACGCCGTGAGTTTTTGCATGGCGCAGGAAAATTCGTAGGTGCCCTAGCAATTAGCAAGCTGCTGCATGCGACGGATGTTGGCGCAACACAGGTGCCCTCCGAAACGGAGCCTTATTATCCGTCAGCCCTTCCCGCATTAATGCGCTCTCGCTTTTTGAACAACGGCAACGGAATCAGGATGCATGTGCTCGAAGCTGGATTCGAGACGAGAGACCGGCCAGCCGTCGTGCTCCTTCATGGTTTCCCCGAGCTCGCTTTCAGCTGGCGCAAGGTTATGCCGGCCTTGGCTGCGGCTGGATATCATGCCATCGCTCCTGATCTGCGTGGCTACGGCCGGACCGATGGCTGGGACGTTAAGTACGACGACGACCTTAGTCCATTCCGCACATTAAACCTGGTCAGAGATGTACTTGGTTTGGTTGTTGCATTTGGCTATCGCTCGGTCTCCGCCGTCGTCGGACACGATTTTGGAGCGCCTTTGGCAGCTTGGTGTTCCATCGTACGGCCAGACGTCTTTCAGTCTCTTGTGTTGATGAGCGGTCCTTTTGGCGGTACTCCGTCTCTGGCGTTCAACACGGCCAATGTGCCTACACTAGGCGCCGCAACCACCGCCCCCAAAGACAATATCTATGACGAACTGGCTGCGCTTACTCCTCCACGAAAGCATTACCAGCGTTACTATGCCACTCGTGAAGCGAACGACGACATGTGGCACGCGCCGGAGGGTGTTCACAACTTCCTCCGCGCCTACTATTACATGAAAAGTGCAGATTGGCCGGGCAACAGGCCATTTCCGCTCAAGTCGTGGACTGCCACCGAGCTGGCGAAGATGCCGCGCTACTACATCATGGATTTTGACAAAGGCATGGCAGAGACCGTCGCCCCCGAGATGCCCTCCGCGGAACAAATCGCAACGTGCAAATGGCTGACAGAACGCGAACTGACGGTTTACAGCAATGAATACACTCGCACGGGCTTCCAGGGGGGGCTGGAGGGGTATCGCGTCGGCCAGGATTCGCGCAACTCGGCTGAACTGCGCCTCTTTTCCGGCCGCACGATCGACGTTCCGACCTTGTTCATCGCCGGCAAAAGCGACTGGAATGTTTATCAAAGGCCGGGCGCCTTCGAAAGGATGGAGAAGCAAGTCTGCACTCAACTCCGTGGCGTGTACCTGATCGACGACGCAGGGCACTGGGTGCAACAAGAACAGTCCGAGCATGTGAACAGGCGGCTGTTGGCCTTTCTCAAGCCATAGCTGTCGTAGTAGCCGTGGAAGAAGCGCTCCGGCTGATGGCCGTAGAGCGGGATGTCGGTCGCGTCCAGATCGAGCACGATCTGAGCTGGCGGTGCGGCATGCGACTCGATGAACAGGTTCGTCAGCAGCCGGTCCATCGACTCGGCCGAGTAGCTGATCTTATGATAACGCAGGCTGCGGCCGGTCAACTCCAGCCGGTTCAGCGTACTCTTGCCAGCCAGCGGCTCCTCCAGCTTGCGCTTGCCGCTGAGCAGGGCAAACAGCGGATCGGCACGCAACTGCTCGTGATCGTTCAGGTCTTCGTAGCCCAGCGCCAACCCGTAGATGCGCTGCGCCAGCATCTCCGACAAGCGGTGCTTGACCAGCAATGGTGCACGGCCATCGATGAAACAGCTCGCCACCCGCCCCAGCAGGCTGATCTTGCGATCTGCTTCTCGCAACAACAACGCTCCGCCGTCGCTCGACACTTGACCAGCAGTGAACCCGGCCTCTACGCGACGCGAAAAATGGGCTGCAAACGAGAACCAACCTTGGTTACACTCTGTCATCAGAAAGGCCGCCTTTCCTCGGCTACCACTACGCTTCGACAACGCACTTATGCCATGAACTGACGGCCTTTCCTACCTCTTTTCCAAAATTACTCACCCTAATCGACACCCAGCTCGTGAGAAATGCGGGCTAAGCCTAATACTGTTCACTTAGCTATCCTGATGGCTGCTCGGATGTTGATCGCGGGCAGGGTCTTGCCGTGGCGCGAACGGAGCGGGAAGTTGCTCATCTTGCGCTTGACCCCGCGAAGATTGTGGCGATCGCGGCTGGAGACGACGCGTTCCTCGAGTATTTCGCCAAGCACCGCCTTATGAAAGGCTCTCCTCTTCGCAGGGGGGAATGGCGCCATAGACACCCATTTTGCGGCGGATCACGCGCACGGCGTGGAGGAACGAGAGCCGGTCGGGGTCTTCATCGGCTTTGAGGGCGGCTTCGTGCATCAGGCCGCGGATGGCGAAGTGAGCCATCAAAAGTCCGTAGAACTCTTGACGCACCAAATCCGGTGTCTTGCTGCGCAGCACGATCTTGGCGCCGCGCAGGTGGGTCTTGAGTTCATCGAATGCCGTTTCTATCTCCCAGCGCTCGTGATAAAGGGCGGCGAGTTCATCGGCTGCAGCTTTGCCAGGATCGAGGATGGTGGTCGCCAAGCGATAGATCGGCTCGGAGCCCGCGATTCCTTCCAGGCGGTAATCGATCACGCGAAGAATTTGTCCGTTGGTTTTGTGTCGCCAGTCGCGCTCGGAAGGATACACCTGGCTCAAATAGGAGCCATCGGGCAGGCGTTTCTCTGAGGCCATGCGCATGTTCTTCTTCATCCGCCAGAGCAAGTCCGCGCCCGTGCCAGATGCCTGATTCCACAGTTCGAAGCCGAAGAAGTTCCGGTCAGCCAAACAGAGCATGCCTTTACGCAAAGCCGGAAGAGCCGATTTTGCCAGCGTGATTTCTCCGGTCCGGTAACCGTCCATGTGACTTCCAAACAGCACGTGTGTGCCGTTCTCCACCAGGGACACAAAACGGATTTGAGGATAAGCACTTGAACCGCGGCTGGCTCCAGGACGAGAGAAAGCATCTTCGTTGGCCTTTTCGTCGGCAACATCGAATGTGCTGCCATCCAGGCTCACCAGGCGCCACCTCCGATACCACGCGCCCCGCGTGCTGCCGACAGCCACCGGCTTGACCAACTCATCATGCAACTGCCGCAGTGGCTCCCAGCCCAGCCGCGTTCGGGCCTGAGAGATGCCCGATTTCCCAGCCACCCGCACACCCAATGACGGATCGCGCAGCCACTGGACTGCTTCCAGAAGACAACGCAATACCTCGCGATAGGACGATGGCATGTACAGCGCCAGAGCGATGACGTAGTAGACAACCACCTGTGCCGGCAGATCGCGCTGACGAATGCTGGACCTCCCTGTGGTTGAAAGCACTGGCCCGATGCTGGAGAGAGGAAACGTCTTGGTTATTACGCCAAGGCTGATGTAGTCCGTGATCCGGGCACCCGGAGGGAGTTCCGCAACCGTACGCGCCAACCGTGGCCTCCTGTCCTTGTCTCATACAGAATGCCACAGATTTAGTTAAGTGAACAGTATTAGGGCTAAGCCTTCACCTCCATCAGGTTGGATAAGGGGCTTGCACCCTCCAACTGTCGAACATGTACGGCACACAATGACGGCGATAAAGCCGCCTTGGAAAACGCTCCGCGTTTCCCACATTTCCCCCGCACGGCGACGGCTGGCAGTGATTTCACCTACGCTCCGGTCTCAAAGCTCTTGCTTGAGACCATCACTTGAGTTACATTAACCGCAATTCTGCCCGCCAAACGGGCACTAACCGAACCACGCGGGCCGAAATCTCCAACCTCCTTCGGCACAGTTTTCCGGGCCGGGTCAATCCCACCTTATGCATCTTCATTCCACGGTCTCTCCGCACTTCATACGATAGCTGCTCAGGCGCTACTCTCGCGCCAGCCGGTGCTCCTGAGCAGCGCTCACCGCTTCCATACCACGCCCGCCGCGAGCTGCCTCTTTATTGTCCTGCGTGGGAATAGTCGCCATCCGCGAGCTTGGTGGTCAGGTCCGTGGGCGGCCACTCTCGCGCGTTTGATACTTCGAAGCTTCCCTTCTGCCGGATATCGTCCGAGGCGCTTCCAACCATCACGTCGAATGTTCCGGGGTGGATGACATACGCATGCTTGCTCGTATCCCAGAACGAAAGCTGCTCGACGGGCAAAGTAAAATTCACCGTTTTGCTTTCGCCGGGATTGAGACTGATGCGCTCGAACCCCTGCAGTTGCTCGTGTGGCTGAAGCGCACTTTGATCGTTGTTGTGCACGTACATTTGCACAACCTCGTCTCCAGCCCGGTCGCCCGTGTTCTTCACATCTACATGAATCTTCACTGTCCCATCGCTTCCGACCTGTGCCGAAGAAAGGCCGAGATTGCCGTAAGCAAAACTCGTGTAGCTCAAGCCATGACCAAACGCGAACAGCGGCTTGTCAATCGCGTACATATAAGTGAATCCCTTGGAAATGTCGTACTCCGTCATTGGCGGCAGCCCTCGATCTGATGCATACACCGGGTAGGGCAGCCTGCCGGATGGGTTGTAGTCGCCGAACAGCACATCGGCGATGGCAGTCCCGCCTTCTTCGCCGGCCCAGAACATGTCGACGACAGTGGGATAACGTGTCTCCGTCGAACGCTGGCCTCCACCCGCAAACGGAGGTGCGAGCGATATCGGCCCTCCGTTCACCAACACGATTGCCGTATTCGGATTTGCTTGCATCACCCTCTGCACCAGCGCGATTTGTACCGGCGGCAGATTGAGATATTCACGATCCAGCCCCTCCCTCTCCAGCAGTTGGTTGGTGCCGACAAACAGGATCGCAACGTCGGCTTGCTTGGCCGCTGTCACGGCCTCACTGAGGCTGGCTTCGGGGTTATCGGTCTCTACAATCCCGCTCCCTCGCGCGTAAAGCACTTTCACTCCCGGCCCGAGCTTCTCTTGGATCCCTTCCAGCGGCTTCACAAACGTCGAGTATTCGCCGGTGTAATTCGGTCCAGTCTGTGCGTAGTCGGCGAACGGGCCGATAACGGCCAAAGTTTTGACCTTGCTCTTGTCCAGTGGTAGAAGGTGGTTCTCATTGGCGAGCAGCGCAATCGATTCTTGAGCTGTCTTCAGGGCAAGCTGCCGGTGTGCCGGCGAGTCCATCACATCTGAGCCAAGCTTGTTGTAAGGAACCATATCAGGAGGGTCAAACTCGCCAAGCCGGAAGCGGATCGTCAGCACTCGACGCACTGATTGGTCAATGTCTTTTTCCGTCAAAAGGCCCTCATCCAGCGCTTTAGGCAACGCGATTGCGTACGAGCCATCATCCAGGTCGCTTCCCGCAAGAATCGTCTTGGCTGCAGCCAACTGGAGCGTCGGGTATTTGTGGTACTCGCTCACGAGGTTTCGCACCGCGCCACTGTCGGGAACGACGAAGCCCTGGAATCCCCACTCGTCGCGAAGAATATCCGTAAGCATCATCTTGTTTTCGGCATTTGGCATGCCATTAATGCCGTTGTACGACGACATGATCGAAGCAGCTTTGCCCGCCATGATCCCGGCCTTGAACTGAGGCACGTAATAGTCCATCAGGGTCCGCTCAGGCACCATGTCGTTTGACGTCTTCACTCGGTCCCTTTCATCGTCGTACGCCGCAAAGTGCTTGAGGGTGGCGGCCAGCTCCAGATACTTCGGGTTATCGCCCTGCGTTCCCTGTACGTAAGCGACAGTGATGCGCGACGAAAGCAGGGGATCTTCGCCGAACGTCTCCCAAATCCTGCCCCACCGCGGATCTCGGTCCATATTGATTACGGGCGATCGATATACCAGCCCGTTATGCGCAATCCGCTTCCCGCCGGGTGTGACTGTTACTGCTTGTCCGCGGATCCTTTCTTCCGTTCCTTGAACCGTGTGCCAGTAGTTGTAAACAGCCCTGCCCTCATCCGCAATCGCGCCAGCTACATCATGAATCAGCGGGGGATCCCACGTAGCCGCCATGCTGATTGATACCGGAAACATGGTCGTCGGTTGGCTCCAGACAATGCCATGCAGGCTCTGGTTCCAGCCGTTCATCACCGGAATCTTCAACCGGTCAATCTCCGGCGCGGTGGTGCTCAGCAGCGAGGTCTTCTCGGCAGGAGTCAGTTGACGAATCAGGTCATCGACTCGCTTATCGATCGGCTGGGATGGATCGAGGTATATGGATTGCGCGCTTGCCCACAGCGGCAATGCGAGGACGATAGCCAACACGCCCGAAGCAGCTTTCTTCATTTTCTTTTCTCCTCAAATGAGTGTGATCGATCGTGCAGGCTGTGAATGAAGCATGATGAAATGTCCCACCCCTGCCGCAGGATGGCTTTACGGCAAGGATGGGACGTGAAGTCGTATCTCAACGACTCCTAGAATACGTATTTCAAGGCGAATTGCAGCTGTCTTGGGGTGTTAGAGATGCCGGTTATCTGTCCGTAGGTGGAGGCATCGATGTTGGTACTCGGACCCGAGAAGTCGGTCAAGTTGGGGACGTTGAACGCCTCGAAGCGGAATTGGAATTTCGACCCTTCCGTGACGTTGAATTCCTTGAAGAGAGACATATCTATTTCCTGGAGGTTATCGGTTCTGCAAATATTTTGGCCTGAATTGCCATAGGTGTATTGCGCGGGCACTGCAAAGTCGGCTGCGTTGAAGGCGTGGGTTAGCGAACCCGTGCTGGCACATCCGCCTGGGGCTACAATATTCGGGTGCTGGCTGCCCACCCCGATGTTAGCCACGTCGGTGGAGATGGTTGGGGTCCAGGGAATTCCACTGCGGAAGTTGTTGAGGCTCTGGAACTGCCAGCCCCCGAGGACGGCGTTCACAAACGGACCTGCGTTGTTCATAAAATGTTGACCGCGTCCAAAAGGCAGGCTGTATCCCAGGGCGACCGTCAATATTTGTGGGACGTTAGCACCGTCCAGCGATTTCACCATGAAACCGTCCCCTCCCATTGCGACGTTCTGGCCTCTGACAATGCTCTTTGCGAATGTATACGACGCGGTGTACCAGAGTCCGGCAGACGTCCGCTTGTGAAGTGAGGCTTGGAAGGCGTGGTAGATGGAGGAGCCATTCTGGGTGTTGTAGTTAATCGTTCCGAAGTTCGTATAGGGACGCCGGGCTTGAATGGCCCCTGCAGCCGGCGTGGGATCGTTGATGTTGAGGCTGCCCGGCAGATGTCTTCCCGACGAGCCCACGTAATTCGCGTCAAGCACCATTCCCGCAGGCAGCTGCTTCTCAAAGCCAAAGCTCCAGTGCCCATCGCTTGCCATCTTTGCGTGTTCGGGTAGCGGACTCCACGATACTGGCGTATTGGCTGGGGTCATGCCGGCGCCGAATGCCTGACCCTGGAAGAAATTCGCCGTGGTCCGCGTCGGGACAACGCCTGTCGTGGCGTTGACAGTTTGGGTGAAATTGAAGGGAATAAAGTTGAAGTTCAAACGTAAGTTGGTGCTCTCAATCTGGTAATACTGGCCTATGCCGCCGCGAATAACCGTCTTCTCTCCGAAAGGCCGCCAGGCAAATCCGATGCGCGGTGCAAACTGGTCCCTGCTGACATTGGTTATTGTGATCGGGAGACCCGCCTGGTGGGTTGTCTGAATCAAACTTCCAAAAATCGCGTACCCCACGGGAGCGTCCGGTTGCGCGTTCAGGTTAATTGAGTCTGTGCTGCTTGAGACGATGACGGGTTTTGACTGGTTCGGATCAAAGCCTGCGCCTTGCCCGAGATACGGAGTCTGCCAGGGCGAGTATTCGTAGCGCAGGCCAAGGGTCAGCGTCAGCTTGTCAGTCGCCCGCCAATCGTCCTCACCATAAAAATGCCAGTAGACTCCGGCGCCGCCCCAAAAGTTAGGATAGTTACCACGGGTCGAGGCTGCCGGATACCCCAGCAACCAATCGGCAAAGCCGTCTCCGGTTCCGGAAGACGAGGCTGGATTTTGAGTCATGACGCCTGTGAAGTTGTAGCTCCCGTCCGAGGTGCGCGAGTCGAACAGCAAACATTTGTTATTTTCGATCATTGTTCCGAGCTTTATAAGATGGCGCCCTCTTTCCCATGTGAGATTGTCAACCCATTCATATATGTATCTGTTCTGGCCTTTGGGGCGTCCGTCGCCAAGCCATTGGCCAGTCAAAATCCCTCCGAGATAATTCGATACGCTAAAAATTGGGAAGGTCGAGGCTCCTGGATCGATGAGCCCCGCTAGGGTGGAGGGGTCGATGCCCGCCGCCTGGTCCATTGCGACGCCCTGCCCCTGGAACAAGGCGAAGCCCCGATACTGCCCCGGAAGCTCGTTATAGAGCGCCTCATTGACGATGTGCGATCCGATCGTACTGGTAAGGGATATCTCGAAGTCGGTGGCGGGCCCTTCAAGATATGCGGATCCCAAAAGCGGGAACGCGGAATAATCGTTCTCGCGGTTACGATCCGTGCTGTACCTGGCGAAAACCCTATTGGTGGTGTGGATCACTTGATCCACGCGCAGCGTGAAGTTGTCGTAGCGATAGTAGTCGACTGGATTCGAAATGTAAGTCAGTCCGTTTGCCGAATTGGGCAACGGAATGAGCTTGTCGAAGTATTGTGCAACGGAAGAGATTTCTCCCGCAGGAATTTTATTGCCAGAAAACTGCTGGCGGGTTCCGGACACGGTGGTGGTGGGATCGTAAATTTTATGGAGACCCGCTGCGCTGAAGTCGCCTCCCATCTGCGCCTGGGTGGGAACGGGAACATTTGAAGTGAGACCCTGCACCAGTCTGTTGCCCTCATAGCTTACGAAGAAAAAGGTTCTATCCTTTCCGTTGTAAAGTTTGGGGACCGACAGCGGGCCGCCTATTGTCCCGCCGAACTGGTTGCGCTTAAGCTCAGGTTTCGTCAGTGCAAAAAAGCCCTGGGCGTCGGTGTCCTGGTTGCGCACAAATTCGAAAAGGTCGCCGTGGAATTGGTTCCCTCCCGATTTCGTGGTGGAATTGAAGGCAGCGCCAACCCCCGCGTATTCAGCGGAATAAGGACTCGATTCCACGTTGAATTCCTGCAAAGCATCGATCGACGTCATGATCTGGGTGCCGCCTTCATGATGCGCGGTAACGTCGGCGCCATCGAGCAGGAAGTATGTTTCCTGTCCGGAGATTCCGTCGAACACGTTGCCATTCAATAATTCGGGACGGACATTCTGCGTGTTTCCTGAAGCCGGCAAGGGCGCCACGCCGGGCGAGAGTTCGGCAAGTTGAGTGAACTGTCTGCCGTTCAGCGGAAGACTTTGGACTTGCGTATTTCCGACGGTCAAGTCCAAGGAACCGGATTGTGTCTGGAGAATGGGGCCCGCCGAGGTTACAACCACCTTTGTGCTTGCCGTACCGATTTGCAGATTCAGGTCCACCTCTGCCGCTTGGCCTACGGTGAGTTCGATTCCGTTTCGAACCACTGTCTGGAATCCCTGTGCGCTCGCGCTCACCGAGTAAGTTCCCGGATTGAGAGGGGTCACAACGTAATTGCCTGAAGCATCTGTCTTGACGGTCCGAGAAGCGTTCGTCGCGGGATTAGTGACGGTGATGGTCGCTCCAGGCACGGCGGCGTGCTGGGGGTCGAATACTTGACCCACAATTCGTCCGGCTTGAAGCTGTGCAAATGCTGTTGCGCCGGCCAGCAGACAGGCGCCGATCAGAGACAGGGTATACAGCGATTTCTTCTCAACGTGATTTTGCATTCAAGCCTCCTCCATCAATGGCCCCCATGACTAGGAGCGGTGGATCGTTGATCGAATGGTTTTGCGAGCAATGCGCGCACGGAAAGCCTAAGGAGAAACGGGACGAATCCTAATAGTGAAACCCCAGGTATGTCAAGAAGGAAAGATGAAGATCAGGTTGTCTGATGTTCAAATCCCCTTTATTGCTCTAACATCATGAAAATAAAGAGAGGACGGCTGACTGCAATGCAGTCACAACTCCTCCCCGTGCCGGTGTAGGCTTGTCACATGCCGCCCGAATCACCGTGAGAGGAGCAGCGGCGGCACGTAAAAGTTGGCCGCAAAACGTTCTATGAAGACTGCCGGTGTGTCTAGGGCGGTTCTCCAATTTCGTACGGCGGCTTATGCCGTTGACCTCGAATTCCCCTTGAAGGAAACGCGTCTCATGCCAAAACACACAATTCCTGGATTCCAGGCTTGGTGGAACAGCCCGGCGAGGCACGAAATTGTCCTCAGCCCACTCCTCTCATTCTGTCGTAGAATCTAACGTCACAGTCTGCCGCACACCTGAGCTGTAAGAGACTACCGCGCGCATCGGCGCGTTCGTATTATTGATTCCCTGGTGAGGGACGTTGGCTGGAATCCGGATGATGTCACCCGCGTGCAGAACGACTCTCCTACCCCCGACCACGCTTTCAAACGATCCCGATAAAACATAGAGCAGTTCCTCGCAGTTGGGGTGCTTATGCAATTGGTTCCGCTTTCCGGCATCGATCTGCACAACCCCGAATGTCTGAGATGTCGCAGGATCCAGCTCGGAACTCATCATCCATCGGATCCAGCCCCATGGATATTTGATTTCTTTGACGGAATCAAATCCCTGTACCGAAAACTGCATGGTTTTTTGTGTATTGCTTATTGACGCGGTTGTCGCTGGAGCCGCCGATGCAGCCTTGGTATGGCTCATCCGGCAGCCTGCCAATGTGATGCACAGCAGAAGCGCCGCAACAGTCAAAACACAACTACGCCATGTCACCCTGGCTTTTCCGACATTCCAATCCGGCATGGAACACCGCCTCGGAAATGACGCCGCCGTGTTCGGCAAGCATCTGCTATTTGACATTTTCTTCTCCTTGTCTGTTGCGCCTTGCGGTGTCAGCGCGTCGCTGGGGAAGTTGAAAGTCGAATGGGCGGAGGCGCCTAAGTCTTCTCGGCCGCCCTCGGCGCCATTTCGTCGATAAACGTCCAGATTGCCGAATGGTCCAGGTCGCCGCTGCCCCGATTCATCAGGGCGATCAGCATCTGCTGCACCAGACTCGTCAGCGGCAGCGTCACTTTCTTCGACTCACCCGTGAGCAGCGCATTGCGAAGATCCTTCTGGTGCAGGCGAATGCGGAACCCCGGCTTGAAGTTGCGCGCGATCACCATCGGAGCCTTCGCGTTCAGTACCGTGCTTCCCGCAAGACCGCCCTTGATGGCGTTGAAAACTACTTCGGAGTCCACCCCGCAGCGGTCAGCCAGCACCAGCGCCTCCGACATGGCCGCGATGTTGCACGCCACGATGATCTGGTTGGCCAGCTTCGTCACATTCCCCGCGCCCACGCCGCCCGTCAGCACCACGCTCGATCCCATCAGTTGCAACAGTGGGGCCACTTTGTCGAACGTTGCCTTGTCGCCGCCCACCATGATGGCCAGCGTGCCGTCGATCGCCTTCGGCTCTCCGCCGCTCACCGGTGCATCGAGAAAGCCCACGCCCTTCTGCGCGCAGGCCGCGCCGACCTTCTGTGACACCAGCGGACTGATGGAGCTCATGTCGATCAGAATCAGTCCGGCGTGAGTGCCTTCCAGAACGCCGCCCGGCGCCAGCACCGCCTGCTCCACCTCGGGCCCATCCGGCAGCATGGTGATTACGATCTCGCTCCGCGCCGCGACATCCTTGCACGACGTGCCCTGCTCAGCCCAGTCTTTTGCCACCTCCTCGACGGCCGCAGGAATTACGTCGTAGACCACCACTTCGTGCCCCGCTTTGCGCAGATTGCGCAGCATGGGCTTGCCCATAATTCCCAATCCAATAAAGCCAATTCTTGCCACTTGGGTCTCCTCATTGTTGTCCTGCATTCTCAACGCTGTGCGGCCCTGTACCATCCCAGGCCGTCCGTCGTTTTGCCTGCCGGGCGGTACTCGCAACCCAGCCATCCCGGGTAGCCGATCTCATCAATTACACGAAACAGATACTCGTAGCGGACCTCGCCTGTGTCCGGCTCGTGCCGCTCGGGGCATCCGGCAATCTGAATGTGCCCGCACTGCGACGCATATCGCCTGAGGCTCGTGGCGAGATCTCCCTCCATCACCTGCATGTGATAGAGATCCATTTGCATCTTGAGGTTTGCTGCGCCAACGGCTTCGCAGATAGAGTGCGCGTTTTTTTGCGTGCAAACCAGAAAGCCGGGCATATCACGCGTGTTGATGGCTTCGAGAAGCAGTGTGATTTCCCGTGCGGCCAGCTTCTGCGCAGCGTACTTGAGATTTGCAATGAGGGTTGCGCGGCAGGCTGCCGGATCAGCGCCGGCTGGAGCAATGCCGGCCATCGCATGAAGCCGCGAGACGCCAAGATGCTCGGCATACAACAGCGCCTTGTCCACGCCATCACGAAATTCCCGCTCTCTTCCCGGAAGTCCGGTGATGCCCCGCTCGCCCGCAGCCCAATCGCCCGCCGGCATATTGAAAAGCACAATCTGCACACCTGCGGCTTTTGCCTTCGCAGCAACCTCTTGGGGCGAGTGCTCGTATGGAAACAGGAACTCTACAGCCGTGAATCCCGCCTCCGAAGCTGCCTTGAACCGGTCGAGGAAGGGAACCTCGTTAAACATCATGGTGAGATTCGCTGCAAACCTCGGCATATCGTTCACTCTCCTTATCGGTGAAGTTCGCCATGATGTCGGCACCCGCTGTGATCACTCCGATGCGCGCATGGTTCCCGTGCCGCGCAAGAGCCGCCGCCAGCGCTTCATCAAAGTTGGTCGTCGCCGTGATCCCGATCTTGCGCGCTTCAATATCCGGAATTCCATCCGACACCAGCGCAATGTTCAGGCGCCGTCGCGTTCGATCGAACGCCAGATAGGTTGCCGCTGCCACCTCGTCGTGCACTTTGCCTTCGGTGACCATGTCCATCACCATGTCTCCTGGCATGGTGCCGAGATCGACAAGCAAAGTGTGGTCGGGCGCGATGCCTTCGGGCGCGGGGATCAGGAGGATGAGAGTCCCCCCATCTTTGACGATCATTCCGCAGTTATTCACCGGTTTGAAGCCTTGCCACAGGTCGCGATCAGCGGGATGCGAGCTGGCGACGACGATGTCAGGCCTCTCTGGAACAGAGACGGTGTAGATGGGGCGCGCGATCTCAATGCCCGCTCGATGCGCTTTCACTACATCTCCCGCAACCACGCCCGCAACAGTTCCACTTGCATCCAGCGCTACATTGACAATGAACTTGAGCCCCGACTTGATGGCGATGTTCTCCATCTCTTTCCGAACTTCGTTGTCGACGTTGCCGAGAATCTCGTAAACGCGCGGGCCGGCGATTAAATGCGTTCTTCCCGTCGTAATCGCACTGCTGACGCCCGGTTGCACCATCTTGGCGCCCCCCGCCCAGCCCGCATACATATGAGGAATAATGTTCCCCACGGCGATCGTTATGGGAGTCTCCAGATACCGGCGACTTAGCTGGATTGGGATTCCGAGTGGACTCACGCCCAAGTCGACGAAGTCTTCTGGCTTGTGAGACATGTTGGTGACGGAAATACGCCGCAGCACGGGTTCACCTACGCGCGCCGCGATCTCGGCCTCACTCATCCATCGATGAGTCCCGAGTGCGATCATTCCCGAAATCTCGCTGTCGGGGACTCCCGCCGCATTCAGCTCGTCGAGAAGAATCGGCAGGACGATTTTCTGCGGTGTGGTCCGTGTGCTGTCATCTACCAGAATGAGAGTGCGCTTGCCATGTCGGGCCACCAATTTCGCGAGTGTCGGTGAGCCAATGGGGTTACGGATCGCGCGACGGACCACGGCGGCTATGTCCGGAATCGGAGCGGCATGCCGAGGTCCTTCGATCCAGGCGAGGTTCTCTTCGGGAATTTCTATCGTCCGCTGTTCATGGCCATAGGGAAGCGTAATCTTCTTCATCATCAATACACCTCGCTTGTTGCGTGTGACGAGCTTGCTTGTTTGCGTGCCATGGCGCGCTGAGCGGCAGCTATGATCGCTTCCACGCTCATCCCGTATTTGTCGAGCAGGTCGAGATAAGGACCGGACTCGGCAAATGTATCATTCACGCCGATTCGTTCCAGCGGAGCCGGATACTGCTCCGCCAGACGCTCAGCGACCGCGCCGCCAAGTCCTCCAACGATCGAATGTTCTTCGACCGTCACAAGAGCGCCGGTTTCCTGCGCACAGCGGACAATGAGGTCGCTATCGATCGGCTTGATGGTATGCATTTCGACAACGCGTAGCCGGATATCCTGCCGGGCGAGCGACCTTGCCGCCTCAATGGCCCGAGCGACCATGACACCGCACGCAATCACGGTGGCGTCATCGCCGTCGATCAAGGTGACCCCTTCGCCGATCTTCGGTTCGTAGGTGTCGGTAAAGACCTCCGGCACCTCATTGCGGCAGAGCCGGAAATACACGGGACCCTTCCACGCGGCGACTTGCGGCAAAAGTTTCCGCACCGCAAGCGGATCCGCGGGCACTACGATCGTCATATTGGGCAAACTGCGAAAGATCGCGAAATCGGAGATCGTCTGGTGGGTTGGGCCGTCGAAGGAATCGGAGAGGCCGCCATACGCGCCCGCCAGCTTGACGTTCGCTCCACCAAAACAAAGATGCGTCCGCACCATTTCCAGCGCGCGCGTGGCAAAAAGGAAGGCAAAGGTATTCGCGATCGGCACCTTGCCGCTGCCGGCGAGACCAACTGCAACATCCACCAGCGCCGGCTCGGCAATACCTACGTTGATAAACCTCTCGGGATAGACCGCTTCGAACATATAGCTGAAGTCGGAGCTCTGCACGTCTGCACTCAGCACAACGACGTCCTGCCGGGCGCGGCCCAGTTCCACCAGCGCCTCGCCATAGGCCTTGCGCATCGAGCTCGGACTGCCCAGTGGATTGCGGATCAAACTGTCCATGCGCGCACCCCTTCGTTCAGCTCAGCCAATGCTGCTTCAAACTGCGCGCTGTCCGGAATGCCGCCATGCCAGGCAGGGGAATTCTCCATGAAGCTCACACCCTTGCCCTTCGTGGTCCGTGCAATGATCACTACCGGACGTCCATGTACCTCGTCGGCACGGTCCAGCGCTTCGAGAATCTGCCCCACGTTGTGGCCGTGAATTTCGATTACGTGCCAGTTGAATGCTGACCATTTGTCTGCGATGGGTTCGGTGGGCATCACATGCCGCGTGGTCCCTGTCTGCTGCACGCCGTTGTAGTCCACGATCACGGTGAGATTGTCGAGCGCGAATTTAGCCGCCGTCATCATGCCTTCCCATATGACGCCGCTGTTCAACTCGCCGTCGCCCAGGATCGCATAGATTCTTCGCTTCGATCCGTCCATGCGCGCAGCCAGCGCCATGCCCGCGGCAATGGCCACACCGTGCCCCAGCGGGCCCGCAGCCACTTCCACTCCCGGCGTTTTTTGCGGCTCCGGATGCCCCTGCAGTCGCGAATTGAGGCCGCGGAACGTAGGTAGCTCGTCGACCGGGAAGAACCCGCGATGCGCCAGAACCGTGTAGAGCATCGCGCAAGCATGCCCCTTCGAGAAGACCAGCCGGTCGCGGTCGCTCCACTCTGGCCGCGCTGGATCGACCCGCAGATGATGAAAGTAGAGCGCGGTTAAGATCTCAGCGCAGGAAAACGCGCCGCCGATGTGACCGGATTTGCGCCCATGCACCATACGCAGTACATGCGTACGGTATTCGCAGGCTCGCCGCGAGAGGTCAGCCACCATCGCGTCAGTGTGCCGTGTTCCGTATGGATAAACGGAGTTAGCAAGCACCGGATTAGCCGAAGGCGACGTCACGCATGTACCTCCGCAGGAGCAGCAGCTCCATATAACGTGCGGCGAATGAAATCGAAGCCCGTGGTGCCGCTGTTATAGACGGGAACCGTTGTTTTGCCCAGGTACGGCTCCAGCGCCGACATCGAAAGCTGCGCCATCACGATGGAATCGACCTTGCTCGAAAGACGATCAATCTCTTCCAGAAGAATTCTGTTGTGCGTTTCTTTGTCGCCTCTCTGAATGGCCTCGAACGCCTCAGGGCGCAGCACCGTCGTGATCTCCACCGGGCGCTTCTTTTCCTCCGCAACGATGCGCAGCAGCCGCTCTGATGAGGGCACGGTTGTGGCCAGTGTGGCCAGCATTCCCACGCGGCGGCCTTGCGATACGGCCAGTTCCATCATGGGCCGGTCGATCTGCATGATCGGAATATCGATCATCGGACGAGCCAGTTCCGCTGCATAGTTGAAGGTGGAGCACGCAAGAAGAATCAACTCTACGCCCGACTCCTCGAGGTTGTGCGCGTACTGCGCGAACCGGAAGTAATTGTGCTTGGGAATCACTCCCACGCCTGCGGCGATGTTGTCGCGCTGGATTGTGTCGTCGCACAGATGCATGACCTCTACATCCGGAATGTACTTCTCGAGAAACGGCTGCATCGCGCGAATGGTGAGATGAATCGCATGAATAATGCCGATCGTCTTTGTCTCTTTTTCCATTGCATTCCCCTTTACGTTGGTCTACCGGCGTACGCCGCCGCAGTATGAGTAAGTGTCTTCTTGAAATCGATCGGGCCGATCACGCGGATCGACGCCAGAATGACGCAGAATGCAATCACATGAAAAACGCCGACGCACGCAAACACAGGACCATAGCTGAACCCATGATCGAGCAACTCGCCCACAACAAGTCCGAACACGATGCCGCCCGTTGCTCCCCCGAATCCCACCATTCCTGCAACTGACCCCACCACGCTGGTGGGCACAATATCGGAGGGTAATGTCATCACGAGTGTGGACCACGATTGCTGGCCGGCGAACGCAATACTGAACAGAACGATCACGAATTGCACAGGCGAGTGCATCACCAGCAGAATCGACGGCATAACCCCGGCACTGATGCCGAGCGCGATCTTCCGAGCCGCATTCACTGAAAAGCCGCGCTGGATAAGCCGGCTCGAGAACCAGCCGCCAAGCACACTGCCAATTCCCGCCGCGGCATAAGGAATCCAGGCAAATGCTCCCACCTGTTTGGTGTCGAAGTGGTGCACGTCGTAGAGGTATTTGGGCAGCCAGAAGATGTAGAAATACCAGGCCGCATCGCTGAGAAATTTGGCCGTTACAAGCCCTGCGATTTGCGGATAGCGCAACAGATCGATCCATCGAATCGCCTGCGTGTCTGAGGGCTTCCCGGCAAAGACTTCGGCGAGTTTTGTGCGCTCTTTTGCGGTCAGGCGGCGATGTTGCGAGGCCGGGTAATACTCGGCCACCCACCAAACCGTCCACATCAGCCCGGCAAAACCGGCAAGGAAGAAGACCCAGCGCCAATTCAAATACTCCAGTGTCAGTGCAATCAGCGGGGGCGCCGCCACAGCTCCGACGGCAGTGCCCGCGTTCATCAAACCCATTGCCGTTGAGCGCTCCCGTGCCGGAAACCATTCTGCCATCGCCTTGGTTGCCGCTGGAAACCCACCGCCTTCGCCCATGCCGAGCAAGAACAGGCCGACCGAAAGAAAGACGACGCTGTTCGCCAGTCCCAGGCTGGCGCACGCCAGCGACCACCAGAGCATTATGACCAGGAACCCTTTGCGCGTTCCTAAAAGATCGATCAGTTTGCCGCTGCCTGCATACATCAAGGCATAGGCGCACAGAAAAGCAGCCTGCAAGTGCGAGAACTGTATATTCGAGACGGGGATCTCCCGCTGGATGGCGTGGATCGCTACGGGGAGCGTCTGCCGGTCGAAATAGCTGATCGCGATCGCCGCCGTGATCAGAATCGCCATCTTCCAGCGGAGGGCGTTTTTCATAACATCGGCTCATTTGATACGGTTTTGACTGAAGTCCCTGTGGGACAGTCAGAAACAGGGAAGCCGCTCGCCAGCGCTTCGCAGTTCAGAGGACGCTACCGCAAAATGGAAGACGGCGATCAGCCGGCTGCATCCAGAAACACTCGGCACACAGACTCGTGATGGAGCAGTAATGCTGGTCAGAGGCTTCTGAACATCAGACAACCAGATGAGCAGATTTTCTGTCTGGTGTACTATAATCAACCCGAGGTGATCATGTCAACACTTAGGCCGGTTTCCAGAGTCACTCTGGCAGAGCAGGTCGCAACGCAGATCTCCGATCAGATTTCAGGAGGCCGATGGAAGCAGGGGGAAAAGCTTCCCACTGAGGCTGAGCTGTGTAATGCCCTCCGGATCGGCCGCTCCACTCTGCGCGAGGCTTTGAAGTCGCTGGCATTCGTCGGCCTGGTTCAGATGCGACCCGGCGAAGGAACATATGTTATTGAAGAATCTAGGCTCCTCATCGACCGCATCATGGCCCGGGGCTCACTCAAAACCGACAAGGAACTTCAGGACGTGGGCGAAGCCCGCCTGATACTTGAAGGCGAAATCGCCGCTCTGGCTGCGGAACGTGCTGAGGCTGAGGATCTGGATAGGCTGGAATCCATCATGCGCGAGATGAACCATAGCATCGCGAACGGCGGCCGCGATTACGTGAACCTTGATGTCGAGTTTCATCTGACTATCTCCCAATGCGCCAAAAACCAGATGCTCTACGAGCTGCTTTCACCTATACGGGGCGTTCTTGCCGAATGGATCAGCAAGTCGCAGGAGTTGCCTGGAATCCAGGAGAACGCGCACCGCCAGCACATAAAGATTCTTGCTGCCATCCGTAACCGGAATCCGGAAAAAGCGAGGTACGCCATGAAAACGCACGTTAATACCTGCGAAAAGACATTCAGTCTCCTCGGAAGGCTCGTTGAGAGTCAGGAGTATGCGGAGGCTTGAAGGACTTTAGAGAGCTGACCATTACGACAACTTCCGGCGGATACCAGGGCCAAACGGGTCGAGAAGTGAGCGTGGAAAGGGATCCTCAGTGCGTCGGTTAGGCCACTGGAATCGATAGATGTTAACGCTAACGGGGGCCACCGACAGGGTCTTGGGAGCTTCGCCTAATGCGATTTCCTTCACTTCGACCTGCGCAGGCTGGCCGACGCGGTTGGCGCCATCCACGCTGTTGTCCCTCGTCAAAACACCGATCTGCTTTCAAATCAAAGAGATACGTACCCTATCCAGTTTCACGGTCTGGACGTAAGACCGGACCATCTCATCCAACTGTAGATGTTCTTGTAAATGGTCTGGCATCCAAGACTCGGCGAGAAACCCAATATTGACGCACCTTCCGGCTCTAGGCCACCTGGGCAATTACCAGGGGGTCGGAATCGCGAGTTTGCAAGTGATTGAAAATAATGGTCGGGGAGAGAGGATTTGAACCTCCGACCCCCTGGTCCCGAACCAAATGAAAGTCAAAATCTAAGTGCTTCATCTGGTGCCGCTTAGGGACAATCCACCGGACTTTCTCTCACCTTCGAATGTACCGAAGTTGTACCGAGTTTGCGGTCCCAGCTTTTGGGGATTTGACCAGATGATAAAGGCTGGTAGCGCTACCGGGAATCGAATACTCAATTCAACTCGTTCAAATTAAGTTGCTTAGTAAATTCAATGTTCTGAGTTGCCGCTAAAGCTGCCCCATTGCCGGCTGGGTGACTCCCGTTTACTGGCGGATAATTCAGACACGCCAGAAAAATCTATTCAGCCGTTGCAGCAGCCGCTGCACTGGTACTGCCGTGCGACCGGACTATCTTAACATCGGCAGGTAAACTCGCGCCTTTCTTTCGGCGCAACTGCCGCAGTAGCGTCGACCCGCTGGCCAGAATGCCCAACTGCCGCGCCAAGCGAGCCCCTGCCGATCCGCCCAAAGCCCGCGTAATCTGCTCCAGCGCCACACCCAGGCGTGCGGTGCGCCGAGCGTACCGCGGAGCCGTTCTTGCCAGCCGCTCTGTGAAAATGCGTTGACCGCATCCGTCGTTGGCGCAAAAGAAACGGCGGACATGCAACTCGATGCTGCATTACTACTGCACTAAAATCAGTGCATATGTGTCAAGTGCATAATCTTCCCGGGTAGTAAACATCCGCGAGGACCGGTAGGCTTTGCGACCAGCTGGTGTCTGATGGTCGTTTCACCCACATTCCGTTCCGAAGCGGTCCGCGGGGCCAGGAAAACGAGAATTGCGTGAGCGGCTGAATACAATTAGACGTATACTTGAATATTATGAACCTCGCGGAACGCCCGATCGTATGGCTTGGTTCATGCCGAAGAGATCTGCGCTCTTTTCCGCGCGAAGTGCGGCGTGAAATTGGCCTGGCGCTGTATGCCGCGCAACAGGGCGACACTGATCCTGCGGCCAAGCCGATGAAGGGCTTTTGCGGAGCTTCCGTTCTTGAGATCATCACGGACTTTCGTGGCGATACCTGGCGCGCTGTCTACACAATTCGTTTCCGTGAGGCGGTCTACATAGTTCACGTGTTTCTGAAAAAATCAAAGCGTGGGATTGCCACGCCGAAACGGGAGATCGAGGTGATAAAACGCCGCCTGGCCGAAGCCGAGCGCCTGCATCGAGAAAGGCAGAACTGATATGAGGACAAAGACCAGTAATCGAATCAAAGCAGAAAAGAGCAGCGGCAATATTTTTGCCGATCTCGGTTTGCCGCATCCCGAGCGGGAGCTCCTGAAAGCAAAACTGACGCTGGAGATTTATCGCCTTATCCGGAAGCGTAACCTCACTCAAGCCGAAGCGGGAAAGATCCTCGGGATAAAACAGCCCCACGTCTCCGCATTGATGCGCAACCGAGCCGGCTCCTTCTCGGTCGAGCGTCTAATGGATTTCCTGACTGCCCTTGGACAGGATGTGGAGATTAGTGTCAAACCGGCGCGTGAACGGCGTGGGGAAGTGTACATCGTTGCGTGAGAAAACGGTCCAAGAATCCGATGCAAGGTACTGCCACTTGCCTGAACCAAAGTCCGTTGAAACGATGAGCATTGTCATCGGCGTTCCTTTGGGTCGTCATCCGACCCAAGTGTCGCACAGCTTGGGTCGGATGTCAACACAAGCGGATTGTCTAAGACTGCAGTGGAGTTTTGCTGGCGTATTCGGGGATGCTCGATTCGTGGTAACAGACCAATACACGTTTCGAGCGCGGGCTTGAGCGGATCGAATCCGAAAAACGCCCCTGTGTCGGATAATCAGATGAGCCCACGATCACAGCCTTCCGACGGGGTACCTAATGGGATGACCTTGGCCGGAACCTTGTCCGCTAGTCCAGTCTCGGAACAGTGCGAAAGGGGACTGGCGAGCTCCATGACGGAGAAAACGTCGATTTTCTGCGCTGTTATCCATGGCGGAGAATGCTCTCCTGTCCCTTTCAGAGTCGTATACCCGCGAGCTTGCCCGGAATCTCGGGGAATCTCCGATGAATCTCTATAAGTTGCTCATTATATTGATATTATGGCGGGGAAAGAGTCATTCGAACTCTCGGTACCCTTTTCAAACTCTCGATCCACCGAAGAGAATCTTCAGAATTGTTGCCACGTTTCTGCCGAGAAGCCGAATTCCCGAGACCGATCCGCGGGATATTTTACTTACTTCCCGTTCACTAACAGCGGGAACGAACGGGCGTCCCGCACCAAGCGAGTTCCAACAGCGCGCGTTGTCGTATGATCTTTCAAGACACACTAGGCTGCGGAAGGCGAGGTGCCCGTGAAGAGCTGGTCGAGTGATAATCCGAAGGCTTCCTTGATGAAGCGCAAACGGTCCGCCATCGTGCATGCTGCACGGAGGTCGTTTCTTGAGGGGGGGTATGCGAAGACCTCGATGGACAGCATCGCCGAAGCAGCAGGCGTGGGAATCAAGACCCTCTATCGCCACTTTGAGAACAAAGACGATCTGTTCAGTGCTGTCATGCATGCAGCCTGCGATCCCGCTTCCTTTGATGAACTGAGCGGTCAAGAACAGGAGAAGACGGTAGAAGCCGAGAAGGCATGGTTCCCAAAACCTCCTCGCACAGCTCTGGTCTTAGCTGGCATTGAATATCTGCAACATGCGCTGTCGAAAGAGCAATTGGACTTGTATCGAGTGGTGACTCAGGACGCACACTTGTTCCCCGAGTTGGGAAAGCGCTACAGAGAACAGGTCATTGAGCGCAGGAACGATGTTTTCGCCCGTTATTTGGATCGCTGGGTTCCCATTGAAAAGTGGAAGGTGAGAGACAAACAGGGCGCAGCGAACATATTTGGCAGCTTGCTTCGTGCTGGCGTCTTTGAGGATGCGCTACACGGCCTGCGCAAGTTTGACAAATCCGAAATTGCAGCTCATGCACGCCATGCCGCCGCACATATGCTGGTTCTGCTAGAGTCTCGCACATTGTAAGCGCCAGCACCACCCTCAAAGTTCAATCGCATCTTTGCCTTGCAGGTGGTTTCACGCGCCACACAGGAAGCGCTTCTCCCGCTTAAGCGCACAGCTCAGAGGCTGCCCTGAAAAAATATCTGGAAAAAATAGTGCGACAACGGCCATTGTCGTATAATCTAAACGTACGACAACGATGCCTGTCGTATTAGACAGACGCCTTGTCGAGAATTACACAGAGGTGAAATATGAAGGTATTTGTAACTGGAGCGACCGGCTACATCGGTGGTTCGGTCGCAGAGCGCCTAATCGCTTCAGGTCATCAGGTAGCTGGGCTGGTTAGGTCCAAAGAGAAAGCCCTCCTGCTGAAGGACCGCGGAATTGAGCCGGTTGTCGGAACCCTAGACGATCCGGAGATACTCATGAATGCCGCAGATGCGGCTGATGCCGTAATCCATGCCGCAAGCGCGGATCATCCAGGGTCGGTCGTGACGCTCGTCTCGGCGCTCGAACGCAGCGGAAAGGCACTGATCTACACAACGGGTTCGGGCATTGTCGCGGATTCCGCGGAAGGTGAATACGCGGGTTCTGTTTTCTACACAGAGGACACGTACTTCGAGCCGGTCCCATTCCGCCGGCCCCGCGTGGCGATGAATCGCTTTGTTCGCGAGGCAGCCATCGACAAAGGGATCAGGTCTGTCGTGATCTGCCCTTCCATGATCTATGGAAGGGGGCGAGGGTTACAGCCGGACAGCGATCAACTCCCGAAAATCATTGCACTTTCTAAACAGCTGGGTGCAGGCGTCTATTTCGGCAAAGGCCTCAATCGATACTCAAATGTCCACATCGATGACCTCGCGGAACTGTACCTCCTCGTTCTGGAGAAGGCCCCGGGAGGTTCATTCTTCTTCGCGGAGAGCGGTCACGCATCCTTCAAGGAGATTGCCGAGATGGTCAGCCGCTCACTTGGGCTTGGCGGCAAGACAATCAGCCTGAATGTTGCGGATCTGGTCCGCCAACACGGCGATGCCGGCCGCTACGGCATAACCTCCAACAGCCTGGTAAGTGCGGTCAACGCACGGCGACTCGGTTGGTCTCCCAAAGGACCTTCTCTTGTCGAATATTTCGAGAGCCGTCAGTAGCGCTCTGGAAACAGAACTGATCGAAAACAACGCATGCAAGCGCAAGAAAAGAAGAAGGAGAACATCATGGCATATCAAAGCATTAATCCGTTTAACGGTGAGTTACTGCAAAGGTTCGACCAGCAAACCGATGCGCAGCTGGAAATTGCGCTGGCAAAGGCCGACAGCACCTTTCAAAACGTATGGTCCAAAGCAACTTTCCGGGACCGTGCCAAGGTAGTAGGACGGGCCGCGTCTCTGATGTTGGAGCGGAAGGAGAGTCTGGCTCGCCTTGCGGCCATTGAAATGGGCAAGAGGATCTCGGAGGGTCGCGACGAAGTGGAAATGAGCGCCGCTATTCTCCAATACTTTGCCGATCATGCGGAGGCGTTTCTTGCGCCGCAGGCAATCGACACGGTGATGGGAGACGCGCACCTTGAATTCTCCCCGCTTGGGGTGTTGATCGGCGTTCAACCGTGGAACTTCCCCTACTACCAGCTTGCGCGGTTTGCCGCTCCGAACCTGATGGCCGGCAACGTCCTTCTGGTAAAGCATTCTTCGGGCGTGCCGCAATGCGCTCGCGCCTTTCAGCAACTCTTCACAGATGCCGGAGCGCCCAGCGGCGCCTACACGAATCTCTTTGTTTCAAGCGATCAGGTCGGCGCGTTGCTGGATGATCCGCGGATCAAGGGCGTCGCTCTTACCGGATCGGAACAGGCGGGCGAATCGCTGGCATCGCGCGCCGGCAAGAACCTGAAGAGATCGACGATGGAGCTGGGAGGAAGCGATGCGTTCATCGTGTTGGAGGATTGCGATCTTGAGTTCGCCGTCAAGATGGCCGTTCTGGGTCGCATTGGCAATGTAGGCCAAACCTGCATCGGCGCGAAGCGCTTCATTGTGGTGGGGCCGAGGGCCGAACAGTTCCTGCATGCGTTTCGTGACGCGCTAGGGCAACTGAAGCCGGGCGATCCATTCGATGAAACCACTACGCTCGGTCCCTTGGCTTCTGAGACCGCGCTGAACCTCTTGCTCAAGCAGGTCCGCGAAGCTGTTTCTCATGGCGCGCGGATCTTCGCGGGAGGCGATCGCATCGGCCATCAAGGTGCGTTTATGCAGCCGACGATCCTGACCAACGTCACGCCCGATAACCCCGCGTTCCGGCAGGAGTTTTTTGGGCCAGTCGCCCTCTTTTTTTCAGCAAAAAACGAGGAAGAAGCGATTGCTTTAGCCAATGACTCTCCCTTTGGCCTGGGCGGCTCGGTTTACACATCCGACATCGAACACGGCAAACGTGTGGCCAGCCGCATCGAGACCGGTATGGTTTTCGTCAACTATCCCTTTATCAGCGCTCCGGAACTGCCATTTGGCGGAATCAAGCGGTCGGGGTACGGCAAGGAGCTCTCGAGTCTTGGCATCCAGGAGTTTGTGAACAAGAAGCTAATTTGTGCTGTGAAAACCACAGCCGGAAACAAATAACAGGAGACTCAAAATGACGGATCTAACTATCGCAAAGGAAGCAGGAGTACAGGGGACGCTGTCACCACGGCAGGTCGCCGAAAGGTGGTTCTCAAGCCTGGAACAGAACAGGTTACAGGACGCTAAGGCGCTGTTGGATGAGAACGTTCTGTGGGAAAACATTCCATCGACGGCGGGCGTCAGCGATCTGGCGCCGTGGCTGGGAACTTACAAGGGTGCAGCCGCAGCCCTGAAAAGCATTGAAGTTTGGGCAGCGCATGCGCGCTTGCTGTCGTTCAAGCTGCTGCGGTTAATGGTTGATGGCCCCGAGGCGGTTGGTATTGTGCACGAGCACGGCCAGTGTCTGGCCAACAACAATGAGTACGACGTGTACGTAGCAGAGAACATCAGGATCGAAGGCGGCAAGATCACGCTCTACCGAGTCTATTGGGATGTTTCTCCCATCATTAAGGCCCTTCGAAACATTTAGTCCCTAAGCAGATCAAAACCAATCAGAAAGGGGGAAAATTAATGGATCTGCAATTAAGAAATAAAACCGCTCTTGTGACCGGCTCAACCGCCGGAATCGGGTTCGGAATAGTCTCGCTCCTCGCTCAAGAAGGAGCTGCCGTATTGATGAATGGCCGTTCTCAGAGACGTGTAGATGAGGGTATTGAGCGCATTCGACAAAAGCAAAAGGATGCGCATGTCACGGGAATAGCGGTCGATCTGGGCACGCGGGAAGGTATAGACAAGCTCACAAATGCCGTGCCGGAAATCGACATACTCGTCAACAATCTCGGCATCTTTGAAGCGAAGCCGTTCAGCGAGATTACGGACGATGAATGGCTGCGGTTTTTTGAAGTCAACGTCATGAGTGGCGTCCGTTTGAGCCGATTCTATCTGCCGGGAATGTTGAAGAGGAACTGGGGCCGAATTGTTTTCATCTCCAGCGAGTCTGCTCTGAATATACCCGTCGAGATGATCCATTACGGCGTCACGAAAACAGCCCAGATCTCCTTGTCCCGCGGATTGGCTGAGACAACTGCAGGAACCAACGTCACTGTGAATTCGGTGCTTGCCGGACCAACACTCAGCGAAGGTGTCGAAGGGTTTCTGCGCCAAATGGCGACAGCCAAGGGAAGCAGTGTTGCCGATGTTGAGAAGGAGGTCTTTCGCTCTGTGCGCCCGTCCTCATTGCTGAAGCGATTCGCCAGTCCGGAGGAAGTCGCGGCAATGGTCGCCTATGTGTGCAGCCCGTTGGCGTCAGCAACGAATGGCGCAGCCCTGCGGGTGGAGGGCGGCGTTGTGCGATCGATTGCGTGACCTATTCAGTCAGACGAAAAGAGCGTCAGATGCACGCTACACCAACTGGGAATGAACAGATTCAACTGCAAAGGAGAAACGGTTAATTGTCACAGGTACCGGATGTTGGGCAATCCGGAGCCGATGCCTCCAGATTCTTCCGGATGAACGCCGATGACGAGACTTGGGCCCCGGTAATTCCGCCTCCCAACGCGTGAGCCTGGCCGAGCTTGCGCGTTGGGTCAACTCCAGGTCGAAAAGTTGTTCGGCCACCTTCGCATCCGACCTGCCGTGTGCGTAGGTCAACAACTGGTCTACCTGATCTGGCGTGACCGCCTTTGCCGCAAATGCCGGCGGCACCGTGCCCGCCAGCAACAATAGAATGGTCAGTTTTCTCATTGTGCATCTCCGATGCCCAGGTTAGCCCCATGTTGGCCCGAGTTGGGCGCGTAAGTCGCCTGCGTCTGTGCGCCGTATGGGGTTGCAGGGCTGCAATGAGCGAGTATGCGATAAGGGGTGAGGACGCATCGTAGAGCCTCTCAAGGGATGGGTCGATGTTCGCTAAGCATGTCAATCAATGGCAGTTATTTTCTCCAGATTTCAATAGGCTTCAATAAATCGTTGACCTGTTTTGGGAGCAGGTCACTCCTATGCCAGCCGGAGAAGCAGTGCGGAGTAGGCTGGAATGCGAACGCTCAACTTGCCGCTTTTGAGCTTGAGCGACTCGCCGAGCAGAGCTTGAAATTGTTCAGCGCTCGTTACTGCGTGTCCGTTCAATGTGACCCCATCCTTGGCATCGATGGCCGGGGCTTCAAGACTTTCGACCGTAGCCCGCTTGAAACCGGCGGGAGGTTCAGCGATCATCATCTCCAAATCGCGGCTATCTTTGTTTAGCACCGCCACTAAGACCGTCGCACCTTCTGCCGCGGCTGCATAAGCTGTGACATTCGCCCCGTGCGCATGCAGCGTGGTTCCATGCAAGGAACGCCCCGCAAACTGTTGCGCCAGCATGAGGCCGTAATACTCCGGCCGGGTTGTGAAGCCCGCTCCAATGGAGCCAACAATGGGCGAATAGAATCCATTCGCACCCCCATGCAGATTCACTCCCACGCAGCCCAGAGACGCCATTTGGAGGCAGTAGTCGGCGGCCCAAAGCGCGGACGCAAACGTATCGCTGACGCCCGGCTTTCCAGCGTTATAACAGGAGTTTCCTTCCGTCATGCGAAACGGCATACCGGCAGCCTTGGCGGATTCGATTTCCTGCCGGCAGGAACTATCGAAGCGCGCAACGGGATGAAGGAGCATCTCAATTGTCATCGTTGGATCGGTGGGCGGACCAAGGGGATAGTAATGGCTGGTCGCGAGCACGATCTCCTTGGGAACATCCTCAGTGAATTGCTTGACCCACTCCTCGTTGGAAGCCGTGTCCGGTCCCGCCACCGCGACCGCAGGCAGCTTCTCATGAAACGCCATCCTGAACAAATTCCACTTGGCAAGATACTCGTCGAAGGTCCAGGGCTTGTTCCCCTGATCGCGATGCTTGAAGAGATCGGGCTCGTTGCCGAACTGCACAAACATCAGTTGGTTCCCGAGCGTCTTAGCCACAAAGCTGCCCTCGGCGAGAGCCTGCTCCACCGTGCCTCCGCCAAGGTTCAGGCCATAGATGCAGCGCCAGCCGGTGGCGCTTAGAAAGCCTTGCAGGTTACGGATTGATTGCGGCGTAATGGTGAACGTACGAGGCTCTCGATAGCCCGGATCGGGTCCCACGAGTCCACCCGCCTCCGGTGGGGTCGGTGGTTCCGTCTGGGACCAAACTGTGAACTCACTCAGGTTGCCTCCGAGTCGCAGCACGCCCGCAGGGCTCAACGTGCGAAACATCTGAATCAGTGCCGCGTTCTGAGGCGAAAAGAAATCCGGGTAGGCAAGCTGCCCGCTCTCGTAGCTCAGCCCCATAAAGTCCGCTGGGACATTGGCAAGGCGGGTTGCCGGGTCAATGGCCAGCGAAATCTGAAGAACGGCAGTTTGCGCCAGGAGCCTATTCGGTGCGTTCAGCGCGGATGCCCCAAGGGCAGCCGCCATGGAACAGAACTCTCTTCTTGACGGTCGAATCATATCGCTTCCCGTTTCTCATCTTTTTGACATTGGCGAAAAAACCTAAGGAAGGCTGCGCCCGCTCGCGATGAGCGGGCGCAAAGTGAAAGTGGTACAACGTGGAGGACTAGAAGGTCAACCGGCCGCCCAACTGAATAACGCGCTGGGTGCCGGCGGCTGAGGTGATGGTGGCCTGAGAGCCCGACGTGATGTTCCCAGAGGACGGGTTGTTGAGACTTACCCAGTTCATGACGTTGGTCACTTCTGCGCGGAACTGGAACACCATTCCCCGCTCGAATGTAATGTTGCGGAACAGGCCCGCATCCATATCCTTGAGGCCCGGTCCGATCAGGGAATCGCGTCCCACGTTGCCGTCTGCGCCGCCAGGGCCGATGCCTCCGGCGACACCAGGCCCGTTGGCCACGAACGCTGCGTTGTTGAACCATCTACTCGTTACGCTATCGCCGGTGCATACACGGCAGCGGTGTGGATCGAGCTTGGGGCTAACCGGGGTAACAGTGTTGTAGTCGGGGCGGCTCTGGCCCGCACTGTCAAAGTTCTTGTTAGATCCCGTGGACACCGTAAACGGCCCGCCGCTGATCAAATAGACGACCGGTGAGATCGTCCAGCCGTTGACCACTTCCTTCACGATCTTGTTCGATCCGCGGAAGTAGTCGATGTTCCACATGCCGGAGATGGCCGCATTGCTGTCATGGTTTTGATCCATATCGCCATATTCTTCCTTAAGGCCGCCCCCGAGGGCGCCCAGGGAGTTGTTGGTCGCGGTGAAGGGCTTGCCAAGCACGCCGAAATCCTGCGCGTTCTGCAATCCATTCTCCACGAAGTTTGCGCTTTCCAGCGCGTGGCTCCAGACATAGAAACCGGATACCGAGAAGCCGCGTGACATCGACTTGGTCGCCGAGATTTGAAGCGAATTGAAATTGGAGGTCTGGTCTGAGATCAGGTCGGTAATCCCGGTCAGGGTGCCAGCCGCACCGGGAGTGCCGCCATCGTATTGACGACGGGCGTCGAGGCTGGCCGCTGACGTGCTCGGCGTGCCGAAGACGGTTGAATAAGGCGCGTAGTTGGCGTCGACGAAGGTTGACAGGTGACGGCCAAGGGTACCTACATAAGCTGTCGTCACGCTTATCCTGGCAGGCAATTGCCGCTGCACGCTGAGGTTGAACTGGTAGACCGACGAATCTTTAAAATTCGTGACGATGGCTTCGATGGATTGGTTCGGATAGAATTTCGGAGCGGACGGCGTATAGGTGTATGGGAAGATACCTCCACCAGGTGTGCCACTAGGGGCGGGGAAATTGTAAGCGGGGCCACCGTACAGATTTGTGAGGGATGGAGTGTTGCCAAAGTTGTTGCGAATGGAGAACGGCATGGCGTTGCCGGGCTGGTTCCACTCATTGCCGGCGGGATTGCCATAGAAGATGCCGGCTGCGGCGCGAACCGAGGTCTTGCCGTCCCCAAACGGATCCCATGCGAAACCGAGACGAGGCGAAATGTGGCTGAACGAAGTTGAGATGATGCCGCGACCGACGCCGCTGTCTCCGGGGAACAACATGCCCTTCGGCGCTGCCGCAGTGACAGTGGATTGCTGGTTGGGAACAAACGACGCCGTCCGGTTATGGGCGTCGACGGGAGGCGTATCGATGTCCCAACGGAGTCCAAGGTTGACCGTGAACCGGGGTGTGATCCGATAGTTGTCCTGCGCAAACACCGCGTAGTGCCACGTGCTCAGATGCGTGGTATAAGTCGTGTCCTGCTCAAATGAGCTGGTTTGGCCGGTGATAAAGTCCGCAATCGCATTACCCGTGCTAGTGGGCGCGGAGGTCGCGAAGTTAACGTCGCCATAATTATTCAGATTGGCCTCGAACATGGTCTTATCGAGAGCGTACTCACCGCCAATGGAAAGGTTGTGTTTGCCCTTGGTCAGGCTGACTACGTCGCGTAACTCATAGTTGTCGGAACCCGTGACCGGGCCGGCGTTCGGGTTCCCTGTGTTAAAGCCAGCACCGATGTTTAGATAGGGCAGTCCGGCCGGTCCCTGGATGAGGAAATTCGAGCCGAAACTGGCGAGGGTTTGGCTGCCTGGGCCGGTCACAGGGATGAGAACGCGTCCACCCATGGCTCGCGTGAACGTTAGCCAAGCCTGATTGGCCGTGCTGGGGCTGAAGGTGTGAACCTCGCTTATGTTGGCATTCGTCTGATCCGATTTGGACTGATTTCCGGTCCAATTGATGTTGCCGCCTCCGCTGGGAGTTGACGCGGTACTGATAAAAAAGTAGGTCACCCCCACATGGTCCTTATTGCCGATGTTCTCGTCATACTTGCCAAGGTATTCGTTGGTGTCTGTCGGTGTGACGTATACGGTGAGATATTTCCCGCCGCCGCTCGATGGCACGGCTGCGCCGGTGGGCAACGGAACGGAAACACCGACTTTGTTGTTCACGTTCAAGAAATTTGCAGCGGTCGGGTCCAGGAGCGTGGAGGGTATGCAGTTCAGTTTGGCAACCACGCAACCGGTGCTAGTGTTCGTTCCATCCACCTGATTCGCGGAGATGTGCGCAGTGCCCGGCGTGTAAACCGTGAACGTGTCCGCGGTAAAGTCGCCCAATCGCTCGGCAACCGTGGGCGTCACACCGCCTGAGACCGTTCCTCCTTGCACCTCGCGCAGACCGGCATAGCTGAAGAAGAAGAAGGCCTTGTCGTGCTTGACGGGGCCGCCGAAGGTTCCGCCAAAGTTGTTGCGGTGGTAGGGGGCCTTAAACGGTGTCCCGGTAAAGGGGTTGTTGGACGGATTCCAACCGAAAGCGTTGAAATCGGTGTTGCGGTTGAACTCGAACAATCCGCCATGAAACTGATTTGTTCCCGACTTGGTGATCACCGTGACCACAGCGCCGGAGAATTGGCCGTATTGCGCCGCGAATGCGTTGGTCTCGACGCGGAACTCTTCGATTGCGTCGGGGTTGGGCGCCGGGTTGCCGTAGTTGCGCATACCGGTAATGTTGTTGCCGCCATCCAGATAAAATGCGACGGTTCCGTTGCCGGAGTCGAGCGAGCCGTTGACCTGGACATCCTCGGACGCCAGTCCAACGGTCATAGTGGGGGTGCCGCTGGGGTTCGAGGTGGGGCTGTTGTTATTGGCCATCACGCCCGGCGTGAGGGAAAGTTCGGAGTAGACATTGCGATTGACCAACGGTAGCCCGATGATCTCGTCCGGCTCAATGGTCCTGCCCAATACCGCGTCCGACGTATTGATCGGCGGGGGAGCCTCAGTGACCGTGACGGTCTGAGTTGCCGCACCCACTGCCAGTGTGATATCAACCGTCAGCGTCTGGTCCACGTCGAGTGAGACATTCTTTTGCAAGAAGCGTTCAAAGCTGCTCGCCCCGGCCTCGACGGTGTACCTGCCAACGGGAAGGTAGTCGATGCGGTACTCCCCGTAGCCGTTTGCCGGTGCCGACCGGGAAAACCCTGTATCCAGGTTGGTTGCCTTCACGGTGGCCGTGGTGACGACCGCGCCTTGTTGATCCTTCACCGTGCCGACGATGGACCCGGTAGTCTGCTGTGCAAAAGCGATGATGCTGCCGGCGACGATGAAAACGAGCGCCGCGTATATTCGGGCGCTCGCAAATAGCCGCGAGTGTCTTGCCAAATTGCGTGTGTTCATTTTTGGTGCCTCCGAAGTGTTTCCGTTTTCTGAATGATTCTCCGACCACGCTCTCACATGCATTCCCATGCTCGGTTCAAATCCATTCGCTGCGATTCTGAGCACTGAGCTTCCAAGTCTGGGACCATCGACAGGAAACATAGGAGGTCTTTTCGAAGTTGTCATGTAAATCAGAAGTGAAAAAGAAGAGGGGTCAACGTTAAAACCAACTGCATCCTGAAGATACTGAAAACATGGGTACTACGACGGTTCGTAAGCAGGTCCTACGCACTGTTAACATTGTTAAAGTTCCGACAAATGTATTGTTACAAGAAGGTTAGCGAATCCAATTGAGTACGAGTAATCACCGTCAAACGAGGATTGATGGTGGGGCTGAGCCCAATGGCCGGTCTACGCAGAGGTATGAAAAGGGACAAATGCAGGGGCCAGAGAAGAGGGTTGAAGGGGCGAGCAAGGAACTGAACCGCCTGCCGGCCTCGGGCGTTCGGTTACGCAAGGAATGCTGCAAGCGCGCCGATAGATTTTCAACTAGGGACCAGATAAGAACTGCACGGCTCCGCGATCTCGCCCGCGAGATTGCGGAAATGGTCATCAACAGAGTGAATGACCAGATTAGTCTCGGGCCGTCACTCTGTCAGTGCGAGGCTCAGCAACGACTTCGATTGCGTTGAGCTCCGGGTAGTTGACCACCGGTATGAACGAGAGCTCGATCCTACCTTGCGCAGTCGGTTGAATATTGTCGAACGTTTTTACGACGGGGTTGGCCCCGCCCTCCGCCATGATGTCGAAGTTCTTCAAAATCAAGCTCCCGTTGCAAGATACATCGAAGATTCGGCTTCCGGGCCCCCCGCTCACCAACTTGTGCTTGCCGAACCATGGTTCAAAGAAAAACAACTTAACACGATAGCTCCCTGGTGAAACGACGGGGATGTTATAGCGAAAGCTCCCAATTCGATCGTAACTATATATGCTGCGGTTGTTGGTCTCTGCTGAATTGGGAACCTGGCCTCTTCGACCTCCAATGAAGTATCGATCAGAGAGCCATAACTGATTGGTGGAGTCTGTGATTGAATAGGGAGCTGCGGCGATTCGAACCGGCAGCAGATTTTCGGAGTCCGCAGGCAGAATCTCGACCGCGTCCAGCAAAGATATGTCGCTGGTGTATTCCAGATGGATCATGCCATCGTTCTCGGGACGAATACCTGTTTGAACGAAGGACGCCGCAATGCCATCTCCACCTGCACTGTCGACCACATCGAAGTGGATATCAGTCCCCGCATTAATGGAGAGAACAACGGGCCTCGTGGCCGACTGGAGATCGGAGGTCTCCGCAAAGTAAAAGTGAACCTCGTACTCACCCGGTTTGACGGGGAACGTGCAGTGGGCGATTCCACGAATGCCACCCAAATAGAGGTATGGATCCTCAGTTCCGTCGATCTTCTGGGCGGCCACTGTGACGCTGTCGCCGCTAGAGCAGTACTTGCCCGGCGTCCAGGTATATCCGGAGTGATCGACATAGGCCTTGCGGCCGGTTCCCATCAGGGCACGGATTATGTTGTTCGGTATCGGCAGCACCGGCGGCAAGTCCGGGGACGAGGCAACGACCGCTTTGGCTGCATTCCGGTGCGCGAAGAGGAAGAAGCCGCACAACAAGGAGACCACCGCAAGAAATGCGGCTGCCACAAGCCATCGTGAGAGTTGGTTCGGCAGAAGCTTGACGGCTGCAAAACGAACGTAACGAAGAACCTGTCTCGGTCTTGAAGAGTCCGACTCAGGCGCGTCACGCACATCCAAGTTGCGGTCCGTTCCCGTATGGACGAAGGTCGGCACATAACGACCCAATGGGATCAGGATATGGACCGGCCGATTAACCCCGTCAGTCCCGTAGATCTCCTGCAGGCGCTTTCGAAGGGAATGGGCAGTTACCCGGACTATGGTATCGGCCTGCGGGTCGAAATCGTCGCGCCTCCCCAGTGCCTCGGTCGCAACCATGTGTTCCGTGACTTGATCATCCTGATTCTGGAAGTGTTTCTCGCAGACGAAAGTGAGCATCCCGGCGAGATTGCTGGATCGGCCCAGCGCCCCAGAGGTCAGCAGCCAGTTCAACTCCTCTTTTTCAGATTGAAGCCTGTCAGGTGTCACTGACGTCAGCACAGCAAATCTCCGCTTTGAACAAAACTCCCACTATGCCTATCCGGCTATGACGCACTATACCACCGGTCAGCACAGCCCCGGTTCCTTTTTAGGGACGTGTATGCTCAGCGCCCGGAAGGTTATCGGGCCGAGTTCTGCGCGGCGTTATAGTCCCACGGCTTGTTGAGCGGCACCTGCCAGATGCGAACCATGAACTGCGGATCGTCAAGCTCCGGCGGCTGCTGGCTAAGTTGTAAATTAGAGTTTCCCCTAAACACGCTTTCCAAGGGTGCGCCTTCAACCATTCGGCCTTCTCTCCGAATCGCAGGTTGACGATTTGGGTTTACCATCTTCGCACTTTCGGTCCCTGTGATCGCAAGCGCTTCGTTTGTTGCTCGTTCACTTCCGGCAACTAGAAGCGTATATAGCCCGGCGCCGTCTCATTTATAGTGCCATGTTGCGTGCCGCTCGCGGATTTCCTCTCGCGGCAGTGAACCATTATCCGAAAGAGACATCGTATGTCAGGTATCTCCCGCCGCGATTTGCTCTGCACCGGACTGGCGCTCTCCACATTGTTTCTTGTCGCCCGGTCCGCCTGGGCGCGGGTGCGGCGAATGCTCCGGGATTCTCTCGAGTACCTGCGCATCCATCTCCCTGTTTCCTTCTAAGTGGAGAGTAATGCGGTGCAAAAACGCAGGCAGCGACTTAGCTCACACCTGGTTTGAGGCTGCAACTGGAAAGATGCGTTTGTGAGCCAGCCAGCCATGGATTTCTTCTGAAATGATGCGTCGAGTCAGGGGCGCGTTAAGGCGCGCTGGCCCAAGGGTTGGCACGGTAAAATGATCGACATGCAAATCAGAAAGGCAGTAATCACTGCGGCAGGCAGGGAGCAGCGCAACCTGCCGATGCAAACCCTCTTCGACCAGCAAGGCAAGGAGCGCTCGGTTTTGAGCCTGGTGGTCGGCGAGGCGGTGCGTGCCAGCATTCGTGATATCTGTATCGTAGTCTGGCCGGGTGACGAAGAGCCCTATGCAAAGCTGCTGGCAAACGACGGCGCCCGCCTTACTTTTGTTGAGCAGAAGGAAGCACGGGGCTACGCGCACGCGGTTCTTTGCGCCCGGGAATTTGTCCACGGCGAACCATTTCTGCATTTCGTTGGCGATCACATCTACGTCGGGACGGAGCAGGGCGGCAGCGCAAAACGGCTGGTGGAAGCAGCCTCGGCGGAGGGCTGCGCGATTTCAGCCGTGCAGATCACGCGAGAAAGCCTGCTTCCGTTTTATGGCACAGTTGGAGGCCAACCGGTTGCGGGCAAGCCGGGTTCTTATCGAGTCGACACTGTGCTGGAAAAGCCGACGCCGACTGAAGCCGAACAAAAGCTAATTGTTCCCGGCCTGCGCAGCGGCCAGTATCTCTGTTTCTACGGGATGCACGTGCTGACGCCGGCGATCTTCGAGATCCTCTCAACCATGCTCGCCGAGGTGCCGACGGGGCGCGTAAGTCTGTCTGCAGCGCTCGGCGCGCTGGCCCAGCGCGAGCAATATCTGGCCATGATTCAGACGGGGCAGCGCTTCGATGTTGGAGTGAAATACGGATTGTTTGTTGCCCAGCTTGCCCTGGCGCTCAACGGAGATGATCGAGACGAAGTCCTGACCCAGCTGATCCAGGTTCTTGCTACTCGCCAGATGCTCTCGGCGAAAGGGGCGTAAGCGTGAGCGCACTCTGGACGATTATCACTGCGGCCGATCCTGCGATCCGCAACCGTTCCCTCGATGCATTTTGCCGGACCGCAACCGCCGAAGAGCTGCTGGCTGAAGCCGCAGATCTCGAGAAACTCAGGCGCTCGAGCACCAATCTCTATGAGCGGGTGAGGGCGCTCTTCTTCCTTTACGCGATCCACCGTTTTCATTTGCCGGGAAGGCTTGGGCCGGTTACCAGCAGCAGGGCGCTGATTCCGTTTCGCGGCTACGAAAAGCTGTTGACGCGGCGATATGAGGAGGCGATTCGGATCTTTTTCGACGCCCAAGCGGCGGAGGGATTAAGCGACGGCCTTTCAAGCGCGCTCGCCTCAGCGTATCGCGGCCTTGCGTTCCAAACCCTGGCCGAGCAGGTGCGGCGGAGTGTGCGATCGGTGCGCGGTAATCAATGGATGTTTCGTACCGGCCATCCGGCTGACTACGCGTTGCGCATGCGCGCGGAACTGCTGCGGCGCGGCGCCGGTGACCCATTTCCGATCCTGCATGAAGCGACGCCGGTGCGGATGGACTTGAGCCACAGCGGTTGGAGCGACATCTTCTTTCTCGGCATGGATCTGCCGGAAATGGCGCGGGTGCTCAACGTCTCCATCGACCTGGCCATTCATGGATCGGACGCCGGCGGACCCAAACCGCCTGTCGAGGCATATCTCCGCGTCATCGATCGCCCGGTGATCCGTCTTGTCAGCGTGGATCTGGATGCGACGGCAGAGATCAGCGACCTGCAGGAGTTCTTCGACTTTGGCCGCGACTATCTCGGCCTGCTAAAAGCGGCGGTGATCGCCTCGGGAATCGTTCCGCCGGGACTCGAAGGTTCGGGCCATCCGCTCTCCATGGTTCTCGCGCAGTTGATGCAGCGTGACGGTCTCGGCATTGAGATCGTCAGCAAGGTGAACAACATTCCCAAAGGTTCCCGGCTTGCCGTGTCCACGACCCTACTTGCTTCGCTGATCACAGTCTGCATGCGCGCCACAGGGCAGGCGTCGTCTTTGACGGGTCCCTTGAGCGAGCCCGAGCGCCGCCTGGTGGCAGCGCGCGCTATTCTCGGGGAGTGGCTGGGAGGATCGGGCGGCGGGTGGCAGGATTCAGGCGGCGTATGGCCAGGAATCAAGCTCATCGAAGGAGTGCTGGCAACCGAGGATGATCCGGAGTTTGGCATTAGCCGAGGCAGGTTATTGCCCAACCACCGCATTCTCGACGAGTCGCAGGTGAGCGCCGAGACCCGCAAGCGGCTTCAACAAAGCCTGGTTCTGGTGCATGGGGGAATGGCGCAGGACGTGGGGCCCATTCTTGAAATGGTGACGGAGAAATATCTCCTCCGCTCGGATGCCGAATGGGCAGCCCGACTCACAGCATGCAGGATCCTGGATGAAATCATTGGCGACTTGCGAAGCGGAGACGTGCACGCGATTGGCGCGGCCACGCAGCGAAACTTTGACGGACCGATCCAGAGCATCATTCCCTGGGCCAGCAACCTTTATACGGAAACTCTCATTCGGGAAGTGCGTGCAACGTATGGCGACGCCTTCTGGGGTTTCTGGATGCTGGGAGGGATGTCGGGCGGTGGGATGGGATTCATCTTCGATCCGGCTCGAAAGCCTGAGGCGCAGAGCCACCTAGAAACACTGATGCGGGAGATAAGTAGCAGGCTCGCCGGTGGAGTGGCCTTCGCCATCGAACCGGTGGTCTACGATTTCTCGATCAATGAGCGCGGAACATTTGCCGAACTGAAGGCGAGCGGCGCCGCAATCTTGCCCGATGGCTACTACAACATCGTTCTGCCCGCGCTTCTGCGGAAAGATCAGCGGCTGCTCACGGCGTGTGAGCGGACTGACCTCGAGCGTTTCAGTTCGCTCTGTCGTGATGTGCCGGGCGCTTTGGGCCGGACCCGCAGCCTTCTTGACCGGCTTTTGCCGCACCCTGGTAACGGAGTAGAGAACGGCGAATCCCTTGAATCGCTGCTCGCGCAAAATGGCTTCGATCAAATCGAACATGAGCGGATCCAGGCAGAGATGCGCGCGGGACAGATCGGGTTGGCGCAAAACCGGATTCCCGCATCGATCCAGATCGAGGATGTGAGGGCGGAAGATCTGTTTGATGCAAGACGGGACGTGGATGCGCACCTTCGCTCCATGGGAGAAGAGGCGCTTGCTGCGGGCTCTGTTGTCGTTGTCACACTCTGCGGGGGCGCCGGAAGCCGCTGGACGCGGGGAGCAGGCGTGGTCAAGGCGCTGAGCCCATTCTGCCGGCTAGCGGGAAGGCATCGCACGTTTCTCGAGGTCCATCTGGCGAAGAGCCGGCGCGCGAGCAGGCTTTATGGCTACAAGGTTCCGCATGTCATCACAACCAGCTATTTGACCCACCGGCCGATCGAGGAGCATATGCGGCGCGAGTCGGCCTATGGCTATGACGGGCCGTGGTATCTCTCGACCGGCCAGAGTGTTGGTTTGCGATTCATCCCAACCGTGCGCGACCTTCGTTTTGCCTGGGAGGAAACGCCACAGCAGATGCTGGATCCCCAGGCCCAAAAAGTGCGTGACAGCGTACACTCGGCCCTAATTGCCTGGGCGCGGCAGTCGGGCGAGTGCAACAACTATGTTGATAATCTTCCGCTGCAATGCCTTCACCCGGTCGGGCACTGGTACGAGGTACCGAATCTCTTTCGCAGTGGCGTTCTGCTGCGGATGCTGGAGGAGCATCACAATCTGCGCTACCTGATGGTTCATAACATCGATACGGTCGGTGCCGATCTCGACCCGGGGATTCTGGGCTGGCATATCGAGCGAAAAGCAACCATGACGGCGGAGGTTGTGACGCGTCGGATCGAAGACCATGGCGGCGGTTTGGCTTCTATCGATGGACGGGCGCGCCTGGTAGAGGGAATGGCGCTGCCTTCTGAAGAAACAGAGTTCGGGCTTTCCTACTACAATTCCAATACTTTCTGGATTGAAATTGATGGATTACTTAAGGTTTTTGGCCTGCGCAGGGAAGACTTGCGGAATCAAGACAAGCTAATGGCCGGCGTCCGTGCCATGGCCGCCCGCATGCCGACTTACATCACTCTGAAGGACGTGAAAAAGCGGTGGGGCACGGGACAGGAAGACGTTTACCCCATAGCGCAATTTGAGAAGCTCTGGGGTGACATGACCGCCCTGCCTCACATGGCGTGCGAATACGCCGTTGTGCCGCGCATGCGCGGGCAGCAATTGAAGGAACCCGCCCAATTGGACTCCTGGTTGCGCGATGGGTCGGCGGAATACGTGACTGGTTTATGCGAATTCGGAATGTGTAGGGGATGATGCCGCACCCGGACCGCTCAAGCGAAGCGATTTTGGGATCGGCGGATGGGTGAGGAATCTTCGCGTCGATGATGGAAACGCTGGCTATGACGTGAGATGAGCATCAACCCGCCCTAGCCGCAAAAGCAAAGACACAGCTAGAATGGGGCAGCCAGCTGGAGGCTAAACGCTAGAAGCTAGAAGCTGGATTCCGAATGATCGACATTCATCATCATCTGATTTACGGAGTGGATGACGGGTCGCCTGACCTGGAGAGCTCGCTCAAAATGGCGCACGAGGCGGCGGGCGAGGGCGTGACGCGCATTGTCTGCACACCGCATGCAAGCGATCAGTTTCCGTTCCAGGCGAAGCTGGTGGAGGAGCGGTTTGCAGAATTGAAGGGACGATTGACGGGGGTGATTGAGCTGAGCCTCGGCTGCGACTTCCACCTGACGGCAGACAACATTGTGGAGGCAGTCGCGCATCCATTGCGTTACTCCATCGATGGGAAGGGTTACCTGCTCATCGAATTCCCGAACATGGTAATTCCGCCGAGCATGAACGAAGCGATCTTCCGGCTGCAATCGGCGGGGTATCGGCTCATCGTCACGCATCCCGAGCGTTATCTGGCCGTGCTGCGGCGGCCGGAGATGTTGGGTGATTGGGTACGGCAGGGGTGCTTGGTGCAGGTCACAGCAGGATCGCTGTATGGACGGTTTGGGATAGCCGAGGAAGCATTTGCCAACGAACTGCTGGACCGGGATTGGATTCATTTTTTGGCGAGCGATGCGCACCGGCCCGTGTGGCGCCCGCCGCATTTGAAACGGGCGTATGAGTACGTGGCAAAGCGGGTGGGCGAGGAGACGGCAAAGCGGCTGCTTGTGACGAATCCGCAGGCGGCGATAGAAGGCTCGGCATGGCCGGAACAGCCTGAAGCGAAGGGGTTGTGGGAAGAAGAGCCGTTCAGGTTTGCGGGGCGAGACCCGGTTGAAACCAAAGCCAGGCGGGTTGCGAAGAGCAAGACAAATAGGGGCGAAGAGAAAGACCGCAAACCAGGCGGACTCTGGTGGAGGCTATTCGGCCGCTAGCTGATTCGCAGGTGATTCAACGGCTGGAAGCGGATGCCGGCGATCCCAAGTACCTCCAGGCCCACTGGAACTCAAGCGCTTCAACGATCTCGAAGAGTTCTGGCCGCAAGCCGAGGAGGCCTTTCTCATTAAGCAGATAGGAAAGACATGGGTTGTAACAGCCAGCGATCCTTCCGGCGTACTCTATGGCGAGCCCTCGGTCTCCGAGAGCAATACGCGCCGCAGTCCGTGTCTCCACCTGCTCGAAGAAAGCTGCTGTGGCTTCTGGCCCGGCGGGAGCGCTTGGGACGGCAGATCGTCGTCGACGGAAGCCAACCAGGGTCTGGTCGCTCTAGAACGATCAGGAATGGGCGCTGGATTTCGCCAGTGATGTGACGGCGGCCGAGCAGCGGTTCCGCTTCCGGCGCTCGCTGACGGCAGGGCCGAATTTTTGCAACAGTTGTTCTACCGCGCCGACCGATCCAGCAACAGGCGAATCGGCCGGATGAGGTAGTACAACCCGTACAACGGTTTGGGCAGGTTCACCACCGCGCGATCGCGCTGATTCGGGCGCAGCATGTCCATGGAAAGGAGCCGCGCACGGTCTTTCCAGTCGAGCATCGCGATAGTGTGAGGAGTCATCCCTTCAGGCACGGTGCCAGGTGCATCGAAAATATGTTCTTCCACGTGCCGCGTCATCCGGCGGGTCGCGCTCTCCGCCTGGAACCTGCGCAGAACTTTCGGATTCACTTCAGCTCCTGCAACGCGATGCGCGAGCAGTACTCCCCAAGCCAGCACATGACCCAAGCCTGCTTTCCTGGCCTCGTACTTGACCTTTCCCCAGTCGAGATTCGGATTTGATTCGAGCAGCCGCGCCACATCGCAGATCCAGAGCAGCCTTGTCCACCGATGCTTGCTCCCATGCATGCAGAGCAATAGGAGCGTCACATTCACATCAAGCCCTTCGATTTCCTCGCCTGCCAATGTTATCTTTTGCCGGTGTGGCCAAAGCCAATCCATTCCCAGGTGGCGTGTGAATCGCGGCTGCGCCAGGTCCAGGTGCCAACGGAGTTCCACGACCATTCCGTCGCGCTCGCGTTCGAAGTGAGATTCGTAGAATCTGCAAGCCGCCGGATTCCCGTCTGGCCCTAGTGGGTTCCGCAACTCATACCCGTTGTAGAGCATCACTGCTTCCGCGCGCTCTCGGTCGCGTAGGTTAATCAAAATATCCACATCGCCTGCGTGTCGCGAGGTCCAATCCCCGTAAGCTGTCGCGCCCAGCACCACCCCTTTGAACGGCACGGCTTGTTCGATTCCTGCGCTCCTGAACGCATGTAGCAGTGTGATCAACTCAGCGCCATTCGTCATGCAATGAAATGCATTGCGTCGGTACGCTGCCTCCAGGCGTTCCATCGCCTCCGGCGGAACCTCCGCGCCCGACTGGGCCAGCCGCACAAACAGCGTTGGGAGCATGCTGTGTTCTTCTCCCACACGAAGCACTTCATCCCAGTCGTGCACCTTCTCGCAGAGCTCGCGAACCGCCCTGTCGTCCGTTTCATCCTTTACTCTCGCGCCTGCGACTAACAGCGCGGCGACTTCCTGATCCATCGCAATCTTCCTTCTCGTTTTAACATCGGACCAGCGTTGTCCTCACGGCGGTGTTCATCGTATCTCATATCGTAAGGCAGCTAAGCTTCACCGAAAATGCTGCCCGCCTCCAACGAAAGTGTTATCCCGCGCCGTTACTCACAGCTTCCGGTTTGGTTACTTGAGACAAGGGCCGCAGAAGTTGCCCGGATCGGAATTCAAATTTCCGTTGCAACACTCCAATGATCCGGATGCTCCGGGTATCTTCCAATAGCACCTACCGATGGATCGAGAACTCTCTGCCTGATGGTTCGCGCGTGATTGTCGACAATTATAACGAGAAGATCTATGCGCTGAACGCAACTGCAGGCGCGGCCTGGGATGCCTGCGGCAGGCCCACAACGCTTTCGCATATTACTGAAGCAATGAAGTCGACCGTTGGACCTGCGGGCAGTGAAGAACTGGCCGAGCAGGCAGTTTTTCAGCTCCAGGAACAGAACCTTGTTTTGACCTCGGAGCCTCTTTCGCAGAACGGGCGGCGGCAGTTTCTCATGGGGTTGGGCGTTGTTGCCCCGCCGCTCGTTGTTTCTCTCACTATGGGAGCGGGACAGGCACTTGCAATTTGTGCGCGATCGCGTTGCGAAGATGGGCGACCTGCGGGCTAGCTGAGGAATCCTGAATCCTCGATTCGCCATGTTTTGCCGATGAGACTCTTATAAAACCTGACCCGAAAATTGATCGATCAAACGGGTCTCCATCGTCCCTGGACGACCCGCACTTCGTCGGCTCCGCGCCGTACCTGTGTTCGGGGTCGGCGCTGTGAACCTTGACCGCCGTCGCGCTGGTCGCGCTCTCGTGCGCCCAATCATTCGCGAAAATTCGAAAGCCTTCTCCTTCCTCTGCTGTCAATCGCATGTCCCGTCGGTGCCAGCCCAAGCTGGCGGTCGCACAAGCCCTGATTGCTATCGCATTGTGGGCACCTGACCTCGCTTGAAAGCTCATGTGCTGCCCGCTAGAGTAATAACGGCCGTCATTACCATGAAGAACGAATCGGGTTACTACGAGATGGAAATCTGTATGTTTGCTGCGCCGAGAATGAAGCAACGTCCTTTATAGTGTCCGTAAGAAAGTACACTCAGGGTGGCTTTCCTACCACCCAGACCACAGCACTGGAGGTCCCCTTGAACATAGAACGTATTCACTCGAATTCCCTTGTCGAAAGCTCCTTGCCTGATGGTTCGAAAGTGATCGTTGACCAGGCGCGCGAGAGGGTTTTCGCCTTAAACGCAACCGCCGGGGCCGCCTGGGAAGCGTGCATCAAGCCCACAACGCTTTCCCATATAACCGAGAGCATGAAGTCGACCATTGGCCCAGCCGTGACCGAAGAAGTGGCCGAACAGGCAGTTCTGCAACTCCAGGAGCAGAACCTTGTCGCGGCCTCCCGACCTTTGTCGCAGCGCGGGCGGCGGCAATTCCTTATGGGGTTGGGTGTCGTTGCCGTGCCGCTCGTTGTCTCCCTCACCATGGGAGCCCAGAAGGCACATGCAACTTGCGCGCTATCGCAATGCCCGCCCGTCGTGTCCTGACGCTGAAACTCGCAGAAGATTCGATCCCGAGAGTCAACGAAGGAACATTTCTACCCGTGTTGCTAGCCCATTTGCCACATCTCTGGCCTCGAGCTGTATCGGTGCTCGGGGTCGGCACGGTGATTCTTCACTGGCTTCCCGCATTTCGTGAGTGCTCTCCCTGCCCGCGCGGGGTAATATGCTGACTTTGAGCGAAGACACAGATAAAGAATCCGGGGATGCAAACTGCTTCCTGAACAGACCCGTTATCAGCGGTTTCGACGTGTGCGCCTTCGGCTGCCACTTCCGGTTGACAGCGATGCGCCCAGATGCACTCGATGTCTTCCAGCATTTTGTCTTCCCTTCGCTGCCGAGAACCGCCCCTGGCCTAGAGAAGCCGGATCTTTGCATTCGCATCGAAGCAGGTGAGGGCCAGTATCAGCTCTTCGCCGATAATGCAATTATCGCCTCGGCCCCGGAAGCCAGGGACCTTGTCGTCGGGCTCATCCGCGTGCTGGACGAAACTGTCGTTGGACACTTGAAGGCGCTTCATGCCGTGCACGCCGGCGCCATCCTCTGGCGTGGACGTGTGCTTCTGCTCCCGGGCAAATCGCATGCAGGCAAATCGTCGCTCGTGGCTGAACTCCTCAGGCAAGGCGCAACTTATTTCACCGATGAGTATGCACTGATCGATCGAAACGGCCTGGTGTATCCCTATCCTCGGCCGCTTCTCCTTCGCAATGGCCGTCCCGATCAGGTCCCCGCGCTCGCTGAAGAATGCAATGCCAGGGTCGGAGCCGCCGCCGCACCTGTAAGACTTATTCTGCTCGTGGCCTACAAGCCGGATGGCGCATGGTCCATTGAGCCGATTTCTCAGGGCATTGCGCTTCTCAACCTGTTGCAGAATACACCGCACGTTTTGACCGACTCACCCGGGATGGTGGCATCGTTTCAGCGCGCCGTTGCAGGAGCCCGCTGCTATGCTGGCACCAGGGGCGACGCCGTTGAAGCCGCCCGCCTGATCCTGTGCATGATGGATGAATGCTCTTAGCGTCTCTTCATAGGCTTAGCCCAGCAGCGGTGCAAATCTCGATCAGAATAAGTAATGTTCGCGCGTACCAGCACCCTAGTTCTTGGGCGCTTTGACTACAGAAGCATCTCATCGCGAAATGCAACGCTTTCTGTTTCATGTCAAAGCTGTTTTAGATCGAATTCCAGATGTTACTTCGTGGTTACTCTAGTACCACATCTCAAATTACTAAATACGTAGGAACTTGCACATTCCCGTAATTACTATCACCCTTCCGGGCTTAATCTTACTCAAGTTCCCCCCGGTGCGGGTTAGAGGCCAGCAGGTTAAATCTCTCGCCTGCATGGGTCTCGTTAGACTCTGCGAACTGTTCCCACGGCGCGGTTGTTGTAGCAGCGAGCAGATGGAACGGCAACAGACGCACAGCAAGAGGGGTTGGAAACGCTATGTACTACTTATGGGACACCTTGGAAAGAATCCGAGTACAAGAATCCGACGCTAAAGGAATTCTCTCAAGGCGTTCTTTTGACTATCTTTCGAAATCCCCAACGACGTGGGACGGGCAACAATGGCGCGGAAGAGGGAAGAAGGTGAGTTGGATTCACGGTCTGAGGCATCTGTGGCGTAGATCCCGGTCGGAGGACGGTGACACCGTTGTCGAATTTGCGTTGACGTTCCTGGTGTTCATCTCCTTAACGTTTGCAGTGGTTGATTTCGGACACTTGTTCTTCGTGGAAATGGAGGTTCAGCACGCCATTCAGGATGCTGCTCGATATGGATCGACGGGAAATCATCTGCCGGATCCGAACAATCCGGGTAAGTCTCTATCGAGAGCGACCTCTATCATTAACACCCTCGAGAATGAGGCGCCGGGAGTGAATCTCTCAAACATTCAAATATCAAGCTTGAACGGTGGCTCAGGGAGCGGCGGTGGTCCAGGAGATATGTTGACCGTTACGACGACCGTCAACATGCCTTTGTTTACACCGCTGATTGCGCGGGTGTTCCCAAATGGGCAATACACCTTTAAAGCGAGTATCACGGTTAAGAATGAACCCTTCCCGCCCAGCCAAATGAATTAGAGGGGGAACGCAGTGATGATCAAGCGACTTATGAAAGGCTCAGCATGGGCAAAGCGACTTGAGGATGAGCGAGGAGCCGCGCTCGTTGAGCTGGCGCTTTGTTTGTCTTTACTGCTTACCATGACCTTTGGACTCATCGATTTTTCGCTGATAATTTTCGACAAACAAGAGATGTCGGGCATAACCAGACAAGGTTCCGACCTCGCTTCCCGCGGAACGAGCCTGACTGACACGGTGACGGCGCTCGGTACTCAGGGTGAATCATTGAATATCGGCACGAAGGGAAGGATCATTGTGACTGCGGTAGCCGATGTCAATAAGAAGCCTCAAATTGTAGACCAGGCGGAATCACCAACGGGTATCTCAGTAAGCAGCGCGATTGGGACCGGGGTTGGGAACCCTGCCAGCATGCCATCGAGTGCCAACACCGTGCTGCAGGACGGTCAGACGATCTATGTAACTGAGGTGTTTTACTCCTATACTCCCATAACACCGATTCAGAAGTTGCTGAAGATATCTCTTACTTCCACATTGTATGAAGCGGCGTATTTTTGAGAGGAGGATGAAGTGCATCTCATTCGAGGTCTGAATGCGGCTGGGAAAGAGAGCGGGCAAATACTGCTTTGGTTTGCCCTTTTGCTGCCCCTCTTGGTGCTTTTCGTGGGGCTCGGAATCGATTTTGGTTTTGGCTTTTTGACAAAAACCGAACTTGCGAAGGCGTCTGATGCGGTGTCGTTAGCGGTTATGCGAAACCTGGGCCTAGGGGAGAGTACGGCTACGTCCATCGGGCAAAGCATGTTTGCCTTAAACTACAATGCAAACTCGAAGTTGAATGCTTCGGCCCCCACCTTGAGTATTGCCTATTCGTCAGACTCTTATGGCGATCCTGTTGTCAATGTTGCTGCCTCCGCCAAAATCAATACCTTCTTTATTCGACTTGCCGGCTTTAAGACTCTCACCGTGACTAACGCTTCCCAGGCAACGCGCCCGCCCGTTATCCTTTCGCTGGTGTTAGATAAATCTGGTTCGATGAACGACAACGGTGGGGCAGCGGCGTTACCTTCCTCGGTGACGGATTTTCTTGGCTACTTCATCAACGGCACCGATCGACTCGGAGAAATAAGCTTTTCGTCGATTGCAACTCAGGACGTGGCAATCTCCCAAACCTTCCAGGCACCGATAAAGGCCTCCGTTAATAGTCTTTCGTTCGCGGGAGCCACTTATGCGCAAGGCGGGTTGCTGGATGCCCAGACCCAAGTCCAAAGCGTTTCCTCCCCACCGCCAAATGCCGTGAAGGTAGTCGTATTTTTCACAGATGGTTGGGCCAATACCAATCAGGACACTCTTTCTTGCGGGCTGGTGAACTATGGAGGCTGCTCTCCGGTTGAGCAGGCGGTCGGTTGGTGCAGTGGAGTTTCTTATATGTCCCCGACGAATGGAAACCCAGTCTCATGCCAGGCCAGCACTTTCCCAGCGCAAGATCCCGGTCTTTCGAATTCGATTAATATATCGGATATCAGCACTGACGCCAAGTATCGTGCGGTTCAACTTGCCGATACAATGAGAGCTCAGGGAACAACGATTTACTCGATTGGTTTGGGTGATAAGATCGACGAGACCTATCTCCAGGAGCTTGCGAATGACCCTGCGAGTGACCAGTACAACCCTAGCGAGCCATCCGGAATCGCGGCGTTTGCTCCCACGGCGAGTGACTTGGATACTGTTTTCCAAACGGTCGCCTCTAAGATCCTCCTTCGCTTGACGCAATGAAGCTCCTCTTGGCGACTTCTGCTTGGGTTAATCCTTTTCGTCTGCGCAGATTTCCCAATTCCAGGCCGATCTTCAGCTTCTTCCCGGAAATCTGCTCGATCGTAAGCGTCCGGTTTTGCTTTCAATTGCCGTAAGCGTATCTCTCGCGTCTTTGCGCACCTTGCTGATGTAGAGATCGACAAGGTCACGCAACAGAACCAAAGCCTCCTCCCAAGGCCAAAGGTTACCAGAAATGGTTCGGGCGGAAAGCGCGCGTCCTGCATGTTTTGGCGCGGCTTCGCCGCGCACTTTGTTTTTCCTGTTAGGAACGGCGCGGTTCCCAGGGGTGGCGCCCTGGATCTCTGTTGAACGAGCCGGGTAAACCCCGGGATAATGAACAGCATGAAACCGGCTAAGAAAACGATCAGCCGTCGCAGTTTCCTGCGGCAGACTTCCTCTGCTGTCGGCGTCGCCGTGGCTGCGCCCATGATGATCTCTTCTTCCGCTCTGGCCGAATGGGACGCACCGCTGGAGGTATCGAGCAGCGCAACCGTAAAATATGCTGTCTTGAAACCTGTCTTTGCCGATGCTCGATTTGCTCCTGCCATCATCGACGGAATCTCGTTCCTGAAAAACACTATCTGGACATCGCTGCAAGAGGGCGGCAGCGCGAGCTTAAGCGATCTGAACGTCGAGGCAAAGTACCTTTACCTCTTCGGCTGTATCAACTCAGTCGATAGGCCGCCCTATGCGGGAGGGGCGGACGATTTCAAGAATCTGTTTGCCGGCGACAAGGTTGGAGATCTGCGTATCCAATACCGGTCCGGAATGGTCGATACCATTCCCTTGCTCTTCGGCTACACGCTTTGGTGGCATGACGAGTATCATGCGCCTCCGGAACCTTTCAAGAGCGATCCCGGCAGGAAGGCAGTGCTAGACCGCGCGTTGTATGTTGCCAATGGCATCGGTAACGGAAGCGAGCCCTATTACTTGCGCATCGGCCTGCGCAACGAACTCGTGCTGGGGATCGAGTTAAGTGACAATGCCAGCAAAGCCGGCCATCCGGTGATCGATGGCATCACCTTCGCGGATGTCTTTAACGCGCTGCCGCTGGACTCCGCGCGTTTTCTCGCAGCCGATGGCGGCCCAATGCCCGATGGCCTTTCGGCCTGGCTGGCGGATCATTCCGTCGCATCGAGCGACCCCATGCCGCACAGCCGCCAGGACGCCTTGCGCGATTTAAGCCGGGTCATCTATACCTTTCCCGTCGATATCGACGCGCGCGCCATCAGCCGCATGGATCCTGTCGATCCGGAGCATACCTTTTCGGGGCCCGATGTGAAGTTCACCGGGCCGCCCGAAGCCGCTATCCTCACGAACGTATTCCTTGAAAACTCCATTGGCCTTCTGGGCCGCGTGGATGACGACACAGGGATGGTTCATGAGTCCGCGCTCAAAGCCGAGAACTACAAGGAATGGGTGGGCTATCTGCCGGATGCGCAGCCATATTACAACGACTCATTTACGAGGACACACATTATCGCGCTGCTGAGTAACATGGGCTTCCTTGCCAAGGCAGATAAAGCAATCGACTACTTCGACCGATGGATGATGTATTTTCCTAAGGCGTATCCGGCAATCCAAATGGGTGGCAAGCCGGTGCCGGGTCACGCAACCGTGCTTGCCAACAAGCCGCACTCCTACTTCGACGATTTCAGCAAGCATGGCTGGCCAACAAAATTCAAAACCCGCGACTACGGCAACCCGGAGACCGACGGCCACGGACTCCTGATGCAGGGCAGGCATCGCGCCTGGACGAAAGCGGGCCGAACGAAGGAGTGGATTGACCTGCGCTGGGAAGCCATCCATGAAGCCGCCGAGTGGATTCCATGGTGCCTGGACAATCCCCAGTTGTCGCTCTCCGAACATGGCCTGTTGTACTCCGAGAGCGAGGCCGGAATGGAAATGGAAAGTCTCTACTGTAACGTGCTCTGCTACTTTGGCCTGCTGGCCTATGCCGAGATGGCCGACACGGCGGAAAAGGCGGATTTCGCGGGCCGCTGGCGCGCGCAAGCTGAACGGCTACTCGACGCCATGAATGCCTACTTTCCAACCACACTCGAACACTGGGGAGATGTGTGGGATCGGGAGAAGGTCACCGGGAATGAAAAAGGATGGGGACCATCAGCGGCCATGGTTCCAATTCTCGAAGCCATGGAGCTTTACGGCTATGACGCGGTTAGTCGTATGCCCGCCGGTTGGGCCGAACGCACCGCGCGCACTTATGACCTGCTATCCGCCAAACGCAGCCCTCGTTACTGCGAACCGGCGACGATGGGATATGGCCAGGGCTTTATGACTCAATCCGCGCTCTTGTTGGATCAGATGGACGATGCGACACATATGGCCGAGTGGATGGCCCGGTTCTGTTTCGCTCCCCGGCAGCCGCATCCTTTCAGGGTCCCTGAGTGCGTAATGATGAAGTCCGATGGCTCCATGTGGGCCAGACGCGGCGATCTGGGCAACGGTTTCCAGATGGGCGAGGTCCTCATGACCTGCCACATTCTTCTCGGCATGAACGACTTTGACGCGAACACCCTTAAGCTGATGCCGCGACTACCCATCGGTTGGACCGGTGTCAGCGTGAAAAAGTGGCCGGTACGAATTATTTCTTCAGGCAGATCGGAGATGGCAATGTTATCGATGGAGCTTGAGCGCGACAATGACTGCAAACGTTGCGACTTGAAGTTATCCGTGGACGAGCCCGTTGACAACGTTACCGTCCGGCTGGGACCGTTCCGGATGGCCGCAAGGCAACTCACCGTCAGGATTGACCGGAGCCATGCAGACGCGACGCTGTTTGAGTCCGGCGATTCTAAGTGGTCGTGGGTTCCCATCGGCACGATGCGCGATTCGCGCACCATTCAGGCCCAGGCGAAATAGACATTTGGCCAGCGATCGCATGGCTTCGATTAACGAAGCGTGGCCGCAGAGTTGCAGCGGCGTCCTCGCTCGGCACTACCTTCGGCGGGGCCGCTCGATGCACTGGCTGTCGTACCAGTCCGCCAATTTCTTCGGGTCGAATCGAACGCCCCCTTCGAATCTGACTGATGGGATCGACGCCGTACGCGCTTTTTTGTAGATGGTCTTCGGTAAGAGGGCAAACAGCTCCGCAACTTCTGCGGCCGTCAGAGCATGCGTGAACTTCGCTATCCGGGCTCTGATGCCCAGCGGCTCTTCATTGCTGCAAACCATCATGATCTTTCTAACTCTAGTCCCAATCAGCGTGCGGAACACCGGTTCCGGCCGAAGCAGAAGTTCTGTCCAGTGGGATGTTCTGGTTGTTGTAAATGGGTTTCCGGGCCGGGTGGGAATGTGCGGATGACACATCAATATATATGACCTTCTCTGGTTCGCTTTACGGCTTCCTTTTTCTTCGCCCCGGGCCTCTGCACCCAAGGCGGCATGGTCCCCAAACCGCCCGACTCTGTCCCGCTGTGACCCGTAAATCGAGCCGGCTTCGCGGAAGTATCCTCTAGGTGTGGTGTCTGCGGGAAGAGGTGTGCAATGCGTTGGCAGGCGGGATTGCTGGGCATGACGGTGGTTGCAGGCATTGGGTTCAGCCTGGGCGTGGCGGGCGCACAGATAACGAACCAGTCTTCGTTGAATCAGGCACCTTCGAGTCATGTGCAGTTGATCGTGCAGTTGGGCCATGCGAATGAAGTGACGTCGGTGGCCTTCTCGCCGGATGGCCGCCAGGTGCTGACGGGCAGCAAAGACATGACGGCGAGGCTCTGGGAAGCGGCAAGCGGGAACGAGATACGCCGGTTTGAAGGGCATGCGGACTGGGTCACGGCGGTCGCGTTCTCACCAGATGGGCGAGAGGTGCTGACGGGCAGTCGGGACAAGTCGGCACGACTTTGGGATGCTGTCACGGGCCAGGAGCTACGCCGGTTTGACGGTCATACGGAGCAAGTGACTTCGGTGGCGTTCTCGCGGGATGGCCGCGAGGTGTTGACCGGCAGCGGAGACAAGACGGCAAGGCTGTGGGACGCTGCGAGCGGGAAGGAGGTGCGGCAGTTCATGGGACACTCGGATGAGGTCCACTCCGTGGCTTTCTCGCCGGACGGCCGCACGGTGTTGACGGGCAGTGCAGACGCGACGGCGCGGCTGTGGGATGCGGCCACAGGGCAGGAATTGCGCCGTTACACCGGGCACACCAAAGCCGTGAACGCCGTTGCGTTCTCGCCGGACGGCAGGTACGTGCTGACGGGCAGCGATGACCATACGGCACTGCTGTTGGGCGCAGCCAGCGGGAAGCAGCTCCACCGCTTTGCGGGACATGACAATCCTGTTTTCGCGGTCGCTTTCTCGCCGGACGGCAAGCGCGTGCTGACCGGCGGTCTGGACTTCTTCACGCTGCTGTGGGACGCGGGCAGCGGGAAGAAGGTGCGCCGTTTTCAAGACGAGCTCGATGTGGACGAGACCCTTTCCGTGGCGTTCTCGCCAAACGGGCGCGAGGTGCTAATCGCGGTGAGCAAGACGGCGCAGATGTGGGACGCAGCGAGAGGGAAGGTGGTGCGCCGCTTTGAAGGGCACGCTTACTGGGTGACCTCGGTTGGATTCTCGCGGGATGGCCGCTACCTGCTAAGCGGAAGCGTGAGTACGGGGTCGCATTTGTGGGACCCCGACAGCGGGAAAGAGGTGCGGCGCTTCGGAGAGGCGAACGCCTGGTTTGTTTCCGCAGCTTTCTCCGCGGATGGCCTTTACGTGCTGACCGGCAGTCCTGACCACACGGCGCACCTGTGGGACGCGGCGACGGGACAAGAACTGCATCGCTTCAAAGGCCACACCACTGTTGTGACTTCGGTGGCGTTTTCGCCGGATGGACGCACTGTGCTGACCGGCAGCATGGACCACACGGTGCGATTGTGGGACGCCGCGAGCGGGCAGGAGCTGCGTCGGTTCGATGGGCACACTTACTGGGTCACGGCGGTGGCGTTCTCGCCGGACGGGCGCACCGTGCTGACCGGCAGCGCGGACAAGACGGTGCGGTTGTGGGACGCGAGCAGCGGCAAGGAGCTGCTGCGCTATACAGACGCTTCCAATCCTCTGGACATGGTGACCTCGGCGGCCTTCTCCGCGGATGGCCGCTATGTTCTGGCCGGCAGCAGGGACTCTGCCGCGCGGTTGTGGGACACCGGCAGCGGGAAGTTGTTGCGGCGTTTCGTGGGGCACACGAAGTCGGTTACCTGTGTGGCGTTCTCGCCGGACGGGCGCACCGTGCTGACCGGCAGCGCCGACGCCACCGCGCGGTTGTGGGACGCCGCAAGCGGGCAGGAACTCCGGCGCTTCGAAGGGCATACCAATGGTTTCACTTCGGTAGCGTTCTCACCGGACGGCCGCTATGCGCTGACCGGAAATTACGATGGGACTACACGTCTTTGGGATGTGAATACGGGGCGCTGGCTGGTCTCGCTGATCAGCTTTGATAACGGCGGCTGGGCTGTGGTCGATCCCGAGGGGCGATTCGATACGAGTGACCTTGACGGCGGCGCGCAACTGCACTGGGTGGTGGAGGATGAGCCGATGCGGGCGTTGCCGCTGGAGATTTTCATGCGCGACTACTACACACCGCGGCTCCTTGCACGGATTATGAACGGCGAAACTCTCCTGCCCGTCCGCTCCATCGCCGATATCAAGAACCGCATGCAGCCTGACGTGACGATCGTCTCCGTTTCCGGATCGAAGAAGCATCCCGGCCGTGCCGATCTGGTGGTCCACGCAGCCAGTCGTCTTGAGCCGAAGAAGGATGCAGAAGGGAATCCGCTCAAGGATGCAAGCGGGAGCGTGATGATGCAGGCCAGCGGCCTCGAGGATCTCCGCCTCTTTCGCAATGGCCAGCTGGTTGGCTATCGCGAGGGCGCACTGAACGATGGTGACTTTGCTTTCGCCGACGTTCAACTTCCCACAGCGGCTCATTCGGTCACGTTCACCGCCTACGCCTTCAACTCCGAGCGCATCAAAAGCGCCACAGCGCAGAAGGACTATGTTTATCAGCCCGCACAGGCGGCCAAGCCGCGCGCATGGCTCTTGCAGATCGGCGTGAATCACTACCAGGCGAGCGCCTGCGAGCTGCACGGCTCAGCCAACGACGCAGAGCAATTGAGCAAAATCCTCGTCGACCGACTGACTGCGCGTGGTCTCGACGTAAAGCCGACGTTGTTGGTTTCCAAGGATCTGGTGAACGATGCGACGAAGGCAAAGATTCGGTCGGCCCTTGCCAGCATTGCCGCCGCAGCCACACCCGACGATGTTTTCTTTCTGAGTTTCTCCGGCCACGGTTATTCGAACCAGAGGGGACAGTTCTACATTCTGCCTGCTGATGTGCAGGGTTCGTGCGCAGGTGTGGACGAGGGAATGCTCAGGAGCGCGATCTCCGCCGAAGAGCTGACCGAATGGCTGCGGCCCATCGATGCCGGGGAGATGACGTTCATCCTAGACTCCTGCGATTCTGCCTCGAGCGTGGAGTCAAACGACTTCAAGCCGGGCCCCATGGGAAGCCCTGGCCTCGGGCAATTGGCTTATGACAAACGCATGCGGATCCTGGCCGCGAGCCAGCCGAATCAGGCCGCACGCGAGTCCGATCTGCTGCACCAGGGCTTGCTGAGTTATGCGCTCACGGAATTGGGCCTGAAAGAGGGCCAGGCCGACTGGGCGCCGAAGGATGGAAAGGTCATGGTGGGCGAGTGGCTTGCCTTCGCTGCCGATGCTGTACCTAAATCTCTGCAGGCGGGCGCGGTGAAAGGCGCGCGAGGCCTGACTGCCATCGGAGAGCCCGAACACGAGGTACCTTCCGTCCAGACCCCAGCCGTTTTCGACTTCTCGAAGCAGGACACGTTTGCTCTGCAATAAGGTTCAACATCTCCAAAACGGACTAACAGCCATCCTTGCGAGCGGACGGTCTGCCAGTCGGAGGACTTGGTCAATTCGTGAATCCGATTTCCTCTTTCATTGAGGCGGAAAGACGGGCACTTCGTTGAAGGAAATGTTCCAGCCTTTTCCTGACGAAGAGCTTGTTGTTGAGTTCAGCGATTAGTAACGAAATGTGTGCGTCCAGCGAAGGCTGGCATGACCAGAGGGTGTGAGTCCCACCGGTGCAAGAGTCCAAGGCCCCGTAGCTTGAATAGCAGGAAGGAAGGAGACTGAAAATCCTGAAGCCTATTGACAAAGCCATCTGTTCAGGATGGTGAGCGAGTCGCCGGGCCGTAACGCAAGTGAACCCGTATGGCCTCGAAAGTACTGCAACCCGAAGGCCGAGCCCTCACTTTTCGGGCGAAGGCAGCATGGCGCGTCGCAAGGACTGATGCGGCGAACCACTTCGGCGGGGTTGGTAGGGACAGCACGGTGACAAGGTGATGCCAAGCAACTGGAGAGACCCTCCTCGTCCCGGCGCGAAATCGCCGGAGCAGGGAAGCCGCATAACCGGGGACACCGGGAAGTCGGCCGACGGCGAGAGGGGTTCGGCTGGGTTCGTATTAGCGAGGAAGCGGAGTAATGTCCGTGGAGCGAAGGAACCCTGCTGTTTGTAGCGGCTCCAACAACACGGGAGGCAAGGGTGAAATGACAAAAGCGCCCGTTGGTTTGCAGGACCTGCGGAGGAGTCTATATGCCAAGGCGAAGGCAGAACCGCTTTGGCGTTTCTGGGGACTGTACGTCCACGTCTGCAAGATGGAGACCTTGCGCGAAGCCTATCAGATGGCAAGGAGCAATAACGGGGCGCCGGGCATCGACGGCGTTACGTTCCAGGCCATCGAGGAAGGTGGAGTGGAAGCTTTCCTCGACCAGATTCGGACGGAACTGGTCAACAACACGTATCGGCCCATGCCGGCACGGAAGAAGGCGATACCGAAGGACGGGGGGAAGAAAGTTCGCGTTCTCTCGATTCCCTGCATCCGGGATCGCGTGGTCCAGGGAGCACTCAAGCTCATTCTGGAGCCGATCTTCGAAGCGGATTTCCAATCGGGGTCGTATGGATATCGACCGAAACGGACGGCGCATGAAGCCGTAGCCCGGGTAGCCCGCGCCATCGTCGAAGAGAAGACGCGCATCGTCGATCTGGACCTAACCGCCTACTTCGATAACGTTCAGCATTCGCTGTTGTTAGAGAAAGTGGCGCGACGGGTTCAGGATGATGCGGTCATGCACCTGCTCAAGATGATGTTGAAGGCGACCGGGACGAAGGGCGTTCCCCAGGGCGGTGTGATTTCACCGTTGCTCAGTAACCTCTACCTGAATGAGGTAGACAGGATGCTGGAGAAGGCGGTGCAGGTCACGCGCAGGGGCAAGTCCACCAAAGTCCAATATGCCAGATTTGCGGACGACATGGTGATCTTGATCGACGCCGAGCGGCGAAGTGACTGGCTGGTGACGGCGATCAACAGACGATTGCGTGAGGAGTTCGCGAAGCTACGCGTTGCGATCAACGAGGACAAGAGTCGGATGGTCGATCTGAAAAAGGGAGAGAGCTTTACCTTCCTGGGTTTTGAATTTCGGCGCATTCTCAGCTTTCAGCGGAAGTGGCGGCCACACTATGCGCCTCGGCTGAAGCAGCGCACCGCGCTGTTTGCGAAGCTCAGGGAAATCTTCCGGCAGCATGTCAGCTGGCCCGTCGAACTGGTCATTGCGAAAGTCAATCAGGTTCTGCGTGGTTGGGTGAATTATTTTCGGGTCGGTCATTCCAGTTCCTGCTTCACGCTGGTCAAGGAATGGGTAGAGAGGAAGGTCAGGCGGCATCTGATGCGCACTCGGGGACGACAAGGCTTTGGCTGGAAGCGGTGGAGTAGCACATGGTTCTATGAACGGCTGGGCTTGTTTAATGATTACCAGCTTCGTCGATGGGCCAGTGCGGAAGTCGCCCCAGCACCATAGGCCACATAACCCTTGATACGAAGCAAACAGGTGCGCCCAGTGCGGGAAATCCGCACGCTGGGTGCGATGTGGCGGGGGCTGGAAACGGATTTACGGTTGGGCTACTGAGGCACTCCCAGAGGAAACGGGGAGCAACAGCTAGGCTTGACCTACGGAATACCGCGCCAGTCCTCGACCCGACCGGCCAGGGTGCAGCGATTCTCCTCAGGGCAGATGGTTGACTGTTGCCAACATGCCAATGCACGTTTCCAGATCCGGTTTGGTACCTTTTTTGTGGGTTCCGAAAGGAATGTCGCCTACCCAGACAGAACCCATTTTGGGGGTAATGTCAGGTTAGATGGGATGAGAAGGTCGACCCCGATCCCGGCAGCATTAAGCTATCGGTGATCAACGCACTCAGAGGTGCAATCCCGAAGGATGGAGGTCGACCCGTGAAGAAGCATAGCAGTTTCTTGGAGCAGAGAGAATCCGGAAAGGCAACGAAGTCAGTGCGGCGTGACTCGCGCGAGGTGATGGCGGAACTGGTTGCGCAACTGACGAAGCAACTGGATGTAGAGAGTGTTGCGGTGCCAGGCGAGGACAAGAATGTGCCCGATGGAGAGAGCCCGAACCTGGATCGTTTGACGGTGGGGGTGGATCTGGGGGATCAGTGGAGCAACTACTGCATCCTGGGATTAGGTGGCGAGACACTGACGGAGGGACAGTTCCGGACGCGGCAGCAGGAGGTGGCGGAATTCTTCCGAGGTCTGGCCCGATCGCGGGTGGTGATCGAAGTGGGGACGCATTCGGCGTGGGTGCGTGAAGTGATCGCCGGACTTGGCCATGAAGTGCTGGTTGCCAATGCGCGACGGATGTCAGGATCGAAGCGACGCCGGCGCAAGAATGACCGGATCGATGCCGCCAAACTGGCCAGGCTGGGACGTGTGGATCCGAAATCGCTGTATGCGATTCAGCATCGCAGCACGGAAGTGCGAGAGGATCTGCTGGTGCTTCGCGCCCGCGAGGCCCTGGTGGAGTCGCGCACCAAGTTGATCAGTGCGGTGCGCGGCCTGGTGAAGACGATGGGGGCGAGAGTGTCGCACAGCTCCAGTGATGCCTTCTCCAAGAAAGCGGCAGCGGAGGTCCCGCAGCAAATTGGGGAGACGATACAACCGCTGTTACGTCTGATTGCGAACCTGAGTGAGGAAATCAAGTCCTATGACCAGAGAATCGAACGGCTGGCCAGTGAGAAATACATGCACACGAAGTTGTTGCGGCAGGTGACGGGGGTCGGGCCGGTGACCGCACTGGGCTATGTGCTGACTTTGGAGACTCCACTTCGCTTCTCCAGGAGCCGCGATGTAGGTCCGTATCTAGGATTAGTGCCCAGGCAGGAGGACTCCGGAGACAGTCAACCACAGCTGGGTATCAGCAAGGCGGGCGACAGGATGTTGCGCAAACTGCTGGTGGGAAGCGCGCACTACATCCTTGGACCGTTTGGGCCGGACACCGATTTAAGACGATTCGGAAAGAAGCTATGTGAGCGTGGCGGAAAGAATGCCAGGAAACGAGCAACCGTTGCGGTGGCACGAAAACTCGCAGTTTTACTGCATCGGCTTTGGATCAGCGGCGATGTCTATGAACCCCTCGGCCACGGCACCCTCGATAAAACAGAGCACGCCGCCGCGGCGTAGTTTTGAACGATGGCTGCGGAATACAAATCGGTTTCAATCGCTTGAGAAAGACCATCTGTTTCCCGGAGGTTGATTGTAGCGACATCCACCGCCTTGTTCGGGTGACTGCGTGTGACCGGCTGATCCATCGAGATCGTCGGTTAGATTGCAGCACCCAACAACCCAGGCCCGTCACCGTCGTGACGGGCCTGGGCTTGAAATCGGACCCCAAATTGCACCGGGCCCGGAGCGGCCCATTCAGAGTGCGGATAGAAGCCCGGCAACGTGGGTGGCGGCAATACAAACTCGGGAGCGATCGTCACAGAAGTGAAGGGAACCGAACTCCGTGGCGCGGAATCGAACAACCTTACTCTAATAAGGAACGAAGCTGAACCAGGAACGTGTTCCGCTTCGTTCCCAACTCGAGTGTCCGAGCGGCGGTGAACGCTGTCAAGGGTCGAGATGAACGTCCCGCGGGACGCCCTTGACAGTGTCCACCGCCGCTCCCCGAATCGCTGTTTCGCTGAGACTAGGACGGCCGCCACGTCGGCCTTGACTTTTTAGACCTTCTCATAGAGGCCGGTCATCCGCCCGGAACTGCGGTGAGACGTTGGAAAACGTTCGAAATTCAGACTTGCCGGGCCCAATCTCTTCATAGGACCCATAAGTATTTGAGACTAATAGTGTCGCAGTGTTCTTGACCGACCTGGGCTGCACTTTTTCGCGCTAACCTTCTCCTATGTCTGTTCTCGCTGGCTCATAATCTCCCTTCTGTTTTGGACAGCATGCTATGCTTCCGCGCATGCGTTTGAATCTTCGTGTAAGTCCGCTGCTTTTGTTTCTAGTTCTGTCCGTCCTGCCGCTGAATGCGCGCGTCATTCGCATCGAGATTACTTCCCGCACCGACGTCCTGAATGGCAAGGCATTCGGCGATGCAGGAGCCTATGAGCGCATCATCGGACGCGTTTACTTTTCGCTACCGCTGGCCAATCCACACAACCAGCGCATCGTCGATCTGGGTAACGCGGTGAATTTGAAAGATGGCGAGGTCGAGTTCTCCTCCGACTTCGTTGCCGCGCACCCCAAGGATCCGGCAAAGAGCAACGGCTCGATGCTTCTGCAGGTCCCCAACCGGGGGTACGCAAGTGCCATCACTCACGTCGAAGGCGGAGACAAGGATCTCGATAATGACAATGGAGACGCGTGGTTGCTGCGTCGTGGATTCACCATCGTGAGCCTGGGGTGGCAATGGGACGCAACCGGTCCAGGCGCCCTGCGACTCTATGCGCCAGTCGCGAAAGAAAACGGAAAGACCATCACCGGCCTGCTGCGCGGAGATTTGATGCTCTCGAAGGCAATGCCGGAAATTCCCCTGGGTCACCTCATCGAGGGCCGAATCTGCGGAACGGAATACCCGGTCGCGGTGCCCGATGATCCGCGCAATGTGCTCACGGACCGCGATTCGCGCGATGGGCAACGCAGAGTAATACCTCGCGCGGAATGGCAATTCGCCCGCACCGTCGATGGCAAACTCGTTCCCAGCGATCGGTATATCCACATGAATGGAGGCTTCCAGCCGGGAAAGATCTACGAATACATCTACGTTGTCGCCGATCCGGTCGTGGCCGGCGGAGGCTTCGCAGCGTTCCGTGATTTTGCCTCCTATTCCAAGCACAATCCCGATGCCATCACTCCCGCAGCGCGCGTTTATGGGCAAGGCATTTCGCAAACCGGGCGATTCCTGCGTGACTTTCTCTATCAAGGATTCAATGCCGACGAAGAAGGAAGGATCGCGCTTGACGGTGTTCTGGCCCACGTTGCGGGAGCGGGCCGCGGCAGCTTCAATTACCGCTTCGCGCAGCCCTCGCGTGACGCCCAACCCACTTCGTCGGTATTCTTTCCCACCGACCTCTTTCCCTTTACCGACCAAACCGATAAGGACCCAATGACCGGAGAAACAGGAGGGCTGCTGGATCGCGCCGCTGCGGATAAAGTTGTGCCCAAAATCTTCTTCTCCTGCACATCCTACGAATATTGGGGCCGCGCGGGGGCGCTGATCCACGTGAGCGCCGATGGAAAGCACGATGCAACGATCTCCGAGAACGTCCGCATCTATCACTTCACCGGTCTTCAGCACTTCTCCGGGCCCTTCCCGCCGGCAAAAGGAAGCGATGACCTGCTCGGCCAGCAGCTGGAATCGCCGCTTCCGGTCAAGTACTTCTGGCGCGCCATGATCACCAATATGGACGCTTGGGTCCGCAGCAACACCCCTCCGCCCCCAAGCAGCTATCCGATGGTCACCGAGGGAACACTCGTGCCATTGAGTAAATACGCATTCCCCGCCATTCCCGGAGTCAACCTGCCGCACGAAGCCAATGACGCCCGGCGTCTCGACTTCGGCCCCGGTTGGCGGCAGGGAATTCTGAGCATCCAGCCACCGCAGGTCGGGCCGCCATTCCCAGTGCTTGTGCCCCAGGTCGATTCCGATGGAAACGAACGCGATGGCGTGCGCCTGCCTGAGATCACTGTCCCGCTGGCCACATACACCGGTTGGAATCTTCGCGACCCTTCGATTGGCGCACCCGATCAGCGTGTTGCATTCCTTGGGTCTTACCTGCCGTTTCCCAAGACCGCTGCTGAACGCGAGAAGACCGGCGACCCGCGCAAGTCCATTGCGGAGCGATACGCAAGTGCCGAAGACTACAGCGCCCGCTACAGAATCGCGGTTGATGATCTGGTGAAGCAACGCTGGATCCTGCCGGAAGATCGCTCGGTCTTGTTGCTTCGTGGTGAGCAGGAATGGGCTGAGGCCACGAAGTAAGATTTGTCACGGTCCCCTACTCCGGCGAGTCGCGAGAGGCGTCTTCTCGTGCCGTCAATCATGGCGTTTCTCTCGCGAATTTGTCACTAACAGAACCATTCTGATGCAGCATGCAGAATCGCAACCGCCCTCAGAGACGCGGTGAATGGTTCGATGCGGTAATCATTGTCGCCCATCCATGGCGAAGTTCGCGGTGCTATAGTTAGGCGGAAAATCTCAGGGGTACGCGCTTGACGATCAATCGACGCAATTTCCTTTTCAGTCTTGGAGCTTCAGCAACGTTGCCGGCATTAGCGCCAATGAGCCATGCAGCGCAGCCCTTCACCAACGAAAGTCAGTCGAGAACGCGCGTTGATCTGAACGGAACCTGGGAGCGACAGGTGCAAGCGGCGCACTACGACTTTATCTCCGTGCCGTCATCCAACCGGCCGATTGGGCAGTCGCTGCTAAAGCGTGAGTTCACGCTGCCCAGGCTCACGCCGGGGACACGAGCCTTTATACATTTTGAGGCGATTACGTATTACGGACGTGCTGCCATCAACGGCGCACTGCTTGGAGAAATGGGGCCGTACACGCCTTACGAGTTTGAATTCACACCGACCGCGAAGGAGGGAACAAATTCAGTTTCACTCGATCTGGCTGACCTGGTTCCGTTTGCTGACGGCTCGGGATCGGACGAGATCGCGCTCGGCGTGAGTCCCGGCTGGGAAGCTTATAGCGGAATCATCCGCGATGTCTATATTGAGTTGCGCCCCGCGACGTTCATCGACAATGTTCGGCTGGAATACGAGTTAACCGAGGAGTTCAAGCGGGCGCGATGCACGGCGCAAGTAATGATTTCAAGCGCTGCTACTGCTAACGCCGAGATCTCGCTCCGTCTTGTCCACAACGATTTCGAAGCGGCGCATATGACGCAGACGGCGAAGTTGCCGGGGAGTGAAGGGACAGCAGCCTTCAACTTTAACGTTGACAATCCAGCGCTATGGTCGCCGGCGACTCCCGCGCTCTATCGGCTTGATGTGCAGCTCAAGTCGGGCGATGCCATCGATACATGGGCCAGCCGCACAGGATTTCGCGAGATGAAGGCCGTGGGCCGCGAGTTCCGTTTGAATGGAAAACGCTGCATTCTCCACGGAGTGTGCCGCCACGACATGTGGAAGGGCCAGGGCTTTACGTTGACGCACGCGCAACAGCGCCAGGACATGCGGATGATCAAGGATCTCGGCTGCAATTATGTGCGCCTGGTTCACTATCCGCATGACCGGCACATTGTGGAGTTGGCCGATGAGATCGGCCTGATGGTGAGCGAAGAGCCAGGTTACTGGCAGCAGGACTTTCACACCTTGTCGAGCGGCGAGACTGAGCTTGGTTACAAAATCCTGGAGCGCACCATTCGGCGCGATTGGAACTCCCCAAGCGTGGTGGCGTGGTTGCTGGCGAATGAATGCTCCCTTACGACGGAATTCCTTAAAGAAGGCAAGCGCCGCTGCAATGCGATCGATCCGCTCCGCCGTCTGGTCTCGGCTGCGAACGATCGTAGGGCGGAGATCACCAAGCCAATGTATGAAGAGGCAGGGATGGACTTCTTTGACCGGCATCTTTACACGTTTCAGGTGGAGGAGTTCGAAAAGGAAGCGGACTTCTATGGTTCGGGCAAGCCGCTGACATTCACAGAGTGGGGCGGCAAGGCGATTGGACAGGGACTGCCCGAAATGCAGGACACCGTGAACATGATCTTGAGGCTGGAGCAGGAAGGTAAGATCTCCGGGACGTCATTCTGGTCGTGGCAGGACCTCAGGCAATACACTCGCGTCGATCCCGAAATGCACGACGGCATTCTTGAGTCCGGCGTGGTGACGGAGTCGCGCGAGCCTAGGCCTGAGGTGTACATGGAATTGAAACGGCTGTTTGAAGGGCGCCCGCAGTTTGCGACGGTCGAGCCCAGGCCGGCCATTCTTCCGCTGCGGAGGATTCCGTGGGCGAAGCGTAGCGAGTTCTTGCCCATCCCGCTTGACGAAGCACTCACTGCAAACACCGGAGCGTGGGAGGCCTTTGAAGCGGCGATGGAAAAGTACTGGCCTGCGGTACGCGCCGGGGATCAGTGGGAGCGCTCGGGATCGAAATTCGAGTTGTGGCGCCAAGACTCAGAAGACGAGATTCTGTTAGCGGGTGTCCAGTTCCGTCCGGCGCTCCTGAACGGACACGTTCGGCCGCTCGTCTCCGGCCGCGGCTTCGAACTGGAGATTCCCATCCGGCAGCGCTGCACGAGGCTCCATGTCCTGGGAAACATTTCACTGCCGCTGGGATATCCCATTGCCGGGAAAGCAGGTGAAGTTGCCGCGACTTATGAGCTGCTCTCCAGTAACGGCGAGGTGACGGAGATCCCATTGCGCTGGGGGTTCGAAGTGGTCCAGGGCAATATGATTCACGATGGCACGCGCATTCTGCCCGCTGCTGCGAAGGCTCAGGCGGCAATCGAGTACATCAAGGACGTTGCTCGCGAGCAGTATCAGATCCTGCTCTACTCCACGCCGCAGATTAAAGCAGAAATGATCGCGTCAATGCGGTGTAAGGTTGCGGATATGCGGAATTGGCTTGCTCTTTTCGCGATCACAGCAGAACACGAGCAGCAGTCGTAGCGACCGGATTTGGCGGATGCAAAAGCCGCAACAGCCACCGCGATGCGGAATCCTCAGATTCCACTTCTGGATTCCGGTTGTTTTGTCGGCAATGCGGAAGTTACTCGTTGATGATCAGATTTTATGCCTACCGGAGTGCGTACGAATGACCCGCCACACCGCGCAGTATCGATATTCTGCGGGGGCCGGTCTGGTTGCGTAACGATTAATGGGCTTCGAGTACGCTTCCTTTGCTGCGAGGCGCCGGTGAGGACAAGGCAGTGATCAGGGGTCAGGGGTCAGAAATACAGGGACCAAGGGAACAAGGTACGAGGCAGCGAGAGAGCGAGAGAGCAGGGAGCGAGAGGTTGGCGACAGCCCGCTCAGGATCTGCCTTCGTCCCAGTCTGAGTCAAGAACCGATCGCATTCGGGGAAACGATCGATCTCTTTGGCTGTAATCTTGAGGAATGATTCTGCCGCGAAATTTCCCTCTCCAACAGCGGCCTGGTCCGAATGAGGTGTGTTCTTGACCGATCTCCTCGCCGACATCCGTCAAGCGCTTCGCATGTTCTGGAAGAGTCCCGGATTCACGGCTGCGGTATTGGCAGCGCTGGCCCTAGGAATCGGAGCCGACACCGCCATCTTCTCAGTGGTGAACGCCGTTCTGCTCAAGCCGCTCACCTATCCCGAGCCGGATCAGATCGTCCAGTTCCTGAACACCTCGCCTCAAGGCCACGATTTCTCTGGCGCCTCTGCAACCAAGTTTCACGTATGGCAGGAACAGACCAGCGTGTTCCAGGACGTTGCCGCCTACGACTTCAGCGGCAAGGGCCTGAACCTGACGGGAGCGGTCCCCGAGCAGATCCACGGTGTGCACGTGACCGAAGCTTACTTTCGCCTTTTCGGCGCCCGGATGATTCTGGGCCGCACCTTCACGCCGCAGGAAGATCAGCCTCAAGGCGGCAATGTCGTCGTCCTTAGCCACGGATTCTGGAAACGGAAATTCGGCGGTGATCCGAACATTGTTGGACGCACGATCTCTCTCAGCGGCGAAACTTATACCATTCTCGGCGTCACCGATCCGGGGTTCGATACCGACCCGGCCGCAGATCTTTGGCTGCCATTCCAGTTTCCGCCCAATTCCACCGACCAGGCTCACTACTTTCAGGCCGCTGGACGCCTGAAGGCCGGCGTCACTCTGGATCAAGCCAAGGCCCAGCTCAAGCTGGCTTATGGCGAATTCAGGCGGCGATATTCCGAGGCCGACCCCAAGGCATCGTTCTGCGCCCAGCCGCTGAAGGACGCCATCGTTGGGGACGTGCGTTCATCGCTCCTGGTGCTGATTGGCGCGGTGAGCCTGGTGCTCCTCATCGCTTGTGCTAATGTCGCCAATCTTCTGATGGTGCGCGCTGCGGGGCGCAAGCGCGAGTTTGCCATCCGCGCGGCGATGGGAGCGAGTCCGGCGCGTTTGGTCCGTCAACTGCTAACCGAGAGCACACTGCTTGCACTCGCTGGCGGCACGCTCGGCCTCGGGTTGGGATTCGCAGGAGTACGCTGGCTTCTTACCGTTAGGCCAGGCGATATCCCGCGCGTCGGTGAAAACGGCGCCGGCGTCTCGATCGACTGGCGCGTGGCACTGTTCACCGTCGGGGTTTCCATCCTGACCGGTATTCTCTTCGGTTTGATCCCGGCATTCGGGGCCTCGCGTCCCGATCTCGCGACCACCATGAACGAGGGCGGCAGCCGGAGCGGCTTCGGGCTGCGCCAGAGCAAAGCCCGCTCGCTTTTCATCGTCAGCGAAGTTGGCCTTGCCCTCGTGCTCCTGGTTGGGGCGGCACTTTTTATTCGCACCTTCATCGCGCTGCGCATGGTCGAGCCTGGATTCGACGCCCATCACGTGATCACCATGGAAATGGCGCTCACAGGCCACCGCTACGAGACCACCGCCGGTGTAGCACAGATGATTCGTGACAGCCGCGAACGCATCCAGGCCATTCCCGGCGTGGAAGATGTTGGGGTCACGAACTCATTGCCTCTCGACGGTGGATTCGGGCTTCCCTTTATCGTGGTCGGTCGGCCGCTGACCAACGGCCCCGCAACCGGCGGCGGAGAGTGGAAAGCCGTTTCGGCTGGCTATTTCGACGCCCTTCACATCCCCATTCTCCGCGGGCGCGACTTCACACAGAACGACGTCGCCGGCGCGCCTCCTGTCGTGATCATCAGCGACGCGTTTGCCAAGACGAATTGGAAGAAGGGAGAAGATCCCGTCGGCGAGCGGATCATTATCGGCAAGGGCGTTGGCCCGGAATTCGAGGAGCCTGCTCGCACCATTGTCGGGATTGTGGGTGACGTTCACGACGGTGCCCTGGACAGGCCCGCTGACCAGGTGATGATCGTTCCTCTTGCGCAGATGACCGATGGGCTCACGCTGCTGAACTCTCGCGTTGCTCCGCTCACATGGATCATCCGCACCGCGACTGATCCCCATCAGGTAATTCCTGCCGCCACGGAGCAAATGCGTATCGCCAGCGGAGGGTTTCCAGTTGCGCACATTCGCACCATGGACGAAGTCGTCGGACGCTCTACCGCGCGCCAGGACTTCAATATGCTTCTGCTCACGATCTTTGGTTTCTCGGCGCTCCTGCTTGCCGCCATCGGAATCTATGGCCTGATGGCCTACAGTGTTCAGCAGCGCGTGCGCGAAATCGGAATCCGCATGGCTCTGGGCGCGGACCGCCACCATATTCGCGACATGGTGGTGTGGCAGGGCATGCGCCTGGCATTGGCCGGCGTTGTGCTGGGTGTTGCGGCGGCGTTTGGTCTCACGCGTCTCATCGCTAGTTCGCTCTATGGCGTGAAGAGTTGGGACCCCACAGTTTTTGTCACGGTTCCCTTCCTCCTCAGCCTGGTTGCTTTGGCAGCCACATGGATCCCGGCGGTGCGTGCGTCCAGGCTAGACCCGATGAAAGCGCTGCGGATCGACTAACATTTCCCCACGGCAAAACTGCGAGCGGCGAAAGGGGAAACAGGGATCAGGGCCGGGGCAGCAAAGCAGGGGCCGCGCCGCGGTTGTTTGAGGGGCTCTCCGGGCCCAAGCAGCCGAGGCCGGCAAAGGCAAGGTGTGAGGCCGGGCCATGCGCTCGCGAACGGAATGCCGGTCACCCGACCGGAGCCAGATCACAGACGCTTCTCCGCGGTTAAGCACAGAAAAGTCTCAATGATTGTTTCAGAGTGAACGTTCCACTCGAGAGAAAGTGGAATCCCATGCAGGCGAAGCAGCCGAAAACTCGCGCGAACATTGACGCTGTTCTTGGGAAAGGGAAACATCATCGACGAGCGTAGAATCAAACTATGAAGAACGAATGGCGCAAGTTCAACCCCAGAGATCGAAATACTCATCCCAGAGACAATTCGCGCGTGCAGATGAAGCATGCCGACGGAACGCAGATCTCTGGAGGGTACCTAAGAGGCAATTTTATTCAAGGCGGCGTTATTTCAATGGCTGCCGCTGATCAGGTCAAGCACTGGCGCTACGCAGAATAGGCCCAGGAGGCATTCAGGCTTCTTCGTGTTCCACTGGCCTCGAGCCAACTTCGATCAAACGGCACGTTCATCCGTGACCATAAATCTGTGCAACCCTTAGCCTTTTCGTCCTAGCTCAGCGTCCGCATGGCTCAATTCCAAGCAGAATGGGTCGTACCCTCCGCGACGATAGCCGTTCCTTTGGGGGTTCTGTCCAAATCGCTGGTCACTCAGGAGCAATCCTCTTGCTGAAGGAATGCTTCGTTCTGCGACTCGTGCTAGACCTTCTTAAGAGGAAACAGGCATGAGGGCAATGGAGTCGATCATTCGCCGCGTTCAGATCAATCAAGAGTGATCTATATCGCACCTTGTGACCTCCGTCACGGTGAGCCCTTTCGCCACAGGGTATCGTCACTACACGTTTAGTTATTCCTTTCCTCTGATCTGGCGGAGAGCCTCTCGGAAACGAGGGGCTTTCGTGTGTGGGGAATCCTTCAGACTCCATCGCAGCCTCTTAGCAAGCGGCACGACTGGCGAGAGTGATCATGGATTTCGTTGACAGACAATTGACGTGCGTGGATTGCGGAGCCGAGTTTGTATTCACAGCGGGTGAGCAACTTTTCTTCCACGACAAACAATTTACGAACGACCCGAAACATTGCAAGCAGTGCAAGGCGAAGCGCAGCCGTAGTTCCCGAAGGCCCGTTCGGTCTGAGACTAGAACAACGTGCGCCCAGTGCGGCTTGGAGACAACTGTTCCTTTCACACCGAAGCAAGGCCGACCTGTACTTTGTCGAGCGTGCTTTCAGAAAGTGGCGTGACCGTCGTCTATGGATATGGTGAAGCATGACGCATGAACCGATGGTGCTTGAGAGAAACAACTGGCGGATTACGAAGGCCGCGTGCTCGTGTGGAGCAGAACTCCAACTTCCCGGTAATGTTGGCTCAGTCAAGGAACAAAGCCGGAAACTAGTCGCCGCGTTTCAGAAGCACAAGATAGAGAAAGAAACGGCACGGCAGAAACCCGTTCAATCCGCTTTGCCAAAGCCCACCGAGATGACACCCTGCGAAGATGTGAACCACCATCCCGTGTAAGTGAAGTTTGACCGTACCCGATACGCCTCAGGTTTGTGATGCAAAAACGGAAGCAGTTCGTCGTTACCTGCAAAGACTGTCACCGGGCTGTTCCCGCCGGGGCGAAGGAGTTCCCCTTCCAGTCCATCACCGTTGAGTGTCCCCTTTGCGGTGAACTGCGCCGGTACTTGCCCTCCGAACTTTTTCTCGGAAAACCTGACCATCTCGTCCAGCACCCGCAGCGTGCCGGAGGCCGTTGACGTTCGACCCGGACGCTCACATGCCCCGAATCAATCGGGGGATGGTCTACCTCGGCGCCAAGATACACAGTGAACACAAGCAAAACGGAATCATGAAGAAGACTTCGGCAAAGACGACCTTCCCTTTGGGCGCAAGAGAGAACCGCCGGGCTCACTTTAGGACCGACGGATATGGGATGGAAGGCGGAATTCAAATTCGGGTATGTGCCCCAAGTTTCTGTTCTTTGCGATTGAAGAAAACGGGCGTGACGTCATCGAGCTACACTAGGTCAGCATTGCGACGACATCACGCCCGTTAGCTGAGAGTCAAGAGGGCTTCCCCGGCCCTCGATTGACTCGGCTCCCTGGGTAGGAGATTGAAGCAGTTTCTACCTGTATTTCAGCTGCTGACTGTTCAGAATTGCTCACATTATCTAAAACAAGTTGACCTACGGGTTATCAAAACGCCTGTGACGGCGGGAACTGGTAGAGCGTTTCGAGTCAGTACCATGCGGCTGTAGGAAAACGGGCCGAATTGAGCGACGGGCGCGCTGCGTCGGAATTCGATGAATCCCGGAGAGGCCGGTTAGCGGCGCAGGGGCCGCGGGGAAGAAAAACTGGGAGCCCGACCGCAACCTAGCCCCCACGTCGCATAAGTTTAGATGCGCGGACCCGAGCGGCTGTTGCGCGGCGCGGCGCGCATTGACTTAGGTCAATGCCTTGGGATCGATTGTCCGCACGCTCAGTAGTTGCGGACTTAAGACACGATTGGAGCTGTGCCAGCGAGTCTGCACATCCTCAGCCAGAGAGTTCGACACTGCGACACCGACGATCGAGCAGTGGACAGCCCTCGCGCATCGTTGGAATGAAGCGTTGACGGAAATCCGCGCCCTGCAGCTCGTGTTGGACGACCCTCGCCGATACGCCGGAATCCACCGTGCAATTCCTTCAGTACCTGCAGGAACATGGAATTGGTCTTGAGGTGGGTGTTTGGGACTGGACTTCAGGAGGCTTCGGTAGCGCCCGCTGGGACTTTCCTTCGCTCAAAGTCTCCAGCTTTACTGTCTAATCGATCTACCGGACCGACATGGAATAGCAGCGACCGCAGCGACAGGATTGCCCCCAAAGCCGTAAGCAACCCACATCCGATGCCGCAGCCGGCCAACATCAGACCGCGCTCGGAACCCGTGATGGACGGTCACTGCACGGTAAGTGTGTAGGTTGCGGTTTGCGATTCTGTTCCGGCAGTCGCGGTAATCGTGATGGTGTAGTTTTGGGATTGCGATCCGGTGCCTCCCGAGCCGGACGATGCAGATCCGCCGCCACATGAGATCATGGTGGCTGCAGCCAGGAGCAGGAGCGACACCATCAAAAACGGCACGGACCATGTGGATGACTTGCGGCGCCGGAAGAACCACACTGCCCCTGCCGCCAAAAACGCCAGTGTCGCTGCTCCTCGTGCACTGCGCCGCAGGCTTCCGCGCCCCGCCGGCGCCAATGCGGCCGATTGCGACGTGGTCCCGATCGTCAACATCGTGCTCGCCGCGCTCCCGCTTGGTGTCACCGTCGTCGGACTGAAGCTGCACGTCACCCCGTTCGACGCCCCGCTGCAGGCAAAGCTCACCTGCGAATTAAACCCATTCACCGGCGTCACGGTAACGGTCGTCTGCGCGGACGAGCCCGCCGCGACCGAACCGCTCGTGGGCGAAGCGCCCAGCGTGAAGCTCGGAACCAGCGCCTGCACCGTTACGCTCACGGCGCTCGACGTCGAGCCCGAATAATTCGAGTCGCCGCCATACACCGCAGTGATTGAATGCGACCCTACCGCGAGACTGCTCGTCGAATAGCTGGCCGCGCCGCTGGAAAGGCTCATCATGGCCAGCGTCGTTGTCCCGTCCATGAAGGTGATGCTTCCCGTCGGCGTACCGCTTCCCGATGCCGGCGTCACGGTCACGTTGAAGGTCACACTGGTTCCTGCATTCACCGTCGTCGCCGATGCGGTCAGCTTTGTAGTGGTCGCAATCAGAGCCGGAGCCGTCACCGCAACCGTCACCGCGGATGAAGTGCTCCCCGCAAAGGTCGAGTTGCCGGCATACGACGCCGTGATCGAATGGCTGCCTAGGCTCAGGCCGGACGTCGAATAAATGGCCACGCCCGATCCGTTGAGCGTCGCGGTCGCCATGGCGGTGGTCCCGTCATAAAACGTCACGGCTCCTGAAGGCGTCGAGCTGGCCGTCACCGTCGCCGTGAAGGTCACGTCCTGCCCCGTGGTGATGCTGGTAGCCGACGCGGAAACTGCGGTCGTCGTTGGAGTCAGCGCCGTCACCGTGACCGTAACTGCCGAGGATGTGCTCCCCGCAAACGTCGAGTTGCCGGCGTAGGATGCCGTAATCGAGTGGCTGCCCGCGGCGAGGCTCGACGTGGAATAAGTGGCCACACCCGATCCATTAAGCGTGCCCGTTCCCAGCGTGGTCGTCCCGTCATAAAACGTCACGGTTCCCGACGGCGTCGAGCTCGCCGTGACCGTCGCCGTGAAGGTCACGTTTTGGCCCGAGGTGATGCTGGTTGCAGACGCGGAAAGCGTTGTGGTGGTCGGAGTTAACGTTGGCGCGGTGGAAGCTTGATTGACGAGCACGGCCCCGCCCGCAATCAGGTCGGGCAAACCCGTCCCGCCGTTCAGGTTCACCGCCAGCGCAGGCCCAAAAACAAGCAGATTGATTGCCTCCGATGGTTGCGCCGTTCCGCCGCTTGGCGTGAAGGTCTGTACGGTTCCATCCCCATTACCCAGGAAAATCCCGGTATCAAAAGGCGGATTGAAGCCCGTCACCGCGACATCGAGCTTGCCGTCCCCGTTAAAGTCCGCCACAGCCAGGCCATATCCATCGGTTTCGCCGCCTGCAAAGTCGAGTTTGATGGGCGACTGGAACGTGCCATCGCCATTCCCCAAAGAGGTGGCCAGTTCGGAATCTCCATTGATGGCCGTCCCCAGCGTCACCAGGTCAGGCTTTCCGTCGCCGTTCATGTCCGCGATGACAATCTGTCCCAGTACTCCGCCAAAGGAGGGCTGGTTGAAGTTGTCTGCCACGGGCGGCGTCAATGCAGAGCCGAAGGTGCCGTCGCCGTTGCCCAGATACAGTTGCAGCGAGTACGTGTACAAATCGGTTGAGGAATTAAGTGCTCCTGATTCGGTGAAGAGATCCAGTTTGCCGTTCCCTGTAGCGTCGCCAAATTGCACCACAGTCGGCGGAAGATTCGCTGGAGCCGTTGTACTCGAATAGGTCTGGATGACCTGTGGCGCCTGGAACGTGCCATTGCCGTTGCTGAGCTGCACGGCGATTCCCTGCTCATAGGTGTTCGTTTGATAGACCGCGACGCTATAGCTGTAAATCAGATCCGCTTTGCCGTCGCCGTTCACATCGGCCACAAACAGATTGCTTAGCGTCTCGTAATCGTCGAAATCACCCGACGGGGCGAACGTGGGCGCCTGAACGAAGACCGGCGCATTGAAGCTACCGTCGCCGTTGCCTGTGGCGAGAAAATAGCCGGTCACGCCGCCGGGTCCATTGAACGATGCCGGCAGATAAACCAGGTCGACAATTCCGTCGCCCCTGGTGCTCCCCAGGCCAAAGGAATCCAGCGAGGAGAATGAGTAAGAATTCCCTTGAATCGTGATCGGGGAGATTTGCAGTGTGGGTCCGGTGGTGAACGTGCCGTTGCCCGTTCCCAGGTAGGAGGTCATGGAGACATTCGAGGTGCCCGTGGTCGCATTGACGCCCACGCCGTCGAGCACCTTGCTGCTGGTCAGATAGGCGAGATTCGTCCCTGTGAAGACGAAGGGAAGATCGGAGGCGCCCTGGAAGGTTCCATTCCCATTTCCCATGAGTGCATATGCCTGGTTGTATTCGAATTGGTCACCGCCGAAATACCCGGCTCGGGCGGTCCCGCTGTACAAGTCAACGTTGCCGTCTCCATCCAGATCGGCCGCGCTGAGAACGCCCGTATTGCCAATCGATGCGTAAGCGCTAGCAGCCGTAAATGTGCCGGTCCCGTTGCCCAGATAAATCGCGATCGTCTCGCCGTTGCCGACGGCCAGATCGAGCTTGCCGTCGTTGTTAAAGTCGGCCGCGACCACATTCGGACCCCACTGCGACGTTGCGATCGGGGTTGGAAACGCCAGGGTCGAGGATTGAGTAAACGCTCCGTCGCCGTTGCCGAGCAGAACGATCCCTGCTGAAGTCACCAGGTCCTTCTTCCCGTTGCCGAGCAAATCGGCACTGATCAGTCCAAAGTAAGGAACGCTCCCGCTCAGGTTGCTGAAGCCAGAGGGAGGGGTGACCGTGACCGACTGCGGTGCCTGAAAGGTGCCATCGCCTTTACCGGCAAAGAAGGTAAGCGAGTAGGTTGTCGTTCCCGTTGAGAACGATGAGCTGGAAGCAACGAGATCCGGAATGCCATCGCCGTTGAAATCGTCGATTACGACGCTAATGCCGGTCTCTCCGGGCAGCGTATAGCTAACGGGCGATTGGAGCGAGCCGCTCGCGGTGCCCAACAGGTCAGTCAGGCTCGCCGATCCACTCGCCGAAGTTGAATCGTTCACCGAGACCAGATCGGCAATTCCATCGCCGTTTAGGTCGCCCGCAGCCACGGCGATCGGAGAGGAGCCACTCAGGGTCACATCGCCGATCGAGACCGTGCTGCTCCCCGTCAGGCTGCTGGCCAAAGACCAGATCACCTGATTGCCGGTTACGCCGTTGTACCCTGCAGCGGCCGACACAAGTAGATTGCTGGAAGTCAAACCAAGAGGAACGACCGTGCGCGAGGGAACACCGAGAACCGAGTCGACACACCCCTCTGGCCACACGCCACCGGTTGTCGTCAGACCGGCCTCGCTGTGCAACACCTGGTTGTAATTGCTGGTTGGACCGGAAATATTATAGTTCGCTGTCGGCATGTTGAGGGTATAACTGGCCCAGCCCATGGTGAGCGAACAGTTCTTCTGGCGTACCAGCCCAATGATCGATCCATCGGGGGATGTGATGACTGTTGTGTTTCCCAGAAAGGGTGCCAGCGGGGGTTGCGACGACGGCTGGGCGGTTGCCGACACGGCTAACTCCAGAAGTCGGAGCGCAATTTCAGCAAGCGAAAGATCGCTCCACCGGGGATGGCGCTCCGACTGCAATTCTCTCAGCACGGCCATGCGCTGTGCCAGCGTGAACTTCGGGTATCGCTCAGACGCAATTAGAAGGTTCGCTCGCGCCGCCAGAAGGGAGTGCTTCCGGCTCGAGTTTACGAACATGGCCACCAGCAACGCAGCGGCCACAAAGACAAGTGGAACGACGACCCAACGCCTGGGGATACTCATGCGGCACCTTCGGCTAAGCGCGACACAAAACGATCGTGCGGCACAAAACGCGCTTTTTGGAATGGCGGGGAGGGAAGACTCGTCAATGTATAGCTAGCCCTGAGCAGTCGACGAGTTAACCGATTCTAGAGATAAACCGAGCGGCGAGTCAAGAAGGTTCTTTGCAATGGGCCGGCCCGGACCCGGAAAATTTCATGGCTCTGGATTGGCGCGCCACTCTATGGATGAGTTACGCGTTCCGCAACAGGTCATTCCCCTGGTGCGCCGTCAGCACCAGGCCCACCAGCGCCACACTTGCGGTCGCATTCGGTTACGCAGGCATCGAGTCTGCCGAGAAGGGAATACCGTGGTCGCACGGTCTTTTCATGTCCATTTGCTGGTCAGCCGCCGTTGCTTTCCTGGTCCAGCGAATCTTTCGCAGCCTCCGCGCCGGGGTGGCTGCTGGGCTGATGGTCTTCAGCCATTGGGTCCTCGACTTCATCTCCCACCCAATCCCGTTCTCCAGCTTCTCCTTTCGTACCTGGCACTGGGATTACGGTCGCCCACTGCATTCCGACCTGCCACTCCTGTTTCACGGCTCGCCCGTCGTGGGGCTCGGCTTATACAACTCCATCAGTGCTGTCCAGGCGACGATGGTGGAGGTTGGGATGTTCCTAGTCGGAGCCGCAGTTTTTGTAAATTACCTTGTCCGCGTGAAAAGGAAGAGAACACTGGTTGCCTTGTAGCCGGTTAACCGACCGGAACTCACTGCAAGGTACATTTTCCTCATTGCCGACACGACCGAATCCTACGAAATACGCCACCGGCTCCACCGCAACGCTATTATGAAGTTTGTACTATCTCTGGCTCACTTCCCGGTGATTCGGCCAAAAACACGATCGTATCTCCATCGAGACGATTTGGCTGACCGCGCTTCTGACAGGGAAAAGGCCGCAACCCGTCTTCTGCCGAGCGGCGCCGGCGCAAGTTCTGGCGGCTACCTGAGAGATAGAGCTGAATGGATCCTCGGCAACAGCGATGATTTTTGAGGCTCTTTGAGTCTCGATTGAAGAAAGCCAATCACCTCGTTGAGAGTGGGCAGCGCGTCCCAGCCGCGGCGCTGTCCTCCCACGGCTATGGCCTTGAGCGCTGCCGCAGCGGAGGCGAACACGATTGCGTCCTCCATGCTGAGTTGGCGGGCAACCGCCAGGGCGAACGCTCCATGAAATGTATCACCGCAGCCCGTGGTGTCGAAGGCTTGCACCTGGAAGGCGGAAAAGTGACGGACGGCGGGATCGGCGGCTGCGCACGCGTAGCAACCGGCGGGACCGTCGGTGACGATGGTCGCGAGCCGTGGCGTGCGCGCGAGAGATGCGCAGGCATCGCGCGCATCGAGTTCGCCGCTGGCCCAAGCCGCGAACGCTTTGGGAACAATCAGGTAATCGGCCAGTTGGGCGAGTTGCGCCGCGGAACTGGTTCGGCCCTCAATATCCGAGAGAATGGGCACGCCCAGCCTGCGCACCTTCTCGGCGACCGCTGCCAGAGACGGTTCGGTAATGTGGTCGAGCAGAAAAACTTTCGCGGACTGGATCAGTGCGTCAGGAAGATCATCTTCGGTGACCACCCGGTAATGAGCTGGATCGTAGAAGACATTGCGATGACCCGCGGCGTCGACCACGATGATGCTATGGTAGGGGCCCCCGACCGCATCGTCGACGATATGCGACGTATCGACTCCGCGGGACGCGAGCGCGGAACGCATGTAGTGGGAGAGCTCATTGTTTCCAAAACGCGCCACGTAGGCGGCGCGACCGCCCAGCACGCCGGCTGCGGCGATGGCCGTGCAGGCAGGGCCGCCGCCCTGACGCGTGCTGGCGGAAACGGGGATCTTGCAATCGACCGGGGGGTACTCGGCGACGTACTTCAGATCGTCGACGGCTGCGATTCCAACTCCGAGTACGTCATACCGTTTGTTCATACATGCTTTCGGCGCGCCGGTGGGAGCAATCCGGCAAGCGACGCGGCTCGATGAATCCTTTTCGCTGGCCGTCGCAGCGCGTGCCGCGATGGCCCTACCCGCCGGCGTAGCTGACGACCGTGGAGGTGAGCTCGAGGTCTTGGGCGAGGCTGCGGCGCGGAGCGATTCCCTTTGCCTGGAGCGCCGCGTGATATGCCTTTACCGCCTCGGCGGGCCGATGCTCATCGTCTGCGACCAAGCGCAGATGTTGAACAAAGGATAGCTGATCTTCCGCGGCATTGATCTTTCTGCCGAATAACGCCACGCGCGCGCCATGGCGTTTTGCCTCGTAAACGAGCGCGAAGGCGTCGTGTGTGGTCCCTGCCGAACCGCCAAGCACGCCCACAACAAGTGAAGGATCGTAGGCGCAGAGTTCCTCGAGAGCTTGGGGGCCAGCGTAGGGAATCTTGAGGAAGCGCGGGCGTGATCGAGAGGGCACGCCGGCAAGCATCCGGGCGATGTGATCGTTGACAAAATGCGGGATTTGCTCAGGAGCCAGACCGTGAACCTCAGGCGTCACGTTGGGATGGAAAACTTCAAGGAAGTGCTGGAAATTCTTTTCTTCAGCTTCAAGCCGGAACGCCTTATAGGCCTCAAGGACTTTGAGATCGCTCTCGGGATGGTTGTTGAACGTGACCGAATAAAGCCCGAGGTTTGCTCCAATGGAGCGCTCTGCCTGCGTACACGGGCGCTTGCCGGCCTGAATGTGATCGATGGTAGCGCTGGCGAAGGGCTGCGATGCGACTGACGCATAATGGCCGCCGCGGACAAAATGAATATCGCTCGAGTCATTGGCGCGCACAGCCGGCGTGACGGGCGAAAAGTCGAAGATCCGTTCCTGGATGGTGAGGAATTCTGATGTGCTGGCCGACATGAGCATGATGTCCACCAGACCCTGGGAAACGATCTCGCGGATCTGGTCGCGGAACTCGTTCAGCGAACGAAGCCGGCCGCCGGCGGTTCTGCCCGGCGATGCGATGCCGAAGGCCATGTCGGCATCTTTGGCATCGGCGAGGATGAACGCCCGGCAAGCGGCATCCTTGGCGAGCGCTGCCAATTTTACGTCGAGAGTTTTATCCACGCGTCTCCGTATCCGGGTGAAGGTAGCTTGTGTAACAGCCGCGACTGCCGCCTTTGAGCAGGACGCAACGCATCGTCTTGCCTGTTCTCATGCAAGATTGTAGCTTCTCGCGAGGCAGAATGCCGGGCGACGACTCTGCCGATGGCGCGCGAAGACAGGCCGTTTCCGGCGACACGGCGGGGCTTACGCATCTGGTCCGTTCACCCGGCGCAGCTTGGTGTCCGCGGGAATAATGGATGAAGCGTGGACGATTGAGGTATCGTGTTGCAGTGGTTCACCCCCTAGGCATTGCACTACTTCTCCTTGCATTAAGCCCCGCGTGCGCGAGTGCTCTCAAGTCTGCCAACGATCGGTCCAGCGTGACCATGCGGCAGTTGCCCAGCTCGGTGACGCTGTCCAACGGCTTCGTCGAGCTCACCTTCGATCGCGTCCAGCATCGCATCACACATCTCTCCGCCGATCACACAGGCCGCGGGCAATTCAGAGTGGAATTGCTTGCGCCCGACGGAATTACTTTTGGCGGTATCGGAAGCCGCGCTCCCACAACGGTGCAGGTTCTGCGCCAGAGCCCTCAATCGACGTTGCTGCGCCTGGGCTGGGCCGGGCGAAGCGGCGGTCTCGTTCAAGTGACGTTGAGCCTAAAGGCGCACGAGCGGGGAGTGCATGTGGTCGCAGAATTGCCGGCGAGCGAAAGCGGGCAAGGCATCCGGGCGATGCTGCGACAGTGGTTTCTGCTGGGGATTTTTGCGCGAGGGGTTGTGCAGAACGTTGCCGGCCAGGGGCAATCCTTCAGCTCCACCAGCCCGCTGCGGCTGTTCTACACGATGGACCGCGCGAATGGTTCGGTCGCGCTGGAGCCGGATTTGGGCGGAAGCTCGACAGAGGTTTCGCTGCTTTCAAGCGCGAAGAGCGATGAGAGTGGCATCCTTTTACGCTCGGCGATTGCACCGGTCGGGCTTGATGCCTGGAGGAGCGGAACGCCTGCCGCGGAGGCGAGCAGCGCAGCCGGAGGAAGTTTCGCGGCCGGTTTCACGTTATTCGCGAACGACCTGCCCTACCCTGCGCATCGCGAGGACAGCCACGTGGACGGCATGAATGACCTGCAGACGCGCGATTTGACCGCGTACTTTGAGGCCACCTACGGTTCTGCTGCCGGGGTGCTTGGCTCTTATGCGGAGCCGGGCAGCGCCTATCCGACACTCGCGCATCCTACGCGGCCCTATGGCGACCGCTTCAATTTCTTCGATCCGGACACGTGGGAAGTAGTGACGACCCTTGCCTATTCAGGAGATCCGCTGCTGCAGGCCGAGGCGCGCAAGATCCTGGAGCGAAGTGAATCAGCGCAATGTGCGGGCGGGCAGATCCCGCATCATTTTGAAAATGGAGCTCCCACATACTTGTCGATCGCGGGCTCGAGCCAGACCGGGCCGAACATTTTCTGGACACTCGCGGCGACGGAATACGCAGCGGCGACGGGGAACGAAGCATGGCTGAGCGCCCACTATGCACATCTGCGCATGGCGACGGATTGGCTGCTTGCGCGCTACGATCCGCGTGAGCAGTTAGTGCATGCGGATGGACCTCTCTTCATTGATGTGTTCCGGCGCAGCGGATACACGCTCGATACCAATGTGTTCGCAGTGTATTTGCTCGATCGCATGAGCGAGATTGCGAACTACTGCGGCGACGCGGTCACGGCCAATCGGTATCGCGAACTTCGGGAAAAGATCCGGGCGGGAATCGTAAGCCGATTGTGGGACGGGCACGATCACTTCATCACCGAGCGCCACGCGGATGGATCGATCCAGGACTTTGTGGATGATGACGGGAATTTCGGTGCGCTGGCATTTGGAGTTCTGCATGATGAGGCGGCCACACACAAGTTGTTGAGCAGGCTCGACAGCGGGCCGCATGTCCATCCCGGCGGATATGGAACGTGGGTTTCGGCGCGGCGGTATGAGAAGCAGGATTGTTACAAGGAAAACGATGACGACTCAGACGTGGCCATGGCGCGAATCTGGTGGCTGGATATGGCCGCGCGCGTGCAGATGAACGATCGCTCCACGTTTGATTCGCTTTTCGAGAGGATGGAAAACAACCTGCTCGAGAATGTTTGGATGCCGGAGCGTTTTGATGCGAGGGGCCTGCCGGCGCACAACGGTTACTACCATGAGTATCCAGAGGTGCTGTCGATAGTGCTGCGGGAGATGCGATATGGCGTGCACATAGGAATGGAGGACGTGACGATTCGTCCCTTCGATGCGCCGAGTTTTTCACTCCATCTGGGCGGTCTCCGCGTGGACTTCAGCGCCCAAAAAGTCTCTGTGCGCGTACCTGGATCAAGCGGCCGCAGTTTTACCATTTCGGGCCTCACCCCGAAAAGGCCATACTTGCTGTCGACAGGCGAGCGGATCATTGCAGATTCAAATGGAGCGGTGCGATTTCATGCGCCGGCGGGGAAACAGCTTATGCTTTCACGCGAAAGATGAGCTGTGCGGCGTCGCCTACGATCGGAATGGCAGGCCCCCCCTAAGCCGCGGGATACTCCGTACAAAGAAGCCGGGCGGGAGGCTCATCTTCCACAATCTCGGGATACCTGGGCAACGGTTCCTTGAAGTAGTTGTCGGCGTCGTCATCGTTGACCGAGGAGACCTCGCCGATGAGGCAATCGCCGTTGACTGCATAAAACGTGTGGTAAAGGTAAGGGGTCAAGGTGATGGATTCGCCGGGCCCCAGGATGATTTCGCTTCCCACCTCTACCTCGCGTTGCACCCCGTCGCATGCGACCGAGATTTGCGATTGCGCAAAACCGCCACCTTGGTCGGAGTTGTAAAGCTTGAGGACCAGGCGGCCTGTTCCCTTGCCTCCTCTGTTGATGATGTCTTCAGTCTTTCGCTCGTGATAATGAAACGGCGTGACCTGGCCCTGGCGAACGAACATGATTTTTTCGGCGTACGTCTTGGCAGATTTGCCCGCTGCAGTCGATCCGTTGCGCAGCGTGAAGAGCGTTAGCCCGAGAGACGCGAATTGCCCCGAATTGAAATCCGTGACATCCCAGCCCAAACGGGCGGCGCGTAGTTCATCGGCTGCATGGCCGCGGCCGCGCCAATCCTCCGGTGACCATGCGGCGAACGGCGGAAGGAGAAAACCGTTCCGGGCAAAAAATGAGTCCGCTTCGGCGATGTAGCGGTTGATCTCCGATCGTTTCATCGCACTTCCTTTCTCAAGCTGCCGTGAACTTTGCGACGCCGCGCGACTCGCAGGCCGGAACTTCCGGGGCGTCGCGTTAAAGGGACGGAACGCCCCTATCTTATGCGCTGTTCCCCATCATCCCGCATCGGTTCGCGCTCGAGGTCGTTCATCAGAGAAGCAATTCGAAGGGGCAAGTAACCGGTCTCATGATCTTATCAGATGGCTTCTATCGCGGAGGCATTTCCCGCCCATGAAGTTTGCTTCGCTAACGTATGTAACTTGCTTAGTATAAACATCATATTTTTCTATAGAGCCTTCAAGAGCAGGCGCTCGCGCGGCTACGCAGCCAGCAAGAAATCGATCACTCGAAACAGTTTCACATTTGCGCTCTCTAAATCGGATAAGTAACTGATAATACACTAGATACATCTGAAATACCGATTTCTGGGAAGCTCCTTGACAAGTGCGCATTCCGTTGCATAGCATTCCCACGGATTCAAAGAGGGCGAAAAGACCTCAGCAAATAGGGAGGATACCCAATGCTTCTGTACCCAATTGCAAGCCATTGCTCAGTGACAAGAACGACCACAGGATGCAGCCAACGCAAACGGAACCTCCGGGCGTCCTGGCTGTTCCATAGCCTCTCGCTCTTCGCGATTGCGCTGCTAGTGCTGCTTTCGGGCCGCGCGTGGGCGCAGGTGGATCAAGGCTCCATCACCGGTGTGGTGCAAGACACCTCCGGCGCTGTGATCCCGAATGCCCAGGTGACGCTCACCGACACGGGAACGGGCCTCGCCCAGCAAACCAAGTCAAATGGCAGCGGCAACTACACCTTCTCGCCCGTGAAGATCGGCCATTACACGATCACCGCCACCGCTGCGAACTTCGAAACTACAGTGCAGGAGAATGTGACCCTGCACGTCGCTGACCAGCTCAATATCTCGCTCGCTCTCAGGCCGGGCAAAGTATCGGAGACCGTGACCGTGACCTCCGCGCCTCCTCTGCTTCAGGATCAGGAAGCAAGCGTGAACCAGGAAATGGACACGCAGACCATCAACAATACGCCGCTCGCCGAGCGCAACTGGGTCTACATGGCCCAGCTTTCCACCGGTGTTGTGCCTTCGTACGGCACGCGCGGCGGCGGCCACGGCGATTATGAGGCCAACGGCCAGCGCTCCGAGCAGAACGATTACCTCCTCGATGGTGTCGATAACAACGTCGACATCGTGGATTACATGAACGGCACCACGTACGCCGTTTCTCCGCCGCCCGACGCACTTGCGGAGTTCAAACTCGACACCACAGCCTACAGCGCCGAGTACGGTCACTCTGCAGGGTCAGTGCTGAACGTGGCACTCAAATCAGGCACGAATTCCATCCACGGTGATGTGTGGGAATACAACAGAAACACGTTCTTCAACGCTGAACAGTGGAACGCCAATCCTCTGCTGCCCATCCCGCCGTATCACTTCAACCAGTTCGGCGGCACACTGGGCTTTCCGATTCTCAAGAACAAGCTGTTCTACTTCGGCGATATGCAGATCACGCGTATTTCGCTGGGCAGCATCGGCGGACCCTACAGCACCCCCACGCCGCGCATGCGAAACGGCGACTTTTCCGAGCTGCTTGACACTGCGAACCTCAACGGCGCAAGCTGCCCGACCGTTCTTTACGCGCCGAACTCGAATAGCGGCTCGTACAGTTGCGCCAGCCACAACCCGACGACGCTCACCGGCACGCTTCAGCAGTATGGCAGTCAGGTGACGACCAGCTCGACTGGCCACACCTACGCGGCGGGCCAGAACGTCTTCAACCCCGCCAACCTCAATCCGGTCGCGCTGAAGATTCTTAACATGTATCCGTTGCCCAACTACCGGGGATGGAGTTCCTCCAACAACACCAACGCACAGTCGTACGGTAACGTAACCAATAACCTGCTTGAAATACTGCCGACTGCGAACGACATTGTGCAGTGGGATCAGCGCCTGGACTGGAATGTGAGTACCCACGACCGGGCATACGCACGTTACAGCTACAGCTACATGTACAACAAGCTCACGCCCCCGCTCGGACCGATCCTCGACGGCACGTCTGGTTTCGCTGGGATCCGGCAACACTACATGAGCCAGAACTTCATGCTCAGCGAGACACACCTGTTCGGTCCAAGCTTCATCAACGAGTTCCGTTTCGGCTATAACTGGGGCAATTACCAGAATATCCAGGAGAACGACCTGACTTGCCCGTCGGCTTCGCTGGGATTGGGCGGCGTACCGTGCACTGGCACCGGCTACTTTGAGAACGGCGGCATCCCGGTGATGAACATCAGCGGCATCCAGGCGCTGGGTTCGCACGGCAACGATCCGTCGATCGAGCTCCAGAACATCTACCAATTCCTCGACAACGTCACCAAGATTCACGGCAGCCACACATTCAAGGCGGGCGTGAGCTTACAGAATTTCCGCATCTACTTCCTGCAGCCGCCGAACCCGCGCGGCACTTACGGCTACAGCGGGATGTACACCGGTGTGGTGAGCAGCTCTGGGCCCACCGGTTATGGAGTTGCCGACTTTCTGCTCGATCAGATGAATAACGACAGCCTCACCAACGAGCCCATCGACAACCTGCAGAACTCGTACAACTCCGCCTATGGCGAAGACACCTGGAAACTGACTTCCCGCCTCACCTTTACCTACGGCGTACGTTACGATTACTTCCAGCCCACGGGCGAGATGGCAGGCGGCTTTGCCAACTTTGTGCCGCTCACATGGGGCGTGGGCACCGGAACAGCGAATTACGTGCTGCCGGCAAAATGGCAGGGCAAGTCCATCTTCGCGCCTATATTCAGCAACCTGCTGGCCGCGAACAACGTCACGGTTGCTTACGACTCCAATCCGCGTCTGTCCACCGGGCAAAAGCTCAACTTCGCTCCCCGCGTAGGATTCGCGTACCAGGTTGATCCCAGGACCGTAGTGCGCATCGGCGGCGGCATCTTTTACGGCGACATCTTCGGTCTCGGTTCCAATCCGAATATTGGTGGAAACTATCCGTTCATGATTCACAGCGGCCTCAGCGCCACCAGCTGCGCCAACGGCAACGCCACAAATCAGTCAGGCATTACAGCCTATTGCCCATCGTTGAGCCCGACCGTCGCCGTAACCGAGAACAATCCGGCGAGTGCTGTCGCCGCCGGCCAGCCTGGCGCGGCGCAGAACTATCCCTCCCCGGGCCAGTTCAACCAGAATCCAGACGACACTCTGGAGATCGGCATGACCAACCAGATCAGCGGCCCCAATGGCGTCGCCGGCTTCATCAACAGCACGGTCATCAACGGACGCGATCCGCATATCCAGACACCGTATGTCATCAACTACAACCTGAGCTTCCAACGTTCGATCGGGAACAACATCTCGGCGAGCATCATGTACGTCGGGAATGTTGGACGGCACCTTCCTACCTTAATCACCACCAACCAGGCCAACGAACTGCAGGCCAACGGGAAGAACTCTACCGTGGTCGCCGGCTTCCCGTCGCTCGGAACCGGCAACCCCTGGGAGCGCTTCGGAGCGGAGAGTTGGTACAACTCGCTGCAGGGCAAGTTGGAACGGCGCTTCTCGAACGGCATGAGCTACCTGGCCAGCTACACCTGGGCGCATAACGAAGACAACTCCATCGATCCTCTCGGCGGCGGCGACTCCTACCGCATGTGGAACATCATCCCCATCAAGGATGAAGTCACCAACTCCAACTACGACGTGCGGCAGCGCATCAGCTTCAATGGCTCGTACGAACTCCCCTTCGGCAAAGGGCGCGCCTTGCTGAATAGCGCACCGATCTGGCTGGATGAGGTCGTCGGTGGCTGGACCTCCGATCTGACCTTCGCTGCGCAAACCGGCATTCCGTTTACCGTGGGAACGAACGGCATCAACACTCCCAGCGGCCAGCAGAGCGCCCGTGCCATCCTGGTTGGCAATCCGTATGCTGCCGGTGGCTCGCCGAACGCAACCAACCCGCAGTTGACCAGTTGCCCGGCAGCGGTGCACAACAAGGTCAACTACTACAACGCCTGCGCCTTCGATAACCCGCTCAATGGCGCGGCCACAGCCAACACGAACAATGGCATCGGCTCGTTCCCGTCGACTCCGATTACCGACGAAGCGACCGCCAAGTTGTACCTCGGCTCCAAGGCCAACCAGATTTACGGCCCCGGCTACGAGCGCATCAATATGGGCATTAGCAAGAACTTCAGCACCTGGCGCGAACAATACCTCCAGTTCCGTGCCGATGCCTTCAACCTCTTCAACCATCCGTCGCTGGCGAACCCGAGCTCGACCGGCTTGAATGGCTCGGCGGGCCAAATCACCAGCCCTCTCACTCTGCAAACCAACGTGCCCGACGCACGGTTCTTCCAGCTTTCGGCCAAGTACGTGTTCTAGCCTGGTTTTCTCTTGCGCCGGAAAGGCATGTGCTTTTTGAGGCCGCTCCGCTCTCGGGACGGCCTCATTGCAGATGGTGCCGCTGGCACGTCAGGATCGACGCCTGTATCCATGCCAGCGACGCCAGCAGACAAGGCCGGGAAAGTGCATCAGGTACGGGATTCGTCGGAAGATGGACGCTTCGAAAGCGCTCAAAAGGGACGATGTACCAATCTGGTGCCCGCGGGTTATAAGGGCAAGTCGCTTACGCCATTGCCAAATGGCCTTCCTGTCCTCCATCAGTAACTCGGCCCATGATGCACTGAGTGGTTGGCGCGCCTCGCCTTCAGTATCGTCGTCTAACCGGACAGAACCCCGAATTTCGAGTGCTGTCCGCGCAGCGGTCATTCACCACCGATCCAGGGGAGTCCTTTAACAACGTTTGCGAATGTGCGCTTGCTTAGTGAGTAATCGTGCCGCAAATGATCGAAAGTCATAGAAGCGAGTGCTGATCGGATGGTCGTCGATCCGGAAATTTCCAGTTGATTAACCCACCCCTGAATTGTTTACTGAGCGGTAATTACTGGTATGGTCCGCGTGCGCCGTGAAAGGCGTTTAGTCCACAGTGGGTGCAAATCCCACCCGGGAACTGTTCGTTCCGCCCGGTAGCAATCGGAGCAGCGGTGGAGGTAAAAAAGCTGCTGAAGCCTCCGGTGGAAGAGGGTCGTGAAGACGACTCTGCAAGCGTGCAGGCCGTAACGTGAGTGAACGCTGAGCAAGCCTCGAAATCCATGATGCAGGTGGACGAACTGGCGCAGGAACTGAAAAGTCGAACCTATCAACCGCAACCTGTGCGGCGGGTATACATAGCAGCCTGTCGGCCTGGCTGCGAATCTGATGCGTCGTCCGGTAGCAAATCTTAAGCACTGTAGACCGTCCTCGCACGTCCACACCGACCGCTTTCCATGAAAATGGCTGCTGGAAAATACGCTGCCCAAGGTCGCCCGCGAAGAAAAGTCCGTTGGGCCGGTTGCCCCCGATGGCCCCCAGAAAACGGAGTTGCGCAATGCTGATGTCTTGGGATTCGTCTACAACCACGAAGTCGAAGGGAGACGCCGCGCCGCTGGTGTACAACGCCGCGAGCGTGTTGAACATCGCGGCTCGGGTAATCAGTCCCTTTTGCTGCAACCCAGAGCGTACCTGCTCGAAGATGCCCCAAAGTGCGCGCCGGTGCGCTTCTGTCAACCGGACTCGCCTCCCAAGTCGCGGCACATCCCGATACGCCTCCCAGGTTGTCAGTTGCCAGCTATCTACCACTTGGTCCCACTCAGATGCAAGGAACCGGGCTGAAAAGCTTTGATTGCCCGCGGCGCTGCTCGCCTCTTGCAATAACTCGCTCACCTGGTCGACAGGCGCCAGTTTTGCCCTGCCGTATTTGGCTTCGTAAAGGCGCCGTCCGACAGCATCCATCGCATGAACCTCGATGGATTCGCCGAGGCGCGGCTCGCTGCTAATCAGCACACGCAGCCGTACACGCAGCACATTGGCTAACGCTTCAGAAAAGGTGGTGAGCAGCAGACGGCATCCGGGATTCTTGCGCGCCAAATGAACAGCACGATGCAGTGCCACAATGGTCTTGCCAGTTCCGGCCGAGCCGGAGATCCGCGCCAGCGGTGAGATCGATCGGACGGCCCCGAATGAAGCGGGATTATTCGGTGACGGGATTTCCGGTGTCTAATGAATCAGGAGATCATCATGGCTGCGAAACCATTCTGGACATCGTTCTTCGACGGGCTCACCGGAGAGGGAATCTTCAGCGATCTCCGTCTGCCTGGGTCTCCCACCAGGTTGTTCAAGCCGGAACCGCAGCTGGATCACCCCGATGAGATCCGCGCCAGCGGTGAGATCGATCAGAACGATCGTCGCTCAGATTCCAACGCATAATTAGTGACCGGATCGTCGGTTCTCCCGAGCAAGAATTTGGTGCTTGAGGTCTTTGTCGTGCAGACATCGTTTTGTCGTGCTTTTCGATGGAAATAGACCGTATTAGCACGACAAAGGGGACTAAAGCGACAAACAGGGACCGATGTAAGTTGCGCGTTTTCTATGAATTACGTTTAGATTCAACACGGTATGGATTTCTATGGCGGAGAGAGTGGGATTCGAACCCACGTTAGAGTTTCCCCTAAACACGCTTTCCAAGCGTGCGCCTTCAGCCACTCGGCCATCTCTCCGAATTGCAGGCTGACGGTTTGAGTTTACCATCCTCGCGCTTTGCCTCCCCGTGATCGCAAGCGCCTCATTGGTCGCTCGCCCAATTCTGCTGAAAGCGTATACAGCCCCGTGCCGCCTCATTTATAGTGCCGTGTTGCCTGCTGCTCGGGGGTTTGCTCCGCTGCAATGAACCTTGATTTGAAAGAGGCATCCTATGTCAGATATCTCCCGTCGCAATCTGCTTGGCTCCGGACTGGCGTTCTCTGCGTCGTCTCTCGTCGCCCGGTCCGCCTGGGCGCGCGCCGCTGCTGCGTTTGCCGGCACACCTCAGGCAGGCGCCACCGCAGCCTCGTCAGCTATCTCCCCGCGCGAGAAATTGCTCTTCGACTTTGGCTGGAAGTTCCAGTTTGGCAACGCCGACGATCCCGCTCGCGACCTGGGCTTCGGCAAAAATCAGGAGGGTAATGCCAAGACCGGCAGCTTCGACTTCGCCAAGGTCGGCTTCGACGACTCCAAATGGCGCTCGCTCAACCTGCCCCACGACTGGGCGGTCGAATTGCCTTTCGTCTGGGACGACTCGCTGGCGTCGCACGGCTTCAAACCCCTCGGCCGCAAGTATCCCGAGACCAGCATCGGATGGTACCGGCGCGAGTTCGACATTTCGTCGAGCGATGCCGGCCGACGCGTCGCCGTCCAGTTCGACGGCGCTTTCCGCGACGCGATGGTCTTCGTTAACGGCTGTTACCTCGGCCGCAACGACAGCGGCTACGCGCCTATCCACTACGACGTCACCGACTTTCTCGCCGTCGGCGCCAGGAACTGCATCGTCGTCCGAGTCGATGCCAGCTATGGCTCCGGCTGGTTCTACGAGGGTGCGGGAATCTATCGCCACGTCTGGCTCACCAAAACCGATTCGTTGCTTATCGGCCGATGGGAAAGCTATGTCCGCTCGTCGCTCAAAGGCGACTCCGCCGATCTGGAGCTGGCAACGATGGTCGAGAACGAAGGCCGCCAGATGGAGAGCGCATCGGTCAGTTGGGAGATCCTTGATTCCGCAGGCAAGACGGTCGCCACTGCTGAAGCGCCGACGCAGTCCTTCGGTCCCGACACTCGCGCAAGCTTTAATGCAACCGCTCAGCTTTCGCAAGCCACCCTCTGGTCGCCCGACACGCCGACCCTTTACACGGCCATCGTCACCGTGAAAACCAATGGCCGGCCGCGCGACGCCGAACGCTTCACCTTCGGCATTCGCACGGCCCGCTTCGACGCGAATCACGGATTTTCACTGAACGGCCAGCCGATGAAGATCCAGGGCACCTGCAACCATCAGGATCACGCGGGCGTGGGCGCCGCTTTGCCTGACCGCCTGCAGTACTTCCGCATCGGCGTGCTCCAGGAGATGGGCTGCAACGCCGTGCGCACCTCGCACAACATGCCCTCACCGGAATTCGTCGAAGCCTGCGACCGTATGGGCATGATGATGATGTGCGAAACGCGCCAGATGAGTTCCAGCCCCGAAGGCATGGCGCAGCTTGAAACGATGATCAAACGCTACCGCAACTCACCGTCCATCATCATTTGGTCCATCGGCAATGAGGAGTTCCTGCTCCAATACGCGATGGCCGAAGAGGGCGCCAAGATCGCGGCGACCATGGTCGAGCGCTGCCATGAGCTCGATCCGACACGCGTCGTTTCAGCTGCCGTCAACGGTAATAACGAAAAAGGCGACTCGCTCGCCCTCGATATCATCGGCTTCAATTACATGCTCAAGTTTCCCGACGGCTACCACAAAGAGCATCCCGACAAGGCGATTTACGGATCAGAGACCGCAAGCACCATCTGCACGCGCGGCGTCTATCAAACTGATCCCTTGCGCAATACGCTCAGCGCCTACGATGTGAATCACACCAGTTGGAGTGAGCTTGCCGAAGACTGGTGGCCCTTCTACGCCACGCGCGAGTGGGAAGCAGGCGGGTTCGCGTGGACCGGCTTCGACTATCGCGGCGAGCCTACGCCCTATGGCTGGCCCTCCATCAACTCAAACTTCGGCATCATCGATACCTGCGGTTTTCCCAAGGACAATTATTTCTACTACCGCGCGTGGTGGCGAAAGCAGCCGCTGCTGCATCTGTTTCCGCACTGGAACTGGGAGGGCAGGGAAGGCGGCGAGATTCCCGTCTGGGTCTTCTCGAATCTCGATGAAGTCGAACTATTCCTCAACGGCAAAAGCCTCGGCCGCCAGAAGGTTCCCCAATACCAGCATGTCGAGTGGAAGGTGCGCTACGAGCCAGGCTCCATCGAAGCACAGGGTTGGAAAGATGGCAAGCTCGTGCTGACTGAAAAGCGCGAGACCACAGGCCCCGTTGCGTCGCTGCGCCTCATCGCCGATCGCAGCGAAATCAACGCCGATGGCGAAGATGCAGCCGTCCTGACCGTTGACGCGCTCGACAGCGCCGGCCGTGCCGTGCCCACCGCATCCCATCTCATCCACTTCAAGGTCACAGGCCAGGGCGCGCTTATCGGCGTCGGCAACGGTGATCCCAACTGCCACGAAAGTGACAAGGAACCGCGCCGCTCGCTCTTCAACGGCCTCGCCCAAGTCATCCTGCAATCCACGAAAACGGCTGGCACCATCACCATTGAAGCAACCGCCGGCGACGGCATCGCTGCGGCCAGTCTGACAGTCACGACCCGCCAGGTCCCGCTCCGGCCGCAGATCTGAATCGGCGGCGCGCAAAGAATCCTTCGCAGTCGCTTAAAGCGGTTGCTCGAATCAATACTTCCCTGAGTACTCAACAAAGTAATCAGGGAACTCTTTTTTGAGCGCCTCGATCTTCGGCCGGTCGCACACCAGGATGTACGGATTCCCCGGATTATGCAGTGCGTAGTCCTGGTGGTAATCTTCGGCGCGATAGAGGCCCATCAGCGGCGATACCTCGGTCACGATCGGTCGCCCGAACGCATGGGCGGCATCAAGTTGCGCGATGTACGCCTGCGCAATTCGCTTCTGGTCGTCGTTCTCATAAAAAATCGCCGAACGGTACGACGGACCTTCGTCCGGTCCCTGCCGATTCAGCTGTGTGGGATCGTGCCCCACGGAAAAGAAGATGCGCAGCAGCTGTCCATATGTGATTTTCGATGGATCGTAGACCACCTCCACTGACTCGGCGTGTCCCGTCGTCTCTGTCGTCACTTGCGCATACGTCGCCGTCGCCGCAGAGCCGCCGCTGTATCCGACCGTCGTATCCACCACACCCTTCACGCGCTCAAACACCGCCTGCGTTCCCCAGAAGCATCCACCGGCAAACACTGCCTTCACCTTGCCAGGCGTCGCGGCCAGGGCATCGTCCGTTGTGGCAGCGGGAATCGGCCCGCTCCCCGCAGCGTCTGCCTTCCTGATCGATTTCCCGATGAAAAAGCCCATCACAACCACCCCCAGCAGGACAGACGCAACCCGACCCGACATGCCCGACCTCCATCCCTGTTCTTTAGAGCATATTCTGTCGGGATGGTTACAAAGAATCGGCCGATGAGCATCGACATCTAGACGGCGCGTCGGACGGGTTCGGACACAGCGCAGGAAGGGCGTATAAGAAGATTGTGGAAGCAAAGGAGAGACCATGATCGAGCTGCTGGCCGTGCCGATGGAAATCCCGGCTGAAGCCAATATCATCATTGGCCAGTCCCACTTCATCAAGACCGTTGAGGATATTTACGAGGCGGTGGTGTCAACAGCGCCGCACGCAAAATTTGGGCTGGCGTTCAACGAGAGTTCCGGAGTGTGCCTGACTCGCTCGGAAGGGAACGATCAGACTCTCCGCGAAGTCGCAATCCGTAACGCCACGGCCCTGGCTGCGGGGCACGTCTTTGTGTTGATCATCCAGAATGCTTACCCTATCAATCTTCTCAACACAATCAAGAATGTTCCGGAGGTGTGCTCCATTTTCTGCGCAACCGCCAATCCGGTCGAAGTGGTATTGGCAAAGAGCGCGCAAGGGCAGGGCGTGCTCGGCGTGATCGATGGAAGCTCGCCCAAGGGAGTGGAAGGCGAGGCGGACGTAGCGTGGAGGCACGATCTGCTTCGCAAGATCGGCTACAAGCGATAGGCGGCCAGCGCCAGATTCAACCAGAACAAGACAGCGGCTGTTCCGATTGGCGCAGTTCAAAACGTACAGAGGCTGTTACCCTGAAAGCATGAAATTCGGAGTGGTGGTCTTTCCTGGGTCGAACTGCGATCACGATACCTATAACGTGATTGCCGAAGTTGCGCTCCAGCCCGTCGAATTCCTGTGGCATGACAACGAAGATCTGCGCGGTGTGGATGCGGTGCTGGTTCCCGGGGGATTTGCCTACGGCGACTACCTGCGTACGGGAGCCATTGCGCGCTTTTCCCCGGTGATGCAAGCGGTGAGGCGATTCGCAGAGAGCGGTGGCCTGGTGCTGGGCATCTGCAATGGCTTTCAGATTTTGACTGAAGCCGGATTGCTGCCCGGTGCGCTGATGCGGAACGCGGGACTCAAATACATCTGCAAGCAGGTTCACCTGCGCGTGGAGACCGCCGATAGTCCGTTTACGAATCAATTGAAAAAAGGCCAGGTGCTCGAGATTCCGATCGGGCATATGGAAGGGAACTACTTCTGTGAGCCGGATGAGCTGAAGCGTCTGGAAAGTGAAGACCGGATCGCGTTCCGCTATGCGACGCCGAAGGGCGAGCTCACGCCGGATGCGAACCCGAACGGTTCACTCGGTAATATCGCAGGCATTTTGAATGAGGGACGGAATGTGCTGGGGATGATGCCCCATCCGGACCGGTCAAGTGAATCGTTGCTCGGATCGGCCGATGGCTGGGGAGTTTTCGCCTCGATGGTTCAGGCGCTCGGGGTAACAACCAGGGGCTAGGGAATCGCGCCCCTTCAAATAAGACTGTGATCGACCTTCGATCCGTTCGGCCGATAGATGAATCGGCAGCAGCGGTAAAGCTCACGTGAGAGCAAGTCCTCCGTCGATGGCGAGGATCTGGCCTGTGATGAAGTGCGGACCAGCCACAAAGAAGAGCACCGCTTGAGCGACATCGGCAGCACTACCGTTGTGGCCCATGGGAGTCTTGGCGGCGAAACGTGTGGCCTGGGTGCGATCGGCGCCGGCAGGCGAATCGTCCAGATCAATCCAGCCAGGCGCTACGCAATTGACGCTGACCTCGGGCGCAAAAGCCTTGGCCATGGCTTGCGTGAGCATATGCAGTGCAGCCTTTGACGCGCAGTAGTGAGCGTGGCCGGACCAAGCTCGGATCCCACCGAGGGAACCCATATTAATGATGCGGCCGCGCGCGGCGCGAAGATGCGGAAGAGCCTCGCGAGCCACAAGAAACGGACCGCGGGCATTCGTCTCGAATACCGCATCCCATTGGTTGAGGGTCAGGCTCTCCAGGGCTGCAGAGCCGAAGATCGCAGCGTTGTTTACGAGCATGTCGAGGCGGCCAAAGGTGCCTGCGACTTCGCCAACGACAGTGCGGACCGAAGACTCTGAACGGACATCGCACTCGATGGCGAGCGAGCGGCGGCCAAGGGATGCAATGTCGGCTGCGGTTTGAGCGGCCTCGGACTGCGAAGCATGATACGAAATGGCGACATCGGCGCCCGCTTGGGCAAGGGCCAGCGCAATGGCGCGGCCGATGCGGCGCGCGCCGCCGGTCACAAAAGCGGACTTGCCGGCAAGAGCAAGAGCGGAGGTCACAAGGTCAGTGTAGTAGGTCAGCGGAAGTGGCGGAGCTAGCGCAGCTAGTGAGCCGGCGGTGCAGCACCCCACTCAAGCCACAATGCCATAGAACGGGTGCGCGGGAATCTTGTTCGCACGGATCACTTTGGTTGGGGCTGCGGCGGAGTTGCGCTCGGCGGAGGATCGGGTTGGCTGCCGGAGTTTGAGGGCTTGTCGGTGCCGGAACCCATCTTGGAGATGTTGTCGGGACAGGAGGAATCGCCCATCGTCGTGGGGTGATGCGTGTAGATGGAATACTGCGCGCTGGGGCGCCTCATGCAGACTTCCCACGAGAGTTTGGACCTGTCGACCTGGTAGTCCTGGCCGTAGGTCTGGTAGCCGTTGGCGATGATTTGCAGACGAACTGTGTCGCCGATCGGAATGACGTCGATGCTGATCTTGCCGTCCTCATCCGTCTTCAGCTCCATCGCTCCCTTGTCCTTGTCGCCCTCAATCGGATGGAAGATTACGTGGGCGTCCTGAATCGGCCTGCCGTTGTCCGCTTTCAAAACCGTGACGTTGATGCGCGCAGCGGGCGGCGGAGCTTTGTATTTGCGCCCGCGGTGATCTTGATCCTGAGCGTGAAAGGCGGTGGAGCCGGCGAGAAACGCGAGCGACGCCAGAATGACGCAAAATCGTGAAAGAGAGCGGCCAAACATGCATTTCATTTTAAATGGTAAGACGCGTTGGGCGATGCTTGGGTAGTAGTTGATTTGAATCTGCTTCGAACGGGAAAAATTCGTTGGTGCCTGATAGAGACCAAAACGACTCACCTACGGTCGGAAATTGAAAACGATTCGGGTGGTGTAGGCCAATTCGACGAAGGCGGGCTCTTGGCAAGCAGAATGAAGGGACGCACAGGCTTCCGAGGCCTTCGGTTCGAACAGTTTGAAACAGCAGGTTGGACGTTCGGAATCAAAGCAGCTTCGGCTTCTCCGGGCGCATAGGGCGGCAGAGACGCAAAAAGCAGGAAATTGTCACACAATATGAGTGAACTACACTAAGATTTTTAACAATTACCCCCTTGACAAACCGAATCTCGTTGCCTATCTTTAGCAATTGGAAGGCGAGAGTGCTAGATCGTGCTGGCTGAGACTTCAGCCAGGAGCGCCGGCACCGACGGCGGCATGCACTCCGCAACCTCCCGAATCTATTGTCTTTACCAATCACTAACACCCGCGTGCCGGGGTTGGCTTCGGCGCGTGTGACAAGGAGAAGCGAAGCAATGGCAGCAACGGCAACATCTGTGGCGACCAAATTCACTCCGCTGCATGACCGCATCCTCGTGCGGCGGATCGAAGAAACCGAAACGATTCGCGGGGGCATCATCATCCCCGACAGCGCGAAAGAGAAACCCCAGGAGGGAGAAGTCATCTCCGTGGGCAAGGGCAAGTCGAACGACGAAGGAAAGGTATTTCCGTTGGACGTGAAAGCGGGGGACCGTGTGCTCTTCGGCAAGTATTCCGGAACCGAGATCAAGATTGACGGCGAGGAGTATTTGATCATGCGCGAGGAAGAAGTTCTCGGCATTGTGAAGAAGTAGCTTCGCAGGGATCCGTGATCAGCAAGATCACGAAGCAACACCGAATCCCGGTCGGCTGCGACAGCGAAGGCACGACATACACCAAGTTTATTCACTACGACTGATCACTGTTCACGGAACGCTGATCAATGTTTTCAGGAGAGGATATGGCAAAGCAAATTCTGCACGGTGAGGAATCCCGGCAGGCGATTCTGCGCGGCGTAAACACGCTGGCAGACGCCGTGAAGGCAACATTGGGCCCCAAGGGGCGCAACGTTGTCATTGAGAAAAAGTTCGGCTCGCCCACCATCACCAAGGACGGCGTGACGGTGGCCAAAGAGATTGACCTGAAAGACCCGCTCGAGAACGTCGGCGCACAACTGGTGCGCGAAGTTGCTTCAAAGACCAGCGACGTGGCCGGCGACGGCACGACAACGGCGACTGTGCTGGCCCAGTCGATCTTCCGCGAAGGCGTGAAGACGGTTGCTGCCGGTGCGAATCCGACAGCACTGAAGCGCGGCATTGAAAAGGCCGTAACGGCTGTCATTGGGACTCGCGACAAGGACGGCAAGTGGAACCAGGACGGCGCACTGGGCAAGCTGTCGAAGCCGGTGAACGAGGGTTCGGTGGCCCAGGTCGGCGCCATCTCGGCCAACGGCGACCAGGAGATCGGCGACATTATTGCACACGCCGTGAAGGTAGTGGGCAAGGATGGCGTGATCACCATCGAAGAGTCGAAGACGATGCACACCGGCCTTGAGACCGTGGACGGTATGCAGTTCGACCGCGGCTACTTGAGCCCATACTTCGTGACCGACGCGGAGCGGCTTGAAGCGGTTCTCGAAGATCCGTACATCCTGATCTACGAGAAGAAGATCAGCGCCATGAAGGACCTGCTGCCGCTGCTTGAACAAATTGCCCGCGGCGGCAAGCCGCTGCTGATTATTGCGGAAGACGTGGAAGGCGAGGCGCTGGCCACCCTGGTGGTGAACAAGCTGCGCGGAACCCTGAACGTCTGCGCGGTTAAGGCCCCTGGCTTCGGCGACCGGCGCAAGGCCATGCTGGGAGATATCGCAGTGCTGACCGGCGGCAAGGCCATCACCGAAGACCTCGGCATCAAGCTGGAGAACATCAAGCTCGAAGACCTGGGCAAGGCAAAGCGCGTAACCATCGACAAAGACAACACGACGATCGTCGACGGCGCTGGCAAGGCTAGCGACATCGAGGGCCGCGTGAAGGAAATCCGTTCGCAGATCGAGAAAACAACCTCGGACTACGACCGGGAGAAGCTGCAGGAGCGGCTGGCCAAGTTGGTAGGTGGCGTGGCCATTATCAAGGTAGGTGCGGCAACCGAAACCGAGCTGAAAGAGAAGAAAGCTCGCGTCGAAGACGCCCTCCACGCGACGCGCGCAGCCGTGGAAGAAGGCATCGTTCCGGGCGGCGGCGTGGCGCTGGTGCGGTGCATGGCGGCGGTTAGCAAGCTGATCGAGACCCTCCAAGGCGATGAGAGGACCGGCGCACAGATCGTTCTGCGGGCCCTGGAAGAGCCGCTTCGCCAAATCGTGGTCAATGCCGGCGAGGAGGGCGCGGTGGTCGTGGCCAAAGTGCTCGAATCGAAGGAGCACCACTACGGCTACAACGCCGAAACCGGGAAGTTCGAGGACCTGGTTAAGGCCGGTGTCATCGATCCCACCAAGGTGACGCGGACGGCGCTGCAGAACGCCGCCTCGATCGCTGCGCTGCTGCTGACCACGGAAGCCATGGTTGTCGAGCTTCCCGAGCCCAAGGCTGCAGCTCCGGCCGGCGGCCACGGCGGCGGGATGGAAGGAATGTACTAAAGATCGTTGTCAGTGATCAGGGATCAGAACAAGCGCGTCGAAAAAGGTGCTGGTCTGATTTCTCGCACACAGATACGATTCTGATGAAAATCAAAAGGCCTCCAGCGAATGCTGGGGGCCTTTTTTCGAAATTATGCGCGATGCCCCGAGCCAATCATGGCGTGCAGGAGAGCGCTGTGTTGAGGACCACCTGGAACGGGTTGTGCGAGCGAATTCCGCTTTTACATCACGACGACAGGTGCAGGGGTGGGTGGCGCGACTCGCGTCTCACGCGACTCACTGGCTACAGGTTCCGGACGCAGAGATCGCAACCATCCGGCGGAAAGCCATGCCCGCGGGATTAAGAACTCAGACCAGCCGCAGTCCAGGCAAACGCGGATGTCAGGAGAAGGCGTCATCGGTGGATGACTCAACGTGCGCGGGCTGTTGCGAAACAGCCGAACTTCTGCAGGAACGAGAGAGACCGCGGCAGATTGGCACTTCGGGCAGATCATGCAAACACCTCAGGAGACTCAAACGAGCTAGAGCCCCCAAAAAGGAAATTGAGGGAGGAATTCAATGTAGCGGAATTTCAACAATGTTTTCAACAGTAACTAAATTTTCGGGGCACTAAAGTAATATTCGTTTTCACGCCAGCGAATGATTGTTTTATGATGTGAAGTATACATTATCAGACTTAAATTGAAGAAAAATAAGGAGCCTAGGAGACTGGGTCAGTAGGGGCACGACCGTGTCCAAGAAAAACGCGGCGGCCAAGGCCGCCGCGTTCAGCTTAGGGTGCATGCAGGTTAGAAGATGAACTTGGCCGCGATTTCAATCTGGCGCGGCGTGAACAGGAAACCGCTGTTATTGGAACTGGTGGGTATCTGGTAGGTGTTGTTGGATGGGTTTGAGGTTCCCTGGCCTTGGTAGGTGGCCGTTGTTCCCGACAGCTTGTACGCGGTCGTTCCCAGACCGTCGACATTCTGGTGGTTGGCAACGTTGAAGAGGTTGCCCATGAGCTGGAGGCTGCGTCCTTCCCCAAAGTCGATCGACTTCTGCAGCCGAGCATCGTCGACTTCGTGGCGCGGATAGCGCTTGGTGTTGATTCCGATTTGGGGAATCAAAGTCGATCCCGAAGCACCGTTCCAGTCGCTGAGAATGCCGGCGCTGAAGAATCCGCTCACGCCGACGGTGTAGGGCAGACCGCTTTGCATCTGGAAGCTGTCGTCGACGTTCCAGTCGTTGGTCAGATACTTGATGAAGCTGTTGCTATGGAGGTTGGGAAAATTGTAGATCGCATAGGCTACGAAGCGGTCGGGTGTGTTCCAGCTGGAGTCGCCATAGTTGGTGCGCGGGTTGTTGTAAGGATCGTACCAGGCGTTGCCAGCGACCGTCGTCGTATTTGCGTTCTGGCCAAAGTCAAGCGAGTGCGACCAGGTGTAATTGACGTCGAACTGCACGCTCTTGAGGGAGTGGTTGAGCACCTCCGCAACGAAGGCGTTGTAATTTGAGTTGACGTTGCTCGTCATCTCCATGATGGCCTGGAAGTTTGTGGCCACGGAGCCGAAAAGGGCCGTATTGCCGTAGCCGGTGAACTGGCCCACGTTCTGGATGACGGTTCCATTCGGACCCAGAGGCCCGTTATTGCTGCTATCGGCAACCGTGACATTGATGAACGTCTGGGTGGGATTGAGGTTGACGTCAAGGAAGTTGGGCAACAGTCGGCCTTGCGAGCCGAGGTAGGTCAGCGCGAAGAAAGTCCCCTTGCCGAGGTCCTGCTGGAGTTCGAGATCGTACTCCTGTACCTCGGGGTTGCGCAGGTTAGCGGCCAGGAAGTTGGAGGTTGGTGTAGCCGTGGCTGCACCGGTCCCGCCGACGATATTGGGGAGCGTCGGTGCGCCGGAAGCATTCACCTTCCACTGCGTGTTGTACTGGCTTTTCGGACTGCCCGTGTTGAAACGGATGTTCAGCAATTCGCCGTTGTTAATGCGGCCATAGTAGACTCCGTAGCCACCACGCAGCACCGTCTCGCCTTTCCCGAAGAGATCGTACGAGAACCCGATGCGTGGGCCGAAATTCTTTTTGTCGCTCGGATTGTTGAGTAGCTGCTGATAAGGGGTGAAGCTCCCAGTCGCTGTAGTCAGGTTGGGATCGGCGGGCGGCAAAGCCTCATAGTCCCAGCGCAGGCCGAGTTCCAGGGTTAGGCGCGGGCTGAGCTTCCAGTTGTCCTGCGCAAACACGCCGCTGTCCATGGTGTTGATGCCATACGTATGTGGGCCGAAGGTTTGGGTAAATGTGCCATAGCAAGCGTAGGTGCCAACCGTGTTGCGAGCTGCGCTGCTGCTGCATCCGCCCGTTTTTCCCTCCAGAAAGTTCATCTGATCGTTGATGTAGTTGCCGACATAGCTATAGCTGTAATAGCCATTGCCATCGCCGCCGAAGGTGTTGTTGAAGTCGTAGTTGTGCAGCTCGTCCACGCCGAATTTGAAGCTATGGTTTCCCTTGTTCCAATAGAGAATATCACCGACCTGCCACTTCCACTCTGCGGGGTTAGCCAGGCGATAGGAGTAGTACGGGGAGCCAAGATTGAAGCCCACGGCGGTGTCCATGGCGACCTCAGGGAGGCTTCCATTGACGGAGGGGCCGTTGCCGACCAGGTTGGCCTTGGTGTAGGGAGTGTAGGGCTGTTGTGTCTCAGGGAGAATCTCGCGGCCGTACTGATAGAGGACTTCGTTGCTCATGTTGTTGGTGATCAAGCTGGTGAGCTTGGTCACCCCGTAGTCCAACTTGACGAAGTCGTTGCCCCAGGTATCGCGCGCGTAGTCAGTTGCAGTTCCGGTCTGGACATCGCCGGGCGCATCCCAACGCAGACGATGATAGAGGACGCTAACGTGCTCCCTGCCGTTGATCTGCCAGTCGATCTTGGGAGTGTTGATTTCCTGGTATCCGAAGCGGGAAACGAGGCCGAGATCCGAGTTCAAATTGGCGATCCAGGTGTCATATGCAGTTGCGCCCTGGGCATACGTTGTGTATCCCTGGCGCGCCGCCAGAGTGCAGGCGTCAGCATTGAGCGCGTTGGTGTCGCCGGTCAAAACGCCGGTTGTCACGTTGCAGGTGCCTGTGGTTGTAGCGGTGGGCAGGGCATAGAAGGAGGTAGGGTTGCTGGGAATGCCAACTCCAGGGTTGACGTGGGTGTGCTGATCGTAGGTATAGATCCAGAAGAGCTTGTCCTTGATGAGCGCGCCGCCTGCAGTGAAGCCGTAGATCTTGCGCAGGTCTTCAGGCTTGATGTGCTGGGGAACGTACGCTCCGGTGCTCGAATTGAAGAATGATTCCAGCGTGTAGTCGTTGTAAGCGTTCCAGTTGCTTTCGCGATCCCAGAAATACGCCTGCCCGTGAATCTGGTTGGTGCCGCTCTTGGTCACGGACGTGATCACGCCGCCCGCGGCGCGGCCGTATTCAGCCGAGTAGACGCCGGTGTTCACGGCGAACTCGCGCACGGCGGAGCCGGAGGTGGAGTAGGCTTCGCGGGTGCGGCCGCGCTCCTCAGAATAATAGGCATCATTGTCGTCGGCGCCATCGATCTCAACATTGTTCAGCACCGTGCTGATGCCACGGATACTGACCAGGCCGAAGCCGCTGGTGTCGGAAACGACGCCAGGAGTCGACATGGCCAGGGCCGACCAGCGGCGGTTGTTGATGGGGATGTTCTGAATCGCCGCCTGGTCCAGGGTGTCAGTGAAGTCGGGCGATTCGAGGTTCATGACCGGGGCTTGCTCGGTGACGATCACCTCTGTCGAAGAAGAGGCAACCGAAAGGCGCGGCTCGAGGCTCGTCACCTGGCCGACTACAACAACTACGTTGTCCGCACGATACTTGGCGAAGTTCGGCGAAGTAATGGAAACGCTGTAGTCGCCCGGTTCGAGGAGTGGAGCTTTGAAGTAGCCACTGCTGTCGGCGACAAGCGAGATGGAGAAGCCGGTGGCGGGCCTTTGAATGCTGACGTTGGCCGCAGGAACCACGGCGCCGGAAGCATCAAGCACCGTGCCGGCGACGGAACCTTGGGTGGTGGACTGCGCGTTCAGGACGATGGATCCCAAGCAAGCAGCGAGAATGAAGAGCGCCAGGCAGCGGACGGCGAGGCGGATGCGATGGAATGTCATAACTGTCCTCCGAAGTGGTCTTTTTCGTGCGAGTAATTAGTGCGTGAATATAACGAAGCGGCGATGATTCGATGTGCAGATGAGGCTCCTCCTGGCCGGAAAAAACGGCCTGGGGCCCTGCATTCTGCCAACCTCTCAAAACGCAAGCTTACAAATTCTCGATGAAGATTCGATAAATCCAGCGGCGAGGCCGAGCGAACAAGAGACGAGGACAGCGGACCGGAATTCGCCCGTTTCAACAGCGGGCCAATTGACGGGGAGAATCGATAGCCTCGTGACTGGTTCTGTTGCTCTGCTGTCATACCCTCACGAAAACTCGTTCAATTACTGCAACACAATTCCTGCGGAATGCGAACAGATTGAGCCGCTTTCAGCGAAGGACGTTTTCGTCGTCTAGGGCGGAAAACATTCGTCGCCGGCGTCTGTTGACATCCGATCTATTTTTCAGGCGCTCAACGCGCACTGAAGCCCCTCAATGCATTCATCTCGGGGTTACTGCGATCTCTAGGGAAAAGAAATTGTAGGCCAGCCGATCATGATTGTCCAAGGGAAAAAGGCGGAAAACAGGGCAAGAATAGCGGCCAATCGAGATCGGTCGGCAAACCGTGGAAAACAAGGCAAATACGCTCCAATCGCAGAAGTCCCTTGTCGGGAAGGAGCGCCTCGAAGGGTCCAATTGATGCCCGAGGATGCCCAAAAGAGCCCCGAGGACGAATGACGCGGTTCGACCGTGAATCAGTGACCGCTGCCCGGCCCCCAGCGAAGTCGCAGTCCGACGCGGAGGTTGAACGGCAGGCTTTGATAGCCAATGGGCGCAATGTGTTCGTTGTTGAGCAGGTTTTCCGCCTGCGCATAGACGTCGACCCAGCTGCGCAGCTCGAAGCTGCCGCCGAGACCGAGGTTCGCATAGCCGAAATCGAGGTTGCGGTTCGGCAGCAGTAGGCTATTTCCTCCGTTGATGTCATCGTAAGCGAGAAAGTCAGAGTCATCCGACCGGCTGGCGAAGGCGGAAGTGAACATGCCTGTGAAACGCTTGTCGGAATAAGTGGCGGTGAAATAGCCAGTGTGCGGCGCGCGGCGAAATGGGCGAGCGCCCTGGAGCGGCGAGTCCGCTCCGATAGGAATGCCGTTGGGGACGTTGTCGTAAGTGGGGATCGGTCCAAGCAGAGCGACATCGTTATTGGTGAATGAACGCTGCACCACGGCATCGAGATAGGTGTAGCCGCCGCGGAGAAAGAGATTACGTCCAATGCCGCTTTCAACGCTGGTTTCAACACCGAGCGCGCAAGAGGCCTCGCTGTTGATACTCAGCTCATAAGCGCCGGCCGTTTGCAGAATTGTCTCCAGTTGCTTTTGCTGCGGCGCGGTGAGATTGGGCAGGAGTTGCGGAACAAGATTGAGGCCAACGTACTCGATCTGGCGTCCGAATTCGTTGTGAAAGAAGCTTGTGCGGAAGATGAGGTGCTGGCTGAAGAAATACTGCTCTGCGCCGCCCTCATAGGTGCGCACGCTGGGCGCAGCAAGAGGCATGATGTTGAGCTGGTGAATCGTGGATTGGCCGCCATTGCTCGCAAGAAAGTTGTAGAGCGAATAGAACTGGTCAGTGAGCGAAGGCTCGCGCACCGCATCGCCATAGTTGAACAGGACACGCGTGCCGCTGAAGACGCCGCTGTGCGGTCGAAAAAGGTAATACGAGACTCCGGCGCGGGGCGTGGTCTGCGTCCCGAACAGGGAGTAGTGCTCGAGGCTGCCGCCGAGCGAGTAGAAGAAGCGAGTCTTGAAATCACCGTGCACCGCGGCGATGTAGTCGTAGTTGGTGCGCTCGACCGGGGGATACGAACCCTGCGGATCGGCGCCGCGCTCGTCTTCAAATTGAAATCCGACCAGGCCGCCAAGGTGCGGCGTGATAGTGACGTCTCCGTGGTAAATCAGGGCGTCGCGATTGGAGACGATTTGGTTGCTGTGCGGATACTTTTCACCGTTTGCCCAGCTGTAATCGAGAAGGGCTGGGCCGGCCACGGTGTAGCCATTTGCCCCATGAATCGTAAAAGGTAGACCGAAGTAGTTACCGCCCGTATAGGTGGGCGCAACCCCCGGACTTCCGCATGACCCGGCCGGAAAGCAGATGCCTTCGGGAGCCCACTGTGTGTACTGTTCGCGCTTGCGGGTCAGGCCGTAGCGCGCACTCTGATGAATACCGGGTGTGGTCTGGTTGTCGATTGAGCCGCTGGCGAAGAGGTCCTGGTCCTTTTGCGTGGCGTTGTCGGCAACATAGTAGAAGTTCCAGGCGTTGGGATCACCCGTCGATGCCACGCCGTAATGGACCGTCCCGCGAAGCTGCGTTGAGGCGTTGAGCGATATGCCGACATTTGCAGTCCCAGTGCCAACATGCGACTCGTCCATCGGCAGATAATTGGCGGTCTGCAGCCAACTGATGGCGCCGAGGTAGTCAAGCTTGCTGTGCGCGCCGGCGAGCGTGAACTGCTCGTGCGAGGTGTTGAAGCTGCCCGCATCGCCCTGGAAGAGCAGGGAAGGAAAGTTGGTGGTGCCATGTGGGGTGGTCAAGCTCACGACACTGGAGTCCGCGCCGGCGCCGAAAAGGTTGGAATCCGGTCCGCGATAGACCTCTGCACTTTCTACGCCCGTCGTTGATAAAGGACCGAAATCGAAACGCCCGCCAAGATCGCCTGCGTCGACGCCGTCAATGAGGATTTTGTTGTCATCCGAGTCGCCGCCGCGGACAAAGAGCGAAGCCTGCGAGCCTCGCTGACCGGTTTGGACCACAAATGTTCCCGGCATGAGTCGCAGCGCACTGACCAGGTCGGTTGGAAGCGCGAGATCAAGCGGACTCAGTACCGTGGTGGCAGCACTCGTTTGAGGCTGCGGCGTGGGCGTGCCGGTTGCAGTCACCACGATGGACTCTCGCACCCAGTCCGGTTCAAGCACGATATTGTGTTCAACTGAAGCGAATTGGCCGGCGTAGAAATCGGGCGTTTGCAGTTGCCGAAAACTCCTGGCCGAAACCACAAGAAAAAAACGACCGGTCGCGCCCGTGAGTATCTCAAAACTGCCGTCCGCCGAGGAGACTGCCGACGCGATGACTTTACCGTTGCTGAACAGAGAGACAGCGGCTCCTGTCACCTTGGCACCGGTGGCGTCGGTCACCACACCGCGGATGGACGCGGCGGAAGCAAACGCGGCAAACAATACAAGGAAGAATGCGGCGAGCGCACGGACTGCGAATCGGGTCGGGAATTGCTTAAGAACGCGGGCGCAAGCGGAGCGCAAAAAACTGAGAGTCGGCATGATTGCTCCTTCGTTCCCCTCGGAACGCGAAAGCGGTTGGGTACGCCGAAAGCGGTTTCAGGGTTGATGCGTCTCGGAGCCGATCACTTGAAGTCGACGCGACCCTAAGGAGCGGCGACCTTGAAAGATCTCTACCGAGAGCATCTTTACCTGAAACCGCCAGAGGACCGGTCTCCTGACTTGCGCTGTTTCAGCCGCCTTCCCAAAGCCGAATCGAACTAGTTCGGCTGCAGTGGCATCATGGGCAGATTCCAAAAGTGCGGATAGGCCCAGGCTGAAATCCTGTCTGGCTCCAACACCTCTACAAGGACGGGAACCTGACTAGGTGCGCTCACAGTTGCGGGGCAGTGGCGGAGTTTCACCGCCTTCCCGAACATCCTGGCGATCGCAGTGGTAAGTTGCGCCGAAGCACGGTGCTGCGGCAATGATGTCATGGAAGTCGCTTCCATGACATGAACATTTATAGCTGGATCTGGAGCTGAAGTCAAAGGGCCGAGGTCGATCCGGGCCTCGGCCGACTCGTGGCCGGCAAAATACGGCCGCGTAGCTCTAAACCGACGTCCTGATGCCAACGCTGTCTAATCTCGTATCGATCAACGCAATCATCACTGTCGTTTTCAATTCGCGATGGTATGCTTTGTGGCGATTCATATCAGGGCCGCTCCCACGCGGTCTGCCACGTGCCTCATCGATCCGGGCCCGCGACAGATCCGCGAAGAAAATCCCTGCATGCGCAACGCGGTCAAACCAAGCTCTTCAAGGGGAACCTCGTCGTGATCGCAACGCCCGGCTTCATCCGATCTGCAATCCGCAGGAATTTCATTCGTAATTCCCAGCGCTTCCCACAGACGCTGCGGCTGTTTGTCTATGTCAGCGTCCTGTTTGCCGGCGCGGCTTTTTCGGCGGTCCGCTTGGCGGCCCAGGCACCGAACTTCTCTTCTGCGCCGCGAGTCCTTGTCACGCAAGCCGTCGATGATTTCCGGCGCGCTGTTCTTCACGGCAACACGCACCCTCAGGTACGCTTCGCCACCGACCAGGGCGGAGCTCCGGCCAGCCTGCCCATGCAGCGCATGATTCTGGTTCTCAATCGAAGCGCAGAACAGGAATCCACACTGCGCACATTGCTTGACGAGCAACAGACAAAGGGGTCGCCGAACTACCATCAATGGCTCACGCCAGAGGAATTCGGCGAGAAATTCGGCCCCGCAGATAGCGACATGAATGCCGTCGAGGCGTGGCTCGAATCACATGGATTTAAGGTAGACAGCGTCTCGAAAGGCCGAACAACGATTGAGTTTTCCGGCACAGCCGGCCAGGTTCAGGACGCCTTTCAGACGGAGATTCACAGCTATTTGATCAACGGCGAGTCGCACTGGGCCAATGCAACCGATCCCTCCATCCCGTCAGCCCTTGCGCCAGTTGTAAGAGGCGTGATGTCGTTGCACAACTTTCCACGCCACGCTCAATTCACCCTGGTGGGAAGGCAGGGCGCCTCATCCGGACCCGATCAGCCCCTGTTCACCTTTACCGCGGGAAAGACGACATACTACGGGCTCGGTCCTACAGATTTTGCAACCATCTACAACGTGCTGCCTTTGTGGAGCACGGGAATTGATGGCACTGGCCAGACCATCGCGATTGTCGGCGAGACCGACATCCATATCTCTGACATCGAGGCCTTTCGCAGTCTCTTTGGTCTGCCGGCAAAGGATCCGCAAATCATCGTGAACGGCCCCGACCCGGGAATCAGCGAGGGTGACGAGCCGGAAGCGGTGCTCGATGTCTCCTGGTCGGGAGCGGTTGCCAAAAACGCGACGATCGATTTGGTGTCTTCGGCTACTACCAACGCTTCTCTTGGCGTCGACCTCTCTGCGCTTTACATTGTTGACAACAACCTGGCCCCGGTAATGAGCGAAAGCTATGGAGAATGTGAAGCCGCGCTGGGCGCTGCCGGCAATGCCTTCTACAACTCCCTTTGGCAACAAGCTGCCGCACAGGGCATTACAGTGGTTATTGCTGCCGGCGACGCCGGCTCAGCCGGTTGCGACAACTTCGATCGGCAAGCGACCGCGATCGACGGGTTGGCCGTGAGCGGCTTCGCGTCCACACCCTACGACGTCGCGGTCGGCGGAACAGACTTCGATCAGACGGCGACAACCGCGCCAACTTACTGGAGTGCGCAAAACAGCTCCAGTACCGGTGTCTCGGCGCTCGGCTATATTCCCGAGACGACCTGGAACCAATCTTGCGCGGGCCTGGGAGTGAATCAGGGTGCAAGCCAGTGCGCGTTCAGTTCAAGTGATTTGAACATTGTGGCCGGCAGCGGCGGACGCAGCCAGTGCTACTACCTGACAAGCGAAGGCACATGTCTCGCCGGCAACCTCAAGCCTTCCTGGCAAACCGGCCCCTGCGTTCCGCAGGATGGAGTGCGCGATCTCCCCGACGTTTCGCTATTTGCCAGCCCAGGCTTCAACGGCAGTTTCTACATCATCTGTGAAGCAGACGTAAACCTGTTTGGAATCGTACAGTCGGGGTTCAACGAGCCGTGCAATCTGACCAACCAGACCTTTCTTGGCATCGGAGGCACCTCGGCTGCTGCGCCCAGCTTTGCCGCGATCATGGCCCTCGTCAATCAGAAGACAGGTGCGCGCCAGGGAAACGCCAATTACGTACTCTACAACCTGGCCGCGCAACCCGGCGCCAGTTGCAACTTGAGCTCCGCGCCTGCCACGGGAAGCTCGTGCGTTTTTTACGACGTCACAAAGGGGAACAATTCGGTGCCCTGCACAGGCACGCTCGATTGCGCAATGGCCCCGGGCAACGGCAGCTCCGGTTATGGCGTGATGGTCGACCCGAGCGCGCCCACCTTCCCCGCATGGACTGCCACCGAAGGTTACGATCTGGCGACCGGCCTCGGAACCGTGAATGCCGACAATTTAGCCAAAGCATGGAATGCCGCAGCCTTCGCGCCAAGCACCACGACGATCGCCAGTCTCTCCCCTGTGAACCTCGTCCATGGGCAGCCGGCGAACTTGAACGTCACCGTTTCGTCTGAGAGCGGCTCGGGCACACCGAGCGGTTCGGTGGCGCTGATGGCTGCACCAGGCGGGACCGCGGTAGGCGTAACAGACTTTCCGCTCGTCAATGGCACGGCCATTGGCAGCACCACATTACTTCCAGGCGGCGCCTACAACGTCATCGCGCACTATCCGGGAGATGGAACCTTCGCCGCCAGCGACTCAGCACCCGTGCAGGTGACAGTCAGCAAGGAAAACAGCCAGACAACACCGGTGCTGGAAGGAATCGTTGTGACTGCCAACAGCGATTGGGCTCCGGTCACTTCCTTCACCTATGGCAGCATCCTTCAGTTGCAAGGCAACGTGACCGGGACATCCAGGAAGAGCTGCGCTCCCAGTCCGCAAATGAGCAGCGTCTCGTGTCCTGGCGGCAGCGTCACCTTTATGCTCAACAGCAAACCGGTAAATGCCGGGACATATGCACTCAACAGTCTGGGATATGCGGTGGACCTGCTGCCGGCCACTGCCTTTACTTCATTGGGAAGTTACACTCTTCAGGCGCAATACAGCGGCGACTCGAGTTACAACTCCAGCTCCGGAACCCTCGCCGGAACCGTGTCACAGGCGCCAACCTTCAACGGAGCCGGCTCCAGCGACGTCGACCATAGCTATATTTTTAATCCGGACGGAACGGAGACGATTACGAATTACGTCTTTTCGGGACAGCTTTTTCATATCTCCGGATATGCCAGCAGTACAAGCATTCTGCAGGCGCCGACGGGAACGATTTCGCTCTTCGAGAACGGCAACGCCCTTTCCGGAACGCCGACCATGACGTCGACCAACGGCAGCTACAGCGGGGTGTTCGCATTGAATGCTTTCACATACGCGGCGCTCAGCGCCGCGCTTCCCGTGACCATCAATGCGCCCGGCACCTATAACTTCACCAGCTCTTATAGCGGAGACACATACTACGCAGCATCGCAAAGCTCAACTACGCCCTTCACACTCGTTGTTGAAGATTCCACATTCAACATTACCCCTCCGATTCCTAACGTAACCATTGCCGCACCCGGGCAGTCAGGCACCACCACGGTGACGCTTGCCGACGTTGACAATTTCCCAGGCCAGGTGGTTATCACATGTACAGTTCCCGCCGCGATGGCAGCATCGTGCCCACCGGTGACGGCCAACGTCTTCGGCAATCCCACAACCCCGGTACAGCTCACCATCAGCACGACGGGGCCGCAAACTACGGCATCCGCCGGTCACGGCCGGACTAGGCTCTGCAGCCTAGGCGCCCTGGCCTGCGTATTCTTTTTCGGTTTCGCTGGACGCCGTCGCAAAACTCTTATGCTGCTGATCGTGGTGCTTAGCTATGTTTCCGTTTTCGCTTGCGGAGGATGTGGGCATGGAAGCGGCTCGACGGAGCCGAGTGGAACCCCGCCCGGCACCTACACCGTGAATGTGACTGCGACCTCGCTCAACATCACTCGCACAGGTTCGTTTACCGTGACCATCGAGTGACCGCTTCGGCGAGCGATGAAGTGTTTGCGCCGCAGCACTGGCGCCTAAAGGCAGACAACTGACTCATAGCGTGCTCTGATTCGTCCTGGGCCAATCGATCCGCCAGCGGCCGCGAGCCATCGGTACCCAGAACAAATGCTTCGGCGGAGTACCTCGCGCGTGATGGTAAAGCACGGCGGCCCGTTCGTAGAACCCGCGTGTATGCCACGAGTCCGCAAAACCGAACTTTCTGTAGTCGAGATGATGGCAGAATTCGTGGCATAGCGTGCTCAGGAACGTGCCGAAAGACGTGACCTCCTTTCGCACTGCCGTTCGCATCCACACCCGAATCAACATCGTTTCGGGAGTGTAGTCGCCGAAAAGCTCGGTGGCCCATTGTTCGCGGACTTGAAGCGGTCGAGCGGCCAGCACCCTGACAGCGCATTCTGGCACGCAGTAAAACTGCGATGCCGCTTTTATAAACTCGGTACAGGCGCTGCGGACGCCTGCGGTCTGATCAGCCTTCATTGCCGACTCAATCAACTTCGCGAGAGCCGGCAAGCGCTCGTCATCCGGCAGATCGAGCGTATTCATTTGATCACTTTCTCGAAAACCAGCCAGATTGCGGTCACGCGGAGGTGCTTCGGTAAGCATCGGTCAAGCACTCGTTTTCTTGACTTGTCACTCCCATCACGTTCTAATTCTGCATCAATATTTGTATTTGTACATGACCACCAGATACCCGGTCATATACAGGCCGAAATATCGGCCGAACCGAAGCACCAAAATCCAACAAAGGGAGAAAACGACGATGACAACACAGACAATGCACGGAAGCGAAAACCGCGCAATGAAGACCCCCCCGATCGTATCTCCGCAGGAGTGGGAAGCGGCGCGGCAACAATTGCTCGCTAAAGAGAAGGAATTGACTCGAGCCCGTGATGCCATGGCCGCCCAGCGCCGGCGGATGCCCTGGATGGCTGTCGATAAGAAGTACGAGTTCGACGGACCCAAGGGGAAGGCTAGCTTGCTCGACTTGTTCGAGGGCCGCCGTCAGTTGATCGTCTATCGCGCATTCTTCGAGCCCGGGGTATTCGGCTGGCCCGATCATGCCTGCCGCGGCTGCTCTCTCGGCGCCGACCAGGTGTCTCATTTGTCCCATCTGAACGCTCGCGACACCACGCTCGCATGGGCTTCACGCGCGCCCCAAGCCGACATTGCGCGCCTGAAGGCACGGATGGGCTGGGAAATGCCGTGGTACACCATGACCGACAGCTTCGATGCGGACTTCGGAGTGGACCAGTGGCACGGCCACAATGCGTTCATTCGCGACGGCGACAAAGTGTTCCGCACGTATTTCATCAACAGCCGTGGCGACGAGGCAATGGGCACCACCTGGAGCTACCTCGATATGACGGCGCTCGGCCGCCAGGAGACCGGGGAGGATTCACCTGAGGGCTACCCGCAGACCCCGCCGTACAAATGGTGGAACTGGCATGACAACTACGAGGCCGAGACAACGATTCACCCACTGTGGCTCGATATCCTCACTGACCCTGCAGGAGCCGCCATCCGGAGGCGCGAAGCAGATGCGAAAGCATGCGGCTGCGAATGAGCGCGCCCTCTCCACCCAAAACCCGTGCAGCAAAGGAGGGAGCGATGACAAACATCACGACAAAGGAGCTTGGAGCGCCCCAAATAGTCGATCGAAGCGTTTTCCAGGCGGAGCTCGATGCATTGCTGGTTCGAGAGAAGGCTCACACTCGCGAAGGCGATGCCATAGCGGCGGCCCGTCGGCGGCTCCCCATGGTCGAGGTCGATGGCACTACAACACTGATTGGCCCGCAGGGTCCGGTGAAGCTTCTCGATGCGTTCGAAGGTCGTCGGCAGCTCATCACCTACTACTTTATGTGGCACACCGGCCACCCTGCGCCGGAGCAGTGCGAAGGCGGCACGTGGGTCACCACGCAGGTTGCGGAGCTGTCCTACCTTCATTCGCGAGACGTCACCTTCGCTGTGTTTTGCCAGGGCCCGTACGAGGAGAGCGCTCGCTACCGCAACTTCATGGGCTGGGAGATGCCCTGGTATTCGGCGCCTCGGGAATCACTCGAGACCCTCCTGGTCGGACGCAGGATCGGCAGGATGCATCTCGTTTGCTACGTGCGACAGGAATCCAGGGTCTTCGAGACATATTGGACGACGAGTCGCGGCGTTGAGGTGATGGATAACAACTACCACTTGCTCGATTTGACCGTGTACGGACGTCAGGAGCCATGGGAAGACTCCCCTCACGGCTGGCCGCAGCAGTGCACCATCACGCGCACCAAAAGCGGCTCGCCACCCTGGGAACCGGAGTGGCCGGGCGGACGCCCCATCGCCCAGTGGTACCGCTTGGATGCCGGGCGTTCCGACGACCTGGGAACCGGCAGACATTGAACTGGCGCCTGAAAGGCCGGTGACGAGATCTGCGCAGCCGCTGGGAAATCCAAAGAAAACTGCGGGACGGGTTCCCAAACCCCGCCCCGCGCGACATGCCCGGCACTCAGCTATGGAACCGGGTTCTGGTTCGTGCTGTCCGCAGAGGTTAGTGGATTTGGGAGTCCTCGACTCAATTACTGCATGGCAGGAGATGGTGAAAGACATCCCAGCGCAATTGGCCGGAGCAGAAACCTCGTGACCGGCTCCTGGTTCCCGTCATAGGGAGCGATCGACCGGAAGCGGCAATGGCGCACCCTCGAGCGTGGTGACTCTGCGCGGCGCACAGCAGGCCTTGCTGAGACGCGCAAAATCGGACTGCATTGCCTTCTCTTCTCTAACCACCGAGAGCGTTTCGTGAAGGATTTTGGCTGCACCGGCGTGGCGGGGCGCAACGATCCTGTAGTGCATCCATTTGCCTTCGCGGCGTGCGGCCACCACGCCGGCTCGTCGCAGGTACGCGAGATGGCGCGAGATCTTAGGCTGGCTTTGGCCGAGAATCTCGACGAAATAGCAGACGCAAACTTCCCGCCCGTCCATCAGGTTCAGCAGCCGCAGCCGTGTGCGGTCTGAGAGCGCAGCAAACAGCAGTGCCAGGTCGTAGCTCTTCGGCGAATGATCCACAATATTTATTATATACGCCTTGACAGATATGTCCAGTGGAGAATACATTCGTTTTAGCGTATGCGAGGAGACGCGACAATGGATTCCAAGGCCAGCGTTCAACAACAGGTAAAAGAAAAGTACGGTAGCGCGGCGCGGGCCGTGACCGATTCGGGCAGCGTGCAGGCGTGCTGCGATCCGGGGCTGCGCTGCTGCGACCCGATCACTACAAACCTCTACAGCTCCGGGGAGAAGGGCGAACTGCCTGCGAAGGCCGTCCAGGCTTCACTTGGCTGCGGCAATCCCACGGCACTGATCGAGTTGAAGCCCGGACAGGTGGTGCTCGACCTGGGTTCGGGAGGCGGGATTGACGTCCTGCTCTCCGCCCGGCGCGTGGGCCCAACGGGCAAAGCCTACGGCCTGGATATGACCGATGAGATGCTCGCATTGGCGCGCGCAAATCAGCAGCAGGCAGGCGTCGAAAACGTCGAGTTTCTCAAGGGCGAAATCGAAAACATTCCTCTGCCCGACAACTCGGTCGACGTCATCATTTCGAACTGCGTGATCAATCTCTCTGCTGACAAGGATCGCGTGCTCCTCGAGGCGTTTCGTGTCTTGAAGCCGGGCGGCCGCTTCGCCGTATCGGATGTGGTTACGCGCGGTCCCGTTCCCGCCGAAATCCGCGCCAGCATGCTGCTCTGGGTTGGTTGTATGGCGGGCGCGCTTGACGAGCAGGAGTATCTCAGCAAGCTGCGTGCCGCGGGGTTCGAGGCCGCTTCGACCGAGATCACCCGCGAGTACAACGTCGACGACGCGCGCCAGTTCCTCGTCGAGGCGGGCGTGGACGTGGATGCGCTGGCGCCGCAGGTGGCAGGTAAATTCGTGAGCGCGTTTGTGCGCGCCACCAAACCAGCCGTAGCCTGCTGCGCGCCTGGCTGCTGCACCCCAGTAACCATTGGAGCTAACAACTAGCGATGCCGGATCATTACAACGTCCTCTTCCTCTGCACCGGGAATTCGGCGCGTTCGATCATGGCCGAAGCGATCCTCAACCACAAAGGCAAAGGGCAATTCACCGCATACAGTGCCGGCAGTCATCCCACGGGCAAAGTGCGGCCGGAAGCCCTCAGGCAAATCGAATTCGCCCGGCTCCCGACCGCGGGCCTGCGCAGCAAGTCGTGGGACGAGTTTGCGGCGCCGGGTGCGCCGAAACTCGACTTCGTCTTCACCGTGTGCGACAACGCGGCGAAGGAACAGTGCCCTTACTGGCCGGGACAGCCCTTGACGGCGCACTGGGGTGTTACCGATCCGGCAGCCGTAAAGGGAACGCCGGAAGAGATCTCACGCGCATTTCGTGATGCCTTCACGGTACTCGACCGTCGAATCGGGCTGTTCCTCTCACTGCCTTTGGCGGCGCTCGAGGACATGGCCATCCAGCGCAAGATCGACCAGATTGGCCGCTCGTAGGAGACATCATTGAAAAAGAGCAGGCTGTCTTTTCTGGACCGTTATCTGACTGCATGGATCTTCGGCGCCATGGCGCTCGGTGTTCTGCTTGGCTGGCTTGCTCCCGGCGTGGTCCCGTTTCTGAATCGCTTCAGCGTCGGCACCACTTCGATTCCCATCGCGGCGGGTCTCATCCTCATGATGTATCCGCCCTTCACGCGGGTTCGCTACGAGGAACTCCATGAAGTCTTCCGCAACAAGCGCGTGCTCTTGCTTTCTCTTGTCCAGAACTGGCTGATCGGCCCCGTGCTGATGTTTGCGCTCGCCATCATCTTCCTGCGCGGCTATCCCGAGTACATGGCCGGACTCATCCTGATCGGGTTGGCGCGCTGCATCGCCATGGTGATCGTGTGGAATGAACTCGCAAAGGGAGATACGCAGTACGCCGCGGGATTGGTGGCCTTCAACTCCCTGTTTCAGGTGTTCTTCTATTCCGTTTATTCCTGGCTGTTTATCACCATTCTGCCTGGCTGGTTCGGATTGCGGGGCGCGGTGGTCAACATCTCCATCGGCGAGATCGCCCGGAGCGTGTTCATCTATCTAGGCATTCCCTTCATTGCCGGATTCCTGACCCGCACCGTTCTTGTTCGCGCCAGGGGGCGGGAGTGGTATGACAAGACCTTTGTTCCGCGCGTGAGCCCGTTGACGCTCGTCGCCCTGCTGTTCACCATCGTGGCGATGTTTTCGCTCAAGGGAAGCTACATCGTCCGTCTGCCGCTGGACGTACTGAGGATCGCAGTTCCGCTGCTGATCTACTTTGTCGTTATGTTCCTTGTGTCGTTCTACATGGGACGGAAGCTGGGAGCCGACTATTCGAAGACGGCAACGCTGTCGTTTACGGCAGCCTCGAATAACTTTGAGTTGGCTATCGCTGTTGCGGTTTCGGTGTTCGGCATCAACTCGGGCGCCGCATTCGCGGCTGTCATCGGGCCCCTGGTCGAGGTTCCGGTGATGATAGCGCTTGTGAATCTCGCGCTGTACTTCCAGCGTCGGTACTTCGTTGGCGCCGAGTCAATCGACGTTGAGCAAGTCTGCGTTTCCCGGACCCGCTGAATTTCGGTGGCTTGGTGCGCGCTTCTCTACAGGTCCCGGTAGGGTGCTCCCTGAGTGGTCATTCAGCAATTCTCATTGCGCGACTCGTAACGAAAACCAGTAGTAGCGTCGCCAACAGAACGTGCAGCGAACCGAGCGAAGCGCAAACATGGAGAAGAGTACGTCCAGCGAATGCATCTCACTGGGCTTGAATTGAACCGAGTTGCAGCAAGGGCAAGCGTGCCGGAACCAAAGCACGCGCGGTAGCCAATTCGGCCAGATGATGGTCGCGTGATTCATCGTGAGCCTTCGTTCTGCAATACAGCTGTACGCGTCGCCGCGCACCATCCGTTTCCCGAGCCTCGACTGAGGCTGCGCTGGAACATCGAGCGAGTCTTCAATTCCGGGCGCTTTTGGGAGCCACACCCGCAATGGGCTCTCGTCCACTGGTCGAGGGGAGATTGAGCGGATTCTCCGTCGAATCGTTCCCGTTTGCTTCTGCGCCAGCGGGCTCCTCTTGTGAGAAACCGGTTGCATCCGGCTCGCTTTCAGGCGGGCATAGATGTATTTTCGGGTTGAAGCGGGGCGACAGATGATTCTTGACATCGCTTTGCTTGATGTTGCTCATTTTGAGCTCCAGTCGTTCGGTTGCGTAGTCGCAAAATGCTCGTCTGGAGCGAAGCCTGGGATGCTGGAGGCGAGAAAGGGACAACGGAATGTACTTTCAGCATACGCCGAATGGTGCTGGCATGCGGGGAACCGGGATGATCTTCTTCCACTCGGGTCCAGCCGAAGACCGAGGTACGGTTACAACGGCGTTCTATCTTCAGGCGGTTACGGTCGGCCCGGGACTCGAAGTGGAAATGAGCGTAGAGTTGGAAGTATGACTGAAACTGCGCGAACAATCCTATTGCCCACAAAGAAGTCTGCAAATTGGCGATGCTCTGATTGCGCGTGGTCTCAACCATTCGTGCAAGGCCTCGAAGTGATGCCAAGTGTGCCATCCAAAGCGATTGAGGACGCGTTTATTCGGCACAAATGCACTGAGCATCGACACCCTAAATGGCCCAGATAAAGCCTTTGAAGCGCTTCATGGAGTTTGCGTCTCCATAGCGTTCGCACGAGACCCGAATGAAAAAAGACGTGATCGGATGCACTCTGTTTTCCATCTGCACCCGTACCAGGCGGCGAGCCAAATGCGGACTTGTGCTACACTGGGTTTGCGCTCAGTGATTTGGTCGTGAGCGGCGCTTTGCCCTCTGAAGGCAACTCTGCCTTGCACAGATTTCCCCAAGCCCCTACAGCGTAGCCCTTGAGTTTCCGTCATGGTGACTCAACTCCTGATCCGAGAAAAGGTCAGGAATACGAGTTGTCTCGCCAATGCAGAGTGCGTTGGCAGCCAAGTCGGAACCGCGCATGCAATGCGTGGAAGAAGGGTGCCGATCGGCGGTGTGCCGAGAGGCGATTCGTGTAGCGTGGGTCAGTTCCGCGCGCAGCATTTTTTTGAATGCTTGCCGCCAGTCCCAGGGACGGTTTCGGTTCTTCCTTACGCACTTTTTTTGGGTAAGGCTCGCGCCCATTCGTGTGGCTGCGCGCCCCGATGTCCGGCTCCGTTTGCAGGCCTCAATGAGATCTTGGGCTCCCGGAACCAATAGAAAGATTGTCTATTTTGACGACTCAGTTTTCACAGTTCTCAATTTCACATGCTTTGCTGGCACGACTCAAAGCCAACCAGTTCGAGACTCCCACGCCGGTGCAGGCGGGGGCGATTCCTCCCGCGCTCGAAGGCCGCGACGTGCTGGCCACGGCGCAGACCGGAACCGGCAAGACCCTCAGCTTCCTCATTCCCATCGTTGAAATGCTGCAGACGCCAGATTCGCAGAGGATGGAAGGGCTTGGAGCACAGGCGCTCATCGTTCTGCCCACGCGCGAATTGGCCATGCAGGTCGAGCAGGCCTTCAAGGCCGTCCGGCCCAGCCCCGTGTACTCGGTGGCGCTGGTGGTCGGCGGCATGAATGAACGTCCGCAGATCGAAGCGATTCGCCGCGGCGTCCGCATTATCGTCGCCACGCCCGGCCGCCTCGAGGACTATCTCAAGCGCCGCCTTGTTCGCCTCGACCGCGTAAAGATCCTGGTGCTCGACGAGGTGGATCGCATGCTCGATATGGGCTTTGAACCGGCCATTCGCCGCATCGCATCCACCATTCCTGCCGATCACCAGACCCTGTGCTACTCGGCCACCCTCGAAGGCGCGGTCAAGCAAGTGTCGCGCAACTATCTCAAGAACCCCGTCCGCATCGAGATCGGCTCGACCATGAAGCCGGCCGAGAACGTCGAGCTGCGCGCCTTCAGTGTGGATCCGGACAAAAAGCAGGAACTGCTGGAGCATTTGCTGAACGCGGAGGAGGGCAGCTTTCTGGTTTTCGTGCGCACCAAGCATGGAGCCGACCGGGTCGCACGGCGGTTAGCTCGCTCCGGCCATGCGGCCATCCAGATTCACGGCGACCGCACGCAAGCGCAGCGGAACTCGGCGCTGCGCAACTTCACTGAAGGCCGCCACCGTGTGCTTGTAGCCACCGACGTGGCCGCGCGCGGTCATCGACGTGGCCAACGTCGCTCATGTAGTCAACTTCGATCTGCCCAAAGTCGCAGAGGATTTTGTGCACCGCGTCGGACGCACTGGCCGTGCTTCGGCCAGGGGAGTGGCTTCAACCTTCGCCGGACCGGCCGAACGCGGCGAGTTGCGAAAAATCGAGCGCGCGCTCTCCATCCAGATGGCGCACTTCCGCGTACGCGGCGTAGATTCACGGGCCACCAACGAGAACGCGGCGTAAGCCGGCGCACCGGGCCGGGGCTCGCGCGCGTTGACATCGCGTGCGAGTGGCCAGATTGCAAAGCTGACTGCCGGAATCAGCGAATCACTCCGGCAGGAGTGAGTGCCTGCCATCAGCGGGGTCGAACCGATATTTACGGTTACCCTCGCCCGCTCTTTGTGAAGAACCTATCTGTTTTCATAGGGTTAGTCGGAAGGCCCAGCAAGCCTATAGCCCCTGGTTGCCTATTTGTGACGGCTACCGGCTGCATTACTGAAGGCTGACGACTGAGAGCTGAAAGCTGCCCCTCATCAAGCGTAGCGATTTGTGGGAATTAATCGGAACTGTGACATCGCGCGACGATTACCTGCGAGGTAATTGCTGCGCGCCGCGATCTATTCGATAGTAGGCCAGTAGCGATGCAGGACCACCTGCGACGCTATGAAACGCAAAGGAGAATCACATGCCGAACTATCCGATTTATACGATCGCCTCGGCGCCGGAGGGCTCTAAGTCGGCGCTCGAACAACTTCAGCGGGCCTTTGGTGTATTACCCAACATCGCCGCCGCCATCGCAAACTCACCGAAACTCATCAACTCCCTCGTTCCTGTGTTTCAACAGGTCCACAGCAAGGGCCTCACTGAACCGGAGAATCAGATCGTCCTTCTCACAGACGCAGTCGCGAACTGCAGCACGTATGCTGTCGCATTCCACACCGCGCTGGCGCTCCAGGCGGGAGTCAGTTCCAAAGAGACGGACGCGATTCGCGAGGGACGCACGCCCTCGGACCAGCGCTTCGCAGCACTTTCCACGCTGGCAAAAACGCTGATCGAAAAACGCGGGCACCTGAGCGAGCAGGAACTTGATTCGTTCATCGCTGCCGGCTTCACAAAGGAAGAGGTCCTGGAAGTTATCGCAATCGTGGCAGCCTCGACGATCACCAACTACGCTGGAACGATTGCCAATCCGCCGCTAGAAGATGCTTTCCAGCAGTACGCCTGGCGAGGGTAAGAGGCGTCAATCAAACCTCTGCGAATCCAAGGCTCGTGCGGATTCATCCAATTGCAGTTCGGAAAGGAGGAATTGTGATGGGAACACAGTCGACTCTCGCAGTTCCTCACCTCGGCCCATTGCTGCGCTACTGGAGACAGGAGCGCGGCAAGAGCCAGCTTGACCTCTCGATGGATACCGGCATCTCGCAGCGCCATCTGAGTTTTGTGGAGAGCGGGCGCAGTGCTCCGAGCCGGGACTTTCTCTCCATTGTTTCCGATGCTTTGAACATCCCTCTGCGCGAGCGGAATGTTTTGCTGCTCGCGTCGGGATACGCTCCGCAGTTTAGCGAGCAAAGTATGGATGCCGAGCAAATGGCAATCGTAACCCGGGCAATCGACCGGATGCTCGAGCAACATGAGCCGCATCCGGCGCTCGTGCTCGATCGGCACTGGAATGTGGTGCGAACCAATAAAGCCGCGCCGCGATTCTTCGGCTCGTTCGTCGACCTGGAGGCAAGACCAAAGCCGCGGAATCTTCTCGACCTGATGTTGGATCCAGCGGGAATGCGGCCTTTTGTCGAGGAGTGGGAAAAAGTGGCGTCCGGCCTGCTGCAAAGGGTCAGGCGGGAAGCGGTGGGGCAGGTGCTGGACGCGGAGCTTCAAGAACTGCTGAAGCGCCTGCGTAAGTATCCGGGCGTCGCAGAATTGAAGCCGTCGCTGACGCCTCAGAGCCCTGTACTGCCGATTGTGTTTCGGCGAGGCGGTGAGCGCTTCTCCTACTTTTCTCTGATCACCACCGTCGGCACCCCACAGTGCATTACTGCGCAGGAACTTCGCGTGGAGTGCATGTTTCCGACCGACGCTGAGGGGAGATGAACCTTCATGGGCATTCCTTTGTTTGTGAGCGAGCGATCCAGGCCGCAGGTTACAGCGCGGCCGCTTTCCGTTGGCTGCCTCATCTTCGAGCAGATGGATCAGATTGACTTCACTGGACCATTCGAAGTTGTTTCACGCATGCCAGATACTACGGTCCGCGTCGTGGGAAAAGACGTCGCTCCTGTTCGCGATGTGCAGGGACTTCGGCTCACCCCAGACGTGAGCATTGCGGAAGCGGGGACCTTTGATGTTCTGCTTGTGCCCGGCGGATATGGGCAACAGGCGCTGATGCACGATGAAGAGGTGCTCGCGCTCATCCGCAAACATGTACAAATGGAAAGGCTCTTGTTTTCCGTTTGCACTGGAGCACTGCTGTGCGGTGCGGCCGGCGTTCTCACAGGAAGGCAGGTGACGACACACTGGTCGGCACGGCACCTGATGCCTTACTACGGCGCGAATCTCGTGGATGCGAGGGTGGTAGTGGACGGCAACATCATCAGCGCTGCCGGCGTGACCGCCGGGCTGGATGCGGCCCTTGTGCTGGTCTCTCTTCTTAGAGGAGATGCGGCTGCCCAGGAGATCCAACTTGCAATTGAATACGCGCCGAACCCTGTCTTTCATAGCGGCACTCCAGAAAAAGCGCCAGCCCAGGTGTTGGAGAGCTTTCAGAGAAAGTACGAGACGATCGGGACTGCAAGGGAAGCAGAGGCGATTCGCTATGCGGCGAACCGTCTGGCGTGAAGTTACCGCCTTTTATTTGTCAGCTTCTATCCGTTTTAGGTCCGCTCGCCGGTTTCGGCGGGCAGGCCGGCTTCGTTCGCGGTGGCCGGCAGCGCGGGCATCTTGAACTTGGAAAGCTTCCGCGTCATAACCTGGAAGTGATACCCCATCACGGCCAGCGTCATGGCTGTGCCGAAGGACCGCCGGTAACGCGTGGCCGCCGCGGCGAGAAACTTCCAGTAGCTCCATTGGTGCCTGCCGAAAACTCCCTGGCGGACGATCGAATGAACGAGTGCGCGCGCGTTGTCGCGGGTGAGCCAGCGTTGCTTGACGTGTTTCTCGCGAGGCGCGCCTTGAATTCTGTTCAGGTAAACCTTGATCCGCTTGTAGTAAGCCTCGCTCGAGTAGATCTGCTTGAGCACGGAGCGATATCCCTCAACCAGCTTGGTTGCATCCATGCGGGGCAGGAAGTTGAGGCTCAAGCTGGTATTGTTGCCCGCTCCGGTGTGCAGGATGCGGCCCTCGCGCCACAGGCGGCGGAAGAGCTGCGTCCCGGGCATAGCCTGCAGCAGCCCAACCATGGCGATGGGGATGCCGCTCTTCTGGATGAATTCAGTCATGCGTTCGAAAATGTCTTCACGATCGGTATCGAAGCCGAGGATGAAGCCGCCCATCACCTGCATGCCATAACTCTGGATGAGAGCCACGCTGTCGAGCAGGCTGCGCCGCGTGTTCTGCAGCTTGTTGGCGGCCACAAGACCCGACTCGTCCGGTGTTTCGATGCCGAGAAACACCGATTGGAAGCCGGCCTCTTTCATGAGCTGCATCAGCTCACGATCATCGGCAAGATTAAGTGAGGCTTCGGTAATGAATCCGAAAGAGGTCTTGTTTTGAATGCGCCACTCGGCAAGCGCGGCGCATAGCTCCTTGGCGCGCGCTTTGTTACCGATGAAGTTGTCGTCGACGATGAAGACACTCTCGCGCCAGCCAGCAGCGCGCAACTGGTCGAGTTCGGCGATCACCTGCTCGACTGCCTTTGTGCGAGGCCGGCGGCCGTAGATTTCGATGATGTCGCAGAACTCGCAGTTGAATGGGCAACCGCGCGAGTACTGGACCGTCATGGTGGAGTAGCGGTTCATCTTGACGAGGCTGATGTCGGGCAGGGGACTCGTCTCCATCGCCGGGCGTTCACTGGCCTGGTAGACGGGCTTGGCGGCGCCTCGCTCCAGGTCGCGGGCGAGAGTGGCAATCAGGCTTTCGGCTTCACCAATCACCACATGCTCGGCATTGATTTCTTCGAGGGAAAGGCTGCTGGCGATGGGGCCACCAACCACGGTGCGCAGCCCGAGGTCGCGGCATCGCGCGAGGATGGCGAAGAGCGCTTCCTGCTGAATGTGCATTGCGCTGATCAGAGCAACGTCGGCCCATCGAAGATCGCTGTCACGCAGCCGCTCGACATTCTCATCGACGAGGCGCTTGTTCCACGAGCGAGGCAGCAGCGCGGCTACCGTCATCAGGCCCAGCGGAGGCTGCGCTGCGCGTTTGCCCAGGAATGACAGGGCGTGTTTGAAGCTCCAATATGTGTCTGGAAAGCGGGGGTAGATCAAAAGGGCGTTCATAGGCCACCTCGTACGTGGTCATTCAAATCAGCGGAGCAATGACCAGTGCGTCGATCAGAGGCGGAGGCGTGATCGCAGGCAACTTGGCGTCTGCATAGCGGCCTTCGGCCACCTCGACGAAGACGCGATTGACTGTGTCTTCGGTCCTGCGGTTGTTCACGTGGAACATGCGCACCGCGCGCATCACGGTGGCTGACAATAAAAAGCGGTTTTCTATCTTGAGCCCGGCTGAATACACCAATTGAGATCGCATATGTGCCCCTATTCTCGGTAGTCGTTCGTTTGCTACTGAGCCGGGCTCGTCTTGGTGTAGTCCGTTCAAGCAGGCTTGTTGTTCTTCGATTTCTGCGCCGGAAACACGAGGATGAGGTGGGCTGAAGAGAGACGGGATGCTGCAGGCCCCCTTTGATCTGAGCATACGCTTATTCCGGCTCTTCTCCTAATCGCCGATCCAAATCACCCGTAGCTTGGTGAATCTGCAGACTGCCTTGCCGGGACAGGCTCCCATGAGCCGGAATTCCACCCCATCCCATAGAATGGCCCAAAAGATGGTACACTAAAGCCTGATCGTCGAATCCGATCTGGTGTTCTTGCCTGTTCTGCTTCCCGCTTAACTCGCAATCAATTCCACTTGAGTTCAGCGATACATCACGCAACAAAGGAACAGTTATGGAACAGGGAACAGTGAAATGGTTTAACGACGCGAAAGGATTCGGCTTTCTGAGCCGTGCCAACGGCGAAGACGTGTTCGTCCACCACACAGCCATCAAGAGCGAAGGCTTTCGTTCGCTCAAAGAAGGGCAGGCGGTCGAGTTTGACGTAGTGAAAGGGCCAAAAGGCTGGCAGGCCGAGAACGTTAGGGCTCTGTAGTTGAACGAAGCACCGGGAAGAGGCCGTTTTCGACATTTTCCCGGTCCTCGCCCGTCCGCCAGTGGACTCCAATACTCGGCGATGGTAGCGGTTTGGCTGCTCTTTGGATGCCGAGGCCACGGATCACTCCGCTGACGCGGAACGGCTCCTAATCCTTCACCTGCACCCGAAACAGAATTGATCTCCCGTCTGGCGGCTCATGACGGCATGCATTGGGCGTCGCACACACCTGTGGTATGGACGAAAGGAAAATATGGCTGAAGATCAGCAACTCATTTGCAGCGATTGCGGGCAGCCGTTCGCGTTTACTGCTGAGGATCAGGAGTTCTTCCGGGAGCGTGGTTATTCGGCGCCCAAGCGCTGCAAAGCATGCCGTCAGGCCAAGAAGAACGAGCAATCGGGCGGCGCCGGCGGCGGCGGCGGGTACAACCGCGGTGCATCACGGGGCACAAGCGTGATCTGTGCCGGATGCGGACAGCAGACAACCGTTCCATTCGAGCCGCGCGGCGATCGTCCCGTGTACTGCCAGAACTGCTTTCAGGCCCGCAAGCCTGGCGGCGGCGGCGGCCGGAAAACCTTTGGCAGGGGCCGTTAAGACATCGTGTTTGAGGCGAGAGCGCGGCGGCCAGCTTCGGTTTCAGAGTTGAAGCGGCAGCTGAATTCCTGGATGCGGGAGTCGTCAGTCTCGACTCGCTTACGATGTCATTCCGTCACAGGGTGATCGAACGAGACTCTCCCCCATTGCTCGTTGGTCTCCTGCGAAACCTCCAACGTTTCAAATTTTTTCCGAGGGGTTCCCCATGAAGAAACCAGTACCGCACGACAAATACTTCCTCAGATCGCTCCATCAGGAAATCGATCTCTTCGATCGCAAACTCGCCTATCTGGAGAAGTATGGCCAGTACGATTCGATAGCCGACCGGAAGGAAGCCGAGAACAAGTTAATTACGAAGCGGGCGTCCCTTGCGCAGACAGCGGTGCAACTCGTTGCCGAAGGGGTGGAATTCAGCCCGGCTGATCTCCCTCGCTCCTTCCGCGCTGCGGAGCACGCCAGCTAGCGTCGTCGATCTCGGCTCAGTCTCCGGCGGGACCAGTCTTGGCTTTTCGCTCGATCGCGATTGGCCAGTGGGCATTCCTTCCCGGGAGGCACCATGAACCATCATCCAAAGATGACGTTCTTTCCTTTGTGTGACCTCCACCATGGTCCGATGCGACGCGTCATGCTTGAGGGATCAGCGTCGGAACAAGCGCAATCGTTTCACCAGTGCGAACGGCGCGACTGTCAGCGCATCTTCCGCGATGGTTACGGCTATTCCGATTTTGTGGACGGCCAGTTTGATCCATCGCGCTTGTCTTCTCGACGCTGTCCTGTTTGCGAGGGGGTGCTTTACCTCGCTGATGTGGACCGCGTGATGAAAGTTGAGACGTGGGAATGCGCTGAGACGAAGTGCGACTATACCGAAGAGCTCTCCTCCCCATCGTCGCGCTAGCGTAAAGCCACAGTCCCCGTAAGTCTTCGTTCAGGATCTCCAGGCCATGAATCCGGCCGCAGCGAGATTTATGTCATTCCCTTTCCACCCGTTCCAAACGGAGGCAAACACGATGCCCCGGACGTGCGCTCATCCTGCCCTGAATCTCGCCATGCGGCGACGATGGCTCGCCTGGTCCTGGATGTAATGGCCGGCGAAAAGCCAGCGATCACGGACTTCGCTTCAAATAAAGCCGACGGGCCGGTCGCGGGAGGAAACCCCGACCGGCCCGGGACCCTGAAGAATAGTTCAGCGGTTCCAATCGTTATCGTGCAGCCCAAAGCCGGCACTCAGGCGGGTGGCACTGTGCGTGAAGCAGCCGGTGGTCAGTAGATTCCCGTTCGCGTCGAAATCCACGACAACGCCTGCCGAACTGAACTGATCGTTCGAACTCACGACGATCTTGTCGGTCACTGAGGCTCTGGAAGCAAACGTTCCATCCGGGTTATACCGGTAAAACCAGTAAGCGGCGGCGATGGACCGGTCGTCGCCTGGGCCCCAGACGCCTTCGCTGATTCCACGCGAGGCAGTATTCGCCGTCTCGATCATCGAACCGTCGGGACGGAACTCCTGCAGCGACGTGACATTGCGGATGGGTGCGCCGGTCTGGCAGTTCGTTACGGTCACGCTCACGCTCCAGATGCCGTCCAGCCGGCTCGTCTCCTGTGCCGGGATGATGACCTGCGAGGCTGCGAAACAGAGAGCAAGAATCGTGCAAAGCCTGAGGAAACTCTTGGTCATGGGATTCTCCTTTTTCGATGTGGATTGGGAAGCAGACCAGAATCCGGGTGCAGGTGGCGGGTCCGTCTCTGAGCGGCTTTGCCCTTTAGGCGCAAACCGAAGAAGAAAACTGGCACGGCAAGCGAGATTCTTTTGATATTCCGAGCTCTAAGGGTCCCGATATGATCCGGCAACTCCGGCCACTAACCGAATCAAGACGAAAACAGGAGCGCACCCGGTTCGGTGGCTCCTGCTTTCGATCGAGCATGGACAAACAGCAGCTTCACCTCTGTAAGCGAATGATGTTGCCGTTTTCCAGCAGGGCCAGCTTCACGCCTGCATCATTTGCCTGGCTCTCGGCCAATTCGCGGACGAAGCTGCGCTCTGTCGCTGACGTCGGAATCGTGGCCATGGTCGGGCTGTCGGACGGGTGAAACCCGGCCATAAAGTAGCGGTTCCCATACTTCCGGAAGATCAGGTAATTGTTGGAGGGGCCGGTGGCGTCGTCACCACGCTGGACCCCGGCCATGACGGTTTTTCCGTAGATGCTCACGCTCAGGACGTGCGCGTCGAGCATCGTGACCGCGTAGGTGCCGGGGGCGAAGTGCTGCGTGCCGACTTCGAAAGCGAATGGCACGTTTACCCGTACGGCGTTCTGCGCGTGCATTGTCTGCGACAGAAAAGCGGTGGCGGCGAGGGTGGCAAGAGCGAGAGTGCGGCGGATCGACTGCATCGTGGTCATGGGTTTCTCCTTTTCCGTGTGAGCTTGGCGCGGATCAGAGAAGAGGTGCGTTGGGGAACCTGTCTCTGAACGGCTTTGCCCTTTAGGCGCAAGCCGCGGGAGAAAACTGGCACCGGATGAAATTATTTTTCAGAGGGTTAAACGCGGCTCATTTCGGCCTGCAGCCAGGAGCGGGCAAACTTCCAGTCCCGCATCACGGTTTCCGGCGAGACCTCCAGGACCGTGGCAGACTCTTCCACGCTGAGGCCGCCGTAGAAGCGCAGCTCGACGACGCGAGCTTTCCGTGCGTCGATCGCGGCCAGCGCATCGAGAGCGTCTTCAAGAGCAATCAGCTCGTTCGCCCGTTCGCCGCTTAGGTCGGGCATCTCGTCCAGGTCCACCCGCTCAGCATGGCCGCCCCGCTTGGCTGCCACACGCCGGCGCGCCCGGTCCAGCAGGATGTGCCGCATAACCTGCGCAGACACCGCATAGAAGTGGGCTCGGTGCTGCCAGTCCACATTGTTGATGTCGATCAGTTCGAGATACGCCTCGTGTACCAGGTCAGTGGCCTGCAGCGTGTTTCCGGGGTGCTCGTTCTTCAGATGGTATCTTGCAATGCGCCGCAGAGTGCGATACACGCGGGGCGTCAGCCGCTCCAGCGCGTCCTGGTCTCCGCCCGCCCAGGCTCGGAGGAGCTTCGTTGTCTCCGATGTTTTGCCCTCGTTGGTGCTCGCCTGGGATGGATGAGTCATGGCTCGCACCTCGCGGGCTAACCCTCCGGCATAATCCGCCGAAAGTCCCGCAATCGTATCAATTGGAAGCCGTCGGCGCAATAATACCATTCATAGGCTTTCTGAGGTAACGCTTGACATCGCAGCGGTGGCGCCAGATTGAGGAGCTCTATCACTCGGCTCGTGAAAACGGCGGGGAAGCGCTGGCTGGCGCCGATCCTGAGATTCGGAAGGAAGTTGAAAGGCTGTTGGCGCACGATTCGGAATCCGGCGGCAAGCTGCTCGATCAGGATGCCGCGAACCTTATAGCGGAGCCCCTTGACGCGCAACTTGATGCGCAGGTCACACCCGGAACCCGGCTGGGGCCTTATCAGATTGATGTGCTGCTAGGGCAGGGAGGCATGGGCCGGGTCTATCGGGCTAAGGACTTGCGCCTCGGCCGTTCGGTGGCGATCAAAATCTGCAACCGCACATTCGCAGACAGATTCGAGCAGGAGACGCGCGCGATCGCAGCCATCAGCCATCCCAATGTGTGCACGCTTTATGATGTGGGGCCGAACTACCTGGTGATGGAGCTGGTGGAAGGTGAGACGCTGGCGGCGCGGCTGAGGCGAGGGAAACTCACAATTGAGGAGACGATTCGATTCGGTGGGCAGATCGCAGAAGCCCTCGCCGTCGCGCACGCCAGGGGCATCGTTCACCGGGATCTGAAGCCGGGCAACGTCATGCTGACGAAGTCCGGAGTCAAGGTTCTGGATTTCGGCCTCGCGAAAGCCGCAGGCGATCCAACCATTACTGCCGCCAGCCATGTCATGGGCACTCCAGCCTATATGGCCCCGGAGCGCCTGGAAGGAAAAGAGGCCGATGCGCGTGCGGACATCTATGCGCTGGGCCTGATCTTGTCGGAGATGGCTACCGGCGAGTTCTCAAGATCTCCGCAGGATATCCAGCCGGCTCTTGATCGCGTGATCAGGAGGTGCCTGGAAAACGACCCGGACAACCGCTGGCAAAGTGCGCGCGATCTGAAGTGGGGGCTGGAGACGGCCGGGGAAGTTCCCGCCGACGCTTCGAAGCAATCTTCGACCCGGGCCGCACCGACCCGAATCTCGCCTCGCACACGGATGGCCTTCGTGGCAGCCGCGCTGGCAGCAGTGGCAATTCTGTTCAGCGGGTTCGCCTTCCTCTATTTTCGCCGGCAACCAGCGCCCCAGCCGGTCACCCGAGTGAACGTTTTGCTTCCGGAAAAGTCACTCGTCCGGTCGCTTGCGGTTTCTCCGGATGGCCGCTTTATCGCAGTGGTTCTGGTCAAGGATGGGAAGCAGCAGATCTGGATTCGCGCTCTCGATGCGCAGGAACTGGTTCCCCTCGCTGGAACCGACAATGCGGCCAATCCATTCTGGTCGCCCGACAGCCGATTCATCGCCTTCTTCGCCGATGCCAAGCTGAAGAAAATCGATCGTTCCGAGGGACCGGTGCAAACCCTCTGCGACGCCCTCGCGGCAGTGGGTGGCACATGGAACCGCAGCGGCGACATCCTGATCGGAGCCTTGGCTCAAGTGGAGCGAGTCTCCGGATCAGGCGGAGCGGCATCGGCATTTCCGGGGCATGCCGCCATCGAAGAGCTCTTTCCCGCCTTCCTTCCCGATGGCCGTCACTACGTAGCCACGCGCAATCGTCGAAACACAACGGAGTCCGGGTTGTGGCTCGGCTCCATGGACGCACCGGAGACCACGCGGATTCTGCCCGATGTGACCAGGGCCCAAATTGTCGCGCCACAACCGGGTGGCCGTGTGGGAGCGATATTGTTCACCCGCGCCGGCACTCTCATGGCGTTGCCGTTTGACATGCAGCGGCTCGAACCGGCCGGCGACCCGTTCCCGGTGGCGCAGCAAATTGCAGTCAGCACAAATTCCAGTTGGCTGGCTTCATCTTCATACAACGGAGTATTGGCCTATGTCTCCGGCCAGTACGTCCAGCGGCGGTATGTCTGGCGCGATCGTCAGGGCAGGGACCTTGGCATTGCCGGCGAAGCGGGTGGGGTCGCCATGATCTCCCCCGATGGCAAGCGTCTCGTGGGAGATCCGGGAGCAGCCATTACGATCCTCGACTTCGCGCGAGGCGTGACCACCCCTTTGACCTTCGCAGGGGGAATGAATCCTGCATGGTCGCCCGATGGCAAATACGTTGCCTACTTCAAAGCCGGAGGCATTTACCGCAAGGCCGCGAATGGCACGGGTGCGGACGAGCTGCTCCATGCCTCCAAAACTCTGTCGGTCCCCAAAAGCTGGTCGCCCGATGGGCGCTACCTCATCTATGCGCAGATCGATCCCGGAACCGGGGCCGACCTGTTTGCGTTGCCCATCGCACAGCCTGACGCCCATCCGCTGGTTCTGGCCGACACCCCGGCCACTGAAGACCAGGGCCAGTTCTCACCCGACGGGCATTGGGTTGCGTACACCTCAAATGAATCGGGCCGCAGCGAGATTTACGTCATTCCCTTTCCACCCGTTCCCAACGGAAGCAGATGGGTGGTCTCGCGCGATGGCGGCGTTATGCCCCGCTGGCGGCGCGATGGCAAAGAGTTGTTCTTCATATCACCCGACTGGAAGATGATGGCTGTGGACGTGAGCACCAACCCCACCTTCCAATCCGGCACGCCGCGCGCTCTTTTCGACACCGATATGATCGATACCGGAATCCGCACCGGCCCCATGAGCTGGGACATTGCTGCCGACGGCAAGAGATTCCTGATTATCAGCGACGAATCGCAGGACACCCCGTCGCTGAACGTCATTCTGAACTGGCGCCCCCAAGAGCAGAAGTGAGCTTGCGCCAGCGGCGTTCACGCGTACGCATCCGCGGGCTTCCTCCCAGCGCTCTTGCAACGGCTTCGGCTTGGCCTACACAACCTTTGCAGCTTCAGTCTTAAAAGGAGAACTTTAGACCGAACCTGCCAACGCGCGGCGAAATCAGACTTGTGATCACGCCAAAGGTAGTGGCACCGGTCAGATAGTTTGTACTCACCGCCGCACTACTGTTCAGCAGATTGAAAACCTGGAAGTTAGCCTCCACATGATATGTCTCATGTATGGAGAAATCCTTGGCTACCTTTGCACTGAGATTGTTGATTACAGGTCCCCGAAATTGGCCATAGGGGCCCACATTAACAGTCTCGGCTCCCTGAGTTAGTGTCGCAGTGCTGCCAAAGACTTCTGTCTGTTGTCCCGGAGTTCCTGACTGCATGGTCAAGAATGACGAAAGCGCGACGCCTTTAGGCAGAATATAATAGGCGTTGGCGTTGAATCCCCAGTTCCAGTTGTCGTCATTTGGGTAGAACCAGCTGTTGGGATCGCCGTAAAGTCCCGCTGTTTGGTTAAGCCACATATGATCCTTCGTATCCCAGAAGGATGCTGCCGCGCTCCACTTCGTGCTGGTGCGCTTTGCAAAGCTGACCAGGATCGTATTGTACGTGTCTGGCCGGCTCGAAGGAGCATTGAGTTGCTCATTGGCGAGTGTTCCAGTGCCCTTGGTGTAGGTATAGAGCGTGATTGGTTGTCCGTTGAATTGTGTGAACTGAACAGGGATGTTATACGTGTGCCCAACATCAACTCCACTTGCGTCCACTGGATAATTGTTGTAAACGCCGTGGTACACATAGCTCACAGTGACTGCCATATTCGAGGCGATCTGGCGCTCCACACTGGCGTCGTACTCGTAAACTTTGTCCTGCTTGAGATTGGTATTAAGGACCTGGCTACTTCCTCCTGTCGCCGAGATGGGCGTAAGTGAGGGGAGTGCTGCCAGAAATGCAGGTGTCGCGTCGCACTGATATTCCACGGGGGCCCCTGCGGCGGTGGGTTGGCATGGACCATTCCATGCGTACGTGAAGCTTGCCTGGGCGTTCGAGTTATAAGGGTTCCCATAGGTATCCCCAGGGGTGTCAGCGAACATTCCAAAGAAGCCTTTGACGACCATCTTTCCCTTTCCACCGACGTTCCAGGCGGCGCCAATCCGGGGAACAACGTCATTCCAGGTAAGAAGATTCTGGTAAGGAAACGTCTTGGCAGGAAACAGGTCAGCAAACTGCCCCGCCGGCTTACTCTGGGCTGGATTAAATGCGTGATACCGATCCCACCTCACGCCTAGATCGAGTGCGACCTGTTTGATGGTCCAGGTATCCGTCGCATAAAGCGCCAGGCTATTGAGGCTGGTGGTTGAGGTTGGGATAGGAAAGTTATAAACGGTGATCTCGTTCGGCACGCCGTTTTTGAACAGCAGCAGATAATCGCCGCTCGCATTGTCGTGTGTCACGCGGGATCCCTGAAAATCCCAATAGTCGTCTGTGCCAAAACTTAGCTCGTGACGCCCCCCGAGGTGTTCGGCGGCGGGAATGTAGCTCAAGGTGATCGGCATTTCGCGGATATCCTGAGGTTTATCGTTGTCAAGTGTCGGGTACGGTCCGGTAAAAAGCTTGTTGCTCAACTCCTCTTCACTGGGCGAGCCGGCAAATTCGGCGCCCTTCGTAAAGCCGAACTGGCCGATCTGACTTACAGGCTGAGGTTCGTAGTCCACATCGTAGGCGGCAATTCCGTATTCTCCCACGAGCACCATGCGAGGGCTAAGTACGGAATTCACGCTGATATCCCAGATATGGCCTGGCTGTAATTCGTACTGGGAAGCGGGAAGAGGCACTGTCGGGGAGCTGCTTTGGTTGTTAAGAAGCTTCCGCCCCCACAATTGGGAAAAGGTCACCTTTGTACCTGATGTAAGCTGATAACTTACCTTGTCGTCGTACTGCGGAAGAGCACTCAATAACAAAGCGTCCGGCGCATCCGCGCATGTCCAGCAGCCACTCGCGTCGGGACCACCTTTGAAGCTGGCCTGGCCTTCGTTGATGAGCTGCTTTGAGAAGCCGCCGTAGAACCATAGTTTGTTGCGAATGATGCGTCCGCCGAAATCAGCGGCGTAGTCGTAGTAGGCATCGCCGGCGAGGGGATTGCCAAACTTGAGGTTGTTGGGCGGTGCTGCTTCGGCCGCATTAATGTTGTTGGCCTGTAGGCTGGGGCGCTCGAAGTCGCCTTGCGCATCGCCATGGAAAGTATTTGAGCCACTCTTCATTACTGCTTGCTGCGCCACACCGGGCAGACCCACTTCGGCGTTGTTGCCACTGGTCTTTAGCTCTGCCTCGCCGATTGCCGTAGAGTCAAGGTAGACCCTTCCGTTTCCCTGGTGTTCGGTGAGGGTGTTGATGCCCTCGATTCGGAGCTCAGGCTGAAGGATATCGGCGACATTGCCGTTAACACCGATGGCGTCCGTCTCGACCTTCAAGGCGACAGCCAAACTGCTGTCGCCCACGTCGGGAGATCCACCACCCAGGCTCACACCCGCAGCCATCGAAAGAAGGTCTTGCATCCCCAGCGGCTTAGGCACGAAATTCAGCGTCTCCGCTTGAAGCGTGCTGGTCACAGCCGTGGAAACTGTGTTAACGACTGGACCAGCGGAGTTGACCACAATTTCGGCGGAGACCGCGCCTACCGACATCACGGTGTCGACCTTCGCGGTAAATCCGACCGTCAGAGTTATGTCCGGCCTAAGAATGGTGCTGAAACCCGTTTCCTCGAACTTGAGCTTATAAACCCCAGGTGCGGGCAGCAGAACAAACCTGTAGTTGCCCTGCGCGTCTGTTTTGGTGGTCACTTGGGGGACCTGCAGCGCGGGACTTGTTAGGGTGACTGTTGCGCCTGGAATCACGGCTCCGGAATTGTCGGTCACGACGCCAATAATGCTGGCGTTCTCGCCCTGGGCCTGTGCCCACGTTTCCGTGGACATGAGCGACGCTCCTACCACACCAACCATGAGGGTGAGTAGACGAATTGCAAGGTGCTTTCTGTTCGCATTCAACATCATTGATCCTCCATTTAGAAGGGCCCTTCTCCGACGCTGGGATGCCTCGGATTGAAAATGATTGCGCAGAGGTTGAATGAATGAACAGAAGCAGCGAGTTCGATCACTCGTCGCTTCAGCTCGAAGTTTCACTTGAGTTGAATGGGCTGAACGTAAGCCCCATTGCCGGCCGAGTCCCAAACTGAGAATCGGATCCACTTCTTGCCGGTCGCGTCAAAGGGAATCTTGAAGCTCTTGGTCCCAAACGGAGTGGTATTAGTCAGGCTGATCTTCTTTCGATCCACCGTCGTGCCATCGCTCCACACCAGCTCCGCAAACTCAAGCGGGAACGTGTATTCAATGTCGGCGGTATAGTAACTTTGCGCTCCACTGCCTTCGACGCCCCAATGATGGAAGAGAACCTCGCCGGTCGTGCCGTAGAAATTGCCGGCCCGAATCCCTTCCACGATCGGCGCCCAACTCTCGTTGTAGAGAGGCACTCGGTCGAGCCTGATGTAATTCACAGTGAGCTGAGGATAGGTCTCATCGCTCGGCCATTTCGTATAGGTATCGCCTTCAGCGATCATGAACTTCGGCTTGGGCGCCCAGTTGCTCATGTCATCGAGAGTGCCGAAGCAGCGCCCCTGGCAGAGTTCCGGTTCCGACAGATCCACCGGAAGCGATTCCCACGATCCCCCGATAAAGCGGTCGCTGAGGAAGAAATACTTATCCTTGTAAGCTTCCGGATAACCTTCCGTGCTCTTGGTGCGCGGATGGGCGGCCCAGATAATCGCATGCTCCTGGTCCACCATCTTCAAAACGTCCTCGGATGAACCGAGGTGATACACATGCCCATACTCAGGATCGTTCTCCTCGAACGACTGACCCTCGGGCCGCGGTTCAGCATGCGAAAAGTAAACAGGCCTGGGAGTCATCAAATACCAGTGGCCCCCTAGATAGGCATTCGGCTCCTCTTCCGGCATCACCAGAAAGTCCTTGTCGGAGAGCTTGGCCGAGCCCTCAAAGTAGACCTTCTGCTCCATGAACCGCTTGGGTCCCGGATCGCGTGGATCCGAGTCGTCATGGAAATCGCCGAGATAGAGAATATTGATGCCCAGTGCCCGGAACACCGGAATCGAGCTGATCTGGTAATCCAGATTATCCCGGTCGCGAAGCTGCTCATTAAGATCCAGATGGAAATGCCCTGTCATCACCTTGAATCCAGCGATCGGCTTGAAGGTGTCGTTGTGGGTGTAGGTCAGCACCGCTTCCTGGGTAGCTTGGTCGCCCCTGGGGCTGAGATAGTAGTAGACCGCCATATGCTGCTCGGTTCCGGGAGGCGCGTTGTAAAGAGCAAAGTTGTCCCATTCTTCGCGAGAAGTACCAGTGCGCCTCTTCCACTCCTGGTCTGTATATCCCCACGGCACATACCCTTCGCCTTTTTCTGGCTGCATCACCCCCAGTGAGAACGAGGCATCGTTGTCTTTGCGGTAGTACACGTATCCAAGATTGATTTCGTTCTCGCGGGCGAAGAAGAACTTGTGAGGCGGCGGGAAGACGGCCAGTGAACCGCTGCCGGCATCGAGAATCTCCAGACGATTGCGAGCGCGCAGGTTTACAGGTTCAGAGTTGGGTGCGCCGCCGAACCCGTACTGCTGCCAGGCACGCGCCGTATCTCGCCACACCAGCTTGGTGTCGTCATTGATATGAAATCCGTCGAGGCCGGCCTTGTAGATGTAGGCCACAGAGGGCTCCTCAGTCTTGGCGATCGCCTCCTGGCGGAGCAAATTCGAGCCCTTGTAGACGGTGAAGCGCACGTCGCCGGCAAAAATGCCCAGCGTGAGGCCATTGAATGTCACGCTCACCTGGTCACCATCCGAGGCCACCGTGCACGAGTCCGACTGATAGCTCGAACTACCTCGGCGGATCTCGCTCGCGCTCCGCGGCAGGGGCTGAGAATCGCCGCCTCCGGGCACATTCAGCGGAGCATCCCAGAAGGTGTTCCACTTGCGCTTCTCTTCCTCTTCAGGCGAATCGATACCCAGCCGTTTCATCATCGTCAGTTGGGTGCGCGAGAGCCGGCGGTGGCCCGTCGTCACCTGGAATTCGGGGGTCAGGTCCTTGCCAAGGACGATCCACCTGCCTCCGCTATCGCGGGCCGCCAGTTCATTCACCACCGGATGACCATCTCGGATGCCGAGCAGCGCACGGAGTTCCTGGCCCGATTCTCCCTGCCAGGTAAGCGAAACCGCGCCTGCATTTTGCTCCATGCTCACTCCCGGTACTGCCTTGTAGCTTTGCTGGTTGCACGTCGAGCTTGCGGCAGCAAGACCGGGAAACAGCGTAAGACTTAGCAACAGTCCAATGACCTTCACAGTGATTTCTTTTCCTCCTCGCGCAAGCTCTCAAACAGGGCGCGAACCGTAAGGTATTTGAGCCGGTGTGCTTTGCCTCAGTGCCGTGGCCTCGGCTCGGGGAAGCTTCGTGCCGGTCTGGCGGTCAGACCTCTTGATGGGGTTGGACGGTACAACAATTTGGCATGAATTGGCAAGTTGTAACCATCAGCAAACGGGTTTCCCACTCCCCGATTTCGCCCGTTGTTATCCGTAAGTTATTCAATTTCGTGAAGTAGCGTTGTATGCCTTGTGATACATAACCTGGGATCGCCTACCGGCGCAATGACAACTTTCGGGGAAGTTCTTCGCACTTAATGCAGAGGTAAAGTTAGCTTAATTCGTTTCGAATAACAGTAGCGGACCAACCGCATACGAAAGCAAATCTAGTTAGATAATCGCCCCGGATTAGCTTCCATTCTTGGGTTTGATTGCCTGCAACGATCCGGCTCCGCGGCGCCGGATGTTCTCGATTTGTTCAATGGGTGATGGGGGTCATCTCGGATAGCCGGAAATTGATCAGTCTTTGAAGCGGGTGTGAGGGGATGCAACAGAACCAGTCGATCGAACGAGTGCAAAGATACCAGCCGTGCCTCGCTGGTATTCGGGGATACGGGTTTCTGCTGGTTTTCTGCGGGCACTATTTTATTGCCGGACAACCTGGGCATCCGAACACGATCCGCCTCAAGGCGCTCACTGTACTTTCGTCGATGGCGCTGTTCGCAGTGCCGTCGTTCTTTGTGCTCTCCGGTTATCTGATTGGCGGAATCCGGTATCACACACGCCACCGGGAAGGATATTTCAGGATCTTTTATACGCGCCGGATTCTTCGCGTGTTTCCAGTCTTCTATATAACGCTGCTGGCGATAGGATGCTTTGCGCTCTATCGCGGAATTCATCTCAATAGTCACTTTTACTTGATGCATTTTCTGTACGTTCAGAATCTGGTCCCGGATTTTGCCCACCATCAAGTAGGCGGTCCGATTGGGACGATGCACTTCTGGTCGCTGGCGGTGGAGGAACAGTTTTACCTGTTGTGGCCGCTAGTGGTGTGGCTGTTCCCGGAACGGCGGAAGCTGATCGCCATTGCTAGCGGGTTGATCGCGGTCAGTTGTGTATTCCGGCTGGTTGCCCCGCTGGTCTCTGTGTCTCCATCTGATATCAGGGTTTCCACGCCCACGCAAGTGGACGCCATCCTGGCGGGAGTCCTGCTGGGGCTCCTGCGCGAAGGTCCGGTTTACAACCGAATCAAGCCGTTCGCTAAATGGGTTGTCGCTTCCGGGGTCGCTACGGTGATCCTGCTGGCTCTGTGGAAGGGTGAACTGTGGGCGTGGACGTATTGGGGCGATGAGATCTGGATCCCCGTTGCACATCTGACGGCGGTCGGAATTGTGATCATGGTGATGGACGAAGGCAGCCTGGTGAATCGACTGTGCAGCCAACGGTGGGTCTGCGGGCTGGGCGTGTTGAGTTATAGCATGTACGTGTTCCATTCAACGTTTGCGGCCTATTTCAAGGGAACCCTGACGCCGGAACTTGCCCTGCACATGCGGCCGTCATTTGCGATCCTGCTCTCGGGCGGGCTGGCCTTTGCCACGACCCTGGCGCTGGGGATCCTGAGTTATCTCCTGATTGAACGGCCGGTGATGAGGATGAAACATCGCCTGCGTTACGGATCAGTTATCCGGACCGATCTGAAGCTGCAGGTAGGTAAGCCGGTTCTGAGTGAAACAAGTGTTTCAGTCTAAAACTTGTGCGCGCTGCCTTTCAGCACCGTGTGGCAATACATTTTTTGTACTTCTGACTGGCCGTTTGGTCTGAGTGGCCGGTGATTCGCACGGAGCTCTCGAGTCGGCTGGGCGAGCTGCTCGGCGGTCATCATCGGCCGTCAAAACACCTGATTCGGCTCTGTTGCTGGGTTTTATGATGTTGGTCAATGAGATTCGCACAAGCAGACGTGGCAGAGCTGAAGGCCCTTAGCTTGTGGTGATCCCCGCTGTTCAACAGGGTGTTTACCGGCCGACTTCCCAAGGTAGGCCGCTATTTTCTTCACGGCGCACCTCCTGGCGGATTAACTTTTCCGCTTGAGGTCGATTTGCTAAAAACACCGGAAATATTAGTTGCTAACCACATTTCCGGTTGGCCGGCGATACACCGAGCGCCGGGATAAACCGGCATGTTGTAGGGGATGCGAGAGCCCTACAGGAAAGGAAGTAGCGATTCCATCCTGACCTCTAGTCTTGCAGGCGACATCGTGAGGTGCCGCTTGAAGCGTAGAACGGAGGCATCGGTGGGCGGGGCTATTGAGCTTCGAAAAACCGGTAGATCAGGATGCCGACTCCATGGTGAGTAGGAGGAAGGCAACACGGTAGCCGCGTAACACGCGAGTGGCTGTCCGGTCCTGCGTAGTCGAAGAACCCGCGCACGCTGAGAAACAACATGCACGAGAACCGGGAGATCTCCAGCACGCCTTGGTGTGACGACCAAGGCCGGTCCGCAAAGGCCATAAACCGCACAGCGGACATGCACCTGCTGGAGAAGTCGGACTGTGCCGTACTACCTGTGAACCAGCCGAACAAGGGAGGGCAACCTTCTGCGGAGGTTGGGGAGGGAAGGGCACAGACGAAGGAGAACATCATTCAGTCGCACATGCCCCCGACACAGAGCGGGAAACGCATGTCCCAGGGACTGGACGGTGTGCGGAAAGCAGCAAAGGAAAGGAAGCAGGAACGGTTCACGGCTTTGCTCCACCATCTGAGCGTCGATTTACTCCGCGACAGCTTCTACGCGCTTCAGCGTAAGGCTTCGCCGGGAGTGGATGGCGTGACGTGGCAGGAGTATGAAACCGGACTGGAGGATCGACTTGTCGATCTGCACAGCCGGGTTCACCGTGGAACGTATCGGGCACAACCTTCAAGGCGAGTCTATATACCGAAGGCTGACGGGCGGCAACGCCCGTTGGGCGTCGCGGCGCTGGAGGACAAAATCGTTCAGCAGGCCGTGGTGACGATCCTCAACCAGATATACGAGGTCGACTTCAAGGGCTTCTCTTATGGGTTCCGGCCCGGACGTAGCCCGCATCAGGCGCTGGACGCGCTGACGGCGGGCATCCAATGGAAGAAAGTGAACTGGGTGCTCGACGCGGACATTTTGGGCTTCTTCGACAACTTGAGTCACGAATGGGCCTTAAAGTTCATCGCGCACCGGGTGGCCGATCGGAGGATACTTCGCCTGATGCAGAAATGGCTGAAGGCTGGAGTATCGGAAGACGGCCAGTGGTCGGAGACGAATCAGGGAACGCCGCAGGGAGCAGTGGCTTCACCACTGATCGCTAACGCTTACCTGCATTACGTATTCGATCTGTGGGCTGATGTCTGGCGCAGGAAAGTGGCCAAGGGCGATGTCGTCATCGTCCGCTACGCTGACGATCTTGTGGTGGGCTTTCAGCACCGGACGGATGCCCAGCGCTTCCTGAGAGCGTTCAGGGAGCGGCTGGCGAAGTTCGGCTTGGAATTACATCCTGACAAGACTCGACTGATCGAGTTCGGGCGCTTCGCGGCCCGAGACCGGAAGCAGCGGGGGGAGGGAAAACCAGAAACCTTCACGTTCCTGGGCTTTACCCACTACTGTGGGCAGCGCAGCAGCGACGGGCAATTTATCGTATGGCGGATCACGGCGAAGAAGCGGATGGTGGCGAAGCTCAAGGCTATCAAAGCGGAGCTGCGAAGCCGGATGCATGATCGCACGACCGCAGTCGGTGAATGGCTCCGGAAGGTTGTCACTGGCTACTACCAGTACCACGCAGTCCCCGGTAACACGGCTCAGTTACGCATCTTCAGAAATCGCGTCTGCAGGCTATGGCGGGGAGTGTTAGTCCGTCGCAGCCAGCGCGCACGGATGCGATGGGAACGTCTCAACCCGGTCTTGGATCGATGGGTTCCCATACCCCGGGTCCTGCACCCTTATCCTGATGCTCGTTTCGCCGCTACACATCCTTCGTAAGAGCCGTATGCGTAGATGCGCACGTACGGATCTCTCCGGGGGGCGTCCAGTGATGGACGTCCCTACCGGGACCAGAATGCATGGTCCGGTCCAGGGCTCCAGGTCTCCGAGGATACTCGTCCGGCGAGTTTCCTACGGCGAAGGAGTGTTTGATCGCTCGGTTCTGCCCGCGAGGGTACTCGCGTCCACAACACTTTCCGCCTGATGGACAACAGCTTCGGCCGAGGCTGCGCTGTCGGCTTGCCCATACTGCCGCAGGAAGAAAGCGTACTGCCTCATGGCGTAGACGTAGGTGGCGCGGTTCCAGCCGAATTCGGCCCTCAGGTCGGTTGTGCCGCGCTGCAACCAGACGGCTGCATGGTCTCGATCGCCGCAGTGCCAATATCCGATTCCCAGCATGTATTCTGAGTAACCCAGGCTGGCGTCGCCCCATCCCGGGCTGTTCCTCGCCATTTCGAGCGCATCCTTCAGAACACCGATCCCGCGGTCGCAATCGTGCAAGCCGGTCAGCGCGAGACCCAGCGTGTGCCAAACTTCAATGCGATCCTGCGCTGTCACATCGGTTCGGTCGGCCAGCATATCGTATGCCTTCTCCGCGTGGTTCCGCGCCTTCGTGAATTTTCGCTCGACGTCATATATACCGGCAATCGCGCTCTCGCTGAGTGCAATGTCCACAGGATCTGCGAGAGTTTGCCGAATCGCCAGGGCCTGTATTTCGGTTTTTTCCGCCTCCCGGTATTCCCCCATTCCTGTTTGCAGCACCCCCAATTGCTCCAGCTCATTTGCCAGCTGGTCCTGCGGCCCATCCTTGAGGAGTGCGATGCCCCGGCGGAACGCATCCTCTGTCTTCAGACCCATGCCGGCATCCATGTAGAGAACGCCAAGCTCCGAGTAAGTGGCCGCAAGGGGCATTCGATCGGCGTGTGAGGCCTCGCCCTCCCGGACTTCAGCCTCATCCAAATCGATCACTCGCAGGACCTCTGCCTTATCTTGCAGCCAGGTTGGCGGCTGAGGTGAGGCTGCTTGCGGCTGGGGCGCGAGGTCCTGCTGCGACTGGCCGAAAGCCGCCACACCCGCAACCACTGACAACAGAATTCCCGTCAGCAGTCGAATCATTGTTGCCTCCCGGAGGCCGGTATTCTTCACCTCAGTGAATCGATCGGCTGTTTGAATGGCAGCGAGAACGTGCGCCGCTACTTCAAGCCTTGCGGCGCAAGATCGAACCGGCGCAGCGTATCCCACCGCTGATTCCACTCACGAACCACGCCGTGGATCGACTGCGATCCGAAATGGCTGATCGCCGGGCTGTTGCTGCCCCAGGTTAGCGTAATGTTTGAGAACGGCACCGAATCGTTGCCTTCGCCGCCGCTCACACATACCTGCAGCGTCGACGACGGCGGGCTCGTCTCAAACTTCGCATTACTGCCATTCCCGGTCAGGAGGCTGACTATGCCGTTCAGTTGAAAGCCACCGTAGGTTGCCGGGCTATACGCGGGACATCCGTCTGTGTTCCAGGTAACCGTAGCTCCCGTCAACGTGATGCGGTGGGTGTGCGCGCCCTGCCCGCCCTGGGTCGGATCCGGAGTATTCATCGAGGTCTTCCCATACCCTGACATCGTCATGTCTGCGGAAAAATCTGCCTTTCCCGACCATGCGTTGATGCTCATCGTCCACTGGCCATGCATTTCCCATGGACCGCCGGTCACGGTCGAAGGTGAATAGTCGTTGAGCAGACCGCTGAATTGCACCGGGGCCAGTTCCTGAGCAGCAGCGCCCGGGCCGGCAACCAGTGTGAGAACTGAAAGCAGCACTGTCACTGCGATCAACCAAATTCCTTTCATAAAAGACCTCCATTCTGGAATGTGCGCTTCCCGCCGAAAGGCCGCCGGAATCAGCGGAAACTCGCGTTTTCGCTCCACTACCAGGCATCCGGCGTCGCTTTCGGCAGCTTTCGCGCTTGAACGTGCGAGTTCACAGTCAGGCATCTTTTCCCGCGTGGTCAAGCGGCATTGAGCGGCAGCGTAACTTGCGGCGAAATGCAGTCTTTTGCCGTGCTGGACCGACCGGGGTAAAATCGGTTCACCCCGCTGTCGAGATCCCTGATCCATCAGGAAAAAAGCGATGGCTGAACACTCCCTCGATACCGCGCTCTCGAAGAAGAACCTCCCTGGAGGGCGACTCGACTCGTGGAAGGAAATCGCGGCTTATCTCGACCGTGATGTCGCCACTGTCCAGCGCTGGGAGAAGCGGGAGGGCATGCCGGTACATCGGCACCTGCACAGCAAACGCGGTTCAGTCTACGCGGTGCCTGAGGAACTTGACGCATGGCGGGAGAGCCGCAAGCTTCCTCCTTCGGACGAGAAGAACCGCTTCGATGAGAAAAACGGCGTCTCGATCGGCGCGTCCACGCCTGCGGCGGCGACTGAAGTCCATCGTCGGAGTGGATCGAGCTTCGTGTTGGCGCTGCTTGCGGCGGCAGTAGCAGCAGTAGCTGTTGCCGGCGGCCTTCTGTGGCTCGAAAGGACGGATCGCTTCTGGCGCAACCCGATCGCCGGCGCACGCTTTGAGGCGGTGACCGACTGGGGCGGGCTCGAGCAAGCGGCGGCCATCTCGCGCGACGGCCAGTTCATCGCCTTTCTCTCAGATCGCGACGGGCACATGGACGTGTGGGTAACGCAGGTTGGTTCGGGCCAGTTTCACAACCTGACGCACGGCACTGCGGCAGAGCTGGTGAATCCCTCAATCCGCACATTAGGCTTTTCGCCCGACGGTTCGCTTGTGACCTATTGGATACGTAAGGCAGACCCCGTACACCAAACGGACATCAGTGTCTGGGCGGTCCCGACGCTGGGAGGTGAACCTCGGCCTTACCTTGAAGGTGCGGCTGAATACGACTGGTCGAGGGATGGCCAACGACTCGTCTATCACACCCAAGGCGAGGGTGATCCATTGTTCGTTTCGAGCGGCAGCGCGCCTTCGTCCGCCCAACCGATCTTCACCGCGCCTGCCGGACTTCACTCCCACTTTCCTCTCTGGTCACCGGATCAGAGATCGATCTACTTTGTTCACGGCTCATTGCCCGACAAGTTAGACATCTGGCGTATCGCCGCAGCAGGCGGTGTTCCGGAGCGCATTACCGAACACCAAGCGCAAGTCAGCTATCCGGTGTTTTTGGATCCGCGCACTCTCTTGTACCTCGCCACCGATTCCGACGGCTCGGGACCCTGGCTCTACGGCGAAGATGTGGCGCACCGGATTCCACATCGCCTGAGCACGGGCGTCGACCGGTATACCTCTCTCGCGGCCAGCGCCGACGGCCGCCGAATGGTTGTTACGCTCGCAACTCCGAAAGCGAGCCTGTGGCAATTACACATCAATACCCCCGGCGCAAAGCCGCCGACCCTCAGCCCAATCACGCTGACCACCAGCAGCGGCTTCCGACCGCGACTAGGCGCGAATTGTCTTCTCTATGTTTCAGGAAGCGGTGCAAGCGAGAGTATTTGGAAGTTGGCCAATGGGGTGACGACGGAACTGTGGCGCGGTCAGCGCGCCGAGATCATTGGCGGCCCGGCCATCTCTGGCGACGGCCGCTCCGTTGCGTTTTCAATTCGCCAAAACGGGCGCTCGCTGTTGTACGTAATCGAGTCGGATGGCGCGAATCCTCGCATCGTGACCGACTCACTTGACCTGCAAGGGGACCCGGCTTGGGATCCTGACGGAAAAGCGGTGATCACCGCGGCTGTGGAACAAGGGGCACCCCGTCTCTTTCGGGCACCGCTCAGCGGTGGTCCTCCTGTGTCCTTTGTTTCTGAGCACGCCTCAGATCCGGCGTGGGCGCCCGACGGCAGTTTCGTGCTCTTTTCTGGACCGGATATAGGTACTACGTTTTCTGTGAAAGCAGTGAAGTCCGATGGGTCGACTCTTGCCCTGCCTCCCCTGACCCTCACGCGAGGCTCCCGGCATCTGGTCTTTCTGCCGGGCGGGCGAACGTTGGTTGTCCTTCGAGGAGAACTTCAGCACAAGAATCTCTGGCTGATCAACCTCGAGACCGGCGCCGAGCTGCAATTGACTGACCTGCCTTCTGATTTTGACGTCCGCGACTTCGATGTTTCGCCCGACGGCCGTGAAGCTGTGTTGGAGCGCATACAGGATCGCTCCGAAGTGGTGTCGGTCGAGCTGGCGCGGCGCTGATATCGAGGAGGCTCATCACCTTCGGATGAAAGCTCGTTCGGTTCATCTGCCGATCGGATCACGCAAAAACGTGTCGAAATGAGGCTCAAATCAGCGTTTTAGAGGACAAAAAATTGCATTTAAGCCCTCTTTTGGGAAATTACACGGTCAGCTTTGCTCCAATTCGTAACCTCAGGTGGTTACAAATCGCGCAGAATGGAACCTGGAGAGGTTATTGCATTGCAAAAGTGCAACCTCCGGTGGTTACATTTTGGCCCAAAATGTAACCACTTAAGCGAACATTTGAGGGGGTCAACGCACCACTTGAGTGAACATTTCGACTGATTCCACAGAGCTTCCCAACTCCGTTCCCGGAAGTAAGAAATCCGTGCACTATTTACGGAGCACTACCGAAGAGTGATCACCGATTGCTCCTTCTCACCCGAATCGATTCGCATCACCGCAACCGGCCCGAAGCGATCACTCAGGCGTGCCCAGCTTGCGCCTGTTTTCTTCATAGCGGAGCCTCCAACTGCATTCGGCAGAACGTTGCCGTCGAGTGCAACCTGGCGCGCGGCCGTATGGATTCTAAGGAGATAGGTGCGCAGCGGGCTGGCATAATTCCCAGTGGCGCCGTCGACCGTCACCTGCGTTGAGTTCCCGTTCTGTCGCGCGGTGATTTGCTGGCGCAGATATTCGCCTTTCTCGTAGTTATATGTCTCGCCGTCATCGACATAAACCGTAAATGTAGCGGCGGTTTCCGAAGGGAAGATGTCGAGCGTAATTTCCGGAATCGTGTGTTGCCCGACGTATTGCTCAACAGGTTGCGTGGCGAGAATCGATCCCGCACGAACAAAGAGAGGGATATCTTTCCATGCCTTAGAATCTGCAGTCACTTCAATGTTCTCGCGACCGGAATAGCGTTGACCGGATATGTAATTGAACCACGTGCCTGGAGGCAGGTAAATGGTCTGCGAGGAAGCACCCTGGGTCACGACCGGTGCGACGAGCAGAGCGTCACCAAACATCCACTCGGTTTCCTGTGTGGACGAATTGGGATCGGACGGAAACTTCCAGAAGAGCGGACGAACGAGACCGACTTCGCCCTCGGTGTTGAGTCGCTCGTAGGAATAAATGTATGGAAGCAGCTCATAACGGAGGTCGATGGCATCGCGAGCAGCCGCTTCAGCGACGGGGCCGTAGATCCAGGGCTGGCGTTTTTCATCGAGCGCCCCGTGAACACGCATGATGGGAACAAAGGCGGCGAATTCGATCCAGCGGGCGTAGTTCTCCGCGGTGGGATGGCCCTTGAAGCCGCCGGTGTCCATGCTCCAATGAAATTCGCCGGTATCGAGCGCGGCCAGCATGCGCCGGCGCTGGAAGGCCATCTTGGCGAAGCCCGTCATGATGTCGCCGGACCAGCCCGCGTAACCATAGCGGCTTGCTCCGAGATAGAAGCTGCGATTGATGGACCAGACGCGCAGATTCGAATTGGAGCGCTGCCCGTCATAGAGCATGCGGCCCATATTCAGGAACTGGAAGTTGTTGAAGATCGTCGTGCCGGATACATCGGCCTCGTCATTCCACCAGCCGACCATGCCAGCCTGGAATGCAGGCTGCAAATGCTGCCAGAACCATTTGCGCTCGTCAGGATTGTTGAAGTCGAGATCCCGCGCTGGGCGGTGGGAGAAATAATCGGGGGAGGGGTCTTCGCCGGGATACCAGAAGTTGTGGTCCGTCGCGTAAGCCGCGGCTTCGGTGGCGTGATTTGAATCGCCGGCAACCGTGGTGAGAATGCGAGGCTTGAGAATGCCGGCGAGTTTCACGCCTTCAGCGGCAAGGCGCCGCGCAAATGCACCGCTCGCACCGTCAGGGAATTTATCAGGAGCGACGTTGCCGGGCCCGGAGGTCGAGTTCCATCGCCATTCGCCGTAGTTGTCCTCGCCCCACGCCTTCCAGTCAAAGTCGAGAATGAATCCGTCGATGGGGATTTGTTCTTTGCGATAGCGTGCGACAATCTTCTCCACCCCGGCTTGCGTGGAGCCCCATTGGCTATTGAGGAAGCCGAGAGTCCACTGGGGCGGAAGGGGAGGGGGGCCGACGAGGCGCGAAAGCGCAGCCATCGTCTCGAGCGGAGGGCCGGCGAAAACAAAGTATTCAACATCATGCCGCGAGCTGTGGCGAAACGAGAAGCTTCCGGGGTTCGTGGTGAAATCGCCGCCATCGGAATCGACAAGAAGCGCGAAATGGGTGGAGAAGACTAAGGGAGCGCCGCTGTCTCCCTGAACTCCGGCGGCAACATGGCCGCCATCATTGCGCGTGAGGCCAACAGTCGTGTCATCACGGCCCAGGCCATGAATGCCGTAAAGAGTGTCGCTGGAGGCGTGAGCCATGGTCACGCCTGATTCGCGGGCTTCGCTGAAGGGATCGTCGCTCAACAGAAGTTGGTGCCCTGCGGAATCAAGAAACGCAATCCTGTATGGCTTGGTCTCCTCGATCTGCACCGAGATTCCAGGCGCCGAAAGCGAATAGATTCCATCGTGCTCGGATCGCGTGATCGTAGAAGCAGCGCGAAGGACTGGGTGCGGGTCGATGACCAGCGTGCGTGGAGTCTCTTTTCCATTGGGGCGTACATGTACGCTCGCGAGGCCATTCTCAAGAATCTGCACATCAAGCAGGGACGAACCGTCAGCGAGCTCGATTCCATTGGGCAACTGTGAAATGTGCGCCCGAACAGCAGGCAGCGCGATATGCGACAGGCAACCTGAGAGGAGGAATGTACAAAGAAGGAGTGGCAACCTTTTCTGTATGAATGCGTTTTCCCGGGTCAAGCTGGTTCTTTCCTTTCTTTCACCGCGTCTACAAGGATTTCATAGACCGCATGCCAGATTCTCACAGGGGCTGGCACTGAGGCAGAAATCAGATCATCGCACCGTATAGACACTCATCGTTTCGGCAGCCTCGTCGATGTGCAACATTCCATTGTTGAGCTGAAGCTGACTGCCCAGCGCTGGCGGCGTGGCATCGAAGATCGCGCATCCGTCTGTTCATCGTTGGCATCGACGGCGGAGACCTCCGCAAATTTGTCACCACTCCGGGTCTTGCTTTCTGGCTCCGCTGGTCGCCTGACGGGCAACGTCTGCGTTTTACTCTGCGCGATTCCAAGCGCCAGACAGCGGAGCTTTGGGAAGTTCGAGCTGATGGCTCGCATCTGCATCCTCTTCTCCCTGGTTGGAGCCAGCCGGCCTCAGAGTGCTGTGGAACCTGGACGCCGGACGGCGATGAGTTCGTCTTTCAGTCGTCTCACAACGGTCATAGTGACATTTGGACAATTCGCGAACAACCCTGGTTTCTGGCCAGCCAGCAGCCTCACCAGATCACCAATGGACCGCTCGACTATGCCGCTCCCAGCACTGCGCCTGGAGGCCAGCGAGTTTTCTTTATTGGAAATTCGGCGCAGTTCGAATTGTTGCGCGCCATGCCGGGGTCCTCGACGTTCACCGCGCTCGATCAGAATCTGAGCGCGGCAGCTTTAGCGCAATTTTCGCTCGATGGCAAATGGATGGCGTGGGTCAATGCCGCCGACAACTCGCTCTGGCGAAGCCGCATCGATGGCAGCGAACGGATTGAGCTGACGAGTTCAGACGTTCGCATCTTCACCATGAAATGGTCACCCGACGATCAACGTCTTGCTGTGATGGCAGAGGAACCAGGAAAGCCATGGAAGATTTATCTGGTTGATGCTGACGGCGGAAAACTCAATGCGATCCTTAATGAAGATGCTAACGAGGCTGATCCGTCCTGGACGCCGGACGGTCAATCGATCGTCTTCGGCCGTTTACCGGACCGCATGGACAGCGGCCAGCCCAAGGCGATTTACCAGCTGAATCTGCAAACCAGGAAATTGACAGAGGTTCCGGGCTCTCGGGGCCTCTTCAGCCCACGTCTTTCGAGCAACGGCCATTACCTGGTCGCAATGCCGCTCGATCAACGCGCACTGCTGCTCTTTGATTGGACAACCAACCGCTGGACGACGCTCACTTCGCACGGAGTTGGTGATCCCACATGGTCGCATGATGGCCGCTCTGTCTATTTCCAGGATTTTCTCGAGGTAGGGAAGCCGATCTATCGAATCACCGTGCCTTCCGGCAAACCGGAGGTTGTTGCTAACATCGAAAATCTCCGCCCGATCGCGGCCACGGACTACCGGCTCATTGGGCTGGCGCCAGGAGATCTGCCCTTGGTTACTGCGCGCATCCCCGTCGTCAACCTTTATTCAGTTGATCTGAGCCAAAGATAGTCCTCGCTGCAGCTCCCTTAAATGATCACCGCGGAACAAAAACAAATTGCTGAATTGCAATTTTGGGCCCGATTTCAAAATGCGCTGCATCCGGAAGAAAAAACACAGTGATCTCGTCAAATTTGCGGATGGTTGTGTGCCCGGGAACAGCAAAGCTCAGAACTTCTTCGGTTGTAGCGGACTTAAAAGAGAATCGGCCTGGTTCGCTCGAGAGTACTGGCTGGCCTCCGAGTGAGAGAGAGGGCTTGCCGGGTGCAGCGGTGTCAGTGAGCAGAACGTAGAGAACGATCGAGCCGCGAACGTTGTCGCGGTTTGAGATCGACACCTGGATTTCGCGGTAGGGCGCTGTGCGAATCGCCGCGCTGAGGCCCTGAACCGCTTCCATGGTGAGTGGAAAATCGTTGTTGGCCCCGATATCGACAGCCAGCGGACTGCCGCGCGCCTCGTGTGCATTGGGGCCAGGTCGCTTGTCGGGTGGCTGGAAATACCAGTAGGCTCCATCAAAGCGAATCACGAGCGGCTTTGTGGTTCGAGTCGCAAAGGGAGAAATATTTGCGGGCAGGGGAGCGACGATCTGCTTTTTTTCCGGCGCAGGCCAGAGAATGATGCTCTCATATCCGGAGATTCCGGAGACGACATTTGCGGATTTTTGGGGGTTCCGGCCGGTGAGGTCGCCACTGCCTCTGGTCCGGGCAGCGCTGGCAGCTTCCACTCGAATGCGGTGGCCGATCCCGATCACCAAGACAAAAAGAGTGACCAGAACGGCTGCGACGGCGACCGAAGCCAGCCGAAGGGTGGCGCGAGTGCTCGTGCTGGCGCTAACGGTTGGGGGTGCAGGCTCAAAGGTCAGCTTCCATACGATTAAAAACGCGCAGAGTGCAAGTGGGATTCCAGCGATGAGAGCCAAGTGTTCGATAAGGAGATAGCCGGACAAGTAGAGCGAGAATGCGATGACGTATCCATGCGCTTCACGGGGAGGTGTTCGGAGGGTCGCGGCAAACATTTCATGTTCTTCGAATTCGAAGGCGGGCAACTGCCGGTTTTGAAGATCGATAGTTCGTGGAAGCGCTCGGCGCAGCCCATTTGCGAGGAGCGCGGCACCCAAGGCCGATAGCACGGCGGAAAGCGGTGAGTCTTCGCGCGACAGAAGTACGACGGCCGGTACCCACACCCAGGCTTCAGCATTCACAAGCGCGAAGCGGCGGAAAGAAAGTCGCAGGTCGGTTGTGAACGGACTAGACGAGCGGCTCCAGTAAAACCGAGCTCCCGCCATACCAGCCAGAACTGCACCGGCAACAAACATGAGCGCACGGACAAAGAGCGAATGGAGTGACGGTTCCCGCGAAGCGGGCAGGTGGAAGAGCAGAAATGCCGCGATCGCCGCATTCGCCAGGCCGGCGAAAACCATGCGAACTACAAATGTCCTTATAGAGATGGGTTGCACGCCCGCCTCGAGTGCGAAGGCGCTGGCTTGTGTGTGCGACGCCACGCTACGCCCTGATCTCTGCCGAGCGCTTGCGCAGACGCGAAGTAATTCCCCAGAGCGTAAAAAGCTCGCAAAGCAGGAAAGGTAAACGCGTCAGCACGGCCCATTTGTGCATGTCTGTGATCGCATTGCCGGGCCTGACTACGACATTGAGAGTGCCGTCGGCCGGCTGGTTCATCATGCTTTTGCCGTGTTGCCCGACCGCCATTCGCCATGGATGCAGCTGTCGGACGTCGTCAGGGCTCAAGCGAGCAATGGCGTGCGTGGGGACCGTTTCGAGAGTTGGGCGAACGGTTGTCTCGTTGTGAAGAAACTGCTTAGGCAGGAGAATCAGGGCTGCAGAAACGGCAACGACCACGGGAATGCTGGCCATGACGCCCCGAGCAAGCAGACGAAAACTCAAGCTCCGCCTGAACCATAAATGCGGGATGAGATAAAGGAGAATTCCTGCCCAGATGAAAAAAAGATTCGCAACCAGCAGGAGGCCTGTGTCAGAAGCGGTGGACCAGGGGAAATCCATTTGCCGGAAATGCGCGATCAGGTTGAAACGCTGCTCGACGGCAACCACGATGAGCAGCCACGCGGGAGCAATGCTGGCCCAGAGAACTGCGAAAAGCAGCGCGGTGCCCCGGTCGAGGATTTCGTGGAAGCAGCCTATGGCGATGGCAGCAAGAACCTGGCGCCAGTACCAGGCTCGCGTGCGGCCAGTTCGTTCGCTGTGGAACTCCTCCAGCAGATCGCCTGCGAGAGCGTCGTTGCGAGAACCGGGCGTCCAATGTTCCAGCATCCAGGTCGCGATGGATGGAGGTTCAGCGGTGCTCATGCGCGTTCTCCTTGAGTTCGGGGAGTGCGTGCCAAAGTTTGGACAGGACCCGGCGGGTTTCGTGAACCTGGCGCAGTCCGGTGCTCGTGACTCGGAAATAGCGCTTGGCCTTACCACCGCGTTCGGGGGTGGGATCGCCGAGGCTCGAGGAAACCAGGCCCTTTGCCTCCAGACGTTCAAGTGCCGCGTAAACGCTACCCACTGATACGTCGCGGCCGCGATACGTTTCAAGTTCGCGGCAGATGGGCACACCGTAAGCTTCCTCTCCGAGGCGGATGGCCGCGAGGAGGATCATGAGTTCGAACTCTCCGAGGTAGGTCCGGTCTGCCATTAATTCAATAATAGCGAAGAAATATCGCCCAACGCAACTGCGAGATGAGTAACGTGAGTGAACGCTGAGCAGGCCTCGAAAGACGCGCTGTGGAAGCGGTAACATGGCCAGAGCTTAGGCTAACCACTACTGAAAATCACGCAACCCTGCGGAAAACGCTCCAAGCCGGGTATTGGATACCATTTCAGCTGGATCATTGTCCCCGTATTCTTAAGCGGCAATTGAAAGGAATCTCGCCTATGTTGATCTTCGCCGCCATCGTCGCCATTTTTGTCTATGGAATGATTGCCGCCATGCTGGGCACGATTCTGCCCGACTTGTCCGACCGTTTCCATCTCACCCCCACCCAGAATGGCACCATCGCGTTTGCGCAGGCGCTGGGGCTTATCATCGCCTCGGTCGGGGTGGGTCCATTGCTGGATACCGAAGGCAAGAAAGTCGGACTGATTCTTGGCCTGGCCTTAATCGCCATCGCGCTTTATGCTCTTCCGCGCTCGCGAGGTTTCCGCAGCATCATTGTCCTCTTGTTTCTGCTCGGTGTCGGCGGAGGTATCGTGGTGACCGGCGCAAATGCGCTGGTCAGCGACGTGAGCGAAGCGCACCGCGGGACCGCGCTGAATCTCGTCAACCTCTTCTTCGGCCTCGGTGGACTGACAACGCCTTTCCTCTCGGCCAATCTCTTTGCGCGGAACTGGGTCCGCCTATGCTACACCGTCGCGTCCCTGACCGTCGTCACGCTGGCTATTCAGGCAGTCACCAAAATGCCGGCGCCTACCAGCGCTGCGCGCTTCGTTCTTGGCGATGCAGCGCCCGTCCTCGGTCGGCCACTCCTCTTCATGCTCGGCCTCTTCCTTTTCCTATATGTATCCTGCGAGGTTGGAATGTGGAATTGGCTGCCTCGACATCTAATTGCTCAAGGCGTTCCGGAATCGCGCGCGCTCAATATCCTCTCGCTTGGATTCGCGCTTGGCCTGCTCATCGGTCGCGTCGGCGTCTCGCCCATTCTCATCCGCGTGCAGCCCATCACCGTTACTCTGGCCGCATCGATCGCAATGGCTGTTACCACTTTCCTAGTGCTGCGAACCATTCGACCGGCGGCTGCATTCGCGCTTGTTTTCATCGCCGGTCTTTCGATGGCGCCCGTCTTCCCCACGACGCTGGCCATCGTCGGCGATGCCTTTCCGCGCATGACCGGCACTGCCATCGGCTTCGTCATCACCTGTGGATGGATTGGCCTTGCCGTCAGTTCGCGCATCATCGGCGCCATCGCGGGCGGCGACCCGCTGCGGCTGAAGAAGGCCCTCTTGGTGATCCCCATTTCATCGGTATTGATGGTGGGCTTGAACCTGGCCATTTTATCCGCACTACGCTAGAGCCTGGTCACGATTACTCTGTCAAGGGAAGCATGTGCCGACAATTGGTTCAGTCCGATTGGCTGGTCATCCGGGAGTTTCAAATACTCTGGAAACTAGAGCCGAGCAGTGCAGTCGCACCCTGTGCAATGAGCCTGGTTCAGCACGTCCGCTCAGCAGCGGACAAGAAGCCTGAAACCCTGTGTGCATAGCCGGCCAATCCATGCTTGCGGCTCTCCCGGCAATTCGACCCGCGCGCAGCGTTTCGCCGAACCCACTGTATAGAATGGACTGCCATGATGATCTCCGGACTAAGAAACACCACCCGCCGCCAATTTGTATCTCGATCCGCGCTTTTGACCGGCGGCATCTCCCTCGGGCTGAATTCTGCCGCCAGCAAATTGGTCGCCGAAACGGAAAGCGCATTCTCCGCATACCAGCAGCGCAGGCGCGCCGATCTCTGGGGCCTGCTTGGCGATCTGCCCTGGCGGCATGAACCCGCGCCGCCCAGACTGGTCCGCACGGAAGAACACGACGGTTACACTCTCGAGCGGCTTGTTCTCGACCTGAATGGGATCGAACCGGTTCCCGCTCTCCTGCTGATTCCCAGGAAGCTGCAGCACCCCGCGCCTGGCCTTCTCTTCATTCACTGGCACGCAGGAGAGTACGGCCTGGGCAAGGAACAACTGCTTAAAGGAACCAGCGTTCAGCCCGCTTATGCTCCCGTCCTGGCTGAAATGGGGATCGTCACGATGGCCATCGACAGTTGGTGTTTTGGTGAGCGCCAGCACGACACCGACGGCCATCGCGGAGAGGAAGATGCTTTCAAGCTCATGCTCTGGCGCGGCCAGGTGCTCTGGGGCATGATGATGTTCGACGAATTCCGGGCCCTCTCTTACCTCGCATCCCGCCCGGAAGTGGATCCGCAAAGGCTCGGCGCGACCGGTATGTCGATGGGATCCACCAAGACGTGGTGGCTCGCCGCGCTCGATTCCCGTGTCCGATTGGCCATCGACCTTTGTTGTCTCACCGATTTCGATTCCCTCATCGCCGCACACGGTCTCAGCGGTCATAGCATTTTCTATTTTGTTCCATCATTGCTCAAGGAATTCGACACCACCGCGATCAACGAGTTGATCGTCCCGCGGCCTCATCTCAGCGTCAACGGTCGTAAGGATCCCCTCACGCCGCCTGCCGGGGTCGAGAAAATTCGCGAAAATCTATTGCCGCTTTATCGGCAACACGGCCGCCAGGAAGATTGCCACATCGAGCTCTTCGATTGCGCCCACGAGGAAACTCCCGAAATGCGCAGCCTGGTGATCGACTGGATGCGGAAATATCTGGCCACAGCCTGAGCCGATCTTCCCGTTTTGAAAGCCACTTGATTGTCACTCCACATGCCTCGCGCATTTCTCATTGCGCCCGGTTCGGGGCGCGCGTATACTCCCGGCGTCTCCAAAAATTCCTCAGGGAGCACATGAAGGTGAAGAAGGGTACACTGGCACGCCGCGATTTCGTCGTCGCGTCCGTTGCTGCTGGAACGGCACTCTTGTCCGGATGCGGATCGTCTCGGCGGGGCGGCTGGGAGTTCCTGAGTGAACGAGACGCCAGGACGTTAAAGGCGATCTGCGATCAGGTCATTCCGGCCGATGACTTTCCAAGCGCCTCCCAGGCCGGCGTCGTCGATTTCATCGATCGGCAGCTCGTGCGCCATTTCCGCCGCCATCGCAGCGCCTACCGCGACGGCCTGCAACGAGCCGATGCTTTGAGCAGAACGCGTTATGGCGGTGAGCTTGCCGAACTCGCGCCCACCCGGCAGCTTGAGGTTGTGCAAGCGATCGAGCAGGAGAATCGGACGTTCTTCGAGCTCGTGCGGAACCACACGCTCGACGGCTACTATGGCCCACCACGTCATGGTGGCAATCGCGACGCGGTTAGCTGGCGCATGTTAGGGCTGGCCGAGCCGCCTGTACTCGGCCGCTCGCCATCAGAACAGAAAAAGGGTCCGGCTTCATGAAGCGCGTGAACGCGGTGGTGATCGGTGCGGGCGCAGCGGGCGGCATCGTGGCCAAGGAGTTGTCGGTCGCAGGATTGAGCGTTGTCTTGCTTGAACGCGGGCCCTGGTATACGTCCAATGATTGCCGCAAGGATGATCTCCGCAACCAGCGCACCACTGTTCTGGGCAACGCCTTCGGACCGGAAGACGAGGGCAACCCGCGGGTTTCGGTCGATCCCGCTGGCGAGGTTCGCGTCGTATTGCCCAGCGAAGGAGGCTACCAGAACAATGCCGCCTGCGTGGGCGGAGGAACGCTGAGCTACGGAGCCATGGCGTGGCGCTACCTGCCCCAGGACTTCCGCATGCGCTCCACCTACGGCGTGCCGCAGGGCAGCTCACTTGAAGACTGGCCCATTTCGTACGACGATCTTGAGCCCTTCTATGACAAAGCCGAATACGAGATTGGGGTTTCAGGCGACTACTCAGGTACGCCTTTTCATGGTCCGCGCCGCCGTCCTCTACCCATGCCGCCGCTGCCGCCGAATCGCGAATTTCAGATCCTCTGGCCGGCGGCCAGGCGACTGGGCCTTCATCCGTTCCACATTCCCATGGCCCGCAACAGCGTGCCCTACAACGGTCGCGGCGCCTGCATGCGCTGCCGCTGGTGCGTTGGATTCGCCTGCGAAGTGGACGCGAAGAACGGCTCGCAAAACACCGTGATCCCGATCGCGCTGGCCACCGGCAATTGCGAACTGCGTACCGAATGCATGGCAAAGGAGATCTTCACTGACGATCGCGGTCGTGCTCAAAGTGTCACCTACTTCGACGCCCGAGGCCGCCTCCAGGAGCAGCCTTGCGATTTCGTCGTGGTTTCAGCCTGCGCCATCGAGTCGGCGCGCCTGCTGCTGAATTCAAAAAGCCGGCTCTTCCCCAATGGTCTCGGCAACCGTTATGACCAGGTCGGCCGCAACCTTCAAGGCCACCATTACACCGGTGCTGTCGGCTTCTTTGGCTTTGACACCTATGACGATGTGGGCCCCGGCGCCAGTATCGCCATCACCGACTACAACCACGGCACGACCGGCCTCTGCGGCGGGGGACTATTGGCCAATGAGTTCATCCGCCTGCCCATTCAAATGATCGATCGCTTGCCGCCAACCGTTGCGCGCTGGGGGCATGAACACAAACAGGCGATGCGCGCTTATTTCAAGCGCAACATTATGATCTTCGGACCCACGCAGCAGATTCCTACGGCCGATGCGCGGGTTACACTCGATCCCTCGGTGAAAGACAAGTGGGAAATGCCCGTTGCACGCATCTCAGGCAACATACATCCACACACTTTTGAGATTGGCGAGAAGCAGGCGCAGCGCGCCGAGGCCTGGCTCAAAGAGGCCGGCGCCGCCAGCACTTTCCACTTCGCCGGCAGGCCGCAGATCGTTTCCGCTGGACAGCACCAGGCTGGAACCTGCCGCATGGGCACGGATCCGAAGGTCTCGGTTGTCGACCGCGACTGCCGCATTCACGACGTCGACAATGTTTTCGTGATCGATTCCAGCGTGCACGTCACCAATGGTGGCTTCAACCCCGCGCTGACCATCATGGCCGTCGCTTACATGGCTTCTGCTGCGCTGGTCCGCAACTGGAAAGGCGCCGGATTCCGATCATGAAGCGAGTGCTTAGCTGGGTAGCCATCGCTGCGGGCTCGGTAGTCCTGCTGGCGTTCGGCGGCATCTTTGGCGCATCGGCGTACTACTCGTCGGAACGCGGCCAGGGCTGCGCGAGCTGTCATGAGATGCGTTCCTACGTGATTGAGGCGCACGATTCTCCGCACCAGGCGATGGGCTGCGTGGAATGTCACGATGCCGGCCTGCCCGCCAAGCTGCGGCACACGTGGGTCCATCTCACTCGCACATGGCCCGAGACCATCCGGCTCCGCGAGACTGATGTTCTAAAGGTGACCACAAATTGCCGCCGCTGCCACCAGCAGGAGTATGCCTCATGGCAAGCCGGACCGCACAGCGCCACCTACCAAGAGATCTTTACTCATCCAAAACTGAACTCGCCCCGCCCCTTGATGGAAGACTGCCTGCGCTGCCACGGTATGTACTTCGGCGGATCGATTCGCGACCTGGTGCAACCGCAAAACACGAACGGCCCATGGCATCTGGTTGACACCGGTCTCGCCAATCAGCCTACGATGCCCTGCGAGACTTGCCACTGGATTCACCGCGAAGGCTCGCCTGAAACGAAGCCGGCTGAGCGCATCTCTGTGGCAGGAACGGCCGTTCCCGTTTCTCTTGCCTTCTACGACCGCCGCGAGAGAATGCATTTCGCCGCAGCCAACCTCACCATTCCGCAACTCTACGACGGTCCTCATGCCGTTCATGTCAGCCAGGATCCGCGGCAGGGAATCTGCTACCAGTGCCACGCGCCACGAGAGCCTGATGCAGCGTCTGCCGCTGCTGCGAACACATGGGGACTCCAGGTGGGATCGGGTGATGATCGTACACCAATGGGCGTGCACGAGGGGCTGAGCTGCTTCTCATGCCACAACGGACATACTCAATCCGCTCGCGCCTCCTGCAAAACCTGCCATCCCCAGATGTCCCACTGCGGTATCGATGTAGAAAAGATGGACACGACTTACTTCAGCGCCACAAGCGCACATAACATTCATTGGGTCAAGTGCGCCGATTGCCATCAGCATGGCATCCCCACGAAGAAAGCCCAGGCGCGCCGCAGGCTCGGCGGCAATCTTTACTAGTATTCGTATGGCGGCGTTGCTGGGCTTCGGGTGGACGCAAATCAAAGTGGATGATTGAGCACGTGGCGCCAGTTGAAATCCCGGTGCGCATACACTTTGCAATGTGATTGGCTGATTCTTGCTGGTGTTCCTGCCCATGCTTCAAACCCGCCCTCCCAAGGTGGAGATTCGCACCGGTTCTTGCCTGACCTTCTCCCGGCAAAGTGCGCCGGAAAGGGTGGGGCAATTTACAAGCCGTGGTGACCTCAGGGCCTCGACCGATACAAGGGGACGCTAGCGCGTCCCCCTTGCGCTATCTGGTCAAAGAAACTCCCTATCGGGAGAGGCACCAAAGCGTTAAATCCTGGGGGCGCGGGGGTAAAGCCCCCGCACGCTACCCCAGGCACCCAAGCTTCCTTCTGAGGCACGGGCGCTCTCTCATAATGCATTTTGGTCAGAGAAGGGTGGGCGACCACCCGCAAGGGTTGAGCATTCGGCTCTGAATGTGCGGGTTGAGAGCTGAAGCAGAGAAAACCCGCTGTGCTGATTTGACCAGACCTTCGGGTATAGCGCGGGATAGTCTTGACTTCGTCGTGCCGAAGGTCTCGCAACGCTCAGGTTGAATCGAATTCTCCTCGCGCAGCAGACACGAAAGAATCACGAGGTTTTTCTCATGCGACTGTTCCGCAATGCACGGTGGCTTTTCCTGGCTCTTCTGATCACTGCGATTCCCGCTTTTTCGCACGCACAGATCCTCGTGAGTGTGAATTTCGCTCCGCTCGCGCTGCCAGTTTATGAACAACCCATCTGCCCGCAGCCCAATCTGATGTGGATTCCCGGCTACTGGGACTACGCTGACGGCGACTATTACTGGGTTCCCGGTGCATGGGTTCCGGCTCCCTATGAGGGTGCCCTGTGGACGCCCTACTACTGGGATTGGTACGGCGGCAGATACAGGCTTCATCGGGGCTACTGGGGCCGGCACGTCGGCTACTACGGCGGCGTTGATTACGGCTACGGGTACGGGGGTATCGGGTTTACGGGTGGAGAATGGCGCGGCAACGAGTTTGCCTACAACACCTCGGTGATGCGCGTGAACGAGAGCGTGATTCACACCACCTACAGCGACCCGTCGAGCGTGCAGAGAGACACAATCGCCAGCCACAATCGCGTTTCGTATAACGGCGGCCCGGGCGGGATTCAGCACACGGCCACCCCGGCGGAGCGGGTTGCCGATCGCGATCAGCACTCGGCTCCGACCAGTGTCCAGGCGCATTATGAGCAGACCGCAAAGGCCGACAGATCCTCGTATGCCAAGGCGAACAGCGGACACCCGCAGACCGCAGTTGCCACCAAGCCAATGGGCGAGGAAACGCACGTAGCGGCGAATGTTCCGAAGACGGAGGCCAGGCCAGAGGCAAGAACTGCGCCGAAGGCTGAGCCTCAATCCCGTGCCATTCCTGCGCAACGCGCAGAGCCACAGCAACGTGCCGCACCGCAAGAACGTGCTGTGCCTCAGCAACGCGCTTCACTGCCGGAACGTCCTGCTTCGCAGCAACGCGCTGCTCCACAGCAACGCCCTGCTCCACAGCAAAGGGCTGCACCACAAGAACGTGCTGCTGCACCACAGGAACGCGCCGCACCACAGCAACGCGCTGCGCCTCAGGAACATGCTGCACCACAGCAGCGCGCCGCATCGCAGCAAGGGTCCAAGCCAAAGGACAGGTAGCGCTGAAACCTGGTTTTTAAGGACGGAGGCCCACGGTCAGCTGTGGGCCTTTGTGTTCTCCAGCCAAGGGCGCAGATTCTCTCCATCTACGACCTTGGCGACTGATGGCCGCCCGAAAAAAAGGTTGACCTTAGCAAGTGGCCGACAATTGTCGATCCGTGTTCGAAGTAGAAGAAGGAGTATAAGGCTCTTCTGCACCAGCACCTGGAGAAATTGAGTTCGCTGCAACAACTCCTTTACACGTCACATAGCTATGCGTTGCTGCAATTTTCCAGAGAATGGGCGGCTCCGGCAAGGACGGCGCCATCCGTCACGTGCTGTCCGGTGTCAATCCAACAGATTGCGAGGTGTTCAGCTTCAAACAGCCGAGCGCCGTGGAGCTTGAACATGACTTCTCTGGCGCACTAATTGCAGGCTTCCGGAACGAGGACCTATCGGAATCTTAAATCGTTCCTACTGTGAGGAAGTGCTGGCCGTTCGAGTACATCCGGAGTTTCTTCGGAGCCAGGGTCTTCGCAAAAAGTCGCGCGACGAGAAGAACATTTGGAACGAGAGATATCGCTCCATCGCGGACCTGGAGAAGCACCTTTGTCGAAACGCCATGCAAACCATCAAGATCTTCCTCACCTTTCTTATAAGGAGCAGTAAAAACGATTCCTGGCGCGCATTGAAAAACCAGACAAGAACTTGAATTTCAGCCTCCCTGACATTCACGAGCGGGAATATTGGAAATACTACATTAAGGCCTACGAGGATTGCATTGGTGCGACAAGGACTCATTATGCGCCTGGTACGTCGTCCCCGCCGACGACAAGGAGAAGGTGCGGCTCATCGTTTCTCAAATCGTGCTGGATGCGATGGCAGAACTCAAGATGGCCTATCCCAAAAACCACCGCAAGGCGCCGTCTCGAACTGCGCGCGATCAAGAAACTGTTGGCGAAATGATGTCAGGAATCCATCGCTGGCAGATCCGAAAGAACCGATGTATCAACCACTCCTGCCCCGCTTTTACCAGTTGAGGAGAAATAGAGGGGGACTTTCAAGATGGCTACCAAGGAACTGCCCATCAACGCCGACCAGGATAGCACTCGGCAAACATTCAGCAAGAACTTTGATCAGACTGGCAACTCCTCCGAGTTCATCTTCAACGTTAGCCTGTCAACCGCAATTGCCACAAACGGCAGAGTTGAAGCACAAGCTCCAGTCCCCGCAGGACCGCTTTCGCCGGAAATGTTCGACAAGATGAATCGCTACTGGCGCGCGGCGAACTACCTGTGCATCGGACAGATCCACCTCTTTGACAATCCCTTGTTGCGGGAGCGGCTTAAGGCGGAACAGATCAAACCTCGCCTGCTCGGACACCGGGGGACTTCGCCAGGACAAAACCTCATTTACATTCACGTGAACCGGCTTATCAAAGAGCATGAGGCAGACATCATCTTCGTTGCCGGCCCCCCGAAGGCAGCACGCCTTCTCACGCTGCCGCCCACCTTGCTCTTCCGTTCTGACCGATTCGATTCAAGCCATTGTTAGCGTGCAAAAACGCACATTCATCCAAACTTGGCGGGAGCAGGTTCTAACGAAGATGAATGGCTTCGTAAGCCGCGTTCCCGGACTCGGGTCGCCCATTCGGGGTTCAGCAGTATGCGGATCATGCGGTACCCATAGCGCAGTCTGGCCTGCGCGATATCGCGCATCGAACATTGCCGCTTATCCGCCAGGATGGAAGGTTTTCCCCTGATTCACCGTGTCGCCATCACCCCGCTTGAGACTGCGGAAGACGATCGTCGAGACGATGGTAAGTCCTCCGAGAACAAAGAGCGACCTATGAATCCCGTGGATCATTGCGAGGGGATTGGAATTGGATGTGCCCGGAATGAAAAACGCCGTGGTTAGTCCCGCAGCCGCGACACCAAAGCTGATCGACATCTGCTGCATGGTGCTCGCGATGGAACTCGCATCGCTGGTCTGTTCCTCGGTTGTATCCGCATAGACAAGCGTGTTCATACTCGTATATTGCAACGATGTAAAAGCCCCATAGAAAAACGCTAGCAGCACGATGACCCAAACGGGCGTGTGAAGCCCGATCATCGCAAACAGTGCGAGAAGAACGCCGAGGATCAGCGTATTGGAGATTAATACGCCACGATAACCGATAAGCCTCAGAAGCCGGGGCATGATCATTTTCATGCTCATAGCCGCTATTGCCTGGGGCATGATGAGCAGGCCTGACTGAATGGGTGTGAAGCCGAGACCAACCTGGTAAAGGAGTGGTAGGAGAAACGGCACGCCTCCAATTCCGAGACGAGTGAAAAAGCTGCCACTCACGGCGGCGCGGAATGTACGGATGTTGAACAGGCTCAGGTTCAGCAAAGGGAATGGAATACTTTTCGCGTGGACTGCATAGCCAGCAAGCAACGCGAGAGAAAGTGCCAGCAGTCCGGACATCTCACGCACGCTCAGAGTGTGCTCTCCGAAGATCTCCAGCACATACGACAGCAAAGCAACTCCCGAGCCGAAGAGGATCAGTCCGACCACATCGAGCGGGTGCGTGTGCTCTTCGCGGAAGTTGGGCAGGTGCAGATAGACGAGAACTAAGCCAGCCACGCCGATTGGAATATTCAGGAAAAAGATGAGCCGCCAGTGGAAATAGCCGACAATCAGGCCTCCGGCAATGGGTCCCAGCATGGGAGCGACAAGCGCTGGAATGGCAACAAAGCTCATGATGCGTAAGAGTGCGGATTTATCGAATGATCGCACCAGGGTGAGCCGGCCTACGGGGACCATCATCGCTCCGCCGCAACCCTGCAGAACACGACAGGCGACGAGCAGGTGAATGTCGCTCGATATGCCGCAAAGAAGCGATCCAAGCGTGAAGAGGCCGATTGCGGATGCGAACACGCGGCGCGTTCCGAACCGGTCAGCCATCCAGCCACTGATGGGAATGAAGACGGCAAGGCTCAACGTGTAGCTTGCCAATACGGCCTTCATGCTGAGCGGTACGATGTGGAGGGCCGCTGAAATGGCGGGAACAGCTGTGTTCAGAATGGTCGTGTCCAGAGACTCCATAAAGAACGCAACCGCAACCAGCCACGGCAAGAGACGCTTGCTGGCAGCGGACAACTGAGACGGAGATGCAGGATCGATCAGGGAGTCAGGCGAATTCATAGGGAGATCAGGATAATGCAGGATATACATACCGAAGCCCGAGGGGACACAGCTTTCGTTAGGAGTGCCTGCTTTCCGCGACAGAAGAGTGGCGATGGCGGCGGTAGTGGTGCTCGACGCCATAGTTGAGGCCGAATTACAGCCGGAACACTACACCTATCGGCGATGCCGCAGCGCACTGGACGAAGTAAAACACGTCCATAAGCTGATCAATACCGGACATGGAGAGATCGTAGACGCAGATCTTGCCTCGTATTTTGATCTTCTCCCGCACGCTGAATTTCTAGATTCGGTAGCGTTCGGTGTGGTTGACGGCGCCATGCTCCATCTGATCAAGATGTCGCCAAGAAGCACCGGCGGAAGAGACGGATGATCGTGGAAACAAGCATCTGCGAACGCGCAATCGGGATGAAGGTCGCGGGAGCCCGCAGGGGTCTCCGATCAGCCCGCTGCTCAGTAATCGCTACATGCGCCGGTTCGTGCCTGGATGGAAGAAGTTGGGTCACGAAAAGCGTCTTGGAGCGACCATCGTCAACTGTGCCGATGATCTCGTGATCTGTTGTCGGGACAGAGCAAAAGAACCTCTGGCCACGATGCGGGTCATGATGACGAAGCTGACGCTGACGGTGAATGAAACCAAGACGCGGGCCTGAAGCTGGCGGAAGAGAAGTTCCTGGTGAGTCCAGGAACGTCGAGGATTTGGATCTGTCCGCGCGAGTATTTGGAATCCTGATATGTAACATCCATCTGCGTTTCCGCGTGAGCAGTGTGAAGCTCGTTGGTTTGTGTGCGAGCATCTTGTCCCAGGAGTAGGCGAGTTCTGTGCCGCAATCAAGACAGACCTGATAGGTGTGCTTTTGAATAGTAAATACCCGGCTGACTTTATGGTGATGGCACCCGAACAGCCAACCGAAAAACGCTTTCATATGGTCAGGGACCTCAATGGGAGCACCCATACTAAGATGACCAAAATAGAATCGTGGGTCTGAGCAGAAAGGCTCACACGATACGAAGGCGCGAGCCCAAGGAGCGGGGTAATGCGGGACTAACGTGGGGTGCATTCACGGGTCGAACTGATTGGCGCGTAAGTATGCCTACGATCAGAGATATAACATCATATTTGCACTCAAATCCAACCGCTATCGCTTCGGACAAGCAAGGCCCTCGACTGCAAAAGCCGGGAGACTGAGCATTTCTGCTCAGACCTCGGGCGAGCTAACAGCCGCGATCCGAACAAAATCACCAGTCGGCGTTGCGATGAGGGAATCCTCGCACTGGCAGAGCTGGCGCTCAGCTTGCACTGGTCCTGGAACCATGCCGCGGATGAGAAATGCGAGCGGCTGGACCTCGGCTGCTGCTTGGCTGGTGAGCCGGCAGCGACATTCGGTTGCACCCAGACCTACTGAATTACAGCTGGAAATGGTTTGATGTTCTTCGGGAATCCCCCTCTGCATTCAGGCTGGAGCTGCGAATCTCGCCGAAGAATGGGGTCCCTTGCAGCCGCACACACTCAGCAGCGTATAGGTACATAGCGGCCGACCAGGTTTGCCAATCCCGGCCGCTGGGCTTACCGGTTTGCGCGTGAATCCACTCGTTAAAACCCCACTCCGCCGCGTTTTCATGCCACGGCTTGACCAGTTCTGTCAGCGCGAATAACTTTCGCTCTGCCAGATCCATCTCCCCTGCGGCTACGCATGCAGCGACATAGAAGCCACATACAAATGGCCACACACCCCCGTTGTGGTAGTCTCCAGGCCGGTTATAGCGCTCGTATCGAGGCAACCAATCCGCATGATGGGGCCGAATATATGGAAACAAACAGGGCGGCAAATCGACGGTAAGTTCTCCGCGGCCCCGCATGGCCTCGCACTCGGCTTCGATCCAAGGGAGCATTTTCGCCGCACATTGAGGCGAAGCAATTCCGGTCAGAATCGCTAGGCTGTTGCCAAGCAGGTCGAAACGGTCACTACCCATGACTTTGTACGAATAAAGAGCGTAGTAGGGCGCGGTCGGCTCGACAAGAGCCTTTTGCTCATAACTATTCTTCAGTTCGCCGCTGACTTCAAGACGACTCATCAATCCGCGCAGTTGCTCGGCAGACTCGTGTTCACCAAAAAGACGAAGATACGCATAGACGATCATATTCACATACAGCCCGTAGCCCATCACGTACTGTTCATCACGCCAATCGCTGGTAGGCAACTGTGCGACCATCACTCTGTCATCCGGGCTCTGGTACCGCATCCACCGCTGAGCCTTCTCTGCTGCTTCAAGGAGGAACTCAGGCTGATTCGTCGACAATCTGTAGAGCGCCAAGCCAAAGAGGAAGAGCGGCGTCGAGTCACTGGAGCCGCGGTTATCTGGATCGTGTGCGAAGGACGGGATGTGACCGTGCACGGTCTGATTGTTGGCAAGCGCTACGAGTGTGCGTTCCAGAGCGTCCGCAAGTTGCTCGCTGCCAGTGGCCAGAAAGCCGAGAGCTGAAATCATCAGATCACGGGTGTATGGTTCCGGATATCCCCAGCCAGCGGTTCGAGGTAGTCCGTCAAACGGTCCCTGTGCGTTATGCAGCAGGATTCGGAGAGCCGCGTCTTTAGCCTGCTCGATAACAATTCGTGACCTATCGTCGAAAGACATAAACTCCTCGTTGGTGTGCTGGCTCGAGGGAGCGAGCATTCGCGCATCGTTACTTTCTACTGAATACCCAATCGGTCGGAAACGATCTCCACGAATTGCCTTGCAACCTGGCGATAGTCGAATAACTCGACGACTCGCCTTCGACCCGCTTCTCCCATGCGCTGCCGCAGAGCACCGTCCTGCATAAGCAGAAGCAGGTACTTTGCGATGTCGGGTACGCTGGCTCTGTATTCGGCTGTCCGCGGATTTGGAAACAAGATACGATGACTCTTCTCGTAGTCGTGGCCTTCGCCGTATTGAGCCTCGGTGATCTTGCTTTCCTCCGCCACCTTGGCCAGGAATGCCGTCTCACCGTGGACCATGGTGTCGCGAAAAGCCATAGCATCGATTGCGATCACTGGCTTTTCGCAGGCGTTCGCCTCAACCTGAATCATGCCGAAGCCCTCCAGCCGCGACGGTGCAGCGTAAATATCGCAGGCAGACAACAAATAGGGCATGAAATTTTGCGAGACAACATTGGTCGAGAATATAACCTTCTTGCCGATGCCCAGATCTGCCGCCAATTTCAGGTCGATCTGGTTTTGTTGGTCAGTGCGGGGTTGAGGCCAAACCTTACAGACATATCTCCAATCGGGGACCTCGCTATCGATCAGCGCCAACGCCTGCATGACCTCCTGAGCGCCCTTGGAGGCGCTGTCGCCGCCGGCAGTCAGGATCATTAACTGGTCATCCGATATTCCCAAAGCCCCGCGAATCGCCTGGACCTTGAAGTCATCACGGCTGTGCGGCACGTAGTGGTCCGTGCCGCAACCCACAGGAAGCACCACAATGTTGTCTCCCTTGATACCGTCCCTGATATATACCTCCTTCACTCAGTTGGAGGTGACCAGGATCAGCGGTAGAGCGTTTAACGCATTACGGTGTTTCGCGACATAACCATCCGCCACGAGCCATGGCACAGCCTTCATCCCAAACTGCTGCGGGTGCAGGACCAGATGCGGAAGATGGCCCCAGAACCCCACGCCCACCACGATATCCGGTCGAAACCAGCGATAGTACCACTCCTTTTCCAAGTCCGACTCCAGGTGGACCGGGTGAACGTCCACGCCCATCTCGGACAGGCCCCTGCATAACAGTTCACCTTGCAGGGCCAAGCCTGCCGCCGGCGCAGGATATTCGCTCAATACAAGTACTTTCACGATTGTTGCTCCCGGAATGCCGTACGCATTGCCGCTGCCTGTGCTGAGGCAAAGCACCAGAATCCTTCTTCACGAGGAGCGGTCCTTGCTTCCCAACTGTCGATGCCAAACCCGTACACGTCCGTAATCAGCCGGCGCTTTTCAAGCCAGAGATTATCCGTCAACACATCCCGCCGGTCCGCGTCAGTACGAACCCGCGGCAAATATGCTCGACCGCCGTCTTCGTAAGCAAACGACCACAGTCGGTCTGTGCAGATGCGGCCAGATTGCCAAAGCTCGACGACTGCGTGGCAGCATTCTTCATGACGGCGATGTTGCGTGTATTCGCCCTTCGGGCCGTGGGTGAGAATCAGACTGTAGCTGGTTTCAGCTAATAATCGGGCGATGGTTTCTTGAACCTGCTCGATCGGTAGCGGCGCCTGACTGGGTCCATCATCCAGATTCGCCATCTCACCTTCTGCGCCCAATTGCTCCAGGACCCGGTAGAACTTTGGCGCACGGTCTGCATCCTGTGCTCTGCAAAGGGTCACAATGCGCCAATGAAACTCCGGATGGGTCAGTATGTAGCCACCGCACCAAAGCGTCTCGTCGTCCGGGTGGGCGACGACAACAGCGGCGGGGAGGCGCTCCATAGTTTTATCTTCCGCATTCTCAATGCATTGTCAGTGGAGTTGCCATGCCAAGCACGAGGTCCTCAGCAACGATCGAGGGGGGCCGATGTCATAAACTGTTCGTTCAATGGAAGGTCCACGGCATCGCGACAGCTCCACACCCCACGCTGTATCTTCCCATATGGTTGTACCGGTAGAAAGTTTGATCTATTCAATTTTGCTCACTTTTCCAAGTCTTTTTTCGGGCCTCCGCGAGCCGTGAGTCAGGACAAGGTCGATAGCACTTTCGATCCACAGCGCGACTAGAGCGGGCTAACGCCCAGAAGGACCTCTCGAACACGGTGGAAGATGCGCTTCTCCTTCGAGGTGCGTTCGGGGTTGGGTCCAGGTTCCTTGCGAGGTGGTAGCAAGGATTCTGCCGAGAGACTGTGCAATGTTGACCAGTTTTGCCACAACCATTCGTCGATCATCGTCTTCTCGGGCCTGACGAGATTTCACAGAGGATTGTTCACTCTGTAATTCTGGTTCAGGATTGGGGCAAAGTCAGACGGAGTGCACAGTTGCACAAGCGGAAGGTGTTCATCATGGCTAGGGAGCTCAGCACTTGTCGGCCCGGCGAAGGCATCGAAGTATTGAATCGATTACCCGAATTGGCAGAACCTCTGCTGCAGATCGATCTGGAACGAGAGCTGCGGCAACTGCGGCAAGAAGACTCTTGGCAGCGTGAGACTGGGCGGAGTTCCAAAACGCTTGCAAAATATCCAGACTTCCGAATCGTTCTGGTTCTGATGAAGGGCGGAACACGAATGCGCCAGCACAGAGCAGAAGGGAGGGTCTCCATCCAGCAGGTGAGGGGACGGGGCCGAATACATTTGGAGGCCCATCGAAAGGTGGAAGTGTCAGCGGGTCATTTGCTGGTGCTCGACTGCGGAGTGCTGCATGACGTCGAGGCGCTGGAAGAGAGTGCCTTTTTATTGACCATCTCTTGGCGAAGAGAAAATGGCGACGCCTCAGAATCTTCTCCATCCGCTCAGCGATGCTTGGACGAAAAGGCTATGTCACGAATGGATGATGAGGGTGGTACCTCTGGCGCTGCTCTGGATCCGCCCGGCGCTGATTGACTCTCGCTCCATGGGTCTGGGGTCTTAAGCGAAATCCACTCGATACTCTGCGAATAAGCATGTTTGGCTGTTCGAGCGAGAGAAGGGCGATCGTTGCTCAGGTCACGTAGACCAAGCTGTTACCGGTGAGAGCCCTGTGGATGGGGGTCATGCTCGTCGTGGGATAGCAGGCGGCAATAAGAAGAATCCGGCGGAAGGTGACTCCGCCGGCTGAAACCGACATTTGGCGGTCACATTTTGAGTGATTCAACGTGGATGACGTCACCCTCCTTTTCACCTGTGATGCTCACGCGGAGATGATCTTTCTTCGAGGAGTTCTGCAGGAGCTTGAGGGCTTTGGCGTTTCCAGCGTCGTCGAGTTTAAGGTAGTTGCCATCCTTGTCGAGAATGCCGAAGCCACTCTTGGCACAGGTCAAGGCGCATTGACGCGTATGCGAATCGGGATCGGCTTTGACCTTCGTGGAGCACTGCGTATCGACAATGGACACGTTGTTCCAAGTTTCTGCGGCGGCGAATGCAGGCAGCACGACGGCCAGGATCATCAGCACGAGGATTTTTTCATCGCGAAATCTCCTTTTTGAGGTTGAATGTCTCGGGTTTACTTAGTTTGAACCTGGCGCTATGCCGTTTTGGGTTCAGGGATGCTATGGCCTTGATCTACGGCATTTTCGAGCAGATGCGCCTCGCGAACTTCAGTGAGTTTGGCGAGCACGAAGGCTGCAAGCGACAATTCGACGTCGCGCACGGCAACATCGAAAAACAGTCCCTGAGCAACGAGGCTGGCCGAAATTGCCAACAGCCACGCCATGACGATGTAGGCTGCATAGCGCGTGAAACGGCTGAAGATCAGCAGCCCTGCCACAATTTCGACCACACCCACAATGTGCATGACCGTGGGCGCGGAGAGATGTAGCACGCGCGGAATGAGGGGATTGAGGTACATATCCCAATTCGTCAGCAGGTTGAAGAATTTGTCGAGCCCGGCAAGCAAGGGAGCCAGCCCGAGCCCGATGCGCAATGTCCACCAGGCATGATTGAGTCGCGGATCGGATCGCATGTTACCTCCACTACTCAATGGAGCGGGAGGAGCCGATTCGGTTACACGGAAGATTAATGTAACCAACGGATGGCTGGCTGATCCAATGGTTAGAAGCGAACGAGAAGGAGCGCACTTGGAGATCGCGCACATGCTGGAGCAATCCCGCGCAGAGAGCTGGGCTGACGAAGAGATCGTAAGCCGCATCCTAGCGGGCGATGTGCAGCTGTTTGAGCTACTCATGCGCCGCCACAACCAACGCATCTATCGCGCAATACGGAGCATTTTGCGCGAAGACTCTGAATGCGAGGACGTGATGCAGGAAGCGTACGTGCGCGCGTACGAGCATCTGGGACAGTTTGAAGGGCGGGCACAGTTTTCAACCTGGCTCACGCGCATTGCCGTGAATGAAGCGCTGAAACGGCTTGCCGCCAGCGGAAAGCTGGAGCCACTTGAGGGGGAGCAGCACGAGGGAGAGGACGAAACCATGCCGGCGTTTCAGTCAAAGTCACCGACTCCGGAAGCAGCTGCGTCAGGCAGCGAACTGAGGAGCCTGCTGGAAGAGGCGATACTGGCGCTTCCGTTAACTTATCGCTCAGTGATCGTACTGCGCGATGTGGAAGAGATGACGACGGCAGAGACCGCTGAGGCCCTTTCTCTCACCGATGCGACCGTGAAAGTCCGCCTGCATCGCGGACATGAACGATTGCGCTCAGAGCTGTTTGCACGTGCAGGCGCAAAAAGCGTGCATGCGTTCGAATTCGGGGCGGCTCGGTGCGATCGCGTGGTTCACGGCGTCTTTAGAAGGCTGGACCTCGACAACGTGAGCGCTTGAATTCAATCCAACTGGTATGCCGCTGGTGACCGGTTGGTCGAAAGTCGTGACCTCATCGGTTAAAGGGGCAAACAAGCCCTGCTTCGTAACGTTGCTCATCCGAGTCAATCGGGAATGCGCAACTCCCAACTTTATCAAGGCATCCCAGCAACCAGCCGTCGGCGAGTCCAAAGAGTCAACAGGAGGGGCGATGAAGGCAACACGAGAACTCCATGATCTCGGGCAAAGCTTGTGGCTCGACAACATAACACGTGACCTGCTGGACAACGGAACCCTCAAGCGCTACATCAATGAGTTTTCCGTCACAGGCCTGACTTCGAACCCAACCATCTTTGAGCATGCGATCTCAAACAGCAAATCCTATGACGCAGAGATTGGCCGTCTGGTGTCAAAGGGGTTGTCGGGCGAGGAAGTGTTCTTTGAACTGGCTTTGCAAGACCTGACACGAGCCGCGGACCTCTTTGCCTCAGTTCACGAGCGTACGGCGGGCAACGACGGCTTTGTTTCCCTCGAAGTGTCGCCTCTTCTCGCTTACGACGCTGAGGGATCGGTCACTGCGGCGACTGCATTGCACAAGAAAGCGAATCGCCCAAATCTCTTCATCAAGATCCCAGGGACAGAGGAAGGAAATCTGGCTATTGAGGAGGCGACCGCGGCTGGTGCTGCCATCAACGTAACGCTTCTTTTCTCTCGAGAGCACTATCTGGCATCGGCGGGCGCGTACATGCGTGGGCTTGAGCGGCGCATTGCTAAGGGCCTCAGTCCGGATGTTCGATCCGTAGCCTCGGTCTTCCTGAGCCGTTGGGACGGCGCAACGATCGAAAGAATACCTGGCCAGCTACGAGACAAACTCGGCATCGCCATCGGACAGCAGGTCTACAAAGCCTACCGGGATACTCTCGCTTCGGATCGCTGGCAGCGGTTGTCCAACTTTGGCGCCCGGCCTCAGAGACTCCTATTCGCCAGTACCGGCACCAAGGACCCAAAGGCCTCGGACGTTCTCTATATCAGTGCTCTAGCTGCACCTAACACAATCAACACAATGCCGGAGAAGACGCTTCTGGCTTTCGGCGATCATGGCAAGCTGGCCGGTACTCTTCCGCGAGACGGAGGGGACTGCGAAGCTGTTCTGGACGACTTTCGAACGGCGGGAATCAATCTCGATCAAATGGCAGCCGACCTCCAATCGAACGGTGCCAAGGCCTTTGATGAATCGTGGCGAGACGTACTGAATGCGATCGAGTCCAAGGGTAATCAATTGAAACTCGCTTCCTAATCGACCACTCCTTCTGCTCGGCTGATGCGAAACCGCCGAGGCACTCATCGACGATAGCATGCAGAGAATCTTCAAATTGGTGTTCCGGTAGGATCACCGTCCAACCCGGAAGTGGATCCAAAATTGGGTTACTTCCGCATCGGCGACCACACGATCGGAACCCAAAAGTGTTGGGTTATCGGCGAAGAAAAATGTGGCGAAGCTTGGCCCGGACTGTGAAGATCGTGTTTGCAATCGTGACTGCGGGAGTGGTGGGCCGTGACAAATCTTACTTCGTGGCCTCAGCCCATTCCTGCTCACCACGAAGCAACAAGACCGAGCGATCTTCCGGCAGGATCCAGCGTTGCTTCACCAGATCATCAACCGCGATTCTGTAGCGGGCGCTGTAGTCTTCGGCACTTGCGTATCGCTCCGCAATGGACTTGCGCGGGTCGCCGGTCTTCTCGCGTTCAGCAGCGGTCTTGGGAAACGGCAGGTAAGACCCAAGGAATGCAACACGCTGATTGGGTGCGCCAATCGAAGGGTCGCGAAGATTCCAACCGGTGTATGTGGCCAGCGGGACAGTGATCTCAGGCAGGCGCACGCCATCGCGTTCGTTTCCATCGGAATCGACCTGGGGCACAAGCACTGGGAATGGCGGCCCGACCTGCGGTGGCTGGATGCTCAGAATTCCCTGCCGCCAACCGGGGCCGAAGTCGAGACGCTGGGCGTCATTGGCTTCGTGCGGCAGGTTGACTCCGGGAATGGCGGGGAATGCGTATTTACTCAATGGCACGAGTGTTCCCTCGGTGACCATCGGATAGCTGCTTGGGGGCGGAGGGGTGTTGCTGCGGACCCAAGCGTCCATATTGGTGATCATGGCGCGCCAGAAGTACTTGACCGGAAGCGGCGATTCCAGCTGCTGGCCGAGCAGGTCATCGCTTCCTTTTGCCGGCGGGAAGGGCCCGGAGAAGTGCTGAAGACCGGTGAAGTGATAGATGCGGACGTTCTCGGAGATCGTTGCATCGTGCTTTCCATCGGCGCTCACGTGGATCAGCGCCCCCGCGCGGCCCCAATATTCGTAGGATGTGCAGGAGAAGAAGATTTTGGGCACAACTTTATCCGCAGCGGCGCGATCCAGCAGCCCTCCTGTTTCTCCGGTCATTGGGTCCTTATCGGTTTGGTCGGTAAAGGGAAAGAGGTCGGTGGGAAAGAATACCGACGAAGTGGGTTGTGCGTCACGCGAGGGCTGCGCGAAGCGGTAATTGAAGCTGCCGCGGCCCGCTCCCGCAACGTGGGCCAGAACACCGTCAAGCGCGATCCTTCCTTCTTCGTCGGCATTGAATCCTTGATAGAGAAAGTCACGCAGGAATCGCCCGGTTTGCGAAATGCCTTGCCCATAAACGCGCGCTGCGGGAGTGATGGCGTCGGGATTGTGCTTGGAATAGGAGGCAAAATCACGGAACGCTGCGAAGCCTCCGCCAGCCACGACCGGATCGGCGACGACGTAGATGTAGTCGTAGATCTTTCCCGGCTGGAAGCCTCCATTTAGGTGGATATACCGATCGCTGGGAACGAGTTTGCCATCGACGGTGTGGGCGAATTGCCAATCCGCGCGAGGTATGACTCTGCGTTGCCCATCGCGCGAATCGCGGTCCGTGAGCACATTGCGCGGATCATCGGGCGCTGCCGCCGGGTATTCCGTTCCGCCGATTCGGCCCTCGATGAGGTGACCCAGGGGAATTTCCGGCATTGCTTTCGAGAGCATCAGATCTCCGCGCAGCAGGCCAGTGATGGTCTTTCCGTTTTCTTTCGCGACTGGCGCATAGAGTCGCAGGGCGCCTGGACCGGTTGCGTCCCATTGCCACCCCAGGCTCACGATGGTGAATCCACGGCGCAGCAACCACGCGTCTCCGTTGTCATTATCGAGATCCCTGTCTCCACCTTCGACGTGAGTGATGGCGCTTGCGTACCCCCGGTTGGGGACCAGTAGAAGCATCGAGCCGTTGCTCTTTGCGGGATCCTTGGGGCGGACGGCAACGAAGTCGGAGGAAAACTCGACCTCACCATCTTTCAAATTCACAGCATTGCCCAGATCGACGATCATCTGGTTGTGCGGATTGGCTACTGGTAGAGAGAAGTAAACGCGTCCGATGATCCGCTCATATGTTCCTGCGTCGCCGAATGTCTTGCCACCCAGGACGTCGGTGCGGGAAGTAATCTCGACGCGAATGACGCGCGCATTCAGCGGCAGGACGGACAGAACCAGAATCAAAAGCAGCGAACTTACACGAAGATTCAAACGCATGCGAGGAAGCATAGCAGGTCGCTCGAGACCGAAAACAGCTTACGAGCCAGCGAGAACCGAATCAGGGATGCATGCTCGTCGCGACTGTCAGAAAGGCGGGTTGGTTAGTCCGCTGCATGGCCTTCTTGTAACCGGCCACTCTTCAGTTACCACTCCGTTATTGCCGGTTGGCGACAATCCGACCGGAACCCGAAAGGTGGAAAATCATGGCTTATTGGTCCCGGCAAATGCCCAGCTGGGCACGCCCGGTGACTTTTCACCCCGGAGTTGTGGTCGGGGCAGGAACTGAGAGCTGCTCTAATATCCAGACTTTGGCGAGTCCGACCAAAGGGGGCTGGCCAGTTGGATAGTCATCGTGGGGCCCTCCGGATAGATTGGGCCTTGTTCTCTGACGAAGGTCGGAGCTTGCCCGCCAATGATCCAAAGCTGAATATTTGGAGGCTCCTTACCAATGAGGGGCGCCACTACGCCAGCGACTCCACCGAGTTCGATCTTGATCTCATAATGGATCGCCTTTCGAGGAGAGCCGACTACCGAAAAGGTCTCTTCGCCACGGTAAGAGATGGCCAGTTTCACTAGGCGCGGCTTGGGTGTGGCCACCAGCATGGAGACTTCTGTCTCCGGGGCATCAGGCCGCATGTTTTCTACCGCGAGGGGAACCATTCCGTTCGTCAGATCCGGCGGCAGGCCAAGATGGTCGGTTTTAACCTCCTCCTTCCCATCTTTTCCTGTTGAACGGACCGTGACCTGGCCGCTACGGGAATCGATCAAGACATCCATCGGATGAGGAAAGGAAGGCCCTTTCTGAATATGGTGGTCGGTGATGAGGTGGAAGGTGCGGTGTTGCGAGAAGACTGTGGTTTCATCGTCAGTGGAGCCATCTTTGAAAGTGAAGAGCGTGTGCGAAGTGACCCGGTCGCCATGGACGATCTGAACGATGTCTCCTGAAGCGAGCACGCGGCCGTCTTCCGAACGCAGTTCGAGAAAGCCGTGGATGGTCCCCTCCACATGGTGGACAGGTATCGGCTCGGCTTGGGCGTTCGGCCGCCAGGCGCAGGCCAGCATGGTGATCAGTGACCAGGATCGGAGGCGTTGCGCGAAAAGACTTTTCATAGGGAATCTCCCTTTTCAGCACTGTTTCCCATTCAGGAAGATGGCGTCTCGTTGAGCGTTTTCGATAGTGAGACAGCCCCACGGTCCCGATACCGAGTCTGGAGTCGGCTCAGGTGTCGCGTCGATCGTCGTGGTGGTCCCGCCTGCGATTGAAACGTCCTTGGTGAAGGTCCTGTAGCCACAGTTGACGACGTCAATCCGATGGTTCCCCACACTGAGCTCGATCGGGTGACAAGCCTGTCCCATTGCGTGGCCATCCACGAGAACATATGCCTGCGGCGGAGTCACTTTCACCTTGAGCCTGCTGTCCTGTGCTAGAACTGGAGAAACCACGCACGCTACAGATAAAGCCGCAAAAACGGCAGCGTACACCAAACCTGGTCGAACTTGCATGATCTGTTGTCCTTTCAAGAATCAATGCTCTCGGAATGCCCCTTTGGGTTTGGAAGATTCCCAAGTTTCATGACCGATGCGTCTTTCCGCATGTTGGAGGAACCGGACAACTACCTTGACCACCGGCTCTCAGTGAGCACATGGCGCTGTGTGAAAGACGAATTGAATCAGCGGCCTTCGCACGACTGTCATTGGGTTCTTGTCTGCGAACTGGGGGTAAGACCTGTGCTGGTTTCAGCATTGGCATCGCGTTGCCGAAAGGTGGGAAGGATGCCGCTCCGTTCGAGGCAGCGCTCCCATGATCATCAACAAGGCACCGAGGCTGCTGCCCTTTTGGTAGAACGCATCTGCGACAACTCCAGAAGACACCTCATCGCCGCAGAACGCGCCGCTCATGGCGATCAACGGGAGCGCAGGAAATCGCCGACGAACCACCGAGAGGAGCTCAAATCCAGACATGCCCGGCATGTTGAGATCGGAGAGGATAATATCCGGAGTCTCTTTCTGAATTTCGATCAATGCGGAAAACCCGTCTTCGACTGCTCGAACGGAGTAGCCAACGTCAGTAAGCCCCAACGACAACGACTCTCGAATTGAAGGCTCATCGTCTACGATGAGAAGGCTCGCCTTCCTTTCAGGCATGCCCCGCCTCCATCTTGCATCATGGCTGATGCAGAAACTGGGGTTAGTATGCCGTCATATTCTTCGCAGCGATGAGCAATTTTGAACACAAATTGGAGATTTCTAACGGGGAACTTTTTGGCGCGTTGTCATCAAATCCCCTTTGCGCAGCGCTCCGATGGTATGCCCGGCCACATAACCGGTGTAGAACTCAGGGGAGGCCGCTTAGGTGTGCTACCCGGCCGGGGTGATGGTGCTCTCAGAACGACATCCGCGCGTGATTAGTTATCGCTCGGCAAATCCTGTGTTGACGCCGTTGCTTCCGCAGGAACGTGACGGGGGCGTCGCCAATGTTGTGTTCCCCACCGGCATTGACCGGTGCGACGACCTGGGCACTCCCGACCGCTTCGACGTCAACTACGGCATGGCTGACAGCCGGATTGGCGTGGCGTGCCTCGACTTGCCGGATCACCTTGCGGCGGGGACCGATGCAGACTCCCATGGAGCGACGGTGTTAAGCGCTGGATATTGAGGAATTAACGGGCTCCACATCATACTCGGCATACGCGGTGCGGAGTGTGTTTTGGCAAATTGATTATCAATGGGCTCTCCAAATAATCTTCCACTCAGCCATTCTTGAGCAAAACTGAACAGTTTTGATCTCGCAACCCAAAGAAACTATTCGCGGGTGTCCAAATCACTGGTGGCAGGGGCGATTCTGGCCGCTGAGCCTCTCATCCCCGGAGGTGTCCCTTTCACCATCACACGATGGTCCAGTGCAATCACGCATATCGGCGATGTACTCCTCGAGTCCAACAATATCCATGTCCGTAGCGGGCGTTGCGATGTTTGTTGTGTAAACGAGGCGCAGCACTAAGCGACCTAAGTAGTTTTGCCTGCCCGAGCGACTTTGTTCTGCAGTCCAAGTTTCTCCGTGGCATCGATCTTCCGTAAGCTGCTAACCTTCCAAATCCCAAAGCATGTGCCGGCCCCCAGCAGGCTCACGAACACACAAAGCAGCGGAGTCGACCATCTCTGCAGCGTCCCCGACCACAGACGGATGGCATGGCGTCCGTAGACCACGCTGAGCCAGGCTATGAGGGAGTAACGCAGGGTTCGAGCGGCGCCGTAGACGCTCAGGAAGCGGCCACGCGAGACGCCCAGCGCGCCGGAGGCAAGTGCGAACGGCAATAGTGGAATCGGCGGAGGAAGCACAGCGGGAAGAAACACAGCGAGAATTCGGTGACGCTCCACCCATCTGACGACCCGCCCAAGAATACGCGCCGGCACGTACCGGTGCAGCGCCGCTTCACCCCCTCTGCGCCCGAGGTTCCAGGTTGCGTACCCGCCTACAAGGCTGCCTGCAATGGCGAACGGTGCAAGCAGCCATGGATCTCCACCGTGCGCCACCAGCCAGAGTAGCAGCAAGTCAGTGCTGCCCGGCAGCGGTAGAGGAATGAAGGAGGAGTCGACGACGGCAACGGAGAAAATCCCCAGTGCTCCCAGGTGCGCGAGCCAGTGTGGAATCAGTAAGTGATGCACAGGGAGCGCAAGAAGTGCAGCCGGTTGTCGAACAGAAACACTCATACAGGCATGGCCTTGGATTTGAATTCCGAATTCTGGGGACGATGATTCATTCGATGCCGGGCGTGGTGTAAGTTGGATCCCGCTTCCCTTGCGCCTGGCAACAAGAGCCGCTCATGAGCAGCGCAAACACGTGGACTCATTCTGCATTTGCTCCACGCAAGGTAAGCCAGTAGTACCGTCGCCAGCAAAACTTGCAGCGAACGGGGTGGAGAAAGAATAAAGCGAGGAGACCATCATAAGGGCGCAGCTCAGCGGGCTTGAATTCGACGCTCGTGCAGGAAGGGCACATGCGCCGTATCCACAGTACCCTCGGTAGCCAACGCAGCCAAGTGATCGTTTCAACGTTCATCGAGAACTTCCTTTCAACAGAAGGTCGGCATTCATCAAAGCGCCGATCCGATTCCCGCGCGGGAGTTCGCGTCGAGCCACAAGAGCAGACAACGAATGCTGCCTGTAGCGAGCGCCACGCAGGAGTCGGCTGCTCCGTAATAAAGGTTGATCCCATCCCCATCCTCATCGATGGTCTGGCCGCAGGGAAACACGACGTCGTGCACATCACCAACGCGCTCGTAAGGGGATCCAGGACCGAAGACCCATGAGTCTCCTCGTTGCAGGCAGATCTCTGGATGTTCAAGATCGAAGAGTGCCAGACCCAGGCGATAGATGCTTCCCGATGCGGTTTGCCGCACTCCGTGGTAGATCATCAGCCAGCCTTTCGGCGTTTCGATCGGGGGAGAGCACAGGCCAATCTTGTTCGCATCCCACCATCCCCCACGCCGTGCTTCAAGGATGACTTTATGGTTGCCCCAGTGCTGCAGATCCGGCGAGTAAGAAATCCACATGTGGGCACCAAGCGCTGTCATCGGTCGATGGATCAAGGCCCAATAGCCGTTGATCCTTCGCGGCAGAAGAGCGGCATCCTTATCTTCGGGCGGCATGATCACGCCGAGTCGTTTGAAGCTCCGGAAGTCCTCTGTGAGCGCCAGTGAAACTCCCGGTCCGCCGCGCGCAAACGATGTGTACGCCACCGCATACTGCTCGAGTTCCGGAACATAGGTAATGCGCGGATCTTCGATGCCCCAGATTTCGTCAGGGTATTCCCGGGGATTCGCCATCAGCGTTGGCTGGGGGTCGATACGCCATCCGTCGATTCCATTCTCCGAACGTGCCGCGCACAAGTGCGACAGGCCGCTCCGGTCTTCCACGCGGCAAAGCAATAACGTGTCTCCGTCGGGTAATTGCACGGCTCCCGCGTTGAAGACACTGTTCACGGCATAGGGCCAATCGTGCCCGCTAAGAATTGGATTATCGGAGTAGCGCGTGAACAGAGGAAGATCTGCACTTGCCGCCGGCTTGGATTGCTCTGGAGCAACGGCATTTGAGGAAGGCGCTGGATGCATAAGTCGATTCAAAGGGAGATACTCATTTCCTGGTCTGTTTCTTCTGCGCGGGTCACTTTCGCTCCCTGCATTTCAAGGAGCGCCATCAGGAACGAAAGCGTTGATTCCGCCCCCTGATTTTCATTCACGCGGTCGGGATGAAGTCCATCTTTGCATCCGCCGGTTGTTGCATCGTAAAGCGGTACCTGCAGATCGTTTTTGCCAAGGAACCACCGGAAGGCACATTGGGCTTCCTCGCTCCAGCGCACTTCGTCGATTAGCCTGTATGCCTCGAGACAAGCAGAAATCGTGGCACAGGCTTCGACGGGCTGCTGATCGAAGCGGGGCTTCTCCGCCCCCTCTGTAAAGCATCCGCTGGAGCCGATTGGCACAAAGGTTTCTTTGTCACCGCAATGCTGAGCAGCCACAAGCCATTCGAGCGACTCGATTCCCGCCGCGATCATTCTCTCGTTGTTGCTACGTCCACCGGCCAGGATGAGCGCCTGCGGCAGCCGCGCATTCGAATACGAAAGACTCTTCTCAAACCAACGCCAGGTTTCGGAGTGACTGCGCTGGTAAAGATCGAGAAGACGATTAGCGAGCGTGTTGCGAATGCCCTGGATGGCCCTGTCGCCGGGGAACCAGTCAAGATAAGCCTGCAATCCAAGAACGCCGAACGCCCATGCGCGCGGGCTGCTGAACGTCAAAACTGCCGGCACAGCGGCCTCAAAGAGTCTTCCTGCCGCTCCCCGCAACCCCGCATTGTGCGATTGGCCGAGCACCGATCCCAAGGCCCACAGCGCGCGTCCGTGGCTGTCTTCCGATCCAACGTCTTCCAGCCATTTGCGGTCGTAACCAAGGAAGTTTCTGAACCGTCCGGTATCGGAGTGAAATGCAAGCCAGAGAAAAGCCAGGTACCGGCGAGAGAGGTTGACATGGTCCTCACTGTGCTCATGCCCAACACTCTTATCCAGAAGAGTGGACACGATGAGTGCCCGTGCGTTGTCGTCGCTCGTATAGCCCTCTCGTGTGTTGGGCACGGAGAAAATTGCGTGCTGCAACATGCCCGTGTCGTCGGTCATGGTTGACAGGTGTGCGGTGTTCAGAACCGGCAGGTGCTCCAGCGGGTCTATCAGGTCCACGGCGCCATCGTCCGGTTGGGCGGGCCTTGGCTGCAACGAGCGCTCGAAGCGTGCACGCTGAAAGGTTGCCATATAAGCCCGCGCAGTCTTCGGCCAGGTCGTTCCGCGAGAGTGCAGATAGGCTCGCTTCCGCATCGCGTGGCGCTCCGCATCGTTTTCAAGTAATGCAAGAACCGCCTCAGAGATGGCCTCCGAACTCTCAAACGGAACAATCACGCCTCTCTTCTCTGCCAGCAGCTCCTTGGCATGCCAGTAGGGGGTGGAGACAATTGCCTTACCCGCTCCGAGGGCGATGGCCAACGTGCCAGAGACAACCTGCGCCTCCTGCCGATAGGGAGTGATGTAAATATCTGCCGCGCCCACGTGTTCCACAAGCTCTTCCTCGCTGACAAAGCGATTGTTCATGATCAGGTTGGAAGAGACACCGAGCTGCTCTGCCAGGGCCCGCAACCCTACGCGGTAGCGCTCGCCTTCGCGCCGGCGGATATGCGGATGCGTCACGCCGGACACGATATACACCACGTTCGGATGCCGCGCCAGGATCGCCGGCAGCGCCCGAATCACGTTTTCAATTCCTTTGTTCGGCGATAGCAAGCCGAATGTAAGCAGAACCGACTTGCCTTCGGTGCCGAACCGGTCTTTGAAATAGTTGGGGTCCATGAAGTTCATGTCCGGAACGCCGTGGGGGATTACGTCGATCTTTCCGCCGGGAACCGCATATACCTCGCGCAAGAGTTGAGCCGCGAGTTCGCTCATGACGATCATGCGATCGGAAAGCTGTGCGATCTCTTCGAGCACGATGCGTTGATTTGCGTCCGGTTCGCACAGAACTGTATGCAGCGTAGTGACCAACGGCATCTTCAATCTGCGCAGCAAAGCCAGAATGTAGCGGCCTGCGGCGCCGCCGTAGATGCCGTATTCGTGCTGCAGACAGACGAGATCGTTGCTATTGAAGTTCAGAAAATCAGCGGCCCGCTCATAGGAGGCAATGTCCTCCTGCTCCAACTCCAGGCGCACTTGTTCCGGATAATCGTAACGTGAATCGGGATCGTTGACGGGAATGGCAAACAACCGCCCTTCTCCGTATTCCGCGGCAAGCGCGTTGCACAGGTCGGTTGTGAACGTGGCAATGCCGCACTCCCGCGGCAGATAATTCCCAACAACAGCGATGCGCGTGGGCAAAGGCAGGCGGCTGGCTTTCAACGCGATGGGCAAAGAAGCTGACCTACCAGCTCTTCCATCCCGTGCCTCGGAACTTTTCATTTCGGGGATAGACATCCTGTCCTCTTTTCGATCGTGATTCAGTCCGCGCGCCGTGCACTATGACACTCGGCTTATCTCGCGGAAACCGTCTGTGGATGCCTTTCGTCGGCAATGTCGAGCCATGAGTGTTCCTGGATCTGGCGGGGTTGCAAGGTGACGATTGCAGTGTGCAATCCCAGGTGCCTAGCGGCCTGAACGGAAACAAACTCGGCGGCGTTGAATCGCCTCGCCACGCTCTTCAGGGCACGCGCCAACGCCCCCTCGGCCGCATCCTCCTCCGTCAGCCCAAAACCTCTTCGGGAGCAGGGACGGTCTACCCACATGAAGTGCCAGCCCATCCGGCGAATCATCGTGTCCAGAATCGGCGCCGTGATCTCTTCCACAAGCTTCCAGTTTTCGCCAACCGGCTCCGTGAGAGGATCCAGACGTTCCGGCAGTGTGCACTCCTTGCGCAGGAAAACGGTATGCGGCTTCACGTTTGCGCGCTTTCAGATACGGCGGGCGCCTGTTGGCCGATGGAGCCGGTCACAGGATCGGTCGGCGCGACGGCTACGCGGGATGAAGCGAGCCCGAAATAATCGCGGAAAGGCCTCATTTTTTCACCGCGATTCTCAATGTACGCTCTGACGGTCATAACAGCGCCGAGAATGAGGACGAAGCCGCTAACGATCAACAAGACAATCGTAAATTGGGACATAGCGTTCTCCTTTGCTCAGAATGACCGCGACGGTTGGAGTGACGTGGCCAGGCAGACGGACAACCCGCGTCAACTGTGAAGCAGGCCAGGGCGGGAGGGCTAGTCAAAATTGCTCACTTCCGAGCAATGTTGAGCCGTATTGCGAACCTCTTGGGTGGGTCATCGCTGCTGCTCCTTACTCGGGAATGCAAGGGGTCTCTGATGGATCGGTTCGCCTCCGGCATTGCCCTGTCCAGAATTGCTCAATTTATGCGGAGTTTGCTTCCGGTCAAATCTAGCCAGCTATTTGAATCCAAGAATTGAATACTGACCCTGGTCAAGGTTCTGACGATCACTTGAATCTCGCCAATCAGAAAACGTGTCAATAACAGCCTGTAATGGGCACAGGAGGGTTCGATGTCACAAACTGTAATCGAGAGAACGGCTGACAACATTGCCGAATCGGCTCACCAGGCTTCTCGCGCAACAGGCGCGATTGCCGATGCGATAGGGGGTGGCATGGGAATCGTAAAGCATGCCGCGAAGCAAGGTTGCGACGCTGGCGAAGAATTCCTGAATGAAACAACCCATCGCCTCCATCGGCATCTAGCGCTCACTGTTGCGACGACGTTTGCCGTAGGCGCCACGGCAGGGGCGTTCATTGGATGGTTCATGAAGCGAAGATTATTTGGAGCCGTTGGCAAGGGTCTCCGTTCTCTCGCTAATCCGCCGGAATTATACGGTCGCGGGCCGGTTGCAAAGTCCCGGACCGAAGCTGTGCCCAAAAATCGCAACTCCACGCATCTTTCCTGACTCGTCGACGTTTTTGTGCGTGGTTCCTAGTTGATTCCCCGACACGCCCACGCATTCGAGGTGATCCGAGCGAGGGGAGCAAAACTGACCAGACCTTCATGGGAAGAGGGGGCAAGGTGATAAGAGGAGAGATTAATTAACTATGCCGGAACAATTTGAGAATCAAGAATCGACATTATTGGTGGACGAGATCGTTTCAGAGGTAGCCGAGAAGAGGATTGAACGCGCGGCTGAGGAAGCCGCGGAGAAATCCACAAAAACGGAACAGCGATACGACGAGGATCATAATATCTTTTCAAAATAACCAGCTTGACCGTTATCCGGGAGGGGTGACAGGAGGAGAGAACTGATAAAGCCTGGACGCCAATTCGAAGCGCCCGCGCCATCTGCGCAAAGTTCACTTTCCGCGATTTCGATTTTCGTAAATTGACCTCAATCCCCGGGTTGGTGACCATCCGAACCCGGGATCCCTCACTTTTTAAACGTCACTGAGCAAAATTGCACAGTTTATACAGTGTCGCGACCGCACCATGCTTGGAGGCGCCCACCCCCAATGCGGCGGCAGTAATGCCAGATTGTGCGGCTCATTCCCCCCGAAGGCAGCGCCACTTCCACACTGCCGCCGTTCTTCTCACAGGCTTCATAACTTGATCTAGTTCCACCTTTTCTCATTGTTCAAAAGTGCACATCCATCCCAGCCTGGTTGGAGTAGATTCAGGCCATGATGAGCGGCTTTATACGCTGGATTCTTAGGCTTGGACCGCTTATGGGGGACATGGTTGTGTCCGCTACAGGTTGCTTCGCATATCGAAGTGAAATTCCTGAAGCGGATCGAATACGGTCCGTCGTACGGGAAGCTTTTTGTTTGCCCTTGTTTGTCCCACAGATACCCCAAAAACGTGACACGTCCTTCTTGCAGGCGTTGAGAAGTTCTTGTGCCATTGGTTATCAATCTGCAATCAAGGACGTGTCTGCGGTTGGCGCCCTATCGCTCGGCAACCACCTTGGGTGTCGGCGCACCCTTCGGAGAAGACAGATATCCTGTCACCGTATTCCTGGCGCTCACGTTGTTGACCACAATCTCAAACAACACGGGATCCTTGCCGCTGTAGAACTGAAGCGGCTCGTTCAGGCTCTTGTCCTTCTTCTCATACACCTTGTCGTCGGAATAGACGGCGAGTGTGTACCTGCTCTTTTTCGAGTCGGCTCTCTTCAGCTCCAGGCTCACTGTTCCCACCTGCTGCTTCAGCCCCCTCACGAGCGTGAACTGGTAGTAGTCCCGGTCGCCCTTGTGCTTTAGAATCTCCAACTCGTCGTTATTACGCGCAATCAGGATGCTGTGGCCGTTCAAATCCCCTTTCATCGACGTCAACCGGTTGTTGGTCTCGGCCAGGTCGCTCTGCGTCTTGGCCACATCGGCCTTGACACCACCGACATCCGTCTTGACGTCGGTCACAGCGCTGGAAACTGCGCTCACTTGCCCCTCCGTCTCCTGTTGCGCGGTTGCCAACTGCGCTGTCTTCTGCTCCCCGCGAACCTCACGGACCTGCAACGCCGCCGCGCGCGCATCCAGTTGTTGCTGCGTCAGGCCAAGCGAGGTCTTCAACTCGTCCGTGGTCACATTCAGCCGCGCATTGGTATCCTGCAGCGCTGCAGCCAGCTTGGTGTTCTGTGCTGCCGCATCCGTCAAAGCCCGCTGCTGAGCGGCCACTTTGTTGCTCAGCGTGTAGCTCCACACAATCCCGCCGATCCCCAAAAGCAACGCCACTGCAATCGCCGCCAACAGTGCGCCGGAATATGTTCTGGGAGTTCTTTCAACCATTTCATCTACCATGTGTTTCCGTCCTTCCTTTCCTTTCGCTCACCGTACGGCAACTCATTGCCCATGTCTGCGCTATAAAGCTCACTTGGCCGCATTCGCCTGGACCACACAGACGCCGGGACACCGGTCGCGGCAGGCCCGGACCGAACAGGCGGGACCCAGTTCGCCACAACATGATGGGACAAAACATAAACAGGGAATGAGAGCCTGTAACCCCCGAATCGCCGGCAACCCGGGAACGAGTCCGTCCTCGGACACTGCGGCATTTATCAGTGCTAATCCCACACCGCATGAGCGGCAGGTGGCGAATACCGCATCGCTGCCTCTCGGCATCTGCGGTCCGAGCCCCGGTTGGCTCCGTATAGGCTCCAGACCGACTCGGCATTTGCCCACGAGTAGCCAGCGGTACTCCGGGGCGGTGGCGCCCCCATTACTCCCTACTTGACTCGGCCGTCCGATATGCCTCGCGGCCAGCCTCGACCGCCGCGGCTACCCGGTTTGATTGGTCACCCACCAGGCTCCTGCCACGCTCCACATACTCGCCTACCTGCGCCTTGCCCTTGTCCACCAGCGTGCCCACCTTCTCGACAGCCTGCTTTGTACGAGTTCGCAGGTACTCCGTTCCCTCGCGAGCGCCATCAGCAATGTCTTCTCTGGTTTCGCGACCACTCTTGGGGGCACAAAGAATCCCCACCAATGCGCCGACGACGAGTCCCGCCAGCAGCCATACCATACCTTGTCCCTTGCTATCCTCAGCCATGATGAAGCAGCTCCTTTCGCTCAGTTCCTAAAAAGCCAAAACGTGCCAGATTCCACGACACGCAGCAAATTACCAGCAGTTTGTGCGGCCACTTCAGCGGTCCGGCGAATGGTCTCGCCGGAAAGAATCCCCGCCAAATCCCATCGCATTGGACGCGGCTTCAGAAGCAGTCGTTGCAAAGCCGGTCCTAAACCCGCTGCGCACCTTTACTACCGACGTACGAATATGCCCACGACAGGTGCGGCCGGCCAGTGACGCTGATCGAGGCAGAACTCCCGGATCGCTCTGGGTGTCGGTGGCTCATTTGAGGCCTAAATCACCAAATGCTCAAGCCCCTGCACCGAGGGTCTTCCACCTCAATCGCCACGATCTTGCACCGAGGGTCATCCATCTCGATGGCTACGTCCTGGAGCAGTACGCCCTGAAGCGGACCCTTGCACCGGGGGTCTTCCATCTCAATTACAACGCCTCTGAGGATGCCAATGCACCGAGGGTCTTCCATCTCCATCGCCGCGATCATGCACCGAGGGTCTTCCATCTCAATCACCACACCTTTAAGCAGGCTCTTGCGCCCGATTGCTTTGCCAGCGGGCAGGAGTCATGTCGGCGCGAACTGCGTGAAGTGGACTGTCCAATCTTGGCCGAACAGGCAAACTTTGCGCGTTGGAAAGAATGGGTGGCTTTTCGGAGTTGTGCTCGGGCAATTGATCGAGCAGGACCACATTGAGCAACGACTTATGTACCTGGATGCGGCCGTTATAGCTGATAAAACCGAGCTTGCGAAAGCGATTCATGAAGAAGCTGACGCGGGATCGCGTGGTGCCGATCATCTCCGCCAGGGTTTCCTGCGTAATGGGAGGAATGAAGGTTTCCGGTTCGCAGGGTTTGCCGAACTCCGCCATGATCAGGAGAATCCGCGCCAGGCGCTTTTCGCTTGAGTTGAACAGCTGATCGACAAGATCGGCCTGGGTGCGCATGCTGCGAATCAGCAGGAACTTAAGGAACACGTCAGCGAATGCAGGTTCTTGGTGCATCACGCGGATCATCTCCCCCCTCGCAATTTTGAGCGCTGTGCACTCGCTTACCGCGGTGGCCGTGGACAAGCGCGAACCAGGCACTGCCGCTAAGCATTCCTCGCCAACAAATTCCCCGGCGGAGAGAAGCGTGATTGTAGCCTCTTTTCCGTTATGCGCAACGACGGTAAGTTTTGCCCGGCCGCTCTGAAGATAAAAGACGGAGTCTGCCGGATCTCCTTGGACAAAAAAGCCTGGTTCGGCTTCACGTCGACGATTCTTCGACCAAGGCCGGCGTGCGCAAGAAAAGCGGCAGGGTCGAATGCGGAGTTGTCTCTATTGGTCATCAGCATGGAACCTCCTTCGAGGCGGCCCGGAAACGCGTTGCAGACTGCGAAAGGCGGATTAACGGCCAAGGAGGAAGTGCTTCAGAAAAGAAGAACAGTGCACTCCACGCACCCTGACCGGCAACGCAGGTCCCGTGTCGCTACCTTGGGGGAGGGCCGCAACTCTCGACGCAGATTTCCTGTGTTTGAGGCCTGCTACACCAATGCCTTGGTCAGTGTCGCCCCGGGTCAAAAACCTTGTCTGTTCTGTTTTGCTCACCCTTGAGAGATTCCGTGGGACCCCATCGGGGTCATTGTTGAAGGATCGCACCCACTTTGCTGAACTGAGCTTGGGCGAAGTGGCGGCGGCATCGAAGCCGAGAACACAACGCTCCAGAGTTTACGGCTCCAGGATGACGGGCAATTCGGAAGCGCGCCTACTCGCTGCAAGCGGGTGCGTTGCGCCGACAGCGTGGAGAACCTCTCTTAAATTTGAAGGTCAGAGTGCGGAGACCGCTGCGCGCCAGCTTGCAGTGTGAGTTCTTGGAGGCATGGGGGAAATCTATCAATGTGATGGGAACGATCTATATGACTGCCCGCTCCCCCGGATGAATCTCCAGTCGACTATTCCTTGGCGGGAGCCCACCAGCACCGCCCGCCTCAGCATTACCGACCGGAACCAGAATGCGCGAATGTGATCTTGCCGATCGATTGATATTCAGCGAACGGAGAACATGGGCTTAACCGTATGTGTCAGCCAAAGGGACAATCCCAAGACCTAAGGCAAATGAATCCTCAGCTTATAGCAAATGAAGAGAACCAAGATCGCGCCCAGCGTAGAAAAAATAAGGCCGGCGGGATGATATCGTTCGTTTTTCGAGCGAGAAATCATGTGGCTAATGCCGCCGCCGAGGATCGATCCGACGATGCCGAGCACGATTGTCCAGAAGATCGTCATGTGCTCGTGCATCACCGACTTCGCGATAACCCCCGAAATTAGCCCGATCACAACGTACCAGAGTAAGTGAAACATATCCTTTCCTCCATCGTTTGCCTTCAGCCCGAATTTCCTGTTTCGGCACCGATTGCCCCGAATTGTACCGCTCCCGAGGGGAATTGCAAGACCAACAGTGCATTCCGATGGCGAAAAGCAAAGCGTCTCCGCGCCCTCAAGGACCTAGCCGCGTAGTCGAGCTACATGGAAGTCCAGTGTCAGTTGATGAGAATGGTCAAGATAGAGTGACCAGCGCTGTTGGAGCGTCCCAGTTTCCTGTGGCCAAATTTCACGGAGCTCATTGATGTTGGGTCAGATGGGGACGACGGAAGTGAATGCCAACCCGGAGTTCCTCGCATTTATGTGGGCGTGCCGGTGAATCTTGAGGCGCCGGACGTTCTGGTCATCGGGTTGAGTATTTGGGTCTGAATATGTAATTTGAGAAGACTGAAGCAGAGAAAACTTTCTGTGCACATTTGACCAGACCTTCGGGAGGAACGCGGGATAATCTTGCCCGCGTTTGTACCGAAGCTCTCGCGCCGCCCAGGGTGAATCGATTCTCTTAACCGCTGTTTATCAGGTTAAGTTTCTCCACCAAAAGTGACTGTCTTGTTGCGAAATCTCTTCCGTCAGCAGATCCGCCTATGTCCCGCGAGGGTTTGTGGATTGATTGAAAGGCGTATGGTGCTCACATTTGAATTAGCTCCTGGGCGAAGTGAGCAATATTGAGCAGACGGTGCATCGCAGGCTGCATCACCCTGATTCCGGTTCGCTAAAGAAGCGATCAGGGGCGGGGGCCTGTTTAGGAAACGGGCCGTTGTTTCCCTCCATTCCTTCGCAAAGTAAACCCCGAAGAACAGAAAATAACCACGGCAAAAACAGCCCAGGCTTATGCAGGACACGGAAGCATCGACAGCATCGACAACATCGACAACCTGAAAACAAGTGGCAATGGTTCGCACTAGAACCCTATCCGGCAGAAATTGGATTACGGAGGATGAGCACATGAATCCACAAAACTTGAAGTCTGTCTGTCTAGTTCTGGCTCTGGTATGTATTGCCTTCTTGCCGGTGGGCTGCAAGAAGCCCCCGCCAATCACACTCTCGTGCAACGCAAGCGCCCCTGCCGTCTTCCCGGGCGATCCCCTCACCGTTACCGCCACCGCCGGCTCGGTAAACCCCAAGAAGAACACGAATGTGCTCTACAGTTGGAGCGGCACCGGCGTCACGGGCAACGAAACCACCGCCACTGTTGCTACCGCTTCGCTTGACCCCGGCAACTACACAGTCAAGGGCCAGGTGAAAGAAGGCAAGAAGGGCAAGGAAGGCCTCAAGCCGGGTGAAAGCGCCGAATGCGAGGCGAACTACACCGTCAAGGCCTTTGAGCCGCCGACCATCGCCTGCTCGGCCAACCCCACTGAGGTTCAGCCTGGTGGAACGGCTTCCGTCACCGCCGAGGCCGTCAGCCCGCAGAACCGCCCGTTGACTTACACCTACTCTGCCACCGCCGGCACCATTACGGGCAGCGCCGCCACCGCCGCGTTCTCTTCGGCCGGGGCGCCCACCGGCGTGGTTGGAATCACCTGCAGTGTTTCCGATGACAAGAGCCACAGCGTGAGCGCGAACACGAACATCACGATCCTGGCTCCCCCGCCTCCGCCTCCGCCGCCCAAAACGCAGCCCCTGTGCTCCATCAACTTTGGCAACGACGTCAAGCGGCCCACCCGCGTGGATAACGAAGCCAAGGCGTGCCTCGATCAGGTGGCACTTGACCTCAAGCAGCAGTCTGACGCCAAAGTGGTAATCGTTGCCGACTCCAATGCCAAGGAAAAGGATGTTGAGGCAAAGGAGCAGAAGCGCGCAGCGCACAACAAGCACGTCAAGGTTGAGGACCATGCCGCCCAGCGCGCTGTCAATGCCAAGGACTATCTGGTCACCGATCAGGGCATCGATGGATCGCGCATCACGACCATGACCGGAACCGGTGACGACCAATCGGCGCAGAACTATCTCGTGCCCGCAGGCGCAACCTTCGCCAACGACGTGCAGGGAACGACGCCGGTAAACGAAACCGAGGTAAAGCCGGAAGTGCGCAAGCCGCTGCCCCAACGGCATCGCTAGCGCCCCGCCGATCAGCCCTCGCTCGTCGCGAAAGTAGGGTAGCTTTCGCTTGCAACGCAGTGCCGCGCGGCAGAACTCGTCCCCTGTGACGGGTCTGCCGCGTGAGCGCTGAAGGGTCACCTAGGCGCGGCCATTTCCACCCAACAAGAATCCGATAGGTATTGCCAAGCGGGCTTGTCAAGCCGGAACTGCCTAATTAGTCCTCGAAAACGTTAGGTCTCTATCGCGACTGCCCTGGCAGACAAGGCTCAGGCGAACGGGCCAAGCCGAACTCATCGATGCAGAAAACGATCGGTAGCTTCGGGTCATGTCCCAGAATGCTTGTAAATAGACGCCCCTTCGGCATTGTTTCCAGGCAGTTGATCATGCAGAACAACGCTTAGCAGCGACTTATGAACTCGGATGCGGCCGTTGTATTCGATAAATCCGAGCTTACGAAATCGGTTCATGAAGAAGCTCACGCGAGAGCGGGTAGTGCCGATCATCTCCGCAAGGGCTTCCTGCGAGATCTTGGGAATGTATTGTTCCTGATCGCCCGGTTTGCCGAACTCCGCCATCAGCAGGAGAATTCGAGCCAGCCGCTTTTCGCTCGAGTTGAAGAGCTGATCGACCAAGTCAGCTTGAATGCGCATGCTGCGCTGTAGCATGAACTTCAAAAAAAGATCCGAGAAGCTATGCTGCTCATGCATCACATGGATCATTTCTTGCCGGCTGATTTTGAGAGTAGTGCAGGCGGTAACAGCGGTGGCCGTTGCCAAACGAACCCCAGTATTCGCCGCGAGCGACTCTTCTCCCACAAAGTCACCGGCGGAGAGAAGCGCAATAGTGGCTTCCTTCCCGGTTGCAGAAGCAACCGTGACTTTGGCACGCCCCTTCTGAAGATAGAAGACCGAGTCCGCGGGATCTCCCTGAGTAAAAAAGGCATCCTTCGGGGCCAATTGGATGATTCGTCGTCCCAAGCCGGCGCTTGCCAGGAAGGCGGCGGCATCGAATCGGGGCTTTTCAAATTCGACCATCGGAGGGCCTGCTTCCGGCTGCGGCCCTTGCAGGGTGACCGCTAGAGGAGCGCCCGACCGCATTGCCATCAGTTTAACAAAGCAGGTGGGTGATGAGTAGAGAATTATCTGCTGCGGGAGGGCCCAGGGATGCCGGATCTTTTCCCTTTGACTAAGCACCCGTTGCACCCTTCACGGCATCACACTTCAATCAAACTTCACCATGAGATTCCCCCGGTGGCGGAGCATTCCGTTCAACTTTGCTCATCTTTTCAGAGATGTTTCAAGTACTCTTGGATCGCATGACGTCACATTGAGTATGATGAATCCCTTCGGGAATCACACCACAGAAGCAATCGCCATGATAGTGTCGTAGCGATAAGTGCTTTAGGCTCAAGCCGAAGGCGTAGATTGTAAAGAGAGAACGAAACCGATGCTTCCTCCACATAAGACGCGTGAATTGGCCCGCAGCCTCGTTGCTTCCGAAGCCGATGCTGCTACGACCCCCCTTCATACCGAACCTGCAACTGTGCGGGCGTATGAGAGGCTGCGCCGACAACTCGGCGCGCCCGTGGGTATTGATGGCTTTCAGGCGCTCGCTTCTCGTGCCCTGGCTCTCGCCAAGTCGGAATCTCCCCGGCTCAGCACCGTGCAGGTAACTCCGAATGGAGGCTTGCGCGGTCTCAGCGAGGTTGAATCCCAAGCGAAAACGGATGAGGACGGCGAGGCCGGGATCATTCTGATTGCGCAACTGCTCGGGCTGTTCCTCACCTTCCTTGGCGAGGCAACAACGCTGCGTTTGATAGAAGATTTACGCCTTCAGTCTGATATCAGGACAGTGTCGACCACGTCCACAGCGGACACGACAATCTCGGCGGCCGATGGACCGGCAATGGCTGCGGCTTTCGAGGACCTTCTGCTGGAAATTGACCAGCTGAGGAGTGTGAGCGAACGTATTGAAACCTTGGCGGACAAACATCCCGACATGGAAGATGGACTCGTGAGTGTTGCGGGAAACATACGCAGTATTGCCACGGTTTTGGACGTTTTCACACTGATCCGAAGCAGGGCTGGCGGCTCGCAAGACGACGAACTTAACCCAGAAACGAATCGCTACATGAATTGAGTTCCGCCAGTGCTCGATCCGGAGCGGCTCTGGATGTCAAGCACCCAACCGCGGGAGCGCTTCAAGAAAAGACGGAATCGTCGTCCTGGCCCCCACGAAGTGTGGGACAGTTATCGAAATCTGCCACCTTGAACGATGCTGGGTTGAACATGACGGCTGCCCCAGAAATGCGAGATTTAGCCCATCGTCTTTTTACTTATGAGGCCGTTGCGGCCAAGACCTCCGTGCCTGCGGAGTCCGCAACCCTTCGCGTCTATGAGAAGCTACGCCAGAGTCTTAGTGCATTTGCGGGAGTAGCGGCTTTTGAGTCCCTCGCTTTCCGCGCTTTGACGCAAGCCAAGTCGGAAGCTTCGGGACTTTGGGCGGTGCAGGTCGCAGCGGATGGATCTTTACGGGGCCTGGGCGAGTCTGAACCTCAAATCGACATTGACAAGGATCTGCCTGGCGAGTTTCCGGCTGGCGAGGGAGGAATCATTTTCATCGCCCGCTTACTCGGACTGCTTCGTATCTTCCTTGGCGAAGCCTTAACACTAAGCCTACTGCGCAATGCGTGGCCAGTTGAAGTCTTTGACGATCGCAATTCGGCACACGGGAGAAACGCGTGAGCACTCAAGAAAAAGTGAAGATCAACAAACTACCCACCGGAGTTCCGGGCCTCGACGAAATTGTCGGAGGCGGTCTGCCTGAATTCTCGTTCAACATCATCGCGGGTGCCCCGGGAAGCGGGAAAACGACGCTGGCACACCAGTTCGTGTTTGCCAATGCCACCCCGGAACGCCCCGCGCTCTATTTCACCGTCCTCGGCGAATCCGCTATAAAAATGTTGCGATACCAGCAACAGTACACATTCTTCGACCCGGCCAAGCTACCGGACTGCATCCGCTTTATCAACTTGAGCCAGGTTGTTCTCGAGAAGGACCTGGGTGCGGTCTTGGAGGAAATGACCAAGGAAGTTGAAAAAGCTAACCCCGCCGTCGTCGTTGTGGACTCCTTCCGCACCATGGTGCGGAAGCCGCAAAGTGACATGGACCTGCAGACATTCATTCAACGGTTGGCCCTGTTTCTGGCTAGTTGGCAGGCTACAACTTTCCTGATCGGTGAGTATGCGGAGGAAGAGTTACGCGATAATCCAATATTTACCGTCGCCGATGGTCTGTTCTGGTTGCGCCAAACGGCGGAGCGAAATTCCATTGTGCGAAAATTGCAGATCATCAAACTGCGCGGTCAGGATTCCGTGCCGGGGTTGCACACGTTCCGCATCACCAATGCCGGGATCCAAGCCTTCTCGCGCACGTTTGGGTTGACCGCGCGCAAGAGAAACCCTCCCGGCAATCGACGCCTTTCCTTCGGCATTCCGGAGTTGGACAAGATGCTGGATGGTGGCGTGCGCGAAGGCGATAGCGTGCTCATCGCTGGGTCTTCGGGAACGGGGAAATCTGTCCTGGCAACCCAGTTCATTGCGGAGGGCATACACCATGGGGAACCGGGAATCGTGGCTGTCTTTGAAGAACGCCCGGAATCGTATTCGGATCGCGCAGCCAGTTTAGGTTTGGATCTGGAAACGCCGCAAAAAGAGGGGAAACTCACAATCCTCTATCTCCGCCCCCTGGACCTCTCGGTGGACGAAACCATGCAGTCGATTCTCGATGCTGTTCAGAAGATTGGCGCCAGGCGTCTGGTGATCGATTCCCTGGCCGGCTTTGAGATGGCTCTGTCGCCCGGCTTCCGCGCCGACTTTCGCGAATCGCTCTACCGGATGATCTTTGCTTTGACGGGAATAGGCGTGACGATTCTAAGCACGGTTGAAGTGGATGAATCCTTTACCGAATTCCCGTTCAGTACTTACTCTATTTCTTTCCTTTGCGATGACATCCTCCGGCTGCGGTACGTATCCATTGATGGCCAGCTTCGCAAGATCATGGTGGTTATCAAGATGCGGGGCGGAAATCACGCCAAGGATATTCGCGAATATGAAATCACTTCCAAGGGAGTGGTGATTCTCGGCAAGCGCCTCACAAACTATCAAAGTCTTATCAGCGGCATTCCCATTCATTCGGACCTGTCCGATTCGACAGACGCGCCCCCATTGGATGCGGGAATCGAGCATAACCCTAGCGGAGCAACTACGAAATTGAAGCCGTGACAAGTGTGAATCGGAAGCAGTTGTTGAAATGTCCCGCGTCAGACTGCCTTGTCTGCGGGTACATAGAGGCAACCATCCTCGCACCAGCCAAAAATTCAAAAGACTTGAGGCGGTTCAGAACAAGTAACTTAGATGGCGGTCAAAAGAAGGATGACAGCAACTGATTTGAATCACGTGGTGGAAAAAGCAGCCGAAGACGGCAACCTTAATGCCGTCAGCCACGAGGAGACTCTGCCGCACCCGGAGGCGTCTCCGATTGCAGCCAAGGCAAAAGAACATAACATCCGTGTATCCCCCGCGGTCCTCGATGCGGCGGGCAAGGACGGCGATCAACTGCTTCAGTCATTGCAAACGGCTCCCGGGGGCCTGACTCAAGCTGAGGCCGAAGAGCGCGCACGCATATCTGGTCCGAATGAGGTTGCGCAAGAACGGCGGCGCGGCTGGTTTATCCGCCTCTTGGTCATTCTCCGTAACCCACTGGTCATTCTGCTGACAACTCTCTCGTCGATTTCTTTTGCCACGGGTGATGCGCGCGCCGGAAGCGTAATGGCTGGCATGGTGGTGCTCAGCGTCACGCTTCGATTCTTCCAGGAAGCCCGTGCGGACGCAGCGGCGGCAAAGCTCAAAGCCATGATCCACGTTACCGCTACGGTGATTCGGGATGGGAAGGCCCGGGAGCTTCCGCTCCGGGATCTGGTGCCCGGAGATATCGTCCAACTCTCCGCCGGCGACATGATTCCCGGCGATGTGCGGATTCTTTCCGCGAAAGATCTTTTTGTCAGCCAGGGCTCGCTCACCGGGGAGTCGCTTCCTGTCGAGAAATTCCATGATTCCGACCCCAAGGCCTCGAATTCGCCGGCCGAACTCAAGAACACTTGCTTCATGGGAACAAGCGTTCAAAGCGGCACGGCAACCGCAGTCGTGGTCGTTACGGGGGGCAATACCTATCTCGGCAGCATGGCCGGTTCGATCACCGAAGAGGCGCCCCCAACCAGTTTCGATCAGGGCCTCAGCCGTTTCACGTGGCTCATGATTCAGATCATGGCGGTCATGGTGCCATTAGTCTTCTTCATCAACGGCTTCACCAAGCACGAGTGGAAGGGCGCCTTTTTCTTCGCCATGGCCGTGGCCGTGGGTCTTACTCCCGAGATGCTGCCGATGATCGTCTCAGTTTGCCTTTCCAAGGGTGCGATCGCGATGAGCCGCAAGAAAGTGATCGTCAAGCGGCTCAATTCCATTCAGAATTTCGGCGGCATGGATGTCCTATGCACCGACAAGACCGGCACGCTCACTGAAGATCGCGTTGTCCTCCAGCGGCACTGCAACGTAGCAGGACGGGAAACCGACGAGGTGCTGCTCGATGGCTACCTCATCAGTCACTTCCAGACCGGGCTCAAGAACCTGCTCGACACGGCGATTCTGAACAGTTCGGATTTTCATGGGCAAGCCCTGGTCGAGAAGTACAAGAAGCTGGACGAGATACCTTTCGACTTTACGCGACGGATGATGTCCGTACTCGTCGAGAGTCCTGAAGGCAAGGCGATCCTCCTGACCAAGGGCGCTCCGGAAGAGATTTTCCATCAGTGTTCCCATTTCGAGTTGGATGGGAAGGTATCGCCCATGGACCCCTCTCTGATAAAAGGGCTGAAGGACGAGTATGCGAGCCTTAGCAATGATGGATTCCGGGTTTTGGCGGTAGCAATCAAAGAGCTGCCGGGGGAAAAGATCTGCTCCAGAGACGATGAACGCGATCTCGTGCTGAAAGGATATGTCGCATTTCTGGACCCGCCCAAACGTACCGCCGCGGGTGCAATCGAAGCCCTGCACAAACATGGTGTGGCAGTAAAGATCCTCACAGGCGACAACGACCTGATAAGCCGCAAAGTGTGCAGGGACGTAGGACTCCTCGCCGACCCGATGCTGCTTGGCGATGATGTCGAGAAAATGTCTGACGCGGAATTGGCCGAGTCTGCGGAAAAGACAACTCTCTTCGCCCGCCTGTCTCCCGCTCACAAGCAACGAATCGTTCGCGTCCTGCGGGGCAAGGGGCACGTTGTGGGATTCATGGGAGACGGAATCAATGACGCTCCCGCGTTGCACGCCGCGGATATCGGCATCTCGGTGGACACCGCTGTGGACATCGCCAAGGAGTCAGCTGATCTGATCCTACTCGAGAAGGATCTCATGGTTCTAGACGGGGGTGTCATCGGAGGGCGGAAGGTCTTCGCCAACATTATCAAGTACATCCGGATGGGTGCCAGTTCCAACTTTGGAAACATGTTCAGCGTGTTGGGAGCGAGCGCATTTCTCCCTTTTCTTCCAATGGCTCCGATCCAGATTTTGACAAACAACATGCTCTACGACATCTCGCAGGTGCCAATTCCCACCGACGCAGTGGACGAAGAACTAGTTTCGCTGCCGCGGCCCTGGAACATCGGAGAAATCCGGCGGTTCATTCTTTACATAGGCCCCATCAGCTCGATCTTCGATTACTCGACCTTCTTCGTCATGCTCTATCTCTTCAAGTGCTGGAATCCATTAAGCGCCCCGCTATTTCAGACGGGATGGTTCGTGGAGTCGCTGATGACTCAGACACTCATTATCCACATCATTCGTACGAATAAGATCCCTTTCCTGCAGAGCCGCGCAAGCTGGTCTCTGATCCTTACAACACTGGCCATTATGGCCTTTGGAGCGTGGCTTCCATACTCCCCACTGGCCTCTTCGCTGGGTCTCGTACATCTGCCAGGGCTTTACTGGCCCATCCTGCTTCTCACGCTCCTTGCCTACTCGGGCCTTACGCAATCGGTGAAAGTCTGGTTGCTGCGGAGGAAATGGATCTAGATCAGCGTCAACTGCCTTGATGCTTTGACGCCATTGTTCTCGCTCAGAACAAGACATGATGCTCGCGCGTGGAAAATTCAAGCTCCGGAGCGTTAGGAAACCTCAGTCGCTCGATGAGTAACCTGACGTCTTCCGGAGTCCGCACAGACTTCGCTAGCCGATTCAGCTCCTCAATCTCATCCTGCCTGGCGACAGTGAAGGTGTCGATCAGCGCGGTGTGATCAGAGAGTAGCCGGGGGAGCTTTTGCTTGAGTTCGAGCAAATCCCGCTCGCTCGGCAAGATCCTCTTTCGAAAGAGCGTGATGATTTGCGCCAAACTTTGCGCCGGCCTTTCCCCGGCGTTCCCGGAGTTGATCTGAGAAACCGGCAACTCAATTGCCTTACGGACGTCAGACTCCTTTGGATACTTGCGCCGTGGAAGGCCGGGGGGGCTCGACACCAACTCGGCCCGGCCGCATCAGCATTCGCGAGACCGCGGCAAACGACTAAAGGTCGGACTCCACGCCCTTGATCAACAGAAGGAGATCGACCGTTGTAACTATGGCGATTCCGCACGCGGATGCCGTCTGCGCCGCGGCTTCGCTTACCGCTTCCTTGACGTCGCGAAGTTGCCATTCCAGTCCGTTTTGGGAGTTCACGATCAGGAGGGTTACAGAGAAGGTTCTTCCTTCTAGCTTCAGCGCGAGCAGGCGCGCGGCAATTCGCTCGACTATATTGGCCTCCAAGCCCTCATGGGTGTCGTGGAGGAACAATGGAACGAATTCACCTCGACGATTCAGGACGAGCCTTTCGAATAAAAAGGGAGAGCTCTGTTCCCAAACTGGGCCGTCGATTCTGCCGAATCCAAGTTTGGAAGTCGCCATTAAGGCGAACTTCTCGACGTCGGCCGAGCCTTTCTCGGTCGCCGCGACGAGTTGCCGCCTTAACTCGTCCTCCGGGAGCCACACTTCCTTAGTGTCTATATGCTTCTGCACGACCACGCCCGCAGGCGAGTATTCGTAGGCGAACGCCAGTCCTCCTCCGCGCATTTCCGAAACTGTACGCTAACTCGGATATCGACTCGGTCCGCTTCTACAATTCCTACCTTGCAACCTATCTGGAACGCGATGTGCGCGTCCTAGCCAATGTTGGCAGCTTGCGGGACTTTGAGAGGTTTCTGCGCGCCTGCGCCTTGCGTTCTGCAAACCTGTTGAACAAGGCGGATCTGGGGCGGGATGTTGGTATTGCGCCGTCGACGGCAAATCAATGGCTGTCCATGCTGCAAGCCTCAGGCCAAGCGGTATTGCTCGGACCCTGGATTTCAAACCGAACCAAGTCCATCGTCAAGAGTCCAAAACTCTACATTGCAGACACAGGCCTTCTTTGCGTTTTGCTGAATATCCGGTCCGTGGAGGCTCTTCGGCAATCGCCCGCGGCTGGGGCAATATGGGAAACGTTCGTCTTCGCCCAGCTTCGGGACCGCGAACGGTGCGCCGGGCGCACAGGCAGTCTCTTCTTCTGGCGTGACCTGGCTCGTGAAGTGGATTTCGTAGTGGATGCGGGCGGGCGCTTGGAACTGTTCGAAGCGAAGTGGACCGAACTCCTTGATCTTGGTGATACGGTGAATTTGGATTTCGTCCGGAACGTCGTCGGCAAGTCACACGTTGCCGCCGGCGGAGTCGTCTGCCGCACCCCGAACAGCTTTTCTTTCGCGAATGGTCTCGCGCATTGCCTATCACCGAACTCGGATGATTGGAGGGGGCTGAATCGGGCGCGATCCCGAACTCAAACACCGTAGTAACGCTGAAGCGAAATATCAACCGAGTTGCTTCGTAGACTGAAAAGGCTCGACTGTCGCGCGTTTTCAGACCACGAAGCTAACTGGAGACAAGTTCGATTCTATCGTCGAGGCGTCGCAAAACAGCGGCAAGGCGATAGGAGAATGGGCAAGAGAGTCGCTGCCCAGGGAGGCGAAAGGAATTCCTTCGCCCCGCCGACGACCGGCAAGGTAGGACACCTTAGCCAGTGAGGCGGGCGACGGATGGAGAGCATATCGCTCCTGACCGCTGCCAGAGAACCTCGGAGCACTCATGAGTTAAAAGACGAAGACCCCTGCAAGAGGCGCGTAGCAAGACTCAATGGACAGTCGAGTCGCCGGTCTGCGGAAGCGTTGCCCGCGGGTGGCTCTTCTTCAAGAGTTCGCGAGGCTTGGCGCTGGACATGTCCTGCAGACGATTGATGGCATGAATCCCGGTCCTGAACAGTGCGCTGACGATCCGAGGATCTGCGCCGTGGTTGAGCATGTGAATGCCGCAGGCGTCGCGAAGCTTGCTCGGGTTAATCCGAGGATCGATGCGCTTCAGAATCACCGCAAGGTTGTGTGGTCCAAATCGTCGCTCCGCGTTCCGATTCCCTCGTTTCGCCACGAAGAGTGCCGGCGTGGAATTCGGATCAATTCCGACGTGGGAAAGCAGCGCGTCTCGTTCGGCGAGATAGATCCTGAGCGCATCGACTAACGTCTTTTCCATTGGAAGCCACGTTCCTTTGACAGAGATCGCCCGGCGATTCCACACAACGTCGGCTACCTTCAGAGCGCAGACTTCCTCGGCGATCAACGCTTCTTCATAGATCATCTCGAAGATCGCCCTGTCGCGCGCAGGCCAATTGGAGTTCTTATCTTCAATCGAAGCGAAGGCGCTCTGCACCTGCTTCTCTGTCAGTGGCCGGTAGAGATGCTTAGGTAGTTTTGGGTTTTTGATTCGAACAGCGGGATTGTCTTTGATGTATCCCTCGCGTCCCAGAAAATCGAACCAACTGCGAATTGCCACAAGCGCCTCTCTTCTCATCGTCAGGGGCACTTCCTCTTTGTGAAGTTTGCTGAGATATTCGAGGATGTCCTGGGCCGTAGGGACGTGGAACTGATCGCCTGCAATGAACCCTCGATCCCTGAGCCAGTCGGAAAACTTGTAGAGCTGAGGACGATACTGCCAGACCGTTTGGGTGGAGAGCTTTGTCGTAAGAAAAGCTTGAATCGACTGTTTGACACGCGCTGCGGATAAACGTTTCATGGATGTACCTCAGAAGAAGGGTGAACAATCCTCTGACCTTCGCCCGGAGGAAGAGGATTGGCATTGGATTGGCCCTCGCGCTTCGCGAAATCGCGCCCCCGAGGGTGGCAGCGCCGGTGTTCGCTCTGGAGCTGATTGAAAGACACGCTAGGGACGTACACCTCCGTCGACCGGGGATTAGCATGACCGAGGTTGTGTTGGATATTCTCTATGCGTTCGCCGCCGTCCGCCCGGTGCTGGGCGTAGCAGTGCCGCCTATTCCGGGGCCGGAATAGGCGACACTATGCCGGGTTCCGGACTATTCCGGGTGACAGAAGATCCGATCAACGAAAGGCGTGTCAGTACACTCCGCGGCCGGATTTGTTGGTGCAGCCGCCCGGCATAGTTTGGTTACAGATTTTGCAAGAATGCGAGTAACTCGTCGCCTGGGTGGTAGCGGCTAGGCTTCGCCCCGGGCGGTGTTGTCTTCGCCAAGATCTCCTCTTTCATCGCGAGATTCGCTTCGAGGTAGATCTGTGTGGTTTCCACCGACTCGTGCCCCAGCCAGAGAGCGATTACAGCTCGATCGACGCCTGCCTGCAACAGGCCCATGGCCATCGAGTGTCGAAGGACGTGCGGGGTAACGTGCTTTTTCTGGAGTGACGGACAAGACTTGCGAGCAAGGGTCACATGTTTCGCCAACAGGTCTGCAACACTGTCTGAGCTGAGGCGGCCGCCAGCGGCGTTGGGAAATAACATTTCGGTGCGGTGTTTTGGCGGCTCATGTAGCCAAGCCGTCAGCACCGCTACGGTTGTCTTGGCAAGTGGCGTACATCTCTCTTTGCGTCCCTTTCCTACACAGCGCACGTGTGCTCCAGTGCCCAATGTCACGTCATGGCGCAGCAGGCCGGTCAACTCCGATAAGCGCAGACCGGTTTGGACCGCCACCAGAATCAGGGCATGATCGCGGCGACCAAACCAGGTGTGTTGATCGGGAGCTGCGAGCAGGGCATCGATTTCAGGACGACTCAGGAAGTGGACTAAGGCGCGAGTGTGGCGCTTGCCCGGTATAGCCAAGACGCGCTGAATCTGAGCGGCATGGGAGGGCTCTTCGTAGGCGGCATAGTGAAAGAAGGAGCGGATCGCCGTCAAGCGTAGGTTGCGACTTCGAACTGAAATTCCGCGGCCCTTCTCCAGATCGCTCAGAAAAGCAGCGACCATCGGCGCATCAATCTCTTCGAAATCCAGACGAGCAGGCGGCTTATGCAGACGCTGGTGTGCGAACTGCAGCAGCAAACGAAATGTATCCCTGTAGGAACTGATGGTGTGAGGACTTGCCTGGCGTTGATTCATCAGGCGCTGCGTGAAGAAGCTTTCGAGCAACCCCGCCAATGTGGCTGTAGATCTCATGATTGCTTCTCCCAGTAATCTTCGAAACGCTTGACGACCAAACCCATCAACTCGGGACAGCCAGTCAAGTACCAGTAGGTATCGGCTACATGTGCGTGCCCCAGGTATGTCGACAGAATCGGCAAGCGGCGCTCGATGTCTTGACCGGACCGATACCAACGGATCAGTGTCTCCACTGCGAAGCGGTGGCGGAAGTCGTGAAGACGTGGCCCATGACTTTCAGATGGGCCACGCAACCCGATATGCCGGGACAGCAAATAAAACGTGCGCCGGATCTCGGCACCGTCCAACCGGGTTCCCCGGCTGGATACGAAAAATGTATCCGGGTGCTGAGCCAAGAAACGATCACGCCGTGATGCATAATCTGAAAGCACGACGCGGGTAGACGGATGAATCGGCACCAGCCGAGACTTACCAAACTTCGTTCCTCGGATGGTGAGGATGCCTTCCCGTAGATCTACGTCTTCGGTCTTCAGGTTGCGCGCCTCGCTGATGCGAAGGCCCGTGACCGTCAGTAGTCCGAGGAGGCAGTAATAGGTTGGTCCCCGGAGACCGTGGGCCGACGGCAGCTGCCTTGCAGCCTGAAGCAGCTTCCAGATCTCACCGTTGCTGTACAAATACGGATGCGCTCGTCCTGGCCGATGAGGCAGCAAGCCACACGGTGGGATCTCGGTGAGTGAATCATGGGCGCTCCAATGACGAGCGAAGCCACGTACGAAGGTGAGCCGCCTGGCCCATTCCGCCGGGCGCGCGGTCTTTTCCTGTTGCGCCCATTCCATCGCCAGGGAAATCGTAATGCGTGTAGCGCGCCGTTGTTCGAGAAAAGAAGCGAACCTTATCAATCCGGCCTTGGCTTCCCGCAGTTTAAATCCCAAACTGCAGCGCATATCGACATAGTCCTCAACTGCCTTACGCCACGAGGTCACTGTGCACCTCCTGGCCAGGGCAAAGCCAACGTCGCAAGAGAAACCAAATCCACCTTCGCGTAAATAGCCGTAGTCTGCGGACTGCGATGTCGGAGAAGCTCACCGATTTCTGACAATGTCGCTCCCTGCCGCAGCATCTGTGAAGCAAGGCCGTGACGAAACTGGTGGGCTCCCTTTCGGGGAGCATCAATCCCTGCCCGTTCCAGCGCGTGCTTCACAATGCAGGCTATTGCGCTTTCGCTCCTAAAGGTTCCTGCGGGTGCTCTCGACCGAAGAAACACACATCTGCTCTCAGCTGTGGGCCTCGCGTTTCGTAAGTAGTCAGCGATGGCCTCGCCGACGTCGACCGGCAGTGGCAGTTGAGAATAACGGGACGCCTTCCCACGGACCATAATTAACCCCTCTTGCCAATCCAGATCTCCCAGCGTGAGTGCCTTAATCTCGCCGGCACGCAGACCCAGGCGCGCCAGGATCAAGAGAATCGCATAGTCACGACGGCCTACAGCCGTTTTTCGATCGATGGAAGACAGCAGGAGTTCAACCTGGTCAGCCGGAATGGCGCGAGGAATGGTCGACAGCTTCCAGTTGGCAATGGCCGGCACACATGCGGCAAGATCCTTGTCGATATCTCCCCGATAGCGCAGGAATCTAAAAAATGATCTCAGAGCCGTAGTCATCATCTGGACTCGCTTGCTCTGAATGGTGGCGGCGCGACGCCGCACGAATCCTGTAACATCCGCCGCACGCAGAGAGGACAGGTCGACTGACCTGTTGCCGAAGCGCTCCTTCAGAAACTCGCGGACGAAGATCAGGTAACAAAACTGCGTTCTGGACGAGAGTGCCCGCTCCTCTTGCAGATAGAGACCAAACTCAGCTTGCAGTCGTTCGACAGGTGTCGTCGCTGGTCGCACTGGCTCCGGAACAATCCGCTCTCGAACCAATAGCCTCATCACCCGCTTCAAAGCCGAAACATCGCACCTTGTCAGATGTCGACGTCGCGCTCGCGCACGAAGAAACGGCTCAAACAGCTCTGAAGTGACTTCCTGAGCGCCAAGCCGATGTCTTGCCAACCATCGGTCGAAATCGGCAACCACGCGGACCTGCACTTCTCTTGTCTGCTGTGCGTAGCCCTCTCTACACATCTCTGTGGCATAGGAATCGAAATACGGACCCAACGGTCCGCGCAGCTTGCACAGGTGGTGTTCCTTAAAAACTTGTTCCATCGGTGTTCTCCTTCCAGGCAAGCCTCTCAGAAGACACCGCCGGACTATGCCGGGAAACTTGACCTCAAACTAACGTCTAAATGCCGCGAAAATGCACTCACCCGGAATAGTCCGGAACCCGGCATAGTGCCGAAGCATATGAGGACACAAATTTGGATCGGCTTTCTTTACGATTTTCCCGATCCCTCCCCGGCCAAGCTGTCGCCCCTGTTTCGACAGGAAGAGTGCTTCGTCCGGGTGGTCCTTGTCTACTGATTTGGGCCGAGCATTCCCCAGATAGAAGGCCACCGCGGCACCAGCTGCGTCGGTAAACGGGGGGAGACGGTCCTTCAGGCGTTTGCCATGGATCAATACATCGCCCTGCTCGAGCGACACATCATTGACCTTTAACAGAGCCAATTCTGATACGCGCTCCGCAGCCATAGAAAAGCTCAAGGATGGCCCAATTACGAATGTCCAAGAGAGAAGCTCCGGTGGCTTGCGCCTTCGCGCGAGCCCGGTCGAGGATTCTTCTCAGCTTCTTTTTGGGGATGGAGCGGGGCTTGTTCGTCCAGGTTTTGTGAACCTTCGAAAACACAGTCGGATCGTAATCAGTTCTCTGGGTTGTGATCAGCCACTGGTAGAAGATGTGAAGCAACGACAACTTTGAGGACTTCGAACGATCAACAATGCCCTTGTCTGAGAGGTCTTCAAGCCATTTCTTGCAGTCTGGAGCTTCCGCAGTGAGCAAGCTCTTTCGCCGAACCCCCAGAAACTTCGAGAATTGAATCACAGGCCTACAAAGGCAATCGGCGTTGTCATCCGATTTGCCTTGCTGCCTTAGCACACTGCCATAGGCCACGATCAGGTTGGCGTCGCTCTCGTACAAGGGACTCGTTCCAATCGAACGTCTTTGTGCTCAGGGGCACAGTTGTGCAGCATCGTCGTTGGGCAGCGACAAAAGCGCACAAGTTCTCTGCTCCGGGGGAGAGTGCGCACCGGTTCATACACAGCATGGACAACCTCGTATCCGCGCGCGAAGCCGCCCAAGCTTACGCACACGTCGGCGCAAACCCGTGAACGGCTGGCGCCAAAAATTGGTATCATTTGGGATTTCGAAGATCGCGGCGAGATCGCACATGGATGTGCGTCGCCTCGGGCAGAGTTAACCTGCTAGGACCTTCTTCAATTCAGTTCGGCCATCACGCTGACTAACGCGACGGGACCAACCAGGGTGAACTCTGGATTGGTCGGCGTTGGGTCGGCGAGTGCTGCATGGAATTCGGCTGCAGTCGCGAGTATGCAGCTGACCCTCAGGCAGACTACGCCCGTGATCGCGGGGCACAGGGAATTAATCCGGAGTTACCCTTGATTCGATTCTTCGAACGCTCCATGGGCACCGACTACTCACAAACCCAATGTCCGGTTTCCGCAGTGTCGCCGATCGGTTGGAGCAGTTCTTTGTTTCTTCTCGGCGAAGTGCAACTGGGCACTCTCGCCTTCAAATTGATTGCAGCTCAAGAATCGGGCTGGCTGACGACGCGGGGTCATTGATCCGAACCCCGAGGCATGCAGACAACATAGGCAGCTGGCGAGGCGCAATGCCCGCAACAAAACTATGCCAACCCATGCATCGCAATGTGCACGGTCCAATGGTCGAAATTTCAGCCACTTAGGCTGAGATTTCAAACTATCAGTTAACTTAGATTAGTTCTGCTGTCCTCGGAATTCAAGCTCAGGAGAACAATTCGGTAGATTGCCTCCACTTTTTTTCACCCGCTGAGCCGGCCGGAGGCAACACCTAGAAAAGAGGAGCAGAATCGATGCCGGACGCGGGCTCGCGCCGTAACGTCTCCCAGAGGCCTCGAGACGGGATGCCCAGACCGCGCGTATCTGCCCGGCCGTGTCAGTCTCGGCATCGAGATCGCGAACCGGGCTACATGATGTACGAGTTCTGAAATGTGAGTTCCATCTCGCCAGCGGTAAGGTTTCTTCCTCCGAGTTATCGAGATCCGGATCACGATGATCGCTTAGTTCGTATTCGATATATGGCTCGAAGTCTTCCGACAGTTGGGCATGCGTCGAAGCGTAGGCACTTCCCTAGTCCACAATCTGATTGAAGCGTTTGGTTCCCTGTTTACTCCAGAAATCAATGCCGATTCACACTTTTCCTCATTTGCTTCTTCGCCCGGCGTGCGAGCAGATGCGGCTGCTTGCCGGTAACAAAGCGTCCCTCACGGCTGACTGAAACGTCTGCTCATAAACCCATCGCACCTTATTGCGCGAAGAAGCTTTAAGAGAGCGTTCCTTCTTGGCTGATTGAATCCTCAATCTCTGCGTCCTGCCCGGAGATGTGCCTGTAAACGAGCATTCCGCGGGCGTTCCCCTTATTAGGCCGCTAGAGCGAATGCTCGAAGCTCATCGGTCACGCAAACGTGAGCACCACTACCGGGTACTACATTAAATCCGCGCCAGCCGATGCGGTTGCAGCAATGGAGCGGCTTGAGACTGCAATCCCCGATCTGGGCAACAACTGGGCAAAAGGCCAGAGTGGTTCTGGCGCTCCCGTCGCGATAAACTAAGAAAGCAGTTGGCCTTACAACAAGTGGCCCCGTAGCTCAGATGGATAGAGCAGCAGTTTCCTAAACTGAAGGTCGGCTGTTCGAATCAGCCCGGGGTCACCACTTCACGCAGTGCCATCCGAACCGACGCAATTAGGCATGCAGAAAAGAGCCAGTTCTACGGATTCTTGCTTAAGCGTCGATAATACTCGGCGACCGAATCCTGATAACCCGCAGGAACTGAATCAGGTTTACCGGTGCGAACTTCAGAAGAAGCGCCATCGTGCTGCAGCTGCAGTTCGAGTTTGTCGACGGAGTGCAGAATCTCCTGGTGCATCTGCTCAACCATCGCTGGATTGCCGCGGAAGCGGCTGGGATCGAGACGCTGCATCTGACGCGTCAGATCGGCGACATCTTTTGCGGCCTGCGGATCGTCGCTGACCATCTGGCGAAGCTGGTTCAGTTCGCGCATCCGCTGCTCAATAAAGCGCTCGCTGTCGGCCGGGTTTCCTGATGCGTCATTGGGCGCGGCGTCATGTTGCCCGCGGTAGTGGGGCGTGTTGTTGCCGGTGTCGAAATTGTTCCAAACAGTGCCGTTGGCGCCACCTCCGTTGCGAGTGTCGCCGCTGAATCCGCCCGCATCGCGGTTTGCGGAATCTGCGCCGGATTGCACGCCACTTCCACCGCGCTGGCCTGAGCGAGACAGCGGTTGCTGGTCTGATGCCCAGTCTCGCGGCTGGCCGGCTTGAGGGCTTGCGCCGGATTGCTGGTTTCCGCGCCCCGATCTGCTGCTATTTCCAGGCTGCCCACTTCCGCTTTGATCCGCTTGTCCGTTTTGCTCTTGCCGATTGTTGTCTCCGTTCTGCCCGCGTGCGAACCCTTCAAGCTGGCTGCGCAAGCGTTCCACGCGATCCAGCGCTGCCGACTCGTCGCCCTGCGCCCCGCTCTGCTGGCCGGGCTTCACATTTTTCATTGCACCTTCGGCCTGCTGCAGCTGCTGGCTTAGCTTTGCGAGTCCCTGTGCAATCTCCTTTTCCGTGCCATTGGAATTCGGATCGATCCCCCGGCGTAGCCAGTCGGCGGTCCGCTGCACGTGGTTGTCAAGGTCGGAGTCATCCATTTCAGTGAGTGCATCACGAAGCTTTTGGGCAGCGGCCGACTCGTTGGGAGCCATCTCACGAGCCTCGTCGCGCATGTTCTTCTGCAATCCTGATAGATCGTCAGACAGTTGCTGACGTTGTTGTGCCAGCTCGTCGCGCTCGTGAAGGCGCGCCATCATGCTTTGCAGATCAGAGTTGTCAGAGCCGGCAGCGCTTCCCGATTGACCTGCGGCCTGCGAGGCGTCTGGCTGGTTCGCCAGCCTGTTGATACGCTCAGCCTGCGCGCGCTCCTCTTGCGAGAGCCGGTCGGCTTCACGAGCCAGCGAATCCACTTTTCCCGATGCAAGCTGCTGCTGCGTACCAGCAAGCATATTGGCCGCGTCATGCAGGCGATCTGCCGCCTGGCGCGCGGAATCGGCGCTCTTCTGTGTTGCATCATTGCGCCGCATGATGTCGGTCGCCTGCTGCACGCGGCTTAACGCCTGTTCAATTCGTTGGTCTGAGGGCTGGCCCGATGGCGAGCCGGAAGATGGATTGCGAGCCTGTTGACGCGACGATTGCGCGCTGCTTTGACCCTGACCCGCCTCCTGCGACGATGAGCTCTGTTGCTGTGAGCTCGATTGGCTTGATTGCGATCCATCGGAGCCACCCGAGCCCTGTTGGCTCTTTTGGCCATCGCGCGTCAGCTGCTCCATCTGCCGCTGCAATTGTTCGGCCTCGCGCCGCAGCATCTCCTGTTGCCAGCGCTCCTGAAAGCTCTGTTGCGGATCGTGCGGCTGATTGGCCAGATCCTCCTGCCGTTTGGCCAGCGCATCCAGCTTCTCGAGAGCATCTTCAATTTCTTTCTCGTGCTGTTCCGCGGGTGAGGCAGCCTGCGCCGTCTCGTACTGATTCTTTTCCGTGTCCAACTCCAGATCGAAAAGGCTGGCCAGATCGCGGCCGGTATCGCCTCCGCCACCACCTCCGCCTCCACGCTGGCCGAAGGCGACCTCAATCTGGCGGAAAGTCGCTTCAGCGCGCAACAGCGACTGCAGCGCCTTCTGCTCCAGCGGGAGTGCGTCTTTCCACTCCGTCGCCTTCAGCTTGTCCGCCGAGGGCGCCATGGCCGATGCGGCGGCTTGCATGTCCTTGTCGAAATCGGTGAATTCCTCGTTGGCTTCGGAAATGTCGCGGCTCTGCATGCGCACCGAAAGTGCGTTCACCTGGTCACGAAGCTTTTTTTGCGCATCCGATAGAAACTGGCCCTGCGCTGCTGCATCTTTTAGTGTCGCCGTTTTATCGTTCATCTGCTTCCATGTTGCGGCGATCAGCTCCTTTTCCCGCTTCGAGATTTCTGTCTGGCTATCGGCGTTGCCGGCACCGCCTCCGCCTCCTCCGCTTTGCTGCGATTGCGAGAACTCGCGCTCGAAGGGGTCCACCTGAATGAAGCTGATGTCCGTGCGGGCGTCGCCGTGTCCGTCGCGCGCCGTAGCGTAAACACTGATCACGTCGCCGGGAACAAGCTTGAAATCTTCGAGTGATAGCAAATGAGAGCCGTCTGCCTCCTGTTCGCCGGGCGCTTTCAGCAGGCTTATATCGTGGTCTGGTCCGCCGTTTACCGAGTAATGCAAGTGCACATCGCGGAGTCCGAAATCGTCGGCCGCCTTCACGCCGACGGTGACCTCTTCGATGGGACTGGCGCGATAGTCGCCTGCAGGACGGTCGATCGCAACCTGCGGAGGCATCGCCTTATCTGTGGCGATGAAGTAGTCCTCAGAGAGGCGAACAGGCTGACCTTCGGAGACAGCAGCGACATGGTAAGCGCCATCTTTCTCCATATGAATCGTGCCCGCATAATGGTTGCCGGCGCCACCCGTCAAATGGACCGTCAGGCCACCGTCGAGCGCAAGCCGCCCATCCTGTAGCGGCCGGTCCATCTCAATATCGACCTGCGCTTCGGTACCCTCGATGGCGCGTAGATCGCCGGAATGTTCTTCAGTAACCGGCTTCATTCCTGTCCATGGCGGGTAGTGATAGGTGACGCGAATCCCCTTGACGGAGGGCAGATCGACTACGAGGACCTTGTAATGCGGAGAAACGAGCGGCCCCGAAGCGACGTAGTACTCGACGTTTTCCGGCAGCCCGGCGAGCACGAATTGATAACTCGCTCCGCTACCGGAGTCAGGCGCTGCCTGCATGGCGACGCGCTCCCATCCCGGTGCGCTTTTGTAATGCGCAAAAAGCTGTGCCTTGTCAGGCTTCATGCCGGAGACATGCGCCGAGATGAGCTGGTCGCTGTTGCGGCGCACTGTGACGTCGCCCGGCGCAACAGCGATTGTGTACAGGGGAGCAGCGTCCTTCTTCGCTCCCGTCCAAATGAGTGATGCCCCGTAACCAAGGAACCCAGGCCCACCGGTGATCAGCCAGAGCAGGGCGCCAAAGCAGCCCGCTGCAGCTCCTCCGAGAGCAAAGAGATGATTGCTGGGAACAACGACCGACGCGTCGGTTTGGCGCGCGTAGGTCAGCGTATCCGCGGCGAGTAGTTCCAGGAAAGCATCGCCGCCCTTGTCAGCGGCCTCGTGAAAAGTTGTCAGGCGTTGCTCGAGATCGGGATTGGCGGCTTCGGTGAGGCGAACGGCCCGCGCGCGTGTGAGCCGAAGGAGCGGGAGCGCCAAGCCAAGGATCGCGGCAGCAGCGAGCGCAAACAGGATGAACCATCGCCCCATCGTCACGCCTTGAGCGGGAAATGCAAAGTGGTTGAGCACGAGGACGAGAATGACCGTCACGCAGAGCGCGGCGCCAATGAAGATCAGCGCGCCGCGCAGCCACGCGCCCAGGCGCAGCCTCTGCCGAGTCCGCGCAATGAAGGAGTTGAGCTCGCTTGAGTTGCTCATACTTCCTCCCGCTGTGTGCCCAGGTATCCGCTGGCGATTGCGGTCTGCGCCATTGCGGCCAATAGAGCGAGCAGCATGAGGTACCACCAGAAACTTACGGTGCGAGATTGTGTTTGGCCGGAAGCGGAGCCTGCGGCCTGTTGAGGCGAGCCGCTAGAGCTTCCGCTCCAAAGCGCGAGAAGATCGGGCGGAATCGGCTCGAGATCGGACTCGCGACGGTCAGGGTTGACGCCGATGAGAGCATCTCGTCCATTCGCAAAGTGAATTTGGTAAAAGCCGGCGCGTTCGAGGCGCAAGGACTGCGCGGTGCGCGCTTCGCTCAATGAGAGCGGCCTGTGGCCATCCGGGTCGACGACTTCGACGCTTCCGGCTGCGCCGGACGGCGCGGCTGCAGCGCGCAGTTGCACGTACGAGTCCACGAGTCTTGATCCGCTCAATTGCTCCGTACCTGAAAGATAGCGGGCGGTGCGATCAACAAACGCGACAAAGAGCGGATGCAAGGGGAGATCGTTGGTCAGGTTATCGAGACCCGAAGTGAACAGCAGGATGCGGCCCTCGCCGATTTGCTTTTCAAGCAGCAGCGGTGTGCCGTCCGCGAGGCGCGCGGCGATACGGGCTTGGGCGGGATCGACGGGCACCGCGTACAAGACCTTGACCTCGGCCCAGCCGCCGTTGTCGCTGCCTGGCTGCGCTTGCGCGAGCGCTGGATAGCTGAAATCGACCTGCCCAATGGTCGCCGGGTTTCCCGAGCGCGCGTAATCGTGCGCCTCGCGAGTGCCGCCGCCCCATAAAGGAATCTGCGGCAGGCGCGCGGCAGATGTACCAAGCGCGATAAGCACGCTACCACCCTTGGCCACATAGGCCGAAAGCGCGTGCTCGAAGATGGCGGGAAGCGTCATGGTATCGGAGAGAACCACGAAGGCGAATTTCGAAAGATCAAGGTCGGTGGATTGTTCCGCGGCAACGGATTGCAAGACAAATGATGCATGTGCTGCCGCATCAAGCGCGGCGCTGAAGTAGATCGGAGAACGATTCTCGCTCTGATTGTGCACAAAAAGGACGCGCGCGGGATCGGAACGACGCACCGAAAAGACGCTTCCATCATCGGCAGGGAACGCGTCCCCGCCTTCAATGCGCACCTGGCAGCGATTGAGGCCATAGTCGACATTGAGCGGCGCAAATTCAACGGTGGCGCGGCCATCCGCCGGGATGTCGATTTTGCGCGACGCGATCACTTTGCCATTGACCAGCAGTGAGATCGTTTTTGTTGCCGCAGGAGCTCCAAAGCCGGCAATGACTGCCTCGACATGCGATCGTTTCGGGTCTTTGGGATCGGACAGCTCGGCAGGAGCGCTAACGCTTTCGACCGTCCAGTTGGGCGGCGCGGCGCCCTGGGCGACCGAGTGCAGCATGAGCTTGACGTTTTGCGGAAGAACCAGGTCGGCGAAATTCGCCGGCATGGCCGTGTGCTGCATGTCGCTAAAGAGATTAAGGTCGATGGGAGCGCGAACATTTTCGCTCATGGTGCGTATGTAGCGAACCAACTCGCCAAAGCTCGCATGCGCATCGCCGGGCTGGATGCTTTCAAGAGCGGTCCGCAACTGCGCGCCGTCGGCGATGGGCTGCGTCACGGCTTCGAGTTCGCCGCCAAGCGCAACCACTTGCGCCTTCTGCGCAGCCGGCTTCGCAGCCAGCGTGGCCAGCGCCTGCTGCTTCGCATCGGCAAATCGCGTGCCGGCCCGCATGCTGAAGGAGTCGTCGAGAACAATAAGGAGGATTCGATCGTTGGCGCCGGCAGCGGCACGGCGCACGAATGGGTTGGCGAATGCAAGAACAACCAGCAGCACGAGAGCAAAGCGTAGGCCGAACAGAAGCAGGTAGCGCAAACGCCGATGGCGCGTGGAGCTTTGCGTGCCGCGTTCGAAGAACATGAGCGAGCTCACCGGCCGCGGAATGGTGACGTGTTTGCGCAGAAGATGCACGAACACCGGGACGCCAAGCGCCGCCAAACCGCCGAGGAACCATGGTGCAAGAAAGCCCATCAATTACCTGCCTGCCGCAAAGTAAGATATTCGCGCAACGCCAAATCCAAAGGTTGATTGGTGACGATCAACTGGTAGTCCATACCCGCACCGAGTGCGCGAGACCGAAGTTCTTCGATGTGCGCGTCCACTCTTTCGCGATAAGTGGTTTTCACATATTCGGGCACAACTTCGAACTTCTGGTCGGTTTCCATATCGATGAGAATCGACGAAGTTTTCAGTGCTGGCCGAATTTCCTGTGGATCAAGGATGTGGAACAGTACCACTTCGTGGCCATGGAAATGAAGAGGTGCGACCGTGTCGATGATTGTCTCGGGATTCTCGTAGAAATCAGAAATCATGATCGCGATGCCGCGCCTGTGGAGAAAGTTCTGAAAGTGGCGCAGCGGTTTGGCAAAATCGGTGCGCGCTCGCGGCTCTGCGCGTTCGAGACTGGCGAAAAGCCGCGCAAGCTGACCGGGCCGGGTCGAGGGTCGGATGTAATCGCGCACTTCGTCATCAAAGACGATGAGGCCCGCCGCGTCGCGCTGGCTGTGAATGGCGAGATAAAAGAGCGATGCCGCAATATATCGGGCGTAGTCCATCTTCGCCGGTGGACCGGAAGTGTATTGCATCGAATTACTCGCATCGAGCAGGATCGTGAGCTGGCTGTTGGTTTCGCCGCGATAACGCTTCAGATAGCAGCGTTCCGTTCGCGCAAATAGATTCCAGTCCACGTGGCGCAGATCATCGCCCGGAGTATAGGCGCGATACTCGGCGAACTCCTGGCTGAACCCGAAGTCGGGCGAGCGATGCAGCCCGGCAACAAAACCGTCTACGACTGTTTTCGCCAGCAGATCAAGCGAGGAGATGCTGGCCAGGACCTCGGGATCGAGAAAACGCTGCATCACTTCTCCTTGGGCCGCTGGACAGATTCGATCAGCCGGCGGATGACTTCGTCCGTGTCGATCCGATCAGACTCAGCATGAAAGTTGAGCAGGATGCGGTGGCGTAACACCGGAGTGACCACCGAAGCGAGATCGTCATAGGTGACGTGGTAACGCTTGTGGGAGAGAGCGCGAGCCTTGCCGGCAAGCACGATAAATTGCGCCGCGCGGACGCTGGCTCCGTAGTTGACATATTTCTTGACGAAGTCGGGCGCATTTTCACTCTTCGGGCGCGAAGCGCGCACCATGCTCACTACGTAGCGCGCGAGGGTATCAGCGATGGGCACCATGAGCACAAGCTGCTGAAAGTCGAGCAGGTCTTCAGCGGAGGTGATTGGCTTTGCATTAGCCACGTGCGTCGTCGTGGTGCGATCGATGACCTTTAATTCGTCCTCGGCATTCAAGTCGCCGAGAATAGCATTGAACAAAAAGCGGTCCAACTGCGCCTCGGGCAGCGGATAAGTGCCTTCGAGCTCGATGGGGTTCTGTGTAGCGAGCACGAAGAACGGAGCCGGCAGATGGTAAAGGTGGCCGCGCACTGTGCAAGAGTGCTCCTGCATGGCTTCAAGAAGTGCTGATTGCGTTTTGGGCGGTGTGCGATTGATCTCGTCGGCAAGCAGGATATTGCCGAAGATCGGGCCTTCGACGAACGTCCACTTGCGATGGCCAGTGGTGAGATCTTCTTCAATGATGTCGGTACCCGTGATGTCGGATGGCATGAGGTCGGGCGTGAACTGAATACGCCGAAACTGCAGGCCGAGGGCGTCGGCGATGGTGCGCACCATGAGCGTCTTGGCGGTGCCGGGCATACCAGTCAGCAGGCAATGACCGCCGACAAATATGGCAATCAGGATCTGGTCGATCACCTCTTCCTGGCCAACAATCACCTCGCGCACCTGGCTGAGGATCTCCTCGCGCACCGCATGAAAGCGCTCGATGCGTTCCTGGAGGAGCGCTGCGTCTTGATTCAATCCCGCGAAAGAAGCCATCGAGTTTCGTTCCCCTCAGTTCGATTTTGATTGCGTTTGTTCGAGCTCCAAAAGTAGTTTCTGCGCGGGGCGGTAGCCGGGCGCAACCTCGAGGGCAGCCAGCACACTATCTTTCGCGTTGCCGTTCTGCCCGGCAGCAAAATAGGCCTGCGCGAGATTGAACTCCGCGCCAGCCTTGTCGACAGGATTGGATGCGATGACTACGTTGTATTCGCGAATTGCTGAGTCATATTGCTTTTGCGCATAGAGCAGATCGCCGAGGTGCCGGTGCAGATCTTCGTCTTTCACCGGATAGATATAGTTCAGGCGCTCGAGGGTGGCGATTGCTTCGGATGGCTTACCGTCATCCTGCTCGAGTTGTGCAAGCCGCTTCAGCAGGTCCGGTGATTGGCCACCTGCGTGTTCGTAGCCGGTGAGGATTGCCTCCTCCGACTTGGGCGAGCCGCGCGCCTTGTACGCGTCGGCCATCAGTTCATAGACATTGGCTTCGTCAACATACTCCGGATAGAGGCCAAGAATCGCGGGTCCCTGTTGCAATACCTGGTCGTTTTGTTTCTGTTCAGCCGCCGCAACCAGCGCCTTGAGCTTCTCGTGCCAGTCTTCGAAATGCGTTGCCTCAGAACTATATTTCTTTTCAATCCAGGCGAGATACCGGCGATCGAATTGTTCCGGCGAGAGGCCGAGGTTCGACTGGATCGACTGCGGCGTGGTTTGCAATTGAGCGAAGGAGTGGACCATATCCAGGAGCTTGCCCTCGCCCCACTCCTCACCGATGAAGTCGCAGATCGACCCGGCCTGGAAGTAGGAGACGACGACCTGGGAGGGATAGTCGGGAAAGACGAAGCCGCGGTCGAGTTTGGCAACCGGGAGCAGCTTTTTGTCGCGAATGGCGATCAGAACTTCGGGCGTGATCCGGTTGTGCCATTCGGGTGAGCGCTGGCCTTCTTCGTGCACTGCAAGTCCTTCAGTGAACCATCGCGGCACGCGATGATTGGTTGCGGTGAGAATGAAGACATGGCTCATCTCGTGCCAGAGTGTCGAACCCCAATTGAAGTCGCCGGGTATGCGCGCGGTGGGGCTGTCCATGGCCACCACTTCGCCAAAGGTCACACCGAGAGCGCCGAGTCCGGGCATTCCCGTGGTGCGCACGGCAAAGTCCTCGTGGTTGGGATACACCTCGACCTGCACGGGCCCGGGAAGCGTCATGTGGTACTTCTTCTCGTAGGTGGCAATGATCGTATGTAACTCGGGCTGAATGTAGGGTAAGAGTTCGGCAGATTCCGCTTTGTTGAGCTTCAGGATGGTTGTGCCGTCACGAATGGTGTCGAAGTTCTTGTAGCTGTCGAGCAAACGCAGACTATTGACGGTCGCCGCATCGCGGTATCCATTGTTGTAGGCAAGCTCCAGCTCGTGATAAGGCTCCTCTTCTTTGCCCAGCCGCATCAGGTCGATGCCAAGCGCCGAATGTGCAGACCAGAGGTGCGGGTCAGCGTCGATAGCCTTCCGGTAATATGTAACCGCGTCTTCGTAGCGATAGTGCAGCTCGAGCTGACGACCGACGCGCAGGTAAGCTTCGCCGTAGTGCGGATTGATCGCTGCGATTTTCGCGAACCATGCATCCGGCGGCCGATCGGCGAGCAATTCGAGAGCGGCATGAATGGCCATCGCGTCGAATGCGTCCGGCTCGAGAGCGATAGCCTTGTCGGCTTCGGCGGCGGCCGCCTCTCGATCGTCGTTGGTGAGCGCGAGGTCGGCCAGCAGTTCGTGCGCGTCGGGCGCAAGGACGGCCATCAGGGCGTGCGCATCGGCTGGATTGAGATTAAGCGCAATGGCTTTGTCCGCGTATTCGGCTGCCTGGCCATCGAACGCGTCTGCCGAGACGAGCGCCAGGCCGATGTAAGCTCCGGCGTTCAACGGATCACTTGCGAGAGCTTCGCGAAAGAGATCGGCGGCATCTCCGTCATTGAATCGCTCATGCAGGAGCATTCCCCACCGGACTTTATAGAGGGCTTCAGCGTCAGGCGATTGTGTAGCCAGGCGAAACTCGGAGTTCGCCTGCTCCCATTCTTCAAGACCCCAGAAACCTTCCGCACGGTCATAGGAACTCGGGCTGCGCGTAAGCGCTTCAAAGCAATCCCTGGCCTTCTCGTCCGCACCATGCTTGCGCAACGCCCAGCAATCGGCGGGCGTGGCTGCGCGGGCCAGTGTGGCGAGGGCCAGCAGAGCAACGAAGATGGGAGCGAATCGCCTCATTTGGCTGCTCCCCGGTCGAGTTCATCTTGCACCTTCGCCAGCGCGACAAGCGTGTCGGTAAGCTGCTTCTTGTAATCCGCGGGGTCCATCGCTGCCTTCTGGTACTTCAATGTGTCAATTGTTTGCTCGAGAGTGTCTTTCTGTTCAAGAAGCGCGCGCATCGCCGGGTTGTTGGCAGCTTCCTGGCTGCTGCCGAGTCGGAGCAACGTGAAGCGCGAAAGCAGCTCGCCCTGCCCCTCTCCTGCTTCGCGCACCGGTGCACCTGCTCCCGTGTCATTGAATACCGCGTGCTCGGTGGCAAGGCGCTTTTGCGACTCGTAAAATGCTGCAGTCTTCTTTGTCGCATATGTAAAGGCCTCCATTGCGCTGATTGAGTCGCTCTTGTCTGTATCAACTGCAGGATCCTGGAGTGCCTCAACCCAATATCGCGCGAAAACGGTGGCATTTTTCTCCGTGCCGGATTTTGTTGCCGCGATGACTGCCCGGCCGGGGCGCGCGAGAGCCGCAATTGCACCGCCGCTCGCACTTGTCGTGTCCACGATTAGTTGGCGCCTTGCGGAGATGCGATCACAAAGGCCGGCGATATCGGCCGCGCTGAGATCGGGCCCGACGAGATTGAATTTGTACTCGACGCCATCGAACGAGCCATGCCCGATAAGAATCAGCACAAAGTCGTCGTCTGGATGGGCGTCGTACGCGACACCCGTGAGCGCATCACGCAACTGTGCCGCGGTGGACTGCGGTCCGGTGAGCGTCGTGACGTGCGCGGACGGTCCCTCCGCCCTGAAAATGCGGTCGAGATCATTTGCGGCAGCGGTGAAACGCTGTTCATAATCGGGCTCGCCGCCAAGGCCGGCAACAATGACGATATATGTAGCCGCCCGCGCCGGAAGAGCAAACGCGAAAATTGCGAGTAATAGCAGCGCGCGTGTCATACGATACCCCACTTGCGGCGCAGCAGCCACTCGGCGATAGGAAGTCCGAGCAAAAGGAAGAAGACGATGGGCATATCCCAAAGCTCTTTTGTGTCGCGAACAGAGATGCCCGCTTCAGAGTAGGAAATGTCGCGTGGCAGGTTTTTGAGATCTGACGGGTTCCAATACTTCCCGCCGGTTTCTGCGGCGAGTTGCTCAAGCAGGCGCCGATTCTGCGCGGTGTGGAAATTCTCCGCGACGCCATCTTCGCGCTGGAAGGTGACGACATCGCTTCCCAGTTGCTGCGGCGGATTGTCCGTGGATTCTGCCGTGATCTCTGCGAGATAAGTGCCTGGCTTTTCCGCATTCCACTGGGTTTGATAATCACCCGGCGTCTGCTGCGAGGGAGTGAGGTCGATTGTTACGTTCGTGTCTTCAGGTCCGACGATGTGAGCGGTTACGTGTGCATTGACCGCGGGTTGAAATTCGCGATCGCGCACCACCGCAGTGAGCTGCATTTGGCCTTGATCCATGAGGAGCCGCGACTGCATGGCAGCCGACACCGGACCCGGCGACTGCGCGACAAGCCAGCGCAAAAGCTGCTGCCAGAAGAGATCGTGCGACGGGTCCCCAAGCGGCTCGCTCATCTGCCATCGCCACGTTCCCCCAGTTGCCAGAATGGCGGTGCGTCCATGGCCGTAGTTTTGAGTGACGAGCAGCGGCAGATTGCGATGGCCCGCGTTCATCAAGGCCAGCACGGTTGCTCCTGGTTTTGGAGAGCCGGGGTCTTCGTAATCGGCGAGATACGTCAGCTTCTTCCAGCGCTCCGCATTCTTCTGGGGATCGTCGAGAATCCGCGTGATGGGCGAATCGACGCCTTCCGCAGTGAGCTCGACGGTTGCTGGATTGCGGTGAAAGCTGTGATTGCCTGGCGGCAGAAACGTTGGAAGAAGATCGTTCAGGCTCGACGCGGCCCAGCCACCATCACCCAGCGATTCACGACCGCCGAGAAATAGAATTCCACCACCTCGGCGATCGACATACTCGCGGAGCAGTTCCTGCTGCAACGGTGTGAAGTAATCGGCGGCGACAGAGCCGATGATGATGCCCGAGTAGCCGAAGAGATCTTCGGCGCGTACAGGGAAGCCTTCCGCGAGCTCGCCCGGGTCGCTGATGCCCTGGCGATAGATCTTGTTCTCACTGGTGCGGAGCATCGAGACGATTTGGACTGTTGGATCGTCGTCTTCGGCGCGGCGGATGAACTTGTACTCCCAGCGTGGCTCGCCCTCTATATATAGGATGCGTCGCTTCGCATCGCTGACCGCTATGGGCCGGGTCATGAAGTTGTTGCTGGCGTTTTCTTCGCCGGGGAGCGGATCGACGCTGAAGGTCAGGCTCCTTGCGCCCGCCGAGCCGACAGGGAAATACAGAGGCTCGGTCTCGATTCGGCCATCCGGCGCGAGCGTGATTGTCCGCTCAGCAAGTGTCTTGTCCTGGTCGCGAACAGAAAGCCTTGCCGCTTGACCCGAATAACCATGCTGGACCAGGCTGACCGTGGCCGCAGCGCGCGCGTTCGCGGCAACGCTGGCAGCGACGCTTACATCCTCCATCTCAATATCGCGTGTGGCTTCAAGATTGCCGAAGCCCACTATGTGCACTGGCAGGCGGCGGTTGCCGAGCGCCTGGAGCGCGTCGAGACTGATGCCCGAGCCGCCCATTCCAGCGGAGTTCTCACTGCCATCGCTGAGCAGGAGAACCGCGCCAACAGGAAGGTCGGCCGTGCTCGTCGCCAATAGTTTTAGACCATCGCCGATATGCGTGGCTGGCTCTACAGGAGCAATCGCCTGCAATACCGTCACGGGCGTGAGTTGGCTGCCCATGCGATAAAGCCGAGTCTGGAAGCGCTTGCGGAGTCCGGCAAGGAGTCCGCCCTCGAGGACCGCCAGAGCCGCGGACTCGCGCGTCCTGCCATTGCTGTCGGCAACAGCCATGCTGCGCGAGTCATCGACGACGACGGCGATGATGTTCTGCTGCGAATTCAGCTCTGAAATGAGAATTGCCGGCTGCCATAAAAGAAATAAGATGAGCGCAATCAGCGCGGACTGCATTCCCCAGCTGGCAACGGCGTGCCAACGGCGGAAATTGGGCGCAACATCGCGCAGGCGGGAGCGAAAGAGCAATGCAAGGCCGCCCGCAGCCGCCAGAATCAGCACGGGCAGCAGCCATGCGGGCCATGCGCTCAGAAGCACAAAGTGGCCCCTGGTGAAGACCGTGCTCGGATACTTGAAGAAGAACTGAAACATGGTTCTTCGAGTCCTGTGCTCCGTCAGCAGATCCTGAGAGAATCAGAAACTCCCGCCTTCAAAACTCCCCAGTCGCAACGCGAAAAAATTAGTGCGTCATGCCGTAGATGATGTAATCGAGCCCCACTCGGAAGGCCATTGAAGCAAAGGTCTCAGGGTAGTTCGGATCGTCCGCCCACTCCCACGCATCGCCGAGATGCATGTTGTGGCAAATGGCGACAATGATGCGGCCCTTGTCGTCGCGGATGGCGCGCCACTTGGGTTGATAGCCATCTTTCTCGTAAGTGCGGCCGGTCCATACATATTGCTCGCCGGGAATCTGCATCTTGTCGTCGATGTCGTAGAGGGTGTGAAAGATTTCGTCGCCGCTTTGCAGGTCTTCAATGGGGCGATCCGGAAGTACCTGGCGCATGCCGTTCATGAAGCGCTCCCAATCCTCAGTGCCATGGAAGTCGTCGACCATGAGAAAGCCGCCTTTGAGCAGGTATTCCCGCAGCCGCTTGGCTTCAGCGTCGGTGAAAGTCCAGTTCTGAACCTGCACCGCATAGATCCACGGATAGTTGAAGATGTCATCGTTGTCGAGACTAACGACCTGCTCCGTGGGCCGGCCATCAATCCGCGTAAGACGATGCATGGCAATCAGAAACTGGCGATCGGCCTTGGGATAGTCGCGGGACCAGGAAGACCACCCACGACGGCCCCAGCCGCCGAACCCGCCGAAGCTTTGCATGCTGGAGGTGTAGGCGAGACGCGACCAGTAGAACTCCGCCTTGACGTTGGTGGGCGAGTCGTCGTCGCCAAAGCCGAAATCCGCAGTGCGCTGCAAAGCCCAAAGCCCTGCACCGCAAGCTGCGGCTGCAACGGTCACGAGTGCGACCTTGGGGAGCTTCATGTGGGACCTCCGCGGAGGGGAACCGCGCGCGAAATGCCCGGCCTGCTAATTGATGTTATAGACGAAACGGGCCATGGGTTGGTTGCAAGCCGAGAGACAGGGCCGGAAAGGCTTGTCCGGCTCGTCGAATGCGTGAGACGATGCAGGCAGGTTCGGCATCGGCGGGGAGCCCGTGAACAGACGAAATCTCCTCAAACTTGGCGGGTTGGCGTTGGCACAGGCAGCAGCCGGAAAGCTGCCGGCCAATGCGCAGGTCGGGTCCGCGGCGGATGGTCGCTCGGGCATGACCATGCCGCAGAGCCCGCCCGAGGAGAAGGCCGACTACACTCTGCGCATTGCGCCGGTTACGGTGGAGCTCGATCCGGCCCACATCCTGTCGACCATTGGCTACAACGGCACCGCGCCTGGGCCGGCGCTGCGCATGCGCGAAGGGAAGCCTGTAACCGTTGAAGTGATCAATGATACGGACACGCCGGAACTGGTGCACTGGCACGGCATGCTGATCCCGCCCGAAGTGGATGGAACCGAGGAGGAAGGTTCCCCGCTGGTGGCGCCTCACGGACGGCGCAGCTTTCAACTGACTCCAAGACCGGCCGGCAGCCGCTGGTACCACTCGCATGCCATGGCCATGGACGACCTGCACAAGGGCGCTTACACGGGTCAGTTCGGGTTTGTCTATGTCGATAACGGGAACGATCCTGGCAACTACGACCAGGAACTTTTTCTCGCCATTCGCGATTGGGAGCCTTTCTTCACCGCGAGCATGGAAGACGATGACGACGACACGCACAACGGACCGCTGTTGGAAAAGCCAGCGGTGATGAACACCGAACCCGATGGCCTGGAAGTGGGATCGATGACGTATTCGATCAACGACAAGGCGCTGGGGTCGGGCGACCCCATCCGCGTGAGCGAAGGGCAGCGGCTGCTGATTCATTTCCTGAATGCAAGCGCCATTGAGAATCGACGCATCGCTTTGGCCGGGCACAAGATGAAGGTGATCGCGCTCGACGGCAATCCGGCGCCCTCGCCGCAGATGGTGGACTCAATCTTTCTTGGTGCTGGCGAGCGGATCGATGCCGTTGTGGAGATGAATCATCCGGGAATCTGGATCCTTGGCTCAACCGAAAAGCCCATTCGCGAAATGGGGCTCGGTGTTGTGGTTGAGTATGCGGGCCAGCATACACAACCGCAGTGGATCGACCCGCCGAAGCTTCCGTGGGATTACACGATCTTTGGCAATGGCAGCACGAGCGCCCCTGCGCCTGAGGAGACGATCGAAACCATTTTCGAAAAGATTCCCGGCGGGGCAGGGAAGTTCAACGTGTGGCTCGTCAATGGGAAACCATACCCTCATGATCGTGAATTCGTTCTGAAGCAGGGGACGCGATACCGCCTGGTGATGCGAAACCGTACGGACGATGCGCATCCGATGCACCTGCACCGGCACTTGTGGCAGATCGCCGAGATCAACGGGAAGCAGTCCTCCGGCATCATCAAAGATACGGTCGTTGTGCCGTATTACGGGCGGGCCGTGGTTGATTTCACGGCCGACCAACCGGGCCTGGCGCTCTTTCACTGCCACATCCAGCAACACATGGACTACGGCTTCAAAGCGCTCTTCCGCTATGCTTGACGCGCCGCGACCATATTAAGGAAGAGCTTTTGCACGCGAGAGTCTGAAGTCATCTCTGGGTGGAAGGTGGCCGCCAGCAAATGGCCCTGGCGGACGAGAGTTGGGAAACCGTCACGCTTTGCGAGCACCTGGACGCCCGGGCCCACGCGGGTAATGCGGGGCGAACGAATGAAGACCATCTCCAGCGGACCGCCAGGCAACTCGGTGGGAAGCGTGAGAATGGTGGAGTCAATTTGCCGGCCGTAAGCATTGCGCTCGACAGTCGCGTCAAGTAAACCGAGACTTTTCTGCTTGGGGTGCAGCACTTCACGCGCCAGCAGGATGCATCCCGCGCAGGTGGCGAAACAAGGCGTGGTTGATGCGAATTTGCCGAGCTCTTGAAAGAAGTCGTTTTTCTCAAGAAACTTGAGCATGGTGGTGGATTCGCCGCCGGGCATCACAAGGCCATCAAGGCCGGCAAGTTGCTCGGGTTTGCGCACCAGAACCGTGCGCGCGCCGGCATCGGCAAAGGCGTGGGCGTGCGCCGCGTAATCGCCCTGCAGGGCAAGTATGCCGATGGTGACGGGTTTGCTATTCGCGGCGCTTTTTGGCGCCGACTCATCAGCTGCAGTTGGCATCATTTCTCTTTTTTGATGATAGACGCGAGCGTGTTGATGCGTCGTCTTTCGGCGGGGCGCAGCGCGTTGAGCGCATCTGGTCTGCTGGTGTAGAGTTGGCAGGCGAAGGCGTTTACTGAATGGTACCCCCTCCCCCCCTCCCCTCCCCCGGGGTGTTTTGGGATAAATCTCTTATTCTCAGAGCGTTCCGGATCGGAGATCCGGGCTAACATTGATTGCTTTCAGGAACTTATAGCTCAAATTCCGGGGAACAATGGACTTAGAGACCAGGAACCATAGAACAGAGAACAGAGACATACACTATGTTCATTGTGCGCCGAACTTAGAAATAATCTGCAGTCCCAGTAAAAAAGATATCCGCTTTGCTTTCAGTGGTTCGGGCGAGTTTGGGAGGGAATGGGCCTTGACGCGGGACGGGAGCGAGGGCATGCGGATACACAATTCCCTGAGCGAAGCACTGCACCAGGAAGCCGTCAAAAGGAAAGCCCGGCCGATTGCGTGGCCGGGCTTTCAGCATTCTCAAAACATTTCGTCAGAAATCGAAGCGTGCGGTGATTTGTATCTGCCTGGGCGTGTTGTATGAACTGCAGACTGAGGTTCCCGCCTGCACGCAGGTCTCGCCTGTACTTCCGTTGGGGTTGGCGAGGCCCTGATTGTTGAAGGCGTTGAAGGCATTAACATTGATGCGCAGGTTCATGGATTCCCTAATGGGAAAGACTTTGAACAGCGAGGCATCGACGCCCCAGTTCAACGGCCCGTTTAGAACTGTGTGAGCGAATGGATTGGTGACGTCGATGGCGTCCTCCGTAGCTCCATTGTTGTTATTGCTGGGGACGTCGCCATATCCAATGATTGTGCCATTCGCCTGTGCCTTGGCGCCCGGGTATGCGAGCCCGGTGACCCCGCTCATGGCGACATTGTTGTCCCCATAGTATTGGTCTGTCTTCGTTTTGTCGCCAACGGGTGCACTGCAAGACGTATCCAGGGGCGATTGATAGGCGGCCCAGCTCGTAGGCAGGCCGCTGACAACGTTGTTCAACCCGGCAGTACACGGATTACCGGAAAGCGAAGTTGGTGCAATGTAGCCGTTGAACCATTCGTATTCCTTCACGCACTGGCCGCTGGTGCAATCGGTGATCGGCGCGGCTTTCTTGTATTTCACCAGCGGATTGGTCGGTCCCCAGTTTGTCTTATTCGTCGAACCGGACAGGTTGATCTGGAAGTCCGTCACAGTGAGTCGTCCCGCGGCGGCGAGCTGCCAGCCGCCGACCAGTTCGTTCAAGGGCTTGTTGACATTACTCAGCCAGCGCTTGCCGCGCCCGAACGGGAAGTCAATCAGGCCGTTGAACTGCAGATGCTGCGGCGGCGTGTTGGTATCCACCATGTAGTTTTCCCAGCGGTTCAGGGCTTTGTAGTATTGCCACGGCTGGGTGCCGCTGGGCGGAGGGGGCGGCAGACTCGGCGGGCCCGGCAAGGCGGAAACGGCATCGGCAGGACCCACCGTCACCGTGTTCGCGCCGGCGCCGACCTAGTTGCCGATATAGGAGTTCACGTAGTTGACGTAAGGATCGACGTCGTCGCCGTTTTCGCCGCCGTAGTCGCCGCCGGTGCGCAGGTTCTTTTCCCAGACATACATGACCTGCCAGGCAGAGCCGCTGTGGTAGAGCTTCTGGTAGACCGCCTGGAGAGCGTTGTAGTTGGACCAGCCGGACTTCTGGATCTGGTAGCTTCCAGAGCCATAGGTCAAGTTGTCATACGGGCCTTCACCGGTGCTTGAATTGTAAGGCGAGACTGCACTCCCCGGATTGGCAGGTGTCTCCGCGCCTTGCTGGATCTCCCAGCTGTATGCCGAGGGATGATCGTTGTAGTAGAACGAGTCGTTCAGGTTCGTTCCATGCGTGTAGAGGTAGCTGACGCGCAGCACCGAGCCCCATTTGATCGGTTGCTCGATCGTAAAATTAGCCTCATCCACATACGAGGGGGGATTATCCGGATCGATGTTCACGATGCTCAGGCCCGGCGTAATCGCCGTGGTGCTGGTGCTGTTGACCACGTTCGTGCTGTTGAATCCCATGATCGGCCAGCCTGAACCTGTTGTTGGAGTCGTGGTGGTGTAGCTGAAGTTTGGAGAGTTGTTCGCCGAGGAAAGCATCATGTAGTTCGAATGCGGCGTGTATGTGGAGCTGGTATAGCTTTCCGAATAGCCTGCGGTGAAGGGATTGTTGCGGTTGATCAAGCGGGCTTCTTCGCGAACCGGGACAGGATAGATGAATCGGCCCACTGCGCCGCGCAACACAGTTCCCCATTTGCCGAAGGGCTGCCATGCGGCTCCTACGCGCGGACTGAAGGTTGCGTCATAGCTGTTCACCAGCATGGGCGGCAACCCTGCCTGAGCCGGCGTTTCAAACTTGACGCCGTCGGCCATGTCGTTGGCAATCACCGCCGCGGTCGTCAGCGGCGGTGTTTCGGTTTCCAGTTGCGAGGGCGAGCCGGAGGTGACGATGGCATCGTTCTTGAGGTCAAAACCCATCATGGCGCCCTGACCTTCCCACATGGCCGGATGCGCCTCCCAGCGAAGGCCGAGGTTGAGCGTGAGATTGTTGCGAACCCGGTAGTTGTCCTGGATATAGGCGTCGAATTCCATATCGTGCAGATGTTGATATGGGGGCTCGATGTTGTTGCTGTAGGAGTAGGCTGCGCCCAGGAATTCGTCGGCATTGGCCTGGCCCGAATTCGAGTAAGCAGTGGCGGCTGAACTGGTGTACGTGGACGGATTGAGGAGAGCCGTTGCGTAATCGCCGAACTGGAAGGTGTCTTTAATCTCGTCGGGAATCGATCCGATGTGCTCGAACCTGTAACGTCCGCCAAACATCAACTGGTGCTTGCCCAGTGTTTTGGTCAGGTTTTCATCAGCGTCGTAGGTCGTGGTGGTGACGCTGTACTGAAATTGCGTGCCGCCAAATTCGGAGAATGTGCCTGCAATTTCGGGAAAGCCCGGCTCGCCAAAATTGTTGGGCAAACCAAGCTCTTTTTCGAAATCGGCATTGGGAGTTCCGCCCGCCAGGTTGTGCTCGCCGTACCAGCTTTGGCTCAGGACCGTTTCAGAATAGAATGTGGGTGAAAAGACATGCGTGTAACCCAGCGCGCCGGCATAAACGTTTGAAGGAGTGTAGGAAACGCCGCTGGCCAAGGCTGGGATGGATGCCCCGCCTGGCGCGGTCGCTGCCAGCGTATAGGACGCCCCGTTCGGGTCGTTGCGAGGGCTGGTGCTTTGCGTAATATTCTGCGTATATCGCAGGTAGGCCCGGTTGTTCTCATTGAATACCTGGTCCAAACGCCAGGTGATCTGCGGCTCGACGGTCAGTTCTCTCACCGACCCGGTGTAGTTGTTTGCGGCTACAGGGCTGATGTTGGGGTTAAGAACACCGTATTGGCCTGTCGTCGTCGGCTGCATGGCGTTCAGGGTCTTGGTGAGGGCAGCTTCCTCGCTGGCCGGGATGCAGTTGGTGTTGCCATTGCAGTTTGCGGGACCTGCGCCCGGGCCCTCGGTGTACTCCGAGGTGAAGCTTTTTCGGCAGTAGGGATTGGCGGGCGCGGCGGTGCCGTCGGAGGTTGGCTCGAGGCAAGCCGCGCTGTTCGCAGTGGTAGCCGGATCGTATAGCTCCTGCAAAACGTTTGAGCTGTTGGTTGCCTGACTAAAATCGCCCTGCTGCATCTGCGGGGTCGGCACTGCTTCATTCTGGAAGGGAGATTGCGCCAGCGAATACCGCTCGTAGGCGAAGAAGAAGAAGGTTTTGTTTCTGCCATGATAGAGATGAGGAATCACGATGGGACCGCCAACGGAGCCGCCGAACTCATTGCGGATGTACTGCGGTGCAACATAATTTGAGGGGTTATTGCGGCCGCGCGCGATTCCGATGGCGTTATTGCGGGCGGTTTCAAAGAGCGAGCCATGCAGTTGGTTAGTGCCGGACTTGGTATTGAGGATGACTGTTGTCGGGGAGGCATACTGCGCGCCTGCAGCGGCATCTTCGACGCGGACCTCCTGAATCGCATCGGGATCAACCATCTGGTTCTGGCCCTGATGCGTGCCGCCAAACTCGCGATTGGTGATGGTGGCGCCGTCGGCTTCATACTCCGTCGAAGGGCCTTCCTGTCCGTTGGCGCAGGAACTCGACTCGGGACAGCTTTCGAGGCCGGGTGTGGTTTCGTTCACCAGGGAGATGATGTTGCGCCCGTTCATCGGGAGTTCATTGATGCGCGCGTTTTCAAGCGTTGAGGTGATGGTGCCGTTGTCGGTTGTCTCCAGCTGCACTGTATTCGCCGATACCGTCACTTGCTGGGAAACCAATCCTGCCGTCAAGGTGGCATTGATCACAGCGTTCTGGGCGACCAGCAATTCGATGCTTTCCTGGGTCGTCTTCATATTCGGTGCGGAAATCGAAACGGCGTAGGTCCCGGTATTCAAACCCGGCACCTGGTAGAAGCCGACGTTGTTGGTTTTGGAATCAATGGCCACGCCTGTGGCCTTGTTCAGGACGTGGACCGTGGCGCCGGGGATGACAGCGCCGCTTGAGTCGGTCACCGTGCCCTGAATGGTGCCGGCACCGCTTTGGGCAATCGCGGTTGACGCGCAAACAATGAGAACGAGCGTGACAGTGGCAGCCGCAAAGGGCGCCATGCAGGCGCGCAAAGCCCCCAGGAAACGGATCATTGAACTCTTCATTGGACCTCCTAGTTTTGATGTAGTGCCTGCCCTACGATTCGTTTATTCCCTTGTTTCTCACTAACGTTACCGATCTATGCCCGGTCGCCAGGAACTCTATGCGCAGGAGCGCCCGCAATACGCTGTTTCCTTTTGGGTCGGAAAAGTGCCGCCTCTTGCCTACGTTGCCAAGGGAAGTTCAGGCCCAAGCGTGCGTGATGATTCGTGCTGCCGGGCAGGGAGTAGGAGATTTTCTGGGAACGTGGCCGGTCTTTCTCGTCGAGCTTGTCTGGCGTGTGTGACTGGTCCCAATCGCCTATCCTGCCCCTCAAACCTTAATCACTGATCACCTTGAGAGTTTCTTACTGAGGTGACAGCTTTCAAATTCCCTCATATAAGAAAGATGCCGTTTCGTTTGATGCTTCGAGCCGCGCGGGCGAAGAACCGACAGGGGACTACCGGATTCGTTCGCGAGCATTTGTGAAACCCGAAGGCAAACAGGGGATTCCCCCATTTCCAGACTTTTAACAAACTCGGTCACAGACTTGGCAAGTGTCTTACCGTTTGGCCCGCGCATGTTTGTGTGATCTTCTTTAGAATCTTTTTATTATCGAGCTGACGACTCTTGTGCCAAACGTTCTTGCCGCAGAAACAAAAAGTCGAGTATGATTCGAGGGACTTATGAACCGCGCCCATGCAACACGGGAAGCATGGCATCCGCAGACCAAACAAGATAGTGATGTGATTCTGCGGGAGTTAGAAGCGATCCTGGCCAGTCCGCATTTCTGTAATAGCAAACGATATCCCACGCTTCTCCGACACATTGTTGAGAATACCCTGGCCGGCAAGGTCGATTTGCTCAAAGAGCGCACGCTGGGCGTGGAGGTGTTTGACCGGCCGCCGACTTACGACACGAATTCCGATACGGTCGTTCGCTATACAGCCGGCGAAGTGAGGAAGCGCCTGCTGCTCTACTATTCCGAACACAGCAGCATCGGCGGCATTCGGATCTCGTTGCCGGCAGGATCCTATGTCGCGGAGTTCTTGCAGGGGCACGACGCTCATGATGAGCATCTGGAGACTGTTGATCATCCCGATCATGGGACTGCACCCCCTCACGACGCGGATACGGATGCGCATTGGGCGAACGAGGCGCGGGAGCCCGGACAGGCGTCTTTAGCGCTCGATAGGGTTGAAGCTGGACATTTTGCTCCTGGCTTACATCCAGTTGCCGCCCATTCTTCTGTCAACACTTCGAAAATGCTTTGGTGGGCAGTCCTGATTGCGATTCTTGTGGTTGCCGTTGCCGGCGGGTTTTGGTGGAAGAATCATGCCGTACTTGCGCGGACCCCAGTCGCTGAATTCTGGGCGCCCCTGCTGCGTGATCAGCATCCGATCGTCATTTGCACGGGGAGTTCGGTGTTTGCGCCGCAGAATCGTTCGGGTGTGGAGACCGCAGGAAGGGATATCGACTACACCTTTGTCTCGATGCAGATCGCTTCCGCAATTTCACAAGTGAGCGGCGAGCTGCAACGTTCTGGCGCTGCAACCGAGCTGGCTTCGGCAGCGACCTCCTCGCTGCCAGATTTGCGCGAGCATTCAGTGACCTTGCTGGGCGGCTACAACAACCAATGGACGCTTCGCTTCGTTGATCCTTTGCGCTTTTATTTTGTGCAGGGCCAGGGCACGGCTGAAATCATTGCCGACCATGCGCATCCCGGGACCCACTGGGAACGCGACAGCACACTGCCATATTCCAGCGCGGACGATTACGCGCTGGTCGCGCGATTTCGCGACTCCACCATCGACGGACCGGTAATGGTGCTGGCCGGGCTGGGGCGAAACGGAACCGAAGCTGCGGCGGAGTTCGCAACCAGTCCCCATTACTTGCAGCTATTGAAGGACCGGATCGGAAGCGGATTTGCCAACCGGAACATCGAGGCCGTGTTGAAGGTGAATGTGATTGACGGCAAAACCGGAGCACCCTCGATCGTGGCCGTACATAGCTGGTAGGCAGTGAGGCATTGCGCGCGGCGCACCACGCCGGCGGTTCACATTCTCCAAGTGCGATACATATACATTTCTGAAAACAAGCTGTAGTATTTCCTCGATGAAAACCGAGGATTCTCACGATGGAATGAGCAGGAGAGAACTGCTGCAGCGATTTGCAGGCGGAGTTGCATTGTTCGCCGCGCAGCCGGCATTTGCAGCCGTGGCGCCAAGCGTTGCTCGCGGCGAGACCGTCGCAGGGGAAGCTGCACAGTCGGACGAGAAACGGCTCTACAACGACACATTGAGGTCCTGGTGCGACGGATTGCTGACGCGACAGGTGACGGAGTTTCGCGATCCAGCATCTTATGGCGGAGTTCTGTGTCCTTCCTGTGCGTTGATCCATGGGCGGTGTGGCGACGCGGTATATCCGCTGCTGCGCATGGCGCATACCACTGACGAAGCAAAGTATGTGCGAGCGGCCGTGCTCGTGCATGAGTGGTCGCAGGCGCAAGTGAGCCGTCCTGATGGGAGCTGGGTGAACGACGTCACGCTGAGCACCTGGCAGGGCATCACTGTATTTCACTCCATCGCATTGGCTGAGGCGCTGGAGCACCACGGCGAGGTTCTCGACGCCGCCACGCGGGCCAAGTGGAAAGACCGGCTGGCGGCAGCGGCGAAATTCCTGGATGGATTTATCACCATTGAGACGGGAAACGTGAATTACCCGGTAACGGCGACGCTGGCTTTCCAGCATTGCGGGCGAGTGCTGGGCGAAACGCATTACTTCGACAGGGCACGATCGCTTGCGCAGGAGGTGATGGGGCAGTTCACGCAGGATGGTTTTCTCTTTGGCGAGGGGCATCCGCTGAAGGGAATTTCGCCGAAGGGGTGCCGGCCGGTGGATCTTGGGTACAACGTGGAGGAGTCACTGCCGTCATTGGCGCTCTATAGCCTGCTGGCCGACGACAAGCCGGTGCAGGAGCAGGTCGTGAAAGCGATGAAGACGCACATGGAGTTCATGCTACCCGACGGCGCGTGGGACAACAGTTTCGGCACGCGCAACTACAAGTGGAGCTGGTGGGGCAGCAGGACGAGCGACGGATGCGAGCCGGGCTTTGTTTTGATGTCGAAGTTCGATCCCAGGTTTCGCGAGGTGGCGCGGCGCAATCTGGAATTGATGGCGGCGTGCACGCACGACGGACTGCTTTACGGCGGACCAGGCTACTTCGAGCACGGGGATCTGCCGTGTATCCATCACACATTTACGCACGCCAAGGCGCTGGCAACTGTGCTGGACCGCGGGACCTTTGATGGAGTGGCGAGCGAGCGGCCCAGGTTGCCGCGTGATGAAGCGTATGGACTGAAGAACTTCCCGCCGATCGGGACAAAGCTTGCGGCCATCGGTCCGTGGCGCGCCACGGTGACGGAATACGACTGGGAGTATTCCGAACATGTGCAGCCCGGCGCAGGCAATCTTGGAGGCGGCCACGTTTCGGGTGGCGCGCTTTCGATGCTGTATCACGAGACGATCGGACCGATTCTTACAGCAAGCATGACCGAGTACCTGATGGTAGAGATCGCCAACCAGCAGCAGTATCGCGACGGCCGGCACATGGACCTGACGCCGCGCATGGAGTATGTGAGCGCGGCAAACGGCGAGAGGTTCACGAATCTCAACGATTTCAAGGCGGTGCTTTCCGCGAGCCAGGCAGTAAACGAGATCGTCATTAACGCGGAAGGGCAGTTGATGACGGCTTCACGCAAGCCGGTGTCTTCAGGGGGAATCGCGTATCACATGGTTTACCGGCTGAGCGAGGATGGAGTTGAAATCATCGCGAGTGCGAAAGGTGAAGCGACGGGCCCGCTGCGGTTTATCGTTCCAGTGATCGCCCGCAACGGCGACCGCGTGGAGCAAGTAGACGCGCAAACCGTTCGGGTGATCAAAGCGAGGGGCACGGTCACAGTGCATACCGATGCTGCGGGCGGATTTGATGCACAATTCCACGAGAAGACCTTTAACCTTGTGCCGGGGTTTGAGGCATTTCCGTTCATGGCGACGATGGCGGTTGGAAAGGAAACGCGAATCCTGCTGCTGTAAGGCAGCACCGGACTCCTGACCGGCGCTACGATTCTCAACGGCATGTGAGAAATGCGGGTTAGTCAGCCCGCCTGCTGCTCGATGGCTTTGGCTTGGGAGTGGCTTTGCTTTTCAAATTCAGCGTCACTGCGGCGCGAATCAGATTCTTCAAGGCCGCCTCATCGATTTTGTCGCCGTCGTGGATATCAATAGCACGCCTCAGATTCCCGTCGAGGCTGGAGTTGAATAGGCCGGACGGATCGTTTAGCTGGGCTCCTTTGGCGAAGGTCAATTTGATGTGGTCCTTGTAAGTCTCTCCAGTGCAGATGATGTCACTATGGGAGAAGACGGGAGTTCCGGGGTTTGTGGCTTTCACCCATTTCCACTCTTCCACGATCTCTGGATCTGCCGCGTGGATGATTTGGCGGACTCTCGCGAGCGCTTTCCCACGCCAGTCGCCAAGCCGGTTGATCTTCGCGTCGATGGATGCAGAGGCGTCTTGCGCGGCCGGGATGGTCTTTTTCATGGTTAGCTCCAATTCTTGATCTCGCATCTATTTTCGTTGCGATTGAGCGCGACCGACAACCTCGCCGAGAAGAACGGTCGTCAAGCCTTCGTATGCGTAGCCTGCAGGCGGCGCCAGGAGAAGTACGAGCCCGCCCATAGCACGCTGGTAAGGGTTGACGGGAGAAATGCCAGCGGGCGGTCGCTTATTGACGAGTGGGCAATGATTGCCGAAACGAGATTGATAGCGAAGCCGGCGTAAGCCCACTCCTTGATCCAAATATTGACCCGCGCGGGCCTTATGGGGACGAGCAGCACGGCCACTCCCACGAGCTTGGCCAGTGAAAGCTCGAAGCGGAAGTACTCGGAGGTGAAGCCGAGGCGCGCGAACGCCTGAGCTCCCTGGGGCAACAGTTCGTAGTAAGCGGTGAAACTCATCTCCAGGCAGAAGAGCACGGTGACGATCAAAAAAAGGACAGTGGTGGCTTTGGGGACGGCGCGGTCAACCGCGAGGGCTGGATTGTTCAAAGTCGATTCCATGGTTTTTCCCTCCTGTGATTCAATGCTTCGGGCCCTTGGGAGTCTCAATGCCGAACTGCTTGGCGTACTCGGCGACCAATCGCTGCCAGTTGCCGAGCTTGATTGCCTCAGCGCCGGCGATGCGTCCAATCGGTTCACCGGCGAGGAGCCGATCGAGCACCTCGAAGCAGATGTGCCACCCTGCGGCGCCCCATGCGATGAAGCGGCGATCAATGTTATGCCAGAGCGTGAGCCGTGTGCCGCCGCCGAGCGGCTCGAGCTGCCATCGGATGTCGTTGTACTCAAGCTGCCTGGGCGCATCGGCGCGCGTCACGGTTGTTTCAGAAACATTCCCCGTTCCCGACCACGTGAGTTTTACCGTGGCACCGACTGTCCCCAGGTTTCCATCGGCTTCAAAGGGCGCCCATTCGCGCAGGTGCGCGGGATCGGTAAGCGCCTGCCAGACCTTTTCCGGCGGGTGGCGGAGTTCTCTGACGAGAATGAGCGTCCACTTTTCTGGGCCCTTTCGTATCTCCGCCGGGCGAGCGGGGCCGGGCGCGTATTGAACATTGACGCTCATCATTTGTTTCTCTTTCTCTCGCGGCGTCTACCGGCGCCGATGCCTCTGGGCGATGTCTCAGAATGGACAGATTACCAGCGTTTCAGCTGCGTGACCTGGATGAGATTGCCGCACGTATCCTGCAGCATCGAAATCTTGGATGCCGTCACATCCGTCGGCGGCATGGTGAACTCCGCGCCGCAGGCTTTCATCCGCTCGTAATCTGCCTGCAGGTCGTCAGTAAAGAACATGGTCGCGGGCTGGTTCTGCTGAAAGAGCGCCTGCTGATATGCTTTTGCCGCCGGGTTGTTGTTGAGCGCCAATTGCAACTCAGTGCCGTCCGGCTCCTCGGCCGAGGCCACCGTGAGCCAGCGAAACGGCCCGTTGCTGAAGTCGGCCTTTTTCACGAAGCCCAGCACCTCGGTATAGAAGCGCAGAGCCTTCTCCTGATCGTCGACGTACACGCTGGTGATTTTGATCTTCATTTCTTTGCTCCTTTGCCATGTTTGCGGTTTGTGCTGCGATGTTTCTTTGTCTTGATCTTCGTTGGTGTTGACTTTCCGCTCGGATTGGACTGCCCCATGCGGTCCAGGTGGCGCTCGAGGGCATCCATGTAAGGGGTCCAGAACCGGCGGTACTCCTCGATCCAGCTCAGCGCCTTTTTGAGTGGGCCTGCTTGCAGGCGGCAGGGACGCCATTGCGCCTCGCGGCCGCGGACAATGAGGCCGGCGTGCTCCAGCACCCTCAGGTGCTTGGAGACAGCGGGCATCGACATCTCAAATGGCATGGCGAGTTCGGTCACCGATGTTTCGCCGAGCGATAGCCGGGCGAGAATGGCGCGGCGAGTGGGGTCGGCGAGGGCGGCGAATGTAGTGCTGAGCTGATCCTGCATTTGTGATAAACCAGTCGGTTAAATAACCGATGGGTTAAATATAAAACGGTTCGGCAATCGTGTCAATCCCCTGCAAAAAGAAATTTTCGCGGGGGAATTGTTGGCGAATGGCCGGCTGCCGGGCGGTCACCAGGCTCCGACGACCGAGGTTTCTCAAAAACCGCTGGCATTCTTGCTACTTCTCTCTATGTCCTATTTGTTCTGCTCGAGCCAGTGCAAGTACTCGGGCAGTGAGTGCAACTGGTCCACGTGGTCGGGCGCAGAGTTTCCGGCAAAGCCGATCACCGTGAGCCCGCTGGCGCTCATCCGGCTCAGCATTTGCGTGCCCATGGGGCCAAAACGCGCCACCGGATGCGGCGACAGGCGCCACTCGCGCAACAGCCAGTCGGCGGTTTCGGTTGTGCTGGCAAAAGTGCCGGGGAAAATCTCTGAGTGCGTAATGATGAGCCGTTTCTTTCCGGCCATGGCATCCTGGCCAAAACGAAGCCATATTTCAAGATTGCTCGCGTCAAGGTCGGACTCGAGCGGTCCCGGCGCGCCGTGGGTGTAGCCCGTGTGCACGCCGTCGATGCACAACACGCGGCGGACTCTCGCGTAGGACGCCGGATCAAGCAGGATTTGGCGCAATGCGCCGCATCCGGCGCTCCAGCCGCCGAGCGCGATCTGGCCAAAGTGCAAATGGCTCGCGGATTCTGCCGCCGCAACCAGCGAGAGAAATCGTGTTGGATCCTGGAACAGGCGGACATAAGACCCGGAGCCGGCGCCGGCCTGCACAGTCACAACGGCCATCTGGCGCTGTTGGCTCGCCGCCAGTTCGGGCAGCCAGTCTCCTCCGTGGAAAAAGAAAAGCAACGTCGCCGGCCGGTTGGGTCGCAGCCCTTGCGGGACAAAGAGTGTGCCCAACGGCAATGAATAAGGGTGGCCTGGCGGCGATTGTTGCGTGAGACGCGGATGGGCTCGCGTGTGCTCCACCATCGGAGAGGGGTTTTGCGCCGCGGCCGGTGGGGCCTGAGATGCGGGAGCCTGCGCTGTGGCAGGAGCCTGGGCGAACAGGGCCGGCGACGCGAGCGCGAGCGCAAGACATGCGATCGAGCAAGACGACAGAATCGGTGACATACTCCGCATGGGTATTGCGATCTCCGGTCCGGCATTTGGCAGCCCGCACCATCAGGCAAAGGCTTCAGTGAGCGCGCGGCAAGATCATCTTAGGCGATGCGGGCGTGGTTGAGTGCCATTGAGTGCGGCCAGGCGGGGGTCTTGACAAGCTACTACAGCAGTAGTAATACTTCCTACACGAATAGGAGGAGTGATGGCCGCTCCGAAGCTTTCGAAACTTGAATTCCAGATCATGGAGGCGCTATGGGGGAAGCGTGAGCCTGCAGGCGGAGAGACGTCGGGCGGAGAACTGTCGATTCGGGAGATTCTGGATGCGCTGCCTGCGAAGCGCCGGACCGCGTATACGACGATCCAGACCACGGTGTACCGCATGGAAGCGAAGGGCGTGGTGCATCGCGTGCGGAAGGTGGGAAACTTTCATCTGTTTGCCGCGGCGATTACGCGCGATGCCGCGCAGCGCCGGATGGTGGACGAACTGCTGGCGTTGTTCGGCGGGCGTCCGCAGCCGGTGATGGCTCATTTGGTGGAGACAGGGAAACTGTCGCTTGATGACGTGAAAGAAGCGGAGAAACTTCTGCGCGAGCTCTCCCGGAAGGAGAAGCGGTCATGACGATTCCGGCGTTTTGGACCGGGAGCTGGATGGCGGCGGTTGTCAATCATCTGTGGCAGTCGACGGTGGTGATGGGGATTGCGTGGCTGCTGGCGTTGGCGCTCAGGAACAATCATGCGCGGGTGCGGTACTGGGTGTGGATGGCGGCGTCAATCAAATTTCTGGTTCCCTTTGCACTATTGGTAAGCATCGGCAGCCACTGGGCGAGGCCAGGGAACCTGTCGTTTGCGCGGTCGGAGATCTACTACTCGATGGCGCAGTTGAGTCAGCCGTTTATGCAGCCGTCGTCCCCGATTGCTGCGTCCCCGGCTGCGAAACACTTCGCCGGCGCGCGCGATTGGTATCCTTCGCTGCTTGCCGGCATTTGGCTTGGCGGAGTGTTGACGGTGCTCGGCTCATGGTGTGTCCGGTGGAGGCGGCTTTCCCGGCTGGTGCGCGCAGCTCGACCCGCGGAGGAGCGCGAGCTGCGGGCGCTGCGCAATGCTGAAAGTGCTGTAGGGATCAGACGGCCGATCGCACTGCGTTTTTCGCAGGAGTCAACGGAGCCTGGCATCTTTGGGATTCTTCATCCTGTATTGGTGTTGCCGGCGCGGATTCTGAAACAGCTCAATGACGAACATCTCAGATCCATCTTTGCTCACGAAGTCGGACATGTGCGGCGGCACGACAATCTGACGGCCGCGATCTGCATGCTGACTGAGGCGGTGTTCTGGGTTTATCCGCCGGTCTGGTGGATTGGTGCGCGCGCAATGGAGGAACGCGAGCGCGCGTGCGACGAAGAAGTGCTGCTTTTGCTCGAGCAACCGCAGATTTATGCGGAGAGCATCCTCAAAGTGTGCGAGTTGTGCCTGGAGTCTCCGTTGGCTTGCGTCGCAGGCGTAACCGGCTCGGATTTGAAGGCGCGGATCGCGCGCATCATGACGCAGAGGCCTGGGACACACGTCAGCCTGGCAGGGAAGATGCTATTGAGCGCCGCGGCGATGGTTGCGGTTGCAGGACCGCTGAGCTTTGGAGTGCTGCACGCCATGCAGGCGAACATGCCGCTGCTGCATCCAACGGCGGGCCAACAGCGATCGTTTGAGGTGGCCACGATCAAGCCGAACAACGAAACGCATCCGGGGTTCAACCTATCGATGAATCCTGAACATTTTGTCGCCAGGCATATATCAGTCAACGATCTCATCAGCTGGGCGTATTACACCAAGTCGGATGATCAGATTCTTGGCGGGCCGAGCTGGACAAAAACTGAGTTCTTCGACATTGAGGCGAAGGCCGCGGAGGCCGATGTTGAAGCGATCAACAAAATGAGCCAGCCGGAGCGGATCGCGCAGTCGAGGCTCCTGGTGCAATCGCTGTTGGCCGACCGCTTTGGTCTGAAAGTGAGCTTCAGAACCCAGGAACTGCCCGTTTACGCGCTGGTGGTGGCCAAGGGTGGGCCAAAGATCAAAGAAGTCGAGGCAACTCCCATCCCACCCGGGACACAGCCCGGAACCCAGCCGCCTCAGGGGGCGCACTGGTCGAGAATCGCAAAGTCCGGGCAGTACCAATACACAGCGAGTGCATGGCCGATGAACCTGACGGCGGACTGGTTGTCGCGATTTGACGAGGTGAGTGGCCGGCTGGTGGTGGACGAGACGGGCTTGAAGGGGACCTACGATTTTGTACTTAATGGCATTTCGATGCGACCGGCTCCCGACGAGTCGGTGACTTCGATCTTTACGGCGCTGCAGGAACAGCTTGGACTGAAGCTGGAGCCGCAGAAGGCGCCAGTAGAAGTGGTGGTTGTGGACCAAGTGCAGCGGCCGACGCCCAATTGAGGAGGACAGGGACCGAGGGAACAAGGGAACAGGGAACAAGGCAAAATCTGTTTGCGAGATTGGGGCGGAGGAGATGGGGGCAGCAGGGGTGTGATCAGGACGCCGATCTGGAACAAGATGATGCGCGAAGGTGTCTAAGGGAAGAGGTCTGAGTTGTTTTGCCGGCAGGATTCGGTTCCGTTCTCATGATGCGCGCGCTGAGCCGTGCTGCCTTTTCACTACGGCGAGGTCGTTTGACAAACTAAAGAGTAGAATGCTACATAGGGATCATTGACGAGCGCATTTGCGGAGATTCGAGAAACGATGCACAGGCTGGGCGGCAAGCGTTGCTGGTTTGCAGTTGTATCTGCGCTGCTTTTCGCCGGAATGGTTTTCGCGTGCATGGGAATGTTAGCCAATGCGCAAAGTCCGGAGCAGGATTGGGAGAAGGCGGCGGGCGGCAGGCAGGAATTTGAAGTTGCGTCGGTGCGAGAGAACAAATCCGGTGAAGGGGCGTACAGCAATTTCACTCTGGACAACGGAAACGCATATTGGGCGATGAAGAAAGGCGATGTAGTGGCGCCGACGGGCAGCCTGTTTTCAGCGAAAAACCAGACGCTGATGCGCTTCATCGTTTTTGCGTACAAGCTGAGTGGGACACAGGAACTGGCGCTGCGGTTCGACTTTTATGCCGGGCTTGGATTGCACGTGCCCGATTGGGTGAGAAACATGCACTACGATATTGAGGCGCGCGCGGCTGCACCGGCGATGAAGGACCAGATGCGGCTGATGATGCAGAGCCTGCTGGCCGAGCGGTTCAAGCTCGCGGTGCACTCGGAGACGCGGGAGGCTCCGGTGTTTGCGCTGGTGCCGGCGACGGCGGGGAAGTTGGGACCACAATTGCGACAACATCCGGTGAGCGACGACTGCGCCACGACAGCGTTCTCTGATGACGCCGGCAAGGTTGTGCCCGGGACGGAATCGCTCTCAGCGCTTGCGATTTCCTGCGGCATGATCGCTCATTTGCCGCCAAGTGCATCGTCGGCGCATCGTTTTGGCGGGCGCAATGTGCCGCTGGCAATGCTGGCGGAGTCAATGGCGACGCAAACGGGATTGGTGGTGGTGCCGCGGCCCGTGATTGATAGGACAGGATTAAAGGGCAGGTTCGATTTCTGGATGGAATGGACTCCAGAGGACACAAGCGAGGTTGATAACCACGAGAGCGGCGGGACATTTCGCGAGGCACTGAAGCAGCAGCTTGGATTGAAGCTGGAGCCGGAGAAGGGACCGGTCCAGGTGCTGGTGATCGATCGCGTGGAGCAGCCATCAGAAAATTAGGGAATAAGGACTAGAGAACAGAGAACGGAGAACAGAGGAGCAGTAAGTAGGGAACAGCAAGGCGGGGAGCGAGAAGGTTTGTTGGTCGGGGCTCGAAGTGAGGCTGGAGACGATGCTGAAGCGTGGCGCGTGCACGATGTCGATCTGTGGTTTGGTGGTTGCGCTTGCGGCGGGTGGATTCGTCGGGGCGCGGAAGGCCGGGGCACAGCAAGGCGGGGCGCAGTTGCTTCATCCCGCGGCGGGGCCGCCGCCGGCGTTCGAGGTGGCGACGATCAAGCCCAGCCAAAGCAACAGCGGCCTGACGAATTATGGGATTGCCGAGGGACGGTTCAGAGCAGATAACGCAACGACCGCCGACCTCATCAAGCTCGCCTACGACGTGAGGTCGGACGATCAGTTCGAAAAGGGGCCGGATTGGACGAACTCCGAACGGTTTGACATTGACGCCAAGATCGCGGAAGCGGATGCAGTAGCGTTGCAAAAACTTTCTCCCACGGAGAGATTCAACCAATACCGGCTCATGGTGCAGTCGCTGCTTTCGGACCGGTTCAAGTTGAAGGTGAGCACGCGGGAAACAGTGCTGCCGGTTTATGCGATGGTGGTAGCCAGAAATGGCCCGAAATTGACAGCCACCGCACCCGGAAAGCAGCACATGCCATGGCTGTGGGGCGGATCGAGGGGGGAGTTGCATGCAGCGAGCGTGTCGATGGGTTTCTTTGCCGGTTGGATTTCAGGCAGGGGGGATGCGGGCGGGCGAGTGGTGGTGGACGAGACGGGATTGAACGGAGTCTACGATTTCACGCTGAAATGGACGCCGGTTGAAAGCGCGGCAAGTGCAATGGGCGGAGCGGCCACCAACGAGGCAGCCGCGAGCGCACCCGGGATCGACCAGGGAGGGCCATCGCTGTTGACAGCGCTGAACGAGCAGCTCGGCTTGAAGCTGGAGCCGCAAAAGGCGCCGGTGCAGGTGCTGGTGATCGATCGCGTGGAGCGGCCGTCGCAAAACTAGGGACTCGGGACCAGGGGCTAGGAAGATGCGAGGGCGAGTTATCAGGGAGTTGGCGATATGCGGTTTCGTGATTGTGGCCGCGGCAGTCGTGCGTGGGCAATTGCTTTATCCCGATCCGGGCACGCGGCCTTCGTTTGAAGTGGCCACGGTAAAACAGGGTCACGGCGCCGGCCAACTGTATGACCTCCGGCTGCAGTCGGACAGGTTCGTGGCGGAGAACGCACCGCTCGACCGGCTCATTCGATTCGCCTATGACGTGAAGTCTGATTCCCAGGTTGCGAATATGCCGAATTGGGCCAGTTCGGTGAGCTTTGATATCGATGCGAAGATCGGCGACGACGAGGTCGAGGCCATGAAGAGCCTTCCTCCTGACCAGCGGTTCCAACAGTATCGGCTGATGGTTCAGTCGCTGCTTGCTAATCGGTTCGAGATGAGAGTGAGGACAGAAACAAAGGAACTTCCGGTCTACGCGCTCGTGGCAGCAAAGAACGGTCCCAGGCTGACCCCATCAGCAGCACCGCCGGGTATGCAAAAGCTGCCAATGCCGCAATTGATCTTTCACGCGAGTGGAGATTTGAAGGCGTCCTACGTATCGATGGCATTTTTCATAGGGTGGCTTTCAGGGAAGCAGGATACGGGCGGCCGCATCGTGATTGATGAAACCGGCCTGACTGGTATGTATGATTTCACGCTGAAATGGACGCCGGTTGAAAGCGCGGCAAGTGCAATGGGTGGGCCGGCCACAAACGAGACAGCCGCGAGCGCACCCGGGATCGACCAGGGAGGGCCATCGCTGTTGACAGCGCTGACTGAGCAGCTCGGCTTGAAGCTGGAGCCGCAAAAGGCGCCGGTGCAGGTGCTGGTGATTGATCACGTAGAGCAACCGTCACAAAACTAGGGACCAGGGAATAGGACGACCGAATAGAGAACAGGGAGCAGAGGCGAGGTCCTTCGATGTGGTCCAGACGGGCATGGAACAACGTTAATCTTTGGGGACCGGTCACAAAAATGCTCGGAACGGAGGAAACCAACGAAACGTACACTCGTCTTATCGGTGTATTCTTCTCGGGATCAGAAAAAATCGGCCGTAGGCGTTTTTCGCGATGATCGCGACGGGCGCAGAAGGGGAGTTTCTGTAATGGGATGGAATCGGGCAGATTGCAACCTGCATTTGGGTAGGATGGCGTCGCGAGGGCCGGCGGGCTTCGCGGTGCTGGCGTTGGCGATAGTGACCGCGGCGAACGGAGCTGCGGCGAACGCGCAGGCGGCGCCAGCGGCGCCAGCGGCGACGCAAAGCGCAGCTCCTGCGGCAACCGCAGTGCAAGCGCCGGCGGCAGGAGCTCCGGCCTCGGCGACTGACCTAGCAGGAATTTGGCAGGGGACGCTGCACATTGCGCAGGCCAATCGCGATCTGCGAACCGAAATCAAGATTGCGAAGGCTGCTGACGGCAGCTTCAAGACGACTTTCTACAGCATCGACCAGGGCGGACAGCCATTTGTGGCGTCGAAGACCACGTTTCAAGATGGGACGCTTTCGTTCGCGTTGGACGCGATCGGCGGCAAGTACGACGGCAAGATGAGCCCCGATGGAAAGACGATTACCGGAACCTGGACGCAGGGACCGAACACGATCGCACTGAATCTTGAGCGCACCACCGAGGATGCGGCGTGGCCGATTCCCGAGCCAATCAAGCCGATGGCGGCGGATGCCCATCCGAGCTTCGATGTGGCCACCATCAAGCCCAGTCAACCTGGGGCGCGAGGAAAGGGGTTTGGTCCCAATGGCACGCATTTCAGAACATTCAACTTCGATGTGAATGACATGATTGCCATTGGGTTCGGGCTTCATACAAAGCAAATTATTGGTGCGCCTGACTGGCTGGCGACCGATCTTTACGACATCGATGCAGTACCGAATGTACCGGGAAGGCCGAACATCAAGCAGATGGGCGACATACTGCAAGCGCTGCTGATCGACCGGTTCGCGCTGAAGTTTAATCGCGAACAACGGGAGCTTCCCGTGTACGCGATCCAGCTTGCCCCTGGCGGCCCAAAGATGAAAGAGACCACTTCGGGACCAAACGATCCGCAGGCCTTCGGATTCAGAGGCCTCGGAGACCTGGTTGTGCTCAACATGTCGATGAAAGACTTCGCTTTTGGAATGCAGTCAGCCGTGACCGACAGGCCGGTCGTGGATCAAACGGGATTGACCGGGAGGTACGACTTCAATTTGAAGTGGACGCCGGACGATTCGCAGTTTGCGCAGTTTCGCGGGGCCGTGCCTCCGCAGCCTCCGGCTGCCGGTGATAATCCGAATGCGCCGCCAAGTTTATATACGGCGGTGCAGGAGACGCTTGGGTTAAAGTTCACGGCAACCAAAGCTCCGGACGATGTGATCGTGATTGATCATATAGAGAAGCCGTCGCCGAATTAGCCAACCGGCAGACGCGCGGGGCGCCGTGAACGAAATGGCGGCGCGAACGTCATATGGGTAAGACTTTTTCGCACACAGTGTAAGCGGCCGGCGCCTGCTGCCGGCGGCGAGCGGCAACGATCTCGACCCGGGGTACCGCAGAAAAATGATCAAAACGTCCGCGTTCCGTGTGAGCTGTGCAATCTTCCTGACGGTCGCTCTCAGCCTGCTTGCCGCGAGGCAACTGCGCGCGCAGGCGGCGGCTGCGTCGCCTCCTCTGCCTCCGATTCCGGAAACCGCTCAGCCCGCTGCGAATGCTTCGGATGCGCTGCCCGCCTTCGATGTGGTCTCGATCAAGACGCATAAGGACGAAGGCATGATGATGCGGATTGGGGTCAGTGCAACTCCAGATGGGTTTCAGGCGGACGGAGTGCCTCTGCAGATGCTCATTCGCCAGGCGTTTGGATTGTCGGAAGACCGGATCCAGAACGAGCCCGACTGGACGAGATCAGCTCGCTTTGACGTCAATGCGAAGGTGGCGCCCGAAGATGCGCCGAAACTGAAGGCACTCAGCATGCAACAGCGCTCGGGAATGATATTGCCGCTCCTCGAAGACCGTTTCGGCCTCAAATATCATCACGAGACGAGGGAACTGCAGGTGTATACGCTCGTGGTGGCAAAGGGCGGGCCAAAGCTGAAGGAATCGGCGCCGGCAGAGAGCGGTGGTGAGCAGCCTCCTCCTCCGCCACCACCTCCCGGAGGGATCGGCGGGCCGGGCGGCGGCGGGGCGAGAAGTTCGCCAGGAGGGCCAAGAACGATGATGCGCATGTCCACGCAGGGAATGACGCTGGACGCGCGCGGAGCAATGATGGCGTCTCTATCGCAAATCATCTCGCAGCAGATTGGCGCCACGGTCGTGGACAAAACGGGTCTGACCGGGAAATACGATCTCACGCTTTCGTTTATGCCGGACAACTTTATGGTCAACGGACAGATGATGAGGCCACCGGGCGGAGGGACGCCAGACGGCGCGCAAACGCAGGAGCCGGTGGGGCCGTCGCTCTTCACGGCTGTGCAGGAACAGCTCGGATTGAAGCTGGTAGCAGAGAAGGAGTCAGTGGATGTGATTGTGATCGACCACGTCGAGCAACCCTCGGCGAATTGAGAAAGACAGGGAACAGGGACTAGGGACTAGGGAATAGGGAACAGAGAACAAAGTCAGAGATACAGGGGCTCATGAATCGCCTTCGAAATTTCGTTCTTACCCTGGCATGGCTGACGCTATCAGCGCTGGCTGCGGCGTCACCGTATCGCGGCGTGGTGTCGTATGGCGCGTTGCCGCTGCCCGGTGCGACGATTACGGCGACGCAGGGAACAAAGACGCTGACGGCCGTCTCGGACCAGGACGGCGCATTTCAATTCGATGATCTGGCCGACGGGCAGTGGACGGTCCAGATCTCCATGCAGTTGTTCGCGACATTGAAGACTGAGGTGACGATTGCGCCGAACATGCCGGGCGCGAACTTCGAGATGAAACTGCTGCCGGAGGGGCAGATTCTGTCGCAATCGCAAACGGCGACGCAGCCGGTGGAGATTCCACCGGCGCCCGTACCGACACTGACGAAGCGGCCGGAAGGCCAGCCAGCCGACCAAAAGAACGCGCAAGCCAATGCGCAAAGCGCGGCGCCGGAGATGCCCAAGCCACCGAGTGAACAGAACGAGCAGAGCGCAGACGGGTTCCTGGTGCAGGGAAGCGTGAACAACGCGGCGACGTCGGTGTACGCGACAAATCCGGCATTCGGCAACACGCGCGCGGGCAGCAGGGCGCTCTACACGGGCGGTTTCAGGGCCATCGAGGGGAATTCGGCGCTGAATGCGCGGCAGTATGCGCTGAGCGGCATTGAGGCGGCGAAGCCTGCATTTAATGATTTCACCGGCGTTGCGTCGCTGCAGGGGCCAATCCTGATTCCCGTGCTGCATCGCCGCGGGCCCAACTTTTTCGTCACATACCAGTGGACGCGGAACAGCACCAGCGTGATCAACACCGGTCTGGTGCCGACGCAGGCCGAACAAAACGGCAACCTGGCAGGGTTGACGAATGCGCTTGGGCAACCGGTTACGATCTACAATCCCGCTACCGGGACCCCGTACGTGAATAATCAGGTTCCTGTTAGCCCGCAGGCTGCGGCGCTCTTAAAGTTGTTTCCTCTTCCAAACATTTCGAATGTCGCAGGCTATAACTACCAGGCGCCGGTGCTGAATAACGCGCACCAGGACGCGCTGCAATCGCACCTCGACAAAGCGCTGGGACGCAGGGATCAGTTCTATGGCGGATTCGCCTTCCAGAGCACGCGCGCCGACAGCGTGAATCTCTTCAACTTCACCGACGAGACGGGGACGCTGGGCATCACCGGCAACATTCACTGGACGCACCGGCTGAAGCCGCGGCTGTTTCTGTTCACGAGTTACACGTTCAGTCGGCTGCGCCAGGAGGTGACGCCGAACTTTGCCGGCCACGTGAACGTGTCGGGCGCGGCGGGGATCAATGGGAACGATCAGGATGCGGCCGATTGGGGGCCTCCCGGGCTGAGTTTTACGTCGGGATTTTTCCCGTTGAGCGATAGCAACAGCTCGTTCAACCGCCAACAAACCGACTCATTCTCGGGCTCGATGCTTTACTATCGCGGCAAGCACAATATTTCCATTGGCGGAGATTTTCGCAAGCAGCAATACAACTACAATTCCCAGGAGGATCCGCGCGGGGGTTTCACGTTTACCGGTGCGGCGACTGCGGGGCCTGCGGGAAGCGGGGCGAGCGGGTCAGATCTCGCTGATTTTCTAATCGGCGTGCCCGATTCGAGCGCGGTCGCATTTGGCAACGCAGACAAGTATTTTCGCGAGCCGGTCTATGACGTGTACTTCAACGATGACTGGCGCGTGATGCCGATTTTGACAATCAACGCGGGAGTGCGCTGGGACTATAGTGCGCCGATCTCCGAGTTGTTCGGGCGACTGGTGAACCTGGATGTGGCGAGCGGCTTTAGCGCCGTGGCGCCGGTCGTGGGCACCGATCCGGTTGGGTCGCTGACGGGTGGGCATTATCCTGGATCGCTGATCCGACCGGATCGGCGCATCATCACGCCGCGCATCGGCATCAGCTGGCGGCCAATCCCCGCGTCGACCGTGGTGATCCGGGCCGGATACGGCATCAATCAGGATACTTCGGTATACCAAAGCATCGTGCGCAACATGGCGCAGCAAGCGCCGTCGTCAAAGAGCCTGAATGTGGGGAACAGCGCGGCGTGCCCGCTGACGCTGGCCAATGGATTTGCGCCTTGCGCATCGGTGACCAGCGATACGTTTGGCATCGATCCCAACTTTCGCATCGGCTACGCGCAGCAGTGGCAAGTTGCTGTGCAGCGCGATTTGCCGTTCGCGCTGCAGATGACGGCGACTTATACGGGAATCAAAGGCACCCACGGGCCGCAGGAGATATTGCCTAACAGCTATCCGCTGGGCGAAGTGAATCCGTGCCCGAGCTGCCCGTCGGGATTTGTTTACGAAATGTCGAACGGGAACTCGATCCGCAATGCGGGAGAGCTCCAGTTGCGGCGCAGGCTCAGAAGCGGATTTGCCGCATCGCTGTCGTACACCTATTCGAAATCGATCGACGACGATGCGTACCTGGGCGGGCAGGGACACTCAGTCGCCAGCAGCGGTGGACAGGCACAATCGACGTCGTTGTCGAATCCGAATGCTCTTTACGCGCAGAACTGGCTCAATCCGCGGGCGGATCGTTCGCTGTCGAACTTCGATGAGCGGCAACTGCTGTATTTGCAGGCACAGTACACGAGCGGACAAGGATTGGAAGGCGGGACGCTGCTGGGCGGCTGGAGGGGCAGAGCGCTGAAGGAGTGGACGGTGCAAGGCAACCTTAGTTTTGGAACCGGGCTGCCAGAGAATCCGCTCTTTCCGGCGGAGGTTCCCGGAACGGGAGTTAACAATCTCATCCGTCCGGATTTAACGGGCGCGCCGATCTACAGCTCTGGACCGGCGCATTTGAATGCGGCGGCGTATGCTCCGCCCGTGGCAGGGCAATGGGGGACGGCGGGAAGAAACTCGATCACGGGGCCGAATCAGTTTTCCTTTACCAGCCAGCTGGCGCGCACGTTTCGTCCGCATGGGAAGTGGTATCTCGATTTCGAAGTGAATTCAACGAACACGTTCAACCACCCGACGATTTCGAACTGGATCAATGATGTGGAGAGCACGCAATTCGGCCTGCCGGCAGGGGCGAACGCGATGCGCAGCGTGCAGACGGTAATTTACCTGAGGTGGCAATAAATGCGGTACCTGGCAGCGATCGTGATTCTGCTTGCGGCTGCGGCGGGCTCGCGTCCGCAGCAGGTTGGCGAGAACAAGGAACCGGGCACAACGCAGAGCTTCACCATGACGGTGCGGTCAAATCTTGTGATCGAAGCCGTAACGGTGAAGGACAAGCAGGGCAACTTTATTCCCGGACTGACAGCCAAAGATTTCGTGCTGACAGAGGACGGTACTCCGCAAACGATCCGCTATTGCGAGCACCAGGACCTGATGAAGACTGCCAAGCCGCTGCCGCCGGAGACGCAGTCGACCGAGGACATTACGATTTACAACCGGCTTGTGAACACGCAGATTGCTCCGGAGTCGATGGACAACGAGCGCTACAAGGATAAGCGACTGCTGGCGCTTTATTTCGACATGAGCGCGCTGCCGCCGCCCGATGAAATGCGCGCGCTGAGCGCGGCGGAACAGTTTGTTCGCACGCAGTTGACGACCGCGGACCTGGTCTCGATCATGCGCTACAACGGCGGATCGGTCGACATTCTGCAGGACTTTACTTCGGACCGGAATCGCCTGCTGAGCATTCTGGAGACGATGGTGGTTGGCGAAGGGCAGGGAACGGCCGACAGCGTGGACGACTCGAGCAGCGCCGACACGGGAGCGGCCTTTGGGCAGGACGACAGTCAGTTCAATATCTTCAACACTGACCGGCAGCTTGCGGCGCTGCAGACCGCGGCGAACATGCTGGGGAATGTGAACGAGAAGAAAGAGCTGATTTATTTTGCGAGCGGGATGAAGCTGAACGGGATCGACAACCAGGCGCAGATGCACGCCACGGCGGATGCGGCGATCAAAGCGGGCGTAGAGATATGGACGGTGGACGCGCGCGGCCTGGTGGCCAGTGCGCCGATGGGCGATGCCACGCAGGGCTCGCCGGGCGGGCAGGCGATGTACACGGGAGCTTCGGCGCAGACGCTGACGACCAACTTCCAGTCAACGCAGGACACGCTTTACTCCATTGCGAGCGACACGGGTGGAAAGGCATTCCTGGACAACAACGACCTGGATCGCGGGATCGTGCAGGCGCAGCAGGCGATTTCGGACTACTACATTCTTGGTTACTACACAACGAATTCCGATGAGAACGGGAAGTTCAGGCGGATACGGATTTCGCTCGCGAACAACCAGGAAGCGAAGCTCGACTACCGGCAGGGATACTACGCCGGCAAGGTGTTCGGCAAGTTCAACGATGTTGACCGCGAGCGGCAGCTTGAAGACGCGCTGATGCTAGAAGATCCGATCACCGATCTCACGATTGCGATGGAGATCGATTACTTCCAGCTCAACCGCGCGGAGTATTTTGTCCCTGTGATCGTGAAAATTCCGGGCCGGGAACTGGCGCTGGCCAAGAAACGCGGCGCGGAGTATACGCGGATCGACTTTATCGGTGAGATCAAGGACCTGATCGGCGGGACGACAGTGCAGAACGTGCGCGACAACAAGAACATCAAGCTGAGTGACGAGACAGCCCAACAGCTAGCCAAGGTGCCAATCGAATACGACACCGGGTTCACCTTGCTGCCGGGCAAATACTCGATCAAGTTTCTGGCGCGCGATGATGAGACCGGCAGAATCGGCACGTACCAGTCAACGTTTGTCATTCCGAACCTGAACAAGGTGGAAGAGCGGGTTCCGATCAGCGCCGTGGTGTTGAGCAGCCAGCGGGTGGATTTGAAAGACGCGATCAGCGACGCGGAGAAGGCAAAGGACCGGGCGAAAGAGAGCGCGGTGGACCCACTGGTTCAAGACGGGAAGAGGCTCATCCCCAGCGTCACTCGAGTGTTCAGCACCGGGCACCAGATTTATGTGTACCTCCAGGCCTACAAGCAGTCGGCGGGCGCCAGAGCGACGCAGGCCGCAGGACAAAAAGCAGAGAGTACTCAGCCGCTCTTCGCGTTTGTGAGTTTGTACCAGGGCGGTAAGCGGATGTTTGAGACGAAACCCGAATCGATTCTTCCCAATGCCGCGAATGAACTGGGGATGATGTCGCTGAACTTCGGCCTGGGTGTGGACCAGTTGCCGCGCGGCCAATACGACTGCCAGGTGACGATCCTCGATCCTTCGGCACAGAAAGCGGCGTTCTGGCGCGCGCCGATCAAGCTGGTGCAGTAAAGGCAGAGAACAGAGAACGAGCGCTTCGATAGGATAAGGACGAGAAGGGGTTTCTTCATGTCCATATCCATCTTCGATATTCCCCTGCAAAAGATTGACGGCACAGAGGCGTCGCTGGCAGAGTTCAAAGGCAAAGTTCTGCTGATTGTCAACGTCGCTTCGCAGTGCGGGCTGACGCCGCAGTATGAGGGCCTGGAAAATCTCTACGAGCGCTTTCGCGGGCAGGGCCTAGTGGTCGCAGGATTTCCAGCGAATGACTTCAAGAGCCAGGAGCCGGGAACGAATGGCGAGATCCAGACTTTTTGCACGACGAATTATGGCGTGAAGTTTCCCCTGTTCAGCAAGATTACGGTGACGGGCCCCGCGAAACATGCACTCTACTCAGCGCTGATCGCCGCCCAGCCGCAGGCGACCACAGTGAGCCAGCCTTCGTGGCGTGAAAAGCTTGCCGGTTGGGGCGTACCGACACTCGCCGAGCCCGAGCTTCTGTGGAACTTTGAGAAGTTCGTGGTGAGCCGGCCGGGCGAGGTGGTGAAGCGGTTTGCGCCCGATACCGCGCCGGATGCGCCTGAACTGGTGGCGGCGATCGAGACGGAACTCAGGAAAAGCTGAAGGCGTAGTTGACTGCGATCAGTAGCAGCGCCGAGCGGAATCACTGTATTCTCACTGCATGACAGACGCCGTATCCCCAATCACCGGCGCAGGCAACGAGCTTGCATCTGCTGCGTCATCTTATCTGCGCTCCGCGCGGCATCAGCCTGTGAAATGGCATGCGTGGGGCGAGGCTGCATTCGCGCGCGCGCAGGCTGAAGACAAGCCGATTCTTCTCGACATTGGAGCGGTGTGGTGCCACTGGTGCCACGTGATGGATCGCGAATCGTATGAAGACCCCGAGGTGGCCGCTCTCATCAATCAGCATTTTGTGGCCGTGAAGGTCGATCGCGATGAGCGACCGGATGTGGACGCGCGCTACCAGTCGGCGGTGTCGGCGATCAGCGGGCAGGGAGGGTGGCCGCTGACGGCGTTTCTCACGCCGGATGGGCGGCCGTACTTCGGCGGCACCTACATTCCGCGCGACGAGCGGTACGGCCGGCCTGGAATCGGACGCGTTTTGCTGGCGATGGCGCAGGTTTGGCGCGAGCGGCGCAGCGAAGCGCTGGAGACTGCCGGCAGCGTGATGGCTGCCATCGAACACAATGAAGGCTTTTCAGGTCGCGGCGGCCAGTTGAGCCTGGCTCTCGTCGACAAGATTGTTGCGTCGATTGTCGGGACGTTCGACGAACACAACGGAGGCTTTGGATCACAGCCGAAGTTTCCGCATCCGTCGGTGCTCGATCTGCTGCTTGAGGTCGCGGTGAATCGCGGCAACGAGCGCGCGCGGGAGGCGTTCACAACGACACTCGAAAAGATGGCGCGAGGCGGCGTTTACGATCAATTGGCCGGCGGGTTCCATCGCTACAGTGTCGACGAGCGCTGGGTGGTGCCGCACTTCGAAAAAATGCTCTACGACAACACCGAATTGCTGCGCAACTACGTGCATGGCTACCAGAGCCCCCACCTGAACATTGTTCGGGAAGATCTTCTTGAGACGGCGCGCGAGATTGTGGCGTGGCTCGACGCCACGATGACGGATCGCGAGCGCGGCGGGTTTTACGCTTCGCAGGATGCCGATGTTGGTTTGGATGACGACGGCGATTACTTTACGTGGACGCTGGATGAGGCGCGGGCGGTTCTGAGCGGAGAGGAGTTGGATTTCGCGGCGAAATACTGGGACATTGGTGAGCTGGGCGACATGCACCACAACCCGGCCAAGAATGTACTCCACGTCAAGTTGCCGCAGGCAGAGATGGCGGCAGCGAGCGGGACGAGCGAGAAAATGCTGCGCGCAATGCGCGACTCGGCCCGCGCCAAACTGCTGGCCGCTCGTGCGCAGCGGCCGACGCCGTTCGTTGACCGCACGCTATACACAAGCTGGAATGCAATGGCGGTGACGGCGTACCTGGAGACGGCACGCGTATTGCGCATGAAGAGCGCGCGGGAGTTTGCGCTGCACACTCTAAATCGGCTGCTCAACGAGGCGTGGGACGGTAAGACATCGCTCCGGCATGTGATCGCGTATCCCGAAGGACTCTCCCCGCAGGAGAGCGCTCCCGGCACGCTGGATGACTACGCATTCACCGTCAACGCCTGCATCGATGCTTGGGAGGCGAGCGGCGAGATGAAGTTCTATCGCGCGGCGACCAAGCTGGCCGATGGCATCATCGAGCAGTTCCACGACGCTTCGAATGGTGGGTTCTTCGACACGTCGGCGCCGCTGAATGCGGTGCCAGGAGAAATGCCGCTGGGCGCGCTTACGGCACGGCGAAAACCGCTGCAGGATGCGCCGACGCCGGCGGGAAATCCGACGGCTGCAACGGCGTTGCTGCGGCTGGAGGCATTGAGCGGGCGCAAGGAGTTCCGCGAAATTGCAGAGAATGCGCTGGCCTGCTTTGCCGGAGTGGTGGAACACTTTGGGCTCTACGCCGGCAGTTACGGGTTGGCAGCGGAGCGGCTGTTGCTCGATCCGGTACAGGTAGTTGTGGCGGGCGCCGGGCCGGCGGCCGACCGATTGGAGGCGACGGCTGTGGCCGGCTTTGCTGTGAACAAGACGGTAATTCGGGTCGAGCCTTCGCGGCTTGTTGCCGGCGGGCTGCCCGACGCGCTGGCAGAGACGGTATTGCGGGTGCCGAGGCCGGCAAAAGACGCATGGGCGCTGGTTTGCCGTGGAAGGACGTGCCTGCCGCCGGTGACCGATGAGGATGCGTTGATGGAGGCGATGGTCACTCGCCGCTGAAGGGGTTGCTTTCCTGTGGCTTCAGGGTGGTTGGGTCCTGTGCCGAACGTTCCGGCTCCGACTCCTGATTTCGCGGGCCTGATGAGGCTGCGGCGCTCGACGGCGTGAAGACGCGATTGGGATCACCGGGCAGCATGTGATGCTCTTCGAGAGCGAGCCGGACGCGGCGCTGAAACTCGCGCATGGGGCCGTACTGCTGCGTCGCGCGCGTCCTGAAGTTGACCAGAAAAATCATCTGCGAACCCTTCACGACGTCGATTCCGAGCACTTGCGGATCGGCCACGAATACGTTTTTGAATTCCTCGCTGTTGCGCACGTCCATGGCGATTCTGGTAAGCAGAGCCTGAACTTCGTCGGGATTGGCGGAAAAGTCCACGCTCACGTGGATCGTTGCCACGGAATAGCCGGCGCTGAGATTGGCCACCGTAGTGATCTGCGAGTTGGGGATGATGTAGAGGGTCCCATTTCCATCGCGGACGGTGGTTTTACGAAGGGTGAGCGCTTCGACAACGCCGTTCACTCCTGCGATGGTGACGGTGTCGCCGACGCTGAACTGGCCTTCCACGAGGATCAGGAAGCCGTTGAACATATCCTTGACAATGTTCTGCGCGGCCAGACCAATGGCGATGCCCGCTACTCCGGCCGAGGCGAGGAGGGGAGCGAGATCGAAACCCATGGCGTCAAGAAATTGAAGCCCGGCAATCAGGCCGATGGTCGCCAGACCCGTGGCGCGAATGACGCCGGACATCGTCTTGACCTCAGCGAGGCGAGCCGGTCCAGCGCCGCTCCGCTCGGCCGCACGCGTGATATGGAAAGTGACCAGGCGCAGCAAGCGACTGAGCACAAAGGCGATAATTGCAACGCCGATCAGGCGTGGCAGCTTGGTATGAAGGAATTCCTGGCTGTCGGCGATCCACTCGTCCAGGACCTTGCCCATAAAGCGCCCTTCCTGGAACCAGCCCCAGCGCATCGCCAGCAAAAAATTTACATTGGCGAGACAACGAAACATGCCAAAACTCCTCTTACTAGACTAGACTGTGCGCAGGAATGGCGGGAACTGTGGTCGCTTTTCCGAACCAGCCATTCAACCATGGCGAATTCGATGAACTCAGAGCGTGACATCGGCGCGACAACCCCCGCGATCTGGGCGAGGAAGCGGAGGGGATGGCTCTGCGGTCTGGCATGTCTGACGGTTCTGGTGCTTGCGGTGGGCGTGGGAATCCGCCGCGGCCACGCGCAGCAAGCTTCGTTTTCACTTCCTGCGATTGATCCTCCCAAGACCGCGGCCAAGTCTGCGACAAACGCCAACGAACCAAACCAGCAGCAGGCTCCGGAAAACCAGCAACCAACTTCATTCTCTCTTCCGGCCATTGATCCACCTAAAACGGCGGCCAAGGCGGGGTCCACGCCGGCGCCGAACACCGACGAATCAAGCCAGCATCAGGCGGCGGGCGATCAGCAAACGATCGCCGGGGCTTCTGATCCGAACCAGCCACAGGTCGCCAGAGAATGTGCCGATCTGCTGAAGATGGCGGCGGATCTGAAGGCTGCAGTCGAGAAGACGAATAAAGATACGCTTTCCGTGACCGTCGTGCGCAAGGCCGATGAGATCGAACAATATGCTCGAAAGGTAAGGCTCGGCCCAGGTAAGAGTTGAGGCAAGCAGGCAATGGATCGCCAGGGGCGGTGCAAAATGGATGAAGCGGGACGCGGATGCAGCGGTCGTCGGTCGCGGCTCATTAGTCTGCCGCTGTGCCTGGCATCAAGCGTGGGACTGGCGCTGGTGTTCGCCTGCATTCCTGCGGCCGCTGGGCAGACTGGCTCCGGGGCAAACGGCGGCCAGGGGCCCACGGCTCGCGGGGGTTTTCCGTTGAGAACGGACGTCGATCCATTGGCGGGAGGTGATTACGAACCGATCATGATGGAGAGGCGCATGCGCGCGCTCAACATCGAGCGCCAAAAGGAGATGGTTTCCGACACAAACAAGCTTCTACGGCTTGCCCGGGAGCTAAACGCGGAGGTCGCCGCCCAGAAGTCCGACGCTCTGACGCCCGATCAGCTCCACAAGATCGCAGAGATTGAAAAACTGGCACGCAGCGTGAAGGAACGGATGACCAGCGCTGTGGGGGGAGTGCAATCGGTGATTCCCGCGCCCACTGTTGTGTATCCAATGCATTGAAGGCCAAGAGCGCTTGAGACTTGGAGGCTGAAGCTGGACGGACCGAAGGGCCGCTTATTGAGGGCAGGCGGACAATTGCCCGCCCGTTGTAAATTGCTACAATCGAGCCAGGCAGTTTCCGGAAAACGGTGTGCGGCAAAACCGGAGGAGCCGAACCTCGCTCCGCGGTGATTTGAACGGGGGTCGACCGGGATGGAAGTGGCAATCTCCAGCGCTCGTGCGTCTGGATCGTTCCCAGCGGCGGATGCATTGACGGCGCAGCACTTGGTTGAAATCTACCGCTTGATGTTTCTCTCCCGCGCGGTAGACGATCGCGAGATCAATCTCAAGCGCCAGCAGAAGATCTTCTTTCAAATTTCGGCTGCGGGCCATGAAGCGCTGCAGGTAGGCGCGGCATTGGCGCTGCGATCCGGCTATGACTGGTTTTTCCCGTATTATCGCGATCGCGCGCTGGTGCTTTCGCTCGGCGTTACGCCTTACGAGATGATGCTGCAAGCGGTAGGCGCGGCCACCGATCCGGCGAGCGGCGGGCGCCAGATGCCCACGCATTGGAGCAGCCGCGCTCTGCATATTGTGAGCACATCATCCTCGACCGCGACGCAGTTGCTGCATGCCGTGGGATGCGCGGAGGCCGGGAGGGCGTTCAGCGCACGGCCCGAGATGGCGGCGAAGGCTGAAGACGACTATCGCGCCTATCATGACGTGGATTTCCATGGCGACGAAGTCGTGCTGGCCACCATAGGCGAAGGCTCGACATCGCAGGGCGAGTTCTGGGAGGCGATGAACACGGCTTCGAACCAGAAGCTGCCGGTAATCTTTTGCGTTGAAGACAATGGTTATGCCATCAGCGTTCCGGTTGAGGTGAATACTCCGGGCGGAAACATTTCGCGACTGGTTGCCAACTTCCCGCATTTTTACTTTGCCGAGGTGGACGGAAACGATCCTGTGGCAAGCTTGCATGCTTTTCAACAGGCGGCGGCGCACTGCCGAGCTGGTCTGGGACCAGCTCTGGTGCACGGCCATTGCGTGCGGCTTTACTCCCATTCTCTTTCTGACGACGACAAGCTTTACCGCTCAGCCGCAGAACGCGAGTCGGACGCGATGTGCGATCCGATTGCCAGAATGCGGACACGGCTGATTGGCGAAGGAATTTTGACTGCGGTTGAGGTGGAGGACCTGGAGCGGGCGCTGGAGCATGAGGCCGCCGAGGCCGCAGAGCGCGCTCTTGAAGCGCCGCTGCCTGAAGTGAAGGGAATTACCGCGCACGTCTACTCCGAGGATCTGGATCCTACCCGGGCAGCGTTTGCCGCGGAGCGGCTGGAACCGGCAGCGAAAACAAATGGACAGAAGCCTCCGGCACGGACCATGGCCGACTTGATCAACGCGTGCCTGCGCGACGAGATGCGCCGCGATCCGCGAATCGTGATTTATGGCGAGGATGTAGCCGACGCCAGTCGGGAAGGGGCGCTCGCCGAAGTGAAAGGCAAAGGTGGAGTTTTCAAGCTGACTTCCGGACTACAAATGGAATTTGGTTCCGAGCGGGTGTTCAATTCGCCGCTGGCCGAGGCCAACATTGTGGGCCGCGCCGTGGGGTATGGCCTGCGCGGTATGAAGCCGGTGGTGGAAATTCAATTCTTTGATTACATATGGCCAGCTATGCATCAGATTCGAAATGAGATGGCATTGATGCGCTGGCGCTCGAACGGGGCATGGTCGGCACCGGCGGTGATCCGCGTACCGATTGGCGGCTATTTGACGGGCGGCGCGATCTACCACTCGCAATCGGGCGAAAGTATCTTCACGCACATTCCCGGCTTGCGCGTGGTGTTCCCGTCGAACGCGCTTGACGCCAACGGGCTGCTGCGCACCGCGATTCGCTGTGACGACCCGGTGCTGTTTCTCGAACACAAGAGGCTGTATCGCGAAACATACGGGCGAGCGGCGTATCCGGGACCGGAATTTGCGATTCCGTTTGGGAAAGCGAAAGTGGTGAGGCCCGGCGCGGATCTGACGCTGGTGACCTATGGCGCGCTGGTGCCGCGCGCGCTTCAGGCTGCGCAGCAGGCGCAGCGCGAGCATTCGATCGAGGTGGAGATCGTCGACCTGCGCACGCTCAATCCTTACGATTGGGACGCAATTGCCACGTCGGTGCGCAAGACGAACCGCGTGATTATGGCGCACGAGGACATGATCAGTTGGGGATATGGTGCGGAGATTGCAGCTCGCATCGCCGACGAGTTGTTCGACGAGCTGGATGCGCCCGTGCGACGGATCGGGTCTCTGGATACATTTGTTGCGTACCAGCCAATCCTCGAGGACGCGACGTTGCCAAAGCCGGAAACCATTCTAAAAGCCATCGTGGATTTGAAGACGTATTAGGGCGAATGCTCACTTTGCCACAATCAATTTGAGCGGTCGAGCTGGCGAAGCACAAAAAAAGAGAGAATTCTCTTGTGGCCTCGCAACTCCGCGGCGTGCAGGGATTCTTTTGCTTATGGGTTTGGCGGCGGGTTCGGCGCTGAGCCGGAATCGGGCGGCGGTGCATCCGGCCGGGCAGCGTCTCCAGTTAGAATGCGCGCCTCCGTACGGAAGCGGTGGTACTCGGTGAATTGCACATCATTCACCTTGGTGACTGAGGGACCTGGCATCACTGTACCGGGTCCATATCTGCTTTGGAGGCTCAGCGCGGAATTGAATGTGCGCACCACGCCGAAGGAGACGCTTCTTATCGGGCAGATATAGCTCGCGCCGCCGATTTCCACGGGACCATATTGCACCATGACGTCGGCTTTGGACATCGGGCTGGTCGCACTGAGTTCAGCCACAGCAGTCATGCGCCGAATGGTGCCGTCGGCCGGGTCGATGGCGATCTCCCCATGGTAGGCAACACCTGCTTGATTCGTCCCCTGATCTTCGGTAAGCTTCACGGAATAATGCGATTTTTCCTGGGGCACGGTGTAGCGAAAGACCGCCAGTGGAGCGTCCGGCCCTCCCTCCCAATGGCTCCAGACAGGGCCGCTGGGCAGGATATCGGAGAGGACTAGTTCAATTGCTTCGCCAAACACGCCCTGCGTGTACAACCCCTTGGGAGAAGGCGATGCGTGCTTATCCGTATTGGAGACGATCACCTCTTTGCCTTCGCGAAAATACGCTTTGTCGCTGGAGATTCCCACGAGGTGCATTTGCTTGTATGAGGAATTAGCTGTCGTGATCGTGTTGATGTTGAATGGCTCATCGGAAAACAGGGTGGTATTGCGCGTCGCAAAGAAGTTTGGCAATTTGGGAATCGTATCCTCGATGTAGGTTCGGCTAAGTGTCAGCAGGGAATCCTGCGCGTCGCGGCCGAGCGCTGGAGTGCCGGGAATCTCCTCTGGTGGAAGACGGAGAAACACTGAGGCATCGGCCAAAGCAACCATCGCCTGGCGGGACTTGGGGCCGGGCAATTCCGCCTCCCAACGCTGGAGCCTTGCCGAACTCACGCGTTCGGTGAGCTCCAGGTCGAAAAGTTCTTCGGCCACCTTTGCGTCTGACTTGCCATGCGCGTAAATCAGCAACTGGTCAACCATATCCACCGTGACGGGATTTGCCGCAAATGCAGGCGACGCCGTGCCCGCGAGCAACAGGAGGATGGCTAGTTTTCTCATTGTGCATCTCCGACGCCGGGAAGGCCCGGGGTCGATGCGCGATTCGCAGATCCCTGTCTAACACAAAGTGCAGGAGGCGTGACACCGCGAGAACACAGCCATCATACAGTGACGGCGATCGTGCAGAGCTGTGTTTCAACATCGATGTTTAGAGAAATACTCTGATTGTGGGCATGGCGCATGTGACGACCATTCTTTCAGGGCAGACTGGCTCACTGAGCCGAAGCGCAGCCGTGATTCCTGCAAAAGCCTCGCAGAATCGGGGGCGAGCTCACGCCAGTTTCGCAAGGAGGGTGCCGACGGCGTCGGGAAGCGAAGTGAAGCGCAAGTCGGCGAGGGCGGATGCCTGCTGGACATGCGGTGATCGCCGGTCGGCGTCGACCTCGACAAATATTGTTGCCATCCCAAGACGCCGACCGAACTCAACATCAGCCAGCGAGTCGCCGATCATCACGCTGGTTGCGGCGGTGATCTGCGGGAATCGCGCGACGGCCTGTTCAAAGAGGCCGGGCAGAGGCTTGCGACAGTCGCACTCGTCGTGGTCGTGCGGGCAGATGAAGAAGGCATCGATATGCGCGCCGGCCTCCGAGAGCTTTCGCTCGAGAGCCTCGTGGATGGATTCGACGTCTGCAGATGTGTAGAGACCCTTTGCGATGCCGCGCTGGTTGGAGACGACGATGGTGAGCAGACCGGCTTGGTTGAGGCGGCGCACTGCATCGGGCACGCCGGGAAGCATGTGAAACTCCTCCCAGCGCGTGACGTACTGGCCTTCGGGCATCTTCTCGTTCAGAATTCCATCGCGGTCGAGGAAGACGGTGCGCAATACGTGCGGGAGAGCCTGATTGAGGGGATTGGTCACGTGGTCATCATAGCAACGCCGGCAGGCTACGCTTGTGCGTAAGCCTTATGCTTTCATCGCGCGACGAACCATGTAACTGTGGAGATGCGAACTGCCTTCGTGGAGGGAGCAAGAGGCGCAATGTGTCAGACCCGGATACAATACTGGGATGGACTTCCACAGCCATCTGCAGCAGAGAACCAAGGGCAGATCGCGCAAAGCAGGCCGAGCGGCATGAGGAATTTTCTTCGAATGCTGCGTTATGGCCTGCCATATACGCTGCCATGGCTGGTCAGCGTTGCGTTAATTGCCGTGGCGGGCCTGCTGGACAACTTCAGAATACTGCTTCTCCAGCCCATCTTCGACAAGGTTCTGAGGCCCAGCGCTCCGGAAGGCCCGATCGTTCTTGGTGATCCCAATCGTCCATGGCACTTCGACCTGAGGCTTATCGTTCCCCATTTCATGCACAATGCCTGGACCGTTGTGGCGTTCGCTTTAGTGGCTTCGACCCTGGTGAAGGGAATCTGCGATTATCTCGGTACTTATCTGGTCAATTACGCCGGCTTCGGTACCATCACCGATCTGCGCAATCATCTTTACGAAGTCACGCTGCGGCGCTCCGCCAGCTTCTTCCATAAGCACACGACCGGAACCATCCTTTCCACGCTCATCAACGATGTGGAACGCGTGCAACTTGCCATCAGCTCCGTCATCGGCCAGTTTCTGCAGCAGCTTTTTACCTTCCTGGTTGGATTGACGGCGGTCATCTATCTGGGCGGATACCTGAGTTGGGCGCTGCTTCTGTTTATTCCGGTGGTTGTCACGTCCGCGCGCAAGATCGGCAGGGAAGTACGCATGCGCACGCGTACCGGTCAGGACAAACTCGCTGAGATGCAGAACATTCTGCACGAGACCGTGACGGGCAACCGCATTGTGCAGGCGTTCAACACGGAGCTGTGGGAAGTTCTCCGCTTCAAGAACGCCGCCAAGCGCCTGTTCCGCGCCAACCTGCGCAACGTGCGCATCCAGTCCATCAGCTCGCCGCTGATGGATGGCATCGGCGCAGTTGCCATCGCGCTCATGCTGTTCATCGGACGCAACGAGATTCAGCACAACCGGATGTCGATGGGTCTCTTCGCAGCCTTCATCCTGCTGCTTTTCAAGCTCTATGATCCATTGCGCCGGTTCGCATTTTTTTACAACAGCTTTCAACAGGCGATGGGCGCATCGGCTTCGATTTTTTCCTTTTTTGACGCCGAAGATGACGTGAAAGAACGCCCGCACGCAGCGACGTTTACGCGTTTTCGCCAGTCGATCAAATTTGACGATGTCGGGTTTTCTTATTCGACCGGCGAAGGGGAGCACCAGATTCTTCACCACGTGGATCTGGAAGTGAATGCGGGCGAGGTTCTGGCTGTGGTGGGGCCGAGCGGCGCGGGAAAATCGACGCTGGTGAACCTGATTCCGCGATTCTTCGATGTAACTTCGGGCCGCATTCTGATTGACAACCACGACCTGCGCGATTTGACGCTGGCGTCGCTTCGCCGGCAGGTAGCGCAGGTGACGCAGGAGACCATACTCTTCAACGACACGGTGCACCACAATATTGCCTATGGCCAGCCGGATGCGAAGCACTCCGTGGTGGAGCAAGCGGCACGCAATGCGCTGGCCCATGAGTTCATCCTGAAGATGCCGCAGGGCTACGATACGGTGATCGGCGAGAAAGGTTTCCGGCTCTCCGGCGGCGAACGCCAGCGGATTGCCATTGCGCGGGCCATCCTGAAGAATGCGCCGATTCTCATTCTCGACGAGGCAACCTCGGCGCTTGATTCCGAAAGCGAGTCGCTGGTGCAGGAAGCGCTGGCCAACCTGATGCAGAACCGCACCGTGGTGGTGATTGCGCACAGGCTCTCGACCATCCGCCGCGCGACGCGCATTGCCGTGGTTGAGGACGGGCGCATCACGGCCATCGGATCGCACGACGAGTTGCTGAATACCTCGCCCACCTACCAGAAGCTTTACCAATTGCAGTTCATCGACTCGCCGGAAACGCCGGAGAACGGGACAGCGAATCATTTGGCGCTCTATTTGCCGTTCGACCAAGCGGCCGCCCATCCCGCAGGCACGAGGGAGTAAGAATGGCCATCTCTTCGATGACAGGATTTGCGCGGGTGCAGGTGAGCGTGCCCTCTGGCGCTGAAAGCCAGATGAGCTACACGTTGACCATCAAGAGCGTGAATCACCGTTTTCTCGATCTCCAGTTCCGGTTGCCCTCCGGATTGGACGGGCTGGAAATGGAGCTGCGGAGATTGCTGAAAGAGAATCTCACCCGCGGCCATGTCGATGTGACGCTTTCTGTCGATCGATCTTCGCAAACCAAGGCCGGATACAATCGCGAGCTGGTTGGCGGATACGTGGCTGCCTTCGATGCGGCGCGGCGCGAGCACAGGATTCAGGGTGAGCCGGACCTGAACGTTGCATTGCGCCTGCCCGGCGCCCTTCAGTCGGAGGATCGCGGAAGCGACGACCTGACCGTACTTGCGAAAAGCGTCCTTGAGCAGATGGTTCCGCTTGTCGAGCAGTTGAAGGCCATGCGAGCACGCGAAGGCCAGGCGCTTGAGGCCATTCTTCGCGGCACGCTCGACCGGCTGGCCGCAGCGACGGCGAGCATCGCAGAGTTAAGGCCGGAGATCGAACAGCGTTACGAGGAGCGGCTCGCCCAGCGGCTTGCGGCGGTCGCAGGACCGGAGTTCAATCAGCAGCGCGTGCTCGAGGAGGTGGCCGTACTCGTGGAGCACAGCGACATCAGCGAAGAATTGGCGCGGATGACGACGCATATCGAGCACTTTCGGGAGTTGCTCAGCGCCGGGAACGACACCGGGAAGAAGCTCGATTTTCTTCTCCAGGAGATGAACCGCGAAGCCAACACGCTGCTTTCGAAGACCGGCGGCGTAAGCGGAAAAGGAATGCGCGTCACCGAGCTGGGGCTCGCGATGAAAGCGGAGATCGAAAAAGCACGCGAGCAGGTGCAAAACGTGGAATAAAGCAGGGAGCAAGGGAGCGAGGAAACAAAGGAGCCGAGGGAACAAGAAGACAGGAACCGGGGACTCGGAAAGGGATCACAAGAGAGTGGCTGGAATTCTTTTTATTATTTCGGCGCCTTCGGGCTCCGGCAAAAGCACATTGGTAGGCGAACTGCGCCAACAGGTGAGCGGGGTGGATTTCGCCGTGTCGTGGACGACGCGCGCGCCGCGTGGTTCAGAGGAGGATGGGCGCGAATACCACTTCACCACCCGCGAAGAATTCCAGCGCATGATTGACGCTGGGCTTCTGCTGGAATCCGCTGAAGTCTTCGGCAACTTATATGGCACGGCCAGGCAGTCACTGGACGATGCGCTGACAGCCGGCCATGACCTGCTGCTCGATATCGACGTCCAGGGCGCAGCGCAAGTACGATCGAAGATGCCCGAGGCGGTGAGCATCTTTGTTTTGCCGCCGAATCCGAAGGAACTGCGCACTCGTTTGCGCAACCGCATGCGCGCTGAAGGCGTGACGAACGAGGGCGAGCTCTACGGGCGCCTGAGCGAGGCCAGCCGGGAGATTGAGAAATATCGCGACTACGGCTATATTCTGATCAATGACAGTCTGCCCCGGGCGGTAGCGCAACTTGAGGCCATTGTGCTGGCCGAACGATTTTATCGCAATGGCGAGACGATCGCATACCGTTCCCGCAGGGTGTTGGAGGTCGCCGCAGCCTGCCTGCAATCGAACTCGCAGGAGCGGCTTAAACCTGTGCTGGAGGCCTTCGGCATCGATGGCTTGACCGGCCAGCAGCAGCTTCCCTTTGGAGATGACTCCGATGACGATTGAGACCAGTTTCGATTCCAATTACCGCAAGGTCCTGGTAGCCGCCCGGCGCGCTCGTCAATTGCAGAATGGCTCGCAGGCCCTTGTCCCCACAAAATCGACCAAGGCCTGTCGCATCGCACAGGAAGAGGTCGATGCGGGAAAGATCACCTATGTGAAAAACGAGGTTGAGGTGGCCAAGCCTCTCGTTGAAGGCCCGGCGATTCCCATCCTGCTTAGCTAGATTCTGTTTTCTCGATCGGCCCGCGGCAGTGAGTGCGGCGATGGTGTGCCCTTGAAAAGGGTGACGCGGATCGTGCGGGGCTCTGTCGTTTTGTCTGCTGCAATACAATCTTCATTATGAGAGTCGTTGTCGGCGTCTCCGGCGGGATTGCTGCGTACAAGGCAGCCGAGCTCGTGCGCGCACTCCAGCGCCAGGCGGTCGAGGTGCACGTGGTGATGACTGCAGCGGCGCAGCGCTTTGTGCAGCCGCTCACCTTTGCTGCGCTCACCGGATACAAAGTGTTTACGAGCCTCTGGGAAAAGGCGAGCGATCCAAACGGCGAGCAGAAGGGCATCGACCATATCGCGGAAGCGCAGTGGGCCGATGCGCTTGTTGTAGCTCCAGCCACGGCAAACATTCTGGCGAAGTTTGCGCATGGAATCGCCGATGATTTTCTTTCGACGCTCTATCTTGCAACGACTTCGCCGGTTCTGGTGGCGCCGGCCATGAACGTGAACATGTGGAACCATCCGGCAACGCAGGCCAATGTGGCCACGCTGCAGGATCGCGGCGTGCGCATCGTTGAACCGGGGACTGGCGAGCTGGCCTGCGGTATGGTTGGCGAGGGCCGCATGGCGGAGCCGGAGGCGATTGCCGCTGCGGTGCTGGGAGTGCTGGGGCGGCGGAATGATCTGGCGGGCGAGGTTGTGCTGGTGACGGCCGGCGGCACACGCGAGGCACTCGACCCGGTGCGTTTTATCGGAAACCGTTCCAGCGGCAAGATGGGCTATGCCCTGGCTGAAGCGGCGCGCAGCCGCGGGGCAAAAGTCATCCTGGTCAGCGGGCCGACAGGCCTGCGCGCGCCGCGGCAGTGCGAAATGGTGCAAGTGACGACGGCGGAGGAGATGCGCAGCGCAGTTCTTGCGCGCATGAATGAGGCTACGCTGGTGATCAAAGCTGCAGCGGTGGCCGATTACCGGCCAGTGAGCGTCTCAGAGCAGAAGCTGAAACGCACCGGGCCGATGACGCTGGAGCTGGCGCCGACCGAAGATATTCTTGCCGAGGTGGTTCGGCGGCGGCGGCCGGGACAGCTCATTGTCGGCTTTGCAGCCGAGACCGAAAACCGCATGGAAAACGGGCGCGCCAAGCTGATGAAGAAGGGCGCGGATGCGATTGTGGTGAACGATGTGTCGGGCGAGGGCGTGGGTATTGATGCGGATACTAATGCCGCTACATTTCTGAGTGCGGCGACGTCTGTAGAGATGCCCGAGATGCCGAAGCGCGAGCTCGCTGACCGGATTCTGGATGAGATTCTGGCGTTGCGGCGGCCGCGGCCGTTGGTCGCGGAATTCGGTGAACACCAGGATGCGAAGACGCGCGACGAACAATCGGCGCAGGACCGCGTGCTCAGCGAGAGCATGCCCAGCGGCGCGGGACGCCGGCAGTTGATTGTGGAGTAAAAACGTTGGCGCGCGCGCTGGATTCCGCAACTCGTGAGGCACTGGCCGAACGCATGCGGTTTTATCGCGAGCTGGGGCTGACGGATTTTTACCGGCGGCCTGTGGATGCGGCCGTTGCTGAGCAGGAAACGGGTGCGCTTCCTGGAGTTGCGGAAGGCGCGGGCGAGCGCGAAGCGGACGGTGCGGAGCGGGGTCAGGAAGCGCGGCTTGCGGAGATTCAGGCAAACTTTTTTGGAGAGGAGTCGGCGATCAAGACGCGGAAGGGATTTCATGCGCCGGAGATTGGCGTCGCGATTCCTGTGGAGGAGCGAGCCGACGCGCTCGCGGCGATTCGCGAGGATCTGGGCGAATGCAGGCGCTGCGCACTTCACAAGGGGCGTAACACGATCGTGTTCGGCGTGGGAAACCCGGCGGCGCGGCTGATGTTCGTGGGCGAGGGGCCGGGCGCCGATGAGGACGCGCAGGGACTGCCGTTTGTCGGACGTGCCGGTCAATTGCTGAATAACATGATTACCGCGATGGGGCTGACGCGCGAAGAGTGCTACATCGCCAACGTGGTCAAGTGCCGTCCGCCGGGCAACCGCACGCCAGAGCCGGAGGAGGCGAACACCTGCTCGCCGTTTCTGTTTCGTCAGATCGATGCGGTGCGTCCGCAGGTGCTGGTGGCGCTTGGGGCAACGGCGGCAACGTACCTGCTGGGCGCGCGGCAACCGCTGGCGGCGCTGCGCGGACGCGTGCACGCGTTTCGCGGGATGAGCCTGATCGTGACCTATCACCCGGCGTTTTTACTGCGCGATCCGCGGCAGAAGAAGGAAGCGTGGGCGGATCTGCAGATCGCGATGAAGGAGCTGGGGCTGCGGGCGCCGGGGCGGGGGTGAGAGGCGGCTTCCAGATGCTAAGTCGTTTCTTGAATTAACATCGTCCGCAAAATGCGCGAAGGGTGGAGGGCCCAGAAGTTCTCATGCCGCGTGCACCTTTTCAACCGCGAGGCGCAGGCCCATTGCTTTGAGGATGGCTGAAAGGCTGCGAAGCTCCGGATTTCCCTGTTCAGAGAGCGTCCGGTAGAGCTGGGTTGGATTGAGGTTTGCTTTCTTGGCCACGTCCTGCACTCCGCCAAAGGCTTTGGTCATCTGGCGCAGCACGATGAGCAGTTCGCCCTGTTCTCCATCTTCGAGAATGCTGTTGAGCAGATCAACGGCGTAGGCCGGATCTTCCTTCAACAACTCTGCCATGGATTCATCGTGGGTTCTGTCTCTCATCGCTAACTCCTCAACTGCCAGTCCGCCCAGTATTCACAAGCGCGATCTATGTCGGCATTCTGGGTTCGCTTGTCGCCTGCACAAAGCAGAAGTACAACCTGAGTTCCGGCGAAAGCGTAATAAACTCGATAGCCGGGCCCGACGTCGATACGAAGCTCCCAAACGCCTTCACGACAAAAGCGGTGATCGCCGAAGTTACCCAGTTCGATCCGGTTAATTCTCCGGTCGATGGCGATCCTTGCTTGTGTATTGCGGAGTCGCCGCCGCCATTCCATCTAAACATCCGTTTCGCTCTGGGTGAGGTAATGGCGAATCTCGTACACAACAATCGATCCCATTTTCGTCTATAAACGAATTGAAGTCAAGCCAAAAAAACTTCGATAAGGAATCAAGGCTGTTCGCGCCAGAGGGCTACGCCGCCGAGGATGCCGTCTTCGTTGGAGACGATGGAGACGTTTTTTGGAAGCTTGAAATCAATTTTCTTGGTGTTGCCGCCGCCCAGGTAAAGATGGTCCCAGTTGAAGGTGGCTCCGGTTTGCGCGATCGCTTCCTTGAGGCGCTTGTTCCAGTATTTCTTGCCGTACTTCTCGAGGCCGCGGCGGCCGAGGTAGTCCTCGTAGGTCTTTTCGCGCCAGGGGTGGTGGCCCAGCTCGAGACCCGGGCAGAGTTTCCCACCGGTGAAGAGCGCCGAACCCACGCCGGTACCGAAGGTGATGATGAGCTCCACGCCCTTGCCCTTGACTGCGCCGTAGCCCTGCACCGCGGCGTCGTTGTTGACGCGGACGGGTTTGCGCCAGCGCTTCTCGAGCTCGCGCTGGAGAGGGAAGTTGACCCAGTCAGGGTGAAGGTTAACGGCGTTGTAGGTGATGCCGAGCTTCACCACTCCGGGAAAACCGACAGAGACGCGATCAAAGCCCGGCAGGCGGGCGCGGAGCGTGTTGAGTGCGCGCAACACTGCCCGCGGCGTTGGCACGGCCGGAGTGAGGATGCGCTGGCGCTCGCTGAGCGGCTTGCCAAGCGCGTTGAGAAGCATGGCTTTGATGCCCGATCCGCCGATGTCGATGGAAAGAGTGATGGGAGATGCCTTGGTGGACGGAGAGCCCGGCGCGGGAAGAGGAGATTTCGGAGCCATCTGGGGGAATTGTAAAACAGTGATCAGGGATCAGTAGTGAGTGGTCAGAGAAGAGCTTCCAGCTGCTCGCTCCTGGCTTCCAGCTTTTCGGTGAGCCAGCGAAGCCGGCGCGCTTCGGCCGTGGTGGAAGATTGGGCATGTGCCATCCCCTACACTGAATCTTGTTTCCCATGCCTGCTTACTGCGAAGTCGCGCTACCCGTGCCGCTGGACCACACGTTTACGTATGCGATCCGGCTGGGGCAGTCGCCACAGCGTGGAGCGCGGGTGATTGTGCCTTTCCGCAACGAGAAGCTGATCGGTGTGGTGACGGCTGTGGATGCGAAGGCGCCGGCAGAGGTGGAAGTGCGCTATCTCGAGGCGGTGCTCGACGAAGAGCCGCTGCTCAGTGAGCATCTGCTGGAGTTGGCGAACTGGACAGCGCAGTATTACCTGGCGCCGCTGGGCGAGGTGCTGCGCGGGATGCTGCCGCTGGCCGCGGAGGTGCGACGCACCGTCTATTACCTGATCACGGATCTGGGACGGGATGTGCTGGCGAAGAGCGTGGATGGGGACGGCGGGATCGGCTACTCCCACGATTGCGAAAAAAAGACAACCGCAGATCCTTCGACTCGTCCTTCGCTTCGCGAAGGACTCGCTCAGGATGACAAGCTGAAGAATAGAGCGGGCTTCGGGAATCGGCGCGGCAGGCTTTCAAAGGAAGGCCAGGACATGGAGCGGCGGGTGTTGGAGCGGCTTGCTTCGGGCGAGCCGGTGAAGGTGTCTACGCTGCGCACGGCGACGGCGGCTTCACTTCCGGTGCTGGCGAGCATGGTGCGCAAGAAGTGGATTGTGCGCCAGACGGCTGCCGCCGAACGTGATGCACGACGCATGGAGCGATTTGCCGTGCTGGTTGCGGAGGGCCGGTTGCCGTCATTGACCGAGAAGCAGCAGGCGATTTTGGCGGAGCTGGCGGCGTGCGACGGCGAGCTTTCGCTTGCCGAGCTGCGGCAGAGAGAACTGCCATCGTCGACGCTGCAGACGCTGGTGCGGCGGGGGCTGGTGCGCATCGAGGAGCGGCCGGAGGCGTTTCGACTGGGTGGACTGGCTCCGGCGAGCGGCGCAATCGATCTGAACGCAGCGCAGACAAGCGCGCTCGCGACAATCACCGGAGCGCTGGGTTCGTTTCATCCATTCCTGATGTACGGCGTGACGGGCTCGGGGAAGACGGCTGTGTACCTTGCCGCGATGCAGAAGGTTCTGGAGCGCGGGCTCTCGGCGATTCTGCTGGTGCCCGAGATCGGGCTGACGCCGCAGACGGTCGGACTGCTCGATCAGGCCTTCGGGCAGCGCGTGGCATTGCTGCACTCCGCATTGACGCCCGAGGAGCGCAGCGAGCAGTGGCGGCGGATCCGGCGCGGCGAAGCGCCGATTGTCGTGGGAACGCGCTCCGCGATCTTTGCGCCTGCGCCGAACCTGGGATTGATCCTGGTGGATGAGGAGCACGACCAGAGCTACAAGCAGGAAGAGACGCCACGGTACAACGCGCGCGATGTGGCCGTGATGCGCGCCAAGCTGGCCGGCGCCGTGGTGGTGATGGGCTCGGCTACGCCGTCGCTGGAGAGCTGGCAGAACGCGGCACGGGGAAAGTACACGCGCATCGAGCTGCTGGACCGCGTGATGAATCGGCCACTGCCTGAAGTGGAACTGATCGACATGCGGCGCGAATTCAAGGAGACGGGCCGCGATGAGCTGTTTTCGCGCTCGCTGGTAGAGCAGACCAAGGCGGCGCTGGAGCGTGGCGAGCAGGTGCTGATTCTGCTGAACCGGCGCGGCTACTCTTTCGCCGTGATGTGCCGAGCGTGCGGCGAAAAGCTCGAATGCCAGAACTGCGCGATTGCGCTGACGCATCACAAGGCGTCGATGGAGGACCTCGGCGAGGCGCGCGTGGGGGAACGGCTGGAGTGCCACTACTGCGGGTACAAGCGCACGGTTCCGGCGCGATGCCCGAAGTGCGACAGCGAGCACCTTTACTATCTCGGCGCGGGTTCGCAGCAGGGCGAGGAGCGGCTGGCCGAGATTTTTCCCGGTGCGCGCATTGGCCGCATGGACCGCGACACGGTGCGCGGGCGCTACGACATGGAGCGCCTGTTGTCACGGCTGCATTCCGGCGAGATCAATTTGCTGGTGGGGACGCAGATGATCGCCAAGGGCCACGATATTCACAGCGTGACGCTGGTTGGCGTGGTGGGCTGCGACTACGCGCTGTCGATGCCGGATTTTCGCGCGGCCGAACGTGTCTTCCAGTTGATGACGCAGGTGAGCGGGCGCGCAGGCAGGGGAGATTTGCCGGGGCGCGTGGTGGTGCAAACATATTATCCCGATCACTACTCGATTGTTGCGGCCACGAAACACGATTACACGGCGTTTGCCGAGCGGGAATTGAAGTATCGGCGCTGGATGCACTACCCGCCCTTTGGCGCGCTGGCTAACGTGCTGGTGCAATCGCAAAAGCTCGAAGAAGCTGCGGGTTGGGCAACGACACTAGGCAAGTTTCTGCAGAAAGCGATGCCGGAAGGGCTGCGTGTGCTTGGGCCGTGCACGGCGCCGATTGCACGCATCAAAGGCGTTTATCGCTTCCACATGATTTTGAAAAGTGCATCGCGGAAGGCCCTGAACGAAACGCTGCGCGGCATGCTGGTGCACGCGGCGGATGTGGGAGTACCGCGGCGGAATCTGATCGTGGATATCGACGCGCTGAGGCTGATGTAGCCACCTGCGGTGGGTCAGCCGCCTTCGGCATCATCGCGCCAAGCAGAAAGGCGCGAGAAACTTTGCGAGTCAGCGAGCCATCACGTCAGCGAGTCAGCGTATTGGCATGAGTCCGCTGGGCTAGCTGCCGGGCGCGTTGCCTTCAATGGCGTGGAGTTCTTTGCCGGGTTTGAAGCGCACTGCTTTGCCGGGGGTGATGGTGACCTCGGTCCCGGTGCGGGGATTGCGCCCGATTCCGGTTTTCCGCGCGCGGACGCTGAACACACCAAATCCGCGCAATTCGATGCGCTCGCCGGCCGCAAGAGCCTGCTTGAGTCCCTCGAAGACGGTGTCCACTGCCGCTTCTGCCTTAGTGCGCGGCAGACCGGTGCGCTCGACCACGTTATGAACGATATCCTGCTTGATCAATGGAGCCTCCTCGCTTGACGGGAAGTGGTTCTTGAGCGTGCTACGACCTACAACGCTCATACTACAGGCTTTGCCGGGAATAGGGAATTGTTGACGAGGGAAGTTGTGGATTTTTTCGTGTGCCGGGGCGCCTGTGGCGAGCCCGGGAGTTGAATGGCATGCGGCAACAATCGTAGAAGATTGTCAACGAGAGCGGCCGTTGCTTAAGATGAGACTTCGAGTTGAAGACTCTGCCGGTACCCTTACCAGAGGCCACTTTCACCCCCGAACAGGAGAAGCATGTCGATTCAAAGCGACCGATGGATCAGGGAACAGGCCCTGAAGCACCGCATGATTGAACCGTTCAGCGAAAAGCAGGTGGCCGGCGATGTCATTTCCTTCGGTCTTTCGTCTTACGGTTATGACCTCAGGGTTTCAAACGAATTCAAAATATTTACAAACGTCAACAGTGCCATCATCGATCCCAAGGCCTTCGACGAGCGCTCATTTGTCTCGGTGCAGGCGGATTCGGTCATCATTCCGCCGAATTCTTTTGCGCTGGCACGGTCCGTTGAGTACTTTCGTATCCCCCGCGACGTATTAACTATCTGCGTGGGCAAGTCAACTTACGCGCGATGCGGCATCATAGTGAATGTGACTCCATTCGAACCGGAGTGGGAGGGATTTGTGACGTTGGAGATTTCCAACACCACCCCGCTTCCGGCGAAGGTATACGCGAACGAAGGACTTTGTCAGATCTTGTTCTTCCGCGCAGATGAACCCTGCGAGACCAGCTACGCTGACCGCCAGGGCAAATATCAAAAGCAGCAGGGAATCGTTCTTCCCAAGCTGTAAAACGGACTGCTTTGAACCTGCGGGGTGGGTTCAACAGCGGAACGAACAAGTTCGTCAGGGCCCTTGGTACTACCTTTTCACAATCCAGGGGCGACCCCGTTCATCGCCGATGAGGGCGCCATGACACCCAAGAATCCAGGTCCGCAGACCATTCGTGTGGGATTGATCGCAGGTGAGCCGGTGCGGGATGCCGGCCTGAAGACGATCTTCGATCTACCCGCGCAAGACGATCAGGCACAACTCGTTCCGGTGATCGGGAGCTTGATGGAACTGCTGGCGCTCGACGGGATCGAGTACCTTGTTGTCGATCTGCATTCGTCGCTCGGCGGCCTGGAGGCTCTGGAGACCATTCGCCGCGTTCGACCGGAGATCCGCTCGATCGTGATTGGTCCGGAGGGTGACGAGGAGCTGGTGCTGACTTCGATCATCGCAGGGGCGAGAGCCTACCTAGGGCACAGCGCGGGTCCTGAGATCGTGCGGAAAGCGATTGAAGTGGTGACGACCGGATCCATCTGGGCGCCAAGGCGCCTGCTTTGTCGGGTGATCGACCGTTTGCTGAGTACTCCGAGTGTGCAGCAGGCAACCACGGTGCAGCAGCTTACACCGAGAGAGCAGCAGGTGCTGGAGCTCATCCTGAACGCGCACTCGACGCGCGAAATCGCCGCCCGGCTGGGGATTGAGCAACGCACAGTGAAGGCCTATATTGGCCGGCTGATGCGGAAGACGGGAGCTGATAATCGCGTAAAGCTTTCAGTATCAGCGCTAAGCCGGTCCATGATGCCGGACTTCGAGGGCCGGAAGACGAGAGACAGCATTACGGGGCAGATTACCAATTAGAGGCAAAAGTAGTTACCTTAAGTCATAGCCCCTAAGTACTCTTGTGCAATTCTGGGAATTTCCACAATATCGTGTACAGAAACAACGCAGATCTGGGGAAAGGAGTTCCCAGGCAGCATGTTTCCATGAAGCCTGGGAACTCCTATTTTTTCTGGTTTTTCGCGGGAAATCCAATTTACGTTGCTTTCGACAGCCCTCCCCCCACTTATCCACGTATTTGAAACCAAGGTTCGACCTCCTAAGGGGGTCCGGACCTGTGTCTGGCAAGGCGCTTGCGCTTTGCGGCAGGCGGCTCCTTTACCCAAGTGGGTGCTATTCACAGGGAGAGGACGGGGTTTCGCCCGGGATGCTGTAGGCTGTTCGAGGAGGATGCTTCGCTCCGGGCTCGGCAAGCGTTCAAATGGTCTACCTCGGCTCGGTGACTCCCCGGCTCACGAACATTTGCGCCAACACCTCGAAGCGTGTACCTCCACCCCAAAGGTCTTGAATCCGCGTCAAAGGTACCTGCGGAAAAGGAAAGGAGATGGATATGAAAAGAATTCTTGCTTCGATTTGCCTCAGTTTTCTGCTCGCTTCCACGGCTCTTGCTGCTTCAACTCGGGATGATTTGCAAGCCCGGATGGACTCGGCGAAGACAGTCCTTGACCAGATCATGGCCGCGAAGGACAACTCGATCCCGAGCAATATACTTCGCCAGGCGACTTGCGTTGCGGTTGTCCCCAGCCTGGTGAAAGGTGCGTTTCTGGTTGGCGCGCAATACGGGCAGGGAGTTGTCACGTGCCGTACCGGTCATGGCTGGAGTGCGCCAGTGTTTATCCGGATGGCAGGCGGATCGTTCGGATTCCAGATCGGCGGCCAGGCTACTGACCTGATTCTGGTTGCGGTGAACGAGCGCGGAATGCAGGATCTGCTCAGGGACAAGTTCAAGATTGGCGGCGACGCATCAGCGGCGGCGGGGCCTGTGGGCCGTGCCGGGCAGGCGTCGACGGATTGGAAGATGAATGCGGAACTCCTCAGCTACTCGCGCAACAAGGGCATCTTTGCCGGCATCGATCTTGACGGCACCGGCGTGAGCCAGAACCGGGAGGACACGGAGATCTATTACGGAGCACCGCATGACTTCGACTCGATTCTGAGGGGCGACGTGGCCGTGCCACCGGGAGCGGTACCGTTCGTCCGCGAGGTCGCGCGATTTTTTGTTGAAGCGAAAGCCAATCACTAATCTTCGACTGCTTCGGATCGAATCAAGACGGGGTGCCGTTCGCACGGCGAGCGTCGGCGCGGCAGGGAGTAAATTAGGTATTGCATTCCCGGAAACGCCGTCACGATGCGGGAAAACATCGATTATGGGCTGGTTGTAGCCGTAGCACGCTGCCTGGGGCGGATGCCGCGCGCGGTTGCGCGCCGTTTTGCCGCGATGATCGCTTTTGCCGTTTACTGGTGCTTCGGGCGCCTGCGCCGGGTGGGCCTGCGGAATCTTGAGATGGCGCTGCCCGAACTGCCCTCCAAAACCAGAAAAAAGATTCTGCGGCGTGTGTATATCCACCTTGGCTGGCAACTGGTGGAATTCTGCCGCATGTCGCGCTACACGGCGGAGAATACGCGCGATTGGATGCGGACCGAGGGATTGGAGCATTATCTTGCTGCGAAAGCGCGCGGCAAAGGCGTTCTGATTATTACCGGGCACCTTGGCGCGTGGGAGCTTTCAAGTTTTTATCACTCGCTGATGGGTCATCCCATGGGCATGGTGATCCGACGGCTCGACAACCGAAAACTCGATGAATACGTGAACGGAATCAGATGCCTGCGCGGGAATTTCGTTGTGCACAAGGATGATTTCGGCCGCGGCCTGCTGAAGGCGATGCACGAAGGCGGGACGGTGGGGATCCTGATGGATACCAACATGACGCCGCCGCAGGGCGAGTTCGTGAAGTTTTTTGGAATAGATGCCTGCACGGGAACGGGGCTGGCCCACATTGCGCGCAAGACCGGCGCGGCCGTGCTGCCGGGCTTCATGTTCTGGGAGGCAAGCGAAAAGAAGTACGTGCTGCGTTTCGGTGAGGAGGTTGCGATTCCTCACACGGAGAATGTAGCCGCGGACATTCTCGAGGGCACGCAGCGGTGCACTACCGTTCTGGAAACGTGGATCAGGCGATATCCTGACCAGTGGCTGTGGATTCACCGGCGGTGGAAGACGCGGCCGACGGGTGAACCGGGGCTTTACGAGAAGTGATCAGTGGTCAGTGATCAGTGGCCAGTGTGTGAGCGTTCAATGATGACGATCGGCGACCTAATTGCGAGACTTGGTGGCAGGCTGGCACAAGGCCGGTCCGGGATTCAGATCACCGGTGTGAGCGGGCACGAACGCGTGACGGAGACGGAGCTGCTGTTCGCCGAGGATGCAGCCGCTGCAAAGGAAGCTCTGGCCAGCGCGGCGGGTGCGCTGGTGTTGAAGCCCGGCTGCCTGGAAGGCTACGCTGCCAACACCGCGATTGCTGTGGTTGAGACGGACCAGCCGCGGCTGTGGTTTGCGCGCGCGGCGAAGCTTTTGGCGAAACCGCTGCCCGCGGCGGGTGTGCATCCCTCCGCGGTGGTCGGCACGGATGTGAGGCTCGGCACGGAGGTGAGCATCGGCCCGTGCGCGGTGATCGGCGACGGCGCGCAAATCGGCGCGGGCACCCGAATCGATGCGAGCGCGGTGATTGGCGAAGGCGTGCACGTCGGCGAGAATTGCCGTATCTATCCGCGTGTCGTGATTTATTCGGGGACGACGATTAGCAACCGTGTGATCCTTCATGCGGGCGTGGTTTTGGGCGCCGACGGCTTCGGCTACGTGCGCGATCCTGAGTCGGGAGCGTACACGCAGTTTCCGCAGCAGGGCACACTGGTGATTGAGGACGATGTGGAGATTGGCGCGAATAGCACGATTGACCGCGGCGCGCTGGGCGAGGCGCGCGTGCGACGCGGCGCGAAGTTCGACAACCTGGTTCATGTCGGACATAACTGCGACATCGGCGAGGATGCGATTCTCGTCGCGCTCACCGGCATTTCGGGCTCAAGCACGATCGGCAAAGGGGCGGTGCTGGCGGGGCAGGTGGGCATTGGCGATCACGCGCATGTGGGGCCCGGCGTGATTCTTGGTGGGCAGGCCGGCGTCTTCAGCGGCAAGACGGTGACGAACGAAGGCCTCAAACCGGGAACGGTGCACTGGGGCACGCCGGCACGGCCGCTGCAGCAGGTATTGCGCGAGCAGGCTACGCTGGCGCGGATGGCGAAAAGGAAAGGGACCAGGGATTAGGGAATAGGGATTAGGGACGTAGGACTGCGGCAAGTCGCGCTGGAGGTCATGCTTGATCAGAGGGGCGATTCCACTGCTGCATGTGTCGAATGCTGCTGCGGCTGAGTCGTTTTATTGTGGTCTGCTCGGGTTCAAGTTGGAATTTGCTCACCGGCCCCAAGGCGTTGAGGCCGATCCGTGCTACATGGGTCTCTCGCGCGATGGCATCTGGATCCACCTTTCTTCGTTTAGTGGAGACGGAGTGACCGGCGGCGTGGTGAATCTGCTGGTGGAAGACGTAGATGCGCTGCATCGGGACTTCGTCGGCAAGGGCGTTGCGATCGATACGCCGCCGGTAGATCAATCCTGGGGCAATCGCGAAATGTATGTGAAGGATGCCGACAGGAACAGCCTGCGGTTTCTTCAAGTGCCGGCGAACGCGTGAGGTCTCCTGAGGAGTGGCGGAATGCCTGTGGTTGTTGTGGGCGGCGGCGGGCGTGGCGCAGGGAAGACGACGCTGATCTGCGGGCTGATTCGCGCGCTGCCCGAAATTCAGTGTACCGCAATCAAGGTGACGAGCCATGCGCACGGCAAGGCAACGCCAGTCTGGGAGGAGACCACAGCAGGTCAGGAGAGCGATACGGCGCGCTATTTGGCGGCGGGTGGGAGGCGCGCATTGCTGGTAACGGCGGACGATGCGGAGCTCGGCCAGATCGTTCAGCAAATTCTCAAGCAGTGTCCACCGGCAGCGGGCGTCATCTTCGAATCAAATCGTGTGCTTCGCTGCCTGTCGGCTGATCTTTGTCTCGCCGCTGCGCTCAGCCTGAAGGGAGAGCGCAAGCCCTCGTTCGATCTGTTGGAAGAGAGAATGGACGCGATGGTGGAGCTGGCCGGGCACGATCATGTCATCCGCGGCGAGAGGCTCGGGTTCCATCTCGTTTCGTTCGAGCGTCTCTCCGCGACGATGATCGCGTGGCTGCGCGAGCGGCTTGAGGCGACGGCGGGGTGATCGGCGCCTGATCAGTTCCGTGACCGGCTTCCTTGACTTTCAATGCGCTCGGCGGTACCGTGGGCGCAATCCCCGTGAACTGCGTTTGCGTTTTCTAAGACCAAGGCCGGAGTGTGCGAATTTTGGACACTGTACAGATTTCGGACAGTGGTGTGAATCCAGTAGCCGCACCACTGAACAGCAAACATCCGCAGACGGCGGAACTGGGCGAGGATCGGCTGGCGTGGCTGGCGCTGGCGCTTGCGCCGGGGTTGGGGCCAAAGAGAATTCTGGATGCAATGCGGGACCTTGATTCCGCGGGCCAGATTTTTACGTTGTCGCTTACGGCGCTTGAAGGGCTGAAGTTTCCCGCCGAAGCCGCGCAATTCATCTTTGACGGCAAGGCACGCCATGCGGCGGAAGAGGAGTGGGCTCGCACGAGAGCGCTGGACGCGACGGTGGTGAGCTACGCCTGCGCAGAATATCCAGAGCGGCTGCGCGAGATTTACGATCCGCCTCCGGTGCTGTGGGTGCGCGGCGACGTGAAGCTGCTGCTGCGGCCGGCGATCGCCGTCGTGGGAACGAGGCATCCGACGCCGTACGGGACAGGGATCGCCGAGATGCTGTCGCGTGATCTTGCGGCGCGGCGGCTGCTGATTGTGAGCGGAATGGCGCGCGGCATCGATTCCTGTGCGCACAAGGGGGCGCTGGCGGCGCGCATGCCCACGGTAGCCGTATGGGGCACGGGCATCGACGTCGTGTATCCCAAGGAGAACCGCGAGCTGGCCGAGCAGATTCTGGAAAGCGGCGGCGCGATTGTGAGCGAGGTGCCGACCGGGATGTTTCCGGCACCTCAGAATTTTCCGCGCCGAAACCGGATTTTGAGCGGGCTGAGCGTCGCCGTTCTGGTGGTGGAGGCGGGAGAGAACTCGGGGACCCGGGTGACGGCCCGTTGCGCCGCCGAGCAGAACCGGGACTTGTTCGCCGTGCCGGGAAATGTGACGAACAAAGGCTCATGGACGCCTAACACGTTGATAAAACAGGGCGCTAAGCTGGTGGCCACCTGGGAGGATGTGTGGGAAGATCTGCCATCACAGGTGCGGCTGGAGCTCGAAGCAGAGGCCCCGTCTGCATCCAAAGTGGAGGCTGGAGCATCCTTACTGCCTGATCCAGTGCTTCGACCGCAGGAAGCCATGGTGCTTGAGGTCCTGCGCACCGACGACAGCCTTCAAATTGATGAAATTCTGGATCTGCTTGAGACGCAACTGACGTCTTCTGAGGTATTTACGGCGCTATTCGAGCTGGAGATGGCGGGCCGGGTAAGGCAATTGCCGGGGAAGAATTACGTGCGGACGATGTGAGGACGGCGTTCGCCGTTGCGCGACGAGGAAGTTGGGCGCCGGTTGTTGCCGATCGATATTGGGTGACGGGGGATTGGGTGGTGGGGCCGGGTTTAGGTGGAATCGCCCTGCGGCCGCTGGGCACGCAAAAGTGCCAGTAACTTTCCGTATGCGCTTCCCCTGAATTCACGCAAGAGCACGGTTTTGCGGCTGCTTAGGAGCCGCGTAGCCGGGTGGAACCACCCTGAAATCGGGACTGCGGACAGAGAAAAATCGGGGTTGCTGGTAGAAATCCGAGGGTATTCCATGTTAGGGTGCAACACTTGCGGCCAATTTTTTCCGGGGACCGGCGACCGGCTGGCTCGCTACCAACAGATTTGAAGGCCGCGCCGGAATGAGACGGAACACCGGATCGCGAGTCCAATCGTGAGTCGTGGGTTGGACGAGGCGCTTCGCCGGGATGGTTCGAGCCGTTAGAGTGATGAGAGGTAAGTGAGAGGGAACTGGGTCAAGGGATGGCAGCAACAATCAAATCGTTGGTGATCGTCGAGTCGCCGGCCAAGGCGAGGACGATTGAGAAGTATCTCGGCAAGGGCTTCGATGTGATGGCCTCCATCGGGCACATTATGGATCTGCCCAAGAACGAGCTTGGCGTGGAGTTGAAGAAGCGCACGTTTGAGCCGGAGCTGGTGGTGTCTCCGGGCAAAGAGAAGGTGGTTGAGCAACTGAAGAAGGCGGCGGCGAAGGCCGACGAAGTGTTTCTCGCGCCGGACCCGGACCGTGAAGGCGAGGCGATTGCGTATCACCTGGCGCTGAAGCTGGGAACAAACGCGAAGGAGCGGAAGAAGATTCGCCGCGTGACCTTCAACGAGATCACGAAGAAGGCGGTGCAGGAGGCCTTTGCTCACGCGCGTGATATCGACCAGAACCTGGTGGACGCGCAGCAGACGCGGCGAGTGCTCGATCGATTGGTGGGCTACCAGATTTCACCGCTGCTATGGGACAAGGTGCGGCGCGGGCTTTCAGCAGGGCGCGTGCAGACGGTGGCGCTGCGGCTGGTTGTGGAGCGCGAGCGCGAGATTGGCGCGTTTCAGCCGGTGGAGTATTGGACGCTTGAAGCGCTGCTCCACCCCGAGCGGCGTGCCGAGGATAAATTCAAGGCGAGGTTTATCGGCATTGACGGTGAGCCGGCGCGCGTGGCCAGCGGCAAGGACAAGGACGGCAAAGAGCAGTTCATCGCCAGCGCGCTGCCCGACAAGAAGTCGATGGACGAGTTGCTGGCGGCGCTCGAAAAGGCGAGCTGGTCAGTCACCGGCGTGCAGTCGCGCGAGCAGCAGCGGCGGCCGCTGGCGCCTTTTATCACCAGCCAACTGCAGCGCGATGCCGCGAATAAATTGGGATTCAATGTGCGGCGCACGATGGGCGTAGCGCAGCGGCTCTACGAGGGCGTGGACCTCGGCGCCGAAGGCACAACGGGCCTTATCACTTATATGAGGACCGACTCTCCGCGCGTTGCGCCCGAGGCGATTACCGGGGCGCGCGAGTGGGTTGCCAAGCAACTCGGCGCGCAATATCTTCCGGATTCGCCGAACTCATACAAGGGAAAGAAGGACGCGCAGGATGCGCACGAAGCTATCCGGCCTACGGATGCATCGCGCACGCCGGAATCGATCGCGCGCTTTCTGAGCGATGAGCAGCTCAAGCTCTACACGCTCATCTGGAGGCGCTTTGTCGCTTCGCAGATGGTTCCCGCGGTTTATGACGTAACCACCGCGAACATCGCGGCGGTCTCAGCCAGCACCGGCAGGACCTACGATTTTCGGGTGAGCGGATCGGTGATGAGATTCGACGGATTCCTGAAGGTCTACGAGGTGTCTGAAGACAAAAAGGACGACGGCGACGAGACGGCGAACCGGCTGCCCAGCCTGGACGGGGTGAAGACTCTGGAGATGGATGAGCTGGTGCACGAACAACACTTCACGCAGCCGCCGCCGCGCTACAACGAAGCTTCGCTGGTGAAGGAACTAGAGGAGCGGGGGATTGGACGGCCGTCAACGTACGCGTCGATCATCAACACCATACAGGATCGCGAATACGTGGTGAAGCATGGCGGCTCGCGAGGGCGGTTCTATCCGACGGAGATTGGCGTGGTCGTGTGCGATCTGCTGGTCGAGAACTTCCCGTACATATTCGATACTGCGTACACGGCCAAGCTGGAAACCGAACTGGACGACATTGAAGAGGGCACGGAGAAGTGGACCGACCTGTTGAATGCTTTTTATGACTACTTTGAAAAGGAGCTGAAGGACGCCGGGAAACACATGCGCAACATCAAGCGCATGGAACAGGTGACGAACGAAAAGTGCGACGTGTGCGGATCACCGCTGGTGCTCAAGTGGGGCAAATTCGGCACGTTCTATGCATGCTCGGCGTACAACAAGAAAGATCCGACAAGCTGTACCTTCACGAAGGAGAACATTGCATCGAAGCCGGACCTGAACACGCCGGAGGCGCAGGAAGCGGGTGACACCGAGGAGTACTGCGAGAACTGCGGCAAGGTGATGGTGATGCGGCGTGGGCTATTCGGACCGTTTATGGCCTGCCCGGACTACAACGCCGATCCACCGTGCAAGACCTTTCGCAAGCTGAGCCAGAAACAACAGCAGAAACCGGCTGAGCCTACCGGCGAGGATTGCCCGGTATGCGGCAAGCCGTTGGTCAAGCGTCAGGGCGCATACGGCGAGTTTGTATCGTGTTCGGGCTATCCCAAGTGCAAGTACGTGAAGCAGAACCTGATTGAGGGGATGAAATGCCCGAAGTGCGGGGAGGGCGACCTGGCGGAGCGCCGCGCGCGCAGGGGCAACATCTTCTGGGGCTGCACGAATTATCCAAAGTGCGACTTTACGTCGAACTTGAAGCCTGTGGCGAAGAAGTGCCCGAAGTGCGGCAGCCCGTACCTGCTGGCGAAGACGCTGCGGTCGGGCGTTTTCCTCGTGTGCCCGAATACAAAGAAAACCGCCGAGGAAGAGGCGGCGACGAAAAAGCGCGGGAAGAAGGCAGCGCCGGCGGAGCCTGAGAAGACCGTGGTTTGCAGCTACTCGAAGCGAATCGGCGACGCACCGCCCCCGCCCACCTTTGAAACGCACGGGCCGGTTGTGGAAAAGCCGAACGAGAAGCAGGAACTGCAACCGGCGTGAGAAAGACAGGGAATAGGAAGTAGGGAATGGGGAAAAGAGCGCGCCTGGTTGGCGGGCTCTTTTTGCTTTGGGGGTATCAAGCCGGCGGCGGCGAGAATTTCGACGCCGTTTTTCATTCGCGAAACTTCACGACATAACGTTGGCGAATCCTATATTATGGGCAGCGGAGACCCCTCATGGAACGAATGCTGGCTACGCCGGCCGATGCCGAAATCATTTTGAAACTTTATCAACTGCGCACCGAGGCGGTGATGCGCCAGGCGCGCGCGTGGGTTGGAGGCGAGTTCTGGCCCAACACGGCGGAGGAGTTCTTCGCCGTTTACGAAAATCCGCGCGATCCGCATAATCCGTGGCTGAGGCAGGTCATCACCTACTGGGAGATGGCGGCGGCCATGGTCCTGCACGGTGCGGTCTCTGCCGAGCTGTTCGTGGACTGCAACGGAGAGGGGTTCTTCCTGCTGGCCAAATTTGCGCCCATCCTCGACGCGATCCGCGAAAGGGTTCCTACTCTTTTCACGAAGACTTCGGAGCTGACGAACCGCTTTTCCGCGGCAATGCAGCGCTACGAGGCAACGGTGAAACGCGTGGAAGCCTCCCGTGGGAGCCGAGGGAAGAAATGAAGGCGGGCCGGTGAGGCCGGAGGCCACTTGTGGGAAATCGGGCTCGCGGTGCATGATAGGAACGGGTCAAAGTGATTTCAACTCCCCGGAGGTTTATATGAAGCGAAGCTTTTCGTTGCTAGCTGCCGTTTTTGCGATGGGCGTGCTGTTGGCCCAGGCTGCCGACTCGAGCAGGGCCACTGGCTGGATCTCGGATTCGATGTGCGGCGCCAAGCACATGGGAACCGGCGCCGAATGCGTGAAGAAGTGCATCGAAGGCGGGATGAAACCCGTGTTTGTTGATGCCGGGAAGCACGTTTGGAGCATCGACAATCCGGATGCAGTAAAGGATTTCTATGGCGCGCACGTGACCGTGAAGGCGACCGAGGATTCGGCGCAGAAGAGCATGCATATCGACTCGATCGAAGCCGCGAAGTAAGGGGATCGAGGCGCCGCGAACCTCAATAGGACTCGTCACGCCGCGCAAACTCTGGTAGTGTCGTACCGACGCCTCTCGAAAGGCGGCTGCGGGCCGCCGATTGAGGGGGATGGCGTCGACTAGAAGCGACCGGAACATCCATGGCGCGAGCAATCTGGAACGGCAGAGTCATTGCCGAAAGCGATCGAATCGAGGAATTGGAAGGGGATGTCTATTTCCCTGAGTCCAGCCTCAAGCGCGAGTTTTTCCGCCCCAGCTCAACGACTTCAACGCATCCGCTGAAGGGCCAGGCGCGGTTCATGAGCATCGTGATTGATGGGCAAGACAATCAGGATGCCGCCTGGTACTATCCTGACCCCAAGCCGGCGGCACGCAAGGTGAAGGGCCATGTGGCCTTTTGGCGCGGCGTGGAAGTGGAGAAGTGAAAAAAGGCAGGGAGCGACGGAGCAAGGCAATCTGTGGTGGTGGAAAGCAGCCCTTGATGAGCCCACCGTTGAGGTGCCGGCTGAGTCCGCAAGAACCAACTCAATCATCACTTTTGTCATTTTGAGAAGCAGCTATCAGCTATCAGCTGTGAGCTTTCAGACGGCGCCTCTTCAGTGACGGGGCGAGTCCCGTGCGCCGAATCAGTCGCAGGTGAGCTGAACCGTCTTGGTGACGGGAGCCGGCACAAGCTGGTTGAAGGTCCCGGTCAATGTAACGGCTCCGTTGGTTGCGGCCTTGCACACGGCGGTTCCGTTGGTGTTGTCAATGGCGCTGCTGATCTGGATGTCGGTCGGGTCAGGATTCAACCAGGTCCCATAGACAATCGCGATCCAGGTGGGCACAGCGCAACCTGGCTGATCAGAAAACGGCTGCGCGTTCGCCACAAATTGCACCTGGTTTGCCGGCGGGGCGGCAGTGTGGTCGACGGTAGCGGTGGTTGGGTTGACCGAAATGACGACAGTTGTGTTGCATTTGGTCGCCGAGGTCCCGCCGCATCCGCAAAGAGCTGTTATGGCAAGAAACAGCCCGAGAGCGAGATAAGCTCGAATGAACGTTCGCATAAGAGCCCTCCACACTGACGCGAAATTGCGGCTTAAGTTTACCGCATTCCGAAGGCTCGGTTTTTGGCAGAAGCTACTCGGTGTGCCAGATCATACCGGATGCTGAAACCGATTAAGCAGCAGCCATCTTTCAGCGCTCCTTCAACCGATCAACTGTTCAATACGCCTGCAACTGATCGAGCGGCAGGCGGACGCGAAAGCAGGTCGATCCGGGCTCGGACTTCACGCTGAGATGACCGCTGTGCTTGCGCACGATACGCATGGCATTGTCGAGGCCGAGGCCTAGACCTTTGCCGGGCGCCTTGGTGGTAAAAAAAGGTTCGAAGATGCGCTCCTGCAATTCCGGAGGGATGCCCGGGCCTGTATCCCAGATCTCGACCAGCAGCATATCCGCTTCAAGGCGGCAGGCTACACGGAGACGGCCATGGTTGCCGAGAGCGTCGAGCGCGTTCTCAATCAGCGCGGTCCACACCTGGTTCAGCTCTCCGGCGTAGGCGCTGATGCGCGGCAGGTCGGGCTGGTAATCACGCTCGATTTCTACGTTGTCCATGCGCGAGTGGAGCATTTGCAACGTGGCGTCGAGCCCGGCCGGGACGTCGACCTCGAGAATCGGCGACCGGTCCATGTTGGAGTAGTCCTTTACCGCGCCGATGAGATCGAAGATTCGGGCCGTTGAATTGACGATGGTTTCCGCGGCGCGAGAGGAGCGCAGATAGCGGGCGAAGAACTGAAGCGAGGTGCAGGCTCCTTCTGCGCCTAATATGGCACGCAGATCATCGAGGTCGGCGCTGGTCACGCCCTGCTCGGCCAATTGAGCCGCGACCTCCCAGGCGTCGCCGCAACCGATGGCGCCAAGCCAGGCGCGAAGCGATTCCTCACCGGCAATAAAGGCGAGGGCATCTCCTTCCTGTAAGGGGTCGAGAGTTTCCGGAATGCGGCAAAGCATCTTCTCTTCCCAGGCCTCGACTGCGCGGACCTGTTCTTCGCTCAACGAGAGATTGACCAGCCGGTAGCGGTTGCTGCGGTTGGAGCGCAAGGCGGCAAGCAGGCTTGCGGCGGCGCGCTGGGCGGCTGATGCAGGGTTGTTCAGCTCGTGCGCCAGGTTGCCGGCCAGTTGGCCGAGCGCGGCAAGCTTTTCCGCCTGCTGCTCGATGCGCGTGACTTCACGGACGCGGTCAAGCAACGTGGAGACCACGCGCTGCGCCATGGACGGGATGGCTGCCATCATCTCTGGGAACTGCGTCCGGTGAATCAGCAGCGCCCAAACCGGCGAGACGGCGAAACCCTGGCCGCCGTAGGTTTTCATGCGCGAAAAAGGCAGCACGCCCGTCATTTGGCCAGTGCGTCCAATGAACAAGGCCATGGGGCCACCGCGCTGGCGGCGGACATGGATCTCGCCCCTGATGATCAGCACCATGTTCTCTGCGGGTTCGCCCTCTTCAAAGAGGGTGTCGCCTGCATTGGCGCGCATCTCCTTCCCGTGTTTTGCGAGCCACAGGCGATCCTCGAACGGCAGGTCATGCAACGCGCCGATGTGAGCGAGGGCAGCCGCGAGTTCTTCGACAGGTGTGAGTGCTTCCGGTGAGGCGACGGTGGGGGAAAACATCGTGGACCTCCAGGATGTAGTAACAGAATAGAGGATTCTGGTTCGTTTTTGTCCACTCGCCGGCAAGAAAGGAGGGAAGGTGAATGGGCCCCAGCCAGGCGCGGCCCGGGCCGCGGGCGGCAGGCCACGAGCGAACTCTTGGCGCCTGTTTACGAAATACTTACAATTCCCTTGCTAATTTCGAAAGTAACCCCTTGAGCGTAATCAACCGGCTGAGCGGCACGTCAAATTAATTGCCAGCTCATGAATGAAAGCAGCAGATTTGACTGAGAACGGTCCAACGTCCCCCAAGGACCGGCGGGCAGGAATGCGCCGCCGTCTCGCCGTCGTTCTGCTGATTGCGCTGGCGCTTCGCCTCGCCGTTCTTCCACTTCCCAACTTCGAAAACCTGATGGATGCCGACCACATTCACGCCTGGGAGCAGGGAAATGTGGCAGAGGCGTTGCTGGCCGGCCGCGGCTTTGGCAGCCCATTGATGTCGAATCAGCCTTCGGCGATCATGCCGCCGGTGTACCCGCTGATTGTGGCCGTGATGTTCCATTTTTTTGGCGTTCACACGCCGGCCTCAATTCTTGCGGTTCACGTTTTCGACTGCCTGATCAACACCCTGGCCTGCATTCCCATTTTCCTGATGGCGCACCGCAGCTTTGGAGAGCGCGCAGGGTGGTGGGCGGCGTGGGGATGGGCAATTTTTCCTTACGGCATCTATTTCTCCGCGGCCTGGGCATGGTCGACGCACCTGCTGCTGCTGTGCCTCTGCTGGCTGCTCGTGTTGGCGCAGCACATGGAGGAGTCTCCGCGACTTGCTTTGTGGGCTGGATTCGGCCTTCTCGCCGGGTTTGCAGGGCTCACCGAGCCCTCTGTCCTGGTTGTAATTCCATTCCTGCTGGTGCTGGCATGCTGGCGGCTTGCGCGCGAGAAAAAACGGTGGATGCTGCCCGGCATTGTGGCTTCAGTGGCAATGGCGGCAGCGCTTTCACCGTGGCTTATTCGCAACGCGATGGTCTTCCACCGGTTCATCCCGATGCGCGACAGCATGGGGTTGGAGCTTTGGATGGGCAATAACGGCTATGATTTGCGATGGACGAGCGACGACCTGCACCCTCTTCACGATGCACAGGAGCTGGCTGCATACAACAGCATGGGCGAGCTGGCTTATATGAATTACAAAGAGCAACAAGCCAAAGCCTACATCCGCGATCATCCGGCATGGTACGTATGGATGTGCGTCCGCCGCTCCTTTTATATCTGGACTGGCTTTTGGAGCTTTGATCGCGATTATTTGAAGCTGGAGCCGATGGACCCGGCGAACATTCCGTTAGCGACTTGCCTCACTCTTTTTGGACTTCTCGGGCTGCTAACGGCATCGAACGACAAGTCCCTTGAGGTCATACGCTATGCCGGGGTACTGTTTCTGTTTCCGATCATGTATTACTTCACTCACCCTGAACCCTACCACTTGCGCCCGCTAGATCCGTTGTTCGTGATTCTTGGCTGCTATGCGCTTCTCGCCTTGCGCGAACGCCTGAAGGCAAGCGCGACATTGGGCGCGGTTCCCAAGACGATCGAGGCGCCGGCAATGGATTAGGCAAATCTGCTTTGCCCGACTGGATCAGTTGGCTGGCGGTGCTTGCGAAGCTGTTGCACCGAGATTCGGCGATGACAGACCGGAAGCGGTCCGGCCGGGCGCGCCTTCAAGGTCAAAAACGATCACGTCGTTCGCTCCCTTGTGAAGCCAGGGGCCTGGGAGGTAGAGCGTCTTTTGTGGTCCGATGTTCCAGATCCTGCCCAATGGACGACCGTTGACCCACACGAATCCCTTGGTGAAGCTGCTGGTATCGAGGAATGTGTCGCCGGGGTGGTCGACCTGCAACTTGCCGCGATAGAAGCAGGCGCCGGTGCAGTTGGCTGCGTGGAAGGGAAGTGTATCGGGGTGGTCCATCGGGAGCGAATAGATTTGCCAACCGGTGAGGGGATTGCCGGCCAGGGTCACTTGGTGCGTGATCCCCTGGCGCTCGCCGCGGATGGCCTTTGTGAAGTTGACGCGGCCGGTATTTTCGACAAGGATGTCGAGGCGCGTGTTGGGCCGAGTGAGGTTGACGTGCAGCGTGTTTTGTTCGAGGCGGCGATCGAGGGTACCGATCAGCTTGCCGTCTGCGTAGATCAGCGCGTAGTCGTGGAGTTCGTCGAGAACGAGGTCGCCTGAGACGGTTGAGGGAATCGTGGTGCGATAGAGAATGTAGCCGTAGGCCTGATCGAGGTCTTCCATAGTGAGCGGTTCGGCGGACTCGACAGATTTTGGGAGCGACGTCCACAGGGACGCGGACTCGCTGAACTGAACGGGCGGCAACGCGATGGGCGCAGCGACATCAGGCACGGGCGGTGGCGTTTTTCCCGTGGCCTTGGCAATCGCGTCGCGAAAGAGGAAGTACTTGGGCGTGGGCCGGCCGCTCTCATCAAGCGCCGCATCGTAGTCGTAGCTGGTGACGTCGGGCCGATATGGAGTGTTATCCATATTGGCGCCGTTCATCCAGCCGAAGTTCGTTCCGCCATGAAACATGTAGATGCTGATCGAGGCGCCCTGGGAAATAATCCAGGAGAGCTCGGCGGCTTCAGCTTTGGCGTTGGTGGTGTGGTGCGGGCCGCCCCAGAAATCGAACCAGCCGTCCCACCACTCGCCTGCCATGATGGGGCCGGTAGGCCGCAGCTTATGTAGTGTTTCGAAGGCGTGCTTCGCGCCGCCCGGAGCGAAATTGACGACGGCGGGCAATTCAGGGAGCGATCCCTTGGGCACCTGCTCAGGGCCATCGGCAGTGTAGAGCATCGCCTTGGTGAAGCCGGCGTCGACCAGGTCGCGGTGAATCTGCTCCATGTATTCGTGGTCGTTTCCGAATGAGCCATACTCGTTTTCGACCTGCACGGCAATAATCGGGCCGCCATTGCCGATCTGGAGCGGCGCCAGCTCCTCTCCGAGACGGAGCAGCCATCGGCGTGCCGGCTGCATGAACTTCGGATCGCTACTGCGGACGACGATGCCGTGCTGCTTGAGCAGCCATGCGGGGTAGCCGCCCCACTCCCATTCCGCGCAAACATACGGGCCCGGACGAAGGATCACGTAGAGACCTTCGCTCTGCGCTTCGCGGATGAATTCGGCTATGTCGCGCTGGCCTGAGAAATCGTAGACGCCCGGCTGCTGCTCGTGTTCGTTCCAGAACACGTAGGTTGTGATGGTGTTGAGGCCCATGGCTTTGGCCATGCGAAAGCGCGCACGCCAATAGGCTCTCGGAATCCGCGGATAATGCATCTCGCCGGAGATGATCTGGAACGGCTTGCCATCGAGCAGAAACTTGCCATTATCCGCCTGGAAGAAGTGCGAAGCGATTTCAGGACTGCCGTCGACGGCGCTCGAAGGCGCGGCCGCTGCGAAGGCGCAAACGGAACCCAACAGGGCGAAGACGGCAACAGAGAAGAGCAGCTTCAATGGATTTTTCATCGGCGGTCTTTCAGGGCGGTGAAATTCGGAGTTCATGACGTCGCGGCAGGCAACGCAAGCAGCGACCGAGCGCGCGCCCCACTCATCATATGTCACAAGGGCGAAGTCCGCGCCTTGAGGCTGGCCCCGCTATGTCCGCTAACACCGCTAGCTCCGCTAACCGCGCTTACCCCGCTGTGTCTGCATAGTAGACTGAGCCTTGACTTCGCGAGGGGAGACTTTCCGGATGCAGATCGCATTTGCCGCTTCAGAGTGCACGCCGTTCGCCAAGACCGGAGGCCTGGCCGACGTGGTGGGTGCGCTGCCTCGTGAACTGGTGAAGTTGGGGCACGAACTGTCAGTTTATTTGCCGTTCTATGCGCGCATACGCAAGCAGTTTGAGGTCGAGCCGAAGGTCTTGATTCGCTCGCTGACCATCCCCTTCCGGTCTTACAACCGCTTCATTGGCGTTCTGGATGGCGGCCTGCGCGACGGTGTGCAGTATTACTTTATTGATTGCCCAGAACTATTTGATCGGAAAGAACTTTATGGTTCAAGCGGCGGCGATTATGCCGACAATGCCGAGCGCTTCGGGCTGTTCTGCCGCGCGGTCGTCGAGGCGTCAAAACAGATTGTCGTTCCGCAGATCTTTCACGTGCATGACTGGCAAGCGGCGCTGATCCCGGTGTATCTGCGGAACACGTACGCTGCGGACCCAACTCTAAGCGGTGCTGCAACTGTGCTCACCATTCACAACGCCGCTTACCAGGGCACGTTTCCGCCGAGGACCACCGAAGATCTGCTCCTTCCCTGGGAAATCTTCACCATGGACAAGGTGGAGCAGTACGACCGCTTCAATTTTCTGAAGGGCGGCGTGGTGTTTTCCGATTTGCTCACCACGGTAAGCCGCAAGTACGCGGAGGAGATTCAGACACCGGAGTTTGGCGAGCATCTGGAAGGGATTCTGCACAAGCGCGCAAAAGATCTGCGCGGGATTTTGAATGGCGTGGATTACACGCAGTGGAATCCGGCAACCGACGGCAACCTGGCAGCACACTACTCGCCGGAGAATCTTGCCGGAAAAGCCGCCTGCCGGGCCGATCTGCTTCATGCATTTGGACTGGAGAATGTTGCGGAAGCAACGCCGGTCATCGGCATCGTCTCGCGGTTCGCCACGCAAAAGGGATTTGATATCGTCGCACAGATCACCGAGCAGATTGCCACGCGCGATGTGGCCGTGGTTGCGCTGGGCACGCACGATCCGTACTATGAAAACCTCTTTCGCGAATGGGCATTTCGCTATCCCGACAAAGTGGCTGTGCAAATTCGCTACGACGAGGTGCTTGCGCACAAGATCGAGGCTGGATCGGACATGTTCCTGATGCCGTCGCGGTACGAGCCATCCGGATTGAACCAGATGTACTCGCTCAAATACGGGACGGTCCCGATCGTGCGTGCAACGGGCGGCCTTGACGACACCATCGAGGAGTGGGACGCGAAGAAGGGAACCGGCACGGGCTTCAAATTTGCGGGCTACGATGCAAAGGATCTGCTGGCGGAGATCGACCGCGCGCTTGAGGCCTTCAACGACAAATCAGGCTGGAGGCGCTTGATGCTGAACGGCATGGCGCGGGACTACAGTTGGGCCGAGCCGGCCAAGGAATATGTGCGCCTGTACGAGGAAGCGGCGCAACGGAGGGCGTGAAGCTCTGCACCGGCTCAGGAAGCCATGCGAAGCGGCGGCTCCGATGCATTGTCGGCCCAGTTTGCGGCTTGAGCTTGCGAATCGAAGGGAAAAAAGACAGAGACCGCGGTACCGCTCTTTCCTGGAGCGGCGGAACTGCGCACGCGAATGGAGCCCTTGTGATGGTCGACTACGCTCTTGCAGACCCAGAGGCCGAGCCCGGTGCCCACGTCGCGCTTGGTAGTGTAGAAGGGCTCGAAGATCCGCCGGCGCGCATCCGGTGGGATGCCCGCGCCGGTGTCAGCCACCGTGATCCGGATGCCTGACTCACGGTCCTTGTGCCAATTGCGGCTGGTAGAGACGCGAATGCGAACCCTCCCTGTCCCCTGTACAGCATCGATGCTATTGCTTAGCAGATTGGCGACCACCTGCCGGATCTCGCCGGGCACCGCAAAGATCGCCGAATCGTCCTCAATCTCCTGGCTGAACTGAACTCCCTTGTTGCGGGCACGAGACGAAAACACCGTGAGAAGAGAACCGATGATCTCACTGGGCCGAACCGCGCTCGCCCCGGAGGTTTCCCGGTAAAAGCCAAGAGTCTGCCGCGTGAGATGCGAAACGCACGCCAATTGCTCTTCGGCTGTGTCGAGGTAGCCTTGAGCCTGCCCTTGGGAGCCGGCAGTTTTTGCCAGATAAACAAGATTGATGACAGCTTCAAGCGGGTTGTTGATCTCGTGAGCGACGGTGGCGGCAAGCCGGCCCACGGCCGCAAGCCTCTCAGTGATGAGCAGGGTCTGCTCGGTTTTCTTGCGCTCCGTGATGTCGCGCGCGATCTTCGCGGCGCCGACAATTCTGCCGGACTCATCCTTTACCGGCGAAACGGTCAGCGATACCTCAATAGGGTCGCCGCTCTTTTTGACGCGCACGGTTTCAAAGTGCTGAATGTTGTCTCCGCGCGCAATTGTCGCCAGGATTTTGGTTTCGTCGTCGCGCAATTCCGGAGGAATGATGGTAATAATGGGCCGGCCAATCATCTCGCCCGAGGAGAAGCCGAACATCTTCTCCGCACCCGAATTCCAACTGGTGATCACTCCATGGAGATCCTTGCTGATAATGGCATCGTCAGAAGATTCGACAATCGCAGCCAGCCGCTGCGAAGCCTCTTCAGCGGCTTTGCGCGAGCTGACATCCTGCACAATGCCGAACATCCGCGATTTGTCCTGAAACCTGGACCCCTTGCAGTAGAGCCAGCGCATTCCGAGGTCGGGATGCAGGTACCGGTATTCGAATTCCACCCGGCCAGTTTCGCCGCCTTGCTGCATGAGCAACTGCACTTTGGGCCAGTCATCCGGCCAAACGCGCGCCGCCCATTTTCGCGAGATTTCGGGGTCGCCTGCTTCGAGACCGAAGATCCGCAGGAGCTCGGACGAGAGAGTTTGCGCACCGCTCACCGGGTTCCACTCCCACGTGCCGATCTGTCCGGCAGCAGCGGCGAGGCGTAATTGCTCCGCGTTGTCGTCCATTGGGCGCGGCTCGGCCGCTGTTTCAGGAATGGAAGGTCGAACGGACCTGGGCCCGGAAGATGCCGCCTTGGTGGGCACCGCTGAGAACGGAACAGCCTGAGGAATACGCAAGTCCATCGGAAATAAAGGCCCTGTCTTCGAACTTCTTTCGAATGGTGATCTCGCCTTTGATCTCCGACGAGGACTCATGCAAACAGTTGGATGCCATGCCTTTGTTTTTGGTAGGTTGGCGGCAGGTTGGCCGATAGACCCGAGCTTTGATCGTGCAGAAAGAAGGGTGGCGGAATCTGGATTTCATGAACAGGGTGTGGTGCGGCCGGTTCCCAGAAGGCAAGGAACAGGAGAGATTTGGTTGAAACTACCGCGGGCGCGCCAGCCACGCAACGACGTACATGGCAGCAGAGAGCTCCACGTAGACGCAAAATCCGACGAAGGCGATGGCGCCGACTGCTCTCAAGAACACGGTGACTCCGGAATCGCGCCGCATTCGGCGATAGACCAGGAATGCGGCGGCGATGCCGAAGACGGCGGCGACGGCGACCAGAGAAATAGCATGGTGGTCGTGAATACCGACGGAATCGCAAGGGCAGAGCATCATGGTGACCGTCGAGGCTGAGATGAGCACGACGATTGCCGAGTAGCTGAGCAGCGATCTTGCGCGTGGCGAGAGCCGCGAATGATGCGACACAGGGGGCTGGAACGGTTTTGTGTGGTCGAACAACATATCGTGCTTTCGCGAAGCTGTGGCGTTGTTCCGCGAGCAGCCGCTTAGCTGTGCTTGCCCTTCCACTCGGCGTAGGGGCCCTGAAAATCCTCGATTTCGCGTTCGTGGAAGATCCAGAGCCGCGTCGCGACTTCGTCGATCAAGTCGTGGTCGTGCGTGACCAGCAGCACCGTGCCTCCGTAGCGCTGCAGCGCGATATTGAGCGCGTTGATGGCTTCGAGGTCGAGGTGATTTGTGGGCTCATCGAGAATGAGAATGTTGGGCTTGGTGAGGATGAGCTTGCAGAACGCCAGCCGCGCCTGCTCGCCTCCGCTAAGCGCCTTGGTCGGTTTGGCGCCCTCTTCGCCGGAGAAGAGCATCTGGCCGAGGATGCCGCGAATGTCTTCGATATGCGCGCCGGGCTTCCATTGGTGCAGCCACTCGGCCACGGTGATGCCATGTTCGATCGTTGAGCCCACGTCCTGCGGAAAGTAGCCCACTTGCGCTTCGTGACCCCAGAAGACCGAGCCTGAGTCGAGGGCGAAATTTGGCTCGGCGAGGCCCGGATAGTTAGCGAGCAGCGATTTGAGCAGGGTGGATTTTCCGGCGCCGTTGCGGCCCATCAGGCAAATCTTCTCGCCGCGCAGAAGATTTGCTGTAAATCCATCAATAACCGCAAGATCGCCGTAATACTTCGTTAAATGCTTTAATTCCAGGATGTGCTTTCCGCTGGGCCGTTCCTGGTCGAAACGGATGTACGGGCGCTGGATGTTCGAGCGCGCTAGGTCGTTGGTCTGAAGCCGCTCCACTTCCTTGCGCCGGCTGGTCACCTGACTGGATCGAGTGCCCGCCGAAAATCGCGCGATGAACTCATTGAGCTGCGCGATCTTCTTTTCGCGTTGCGCGATTTCCGATTCCAGGCGCGAGCGAATCTGCGTTTTGGCCATCACCATGTCGTCGTAGCCGCCGGTATACGTGATGATCGTCTGGTAGTCGATGTCGGCGGTGTGCGTAGTGACGGAGTTTAAGAAGTGCCGGTCGTGCGAGATGGAGATCAGCGTGCCGTCGTAATTGGTGAGGAAATCCTGCAGCCAGTGAATGGAGTCGAGATCGAGGTAGTTGGTGGGCTCGTCGAGCAGCAGCGCCTGCGGTTTGCCGAAGAGAGCCTGCGCCAGCAGGACGCGAACCTTTTGGCCGCCCTGCAACTCGCCCATTCTGCGGCTATGCAGCGGCTCGGGAATGTCGAGGCCGTCAAGCAGGACGGCAGCATCGGATTCGGCGGTGTAGCCGTCCTCGTCGCCGATGACGCCTTCGAGCTCGCCAAGGCGCATGCCGTCTTCGTTGGTCATCTCAGGCTTTTCGTAGATGCGGTCGCGCTCTTCAAGTGCGGCCCAGAGTGGACGGTTGCCCATGATGACGGTGTCGATGACGCGGTAAGCGTCGAAGGCGAACTGATCCTGGCGCAGAACGCCAAGCTTGCGCGGGCGGACTACAGTGCCTTTCTGCGGCTCCAATTCGCCGGCCAGCACTTTCATGAAAGTTGTTTTGCCGGCGCCGTTGGGGCCGGTGAGCCCGTATCGGCGGCCGGGAGTGAAGGCCGTGGAGACGTCCTCAAAGAGGATTTTGGCGCCGTAGCGCATGGTGATGTTGCTGACGCTGATCATTCTTTGTCGTTTTCCTGCGAGTATCTCCGGTTGCCCGGCGTGTGCCGCAGCAGGGCGTCAACGGCGAACCGCCAGGAATTTTGAATTGATGCACGGATTCGAGCGCGCCGAAGCAGATCGCGCCGGAGAACAGTTGTAGATTCATTTTCTCACAGTGCACGGCACGTACTGCGGCTTCATAGAATTGCATTGGGTACGCTGCGGAGGTCGCAATGCATCGCGGGTGGACAACCGCACTTTTGCTGTGCGCTTCGCCGGTGCTGACCGCACAGATGCAGATGGGCGGTCCGGTAGCGACGCTTAAAGAGAACGTGCTGCGGCACAGCGCGTCGGGAACCAGCCTGGAGCCGGATTCGAGCGCGCCGCCAATGCTGATGCGCATGAGCGGAAAGTGGATGGAGATGCTACACGGCGAAGTGAATGTGGCCGAACAGCAGCAGACCGGCCCGCGCGGACGCGACAAGCTGTTCAGTGTGAACTGGGCGATGGTGATGGCGCAGCGGCCCACAGCGCATGGCCAGTGGACCTTCGCCAGCATGCTCAGCCTGGAGCCGGCGACGATCACGGGGCGCTACTATCCTGAACTCTTTCAGCAGGGCGAGACCGCATTTGGCAAGGCGATTGTCGATGGCCAGCATCCACATGATTTCTTCATGGAGCTGGCTGTGATGTACGACGCGAAGATCGGCGAGCGCGGGCTGGCGTCGGTTTATGCGGCGCCGGTGGGCGATCCAACGCTGGGGCCGGTGGCGTTTCCGCATCGCATGAGTGCGGAGAGCGATCCGCTGGCGCCGCTGGCGCATCATTTGCAGGACTCGACACACATTGCTTATGACGTGGTCACGGGTGGCGTAACGTGGGGCCCGGCGCACATTGAGGCTTCAGGCTTTCACGGCCGCGAGCCGGGCGAGAATCGCTGGACGATTGCGGCGGGCGCAGTGGATTCCTGGTCGGCGCGGCTGACGGCGGCTCCTGCGCGCGACTGGAACGTGCAGTACTCGGTTGGACATCTGCACTCGCCTGAGGCGCTCCATCCCACGGAAGATGTTCTGCGGCAAACGGCGTCGGTGAGCCTGCATCATGCGTGGACGAACGCCGAGCTGGATGCGACAGCGGTGTGGGGGCGCAATCACACCGTCGGTACGGATGTGAACGCCAACGGTTACCTGATTGAGGCCGAAGCGCGCTTCCGCGAGAAGCAATCAGTTTGGACGCGCATTGAGAACGACGACCGGACGACGGATCTGCTGGGAGCTTTGGCGCCGCCGGAGGAGACTATTGTCGGTCGTGTTCAGGCATTCACCGGTGGCTACGCGCACCGCATCTGGCATTCCGACTGGAGCGCGCTGGAACTCGGAGCGCAGGCGACGTTGTACGCAACGCCGGCGCGGTTGTTGCCGGATTATGGCGCGCACCCCGGGGGAGTTGCTGCGATGTTGCATTTGCGCGTCGGACGATGAGCAGCGTCTTCTACGCCCTAATGAGCGGGCAGAACCGAGTATTTTCCGGCCTTCACCCAGAGAACGTCGGCGCTCTCGTCGGACTGGCCGTAATCCTTGACGACGTAGAGCAGCACCGTAGTGGGTGAAAAGCATTGGCGGTAGACGAGGCCGACTCCGCCGGAGTGGCCGGGTTCAACAACATTCACGACGAGGTTGAAGTATGTCGGAACTGTGCCCAGGTTTACTTCTCCGTCTTGGATCCGAGTTGTGATCTCCTGCAAATGACCGCCGGAAAATGTCTCGGTGCCATTGTCGGCCACGCCGAAGTTATAGTGCGGCGGATTCGGATCGTTCTGATCGTATTGGGTGTCGATGGCCACCTGGATGTTCGAGATGGGCGTCATGGTTTTGGCCTGCACCACGCGCAGCACCACGTTGCACGAAGTCGCAGAGCCGGGTCCGTAGCTGCCGTTCACGTAATTAGCCGCGTCGTCGCCCGTTTCATCGGTCATAAGTTGGGCGGGGGTCCGTGGCGGCTTCTGGTTTGCGCACCCAGGCGGCAATACGAAGAGCGATGGGTCGGGCGGAGCAAACGAGACCCTGGAGATGTCAACGAGAGTCATGAGCGGAGCGCCGGCGCCTGCGATCTGGGCGCGCATGACGAGACCATCCTTCTGATCGAACCAGATCTTTTCGCTTGCCTGTGCGTTTGAGCCGGCATAAATCTGCGTGGGAATTCCGTTGATGGTCTCTGAGCCGGCAAGTTTCACATCGCCACTCGCGATGTCCTTGGTGAGCTCGGCGGTCATGGCAAAGGGGTCGTCCCAGTCGCCCGAGAAGGTACCGGAGCTGCAGGGGATCGGGTTGGTGCCGGGACTCCAGGTGTAGTTGATGCCGGCGGCGATGTCGTAGAGGCTGTAAATCCGCGTCGCGGGCGTAGATCCCTGCGCAGGCTCGTTGACGATGGCGAGAGCCTTTGAACCGCTGCGATAGACAATGGTTACGGCGTCGGCCGAGTTGCCTTTTTCCGTGATGGTGTAGGAGGTGGGCGAGGTTTGCGCTGGAGTGAGAGGCGAAAGCGCGAGCAGGCCAAGGCAGGCAACGATGCGAGGAGTAGACACGGGCAGAACTCCTTCAAGAGGGATCGATGAAGCCGAACCTCGGGGAAATGCGCGTCAGAGGATGATGGTGACCCGGGAAAGCTAGCCGATGATATCGGCCAGTAAAGAGCGAGTCAAGAATAGACTGTTCAAAATATCGTCGCCAGCTTGGCGAAGGAGTCGAGTTCAATTAGGTACTGGCCATCGGGCGCGGCTTCGAGCGTGGCGTGTTCCAGCACCCAGGTGTCCTTGTGGAAGAGAAAGACCGCATGCAGGCCGGCGGCGAGCGCGGGGTTGATGTCACTCTTTGGACTGTTGCCGATCATCCAACTGGTATGCGGCGCGAGCTCGTGACGAGCGATCACGGCGCGATAGGTCGGCGGATCTTTTTCAGCGGCGATTTCAACCGCCGCAAAATATGGGGCAAGGCCGGAGCGGGCAAGCTTATCAGCCTGCTCGGCGTGGTTGCCCTTGGTCATCAGGATCAGGTGATGGCGGCCTGAGAGATCGGCCAGAGTTTCTTTCACTCCGGGCAGCAGCTCAATCTCCTGCTCGGCGATGGTGCGGGCAAAGCTGCGAACCTTTTCGCGTTTCTCCTCCGTTATCGGCGCGGGGCTCAGGCGCTCAAAGCACTCCACCAGAGAACGCGTAAAGCTCGGGAGGCCGTATCCGTGCGCCAGGATGGTTTCGCGTTCGACGGCGTTGAGGGCGCGGCGCACCTCGGCGGGCGAGTGCGTTTTGTGATCGAGAAAGCTGATGAACGCGGCGATGGCGCGCTCAAAGTAGATGTTGTTTTCCCATAACGTATCGTCGGCGTCGATGAGGAGCGTTTGGCCGGCAGGGAAGCGGGGCATGGGTCGATGGTACAAGGTACGAGCTTCCAGCTTCCAGCTCCTAGCCCAGCCCGTAACCAGGGTTCGGCGCGGTTCCACGTGCAAGATTCGCTGTACGATGTTTTGAGCCAGGAGCACGGTCATGACGAAGAACCCATGACGTGCTGGAGCGCACTACACTCCAAGCTCATTGCGAATCGCGGCGGCGATGGCGTCGGCGTGACGGCGCATGGCCTCCTCGCTTTCGGCTTCGATCATCACGCGGGCCAGCGACTCGGTGCCGCTGTAGCGGACGACCACGCGGCCTGCATCGTTCAGCTCCTGCTCTGCGGTGCCAATGGCTTGCGCCACGGTTGGAAAGGAATCCAGCGGCTTTTTTTCACGCACCTTTACATTGACGATGACCTGCGGAAAGACCTTGAGGTCGGCGGTGAGTTCTTCAATCGACTTGCCGGTGCGGGCAAGCAGGTCGAGGACGACGAGAGCGGTAAGCAGGCCGTCGCCGGTAGTGGCCAGGTGAGGGAAGAGAATGTGCCCGGATTGCTCGCCGCCGAGGGCCGCATTCTGCTTCTGCATTTCTTCAAGCACGTAGCGGTCGCCGACGGGTGCGCGGTACATGCGGATGCCGCTCCGCTTGAGCGCTGCCTCAAGGCCCATGTTGGACATGGTGGTGGCAACGACCAAGTCGCCGGTGAGCATGCCGCGTGTCTTGAGGTCGCGAGCAGCCATGAGCATGATGGCGTCGCCATTGATCACGTTGCCCTGCGCGCCCGCAAGCATGCAGCGGTCGGCGTCGCCGTCGAATGTAAGACCGATGGACGCGCCGCGCGCTTTCACTTCGCTGGCCACGTACTCGGGGTGCAGCGCGCCACATTGCGCATTGATGTTGCGCCCGTCAGGCGCGATGTTGAGGAGAGTCACCTGGGTGCGGCCGTCGGGGTTGAGGCGCCGGAAAAGCTCGGGTGCAATGGCGGCGGCAGCTCCATTGGCGCAGTCGGCCACGATTTTCAGACTTGAGAGCGAGAGGCCGGGAACGCAGTCGATGAGGAATTGGATGTAGTCAGCCTGAAGATCGGGATTATCGACAACGGGCGCGAAGCAACGTGGATCAGAGATCTGCACCTGGCTGGCGTGGTAGAAGATCTCCTCTTCCATCGCCAGCTCCACAGCGTCAGGAAGCTTGAAGCCGTCGGCGCCGAAGAGCTTGATGCCATTGTCCTGCCAGGGATTGTGCGAGGCGGAGATGACAACGCCGGCGTCAAAGCCATGGGTCCGCGTGAGAAACGCGACAGCCGGGGTGGTGACGACGCCGGCGCTCTCGACCTGCGCGCCTGCTTGGCGCAGGCCTTCGGCGAGCGTTGCGGCAATCCAGGGGCCGGACTCGCGCGTGTCGCGGCCAAAGAGGATCCTGGGGCGGGCCGTTGACTTCCGCAGCGTGTGAGCCAGCGCGAGCCCGACACCATAAATTGTAGTGGGATCGAGCGGAGCCTCACCTGCAATGGAGCGAATGCCGTCAGTACCGAAAAGTTTGCGTGCGGCGGATGCGTTCATGATCCTGATTTCTTGCCTCGTTTTCGGGGAGTGGCCGGAGCGTGAGGTGCGGTCGACTCCACGCGGCTGATGAAGGAGCCGTCGGCGAGGCGCGTGGAGACGGGTTCGCCGGGAGTCAATTGCACGGTGGAACGAATGAGCGCTCCTTCGCTCGAGAGAACCAGCGCATAGCCGCGATCAAGCACGGCCAATGGTGAAAGCGATTGCAGCCGCGCGTCAAGAGCGCCGAGTTTTGCCGCGGAAGATTCCAGGAGGCGCTCGGTTGAGCGCTGGAGGCGGGCGCGAAAATCGGCGAGGTGCTCGCGCGCGTGAGCCAGCCGGGGACGCGGGTCGCGATGCAGAATAGCTTCGGCCAGGTCTGCCACTCGATTCCGGCGCGCGCGGAGCTGCGCGGTCATGGCGGTGTCTAAGCACAGCACGGCTTCGTCGAGGCGTTGGGCGAGGCGATGCAGCAGAGCCGAGATGCGCGACTCGGCGCGGCTGATTTCCACTCCGGCAAAACGGTGGCGCGCCTGCAAGAGCCGATAGCCTGCGGCGCGCTCCAGGCGATGAGATAGCGCGGCGAGAACTTCAGCGATCTTGAACTGGGCTTCGGTCACAAGCTCGGCGGCCGCAGAAGGAGTGGGCGCGCGCAGGTCGGCGGCAAAGTCGGCGATGGTGAAGTCGGTTTCGTGACCCACGGCCGAAACCACTGGCAAGTGGGATGCAACGATGGCGCGGGCCACGCGCTCGCTGTTGAAGGCGGCGAGATCTTCAAGGGAACCGCCGCCGCGAGCAAGCACGATGAGGTCGACGAGACCTCCGGAATTCAGCTCAGACAGGGCGGATTCAATTTCAGCCGGCGCGGAGTCACCCTGAACCGACGCGGGACAGAGCAGGACATTCAAGCCGGAGTGGCGGCGGCCAACGATATTCAGAAAATCCCGGATCACAGCGCCTGCAGGTGACGTGATGATTCCCACAGTGCGAGGAAACAGGGGCAGGGGGCGTTTGCGGGCGGCATCGAAGAGACCTTCGGCCTTGAGCTTCTCTTTGAGTTGCTCGAAGGCAAGCTGCAACGAGCCTGCGCCAACCGGCTCCATGGTTTCGGCCACAAGCTGCATCTGACCGCGCTGCTCATACACGCTCAGACGGCCGCGGACCAGGACGTGAAGGCCATCTTCGGGCCGGAAGCGGAGAAGCATGGCGTTGCGGCGGAAGAATACGATGGGGAGTTGCGCCTCGGCGTCCTTCAGGGTGAAGTAGACGTGGCCGGAGGGCGCCGGGCGGTAATTCGAGATCTCGCCTTCGACCCAAACGTCACCGAATTCCTGTTCTACGAGTTCACGCACCTGGGAGACTAGTTCGTGCACGGGCCAGATGTGGCGCGCGGGGCGAGGCTCATCGAACCTCAGGTCCAGTTGAGGCGTGAGGTCGAGGTGCTGCGCGGATGGATCGTGACGGGTCACTGGTGAAGAGTTTAATTCTTGAGGCCCGAGGGCCTGTTCACAGGTCCTAGGTCGTGGTTGGCCGGTTCTCCACGATCGCGCGCAATTCGGCGGCGATTGCGGCAAGCCGCTCGCCGGAGTCAGGGCCGGGTGAGGTTTCCTGGGAATAGATGACTTCCAATTCGCGCGCAAGGACCGTGCCGCGCGAGAGGCTGAAGGTGCCTAGAACACCGGCCAGATTGTGCGCGGCAGCTTGGGCTTTCTCGCGGCGCGGGGCAGTTAGTTTCTTCGCGGCTACGGCCGCGGCGGCGGATTCAAGCACCGCAACGCGCTCCCGGATCTTCGGCAGGAACCGCACCCAGAGGCGGTCGATGGCCTGGGAAAGTGCCTCCTCCGCCTGCTTGCCGGATTGGGGAGAAGATTTCATTTGCGCTTCGAATCAACTCCAGCCCAATGCGCTCGAGATCTGTGCGGAGAGCGTGAGCGGGTCAAACGGCTTGAAGAGAATGGCCTGCACTCCCAGGTCGGCAAAGCGCCGCTGGTCACTGCCCTGGACTTTGGCGGTGAGCAGCAAGACGGGAATGCCCGCAGTGGCCGGGTTTTTGCGGAGTTCCCGAAAGGTGGTGGGCCCGTCCATTCCGGGCATCATCACGTCGAGGAGGATGGCATCGGGATGCTGTTCAGAGGCGCGGGCCACGCCCTGCGCACCCGAGCTCGCCATGATTACATCCCAGCCCGCCACGGTTTGCAGGCTTAGAGCGGCAACTTCGCGAATGTCATCTTCATCATCGATGATCAGGATTTTGTGCGCCAAGGCGTCAGGCCCTCCAGACCTATTTTGGAGTGCTGCAGCGGGATTGTCGATGGGCTGAGGGTGTCAATCAGGTTATGAATTCGGTACGGCCGACTCCCGGGGCGCAGTCTCGTCCATTTGCCGCGAGGAACGGAGCATCGTCAAGACCAGAGCTTCGAGTTGCTGCGGCTGCACGCGCGCCTTGGCAAGGAAATAGGTGGGTCCGAGGGTGAGCTGGCTGCGCTCAGCGTGCGAGAGCTCGCGGCCGGAGTACACCACAAGCGGCAATCGGGCCAGGCTTTCGTGCTGGCGCAGCCAATCCACGACATTGAATCCGTCGCCATCCGGCAGCCCGATATCGAGCACCATCAGGTGGGGATTAAACGCGGAGCAGGCATCGATGGTTTCCTGGAGCGAATGTGCGATGCGAACGGCGATGTTGTCCCGGGTGAAGATTTCGCTAATGATGCGCGCCAGGTCGCGATCATCTTCGACGATGAGGATTCGCGCCTTGTCACCCAACCCGCGAAGGCCGCGCGACAGCTCGGCAAGCAGCGCCTCCTCCTGCAGCGGCTTGGCCGCGGGCTTCTCTTCGCCTCCTGAGAGATCGTCCAGTGACTGCGAATTCTCCACGCTCAACAAAACGACGGGGGTTTTCGAGCTGGCATCGAGCTGGCGCAGTTGCGGCAAAATCTCCCAACCATTAATGCCGTCGGGTGCCGAATCGAGAAGGATGGCCCGGGCGTCCTGGCCCGCGGCAGACAATGTCTGTTCCGTCGTGGCCGCTTGTACCACCGAATAGCCGTGGCGGGCCAACTGCGCGGCGATCCGTGGCCGTGATTCCGGATCGGCGTCAGCCAGCACCACGGTACCCTGGCCGGTTTCCGTCTCCATCGGACGGCCGGAAGAGACGAGGGGAGCGGGTTCGTACGGAAGAAAGATTCGGAAGGTGGATCCGCGGACCGGATTGCGCTCGGCCCAGACGCGGCCCGAATGCTGCAAGACGATCGTGCGGCAAATCGCCAGTCCCAGACCAGTGCCGCCCTTTTGCCGGGAATCGGAGGCATCCACCTGCTGGAATCGGCCGAAGATGGTTTCCAGTTTGTCCGCGGGAATGCCGCGTCCGTGGTCGATCACCGAGAGAATGACGCCGGTGACGCCTGGCCGGAGCATGACACTCACCGGAGAGTTTGGCGGCGAAAACTTTACGGCGTTGGAAAGCAGGTTGGTGACGACCTGGAGGAGGCGGTCCGGATCGGCCGTAATCTCGGCTTTTGTGGTGTCGTGGATGAGCCTGACTCCAGCAGCGTCTGCCATCGGCTGCATGTCTTCGATGGCCTGTTTCACGATGTCGGCCAGTTGCACGGTGCGGAAAGCCAGCGGCTCGCGCCCGCTCTGGATTCGCTCGAGGTCGAGAATATCGTTGATGAGGCGAACCAGCCGGTCAGAATTCGTGAGCGCAATGCGCAGCAGATTGGTGGCTTTTTCGTTCACATCGCCGAGAATGCCCGAGGTGAGCAGGCCCAGCGCGCCGCGAATGGAGGTGAGCGGCGTGCGCAGCTCGTGGCTGACCGTGGAGATGAATTCGTCCTTGAGCCGGTCAAGAGCATAGCGCTGGCTGATGTCGCGGAAACTGAGCACCGATCCGGAAAAACGACCCTGTCCGCGAATCGGCGTCAGCGAATACTCGGCAGGAAAGAAGCTGCCGTCGGCACGAAAGATGTTGTCTTCGCCGCTGATGCTGCTCGATTGGGTTTCGGCTGAGCGCAGTGGACAATCCTGGGCGCATTGCCGGTCGGGAGGCGCGGAGCCATGCAGCAATTCATGCACCGGCTTTCCGATGAGGAAGTCAGCCGGAGCGCCCAGCAGGCGCGCGGCTGACTGGTTGGCAAAGCTCACTCCTCCGTTGCGATCCACGCCGCAGATTCCGTCCGTCACCGAATCGAGCAGAATCTCCTGCTGGCGCTTCAGTTCGTCGGTCTGCCCCCGTTCCTGGGTTCGCGCGAGCACCTGTCCCAGCGACGCGGCTGCGGTTTCAATCGCAGCCATTGCTTCGCGATCCTCGCGCAGCCTGAAGCGGCAATAGAATTCCAGCACAGCCAGGACCTTGCTGCCTGCACGCACGGGCGTGGCCCATCCTGAGGACATTTCCTGGTTCAGGGCGGCTTCAATGCGAGGGGTTTTGCCGGCTGATGCAAGAGCGGTGATCCAGACAGTGCGGCCGTCTTTCCAGGCCCGTTCCGGCAGGTCCATGCTGCCTGCGAGGGTCATGCCCATGCTTCCCTGGATCAGGGTTTCGGCTTGCCGGTCAGGTGTGCCCCATGCTGTGCTGAACTCAAGATGTTGCTGCTCGGCGTCGACCATCCACAGAACGGCCACATCCCATCCCTGCGAGATGCACAACGCTTCCAGGATGCGCATTCCGGGCGGATCGCCCCACGCCTGTTCCCCAATGATCTGGCTGACGGCAAGCTGAAGGGCCAACCGATTTTCGCGCTGCTTCTGTTGGGTGACGTCGCGGAGCAGGCAGCGCACCGCCAGTGGAATGCCGGCCTTGTGGCGCCGGCTCAGGCTCAACTCCAACTCGAGGAGGCGGCCGTCGGGCGTATGGTGACGCAGCGGAGCGCGCTCGATCATCTCGCCATCCAGCGCGCGGCGGAAGAGGGCCGCTGCCTCGTCGCGTGTGCTTGAAGAAAACGCGTCCTCAAAGGAATGAAGCGTCATTAACGCGGCGTAATCTAGCCCAAAACTGCGCTTCCATGCGGGATTGGCGTAGAGAAACTGGCCGGCAGGGCTCAGTGTGGCGATCATCTCGCTGGAGTTCTCGAAGAGATCGCGGTATCGCTCCTGCGACTCACGCTGCGCCTGCTCGCGGTGAAGAACGGCGCTCTGGTCCACCCCGACGGCCACCACTCCCGTGAGTTGCCCGGCAGCGTCGCGGAGCGCAGAGATGTGGAGAGTGACAGGAAAGATCGAACCATCCTTGCGTCGCACCTGGGCGTCAAAACTGGGCACCATACTGGGCGGAAGCGAGCGCACGCAATCGAGATATGCAACCATGCGGGCGGAAGGTGTGGGCGGAAGCGACGAATCCACGTGGCAGAGCTTCTGCATCTCCATGACCAGTCGCTCGCTCTCGCCGGGTGCAAGCAGCTCAGTTTGGCCCCATAGCTCCAGCAATTCTGCGGCACGGTACCCCAGGAGACGCTCTGCGGCAGGATTGCAATAGATCAACCGTCCTCGAAGATCGGATGCGACGACAGCTGGACCAGCAGAATCGAGCAGTTCGCGCAGACCTTCTCCAATGGGAACCTGCGCCGGCGCGGCCTCAGGGCGAAGCAACACACGATTGAGAATCAGTGCAAATACGGCTGTGGCAATACCCGCTGCGAGGACTGGCAGCGATTCCCATTGGAAGGAGGGGAGGCGGCGTTCGAGGACGGCGCCGGCCCACAGGGCAAGGATGCAGCTAGGCAGAATCAGCCAAAGCTGAAGGCCTCCGCCGCGTGCCGCTGTCACAGGCCGCGCCCCCGTTCGGATACCCTTGTCCTCCGGCTGCTCGCTCATCGGGTCTTCTTTATCCCCTGGAACGCCCTTGTCGCTCACGAGCCCGTATTGCTATTGGCTGTACACTCCCTCAGCCCGGGTCTCTTTCCCGCCTTGAAAGTCTGCCACAACACGCCAGACCATAAAAGTGCCGCGCGGCGGGGAAAATGAAAAAAGTCCGCATCCCCTGCGATTGCAGTAAGTATATTAGCTTGTTTGCCGTGCTCTCCAGATAAATCGGTAAAGCGTGCCTGCAATTGAAGCATTCCAGTTACCGAAGGCACATGTTCACGGCTGGCCCGAAGGTGCGATCTGCGGCAACCCGGCCAGCTGCAATGAGGCCCGGAGGTACAAACGCCGTATACTGGCTCAATGTTCCATTCAATTGAGCCATTACGCGGACTCCGTATCTTTCTGCCCATCATCGTACTGTTCAGCGTTGTACTGCCTCCTCAAGCCGCTCACGCGTGGGGAAATGAGGGGCATCGCATGATCAACAGGCTGGCGGTCACGACGCTTCCCGCCGATGTGCCCGCGTTCCTGCGGGCGCCCGCAGCCGCCGACGAGATCGAGTACCTGGGCCCGGAGCCCGACCGGTGGCGCTCTAAGGCGGAGCCCGAATTGGCAGCAGCGCAGGCACCAGAGCATTTCATCGACCTGGAGCTTGCGGATGCGCTGGGCCCCCTGCCGCACAAGCGGCTCGATTTTGAGGCGAAGGTCTTTGCGGCGGGCCAGCGGCCGGAGACGATCGGGCTGCAGCCGTGGCAGACCGATGAAGTGTGGGAGCGGCTGAAGGCGGCCATGCGGCAGTACCGGGAGATGAAGACTGCCGGGCAGGATACCAAGGACGTGGAAGCAGCGATCATCTTCTATGCCGGATGGCTTGGTCATTACGTTGGCGACGGTTCGCAGCCGCTGCACGTGACCGTGAAATACAACGGCTGGATGGGACCGAACCCCAACGGCTACACCGTCGAACACAAGATCCACTACGAGTTCGAGAGCCCGTTTGTGGCCGCGAACATCCACCCGCCTGATGTGCAAGCGAAAATGACGCCTGTGAAGGCCATCGACGGCGACATGTTTGACGCGTACGTGGGCTATCTGCGCCAGACGGCCACTCACATCGAACAGGTCTACCAGCTCGACAAGGTCGGTGGATTTGCGGGCGCAGGCACGCAGGAGTCGCGCGACTTTACCGCCGAGCGGCTGGCAGCCGGGGCGAGCATGCTGCGCGACATGATCTACTCGGCATGGCTCGACAGCGCACAACCTGTGCCGGACCCGTACGCAGGGAAGTAACGACAACAGGCATGCTTCTAGAACCGGTTGCATAAATGGCTCTGTGTCAGGGCACGACTTGCGGGGTCCCCAGCGACAGGTCTTCGTCGCTGGGGTGGCTTTAGTCGTGACGCAAAGGGCCGGTAAAACGTGGGGCTTTAGCCCCTGAGGGATGCTTTACAAGCGAGCTCGGGGATTTATGCAACCAGCTCTAGTGCGTTTTGAAAGCAAGACGTGAATCCGGCCTTCCTGACCTACGCCAATCGCGTGAGCCTTTTTGGGGTGAAGGTAGTCCTTTGCTGGCAAAGATGGTCCTTTGCGGTGCGCGCTTCCTGATCCCTGACCCCTGACCCCTGTTTTTCAGTCGCCGGCTTCGGCAGCATTCATGACCGGAATGCGGCGAAGCATGCGAGTGAGCATCAGCGTCATGAGAGCCACCGCGGGAATGGCGGCCAGCAGCCAGGCCAGCAGCGCTTCCCCAGCCAGTCCGCTGACATGTGCGGCCATGTGGAGCGCAGGCAGATGGAAGGCGGCGGCCGCCGAGATCTGGTGCGAAGGTTTCGCGGAGACGATCCAGCCTCCCATCCGCACAAAGGGCACAATGAGGGCCAACTGCAGCGGCATTGCCGCATAATTGGCAGCCTGGATGACGGGCAGATTCAAACGCAACGCGAGAGCCAAGGCAGCACAGAGAAGAGTGGGAATCCCGATCACCGGAATGCATCCGATGGCGAACCCAAGCGCAAGAGTGAGGGCCAGGCGCCGGGGAGAGACCCCCTGCCTCAGCCATTGGACGGCGGAGCGCTTTGCTGCCGCCCGAATCCCGCGCATGGTCATCGCCTGGAACACTTGGGTTATCCCCTCAAAGGTATCGACACCATTAACACCGTTTGGTTTCCCTCCGATGAAACTTTTGTGGAGGAACCAAACTTGATACGAGATTGGATGCTTTGTGGTGCCATCGTGAATAGCTCTTTGGGGTATGACCCAAAGGTCGCAGAAGAATCGCCTGCCGGCATCTGCGCTGTGGGTGCGAAGGATTGGTCCCTTCTGCGGTAAACTTGGACCCGATGAGGGTGTTCGGAATCGATTGCGGGACCGAGGTGACGGGCTTCGGTGTCGTGGATTCGAATGACGCCGCGCAGCTCGTCTCAACTCAAGTTCTGCGCCATGGGAGCGATTCGGCTGGCGAAGACTCGGAGCTTGCCGGCGCGGCTGGAGCAGGTTTTTCTTGAACTGACGGCCGAAATCGAACGCTGGCGGCCCGATGCCGTCGCCATCGAAGAGGTCTTCTACTCAGTGAATGCCAAGTCGGCCCTGAAACTGGGGCAGGTTCGGGGTGTCGCCCTGCTGGCCGCAGCAAGACTTGGAGTTCCCATAGCGGAGTATGCTCCATTGAAAATCAAATCGAGCGTGGTGGGTTACGGCCTGGCGAAGAAAGAGCAGGTGCAGTTCATGGTGGCGCGGCTATTAGGACTGGCGGAGCTGCCTCAGCCTGCGGATGCTGCCGACGCCCTCGCGATCGCCATCTGCCATATTCACACAGCGCAGACGCTGGCATTGCAGGAGGCGCCACGATGAAAGCGGCGTGGCTGGCTCTTGCGGCGATGGCGCTGAGCGCGCACGGCCAATCCGCTACCGGGATGGAGTCGGAGGGTCAGCGGCCGGTGATCCAGGTGGATTTCTCCAATCCCGGGTTGTCGCCCCCGCAATGGACGCTGACTCTCCACCCCGACGGTAGCGGCCATTTTCGATCGACGATGGGCAAGACACCTCCGGGCGGGCTGAAGGAAATCGAAACCCCGAATCTCGACCTCGACATCCAGGTGAGCGCGCAATTCGCCAGCCGCGTCTTCAATACAGCCCGGAACCACGACTGGTTCAACGAGCCATGTGAAAGCCACCTGAAAGTGGCCTTTCAGGGATGGAAGACGTTCAGCTACACCGGCGTGAACGGCATGGGCACGTGCACATTCAACTACTCAAAAGACAAGGACATTCAGCAACTCGGGGATTCAATTCAGGCGGTGGCGGAGACGATCCTCGAGGGCGCGCGCCTGCAGGTGCTTTTGCAGCACGACCCGCTTGGCCTGGACCAGGAGATGGAGTACCTGACTGAGGCGGTGGGGGATGGCCGCGCACAGCAGGTTTCCGCCATTCGGGATATTCTGTTGCGTCTGGCACAAGATGATGACGTCATGGAACGGGTGAGAAAGAGGGCCAAGGCTCTGCTTGCGCTTGGTCCCACATAAATGTTTGTTTTTGGGCGACTTTTTCCCGGTCGCAGGTGTCAAATTGATGTTGGGCTCCCGCCAAACGGTTGGGGTCGCCGCAAGGCGGGGAAAGGCGGGGAGCCGTGAAACTCATGGGGAAACGCAGATGGTTCTTGGGACTGGCGGTGCTGGCCCTCGGAGTGGTGTATTTTGGCCCGACGTTGTTCGCGCAGGATGGGGCAGACACATCCACATCGGCTCAGCCAACGACATCTGAATCAGGACAGCCGGCGCGGGCCGTTCGGCTCAGCTATGTCGACGGCCAGGTAACGCTATCGCAAGGCGGCCAGGTAGTGGCCGACCAGGCCGCAGCCAATACGCCGCTGTTTGAAGGAGCGCAACTCACAACCGCGGACAGCGGAAAGGCAGAGATCCAGTTCGAAGATGGCAGCGTGGCACGAATCTCCCCAGACAGCACATTGACGCTTGTCGCGCTGAATGGATCCGGCTCCTCCGCAGTGGCCAGGCTCCAGGTGAACAGCGGGCTTGCTTACTTCGAATTCCAGGGCGGTGGCCAGGCCGGCCAGATGAGTGTGCAGTTTGGCGATGACCTGGTGACCACCAGCGGATTCACTGTCATTCGCGTCGATATGGACACTCCTCCCGGCCAGCTTGCCGTCTTTTCGGGCAACGCCCATGTGCAAGGCGCGGACGGCACGGCATCCAGCTCGCTTTCGGTCGATCTGCACGGTGGCGAAAGCGTCACGCTGAGCGGATCTGATCCGAGCCAATACAACATGGCCGAGTCCATTGAACCGGACTCGTGGGATGCGTGGAACTCTGACCGTGACCAGGCGCTCACCACCGAAGCAGCCAATCAGACCGGGGCGCCGGCGGACGTAGGCGCAAGCGAAAATCCCGCGTGGAACGATCTGGACGCCAATGGGAACTGGTACAACGTTCCAGGCCAGGGTTACGTGTGGTCTCCCTATACCGCCGCGAACGCGGACTTTGATCCTTACGGCAATGGGTCATGGATGTACACGCCGGGCTTCGGCTACATCTGGGCATCCGGTTATCCGTGGGGTTATCTACCGTTCCAGTGCGGTGCATGGAACTTCTATAACGGCTTCGGCTGGGGTTGGGCTCCCGGCATGGGAGGCTGTTCGCCATGGTGGGGAATGGGCTTCTACGGTGGCCCGAATATCGGCTACGCGCCCCCGGGTTATCGCACCATCGCGCGCCCGCTTACGCCTCGGCATCCACTGCACGGGCGGCCGCTTGAGCCAATTGTGGTGCGGCGTGGCTCGCAGCCGCTGAATCCAGGGCTTCCGCCGCGAGACAAAACGAGAATGGTGACCATCGCTGGAAAATCCGTGCTGCCGGTGGCGCCTCTGCCATCGCGACGGGGTTACGCTTCAACGGGATTTGCCACGTCGAACCATGAGCAGCCAGGCAACCAGGGCTCGCGGCCGACGCCCGGACAAACAGCCGTTCCACGGCCTGGATATAGCCGGCCGGTTATCGGGAACGGTTACACCCCCGGAGATCACGGCAATCAGAATGCTCCAGGGGCCAGCCGCAACTCCGGAAATCAGAATCACGGATTTGCTACAGAGCCCAGTCGCACCTACACCCCGCCCAGCCGGAGTTATTCTCCTTCACCTGCGCATAACTCTTCGGCACCCGCGCCGGCCGGTGGAGGCGGCTACCACGGCAGTAGTGCGCCAAGTGGAGGCGGTGGCGGCGGAGCTTCCCACAGCAGCGGCGGTGGAGGCGGTGGCGGCGGCGGAGGTGGCGGCTCCCACGGCGGCGGCGGCAGTAGTGGCGGAGGCGGCGGTCACCACTAGCCCCCACTAGCCCTAATACTGTTCACTTAACTAAATCTGTGG
>CAVVUE010000004.1:0-142657 GCA_963751285.1 uncultured Acidobacteriaceae bacterium | reverse complement strand
AGCAAGCGAATCGAGCAGTAGACCGGGGAGGAAGGAGATGCGACTCTATCTTGTTAATCCCGACAATCCGGTCGTCAGCCTGAACAAAGTTCATTGGAACCGTCTGAACAAGTATCGAGTCTGGAAACCGCTCGGGCTTCTCGTGGTGGCAGGGCTGACGCCGCCGGACTGGGAGGTGACACTGATCGACGAGAACCTGGGCCATCCCGATTACGAACGTCTGCCCAAACCTGATCTCGTCGGTATAACGGCCTTCACTTCTCAAGCGCCGCGGGCCTACGAAGTGGCAGCACTGTACCGCGCCGCGGGAGTGCCCGTGGTGATGGGAGGCATTCACGCCACATTCTGTCGAGATGAGGCCCTGGAGCATGTGGATGCCGTGGTCACGGGAGAGGCGGAATCGGCATGGGGGCAGGTTTTGGCGGATGCGCGCAACCATGCCCTGCGCAGGGTGTATGAAGGTGGCATCAGCGACATGGACACAATCCCGCCTGCTCGCCACGACCTGCTCCACGGACGGTACTACCTCGGCTCGGTACAAACCACGCGTGGTTGTCCGTTGAATTGCAGCTTCTGCAGCGTTACCGCGTTCAATGGAGGCACGTACCGCCGCCGGCCCGTCGATGATGTGATTCAAGAGCTGCGAGTGATCCGGGAAAAAGTCATCCTGTTTGTAGACGACAACCTCATTGGTACTCGCGAGGACCATCTCGCATACTCCAAGGATTTGTTCAGGGCGATGATTCAAGAGGGGCTGACGCGGCCCTGGATCTGCCAGGCGACCATAAACTTTGCCGACGATGACGAACTGCTGAAGCTCGCCGCGCGTTCGGGATGCCAGGGCGTGTTCATCGGGTTCGAATCCCCCACCGCGGAAGGTTTGATGGCCTTAGGCAAGAAGTTCAACCTCCTCAAGGGGAGAGATTTCCGCAAGTCTGTCCGGCGGATTCAACGGCACGGCATATGCGTTGTGGGCTCTTTCATCATAGGGATCGACACGGACCAGCGAGGGATTGGCGAGACAATCGCTCGCGCGGCCAAGGAATACGGCATCGACGCCGCCAATGTTCTGATCCTTACTCCGCTTCCCGGAACCAGGCTCTACGCTGAAATGGAGCGCGAAGGCAGGATCCGGTCGAACGATTACCCGGAGGATTGGAAGTACTACACTCTGACTTATCCGGTGGCCAGCTACGCGCACCTTACGTGGGCGGAACTAGTGGACGAGGTAAACCGGTTCAACGGTCGGTTTTACTCGTATGCGCAAATTCTTCAGCGGATGCTGCATCTCGCCAGGAAAACGCACAATCCCAGAACGCTATCGGTCGTCCTGGTTGCCAACCTGAGCTACCGATCCAACCACCTTCTTGAGAGGCGTGTTTTTGCCAGTCGGGTTTAGTCTCCCCATTTGTGAGATGCTCCATTTTCGTCTAGCTGGCGGGTGGCCCGGGTCCCGGCCCGTACACTTGTTAAGACAATGGGTGCCCCAGGTCCCTGGCATTTGGGGACCTGGGATAGACAGATGGCCCACTTATCCCGGTATCAGGGACTGTGCCCCGTTCATCGCGGCCTTATTGTTCAGTATCAGTACATGCTTTACAGGTTGTTATCAGGACATCCTTTACAGGTCAGGATCGAGTGATCGATTTTGAGCTGGGGGTAGGGGGATGTCGTGGAGGCTTGTGGGCGTGCGGGATCAGCGAGTGGAGTTTGTGGTTCGAGCCAGCCGCGGCGAGAGCCTGAGCAGCTTGTGCCGGGAGTATGAGATCAGTCGGCCGACGGGCTATGTTTGGCTGAAGCGTTTCGTTGAGCACGGGGTGGCCGGAGTTGAAGAGCACAGCCGCCGTCCGCACCTGAGTCCGCGCCGGACGGCGGGGGAGATCGAAGCGCGCATCGTGGCGCTGCGCGGCCAGCGGCCCGACTGGGGAGCGCGCAAGCTGGCGGTGCTGTTGGGGCGCGAAGGTCTGGTGTTGCCGGTGATCACGGTGCACCGCGTTCTGGTTCGCCATGATCTGGTGCTGGATCGGGAGAGCCGCCGGCAGGCCAGTGGCCGGTTCGAGCGGGAGCAGCCCAACCAACTGTGGCAGATGGATTTCAAGGGGCAGAAGGGCACCGGCGCCGCGATCGGCCCGTTGTCAGTGCTGGACGACCACAGCCGCTATCTGGTTGCGCTGGAGCAGACCGGCACGACGCGCAGCGAAGCGGTGCGCGAGCGGCTGGAGAGCGCCTTCCGCACCAGCGGGCTGCCGGACGCGCTGCTGATGGACCATGGCGTGCCGTGGTGGAATGCCCGTTCTGCCAGCGGCTGGACGCAGTTGATGGTGTGGCTGATGAAGCAGGGCGTGCGCTGCCATTTTTCCGGCGTGCGGCATCCTCAGACGCAGGGCAAGGTGGAGCGGTTCCATGGTTCGCTGGAACGAGCACGCAGCAGGGCTGGCGCGGAACAGTGGCTGACGCAAAACTGGCTGGACAACTTCCGCCACGAGTACAACGAGCTGCGGCCCCATGAGGCTCTGGGCATGCGCACACCGGCCAGTCTCTGGCGGCCCAGCACACGGGTCTACGACCCCAACCCGCAAGCCTGGGATTACGGTGTGGGAGCCGAGTTGCGCAAGGTCGGTCAGCAAGGGCACATTTACATCGGAGACCAGCGCTGGAGAGTAAGCCAGGCGCTGGCCTCGCATACGGTTCGCCTCCAACGCATCGACCAGCGCGTACTGGTCTACTTCTGCCGCACTCTGGTGCAGGAGATCGACCTCAGCGGAGGGCGTTCCACCGCGGTGGAACGCCCTCCGCTGAACCCCTGCCTGTAAAGGATGTCCTGATAACAACCTGTAAAGCATGTCATGGAACTTGACAATAAGGCGGCGATGAACGGGGCACAGTTCCCGATACCAGGATGAGTGGGCCACCGGCCCAGCAGTGCGAGAATGCGACGCCTGGAAATCGTTATTACTTGCCTGGCGGGGCCGCACTCTTGTGCTCCGCGAAGACGTGTGCTTGATGACAGCTCACACACGTCTTGCCTTTCATGAATGGATCGGACTTCAGTTGTGCCACCTGATCGGTGTGACAGGTGTCGCATGCGCTTAACGCCGGCATGCCCGCGAAGTCCTTTGATGTTGGCTCGCCATGGCACACGGTGCATTCGATACCGTTGGCGGCATGTGGGCTGGCTTTCCATTGGTCATACACCGCCTTATGGCAGGTGGCGCAGGTATCCCCGGCTGGAATTCCCCGATGGAACACATGCGGGGCTTGATCCTGCTGAGCAATGGCAGGTTGGACGGCAACAGCCAAAACGAGAAAAACGAGAAGGGCGGGACCGAATAAATGAGTGCGGAAACTATTCACGGGCAAATCTCCTGAGTAGATGTCGAAGTATCGGACCGGCGATGGACGCCGATCAGTGATGCGAATCACGTCTAACCGGAATGCGATCTGCGCACTGGCCGCGAGGTCTTTTGCCAAATGAATGGTCACAAACCTCGCTTTATACCGCTGTCTGCGTGCAGATTCACGCGCCATGATGCGCCTTCTCGCTACCACCTCGGCTGAGGCGTCGCTGTCACCAGAGAACTGCACATCCGGCAGCGGACCGAGCCCTTGAGGAACCCGATCCGACCGTTCTAACATGCAGGCGAACACCCAAAGCCCCAATCGAGCAAATGTGGTGCGGCTCTTGGCGAGTCACGGGCAAGCCGGAACTTGTCCGTCCATTCGTCAGATCAGTACCCGCAAACGCCGTTAGCGCCGGCGAATATCGGACGTCAGCTTGTGCCCCGGCTGATGGTCCGAGTCGTCAAGACCGCGCCGCTCTCGCTTGCCCGCAACGCGCTGAAAAGACGATGCAGAAAGTTCCGTCGACTTTGCGGGTTATTTCCGCGAGCTCGCCAGGGTGGGGCGCCCGGGGTTTGCGCTTCTCAGTTAGCGAGGATAGCGCAGGCGGGGTTCTCCGCTGGACCGGGAGTGTGTGGGTCGATGCCGTATAGCCAATCCCCGAAAGACGGGTTTCATCGCGGCTTCGCCGCGTACTCTGTTTTTCGGGAAAGGGCCGGTTGGGTTCGGCCCGGCCCAAGTCACCCCACGGACGAGGACCTGTCCGTGGGGACCCCGAAAAGCCGTGCCCTTGTTACAAAGCGCCGCTGTTGAACGCGCACGAAGGCGTGGACGGATTGTGGTTCCGGGGCTGCCGCATCATGTCACGCAACGCGGCAACCGGCGCGAGGCCATCTTCTTTGTGAATAGGTATCATGTCCCCTGATTCCCCCGCGCCGTGCCGAAACCACTGGACGTTCCCCTTGTCCGAGGACCCGCTCATCGCGATGAGGCTGTTCAGTATCAGTACATGCTTTACAGGTTGTTATCAGGACATCCTTTACAGGTCAGGATCGAGTGATCGATTTTGAGCTGGGGGTAGGGGGATGTCGTGGAGGCTTGTGGGCGTGCGGGATCAGCGAGTGGAGTTTGTGGTTCGAGCCAGCCGCGGCGAGAGCCTGAGCAGCTTGTGCCGGGAGTATGAGATCAGTCGGCCGACGGGCTATGTTTGGCTGAAGCGTTTCGTTGAGCACGGGGTGGCCGGAGTTGAAGAGCACAGCCCCGCCGTCCGCACCTGAGTCCGCGCCGGACGGCGGGGGAGATCGAAGCGCGCATCGTGGCGCTGCGCGGCCAGCGGCCCGACTGGGGAGCGCGCAAGCTGGCGGTGCTGTTGGGGCGCGAAGGTCTGGTGTTGCCGGTGATCACGGTGCACCGCGTTCTGGTTCGCCATGATCTGGTGCTGGATCGGGAGAGCCGCCGGCAGGCCAGTGGCCGGTTCGAGCGGGAGCAGCCCAACCAACTGTGGCAGATGGATTTCAAGGGGCAGAAGGGCACCGGCGCCGCGATCGGCCCGTTGTCAGTGCTGGACGACCACAGCCGCTATCTGGTTGCGCTGGAGCAGACCGGCACGACGCGCAGCGAAGCGGTGCGCGAGCGGCTGGAGAGCGCCTTCCGCACCAGCGGGCTGCCGGACGCGCTGCTGATGGACCATGGCGTGCCGTGGTGGAATGCCCGTTCTGCCAGCGGCTGGACGCAGTTGATGGTGTGGCTGATGAAGCAGGGCGTGCGCTGCCATTTTTCCGGCGTGCGGCATCCTCAGACGCAGGGCAAGGTGGAGCGGTTCCATGGTTCGCTGGAACGAGCACGCAGCAGGGTTGGCGCGGAACAGTGGCTGACGCAAAACTGGCTGGACAACTTCCGCCACGAGTACAACGAGCTGCGGCCCCATGAGGCTCTGGGCATGCGCACACCGGCCAGTCTCTGGCGGCCCAGCACACGGGTCTACGACCCCAACCCGCAAGCCTGGGATTACGGTGTGGGAGCCGAGTTGCGCAAGGTCGGTCAGCAAGGGCACATTTACATCGGAGACCAGCGCTGGAGAGTAAGCCAGGCGCTGGCCTCGCATACGGTTCGCCTCCAACGCATCGACCAGCGCGTACTGGTCTACTTCTGCCGCACTCTGGTGCAGGAGATCGACCTCAGCGGAGGGCGTTCCACCGCGGTGGAACGCCCTCCGCTGAACCCCTGCCTGTAAAGGATGTCCTGATAACAACCTGTAAAGCATGTCATGGAACTTGACAATGAGGCCGCGATGAACGGGGCACAGTTCCCGATACCAGGATGAGTGGGCCACCGGCCTAACTTTCGAGACAGGACACTGGCTAGAAGCTGTTCCCTGAGGCGTAGGCGATGCGGCCTTCGCTCACTGTGTAGCGGACTTTGCCGAGCATCGGCCAGCCGTCGAAGGGCGTGTTCTTGGCTTTCGATTTGGATTCTGTGGCGCGGTAGGTCCACTCGGCGGCGGGATCGAAGACGACGACGTCGCCGAAACTGCCTACGGCGAGCGTACCGCGGCCTTTCAGTCCGAGCAGCGCGGCGGGCTGCGCGCTCAACAAGCCCAGCACGCGGCCGAGCGGCATGCGCCACTCCTTATGCAGCCAACGGATGGACAATCCGAGTGCGGTTTCGAGGCCGATGATTCCGTTGGGCGCGAGCTCAAATTCAATCTCCTTTTCGTGCATGGCGTGCGGCGCGTGATCGGTGGCGATGGCGTCGACGACGCCGTCGAGGATTCCTTCGATCATGGCGTCGCGATCGGCTGCCGAGCGGAGCGGGGGATTCATCTTGGCGTGCGTGTCATAGAGTCCGACGTGTTCTTCCGTGAGCAGAAAATGGTGCGGCGTAACTTCGCTCGTCACGCGCAGCCCGTTGCGGCGCGCCTGGCGCACGGCGGCCAGCGCCCCGGCCGTGGAAATGTGCGCAACGTGGAGGTGCGGATGCGCTTCGCGCAGATCCGACACAAGGCGGATATCGCGCTCGACGATGCTGGTCTCGGCTTGAGCGGGCATACCGCGGAGGCCGAGCTTGAAGGACACGGGACCGAGGTTCATGCTTGCGCCTTGCGTCATGCGCGTGTCTTCAGCGTGTTGGATTACGGTGAGCCCGACGCGCGCGGCGGCGGCGAGGGTTTCGCGCATCATGCCGTCTTTGAGGATGGGCCGGCCATCGTCGGTGACGGCGACCGCGCCCGCGGACTTGAGCGCCGCAAAGTCGTTGAGCGTTTCACCCTTTGAGCCGCGCGTGGCTGCGGCAATGGGAAAGACGCGGACTTGAGCGCCGCGTTCCGGCGCCTGCATCCAGCGCGTAATCTCTGCCGAGTCGTTCACGGGCGTGGTGTTCGGCATCGCCGCGACGCTCGAGAATCCTCCGGCTGCGGCTGCTGCCGTCCCGGTAGCGATGGTCTCCTTGTACGCCTGGCCAGGCTCGCGCAGATGCACATGAATGTCGATGAGCCCCGGCGCAACGACGAGGCCGGAGGCGTCGAGGATGTCGGCGCCATTCTTGCCCTTCAGCTTGCCGGGTCCGGCGATCTCCGCCACGCGGCCGTCGTTGATGAGTATGTCCTTGGCCGCGTCCACACCTGCTGCCGGATCGACGAGCCGGCCTCCGCAAATCGCAATCGCCGTCATGCGCGGCCTCCTTGCTGCTCGCTGGGCACCAGCGCCCGCTCCATTACTGCCATGCGGATGGCGAGGCCGTTGGTGACTTGTTCGAGGATCGCGGACTGGATGCCGTCGGCGACGCCCGCGGTAATTTCCATTCCGCGGATGATGGGGCCCGGATGGAGCACCACTGCACTGGGCGCATGCGCCGCGAGGAGCTGCCCAGTGAGCTGGTAGGCGGCCTTGTACTCGTCCAAATCAAGTTGGAGTCCGGCGAGGCGTTCGGCCTGGATGCGCAACATCATGACTGACTGCGACTGCGCGAGTGCGGCTTCGAAGTTGCGCTCGATCTCGATGCCTGGTCCGGATCGCGCGGCCTGCTCGGGGAGTAACTCTTTTGGGCCGCAGAGAAGCACGCGCGCGCCGAGCCGCGGCAGCAGGAGCATGTTGGAGCGCGCCACGCGGCTGTGGAGGATGTCGCCGACGATGGTGACGGTGACGCCGGCGAGTGTTTCGGGTCCCACTTCGCCGATGCCGGGCCGCAGATGCGTGAGGATGGTGCGCAGGTCGAGGAGCGCCTGGGTGGGATGCTCATGCATGCCGTCGCCGGCGTTGACGACTGGCAGACGCGTCGACTGCTCCAGCAGCCATGCCGCGCCAGAGGAATTGTGGCGGAGGATGATGGCTTCGGCGCCGAGAGCGCGCAGGGTGAGGCCGGTATCCTTCAGCGACTCGCCCTTCTCGATGCTGGAGCTGAGGTTCGAGACGAGGGTGGTGTCGGCGCCGAGCGCCTTTGACGCCAGCTCGAAGCTGGTGCGGGTTCGCGTGGACGACTCGTAGAAGAGCAGCGCGATGCGGCGCTTGGCGAGGATGCGATCGCGGACGATGGGATCCTCGTGCTCAAGCGCGGTGGCTCGCTGGAGCAGGCGGCTCACAGCTTCGACGCTAAGGTCGAGAACGGAGAGCAAGGAGCCAGGGTTGTAGGGGAATGGAGACGCGGGCGCGGGGGGCGTGGTGACCTGGCGGCGAATCGCGGGTGTCGCGAGATTCATAAGATGGGTGGCTTTCAGCCTTCTCGGGTTCTGGACTGGTACCCGGCGGCAAACCGAAGGCTATAAGCTGACAGCCGGGATGCAGGAATTCGAGATTAGTTGGAGCGCTCCACGAGGAGCACCTGTTCGGTATCGTCAACTTCCTGGAACTTGACTTCGATGATTTCGCGGCTGCTTGTGGGTACGTGACGGCCGACGTAGGTGGCTTCAATGGGCAGTTCGCGATGGCCGCGGTCGATGAGCACGGCGAGTTGCACGCGGCGCGGGCGGCCGTGGTCGAAGAGGGCATCGAGCGCGGCGCGAACGGTGCGGCCGGTGTAGAGCACGTCGTCGCAGATGACGATGTCGCGGCCTTCGACATCGAATCCGATGGCCCCGGGTGTGACGACGGGGCGGATGTCGGCGGTGGAAAGATCGTCGCGGTAGAACTGGATATCGAGTGTGCCGGTATCCACATGTCGTTTTTCAATGGTTGAAATGAGCTTGGCGAGGCGTTCGGCGAGCGGGACTCCGCGGCGCTTGATGCCGACTAGCGCAAGATCTTCACTGCCATTGCTTTTCTCTACGATTTCGTGGGCAAGGCGCACCAGGGTGCGCTCAATTTCAGAGGCGGACATCAAGCGCCCTTTGACACGCAAGCCAGTATTTGTTTCGAGTTCACTCATGTTGGTTGCTCTTCGCTATTTCAAGGATAGCCGCACCCCTCCGGGCCCGCTTGAGGACGCCGCTCAAGATGGTTGCGGCGACCCCGAGAAAATCGGCTTCGCAGTGCGGCGATCGTGGAAATGCTTCTGCCGGATGATACGAGGGGTTGGCTCTCCGGGGCAAGTTGTGGAAACATCGGCTGCCGGCGAGCAGGCCGGCGCAGGGGAGCTGCGATGCGATGGTAAGGGGAAACTGTGGCTGTGGAGGCGATACGGCCCGATAATATAGATGCGAGCCCGGATGGCGAAATTGGCAGACGCAGCGGACTTAAAATCGTATTTATATTCTCTCTACTTAACTTTATTTTACTCATTACAATAAACTTATTGACATAATCCCCCGCCAAGCATTATCTTGCACATAGCTTACACATTTTCGGCCCGATTGGCCGATTTCATGGAGGCTCGCTCCATGCCAGAACAATTCGACATCCTCGGCGGCAAGGTCCACATCTACCAACGCCCGAATAGCAGCCACTGGCAATGCTCCACCTATCTCGCCGGAAAAAATCGACGCCGCACGACGAAGGAAGAGAGCCTCTCCAAGGCCAAGGAAGTCGCCGAGGACTGGTATCTCCAGCTGCGGGGCAAGCTCCGCAATGGAGAGATCAAAACCGAGAAGACCTTCCGCGACGCCTCCGAACAATACCTGAAGGAATACGACATCATCACGCAGGGCCAGAGGAACAAGCACTACGTCCAATGCCAGCACTGGCGGTCGAGCAATCACCTGATTCCGTTTTTCGGAGAGATGGGCCTCTCCGAAATCACAGCCGGGACCATACAGGAGTACCGCATCCACCGGCACCAGGAAGCCAACAAGAAATTCGGCAAACCTCCCGCCCATAACACCATGCATCAGGAAATCGTGACGCTGCGCCAGACGCTCAAGACGGCGGTGCGCCACGGCTGGCTGGACCGGCTCCCCGATCTATCGGAGCCGTACCGATCCTCCCCCAAAATCTCCCACCGGGCGTGGTTTTCGCCCGAGGAATACAAGAAGCTCTACGAGGCGACGCGCAAACGCGCGCACGAGCCGAAGCAGGACCGCTTCAAATGGGAATGCGAACAGCTCCACGACTATGTGCTGTTCGCCGTGAATACCGGCCTCCGGCCTGACGAGGCATGGAGGCTGCAATTCCGCGACGTGACCATCGTCGAGGACGAAGCCACGGACGAGACCATCCTTGAGATCGAGGTGAGGGGCAAGCGCGGCGTCGGCTACTGCAAGAGCATGCCCGGCGCCGTCAGGCCGTTCGAGCGGCTGAAGAGCCGCCCGCGGCCCTTGCGGATCGACGAGCCGGGGAGGGGAGGGACCAACGAAAAGACGCGCACTCCCGAACCCACGGACCTTCTCTTTCCGAAGTGGCAACGCGAATTGTTCAACGCCATTCTCGACGAGGAAAAACTCAAAACAGACCGCGAGGGTCAACCGCGCACCGCTTACAGCCTGCGGCACACCTACATCTGTCCGGAAGTATGGACTTTACGCAAGGGGTGCGCTCCCAAAATTCAGATCGACGCTAGGAGGTGGCCGGTGAGAGTCTTTTTGCTGGGGTATTCTGCTCTAGTTAAGGGGCATGTAGATGGACATAGCGTTCCTTGTTATTGCTGTGCTTGGGGTTGTGTTTGGCGCCATAGCCATACTTCCGCCATTGGGCATCGACATTCGCATCTTCGGGAGGTCAAAGATGGCGAATGAAGCACGCGTTGAGGGCAGGAGATTTAAAAGGCCGTGGCTTGCGTTCGCCGTGCTTGCAGTAAGCGTATGCCTGTCGGCAAGCGCGTTTTATTATTTCTTCCGCCCACGTATTGAAATAAAGACTGTGACGGAGTTCACGGGAAGCTGTGCGTTTAGAGCTAAAATAGCCGCCGAAATACAGAAGAATTTCGTACAAGACAGCTATGCGTACAGGCACCTTCCTCCAGAATCTACGAGTGTGGAAGAAATTCAAAATGACGAAAATGTGTGGTCTGGGCGAGTAAGAAACTACCTAAAATTGAACTTCCCTAACTATGTTCAAAGGTTTGAGGACGCGCACGATGATCAACCAATAGCCACGGATCATGTTGCCAGGGTGACTCAAATCCAAAGTGATCTATCACTCAAGGAGAGTTTCTTGAGTGATCTCGAGGCTGGCCTGACTGCCGACTGCTCTACTACGCCGCAGTGAGTTACTTGCAGTCAAGCGTTGCCCGACGCGACACATCAGAAACACAAGGAACCCGCAGCCACGCGGGTTTTCTTGTGCCTAAAATACTACTACTTCGGCCATCCCTCAGCTGGTTTCTTCTTAGATAGAGATTTCTTCACGGCATCCTGCCACTTACCCTCAATCTTGAGAGTGTCCGGCTTTGGTCCGGTCTTGGCAGGTTTCTTCTTCTTTGTGATCTTACGCATGGAATGGCGATCCTTTGTAGGTCAGCCGCTTTCCCTCTGCCGATTTTACCGCTGCGATAGTCCGCTCGCCGTCGTTCTGTTTGCGATGGTTCCAGAGGAAATCGTATTGCCACAGGTAGCGGTGAAGGTACTCGCGGCTGACATTGTGGTAGATGCCCACGATCCCGCGCTTCACCAGGGCATGACTACTCTCGACCGTGTTGGTTGTCACGTCGCCTATTGCATATTGGCCTAGCTTGTGCCGAATCCTATGATGGCCGCCCTCGAATGGCAGATTCAGGCCCCTATATGCGATGTAATCGTCGGTCATCACTCTGGCACGCGGATCAACGACGTTCATGATTTCTTTCTTGAGTGTCCTACCCGTTACGTCCGGAATAATTCTGCGCCGAATCTCGCCGCCTCTTTCGACAGCGGCAAACACAATGCTCTTGTTTGACTTTCTCCCCCGGTTATCAATCCACTTGTAACGCGGTTTGCCGCCTACAAATGTCTCGTCGATTTCAACTGTTCCTGTCAGTGGCTTGGGGTTCGGAAAAAACGGAAGGTCTGGAGCCATGGCAAAACGAATGCGATTCATTAGGAATAATGCGGACTTGTAGCTAATCTGGCAGTTCCTTTTGATCTCAAGCGCTGACACGCCTTTCTTGCTTGAGCACGCACGCCAGAACGCATACGCCCAATGACGGAGCGGAATCCGCGACTCTTCATAAACGGTTCCGATTCTCACAGTGTACTGCTCTTTGCAATCGCGGCAGCGCCAGAGGAACCGTTTGTTGCGCTCGCCAGTCTTGGCATCGGTCATTTTATAGACTTCAATGCTGCCGCACTTCACGCAGCACGGGGTATCGCTCCACCGCTGCTTTTCGAAGAATTCTACCGCTGCCAACTCGTCGGAGCACGCCAAAGGAATATCCGCAACCAATTTGGATTTCGAGAGATTGTGGCGATCTTTTTTCATGATTCTAATTTTATACATAACGCAAGCATTGTGTCAAGTAAAAAATTGATCCACCGTGAGGTATTGACAAACTGTCCCATTGGGACAAGAATAGAGAAGTAGTTTGGTGCGCTAGACGGGATTCGAACCCGCACGGAGACTAAGCCTCCAACAGCTCCCAAGGCTGTCGCGGCTACCGATTACGCCACTAGCGCACTGCATGAGCGGCCAGCGTTTCTTTCCCTCCTAAGGACAGACGCTGGCCGCTTTCCTTTTACTGAATCGTCGCAGCCTCCTCCTTGGCTTGTTGGGCAACCATGCGGAATGAGTATTTCCCGCGTCGCACGCAAAGCTCCTCGCGGTCTGTTAAGCGCTTCAACACACTGTACAGATACGCACGGTATTTGAACTGATCTTGAACATGGCTCCAGATTTCCGTGGGAGTCATGCCGTGCGGATTCTGGCGGAGCAAATCGCGGATGGCATCTGTCTTGCTTTTGTGCTCTGCAATCTGAATCGGCTCAGGCTCAGACGCTGATGCAGCTATCGAGGGTACCGAGGCTGTGTTCGGTAGCTGTAGCTGCTCCTGCTCTGCGGCATGTTTACGCGCTGTCTCTTCAGCCATCACGGCATTGTAAGCAGTGCTCCAGCCTTGGAATTGCTGTTGGGCAACGGCGAGAGCTTGTTGTGCCCTCTGAAAGTCGGCCTGCGCCTTTACGTGCGCTGCCTGCATGGCCTGAAACTCCTGCGTAGCCGCTTGCAATTTCACCTGCGCGTCATGGTGACGATTACGTAGTTCTTCCAATAGGGCGGTCTGATCTTTTGCCACTCGGTATTCCCTCCTAAGGAATGACCTATAGTAGCATACCGTCCTACCTACCTGTCTACCTCGCAGTCAATTGTGATATATGTGACTATTTCTGGGGAGGGTCTTGCGTAAAGTCCATACTTCCGCATCTGTCTGCGTCTCATGGAAGGGGCAGACATCTATCAGGTCGCCAAGAATTGTCGGACCAGTGTCGAGATGATCGAGAAGTATTACGCCTCGCACATCAAAACTAGCCTCGACGCGGCAGCCATCAATATCCGTAAGAAGAAAGCTTCCAAGAAGTCTTCTAAGGAGCCTCGCCGGGACACATGAGCCTTATACTGAAGACGGCCACGCGGGCGTGGCGGAATCGGCAGACGCATCGGACTTAAGCGCAACTTGAGTGCTCGCCGGGAAACCGGCGATGCAGAACTGCTCAAATTCGGGGAACCCTGTTAAATGGCGATCCCGAGCCAAGCCCGGACGGAGCACTCCGGACGGGAAGGTGTAGAGACTAGACGGGCAGCACCTGACGCCGAACGGCCCCAGACCGAACGGTCACGGTGAAGGTATAGTCCAGACCACAAACCGGCCAGGAGCGTCACCGACGACGCGATCCGGGCAGGGCGGCGAAAGCCGTAGAGGGTAAGAAAATCCGTTGGGGCGCAAGTCCCGTGAGGGTTCAAGTCCCTCCGCCCGCACCAATCTCAGACGGGTTCAGCACGGACACAAGGACAGAAACCCGGCCCATGAGCTATATCAAGATACATAAAAGTCCTTTATAGTGGGAACTTCTTGCTGTACGATGTAGTCATGATAGGCGACAAGGACCCATTGCCTGCTTCACGCACGCGCCTGGCCTCAGTGCTCCGCGCCGCAAGGGAAGTCGTGTCGGTCGATATCGCATCGAAGACGCTCGGCCTTGACCGCCGCAAGGCCGCCAAACTTCTGTCTCGCTGGCGCGAGCAAGGATGGCTCCGGCGGATTGGCCCCGGCCTCTATGTTCCCGTCCCACTCGATCTGGCTGGAAGTGAACAGGTGGTTGCAGATCCGTGGGTGCTTGTTCCGACCCTGTTTGGCGAATGCTATGTCGGCGGCTGGAGCGCAGCCCACCACTGGGAATTGACCGAGCAACTCTTCAACGAGACAGTCGTCTTTACGACGCGGCGGATCACGGAGCGGCGCATCAGCGCACAGGGCGCGGTCTTCCTCCTGCATCATGTTACGGCGCAGCGTCTGTTCGGGCTGAAGACACTTTGGCGCGGATCAGCAAAAGTTTCGCTCTCGGACCCCGCGCGCACTTTGGTTGACATGATCGCCATGCCCGAAACAGGCGGCGGAATCGATCACACAGCCGATTGCCTTGCCGCCTATCTCGGCAGCCAGAAAGGCGACCGCGATCTCCTGATCCGGCATGCAGAGCAGTTTGGCAACGGCGCCGTCTTCAAACGCCTTGGGTTTCTTGCCGAAACACGGCTTCATGACGATCGTCTTGCCGCCGCGTGCCGCACCCGGCTGACACAGGGCTATGCCCGGCTCGATCCATCTCTCCCCACCCCCAAGCTCGTCACCACCTGGCGTCTGTGGGTGCCGGAACGTTGGAAGGAAAGCGCCAGTTGATCGATCGTCGCGAAATACTCGAATCCGCTTCTTCGCTGGGCCTGTTGCCCAACGTCGTCGAAAAGGACTATGTCCTCGGCTGGATACTCGCCGGCATCAGGGCGCACGAAGTCCTCGGTGAATCCTGGATATTCAAGGGAGGCACGTGCCTCAAGAAGTGCTACTTCGAGACCTATCGCTTCTCCGAGGACCTGGACTTCACGCTGCGGGATGAAGGGCAACTCAACGAAGCCTTTCTGCGCCCCGCCCTTGAAGAGGTTATCGCATGGGTTGCGGAAGAATCCGGATTGGCGATGCCCGCAGACCAGCTTGGGTTTGACTTCTACACCAATCCGCGCGGCCGCTCCTCCTGCCAGGGGAAAATCGGCTATCGCGGCCCGGTCTCTCCTGCTTCCGCGTCCGGCGGCTGGCCGAAAATCAAGCTCGATCTGACGGCGGACGAGAGACTGGTCCTGCCCCCAGTGCACCGCGAGGTGTTCCATCCCTATTCGGATCGGCCCGAAGAAGGCCTCTCGGCGAATTGCTACGCCTATGAAGAGGCCTTTGCCGAAAAAATGCGGGCGCTCGGTGAGCGGACGCGGCCTCGCGATCTCTACGATGTCGTAAATCTCTATCGCCATACCGACACCCGCCCATCGGCGGCGGTTCTGCGCAATGTGCTTGAGCAAAAGTGCGCGTATAAGGCGATTGCCGTCCCAAACCTTGAATCGCTTGCGCCCCACCGCGCGGAACTCGAAGCGCTGTGGCGAGACATGCTGGGCCACCAGCTCCCCGTCCTTCCGCCTCTTGACGATTTCTGGGATGCTCTTCCTGAAATCTTCGCGTGGATCACGAGCGGGGCGGACACGCAGGCGCGCACACACATTCAGCGCAGCGCGGGAGAAACCTCCGTTGTCAGTCGAGTCCTGCCTTCCGGCGTCCCGATCCGCGCGCGTTCCACTCTTGAAATCATCCGTTTCGCCGCAGCCAATCACCTATGCGTCGATCTCGGCTATGACGGCAGTGTACGCCGTATCGAGCCGTACGCCCTGCGGCAGACCCTCGACGGGAACTACCTTCTGCGCGCCATCCGCAGCGATTCAGGCGAAAATCGCTTCTACCGTGTGGACAAAATCCAAAGCGCCTCCGTCACCGCGCAGGCGTTCTCGCCGCGCTACGTCGTCGAGCTTGCATCGACCGGCCCGCTGCCGGCCGCCATGCCCGCTGCGCTGCCGCGCATTAGGCGGCGTTCTTCGGCTTCAAGCGGTACGGGGCCCGTCTATGTGTACCGATGCACCGTTTGCCGGAAGACATTTGAGCGCAAAACAATGAATGGCTCCCTCAACCCCCATAAGAACCCCAGGGGCTATCCATGCCCCGGACGCACAGGGGTGTATGTGCGGACGAAGTATTGAGGCGGGAAGTTGAATTGAGTAAGTCCCGTGAGGGTTCAAACCCCTTCGCCCGCACCAAATCCCACCGGTTCATACCGACAGTCCATCCTTCTACGGCACTCCAGAAACCCCTGCAAATCCTGCCTCTGCGCGCGAGGAGGCTGGACGTAATCGCTATGTGGCTGAAGAAAGAAGGCTTGCTTCCTGTTAAGAAGAAAAGGGATATTTTTTCTTAATAGAGGCACGGTCTCAAGCCATGGAAACCATGCGGGATCAGATGATTACGCGCATCCAGCGTTTCGGAGAGAGGAAAGCCTTCTCCGCGAGGTTACGGCAAATCCGCGCTACGGCGCGGACCGGGCTCTACTCGCTCTCGCTCACCGAGCCTCCCCGCCGTGTTGCCACGACGACAAGGGAGTCTCGGCCAGTCGGTAACGATCCCTTTCGCGAATAACTGAATTCTGGCGCGCCTGTCAGATTTCGGCGCTGTAACACATAAGTAACCCACACCGCTCTTGTGAATTCACCACAGTGGTGTATTGTGGTGAATAGCTATCAGAGGCACAGATGGGAAAGCCCAAGAAGTCACAAAAGAGCGTTGTTTCTCCCGATGCCGGTACTGTCCGCGCATCCATCAGTTTCCCCACCGAACTCTACAAGGCTCTCGAAGAAAAGGCACGCCAGAAAAAGGTTTCGCTTGCTTGGATTGTGCGCGACGCCGCAGAGAAATATGTAGAAGAAAAAACGGAAGCTGAAGGGGCAGGGGCTCAACGTTGACCGTTTACCACGCCAAGTATTTCGCTCACGAACTCACCAAACGCTGCGCTTCCGACAGCGTGGAGAAGCTCGCCACTGCGCTCTCCAATGCGCAAGTGGACCTCAATCCGCATCAGATTGAGGCGGCTTTATTCGCTTTTCGCTCTCCGCTCTCGAAAGGCGTGGTCCTTGCCGACGAAGTCGGTCTGGGAAAAACCATCGAAGCCGGCATTCTCTTGGCGCAGAAATGGGCGGAGCGCAAGCGCAACCTCCTCATTATCTGCCCTGCAAATCTTCGCAAGCAGTGGAGCCAGGAACTCGCCGACAAATTCTTTCTTCCCTCCATCATTCTGGAGACGCGCACATTCAATGAGGCCATCCGTGCCGGGAACCTCAATCCGTTCCAGACAGATCCGGCCGTCATCTGCTCCTATCAATTCGCCCGGTCGAAAGAGCCTTATGTCAGGCAGACGAACTGGGACCTTGTTGTCGTCGATGAGGCTCACCGGCTTCGCAACGTATACAAGCCGACTAACAAAATCAGCCAGGCGATAAAACAGGCAATATCGCCTTATCAGAAGGCGCTTCTCACAGCCACGCCGCTTCAGAATTCGCTTTTGGAACTTTACGGTCTTGTCAGCATCGTTGACGAATACACATTCGGAGACCTCAATAGCTTCCGTGCCCAATACGCGCGCCTCACCGGCGACGCAGATTTTGCAGAGTTGAAGCAGCGCCTTCAGCCCGTATGCAAACGAACCCTGAGAAGACAGGTACTCGAATACATCAAGTACACAAACAGGCATGCCTTGGTGCAGGAATTCATCCCGAGCGCCGAAGAACAGCGCCTCTACGACCTTGTTTCCGACTACCTGCAGCGGGACACGCTGTATGCTCTCCCCGCCAGCCAGCGCCAGCTCATGACGCTTATCTTGCGCAAGCTGCTGGCTTCATCCACTTACGCGATTTCCGGCACACTGGAGGGTCTTGCCAGTCGGCTCCAGTCAACTGTCAGCGCCGCCGAGCGTGTTCCTTCTCCCCAGGAAACCGTGGGCGACGACATCGAGGACCTGCCCGAGATCGAGGACGAATGGCTGGAGGACGACGAAGACTCGGAGGACGACAAGCAGGCAACGCAGCAGCTCACCCCCGCGCAGCTTGAAGAACTGAAAGCTGAGATGGCAACGCTGCGGGAGTTTCATGCGCTTGCAAAATCCATCATCAGGAACTCCAAAGGCGAAGTCTTATTGACCGCTCTGCGCCGTGGATTCGCAGCCGCCGAGCAGGCCCGGAAGAACAAAGGCGTCCCGGCCCTGCAGCAGAAGGCGCTTATCTTCACAGAGTCGCGCCGCACACAGGAATACCTCTATCAAATCCTCGAAAACACAGAATTCGCAGGGAAGGTTGTCCTCTTCAACGGCTCGAACACCGACCAGAAGTCCAAGGAGATTTACAAGGCTTGGCTCGAACGCCATGCCGGGACAGACCAAATCACCAATTCCCCCACTGCCGACAAGCGCGCCGCGCTCGTGGATTATTTCCGTGATGAGGCGTCAATCATGATCGCCACTGAGGCGGCGGCGGAGGGCATAAACTTGCAATTCTGCAATCTCGTCGTCAATTACGACCTGCCCTGGAACCCGCAGCGCATTGAGCAAAGAATCGGTCGTTGCCATCGCTACGGCCAGAAGTTCGACGTGGTTGTTGTGAACTTTCTCAATCGCAGCAACGCTGCTGACCAGAGGGTCTACCAGCTTCTCGACGAGAAATTCAAACTCTTCAACGGCGTCTTCGGCGCGAGCGACGAAGTTCTTGGCGCTATCGAATCCGGCGTAGATTTCGAGAAGCGCATTGTTGGCATTTATCAGAAATGCCGGACGCCGGAGCAGATCAGCTTCGAGTTCGACCAGCTCCAGCAGGACCTCGAATCCGAGATCGACGACAAACGCAAGGAGGCGCGGGAGCAGCTTCTCAACAACTTCGACCAGGAAGTCGTGGAGAAAGTCCGAGTCAGCAGCGGCGATTACCTTGACCGCTTCGAGGATTGGCTCTGGCAGATCACCCGTTTCTATCTTGGCCCCTATGCCCGTTTCGATCACGGCGGGTATTCCTTCATTCTGGAGCGCAATCCGTTTGAAGGCGAGACGATCCACCCTGGCCCGTACCGGCTCGGAAAACGGGTGGAGGATGCCAATACCTATCGCATCGGCCATCCGTTAGCGCAGCGGATTCTCGCGCAGTGTACGGCGCTCGTCACCGACACGAAGACGGTCTGTTTCGATTACCGAAATAGCGGCAAGCGGATCACGGTCATTGAAGGCATGGTCGGAAAGGCGGGGTGGCTCCTGTGCAGCAAGGCCACACTGACCGCCTTCGAGACCGAGGACTATCTACTTTTTGGCGGAGTTACCGACGGCGGCGACGAACTCGACAGCGCCCAATGCCGCCGCTTGTTCGACGTTCCTGCCCAGGAAGGTGCGGCCGTGGACTGCACTTCCGGCATTCGCCAGCGCTGTGAAGACCTGATTTCTTCCGAAATACAACGAATTGCGGATCGTCTTGCCGAGAAAAATGGCGTATGGTTCGACGCGGAGATGGACAAGCTCGACCGATGGGCCGAGGACCAGCGCCGTTCCCTCAAGGCCGATCTGGACGAGCTTGACGTGAAAATCAAAGAGACCAAAAAACAGGCGCGCAGCGCGCCCAATCTGCCGACAAAGCTTGATCTTCAACGCCAGCTCCGGCAGCTTGAGTCAAAACGTAACGATGCGTGGCGGGATTATGATGAAGCTTCCCGCGACGTGGAACGAAAGAAGGACAGTCTTCTGGACGACATCAGCCACCGGCTGAGTCAGAAGACAGAGCGTGAGGAACTTTTCCTCATCCGATGGCAACTCGCGTGAATGGACGGAATATGAGCACAGCGGAAAGCAAGAACACAGAAACTATTGTTGCGGACGAGCCGGAAAAACTCGACCTCCGTTCCTTCGGCATCACCGATGAAAAACGCGCGGAACTGCTGGGGCTGTTTCCGGAGGCCCGCACCGAAGGGGGAAAGATCGACTTCGAGCGCCTGAAACTATCTCTCGGCGAGACTGTCGACGTCGGCAAGGAACGCTACGGCATGAATTGGCCAGGCAAGGCCGATTGCTTCCGCACCATTCAAACGCCGAGCGTCGGCACGTTGCGCCCGGCACCCGAAGAGAGCGTCAATTTCGACACCACAGAAAACCTCATCATCGAGGGTGACAATCTAGAAGTGCTGAAGCTCCTGCAAAAGTCTTATCTCGGCAAAATCAAGATGATCTACATCGACCCGCCGTACAACACGGGTAACGACTTCATATATCCAGACAATTTCTCCGAGTCGCTTCAAACGTATCTCGAATACACGGGGCAGGTCGATGCCGAGGGAAAGAAGTTCGGTACGAACACCGAGGCCGACGGCCGCTTCCATTCTAAGTGGCTGAATATGATGTATCCGCGCTTATACCTCGCACGGAACCTGCTGCGCGATGACGGCGTCATTTTTGTTTCCATCGATGACCATGAGCTAGACAACCTGCGGAAGATCATGAATGAGATTTTCGGCGAGAAAAACATCTGTGCAACGTTCATATGGAACACCGAAGGAAACACGGATAACCAGTATGCGATAAAGGTGAACCATGAATACGTCCTCGCTTACTATAAGGATTCCGATTACAGCGATCAGGCGATAGGTCGCGTAATTGACCCTAATACACGGGAGGATAGCAATCTCTGGAAAGGCGTTGCGGACAACAATGTCAACAAGAACAATCCTGCCAACCCGCCGGATGTCATTGAGCTTCCCGCAGGTTTCCCATGCGCGGAAGAGTCTCTTTCCTACTCGAAGAAGAATGTCGATGAGGAATTCTTTGAAGTGACGAGGCGCGAAAAGTATATTTCCGACGCTGTAAAGGCCAAGTATGCCTTAGAACCGCTTTCTGGTCTTCCGGTCAAGCTCGATGACATGGTTGTCAAGAATCACGTGCTCGATAAACCGTGCAGAATTTACGGGGGCATGGCAAATCGAAATAAGCTCATCGAGTTCATAAAGAATGGTTGCCAGCCAATCTCAGATGAAGATGGGCAGCCGTTGCGCTTCTATCTCAATGCGAATGCTGCCGTCCGCTATCGTCGCGACAACGAGAAACCTCAGAATATTCTTTCGGTGCTCCGCAACATGGGAACGACTGAGCGTACGCGAGGATACCTCAAGAAGGAACTCGATATCCGGTTCGACTATCCCAAGCCTCTTGGTTTGATTGAATACCTCATCAGCATCGGATGTGAGCCCAGCGATGGTCTTGTCTTGGACTTTTTTGCGGGTTCTGGAACGACCGCCGAAGCTGTCATGAATGTCAACCAAAAGGATCAAGGAGCAAGGCGGTTTCTATGCGTGCAGCTCCCAGAGAAATGCGATGATCCCAACTTTGACAACGTAGCTGAAATTGGGAAGGAGCGCATTCGACGCACCCTTAAAAAATCCGGAAATGGTGGGCAACGCAATCTAATTGGCCAACAACTCGATCACGGCTTCAGAGCATTCAAGCTGGAAACATCGTGCTTTAAACCATGGGAGGTGGCGGCCGTTAATGATCCCAATACATTGGCGCGACAGCTCGACCTCAATGTCGATCACATTCAGCACGATCGCTCTGCTGATGATATCTTCTACGAACTCCTGCTGAAGAGCGGCTTTTCTCTTACGACGTCCGTGGAGAAGAAGACGGTCGCCGGGAAGACCATTTATTTAGTTGCCTCCGGCGCTTTGGTGATTTGCCTTGACCGCGCGCTCACCTTCGACCTTATCCGCGCGATTGCGGACATGAAGCCGGAGCGTGTGGTTTGTCTGGACGAGGGCTTCGCAGGGAACGACCAACTCAAGACCAATGCCGTTCAGACGTTCAAGACGAAGGGCATAACCAGCTTTAAGACTGTCTAAAGGGCCGCCGCATGATGAAGCTCCAGTTTGATCCCAATCAGGAATACCAGCTGGACGCCGTCGCGGCGATTTCCGACCTTTTTGACGGCCAGCCGCAAGGTGCGCCAGAGTATTCCGTTATCCAGATGGGCGATTACGGCGGCATGTTTACCGGACAGCAGCAAACGGAGCTGGGCCTCGGTAACCGAATCCTGCTTTCCCCAAATAGACTCCACTCGAACGTCCGGTCCGTTCAGACGCGCAACGACATCGACATCCCCGATCCCACCGTGACCCTGGAGTCCTGGGACCTTTTCGATTTTGCCGCGAATGCGGCCCGCACTTGCCCTCATTTCTCGGTCGAGATGGAAACGGGCACGGGCAAGACCTACGTTTACCTCCGCACGATCTTTGAGCTATCGCGGAAGTATGGCTTCCAAAAGTTCATCATCGTTGTTCCCAGCGTTGCCATTCGCGAGGGAGTTCTCAAGAATATTGAGATTACCGCCGAGCACTTTCGTGCCCTCTACAACAACATTCCCTTTGAGCATTTTGTCTATGACGGGAAGAAACCAGACCGATTGCGTCAGTTTGCGGTAAGTAATACGCTGCAAATTCTCATTATCAATATCGATGCCTTCCGCAAGAATTTCACCGGCACGGAGGAGGAGCAGAAAAGCAACGTCATATATAAGGAGAGCGATAAACTTTCCGGACGGCAGCCCATCGAGTTTGTTCAGGCGGCGCGCCCCATCGTCATCATCGATGAGCCGCAAAGCGTGGATTCCACCGAGAAGGCGCAGGAGGCCGTCCGGGCGCTCAATCCGCTATGCACGCTGCGATATTCCGCCACGCACCGCAACCCTTACAACCTTGTCTACCGCCTCGATCCCGTGCGCGCTTTTGAGCTGCGCCTTGTCAAGCAAATCGTCGTGGCCAGCGCGACCGCTGACGGTGGGGCCAACGATGCCTTTGTCCGCGTAGAACAGATCGACTACAAGAAAGGTATCAAGGCGAAACTGCGAATTCACACACAGACCGCTGAAGGTCCCAAGGAAAAGTCATTCCCGGTAAAGAACGGCGCGGATCTCTTCCAGCTCTCGGGCGAACGTGCCGCCTACGAGAACGGTTTTGTCATTGCCGAAATCAATGCCGAGCCCGGCAACGAATACGTCCAGTTCGACAATGGCCGTGTGTTGCGCCTGGGCGAAGAGTCAGGCGGAATGCGCGATGACGTATGGCGAGCGCAGATCAAGCACACGGTTAAAAAACATCTGGAAAAGGAAATTCAGCTTCGTCAGCGCGGTGTAAAGGTATTGAGCCTTTTCTTTATCGACCGCGTCTCCAACTACCGCGACTACGATGCCGCCGGGAAGCCGGTGAAGGGCAAGTTTGCCGAAGCCTTCGAGGCCGCGCTTGCCGAATTTGCAAAGGACCCCCGGTATGCAGCGCTCGACTGGTTGAAACTGCCCTTCGAGACACTGCACAACGGCTATTTCGCCCAGGACAAGAAGGGCGTTTACAAGGATACGCGCGGCGATACGCAGGCTGACGATGAGATTTACAACCTCATTATGAAGGACAAGGAGCGTCTGCTTTCCATGGACGAGCCGCTCCGCTTCATCTTCAGTCACTCGGCTCTGCGCGAGGGATGGGACAACCCCAACGTCTTTCAGATTTGCACCCTGAACGAAACCCGCAGCGCCATGAAGAAGCGCCAGGAGATCGGCCGCGGCTTGCGGCTTCCCGTCGATCAAAACGGGCTGCGCGTGTTCGATGAATCGATCAATAAACTCCTCGTGATGGCAAACGAAAGCTACGAGGACTTCGCGCGCGCTCTTCAGACCGAGTACGAGGAAGATTGCGGCGTCACCTTCGGGAAGGTTCCCATCACGGCGATTGCCAAGCTTTCGCGCGTCGTTGACGGCGAGGAACAGCCCATCGGCCGCGACGTGGCGCAAACCATCCATCAGGCCCTTGTGCAGCAAAACATGCTTGACGCCAACGGGCGCATTCAGGCTGCCTTCGATCCCAAGAAGCCGGGATTCAAGATCGAATTGCCGGAAGGGCAGGGCGACCTCGCGCCTGCCGTTATCGACTTACTGGCCTCGTATCAGATCGAGCGCCATGTCCGAAAGGATCAGGATGAGGTCACGAACCGGCTGAAAAAAGAAGTGCAACTGAGCCTGCAATTCAAAGAGCTTTGGGACCGGATCAAGCCCCGGACGATGTATCGCATCGAATTCGACACCGAAACCCTCGTCAGCCGCGCCGTCGCTGCGATCAAGCGCATGGAGAAGCTCGAAGCGCCGAAAATCCGCGTGAGCATGGGGCAGCTTGACGTGAAGCGGGGAGGGGTCGCGGCGACCGCTCTAAGTGTCGCCGAGGACCGCGTTTCACCCGGCTCATACCCAATCCCCGATGTCCTCGCCTATCTGCAAAACGAAACGGAACTCACCCGCTCCACACTGGTCCGTATTCTGAAAGAATCGGGTCGCCTGGCCGAATTCTTCACCGATCCTCAGAGATTCATGGACGCCGTTGCCAGCATCATCAAATACGAACTGCACCGGCTGCTCGTGGACGGCATCAAGTATGAACGCATCGACGCCGGGCCGGAATCCGAGTGGGAGATGATGCTCTTCAAGAATGAGGAACTCGTCAGCTACCTGACGGCTCTGCAAGTGAACCATTCGCTCTACGAATACGTCGTCTACGATTCCGAGATCGAACGAGAATTCGCGCGCAAGCTCGACCAGCGCGACGACATCAAGCTGTTTGTGAAGCTTCCCGGCTGGTTCGAGATCGACACGCCTGTCGGCAAATACAATCCCGACTGGGCGATCCTCAAGCACGACGGACAAGCCATGTATCTCGTCCGTGAAACGAAGGGCACAAAGGATTTCCTTAAGCTGAGAACGACAGAAGCCGACAAAGTCCGCTGCGGCAAGCGACATTTCGAGGCCATCGGCGTGCCCTTTGCGGTCGCCGTCACAGCGGAGGATGTCTAATGTCAGTGTCGAAACCGGCTGGAATGAACTTGAACAGGATTGAAGAATGAAGAAACTGCACATCGATCTCATGAATTGCTACGGCATCAAGGCACTCAAGGCGGACCTTGATTTCGCACAGCACAACGCTTTTGCCATCTATGCGCCCAACGGCGTCATGAAATCCTCCCTTGCGCACACTTTCAAGGATGTGGTCGACGGCGTGCCGTCAAGGGACTTAATTTTCCCCACCCGCGCGTCAGTACGAACAATCACCGACGAAAACGGCACCGCCATAACCAACAACGAGGTCCTTGTCATTGCCCCATATGATGAAGTGCTGGGCCACACCGAAAAGACCTCGACGCTACTGGTCGATACAAAACTGCGTAAAGAGTACGAGTCGCTTCATGTAGACATCGATAAGGCCAAAGAAATATTTCTAAAAGCCCTAAAGGAACAGTCCAAGTCCAAAAAGGACCTCGAAAAGGAAATATCTTCTACGTTCACCAAAAGCGATTCTGAGTTTTACCGCGCGCTCATCCGCATCAAGGATGAGGTCGAAGGCCAAGAGCCGGGTCCATATGCAGATGTTTTGTACGACACTATCTTTGACGACAAGGTGCTGGCGGCTCTTAACACCAAGGACGCCAAAACTGCCATCAAGGAATATGTTGAAAAATACAACGAGCTAATTGCCAAATCGACATACTTCAAGAAGGGTACATTCGATTATTACAACGCGGGCCAGATTGCGAAGAATCTTGCCGACAATGGTTTCTTCAACGCGAAACACACTGTCAAGTTAAATGCGACGGAGTCCCTGGAAATCACCAGCCAGAAACAGCTAGAGGAATTCATTGCCAAAGAAAAGGAGACGATCAGCAAGGACGCCGATCTTCGGAAGAAATTCACTGAGCTTGAAAAGCTGTTGATGAAGAATACTCAAACTCGTGACTTTTATTCCTATTTGACGGCCCACGACAAGATACTCCCTGGTTTGGCCAACCTCGACGTGCTCAAGGAAGACCTCTGGAAAGCCTACATCGCGGCGAAGAAGGACCTGTATCTTGATCTTGTGCAGAAATATCAGGCCGCCGAGAAACGTAAGCGGGAGATTGAGGAAGAAGCCGGGAAACAACGTACCGATTGGGAGCGCGTTATAGACATTTTTAACGACCGCTTCTTTGTGCCGTTCAAGTTGGTTGCCAAGAACCGTATCGCCGTTATTCTTGGCAGCGAGCCAATACTGAGCTTGGGCTTCACTTTCGATGACGGCAGCGGGTCGGCATCCGTCGATAAAAATACGCTAATGCAGGCCCTTAGTACGGGTGAGAAAAAGGCGCTATACATCCTCAACATTATTTTCGAGGTTGAGGCTCGTACCAAGGCGGGACTGCAAACGCTGATGATTGTGGACGACATTGCCGATTCTTTCGACTACAAGAACAAGTACGCGATCATCCAATACCTTCTCGACATCGCTCAGAGGCCAAACTTTAAGCAAATCTTACTGACTCACAATTTCGATTTCTTCCGAACGGTAAACAGCAGGTCATTGGCTAAATACTCTGCCTGCCTCATGGCAGAAAAGAGCGCTTCAGGGATCATGCTTAAGCAGGCCAGCGGTATCAAGAATGTCTTCGTCAATGACTGGAAAGGCAACTTCTATGCCGATGCAAAAAAGAAAATCGCTAGCATCCCGTTTATTCGCAACCTGGTTGAGTATACGAGGGGCGAGCTAGACCCTGACTTCGTCAAGCTAACATCTCTCCTCCATTGGAAATCGGACTCAGCAGGAATCACCGTGGGTGATCTCGATGCCATTTACAACAAAACATTCGGCGGAACCGGCAGTTCCCAGGACGCTACAAAGCCTGTCCCTAATCTGATAGCGGAAGAGGCTGGGGCGTGCATTGCTGCGGCGGACGGCGTCAATTTTGAAAATAAGATCGTGCTTTCTATCGCCATCCGGCTCGGTGCGGAGAAGTTCATGGTAGCTAAGATTGCTGACGCTGCATTCGTAAGCAACATCACAGCCAATCAATCCCAGGTGCTGTTGACAGAGTTTACGAAACGCTACAGCGGAGAGGCCGAGAATATACAGGTTCTCCAGCGCGTTTTGCTGATGACCCCGGAGAACATCCATCTCAACTCCTTCATGTACGAGCCAATCGTCGATATGTCGGATGAACACCTCCGCAAGCTTTACAAGGATGTACTCGCTTTGAAATAGCGCCATTCTATACGCCAAAGTGGGTCATTTGCAGGGCGGCGCGAAAACCTAACTTCAGCACGGCAAGTAGCCTGAAAGAAATGGGGTCATTTATCGTGAAAAAGTACAAGCATTCGCGGAGACGCTTTTCATAACTCCAGAGTGATAATAAACCTTATGGGAATTTATTCCTATCCGCGGGGCAGAGACTTTACATAATAGACAACCGGGTTCCATAGATAGCGGGCATTCATTCATCCCGCTGCTTGCCAATCTCCGCTATAAGCCACTTCAGATCGTCGTCCGATACGCCCGGAAAATAGACCCGAAGAAGCGAGAGTGTCGAGGGAGTCGGCCCGACCTTCGCGGCCGTGAGCACGATCCGCCGTTCCCTTGAGTTGAGGCGCAAGTATTTTTCAAGATTGACCGTCATCGGGCGCCGATCTGGTTCGAGTGAGCCGTACGGAAGAGAATTGGCGCAAAGCCTGCGTCTGTCAATCCCCTCATCCTTCGCCCCAATCAGCGCCATTGTCATAATAGGAATATATTCCCAGCCCGTAACCACAGAACCCAGCCTCAGCACCCTTGCATCGACATCCACCCTCACGTCCCCCCCGTCCCCAGATACAAGTCCCACACTTCCGCCGCGCTCAAGGCCCGGTTGTAGATGCGCACGTCGTCGATGGAGCCTATGAAGTCATACGCGTCAGTGTCCCCCTCTGACCCGATGAACGGTGTTGCGAAGGGGTTGCTGTTCGTGAAAGCTGAGCCAGAACTGCTGCTGGAAGCACTTAAGACACCGTTCAGATATATGGAGTAGTTTCCGGAAACGGAATCATAAACAGCCGTGACAAGAGTCCATGCGTTGAGCGGGATAGCGGCTGCTGTCTGCACCCATGTCACGTAAGAAGCGGCATCGGGAGACCTTCCGCCCATTTGTATACCTCCCGTGGGGGTCAAAAGAATCTCTAACCTTGTATTTCCTGCGTTTACCGTTGTCGGCTCAAAATATATCTCCGCAAAATTTGGGTTATAGGCTGTCGGTTTCAACCAAGCGCTGACAGTCACCTGCGTCAGGCCCTTCACGGAATTTCCGTCCGATGTGCTGACCTCATTGGTGGTTCCGTTAAAGCTTAGCGCCCCGCCAATCTTCCCGGAAGTCCATGACGGACTGCCGATCACTGTCCCGTTATTCCCCTGTCCCGACGAATCCGCCGCTGTGCTTCCCGACTCGTCATCCAGCTTCCACCACCCCACAAGCCCGTTCGAGGGTGCCACCGCCAGCCCGCCGCCCGCCGGGACCCAGTTCGTGTCGTTGCAGTACTGCACGACGTGATGATCGCTGTTGTATTTCATCTGCCCGCCGATGCCCGTGGGGTTCGAGCACCCGGTTCCGCCCGAGCTTAAGGGCGGCCCCATCGGCTCCCAGATATAGCCGTCGCAATACTGCATGACATGGTTGTCACTGTTGTAGATCATCGCGCCCTCGCTTCCCGAAGGGCCGGTGCAGGAAAAGCTGAAATCAACAATGCGACTGTTTACTGGATCTGCAACGAACAGGCGGCTGTTGGCTGAATCAAAAAAGACGCCGGTGGGAAGGAACATTCCGGCCTGAGTTGTAGCAGGTGCATAGGTCATAAGGTCGGGCTCGCCGAGCTCGTGCGTGGCGTTCATTCCATCGCTGATGCCACCGCTTAAGTCGAATTCCAGCACGCGACCGTTTCCTGAATCGGCGACGAACAGGAGGCTGTTGCCTGAATCAAAAAAGACGCTGTAGGGCGCAGACATTCCGGCCGGCCCGTTACTGATGGGGCCGGATGTAAAGTCGGGCTCGCCGAGCACGTGAGTGGCGGTCATTCCATCGGTGATGCCACCGCTTAAGTCGAATGCCAGCACGCGACCGTTTCCTTCATCGACGACGAACAGGCGGTTGTTGGACGAATCAAAAAAGACGCCCCTGGGGGATTTCATCCCGCTCTGGGTCCTAGCGGAGCCGCCGGACGTGAAGTTGCTCTGGCCGAGCACATGGGTCGCGTTCATTCCATCGGTGATCCCTCCGCTCAAGTCGAACTCCAGCACGCGGTTGTTGGTAGAATCTCCAACAAACAGGCGGCTGTTGGCTGAATCAAAAAAGACGCCGTAGGGGCCACTCATCCTGTTCTTGGCCGTAGCGGAGCTGCCGGATGTGAAGTTGCTCTGGCCGAGCACATGGGTGGCATTCATGCCATCGGTGATGCCGCCGCTTAAGTCGAATTCCAGCACGCGGTTGTTGTTGGTATCGGCGACGAACAGGCGGTTGTTGGCTGAATCAAAAAAGACGCCACTGGGGGATTTCATTCCACCCCGGGTCGTAGCGGAGCCGCCGGATGTAAAGTCGCTCTGGCCGAGCACATGGGTGGCATTCATGCCATCGGTGATGCCGCCGCTTAAGTCGAATTCCAGCACGCGGTTGTTGTTTGTATCGGCGACGAACAGGCGGTTGTTGGCTGAATCGTAGGCGACCGAGGAGGGCTGGGTCATCCCGCTCTGGGTCGTAGCTGAGCCGCCGGATGTAAAGTCGCTCTGGCCGAGCACATGGGTCGCGTTCATTCCATCGGTGATCTGAGGTCCTGCCCCCGGCACGGGGCCCATGCCGACCCAGTTATGGCCGTCGCAATATTGCAAGACGCGGCTGTCGCTGTTGAAGAGCACATCGCCCGCATAGCCGGCGTTATAAAGACTGGAGATTTCCGCCGCGCTCAAAGCCCTGTTATAGACGCGCACGTCGTCGATGAGCCCATGGAACTGGGACCCCCCGCCTTCAACTTGACCAACCTCGAGATTATGTGATGAATTGTGGATCGAAGACGGTGCGGGAGGGGCGGGTGGTCCGGCGTAATCCCAAGATCCATCATCAATGACACCGTTGACATAGACGTCCATCGTTTGTGCGGAAGCATTATAAACACCGGCGATAAAATACCACCTGTTTATCTGAAGAACGGTGTTGCTGCAGCGTTCGGCGAGATTGCTGCCATCGGGGGAAATCAGCATAACGAGATTGTCGTTGCCGCTTACGCCGGTACAATCTTGCGAGCCTTTAAGTTGATATGCTTGGTCAGGGCTGGTGAGACCTTTATTAATCACCACATCATCTATATCGCCCGCATTTATCGAACTCAGATTGATCCAGGCGCTCAGGGTTATGCTGCCCGTTATATTCAGGTTGGCCGGGGAAGTATCGGCGCCAACGCTGCCGTCGGCGCCAGTGCTGTATAGCATCGCTCCCCCGTGTATCCCTGTTCCCCAGACCGGAGGGCCGCCGTGGTCTTCAATCGTGCCGGTGTCGCCGTTACCGGAGGAATCGGCCGCGCTAGTGCCGCTGCCGTCATCGAATTTCCACCAGAGGGCCAGGCCGTTTTCGGGATCGCCGCAACCCGCGTGGGCGGGCATTGAAAACGCGACAGCGAATACCGCAACGCAAAGTAAGAACAGAAGAAACGCGGGCGCTGCCCTCGTGCAACGCCCGGCAGCCCCCGCGACCCGGATGATGTCCGGACGCCTTCTCACCGCCGCCCTCCGCCCACGGGTGCAGCGATGCCATCCACAACGGGCAGGTGTCTGCGGTTACGAAGTGAGAAAACGAAATTGGTTATGTGCCCGCCCGGCGGGCAGAGCTTGGACCCCTTGCTGTTCCCAGTGACCGTGATCTCGACGCTGCGAGCCTTTTTCTTACCCTGCGTAATTGTGCAGATGACTTTGTCGCCCGGCTGCAAGGGCATGGATGGTTTCATCTCCGCTACGGCAAGCCGCTGCGAAAGCGCGGCCCGGCTGCGATCCACAGGCGGAGGGGATTTGTTTTGTGCCCGCACGGGACAAGCGCTGAAGACGACCAGCGCCAGCGCAAAAATCCCAACTCCCCATCTGCGCCAGTCTTTGTCCCACATCTCACGAGGCCCTACTCCCAGTATGGAGCGACTAGCTTATTAACCTCTTAACGAACAAGCAAGACAACCGGAAGATGCAAAACCGACCTCTCGACCGGCACAAAGGACCCATCTCCTTGAGACAGCAGGAAACCCCGACTCGAAGGGCAACTAATTTCTATTTCACCTATTCCCCGGCTTTCGGAAGCCGAATGGCCTTGCTGGCGATCATCGACACCTCGTCAACTCGACAATTATTTGCTCTTCTGCAAACCCAACCTCTCGCCGGGAGAGCGCACGCCCGCCCAATTTCAGCAAACCGCCGGCCTTCGCCACGGCGGGCAATCCAGCCACGCCGCGCGGCCGGCCTGTTCTTCGTCGGCGCTGCTCTGCGCGGCAGCGGGCTTCGTGATGACGGTGCCGGAGGTGGAAATCACAAGATGGCCGTCAGCGGCCCGCTCAATCGTAACGCCATTGAGCACGACCGTGTTGAAATCCGCGCTGATGCTGATTCCCTGTATGGCCGCGCCGCCGGCCTGCGCCGGGACAGCCTGCGCGGCCTTTAATTCGATCCCGCTGTCGGTGCACGCCGTGACCGTCTTCCCGTCGGGGCTGACCTCAATCCGGTCGGTTCCCATGACAACAAAATCCTGTCCAACACTCACCTGAATTCCTTCGTGCACACCCCTATCCATGACTGCATTCCTTCTGCTAACTGTTGCTCTGATAACCAGTAGGTCAACACAACATAAAGAAGGTTTTATATTATGGCAAGAAAATTCATTGTTGCACCGCACAACAAACCATCGCCCGCACCGGGCATCTCACCGGACACAGCGCAGGGACGAACCGTGGTACCTGCCGCTGCCGTACTGGGTTCCGTCGCTGAAGCGCTGGACCCACGCAACGACGCAGGACTGCGAAGAAGACCAGTACTGCTCGGTTCTCGATCCGGTTTCGTTGTCAAAGAGAAGACTTGAGCCGGTTTCGTTGAATGTTCCCTTCAGCTTGCCCTTGTCGCGGTTTTCCCACAACACGTTCAACTCCTCCTTCGTCGGCACACGGAAATCCTTGTGGCCATGCGCGTCGAGGTTTTTCGCGTACTGCGCGGCTTCGTTGAAAGTGTACTCGTGTCCATCGATCTTTTCCTTCTCTAAATAATTAATGTTGAACGATTCATCTCCGGGCGCCAAGGACCGGCAGCTCGTTGTACCTGTAGTCGTAATTCTGGTACCCGTCGCTGAGCCTCTGGCACCAAACGAGGCGGCTGTATTTGGTGGTAGGCTCCGCCAACCAGACGTACCCGGCAGGAAACGAATTCCCACGGTTGAAAATCTCCGTGAACGCGCCGCCTTTGCCTTTAAGGGTCGTCAGATAGTCCCCTTGCTTCCTTGTCGGCAGGGAACCGCCTTGCTCTTTGGCCCATGCAGCGGCAGTGTAATAATCCATCAGCTTGGGGGCCGTCGAAAACCAAATCGGTTTGTTGTCGGCAGGGTAGACGCCGCCGTATATCTCGCCTTTGTGGTCGCCGCTTTTTTCTACAGCGCCAATTTCATGCGCTGCATTAGCGGCGGAGGAAACTGACAAACTGTCGTTCGCCTTGACGACCACATCCCCGCAATCATCACCGAGATCAATCTCTCTTGCTTTGTTGTTACTTGTGTCCATCGATCTTTTCCTTCTCTAAATAGTTAATGGTTGAACGATTCATCTCCGGGCGCGGCTCACCGGACACAGCGCAGGGACGAATACGGGGGGCGCATCCTCTGCGGAGAACGTCCCATAGCAGTTCGTGTCCATGAGAAGGAGCGAAAGCAGAGGAGAACGTTTCATGAATTCCACGATTGGCTCCCACGGTGGATTGGTCGGAATGCCGGTAGGCGCGAACGAGGCCTCGCCGAAGGCAAGGCCCAGGTCAGCTGCTTTTTCTTCCAAGGCTTTTTTGTCTAAGGTACGCATTTCATTTTCCTCCTCTGTCAGTTCGTTGGCTTCGTTTGTTGCCAGATTTTTCTTCGATTCATCTCCGGCTTCGCTCCGCGCACGATGGTGCGCATTCTATAAAGGTTTGTCTCGCGAAAGCGAGACGGCCTCACCGGACGCAGCGGACGGGTAAACTGTTGTCTGTGGCGTAGCCGAGTGATCCACCATCACCGAACCATACGCCGATTTTTCCGCCGATTCCGTCGCTCGATCTGGACCAGTAGACGCTATCGCGAAAAGACGTCTCGCGGAAGGTTCCCTGCAGCGCGCCCTTGTTGCGATTCTTATACAGCTTGTCTAGCTCGTCATCGGTCGGTAGCCGGAAACCCTTGCGCCCGCCTTCTTCCAGCGTCGAGCAATAGTTTTGCGCTTCGGTGTAGGTATAATTGTCGCCGCCAGGCGCATCCGCCGCAGCCGCGTACATCTCCCTGCCGGTAGTCGGGGAGACGCCCGCATCGACCGTACCGTCCGGCATGGCTACGCCTGTTCTCGCCTGTTCCGTAATTTCGGCTGCATTCCAGGCCCGATAGCGCTTTTCGACGTGGGTACCAAGGCCGCCCAGTTCCGCAGCCAGCCCCAAAGCCCCGGCCAGAGTGAACAGCGCCGCCAGCCTTTCGCCTTTCCTGATCATCGTCTTCTCCTTTTCGTTAAGCACCGGGCACGTATACGGGCACGTTGACAACCCCGCCCTGCGTGTTGCCATTCATTGGCCGGGGGGTGACGCGGACATCCACGGTTGTGCGGGTGTGCGAGTCCTCGGGCCGCGGCGCGCCGTCAAGCACGGCCTTCGCCACGTTATAATTTTTCTGCTGCTCCGCGTTCATTTCGGGCGCGCCCAGCGTAATGCGCTCGATGGTCAGGCCAAGCTTGCCCATGTCCTCCTTCGTCGTCTCGATGACGGCTTTTGATATCTCCGCCTGCCTGGTGGAAATATCGTCGAAGTCGATGGCAGCCAGTTCGCGTCTTGTCGCATCTGTTAGAAGAGCGCCGACCCTTCCATTCCAGAAACCAGAATTACTACTGTTGCCGTATGCGTAATGGAATGTCTTCGGGTCCGATAGCCTGGGCTCGTAATGCATATTGGGCAGATTGAAGAAAAGTCCGTCCGCCGACTGAAATTTTGTTTGGGCCCGATCGGTGTTACCGGAGAGAACATTAGTGCTGAGTTTATCGGCGACATGATTGAAGGGGTTCTTGAAATGAATCCCTGCGCCCGTCAGGGTCCCGGCATATTTACCGCCCCATGATTCAAGTATCGCGGCTTGATTTTCCCGTACCCTGACCATGCTTTTAAGCAAAAGCGCAGAGTTCACCAGAGCCGCTGCGCCCAGAAATACCGTTGTCAAGTCCATGACTGCTTTCCTTCTGTTAACGGTTGAGTTAGTAACTAGTATGTAAATACACCATGAAGAAACTTTTAGATTATGGCAAGAAAATTCGTTGCTGCACCGCACAAAAAACACCGTCCGTTGAGCGACTCTCCCCGCCCGACCAGCCCTTTCATCCGCCCCTTAACCCCACCCCCACAACCATTTGATTCGCCTTCCTTTTTCACCCCCGCATTTTGCAAATGCGCGACCGCCCCTCGCCCCCCTAAGCCTCAACAACTCTCCTCTAACTCGCCTTCCTTGGCCTTGCATTTGCGTGACTCCTCCACTCCGGCTTGCTATTCCTTGGCCATGGCCAACCGTTCACCTCCACCAGCGCCGCCGCCATCGCCATCGTCAGCATCGTCGTCGCCGTCATCTTCACCGTCACCGTCTTCGTCACCGTCATCATCATCACCAGCACCGCCACCGCCGCCACCACCACCACCACGTTGCCCGTACTGCGGCAGCTCCGAAACCTCCCTCAAGGCCACGCGCGCCAAAAAGCTCGGCACCGTCGCCCTCTTCCTCTGCCGCTCCTGCAAGCGGCGCTTCACGCCCGGCACGCGCGGAACACGCGGCACGACGTATCCCATCGCTGAAATTCTCGAAGCGTTGAGCGCCTACAATCGCGGCTATTCACTCGACGAGGTTAGCCGCAGGCTCTCATCCCGCTACGGCCACAGCATCAATCCATCCACGATTTCCCGCTGGCTTGCCACTTACGAGCACGTCGCCGCCTACCGGCGTCTGCGTGACAAGGGCAAGCGTCTTTTCGCGCCGCCGCAAATCATCCGCGTCATCAAGCTCTATCACGCGCAAGTCTATGAATTCGGCTATCACCGCGCGAAGCTCGCCCTGCTGCGCCAGGGCGCGCTCGACGACAGACGCAAGGGCGAACGAAAATTCGCGCCGCTTGCCGATTTTCTCGAAAGCATTCCGAAATCCTGCCCGCATCACCTCTTCAAGCGCGAGGACGGCTTCCGCGCCTCGCAGCTTTCGCGTAATTTCCTCATCCTCGACCAGATCATCGTCGCCGAAAAAACCAACACGGCGACCGACACCGCCGCGCTTGTTATCCCAGGCGTCACCAGAAACCGTGACCGTCATCCCAAATTGCAGCGCTTCATGCTCGCAAACGACAGCGTGACTGTTGCCGTTGAAATTCCCATCTGGCTCGATGAACACGACATCGCCGATCTCGAAGCGAAATACGAAATCACGATTGCCCCGAAGAACCCGCCCGGCGCGCCGCAGGCCGCCGACCCAGGCGAACGCGGTCCCCGCTTCATCACCGGACATATAGATTTTCTGCAAGTCCGCAATGGCGCGGTCCATATCCTCGACTACAAGCCCGACGCGCGCACCAACAAGCCTTTCGCGCAGCTCACCATCTATGCCCTCGCCCTCACGCGCCTCGTTCCCGGATTAAAGCTCTTCGACATCAAGTGCGCCTGGTTCAACGAACACTGCTACAACGAATTCTTCCCCCGCCTCCTGCTTCCGCCTCCCGCAAAATCCGGCCCCTGACACGTCCTCGCCGCCGTCCCCCGGACACGGCATGTGTTCCCTCAAAACCCCGGCACCCGCAGCCCGTCCACCGCTCCCCACGGTGCGGAAAGTGCAACCCCGCACACCGCGAAGAGGGGATTGGCCAAAAGACCCCTTCCCCCATCAAAGCCCCGGCCTTGATACCGGACGAGCCGGGACTGGCTCGTTTTCGTCATCGACTTCTTCGTCGTCACTTTCGTTCCGCGAATACCTGCCCCGTCCCGCCCCACTCCGCTTCCGCGCACCCGGCGCAATGCCATCCTCGCCTCCGTCCGCTCCTCCCTCGCCGTTGCTCGTCTCTTCTACAGGCGCAACCTGCCTCTCGTTCTTGTCAAGGTCGAGCGCGGCGTTCAGTTCCTCCTGCTGGTGGAGCAACTCTTTCAAGCGGTCCTCCTGCTCGAACCGCCTGCCCATCTGTCCCTGAAAATCCGCGAGCGCCTTCTCCGCGCGGGCCAGATGCTCGCGTTCATCCTCAAGCGCCTTGTCCAGCCCGCTTAGCGTCCGCTCCAGGCTCTGCACCGTCCCCAGCGGGTTCTCCACATTTACGTGCGCCCGATATGTCCCCTCACCCCTGATAAACAGCTCCGGCGGGGCTTCATCATCGGACCCCAGCATTCTTACTCCGCCCACGCCCCGGCTCAGGATTTCAAACCCCCGCAAATCTCCGCGCACCTGCAAGCTCGTGTCATCCTTGTCCGCCAGGACCGCAAGCGCGAGCGCAGTACCGCCCTGCGCGCGCGCATCCTTGCCAGAGAAAATCCGCGCGCCGACGCTCATCGAAAACTCACCCGTTTCATGAGCATCACGCCGCGCTATATCCCCGGCGAGCCTCTCAATCCGCTTGCGCTTCTCTTCGATCTGCTCAGGCAGAGCCTGAACTTCAAGCCGGATTCGGTATTGCTGGTTCAAATGCGCGGCGCGCAACTGATCGAGCTTGCGGATTTCCGTATCGACCTTCACCTTTTCCATGACGGCGGGATTTCCCGACGCGATAGCCTTGATCTCGGCGTAAGTGAGCGCGCCGCCATTGACATCCTCGGCGGCCCGCACCGATGTCTCGCCTCTCATCACCTGCTGGATAAACCGCGCCTTTGTCTCTAGCGTCTGCCACATATAAGCGTCGAAAGAGCCTTCCGTGACATACCGCAATATCCGCACCTCCCCGTTCATATTGCCCTGGCGCAGAATGCGCCCCTCGCGTTGCTCGATGTCGCGGGGACGCCACGGGGCATCCAGATGGTGCAGCGCCGCCAGCCGCCGTTGCACGTTCGTCCCCGCTCCCATTTTTTCCGTAGAGCCGATCAGAATGCGCACGCGGCCCGCGTTGACGTCGTCGAACAGCAGCTTCTTTTCAGCGTCGGTCTCGGCATCGTGGATAAAGGCGATCTCTCCCTCAGGCACGCCTTCCCCGGCAAGCCGCGTCTTCAGGTCCTCGTAGACATTGAAGCGTCCCGGATGCGACGACCGGTCCGGCGTTGACAGGTCGCAAAAGACAAGCTGCGCGCCCTTCGTCTCGCGCGTCGCCTCCCATATTCTGCGAACGCGGCTGACCGCCAGCCCTACCTTGGTCGCGTAGTCCGCCTCCCCGGCGCTTCCCACCAGCCGCATATCGAGCGCCGCCTTGCGCCCGTCGCCCGTGATCTTGAGCATGTTGTCTTCCGAAGGATCGACCCGCGCCGTTCGCAGACGCTCGGCGCGGGCGATCAGCGTCTTGATGTACGCCTTCAGCTCCTCTCCCGCCGGAGCCGCCACGACTTCCGGCTTACCGCCCGCGACCGTCGGGCAGGGAAGTTTCAGGTCCTCGGCTGTTTTCACATCCGCGAAACTCCTGAACATGGACAAAAGCTCCGGCAAATTCACGAACTTCGCAAACCGCGTGTGCATGCGGTAGCCCGAGCCGTCCGGTGCCAGTTCCAGCGCCGTGACCGCGTCCGCGAAATTCGCGGCCCAGGCGTCGAAATGCGCGAGGCCGCGCTCTTCCAGCAGGTCCGGCGCGAGATAACGCAGCATCGTGTACATCTCCGCCATCGTGTTCGACACCGGCGTGCCCGTCGCGAACACCACGCCCCGTCCGCCGTTCCTCTCGCGCAGGTAGCGCGTCTTCATGTACATGTCGAATGCGCGGTTGCTCTCCGTGTTCGGCAATCCCGCCACGCGGCTCATTTTCGTGGTGTAGAAGAGGTTCTTGTACAGGTCCGCCTCATCCACGAAAATCTGGTCCACCCCCAGCTCCTCGAATGAAATCGCATCATCCTTGTGCTCCCGGTCGGCGTGCGCCTTGAGCTTCGCCACAAAGCGTTTCTTGGCTTTTTCAAGGTCCTTGACCAGATGGCGGTTGTCGCCGCCGTCCGCTTTCAGGTCGAGAATCGCCTCCTCCAGCGCCTCCACTTGCTTTTGCACGAATTCGCCAAACAGCTTGTCGGAGACGGGAAGAAACTCGAACGAGCGGTGAGACACGATCACCGCGTCGTATGTGCCGCTGGCGATCCTCGCCATTGCCCGCTTGCGGTTGGCGGCGGCAAAGCTCTCTTTGCCCGCCACGAAGAGGCGGGCCTGCGGATAGAGCTTCACGAACTCCGCCCCCCATTGCACGACCAGGTGATTGGGCACCACAAACATGGGCTTCTTGCAAAGACCCATGCGGCGCATCTCCATCGCCGCCGCCGCCATGGTCCACGTCTTGCCCGCCCCCACCACATGCGCGAGCAACGTGCTCCCGCTTTCCACGATCCGCCAGACCGCGTCTTTCTGGTGCCCCGCCAGGTCACCATCGCGCAGGTAAGCCCGGTTCATGCCGGAGAGCTTCAGGTGCGAGCCATCGAAGGCGCGCAGGCGCAGATTGTTGAAACGATCGTTATACGCGCGCGCCAGCCGCGCCGCCCGCCCCGCATCCTCCCAGATCCATTCCCGAAACCGGTCTTTGAGTTGTTGCTGCTTTTCGCGCGCGGCGATGGTCTCCTGCTGATTGACGGTGTGCGATCCATCCGGCTGCTTGTCATACGCGGTCGGAACCCGCCCGTTCAGCGCGTCTTCGACCAGTTCCGCCGCCGAAAACCGCCCCGTCCCGTAGGTGGTCGTATTGCTGACGTTGTCTTTTTCCGTTGCGTCGATTCTGACCGACCATGTCGCAATCGCCGCCGCATGGCCGACATCGACATGGCGCGAGGCGATGCCCAGGAGCTGCGCCAGGAAATCCTCTATGTCGGCAGCCGGAATCCACGACGATCCCAGCCGCGCCTCGATGTCCCCCGGCAGCAGGTCGGCGGGCTGGACCTCTTCGAGCGCCTCGACATTCCGCGCGTAAGCGGGATCGACCCCGCTCGCCGCGCGCGCCTCCGTCAGCTTGCGCCGCACATCCCCGCTCAGATAGCGGTCCGCCGTCTCCCACCCGCCGCCTTCAGGATTGCGGAAAACCAGGCGGCCCAATTCCCGCTGCAAGCCCTGCGCCTTGCGGCCCGTCACCTGCTCCATCCGGGGCCAGTCAATGACGCCGGTTTCGTTGAGAGAAATAGCCAGCGCTTCGGCAGCCGTCTCGACGTGGCTGACCGGCTCATAGCGCGCGAGCGTGCGCCGCTCGAAAATCGCCGTCTTCGTCGCCCGCTTCGCGGCGGCGTCGTAATTTTCGAGCGAGAGCAGCAGTGGCTGGTCGGGATCGCCCGCGAAGGCCTTGAAGTTCTCCCTTGAAGACAGCGGCCCGAAGCGCCGCGCGAAGGCATCGTAGACCTGATTGAGATCCCGGCGCGCCTGCGTGATACGCTCTGCGGATGCGTCTTCGAGCTGCGTCCGGAACACGTCCCGCACGGCATCCCGGACCCCGAGCAAACCCCGGATGCGCCACGCGAGATTTGCGGAGACCTTCGCGATCTCGAACGTGCCGCCCCGGCGGATAACCAGGCGGTTATCCCGCACGCCATACGCGCCATCCTTGATCTCGCCCGGATCGCTGATGTCAGTAGCCAGATCCGGCGGCGCGCGGCTGCCCGGCGCTCTTGCCTGAATCCTCCAGATGTCCGCAGGGAGCTTTGCAATCGCCTCCCGCAGCCGCTCCGCCGAAAACTCTCCGGCCAGAGTGGGCTCACGCGCCCGGTACATCGTCCCCTCAAGGCGCATCTCGCCCAGCATCATCTCAGGGTGCCGCGCGAAATACTCATTGATCTCCACCGCCCCGTCCGGAGCTTCGACAAGCCCCAGAGCCTCCCACGCCCCGCCTTGCGCCGCCGCGCCCTTCTCGCGCTTTTGCAGGAACAGGATGTCCGCGGTCACTTCCGTTCCCGCATTTCCCTTGAACGCCGTATTGGGAAGCCGCACCGCCCCGACAAGATCGGCGCGCGCGGCCAGATAGCGCCTCAAAGTCCCGTCGCGCTTGTCCATGGTGTAGCGGCTCGTAATCAGCGCCATCACCCCGCCGGGCCGCAGCTTGTCGAGAGATTTCGCCAGGAAATAATCGTGAATCGCACGCGTAACGGCACGCGGATACGCCGGATCATGCACCGGATAATCGCCGAAAGGGATGTTGCCGACGACCGCGTCGAAGAAATCATCGGGAAGCGCGGTCTCCTCGAAGCCCTTGGCGAAGATGGCGGCGTCGGGATAGAGCTGACGCGCGATACGCGCGGTGATGCTATCCAGCTCCACGCCGGTCCGCCGGCATCCGGACGCCAACTCCTCCGGCATCAGGCCGAAGAAATGGCCCACGCCCATTGAGGGCTCCAGGATTTGCGCTCCGCCTGCGGCGGCACGCGCAAGCCCAAGCCGCTCCAGCCCCGCCCACATCGCCGCAATCACGTCCGGCGACGTGTAATGCGCGTTGGGCGTCGAGCCCCGCGCGGAGTCGTATTCAGGCTCCTCAAGCAGCTCCCGCACTTCCTGCGCCAGATCCCGCCATTCGGCGGAAGGATACGGATGGAAGACTTGCGAAAGCGCGCCCCAGCCCGCATAGCGCACCAGAGCGGCTTTCTCGGCTTCCGTCGCCGCTCGATTGTCCGCTTCGATTTGCTTGAGAGCGCGAATGGCCGTGATGTTCGCGCGCGCTTTCTCTTTCAATCCCCCCGCGCCGACCCGATGACTTTCGTTTATGCGGAAGTCCCGCGAGGGCGCCCCCGCGCTCTCGCGCGGCTCCTGTTCGATTTCGGCTTCCCGGACGACGATTTCTCGCGGGGTCTCTTCCCGCCGGGCGTCCTGTCCTCCTCCGATGGCAGCGCCCACTCGCGCATCGCCATCTCCCACGCCCCCTGGTAATCCATCCCCTGCACCGACACCAGCTCGTACAGAAGATCCCCCGTCCGTTCCTGCGCTTCGCTCACCGTCTGGTCGAGCCGACCCCGCAACTCCAGGTCTCGCACCATCCCCGGACAGTTCTCCCGCCAGTGCCGCAAGATCGTCTCTCCGAGTTGCGTCCTTTCCACCATCGCCGACCTCCCCTGCTTGTGCCGCCGGTTTGAACTCCCAGTCCGTGAACAGGCTGAGCTGGTTGAAGTGATCGCGCAGACGCCCCCGCGCCGGTCTGATCACCTGAAACTGCGTTGCCACTTTCCCGCTTCTCCCCGTTACTTGCCGGGGCCAGGCCCCCCGCGCCGTTTCGAGAACGTCCCTCTTTCAACTCTAGGCATAGCTGACCTAAATATTCGTTAATCCCGCAGCTTTGAATTGAGCGAGCCGTCTCTGGCCCGGCGTCTCTCCGCTATCGCTCCGCCTGAAACATTTTCAGAAAATCAGAGGGATAAGCCCGCAAAATCGGCTGGACTGCCCGCGCGCAGACCTGTATGAGAAAAGGATGCCACGCCGCAGAGCCGCATCCACGAAAGCAAAGGACAAGCCCCTCCCCAAAGGGGTCAAACTCACCTGTCCCGGACGCCATCGCATCCAGGACATGCTCCCGATCTTTCTCAATGCGCTGCAGGAACTCAACGACCGCAACATCAAACACGTCGCCGGACTCAACATCTATCTCACGCCGGTCGATCAACACGGCCGCGCCCTCACCCATTTTCCGGGCGGAATCAAGATCCCCGGCAGCATCATCACCGTGGAAGGTCCCTACCGCAGCGCAGCCGAAGAGCACGGGCTCTGACGCCCGATAACTCACGGCAAGCGCGAGCCGAAACCTCCCAAAAACCCTCCCCGGACTCGCGCCGCCAGACATATCCACAGCTTTCTATCAGAGCGTGTGCGCGCATGAGAGGCGCGGTTGCAGGCATTCGCGCAATTCGTGCGAGTCGGTTCCGCGTTGAACGGAACTGTCAACGTTGCTGTGCTGGCAGGGTTCCGGCAAACTTTCCAGTTGGGTGCCGACTCTGGCCGCCCGATTCGTACCCATGACCAAATCGAAGGAAAAATTCCGATGACCTAACAAAAAGAAAACCCGCCGAAGCGGGCTTTAGATAGATCGAATTCTGTTAGAAAAGTTGTCCAAAACCAATCTGGCAGAATCTGGGTCCCGAAGCAAGAGGTTTCTTGCCACGGATTTTTATTGCCTGAACTCGGCGGGTTTTCTCCACAACCACAGGAGAAAACCAACCATGTCTATCAATCCCCGCGCCCTGCGCAGTCTGCGCGCCTGCCACCTGCCATCCGAGCCGAAACCTTATCGCAAACCGCCGCTCGACAGCGGCGCTTACGTGCCCGAACTCGCGGCCCGGCTCGACAACGACCCCAACCTGACCGACGGCGCGCGGCGCTGCATGCGCAAGATCGCCGAGTACGCCTACCTGCGCCACCGCGAAAACCGCCGACCGGAAATCACCGTCACCTGGCTGGTCAAAGCCCTTGGCCGTTGCCGCCGCACCGTGCAACGCTACCTGCGCCAGCTCGAAGGCGCGGGCTATATCAGCGCGGGCGTCCTCATCTCCGCCCGCAGCGGATTGTGCATCGGCCTTTTGATCGAGCTGCTGGCTCCCCTCTTCCCACGGCATCACGCGGCACACTGGCCGCACCGTGCAGCAAAATCAGGGGCGACATTCGTGTCACTGACTCACAGGTTCAGATATAAAAACACGCCGATCCCCGTGCAGAATTGGGCTCTGCGCTGCATGGACGGGATATTCAACCGTCTTATGTCGCATATCGGGCCGCTACAGCCTGCCGTCTAGCCTCCACACCGGCCAGAAACAGATGCTCGTGCGCTCCGGCAAGGTGCCGGACCCGACCATCGTGCCAAAAGACCATCCGCCGTGGCCGATATGAACACCGTATTGCTCGGCGGGGGGAGCAAGGGCCTGCCATCGCGCATCAAAGGCAAACGCTCTCAAAAACCGAACCTCTCAGTTTTCTGCCTCCGGCCTCGATACTTTCGCCGTCATCGCCGTTGCACGTCGTCTCCGACACATAGACCCGATTTTTCTTCCCTTTCCTTCATCCCCGGACCGGGCCGGGCTTTCTACCGGAACCGTCCTCCCTGTCAAGGGTCACGATGAACTCCGGCCTGCGCCTTCGCCCTGTGACAGGTTCGTCCGGTCCCTGAATCTTCCTGCTATTCCGGGAATGTCGGGAAGGGAAAGCTCAAGACTCCGGGTTTGGATAGAGCTGGTTGATGCTCTCGCAGACGATCCGGATGGTGCTCAGCACCTGATTGTGCAGGATGGTGCTGCCGTGGGCATAATTATTGCGCTGCTGGGGAAGTACCTTCACAAGCATGTCTGTAAAATCCCAATCTAGGTCCTCTTCGGTGATTTCGATCCGGGATTCATCCCATGCAATCTCTTCCAGATTGTTCTCCGTCAATTCGCGAAGTTTTTCCATCCTCACACGCTCGCGGCTGTTGATGATGCCGCGATTGCGCCAGGTCTCAAAGCCTTCGTTACGAATAAGCCCCTGCCCCACCGCGTATTTCAGTAAGGGGCGAAGAGTCGGCCTCTTGTTTTTTGATGGAACCATTCCGTCGTCGATTTCTGTCTTCAGGCGCTCGCGCAGCGCAAGCTCAAGGCATGCCAAGGCGTGTTGCTCCGCCACGTTGTAAAAGCGATAGACGAACCATGCGTACAGGTAGAGGCTCCTTGTGATCTCAAACTGCTGCGCGATGTCCGCCGGCACGATTTGGTTCAAAGACAGCGCCGCAATCGTTTCGTGATGGTCGTCAAGGCCGAAGCTCTCAACGGCGCCCGAAATCTGGTCAATCTTCACAAGCCCCGTATTGCGCGGGTCCGGCTGGCAGACCAATGCCGCAGGCCGCAGCTTTTCAGGATCGAAGCTTTGCTCCATTCTTTATCGCTCCTGGTTGGCATGGATCGATATCTACTCAGAAAGTCACGAGCCGCAACAAGGCGTCAGCATTTCTCAAGCCACATTCGCGGTCAGCAGTCTTCACTCACTTCACTTTATCCCGCCTCTGTGAATTCGTCTCGCGTTCTGGAGCTTACTACAGTCTTCTCCTCGGCGCGACGCATGAGGGATATCGCCGCCTGCGTCCGGTTCCGCACGCCGAGCTTGCGCAAGATATTCCCGACATGCTTCTTCACGGTGACCACTTCTATGCCGAGCGCCCGCGCAATCTCTTTGTTGCTGACGCCCCGCACCAGCAACCCTGCGACCTCTTTCTCGCGCGCCGACAGTCCCTCCGGTTCTATCGCATCCGTCATGCACTTCCGAACCTAGCGGCTTCGGCATCCGCCGCATAGTCTCTGCCTCTCGTCACCGTTCTCCCGTTCCGGCATGGGTCAGTGATAACGCCAGTCTCGCCGGACGCGCGGGCCTGTCAACGGGCCGCCCGCTCCATTCGCTGCGCTCCCGTGTTGCCCGTTCCCCTTGCGGTGACAGGCCCGCTTTTCCGTCCGGCGCTTTGCCTGGGCGTACTGACCCACAACCGGAACGAAAAGGAGAACTAACGTGACTGAACCAATGCCATTCATCGACTACTGGGACGCGGTAGAGGCCGCGCTGCTGAAGTTATTCGGCATCGACACCAACGATGCCGGGATCGAGCCCGATCTCATCGCCTCGGCGCAGGAGGAATGCCAGACCCCGGAGGACTTCGCCCTCTGGTTCGGCGAGAAATACGGCTTGCGCCTGAAATCCGAACTCGACGGCGGCTGGAGGCAACAATGACCGACATCACCAACAAACAACGCGCCGAATGGGCGGCGCATGGTGTTCAGGAATACGCCGAAGGCAAGGAGGGCCGTGGGGGACTCTATGACGAGCCCGAGCAGGTGCTTACCGATTTGCTTTGCGATCTGCGGCACTATGCAGACCTCAATGCCATCGATTTCGAGACGTGCCATCAGCGGGCGGTGTCGCATCACGACCAAGAGCTGGCCGAGGAAATCGGCAACCAGTTCGGCCTGCGGTGTGCCGAGTGCGGCAGGGGCGATGAAATCGACATCGCCGCGACCGTCTGGGTGCGGCTGTGCCCGGACGGGACCGACGCGACAACGGCCACGAACGGAGACCATGAATGGTGCGACCACAGCGGCGCTCTCTGCGCGGCGTGCGGCCACGGTGGCAATGTAAGCGACTTTTCAGGATCGGGAGAACGCAAATGACCGACCGCAAACCACCGGCCATCTTCCGCTCCGCTCTCGCCGTGGCCATTGCCCAGCTGCACCATACGCTGAGCGAGGCACAGCAATACCTCGACAAAGGCCAGGACCTCGCCGCCATAGGCAGCCTGCTCACGCTCGACGAGCAGGTCGCCGACCTCAACGCCGCTTTGCGGCTTTACCGCAGAAATCAATGAGGAACGCGATGTCACTCATGAAGCTCCTGGCGACCGGGCGCAAGCCGGACGACTAAAATCCGCTTATGCCCACGAAAAAGCTCAATCATTTCGTTGCCAGGTTTCACCTCAAGGCGTGGGCAACCGGGAACCAGATCTGGTGCCTGCAGGACGGCGAGATTTTTCAGACCAACGTAAGAAACGTCGCCGCCGAAAACCACTTCTACCGGCTGCGGGAGATCAGCCCGGCGGACATCGAGTTCATCCGCGAGGCCGTCATCAAGGACTCGCCGGAGCGCCTCAAGCCGCTTCATGAGCGCCTCCTTCGGCAATTCACCACACCCCACGCGGCGAAGGCTCACTTCGGGATATCGGGAACCGGTACGCCGCAATTGCTGGATGCCATCGAGCGCGATATTGCCGAGGCCAACGAAAACTTTCACCAGTCCATTGAAGAATCGTTTCAGCCGTATCTGGAGCGCCTTCGTGCGGGCGACCTCACGTTTCTCGCGACGAACGAAGATGCCGTCAAATTCTATCGGGGTCTGGCGGTCCAATACATGCGCACGAACCATCGCAGAAAAACCGCGCTCATGGCCCCTGAGAACCTTGCGATCTATGAGCGCACGGCCAATGTGATGACCCATATTCTCGCGGTCAATACCGGCTACAGCCTGTTTGTCGATCATCCGCGCCTGAAACTTCTGATCCTCGACAACCCGACCGATGTGCCGTTCATCACTGCCGACCAGCCGGTCATCAACATGGCAGCAGCGGTCAAAGAACTTATCCCGCCCACGAGGTTCGACGGATACTACCCGGTCTCGCCGACGAAAGCCTTGCTCGTGCTGGAGCCGGACAGCGAGTTCCTCCCCGACCGGCTAACAGTCACGCCGATGGAGGCGCATTTCTACAATCTGCGCATTGCAAGCCGAGCCTATCAGCAGGTTTTCGCGAGCCGCCGTGAGGAGCTTGAGGCCGTCAGGGACGATTTGCCGGCGTTCGTGCATAGCCTCTAGCCCACTTGAGCGCGCATTGATGCCTCGCCGCGCATGATTTCCTTCCGCCTGGTTTCCTCAACAATTCTCGCCACCCTAAAACGGGCCGTCCCCGGTCGTGTCAAGGAACGGCAGATTCTTGCTTTCGGCTGCCCAGAGGGTTCCCTCCGAAAGACAGAGAATCTTTCCTTGACACTGTGTCCGCCCCGTTTTTTGCGGGATGACGTCTTGAGGAAACCAAACAACGAAAGGAAAGACCATGTTGTACGACGAAGACATCCTGCCACTCGAAGCGCATGAGATATTGCGGCCCGCGTCAGACGACCTTCTGCGCATGGCTGCAAACGGCCAGATCGACCTGAACCACTTGGCCCGCGCTGAATTCCGGGCGCGCATGGAACACCAGGCCACCCTCGACATCATTGCAATGCAGCGGGGGATGTCATGAACAGCATCATCCAAGGCGATTGCATCGACGCCATGAAAAACCTGGATACCGGAAGCGCCGGGTTCATCCTGACCGACCCGCCCTACCTCGTGAATTACCGCGACCGCTCAGGCCGCGCCATCATGAACGATCAGAGTGAGGACTGGCTGAAACCCGCCTTCGCGGAAATGTTTCGCGTGCTGCGGTCCGATGCTTTCTGCGTGAGCTTCTACGGCTACACAAAAACCGACCTGTTCATGGATGCCTGGAAATCCGCAGGCTTCCGCGTCGCGGGCCATTTCGTCTTTCCGAAGAAATACGCGAGCAGCTCGTATCACACCGAATACCGGCATGAGCAGGCTTATCTTCTGGCCAAGGGCTGGCCGGATAGGCCGTGCCGTCCGCCGCCGGATGTTATCAACTGGACCTATACCGGAAACAAGCTGCACCCGACACAAAAGCCGGTCGGTATCCTGAAGCCGCTGATCGAGGCCTTCAGCCGCCCCGGCGACACGGTCCTCGATCCGTTCTGCGGGTCAGGTTCGACGCTCGTCGCGGCGCGCGAGCTTGACCGCACCTACATCGGCATCGAACTGGACCCCGCCTACCACAGCACCGCTGTCGCCCGCCTCGATGAATTGAATGCTCTTGCCGGATCAGCCGCTTAACCAGTCATTAAGCGAATTTACCTATGATTGTAAGATAGCTCTCGCGCAACCATTTCCCATGTCCGGGTGACGCATGATCCCGAAGGGCAATCAGCGCGGCGGCGGACAGCAGCTTGCCACGCACCTGATGAATAGCTTCGATAACGACCGCGTCGCAATAGCGGAGGTGCGCGGCGCGATCGCGCAGGACCTGCACGGCGCCTTCGCCGAATGGTACGCCCAGTCCAAGGCTACCAATTGCAGCAAATACATCTATTCGCTCTCGATCAATCCCGATCACCGGCAGGGACCATTCACGCGCGAGCATTATTACGACTTCATCCGGCGCGCAGAGAAAAGGCTGCGCCTTGAGAACCAGCCGCGCGCCGTCGTCTTTCATGTGAAATACGGGCGCGAGCATTGCCATGTCATCTGGTCCCGCATCGACATGGCAAAGGGAAAAGCCGTCCAGATGTCCCACGATCACCAGAAGCTGCGTCTGGTCGCGCGGGAGTACGCGCATGACCACAAACTCACGCTGCCGCCCGGCATGCGTCAGGATCGCGGCAAGGCCCGCTATGCCTTTCGCGCCGCCGCCGAGAACCTCGGCGAGAAACAGCAACAGGAGCGCAGCGGGATCACGAAACAGCAGCGCCGCGAGCAGATCACGAAGCTCTGGGGCGAGAGTTCAGACGCCCGCAGCTTCGCCAAGGCGCTTGAGGCCAACGGCTATTTCCTAGCCCGTGGCGACCAACGCGCCTATGTCGTCGTCGATCTCTACGGCGAAATTCACAGTCTTTCGCGCCAGCTCAACGGCGTGAAGGTGAAGGAGATCAAGGCGCGTCTGGGGTCGAATTACGATCTCGACCGCCTGCCGACTGCCGAAACCGCCCAGAAATGGGCGAGCGGCAAGCGCGAGGCGCTCCAGCGCCAACAGCAGGAGCAGAAGTTCGAGGACCAAAAGCGCGCCTCGCAGGAGAAACGCGCCGAGGCCGCGAAGGCGACCGCCGAACAGCGCCGCGACGACCTCGCGAAGGCGCACGCGGCGCGGCGCTCCGACCTCGACACGAAAAAGCGGCAACTCGCGCAGCGCCACGACGCGGAGCGCCGGGCGCTCGCCGACCTGCAAGGCTCACGCAACGCGGAGATCGCGCGCCAGCGTTCGGCACGCCAGCCCAAGGGCATCATCGCGCTGCTTTCCCGTATCACCGGCTACGATGCGTTCACCACGTATCGCCAGAAAAAGCATGACCGCAAAATGGAAGAGGAATTCAAGGTGCAGAAAGACGCCCTAGACCGCCGTCACGCCCGCGAGATGGAGGATTTCAGGCACCGCGAGCGCGGCCTGACCTCGCTTGAAAAGCGTGAGCGACGGTCCCTTGAAACGGCGTTGCGCCGCGAAGTGTTTCGCCGCATCGCGGCACCGGAGAAGGTCATGACGCCGGAAAAGACCCGCGAAAAGACGATTGAGAATAAGCCGCCGCCCGAGATCAAGAAGCCCGAAGCGAAGGTCCCGGAAAAGGCCGCGCCGCTTGCCGCGCAGTTCCGCGAGGCCGCGAAACCGTCGCGCGCGCAGGCGCAAGCAGCCAAGCTCGCCGATTTCAAGAAGACGGCTGCCGAAATCACAGCGCCGCCAAAGGCCGAAGTCGCCCACGGCAAGGACGCCGTTCATCCGATCCTCAAAGACCTCAAGCCGATCTTCGCTGAGGCTGTCATCGCTTCGCGCGGCGCGACCGGCGCAGCACTGGCGACTAAATTCAACGAGAAGGCCGCCGGGAAAAAGCAAGCGCCTGACAAGCCCCTCATCGAAAAGCCTGCGACGCTGCCTCCGCCGGAGAGCCGCAAGCCCGAGCTGACGCCCGAGCAGCGCCGCGCCCTCGATCTTGCCCAGGCGTTCAACGAACGCGCCGGCATAGGCAGGAAGAAGGAGCACGACGAAACAAAGCAAATCAAGCGCTATCGCCGGTCTGCGCCGGATCGCTCTCGCCGGCGCTAGAAGGCCGGTCATGGACCGGCCCTCGTTTCCATCAGTTTCTGCCGCCGCGCCCGCGCGATGTTTTCGAGCGTGGCGAGAGCGTTGCGGCGCTCCGGGGTGCCGCTTTGCGTCCGGGCCAGCCCCCTTGAGACTTGCCCGAACAATTCCGAGAGTTCGTTGGCGCTGCGCCGGTGAAGTTCAAATGCCGAAACCAGTTTCATGTTTCCTCCGTGCGCCGGTTAAACCGGCAAGGTGTAGTGAATGAAAGTTTCATACGTTGAAGGAGTAGCGAACCACAACGGCCCCGAGTCATGCGGAGCCGCTCGCGAGAGCGGCGACGAAGCGTTGGCAGGGGAACGTACAGGTCGGGTATTGAGCCGCGAAATATATGCCCTGCCGCGCAAGCGGCAGGTACTCCGGGATGCCGACGCCGTGGAGGGGAACGGAAGGCAATACCGGACGCACTGCCATCGCGAGGTGCGTCTGGATCCCGCGCGGTCATAGACCCCGTGCATGTACCGAAACACCTTGCTCGGGAACCGGGAGATCCCGCGTCTGCCTGCGGAAGAGAGAGCCGCAGGCTGCATCGGGAAGTCAAAGGACATAAGCCGATGATGAACAGATGCGGGAAGTCGGACAGCCCCATAGTACCTACGAAGTCGCCGAACAAGGCCGAGGGACCGGCTGCGGAGGCGGTGGAGGGAAGGGGGCTGGCCAAGGGAAACTCGCCCGAGTGCAACGCGCTCCGGACTCAGAGCCGGGAAGGTGCGCTCAGCGCGCTTGAGCGAGTACGTCAGGCAGCAAAGAACGATAAGAAACAGCGGTTCACCGCGCTCCTGCACCACATCTATGACGTGGACCGGCTGCGTGCGGCGTACCTGGGAATGAAACGGGGCGCGGCAGCAGGCGTAGACGGCCAGACGTGGGCGCACTACGGCGAGGCTCTTGAGGAAAATCTCCAGAACCTTTCCCATAGGCTCAAGCGAGGAGCATACCGGGCAAAGCCTGTGCGCAGAGTGTACATCCCGAAGGTGGGTAAACCGGGCGAGCTTCGCCCGCTCGGCGTTCCCACGCTGGAAGATAAGATCGTCCAGCGTGCCACCGTCGAAGTGTTGAACGCAATCTACGAACAGGATTTCCTGGGGTTTTCGTATGGATTTCGACCGGGGCGCAGTCCGCATCTGGCGTTGGATGCGCTGACAGTCGGGATCATGACGAAGAAGGTAAACTGGGTGCTCGATGCCGACATCCGAAAGTTTTACGACACTCTCGACCACGGATGGCTGGTGAAGTTTATCGAGCATCGTGTAGCCGACCGGCGCGTTGTGCGCTTGATCCAGAAGTGGCTCATGGCCGGCGTGCTGGAGGAGGGCAAACGAGTGCAAAGTGAGGTGGGAACGGTTCAGGGCGGGAGCATCAGCCCGCTGTTGTCGAACATCTATCTGCACTACACACTCGACCTCTGGGTCCAGCAGTGGAGGCAAAAGCGAGCGCATGGGGAGATAATCTTCGTTCGATTCGCGGATGACTTCGCTGCCGGATTCGAGCATCGTCAGGAAGCAGAGCGGTTCCTGGCCGAGCTGCGCGAGCGATTCGCAAAGTTCGGACTGGCGCTGCATGCCGACAAAACGCGCATCGTCGAGTTTGGCCGCTTTGCGGAGCAGAATCGTCGAAAACGTGGTGGCGGCAAACCGGAAACCTTCAACTTTCTGGGATTCACGCATAGTTGCGGCAAGACCCGGAGAGGGCGCTTCACGGTTCTGCGACAGACGATGCGACAGAGGTGGCAGGCGAAGCTGCGGGCACTGAAAGATGAACTGCGGCAACGTATGCACACGCCCATCGCGGAACAGGGAGCGTACCTGCGCTCGGTCCTTCTCGGTCACTTCCGGTATTACGGAGTGCCCATGAATGGCCCGGCGCTGTGCGCTTTCCATGTGGCAGTGGGACACCTGTGGCAAACGGTCTTGCGCCGTCGCAGCCAAGGGAACCACCTGCCCTGGCGTCGTATGAACCGTTATATCGAGCGCTGGTTTCCGCCTGCTTCTGTCTGTCATCCTTATCCTCTTGTGCGTCTCGGCGTCCTCACCCAAGGTGGGAGCCGGATGCGGTAACTCCGCTCGTCCGGATCTGTCCGGGGGGCGCTCAGTGATGAGCGTCCCTACCGGGACTCTTGTTGTCAGGCCCGCAACGGGCCTTTGCGCCACCGGAAGAAACAGGCAGCCGCAGAGGAAACAGGCTCTTCCCGTTTGCGGAGGGTCCGCTCTTCGCGGAAGCCGTAAACGAAAGCCTGTCTTGCGCGGCCCTGTTACCGTGGCTTTTGAAAAGGACCGCGAGGACTGAAAACCGGGAGGAACGAACGTCTGTTTTGCAGAACGCCCACGGCAGAAGCGATATGGACCCCTCGCCCTTAACCGGGCATCTTCACGGGATGGCACAGCGCAAGCGCAGCCCGAAGAAACCGCCGCCGAAGCCAAGCGTCCGCTGCATGCAGGGATATGTCGGCGGCCCGTGGACCATCGAGCAGACGCGCGAAATGATCCTGGAGGCCCTAGACCAGCTCGCCGCCACCGGCATCAAGCATATTGCCCGCGCCAACCTGTACCTGAACCCCGTGGACGAGAGAGGACGGCCACTCACGCGCCTGGACCGCCATCATCCGCTGCCTGAGATCGATGTCCCTCACCCTTACCGCAGCGCGGCGGAAGAGCACGGCCTGTAGACGCGAAGTCCCTACTCTCTCCCGATGCCGCCGCAAAGTCTCTCAACGCTTGCGCCCGTCACTTTCACGGTTTCGCCCTCTGCTCCGTTTCTCCCGCGCCTTTTCCGACCTGGCATATGCCCGTCTGTTTTCCGTGAGCCGATGCACAGCCGCGCGGTCAGTCAATCTCCGGCCCGCTCCATTCGCTACGCTCCCGTGTAGTCGTTGACAGCCCGCTCAATCGTCCGTGCAAAAGATGGTCACGTAAGACAGGCAATGATGCCGGTCTAAACAAAAGGAGAAACGAAATGTCAGCTACGAACGAAACCACGAAGAAAACGCCGGACGCCAAAGTCAGCGTGGGACTGCAAACCGCCAGCATCTGGAAGAACGAGAGCAAAGGGAAGGCCTTCTACAACGTGACCTTCGACCGCCGCTACCGCAATACGAAGGGCGACTGGAAGTCCACCGGCAGCTACGGCGCGGAGGATCTTCTGGCGCTTGCGAAACTGGCCGACCTCGCCCATACGAAGGTTCTGGAACTTCAGAACGGCGCGAGCAAGTAAATGCCCGATGCCGGGAGAGCGGCGGCCCGAGCGGGCCGCCGCTCTCACATCAACCACTGGAACCAAGGAGATCAGAAATGGACGAACAGGAACTCAACCGCCTCATCACGCGACGCAACCGGATCTGCGACGACCTTCAGCTGATGGAGATGTCAGAAGGGTGCCGCCACATGATGGCCTCGCGCCGCAATCTGCAATATCGCGCTCTTGAAATGAGAATTGAACAGGCCCGCAAAGAACTGGAAGTCCGGAGGAAATCATGACGGGCCGTGTTAAACTTGCGGCGTGAGCGAAGACGATAAAACCCGCTCCACATCCTTCGCCAAGACCGTCAACGATCTTGTACAGCACGACAGCGCCCTCGACCGCATCGCGGCGCTCAGCGAAGAATTCCGGCGCGCCGTCCAGCCCCCGCAGCCTGCCGTCGAACAGACAAAAGCCCGCGAGAGCGACGAGAGGACCCTCACCCATGCCCCCGCTCCGGCGATGAATCTTCGGCCCGGCGGCCTGGCGCGCTACATCGTCGATAAGCAGATCGACAAGCAGAAGCTCTCCGCTCTCGATGCGCGCGCCCTCGAACTCTACAACGCCGCAAAGCAGCGTTTTGAGAAGCCCAAGAGCAAAGACCTTTCCCAGCAATTCGAGCAACACAAGCACCGCCTCCGCTGAATTTAATAATCAGCGATTTCGCGCGATCATTGCTTTCGCAGCTTCCGACGGCTATGCGTCATCGCCGTTCGAAGGCGGAGCGTACTTCCGGTTATGAGCCTCGATCATCTCGTCGATGCTCATTTTCTTCCCGTCCTTTTCGGATTCGGATTGCGCTTGCTCGAATTGCCGGTTATGAGCGTCGATGCGCGCGTCGATGTCCGACGATACATCGGGCGACGTTGTACCGGGTGGCACGTCCTTGTTCTGCAGGGATGGACCGCCCTTGATATTCTTCAGCGCCTGAGTGGCAAACTTCCACACTTCCGGCGACACGCCGTCTGGCGGCTTCCCGGTTTTCATGCTCTTCCAGTGCGCGGGAAAATCCTCGCCTGTGATCGTCGGCAAACGTGGAAAGGACGATGTTCCCTTGGCCGTCCCCTCGCCGGTCGGCTCAGCTTCCCCTCCGGCTGTGAGTATCGGCGGGGTTGCGGTACGTTGTATCTGCTTTGGCGATGCCGCCGGAGGTTTGATCTTTGGCTTTTGCGGCGGATTTTCGTTCTTTGGCGCTGCCGATGCAGGTTTAGCCATAGGCTTTTGCGGTGGATTTTCGTTATTCCGCTCGTCAATGAAGGTTTGCCGGATTTTCCGGCCGCACCAGACCAGCCCGCCCGTCAGCCCCAGCCCGACGAGAACCTCCACGGCAGCGTGATTGAGCATGAACACGCCGCCATCGACAAGGCCCCCGAGCGACACGACGCCTGCGGCCTTGAACCACCACTTTCTGCGGTCGAGGATTTCCCACCTGCGCCCCTCTTTTTCTTGCCGTGCCCGTTTCCGGCGCAGTTGGTCACGCTGTGCCTGTGCCTCGGCATCTTCCCTCAGCCTCCGTGCCTCTGCGAGGTCCAATTCATCGCAATATTCGGCAAGGTCGGCAAAGGGGTCGAGGTCCCCCTCGCCCGCGTCGTAATGGAGGATTTTGAATGCGCCGGTCCGTCCAGGCGGAAGCTCAAAACGGATTTCTGGCTCGCCCACCTGTCCCGTGAGCAGCTTCGTGTTACTCATCCATCTCACAACCTTGCCCGTTACGGGAGCCCGCAACGGAATAAGGGAGGCCTCGGGTCTTGCATCTGCATAACCGATGACATCCCCGGCGCGAACGACATGATCCCATGAGACCTTCGGCTTCCAGCCTAGAGTTTTTTTAAAGTACGGCTGATATTGCCGTAGTTCTTTCGGATCGATCTTGAAAATTTCCGGCTCCAAAAACTTATGGTCCGGATGCGGCCCGAAAAGCCCGATGAACTGAAGGTCCTCGAAGTAATTCACGCGCCGGAAAATGACCGGGGCCTTGCCCGAGATCAGGGCCAGTCCCAGGCCCGGATAGGCGAAGTGGTGCCGGTCGTCGATGCGGGAGAATAGCTTGCCAATCTCGTCCATCGTGCAAAGCGGGCGCTTGTGAACGGTTTCCGCCGTGCCGCTCGTGCGGCCCGACGTGCTTCCGCGCGTGACCCCGCGCGTGGCGCCCTGCGTTTCGCCGGTGCTGTCACCGACCGTGCGCGAAACGCCTTCCGTGGTGGTCTCGGACGTCCCTTCCGAGCCGCCCCGGCTGTGCGAGGATGTTTCGCTGACCGACGTGCCCCATGAACTTCCCGTCGTCGAGCTGTAGCTGCTCGTGCGTGGATTTGGACCCCAGAACGGCGCGGGCCATTGCCCGCTGTTCGTGGTCGTCGCCGAGCTGCTGGACGACATGTTTTGTCCGCGCGTGACCGAATTCCCCATCGACCAGTTCGTGCTTTTCGATGTCGAATGCCCCAGGGACATGCTCTGCGCCATGCTCTCCGACTGCGTTCGCGACCGGCTCAGCGACTGGCTTTCGGATTCGCTTTGCGTCTCCGAACTGCTCGCGCCCGCCGACCGCACCTCCCGGATCACTTCCACGTCGCCCAGCTGCTTCGTGATGTAGTCCCGCGTGAAATTGTCGTCGATGGAGAAGAACAGTTTCAGGCTGCAATTGCCCAGGAAATCCTCCCAGAGGTCTTTGTAAGTCCCCTTCAGCTGGACCAGGCTCTGGAGCACAAAGAACATCTTCAAGCCGTAACCCGCCATCTGCGACGCGGCGCTTTCTATGCTCTGCATCCGCTTCAGCCCCGCGAACTCATCGAGTATCACCAGAATCCGGTGCCCGCAGGCAGCCTGTTGCTTGAACTTTTCCATTTGAGCGACCAGCAGCCCGACGATCAGCCGCAGCCACCGGTAATGCGTGTTCATGTACCGTTGCGGCAGTGACAGATAGATGCTCACGCCCTTCGGGTCAGTCTTCAAATCTGTAAGCTGGAAATCAGACCGCGAAACGCAGTCCTCCATATAGAGGCTTTCCAGAAATTCGACGTTGCGCTTTGCCTGCGAGAACCCGCCCGCATAAGTCTCCGGCGCATTTTCCATCGTCGTGCAAAGCTCGTCGCCCATTTCGGCCATCCGACCGCCGAAGGCAGGGTTTTTAACTACTCCAGTCCATAGCAGCTGATGAGCGGACGGTATCCCTTCCTTCCCCATCGCCTGCAACCGCTCCACCGCCTCCCAGTCGCCGCGGCTGAGCAGGCGGCGCACGGTCGTCAGGTTCCGGCGGCCCTCGTAAACTTTCTCGGTCGCCACGTGCAGAATCAGCACCTTGATCATCTGGCGCGCAGTTTCCTCCCAATAGTTATTCTTGTCGCCCTCGGGAACCACGATGGCATCGGCCATCGCGGCTGCCTTGTCGAGCGCTTCTCCATCGTCTGCCTTTATGGCATCAATCGGATTAAACCGCGCGCGGTACGACGGATCGACGTCGGCCTCTCCGTAGGGGTCCAGGACATAGACCTTCTGCCCCATCCCCTCGCAGTGTTCCGACCCCTGCCCGCGCCGTGCCGCCGTCACCGTGGCGTTCTCGCCTTTCGGGTCCACAACCACGACGGAGCCGGGCCAGAGGCACAAGTTGTTGATGATCGAGGATGTCCCCTTGCCGCCCCTCGTCCCGCAGACCAGACAGACATGCCGGTCGTCCCCATAGCCGACGGGCGCGTCGCTGTCACTGGCCGTCCGACCGATCCAGACGGTCCCGTTGCAGTAGGGGAAATTCGTCTCGACGGACTCAGGGTCCGCCCATTGTGCGGTGCCAAGGCGTTGCTCCATCGTCTGACCTCCGATGGGGAAAACGGGAGAGTTTCATCTTACCGCCGGAGGTGCTCGTTCGGCACCGGTTTGGTTCGACCGGAGGAGGCCGCCTGTACGCTTTCCCATGTTCCGAAGCCGGAAACACCCGGCAAATTTCAGGCCACTCCACGGGCTCCGGAAGGCCCGGAAAGAGGGCTTGCGGCTGGGCATGTCCCCCGCTTACTGCTGGGGTTCCTTTTTCGCGCCGCAGCAAAAATGCGGTGGTTAACGCCGCCGTACCGCGTTAAGCTTTTATTCAGACAGCGATCAGAACCCTGCAGAACGCAGGGAGAACGCACCTGCAGTTCAGAGCGTGCGCGAGATGTGCGCGTGTAATACCGCGCACCGCCGTTCCGGCTCATCTTGGCAAGGGGCGCTCCGCCTCCGTTGCATCCCCCGGTAAGGGGGGCTTTCAGCCCCGTAGCCAGCAAGGTTGTTAACCTTTTTTGGCTTCCCCCGACCAAGGCGCTTCGCCCTCTGGACACCCGATCCAGGGGGCCTTCGTGCCCCCCGCAGCCCGCAAGGGCGTCGCCCTTTTGGCTTCCCCCAGACCAGAGGGAGATTTCGCTCTTCCCTCGTGGACACCCATCGACCAGGGGCGTCCGCCGCCCCGTGGACCCGCGCGAGGGGCTTTGTGGCCCCCCTCGCCCCCTGCCCCTGTTTGCCCATCAACTGCGTAAACTCCGCCTTAACTAAACCAGAAGTATTATGGACAAATAGGGGGTCAATCATGGCGGAGCGCAGCGGGAGCGAGAACCGGCAAAGGAGCCGAATGTTCACGCTTCGGCTCAGTCCGCAGGAAGCCGCCATCATCCGTCGGAAGGCCGCCGACCACGGCCAGACCGTCGCCGCCCTGGTCCGCACCAGCCTCCTGCACGTCCGCCTGCAGCCGTCCCGGCTCGACCGCCAGGAGGTCGCCCGCGTATTAGCGGAGTTGGGAAAGATCGGTTCCAACGTCAACCAGATCGCCTACCACGTGAACGCCGGACGACCGCCGGAGCGCGTCCACGACTCCATCGAGTTGGCCCTGCGCGACCTTGCCGAACTCAGGATCGCCTGCCTGCAGGCCATCGGCATGGAACCCCGTCGCGGCGACAAAGGCGAGGGTTGACCCTCCCCGCCCGAGCGTCCATGGAAGCAAGCTGAAAGCTATCGGATACCAACTAGCTAGCCCCCTGATGGCTACCAACTAGCTATCCCGTATCGGCTGGCTATCGGTTGACTGACCGAAAGCTCTCGGCTACGATTCCGAAATCGGCTAGCTTCCATCTAGCCTCCCGATATCCCGCCTGAACTTCCTTCCTCTTCAAGTCCCACCATCAACAATCCAGGTGCAGCACCATGCCAACAATCGTTTTTGCCAGTCCCAAGGGCGGCGCAGGAAAGTCCACGTCCGCCGTCATCCTCGCAACCGAACTTGCCCTCAAAGGGGCAGGGGTCACGATCATCGACGCCGACCCCAACAAGCCCGTCTCGCAATGGGCGAAGAGGGCAGGGTGCCCGGATAATCTGACTGTCGTCGCGGATATTTCCGAAAGCACCATCATCGACGAAATCGAAAACGCAGCTCGCAAGACGCCGTTCGTCGTCGTCGATCTCGAAGGCACGGCGTCCATGATGGTCGCTTATGCGATCAGCCGTGCCGATATGGTCATCATCCCAACCCAGGGCTCACAGCTCGACGCCGCTGAGGCCGCGAAAGCAATCAAACTCATCAAGCAACAGGAAAAGGCCTTTCACAAAAAGATCCCCTACGCGATCCTCTTCACGAGGACAAGCTCAGCCATCCGCCCGCGCACGCTTCAGCATATTCAGGCCGAGTTCGTGAAACATGGCATCCAGGCATTCGAGACGCAGATCCACGAACGCGAGGCCTACAGGGCGCTGTTCTCATTCGGCGGAACACTGGAGTCGTTGAATCCGCAGCACGTGGCAAATCTCAATGCCGCCATCGTCAATGCGCGCGCCTTCGCAGGAGAGGTGATCTCGATCCTGCGGGACGTTTCAGGTGACACAGCGGAAAAGGAAAAGGTGGCGTGATGTCAGAACGAGCCAGCATTTTTGACAACGATACGGATTTCGATGTCACGGGCTTCGCGCCCAAGAAAACGGACAGGGGAGGGGAGGCGCCTCGCGAAATCGTGAAGGCTGTTTCAGAGGCCTCGAAATTCCCCAGCCGTGAGCCCGTGAAAACAGCCACGCCGGTCCGAGAATCCGCAAGTTCTCTCAAACGCGAGCCGCGCCGCTATAGGACCGGAAGAAACGTGCAGCTCAACATCAAGGTCCGAGCGGAAGCGCTCGACTCCTTCTATGCTCTGGCCGACCGCCAGGGATGGGTACTCGGGGAGGCCCTCGAAAGAGCAGTAGCGGCACTCGAAAAGGAACTCTCGCGCCAGCAATAGGGCAGGGGCCTTTCAGCGCGGTCAATGCCACCGCTGCGGCCTATCGGTATATCCCGCGCGCGATGGGTGAAGCGGCGCACCGTGCTTGGTTATTCCGATGCAGTGAATGGGCGATGGCGCAAGCGACAGGACACGATCAACGTGCTGCCCAAGGCCAATTGCTTCGCCGTGCGAGCGTGGTTGGCTGCCCCAGGCTGCAACAATCATGTCCGCGCCATTCATCCATTTCCGCAATAAAACCTCGTTTTTACTGTCAGTCCCTGTCCATCGCGGGAGCTTTTTCGGGTCCGTTGAAACGAGCGGGATGAGGTTCGTAACGACGAGCCTCGTGAATCCCCATTTGCGGCTAAAGCCCACGCATTTCGTGATCGTCAGATCGTCGTTGACCTCCCCAGCCACGGACGGATTCAACATGATGAAATTGACGGTTCTAATCGGCGTCAACGGGCTCTCATCATGCCAATCTCGGATCAGCACGAATCTGCGTTTGCGATCATCGGAGAATGTAGCGTCTCGCTTCATTGACTCAGTTTGCTTGATTGCAGCGATTGTATAAAGGGCTGAGGAGCGATTGAAAAGGAGTTCGCGCGCCAGCCGGAGGGCAAGGGGCGAGTACCTGGAGCGGCATCGGGTTTGGGGCATTCTCCATCGATGTCCTCTTGTCTGGACAAATCCAATAAAGTCCTATATATTGAACTTTATAAGGCCATAAGGCTTTATGTATGGAGCCTTATATGAGATCGAACGTATCAGATGTCCTACCCCCCGCCGTCAAACGCTCGCTTACCAAATTCGGCAGCGACCTTGCGACCGCGCGGCGGAAACGTGGACTCACAGTCCTTGCCGTCGCCGAGCGCATGGGCGTCGCCAAGAATACTTATCTGCGCGCAGAGAAAGGCGATCCCAAGGTCGGTCTTGGCGTTTATGTCATGGCGCTTTTCGTCCTGGGCTTTGGCAGTCCTCTAAGCACCCTCATCGACATAAGCCGCGATGATACCGGCCTTCTGCTCGATGAAGAACGTCTGCCCAAACGTGTGCGCATGAAGAAAGCACAGGTGCCGAAGTCATGAAGCGAACCATCGACGTAATGCTGGGCGACGGGCCGCAGGTCGGCACGCTGCGCTACGACCTGCAAGGCCATCGCGAAAACGCTGCCTTCGAGTACAGCGCGGGCTGGCTCGGCGACCCCGTGCGTTTCGCCCTTGGGCCGACGCTTCCACTCCAGGCCGGACCACAGTTTCATCGCAAGACGAAAGACGGCTCTCTCTTCCATGCCGCGATTGCCGACACCGAGCCCGACGGGTGGGCAAGGCGCGTCATCATGCGTGATCACATCAAACGCAGACAAGTATTACGCCGTGAAGGAAAAGAAGAGGCGCAGCCACTCAATGCGCTTGATTATTTGCTGGCCGTGGATGATGTCAGCCGCGTAGGCGCGCTTCGTTTTCGCGACGAAGAGGGCGTCTTCCAGCGCGCGCAGGAAGAAGGACGCAGGACGGCCCCGCCACTCATCGAGCTTGGGCATTTGCTTAGCGCGTCGCGTGCTGTCGAGGCGAACAAAGAGACGGCAGCAGACCTTGCGTATTTGCGCGGGCGCGGCACGTCACTTGGCGGCATGCGCCCGAAATGCACGGTCATTGACGAAGACGGCGCACTCAGCATCGGCAAGTTCCCCAGCATCGCGGACGAGCGTTCCGTCACCAAGGGAGAAGTGCTCGCTCTCACGCTCGCCAAAAATGCCGGGATCAATGCCGCCGCCGCGCGCATCGTCGAGAGCGAGGGATTGCCGGTTGCGCTGATCCGCCGATTCGACCGGCAAGCCGACGGACAGCGCGTAATGTATGTTTCCGCCGCGACGATGCTGGGCGTCGAAGCGACCGAACCCGAGGAACATTCCTATACCGAGATTGTGGACGCCATCCGCGTCCACGGAGCCAACGCACAAGCCGATATCGAAGAGTTGTGGCGGCGTATTGCCTTCTCGATTCTGATTACGAATGTTGACGACCACCTGCGCAATCACGGTTTCTTGCATGAAGATCGGGAATTCTGGCGGTTGTCGCCCGCCTTCGATATCAACCCGTCGCCTGAGCGCCTGCGCGAATTGAAGACCTGGATATCCGAAGATGCAGGCCCCGACATGAGCATCGACGCCCTCATGTCCGTGATTGCTTATTTCCGCATCACGAACGCGCGTGCCAGGGAGATATTGAGCGAAGTCGTGCACGCCGTGGACGAATGGCGCATGACCGGAAAACGTCTCGGCATGAGTGACGAAGAGCTTGAGCCCTTCGTGGACGCCTTCGAGCACGGTGAACGCGACGCCGCGAAGAAGCTTCTCTGACCTGCACACCGGCGTATGACATTGCGCGCCGCGACCAGAGCCGGAAATCCTCGGAAAAACCCGAAAACTTACACATCGACTTTCACATTTTCACAGACGGTTGAAATAACATATTTAATATCAGTTATTTAAAGGCAAACTAATAGCACTTAAAATCCGCAGACCTTAACCGGTCGTGGGGGTTCAAGTCCCCCTCTGGGCACCATAGTTTCAGATAATTAGGCTTTCCTTTTGGGATTCCTCGGCGCCGTATGCCCCTTGGCTATGCCCGTAGTATGCCCATTCTTCTTCTTTGCCGCCTTCGTCCTGCCGTCCAAGCCACCCCGGTTCCATAATGTTGACCGGCAGGCCTTGCGTGGGCACAGGGGTGGGTCTTCGACCTCAGGTATCCAGCGATGGTGGCAAACATCGCATTCGCAGACTCGCATCGATTTCCACGCCATGCCTGCATGATACTTCGCTGCCCGGGAGTCAGGGAATCGGCGGCGTGGGAACCGGGTGGGTCAAGTACTACCGGAGCGGCCAGCCGTACCGTGAGTCCACGCGCACGGCCGGTCGTTCCGAGGCCAGGAGGGTTCTGAGCCGGCGCCTTGCTGGCCGAAGGGTTCCTCAGGGACTGCAGGGTTAATGGGAGGAGGAGTCCTGCTGGACGGATTGCTGGTTCTGTTCAGCCTCGTCCAACAACTGAAGGAGCAGGTGGAACATCTCCTTGCCGTCCTTGTCTTCATAGCGGTCGGGATACCGGACAATCTTGTCATCAGCATCGAGTTCAAAGCCGATGACTTCCAAACTCGCTTTGCGCCAGCAAGCCTTCGTCGTCTCCACGGCGCGGCCGATTCCCTCGATGGAGTCTCCAACAAGCACGGCATCATGAACCGTAGTGCAAAGTTGTAATCCCTCTCCGACCATATAACTCACAGCGAGACGCATGATTTCCGCGCAATGAGCCTGGACCGGAAAGTTGCCCAACGTCCCTTCCTTTTGATAACGGGTCTGGATTTTCCATCCCCCGCGGGTCTGCATGACGCCGGAAGCCTGCGCCTCTACGCGAAGCATATCAATGTAATCCCAGTACCGGTGAAACAGGTGATGGTGCGTGTAGTGGATTCCCCTGGCAACGGAGAGGCTGCAGTTCGCACCCTTGGCGATCGTTTCCGGCTGTGCTCCATACTGAGTTGCCAAACATGCTGGCTTCCAAAGCTTGCGCACGTCGGCGTGACTTTCCATTGTGGCATCGGGGGGTGCGGCCGCAGCCATCTTGGCAACCTCCAGATAGACATCCTCTATCAGGCCACTGACCATGTCGCTATACAGCTTGAGCATCACCTGATCTTGAGACAGCGCCGCCGCAATCCCGAACTCCGCTGACTTGAGGTCTACATACGCGAGAGCCCGCCCCGGCGCCGGCTTGATCAAGAAACGGCCCCACGCCGGCATGGCGAAAATACTACCGCGCTTTGGGGAACTGCGGCCGGTACGTTGGGTGAAGGGTATGTTACCGGCACGGCAACGGCCATCGCGACCAATAGGGAGTTCAAACTTCTTGAACTCGGAGAGCAGCTTCCTGGTTTGCCTCAGCGGTTCAAAGTGAGGGTCCAGGAGTGCCATTTGCTTGAAGACCTTCTCATCTTCTCCACCGCGCTTGGGGTCTCCGACCCGATACTTTCCCTTGGCCGTCCTCGGCCAAACATCAGCCAGGCCACGGCGCTCTACCAGGTCCGAGAACTTCGCCTCCGACCAGTGGTGCTGGCCCTTGCCGTCGAACCAATACACCCCATACAGATGCTCGTCTTCGAGTTTTCGGGCGAGTTTGGAAGTGATCGTCGTCCAATTTGCTTGCAGCCGATCGTGCAACGGCTTGTCCACCGGGATGCCGTTGAACTCATACCAAGCTACTCCCCGAGTGAAATCACCGCGATTGAGGGCCTGAGCCGGAACCAACTCGGCCAGCATCGCGTTCAGCAGTAGAATGGTGTTCGCAACATCCGTCCAACAATATTCAAGAATCCCATCGCGCTCCTCGTCTGTATACGGAGCGCCACGTAAGATCAGGTCGCGATAGGACTGCTTCTCCTCTTTGCCCATGTTGACCTGCACTCCCCGAAACGCCAGGGCGTCAAGCAATCCTGTCTTCACGCGCATTCCCGTTCCTGGCTCCAGAAGCCCGTTGACAACGAGGGCGTGCTCGGCATACAGGTCGAGGACGTTGAGGGGCAGGTCCCAACCAGCCGCAAGGAAGTAGCTCCATTCGGCCGGCGCCGAGTAGGTGACATAAAGTACGTTGTCTGTAAGGGGTAAAGGGCACGCCGAGCCGGGCTCATACAGGGCCTTCCATTTGCGGCCGGTGACGATCGACTGCGCGCACAGGCAGACCGGGACGACGTGTTCGCCGGGGCTAGAAACGTACTCGGTGTCGAGAACGATAACGTCCTCGACACCGAATGTGAGTGCAACATTTGCCAGAGTCATTACTTCAATCCCTTGAGCAGCTCCTGCAAAGAGGCATCGTTGATGTCGGTGATGGCGCAGGCTTCCATGGCGCCATCGAGGATTTCGGAACCGGCTGGCAACCACACCGGCTCCTGCGCCGCAAGCACCGGATACTTGGCCGCTGAAACCACCTCATGGTCGTAGCCCTGTGCGAAACCGTTGGGGTGGATACGGAGCCACTGTTTTTCGGCGACCTGAATGGCCTTGAGTGCCGACTGCGACCAAGGGCTTCCGTCGTTGCCCACGGGCCAGACGAAAAAGTCGCCGTTGTGGTTGACGCAGACATAGAGGTTGCGAGACTTGACGCGCGCAGCTACGTCAGCATTCTGGTCGACGATGTCCTGAGTCACGATACTGAGCTTACCCATGGTACCTTCAAGCACATTGACACCATAGGCACGGGACTCGGGGTCGGTGCAGACACGGAAGAAGTTCTTGCTGCCCGGCTTCTTCAGCGGGAACTGGGTCTGCTTGCGGTTGTTCTCTTCGGCGCTAGCGCGGTTCTCACCGGACGCGAACGCCTTGCGGTCAAACTTCTTCTTCTTGGGCTCATCGAACCCATCAGTAGCTGTATTCATAAAGAATGTTCCTTTAAACGGGATGTCACAAAACAGGAAGTTAGGTTGGAACCATATCTTGTTCGGGGGTTGAGGTATGGTAGCCTCAACCCCCGCGAAACCTTTGGGGGGTTCCGCTGCGCAATCTTCAATACCCAAGAAATCGAATTCCCAACAGAAGTTTTTTCGGGAGATCCAAGGCCTGCCGTCTGCGGCGCGGCCCGTTGATGCTCTGAGCCTGGCCGAGCCATCACGGCGGCAGCACAGCACTGCCACACATTCTGCTAGCAGATAGCCCTATAGGATTGCTTGATTTACGGCCCGCAGACTGGCTGGTTGCGGCCACAAAACATTGCCTGTAGTTCAGGCGGTGCCCCCTACCCCTACCCCTACCCCGAGAGGGTGGGCTCTGGTGAAATGTAAAAAACGCAGTTTTTGCCCGCTTTTCGACCCCCACCCCCTCCCTGGGGCAGTGCCGTCTAAATATATAGAGACAAATAATAGGTTGAACCGTACGCCCATACTTTGAAGTCGGTCACAGAGAGATGGACGACGAGTCAAACTAAACTGTCAGGAGAGGAATCGACACTGCATTTGCCAGAATTTCTGAAGAAAAAATCGTAACGACGGCAAGTCTTTAGTAACCACAAAGCCAGTCACCAAGAACCACAGGGCGTTGCGAGGACTGCTGTACGCAGCGCGGCAATGATTGACCTCGCGACATTCACCGCCAAGGGGCATACGGCGCCGAGGAATCCCAAAAGGAAAGCCTAATTATCTGAAACTATGGTGCCCAGAGGGGGACTTGAACCCCCACGGCCGGTTAGGGCCTACGGATTTTAAGTTCTTCCCACAGGTGAGCCCCACGGTGCATCAAGCACTTACAACTATTGTATCGGGAGCCGTTCTTGCTGTCCGGGCATAGTTTGGGCATACCTGCCGCGGTACCAGTTTTCCGGTTGGAATCCGCTTTTTTGAACCGTGCGGCGTGCGGCGATCGCAGCTTCGCTGCATCCGCCGGTTGCCGGTCGGGGAGTTCCGCTTTCATCCAGCACGCCACGGCGCCACACGAGCCGCGGGAATGTTCAGCATCAGCACCGGGGAAGCGATTGCTTGAATGAACGATGGGTACGCTGACCGGCGTGGGTGGATTTGAGGCGGCGGTTCGCAGTCCTGCCTCGGGGAAGGTCAGCCGCGTTCGGTCGGTCGCTGAGGTACGCCGTCACCGCACTCGCCGACCTCGACGCCGCCGGCGTCTCGTTCGTCTCGCTGCGTGACAACCTTGACCTCAGCACGCTGGCTGACCGACTGATGTTTCCGGTTGCAGGGCGCCACGGCGTGCTTGATCAAGATCGCTTACCCGGGAGCAGGTGCGTGCAGGACTGCGATTCGCCAAGTCGAAGGGGAAACGGTTGGGGCGTCGGCGTACGGCGGGTGGGCATCACACGTTCTGCCCTTAGGTCAGAAAAGCCTTCATCGCTGAAAGAGTCAGCCCTCTATTATGCCCTTAGGTCAGTTTACCGTTGACGGTTTCTCCCGCTCTCGGTAATATGACCTTAGGTCATTTTATGCGGATTCTCTATCCGCCGCGTCGTGTCTGACCTCATCCTTTCAACCAGTTGCGGTGCCGTATGACCGAAGTATGCCCATCGAAGAGAGGCAAAATGGCGAGAACGAGGGGTTCGGGGTCGCTGTTCCGACAAAAGACCAGCCGGGTGTGGTGGGTGAAGTATTACCGCAGCGGGCGCTACTTCAGGGAGTCCACTGGGACGCCCGACCGGGCGAAGGCTAAGAAGTTCCTGTCCAAGCGCCTCGCCGAGATAGCGACGGGTACGTTCAATGGGCTTGAGGTCGAACGCATCACCATCACGGAACTCGCGGATGGATTTCTCAGGGACTACAAAGTGAACGGACGCCGGAGCCTCGCTGACGTTGAAGCCCGCTGGCGGCTCCACCTGCAACCATTCTTTGGTGGACTGAAGGCGGTGAACGTGACCAGTGACCTCATCGCCCGCTACGTCGATGAGCGCCAGAACGAGGGCGCGGCAGGATCTACCGTCAACCGTGAACTCGCAGCCTTGAAGCGGATGTATCGCCTCGGGCTTGCTTCCACACCACCGAAGGTCTACCGGGTTCCATCGTTCCCACACTTGGTGGAGAACAATGTGCGTACTGGGTTCCTGGAAGATGCCCAGTACATAAAGTTGATTGGGGGCTCGGAGCCTTGGTTCCGAGCGATGGTAGAGGTCGGCAGAACCTATGGATGGCGCATCGGCGAACTCCGTGACATGAAGGTCATGCAGGTGAACCTGCTCAACCGCACCCTCAGGTTGGATCCGGGCACAACTAAGAACGGCGAAGGTCGTGAGGTCTCAATGACCAAGGCAGTCTACGAACTGCTGGCGTGTTGTGTCAGCGGCAAGGGTGCCGACGAATACGTATTTACCCGGGCGGACGGCAAACGAGTCAAAGATTTTCGAGAGCAGTGGAGGAACGCCTGTGTGACAGCGGGAGTCCCCAACCTACTTTTCCACGACCTTCGCCGCACCGCCGCCCGTAACCTACGCCGTGCTGGAGTCGCGGAAGGAGTCATCATGAAAATCGGTGGGTGGAGAACGCGGTCGGTGTTCGAACGTTACGCCATCGTCGCCCAGTCCGATATCAAGGATGCCATGCTCAAGTTGGAGGCACAGGGCACAGTAACCTCGGCTGCGGCACAGGCGGACGTGGAAGCAGAGGCGCGGGTCAACTAAAAGCCTGCACAGGGGGCATACTTCGGGCATGCCTGCCGCGGTACCAGTTTTCCGGTTGGAATCCGCTTTTTTGAACCGTGCGGCGTGCGGCGATCGCAGCTTCGCTGCATCCGCCGGTTGCCGGTCGGGGAGTTCCGCTTTCATCCAGCACGCCACGGCGCCACACGAGCCGCGGGAATGTTCAGCATCAGCACCGGGGAAGCGATTGCTTGAATGAACGATGGGTACGCAGATCGGGCACGGATGGGCTTGAGGCGGCGGTTCGCAGTCCTGCCTCGGGGGTGGAAGGTCAGCCAGTTCGGTCGGTCGCTGAGGTACGCCGTCACCGCACTCGCCGACCTCGACGCCGCCGGCGTCTCGTTCGTCTCGCTGCGTGACAACCTTGACCTCAGCACGCCGTCCCAACGGTGAGTGTTGCGACCGGAGGCAGGGTTAGGTTCCGGGCGCCGAGACAGAGCGGGAGATGCAGCACTGCGACTCGCAAAATCGAAAGGGAAACGGTTGGGGCGTGCCCGGGCAGGTGCCTATCCTCCATTGCCCGGAGCCCAAGGAAATCAGCAGGGCTCTCAGTTACGCGGTCGCGCCGATCGACCACCTACTCTTGCGCCTCCTTCGCTGCCGCCGACGCGACTGAAGCCGGAGCCGCCCGGCCAGCGGAGAGCCTCAGATGTGTCGTCGCCGATGACACTTCCCAGGCACCACGCGGCTCACCCCACGGCCGTCAGCCGCGTTCCAAAAACCCCGCGGAAATGGGCGCCGTAAACACCTGATTCCACGGCGCAGAAATCGGCCGTTTTTGCTGTGCCAGAAACAGGTGATTTTGCGAGGCGAAAGGCACAGTTGTTGTGGCGGTGGCCCAGCCGGGATCAACCGGTGTCGGCACTACCGCACCGGTTTCGACGACCACGGTGACCACGGCAACAACCGCATCCACCAGACACAATTGAGATGTAGGCTATTCACAGGGCAAAAGAAGGTGTTGGAGGTTGTGTGCCGCTGCCTCTCAATTCGCGTGAAATACAAGAACTCTACGGGACACTGGCCCGGGTACTAGACGGGTTGCCTGCGACTCAGTTGCGGGTTGTTGCAGGGGATGCTGGGTGGGACAGGGGGCAGATTCCAGACGGCCTTGACGAAACAGGCCAGTTTACTAGGCGTCCGCCAATTATCAGTGCAATAGACGGGCAGTGGGCGCAGTGGGATGAAACGACTAAAGCTCAACGTGTGCGCCGCTTAGGTCAAGCTCTCATTGACAATTTGCAGCCGAAAGGAATGGCACACCTGGTAAACGATGCAGTTCGCCACTGTGGGTTCAAGTTTGTAAATGGTGATTTTGTACCTGTGGACGCGACTGGGCGTATACCAGACTAATGCGGCAAGGAGGTACAGAGTAGGAGGAATCGCCACATGAATGCGGTAGCGATCGTGTTCGGAGTGTTCGCGCGGTTAGCTGGAGTAGCACTTTTTGCTGCAACCTGCGCGGCGGCGCAAACAACCCAAGATGTTGCGGCGCTCAAGACGAAAGCCGAAAGCGGAGATGCCAAGGCACAAAGCACGCTCGGCGAATCGTATTACTGGGGCAAGGGCATGCCGCGTGATTATGCACAAGCCTTGTACTGGGATCGCAAGGCAGCAGAGCAGGGCGACGCGGGGGGGCAGACCGCTTTGGGCGTGCTGTACGACTCTGGCCTCGGTGTCACCCAAGACTACTCGCAGGCCGTGTTCTGGTATCGCAAAGCCGCTGAACAGGGTGACGTAGCCGCTCAAGCCAACCTTGGCACGCTGTACGACTCTGGCCTCGGTGTGCCGAAGGATGATTCGCAGGCGGCTGTCTGGTGGGAGAAAGCCGCTCGACAGGGGGTCGTGTTGCCGCAATACTGGCTTGGCAGGCTTTGCGAGAACGGCCAAGGTGTACCCCAGGACTATGCGCAGGCTGTCGATTGGTATCGCAAGGCTGCTGAACAGGGCAACGCTGACGCGCAGTTGAGGTTGGGCGTACTGTACGAGACGGGCCGGGGTGTAACCGCAAGACCATTCCCAAGCTGCTGTCTGGTACCGCAAGGGCGCTGAACAGGGCAATGCAGACGCGCAATACGAACTCGGCTGGCTCTACCAATGGGGCAAGGGCGTTCCGCAAGACTATTCGCAGGCCGTGTTCTGGTATCGCAAAGCCGCTGAACAGGGCAACACCTTAGCCCAAGACAGCTTAGGTTCACTTTACGACGAGGGCAAAGGTGTCCCACAAGACTACGCGGAGGCCTACTTTTGGCACGATCTAGCGGCTGCCAGCGAGCCATTTGCCATGAATGCGGAAAGCTTTGTGAAAGAGCGGGATCAAGCCGCATCCCATCTGACTCCCGCCGATCTGTCCCGCGTACAAGAGCGAGCGCGGAAATGGTTCGAGGATCACGCGGCCAAGACGCCCGTGCAGTGAACACGCGCGCCCGCTCGTGCTGCACAGTGCGCATAGCGAACTGAGCGAAAGGACGACAATGAAACCCGCGCCGAAACTCCACACCGTAACTCCGGCCCGCCTGCTATTCCTTTTGTCGCTCCTCTTGCTTGCCGTGCAAACTGTGGTGAATGACGTAGGTGGATTCTTCTACTATTCAGCAGGGCTAGGGCTTCGTGGTTGGGCATGGGAACCTCGCGGGGCTGGTGCTGTCAATGCTCAGAGGCTCTTGGGGGCATCACCGAACTTTGCGAGAAGAAACGCGATCTGTTCATCTTGCCCGGGGGCACGGTAGTGCTCGCCATCGGAGCGAACGATGTTTGCGCCCCAGCCCGAGTATTCACTATGGCGGACGGTGAGGAGTCGATCCGGCGGGACGTCGACATGAGTAACTCCTGAGCCATCTACCCGATAGGAACCATCGACCCAGCCATGCGGTGTGAGGTGCCGATCCTGCCATTCATCGCTCGCTGACATGCGTAGATGGTACTGCCAGCTGGGCCTACTGTAAACCGCTCGAAAGAGATAGCAGCGGTCGAGGACTTCGGCCAGCATGCGGCGCGCTTGGGGAGTTGGTAGACGATGGTGTACGGGCTGAGGTTGCTGCGCTCTGAGACTGACTACAAATCACGGTAGGGTATGCGGGATCGGACAACTTTGACGTCCACATTCAATCCCCGGAAGAAGGCGCGGACGGCCTCAAGCGACAGCTGCATGTTAGGTGATGGGCCAACGACGACCCGAGCAATGCAGTGCTCCTTCGAATCCTCATGTGTCGATTCGCCGTCGCCGGACGTGGGATCGGCATCCGCGGTGGTTAATGGTTCTTTGGGTATCGAAAGCGAGACGTACGGTACTAACGTAGAGCGTGTCGTTCTGAAATCGAGATCGGAAGCTTCCATGAAAATAGGATCGACGATGAGTCGATACTCACGTTCCCTGCTGAATGATCTGTGCTTGCGCTTGCATGCTTCACGGATCGCGGCGGTCGCGAAAGTACCCTCACGAGTCAGAGGAGCGGCTTCGTGAATTGAGCGGTGGAGTTTGCGACGAATCTCGACGAGTTGATCAGCTTCTCGGACGAGTTCAGCGATTACGTCGTCAATGGTGCCCCGGGGCGCACCCGAACTCATGTACTCAACCTTCTCGAAGCTGAGGATCTGGGGAGCAATTGTGCGGGCCGCCTCTTTCTCAACGAACGCTTGAAGCAGGCAGCCCCTCCGAAATCCGATTGCGACGCCGTTACCGTTTGGGCAGTAGGAGCGCCACTGCGGTAGGGAGTCGTGTTCCCTTGAAAAGGAGGCGATGAAAGGTTGCTCCTCGACCCGCTGGCGCTTTCTGCCGAGGTATTCCGATATCGTATGGTCTAAGCCAAAGGCTTCATACACATCGGGCAGGCGGCGGCGAAGCAAGGTGAGGAAATGTTCGCCCTCCGTGGTGTCGTTCAGATACTTGATGCTCGTGGCCCAGATCTTACTTTCCTTCGCAATAGCCATCATGGCGTTCACGTTGGTGTAGTGGTAGAGGATCTCGGGTGTGGCGGAGGCGGCCGGACGCTTGGGTGTCATGATGCCGCCATCCTAATGCATCGAAATGACGCGGTGCGCTAAAGATTGCTGGGGACGCCGTGTTCCGATTTTCGGGTCTTGGTCGGCGTCCTCGCCGGTCCGTCGCAGCTCACATTCCTACTGTTCGATGAGAGCAGTAGCTCGGTCCCCACGCGGGGCTTCGGAGTGTGCTGGTTTCCCATCCTTGGTGCGGTGAGACTGCGCCCGGGATGCGGCACCCGCACCTGCCTTACTCGATACCGCACAAACGCAGGAAGCCTTTCAGCCTGGCATCAAAACGCGGTCCGAGGAAATCGCTCGTTTGCGAAGCCCTGACAGTAAAAGATCGCCCCGATGACCGATCTCGAATCCGAAACCGGTTCCGCGCCGTGAGTCCGTCCATGCCCCTCGATTCAATCACGAGGCGGGGAAATGATGATAACCTTGACGCGAGGACGCGTGATTCCTCTTCCAGCCGGGCTCGTTGCATACGCCCCTCCTTAGTTGACTTGCGAGAAGGACACCATGAGTTTTGCGGCATGTCAAGGCTGGCCGCGGCCGCGGTTAGACTCCGCCACTGTTTACAGACTGGAGCTTCCCGACGGGCGGCCACCCAGGAGCTTGATTCAGGCATCAACACCACCCTCTTGATTCAAACGCCTCGCCTCCTCCAAGTCTATGCGGAACTTTTTCCCGTGGCGTCGAAGCATTACCAGCAGGTTGGGGTCGTCCACCAATGAGATTGGCTTATCCTTTGCGAATGCATATGAGTCCGGTCCATAAGAGCTTGTGGTGATCAGTATTCCCCTATTAGCCCCCTCATTCACCACCGTGCCATAGAGGTCCCTCACCGCGGCCACGTCTACGGGTTTCGTATACCGTTTCGCTTGCAGCACGTATTTGCCCCCTCGGAGCGGATCTGGATCGAAAAGAACGGCATCAACGCCTCGATCACGCGATACCCTCGTTACCCGAACCTCAACACCCTCTTTTACGAATTCCCACTCAAATAGTTGGGCAACCAACTGCTCAAAGTCCTCCCATGGCATCGCTGCCAAGTTGGCTTCCGGTGCGAGCAGTGAGTCGACCTCCTTCGTTGCGATGAATCTGTCGTCGCTTTTGTTCAGGACGAAGATTGGTCTAATCGGGGAAATTGAATCGAACGAAGGCACAGCGATTCCCTTGAGGTGTCTGAAGCAAGCCTCGGGATCCACTTGGTCCAAGTGCAACGCGGTAAACTCACAGACCTGAGCCTGCAGTGAGCAGATGATTCCCGCGCGGGGAGTGCCGGTCGCCGGGTCGAACCAATCTTGAGATACGTTTATGGCAATTGTCTTGTAGCTCGTGGGCTCAAGCACTCTTGCTGCGAGATACCCAGCGCGAAGGACGACCGAGTACAAGCACTGGCGGATAGTCTTTCTCTTTTGGGTCTCCGACGCGTACTTAGGCTTCCCTGAGGCAGTCCTATCGATCTGAAAGCTATGTTTCGCAAAGTCTGGAAATTGAATCTCGATGAGCACGACTTTTGCATTTGGATCAACGAAGGTACGAAAGCCATCTCGAAACATAAAGGAGATACTATGGCGCCTGTTTGAAATCTCGATCAGGGCCGCAAGGGCTTCCGGTTCTTCGTTCGAATATCTAGTTCTAAGTTCGATCAATCTAGGTGCTTCAGAATTGAAGATCTCCTCGAAGGCGCGCCTCTTTTCGGAGATTTGGTCTTGCAGCGCCTTCTTCTCAGCAGGTTTCGAATACTCGGGAATAACCGGAAATTCTGGAACTGGCAGGGGTTCAAATAGCGCGTCCACACTTAGCCATTCTGTCTTCTGCGGCAGCAGGTATCGATCATATGTGTAGACTATCCATGGAAGCTTAACACGCTCGTGAGCGGTTAGCCCGTCGTATTTCATTTCATCGACCTGCTTCAAGAGTCGCCCGATGCTGCGGGTGTAGCCCCGCCATTTGTCGTCGAGTTGTTTGGGTTTAAGGTCGGAATTGCTGTCCATTTTGGCTGCTCGAATCGATCATATCGGGTTCTTCTCGCCGTTCATTCCAGTCCTGATTGGATTCCACAACCGCGAGTTGGGAGTGGTGACGATGCGGCACCTTACACGGCTGGATGAAGATCATTATCCCGTTGCCCGAATGGTAGAAGAATCCACCTACGCGGCCTCGCAAAATCACCTGTTTCTGGCACAGCAAAAACGGCCGATTTCTGCGCCGTGGAATCAGGTGTTTACGGCGCCCATTTCCGCGGGGTTTTTGGAACGCGGCTGACGGCCGTGGGGTGAGCCGCGTGGTGCCTGGGAAGTGTCATCGGCGACGACACATCTGAGGCTCTCCGCTGGCCGGGCGGCTCCGGCTTCAGTCGCGTCGGCGGCAGCGAAGGAGGCGCAAGAGTAGGTGGTCGATCGGCGCGACCGCGTAACTGAGAGCCCTGCTGATTTCCTTGGGCTCCGGGCAATGGAGGATAGGCACCTGCCCGGGCACGCCCCAACCGTTTCCCTTTCGATTTTGCGAGTCGCAGTGCTGCATCTCCCGCTCTGTCTCGGCGCCCGGAACCTAACCCTGCCTCCGGTCGCAACACTCACCGTTGGGACGGCGTGCTGAGGTCAAGGTTGTCACGCAGCGAGACGAACGAGACGCCGGCGGCGTCGAGGTCGGCGAGTGCGGTGACGGCGTACCTCAGCGACCGACCGAACTGGCTGACCTTCCACCCCCGAGGCAGGACTGCGAACCGCCGCCTCAAGCCCATCCGTGCCCGATCTGCGTACCCATCGTTCATTCAAGCAATCGCTTCCCCGGTGCTGATGCTGAACATTCCCGCGGCTCGTGTGGCGCCGTGGCGTGCTGGATGAAAGCGGAACTCCCCGACCGGCAACCGGCGGATGCAGCGAAGCTGCGATCGCCGCACGCCGCACGGTTCAAAAAAGCGGATTCCAACCGGAAAACTGGTACCGCGGCAGGCATGCCCGAAGTATGCCCCCTGTGCAGGCTTTTAGTTGACCCGCGCCTCTGCTTCCACGTCCGCCTGTGCCGCAGCCGAGGTTACTGTGCCCTGTGCCTCCAACTTGAGCATGGCATCCTTGATATCGGACTGGGCGACGATGGCGTAACGTTCGAACACCGACCGCGTTCTCCACCCACCGATTTTCATGATGACTCCTTCCGCGACTCCAGCACGGCGTAGGTTACGGGCGGCGGTGCGGCGAAGGTCGTGGAAAAGTAGGTTGGGGACTCCCGCTGTCACACAGGCGTTCCTCCACTGCTCTCGAAAATCTTTGACTCGTTTGCCGTCCGCCCGGGTAAATACGTATTCGTCGGCACCCTTGCCGCTGACACAACACGCCAGCAGTTCGTAGACTGCCTTGGTCATTGAGACCTCACGACCTTCGCCGTTCTTAGTTGTGCCCGGATCCAACCTGAGGGTGCGGTTGAGCAGGTTCACCTGCATGACCTTCATGTCACGGAGTTCGCCGATGCGCCATCCATAGGTTCTGCCGACCTCTACCATCGCTCGGAACCAAGGCTCCGAGCCCCCAATCAACTTTATGTACTGGGCATCTTCCAGGAACCCAGTACGCACATTGTTCTCCACCAAGTGTGGGAACGATGGAACCCGGTAGACCTTCGGTGGTGTGGAAGCAAGCCCGAGGCGATACATCCGCTTCAAGGCTGCGAGTTCACGGTTGACGGTAGATCCTGCCGCGCCCTCGTTCTGGCGCTCATCGACGTAGCGGGCGATGAGGTCACTGGTCACGTTCACCGCCTTCAGTCCACCAAAGAATGGTTGCAGGTGGAGCCGCCAGCGGGCTTCAACGTCAGCGAGGCTCCGGCGTCCGTTCACTTTGTAGTCCCTGAGAAATCCATCCGCGAGTTCCGTGATGGTGATGCGTTCGACCTCAAGCCCATTGAACGTACCCGTCGCTATCTCGGCGAGGCGCTTGGACAGGAACTTCTTAGCCTTCGCCCGGTCGGGCGTCCCAGTGGACTCCCTGAAGTAGCGCCCGCTGCGGTAATACTTCACCCACCACACCCGGCTGGTCTTTTGTCGGAACAGCGACCCCGAACCCCTCGTTCTCGCCATTTTGCCTCTCTTCGATGGGCATACTTCGGTCATACGGCACCGCAACTGGTTGAAAGGATGAGGTCAGACACGACGCGGCGGATAGAGAATCCGCATAAAATGACCTAAGGTCATATTACCGAGAGCGGGAGAAACCGTCAACGGTAAACTGACCTAAGGGCATAATAGAGGGCTGACTCTTTCAGCGATGAAGGCTTTTCTGACCTAAGGGCAGAACGTGTGATGCCCACCCGCCGTACGCCGACGCCCCAACCGTTTCCCCTTCGACTTGGCGAATCGCAGTCCTGCACGCACCTGCTCCCGGGTAAGCGATCTTGATCAAGCACGCCGTGGCGCCCTGCAACCGGAAACATCAGTCGGTCAGCCAGCGTGCTGAGGTCAAGGTTGTCACGCAGCGAGACGAACGAGACGCCGGCGGCGTCGAGGTCGGCGAGTGCGGTGACGGCGTACCTCAGCGACCGACCGAACGCGGCTGACCTTCCCCGAGGCAGGACTGCGAACCGCCGCCTCAAATCCACCCACGCCGGTCAGCGTACCCATCGTTCATTCAAGCAATCGCTTCCCCGGTGCTGATGCTGAACATTCCCGCGGCTCGTGTGGCGCCGTGGCGTGCTGGATGAAAGCGGAACTCCCCGACCGGCAACCGGCGGATGCAGCGAAGCTGCGATCGCCGCACGCCGCACGGTTCAAAAAAGCGGATTCCAACCGGAAAACTGGTACCGCGGCAGGTATGCCCAAACTATGCCCGGACAGCAAGAACGGCTCCCGATACAATAGTTGTAAGTGCTTGATGCACCGTGGGGCTCACCTGTGGGAAGAACTTAAAATCCGTAGGCCCTAACCGGCCGTGGGGGTTCAAGTCCCCCTCTGGGCACCACTCTAACTGTAATTCTTGCATGTACTTCACTGGGTTCTTTGCGCCAAGTGATTGTTGCCGAAGTTGTCGATTTTTGGTGTGCGGGGGCTGAACGGGGGGCTTACGAGCTTTTCCTCCCGCGCATTCAGTTCGGCTCGCTCCCGTTGCCGGCCCCGCATGATCATTTCGACGGCCGCGCGCTGATCGGCGCTAGAGACGATGGCGTAACGCCTGAACATCGAAAATGGGTTGCGGACGCTGCGGGAGCTGGCGCGCAGCTACCAGGCGATCAGTAAGGACCTGCAGCGAGTGATGAACCGGATCAAGGCACTGTATCGCAGCTGGGGCATTCCCTGTACGGGCATGCAGGTCTATGGTCGGCGCTATCGCGAGCAGTGGCTGCAAAAGATTAACGAAGCCGGCGTACGCCGGCGCGCCGAGCTGTTTTATCAACAGCTGGATGGATTGCAGGGCTTGCGGCACACGGTGCGAAGAGAACTGTTAGCCGAGAGCCGGAAGCATGCGGGAGTAAAACTGCTGCGTCAGATTCCTTTTATCGGCCCGATGCGGGCGGCGCAGCTGGTGGCCCTGATGCAGACGCCGCACCGGTTCCGGAGCAAGCGGCAGCTGTGGACCTACAGCGGTCTCGCCGTGGTGACGCACGACAGCGGGCAATACCGTTACGTGGATGGACAACTGCAACGGTCGAAAAAGCCGCAGCAGATCCGCGGCCTCAATCAGAATCACAACCACGCGATGAAGGAGATCTTCAAGAGTGCGGCCCTGAGCGCCACTCTTCGTGCGGGGCCATTCCAGGATTTTTATGCAGGCCTCCTGGCTAGAGGGATGAAGCCAGAGATGGCTCGTCTCACACTGGCACGCAAGATCGCGGCCATTACGCTAACGCTTTGGAAGAAAGGAGAACGTTTCAACGCAGGATATGTGAAGCCACAAGCAGCTTGAGCGTCAAGCGGGAAGGTCATTGCCAAGGTTTTTCTGGCCGATGGTAGCCTTTCGGTTTTCGCGACGCTCGGGGTCGAGGGAGAGTATCTGTTAGCAAGTTAGGCGTCTCCGTGTGCTGCCAGTTCAGCACCGAAGTCTCCATTTTCATCCTATGCCCCCTCGCATAACCCAATAAAGCCGTAGGCCTCGAGTCACACATAGGATCATGGTTGGCATGTTATCTGGAGCCAACAGTCCTGCTTGCGCAGCTTCACGAGCCGAGGGCGTCGAGCCACCATCGCAACATGAAACCGAGGAGATATAACCTGCAACTACCCGCGTCAAGCTCACGAAATATGCAGCTAGCCCACAGCGTCGGGCTGGATGCAAGGCGAACAGCTTCCCCTCACAGGGGGAGCACGGGAGAGTTTTTCTCTTGACATCCCCTCTCCAAAAACTTTCTCTCAAGCTTGAGTCTCCACGACGTGGAGTCCGAGTTTGGCAGCCCTTTTTCGGAGTAATTGGATCTGTTGTTGTCGAAGTCTTTCCTCGTAATACTCAGTCCCTTTGTCGACGTATGTTTGACCGTATTTCAGCATGCGATAGACAAGTCGGGCGAGACGGTGGGCCATGGCGGTGATAGCCTTTGGGGCGCCCAGTTTGGCACGCAAACGGCGAAACTGGGCGCCGAGGTAGCTGCGACTGCGGATCAGCGTATTGGCGGCTTGTCGCAGTGCAGTAGCGGCACGGTTGACCACACGGCGCGTCCCTTTGCCCAGGACCTTATCTCCGCTGATGCGGTTATCGGGACATAGTCTCAACCAGGAAGCGAAGTGGGCTTCGGTTTTCCACCGGCTCATATCGAATCCCACTTCACTCAGAATCGTCTGACTGACCATCACATCAATGCCGTCGATGCGCGTTAGGTCTACGCCGGTGACACGCTGTAGTTCGCTGCTCAAATCGAAGTGTGGGGCGTTTTTGGCTGCTTTCTTTCTCCTGGGCTTCTCCGTGGTCGCTCGCACCGGGAGCGTATCGGCGAAACTGGCGAGGTGCTTCTGCAAGCGATCATCGCACTCGGCGACGCGCTTTTGGTAGGTGTCGTACATTTCAACTTCTTGCTGCAAAACAAACAGTAGTTCTGGACGCCAGTTGCCCTCCAGACTTGAGGCGATCTCGTCCTGGCTGGCTTGGATGCGCGGATGACAGAGCGCGGCTAGCTTGTGTGGATCACGCTCACCGGCGAGGATGGCCCGTATGATTGCCTGCCCGGTCAGCCCACTGATATCGCTGATCACGTTGGCTAACTGCACATTCATCTGGGTCAGGGCCTTTTGCATCCGTTGAACGCAGGTCGCCGCTCCCGCTACGTGTGTTCCTCGTTGACGCCAGTAGGTGCGAAGCATCCGAATCTCTGCTGAAGGCTGGAATGAGTTGCTCAGCAGTCCGTAAGTATGCAACTTTAGCAACCACTGACTCTCCTGCACGTCGCTCTTGCGTCCCGGAAGATTCTTGGTATGTCGCGCGTTGACCAAGTAGACTTCAAACCCGCGTTCTTCAAGAATCTCGAAGAGCGGAATCCAATACACGCCGGTAGACTGCATGGCCACGGTCTTTACTCCGCAGCTTCGCAACCAGTCTGCCAGGCGATAAAGGTCCGCCGTAAAGCACTCAAATCTGCGTACTGGTTCGACATCTCGGTCCGGACGGACCGCTGCATAGTGAGCGCCGTTGCCCACATCAATCCCTGCTGCATGCGGATGAACTACCTCCAGGCCTGGATCTTCCGACTGCAGCCGCCGCGCCCATGCCTTCCTCTCCCTGCGATTCCCCCAGAACCTTTTGCCTGCCGCCATGTCCGTTCTCCTCAAGTGGAAATCGGGATACGGTTCGGCCCGGTGACGATAGGTTCAAAAATCTCTCCAACGGGGTCAAAGGGCCCTGCTGCAGACCCTTGCCACCATGCCAGCGATCGCCAGTACCGGAGCCATGCTCTCATCCGGGCATCAGAAGCACCAGTTGGAAGTCGGCCTTAGCTTGCCGAATCCGATCCCATATCAGATTTACATCCGATCCTGGGCTCTCGAAATCAGTTTTTGGCACCAGTGACCGTGCCAAAGGCACGGTTAACTGCTCTCATAGGACTTCCGGATCGACGACTAACCGCCCGGAACCAAGATTGTCCGCTTCTCGGCGTGAGCCCTGCGGTTTGATTGCGACATCTGCTTCTTCCGCCTCTTGCGCAACGAAAAAAGCTGCCCAAACATCGGGCAGCTTCGCGATTTGTTTCAGATAAGTGCTTGTTTCCCCGGAGAGATCAAGGTTTCAGAGCCAGATTGATCAGTCCGGCAGCCACAGGAAGCCGTGAATCACGTTGTCCTTGTCTATGTAGGCTCCTGTAATCGCCCCCGCGGGGTTGATGGTTAAGGGAATTGTGCCCTGACCGGCGCCCGAGCCGGCCCCGGGGACGTCGAACTTCGTGAGCCTGCCGTCCGGAGCGCGCACGAAGCCGCGGTTAACACCGCTCGTGTTAATGTAGTTGCCTTCGATCACTCCCTCTGTATTGATGCCCTCCCCGATGGTGCCCTGGCCAGCGCCTGTGCCCGCACCCCAAACGTCGAACTTCGTGAGCCTGCCGTCCGGAGCACGCACGTAGCCGTGAGCCACATAGTCCGCGTCGACGTACTCTGCCGTAACCTCCCCTGCGGAGTTGATGCTCCAAGACCAAGTCCCCTGGCCGGAGCTTATGCCCGCGCCCCGAACGTTGAACTCCCTGATGGTACCGTCAGGAGCGCGCACGTAGCCGTGGTTCACGCCGCCCTCGTCGACGTAACCACCCGTAATCGTTCCTTCTGTGTTGATGCATGAGGCCCAATAGACGAATGTGCCCTGGCCGCTGCTATTGCCCTCTCCCATAGCGTCAAACGTCGTGAACCTACCATCTGGAGTGCGCACGAAACCGTGCCAGATACTGGACGCGTCTGCGTAGCTCCCCGCAATCACCCCCTCCGAGTTGATGTTCCCGGCTTCGGTCCCCTGGGCGTAGCCTGTGCCCGCGTTCGGATCGTCAATGGTCGTGAACTTGCCGTCGGGAAAGCGCAGGAAGCCGTGCATCACATTGTCCTTGTCTATGTACGCTCCCGTAATCGCCCCCGCGAGGTTGATGGATATGCCGTAGGTGCCCTGGCCGCCCAAAACCCCTGCGGCAGTCGGGTAAAACCCGGTGACGTTTTTATTGCCCGCGCCCGGAGCATCGAATGCGGTGATCTTGCCGTCAGGAGTGCGCAGGAAGCCGTGATACACATTCTTCGAGTCTGAGTAGAATCCGGTGATCGCCCCCGCCGGATTGATGCCTGGGGCCTGGATGCCTTGCCAGGCGCCTGTCCCCGCACCCGGTACCTCGTAAGTGATAATGTGCTGACCAGAAGCTTGAACCGTAATCGCCAGCGCGGCGATCGCGGCCATGGCTACCAAAAGCGGTAGGCTTCTGGATTTCTTGCAGAGTTTTGAATTGGTGTTCATAGTCCTCCTTGTGACACGCAACCAAATGAGTTTCGCGGTGGGGGAGGGGAACCCGCTCAAGAATGTCCGATGGACAACGCAGCCCGCTGGGAATTGGGCCTGCGCCTCTGGGGGTGTTGCGTCGTAACTGGCGGGAACTGCTCGCGGGGACTGCTCTTCAAGGAGGCGAGACGCGGCGATATTTGAGTTAACCCAGGTGCATCTAGTCAGTGCGCCCGGTCACCTGCGCATGTGACAAGGGGTTCCACACTCTCTTCGGCCACGTTGTGGCTGGATTACCGCCTTCTATGAGAAGGTCATAAAAGTCAAGGCCGACGTGGCGGCCGTTCTGGATTGAACTGCACAGCGATGGGAGGTGGCGCCGAGCTTTGTCAAGGGCGTCTGGAAGACGTTCATCTCGATCCTTGACAGAGCTCGGCACCACGGGACCATGGAGATAGGAACGAAGCGGAACCCGTTCTGGTTCAGCTTCGTTCCTTATTGGAAAAAACATCATTTCCTGGCCTCCATTCTGACCAGTGCCGAGATGGGAAGATTGCATCCACGCTGCCGGGCTTCTATCCGCACTCTGAATGGGCCGCTTTGGGCCCGGTGCATGTTGGGGTCCGATTTAACGTCCCAGGTCCGTCACCGATGACGGACCTGGGTTGTTGGGGTGCTGCCATCTAACCGACGATCTCTAAGGATCAGGCGGTCACTCGCAGTCACCCGAACAAGGCGGTGGATGTCGCTTCCAACTAAGCCTGCAGAAAAGGCCTGTCTTGCACGATCAACAACGGATTCGAGCTCGATAGCTAAGCTGCAGCTGTCTGGGCTATAGTCGGAAACGGCACGTGGCCCAAAGGCTCATACACCTCTCCGCTGATCCAGAGCCGATGCAGTAGAACAGCAAGTTTTCGTGCCACCGCAACGGTCGCTCGTTTCTTCGCGTTCTTTCCACCGCGCTCATACAGCTTCATTCCAAATCGTCGTAAATCGCTGTCCGGCCCGAACGGTCCGAGGATGTATTGGGCACTGCCCACCAGCAGTTTGCGCAACATCCTGTCGCCCGCCTTGCTGATGCCTAATTGCGGTTGACTGTCGCCGGAGTCCTCCTGCCCAGGTACTAATCCCAGATACGGACCCACATCGCGACTCTTGGCGAATCGCAGGGGAGTTTCCAGAGTCAGCACGTAGGCCAGTGAGGTCACCGGTCCGACTCCCGTCACCTGCCGCAACAACTTCGTGTGCTGATATTTCTCACCGGCCAGCTGTTCGATTTTCTGGTCGTAACATTTGATCTCTTCACTCAGGCTCGCAATCAGACGTAACAGCGGCTGTATCGTCTCCCCAATTGGCTGCGGAATCTCCGCTGCCGCTTTCCTGGAGAATGCATCACTGGAGCTGCTCGACAGTCTCGTTCCCCCCATCGTCTTCACCAGGCCGCGCACTGCACTGATCAACTTGGTGCGCGATTCCACCAGGGCCTCGCGGGCCCCAAGTACTACCAGGTCCTCTCGCACTTCCGTGCTGCGGTGCTGAATCGCATACAGTGATTTCGGATCCACCCGTCCCAGCCGGGCCAGCTTGGCGGCATCAATCCGGTCGTTCTTGCCCCGGCGCCGCTTGGATCCTTCCATCCGTCGTGCATTGGCAACCAGCACTTCATGTCCCAGTCCGGCCATCACTTCCCGCACCCACGCCGAATGCGTTCCCACTTCCATCACCACCCGCGATCGGGACAGACCTTGAAAGAATTCCACTACCGCCTGCGGACTCGTCCGGAACTGACCCTCCGTCAGGGTTTCCCCGCCCAGTCCCAGGATGCAGTAGTTGCTCCACTGGTCCCCAAGATCTACTCCCACCGTCAAACCGTCCAGGTTAGGTTTCTCTCCATCGTCCACACCCTTGTCCTCACCTGGCACCACAACCCTCTCTGCGTTCAGCTGCTTCCTCAGTTGGGCAACCAGTTCCGACATCACTTCCCGCGACTCCCGCCGCATCGGCTTCGTCTCCGTACGTGACGACTCTCTGCTATTCGAAAAACTGCTATGCTTCTTCACGGGTCGACCTCCATCCTTCGGGATTGCACCTCGAGTGCGTTGATCACCGCCAGCTTAATGCTCGGCGATCGGGGTCGACCTTCTCATCCCATCTATCCGGAATCCGCGAGCACTTCTTGCGCACCACAACTTCACCGCGTGCGTTGACGCCTACAAGGTGGAACGCCGTCTTACCCAAATCGATACCAATGGTGCGAATCTCCATGGAACACCTCCTGTGTTCACCTCTACACCCTCGAGGGGTTTAGGCGGCGGACCATCCCAGTAATTACTATTTGATCAACAGATGACCGTGGGCCTGATCTAGGATTACTCCCCGGAAGTCGGCCAGTGTCCCGCGATTTCACGACCGAGTGGGCGCTGGAAAATGAGAGACACTACGGCGTTTTTCGTTCCTAATCGAAATCGATTTCCCAGTTGCTGACTTCTGGCCCGTGTCGTTGGGAATCTGCTGTAGCCCATGGCTTCTGAGTTGGCCGCCATCGGGACTTAGACGGAACTTTCATCCGTGGTGGGCGTATTATTTAGTGGATTTACAAGGGCGCCGATCGGGGGCACGAAGAGGGTCATGCAAGCAGCTTCCTTGGCACGTATAGGGGCTTTCTTCTTTCCTGCGAGAGTCTCCGGTGGTGGAACTCAGCAGCCGTACCGAGACCGTCCGCTGCTGCTCTGGGCGGTTGCAGGTCTCGGCTTCTCGGCCTTGGGCTGGATCGCGGGCGGATTCGTTGGCTCGTGGGCTCCACGCACTGCCTGTGGGGTTGGCGCCACTGCGATCGCCCTGGGCTTGTTGAATCACCAGCCGCGCGCGGCACTCCTGGGTGCGGTCAGCGCTGCGATGGTCAGTCTGGCTGCCGTTCAGGTTGGTCAATCCTTTTTCTCGCCGCTGCTTGCCTGGCCCGTGGCCAGCCTGGTCATCGGCGCGGTGGGGGCTTTCGCGTTTCGCCGGCGTCGCGCAAGGATCGCCTTCATTGTTGCTGCACCGTTGTTGGGCTCCGTCGGCGTCGCGGCTGGCATGCTGGCCATCTTCCTAATCGCGATGGGACTGAACGATTCGCGAGTGGCGGCTCAGAACATGCTCGGCGGGGCAGTCGGCTTCGGGTTGCTTCTGATGGCTGGCGCCGCGCTCGTCGGCCGCTGGCTGGATGCCAATCGAGCGGGAGGAGGGGCGTCATGAACGCTTCATCCAATTCCAGGCTGCTCGATCGCAGGGGTTTTCTTCGCCTAGGCGCCGGTGCCCTCGCAACGACAACGGCAGCGTTCGAGTGGGGGTATAAACTCACAACCCGCGCGTGCAAGTCGGCGCCCCCCAATCCGTTTGTCGCGGCTGGCAAGCCTCTGCTCGTCGCCGTGGAGGGCGAAGATTTGCATGCCATGCTGCGTGCAGGGATCGAGGCCCTGGGAGGACTGGACCCGCTGGCGAAGTTTGGCTCCGAGGCGATCTTTCGCGGCAACTACGTTATGTCGCAGCCTTATCCGGTGACGACCGCCCCCGAATTCGTACTGGCAGTGGCCGCCGAGCTGAAGCGTGTGGGCGTGAGTAAGACCAGCCTCTTTGACTCTTCTGGGACCCGACTGAGCGCGGGCATACGGCCTGAACATATCCTGCGGCGCCTAGGCGTCCTGGAGAAGCTCACACAGGGCGGCGTGCCTGTTCTCGCCCGGGATTTTTTGGATCCGGACGAGTTCGTCTTTGTCCGGAATCCGGCTTGGCCGATCGCAAAGCCGGTCGCTGTTCACCGGATTTTGCACGAGGCACCCATCGTCGTCAGCCTGCCGGTCGTGAAGCGCCATCAGTGGGTGAACTTCACCTGCGCTCTCAAGATGCATTTCGGCTCGGTCGCCATGGCTGACCGGATGCTCGTTCATACGAAGGACAGCGATGGCCGGTCTGGGCTGATGCAGCAGCGCTTGGTCCATTTTGCCGACGCGGTCAGGCCGCAACTAAACATCGTGGACGCCCGCGCGATCCTGGCGCGCAGTGGTCCGGGGTTGGGCGGAGGAGCCGAGGTCGTCCCGGGCGTCAACAAGCTCATCCTGAGCGGCGACATGGTGGCGGTCGACGCCTATTGCGCTCGCCTCATGGCCCAGCACGACGAGACGTTCACACTCGACATGATTACCCCACAGCTCAGGCACGCGGCCGCCGTCGGTCTGGGCAAAGCGGACCTGGACGCCGTCAAGGTCGTGGAGATCCGCGCATGAGACGTGTTGGCGGCACCGCAGTTGCGTGCACGCTGGTGCTCGGCCTTTGGGCATGCCGTGGGGCCGGTCGTTTGCCTTCCGGCGCGGCGCTCGGCGGTCTTGCAGACATCGAACAACCGGAGAGCTACACGGGCGCGACGCTGTACACGTATATCGATGGTGGGGCTGACCTCTACGTGAAGCAGGGCTTCTCCGAGCTCTACGTCCGACGGTACGGCCGTGGCAACGAGCGCTTTATCGCGGAGCTCTACGAGATGAAAGATGCCTCCGCCGCGTCGCACATCTACCAGAGTAGCCGCCGCCTCAATGCCGAGAAGGAACTCGCCAGCGGTTGCCTTGCCAGTGTCACCCCAGCCGAGATACTAGCCGCCAGGGGCCGCTACTATCTCGTCGTTCGCAATGAGGATCCATTAGCGAGCCAAAGCGATGCGCTAATCGAGCTAGGCCGGAGCGTGCTGAACAGACTCCCAGGTCCATGCGCGTTCGCCCCGAAAAATTGAACTCTTCAGTGCGGGAGTTAGCGTCAGGTCGGGGAAGACTGCCGTCCTCAAATAGAGGTGAACGCTCTGAATACCTCGGTGAACCCTGCTTATGTGGCTGCCTTGCAGTTATCTAACTGTTGACGGAATGCCCGAGCCCATGGACCGAAGCCACCCTGGCCTCCGGTCCGAAACGCAGAAGTGATCCGGGCGCCTCTTGGTGCTTCACCTATGCCCCCGAAACGGACTTCGGTGAGATCACTCTCGTGAAAGTGGGCAAGTGTACCGCGATCTCATGACCGAATCGGGGCAGGAAAACCGGACAGTGCGGCGTTTCCCGTTACTCAACCGTTGGAATCGGCTGTTCAAGTAAGGACTGTATGTCATTGCGCAAGAAGCCAAGTTAGCGCCTGTACGTACCCATCCATTCCGCGTGCGACAGAACGTGGCCTTTCATGGCGTGTTCCAACTCCTGTTTGCCGGCCTCTACCTTCAGGTCGAGCGCAATGTCAAGAGCGTACAGCTTGAAGAAATAGCGATGCACTTTTCCGGGAGGCGGGCATGGGCCGCCATAACCGATGCGATTGAAATCGTTCCGGCCCTGACGGGCACCATTCTCAAGCACATCTTGCGCAGGCACTCCCTCTGGCAAAGCCGTAAGATGGGCGGGCATGTTCCAAATCAACCAGTGTGTCCACGTACCTCTGGGCGCATCAGGATCATCCACAATCAGCGCCAACGAGTGCGCTGCGGGCGAGACGCCATCCCAGATTAGTGCGGGCGACAAGTCAGCGCCGCTGCACGTGTACTTCCTGGGAATCACGCTACCGTTTGCAAATGCGGTTGCTTTCAGTACAAGGGACATCGCAATACCTTTCTTTGGTACGCAGGAGCCAAAAGTCGAGTGCCGTCCTCTGAGGACAAGGCCCTCCATCCAGCCAGATGGTGCGGCTTGTTCTGCGTGACAATCCTGTGATCTACGCAGCTTCAGCAGAACGTCCCGCGGCGAACCTCATGACCTTGGGTTTGGCTAGTTTCTTGAAATCATCCCAGGCCATGCGGATCAGTTCGCGATGCGTCCCTGCATTGAAAGCAATTTCCTTGTCCTTCTCCAGGCTCTCATCCGCAAAGACATCGAGTTCGAAGAGATTCCCAAAGGGCGGCATCGCACCGGTTTCGCACTGAGGAAATCGATCCTTGAATTCCTCCTCGGTGGCTAGCGCGACGGATTTCGCGTTCGCTGCCATCCGCAGCAAGTTCAGGTCCACATGGAATTTTGCAGGGATGACCGCCATCGCCAGCTTACCGTCCAGCCTGACGATCACGGTTTTCGCCAGCTCCTTTCCTGAAATGTGCGTTAGCCCGGCAATTCCTTGTGCCGTGAAAGCGGGCGAGTGAGAGATGACAACGTACGCGACGTTGTGCGCATCGAGATATTCCATCAGACTCGTGAGTGCCATAACCACCTCGTTGTCCGGTCGCGTTCTTCCGCGAGTTGAGATCAGCAGATGATTCCCATCACGCGTTCACCAATTCCTGGTCGCAATCAGCGCCACACAGTCAGGCCAGTTCCGGTTCAGGCTGACTATCGCTTGTAGCCGATCTTGCGCAGCAGATCATGCCGCCAGGCCACATCCGCTTCTCCCTCGACTCCCTTGGGTGAACTTCCGTCGATGACGCCAAGCACGCCTTGCCCTTGTTCGCTCCTTGCCAGTACGACCTCGACCGGGTTGGCCGTTGCGCAGAAGATAGAACACACCTCTGGAACATTGCGGATTGCATTCAGAAGATTGATGGGATAGGCGTTTTGGATCATCAGGACAAATACATGGCCGGCCGCCAGAGCCTTGGCATTCCGGATGGCTGTATCGCGGAGAACCTGGTCGTTTCCGTCCGAGCGAACCAGACACGCTCCGGAGCTCTCATTGAAGGCCAAGCCAAACCTGGCATGCGGCGCTGTCGTCACGACCGCTTCGTAAAGATCCTCTACCGTCTTGATGAAGTGGGACTGGCCGATGATGATGTTGGCATCATCCGGAATTTCCATGAGAACCGTCAGAAGATCAATCATCACCTCGCCTCCGCTTCAGGGCTTCTCTATACAGCTTTCTTGTGCAGTGTGCGAACCCGTTCGACGTAGCGTCCGGTGCTGAGGTCGACACTCACAAGTTCGCCGGGAGCAACGAACAGGGGGACCTGTACGGTGAGGCCATTGTTGAGCGAGGCTTCCTTTTGGGCCGAATCCTGCTGCGAACGCGCCGGAGGCGCAGTGGTTACCACGCGAGCTTCGACAGTGTCAGGCAAAACGACGTTGATCGGTTCTCCCTCGAAAAACTCTGCGGACACTTCGGTTCCGGGCTGCAGAAGCCTCCCGGCCAAACCAAGGTCAGCCGCAGGAAACTCAACCTGTTCAAAGGAGTCCAGTCGCTGAAAAATGCAGTTGCGGCCGTCGCTATAAAGAAACTCCGCCTCGCATTTCTCTACCTCCACATCTTCCAGCCGTTCCAGGGGCCGAAAGTGCTGATCCCATATTCGGCCGCTGCGCACATTTGAGAGCCTGGCCCGTACCGTGCCGCCCATTTTGGCGGCGCCGGCCTTGGCCTCAACATCCAGGACTCTATAGACCTGCTTGTCGATTCGGAGCGTCATTCCTTCGCGCAATTCGGAGGCCATCACCATGGGGTTTCTCCAGACTTCATAGCGGGTTTACTGCATGCCGCGTGCTGGATTTCCCATTCCGTGGGAGGAAGGGATGCCGTGGACTGAAACCACTCCCCGCAATGGCAGCGGGGCGTCGCGGAGAAAGAACTCCGCGGCTGCCTCTTGGAAACTGACACCAACATTCTGCGCAAAGAGAAGCGCCTTTCAGTGATACCCGTCACTGGTTAGAGGCGATCCGGCCTTGCCTGAGCGAGATGTGCAGGTAGCCGAGCGCCAGCTGAGAGGGACGAATCGTCAAATTCCTATTTTTCGCCGTAGACTCAGGTTATGGCTGGCTTTGTCCTGTTCGCTATGCCTTGGTGGGTCAACTTACTCATCCTCATTCCCGCAGTTCCCTATCTCTTATCGAAGACGGAGAAACTTCGTATCGGCAGGAAAAGGCTTCTGGTAGTCGCGCTTTTTGGCGTAGCCTTTGGGTTCGTTGAAGCGGCGGTTGTGGTCTATTTGAGAGCGGCCACGGGACTATGGCCTGGCCCGCAGGTGAAAGCGCTCGCCGCCTTCCCTGGAACTTTATTTCGAATAGAGTGTTTCCGCGAAGCGGCAACCATGATCATGCTCGGCGGCATCGCCCTTCTTGCGGGACAACGGACAAGGGAAAGAGTCATTGTGTTTTTGTGGGCATTCGCTTTCTGGGATTTCTCGTATTACGTCTGGCTTCGTCTCACGATTGGCTGGCCCACCTCGCTGATCAATTCCGACATGCTGTTCCTGATACCGGCGCCGTGGGTGGCGCAGGTATGGTTTCCGATGATGGTCAGCGTCATCACCGCAGTTGTGATTTGGTTTCGGTCCTGAGGGAAGGTCCTGGGTGGAGATCAAATGTCTGGCGTGTGCCCTTGACCTGCCTTACAGCGCGGGCGTAGCAGCAGTCAGCTGTTCGGTCCAGCGGCGCATTCGCCGGGAGTGTGAGCCCTCCCAATACACTCGCCCGCAGCCCGCGCACTCCCGGAATTCGTTGCACCACGCCAGAATCCCTTGCGGTACGCGCCCGCCAACCTTGGCTTTTGAGGTTTCCGTGAGCGGTTCATTACAAACCATGCAGCGTGTGAGCGGGCGCAGTGACCGGGCCAAATCAAAGCGCCTTACCACCTCCTCGGTCTGGCGGCGGCTGTCGATCTCGCGCAGCCAATAACCATGGGTCACGGCGGAGTGCTTCAGCACGCCGCGGTCGCGTGTCAGCAGGATCCGCCTTTCTTCGGCGGAGATTCGCACCAGCTCCAGATCGCTCGCGCGATTGGCATACACTGAGTCAAACCCGAGCATGCGCAGATAACCTGCCAATCTGCCCAGGTGGACATCGAGTACAAACTTTGGCTCGCGTAGCGGCTGTGGTCTCAGACGCAACACCGGCGTGATGTCGATCGATTCAAACACTGGATAGACGGCCACCCGATCGCCGTTCCGGACCAGGCGCGAGAAGTCCGACGACTCGCCATTCACCAGGACCAGATCTACTTCCGTATGCGGCACGCCGATAGCTTCGATCATGTCCTTCACTGAAGCCGGCACGAAGAACTGCTTCTCCACCTTCCCATACTGCAGCCTGGGCGGCAGATGATCGTTCAATTCGGCATAAAAGCGAAAGCAGGCGCAAGCCGGGGCGGGAGCCATAATACTCGCTTCGGCTTCAGTGTAGTCCCGTTCGCGGCGACCCACGGCCAAACATCCAGCGCCGCAGACTTACCTGCCCGGCATTTCTCAATGAACTGAACTCCGATACCACTTTTTGCAGATAGGTCTCCTGAAGTCAGCCAGGGTCTTGCGATCTTCATGACTGAGCCGAGGCTGGAAGATGAGAGACACTGCGGCGTTTGCCGGGACTGATCCGATCTGCAGCCGTGTGCGCCGCGCTGCCGACTGGGTAAAAGCTGACGACTGGCACGTGAAAAGCTAGAAATCAAAAAGGGGGAAGGAGAGGTGTCTGAGAATTTGCTTCAAGGCGCTCCATTTTCGGGCTTTCAGTCGTCCTGGATGGAGCAGCTTAGCCGTGACATCACAGGGGAGCTGAGGTGAACGACAAACTGTGACCGAAGCCACTGACCAAGTGTTAGGTGACGTATACGGTGCTCCTGTTCTGGGATGCAAAATGGAAACTCCAAGTAAAATTCGTCTACTTGGAAAGCAGGATTATAAACGGGGCACTGGCGGCTCTGGGATGCACGCAGGACGTTTCTCGTTCGCGCTCTATTTCGTCCTTCTCGTCCATATTGCGATTGGCCAGGACCTAGCGGCATCTCCGCCCAGCAGTTTCTTCCGCTTTTACGATCCGGCGGACTTCAACAGGAACATCTACTACAAAAACAAGCTTGAGTTCTCTCTGGAAACCGGCTGGCTCCCCAACAATATCCCCTTTGTATTTAATTTTGTCGCCGGCGACCCATACAACACCTGGCCGCTGCATTACACTCTGGTGCCCAATATCGCCTCTGTCCGGTGGCACGTTGATAACATCAACGGATCCGGCATTCTACGCGGTAATTTAGACCTAACCTTCAGTGGAACCTATACCGCGATCCCGCGCGGTCCGGAGACTCGTTATTTCGCCTTCGTCTACGGAATGCGCCGTAATTTTATCCAGCGCAACTGGAGGATCGTGCCGTATTTCGAGGCTCGAGGTGGAGTCGGCAACATCAATGCCAAAGGACCTGACGGGGTCCTCTATGCCCAGGGGCAGGACCTGACGTTCACCCTGATGATGGGTAGCGGAGCGCGATATAACTTCAATCCTCGATTCAGCTTCGCTGCGGGAATGACCTACGATCACATCTCGAACTTCTACTTGTCCCAGCCCGCATACACGGACTATGGACTCAACGTCTACGGCTCCTTTATAGGAATCAATATCCGGATCGGCAAGGAACGGCGCATTGTGCCGTAATGTACCTCTGGTTCGGCCGAAAGAACCTACGGATCCCGCTGATTTGGGCCTGTATTTTGATTTCATAAATTCGTCTTTACAACAAACGCGGTACGGCAGAGCAGTGGATCAAGGAAGCCCAGCAGGCGGTGAAGATGACGCTTCTGAGCTGCCACCGGTTCCGGTCTAACGAGGTGCGGCTGTGGTTGAGTGTGATCGCATACAACCTGGGCACCTCGATTAAATGCACTATTTTTCAGAACAAGCTCACCAAGCCCGGCATCAGATTCCGGTACTCCGATTCGTCCTCGGCCAGTCAACCCGCCAACGTCTTCCGGCCACGGGAGCCCAGAAGATCCGCTTGTAAGGCGTCTCTCGTGCATGATGATAGAGAACGGCGGTGCGTTCGTAGAATCCTCTCGTGTGCCACGAATCTCGGTTGGCGCAAAATCGCCAATGTTTTCACAAGCGCCGATTACTCCTCAAAAGTCGGCCGGCGTCCCGCGATCTCATGATCGAGTAGGGGCTAGAAACGGATTGAATTTACCCACCGAGGTCTGCACAGGAACAGCGAAGACGAACGAACAGTCAAAACGGCGTGCCTGAATTCTGATGTGACACTGTGGTCTTTACGACCGTTCGGCTAGTTAGAACAGGCACGCGCGGAACTCATCGTGGCCAGGAGAATAACCTCCATCTGAAGGCCGAATACATAGACGCAGACTGCTTCCCTCGTCCTCAATGTCCCCTTGCATTCGTGCGGCGGACCATACACAGTGTCCCGCGATTTCACGACCGAGTGGGCGCTGGAAAATGAGAGACACTACGGCGTTTTCGAGGACTGATCCTGCGCGTCGGGATGAAAACGGATGATTTCGGGTGTCGGGAAACGGAATCTCAGGCCGGCCCAGAAATCGGGTTCACAATCTATGGCTGGGTGTTACTTAACTAGTAATTGAAGAGTGGCCGACAATCCAGGAGTAAGCTGAACCATGGGTTGTAGCTACATCTATGGCAATGCCGGTCGGTGCTCTAATTCGATATTGCAACAGTTTGGCTTATGTCATGACCACCAATTTCCACCTTCTCGGACTGGCGCACCTTACCATTCTCGGCGCGGTCCCTCTTCTTGCAGCCATTCTTGCAGCAGTCCAGCGGCAGCTCTCGCCCGAATTCAGGTGGCTGCGAGTCGGCCTAGCGGCCATACTTCTCTCGGACTCGGCCCTGTATTACGGATATCTAGCCTCACACGGCCAGCTTACGTTTCCAGATCATCTTCCGCTGGAACTCTGCGACGCCACGCTCTGCCTCATCATCATTGCGTTGTTTACCCTCAATCCGAAAATCTTCGATCTGGCTTACTATTGCGCGTTGGCCGGAACCTCGATGGCGCTGCTCACTCCGGACCTATGGGAGTCCTTTCCTTCCTTGTCAACGGTTCAGTTCTTTTTCGCCCATGACCTCGTTGTGACCGCCGCGCTGTACCTCGTATGGTCCAGACTGGCGCGGCCACGGCCAGGGTCGGTCGGTAGGGCGATGCTGGCCCTGAATATCTTTGTCGCAATCGTCGGCACATTCGATTTGATCTTCAAGACAAATTACATGTACCTCCTAGCCAAGCCTCAGAATGCATCGCTTCTCGATTTCCTTGGACCATGGCCTTGGTACATCGTGGCTTCTGAAGGCGTTGCATTCGGCTTATTCCTGCTACTGTATCTTCCATTCCGACAATCAGCATCGAAGGTGAGGTAGTGGAGGAAGAATCGCAGGAATAACTAGGTCATAGTTACATCTTCCGATTTACCGGCTTGCCCGTCGAGGGCGTACTCGCCGGTGCGCGAAGGATTTCGCACCATGCACACTACCTCGTGCCCTGCCTCAACCAGTTTCGGCACTAACTTGCTGCCGACATATCCGGTTGCACCAGTAACCAGGATTTTCATATCGAACCTGAATTCAGCTGCCATATCTGAAAGTTGAGATAGATGGCAAATGATACCCAGGCTGCATAGGGAAACATGAGCCAAAATGCAATCCTGGAAAAAGGAAGAAAGGCAATGGCGGTGCCCATGATCGCCGCCAGAAGGATGAAGATTTCGGTCAGCGCTGCTGCCGGAGAGTGAAGACCAAAAAACAAGTACGACCAAGCGACGTTAAGTCCTAACTGCAGGAAGAACAACACAAAAGCATGCTTGGCTCCGTTCCAGCCTGCGCCTCGCCAAACCAGCCATGCGCTTACCGCCATGAGCAAATACAGAACAGACCAAACCAGCCCGAAGGTCCAGCTTGGAGGATTGAGGGCAGGCTTGCGCAACTGCGCGTACCACGTGTTCAGCGACGAAGATGTCCACGCTGAGCCAGCTGTTGCCGCGCCAAAACACGTGAGCGTGAAAAACAAAAGCATCAACCAGCTGCGGTTAGACATGGACTCCTTCAAGGCCTGCGACCCTAGCGATGAATTTCTTGGAATCGAATTTTCTGCCGGTACCGGCAAGAGACATACATCCGGCTTCCGCACCGGACGCGAGGATCTCCGCGCAATCTCCGGATCGAGTTCATGGGAAGAACGGGGGAGCGATATCCACGCTCCCCCGTTCGCTGTTTGTGAGTTGTTATCGTGTGGCGAGGGCCGATTCATGCCCCCATCGCCGCTGAATGGCCTTGAAGGAAACCGCCTGATACAGCGCGCAAATGCCCACCAGCAAATACACGATGGAAGTGATCGCGGAGGTCTCGCCAAATCTGAGGCCGAAGATCGTCGCGACCAGGTCGAAGTGTGCCGCGCCTACCAAGCCCCAGTTGAGACCGCCAACTACCAGAAGTACGGCTGCAAGTACGTCGATTGTTTTCATCTTATTCTCCTCAAAACATGGAATCGGTTTTGGTGTTGTTGTCAGTTGCCTTCAGGTAGGAGCACCGTATCGATGATGTGGATCACGCCATTCGAAGCATGGATGTCCGCCTTCACCACTTTGGCGTTATTCACCATGACAGTGCCGTCGTTAGTGCTGATCGTCACGCTTTGTCCGTTCAGGGTTTTGGCGGAGGAGAGCTTGATGACCTCCGCGGCTGTTAACTCTCCCGCTACCACGTGGTAGGTGAGAATGGCCCGCAACTTCTCCCTGTTCTCCGGCTTAAGCAGCGACTCAAGGGTTCCCGGGGGAAGTTTCTTAAAGGCATCGTCCGTGGGGGCGAACACTGTGAATGGTCCGTTGCCTTTTAATGTGTCGATCAAACCTGCCGCTTGCAGCGCCGCCGCCAGGGTATTGAATGATCCCGCCGCTACCGCGGTGTCGACAATGTCCTTGTCCGCCGCACGGGCCTGGATCCCCGTGGCGCTGAGCAAGACGGCCAGAATGAGCGCGAACCCAGTTGCTCTCATGTCATCTCCTTTTTGTTGTTGCACCTTCTGCCGGTGCGATGTATTAACTGTAAAGCACATTATTTTTCTTTTTATGCAAGGATGATGGCAGACACCAAATCATGTGACTGCCAATGAAAAGAACCGGAACTTTTTTACTGAAGGGAAAACAGGAGGCGCCGGTGGCCAATAAGACGATCGTGGAAGGACTCAAGCCATATGCGCTGGGAGAGAAACTGCGTGCTCTGCGGCTGAAGAAGAGCATGGGCCTGGTCGAACTCGGCAAACACACCGGCCTTTCGCCGGCAATGCTATCGAAACTGGAGTGCGGCAAGCTATTCCCCACCTTGCCCACACTGTTGCGAATTGCCATGGCCTTCGGTGTCGGCCTGGATTATTTCTTCACCGATGAACGCAAGCGCCATGTGGTTTCCATCGTGCGCCGGGGGGAACGATTGCGTTTTCCTGAGAATCCAGGCCGCGGCAGCATTTCTTACCACTTCGAGAGCCTCGATTTCAAAGCAACCGAGCGGAAGCTCAGTGCGTTCTACGCGGAATTCGAGTCTGTGCCCGCCGAAAATGCGAGGATGCACCAGCACCCGGGAGTCGAACTGCTGTACCTGATCAGCGGCAAGCTAGAACTGACCATCGGCTCTGACACCCATGCGCTGGATCCAGGGGATGCGATCTATTTCGATTCGGCAGTCCGTCACAATTACCGCCGTATCGGCAAGCAATCTTGCAGGGCCATAGTCGTGACCACGGCGTTCTGAGTTTTTCCGGCCACGGCTATTCGAACCAGTGGGGGCAGTTCTACATTCTGCCTGCTGACGTGCAGGGTTCGTATGCGGGTGTGGAGGAGGGGATGCTCAGGGGCGCGATCTCCGCCGAAGAGCTGGCCGAATGGCTGCGGCCCATCGATGCCGGGGAGATGACGTTCAGCCGTTTTCGACTTCTCGAAGCAGGACACGTTTGTTCTGCAATAAGGTTCAACATCTTCAAACGGAGCCAACCGCCATCTTTGCGAGCGGACGGTCTGCCAGTCGGAGGACTTGGTCAATTCGTGAATCCGATTTCCTTTTTTCACTAAGGCGGAAAGCCAGGTACCTCATTGAAGGAAATGGTCCGAGCCATTTCCTGACGAAGAGCTCGCCTTTGAGTACCGCGATTCCCGAGAGCAGACGTAGTTCCCACGATTTCGGCTTTCCTATTTGAGTATTTGTCTCGAGGCTCGAATACCTTTCGCAATGACATGATAGGGCTACGGCTTAAAGCGGGAACAACCGAGCCTTCAATGGTCGGTCCGCGACACAGACTTCGCCTCGATCTTGATCGCCGGTTCCAGCGTGTCGTCCAAATGCCCCAATCGCTAACGGGATGTCAAATCTCGGCAAGCGATGGCATACTGACGCTGAAGTAAATTCAATCTTGCAAATGCAACCGTCTTTCCAGGCTAAGTCCGCGCGAAGGCAAATCTCGCTGCTCGCCATGAGGACCAATCTGCATCTTTTCCAAGGCAATGCTGGTGATACTTATGGGGATACTTTGTACCGGAATTCCCTGCAGCTCAGTGCGACATCGTGCGATCTAATGTGCATATTTAAATGTCTGATAATAATGTAGTTATTCAACAGAATGCGACTTCATGCGACTCACTGCAAAGATGGCAAAATAGGACTTAAAATCCTCAGACCTTAACCGGCCGTGGGGGTTCAAGTCCCCGTCCGGGCACCAGCTCGCGTGATGGATCGAGAAGGGTCTGGCGGGGAGGGTGACCGTCGTAATATGCGATCGTTGTCATTCAATGTTAATTTCGGCCCGGATGGGGCCGAGCGTCTTGACAAGTGACTATCCTCAATAGATTCTAGACTCATCACCCTTGGAGGGCTCTCTCCCACAGGTGCCAGCGAATGTGGTCCACCTGTGAGGCATGAATAGCCTGAAAGTCGGCGCCATTTCCCCGATGGCCAATTGAATCTTTGACTCGGCGAGAGGAAGCACCGTGCCGAGCGGCCGGGCGTTTGCCCGTTGTGACAGGGAGATCCGCGTCCGACCTCGGGCCCTTCCCTCTTGTATTCAAAGTAGATTCACCGTCAGCTCCGATTCCCCGGGAGACCTAAAACATGATCAAGCAGTCCGCTGGCTCAGCTCTGAGAGTGTGTTTTGCAGGGATGTCCTTTTTCGCTCGCATTGCCGACCGCGGGAACTTGAGTTCGCAGCCAGAAGCTGCGGCCAGGGAATTTGCGAAGTTCGGAGGCGCGAGATGGATGACGGCGGCTGTGGCTGTCGCTTTCGCTCTGTTTTTGACAGGGGGGCGTGCCGCATTCGGGTTGGTGAGCTGCCCAAGTTCGCCCAGTTATTCGCCGGATTTCACTTCGAATCCGAATTGCCTTCATTTGAACAGCGGCGCCAGCTTTCAGCAGGGCGCCAGCGCAACGAGTCTGCTGCAGGTTACCCAGGCTGCGACGGGTCAAGACGGGTCTGCCTGGTACACCACCCCGCAGCCGGTTGGCAGTTCCTTTTCCACCACCTTCACGTTTCAGTTGACGGGCGGCTCTGCCGACGGATTTGCATTCGTGGTCCAGAATTCGCCTGGCGGAACAAGCGCGCTGGGCCCGGGTGGCTGTGGGATGGGATTCGCTGACGATCCCCTCAGTGGAAACAGCTACTTTTGCGGGGGGCCGACTGGTGGCATCCCGAACAGTGTGGCCATAGGGTTCAAGACCTATAACGGCGATGGTACTGAATATCCGCATGGTAATAGCGTGTTCATTGCGAGCAATGGAACAGGCGCGAACTGCGAGAACGTACCCAACGGCGAGGGCAAAGGCTCGCCTAGCTGCGTGATCGGCGAAAACATTCTGACGGGCACAAGCATTACGTTGGCCGACGGCAATGTGCACACGGTGACGGTTACCTACTCCACCCAACCGGCAGCTACGCAGACGGCCTGCGGCTCCCAGCCGTGCCTCGATGTGATTCTGGATGGCACCGACCTGTTTCCCACAGGCGTGGCCTTCAATATGACAACGATTGGCCTGACCAACAACTCGGCCTACGCCGGCTTCACGGCCTCGACGGGTGCCTATGATGAAAACAACGATATCCTGAGCTGGACCTTCACGCCGAGCAGTTTCGGCAACATCAACGTCTGCCCCTCGGGAGCAAACACACCGGAGCTGTGCAGCAACGTACTGCCCGAGACCTTCAGCGTCCCGGCGGGCACGACTGTTGGCTCGGTTCAGGTGGTCACACAAGGCGTCACCACCCCCAAACTTGACTTCTCGCTGGCCAGCGTCGGCACGTGTACCGGCTTCACCGGTCCGGGCATCTGCACAGCCAATGTCACCTTTGCGCCGATCGCGCCGGGATTGCGCATGGGCGCGGTGGAGCTCTTCGACAACAACACCCCAGCCAACCTCATCGCGACTCAGCTGATTTATGGCGTTGGCCAAGGACCGGCGATCGCGTTTGGTCCGGGTACGCAGACGACGGTGGCCAGCGGACTGGCGGACCCGTACAGTATTGCCGAGGATGCAGCGGGCAATATTTTCATTGCAACCTGGACAGACGGGCGGGTGGTGAAGATTGCGGCCGGCAGCGGGACGCAGACGGCCCTCGTCAGCGGGCAGGGCGTCGTCGAAGGCGTGGCGGTGGATGGAGCGGGTAATGTCTATACCGCCGTACAGAGCACCAACACGGTGCTGGAGATCCCGGCTGGAGGCGGGCAGCCGATTACGCTGGGCAGCGGGCTGAACGCCCCGTCGGGCGTGGCAGTGGACGGGGTGGGGAATGTTTTCATTGCGGATTATATGAACAACCGGGTGGTGGAGGTCCCGGCAGGAGGCGGCCCGCAGACCACGGTGGGCAGCGGGCTGAGCGTCCCGCAAGGCGTGGCCGTGGATGGGCTGGGCGATGTCATCATCGCTGACTCCCACAACAACCAGGTTGTGAAGGTGACAGCGAGCGGGGTGCAAACCACGCTGCCATTCACCGGACTGGATGACCCCATCGGCGTGGCGGTGGATGCGGCGGGGGATGTTTTCGCTACGAATTACTACATCAACGATGTAATGGAGCTTACGCCGGCGGGCGTGCAGACAATCCTGCCAGTCTCCGGGTTGGGTACCCCCGGCGTCCTCGGCGTTGGAGTAGGTGCGGCCGGCGAGATCTTCCTCGCGGATTTGTCTAAGGTGGTGGAGCTTGATCTCTCGCAGCCGCCCTCTTTGAGCTTTGCTGCGACCAATGAGTTCGGCACGAGCAGCCCGCAATCTGTCACGATTCAGAACATCGGCAACCAGGCGTTGAATGCCATTTCCCCCGGGTTGGTCGTCGGATCCAACTTTGGTCAGGTTTCCGGCCCGGGTACGCCATCCGATTGCACCGCGACCTTCTCGCTGGCGCCGGGCGTGTCCTGCAACCTGAGCATCAGCTTCGAGCCGCAGGCGGTGGGCAGCCCGCTCACCGGCACGGCCGTCATTACTGACAACGCTCTCAATGCTGCGAATGCAATGCAGAGCGTTTTACTCCAGGGCAATGGACTTCAACCCGAGGTCTCGGTACCCAACGTTGTGGGTGAGGCGCAAGGGACGGCGACAACGGCCATCGAGGGTGCGGGCCTAGTGGTGGACAATGTGACGACTGCGTCAAGCAGCACAGTCCCCTCGGGCGATGTCATCAGCGAAAACCCAGCCGCTGGAATGTTGGTGATGAATGGATCGTCCGTCGATCTGGTTGTCTCAACCGGACCGGCGCTGGTGGCTGTACCCAACATTGTGGATCAGACGCAAGCGGACGCGACAACGGCCATCACCGGTGCAGGTCTGATTGTGGGGACTGTGACAAGTCAATCAAGCAGCATTGTCCCCGCAGGGAGTGTGGTCAGCGAAAACCCGGCCGCCGGTACGCAGACGACTGTTGGATCCTCGGTTTCGCTGGTCCTGTCGACCGGGCAGCCGCCAGCGGCAAACCAACTCTCGCTCGAGAATAACTACTTCGTCACCGGCGACTATGTCTCCGCGGGAGTGAATCTACGAGGGAAGGGTGTGGGCGGCATCGCTACAGGGCCTATCACGATCCCCAACAGCGGCAGCCAGGGTGTTCCCGACGGCGCCGACATTCTTGCGGCTTACCTGTATTGGGAAACGGTGGAGAATACGTCGTCGCCTTCGACCACCAGTGCGACATTTATGGGCTATACGATCACCGGGGAGCAAATCGGGAGCGACCAACTTTACACCGACGATGGGTTGAGCGGCACGCTGCGCGTGTATCGCGCCGACGTAAACACCTATATTCCCGTCGGAGCGAATGGGATACGCTACGCGTCGGGCACATTCAACGTTTCGCTGCCCGACGGCGGAGGAACAGCATTGCCGCTTTCTGAGGGCGCAAGCCTCGTGGTGATCTATCGCGTCCTATCTCCGAACTTCCCGCTCAAGTCAGTGGTGATTTACGACGGTTCGGCCATACCAACCACGGCCACCGGCCCCTTGTCTCAGACCGTGCAGGGATTTTATGACGCGGTTGGCGGAGCGAGCGGCACGGGAGAGCTCACAAACCTCTTTGCAGGCGGCGGAGCCTGGAACGACAGCGCGAGTTCCGTCACGCTGGGGCAACCGAACCAATACACTGAGACGCTGAGTCAGGGCAACGCCTATGCCGCCGTCATTCTCTCGACACCCGTCAACAATAGCGATAATGACGGAATTCTGGACGCGTGGAAAACCGGCCCGCCGGCAGGCGATCCGCATGCAGGGCAGCCAGGATATTACGACGTGAAGACCGGATCATGGGTGGCATTGCCGGGCGCAGCGCACGGCGAAAAAGACCTTTTCGTTCAACTCGATTACATGTGCTCAGCCCTGCTCGCAGACGGTACCTGCGATTTCACCAAGGAGAATCTGTACCCGTCGCCTGATGCCTCAGGCAACGATCCGCTGGCGATGGTGACGCAGGCATTCGCCTCGATGTCACCTCCAATCCATCTTCATCTCGAAATCGGGAACCCGATTCTCGAAGACACCTGCACCGATAGTGGATCGCAGCTGTGCGAGTTCCCCGGCGCGCCTGGGGTCGTGAGCTGGGACAGCAGCCTGGAAATCTCGAAGGTATGGCCACGCAATTTTGCCTCGTGCGCATCGGGCGGCGATTGCACAGCGCGTTTCCCGTATGGCCAGAAGGACAGCTATCACTACGTTCTATTCGGATTCTCTCTCGCCATTCCGGCCTGGAACACGCGGTATGGGACCTTGATTTCGATCGCAGTTTCAGGGACCACTACGACCATCACCACCGCTGACCGGGGCACTGGGATCAACGCCTGCCCGAGCCGCGTCACAATCACCGGCGTGCTGGGAATGCCGAGCCTCGACGGGGTGTACGACACGACCGGCTGTCCCGACACGAAGACAATTCAAATCGCAACTCCTGCCGGTGTCACCAACGGCTGGAACTATCCCCTAAACGACCCATTGCCTGAGCCGGTCATCGGGCTTACATCCGGCACGGTTACGAGCATCTCCGGCTACTCCGACCTGGGCGGCTCCGATTCAGCCGTAACCCTGGGCCTTTGGGAGACGGCCCCAAACCAGGATATGAGCAAGCGCGCCAACGTCATCGCCGGCACGCTGTACCACGAGATCGGCCACACGCTGGGCCTGACCCACGGCGGCCTCTACTACGACACGCCCGGCAGCTACATCCCGACCTTCGACGTAAATTGCAAGCCGAACTATCAGAGCGTGATGAACTATCTGTTCCAGCTAGATGGCCTGGGACCGAACGGCACCGTTGCCTACTCCAACCAGACACTCGAAAGCCTGAATGGACCCGATTGGAATGTGACCTCGCTTACAGATGGCTCCGACAATCCCGCAACGATCCCGACCTCGGCCTGGTACGTTCCCTACACATCGGGCACAACGACGGCCAGCGCCGCCACGCTGCATTGCGACGGCACTCCGATCGGCACCGATGCACCGTATTACCGGGTGGATGGGCCCATTGCGCCCATTACTCCTGCGTGGGCGGATGGACAGAACATTACTTACGACGGCGTGGCGCCAACTGCACCGTTGCGCGGATACAACGATGTGACCAACATCGACCTGCGCCAGGTGGGCGCCACCGGCGGCGAGTTCGCCGCCCTGGCGAGCGTGCTTTCGTTTGGCTCGTCCGCGGCGCCGTTGAACGTTACTGCGGGCGGAAACGTGACGCTGGGAAGCGGTGGCACCGTGACCCTTGGGAGCGGCGGAAATGTGACGCTGGGCAGCGGCGGCAACGTCACGCTGGGCAGCGGTGGGACGATCACGCTGGGGAGCGGTGGAACTGTGACGCTGGGCAGCGGCGGCACGGTAACGCTGGGTAGTGGAGGCACGATCGTTAGCGGAGGCGTCACGACAACGGTTGGCGCCGGAACGTACATCATCGGCAGCGGCGGCACGGTCACGCTGGGCAGCGGCGGAAACATCACGCTGGGGAGCGGTGGGAACGTCACGCTGGGCAGTGGAGGGACCATCACGCTGGGCAGCGGCGGTAACGTCACGCTGGGGAGCGGCGGCAATGTCACGCTGGGCAGCGGTGGAAGTGTGACGCTGGGAGGCGATTTGACTGCAAGCAGCGGCGGCAATGTCACCCTGGGTAGTGGCGGCAACGTGACGCTGGGCAGCGGCGGAACGGTCACGCTGGGCAGCGGCGGAAATGTCACGCTGGGGAGTGGCGGCAACGTCACGCTGGGCAGCGGCGGGACCATTACGATGGGCAGCGGCGGCACCATCACGCTGGGCAGCGGCGGCAACGTGACGCTGGGCAGCGGCGGCACCATCACGCTGGGCAGCGGCGGCAATGTGACGCTGGGCAGCGGCGGCACCATCACGATGGGTAGCGGCGGCAATGTGACGCTGGGCAGCGGCGGCAATGTGACGCTGGGCAGCGGCGGAACGGTCACGCTGGGCAGCGGCGGGAATGTGACGCTGGGCAGCGGCGGAAATGTGACGCTGGGCAGCGGCGGGAATGTGACGCTGGGCAGCGGCGGCGCTACCACGACCGAGCTGACCTACGACACTGCGAACTCGTTCGTTCGCCCGCCGCCATCGGCAACCTATACGGTCCCGCAGGGGTCGAACAACGTCATCGTCAATTGGATGGCTCCGGCCTTCGGCGTGGTCCAGACCTACACGATCTATCGCCAGTCCACTGACGGCCAAACCACTGAGCCGACGATCGAGATCGGGAGCGTCAGCGGGATTGGCGGAAATCCGCCTGCAACGACGTTCACTGACACCGACCCGGATACGACGGCAACCAAAGTGGTCTACACAATCACGACCACGCTTGTCCCAGACACAGGCACAGGAACGCAGCGGCAAAGTGTGCCGTCACCACCGGCGGTGCAAACGCTGGACCAGACAATCGCCTTCACGACCCCATTGCCGCCGAGTTCCGTCACGATTTCCAGTTCGCCGATCACGGTGGCGGCGACGGCTACCTCCGGGCTGCAGGTCAGTTTCAGCGCAACGGGCGCTTGTTCGATCGGCAGCCAGATGATCGCGAGCGGCGCCTCCTCGGCGGGTGTGAACCTCACCAGCCAGGGAAGCTGCACCATTACCGCTTCGCAGGCGGGCGACAGCACCAAGGCGACAACGGGCACCGCTTACAACGCGGCGAGTCCCGTGTCTGCAACATTCACGATCCTGCCGCAAGGTTCCACGACGCAATCGCAAACGATCAGCTTTGGGTCGTTGCCGGGCGTGCAGTACGGCGGCACATTCACAGTCAGCGCGACGTCCAGCTCCGGGCAGCCGGTGAGCTTTTCGGCGCCGGCAACAGGGCCGTGCAGCGTGGGTGCGACGACCGGCACGGCGAGCGGCACTACGAACGGGGCCGGGTTGTGCACGATCACGGCGTCGGCGCCGGCGGGCAACAACTACAGCGCGGCGTCGGTGACGCAGTCGTTCACTGTTGCTCCCGCGGTCATCAAGGTGACGGCAAATCTGACGGCGACTTATGGGCAGGTGCCAGCGCTGCCTTCATCGCTGACCTATAGCTTGAGCGGCTATGTGAATAGCGATGCCACTGCCAATCCGCCAGTGGTGACCGGCGCACCGGTGCTTACCACTACGGCTACTTCAACGAGCAGCGCGGGTAGTTATCCGATCACGATCACGACCGGCTCGTTAGCTGCGGCGAATTATTCGTTCTTATTTGCGCCGGGAACAGTGACGATCCAGCAGGCGCCCGCAACGATCAGCATTGGCAATCTCCCATCGAACGCGATGCACGGCGGCAACTTTACGCCGACGTATCTTTACTCCGGCAACGGCTCGCCGACGATGTCGGTGCTGTCGAGCACAACAGGCGTGTGCACGGTGTCTGGCAATCTGGTGAGCTTCATTGGAGCGGGCATCTGCACTCTTACTGCAAGCGCCACGCCCACCACGGACTACCTGGCGGCGACAGGGAGTCCGCAGTCGTTCCCTGTGGATGAGGCCACGACCATTACCAGCGCGAACAGCACGACGTTTACGGTGGGCACATCCGGCACGTTCACCGTGACTGCCGCGGGCTTCCCGATTCCTACGATCACAGAGAATGGGGCGCTGCCCGGCGGATTGACATTTGTTGACAACGACAATGGCGCCGGTACGCTGAGCGGGAAAGCCACCGTCAGCGGCATCTACACCATCACATTTACGGCGCAGAATGGGGTGGGTCCGGCGGCAACGCAAACCTTCACTCTGACTTCAGAGACAACCGTCCCGGCTTCCGGCACGACTTGCAACGGCGTGTATGTTGGCACGTTCAGCGGCAACATCACGGTTTCAAGTGGACAGAGTTGTATCTTCCTGAAAGGCGGCGTCACCGGAAACATTACGGAGACGGGCGGCAACCTCGGGCTCAGCAACGCTACGATCGGAGGCAGCATCCAGATCACCGCGGGCACGTATTCCATTGGGCTGACAACAAAGATTGGCGGCAACTTCACGGCCCAGAACATTCCAACGGGTGCTGCCCAGAACCAGCTTTGCGGGGCCAGCGTAGGGGGCAACCTCGTCTTCCAGAGCGTTGGAACAGCTGCAACAATTGGCGCGGGAACGCCCGCATGTCCGGGCAACTCAATCACCGGCAGCGTCACCCTTCAATCGAACAAGGCCGCCGTTGCGTTGACCGGTAACACGGTCAAAGGGAGCCTGACAGACCAGAGCAATACGGGCTCCACTACATTGTCGGGAAATACAGTCGGCGGAAGCCTGACGGATCAAAGCAATTCGGGAGCCTCGGTGCTGACTCTGAATTCCATCACCGGGAACCTCGTTGACCAAACCAACTCGGCGTCATCGATCCTGTCGCAGAATACAGTCGGCGGGAGCCTGACGGACCAGAGCAACACGGGGCCAACGCAGGTTTCATCGAACAAAGTAACCTGCACCTTGCTCTGTCAGGCCAACAATACGATTACGGGAGGAGGAAACACCGCTTCAAAGAAACAAGGACAGTGCGCGAGCTTCTAGGAGCGTGTCCGCCCATCGGGATGTCTTTCGCTTTGGCTCGGGTTGTGAGCGGGTTCTAATTCCCAAGGCGTTGCCGGATGTCGGCAACCAGTGGATCGTCTGACGATTGCCCGCGAATGCCGAGATAGTCTCTATAGAAGTCCGCGAACCCTGCGCTCTTCATTCCTTCACGCGCGCGGCCTTCGTAGTAATACAAGGGCGGGAAGTAAGCATAGGTCGGCACGTTATCCATGAAGAGCTCGATTGCTTCGCCTCGCCGCTTTATGCACTCATCAAACTCCGAGTCAGCCTGCGTGAAGGCCCCCGCGTCAAGGTATGCGAGCCCCAGATCGAAGTGGCCGATCCACGTATCGAGCAAGTTGTTCGCGGCCCTGATCTGGCGAATGGCTTCATTCGTGTCTTTCCGCTTGAGGGCAATCATGCCATCAATGATCTTGCCGTAAGCCTGCGACTCGTTGCTCAGCGCGGAAGAGAGGGTGGCCGCGAGCTTGTGCGCTTTGGCGAACTCTCCCGCTTCAACATAGTTGCCGGCCGCGAGGAACTCGATCTGCGTCGACTGGCTCTGCGCCAGCGCTTTGTCCGTGTCAGCGATCGCGGCCGCATGCTTACCCTGGAGCTGTTCGACGTATCCCAGCGCAACGTACTTCCTGGCGGCGCTGTCAGTATTCTTAGCAGCCACGTCTGCAGCGGCCGCCTGAGTGAGAATGCTCTCTGCCTCGGCGTGCTTGTCCTGATAAGCAGCAAGATCGGCGAGGCCGGCGGTGGCGGTGGACGTGGCAACGGGGCCAAATCCCTCAAGCTGGCGGTATGCGTCGGCGGCCTTATCGATCTGGCCTTCGCCGAGCTCGGCTTCAGCGAGCACCAGAAATGCCTGGGCGGCCTTTGGATTGATCTGGAGCGCGGCGTGCGCCTCATTTTCGCTCGCGGCAAAGTCTCCGGCAAATGTACTGATGAATGCCAGGTTCAGCAGCTGGCCCACGCCTTTGGGAACGATCTTGACCGCCTGTTGCGCTGCTTCAAGCGCTTTGGGCGCGTTGCGCAATTGCGTATAGCAGATGGAAAGGTTGTTCTGGCCGACGCGATCGGCAGGGTAACGCGTGACGAGCTGGGTGTATTCCTGAACGCAATCCTGCCAGTCACCGGTGATGCGATAGTAGAGGCCACGGTCGCGATAGCGTTCCCGATCGGTCATGTTGTCTTCGTGCTGCATGGCGAGTTGCATGTACTTCAAGGCGTCCCCGGGTTTGCCCAGGTTTTGGGACATGGCCGCCATGCCGGTGTAGGGCCGCGCAAAATTCGGATCCAGTTGCGAAGCCTTCTGGAACGAATCGAAAGCCTCCTGAAACTTGCCCGCGAACTGCTCATCATCACCAAGTGCGTCCTGGTGAACGGCCTCAAGGGATGCGGCCTTGAAGCCTCCACTGACCTCGTTGAACTGCACCGAAGCGGGCGTGCGGTCACCGAGAGCTTTGCGAATCGGCGCCGCCAACTGGGGAAGGTTCTTCAGAATATCCTGCTTATTGGCGACGGTAATCTCAGATTTTGCAAGTTCCTTGCCGCTGACGGCGTCGAGCGCAACCGCCGAAATATCGTAACCGTCGCCTCGCAAGTTAATCTCGCCTGTAATGATGGCGTTGACATCCTCGTTTTGAGCGACCAGGCGCGCCGACTGCTCGTCGAGCTTGCTGGTTGGATTGGGGAGTTTCTCGGCGAGCTTGCGCGCATCCTCACGGCTGGAGGCGTTGATGAAGCTGGCGCCTTCCAGGGCCAGACCGAGCATAGGCTCCAGGGTGTTATCGAGAACGGGGTCGCCGGTATTGTTTTGGAAGTCGCCAACCAGCACCGAGACCGGCGCATGCGCAGCCGATTTCGCGGCCTGCTGCCTGCGGATGGCGAACCAGGCAACTGCGGCGGCGATGGCCACGATCACGACGCCGGTAACCGCAAAACGCTGCCACGGAAGCTCGCGAATGCGGATCATGCGCATACGCGTTGAAGAAGCAGAAACTTTCTTGCCCCCGCCCTTGCCCTGCCATGCGCGAATATCCGCATCCAGTTCTTCAGCGGTCTGATAGCGGTTTGCCGGATCTTTCTCAAGACATTTGGCGATGATATTACTGAGCGTGCCCGGGATGTTTTTATCGACATCGGCGACCGGGACAGCGCGCTGCTGGGTGCGGCTGAGCAGACTCGCGATTGCGCTCTCTGCCCGGAACGGCATGGCGCCGGTCAGCATCTCGTAGCCGATCAGCCCCAGGGTAAAGATGTCGGATCGCTGGTCGAGTTTTTTGCCCAGGGCCTGCTCGGGCGACATATAGTCGAGCGTGCCGATGAGCGCGCCGGTCTGCGTGAGCCCATCGTTGCCTTCGATGGTGCGCGCCAGCCCGAAGTCCATGACCACCACGCGCCCGTCATCTTCCCGCATGACGTTTTGCGGCTTCAGGTCGCGATGCAGGATTCCCACGCTATGCGCGGCGTGCAGAGCGATGCAAATCTGTTGAAAGATGTCTACGGCCTCTTCGGGCGGCAGCTTTCCGCGCTCTTCAAGGATGCTTCGCAGATCGCGGCCTATCACCAGTTCCATGGTGACAAAGCGCATTCCCGAATCTTCAGAGAGGTCGTACATGCGCACCACGTTGCGGTGCGTGACTTTGTGCGAGAGGCGCAGCTCCTGCTTGAACCGATCGACGATTGCGGGATTGCGCGCCAGCTCAGGCCGGATCACCTTGAGCGCGACCAGCCGATCGAGCTCCCGGTCCTGGGCTTTGTAGACCGAACCCATGCCTCCGGTGCCCAGCACGCTGAGAATCTCGTACCGGTTGGCGAGAATGGTTCCCGGCTGGAGCTCAGGATCTTTGTCACCCCACCCGGCACGATCAGCGCGGGTATTGGCTGCGCCGGTGATGATGGTTTCGTCGGAACGGGACGGCGGGACAATGACGGTTTCGGCAGAGCGGGACAGGGGGACGATGGTTTCGGCAGAGCGCGACAGCGGGACGATGGTTTCGTCAGAACGCAGATTGTCCGCAGAATTACTGACAGCAGCGGCAGAGCCAAACTGCGTGGGAGGGTCGGCGGGGGGACGCTTCGGGGTCTCTTCCATGCCAGTGCGATCTGATCGTCTTCAGGCCCGGGAGCTGATTGGCGCTGAAGGGGGAAACAGTTGCTCGCCGGGCTAATGAGGACAGAATATAACGATTTGCAAGGGGTTGTCCCGGTTTTTCCGGTCGGGGTTCGCGCCCCGCGGGTAAATTTGCGAAATTGCTTGTCATTGTGGGCAGCGGGCGTGTTTTATTTGGAGAGCAGGAAACATGTGAACGGCGGGAACCTCGTCCTGGGCAGGAAGCGGGTGTGCCCGAGACATTGGAGCGTAGAGCTTGGACACGAAGACCGGTACTGATCCTCTATCCGGCGCACGAAAGGCGGGCAGCGATGGCTCTGCCGGCGCCACCGCGACGCAAGCCGAGACCTTGACGGGCGTGGGCGCCGGCCCGCAGATGGTACAAAGGCTTGGCCTGTTCAGCGCCACCACCATCGTGGTGGGCTCGATGATCGGCAGCGGCATCTTCATCGTGGACAGCGATATTGCGCGCGGCACCGATTCGCCGGCGCTCTACCTGGCGGCATGGATTGTTACCGGAGTGATGACCATGATCGGCGCGCTGAGCTACGGCGAGCTGGCGGCCATGATGCCCAAGGCCGGCGGCCAGTACGTTTACCTGCGCGAATCGCTCGGCACCCTGTGGGGATTTCTCTATGGCTGGACGCTGTTCCTCGTGATTCAGACGGGAACCATCGCCGCGGTGTGCGTGGCTTTCGGCAAATTCCTGGGAGTGTTTTTTCCGACGGTCTCAAGCACCCACTGGCTGTGGCATATCGCGCACGTTCCGGCGATTCCCGTGGGACCGATGGTGCTGGGCAACATGGACATCGGCGTGAGCACAGCGAATCTTACCGGCATCGCGGTCGTAGCGTTTGTTGCCGCGGTGAACATCAGGGGAGTGCAATTTGGCGCGGCGATGCAAAACGTATTTACCGTGGCCAAGGCGCTGGCGCTGGCAGGGCTGGTTCTGCTCGGGTTTACGGTGGGGCGCAGCGGCGCAGCGATCGCAACAAACTTTGGCGAGCATTGGAGCCACTTCTGGCGGAATGCCGGGTGGAGTGCGATGCATCCGGTGCAGGTGGGCGCGCAGGGGCCGATCGCGCTGGTTGGGCCGATCGTGATTTTGGCGGTGGTTCAGGTGGGCTCGCTTTTTTCCTGCGACGCCTGGAACAACGTGACGTTTACCGCTGGAGAAATCAAGAATCCGCGGCGCAACGTTCCGCTGTCGCTCGCGCTGGGCGTGGCGTTCGTGGTCGTGACATACATCCTGGCCAGCGCGGCTTACATGATGGTGCTTCCGCTGCACGGGAACCCGCACGGCGCAACGATTTTTGCGCGGGGGATTCAATATGCATCAGAAGATCGCATCGCGGCGGCGGTGCTGCAACAGATTTTTCCGCATGTGGGCGGCTACCTGATGGCGGGCGCAATTCTGATTTCTACTTTCGGATGCGCCAACGGAATGACACTGGCCGGCGCGCGTGTTTACTATGCGATGGCGCGGGACGGGCTGTTCTTTCATTCGGTCGGCAAGCTGCATTCGCGTTTCCGCACGCCGATGATCGGTCTGGTGGTGCAGGCCATCTGGACGACAATCCTGTGCGTATCGGGCTCCTACAGCCAATTGCTCGACTACATTATTTTTGCCGCGCTGGTCTTCTACATCCTGACGATTGGCGGGTTGTTTGTGCTGCGGCGCAAGCAGCCCGATGCGCCGCGGCCGTATAAGGCGTTCGGGTATCCGTTTCTGCCGGGACTTTATATCGTGATGGCGACCGTGCTTTGCGCGGCGCTGCTGCGCTACAAGCCGCAGTACACGTGGCCGGGACTGATCCTGGTGCTGCTGGGGATTCCGGTGTACGTGTACTGGTCGCGGAGCGCGAGGCGGGCTGCGGTTGCGGGGAATGGGCTGGGGGAATAGAAGCCGCGTGTGCGGCCGATTTTCGAACATTCCTGCCGCAGTTCCGAGTGCAGAAAGTTGCGGAATCGCCCAGCATTTTGACGTGTTTACGCGCTTCTGCGCAGCGGAGTGATGGATCTTACGGCCGCTGAAGCGGGCTGGAACGCCGAGCCGCGCGCGCTCTCCCCAGTCTCGCGACTGGGGCTAGCGTATGCGGCCCGCTTTGCGGGCTCTGAAGAACAATTCGGTCGGTAAAGCCGGCGGCGGTGTAGTGCTCAAGTACTGGTGGTATCGGTCATTGCCGTTCTCCGCGAAAGTGGCCTGGTCGATATGTTCGAAGACGGCAGGCTGGTTTTATTGCCGTGCTGCGCAGTGTGTTCGTCCATTACTTACTGGTGTGTGGACGCAGTAGCCAGTAGAACGCGACGACGTGGGTGATCATCAGCATGGGAACATAGATGATCGGAATCACGTAGGTGGCGCCCAACTGTCCGGCGAGCGCAGGAAGGTTTGCCTGAGTGGCGTGGTAGTAGTCGACGATGATGTCAATTGCCCCCATGAGATTGAAGGCAACGACGAAAGACCAGAAGAGCGGACGTATGCGTACTGTGAGGAGCGCCAAAAGGGCCAGCACTCCGGTTGCGAAGTCCCCATAGGCGGCAAAGGTTGCGAAGCTGGCCGGCAGATTGGGGCCGATGACGCCGGGAAGGATAAAGACGAGGCCGAAGAAGCGGAAGCTATGCAATGTAGCGATTGCACGCTGGGCGCCGAACCGGTCCATGGACTTGAGCCTGGGTAAAAGATAGGTACCGAAGACAAGCAGGCACGCGACATAACCTAAAACGAGCTGAATCCGGAAAAGAGTTTCGGGTGACATTGTGACCTCCTGCGCTATGGGATGATACGCATCATCCCATAGGCTCAAATTTTTGATTGCATCGGGCGCGAGGGCTGCTCTATTGAACTGCGGCGCCGAAAGAGCTGGCGTTCTGACGGAAGAACTCCTCCAGCGTTTGGTGATTGCGGCCGGTGACTGCCCGGACTGTATCGGTAGGCCGATAGCGCCACTCACCTTTGCGAAGGTTTTGCCACAGATGACTCAGATGATCGAGCGCGTGAGGGTTGAGATGCTCCTTCACGGCGTCGGCCCACTGCTCGTCTGTGATGTTCACATAGCGAATGGGCCGCCCCAGCGCCCTGCCGAGAGTTTCGACAATCTCGCGCACCGTTGGAGTTTCGCTCACCAGCGGGTATACGCTTTGGGACGGCAGGCCGGGGCTCGCCAGAAGGGCTGCGGCGACGCGGGCTACATCTTCGGCGCCGGCCAATGGAAGTATGGCGTCGCCGGCGCCCCACGGCAGGAAGGCGGTGTCTTGCGCGGCCACGCTGCGGCTGACGAGAGCGCGGACGTTTTCGTAATAGGGCGGCGCCTGGAGATGAAGGGCCCCAACCTGGGCCCAGTCGAAGGTGCGATCGACGAGGCGATGCTGCAAGTTCCGGAATGAAGGGGCGTAGCGAAGATCTCGAAATGACGGATCATCGGGCGCACCTTGAAACTGCGAGTTGTTCACAACCATTTCCAGACTCGCGTCGCGAGCGGTTGCGGCAAAGATGGTGGCTGCTTCGAGCAGCCCATCGGTGACGGGGCAGGTGAAGTAGGCGCGCTTCACATCTTTCACAGCCGCGTGGACCGAGGCCGCGTCGAGGAGGTCACCCTCGATGATTTCTGCGCCTTTTTGACGAAGTTCGCCGGACCTGGCATCGATTTTGTGAACGAAGGCGCGAACAGGAAGGCCCTGTTCGAGAAGCAGCGCTGCGATGAGGCGTCCGGTTGAACCTTGCCGGCCGCCGGCCGCACCTGTGATGAGAATGGGATGAGACATGGGGGAAACCTCTCCTTTTGCTGATAGGATGATACACATAATCCTATGGATTCGGACTTTTTGCCGACCCGTGGCTTGCATCGTGGGATGATCCCGGACATCTATCATGAGCTATGCGCTACTCACAGGAACACAAGGCAGAAGTGCACCGGAAGATTGTGAAAGACGCGTCGCGACGCGTACGCGCCGAGGGCCTGAACGGGGCAGCGGTTGCAGAGGTAATGCGCGACACCGGCCTGACGCACGGAGGCTTTTACAAACACTTTGAGAGCAAAGACGAGCTGCTGCTGGAGTCGCTGAGCGAGGCTTTCCGCGACATCGGCGACACCTTGGTTCGCGCGGCCGAACAGTCGCCGCATCGTGAAGCTGCGTGGAAGGCGATTGTGAAGGCCTATCTTAGCCTGGAGTTTTGCGATCACCCCGAGCATGGCTGCCCGCTGCCGGCACTTGCCCCCGAATTGACGCGGGTGGACCAGAAGATGAGGAGGCGGATCCTTCCCCAGCTCGTGAACTACAAGGATCGAATGGTTCCCTTTATGCCGGGCCGGCGAGCCGCAGACAAGGAGCGCGCGTTTTTTGTGATTTTTTCGACGATGAGCGGGGCAATTGAAATCGCGCGCATGCTGCCGGAGCCCGCGATGCGAGAGAAAGTGCTGTCGATTGCGAGAGACTTTCTGCTGCGCAACCTTTGACGGTTCGGATGCCTTGAATTGGCAGAGGAAGAACTTTTTCCACAAGGATCGGGCATTTTGTCGGTCTGTGCGGCTGATGCTGAAATACACTTGGCCTTACTGTGCAGACGAGCGGTTGGTGGTTGCCTGATCGAACGCACAAACGGCAGGATTCCCCGACGCTCTCCTGGAATGGAGGGCCGGCATCGCAGAAAAAAAGACAATCATCGTAACCGGTGCTTCGCGAGGCATCGGAGCAGCAGTGGTCCATGCATTTCTCGATCGCGGCTACAACGTCACTGCAACTTCGCGCAGTATCTCCAAGGCCGGTTTTGCGTCCACAGCGAACCTCGCGCTCGTGGACGGGGACATCGGCCAGGCTGCCACGGCTGAGAAGGTGGCTCAAGCTGCGGTGACGACCTTCGGCGGAATCGATCACCTGGTCAACGTCGCGGGAGTGTTCTGGACGAAGCCGTTCATTGAATACTCCGCGGATGATTTTTACGCGTTCGTCTCGACGAACCTCGAGGGGTTTCTGTTCATCACGCAGCAGGCCGTCAAGCAGATGCTGCGGCAGGGAACGGGCGGCAGTGTCACGACCATTACTGCGGCGTTGGCCGATAATCCTGTCGCCGACGTTCACGCGTCGGTTGCGATGATAACCAAAGGCGGACTGAATACCATTACGCGCAGTCTCGCGCTGGAATATGCGAGGAGCAACATCCGCTTCAACGCGGTCGCGCCCGGCGAGGTGGACACACCACTGCACAAGGAAACGCCGAAGGACAATATGAGGGCGCGTTCGCCGATGGGCGCGATTCTTGACGCGAAGGACATTGCGGATGCAGTCGTTTATCTGGCGGAAGCTCGTTATGTGACCGGGGAGGTGCTGCATGTGGATGGCGGTGCACACGTGGGCCGATGGTAGCCGGTAGAGGCGCGCAGTCAGGCAGCGCGGAGCGCCGGTTGCAGGAACTCGGTATTCAGCTTCCGGCTCCGCCCACGCCGTTCGGCAGTTATGTCGAGACGTTACAGACGGGCAACCTGCTGTTCCTGAGCGGAATGCTCCCGGTTGTGGACCATAAGCCAAAGTATGTGGGCAGGCTGGGAAAAGAGCTGGATGCCGATGCCGGTCGCGATGCCGCATATACCGCGGCCTTGAACGCGCTGGCGGCGGCTAAAGAGCATTTGGGCTCGCTGGACCGAGTGACGCGCGTGGTGCGGCTCGGCGTGTTTATCGCTACGTCGGGAGATTCCTTTGATCAGCCACGGGTGGCAGACGGGGCGTCCAATCTGTTCCGCGACATCTTTGGCAGCGAGAAGCTAGCCGTTCGCTCGGTCATTGGCGTGGCCAGTCTTCCGCTGGGGATGCCGATTGAGGTCGAGGTGATCTTTGAGGTTGCGTAGGCGAGCCGCTTCGGCACGAGTGAACTCGTGATCTTTCAAAACGCTGCACGCCCCACGCTTTCGAGATGCGCACGCGGCTAGGCGAGATGGATGAGGAACGTGCAGCTTTTGCCGGTGCGGCGCGGCGAATCCAGAACTTTGACGGTCACCGGCTTTCCACGGACGGATTCAAACAGCGTGCGGTTGTTTGAGGCGGAGCAGTCGCAGTAGGGGTCTCTTGCCGAAACGGGGCGCGTGGGGCTCCAGCCACAGACGCACTTTTCCGTCGGATAAACCAGGGTTACGAAGTCACCGGCGCGGGTGCAGTTCGCAGCGCCGACGATCTTGCCCATCAGTTCCACTAGTTTGTCTATGCTGCCATTGCTGTCGGCAATCAATTTCTGGCGGAACTCCAATGCGCGGCAACAGGCTTGACCCCGCTGCTCCATCAGCTTGCGCAGAGCTTCGCGGTCGAGCGTGCTGTCTTCCTTTGCGAGGAAATCGGAAAGGAACTGGCGCACGGCCGAGGCGTCGGACATGCATTTCTCGTTGTCGCATTTTCCGGTTTCGGAGTTTGCAAGGGCAGATAAGCAGGGGAGGGTGACGGTGGTTGCTGCGAGGGCTTTCAGGAAGGTCTTTCTGTTCATGGTGAGGCCTTTCAACGCGGAAGTCTTAAACGTTTGAAGTGGCCCGGCCGCAAGCCCCAGCGTTCGGGAGATATGCGAAGATCCCTCGAGTAGCGTTTTCGATGCGAATGCTGGACTTGGGCTGTTACGAAGTATTTTACTGCGGCAGGATGCCCTGTTCGCTTTCGTGGTTGCCGTTGCCGTTGAGCTCTTCGGGCAGGATGAAAACTGTGACGACGTCTTTGGCTAGGGTTCCTGGCTTTTTCTGCCGGCGTTCTGCACGGATTTTTCCGCGGCGCGCAGGACTTTGACATCGAGGAGATCTTGCTCTCGGCCACTGGCGAGCTTGTTGCGGATGAGATCTCCTCGGGAGATGACAGGTGCGGGAACTTCGCCGTCGATGTCGCCGACAATTCGGTTGGGCCAGGCTTCGTCGAAGGTGATACCGGAGATTTGCTGTAAGACGTCGATGCGATTGGGTGGTTGGCCGATTTGAAATGTGGTCCCGTCCACAAAGTCCGCTTCGCTCATTCCTTGTAGCGGCGCGCCGAACTGCGCCAGCGCCCGGAAGGCGGCTTTGGCATTCTCCGGGTCTGAACGGATGAACAAATCCAGGTCTTTTGTCGTGCGTGGTTCGGAGTGCACGCTGAAGGCATGGCCGCCGATGATCAGATACTTCACCGCGTTTGCATTAAATGCGCGAAGAAGATCCTTGAAGTCCTTCGTCATCATGGGCCGGCGCTCCTTTGAATCCCTCGGCGAACGCATAAGCTTTCTCGCTCAGCTCACAGACCGCAACTAACCGTTCGCCTACCGGCCGGCTCTGCCAGTAGCGATAGGTCTCGGCTTCCTGCTCCTCGAGATCGGTAACGCGGCGGATTGTTTTGTCCATGCTCATCAGTACAAGACAGATTATTGCAGCAGGGTGCCTTGTTCGCCTTCGTGATTGCCGTTACCGTTGCCGTTGAGCTCTTCGGGCGGGATGATGACGGCGGCGGCGACTTTGTCTCCGTCTTCGAGGCTGAGGAGGCGGACGCCCTGGGTGGCGCGACCGGCGGAGCGAACCGTCTTGGTATCGATGCGGATGATCTTGCCGAACTGGCTGATGACCATGAGCTCCGATGTGTCGTCAACGAGCTGAATGGTGTTGACGGGGCCGACGCGCTCGGTAACGGAAAGGTTCTTGACGCCCTTGCCGCCGCGCGTTTGAAGCCGGTACTCTTCGACATCGGTGCGCTTTCCAAAGCCGTTCTCGGTCACAGAGAGAATGCGGAAGGCACCGGGCTCGTGCTGCTTGGGAGTGATGGCGACGCCGACAACATAATCGTTCTTGATGAGGCCGATGCCGCGAACGCCATAGGCGGGGCGACCCATGGAGCGCACGTCGCATTCGTCGAAACGGATGGCGAGGCCGAGGTGCGTAGCGAGGAATACGAGTTGCGAGCCGTCAGTGAGGCGAGCGGCGACGAGCTCGTCGTCGCTGTCAATCCCGATGGCGATGATGCCCCGCGACATGACGTTGGAGAAGTCCTTGAGCGGAGTTTTCTTGACTGTGCCTTTTTGCGTGGCGAAGAAGATGAATCTGCCTTCTTCTTCAAGATCTTTGACGGCAAGGATGGCGCAGACTTTTTCGCCGGTTTGAAGATCGAGCAGGCTCTGCATGGACTTGCCCTTGCCCGCGGCGCTCACGTCGGGAATTTCATAGACCTTGAGCCAATAGACGCGGCCGGTATTGGTAAAGCAGAGTAAGTAAGCGTGCGTGGAATTGACGATGAGCTGCGAGACGAAATCCTCTTCGCGCGTTTTCATGCCGGTACGGCCGGTACCACCGCGCCGCTGCTGGCGATAGATGGAGATGGGGGTGCGCTTGAGGTAGCCCTGATGGCTGACCGTGACCGCAACCTGCTCATCGGCGATGAGGTCTTCAAGCTGCAGCTCGACGCCCTCGTCCACAATCTCGGTGCGCCGCTTGTCGCCATACCGGTCGCGGACATCTTCAAGCTCTTTGATGATGACCGCGCGCAGCTTCTTCTCGCTGGCCAGGATCTCTTCGTACTCGGCGATCTTTGCGCGGACCTCTTTCAGCTCGTCGAGGATCTCGCCGATGGAGAGCTGCGTGAGGCGATAGAGCTGCAGTTCGAGGATGGCATCGATCTGGCGAAGGGTGAGGCCGCGCTCTTCGTGGCGCTGCATCTCACGGTCGAGCTGGATGACGATGTCTTTGCTCTTGCCCCATGCGTAGAGGTTCTCGCGCGCATCGGCCCGCGAACTGGATCCGCGGATGATCTTTATGACCATGTCGAGGTTGTCGAGGGCGATCTTGTAGCCCTCGAGGATGTGCTCGCGCTCGCGCGCTTTGCGCAGCAGATAGGCGGTGCGGCGCTGCACGACTTCGATACGGTGATCGATGAAGACCTGGATGGCTTCAGCGAGGCCCAGCTCCCGCGGCTGGCTGTTGACCACCGCGAGGAAGATCATGGAGAAGCTTTCCTGCAATTGCGTGTGCTTGTAGAGCTGATTGAGCACGATTTCAGGCTGCGCTCCGCGCTTGAGGCCGATGACGAAACGCATGCCGTCGCGATCGCTTTCGTCGCGCGTGCGGTCAGGGCTGATGTCGATGTCGGAGATGATTTTGTTGTCGACGAGGTCCGCGATGCGCTTGAAGAGCGTGGCCTTGTTGACCTGGTAGGGGATCTCGGTGACGACGAGCGCCTTGAGATCCTTGGTGACGCTCTCGGTAGCGACGCGGGCGCGCATGATAAAGCGGCCACGGCCGGTGCGATACGCCTCCACGATGCCGGCTCGGCCATAGAGGATGGCGCCGGTGGGAAAGTCGGGACCGTGCACGTGCTTGAGCACTTCAGCCAATCCCGCCTTGGGATTGCGAACCAGCGCGATGGTTGCATTGACGACTTCAGTGAGGTTGTGGGGCGGAATGTTGGTGGCCATGCCGACCGCGATACCGTTGGAGCCGTTGACGATGAGGTTGGGAATACGCGTGGGCAGAACCGAGGGCTCTTGCGTGGACTCGTCGTAGTTGGGCACGAAGTCCACGGTTTCCATGTCGATGTCGGCCATCAGTTCGCCGGCAATGCGCTCCAAGCGGCACTCGGTGTAGCGCATGGCCGCGGGCGGGTCGCCGTCGACGGAGCCGAAGTTGCCCTGGCCATCGATGAGCGGATAACGCAGCGAGAAGGGCTGCGCCATGCGCACCAGTGTGTCGTAAATAGCGGAGTCGCCGTGGGGATGGTAGACGCCCATTGCCTGGCCGACAACCTTGGCGCACTTGGTGTACTTTTTGTTGTACTCCAGGCCCATCTCGCTCATAGTGTAGAGAACGCGGCGGTGCACGGGCTTAAGACCGTCGCGGGCATCGGGCAGCGCGCGCCCGATGATCACCGACATCGCATAGTCGAGATACGAGCGGCGCATCTCTTCTTCGATATTGATGGGAACGAGATTTGTGCCGCCGGGAGGGTTCGAACCGTCGAGAGGGAGCTGGGGATTCTGATCGTCTGCCATAGTTTTTCTTGTGGCCCGCAGGAAGGCGGCAAAAAGGTCCGGAAAAAGCGGGGCCGGGTCTGCAGGTCCTAGGTCTATTTTAGCGGTTCGAAAGACGTTTTAGCAAGGCGGAAAGCATGGAATAAGGCTTGTGATTTCTGGTATATACGAAATATTTTGGGATGCGCGATGAGGCGTTCGTGTCTGGGCGGAAATCTGGTTGGACTTTGCATCGAATGTGGGGCGGGATGGGGCCAGATTTGCGTCGGCAGGCGGGCACATCCGTGCATGGGATGGCGGCTGGCAGCGGGCGATCCGCTACACAAGCGAGGGCAAGCTCAACACGCAGAGAACTGCCTGCGCAGTGACGATGGCGCCGGCCGCGTAGATGGCGAGGCGGCCGCGCGGGCCTTCGTAGGCGTCGGCGAACACGCCTCCTATGAACGTGAGCAGAAACGGGATGGACCAGATCCAAGGGCTACCTGGGGCCTCAGTCATGACCAGGAAGAGCAGGATCAAAGCGCAGAACAGCGGAACGCTATTGCCGAAGTAACGCGACTTGCGCTCCGCCAGATAGAAAACCGCGGATGCGCAGGCGGCGACAGTGATGCCGCCGTTGCCGAGTGCGCCAAAGAAGCGGCTGGCCGAGCCGGCGGAGACCCACAGGAATGCGGCGCCGGAGCGAAAAACGTAGCTAAAGGCATCGGGTGAGAATCCGTAGCCGGCAAAAAGCAGCAACAGAGCGCCACCTGAAGCGACGAGCACCACCGGCAGCGTTTGGCTACGGTGCCCTTCGGCCACCCAGAACATGCCGGCGAGTCCCAGGATGGCTGCCAGGGGAAGGGCGACGATGTGGGCGGTGGCGGCCAGACCGAAGATCAGCGTGAGCAGGATGATTCGCGGTCTCCACTTGCGTCGCGGACCGTGCATGGCATGGGCGACGCCGATGCAGGTGTAAACGCCGCCGTAGATACCCAGCGCCGCCAGCACTTCCGGATTGGGCGAGACACAGGCCTTGAGGATGGCAGGTGAAAAGCAATAGAGCGCGAGCGCGGTGTAGCCGCCGAGGTTGCCATAGAGGCGGCGCGAGACCCACCAGATGCACCCGCCGAGCACGCAGCCGGCAAAGAGGAACGGGGCGCGCAACAGGAACAGGATGTGGGTCATCTGATGGCGCAGTTCCCAGGTGCTGAGCGAGCTGCCCGATTCCTGGAAAACGCGGTCTTCTGGCTTGCGAAAGAAATCGAAGGCGCGCTCGGCCAGGAGATTGAGAGTGAGCGGGAGACCGGCGAGCCGGTAGGCGAGGATGCCATCGCGGATGTTGCCGCAGGAGGTGTAGTAGCCGGCCAGTGGGGAGGGTTTCTCCCAGGTTTCACGGCCGCAGCGAGCGTATTGGTAGTCCTGGTCAGTGAGTGTCTGGCGGCTGGTAAGCCAGAAACCCTGAAGGAGAAAGAGCGCCAGCAGGCCGGCGGCGATCCGTTGCGGCAGGTTGAATCGAAAACGGCGAAGGATGCCAAACCGGTGGGACATCACGATCAAAGCGACCTAACCAGTCTAAACGGCTGGGGCGGCGCTGCTCGTGATCAAGCGCACCGGAATGCGGCGTTTGAGTCACAGAAAAGCCGCTCCGAGGAGCGGCTTTTTGTTGATGCCCTGGCTCAGATTTCTAGTTGAAGATCGCGCCGACGGTGTTGTCAAAGAGCATGTCGACGGTGCAGGTGTTGGGGCCGGCAGCGGTGACTGGCGTGGTTGCCAGGCAGTTGTACGACCATCCGCCGAAAGCTCCGCTTCCTGCCGGCGCTGTGAGCGTGACCTCGGTGCCGACGGGATAGCTGGCAACGCATACTGAGCCGCCAAAACCGGCGCCGTTTGAGCCGGGGCCGCAGTGGATGACGTCTGGAGTGCCCGTAGCCGACGGAGCCGTGATCAGCCAGCTTGTGGTATTCAGGCCCACGTTGTAGATGGTGAGGGTGGAAATGAGCGACGACGCCGGAGTGTCAGTCGTGCACGAGGCTGGCGTGGTCGGGGTCGGAAGGACTAGTGGGCAACTGAAGGTTGCCTCAGCGGTCTCAATCGAGCCTGTCGCCGGATCGGTCGCTTCAGCGATGATGGTGGCGCTCCCGCTTCCATAAGCAGTCACGACTCCGGCATCGGCACCCGAGTTCGGGACGCCGGTTCCGTTGGAGTTGACGGGAAAGACATTTGGCGCGCCGGTGAGCCAGGTGACGGAGTTGGTTAAATCTCTAACAGTTGGCGGGGTGGAAAACGTGCCGATCGCCAGGAATTGGCCCTGACCGTACAAATCGTTGATGGTGATCGAACTGGGAACGATCTGGAGCGAGAGGAGGGGCTCAGGCGCAGGCGTCAGCGTAACAGTGGCTGTTGCGGTAGCGGAAACGAGGGAGCCGTCGGGGTTCGAGAGCAAGGCTGTGATTGTGGTGCTGCCCTGGCTTATACCGGTGGCCACTCCATTGCCCGAGGCAAGTCCGGTAGTGACGGAGGCCACGGACGGAATGCTGGAAGCCCACTTGATCTGCGGTGAATTGGTGACATCCTGCTCGAGGCCGGTAGTTCCCGAAGTAGCAAGCGCAAGGAACTGGCCGGTCTGGCCTGAGGCCGAGACGGACTGCGAGCTTGGGATGATGGTGACGGCGGTATATTCCTCCGAGGTTCCGCCCATGACGCTGAAGGTCGCCGTCGCTGTCAGCGTGCTTCCACCGCTGATGTAGGTGGCAGTAATTGTGGCTGCGCCCTGGCCCACCGCCGTGGCGAGACCGGTGTTGGCGCCAATGGTGGCGATCTGGGCGCTGCTCGAAGCCCAGGTGACCGCATTTGTGAGATTGACTGTGACGCCGGTGGAAGTGGTGCCGATGGCAATGAACTGGCTGGTGTCTTTTGGCGCCGCGACCGATTGAGAACTAGGAATGATGGCCAGGGACACGACCGAAGCTCCCGGTGAGGTGGTCCCGCCGGTAACGGTCAGGGTTGCTGTGGCGGAAATGACTCCGGTATAGCCATTCATGCTGGCTGTGATGGTGGTCGTCCCAGCGGATACTCCGGTGGCAACACCCGCGGCGGTGATGGTGGCCACAGCAGGCACGCTGGATGTCCACGTCACCGAGTTGGTGATGTTCTGTGTGGTCGATGGATGGTTGGCGCCATGCCCATAAGTTCCGGTTGCCGTGAACTGCACGGATTGCCCCACCCCAACCGACTGCGATGAGGGGCTGACTGAAATGGTGTCCACCAGTGGGTTCGTGCATCCCGCGATCGGCAAAGCAAGGCCGATGGCGAGGAGCACCCGAGGTGAGAGTCGATCAAGCATCATGAACCTCCGGAGTCTGCAGCCGGCTTTGGCGCGACCCATCCTGGTCACGGCAGACCTTTGATTACCTATATGCTTTCGATTATGGGGCATCTAGTACCCCGCCTACTCTTGCACTAAAGTGTTACTGCCGGTTCGGTATCAAGACAGTCAATGTGCAAAGCCTTCAAACGATGAACGGGACAGGTGGTTGGCCCGGGCCTGAAGGCCACGCTGATTTTGAGGGTCTTGCGCGGGGGTTGAAAGAGGCTGCGGAAAAACGCCGAATGTCAGGCCGGACTGGCGGAAAGAGCACTCAGCGGCTAAAGCCCGCGTTGATTTTACGACGCTTTCGGCACGACTAAAGTCGTGCCCTGACACTTAGTGGTACTTCCCGAGAGTTTTTCCGCAGCCTGTGAAAACCCCCGCCTCCCTCCGTCGCGAATTTTTCCGCAGATCGGTGAAGTTGTGCTTTTCAAAGCGAGATTGTTTCAGGGGCTGAAGCACGCGCTGATTTTGCGGTGTATTCGGCACGAGTAAACTCGTGCCCTGATACAAAGCCGTGCCGCGAGTTTTTCGGCGAGTTGTGATGTCGTGCCCCGACGCGTGGTGGCCCTTCGCGAGAGTCTTAGCGCACCCTGTGAAACCACCGTCTCGCTTGGTCGCGAATTTTTTCCGCAAGCTGTGAAGCCGTGCCTGACATTTGGCGGCGCTTTGCCGCGGCAAGGGGGAACCGCTAAACTTCTGGGTGAAGATGGCCAGCAGCGACGACAGCACGCCGGAACGTTTGGTCAGCGCGGCGCGCGCCGACGAGGAGCAGAGCTTTGAGCTGAAATTACGGCCGCGCTGGCTGCGCGAGTTCATTGGCCAGTCGAAAGCGAAAGAGCAGCTCGCCATTGCGCTGGAAGCGGCCAAGTCGCGTGGCGAGGCGCTGGATCACGTGCTGCTGTTCGGCCCGCCGGGACTGGGCAAGACTACGCTGGCAACAATTATTGCCAACGAGCTGGATGTTGGCTTTCAGCAGACATCGGGGCCGGCCCTGGTGATCCAGGGCGATCTCACGGCGATTCTTACCAACCTGCGCCAGCGGCAGGTGCTGTTTCTCGACGAGATTCATCGCTTGCAGCCGGTGCTCGAAGAGAAGCTTTACACCGCGCTCGAAGATTACAAACTCGACATCATCATCGGGCAGGGGCCGGCAGCGCGCACGCACGTGATGGAGATCAGGCCGTTCACGTTCATCGGCGCCACCACGCGGCCGGGGCTGATCAGCTCGCCGCTGCGCTCGCGGTTTGGGATTCTGCTGCGGCTGGAGTTCTATACGGAAGAGGAGTTGCGGATCATCGTGGAGCGCTCTGCGGAAGTGCTGCAGATCCCCATCGATCGCGATGGCGCGGCGGAGATTGCGCTGCGCTCGCGCGGCACGCCGCGCATCGCCAACCGGCTGCTGCGCCGCGTTCGCGACTATGCGCAGGTGCGCGGGTCCGGCTCGATCGACCGACCGACCGCGAATGCGGCGCTCACGATGCTGGAAGTGGATGCGCACGGCTTTGACGAGATCGACCGGCGGCTGATGCTGACCATCATGCAGAAGTACGACGGTGGGCCGGTGGGCCTGGGCACGCTGGCGGCAACGCTTGCGGAAGAAGAGGACGCGCTGGAAGAGGTGTACGAGCCGTTTCTGATCCAGATTGGATTTCTGGATCGCACGCCTCGTGGACGCGTTGCGACGCGGCTGGCGTATGAACATTTCGGAGTCGCGTTGCCAGGGCGCCAGCAGGGGCTGTTCTGAGGCGACAGCGGAGTTAGCGGAGCTAGCGGTGTTAGCGGAGCTAGCGAAGTTGGCGGGGCCGGCGAGCTGGATCGAACGATCCGGCAGGAGCATCTGAAAAAAGGTGCGAGGCGATACCGCGCCGACTCGCTAACTCGCTGACTTGCGAAAGGAGAATTCCATGGCACTTACTGAATCGACCATGCTCGAACTGGGAACCGTGGCGCCGGATTTTGCGCTTACGGATGTCGTGACGGGCAAGACCGTCGCCCGAGACGATTTTCGCGGGAAGCAGGGGCTGCTGGTGATGTTTATCTGCACGCACTGCCCTTATGTAAAGCACATTGAGAAATCTCTCGGGAAACTGGGCGCCGACTATGCGGGCAAGTCCATCGGGATTGTGGCGATCAGTTCCAACGATGTGACGACGCATCCTGCTGACAGCCCGGCGGGATTGAAGCAGCAGGCCAAAGAGAACGGCTTCGTCTTTCCTTATCTCTATGACGAAACGCAGGACGTGGCTCACGCGTACAGCGCTGCATGCACGCCGGATCCGTATTTGTTCGACAGCAATTTCCGGCTGGTTTACCACGGTCAATATGATGCAAGCCGTCCCGGGAATGGAGTTCCGGTGACGGGCGCCGATCTGCGGGCGGCGATGGATGCGGTGCTCGCGGGCAAACCGGTCGCCAATGAGCAGAAGCCATCGATCGGCTGCAACATCAAGTGGAAGGGATGAAACTGCAGCGGAGTCCGCGGGGCTAGCGAAGTTGGCGAGTGAGCGCTTCGGCAAGTCGGCGGAGCTTGTGTCAGTTGAGCAGCGTGCTGCCCGCGAAGGATCGCCTGGGAAGAGATGGCCAAGCATTCAGGACGGTTCACAGGAAAAGCTGCTGAATACGCGCAATATCGGGAGCGGTACGATCCGGATGTTGTGCTGCCATTGCTGCGCGAATGGTGCGGGCTCAAGCCTTAGTGGACCGTGGCCGATATCGGCGCGGGCACCGGAATGGTGGGGGACCTGTTCCAGGCGAACGGAAACCGGGTGATCGCGATTGAGCCGAATGCAGAGATGCGAGACGCCTGCGCTTCTCTTCATGCGGATGACGGATTGTATGACGTGCTGGAAGGTTCGGCGGAGAAGACGGGGCTCTGCGACGCATCGGTGGAGATGATCGCTGTGGGGCGCGCGCTGCACTGGTTCGATGTGGAGGCGGCGCTCGTCGAGTTTCGGCGCATTTTGAAGGCGCGAGGATGGGTTGCGATTCTTGCCTGTGGACGCAAGGAAGATGGACGCGAGGAGAATGTTGAATTCAAGAAGCTGATGCAAACCAAGACCGGCAGGGACCTCTACCTGGATCCGCTGCTGCAGGTGTATCGGCGGCTGGACACGCTGTTTGCGGGCGGGCGACTCTTTCATGCCGAAGTGCCGGGCGAGTTGAGGCTCGACTGGGGTGAGTTGCGCGGCCTGACTTTGTCGCTGTCGCACGCACCGATGCCGGGTTCTGAGGCGTTCGCTGGATTTGAAGCTGAATTGCGCGGATACTTTGATCGATTTGAGCGGGAAGGCCGCGTCACGATGGCTTCAAGTACATGGGTGAGCGCGGGACAGTTTGCGGATGAATGAGCGGAGTTGGCGGAGGGTAGCAGAGTTGGCAGAGCTAGCACAGGGCCTAGACTTGTGCGATCTCAGGTCCCAGAAGCGGGACCTGGGGCACCCCTTTAGTGGCTGGTTAGGTTCGCATTACAACGAGGGCGAGTTGTCGCCGAGCATGGCTTCGCGGACGATTTTGATGGGCGGGAAACCCTGGCGGAGTAAGTCGTCGTGGAACTTTTCGAGCGAGAACGCAGTGCCCTCTTTCTTCTTCACATCCGCGCGCAGCTTCATGATCTGGAGTTTGCCAAGGGTGTAATAAAGATAGGTCGGGTCGCCGGCGCCACGCTTGGTTTCAACGATCGCGTTTTCCTTTGATTGAAAGCCTTCCTTCTGGAAGAAGTCTTCGGCCTGCTCGACGGTCATGTTGCCGGTGTGCATCTGGATGCCGACTATGAAGCGCGCGTTGCGCAGGAGTGCGTCCTGCAACTGGCCGAGGCGCAGGAATTTTGATTCGCGCTCGTCTTTTGCGCCGATGCCGGGTTGCCCATATCCTTCGTCGAGCATCATTTGTTCGCAGTAGTGCGCCCAGCCCTCAGCGTCGGTGTTCGCCGCGAGCAGCTTGCGCACCTTGCTCGGCGCCTGCGGCAGCCAAAGAAATTGCACGTAGTGGCCGGGATAGGCCTCGTGGATGGCGGTCGAAATGAGCGTGCCGACATTGAATCCATGCATGTAGCCATCAACTTCAGCCGGCGTCATGGAAGGATCGGGCAGTGTGACATTGAAATAAGCCTGGGTGGAGTGGGTTTCATAGGGGCCGGGCGTATCCATGCTGGCGGTAGTGGTGGCGCGCATGAAGGGCGGAGTTTCTTCGAGGATGGGACGCGCATCCGTGGGCAGAGTGACGATGTGATGGGATTGGATAAAGCTCACCAAGCTGTTGAAGGTGGCGCGGAACGAGTCGAGGAGCTGGCCGGGCGCGGGGTGCTGCTCTCCAAGTTCTTCCAGCACGGCACGCGGGTCTTTGCCGGGCTCGAGTTCGGCGGCCACCTGCTTGAAGTGCTCCTGATTTTTGCGCAGATCGGCCCAGCCGATCTGGAGGAGCTGATCGAGCGACAGATCGACCATCTCATCGTATTCGAGCTTCTTGTGAAATGCGTCGGCGCCGATGCGGAAGTCGCCGTTCGAGCGCGGGAGAAGGTCAATCTTGAGCCAGTGGAGATAATCGTTCAACGCGGCGATGACGGCGGCGTTGGATTGCGCGAACTGCGACTTGAGCGCAGGGTCTTTGGCGTCGGCGAAGGCCTGCGGGACGTCATGCCCGAAGAACGTGATGATATCGGGCAGTTGCTCGATGGCAATTTCGGTGAAGATGCGCGGCGGATTCTGAAGGTTCTCGTGCGCCGCGGCCAGCAGTGCCGGCATCTGCTTTTCTCGCGCGATGAGCGAGCGCAGGCGGTCATCGGGCGGAGCAAAGTTGCGCTCCATCAGCACAAAGGCCGCGTTGGCGCATGCGCTTGAGTAGTTGTCGGCATCCTTTGCCCAGGGGCGGATGGTTTCGAGCGTCAACAACTGCGAGTGGATATTCGCCAAAACAATTTCGCGATCGCTGCGGGATACAAAATCGGCGGGGGACGGATCGGGTTGGATGGTTTCGATGCGCTGCTCGAAGCTCTTGAGTGCGGCGATCTCGGCATCGACCGCTTTGCGCGAGAAATCTTCGAGCTGCGAGTCGTACTGGTGAAAACCATCCAGCGTTCCCGTCGACGGCGCATAGCGGAAATAGACCTGGTCGAAATATTCATCGGAGGCCTTGGCGAACTGCTGTTTCCAGTCAGTCGCGGCAGCGCGTGCGCCGATGGCAGACGGCATAAAAGCTCCTAACGCGGCAAGTACAATCGCTCGTTTCATTGATCCTCAGTCTTACAGAATCGCCTCCTCATGCGTTTACGGGTGCCGGTGCGAGAGCGGAAAGCAGCTCGCGAATCTCAAGCAGAACATCGTCGGGGCGGGTGGCTGCCAGCGGGAATTTCAAGAGTCCCTGGGGGGTGAACTGCGCGCCGCGCCTGGCGTTGCGCGAGACTAGCTGCGCCAACTGCGCCGGATCTACGGCGGCATTTTCCATAAAGCGGATCTGCAGCTCGCCGCGCTTGCGGTCGACTTGCGCGATGCCCATGCGCTCGCACTCGAGGCGCAGCATGGCGGCTTCAAGCAGGTAGACGGTGGCATCGGGCGGCGCGCCATAGCGGTCTTCCATCTCGGCGCGCACCTCGTTCACTGCTGCTTCAGACGCTGCTCCGGCAATCTTCTTATAGAGGCGCAGGCGCTGATTCTCTTCGGGCACGTAACTCTCGTCGATGCGGAGAGCGATGCCCAGATTGAGCTGCGTGGCCGGTCGCTCTTCGCTGGCCTCGCCCTTCAGTTCTTTCACTGCGGCCTCAAGCATCGACGTGTAGAGTTCGAAGCCAACCGCCTCAATGTGGCCGCTCTGTTCGCCGCCCAGCATGTTGCCGGCGCCGCGCAATTCGAGGTCAAGCGCGGCGATCTTGAATCCGGCGCCGAGGTCGCTGAACTCCTTGAGCGCGGCGAGGCGGCGGCGCGCGATTTCGGTCAACTGATTTTCCGGTGGAATGAGCAGATACGCATAGGCGCGGCGATTGGAGCGACCCACGCGCCCGCGCAACTGGTAGAGCTCGCTGAGGCCGTGGCGTTCGGCGCGATTGATGAGGATGGTATTGGCCATGGGGATGTCGAGGCCGTTTTCGATGATGGTGGTGGCAACGAGCACGTCGAATTCGTGGCGCATGAAGGCGAGCATGACCTTTTCGAGCTCGTTTTCGCTCATCTGGCCGTGGGCGACGGCCACGCGCGCCGCCGGGACGAGCTCCTGGATGCGCGCGGCGATTTCGTAGATCGATTCGACGCGATTGTGCACGAAGAAGACCTGGCCGCTGCGCTCGAGCTCGACTTCAATGGCGGAGCGAATGATCTTTTCGTCGAATTTCGCGACGACGGTCTGGATCGCCATTCGATCCTTGGGCGGCGTTTCGATGATGCTCATGTCGCGCAGGCCGACGAGCGACATGTGAAGCGTGCGCGGAATGGGCGTGGCGCTCATGGCGAGCACGTCAATCTGCTTGCGCAACTGCTTGAGGCGTTCCTTGTGGCGCACGCCGAACCGCTGTTCTTCGTCGACGACGAGCAAGCCGAGATCTTGAAACTTGATGTCTTTTGAAAGCAGCCGGTGGGTGCCGATGAGAATATCCACCTTGCCGGTGGCCACGCGCTCCACAATTTCCTTCTGCTCTTTCGGCGTGCGGAAGCGCGAGATCATCTCAACGTGGATGGGAAACTGGGAGAAGCGCTGCTTGAAGGTCTCAAAGTGCTGAAAGCCGAGGACGGTGGTCGGGGTCAGGACCGCGACCTGCTTGCCGTCCTGCACGGCCTTGAAGGCCGCGCGCATGGCCACTTCAGTTTTGCCGTAGCCAACGTCGCCGCAGAGCAGGCGGTCCATGGGCGTCGGCGCTTCCATATCGTTCTTGACGGCCTGGATGGCAGTCGCCTGATCCTCGGTCTCGCTATAGTCAAAGGCGTCTTCGAATTCGCGCTGGAACTCGTTGTCTCCTGAGAAAGCGTTGCCCTGCACGGTGTGGCGCTCGGCGTAAAGCTTGAGAAGCTCGCCTGCCATATCCTGCATGGCCTTGCGCACACGCGCCTTGGTGCGGGTCCATTGCTGCGAGCCAAGCCTGTTGAGCACAGGCGCGGGGCCGGTATCGGTGGAACGGTATTTCTGAATCAGGTCGAGGCGCGTGAGTGGAACGTAGAGCTTTGCGCCCTCGGCGAACTCGAGGATCATGAACTCGATGGAGAGGCCGTCCTGTGCGATTTCCTTGAGCCCCTGGTATTGCGCGATGCCGTGTTCCACGTGCACGACGTAATCGCCAATGCCAAGGTCGCGGAAGTCGGAGACGAATGCCGCGGTTTTGGATTTCTTGGGAATCGGACGCGCCGCCACATCGGCTTCATCGGAGAGGTCGTTGGCGCCGAAGACGATCAGATTGGTGTCGGCGAAGCTGACTCCGGCGGAGAGCGGCGAGCGCACGATGACCGGCACGCGCAGGTCGCCGGCCATATAGCTGGCCTCTTCAAGCATGGTCTCGCCGGTGGAACGCGGAGTGCGGCTGCCCAGGCGGTAGGGAACTTCGTAGTCGCGAAGCACTGTCGCCAGCCGTTCCACGTCGCCCTGGTGCGGAGCAGCGAGCACGATGCGCGTTTCCGATATCATGAGGTTCTTCAACTGCTCAGTGAGCGCGGGAATGGAGCCGTGGAAGCGCAACGTGGGCCGGGTGGGCAACTCAATTTCGCCGAGTGTGGAGTCGTGATCAAGAACATCAACCGCGCCGAGCTGATCGAGATCGAGACCCGGATGCGATTCGAGCGAGGCCTGCAGAACCTCGGGGCGCAGGTAGATGTCTTCAGGACGGATGAGCGAGCCGATCCCGGAGCGCTCATGCCGTTGTTCGAGCTTGTTCCACCAGCGATCGACCTGGTTGTGGACCATGGCCGGTTCCTCGACAAAAAGCGCGCAGCGGGGGACGAGAGAGAGCAATGAGCGTTCCGCGCCGGCCACAGGCGTGAAGAACTCCCATCCGGGAAAGACGCTGACGCCGCCGGCGGCTGCAGCCTCGGCGGCCATTTCCTCATCCTCTGTTTCAACGCGCTGGCGGCTCAGGCGGCCATTCACCGCGGCGAGCAAAGGTTCCGTCACCGGCGACTCTGTGAGCGGCAGCAACTGCGTTTCGTCCAGGCCACTTTGCGAGCGCTGCGTATCAGGATCGAATTTGCGGATGGTATCGATTTCGTCGCCAAAGAACTCGATGCGCACGGGGCGGTCGGTCTCGGGCGAGTAGACGTCGAGGATTCCGCCGCGGCGTGTGAAATGCCCGGGCATTTCCACGAGATCCATCTGCGTATAGCCCACGCTGGCGAGATGCGATGTGAGGACTTCTGGATCGACCTCTTCGCCGCGCTTGAGCGTAACGGCCAGCGAGGCATAGTACTCGAGATCGAAGAGCTTCATAGCCGCCGATTCGACGGGAGCGATGAGAATATCGACGGCGCCGGAAGAGAGCTTCCACAAAGCGGCGGCGCGCTGCTCCTGCACGTCAGGATGCGGCGAGAGATTTTCAAAGGGAAGGACGTCGTGGGCGGGAAAGCGCACCACGCGAGCGGGATCGACGGCGCCGGTGAGCTCGCAACCGGACTTGAGCAGCGGCTCCAGCGCTTCGGCGGCCTTGTTGTCGGCGACGATGACCACAGCGAGCTGCTTGGCGGCCCGCGCCATAAGCGGCAGATAAAGCGCTCGCGCCGTCGAGGTCAAGCCGGACACACGCCGCCGCCCCGCACCCAGGCTGAGGTGCCTGCGAACGCGCTCGAATCCCGGGGCATGCTCCAGCTCCGCGAAAATCTCGCGGACAAACGGGAGGATCATCGAACTCTAGTTTAGCAGCGAAGCGTTTGGGAATTGACTGCGTTGTGACACGGGTCTCGGCGTCGTCGTTCACACGGCGTTCGCGAAGAAGCGAACGTCATTTTGCATCAGATTTTGCGCAGGAGAGCGGCCCGGCTGCGGCGAACCGCCGGCCGGTCAACTACTTCGAGGCCGGCCAACTTTGCGGCGTCGAGTTCGAGCTCAAGCTTTTCGGGAGTTACGTGGCCGGCCGGCTCGGCAAAGAGGAGGAGCGCTCCCGGCTTGAGAACGGCCGCGGCCTCCTGAAAAAAGCACTCGGCGGAAGGCATTTCGTGGACTACGGCGAAAGCGAGGACAAAATCGACTGCTCCCGTGAGGTCGTCGAGGCCCATGGATTCTGGCTTGGCGAGCCTAGTTTTGATGCGATCATTCAGGCCGGCTCGGCGCGCACGGCGCTCGAGCGCCGCAAGCATCTTTGACTGGATATCCACGGCCACGACGCGTCCTGCATTGCCAACCATGCGAGCCATAGGAATTGTGAAAAAACCCATTCCCGGGCCGGGCTCAAGGACCGTCACGCCTGCTTTGACATACGGCGCAAGGAGTTGTTCAGGATTTTCCGAGATCCATCGGCGCACCGGGCTGGCCAGCACGTAACCAAGCCACCAGGGGCAAACACGTTCCGCCATTCGAAGCCACCTTTCTGTTCGGGCGAAGATCGGTTAGTGGATCAGAATTGCCCTCAGGGGCTAAAGCCCCATTGGTATTGCGGCGTTTTCGGCACGAGTAAACTCGTGCCCTGATACAGGACGCGGCTTCGACATGGTTTTCCAGCAGGCTCCAAAGTCGAGCCCTGTTGCAAAGCTCTCCGCTCCCAGCCTGTAGACTCATGTCCCGATAAAAGACTCGGTTTCGACATGGTTTTTCAGCAACTCTAAACGCGTGGCCTCGTTATTCCCCGCCGAGTGTTTTTGCAAAGGAATACCAGAAATCCAGCGACTTCCAGTACGAATCGACGGGCAGTCGCTCGTCGCGCCCGTGTGCGCGCACATCGTCGCGCTCGAGAGCAATGGCCGAGTAGCCGTAGCATGGAATGCCCGCCTGGGCGAAGTAGATGGAATCACTGGCGCCGGTCTCCATCACAGGCGTGACTGTTATTCCCGGCCAAATCGCCTGCGTCCGGCTTGCAAGGGGCGCAAAAACTTCCTGGCTTGGCGCGGGCGGGACCATGGCTTTGCGATCGGGCGCTGACGCAGTGACGTCGCCCAGGCTCGAAACATACGCGACACCAAGTTTGGTGTCGGCAAAGATGGAGACAAGTTGCTGCCGTGTCTCCTCGGGCGAGTGGCCCGGAAGAATCCGGCAATTGACGACTGCCTGGGCGGTTTGCGGCAGGGCGTTGTTGGCGTGACCGGCATTCAGTCGCGTGGCCACGCACGTGGTGCGCAGCCTCGCGTTGAAGGCCGGTTCCGCGCTCAACCGAGCGGCAGCCGCCACGTCTGGAGGCGTAGCCAGAATCGCCCGCATATCGGCCGCCGTCTCGCCCTTCTCGCTGGCGGCGAGGTTCGTGAAGTAGGTCCGTGTGACCTCGTTCAGCTCGAAGGGAAACGTGTAGGCGGCCAAGCGGTTCAGCGCCGCGGTCAACTCATAGATGGCGTTATCGGGCCGCGGCAGCGAACTGTGGCCGCCGCGATTGGTCGCCGTGACCTGGTAGTCGGCGTAGAGTTTCTCTGTGGCTTCGACCTCGGCCACCACGGGCCGTTCGTTTTCCAGCTCGATGCCGCCGGCGTCGGGGTTGATGACAAACGCGGCGTCAACCAGGTCGCGGTGCTGCTGCACCAGCCATTCGGCGCCGTTGAATTTGCCGCCCTCTTCATCCGCGGTAAGAGCCAGGATCAGATCGCGCTTTGGCCTGTATCCTTCACGATGCAGGCGAAGAAACGTGGCGACGAGCGCGGCATCGGAGTCCTTCATATCCTGCGTGCCGCGGCCGTAGAAGTAGCCATCCTTCTCAATGAACTGGAAGGGATCGGTGGACCAATCTGAGCGCAGAGCCTCGACCACGTCCATGTGGCAGAGGAACAGGACCGGCTTTTCGGTTGGCGCGCCTGCCGCGCGAAAGCGCACTACGAGGTTTTGCTTGCGCGGGTCCGGCCCCAGCAGATGCACGTCTTCAGGAGGGAAGCCGGCATCACGGAAGCGCTTTTGCATGGCCGCGGTACCGGTGGTGACATTGCCCTGAGGCGTGTCTGTAGTGTTGATCTCGACGAGTTGCTTGAAGATGGCGCGTGCTTCGGCGCGGTCTGCGTCGGATGTTGCCGGCAAGGGGCTCTGAGCCGCTGCGGCAGGTCCTGAAGAAGGTGCGGCCAGGGAAACGGCGAGGAAGACGGCCGCTGGAAGGATCCAATCTTTACGCATGGGAGAATTTTACGGGGGCGGCGGGGAAAGTTGTGCACAAGATTACGGCTACGATCGAGGAAGATGCTCGAAGCGGCGTTCCGCACGCAGATGCGCGTCGGGCCGGAGCCGGGCGGAATTCGAGAGTGCTGGAGATTCAGTTCAGTCGATACGGGGAAATCCGCGGCGCAGCACGAGCCCTGCAATACCGAAGACCACGATCATGAGAAGCGTAAAGAAGAAGTAGTAGGCCATGGGGTGGTCCCAGCCCGGGGAGTATTTCAAGTCCTGGCCGACCCACAACAGCAGGACGGTGGCGATGACGCCGAACTGGCCGGCAATGACCAGCAAGGTGTGTCCCAGGTCGCGCCGTTTGTCCAGTGCCTCGACCTGGTCGGGTGACAGATTGCGTTCTTCGAGGGGAAGAAGGGAATTTGACATCAACGTTCTCCTGTGGCGGGTTGCCAGATGACCTCCGTATCCGGCTCTCTACTTTTGATTGAATCACACGCCAGCATTCCGACGCTAGTGGCTTATCTGAATCTCGCTGCAACTGCACGAATGGAGCGCAGAGCGCGGGAAGTGCGGGCGAGGACGCCCGCACGACAGCCGGTCAGACGGCTGGCGCTACGATTCTGTGTGAGACGCGCACAGCAGCGCTACTGCGGCGGGTACCCGACCGATTGCGCGTACAGAACGATGTGATCGGCGCCGAGGCCGAGCTTGGTGGCTACGTCCTCGGAATGCACGGCATAAAACCAGGCGTTTAGGCCCTGGGACGCGGCGAACAGGTAGACATTCTGGGCGATAAATCCGCAGTCGACCTGGGCGAAGTCGTCCTTGGCCGGAGCGACGTAAACGATGGTGACCGCCGCATGGGCCGCCGGCGCAGAGCTGATGGCGCTGCGGACATCGCCCGAGAGCACGGGGCGCAACAGGTTTTGCTCCGCGTCGTAGACGTAGACCCCATCGGCCAGCGCGACTTCGAGCGTAATGTCCTGGGTGTTGCGGCCTGAGGGGGCGGTCCGGCCCAATCCGGGCTTAACCTCCTTCGGGCGATTGACGCCGAAGGCCGCCCACAGGAGGTTCGACAGCATCTGCGGAGGCAGAGGCTTGTCAAGGAAAACGCGCGTGGTTTTGCGGGCGCTGAGGGCCTGCATCAAGGGCATGCCGCCGGTAATTTCGGGCTTGGGGAGTTGAATCGGTTTCAGCTCCGCGGCCAGGACGGTCGTGCTGCCGAGATGAGGGACGGCCACAAAGCGGGCGCCCGAAACCAGGACGATCGATGCAATCAGGGCCAACAGGAGCGCCGTCCATCGGACGGTGAAACGAGCGAAAATGCGCATGATCACACCTCAATAGGGTCTGGTGGCAGGCCCTATAGGCTGAGCACGCCCGCCTCCTGAGGTGTGCGGACAACGGGGAAGTAAACGAAGGATCGCTTGAGCAGTTCCACACTCTACGCGCTTGCCGGGGCTGCGCGCAAGGTGGCAGCGCACAGAGGATGGAGCGAGCGTTTGCGGGTCGGACGAATTGCGGAACTGGCGCCGGCGGGCGACCGATCAGTCCATCAGAAAAGCCAGCGATTGGAGAGTGCTGATCTCGAATGGCTTACGGCAGCGAATGTTGGAGCATTGCAGCTTATCGTCGCGGCGGACCATATAGGACTGCGCCTTGGCGAAGCGTGCGCGGTCGCGCTCGTTGGCGCCGTTTGGCAGTTGAGGACGCTTACGCCGCACGATCCAGGTCACCTTGTATTCGGCGGCCTGGCCGCACTTGGGGCAAGTGAGGTTGTGTGTGCGCTGCTCGGTGGTTTCGTTGAAGAACTCACGCTCTTCCATATCGATGTGGCCCTCCGGTTCGCCGCCCCGGCGCCTGAATCGCCGGGAACCAGGACTCCGCGCCGGCACTTTCGCACGACGCGAATCTATTCCATACTCATCCTTGCCATGACGAAACGCAAGCCAGCCCGATTCTCGGCGACGAAGGCCGTGAAGGCCAATGCGCGCGAGCGCGTAGGCCAGCCGAAGCCGTCGCGGATTGTCTCGGACCAGCCGCGCACGGGCCGTCAGGCAAAACATAAACCGAAGCTCGAAGAGGTCATTCGGGAAGAGGAATAGATGTGGCGAAGGCGGTAGGAGTGGGCGGAGTGTTTCTGAAGGTGCGCGATGCGCAGGCGCTGAGCCAGTGGTATGCGGAGCACCTAGGGATACCGGCGCAGGACGGAGGGCTGGCGTTCGATGGCCCGGGATCGGCGGGCACTAGTGTTGAACGCTGTAGGGGCCTGGAAGCGTGGGGCCGGTTGGCTGTTGCGCCTGCTTGGCAACGACATCCGTGCGCTTGGAATAGATGCGGAACTCCACAACCAGGTTGAGGAGGACTGGAACCGGCTTGCCGTCTTTCATCGCCGGCGAAAACGTGGCTTTGCGGATGGAATCGACGGCGTTCTCATCGAGACCGAAGCCGATGGGCCGCGCCACCGCGATGTCGGCGGGCTTGCCGTCTGCGCCGACCACGACGTGATAAAGCGACATGCCGGCTACACCATGATCCTGCGCGAACTGGTTTGACTGGGGCTCGAAGGTGTTGACCAACTGCGCCTTCTTGTCGACCATGTTTTCACGGAGTACGGAAGGATCGTTTGGCCGGTAGTCGGTTTTGTTGGCTGCCGCTTCGTAATAGAGCTTCCAGAAATCGGGCATCGACGCCATCAGGCGACTGTCGAATCCCTGCGCGAAGACCTTGTCCAGAGCCTCTTTCAGGACTTTAGCTGCATGCGCGGGCGACGTGGTGGTGGTGACGCTTTTTTCGTCGGCAGGCCGCTCGTCGGGAGGAGCCGCTGCAATTTCAGCCTGGGCTTCGCTGTTGGCGGTGGCTTCATCGGTCGCCGGAGGTGAGGCGGGTGCGGCGGATGAGTCGGGCGGGGCAGGTGCAGGAGGTGTAGCGGTAGAGGCAGGTGCGGGAGTCGCAGCGGCGGGCGATCCGGATGCGGGTGCGGTTTTTGCGCCGGGCTTATTCTTCTCTTTCTTCACCTTCGGCTTGACCACAATCTCGCGGTCGATGGTGATCCTCACCACTTTCTTCTTCGGCGTGATGTTCACGCGGTCCACGGCCTTGGTGGGATCTTCATAGGGCATCGCGCCGAGAAAGTGGAGACCATAGCGCTGGCCTTCGAACTCGACCTTGTGCTTGCTCAGATGCACCTTGTCGATCTGGATTTCGCACAGCGTATACGACCCCTGCGCAGAGTGCCCGACGAGAATACCGTGCTCGTTGAAGCTGAGGGTGTTATCCAGATAGCCACCGCGGAGGAAGAGTTGCTTGCCGACGAGCATGCCGCGGAGCTCATCTTCTGTGATGCCGCCGGCTTCGGGAGATTCCGCAGTTGCGGCTTGAGCAGGCGGTTGAGGCTGGGCCGGGGTCGGTTGCGCGGGAGCTTGTGCCGGTTGCGCTGTCGCAGGTGCGGCGGCTGGTGTTTGCGGGCCAGATGGTTGCGCGTCTACTGGTTGAGCGCTCGATGGTTGCGCGGGCTGGGAGGCGACCGGCTCCTGCGCGGCGGGTTGCGGTCCCGATGGGGCGGCGGAGCCCGGTTGCTGCATTGCCGCCACGCCTCGTGCGGAGATGGCCGCGATGGAGGCAACAGCAAGCGCGCCACCGAGGATCAGAAGGCCAAGGCGAATTCGAGAGAATGCGGCAAACATCGGACGGACCCAGGCGACGGGTCGAGAACCCAGGGAGCCTATGATCGCAACTTTATCAGGATTTTATTTGTGCCGGGCGAAAAAGAGGAGAGGATGTGTCGGTGAACCCGGGTTGCAGAGTGATTCGACCGCGTTTTTCGGCAGGGGAGAGAAGCTTGCTGAATGGGTCGACTTTGGTGGTCAAGATGACCGAGAACATTCCTCAGGGGCTAAAGCCCGCCTGGATTTTGCTGCGTTTTCGGCACGACTGAAGTCGTGCCCCGTTACAAGACGTGGCCTCGGAATACGTCTTTAGCGAGCAATCAAGCCCATCCGAAGTTACAAGACCTTGCGCACTGGGGCTCGTCAGGTACTGCTTAGTCCTTTGTGGGACCGTCGCGATGGTGGAGGCGCCAGAGGATGCGGCGGAAGAGGCCGAGAATTCGCCGCGCGTCGCGACCAGTAAGGGCCAGGCGCCGCAACAGTAGATGCAAGTCGTGCCGGTTGGCCTTGCGCATCGCGGCGGGGGAGTAGTTGGCGGCCAGCATGGTTTCTTCCACGGTTCCGGCCAGGCGATCGAGTTCGCTGGTGGTGGCGGGAGGATCGCCGCCGGGTGAGCGGAGGTTTGCGCGAGGCTCCTCCGGGCACGGAGCTTGATTCGGCGGCAGGGTGTCGTTGCCGATGGGTTGGCCGACGCGTGAAGTGATCTCGTAGAGGCAAACGGCGACGGCCTGGCCCAGATTCATTGAGGGCTGCCGGGGATCGGTGGGAATTTCCACGAGCAAGTGACAATGCGCAAGATCTTCGCCTGTAAGGCCGCGCTTCTCCGAGCCGAAGACCAGGGCGACGCGGCCTTCGCGGGCGAGCTCCTGGCGCACAATCGGCGCAAGGTCGGGAAGCTGCACGACAGGCTCCTCCGGCTGGCGGCGAGTGAGCGTTGCGGTGCCGATGACGAGGGTGGAGTCGGAGACGGCTTCATCAAACGTCGCGGTCTCGCGGGCGTTGGCGAGCAGCTCAGGAGCTCCGACTGCGGACCTGGCCTCGCGCCAATGGGGCTCGTAGGGCGCAACGACGGCGAGCCGCGAAAAGCCGAAGTTGGCCATGGCCCGCGCCGCCGCTCCTATATTGAAGGGATTGCGCGGTGAGACGAGGACGATGTCGATGCGGTCGAATTGGGACTGAAATGCCATTCAATTCAGGTAAATAAGAATCGTAATCCGGGTTCAACGGGCTGTACAATTTCGGGATCGACCGCTCTCGATAAGGCGCCTGATCAGCCATGTTTGAAGCGACGACCTCAAACCAGCCAAGCGACAAAATCGCCGATTGGGTGCTGCGCGGGGGTGTGGCGCTGGCATTTGTTCTCTTCGGCTTCGATAAGTTCCCTTCGAGGCCGGACGGCGAATGGATCAAGTTCTTCGCGCAGGTCGGGCTCGGCCAGTGGTTCCGGTATTTCACGGGTGTCGTCGAAATCGCGGGCGCGGTCCTGGTTGTGTTTCCCGGAAGCGCGCGGTGGGGGTTGGCGTTGCTGGCTCTTACCATGGCCGCGGCTTCGCTGATTCACATTTTTGTGATCCACCAGCCGGGAAATGTCGTGATCACCGGGAGTCTGTGCCTGGGACTCGCCTTTTTTTGGTGGGCAAAGCGGAAGGCTTGATTCGGAGAGTTCGCGCAGTGGGCGGAACGGTGACGGGAAAGTCTGGGAGACGGGTCGGCTTGGAATTTCTGCTGTTCGCGGGCAGTTTCCCACCGAAATGAAAGGGTTTCCACAGGGCTGGAGTTGGGTCTAGCCGGGCCGACAGTGGAAGATTCTTTTAGGTATTGTAAGTAAAGGGGTTAGCGGCGTGTATATGTTTGCATTGGCCGGCAACCTGTGCTACTCTAATGAAGCTGTAGATGAGCAGTGGAGCCTCCCGGTGGCTGTGTGGCCTGCCCCCATCGAAATTGGGTGTGAGGGAAGTGGGAAGCTGGTTCGTTGGGTCGGACGCGTTGCCCAGTTGCACCGTTGAACCCCTGTAGGGAATTCCGCAGAGAACAAGCCATTGCATGACCCGGGAGTTGATCTCCCGCGAGCCCTAGTGGTTCGGGCAGTTTTTGCTGGCCGCTCTTTGATTTTTGCGCAGATGCGAACGTGTTATCCACAGTGGTTCGGGCGGAATGTTTCCTTGACCGGGAGCTCAAGCTCTGATAACTTTAGAAGGTTCGCGCCAAAACGCCGTAGCCTGCAGTACAAGCAGACAAAATCAGCGTTGCGCATCAAGTTCGAGGACAGCCGGACGCAAGTCCGGACCTCGATCCAAGGGGTACCGCTCAGGCGGATCACCCTCAAGGATCTTTGACAAATTGGTTGAACGTGCCAGTCGTGAGATGCGATCAGGTTTGGCTTGATCATCTCACAAGGTAAGGTGCCCCGCTCCTTTCGAGAGAAAGTTGCGTGGGCACGGTCGACCCAACCGACCTCCGTCGGGGTGGGGAGACATCAGGCTTCAAACGAGAGTTTGATCCTGGCTCAGAATCAACGCTGGCGGCGTGCCTAACACATGCAAGTCGAACGAGAAAGTGGTAGCAATACCATGAGTAAAGTGGCGCACGGGTGAGTAACACGTGACTAACCTACCCTGGAGTGGGGGATAACTGAGGGAAACCTTAGCTAATACCGCATAATACCCACGGGTCAAAGGAGCAATTCGCTCTGGGAGGGGGTCGCGGCCGATTAGTTAGTTGGCGGGGTAACGGCCCACCAAGACGATGATCGGTATCCGGCCTGAGAGGGCGCACGGACACACTGGAACTGAAACACGGTCCAGACTCCTACGGGAGGCAGCAGTGGGGAATTTTGCGCAATGGGGGAAACCCTGACGCAGCAACGCCGCGTGGAGGATGAAGTCCTTCGGGACGTAAACTCCTTTCGATCGGGACGATAATGACGGTACCGGAAGAAGAAGCCCCGGCTAACTTCGTGCCAGCAGCCGCGGTAATACGAGGGGGGCGAGCGTTGTTCGGAATTATTGGGCGTAAAGGGTGCGTAGGCGGTTTGGTAAGTCTTATGTGAAATCTATGGGCTCAACTCATAGACTGCATGAGAAACTGCCGGGCTGGAGTGTGGGAGAGGTGAGTGGAATTTCCGGTGTAGCGGTGAAATGCGTAGATATCGGAAGGAACACCTGTGGCGAAAGCGGCTCACTGGACCACAACTGACGCTGAAGCACGAAAGCTAGGGGAGCAAACAGGATTAGATACCCTGGTAGTCCTAGCCCTAAACGATGACTGCTTGGCGTGACGGGTACCCAATCCCGCCGTGCCGGAGCTAACGCGTTAAGCAGTCCGCCTGGGGAGTACGGTCGCAAGGCTGAAACTCAAAGGAATTGACGGGGGCCCGCACAAGCGGTGGAGCATGTGGTTCAATTCGACGCAACGCGAAGAACCTTACCTGGGCTCGAAATGTAGTGGACCGGGGTAGAAATATCCCTTCTCCGCAAGGGGCCGCTATATAGGTGCTGCATGGCTGTCGTCAGCTCGTGTCGTGAGATGTTGGGTTAAGTCCCGCAACGAGCGCAACCCTTATCTTCAGTTGCTACCATTTAGTTGAGCACTCTGACGAAACCGCCTCGGATAACGGGGAGGAAGGTGGGGATGACGTCAAGTCCTCATGGCCTTTATGTCCAGGGCTACACACGTGCTACAATGGCCGGTACAAACCGTCGCAAACCCGCGAGGGGGAGCTAATCGGAAAAAGCCGTCCTCAGTTCGGATCGCAGTCTGCAACTCGACTGCGTGAAGCTGGAATCGCTAGTAATCGCGGATCAGAACGCCGCGGTGAATACGTTCCCGGGCCTTGTACACACCGCCCGTCACATCACGAAAGTGGGTTGCACTAGAAGTCGGTGAGCCAACCGCAAGGGGGCAGCCGCCCAAGGTGTAATTCATGATTGGGGTGAAGTCGTAACAAGGTAGCCGTAGGAGAACCTGCGGCTGGATCACCTCCTTTCTAAAAGAGAAATGATGGCACTTTGCATTCTTCCGCGATAGCGGACTTGCGCCCGATGAGAATCGGTTGTGAGCGAATGCGAATGTCATCTAACCTGCAAGAGCCGTTCCTGACGGCAGGCGCAGGAATCCTGAATCAGGCCTTCTTTGCCTGGTCGACCATTGCACGATGGTCATGGGCGGCGTAGCTGCCCAGCACGTTCAACCTTGTCCTCGAAACTTTTTGATGAACGAGGTATTTGCCCAGAGCCGCCGGGCTCCTAGTCGTGGCATCGCTCTAACATGGGCCTGTAGCTCAGTTGGTTAGAGCGCACCCCTGATAAGGGTGAGGTCGGTAGTTCGACTCTACCCAGGCCCACCACTTACAAGCTGGCAGCCACCAGCTTTCAGCTCTCAGCCCGCATGGGTTGATGGCAGAAGGCTGACGGCCGATTGCTTCCGAGTGGGGCTGTAGCTCAGCTGGGAGAGCGCGTGCTTTGCAAGCATGAGGTCACCGGTTCGATCCCGGTCAGCTCCACCAAATCTCGTTGCTGCTTTTCGATTGACGCCTTTTGCATGAATGCAGCGGCTTCAATCCAGAAGCAGGCTCGCGCAAGCGAGCAGGTTTCAACCGCCTCAGGGCGGGACCTTAAGGCGCAAGCCTCAAGGCCGTGATGTTTGACAACAAAATGAATTGGGTAACGCATTGGAATTGCCGCTTGTCAGCCGCGAGGCGCATAAGTGGCGAGTAAGTTCTGAATGCGTTAAATACAAGGCCGAGCACATGCGAGTTAGTGAATGTTACTAACTCAGGCAAGTGTTCAAGTAAGAAGAGTGTCTTTAGGAGATGTGGTGACTGCGTGCGTGAGTGCGCAAGACCGCTCTCAGAGGCGGAGAATAGGTTATCTCCCAAACAGGACCGAAGCGATTCGGCTCCCTGCGCTGGAGTTAATTCTATGGTCAAGCTACTAAGGGCGCACGGTGGATGCCTTGGCAGAGACAGGCGATGAAGGACGTGGCAAGCTGCGATAAGCTTCGGTAAGCCGCACACAGGCGTTATAACCGGAGATTTCCGAATGGGGAAACCCTCCCGGGCAAAACCCGGGAACACCCTGCTGAATACATAGGCGGGAGTGAGCGAACTCAGGGAAGTGAACCATCTCAGTACCTGAAGGAAGAGAAAGAAACCTCGATTCCGAAAGTAGTGGCGAGCGAAATCGGAATAGCCCAAACCCGTAACATTTCGGTGTTTCGGGGGTTGTAGGGTCCGCAATAGTAGAGTTACCAATCTGGCTGTTAGTCGAATCCTCTGGAAAGTGGAGCCATAGAGCGTGACAGTCGCGTAGGCGAAAGCAGTCCAGACTCGAAGCGGAAACCTGAGTAAGGCGGGGCACGTGAAACCCTGCTTGAATCTACGGGGACCATCCCGTAAGGCTAAATACTCGTCTCTGACCGATAGTGAACCAGTACCGTGAGGGAAAGGTGAAAAGAACCCCGTCGAGGGGAGTGCAAAGTACCTGAAACCGTGTGCCTACAAGCAGTGGGAGGGCTATGCCCGCAAGGGAATGCCTGACCGCGTGCCTATTGCATAATGAGCCGGCTAGTTATTCTTGTCAGCAAGGTTAAGCGTAAGCGAGCCGCAGCGAAAGCGAGTCTGAACAGGGCGTTCAGTTGGCAGGAATAGACGCGAAGCGGGATGATCTACCCATGGCCAGGTTGAAGGTGGGGTAACACCCACTGGAGGACCGAACCGGTGTTTGTTGAAAAAAGCTCGGATGAGCTGTGGGTAGGGGTGAAAGGCTAATCAAATTCCGTGATAGCTCGTTCTCTCCGAAATAGCTTTAGGGCTAGCCTCGGATGATTTGCGCTGGTGGTAGAGAGATGGATGGACTAGGGGGCTTTCCGGCTTACTGAATCCAACCAAACTACGAATGCCAGTGACAACCAGTCCGGGAGTCAGACGGTGGCGGCTAAGCGTCATCGTCGAGAGGGAAACAGCCCAGACCGCCTGCTAAGGTCCCCAAGTTACGGTTAAGTGGGAAAGGAAGTCGGAACGCTCAGACAGCCAGGAGGTTGGCTTAGAAGCAGCCATCCTTTAAAGAAAGCGTAATAGCTCACTGGTCAAGCGGTCCGGTGCCGACAATACAACGGGGCTCAAACCGTACACCGAAGCAGCGGATGCGTATCTTTGGATACGCGTGGTAGGAGAGCATTCTCAACTGCAGCGAAGTCCGACTGAGAAGACGGATGGAGCGTAGAGAAGAGACCCTGCCGGCATAAGTAGCGATAACGGAGGTGAGAACCCTCCGCGCCGAAAGTCTAAGGTTTCCTGAGGAAGGTTAATCCGCTCAGGGTTAGGCGGTCCCTAAGTCGAGGCCGAAAGGCGTAGACGATGGACATCCGGTTAATATTCCGGACCTCCCAATGTTCGTTTGACGATGGGGTAACGCAGAAGGATAAGCAGGCCGTCCTATGGCTATGACGGTCGATGCGCGTAAGCTGGCTCTGGCAGGCAAATCCGCCAGGGCATTAACAGTGAGGCGCAAAGCAGGCCCGTATGGGATTCAGCTGCTGATTTCACGCTGCCGGGAAAAACCTCTAAGGAGAACAAAGGGAACCGTACCCCAAACCGACACAGGTAGACGAGGAGAATATCCAAAGGCGCTCGAGTGAAAGCTCGTTAAGGAACTCGGCAAATTGGCTCCGTAACTTCGGGAGAAGGAGCGCCCGCGTAAGCGGGCCGCAGTGAAGCGCGTACGGCGACTGTTTAACAAAAACACAGGTCTCTGCTAAGTCGAAAACGACGTATAGGGGCTGACGCCTGCCCGGTGCCGGAAGGTTAAAGGGAGAGGTTAGCGCAAGCGAAGCTTTGAACTGAAGCCCCGGT
>CAVVUE010000003.1:0-72559 GCA_963751285.1 uncultured Acidobacteriaceae bacterium | reverse complement strand
TCTTCATTCATCGCAGTCGCATGTCTGGCAGGCTGCTCAACTGGACTCGTTCAATCCAGCGCATCATCGTCAAAACCCTCTTCGTCCGACGATTCCAGTTTGTCTTCGGAGCTCGCCGCCTCTGCGGCCAATTTTGTCGACTCAGCCGGAGTCGTCACTCACCTCAGCTACACTGACACGCCCTATTACACTCATTTCCCCGCCGTGCTCAGTGCGCTCGAAGCGCTGGGCATCCATCACATCCGCGACGGCTACTACCCCTGGCCGTCTTCTTCGCCCATTGTCCAGGCTCACAAGCAATTGGCTGCCGCGGGCATCCAATGCGATTACGTTGTTCCCTTCAACACCGCAACCACTCCCCAATCCATTGAGAGCTTCGCTCCCGAAGTGGGAGACATGGAATCGCTCGAATTGCCCAATGAATGTGACCTCGCCGGCAACTGCGGCGGCGCCACCAGCGCTGGCGGTATTCAGAACATGCTGTCGATGCTACCCACAGTCCAGGGCCGCGGCAACAGATTTGAATCTTCCCCTGCTGGGACCGTCATTGACTCAACAGTCCTCCTTCGCCTCCGTCGGCAATCTCTCCTCGGCGTTGAACGTCGGCGATCTGCACTGTCTATTTCTGGGGACTGAATCCGGGCAACATCGGCTGGGGCATCGGCGGTGATGCGGAAGGGAATGCATACGGAAGCTTCTCCTGGTGGCTCGACCAGGCCGCCATCGATGCGCGCGGTCTTCCTTCCGTGATCACTGAAACCGGCTACATGGCCTACCCCTCAACCACCACTCCCTACACACTTCCCGAGAGCGTCGAGGCTTCCTACATTCCGCGCACGCTTCTTCTCGCCTACGCCTACGGACTCAAGAAAACTTATTTCTACGAACTGCTGGATGAGGTCTCCTCGCCGGGGCTACGGCCTGCTCCACAGCGACCTGACTCCGAAGCCAGCCTTCACCGCGCTCCAGAATCTGCTCGCCCTTCTCAATGACTCGGGTGGCGAATCCTTCATCCCCGGATCGGCTGCAGTACTCCATCTCGGCGGCGTCCCCGCATTGAATCATCTGCTGTTGCAAAAGCACGACGGCTCATTCTGGCTGGTCCTGTGGCTCAAGAAAGCAGTTGGGATCAAAACACCGCGACGCCGATGCCGGTGGCTCCCGCGAACATCAGCATCAACCTGAGCAGCTTCTACCAGGCCACCACCGACTATCAATTCGACTCAAACGGCAATGCCACGTCCTTCAACCAGCCCATGCAAGGCAATTCGACTTCGCTCACAGTCACCGACAAAATCTCAATCGTCAGGATCGTGCCAAGATAATCCCAATGTGATTTCTGAATTACGGCACGAGTCGAAAGCTTGGCGAAAAAGCTAAAAGGCTAAAAGCTAATGACTGATAGCCGGCTTTTCAATAATCCTGAACTCCCCGCTCGCGTGCATCATGTTCATCAGGTAAAGCAGTCCGTCGTAGTAGCGCTGCTCGCCACTGGGCACGGGCATGTTCCACAGAGCGTCGACAAACGCCTTGGCCCCCGGCCCGTCGGTCGCGGCCAGGCTGCCCGCCGCCGTTGTCGCCACCATCCCCGGTGAGTGCGTGGTCGAGAGCGGATTGCCGTCCAGCGTGTACCGGTTCACAAACTTTTCGATGCCCTGGCCGTACAGAAATTTCTGAATGCGGTCGCTCAGCGCCGTCTCGCGCGCATCCTTGTGCCACCACGAATAATCCACGCTCCAGTTACTCACGCTTCGCCATGAGTCGGCCATGAACGCCGTCGCCTTCCCGTCGAAGCCCATCACTGGAGTGCCGTCGTAGTTGCTCCGGTCGGGCGTCAGTCCCGTTTCCGGCCCGGTCACACGATTGAAGAAGTCCCGGCTCACATCCGCCGCTTTCGCCCAGAACGCGCGATCCTCCACCGGGCCCCATCGCGCCCATAGCTCATAAAACGCCGGCAGATGATAGCTCGCGTCGGTCACGCCATCCGGCAGGTCGGGCACAAACTTGATCATGAAGTGGCTCTCATCCACCATCGGCCCAATCGTCTCCTCGCGCGGCCCGCGCGGAAATCGATACAGCGGCCATGGCCGTCCGCTCGCCTTCGCTTCCGCCTCCTGCCTGCGATTGTTGGGGCTCGGCCACGGATGATCCGGTGGAATGAACAGCGGGTCGCCGGGATGAATCCGGAACGGGCTCGTTCCCGTCAGCACCGGATGATGCCGCATCCCGCGCAGAATCTTGTCCGCCTCCGCCTGGTAGTTATAGATCCCTTTGCCGTTGGCCCAGCGGTCGCCGCAAAATCAGTGCCATGGTGAAGTATTCTTCACCATCCGGCGCTGCGCCCGTCGAGCGCGGCGTCCCGTCGGTATTCATCGACCACGCCAATTCCCCACCGACGGGTTCTTCTGGTCGGTGATCAGCATGTAGGTGTGCGCCCAGTTCCAGATCGCATCGAACTCGCGCTTCTTGTTGAGCTCCACGCAGATCATCATGCCGTAGCTCATCCCTTCCGTGCGCGCATCGTTGTTCGCCCAGTCCGTCACATAAGCCAGCGTTCCGTTTTCATTGGCGCCGGTCTCAAAGTAGATCCGTTCTTCCTGCCCGTCGCCGTGAAACAGTTGCTGAAAGGCCTTCTCGATCTTGGCGCGCGTCTCCGCCGGCGAGTGTCCCTGCTCCGCAAAAAGATCGCGATAATGATGCGTCTTGTACGCGCCGTCGCCGTCTCCGGGAAAGCGTTCGATCTCGCCAAGCGACGCATTCACGTGCGGCGAGGCATCGCGAATCCCGCGCGAGTCTGCGCCGGTTTGGCGTCCGTACTCTGCGCATTCGCCGTGCAGGCAACGAACAAAAGCGCAACTGCGCCCAAAACACAAAACAAGTAGTTCCGAAACATCATGCCATAGCCTTTCGCGAAGAATCCGTGCGCTTCCAATCTACACTACGATCAGCGCAGTTTGCCCATGATGACCACGGCTGCCATCCTGATCCTTCTGGCGCATCTCATCTGGATTGTGCTGGTGATCTTCGGCGCGCTGCTCACACGCCGCCGTCCGTTGTGGAGCGTTCTGCACGTCCTCTCCCTCACCTGGGGAGTCATTGTCGAAGCTGGCCCATGGCCCTGCCCGCTCACGCTCGCAGAACAATACTTTGAAATGAAAGCCGGCATCGCTGCGTATCAGGGAAGCTTTCTGCTCCACACCCTCGACGCCATCGTCTATCCCAACACGTCTCCGTGGGTCGTCACGGTAGTCGGCGTCGCCGTCTGCGCCTTCAACCTCGCCATCTACTTCTGGCGCTTTAGAAAATACCTGCACCGCGCATCAGCCCGTGACGCCTCATGATCTGTGGCGACTGACCACTGATCACTGACCACTGTTTTTCGTCGCCGTCAACTGTGTGCTCCAGCTTCCATCATCAGTACCGAACGTAAACACAATCTGCCCGGCGGACATCTTTCCCGAGTACAGCAGCTTATAAGTCTGTCCCTGGTAATCGGTGTTCACCCAGAACTTCACCGTGTCGCCATCCACCTTGCCGTCATGAATCTCCGCGGGCGTAGTCGGCAACCCCTCGACGGTGCCCGTCACTGCTCCCGCCGCGGTGGCCAAATGGATCGTCAACGGCACACTCGCGCCGTTAAAGTCGAATGTCCCCTTCCACGTCCCGGTCAAATCCACGGGAGCAAGCGCGGTCGCAGGCGCCGTGTCGGCGCTCCTTGCTACCGTTAGCTGCGCACTCCAGCTTCCATCATCGGTCCCAAAGGTGAATGCAATCTCGTCGCCGGCAGGGGAAAGCTTGCCCGTGTAAACAATCTTGTATGTTTGCCCCTGGTAGTCCGTGTTCACCCAGAACGTGATCGTGTCGCCAGTCAATTTGCCGCCGTGGATTTCGGCCGGATTGGTTGGCAGTCCTTCCACTGTTCCCGTCACCGCGCCGTTAGCAACCGCCAAATGGAATGTGAGCGGCATGCTGCTGCCCTGAAAATCGAACGCTCCCTTCCAGGTGCCCGTCGCGTCCGCGCCATACGCAGCCGCCGACAATGCCAAACACGCAAATAGACCCGCGATCCCGAAGCCCATTTTCATGGAGATCCCTCCAAAGCAAAAACGAGTCTACCACGATTGCACGCAGCTTCGTATGGAGTCGCCAATCCCCTTGATGAAAGGCAGCAACACCAAAACTGGTTGTATGAATACTGTTTTGAAGGGCTGCGACTTTAATCGTGCCGAAAGAACGCAGAAATCAGAGGGCTTAGCCCGTGAGGTACGTCATCAAGCCACCGGAGCGGATTGATGCAGCCCGCTCTACTCGCTCCACCTTCGCATCACGAGCGTGGCGTTGATGCCGCCAAATCCAAACGAATTTGAAGCCGCGATCTCAAACTGATGCTTGATCGCCCGGTTGGGCACATAATCTAACCGGCACTCGGGGTCCACGTTCTCGAGATTCATCGTTGGCGGAATCTCCTGGTTCACGAGGGCCAGCACCGTGATGCCCGCCTCCAGTCCGCCCGCGCCGCCCAGCAGATGCCCCGTCATCGACTTCGTTCCGCTGATTTTGAGCCGATGGCTGAGCGCGTGCTCGCCGAACACCGCCTCAATAGCACGCGACTCGTTGCCGTCTCCAGCAGGCGTGGAAGTAGCGTGGGCGTTGATGTATCCCACCTCTTCGGGGCGGATTCCCGCGTCTTTCAACGCGGCCCTTATGCTGCGCTGCGCGCCGGCACCCTCCGGAGCGATACCCGTCATATGGTAGGCGTCAGCGCTCATGCCGTAGCCAATCACTTCTGCCAGGATCTTTGCGCCACGCGCGCGCGCAAATCCCAGCTCTTCCAGAATCAAAATCCCCGCGCCCTCGCCGATCACAAAGCCATCGCGGTCCCTGTCAAAGGGGCGGCTGGCATGCGTGGGATCGTCGTTGCGCGTTGACAGCGCCTTCATGGCGGCGAACCCGCCTACGGAGAGAGCCGTCACCGCGGCCTCCGCGCCTCCGGCGATCATCACATCCGCGTCGCCGTGCAAAATCATGCGCACCGAATCGCCAATGGAGTTGGCGCTGGTGGCGCACGCCGTGGCCGTGGCGGAGATAGGCCCGCGCGCGCCGTAGCGGATGCTGATTTGCCCGGCGGCCATATTCACAATCGTGGCGGGAATGAAAAAGGGCGAGAGCTTACGCGGCCCGCCGTTCAACAGGTTGGAGTGCTCGCGCTCGATGATCTCGAACCCGCCAATCCCCGAGCCGATAAACACACCGGTACGATCCGCGATATCTTCCGTGATTTTGAGACCAGACTGGGCCATCGCCTCCTGCACCGCGGCGAAGGCGTAGTGAATGAAGCGCCCCATCTTGCGCGCTTCCTTCTTCTCGACAAATTGGAGAGGGTCGAAGTTCTTAACCTCGGCGGCAAACGTGACTGGGAAACCGGTGGCGTCAAAACTCTGGATGGGAGCCATTCCGCTGGCTCCGGCCAATACCTGCCGCCACACCTCGGTTGCGGTGTTCCCCACGCCGCATAGGAGCCCCAGGCCGGTGACTACGACTCTTCGCGTTGGTGCCTGGGTCAATGCTTACTTGCCGCCTTTCGCGTTTTTCTCGATGTAGTCGATGGCGTCCTTCACGGTCTTGATCTTCTCCGCATCCTCGTCGGGAATCTCCATGTCAAACGCTTCCTCGAACTGCATCACCAGTTCGACCACGTCGAGCGAGTCGGCGCCCAGATCTTCCTGAAAGCTTGCGCCCGGTGTCACTTCCGCTTCGTCCACCTGCAATTGCTCGACGATGATCTGCTTTACCTTTTCTTCAACGGCCATGCGTGCTTCTCCTCATTTGATTGGGAACTCAAGAAAAACGCTCCGGGGACTGGAACAACCGCTCCGCCCCGCGAACCTACCATACTGGCCCGCGGCTGGGAAGGACAACCACCGCGCCGAAAAAATGCGCATGGCCCCGAAACTTCAAGTCTACCGGCAGGACCCCGCGGTGTAAAGCTGTGCATCCGGGGGAAACGATTGAAGAAACAGGGAATTGGGGGCGGGGGGCAGGGAACAGTTCCGGCCCCGCGAAATGCACAACCCAAAGGCGTATATTTGGCGAAGAGGGAACTGCCAATGGGGAGCTCTGAAATCGTGTTGGCGTTGATCGCTGTCGGTCTCTTTCTTTTGGGATTGTGGCTCGGGCACAGGCAGGCGCGTGCGGGATCGCAGCTGTTGCTGGATGAGGCGAAGAATGAACTCAAGGATCTCCGCCCAAAGGCCGAAGAGCTCGCCGCGGCAAAACAGCAGCTCAAGCACGAGCAGGAAAAGTACGCGCAAATGAAGGCCGATCTCGACGCGGCTTTCAAGGGTGCGGCTGCCGATGCTTTGCGCGCGAACACCCAGTCGTTCCTCGCCCTCGCCAAACAGGAATTGGGCAGCCAGAACCTGGAGGCCCAGAACGCGTTCAACGCCAAGGAACTGGCGATTAAGAATCTGGTCGATCCGCTCGGCGTTGCGCTGAAAAGCCTCGATGAACAGACCCGAGCAATGGAGAGGGCCCGCTCCGGAGCTTACTCGGAAGTGAAGGCATTGGTAGAGACGATGCAGAGCTCGATTCCAGCGTCCCTCGATGCACTGAAGAACGAAACATCGCAACTCGTGACAGCCTTGCGCGCACCCAAGACCCGCGGCAACTGGGGTGAGCTGCAGCTCAAGCGCTGCGTTGAGTACGCGGGCATGGTTGAGTACTGCTCGTTCTCCGAACAAGTGACTGCGCGCGACGACGCCGACAAGATGCTGCGCCCCGATATGACCATTCAGCTGCCCAACGGGCGCGAGATCGTAGTGGATGCGAAGACGCCTCTCGATGCATTTCTTGACGCCAGCGGCAGCACTGATCTGGCCGCGCAGAAGCTGCGCTTCGAGGCTCATGCGCTGCGCGTGAGGGCGCACTTGAAGGAGCTTGCAGGCAAGGCCTACTGGAAGCAGTTCGACAAGGCTCCTGATTTTGTGGTTTGCTTCCTGCCCAGCGAGGCGCTGTTCAGCGCGGCTCTCGAGGCCGACCCCTCCCTGATCGAGTTTGGCGCGCAGAATCAAGTGGTGATGGCAACGCCAACAACCTTGATTGCGCTGCTACGTGCGGTCGAGTTCGGCTGGCAGCAGTCGAAAGTGACCGAGAATGCGAAAGCCATACAGGAAACCGGCCGCAAAATCTACGAGAAGCTTGTAGTTGCGCAAGGACATATCACGAAACTTGGCAAAGCTCTGGCAAGCAGCGTTGATCACTACAACAGCGTCCTTGGCACGGTGGAAGGCAAGGACGGCGCCTTCTACCACGGCCGTCAACTCGCCGAATTAGCTAACTCCAGGGAGGAGTTAGTGGAGACATCGAAGCTGCAAGTCGAGCTTCGCGAAATGAGATCGCCAGAGTGGTCGCAGCCGCTGTTGGACTCCGCAGCAGCCGAAGAGCCCAGCCTCGCCCTCGCCGCAAGCGCCGACGACAATGGGCAAACCGGCTCGTAGCGCCGGTCTCCTGACCGGCTGTCGTGCGGGCGTCCCCGCCCGCACCCGTCGACCCCTATTCGTAGCACCGATCTCCAGACCCGCACTTGCGACCGATACGACTTCCGAATCACCAAGACCGAGTCTAGTGTGGTGCGCCACTCATTCCGGCGGTTCTCGAAAGCCCGCTTCAGCGGGCGTCAGCCGATAGCCCCGTGGCGCAAGCCTGGGGAAAGCACGCAAATCTCGGATGCCTCAGCCCCCCGCAGGGGGCGTAAGAAAGGCGCGTGCCTTCCAGGACATCATCGACAAAACCAACGGCGCAATGCACGAGACCGGCTGCCGTGCGGGCGTCCCATCCGTAATCACTGCGGAGCCGCAGCCTACTGCGGCGTCTGCGCCGGTGGCGCTGGCGGCGCGGGCGCTGCCGGAGCAGCCGGGGCGGCAGGTGCGGCGGGCGCTGCTGCCTGCGCGCGCTTCAGCGTCAGCTGCATGCCGGGGAAATCTCCCGAATCCGATTTCGTCGTCATCTTGATCTCGTCGCCATCCACCGTGCAATCGTGGTGGATAGTCATGCCGTTGAACGTGACGTCGAACGTCAGCTTGTCGCCGTCCACCTTGCCGTTGCTGATGTCGATCGGATCGCCCTGCGGACCCTGCACCGTGCCCGTCAGCTTGTCGCCGTCCTGCTTGAACGTGAAGGTGAGTGGAAAACTGTTGCCGTCAGGCGTTTTCATCTCGGCGGACCATGTGCCCGTCACATCGGCGGCCCGCGCGTTTGCCGCGGCGAACGTCATGGCCAATACAGCGCATAGATAAAGCAGTTTCTTCATGAATCCCTCTCAGCCGTTTGCACGGTGCAACCCATAATACATGGAGAAGCCCTGAACCTGACAGCATGGATTTCACACCACGGGGCAATCGCGTGAATCCATTTTGTTGACCAGACTGGTTCCGATTTCGTTGGCAGGTTGGCTCCGACTTCGTTGGCCACGCTGGCTCCGACTTCGTTGACCAGACTGGTTCCGATTTCTATCGCGCCGGAGGCGCAACGGTGGTTAGCCCCGCGCTTCAGCGTGGGGAATGGGGCCAACAATAGCCAGTCAGCCCTGTAGGGGCGGCGCAATCGTCGAAATGATCATCAAGAATGTCGTTCATGCGATTGCCCTGGTTCGCACCGAGATCACAAGCCGCGATTTGCAGGAGCCGTAAAAACGGCCTGAATGAATTCCAGCGCCCTACTTCACAGCGCGGTAAATCTCCGACCCCGCCAGCAAATATGCGCCAACCCCATAAACGTAGCTCGATGTTTCGCTGTAGGCCCCCGGTGCCGCGCCCACAGGTTGAATCGACCCCAGACGCCCATCCGCATAGACGTGCGTGAGCATCCCGGCCCAGGCCTTTTCCACCGCAGGCCAATAAGTCGCCCGGTCGAGAATTCCTTCATTGACTCCATACGCCATGGCATACGTAATGAAGCTGCTCCCGGAGTTCTCCGGCAGCGGATACGAGTCAGCGTCGAGCAGTCCGGGACGCCACAGTCCATCCTTACCCTGGATCGAGAGCATCTCCCCTGACATCTCCTTGAGCAGCGCAACAAACTTCGGCCGCAGCGGAGAATCGGCAGGCAGTTCCTGGAGCACACGCACGATCCCGCCCATTACCCACCCGTTGCCCCGCGACCAGAACAGCGGCTCCCCGTTCTTTTCGTGTTTGTTGAGGAAAGTCGCGTCGCGGAAGTAGAGATGCTTTGAGCGGTCGTAAAGCAGATTCGTCGTAATGTCCCACTCGTGATCCATGTAGGTGAGATACTTCTGCTCGCCGGTGGCCCTCGCCATGTCGGCGTAAACCGGCGGCGCCATGAAAAGCGCATCGCACCACCACCAGAGCGGGCGCCGGGGATCTGTCGGATCAGGCGTGGCCATCTCCGTGTCGAGACGCACGCGCATCGCCTCCATCATCTTTGGATCCTTGTGCAGGAAATATTGCTCCATATACATCTGGCCCACGGCCTGGTCGTCCGCATGCATCACGCGCGGTCCCGGCTGCCATTTGAGCTGTTCCGCAATCCCCAGCATCGCCTGCTTGTATTCATCGCCGGCCACCTTGTCGGGAACGGCCATGAAGCCGTCGTAGAGCGCCGCCCACGTCCAGTCGGTCTGCGGATCAGCCGGCATGCGGCCCAGTTGCCAATCGGCCACGAGCTTCATCGCCTTGGCAAGATCGCGCCGCGAGAGCCTTGGCGAGAGGTGCGCAAGCGGCCCCGGCGTCGAAAGCGTATCACCCGGAGTAGCCACCGGAGCCTTCCTCTCCTGCGCATTCGCGGCAGAAAAAGACGAGAGCAGAATCAAGAGGCCTGCGAGGGCCATAGCAGCGCGACAGTGATTGCGAAGCACGCGGGAAGGAACGGCGTTAACTTGCATGAAAGTCTCCAGAGAAAAATGAGAAATGCATCCCGAACGATTGTAGGACCTGTTGCCGGCTGAGGTCATGTACGGAGTAAGCGGAGCAACCGCGTCCGAACGCGTCGGAGGCGCAGTGTTTGCTAGCCCCGCGCTTCAGCGTGGGGAAATGAAGTGCCCATGCGCGCGACGGAGTCCTGTAGGGACGGTGCGAGGGCATTTCATTTGCAGGAGTAGATAGCCGCGGAGGGATGGTATTGCCCCCTGCCTTCTAGCCGTTCTTGAACCATGCTGCAAAGACTGCTCAAAACCTCATCTGCACGCCCAACTCAATCTGCCGCTCGCGATAGAAATCAGTGCCGTTGATGTTCAGCGGCTGCCCGAACGCAGGCAGCGGCGTTCCCGTGCCGCTCGTCGTCGTCGTCCCGCAACTGGCGTACCCGGTTGTATTGATGGTGAGGTAGCAAAGCGTCGGCAACGTCCCCGATGTCCCGCTGTTCTCGATCGAGTAGCCGTTGGTTTCGAGCTCCGTCACGTTCTGGTGATTGAAGAGATTGAAGCTCTCGGCCAGTACTTCCAGTTCCCGCATTTCGCCCAGGTTGAAACGTTTGGCAAGACGAAGGTCGGCCTTCCATGTGTTGGGATAACGGAAGGTGTTGCGGCCCACACCGTACACGCGGTTGTCGCCGCCGGAGCCGTTCATGCCCGGCCCGAGGCCTGCGATCACGGCACCAGAGGTTGTGAACTCCTCGGCCAGCGAACCCGAAGTGCGCATCGTGTACGGCAGCCCGCTGCGAAATTGCCCGATTCCCGAAATCATCCAGCCGTTGCCGGCCTGGCCCGCAAATCCGCGCAGCTTCCATGGCGCGCTCAAGATCGCCGTCACCGCGGCCGAGTGCCGCACATCGAGATTGCTCGTCCCGTATTCCTGGCTGAAGTTGGCGGGGTCGAGCACATCACTGCCCGCCACCAGTGTCGTCTCGTTGGGATTCCAGTCCGTCGCATGCGCGTACGTGTAATGCGCGCGCAGGCTCAAGCCGCGACGGCTGTCGCGACTGATCCTCACCATCGCCGCCTCGTAGGTAGAGTTGGCGCGGCTCATGATTTCAGAAATCTGCTGGTAATCCGGATTGAGCCGGCCCGCCGTGCCGCTAGGCGATGAAGCGGACGGCCACGTAGCGTAGAAGGGAACCGTGATTTGCGTCGACTTGATCGGCCCTTTGCCGGTCGGATCTTTCACAGCGTAGGTAATCGTTCCGGGATTGACCCCTGGCTCAAAGTTGGTATCGATTGCGACTGGCAGCCGGCGGCCCAGGCTCAGCATCGCGCTCGCAGTCACTTCAACGTGGGCCGGCAGTCGCTGTTCAACTGCTGCCACGGCCTGGTGCACTTCAGGATTGCGAAAGTTGCGCGCGAACTCGACCGCTCCGGGTTTCACCACGCTCGCAGGCTGACCGGCGAACACATAGGGGAACGGCGGCGAACCTCCCGAGCAGAACTGGCAGTCGTCCGAGGGCCGCATGAAAAAGCTGAGATCGCCGCGGAGCGAGCCGGTCTGGGTAAGCGCAGTTTCAATGGTTGCGTTTTGTGTGCGCTCGTAATACATCCCGTAGCCAAGACGAAACACCGGCCAGAGGCTCTTTGCCGCGCCAATGGCGAGGCTGGCGCGCGGACCCCATTTGTTGCCGGGCGATGGCAGACTTTCCGTCTGTGGCAGTTCGGGATTGGCAAGCGCAGCCATCGGCGGAGGCATCTGCTCGCGCTCCCACCGAAGCCCTGCGGAGAACACCGCGAGCTTGCCCGGCTGCCACTGCGTGGTGATGTAGCCGGCCCAGTCGTTGGTGCCACAGTTGTGCGGGCTGCGCGGGTCAAGCGCGTCGGCCAGGCCGAATTCCTGAAATGCCAGCGCATCCGAAATGAAACTCGCCACGTTCGCGTAGTGATATGTGCCGGACTAGTTGCGCAGCAGGCTGGTCGCGTCCGCATCGTGATCGAGCTCGACGCCGGCTTTCACCAGCAGATCGTTGTGCGCCCAATCCACCATCTGCTCGCCGTGATACTTGCGCTCGTCAGGATAGCTGCCTTGGCCAAACCGCGAAGGATTGCCGATAGTGAATCCGTAGCGCGAGTCCACAACAATCTGCGGTAACTGCCCCCAGAAATTCCCGCTCAAAAATGACTGCTCAAAACTCGAGGGCGTGCTGGGCCGGTCGCTCATCACGGCGCGCCCCGCCGAGCCCTACGTTACGGCAAGCAAATTCGGCGTAAGATACGCCTCCCATCGCGCCAGCAGCCATTCCTCCTGTGCTTTGCCTGAGCCAAAACTGTGGTTGCCGTAAGTCGCTGAAACGCGCGAGATCCCTCCGCCGTTCGAGTTCGATTCAGCGCTGGTGCCTTCCAGCGTGAAGCGCTGCCGCTCGGTCGCCTGCCAATCGATTCGCGCAAACCCCACCCACTGCGCGGTGGTGCGTGGCGCGGGCCCAAGCAGCGCCGCCAATTGTTCAAGACCCGCCGGCGCATAGCCTGAACTCGCCACGCCAAGATAATCGTTGAATGCCTGGTTCTGGCTCTCGCCAAGCTGTGCGCTCAGCAGCGTAACCGGCGCGCTGGTCGGTTCCGGCAGATTGAAGAACTCCGTCGGATCCTTCACCGTTGCCACTCCCGGATCGTTGCGGTGCGAACTATCGAGCGCGCCAAACCAGAAAAGCTTGTCGCGCCGTATGCGGCTGCCCATGCCCAGGCTCATCACGGTTTCATGATCGGGCGGAGTAAACGGTACCGCCGTAAAACTCGGCGCTGCGGCAGTTCCCGTGTTCCCCACCCACTGCGTAAAGGGATTGCGCGCGCCCCAGGTGTTCTGTCTGTCGAAAAGAAAACCCTGGCCGTGCAATGCGTTCGCGCCGCTCTCCGTCTCCACTGAAGTGCGTCCGCCAGCGGAGCGCATGCCCTCGGCCTCCACATTCCCGGCGGCGGTTGTCACTGCGCGCACAGCAGACTCGCTTATGCCCAGGCCGCGCCTCGCGCTCCAGGCCTGCCCCATCGGGCTTTGTCCGCCGCCACTCTCGTCTTGCTGGTTTGAGGCGTGCGAGCTCACACCCGCTGAGGCAAAAGCCAGCCGCGTATTCGCACCATCGACGGTGATCTCTGCGGAGCTCTGCGCGCCACGGAAAGAGACCTGCGACGAGTCAGATGCACCGCTCGAAGCCGGCGCATCGAGCAGAAAATCCTGCCAGCGGCGTCCGCTTGCTGGCAACTGCCCCAATTGTGCGGCTGTTACCGTCGTAGCCACAGCCGGCGTCACAGGATCAGGCTGTTCCGCCGCAGCCGCAACGGGAGCGAGGTCCGGTGCGATGCGCGCCGCAAGCGGAAGCGTGCGTGGCAAAGTAAGCGCCAGCGCGGGCTGCACCAGCACAGTTTGAGTTTCCAGCGCCGCTTGTTCGCGCGGACCAAAAGCACGCGGCACTGGCCTCGTGGGAACTTCTGCTTCAGGCGGCAAAGAAGTCGGCTCAGGAGCAGTCGGCGGCGCCTGTGTGCGAATGACGTCCGCGGAGCGTGTGGGCGCCAGAGTCATCGTGCGCAGCGATTCGGCGGTGATCGACGCTGTGAGTGGTGGATCCGATCCTCCGATCTCGGGACGGTCGACGGTGAGCGGCGGGTTCTGCGAGGCCAGCCTCAATTTTTCCGAATTCTCTGGAGCGCGCGCCGAGCCAGGCGGGACGGTCGGCAGCGCAGCCGTGGGCGGCACTTCAGCGGCACGCGCACTAGGCGCCATCGCCGCCAGCGCCGACGCGTCGATCATCGCAGGCATAGGAGCAGACACCGCCCTCGCCGCAGCGGCCTCGATCGCCATCGCAGCCGGCTCAAGCTCAATGGCCAGTTGCAACCGTGCTTCCGCTCCGCCACTAACCAGGATCCCCTCCAGCCGGCCGTGACCAAGCTGCGCAGCATCCGCCTCCAGCGTGTACGTGCCGGCCTCAAGCGAATCAAAGTGAAATGCGCCGTTCTTCGCCGTGATCGCGTGCGCCTCGGCGCCCGTTGACGGGTTGCGCAAGATCACGGCCACGCCGCCAAGCGGTGCCGAATGCAGATCGGTAAGCCGGCCGGCAACGGAACCCGTGCGCGCAGAGGAAACCTGGATCGAACGCGCTGGGCGAGCTTGCTCAGGGCCAGACTGGGCCCCGGCTGCGCAAACCCCCAGCGCCAGCGCCGCCAATATGAAACGCCAGTTCTGCCTTGCCTCTGCCATTACCGACACTGCTGGAGGCAGATCCTGGGAGTAGAAATGAATTTCGTTGCCGTTGCGCTCTGGCGGCGATTCCGGCCAAGGACACGAAAAGACGCACCTTTCGCTGTCCGATGAGTGGCTGAAAGAAGATTGGGAGCGATTCTATGCTTCCCGGGCGCAACATCAAAGTAACGTGAATCACAAGAGCATGTTCTTTCTTGGAATTCCAGGCATCAAGCCCATGCGGAGGGCATTTGCCACGGTTTGGAGTAAATCCATGCGGACCATCAACCTGCAGACCATCGAAATGCAGAACAGTCCGATACACTGAAAACACGGAGTCGCTGTCGTTTCACGGCGAATCTGCCTTTTGATCCACGCTGGGCTGGCTGATCCCGGACCAGACCCCTGAACCCCATGTTCATTGACGAAGCCAAAATCCGCGTAAAAGCCGGCGACGGCGGCAACGGCTGCATGGCCTTCCGCCGCGAAAAATTCGTGCCCCGCGGCGGGCCCTCGGGCGGCGACGGCGGCCGCGGCGGCGACGTCATCATGGAGTCGAGCCAGCGGCACAACACGCTCATCCATTTCCGCTACAACCCGGAACACAAGGGGCAGCGCGGCGAGCACGGCATGGGCTCCAACTGCACCGGGCTGGACGGAAAATCCACGACGTTGCAGGTCCCCGTCGGAACGTCCCTCTACGATGCGGAGACTGGCGAGCTGGTTCACGATTTTCGCGAGCCCGACGAGCGCATCGTCATCGCCAAGGGCGGGCGCGGCGGGCGCGGCAACCAGCACTTCGCCACCAGCACGCACCAGGCTCCGCGCGAGCACGAATTGGGCCGTCCCGGCGAGGAGCGCGCCTACCGCCTTGAGCTGAAGCTGCTCGCCGAGGTGGGGCTCGTCGGTTTTCCCAATGCCGGCAAATCAACCTTGATCTCGCGCATCTCCGCGGCCCGGCCCAAGATTGCGGACTATCCATTTACCACCCTCGAGCCGAACCTCGGCGTCGTCACTGTGGGCGAGGAGCCCGACCAGCAATCGTTCGTGGTCGCCGATGTGCCGGGCCTCATCGAGGGCGCTCACCTGGGCTCGGGCCTTGGAGCGCAGTTTTTGCGTCACATTGAGCGTACGAGCGTGCTGGCGCACCTGGTCGATGTGTCGGACGGCTCGGGAAGACCAGATCCTGTCGAAGATTTCCGCGTCATCAACAACGAGCTGGCCAGCTTCAGCTCCATGCGCGACGGCGCAGAAGATCATCCCCTGGCGAACAAGCCGGTGATCGTGGTAGCGACCAAAATCGATGTAGCGAACCCGGCCAAGCTGAAGAAGCTCGCCACGCATGCCAGGCGCCGCAAGCTTGAGTTCCACGCTATCTCGGCGGTGACGGGCGAGGGAATTGAAGAGCTGAAGTGGGCGCTGGCCAAAGCGGTTTTAGGGAATGCGGTAGGGGAAGGCCACGGCACCAAAGTCGGCGCGACCCCAGGGAGCGACGACCTTGCACTCACGCGAAAACCTCACACTATCTCCTAAAACGCAGTAGGGCCTGCAAACGCAATGCGGGCGAACCCCATGTACAGCGAACGTCGGAGAAACCCATGTGCGGCCAACCTCGATCTGGGCGGCCGAATCGCATAAATCCATTTTGTTGACTGGACAGCTTCGGACTTTGCTGACCAGACCGATGTTCCGATTTCGTTGACCGAACTGGTTCCGATTTCTATCGCGCCGGAGGCGCAACGGTGGTTAGCCCCGCGCTTCAGCGTGGGGAAATGGGCCAACAAATAGCCGTCAGCCTCGTAGGGGCGGCGCAAACGGCGAAATGATCATTAAGAATGTCGTTCATGCAACTGCCCGGTCCGGGCGCCCACCGGGTCCCCACGCCCCCTTTTTCCCTGACAGAGCAAATCTTCGCCACCCAAGCGAGCATTTTTTACTCGCACCAGCCGCTGGGCGGGAGGGATTGCCTGTGCCTTCAATCGCTTCCGGTTTGGAATGCCGCATGCACGTAAATCCGAACTAGGGTCGGCGCGTTATCGGGCCCCGGCGAATCCAACCTGGGGAGGGTTTTCCCCATGCAAGCTCTCAAGCGCGATCTCGCAATCGGCTTCGTCATCTGCGGATTGACGTTGATGTTGTTGATGGCTTGGGGCGGCCCGTTCGCATTCACCAGCCTACCCAACGCCCAGGATCAACAGCAGCAACCCCCGACGCAACAGCCGCAGCAGCAAACGAATCAAAACCAGAAGGCAGGTATCTTCACGGGTACCATCGTCAAGGATGGCCACCAATATGCTCTTCGCGATGCATCCGGAACCATCTACAAGCTGGATGATTCCGAGCGCGCCAAGCCCTATGAAGGCAAGTCGGTCAAGGTGACCGGCGAGTTCGACGGGCAAGCCAACGTCATCTACGTGGAAAGCATCGAAGCCGCAGAGGGGTGAGCCATGCGCTCGCTCCTTGCGCGGCCTTAGATAAAGAACGGCCAGAAAGCATAAAGCAACACGTAGAGGTGAGAACGGACCCAAACCGGGCGGAGGAGGGGATTGATGTGTGCTTTCCTCCGCGCGGCGTATCTCATGGACGTCTAGGTGCGGGGATCAATCAATTGAGGCGGGCGAACCAAAGCCCTGCAACCGCGCGGGAAGGCGCCGGCTGCACGGTAGCATCACGATTCTGACCCGGAGGCGCGGGGCAGAAGTTTGAGAAGTCAACCAACCACCTCATGGGTGCCCCAGGTCCCGATTTTGGGACCTGGGAACCACGACAGCTCGCGCTAAATCAGCACCACCACAGCATCGAATCCCGAATCCCTGCGCACCGTGGTTGACGCTTCGCCCGCGCTTACTTTTCCGCCCCCTGCCAAATGGCTTCCATCTGCTCCAGCGAACGCCCTTTGGTTTCAGGCACCACTCTCCACATGAACAAAGCCGCCAGAACTCCCATCACTCCGTAGATCCAATACGCGAATCCATGCTTGAAGTGATCCACGAGGTAAGGATTGTTGTCGAGAATCGGGAACGTCCAACTGACCAGGTAGTTGGCGATCCATTGCGCCGCGACGGCCACCGCCATGGCCTTGCCGCGAATCTGGTTCGGAAAGATCTCACTCAACAGCACCCACGTCACCGGCCCCCAGGAAACAGCGAAGCCCGCCGTGTAAGCCAGCATGCAGACCAGGGCGACCATGCCTTTGCCGCCGATCCAGAAGTCCATGCCCAGCGCGATCATGCTGACTGCCATCACCAGCGCTCCGATAATTTGCAGCGGCCTCCGTCCAAAGTGATCCACGGTCAAAATCGCAACGATGGTAAACAGCAAATTCACGGCTCCCACGATGATCGTCTGGAACAGCGAAACGTTCGTGGTCAGGCCCATCCCCTTGAAAATATCCGTCGCATAGTAGAGCACCACATTGATGCCCACGAATTGCTGGAACACCGACAGCATCACGCCGATGAACACCAGCAGCACGCCGAAAGAAAATAACTTGCCGGAATGATGCCCGCTCAGCGAGGCGCGGATTTCGGAAATCTCTCTTGCACCTTCTTCCGGCGTTACCAGTTTGGCCAGCACCGCGCGCGCGCCGCTCTCGTTCCCCTTCAGCATCAGGAATCGCGGAGTCTCCGGCACCAGGAACAGGAGAATCAGAAACAGGCCTGCGGGAATCGCGCCGGAAAGAAACATGTAGCGCCAGCCGATCGAATTCAGCCACACATCGCCGCTGCCCGACTTGGAGATTCCGAAGTTGACAAAGTAAATGACAAGCATGCCGAAGATGATGGCGAACTGGTTCCACGCCACCAGGTTTCCCCGCACCTTCGGCGGCGCAATCTCCGCGATATACATCGGCGACAACATCGACGCCAATCCCACGCCGATGCCGCCAAGAATGCGATACACCACGAAATTCGCCATGTACCCCGGCCCACCGTGGCCGATGGGAGCAAATGGAAACTCCGGCGCCGACGCGCCCAGGGCAGAAATCAGGAACAGCACCGCGGCAATGATCAATCCCCGCTTGCGGCCCACGTTGGTGCTCACCCAGCCGCCGATCAACCCGCCGATGATGCAGCCAATCAGCGCGCTTGAAACCACAAAGCCCAGCAGCGAGTTTGCTGCGTTAGCCTGCGCGGGGTTGGCCAGGTCTGTGAATCGCGGATCAATGAAATAAGCCTTCAGGCTGCTCACTGCGCCGTTAATGACGGCCGTGTCGTATCCAAAAAGCAATCCGCCCAATGTGGCGATAAGGGTCAGCAGAACCACGTAAGGATTCAGTCGCGACATAGACTCCTTGCAGCAAATCGATTTTCGCCAGTGTACTACTGGGGGGCATCGATCGAGAGATGAGCGGCTCGGATGGTCCATTCGCAAGCGAGGTCAGGGTGACTCCCTGATGCGATGCACCGCGGATGCCGTATCTCCTGCTTCAGTCGCGGTCAACCCTGCTCTTCGCACGCTGAAGCCCACGCCTTCAGAAATGCCGCGACTTCATTTGGCGGACGGATCCATACATCCGCAATCGTTCTTCGATACTCCTCGCAAACCAGAACGTTGAGACCCCGGCCATGCAGCGCTCCAAAAGCGTCCTCATCCGGAGTTTCACCTCCGAGGTAAGCCACCGCAGCTTCGGGCCCGCTCTCCGATAACACGGCCTGCACCACGTCGCCCCTGTTCCTCGCGCAGACCGTGATCTCGAGCCCGCCATCAAACGGCACCAGGCGAACGCCCTTGCGCCGTTGCGCGATTGACCATGCGTGAAGAACCCGCCGCGTCAGAAGCCCGGCAAGCTCCTCGCTGCCGCGCCAATGGATCGCAATCGAAGCGAACTTGCGTTCCGCGAATTGCCCGAGTCCTTCTTTGAGCAAAAGCTCCGTCACATCGGCAATCGCCTGCAACGATTCCGCCGCCACCTCGGGCTTGTCCAGTGAACCGTCAGTCTGAAGGCGTTCCAGTCCGTGGCACCCCCAGATCTCGACATCCTGCAAGTGAAGCAACCGCGCGGCGCTTGACGCTGGCCGCCCGGTGACAATCACCAGCCGAGTCCCCGTGGCCTGCTTCAGATGTTGCAGCAGCGGAAGCATCCGCGCATACGGCGCTGCACATTCGCGATCCGTTGAAAACGGGGCAAGCGCTCCGTCATAGTCCAGAATGAGTACACGCTTTTTTGCGCGTGAAATGCCCTGCCAAAAATCCAGCAACTTCTTGTGCGTGGCCGGCGGAGCGCCATGCAGTCCAATAGTCTTCATCAATTCCCTCTGCAAGATCCAGTTGCTCAGGATTTCTAATCCTGAGTCGCGCCAAAGTTAGGGGTCTTTCGCGTGAAGGATGCCGCGGTCGGCGGCAGAGGAGACCTAGCAAAGCCGTGCGCCGTACAGATCGAAAAGAGGTGGTGAGGTGTAACTGAGGATCGCTCGGCGTTTCATTCGAGCACGAGCGCTGAACCGCACGTTCCGTGTTCCACAAAATTCAATTCTCACTATACCGAACGAAGCGAACAGCGCGGCAACCCAGAGCGCCGCGCGAAGCGCCGTCGGTTCAAGATCCACTGCCGGCGAAATCAGCACAGCCGCCACAATAATCAGGAGGACGACTGCGATTGCGATCTTGAGGAACCGATGCATCGTGTCGAATTATACCCCGATCGACCATCCGCTCCAGCCTGCGGAAAATCGTTTTGCCCCGGGAGCTTCGTCAATCCATCACGATTGTCCCAAAAAACCGGGTCGACGCGCATCTTCTCGATCTGCAATCTGTGAGCCTACGCGCACCTACGGCTTGACGATCATCTTGCCGACACGGTCGCGGTACTCGCTGGCGATCCCGAAGGCCTCATCAAGCTGATCCATCTGCCTGGTGTGAGTGAGCATCGGCGCAAACCATTCGCCATGTTCCTGCAGGAGTTCCAGTGCCTCTTCGGTCTCGTGGTTCGATCGGCGCACGTTGAAAATGGTCAGCTCCTTGCGCCTCATCGTTGACCCATCTATCGAGACCAGCGCCGTGGAGTGAATGCCTGTCAGCGCGATCCGGCCCGCATTGCGCGTGATTTCCATCGCCTGGATCATCGTGTGTTCTTTCGCGGCGCAGTCAATTGCGCAGTCCACGCCTCGCTGTCCCGTTGCGTCGAGGATCTCCTTTGCGGCTTCCTCCGGCTCAATCACTGCGTCGGCGCCAATCAGCCGCGCCAGCTCGCGCCGATGCGCCAGCGGTTCCACTGCCCAGATCCGGCCTGCGCCCGCGGCTCGCAGTGCCGCGATTGTCAAAAGCCCGATCGGCCCCGCGCCGATCACCGCCACGGTTTCGCCCGGGCTGATCGACGCCTGGTGCAGCGAATGCATAGCGACCGCAAGAGGCTCGGCCAGCGCCGCATCGGCATAAGGCATCGTAGCCGGGATGGGCAGAAAATTGCCGACCGGCAAGTTGACGAATTCGCGGAAAAAACCGGGATGCCGCGGAGTGCTCAGAAAGCGCAGGTTGGCGCACACATTGTGGCGGCCGCTCAAACAGAATTCGCAGTGATAGCAATACAACGCGGGCTCCAACGCGCCCCGGTCGCCCGCTGCAAGGCCCGTAACCCCGGCGCCCGTCTTTACAATCGATCCCGCCGGTTCGTGGCCGAGCACCATCGGATAGACGTTGGGAGTGCCGCCCACCGCGCCCTCGCAGTAAGCATGCAGATCGGACCCGCACACGCCCACCGCCTCCACGCGGACCTGCACTTGACCCGGTCCGGGATCGTCAATCGGCATCTCCACCAGCCGGAATGTGTGTGGAGCAGTAAGTTCCGCAGCGCGCATTGAAGTCTCTTCCTCAGCAACAATACCTCATTCCTGCGCCGGAACAAAAACGACAGCACCTCCACCCGCATTTTTTGAGGCTTGTGACGGAGGGAGGCGGGGGTTTCTAACCCCCGCGCTAGAGCTCCAAAATCGCAGAGGCCTTTAGGCCCGGAGGCAAATGCGTTCTCAGATTCACCCTCTGTCCCCCTTCTTGCGCCGTCCCTGTTACTGCGGCCGGACAATCGCCGTATAAATACTTGGGTATGTCGGCAGCACAGTCGCCGGTCCGGGCAGCGGCGTCAGCGCTCCATTTGTCGGGTTCACGCTGAATCCTGCGAACGTGTATGCTTCCTGCCCCGCGCTCGTAGACGTGGACTCTGGGAAGTACACGTACTTCACCGCCGGATCGATCGTCGGGAGGGTGCTCGGAATATTGGTGTAATCGGCCGTAAGTGTAAGCGAGCCGGTGTTCGGGTCGATCGCATAAACGCTGTTGTCATTCGAACTTGGCCCTCCGGGGGTGCTCGGGTAGATCACTCCCGAGACGAAAAGGAAATTGCCGTTCGGCGACATGGTGATGATCGCTGGTTGTTGCGGGGTCGCGATCGGCGCCTGCGAAATTGCCGTCAGCGTGCCGTCGGCATTGACCTGGAAGCCTACGAGTTCCGCGGGGCCCGGGAAGCCGGTGCTGAGAAGCTGGTTGGTTTCGACGTACAGAAATTTGCCCGACGGTGTAATTACCTACTCTCCGGCTCCCACTCCTATTTTGTAAGTTATGCTCGTTGCCGTTAGCGCGCCGGTCGACTGGTCAAGCGTGAAGGTAAACATGTCCGACGGCTGCTGGGCCTCTTCCAGGATCAAATCGGGATCCGACGCGAAGACAAACTGGTCAGTCGCCGCGGGCGCTTGTGGCGGGCTTGAGTTGTTTCCTTCCGGCAGTTCAAACGGCTGGCCGGGCGCAAACGACAATGTCCCGTCAGCACCAACCACGATTGAGCTGAGCCAGTCGCTCCCGCTTGGGCCCGGCGTGTTCAGATTCCCGGTCCCGTAGATAAACCGCCCTTTCGGGTCAACCGAAATATAGTCGATGTCCTGAATGCTGGTGCCGTCCGGGGCGTACGTCAGGACGTTATCGTTCGTCAGGATGCCGGTTGCCGGATCGACTTTCATCGTACCGACGCCATGCTGGTTCGGAGTCTGAGTGAAGTTATAGAAGAGGAAACGCCCCAGCGGGCCGGCGAGCGGATCCAGGTTGCAGCCTTCGCCGCACGGGCTGGGTTTTGCGCCCACGTTGGCCTGGAAGGGGCTACCCGGCACAGGGGTAAGAACTCCCGTCGCAGAGTCGATGGCGTATCCATAGAACTCCGGAGTCCCCGCCGAGATACCAGCGCCGAAGTAGAGGTACTCATTCCCGCTGCCGCTCCCGCCTCCGCCACAGTCGGTTGAAAAGCTCCACGTGTAGGGCGAGGTCATCAGGACGTCCGCCAGGTCGCCCACATTGTTCACCGTCACCGTGATCGTCCCCGAGGGCAGCGCCGCATTCGGCGTCAGCACCACCTGTGTCGTTGTGACGTTAATGCTCATCGTGACCGGAATGACCGTTCCCCCCGGACCAGTGACCACGATGTTGGTCGAGTTCACGGTGGCGGCGTCGGGCCCTTCATCAAAGGTGATGATGATGGGCGTGGTTGCACTCACGCAGGTGGCGCCGGCAGCCGGGTCCACACTGTTAATCGAAATCGGCGATGTATCGGAATAGGAGCGCGTCGTGAAGGTATAGGTGTAGGCCGCAGCCAGGTGCATACCTCCCGTGCTGGCCACTCCCGTTGTGACGGTCGCGGTGTAAGTGGCGCCGGTTTGCAATGGAGGATTGGGCTGAAAGCTGGCGATGTCGTAACTGGCATCGTAAGTCACCACGCCGCTCACCGCATTTCCCGAAGAGTCAGTCACGGTGAAGGTCTGCGCATTGATCGTGGAGGGGTCCATGGCTTCGCTGAACTGCACTTCCTGCTTGCGGTTGGGCGCAACACCGTTCACCTGCTCGGCCACCGCACTCACCGTAGGCACAGCGCCCGAAGCGGGATCGGTGGCGTTTTCCGTCACCAAACTTGAACTGCATCCAGCCAGCAGTGCGGTAAGTGTCAACGCTGATAGGGAACTAAGAAATACATGGACCTTCATCGAATAAGCCTCCCGAAATGTTTTCGCGAATCAAACGTGCGCGGAGACATCATGAGCAGCACGTGAGTGAACACAGCTCTCCCCTCCGCTGCTGAAGCGGTGCGGCTCCGGGAATGGAATTGCAGATGACGAGAACTCAGTGGATGTCGTCGAGACTACTTCGAACTTCTAACTCGGTATTGGCGATTTAGTTAGTGTCACAGCCGAACCGAGGAGCGAACAGTAGAGACACCCCACCTGCAGCCTTAACTACCATGAAGCACGGAAGCCCAGACTAACTCTGTCCTTTAGTTTTCGATCTAAATAAGCGAAGTGAACGGACTGCGGCGATAGAACACGCGCTGGACAATCCCGGCCCGGCGCTGCGAGTAAGTGCATCGTAGGATCTGCGATCTTGAACAACTAGCAGTCTTCACCTTGGGAGTGTTGGGCGGTCATTGCACTCCCTCACATCGCTTGCTTTGATGGTGAACGAAGAAGTGCAGGTTGCTTGCTCAATTGGTGCGGCAAGATGCACGACGCCTCAGAACGAGGTATCGCTCAACTTTTCAATCCCGAGCGGAGCGTCGCGTAGCACGAACCTCATTGAGAGCCTCCTCCTCCCCGTGTCATCCCGAGCGAAGCGGCTTGGGGCCCCGTAATCGCGAAGCGATCATGGGGTAAGCAGAGCCGAGGGATCTGCTTTTCGGGATTTGCTGACAGGGCGTGCGCCACTCATCGCTAAAAAACGGAGCCGTTGGGATATCCGGGCTGTGCCCCGTTCATCGCGGCCTTATCGCGATGAGCGGGTCTTCGGCACTCTCGCCCCAACCACGCGTCCGAGCGCAAAATCGCGCAAAAACGCGTCAAAATGAGGCACAAATCCGCGTTTTAGAGGACAAAAAATTACATTTAAGCCCTCTTTCGCGAAATTACATGATGCGCTTTGCTCTATTTCGCAACCTGCGAGGGTGTCATTTGCAATTTATTCGGCACCTGGAGGGGTCATTGCGTCGTAAATTCGCAACCTCTGGTGGTTACATTTTGATGCAATTCGTAACCACTTGAGCGAACGTTTCACGTGTGCAACGCACCACTTGAGCGAGCATTCCGCATGACTCCGGGCACTTTACAGCCCCTGCGCCGAAAAGCTGCTCAAAAAGTAGTGCGCAGTGCTCCCGTCCTCGCCTACTCTTCCTCTTCCTCAACAGGCCGCTTGGCATTCGCCAGAATCTTGTCCGCGACCAACTGCGGCACGATCTCGTAGTGGTCCACTTCCATGTGATAACTGCCCTTACCCTGCGTCATCGAGGTGAGCAACGTGCCGTAGGAGAGCATCTCGGCCATAGGCACTTCCGCGTTGATAACCGTGGTGCGCCCCTTGGTTTCCATGCCCTGCACGCGTCCGCGCCGCGAGTTCAGGTCGCCCATGAGCGTGCCCGCAAAGTCGTCCGGGGCCTCGATTTCAACCTTCATGACGGGCTCAAGCAGGCAGGGTTTGGCCTGCTCCATGCACTTTCTAAATGCAATGCGCCCCGCCATCTTGAACGACATTTCGTTCGAATCCACTTCGTGATAGCTCCCGTCGTAAACGATCACCCTGAAGTCAACCACAGGATAACCAGCGAGATAGCCTCGCGCGGCCGACTCCACGATGCCCTTTTCAACAGCGGGTACGAACTGGCGCGGAATCGCTCCGCCAAAGATGTCGTTGACGAATTCGAAGCCCGTGCCGCGTGGCAGCGGCTCCATCTTGATTTTGCAGTCGCCGAATTGTCCGTGCCCGCCGGTCTGCTTTTTGTGGCGGCCCTGCGCATCGGCCTTGCCGCGGATGGTCTCGCGATAAGGAACCTTGGGCGCTTTGAGCGTGACTTCGGCGTGGTACCGCTTTTTGAGGCGGCTCACGATGGCTTCAATGTGCGGCTGTCCGCCTCCGGCGATAAGAAACTCGTTGGTTTGCGGATCGCGGAAGAAACGAATGAGCAAATCTTCTTCCATTAACTTGTGAATCGCGGGAGCGAGCTTGTCTTCATCGGCGCGTGACTTGGGCTCGATGGCGTAGGTCATGGCCGGCTCGGGCAACGCGGGCAGCGGGATTTGAATTTCCGCGCCCTTCTGGCCGAGAGTGTCGCCAGTCAGCGTATCGCGCAGCTTGGCCACAGCGCCGATGTCGCCCGCGTGGAGTTCGGGAACCTCAACAGCCTTGCGGCCCTGCATTATGCTAAGGTGAGCGAGCTTTTCCTGTCCGCGGCGCGTGTAGTTCTCGAGCGTAGCGTCATTCTTGATGATGCCGCTGATGACTTTGAAGAAGCTGATTCTTCCCGCGAATGGATCGGACATGGTCTTGAAGACGAGGGCTGCAGACGGTTCGCCGTCGGCGACCTTGCGGAATGTGACAGGATCGTCGGCGGCAGCGCCAGGTGCTTTGCCGGCGATCGGCGCGCGCTCAGAGGCCGCCGGCGTGTAGACCTTGAGGAAGTCGAGAAGATGATCGAGGGCCATGTTCGAGAGGCCGCTCGAAAAGAGCACGGGAAAGATACGGTCTTCGCGGATGGCTTCATGCAGCGCGGAGATGAGATGTTCGGGGGCCAGCGTCCCCTTGTCGAAGTACTCTTCCATCAGCTCGTCTTTGCCTTCGGCGACAAGTTCGACAAGCGCTTCGTGCCGGGCCTTGGCGTCGGCAGCGTGCGCGGCGGGAATTTCAGCGGAGACTTTGCCGCGGCCGTCGCCACCGGGCGTATAGGTGTAGGCCTCCATGGTGACAAGATCGACGACGCCGTGAAAGCCGTTGGCGTCTGAGATCGGCAACTGGACGGGAACACAGCTGCGGCCCCAGCGTTCGTGCAGATCGTCAATAAGCGCGCTCAGGCCGCCCTCGGCGCCGGCTTTGGGGTGGTCCATCTGATTGACCAGAACGATGCGGGGAACATTGGCTTCTTCAGCAAAGCGCCAAACACGCTCGGTGACGGGCTCCACGCCGGATTGGGCATTAACAACGACAATGGCAGATTCGGCGGGAAAAAGAGCGGCGCGGCCTTCGTGCGAGAACATGTGGAAGCCGGGGCTGTCGATCAGATTGATCTTGACGCCCTGCCACTCGGCAAAGGCAACCGCGTTCTGCATGGTGATGCCGCGGGCGACTTCTTCTTCATCGTAGGCGGTCACGGCCGAGCCGTCTTCAACTCGGCCCTGGGTGGGCGTCATTTTGGCGGCATGCAGCAAAGCGGCAATTAGGGTGGTTTTGCCGCTGTGTGCATGCCCCACTACAGCGACGTTGCGGATCTCACTTCCCAGGTACGTTTTCATGAGCTATTCCTCCACCTGCCGTGCGGCGGACGCCTTCGGCAGGTCCGCGCCAGGAAAAGGCGCGGAAATCGAATTTTGGTGATTGGAAATCCGGGTTCTTCGAATCAGGTCTGCGTATGAGCCGGATTCGAAGTGCGCGCACGAGGATTGTGGGACAGCGCCCCAGCGGGCGCTTAGTTGTCCGGATTGCCGGGGTCGAGCTCCCGGTCTGGCGTCTTCCTCATCCATTGGCAGCGTCTCAAAGTGCTTGGGGTGAAAGCTTAGAGTCGAAATTCCGCCAGGCACCTCGCCAAAAACCGGATGCTATCACAGCGAGAGTGTGAACGTCCTGTGACTGGGGGCACAAAAAATCAGCGGCATCCGGACCCTCGAGCCCACCAGACTACGGGATTGGCGTCGCTCCATTCAGAAAGCCGGGGTCCATCTCCGCGATGTCGACTCGATAGCTCACCGTATTCGCGGTTGGAAATGTTGCCGGGACCTTTTGTGTGACGCGCCCGGTTGCCACCCATTCCGTTCCGCGCTGGAAGGTGGTGATAAATCCGACACAGCTCAGTGCAAACACATCATGACCCAAGGTGGTGTGAAAGACTCTGCCTTTTCCGTAGCGCACCACGATCAGCATGGGCTCGTCGAGGCCAGTCCCCTTGTTTTTCGGATCAGAGTGCGCGGTCGCCAGCACCGTCATGTTTTTGCCCGGGCCTCGCAACGTGCCATAGAGCTCGTCGTTCACGTGCATCCACACGGGCGGCAATCCCTTCATAATCGGGTGTTCGGAGTCGCGCGTGGTCACCTGGAAGGGGAGCCGCGCCCCGTGTGCTCCCGCCGGTCCCGGTGAGGAATCTGAAGCCACCTTGCCATCCTTCCAATACCAGTACGGTCCCGCGCGCTCGTCGCGCTTCCGCCAGCCGCCGATGCCGGTCATCAGGTTGTAGGCGGACCAATCAGGAAAGGCATTGTCGGCTGCGTGCACTACCACCAGCCCACCGCCATCGGAAACATACTTTTCGAACTGCGCGCGCAACTCTGCTGGCCAATTCGGGCCGTCATAGTTCATCACGATCGCCCGGTATCGGCTCAGGTCCGGATGGAAGCTCGAGAAGTCGCCATCAGAAGGCGGCGCGGTAATGACCGTCACGTCGAACAGCCCTGTTTCTTCGAGTTCTCTTTTGAGCACTGGAGTCGTCAGCCTCCAGTTGTGATACGTGCCTCCGCTCGCGCCGTCGATGATGGCCACGCGGATCGGCACGCTGCCCGCGCGGGCAGCGTGAGCGCTCAACAATGCACCCGCCAGAAGAACCCAACCGATTTGTCTCATCTGAAGTCTCCAATTCTTCCCGAATGAGCAGGATACTCCTGCCATGAACGTCAGCGGCGGCTCGGGGAGGCGCAGACCGTTGCTCCCAAAAGGTCACCTCAGACAGGTTACCGAATCAGTAGCGACCCACATAGGTGGGATTTCCGCCGATCTCGGTGAAAGTTACCCTCGGGACTGTGGAACGTGCTGAATGTGTTATTTTTCCCCGGCAACGAAGAACCCGGATGCGCTGAGACGGCGTTGTTCGTGAAGTCTCAGCAATGTTTCGGATGCAGCATGCGGACAAATGTGCAAGACGACCGATCGCAATGGGCCGCGCTAAACAGGGCGCTGCGAATTGGGAGTACAATCTCTCGAAATACCTTTAGAAACACTTTTTGCCCCGATCTGCCAGCGGCCTCAGCGTGGCGCATTGCGCCATACCAGGAGTTTGTCCGCGCGTGCGTTGCGAAGGACCAACCATGAAGGTCATTGGCATCAGCGGGCTTGAAAATTCGGTTCCATACAAGAAGGCGCGTTGGCCTGGCCTTGACGAGCGCGAGTACCGGATCGCCCAGGGCATGGACTCCGCCGCCGCGCTGGTGATTGACGGCAAGCTGGCCGCCGCCGCCGAGCAGGAGCGCTTTAACGGAAAAAAACACACTGGCGCATTTCCCGTCGACGCCATTCAGTTCTGCCTCGCTGAGGCTGGCGTTTCCATCCATGAGATTGACGAGATCGCGCACGGCTTCGACTTCACTCCCTATCGCAGCCATTATGACGGCGATGAAATGTCAGCCGACCTCTACAAGAAGGTTTTGTCGCGCGAGGCGCTGCTGGCACAGATACGCCGCGAATTGCCATCATTTCCCCTGGAAAACGTCCATCAGGTCGGCAACCACCTGGCGCACGCCGCCAGCGCCGCATACACTTCCGGATGGGACGAATGCCTGGTCGTGGTCAACGATGCTATAGGCGAGGTTGAGGCGATCAGCGTCTACACCTTCCGCCACGGAGAGCTCGAAAAAATTGGCGCTGTGGGCGCCGGCGATTCCATCGGCATTCTCTACTCGCTCGTCACCCTTCATCTCGGCTACGATTTCAATTCAGACGAGTACAAGGTGATGAGCCTGGCCCCGTACGGCGACCCGGCGCGACACCGCAGCTTCTTTGAGCAAGCCGTGAGGCTTTGCCCTGACGGTTCCATCTGCATTCCCATGCTCAAGCTCAACCGCACACTGGAAGAGCGGGAGAACTACACGGCCACGCGCGCGTATCTCGACCAACATCTCATTGTGCGCCGGGCTCCCAGCCAGGCCTTGAACTGCAAGCATCAGGATGTAGCCGCGGCCCTGCAGGAGTGCATTGAACGCGCGATCCTGCACGTATGCGAACACTACGGCAAACAGACCGGCCTGCGCAGACTCGCACTGGCCGGAGGCCTTGCGCTTAACTCCGCGGCCAACAGCGCGATCAGGCGGTCACCTTGCTTCGACGAGGTGTATGTGCAACCCGTGGCCAGCAATGCAGGAACCGCACTTGGCGCCGCACTTTATCGCGCTTCGCTTGCGCAGAAGATTCCCAACGAGCGTCTTCCCGCGCCCTTTTTGGGCCCGCGGTACAAGACCGGCGAAATCGAGGCCGCTCTGTACAGTTGCAACGGCAGAATCGCATGGAAGCGCTATGCTTCGCTCGCGGAAACGTGCGCCGCAGCGGCAAAGCTGATCGATGAAGGGCGCGTGATTGGCTGGTGCCGCGGACGCATGGTGTTCGGCCCGCACGCGCTCGGCAATCGCTGCATTCTCGCAAACCCAGGCCGCCCCGAAATACGCGACCGGATCAATTCCATGGTGAAAAGCCGCGAGATCTTTCGCCCCTTGGCTCCCACCTGCACCGCGGAGGAGGCGCATCGCTGGTTCGAGGTCCCCCCCGGCGCCGAGTTTCCCTACATGAACAGCATGGTCAACGTTCGGCCCGAAGTGCGCGATCAACTGCCGGCCGTGACCGCCGTGAACGGTTCAGCCCGCCTGCAAACCGTCAGCGTCAGAGACAATCCCGACTTTCACGCGCTGCTGGTTGCCGTGGGTCGTGTGACCGGCCGCCAGATGGTGGTGAATACCAGCTTCAACGTCGAAGGGCAACCCATGGTGAACACGCCGGAGGAGGCCATTGTGACTTTTCTCGGCACTGGCGTCGAGCACTTGTTCCTGGAAAACTATCACGCAACTCGCGCCGTGATTTGAGCGCATCGGACCTCGGATTCAGTCCAAACGAACTGAGGCCAGTTTGAAGCCAGTAGGCGCGGCTGCATTCTTCCGCACGGGCACGACGCCCTTCGCCAATCAGACCGGAAACCGCTCGCGCACCAGCTTCAGAGCATCTTCTGCATTCGCGATTGTCCCCTCCAACTGCGCATCTTCGGCGGCGTGCAGCATTTCGCGAAAGTGCGCTCCCGGCTCGTAACCGGCTGCAATCAACTCGCGGCCGGTGATCAGCGGACGGGGCCTCACTGCTTCTTCCGGCATCGACTTCCATCGCTGGCGCACAAACTCCCAGTGCTCCAGGTAGCCGCTCCCAGCAAGGCAATCCATGCGATGCAGGGCAAGATGCTCTTCAAAGTGGTCGAGTCGGAAGAAGCGTTTCAGTGTCGACTCCTTCATGCGCTGCGCATCCATGAATCGCATGTGATTCTCGATCAGTGCCACCACTTGCCGCGTTTCCTCATTGGAAAAGCGGAAACTCCGGCAGATCTCGGCGCCCATGGCGACCCCTACGCTCACGTGGTTGTCGAAGCGGATGCGGTCGGGCGCGCGGCGAAAAGTGGGCGGTTTGCCTACGTCGTGCAGCAAAGCTCCCCAGGCGAGAGTCATCGAGCATCCATGCACCAGTTGCTCCAGAAGCATAAGCGTGTGCACCCACACGTCGCCTTCGGGATGAAACTGCGGCGGTTGCTCGACGCCTTTCATGCGCGCCACATCGGGCAGCACTTCTGCCAGCAGGCCCGTCTCGTCGAGGAGTTCGAAGGCCCGCCGCGCGTGTCCTTCTGTGAGCATCCTGGTCAGCTCATCGCGCACGCGTTCCCGGCTCACGGCATTGATGCGTGAAGCGAGCGACCGGATCGCACGCATCGTCCCCGCTTCCAAGTCGAATCCGAAGCGCGCCGCAAAGCGCACGGCACGCAACATCCGTAGATGGTCTTCCGCAAACCGCGTCTCCGCCCGGCCAATGGCCCGCACCACGCCCGCATCCAGATCCGCAATCCCCCCGACGTAATCGAGGACAGCCGCGCGAAGGTCCGTTCTCCCACCCACTGCCTTGTCATCCTGAGCGAAGCTAGCTGCGTCTTTCGCAGCTTGCGCAGTCGAAGGATCTGCGGTTGTTCTTTCACGACGAAGAGGCGACCCCATTCCGTCCCCAAGCAGCGGGTCCAGCAACAGCCCATTGATCGTAAAATCCCGTCGCCTCACATCTTCTTCGGGAGTCTTCGTATATCGAACGCCGTTAGGATGCCGCCCATCGGAATACGCGAGATCCGACCGAAACGCCGCCACCTCCGTCACGAACCCCGCATCCTCCGCCTCGGGAGCAACCAACACAACGCCAAAGTGCGCGCCCACGGCAAACGTCCGCGGAAACATCTCCAGCACGACATCCGGCGTCGCATTCGTCGCCACATCGTAGTCAGCCGGCTCACGCCCAAGCAGCAGATCGCGCACGCATCCTCCGGCGAAATACGCCTCGTAGCCGCGGTCACGCAGCGTCTTAACGATCTGAAGCGCTGCTTCGAGTTGGTTCGACTCTGCCATTGCCGTTCCCTCTATTCTCACTCCGCGCACTCGCCGGGGCATATTGTCAAACTCCTCTAACCCCGCCAGCTCCGCTAACTCCGCTGTGACGGCCGACTAGACTGAGAATGTGCCCGGTTCCGGTCTCATCCTCGGCATCGAAACTTCCTGCGACGAGACCGCCGCGGCCATCGTCGAGCGTGGCGAGCGAACCGTCTCCTCCATCGTCGCTTCGCAGATCGCAACGCATGCGCGCTATGGCGGCGTGGTGCCTGAGCTGGCCAGCCGCGAGCATCTCCGCGCCATCGTTCCGGTGGTTCGCGCTGCGCTTGCCGAGGCTCATCTCACTCTCGCCGACCTCGACGCCATCGCTGTTACCTCCGGCCCTGGCCTCGCCGGAGCTTTGCTGGTCGGTATCACCTACGCCAAGGCCCTCGCGTTTGCCAACCGTCTGCCGCTCATCGCCGTGAATCATCTCGAAGGCCATATCCACGCGGCGCTGCTCAACGAGCGCGAGTCAAAAAAACACGAGGTTGCCCCATCCTTCTCTAAATCCGCGCCAGAGGATTCAGAAAGGGTGGGAAACGTGTCAGGGCACGACTTGCCGGGGCCCCCGGCGACAGGTCTTCGTCGCTGGGGTGGCTTGAGTCGTGCCGAACACGCAACAAAAGGAGAGCGGGCTTTAGCCCCTGCGCGAGACGCAAACGCCGAACCCGCACTCGCCCTCGTCGTCTCCGGCGGCCACACGCACCTTTATCTTGCCCGCCCCACCAACGGCACGTGGACCTACAAGATCATCGGGCGCACCGTGGATGACGCCGCCGGCGAAGCCTTTGACAAGGTTGCCAAGCTGCTCGGCCTCGGATATCCCGGTGGTCCATGGATCGACGCGCTCGCTGGATTCGGCAACCCGCAAGCCGTCCCGTTCTCCTTCGCGCAGATCAAGACCAAGGCCCATCTCGGCGGCAAGGCTCCGCGCACAAAAGCGGCCAAAACCGCGCCCATCGCGCGCCTCGATCCGCACTTCCTCTTCTCATTTTCAGGAATCAAAACCGCAGTATTGCGCCACGTGGAGCTGCACAACCTCCGCGCGGAAGCCAAGGCCCGCGCCAGCCGACTCTTTCCGGTTTCTGTTGAACCGAATTCGGTCGCCCCATCCTTCCCGTCCGCTGCGACGGACGGAAGGGTGGGAGACGCCGAGCGAAATCTTCCACCGCACCCCCCGCAAACGCGCGAGCAGGCTCTCGCACTCTGCCCGCAGCCCACGCTTGACCTCATCGCAAGCTTTCAGCACGCAGTGATCGGCGACCTGATGAAGAAATCGTTCGCTGCGGCCGCGTCACTGCACGCCGCGCGTATTTTCGTCACGGGCGGAGTCGCTGCGAACCGTGAGCTTCGCGAGCGCTTCACGGCCGAGGCCGGCCTCCGCAAGGTGCACATTGTGTTTCCCACGCTCGCTCTCTCCACTGACAATGCTGCGATGATCGCCGCCGCCGCATGGCCGCGCCTGCTGGCTCGTGAATTCGCCCCGACAGAGCTATCCGCTGATCCGTCGCTTACTCTGGGATAGGAACGGGCGCGCAGCAGTCACACTTCCGGCCAATTGTTTACTTTTCGGCCCGCAGCTCCGCAAACGCCTCGCGCAGCCTGCGCCAGGTCGTGTCCAGATCCTCAGGCAGCACCCGCGTCTCGCTCAGGGTGGTCATGAAGTTGGTGTCGCCCACCCATCGCGGCATGGCATGCAGATGCAGGTGCCCGGCAACCCCCGCGCCGGCTGCCTGGCCGATGTTCATCCCAAAATTAAAGCCGTGCGGTGTGTAGACGCGATCCAGAGCGCGCTCGGTGAGTTGCGCCAGGGCCATCAACTCGTGCGCGGTCTCATCCGGTAGCGCGGCCAGCCGGTCGAGATGCGCGTAGGGCATCACCATCACGTGGCCTGAGGTGTAAGGAAAGGCGTTAAGGCAGACGAAGCAATGCTTCGCGCGCAGAACCAATCCGCCTGCAGCTTCCGCTTTGTCGCGATCCATGCCGTTGGCAATGGCGTGGTCAATGGACGCGATCAGATTGCAGAAAACGCAGCCCAAGTCGCCCGGCCAGGCAGCCAGCGACCCAGGGACGCCCGCGCGCACCGCGCTCTCCGCCGTTGTGACGTAGGCAAACCGCCAGGGAGTCCAAAGATGGTCCATCGGATCGAATGCCGTTCGATCCAGTATAAAGACAGGGAGCGAGGGAGCAACGGAACGAGGGAACAAAGGAACAAGACAGCAGACTCCAGGAATAAGGGGAGCATCAGTGCCCTCTCAAGGGCAAAAGTGCAGGTTCGCGGTCGTAGATCGAAAGCGGAGATCTGAAACCGCTGCCTCGCTTCTTCACCCTTCGCTCCCTTGTACCCTGTGATGTGCGTGATTGACCTTGCAAACCAGAGATTGCTACACTCAAAGACGTAGCTTCCTGCGCGGATTCCAGCAGTGAGTTGCGGCCGCCCTCCCAGCAAGCCGTTGCCTGCCGGCGTTTCCCAAGGAAACCAGCCGCTCCGCCATAGCGGACCACCCCGGAGCAACAGGAAGGGGACGGCTTTTTTCCCTGCGGAAGACGTTACCGGCTCGTACCGTGGTGCGAGGGCAAGTTAAGAACCCGTTGGCGACCGGAACACGAACGATGTCGGCGCGCGAGGCACCCCGCAGTGGCGCAATCCACCGCTGGAGCACGGAGTCCCGGAGCTGGCTGTAATGGCAAACGTCCTCAATCCTGAAACCGAGAGCATAACCCTGAACACCGAATTGGAAACCCCAACCCTCGAACCTGCGGCGGAAGTTGATCAGCCGTCGCCCGAATCCACGTCCAACCCAGAGACCTCCGCAGTAGTAGAAGTATCCCCACTGGACGCCGATGCCTTAACCGAGCCTGCCGCGCAGGCCGCAACCCCTTCGCAGCCAACCCCCGAAGAAACGCCGGTTGCCACTGCAGCCGAGGCCGTTGCACCGCCAGCCCCCGCCTCTCCACAAGAGGTCGCGGCGCCGGTCGCCGCGAGCGCACCAAGAGCTATGTCTGCTGAGTCTGCCGATGATTTTTCCTCGGCCCTTGCTGCTTTTGAGCGCGAGCAGGCCGCCGAAGCGGCCGCCGTTGAGGCCTACGGAGACAAGGTCGTTTCCGGCAAGGTGGAGAAGCAGACGGAAAAGTACCTGGTGATTGATGTGGGCCTGAAGTCCGAGGGGCTTGTGCCTCTCGAGCAGGTCACCGACCACACGGGCGCGGTCAAGTTCCAGCCCGGCGATGTGATCGATGTGGTGATCGAGCGCGAGGAGCCTGAAGGCGGCTACCTGGTGAGCTATGAGCGCGCTCAGCGCCTCCGCGTATGGGACACCATTGAGAAAGCCGCCAACGAAAAAGCGCCCATCATGGGCACGGTAGTGAGCCGCGTAAAGGGTGGGCTCACCGTCGATATTGGCATGAAGGCATTCTTGCCCGGCTCGCAACTTGAAATCCGGCCGGTGCGCAACCTCGACGCCTATCTCGGCCAGCAGATCGAAGTCCGCGTCATCAAGCTGAACAAAAAGCGCGGCAACGTCGTGGTCAGCCGAAAAGAGCTTCTGGAAGAGGACCTGAATACCAAGCGCTCGGCGACCATGGAGCACCTCGCCGAGGGCGCGATTCTGACCGGCACAGTAAAGAACCTGACCGACTACGGTGCGTTTGTTGATCTCGGCGGTATTGACGGCCTGCTCCATATCACGGATATGAGCTGGGGCCGCCTGACGCATCCGCGCGACCTGGTCAACGTCGCCGACGAGATCCAGGTGAAGGTGCTGAAGTTTGACAAAGAAAAGCAGCGCGTATCGCTGGGCTTCAAGCAGTTAACCCCGGATCCCTGGCTCGACGCCGCGGAGCGCTACCCAGTGGGCGCCAAGGTTCATGGCCGTGTTCTTTCGGTCACCGACTACGGCGCGTTTGTTGAACTGGAGCAGGGAATTGAGGGACTGGTCCACCTGTCAGAGATGACGTGGTCGAAGCGCCTCAAGCATCCCTCCAAACTCGTGAAGCCGGGCGAAGAAGTGGATACGTTGGTCCTGAGCGTGAATCCTGCCGACCGCCGCATCTCCCTGGGTATGAAGCAGCTCATGGAAAACCCGTGGGAGAACCTGAGCGACAAGTATCCTGTGGGCGCGATCGTCGAAGGCCGCGTGCGCAACCTCACCGACTTCGGCGCCTTCATAGAGATCGAGGACGGCATCGACGGCCTGGTTCACGTCTCCAACCTGAGCTGGACCAAGCGCGTCAAGCATCCCTCTGAGATCGTGAAGAAGGGCGAAAAGGTGAAAGCCGTGGTTCTCGGCGTGGAGCCGCAAAACCGCCGGCTGAGCCTGGGCATCAAGCAATTGCAGCCTGATGTGTGGGAAAGCTTTTTTGCCACTCACCGCGTGGGCGACGTTGTGCACGGCAAGATTCTGCGCACCGCGCAGTTCGGTGCCTTTGTCGAAATCGCAGAGGGTGTCGAGGGACTGTGCCACATCTCCGAAGCAGGCGATCCCACCGATGGCCACTCCAAGCTCGAAACCGGCCTGGAGCACGACTTCAAGATCATCAAGATCAACGTCGAGGAGAAGAAGGTCGGCCTGAGCCTGCGCGCAGTCTCCGGCCAGGAAGCCAGCCGCACCGCGGTGGAGAGCTACAAGGCGGATACGCGCAAGCACCCCGTCTCCAGTTCCACCACCACGCTCGGCGACCTGGTGAACTGGAAGAACGAGCGATAGGCAGGGCTTTCACGGGTTGCGGAAAAACCGTCGCGAAGCGCCACCAAGTGTCAGGGTACGAGTTCACTCGTGCCGAATCTCGCCTCGTAAAGCGGTTGCCCCATCCTTTCGCGCTTTTTGCGAAAGGGTGGGATCCCCAAAACATAGCTTTGACGGTTCAACTCAACGGCCACCCTTCGGGGTGGCCGCTCTGCGTTTGGGATTAGTAAACGCAGATGTCATTTCGGATCCGCCTTCGCTTCGTCAGGCTGCTCCTCCTCTCGGCAGCAGGTCGGTCTGGACTGTGCCTCTTGCCAATGAGAGATAGATCCAAAGCAGAATCGCACATCCCACACCCAACACCGCGAACGAGATGATCATCGGGTAATTCATCCCAAAACCCGCGCGGCCCATCGCGGCCACAATGCTCGCAAGTTCCACGTTCATGATTGCCAAAAGAGTCAGAAGAGCCGGCGCAAGCACGTAGCCCGCCGCTTTTCTGCGGAACAGAAGAATTGCGGTGATGCACAAAGCAGGCAAGAGGAATGCGAGATCCAGAACATGAAAAAAGATGACCGGCTGGTTCATCGCGATGGCGCTTTGCGGGACACGGCCGGCCAGCAGTGCGCCTATGTCTTCGCTCAAATCGAAGGCGGCGCTCGGCACGGTGAGCACGAGAAACGCGATGGCGATCGTCTTTCGCGGCGCGCGTGCGCCAGACGCTTCTGCGATTTGCTCGATGGGAACGATGGGAATGCTGAATACGGTGGCGTAAAAGCACAGACTCAGCGTCGCCCAATAGACGAAGACCAATGAGTTGAAGTGCACACCCATCGCGTAGAGAACAAAGTTGTAAAGCAAATAGCCCTGCGTGCCCAGCCAGACCAGCCGCGCGGGTACCGATCCTCGATATCCTTTGATTCCGCTGATCAGCAGGACCGGCACGACCAGCAGCAAGTCCACAATGTCGCTGCCAATGGCCCCGGCGCGTGAAAAAGGCGTCTCCCTCGCATACGCAGCCGGCCAATAGATTCCTGCCACCGCCGTTACCGCAACAAGAAAAGCAATGACGACAGTACTCCATTACATCGGATCATGTCTTTGTTCGGGAGTCATGGCAATCCATACGATTACCTCCACCAAAGAGTTCCCGCTGCAGAGGCCTGCGTCAGAAAGGTCCAGCTTGCTGCCTTGCCTCGGTGCGTGCGCACAACCCTGGCTGAGCTACGCGAGATGGGCTATGAAGCTGATCAGTACACACCTTCCCTGGCTTTGCCGTAGCCATGCACCGGAGGGAGCATGGGCCTTCAGGCCCATGACTTGGCGCAGCATGATGTCCGGTTGTCCCGCCAGTTCCACCACCACGCTCGGCGACCTGGTGAACTGAAAGAACGAGCGCTAGGTACATGAAGGGTACGGGCTTCAGTCCGTACGTTAGCCTTCGCAAAGGAAACGGGGCTTTAGCCCCTGCGGCAGATTTCAACTCAACGGCCACCCTTCAGGGCACGAGTTTACTCGTTGAGAATCTCGCCTCATAACGCGGTTGCCCCATCCTTTCGCGCTTTTTGCGAAAGGATGGGATCTCAAAAACATAGCTTTGACGGTTTGTCTCAGCGGCCACCCTTCGGGGTGGCCGCTCTGCGTTTGGAGGGAGCATGCGCCTTCAGGCCCATGAAACCAGCCCATCATCCACTGGGCCTTCAGGCCCGGCGGAAACGAAATCGTCATCCCGATAATCCAGAACGCAGCGGAGTGGAAGTGGAGAGATCTGCGATCGCATTTTCCTGACCCTCGCAGCCCGAGAAACGTAGTTTCCGCATAGCCGGTGATTCGGGCGCTACGCCAAAACGGTAGGGCCAATTTTGCCATTATCTGACGCGTTGACGACCTACTCGGTGGTCGTCGCGCCGTATGTGGCCGGTTGTGGCGCCGTACCGCGAATCTGCTCGATAAACAGCGGCACTTCTTTCTCGATCAGGTCCGGGCGGTGCCCCTGAATACTGTGGTTGCTCCTTTTGGCGACGATTCTGCGGCTGCGCGAGGAGAGCTTCTTCAGGTCTTCCTGCTCCTGACTCCAAATATTCTCCAGGTCCACCCGCAAGGCAGGACTTGCCACCCAGGCAGGGGGAAACTTCCGAGAGAGAGCCGCGGCGGGATCGTGCGAGAAGATCAGAATCGGAAGCGCGCCGTACGGCCCGGTGTGAACGGTCTCTTGGCCCGACCGGTCGAAGCTGTCCTCCTCGGCGGCTATGGCGCTCACGCGCACAGAGCAGCGGTCCTCGGCCGCCAATCTTCCTGAGTAAGCACCGAATCCCGGCATGGTTCGCGAGCACTCTCCCAAGAGGCGCGGAATGCCCGTATCGAGCACGGCCCTCTGGAGCAGCATGCCGACCCATCGCGGCGGCGGCTGGATTCCCCCCCCGGCCTTCGTGGCGGCAGCAATTCGCTTGTTCTGAAGCGGCGTGGAGCTATCCACAAACACGATCCCGGCAACGTTCTCCGGATAGCGCGAGGCGTAGTCGCGCAGGTAGATGCCGCCCATGGAGTGGCCCATCAGGACGACCGGCCCCGTGATTTTGGCCTCGCGCAAGAGGCCGTGCAAGTCGGCGGCGATGTGGTCCGCGTCGCGCGGGGGCGGCAGCGGATCGCTCCAGCCTAACCCGGTCCGATCATAAGCGCAGACGCGGGTGGTCTTGGAAAGCACCGGCTGCACACCTCCCCAAACGATTGCGTCGTCGCCCAGTCCTGCTTCGAGGACAATGGTCGGCGTCCCGCTCCCCGTGCAGTACATATGCATCTTGTGGCCATTAACGATGTAGATCTCTCCGGGAGGCGGGTTGTGGGCGCGGAACCAGTGGATGGCGATGGCGTTGAAGATGGCGCTTGCGGCGATCCCACCCACGTCGAGAACAACCACCGGCAACACAATGCGCTCGGCAATGCGGCGCCACCTGCCAGAGACCTTGGCAGAGAGAGAAAGAAGGCGGCGGATCGAGAGCCAGATGACCAGTATTCCGATCAGGAGAATGAGTGCGGGAACGACCACATAGTCCAAGTCCATGAAGCGCCTCAGCTTTCGAGTTCACTGCTCAGAATTGCAGGGATCATCTTAATAGCCAAGCCACCGTCTTGAATGTGCAGCTCTGGTGATGTCTCTCTCGTGAGTTGCTCGGTTATACAACGCCCCCGGAACGTTCAAGTACGCCCGTGGACTCTCGCCTTCGTTCACATCGATCCAGACACCGTCCTCTGCTTCTGCGCTCTGCCATTGAATCGGGTTAGTAGCGTCTGTCCAGTGGAACGGCTCTTTGATTTGTTAAAGATCGGCGATGTCTTCCGAGGCACTGCCATCCAGCTGAAAAAGACCGTAGAACGGTCCCGCTCCACCATGGCCGACTTCCATAACGAAATCCCTATACTCGGCTGGCAGCGGCAACCCGAGCCGCTTTTCGTAGTTTTCCAATTCGGAAGCTGTCAGAGATGGTCCTAGCGTGTTGTGATGAGTGCGGGCGCCAAAAAGTGTGCAGGCGGGATCGAGTCGCCGCAGATCGGCGAGCTCTGTCTTGATGCGCTCTATTGCCGCTGCGTTCTCCGCGTCCACAACTTCAGATCATAGTTGCAATGGCCGAAATTTCCAGGCTTCCGGGCGGATCGTCGGCCATGCTGACCTTTGAGAAATCATCGCTCGAGACCCAGCCCTCATCCCGGCAGTCCCGTAGTCCCTCAGTCCCGTAGTCCGCAGTCCCGCCGTCCCGTCTCCCGTCAAGAGCCCAACAACCCCATCCCGCCTCCTTTCCCCTCATACCACTGCATTTATTTCTTCCGTCAACTTTGCAGATTAATTCCGCAAAATCCCTAAGCTTGTCTTAGGTACCCATGAGCTCGGCAACGGAACCGGAGATTTCCCGGTCCCTAGGTCCCTTGGTCCCTTGGTCCCTGCTCCGGAGTTATACCCGGCGCATAAACCTTCTGTTTTCAGATACCGAGGTATGGCATACGTAGGGGCCGGGTATAGCGGCGCCACATGGAGGAGAAAATGAAACCCAACTGCAGGCACATCATGCCGGGCGGCTGCCAATGCCAGGCTTACGCCCTCACGGACGAGCCATTTTGCTACTTCCACTCCCGGCTGCATCGGGCCGCCAAACAACCCGTCAGCCTCATCGATTCCATCGAAATTCCCCTCCTCGAAGGCCGTTGTGCTGTCCAGGTCGTCATCACCCGTGTCCTGCGCGCCCTCGTCAGCAAAACTCTCGACCGGCAGACCGCATCCACTCTCCTCTACGGTCTGCAGCTCGCTTTGCAAAGCGTCGACCGCAGGCGCTGGGCCATCGGCTTCAACAGTGTCGAAGCAATTTCTCAGACTCCCGATGGCGACGAAATCGCCGCCGATCCTGACGACGAAGAGGTTGAGGACGACGAATACGATGAAGACGATCAGGACGATGAGAACGAAGAAGGTAAGGAAGACGACGAAGACGAAGAAGACGACGAAGGCGAGGAAGACACAGATTCAGACCCCGAGGACGAAGATTCCGGTGAATCCGGCGATGAGGATGGCTCGGACGACGGCGACGATGGCGAAGAGGATGACAAGGAGACCATCAAAGAGCTCATCGCCGGACACAAATATCTTCAGTCCATCAGCCGCGCTCTCCAGGCGGACGATATGCGGCAGGTTGCGCATTTGATCCACACCGGCGGCTGAACCTCAAAGTCGTGTCGGCTCCCTCCGCTCAATTCCCCGTCGGAATGATCCCAGCATTCTCGACCATCAAAATCGTCGTTCGGCGGGGCGCGCGCGTCCGATGAACCACCGTCTTCGGCACCACGAACCCCTGCCCCGGCTTGAGCGCAACGGTCCGGCCTTTCAGCCCGCCTTCAATATCAATCAGCAGCTCTCCATCCACCACATAGAAGAATTCGTCATCCTCATCGTGCTTGTGCCAGTGGTATTCGCCTTCAATGGCGGCCATGCGCACCACTGAGTCGTTCACCTTGCAGAGGGTTTGATTGAACCATTTGTAGTCATTGGCGCCCGGAACGGTATGAACATCGATCAGTTCCAGCGGGCCGTGCAGAATGTTGAGACGGGTCTCGTAAGGAAAGGGCGCTTCATTAGTCATGGCACGCACCTCGACGAGAGCATAGCAGGAAAGCAGTTTTCAGTTTCAGGTCTCAGGTGTCAGCGGTCAGCTCAGGAAATCTGTTGGACTTCACAAGCCCCCACCCGCTCGCGCCATAGGCGCATTGCTGGTTAGCCCAGCGTTTCAACGCTGGGAAGCAGCCCAGGGATCACCCCGAAGCCCCGTAGGGGCGACGCGAGAAGGCAAATGCACCCACTCCAAATTTTAGGAGCCCATTTTCCGCTTGACCTTGACCCTGCGTCAGGCCCGACTATGGTCTCCAGAGCCATGAGCAACTGCTACCGCATTGGCCAATTCGCGAAATTGGCGGGGGTAACCGTCCGAGCGTTGCACCACTACGATCGCATGGGTTTGCTCAAGCCGCAGCGCGGAACCTCCGGTTTTCGCCTCTACTGTCCGGAGGACTTGGAACGCCTGGAACAGATTGCCGCACTGAAGTTCCTGGGTATCCCGCTCAAGGAGATCCAGCTGCTCTTGAAACACGGACCGCTGAAGCTCGCCGACTCCCTGCATATGCAACGTGAAGCTCTAGCCGAAAAGCGCAGGCTGATCGATCGCGCCACGGTTGCCATTGAAGCAGCGGAGAAAGTGATTCGATCGGGGCAAACAACTGACTCGTCCATTCTGCGAAAGATAATCGAGGTGATCGACATGCAGCCACAAGAGAACTTCATGCGGAAGTATTACACCGACCAGGCCTGGCTCGATAAGGAACGCATCGCCCGCGAAAGGCCTGCCGAAGAATATAAGAAGAACGTGTTGGGGTTGCGAAAACTATTCTGCGAAATCGAAGCGGACATAGATCTGGACCCAGCGAGCGAACGTGCCCAGTACCTGACGAAGCAGTGGCTGCAACTGGCGGAATATGCACATGGCGGCAACGAAGCGGTCAGGGCCGGCAATACTCAGGCGTGGAACGATTTCCAGAACTGGCCGCGGGATGAACAGGACAAGCTTCTCGCCGCCTTCGATCTCGATCTCAACGACAGAGCCGCCTCCATGCTGCGCTTCGAATCCGTTACAAAATTCCTGGGACGGGCAGTGGGCCACAAGATCCGATCGAGTATTCCAAGCATTCGCACCCTCTACGGACTCGAGCCGTCTTAGCCGGTAATCGAAGTCGAAAGCCTGCAGTTGCTTCTGACCTCGTAAGGGCCACCACGCCCTCTACCAATTACGATTCCCGTACCGCCGAAAGAGGCGTCCATGTCTTATCCGCAACGCTGCATTCTTGCCGCCGTCACGCTATTTTTCATCGCGCCCCTCATCGCCGAATACCTCCTCGGCGATTTTCCGGTCACCTTTCTTTCTCCTCTCATCATGATGACGCCCCTCTACGGAGGCGGCGCATTGCTCATCCGCGAGCTCGCGCGCCGCACTGGCCGCGGCTGGCCCACTATCCTTCTCCTCGGCTGCGCCTATTGCCTCATTGAAGAGGGGTACACCACGCAAACGCTCTTCAACCCCAATGTGTTCGGGATGCACATGCACCTCCTCAGCCACGCCTGGATTCCCGCCCTCGGCATCGGCGCCTGGTGGACCCTCTTCATGCTCAACGTCCACCCCTTCTGGAGCATCGGCGTCTCCATTGCGCTCGTTGAGGGCCTGTTTCCTTCACATGCTCGCACCCCGTGGCTGGGCAATATCGGCGACAGCGTCGCCGCCGTCCTCTTCGCCGTTGGCATCTACGCCAACACCTCCTACTCGTTCCATCACGACCCGTTCCGCGCCTCGGCCACGCAATTTCTTGTGACCGCCCTGCTCGTCGTCGTATTCGCCGCTGCCGCCTTCATGATTCCCGCCGCGCGCGTTCCGCGGCAAAAACCTGGTCCCGCACCCTCCCCATGGCTCGCCGCAGCCGCGACGTTCCTTCTCGGCTTTGCCGTCTTTCTTGCGCCGGTTAACTTCAACTGGTTTGCCGTCGAGTGGATCCTCGCCATCGACCTTGTTTTTCTGCTTTCGCTCTGGGTGTGCTCGCGCCTCAGCTCATGGACGGCCATGCACACGTTTTCGATCGGCGCTGCCGGAGCGCTCGTCTACGGAGTCCACGCGTTCATTGGGAAGCCGGTCGTACCCAGCCCGAAGTGGGCAGTCCTCACCAGCCATGTGCTTTTGCTCGTTCTCGCACTCGCCGTCATCGCCATCGCCGCCCGTCGCACGCGTCTGGCTTTTCGCGCAGGCTTATCACAGCCAATCCCCTCCGAGCCCCGCGAGTCTCTGATCTCTGATCTCTAATCTCTATTCTGTGTTCTCTATTCCGGGCCTTCAGCACCATCACAATCCCCAGCGCCGACAGCACGCTGATCAACGCGAAGAGAAACACGCTGGCATAACCGAAGAACCCAATGATGGCCCCGGCGATGGGGCCCACAAGGAAGAACGACACGTCCGAGAACGCGGTGTAGACGCCCAGCGCCGTTCCGCGGTTGAACTCGGGCACGCGCTTTACCGCCTCCACGCCGATTGCTGGAAAGACGAGTGAAAGTCCCAATCCGCCCACAGCTGCGCCGGCCAGCGCCATCCAGGGTGCCACGGCCTGCCAAAGCAGAATCATGCCTACGGCCTCAGTCAAAAGCGAGGCAATGGCCACAGGGAAACCGCCATAATGTGGAATCGTCTTGATGAAGAGTACGCGCGCGGCGATAAACGCGAGCCCAAAGGCGGTGAGGCAAAGCGCCGCGCCACTCCAGTGCCGGTGCGCGTAAAAGAGGGTGACAAATGTCGCCAGCACGCTGTAGCTCACGCCACCCAGCGCCAGTCCCATGCCGTGCGGAGCCACGCGCCCCAGCACGTGAGCGAAGGGCATGTGCTCGCCGGGCTCGACGGTGACGGGAGCTTTGTACCAGGCCATGGCAAGACTTGCCGCGCCAATCAGGATGGTGAGCACGCCGATCGACGCGAGCCCCCACTGCTGATCAAGCACCACACCCAGCGGCGCGGCCAGCGCCATGCCGCCATAGGTGCTGATGCCGTTCATACCGATCACCTTGGCCGTGTGCTCCTGCCCGGCCGCGGTGATTCCCCACAGTGTGGCGCCCGTCGAACCCAGGCTTTCGCCGATGCCAAGCACCAGGCGGCTTACGATCAAGACCGCAAAGCTGAGCCAGTGGACCGTGTGCAAAGCAGCCGCGCCAATCAGAAATGCGCCGCTGACGGTGCAACAGGCCATCCCCCATAGAACGGAGACCTTCGCGCCCATGTGGTCTGAGATGCGGCCGGCCCACGGGCGACTCGCCAGGGTGGCGATGTACTGGATGCTGATGGCCAGCCCAGCCAGAACCGTGCCGTAACCCATGCGGAGATGCACATACGGTGGCAATACCGCGAGCGGTAAGCCGATGGAAACATAGCAGATAAAAGTGAAATAAACGTATCCGGCAATATGCCGGCTGTGGCTCCTTGCGGTAGCCCGGTCACGAACCGGGATGTAGGCAGTGGAGGAGGACATATCGCTGTCGCTGGCCCGCCAATTTTGGAACGGGTACTTAACCAGTATAGCGAAAACTCATCGGCCGTGGTCAGACCACTTTGAACCAGACGGTCTCTGCGAGCGATGTAAAGCGGACAGGAGGGTTCTAGACTGAAAAAGATGACCGGTTTTCACATTGAACACTTCGGTTGCAGGGCGGCGCGCGCCGACGGGGAAGCGATCGCTGCAAATCTGCGCGCCCTGGCCGAGCGGGAGCTTTTTGCGGCCGACGTGGTTGTGGTGAACACGTGCAGCGTGACCGCCGAGGCCGACCGCTCGGCTCGCGCCTTCATCCGCCGTGCGCATCGACGGAACCCTGAGGCGAAAATCGTCGTCACCGGTTGCTATGCGCAGCGCGCGCCCGAAGAACTGGCGAGCATGGCCGGCGTCGCGGCCGTGGTCGGCAACAGCCACAAGGCGCTCGCACCGGAGATCATCTGCAATCTCACGAGCCTGGGAACGCAAGCCGCAACCTTTCCGCCCGCAATCGTCGCAGTGGAAACGCTTCTCTCTGCGAGCACGCCGCGAGCGCCCATCTGGGTCGATGATCGCTTCGCTCACTCGTTCATTGAAGACGCGCACCTGGCGGATGCAGTACTCACGGAGGGAGCGCAGACACGGCCCAACCTCAAAATCCAGGAGGGATGCGGCAATCGCTGCACGTTTTGCGTCATCCCTCTCACGCGCGGGCCTTCGAAGAGCCTCTCTCGCGCGGCCATTCTCCGCGAAGTGCACAGATTCGTCGAAGCCGGCGGCAAGGAACTGGTGCTCTCAGGTATCAACCTCGGTCGCTGGGGCAGGGAATTGTCCGGTGCGGAAAACGATTCACTTCCGCAGTTGGTTCGCTGCATTCTTGAGCAATCCGCACTGCCGCGCCTGCGACTTAGTTCAATTGAGCCCATGGATTGGGACGATTCGCTGATTTCGTTCATGCGTGAATTCGGCGGGTCACGCCTGGCACGCCACGCGCACCTTCCGCTGCAGTCGGGTTCCGATGCGGTGCTGCGCCGGATGCACCGCCGATATCGCCCATGGCACTACGCAGCCAAAGTCGCGGCTCTCGTGCGGGCCGCCGGTCCTCAGTTGACCATTGGCGCCGACGTCATGGTGGGCTTTCCGGGCGAGACCGAACGAGAATTCGAAGAGACGATGGCGTTCATTCGCGCCTTGCCCTTCGGCTATCTGCATCTGTTTCCCTTCTCGCCGCGGCCCGGCACGCGAGCGTGGGCGCTCCGCTCGGGTTTGCCTGTTCCACAAAAGGTCGTGGACGAGCGCATGGCCGCGCTGCGCGCTCTCGCCGCAGAAAAAATGCTCGCGCACCGCAACCGCTTTGTCGGCCGCGAACTGTCTGCCATCACACTGCACTCTCCGTCAGCGCTGGCCGCACAGGGCCGTACCGCAGCGCTCACTGACAACTTTCTTCCGTTGGAACTCGACGCCCGCCTGCCCGCGAATCAGCTTGTGCAGATCCATGTGACTTCTCTTGATGAAAACGGCACGCTGCTCGCCTCCGGAAAACCCTGAGCGTCAGGCTCAGCGTTGGCAAGCCAATGCTATACTCAGTTTGCGTTTGTGTAGCCCGGCGGCCGATGGGAGCTTTAACCCTGCCAGCGCTGCATGCATTTGGAGGAGCGCCATCGCATTCGATAAACGTTCGGCAAAGTCCTTTATCCGCGTCAACGACCGGATTCGCGCACGGGAAATCCGCGTGATCGACGAAAACGGCGAACAACTAGGCATCCTCGCACCGTTCGAGGCTCTCAAAATAGCCCGCGAGCGTGGCCTTGACCTCGTAGAAGTTTCACCCACCGCTGTTCCTCCCGTCTGCCGCATTCAGGACTACGGCCGTTTTCTCTACGAAAAGGAAAAGAGCGAGCGCGCCGCGCGCAAACGGCAAAAGGTCATCACCATCAAGGAAGTCAAATTCTCGGTGACCGTGGACGAACATGACTACCAGACCAAGAAGAACCAGGCGGTCCGGTTTCTGGGCGACGGAGACAAGGTCAAGGCCAGCCTGCGCTTCCGCGGCCGGCAAATGGCGCATCGCGAACTTGGCTACAACATTATCAACCGCTTGATCCAGGACATCGGCGACGCCGGCATAGTCGAGTTCATGCCGCGCATGGAGGGCACCATCCTCCACGCCATCCTTGCCCCGGCGCGAAAAGAAGCACCCAAGCCCAAGCCCTCGCCTCCTCCCGTCGCTGCTGCATCCAAAGCGCCGGCCGCGCCGACGCAGTAGCCGGCGCACCCAGCTTCGACCCCTTCCAGGACTTCATGTGTCGTTGGCCAAAGGTGCCTCGAGACAGGCGCTCTCTGCCTGAAATTCGGAGCTATCGCTTGTAGCACGAATTTCAAAATGGTAATATTGGCCTATTCGCACCGACACAAATCCCGGCTTGATCGGCGTCGAGGCACTCGCTTTTGCTGTCGCAAAGCGCGCACGTGTTGGTGCGGTCAGCCGTGGGCGTGGCACTTCGCGGGTCGGCTGTAATGAGTGATATGGCTGCCATGCCGCAAACCGCTCCAGCCCGTCGGCCTGCGCTGCGAAGTCTCTTCGACGACGCCCCTGGGAACATACGCGGGAAGGTTGTCGGCATCTATGCCATTCTGTTTTCCTTCAATGTCGCGGCATGGCTTTGGGCGGCCATTGCATTTCGCCACTTTCCGCTTTTGCTGGGTACCTCGCTGCTTGCCTACAGCTTTGGCTTGCGGCACGCCGTGGATGCGGATCACATCGCCGCAATCGACAATGTGACGCGCAAGCTGATGCAGGAGGGCAAGCGGCCTGTCGGCGTCGGCTTCATGTTTTCGCTTGGCCACTCGACGATTGTCCTCTTGGGCACGGCCGGGATCGCGGCCACCGCGCTCGCGCTGCAACACCGGATGGACGGCGCTCGCGTTGTTGGTGGGGTGATTGGCACACTGATCTCTTCGGTATTCCTCTTTGGCATCGCGGCTGTGAACCTAGTCGTTCTGGTCTCGATTTATCGAGCCTTCACCCGAGTGCGTAACGGCGCCCCGTATGTCGACGAAGACTTCGACATGCTTCTGGCGAACCGCGGGTTCCTTGCGCGCCTGTTCCGGCCGATGTTCGCCATGATCCGCCGTAGTTGGCATATGTATCCGCTGGGCGTACTTTTTGGTTTGGGCTTCGATACGGCAACCGAAATCGGCCTGCTCGCCATCTCAGCAGCGGAGGCGTCAAAAGGGCTTCCGCTATGGTCGATTCTTGCCTTTCCCGCGCTCTTTGCTGCGGGCATGTCGCTCGTCGACACCACCGACAATATCCTGATGCTCGGGGCCTACGGCTGGGCGTTCATCCGGCCTGTCAGGAAGCTCTATTACAACATAACCATTACTTTCGTTTCGGTGGTGGTGGCCCTTGTCGTGGGCGGCATTGAGGCGCTTGGCCTGCTGGCCGGCTACTTCCACCTAAGCGGCTTCTTGTGGGATTTGGTGGTGAGGCTCAACGGCAATTTCGCCACCCTGGGCTACGTGATTGTGGGGTTTTTCGCACTGAGCTGGATTGTGTCGATTGCCATCTATAAATGGCGCCATCTCGACGATCTGGAACTCGGCGTGTGACCTGAAGGGTCTGGCTTGCCCATTCGCCGCCTTTGGTCTGCCTCCCTTCGAGTCATCGCATACGACCTTGGTGGGTTGCATTAGGTGGTTCTTGTCACAGACGAAACCATCTGCTTCTGCCTTAAACTCTTAATGACGTTTTAACGTCTATTTGTAAAAGGTGGATTCCAGTGCTTCACGCTGGCGCCAGCTCGACAGGCTTCCGGCTCGAATATCCATCAGATTCGGGAGTCGCCAACCAGCAATATGAAAATCGTCCTTTCCATTGCGTCCATCATGCTCGTCGCGCTGGGAGCTGTACTGTTATTTGAACGGCCAGCATACGCATATGCCGACCCCGGCAGCGGCCTCCTGGCGATTCAAGCGGCCGGGTCCGCGCTAGTGGCTGCTGGATGGTATTTGCGGCACAAAATCTATCTGCTCTTCCATCGCGGCGAGCTTAAGAGCCGCCACGAAGACCTGCCGAGCGCCGAGATCGGCGAGGATTCTTCCAACACGTGAACCAGCCTGTCGGGGTCACTGCCGACATTTCGGGCCGCTCAACGGGGAATTGTGATCCGATGTTGACCTTCCGCGATCCGGCAGGTGAGCTGCGGCTCACGGCACGTCACGCCTTACGCCGGATTCGTCCGTCGGCGGAAAATGAAACGCGGGCATTTCTGGCGTCCGGACTGCGCGCGGAACTGGAGCAGAGCGGCGACCTGATTCGGACGCAGATCGCAAGCCTCGACTGCCATCCCTGCGTCTCTCGCGACGAATTGTGGCTGGAGCATCCGCGGATCGATCCCATCACCTATCCGTGGGAGTGGACGCCTGCACAGTGGCGGGCTGCCGCGGACCTGACCTTGCGCATCGCCCAAAAGGCGATTGCTTCCGGCTGGACGCTGAAAGACGCCACTCCGTTGAACGTTCTCTTCGCCGGAGCGTGGCCCGTTCTGGTGGATGTACTGTCGTTCGAACGGCGCGATCCGCACGCAAGCGTCTGGCTCGCCTACGGTCAGTTTGTGCGCACATTTCTCTTTCCCCTGGTGGCTGCCAAATACCTGAGCTGGCCTCTCCAGGCCACGTTATTCCGGCGTGACGGCTATGAACCCGATCAGATCTACCAGGCATTGCCGTTTCTGCAACGGTTCAATCCGGCTCTTTTCGACGTGGTTACACTGGCCACGCTTTTCGAGCGGCCCGGCCGGGCGCGGCAAACCCCTCGCAAGCCGCCTTCCGCCGCCAACCCTGAGCTCGCGACACACATTCTCATGAAGCGCATCGCGCGCCTGGCAAAACAAATTCGTCACACAGCCGAACCGCGCAGCCGCAGCCAGTGGAGCGAATACACCCGGACTGCCACCCACTATCAGCCTGCCGAAGTTGAAGACAAACGGGAGTTCGTCAGAATCGTGCTGCAGCGCTGCGGAGCGATGCGCGTTCTCGACCTCGGCGCAAATACGGGAACCTTCTCGCTAATGGCGGCCGGCGGCGGGGCCGAAGTGGTCGCAATCGACGTGGATGCCGCGGCGCTCGAAGTTCTGTGGCGAGCCGCTGCCACAGAGCGCTTCCCGATCACAACGGTGTTGGCCAATATCGCCCGGCCCACGCCTGCGGCGGGTTGGCTCAACCGCGAGCATTTCTCATTGCTCGAGCGCCTGACCGGTAAATTTGATATGGTGCTGATGCTCGCGCTGATTCACCACTTGATTCTGCGCGAGCAGTTGCCATTAGCGCACATTGGTGACCTCTGCGCGAGCCTCACGCGGCACTGGCTCGTGCTCGAGTGGGTGCCTCCGACCGACTCAATGTACCAGGAGTGGCTGCGCGGGCGTGACGAACTCTATGGCCATTTCACTGAGAGCGATCTGTTGGAAGCGTTCGCGCGGCACTTTGTGGTCTCCGATCGGTGCGCGCTTGCGAACGGGCGCGTCCTTTTGCTCCTGGAACGAATTTCGCACGACGCCTCAGAACGGATCGCAGGCGATGCGCGTCCCGAGGCCAGTCTCGCATGATCAAAAGGATCGCCCAGGCATTTGGTTTTGCCGCCATTCTGCTCCTGCCCAACTACGTCGATCTCACATCTTCGGCTGGGGACGACCGCATGCGTTCGCCGGAGCCCCTGACAAAAATCGCGCTAGCACAAATCACTGACCTGGTGATTGTCGCTCTTGTCTTCCTTATTGTGATGGCGATTCTGCGCAGGCCGAAGTGGTGGCCGAAATTGCGCTGGATCCTGATGGCCGCGCTTCCGCCGTTCCTGCTGGTGCGCAATCTGAATGTCTTTCCGTTCACCGTCCCCAATGCGGCGGTGGTCACTGCCAGCCTTGCATGGATCGTCGTGCTTGGTTTTCTCATTCTGCGCGCGCCTTCGTACGCCAACAAGCTGCGCCGAGCGGGCGGGGTGGTCCTCACGGGATTCGCTGTGTTTTCGATCGTCATCACGTGGCAACTGGTTTGCGCCGCGATGTGGCGCCCAGGTCCGAAGGCCTATGCCACACCCATTCCGGCTGAGCCTGCAACCAAGCCGCGCCTTGTCTGGATTCTCTTCGATGAACTCGCCTACGAGCCGACGTTTGAGTCGCGCGATCCATCGCTCCAGCTTCCGAGTTTTGACCGTCTGCGCAGCGAGAGCACGCTATACACCGAAGTGAGCCCGATCGCTTACTGGACCACCCAGGTGGTACCGAGTCTGCAACTCGGACGCGTGGTCAGAACCGTGACTTACACCTCCGACTACCGCTACCTGGTGCGGACGATCGATTCTCCGCACTGGGAGACCTTCGATGTGAGCGCGTCGCTCTTCGGTATGGCCAAGAAGCACGGACTGACAGTGTCGATTACCGGATGGTGCATCACCTATTGCCCGGTCTTTGCGGGCGCTGCGTCGGAGTGTTACTGGGCCGACGATGACGCGCAGGACCGCGGGCCGACCTCGCTTGACGCCAGCTTTGCAGAGAATGTCTGGTTTCCGCTGCGTGTTCTGGTGGAGCAGTTCACCACTCCGGCCAGGGCGTGGGCAGACACCACGAACTGGAAATCCCAGGGCCACATTGCGTCCGTGAAAGACATGAGCGAACACGCGCTCGCGACGATCGCCACCAGCCAGGCCGATCTCATTTACGTTCATCTTCCCGTTCCGCACCCGCCGGAGTTCTGGAACAGGCGCACACGCACGTTTGCACCCGGTGGCTCCTATCTTGATTCGCTCGATTACTCCGACCGCCTGCTGGGCCAGATACTCAATGTGCTTCAGGCGCAGCCGCGCTGGGCAGCCACCACACTCGTCGTGCAGGGCGACCACTCCTGGCGCACGCAGTTATGGCGGCCGGTTGCGGGCTGGAGCGCCGAGGATGAGCGCGTGTCACACGGCGGTCAATGGGATCCTCGGCCGGTGTTGCTGATCCATGCGGCTGGCCAGCTGGAGCCGAAGACCGTGGCTTCACCAACCAACCTCATGTTGGTCCACGATTTTGTCGCCGCGCAGATCCGTGCGATGTCTCAATAATCGCAACCGGCAGCCCCGCTGTCCGCGCATTCAGCGGTCATTTCGGCAATGCCATCGTGCCCTCAACGTGGAGTGTTGCTGTCGGGGTATCCGCCACCGGCTGCGCGCCGGAAACGTAGATTTTGTAATCGCCGGGAACCACTGCTCGATTGCCTTTCTCATCCACCTCGCTCAAATCCCGCGCCGTGAGCGTGAACGCAACGTGGCGCGCTTCTCCAGCGCGCAGATGCACCCTGGCGAAGCCCTCAAGTTCCACGCGTGGTGAGACCGCAGTCTGCGGCGGCACAATATAAACCTCCGCCACTTCGTCGCCGTCGCGCTTGCTCGTATTGCGTACCTCCGTGGCCACGGTTACCGAAGCCCCGGCGTAAATTTCCTTCGAGCTCACATCGGGTGCGCGATAGCTGAACGTCGAGTAGCTCAAGCCATAGCCAAATGGATAAAGCACCTCGCCCTTGTAATACCGGTAGGTCCTGTTGTTCATGGAATAGTCGGTAAACCCGGGTAGGTCTGAGGTCGAGCGATAGAACGTCACTGGAAGGCGTCCCGCGGGGTTGTTCTTTCCTGCGAGTGTCTCCGCAATTGCGTCGCCGCCCTCTTCGCCCGGATACCATTCCTCAAGTAGCGCATCCGCGTGTTCTTTGGCCCAGGGAACCGCCAGCGCGCTGCCCGATGTGAGAACCACGATGAGCGGTTTGCCCGTAGCGCCCAGCGCCTCCAGCAAATGCTCCTGCACGTCGGGAAGTTCGATACGTGTCCGGTCGCCTCCGTCGAATCCTTCCGCGTGCACGTTCATCTCTTCGCCCTCCAGCGTTGGAGAAAGGCCGACAAAGACAACCACGGCGTCCGCTTTCTTTGCAGCCTCGATCGCCGGTGCAAGCATGCTGCCCGCAGGCGGCTCCCACACAAGACCGACGTTGCGGTCGTTGGGCTCATGCACGTACTCCAGTCGAATCGAGTGCGGCTGGGTATCGGCAAAGTTCAGCCGCGCAACCGCCGGGTTGCTCTGGCTGTCCATCACCAGCTTGTCGTCAATAAACAGCCGGACGCGTTCGGTCAATTTTCCCGACTCTTGCATCCGTCCAACCGCGCCCGCGGGCATGGCCGCACGCGGGCCGCGAAGGCTCAGCACATATTCCCCTGGCGCGGGCGGCAAAAATTCACCGCTCCATCGCACGACGAATGTTTGTGCCAGAAAATCTGCGGCGGGAGTCACGCGATTCCAATCAAAATCGATCTTCGCATCCACGCGCACCAATTTCGGCGCGCCTTCAAACTCTGTGTTGTCGAAATACTCGCCCTTCAACCCCGCACTCTTGAGCGACGCGTCGGTGCGTAGATATGCCGAGGGAACCGGATCCGGCGTGCCCTCCGCCAGGATCGAGCCGGGTGCGTAAATCACGTTTGCGCTGCCGAATTGCTTGCGCAGGCCTTCAAGCGGTGAAACCGGATCGCTCGCAACTCCGTTGTAGTTGCCTTCGATCGACGCCAATAGGTCAGCGTCCGGTCCCACCACAGCGATCTTGCGGATAGAGGATTGCAGCGGCAGCGTTTGGTTGCGGTTCTTCAGGAGCACGATCGCCTCGCGCGCGGCCTGCAACGCCAGTTCACGATGCGCCGGCGAATTCACCTCGGAATAGGGGATCGTGTTGAACGGCACGTCCGCCGCCGGATCGAACATGCCCAGGCGCATGCGCGCGGTAAACAGGCGCACCACCGACGCGTCGATGTCCGCTTCGCTGAGGAGATGATCGTGGACCGCCTGAACCAGATCGCCGTAAGTTCTGCCGCAATCCAGATCGGTGCCCACTTTCACCGCGTCTGCGGCTGCCTGCGCGGTGTTCGCTGCGAAATGATGGCCGCGCGCAATGTCGCCAATAGCATCACAGTCTGAGACCGAGTACCCGTCAAATTTCCAGTCGTCGCGCAGATACTGCTGCATCAACATCGAATTCGCGCACGCGGGCGCGCCGTCGATTGCGTTGTAGGCGCACATGATCGAGTCCGCATGGCCCTCCGAGATGGTCGCGCGGAATGCGGGCAGATAGGTGTCCTCCAGGTCGTGTTCCAGGACGTCGACGTTGAAACCGTGGCGCAATGGCTCGGGCCCGCTGTGCACTGCGTAGTGCTTGGGCGTCGCCACCAGCTCAAGATATTTCGGATTTTCGCCCTGCAGTCCTTTCACAAATTGAACGCCCATGCTCGCCGTCAGGAAGGGATCCTCGCCAAACGTCTCCATTCCGCGACCCCAGCGTGGATCGCGAAAGATATTGATGTTCGGCGACCAGAACGTAAGCCCGGCAAACCGGCTGCGATCTCCGTTGCGGATGGCCTCGTTATACTTGGCGCGGCCCTCGATCGCGATCACCCGCGCGATCTGGTGCATCAGCGGTGCATCCCACGTCGCGGCCAGCCCGATCGATTGCGGAAAGACTGTGGCAACACCATTGCGCGCCACCCCGTGCAACGCCTCGTTCCACCAGTTGTAAGTGGGAACGCCCAGGCGCGGAATCGGCGCGGCAACGTCCTGCATCTGGCTCACTTTTTCTTCGAGCGTCATACGCCGCACCAGGTCCTGGGCACGTGCTTCCGGTGACAACGCCGGATTTAAATGCGCGCAGGTGATCGGCGTGCAGGTGTTTTGCTCGTTCGCTTCTTGTTGAGCCGGCAGCGCGGCGGATACAAATCCAAAAGCACTCAGCAGTGCAACAACGATCCCGGTTTTCATGGTCTCTTTTTCTCGCAATCTTCCGTGGCAGAAGGATATCAAGCGAACTGACGCGGCTCGCACAAATGAAATTGTATGGTCTTCGATTGCCTCGGGCGCCTGGCAGCCTCAAATTCGCTCTGTCAGGCCGGCTTTCGCATGTTGTTTGCGCGCAGGCTCGAGGCGCGGACCACGAGTTTTGGCGTGAGCAACGTGCTTTTCTGAAGGCCGCGATCCTTGGTTTGAGCCAGCTTGAGCGCAAGCGTCGCCGCGGTCTTTGCGATCATCCTGCTGTTTTGATCGACCGACGAAAGCGGAACACGAAGAAAATCAGAGTACGAGAGATTGCCGCAGCCCACCACCGCAATGTCTTCGGGGACCCGCAGTCCGGCATCTAGAATCGCGCGCATCGTTCCCAATGCCACAGGATCATTGAAACAGAAAATGCCGTCGGGCGGATTCTTGCTCGACAGCAGCTTTCCGGTTGCCGCATATCCTGCCTCTTCGCCCATGTGATCTCCCGACGGGCCTATGGAAACAACATGACCCTGCAGCGGAGCCATCTGATGCGCAGCCAGTGCCTGCTTGTAGCCCTCCAGGCGCCCAATCGCCGTACTGATCTCAGGCCCGCGAATGTGAGCGATGCGCTTGCATCCCTGCTCGATCAGGTGCGTCGTGGCCAGCACACCCACGGCCCGGTCCTCGACACCCACAAAATTCGACGCCAGTGCGGGAAACTGGCGATCGAGCAGAATATAGGGAATCTTCTGCTCCTCAATTCGCCGAAAGCTTTCAGGCGTCATCTGCGACGAGGCGATCAGCATCACATCCACGCGGCGCGCAAGCAACTGCGCAATCTCTTCCTGCTCCAGCGCCGGGTCTTCATCGGACGAAGAGATGAACAGGCTGTAACCCTTCCTGCGCACCTCAACCGAGATGCCCTTGGCGATCTGCGCAAAAAATGGGTGCAGCAGGTCGGGAACAACCAGACCGATGGTCCACGTGCGGCCGGTGATTAGCGAGCGCGCAGCGAAATTGGGCTGATAATTCAGTTCCTTCATCCGCTTCAGAACACGATTTCGCGTCGCCTCGCCGATGTCGGGATGGTTACGCTGAACCTTCGATACGGTCACAACCGAAATCCCCAATTCCTCGGCGATGTCCTTTAGTCGCGCAGCCATTCGCCCTTCCCTACTTGGCTCGTTGCACAAACCGAAGATGCTCAACTGCGTTTCAGTTTACATGTGTGGCGCCGCCCGCGCGTGGCGGCGTTCAGACCGGCTGTCACGCTCAGTGTGTGGCTGGCTCAGATGCGTGCAGTGCACCAACGATGGCTCCCAGGAGCGTGCCGTTTGGATCGTCGAAGTATTCCCAGAACATGATTCCGCCGAGCCGGTGCGACTGCACATAGCTGCATTTTCGAGCGAGCGACTCGGGGTCATCGTACGAGACGAAGATCTTCTGGTTCACGCTGTAGAGATAGGGAGCTGAAGCCGTGGCGTCCCAGTAGCGAGTGAATCCGTGCCTGAGCATGCTGCCATTGATCTCTGCGAACGGAATAAAATCCCGCGCCGCTGGTTTTCCCGGCTGGAACAACCCATGATCCGCGCTGCTCACCCGCTCCCATGAGCGGCCGTAAAACGGTACGCCGAGAATCAGCTTTGTTGCTGGCACACCGGCATGCTCGTATGCGCTCACGCAAGAGTCTATCGAATCGCTGATCGGCGATCTTGGATCGGTATAGAGTGGCGCCTGATGGCTCGTGAGTCCGTGGGATGGCGCTTCGTTAAAGTCGTAAGCCATCACGTTGACCGCGTCAACGATGCCCTGCACCTTTGCCATTTCCGTGTGCGCGAGATATTCATCCGAAGCTTCGGCCGCAATCGTCAGATAGAGCCGGCGGCCGCTCGCCATTTCTTCCTGAGTGAACCGCTTGCGCAGGTCTTCGAGCAGAACCGTAAAGTTCTGCTTGTCTTCGGCGCGATGCGCATGGCCGGCGCCGGCCTGGCCCGGGTATTCCCAGTCAACGTCAAGGCCGTCGAGATGGTTTTGCTCCAGGAAATTCATAGCGCTGTCGACGAAGATCTTCCTGCTTTGTGCAGTCAGCGCGATGTCAGAAAAATCCTTGGATCCCAGCCATCCACCAACCGAGATCAGAATCTGAAGCGAAGGTTTGTCCTTTTTAAGAGCCACCAGAGTTGCAAGATTTTGCTCATCCGTGGCCGATCCTGCCACCAACCGTCCGTCCTTGGTGCTCGCGAAGGCGTAATTGATGCGATCGAGGTTGTGCGCGTTGATCTGCCCCGGCTTCAGAATGGCGCCCCTCGGGAACACGTAACCCACGACGATAGGCGGGTGGGGATTTTGTGCCCTGACCGCACAAAAAGCTGCGAAGACGAAGAGTACTCCGGTCGTCAGGATGCGAATCCTCAGCTTCATTGTGCCAGCGACCTCAAAACGTATTTGATGCACGGAAATTAGTTTCGCCGGCGAGCGCACAGCCTTCGAGCTTGGATCATGCATGCAAGCCAGACACAGGCATGCCGTTCACCAGGGAAGCCATCAACTTCCCCTCTGAAGTGACAGCCACAAAATCCGCCAAGCGCCCTTGAGCCAGGAAGCCTGCTTCATCTCCAAGCCCCAACATCGTTGCCGGATTGGCAGCAAGCAGCCGCAGCGCCTGGTCGACGGATGCGCCAGTGAACTCCAGAAAATTGGCGAGCGCGCGGTCCAGAGTCAGCACGCTGCCGGCAAGCACGCCGTCACGCGTTGCTCGTCCGTTTGCCACATGCACGCTCAAGCCGCCGAGCCGATACTCTCCGTCAGGCATGCCTGCCGCGCTCATCGCGTCAGTCACAAGGATCGCCCGGCTTGGCCCCTTGGCCCGCCACCACAGCCGCGCGATTTCCGGCTCGGAGTGTATTCCGTCGCAGATCAACTCCGAATACATTGAGTCATCGGTAAGCACCGTGCCCAGAATACCCGGCTCGCGATGATCCAGTGGCCGCATGGCGTTGAAGGTATGCGTCGCGCTCACCGCCCCTGCTGCAATCGCGGCCCGTGTCTCCACAGCCTTCGCATTTGAATGGCCCAGTGAAACGCGAACCCCGCGCCGCGTGGCATGTGCGGTCAGCTCCTCCGCGCCCGGCAGCTCCGGTGCAAGCGTCATCAATCGCACGTGTCCCTGGCCTGCCTCGAACAATCTGTCGAAAGTGGCGATGTTCGGCGCAAGCAAGTGCTCGGCTGGTTGCACGCCGCGCCGTTCGTGCGAAAGAAACGGTCCCTCCAGATGAATCCCCAGCAACCGTGCCGAACCATTGATCTTTGGCCGCGCCATCTGCTTTGCTAGGCCATCCACCGCGCGCAGTGTCGCATCCAGCGGAGCAGTCACCGTCGTCGCCAAAAAGCTGCCGGTGCCGCGCGAAGCCAGGAATTTCTCTACCGCCGCGAGCGCTTCGGGCGTTGCCTCCATCACGTCGTGGCCTGCCGCGCCATGGATGTGAATATCGAAAAAGGACGGAGCCAGCGTCGCACCTGGAAAGTCGAGTACCCGCGCCCCAGTGGGCACCGCGCCGGATGCTCGCGTTGCGATCGATGCAATACGGCCGTCTCCGACCAGAACCACGGGATCGTCGATCACCCGCGTTCCGTCAAAGAGCCTCTTTGCGGTGAGCACCACAGTCGTATTGTTCATGCTGAAAGCCTCAAACCCATCCTCGTAGGCGCTCTGTTCGAGATTCAGTTTATCGTTCCGACCGCAGCCAGGCCGCGATCCGCACAGGTTTCGATGCGCACTAATTCGCCGCGCAACGCGTTCTCCGGCCAATCCGTTGCAAAATCGACCTGCTGCGAATCTGTCTTTTAGCCTCGCAAAACCAAATCAATGGTCTGAATATCGACCAGTCCGTTGCAGCCATAAATGGCGGGCAGCACACGTTCAGCCGGAAGCTGGCGGCGAAGCTGAGCAACTTTTTCTGTGCCCGCGCGATAAGCGGGAAGATACATGCGGCCGAGCAGCGGATGACGTCCCCACGCGCCTGAAAGCTTGTCGGCACGCTCTTCGGTCACCAGAAAATCCCGCCGCAGCGCGGCCGCAACCTCCTTCTGCTCGCGACGCTCACCCCATGTCATATATGAAGACTGATTCTTGGCATCGTCCTGCAGCAGTGCGAGCAGCACGCCGATCTGCAGATCCTCGTCGGGCAGTTGATCAACCTCGGTCACTCCGTGAGCGATCAGGATGGCGTTGTTGGCGAGTCCTTCAAACAGCGTCGCGGCGCGCGTGTTCATGGTGAGAACTGTGGCTTCGAAGCCGGCCTTGCCGCGAACGTATAGGTCCTGCAGGTAGGCAAATGTGGTTACGTGACCCGGAACGACTTCGTGGCTGACCAGCTGTTCAAACTCCGGATACGAAATCTGCAGCGACGCATTGATCTCATAGGTGGCTTCGTATTTTGGCGTGCCGTTTTGGGTGCGCGCACGGCCAATGTAATTCATGGAGCCGGAAAACCAGGCATCTTTGATCGGCAGAAAGTCGATGTTGGCACGCGGCACCTGGGCCAGCTCTTCGGGCAGGTACGGCATTAGATTCTTTTGGCTGAGCAAGTCGAAATGCGCAATCACTGCCTGGCCTAAAGCCTTCACTGATGCCATGGGAGTGACGCGGTCGCGGCGCCAAGCATCCACGGCGGATAAAATTCCACCGGCATGCGATGTTGCAAACCCGGCGCGGCCCAGCAGTTCCGCGACGCGGTCGCGCTTGGCCTCAGGGCGCGAAGGCTCGGGCGGCTTGCCGGTGGAGGCCTCCACGGCACGCGTGTAGGGAACCGGCTCACCCTTTCCGAGAACCTCCATCGCCAGATCCCACATCACTTCCAGGCAAAGCGCCATGCCGCCGAGATAAGATCGTCGTGGCTCGCCCGAGCGTGCGGCTTCGCCCCGCAATCCGGCGATCGCATCAGGCAGATCGACATCGCGGAGATAGCTCTCTATGGCATCGCGGTCAATGTTCTTTGCGCCCACCCCGCCGGATTGGCGCAGCAGAGCGGCAGCGGGATGTGTGTAAGCCGCGGGCAGTGGCTCGTCTGAGAACCACGAGTCGGCGATAAAACGCCCTGTGCCCGACGGACACATCACGTCGCCGCCCCAGAGCGTGTCAATGCCGAGCACAGCATCGGCAACGTACATCTCAAGTTGGTTCATGACTTCTCCTTTCTCAGGGAACCGAACCAGACATACAGGCAAAGGCCAATGAACAGCAGCGCAGAGACCGACTGCGATACGGGATCAAAGGAATAGAACGGCGTCTGGATAAAATCCTCGCGAAACGAAGGCAGCAGCCTGAGAACAGCGCCCACCACGCCGCCAAGCGCGCCACCGGCCATCAGCCCCGACGCCAGAATCACGCCGCGTTCGCGGATGCGCTTGCCTGGTTCGCCGCCGGTCTTCTCTGATCGGCGATTGACGAAGTGTGACAGGAATCCGCCGGTCAGAATCGGCGTGGTGAGACTCAGCGGCAGATAAATGCCAAGCGCGAAGACCATTGAGGATTTGCCGAGCATCTCCATCACCAGTGTAATAAGGGCGCCGATCCCGAACAGAAGATAAGTCACCGGCTGGTGGCTCAGGAATCCCACCGCGAGCGCCTTCATAATCGAAGCTTGCGGCGCGGCGAGCACCGGGCGCAGATCGCCGGCCGCGGATTCGCCAAACTGAAAGGTGTGCGCCAGCAGGACAATGGTGAGGCCAGCCGCAGCTGCCGCCGCAAGAACGCCCACAAATTTCACCTTCTCCTGCGCCGATGGAGTATTGCCGAGCCAGTAGCCGGTCTTCAAATCGGTCATGAACTGCCCGGAGACGCAAAGCGCCGTGCATACCATGCCCGCAATCGCCATCACAAAGAACATCCCAGTTGTTCCCGAAAGCCCGAACTTCAAGAGCACGACGCAGGAGATAATCACCGTGAGCATGGTCATGCCCGACGCTGGATTATTCGCCGTCGTGGCGATGGCATTCGCAGCCACTGACGCGAAGAAAAACGCGAACACCAACGTGAGCACCAGGCCCCAGAAGAGCACAGTCCACGACACCTCGAAGCGCCCGAAGAAAATCGCAATAGCAATGGCGCTGGCGATGATGCCCAGCAGAATGGTGACCACGGAAATGTCGCGATCCGTGCGCACTGACTCATCCGCCGTACTGTGATGAAAGGCCCGCAGCGCAATGCCAAACGAACCGGCGATCACCCTCAGGGACTTGACCACTCCCACGATGCCCGCGGTGGCAATAGCGCCCACGCCGATAAAGCGCACGTAGCTTGCGTAAATTTGCGCCGCAGTCATGGTGGAAACGGGAACCGTGCCTGGATAGACGGCCAAATTCATGTGACCGCCGAGAAACCAGATGAGCGGGACGAGCACGAAGTTGGCGAGAATGCCGCCGGCGCAAAAGACCATGGCGCTGCGAAGGCCCATCACGTAGCCGAGGCCGAGAATGAATCCGATGGCGTCAAAGTTGAAGACCATGCGGCCGCGATCGGCAAGTGAACGCATTACGGGAATGAACTGCAGGTTCAAATACTCGCGCCACACATGAAACGTGGTGACAAAGAAGTCGTAGAGCCCGGCAATGCACGTTGCCTGCAGCAACAGCTTTGCCTGCGAGCCGCCTTTCTCACCGGTGACGAGCACCTCAGTGATGGCAGTCGCTTCAGGGAACGGGAACTGGCCGTGCATCTCGCGCACAAAGTAGCGTCGCAGCGGGATCACGAACAAAACGCCAAGACAGCCGCCCGCCAGGCAGATAAAGACGGTTTCGGTCGGGTGCGGATTCAGGTGAAGAATGTAGAGCGCTGGAAGCGTGAAGACCGCTCCGGCCACAACCGCGGCCGATGCGCCGCCCATGCCGGTGATAATCACATTTTCAAGCAGGCTTGAGCGCCGCCGATACGCGCGGGCCAGGCCGATGGCCAAAATCGAGACAGGAATCGCAGCTTCCATTCCCTGGCCGACCTTCAGCGTTGAGTACGCCGAAGCGACAGTGAAGACCACGCAGAAAAAAATGCCCCACAAGATGGCACGCGCCGTCATCTCCGGCGTAGTCATCTCCGCCCGAATTATGGGAGTGTACGTTTCGCCGGGTTTCAGCGGTTGATAGGCATTTTCTGGGAGAGACTTGGTTTCTTGCTCGGTGATGGATTGCATTCATTCCTCGATCGACCGTGCGCGGAGCGCACGGGCAGGGTTCAAAAGGGCCGCATCCCACCGGAATCGATAGGTTCGAATGCGGATTTCGCATTGCGCGTTTTGCGCCTTCAACCCAGGCCCGGAATTTGTCTTGTTTCGGATGGCACAAAGAGTGTACCGCCTGACAGCGTTTTCTGCATCGGCGTCCCTGGACACCGCCTCGTTCCTTGCCCCTTCGCATTTCGACCACCGGGCTCCCCGGCGCTAGCAGGTCGCCTGAATCGGCGCCCCATTTCTCACATGCCGGATGCCCCAGGCTGGACTACACTCACACTGGCCCGCAACAATGGGCAGACCGGAGCCCTTTTGCCGCAATGGAAAGGCCAGAATGAATCCTTCATCGCCACTTTTGCTCTCGGGCCAGAATCTCTCGCTTGGAGAAGTGCACGCTGTAGCTCGCGGAATGCGAGATGTCGGTCTCGCGCCGGCCACCCGCCAACGCATGGATGCCTCCCGCGATGTCATCAACGGCATTCTCCAGAAGGAAGTCGCGGTTTACGGTGTCAACACCGGCTTCGGCAAGCTCTCCGACGTTCGCATCCCGGGAAACCGCCTAAACGAGCTCCAGGTGAACCTCGTGAGGAGCCACGCCTCCGGGCTGGGCAAGCCCCTGTCGGAAGCCGAAGTGCGGGCCATGCTCCTGCTCCGCGCTAACGTCCTCGCGAAGGGGTTGAGCGGCGTTCGTCGTGAAACCGTAGAGATGCTGATCGCCCTGCTGAATGCGGGCGTTCATCCTGTAGTGCCGGAAAAAGGCTCGGTGGGCGCGAGCGGCGATCTCGCGCCGCTGGCTCACCTCGCGCTGGTTCTTATCGGCGAGGGAGAGGCTTTCTATCGTGGAGAACGCATGAGTGGCGGCGAAGCGCTGCACACGGCCGGGTTGCCTTCCCTGCAGCTCGAGGCGAAAGAAGGTCTTGCATTGTTGAACGGCACGCAAGGAATGACTGCTGTTGCTTCGCTGGCGCTTTACGACGCTCAGCATCTCGTCCGGCTGGCTGATGTTACGGGTGCCATGTCGCTGGAGGCGCTTCGCGGCACGCACGCTGCCTTCGATCCACGCATCCAGCAGGCGCGACCTCATCGCGGCCAGGCAGCTGCGGCCCGGCATCTGACGGCATTGCTCGAGCGCAGTGAGATCCGCGAATCGCATCGCACCAACGACTCTCGCATTCAGGATGCCTACTCCCTGCGTTGCATGCCGCAGGTGCATGGCGCGGTTCGCGATGTTCTTGACCATGTGTGCTCCATCGTCGAAATCGAAACCGGTTCCGCAACCGACAACCCGCTGGTCTTTGCGGAGAGCGGCGATGTGATCTCCGGCGGCAATTTCCATGGCGCGCCGCTTTCCTATGCCTTTGACTACGCCGCCATTGCGCTCACCGATCTATCGAGCATCAGCGAACGCCGCATCGATCGCCTCATCAATCCCGACATCAACGAGGGTTTGCCGCCATTCTTATCAAGCGAGGCCGGCCTCTCATCGGGATACATGATCGCGCATGTTGCTGCCGCCGCGCTGCTCAACGAATGCAAAGTGCTGGCGCATCCGGCAAGCGTTGATAGCGTGCCCACATCCGGTGGCAAAGAAGACCATGTTTCCATGGGAATGACTGCCGCACTCAAGCTGCGCCAAATTGTTGAGAACACCGAGCAGATTCTCGCCATCGAAATGCTTTGTGCCGCCCAGGGGCTCGACTACCGCAAGCCCCTCAAGCCGGGCCGCCAAATTGAAGAGATCGTTACGGCGATTCGCAGGATCGTTCCGCGCCTCGAAGCCGACCGGCCGCCGGCAACCGATATCAACCATCTGGTCCTCGCCATACGCCAGGGCCAGATCGGCGGACTCTTTGAGGCGTAGGCATTAGCCGATTTACACGGATCGGCATGCAATGGAATCGCTGGTGGCGCCGTTCTGGCGGCCTGACCCCGTCGCCCCCGCGCCCTTCCACTACGATAAGAAGTGTTGATGTCCCGGCAATCCAATTACGATAAATTTCCATTTGTCGCGGCGGGTTCGGCCGAAGAGTGCAGCGTGGGATGGCAGGCCATTGCCGCGCGCCTGGCGCCGGTCCTTCAGGAGCGCAAAGTCGCGTGCATTGAGTGTTACCCCGGCGTCTTCACCACCCAGCTGAGTCAGGAATTGAGACCGCACCTGCCACTGGCCGCGATTTTCCTCGCCGATCAATGCCTCAAGCCGCCGGAGCAGCTCCGCGCAATGCTCGATCCGCTGCTCGGTACCGATCGTGTTTTCGGCCACATGAGCGATCTCACGCTCGATGAATACATGGACCCCGCAAAGCTCGTTGCAATGCAGTTCGCCGTCGAACATGTTGCGCGGGAGGGCCCGGTTCTGGTGGTCGGCACTGGGGCATCGCTGATGTCGCCACCGCGCGCCACACTCATCTACGCGGACCTTGCGCGCTGGGAGATTCAGCTTCGCTGGCGGCGAGGCGAAATCGGCAACCTCGGGCTTAATAATCCGCAGGAAGACTTCTCCCTGAAACACAAGTGCGGATTCTTTGCCGAATGGAGGGCGGCCGATCGCCTGAAGTGGGCGCTGCTGCCCACGATCGACTTCCTTCTGGATACCAACCTGCCGGACGCGCCCAAGTTGATTACTGGCGACGCGTTTCGCGGCACGCTCAAACAGACGGCGCAGCGCCCGTTCCGCGTGGTACCGTACTTCGATCCGGGCCCCTGGGGCGGCCACTGGATGGAGGAGGTCTGCGACTTGCCGCGCGACGTTCCCAACCATGCTTGGTGCTTCGACTGCGTTCCTGAAGAGAACAGCCTTCTGCTTGGCTTCGGAGAGCATCGCGTTGAGGTGCCAGCGATCGATCTCGTCTTTCAGGAGCCGCAGGCGCTGCTCGGTGATGCGGTCTTTGCGCGCTTCGGCGCGGAGTTTCCGATTCGCTTCGATTTTCTCGACACCATGGGCGGCGGCAACCTGTCTCTCCAGATCCACCCGCTCACTGAGTACATTCGCGAAAAATTCGGAATGGACTATACGCAGGATGAAAGCTATTACCTGCTCGATGCCGGCACCGATGCAACCGTCTATCTGGGGCTGAAAGAAAACATCTCGCACAAGAAGATGATTGCCGATCTTTATCATGCGCAGGAAGGCGGCGAGGCGTTTCCAGCGGAGAGATTTGTCAACCGTTGGCCCGCGCGCAAGCACGATCATTTCCTCATCCCCGCCGGGACCATCCATTGTTCCGGCGCAAACAGTATGGTGCTTGAAATCAGCGCCACGCCGTATATCTTCACGTTCAAGCTTTGGGACTGGGGACGGCTCGGGCTCGATGGCAGTCCGCGCCCCATCCATATCGAGCACGGCATCGCCAACATCCAGTGGGACCGCACGACGGAGTGGGTGTGGAAGCAACTGATCGACCGCTTCGAAACGATTCACCAGGAAGCCGACTGGTGGGAGGAGCGCACCGGTCTCCACGAAAAAGAGTTTATTGAGACCCGTCGCCACTGGTTCACCGGCGCCGTTCCGCATCATACCGAGGGCGGAGTGAACGTCCTCAATCTGGTCGAAGGTGATGAGGTGATTGTCGAAAGCCCAACCGGCTCGTTTGAGCCTTTTATCGTTCATTATGTTGAGACGTTTATTGTCCCCGCGGCGGCCGGCGCCTATACCATCCGGCCGCATGGCATATCGGCGGGGAAGCGATGCGGGACGATCAAAGCATTTGTGCGGAATTCGCGCGAATGATGGGTATGACAGCCGGCTGACGAAACGGTGGTCATTGGGGTAGCAGATAAGTGTTCAATCGCTTGCTGCCGAGGCCGGCATTTCGTATAAATAAGTTAATACCCTCAAATTCCCTGGTGACTGGCCGTTTTGTCCGGAGTTGAAGTATTCCGCTGGGCAGAAGATCAATGTGTATCATACGTCGCATAGGCCTTGTTGCAATGGGTTCGTTGCACGAACAAGAGGAACGAATATGAAGCAGGGAAAAGCCAACATCGCCAAGCCGCTCACCACTAACAGGCACCTCGTCCGCTGGGTTGAGAAGATGGCGGAGCTCACCCAGCCGGCCAGGATCCACTGGGTCGATGGCAGCAAAGAGGAATACGACTGGCTGTGCGATGAGATGGTGGCGTCGGGAACATTCATCCGCTTGAACCAGGAGCGCTGGCCGGGATGCTTCTACGCGCGCAGCGACCCGCGGGATGTAGCGCGGGTCGAGGACCGGACCTTTATCTGCGCGCTCTCCAAGGACAATGCCGGGCCCACCAACAACTGGGTGAATCCCTACGAGATGCGCCGCAAGCTCAAGGAGCTTTTCAACGGCTGCATGCGAGGGCGGACGATGTATGTGCTGGCCTTCAGCATGGGGCCGGTCGGCTCGCCCATGTCGCGCATCGGCGTGCAATTGACCGATTCGCCTTACGTCGTTGTGAATATGCGCATCATGACGCGGATCGGCCTGCCGGTGCTGGCTGAGATCGACCGCGACACCATGCGCGTGGTGCCCTGTATGCATTCGGTGGGCATGCCGCTCGCGCCGGGGCAAAAGGACGTGCCCTGGCCGTGCGCCGACGAAAAGTACATCGTGCATTTCCCTGAAACGCGCGAGATCTGGAGCTATGGTTCGGGCTACGGCGGCAACGCTCTGCTCGGCAAGAAGTGCTTCTCTCTGCGCATTGCCTCGAACATCGCGCGCGATGAGGGATGGATGGCCGAGCACATGCTCATCGCCGGCCTGGAGTCCCCGCAAGGCGAAAAGACCTATGTCGCCGCGGCGTTTCCTTCGGCATGCGGCAAGACCAACCTGGCGATGATGGTGCCGCCCAAAGCGCTCGGCGATTGGACGGTGACCACGGTCGGCGACGACATTGCCTGGATCAAGCCGGACGCGAACGGGCAACTGCGCGCCATCAATCCTGAGACGGGATTCTTCGGCGTGGCTCCGGGCACGAGCGCAAAAACCAACCCCAATGCCATCGCGGCACTGAGCCGCAACTCGATCTTCACCAATGTGGCCTTTACGCCCGACGGCGGCGTCTGGTGGGAGGGCCTCACCGACGAGCCGCCGGCCGAATGCCTCGACTGGCGCGGCCAGCGATGGACGCCCGAAATCGCCAAACAGACAGGCGCAAAGGCGTCGCATCCCAATGGCCGCTTTACCGCGCCCGCTGCGCAATGTCCGTCAATCGATCCCGCATGGGAAGACCCAAGCGGCGTGCCCATCAGCGCCATTGTCTTCGGTGGCAGGCGGTCCACAACGATCCCGCTCGTGTACCAGGCCTTCAACTGGAGCGCGGGCGTTTACATGGGCGCCACCATGGGATCGGAGACCACGTCGGCGGCGGCGGGCGCCGTCGGCATGGTGCGGCGCGATCCCATGGCCATGCTGCCCTTCTGCGGTTATCACATGGGCGACTACTTCCGCCACTGGATCAAGATGCAGCGCTCGCTCAGCTCCACGCCGCGCATCTTCCATGTGAACTGGTTCCGCAAGGGCGAGGACGGCAAATTCCTCTGGCCCGGCTTCAGCGAAAACATGCGCATCCTCAAGTGGATCGTGGACCGCGTGCACGGCCGCGCCCAGGGCAAGGAAACGGCCATCGGTTGGACGCCTTACTACGAAGATGTGGAATGGACAGGGCTCGACGTCTCGCGCGATCAGTTCGAACAAATGCAGGTGGTGGACCGCCTCGCATGGCGCAAAGAGCTCATTGGCCACGAGGAACTTTTCATCGAAGTGCACGATCACTTGCCGCCGGAGATGGTCTACGAGCGCGAGCTGATGATCTGCCGGCTGTGAGCGTGACTCAATCTTGCGGTAAGTCCCACCCTTGCCGCAAATGGCAAGGCAAGGATGGGGCAACGATCAGAAATCCACTCGCTCAGTTTTAGAACTGAAGCCAAGCTTCCGCCAGAAATCGCACACCAGCGCCAGAGTTTCTTCGCTCGTGGCCGGCCCCGTGCGCAGCACCACATCGACTCCCGCCGCCAAACCCAGCGGCGAATCGGCAATGGCGATGCACTTTTCCGGGCGATTGGTGCAACTGGCCAGATCGGCGATGGAGAGATTCGTAGTCGGCGTTGCGATGACCGTCCGCGGCGGGGCCATGCGATCGACCAGCCACAGAATCTCCAGCTTCGATTCCAACTCGTCGGGCACGCAATCGATCACCAGGTCGGCTTCGCGCACGGCATCTTCAATGCTCGACACAAAGCCGACAGCGGGCAGCGCCTCGGGCCCCAGTTCCTGACGGATGTGCTCGCGCGCGTGGTGCAGATTGCCGGGCATCACGTCCTCCAATAGCACGCGAAAGCCGGCGCGGGCGGCGCCGAGCGCAAGACGGCGGCCGAGGGGGCCGGCCCCAATAATTGCGACGGTGGTCACAGGACTTACTTTGCGTTGAGCGCTTCGGCTACTTCGTCGGCGCTGGGACGCGATTGAAGCAGGTGCTCGGCGACCTTGGCGCGCTCGTCGGGAGGCAGCGTGGGCACGGAGGCGAGCACCCGGCGGAGGGTTACGGCGACGTCGTCAATGTAGTTCATAAGGCGGATGGCTTCTCCGGAGAGCGGCATGTTTTCCTCGTGAGTTCAGGTTCCGCTCCCATTGTAGGGTGCGGCAGCGACACGGCAGGCTGCGGGGTCTGGATGTGTTTACTTTGCGATTACCCCCACCCCCCCATACCCCCTTTTGGGGTTAAGGGATTTCCTGTCAGTGGTTTGCCTTTTGATCGTTTCGCCCAGCCCGCAGATTCCAAAAGGGTTATCTCGCAAAGTAGTCAAGAATAAAGAGTTACGGGCGGCGTTTTGCGCGTTTCGCACCGCACTCGGTGCAATCCCCCGAGAAAGCAGGCGGCCCGGTGATGCCGGCCAAGCCCGATTCACCCCAGCGACGAAGACCTGTCGCCCACATCCCAAGAAAAACAAAATCTCTTCTTGGGGACCCGTGTCGCCGGGGAATATTGCATTTATTTCGATTCTGGTAATGCGGAGTCCAACTGTAGACGGACCGAAATGCGACAAGTCCGTATGCCCTATTCATCGCGTCCAAGGGACCACTACTCATTTCAAACCGGTCGCCTGATTCCGCGTCGCTTCGGTTGCAGGTTTCGCGTAAGCAATTGCCGTCTTCGATTCGCCGAGAGACGGGGCCTGGCGGCATACAGCAGGCACATTCGTCATCTGCTTGGCGAAGACCCGGTAACTGGGTCCTCCGGGTCGCAGCGTTGACCAATAGCCCGATTGACTCAAGAGTGGCTTTCGCTGCGCAATGAGCTGATTATCGAGGATCTTCACTCCACATATAAGATTGTTCATCGGCTGCAGAATCGTCTTCGTCGGATCTCTCTCCAGTAACAGCTTGTCCTTATCCCAATCAAAATCACAGCCATAGCGCCGGGCATCCATATAAGTCAGCTGCAGTAGACCTTCGCTTCGCACCATCCGCTTCGTCACAGTGTCTTTCACTGGTACTTGCACATCCGTGTGACGCACATCTGCGGTCGGTACCAGCCCCGCCTCTGCACCGGCAAGCGCCTGGAAGAAATATGCCCAGAAGGCGCGCTTATTTCCGTCGCTCATTGCGTTAAAGCGTGGACAGAAAGGTCTTACATCTCGCGCTGCCCTGGCAGACAGCATCTCCGGCGGCAGTGCCTGCTCGACGATCCGGTTCCACTCCGGATTCCAGGTCTGTGCGCCAAGGTCCGCCTTCTTTTCCGCTATCGGTGTTGCCGGTACCGCCTTGATCTCCGGTTGGGAAGGGGGTACGAGATCGGCACGTCTGGAGCAACCTGCTAGAACTCCGGTCACCGCCCAGAAGACCAGGCGTGTCATCCTCGATCCTGACATAGGTACCTCCGTATCCTGAGATGTAAATCTTCTCAAAGGGATAAGTAAGATATCTGGCCAAAACGGCTCGGACCAAGTGCTGAGCGTTTGCCCGGTTGGATTTAAGTCGCGTTCGATCCTTCAGAGTTCATTGTGCCCCAAGCGTGTTTGGCCAGCAGAGGATTTGGCTTGCCCAGAAATACCACGTCGGGTCTTCAGACGTGGCCTTCTGGACGAGTGATCAAATGGCGGTCACTTTGGAACAGATCCTCGCAAATGCCCCAGGGTCCACTGGTCAGGTTGCGCCCTGATGATCGCCAACTTTTCGCTGTGATGGATTTTCGGTGCGCCAGGATAAGCCCGGCGCTTTCAGCGGGTGCAATTCCCGCCCCGGCAAGGGGAAGAGCCGCCCCACCGGGAATCGAGTCTTGGGCTCATGAAGGTAACGACATGGGTTAAGCGTAGACAGAGCGATGACCAGGCCGTAACGCAAGTGAAGCGATTGAGCCTCGTGAGTCATAAACCCGGAGGCCGACAGAGTCGAAATTCTGGAAGGCTACAGTAGGCGACCGTCAAAGGCGATGGGCGCTGGAGACTCCGGCGGGGTCGGAGAGCACGGCATGGTCAGAAATGGAAGCGTCATGGCACCTGGGAGATCCACCGCTGTCTTGGTTCGGTAGTAACGGGCTGAGTATGTCGATCGAATGGCCAAACCTGAGAGAGACAGATGCGACGGTGGAAGTCGGACCTCGCTTATAGTACTTCGAGCGCGGGAAAGCCGCGTACATGGGGAAGAGGCGAGGCAGGTTGAGTTGCTGGTCCAGGGAAACATTCCCTGCACTCAGAGGTAGGAGAAGGATGTCTACAAAACTGGACCAGATCATGGAGAAGGCAAAGTCAAAACCGAAGCTGCGCTTCACCTCGTTGGCGCATTTGCTCACACCGGAATTCCTCACGGAAACCTGGAAGCGAATGAATCGGCGCGGTGCGGGTGGTGTGGATGGGGAGACGATGAAGGAGTTTGAACAAGACTTGGACACACGTGTTCAACAACTATGTGAGCGCTTGAAGCAAGGGACCTATAAGGCTCCACCGGTACGCCGTGTGGAGATACCGAAGGGTCCTGGCAAGGCAGGTACGAGGTCGCTCGGAATTCCGACCGCCGAAGACCGTCTGCTGCAACGAGCGGTGGCGCGGCTGTTGGAGGCAGTGTTCGAGGCGGATTTTCTGGAATGCTCGTATGGATTTCGGCCTGGACGCAATCCTCACAGTGCCCTTCGGGCACTGCGGAAGATCATCGTCACGAAGAAGGTTGGAAACTTGTTCGAGGCGGACATCCGGGGCTACTTGGATCGTACTTCATACTGCCCCCATATTCATGAAGTAGCGGCAAATAGGTTGGGTTGATCGTCGAGGACCTTAATTCGCAAGCCTTTGCGACGTCCGCTGGTGACAAGCATGGCTTCGAGTTCGCCACGCTTTACACGCTGCAACACGGTCTGACGCGAGACACCCAGTTTCATGGTTGTTTCCAGCATGGGCAGATACTCCGGCGGGGCCTGTGGCGCGATGCGGTCCCGCAGTTCTTCGGTGATGCGGATCTGCCATGGCGCGCCGGGAGTGACCTGTTCACCGGCGATGAAGCCTTCAGCCAGCCAGCGATGGATGGTGGAGGTGTTCATACCCAGGATTTGTGCGGCTTTGCGGATGGAGACGACTTCGCCCTGCGAAGGCTCGGCTGGTGGCTGAAAACGCGGGATGCCGCGATAGCGGCGCAAACCGCCGACATGAACGGCGGTGAAGCGTTCTCCATTCGCCGTCTTGCGCCCCTGACGATTCAGGATGCCGGCGATGACCTCGTCGGGATAGAGCGCGGCTAGGCGGCGCAGCAGCGAGAGGGTGTCTTCACTGGTGCGACGACCGCGCGGCTGGGAGCGCGGCAGAGGAAGATCGATCTCGGTTAGTTCGCCACCCCGCCAGCGTAGCGTCAGATGGGCTCGATGTTCGGAGCGATCAACAGCTACGATCACTTCCTCCAGCAGCGTGCGCAACAGTTCCTTGCGGTCGCGATCTGTGGTGGTGGGCGCATTCCAGACTTTGCGCAGATCGGAGCCCAGAGCGCGGAGCCCGCTCTTTTCTTCCAGACTGAGTGTGCGCGGACGTTGTTGTTGCCGGCGCTCCAGTTCCGCCTCAGCCGCTGTGAGATCGCGCAGCCGTTTCTCCCACTCGGTTTCCAGCCCACGCGCCACCAACCTGTTCTCCGGCTCCACGGCGCGATACTGGCGCTCGGCGCGCTCTGCCTCGTAGCGCGCACGTTCTACGGCAAGCCGCCACTGGCTGAGCGCGGCATCGTGATCGGCCTCCAGTTGCCGCATCGCCAGTTCGGTAGCTTCGACCGCAGCCGGCGTCAACGCCTTCAGAAATGCATCTGTTACCGCCTGATCGATCTGGATGCCGCCGATGTTGAGACAGTAGACGCCACGGCCCTGCACGATATCTTTGCCCGAGCAGTGATAGCCAGGCGAAGCGTTTCGGCCGCGATAGTGCGTGTGCAGATGCCGGCCACACTTGCCGCAGATCGCCAGACCCTGCAGCAATGCGGCGCCTTCTCTCACTGCGCCGCCTGCCTGGTGAGGTTGAGGATGAACGTTGGCGTCGATACGCACCTGGTTGGCCTGATAAGTTGCCCAGTCGATGTATCCCTGATGGTGATCGGGAAGAAGCACCGCCCACTCAGCCTGAGGCAGATGGCGCGTCCGTCTGCGCAACCTACCCTGTTCATCGATATAACGTTCATGGCGGCACTTGCCGTATGCATATGCGCCAGCATACACCGGATTAGTGAGCACCTGATGGATGGCGGTATACGTTGGAGCAACCCAGCGAATCGGGCTGTGCATGTGAGCGCGCAATGGGAAGCTAAGGCCTTCGGCGCGAAACCAGAGCCA
>CAVVUE010000002.1:0-12854 GCA_963751285.1 uncultured Acidobacteriaceae bacterium | reverse complement strand
CAATCTGGCGTCTCGTTCTTCCACGTGGCTCTCGCGGGCGGCAATAAGGATACACCGAACTCTGTCCCCCTTGCTAGCGACTCCTGCGACGAAGACGGGGCCTTTGTGGGCATTCAACACGCAATCACACCGGAGACCCTTGACGGCGCGCTAGCCTCGATCAAGCAAACAATCGATCACGTAGATAACAAGATCGGCTGAAGGCGCAAAAGGGAATCTCGCCAGTCCCTCAAACCACCCCGTAGGGTTGATTCAGGAATGCGGTGCAAGGGGACCCATTCTAGGCGACGCATATACCGCACCTCGTCGTGGCTCAGCCGCGTCATTCGAAATAGGGAAAATCACGGCTTTTGGGGCCCGGCGGCGGTCCTGCCGGGTACGCTCCGGCTCTGGCCTTGGACCGCATGTGAAGAGATGGCAAGTCATGCGCTCCGGGGTATATTCTCTCGCCGGAAAGGCAAAATGGAAATTCCAGCGGTATTAGTGTCTGGAGAATTCAAATGAACAAAACTACGAAGAAACAACTGCGAGAGTCGATGGCTGCCTTGCTTACAGCGAAGAATCCCTTTATTGCGACTGAGGCAGCGAGAATCCTCTGCGCCGTGGAAGGCATTCGCGTAAGCGAAGGGGCCACTTCGGTGCCGACACCGTCAAAGATTGCTGCCAAACGGGAACTTGCTCGCCAACATGTTTATGGGAATTTGCAGCGCAAGGCCGAAAAGAAACGCCAAGCCAACAGACGGCAATACATCGGACGAAAGAGTGCAGCATTGAAGCAAGACCAGCAACAGGACACACGAGACAGCAAATGAGTAAGAAGACAATTGAGGAAGTTGAGTCCGAGCTTCTTCGCTGCAGCAATGAGAGCCAAAGGTCCCTGTCATCTTCTAGCAAAGTTCACAGGGCGAATCGGCCCAATTTCCTGGTTGGCTCTGACGGGCACCCGTGATTCTGCGGTAAGAAATTCGACCTCTTTTGACACGGTGTCCACAGTATCCCCGCATGGTCAAGGCGCGCCCACACTTAAAAAGGTGAGAATGATTCGGATTGTGAAATCATTGTGTCAGCACGGAGGTATCAGCAATGTGGCTCATCACCCCCATCGGCTTCTTCAGCGTCGTCCAGAAGCATGACGACGAAGCGTCCGGAACGCTCACGGTTCGCGCCAGGGTGCGCGGCGATTTGGAAGCGCTCCAGGAGAAGTACCTCCCATCTCTTGGCCCGATTCGGGAAAATGTGGAGACAGACTACAGCTATCTAGCCACTGCGCCCAAAGCAGAAGTTTCGGCGGCGATGGCGCGAATGATCGCCGACGTGAATTACAGCAACTTCAAACACGAAGTCGCCAAGAAACAGGGTCAGAAGCGCTCACTCCTTTACCACGAAGTCTGGGACGTGCTCTATAGGCTCCAGACTGACCCGGCGTATGCGGACGACTAGCCAACAGCACTCCCGGCCCGGTGGCTCCCTTTCACGCCCCACTTGACTCGGCCGTCCGATATGCCTCGCGGTCATGCGACTTGTGAAAGTAACCGACAAAGTCGGCCACTACCGGGCTATAGGTCCAAATCGTCTTCGGAGAGTAGTTCCGCAGCCAGAGTTCTTTCTGTATGCGTCGGCGTGGTGCGGCCATGAACACCTCCGTCATGCGTCCAGCACTTTACTTAATTGCCGTGGCTGCGTGACCCTGCCACGCTCGTGAAGTAGTGCAGATTGCCTCCTGGTAAATTGAAGGGCTCATTTCAAAGAGTGTCTTGTTCTGGTTAACTGAGACTCAAGGTCCGGTTCGGCCGCTATCCCGGAAACGATCCTGCCGCTGCCAATGCTAAATCTGGACCGACGACAGAAGAAGACCTACACGACACTATGCCGCCAGTTTTCTCAAAGTCGTTGACACGTCCAGTTCCAAGGTCCCTACAGATTGAGCAGTCCATACCTCCGCCCGCCGGTGGTCTGCCGGACCAACCGTCACTTCGATGCGGTTGTGGTTCAAAAAATGCCTGAAATCTCGATCGAAGAGCCAGTTTCCAGGTCTGATTCCGCCCGAGACAAGCATCGACGATGCTGCTGAAAGGAGGCGACGGTGAACTTCTTGGTTATTCCCTATGATTTGCATCGGGTTCAGGGGATGAATCCTGTGGTGGTTGCTTAACCCAAATTCAATGAGCGGGTTGGCCAGAAGGCAAGATCTGGCACTTTGGTTTTGTTCGCTCGGGGACATGGGCTGGTTATGCAAGGTAGAACGTTCAGGAGGAGATCGATTGGTACAGCTCGCAGCCAAAGAACGAGGTTGCCATCGCAAGCAAAGGCACCGGGTCCGGTCTTCAGGTGATAGACTCGGGCCTGCGATCTTCCCTCTCGCGAAAACATGTTTCCGGAGGCATCGGATGTTCCGCCGCTCCGTAGTTTCCCTTTGTGCTCTTGCGCTTGTCACGACAGCGTTCTCCTGCCGCGCTGCCAGCCGCATCCTGCTGGACCGCCTTGGGCCAACGTAGGCGAGCCTTTACGTCTCGAATGCAGATGGCTCGGGAGAGCGGCTTCTCCAGCAATCGGGCTCGCTCGACTATGATCCGTCGTGGTCTCCCAAAGGCGATTGGATCGTGTTTACGTCGGAGCGCACCGGGCCAGCGGAACTCTACCGCGTTCATCCGGACGGAAGCGGACTGGAACAACTGACGGACTACCCGGCGTACAACGACCAGGCGGCTTTCTCTCCCGACGAAAAGCGGCTTGTGTTTGTTTCGACGCGGGCTGCCGGCCGCGCGAACCTGTGGATACTCGATGTTGCCACCGGGAAAAGCGTAAGGCTGACCACAGGGGATGGCTGCGATTATCGTCCGTCGTGGTCACCCGATGGAAAGTGGATTGCGTTTTCGTCCGACCGCGGCAGTGATCTTCCGCCGGCAAAGGGCAGATGGGAGCGCCTGCAACTGGCAGACGTATATCTGATTCACCAGGATGGCAGCGGCCTGCGACGCCTCTCCGAGCACGAAGGATTTTGCGGCAGCCCCAAATGGACGCGGGACAGCAGGGCCGTGGTTGCGTATTGCATGCCAGCGCAAGATACATATACCTATCGCTCAGCCAGCAAGGACGGCGACGATCAGTTGCTCAAACTTGACATCGCCACAGGCGCGACGACAGCCGTGCCCGCCGGGCCCGGCGTCAAATTGATGCCGACGGTTTTGCCTTCGGGCGAGATCGCCTATCTCCGCAGAGACAAAACGTTAAAAGGGGTCTTCTACGGAATGGGGACACCTGGCCCCACAGGAGCAGATTTGCGTACTCCCTCCTGGTCTCCAGACGGCGGGCGGGTAGTGTACAGCCGTTTTGTTTTGAGGGATCGTATTGAGCCGGTGAAGATGTGGAGCCGCAATCCGAAGTACGACCTTTACGCCACGGCGTGGTTACCCGATTACGATCGAAGCGGAAAACACCTTGCGGTGACCAACATGGTCTCCCAGGGAACAACCAGCCTCTTTATCGTGGACGAAGGCCAACCGGCGCGGCCGATTCTGACGCGGCAGGAAACGATCCTGGCGCCATCGTGGTCGCCGGATGGCAAGCAGATCGCAGTGAGCATCGGTAAGTTTCCAGGATTCGGCGGAACGCCAATAGGCTCGACAAATGCCACAGCGGAAGTGGGCATCGTCAACGTCGATGGTTCCGGCTTGCACCTTGTGACCTCGGGCGCGAACAGCAACGCATTCCCTTCCTTCGCGCCCGATGGAATGCGCATTGTCTACCGCACCGAAGGACCCGCCGGCGAAGGGATGCGGATTCTGAATCTCGAGGACAGTTCGGTGAAGGTGCTGACCGATGGCTACGACAATTTTCCCGTGTGGTCGCCTCGTGGGGATTTGATCGCGTTCATGCGCCTGATCGACGGCAATTTTGAAATCTTCACCATCCACCCCGACGGAACAGATCTGAAGCAGCTAACCCATACGAAGGGAAATGAAGCTCATATCGCCTGGTCGCCCGATGGCGAGTGGATGGTGTTTACGAGCTCGCGGATGGGATTCAAAGACGAAGCTCTCTATACCAACAATCCGCAACCGTATGGGGAGATTTTTGTGATGCGCTATGACGGCTCCGACGCGGAGCAACTCACCGACGATCAGTGGGAAGAGGGCACACCCGCCTGGCAACCTCACAAATCAGCGGTGGTTGTCGTGGCCGGACCTTCGCAGTAGAGCGCGACGTCTTTCGGAGTGCCTGGCACGAATGGCCCGTTGAGCAGCTCAGTGTCTCCGCCTGTGCAGCTGAACAGGCCCGCCACGCGTAGTTCACGAACGACCCAACGCCGGCCATCAGAAGCAATGCTGAGGACTGCGCGATTTTCGAATGACCCGACGGCCAAGAAAACGTGGCGTGCTGTTCCACGATTCAACCGATTTTCCATTGACTCACTGCGGTCCGCAAATGTAACCTCTTGTCTACTTCCCGGTGCTTCTTCCCTTCAACGGAGCTTCCCGTGAGCATCACTGCGGTACCACCAGGAACTGCTATTAGTTCTTCGCAGGCCAAGGGCCGTCTTCTGCGCATTCTAGGCGTAGGTTTCGGTGTCGCTGTCATCGTCGGCGATACGATCGGCTCCGGCATCCTGCGCACACCTGGTGAAATTGCGGGCCATCTTGGAAGCTATGGCTTTATCCTTGCCGTCTGGACGCTGGGAGGGGTGTATGCGCTGGTCTGCACACTTTCCGTGACCGAACTCGGAACCATGCTTCCGTTTGCAGGCGGCTGGTACGTTTATTCGCGTCGAGCCATGGGCGATTTCGCCGGATTCCTGGTGGGGTCGAGTGATGCGGTCGTCCAGACAGTTTCGAACGGCTATCTCGCCGTAGCATTCGGCGAATTTGCCGCCGAGCTGCAGCCTGCATTGCAAGGGCACGTGAAGCTGCTGGGCGTTGCGGTATTGCTTGTTCTAGCGCTGTTGAATTGGCTTGGACTTCGGATGGGCAGCCGGGCTCAGGAGGTCACGAGTCTGATCAAGGCAGCCGCGCTCATCGCATTTGTCGCTGCATGTCTCTTTGCGCACCCGGAGGCTGCTCATGCGAATGTTGCGGTTATGCATCCGGCAGCCGCGAAGGGCGGTCTGCTGCTCGCCCTTGTCTTGTCGTTGCAGGCGATCATCATCAGCTACGACGGCTGGTATGCGGCGATCTACTTCGCTGAGGAAGATGAGAACCCGGCGAAGAACCTGCCCCGCTCGTCAATAGGCGGAGTGGTGGCTTGCGCGGCTATTTACGTCCTCGTCAATCTGGCTCTGTTCCGCGTTTTGCCGATGAGCCAGTTCGCCGGCTCGCACATGCCGGTGGCGGATGCGGCCAGGGTCGTGCTTGGCGGCTATGGGAAGCAGTTCATTCTGCTGATTTCCCTGGTCGCCGTGGCGAGCACCATGAACGCAAATACCATGATCACGTGCCGGATCCTGTTTGCCATGGCGCGCGACCGCATGATGCCGCAGTGGATTGCGCGTGTGAATGCAGGCGGGACTCCGACCTCGGCTCTGCTGGCGGGAACATTGGTCTCCATCACATTGGTTCTCAGCGGCAGCTTCGATACTCTCGTCGGCATTGCCTCGGTTCTGTTCGTAGCAAACTACGTTTCCGGCTTTACTTCACTGTTCGTATTGCGGCGACGAGAGCCGAATCTCGTACGGCCATTCAAGGTCTGGGGCTACCCGTGGTCGAATTTGGGAGTCCTGGTCGTTTCGATCGCCTTTCTTGTCGCCGCAGTTGTGGCCGACCTGAAGAATGCAATGTTCACATTTGCACTGATTGTGCTGGCTTCTCCCCTCTATTTTCTCTTTATTCGGCGACGCGTGAGCGCGATTCCGAAAGTCCTGGCCGAAATGGGTGCGGCAGATTGACCGGTACCCGTAACGCGAGATGCACATGAAACCCAACCGGTCCGTTCCACCAGTCTGGCTGATGGGTCTGTCCAACACGACCCTGGGCCTGGTTACCGGTATCGCTTTCTTCGTGGTGCCTCAGGCGCTGGCGGCGGAGCACGTGCCCGAGTGGAGAATTGCGGCCATCACGGCGATGGCGATGTCGCCGAACTTCTGGTGTGTCTTATTGGGTCCGATGCTTGATGTGAGGTTCAGCCGCCGATGGTACGCCTCGGCGATGGCGGCGGCAACGGCAGTTCTCGTCGCCATTTCCTTTCTGAGTTTCCATCACCTTGTGACTCTTGAGGTAGCGCTGACCCTGGCCGTCGCAACGGCAGCCCTTTCGGGCGCTGCGCTGGGAGGCTGGCTCTCAACCGTCGCCCACCCGAACGACAAGAACGCGCTCAGCAAATGGATGAATATTGCTCTCACCTGCGGCATCGGCCTCGCATCGGTCCTGGGAGGGGAATTCGTCCGGCATTTGCCGATCCCGCTGGCGTCGACTCTGATGGGGGCATTCGTCGTGCTGCCCGCCGCGATCTTCTTCGCGATACCCGCTCCCGGACCGGACCGCCGGCTGGCTGCAGAGGGCTTTGCTCAATTCAATCGCGATGTTCTTGCTCTTTTACGCCGGCGCGAAGTGGTGATCGCGCTGCTGCTCTTTCTATCGCCCTGCAGTTCGTTCGCGCTTGCCGATTTGCTCGGCGGCCTTGGGGCCGATTTTCACGCCTCGCTGCGCGCAGTCAGTCTTTCCGGTGGTACGGGCGCGATCGTACCCGGAGTCTTCGGATGTCTGCTCTTCCCCATCGTTGCCAGACGGTTGCCGCTGCGCCGTTTCTACCTCGCAAATGGAATCCTGGGCAGCCTCTTCACGTTGGGCCTGATCGTTCTGCCGCACGCGGCTTGGACATTCATGCTGGCGATGCTCGGCGAGTTCCTGTTCCAGGCCGTCGCTTTCGCCGTCCAGATCGGGATTGTGTTTGAGGTCATCGGAGAAAGCAATCCGCTAGCCGCCACGACCTTCGCCTTTCTCACCGCTGCAACCAATGTGCCGGTCACCTACATGATGGTTTTGGACGGGCGCGCTTACGCCCCGGGCGGAATTGCTGGAACACTCGCCACGGATGCATCGATCGGCATCGCGACGTGCCTGCTGGCCGGAATTCTGCTCGCGAGATTCGACTCGAAGGCCGATGGTTCAAGGCTTAAGAGCACGGAACTGGTGCCTGCAATGGAACCAATAAAGGGGGATGGATGAAACGGTTGAGGCGGTTGGTTCTTCTTGTCTGCTTGTTTGGGATGGCGTTCGCTCAGGCAGAACCGAAACCGAGTGTCAAAGACCAGATCCTCGCCTTGCTTACCGAGCAATTGGTCGCCGCCAATGCTCACGACACAGATCGCTTCCTGGCAACGTATTTGCACAGCCCGGAACTTGTCGTCATCGCAAATGGCAGAATCATTCGCGGCTGGGACAGTCTGCGCGGTCAGCAACTGAAGTAGTGGAACAAGCCTGAAACTAAAAGCCTCGACTCCGGCACAGTTCTCGTCACTCAAGAAATGACTGCTCACCGCATGTCACCCGACGGCAAGCCGAGCGACACCACATTCATCGCCACGACCGTCTGGCGAAAACTACCAGTTGGTTGGCGCGAGACCTATTGTCACGAATCCTGGCAAGCTGAGCCGCGAAATGCGCACGGAGCCGCCTGAATGAACCGCGCGCCTGTCGTCGGAATGTAATACTGCCCTTGAGCGAGGATAAAGTGTCCAAATGTCATCCAGGCATTTCGTTTCCCATGTCCCGCGTGCGCCTGAGATTCATCTCGCTCCTGATCCTCCTCGCCGTTGCAGCCCCGGCTGTGGCACAAGTCTTCAACTTCAGGGAAGACCGTGTTCCAATGGCCGAGCTCGACGGCTTGTGGCGGTTTCACCCCGGCGACAATCCCGGTTGGGCCTCCCCCAGCTTCGACGACTCGGGGTGGGCGCTTCTGCGCACTGATGCGAGCTGGAGTCAGCAGGGCCATCCTAAGCTGGATGGCTTTGCGTGGTACCGCGCAAAGGTGGTGATCCCCACAGGTGCGGATAACCTCGTCCTCTACATCCCGTCTGTTCTGACCAGTTATCAGGTCTTCGCCGACGGACGCTTGCTGGGCGGTGAAGGCGGCATGCCTCCCCGGACATTCCCGATCAGCCAGTACCATCCACGGAGCGTATATTCGCTGCCGCGGGCTCCTCGAACGGCGGCACACAGCGTTGTGATTGCGATCCGCGTGTGGCATGCCCCCTTATGGCAGGATCTGCTCGGCGGCGGCATCTACGACGGCGTGCGCATCGGCACCGCTGCCCTCATCGGGAAAGATGTCGCTGCCTCGGAGAATGCCCTTGCGCTTCAACTCACAAGTGCAGCGGTTCTATCGTTTCTTGAGCTTCTGGCGGGACTGGCCGCGTTGGCTTTCTTCTGGCGCAGACGGTGCGAGAAGGAATATCTGTGGTTCTTCCTGGCCATGATTCTTGCGGCGGGAACGCACATGGCCGTCAGGACCTATCTGCTGGGGCGGATGGACGTACTCGTCTACAGTGTGTTGCTCGCCATTGGAAGCCAGACTTTCCTCTACGCCCTGATTGCATTCTTTTACCGGTTTCTGCAAGGGCGGCGGGGCTGGCTCTTCGGTGCAGCTATCGGATCGGTCACAGCGAACCTGTTGCTGTCGATCACCTTTACTCTCTTCGTAGTCACCGGCATTCATTTGCCGCAAGGCTCCCTCGCCGTCTGGAATGCCGCCCAGGCAGTGCTGAACTTGCCCGTGGCTGTCTGGCTGCTGACCCTGCTCTTTCGCAGGGCTCAGGAAGGACTGCCCGATGCGCGACTCCTGCTCGCGCCGGTGCTGCTGCAGGAATTTGCGACCGTGGGAGATACAGTCACATGGTTCGGCCACTTTGTACTGGGCTGGCCGCGAAGTTCCTACCAGTGGTTCAGTGTCCTTTCCCGCTCCCCGTTTCCATTCTCTGTTGATGATGTGTGCGAGTTGCTGTTCCTGGTGGGAATGCTGGCCATCTTTGTCCTTCGGTTTACGCGCATCAGCCGGCAGGAGGATGAACACCAGCGAGAGATGGAATCGGCGCGCGCGGTGCAGCAGGTGCTCATTCCCACTGAGATTCCGCAAACCGCGGAGTTTGCCGTCGCCAGCGTGTACAAACCGGCGAGCGAAGTGGGCGGAGATTTCTTTCAGGTCGTAGCCCTTGCGGGCGGCGGAGTTCTGGTCGCGATCGGCGACGTTAGTGGAAAAGGCATGCCTGCCGCAATGACCGTTTCATTGCTGGTGGGAACTTTCCGCACCCTTGCCCACTACACGAAAAGTCCAGGCGAGATTCTGACTGCAATGAACCGGCGGATGATCGGCAGGCAGCAAGGAGGATTTACAACGTGCCTGGTGTTGCGCGCCGATGGGGATGGAACGGTGGTGATGGCCAACGCGGGGCACCCGTCGCCATATCTGAATGGAACCGAGATTCCCCTCGAAAACGGGTTGCCGCTCGGTCTTGCGGAAGAGGAGTCTTATCGTGAATCGCAGATTTCCCTGGAACCAGGTGCGCGACTCACGCTCGTCACCGATGGCGTTCTTGAAGCTCGGAACGGTGCGGGGGACATGTTTGGCTTCGATCGAACGCGCGCGATCAGTTCCGAGCCGGCGGACAGAATCGCTCAGTCGGCACAGGAGTTCGGCCAGGAAGACGACATCACGGTCCTGACGATCTCGCGCGCAGTGGAACTCAGAGAGGCCACCGCATGAAGAATGCCGCCTTGCTTGCGGTTCTGTTCATCGTCCTGGCTGGCGGCGGATTACACGCTCAGGGCGCGGCTGTAAACGATGTCACGATCCCACTCGGCCAATCTGTGGTTGCGCTCAACGGCCCCTGGAAGTTCACCATCGGCGACTCCCCCATCGACCCCGCCACCCACCAGCCCCTCTGGGCTGAACCGAGCTTCGACGACTTCCACTGGGAGAACGTTGACCTCAGCCCCCCACCCGGCTCCATCGATCCCGTCTTCGGAATCTCCGGCTACGTTCCCGGCTGGACCGCCAAAGGTCATCCCGGCTACTCCGGCTACGCCTGGTACCGCATCCGCGTAAAGCTCAACGCGCATACCGGCGAAAAGCTCGCCCTCGAAGGCCCCAACGATTTCGAGGACGTCTACCAGGTCTTCGCCAACGGCGTCCTGCTAGGCGGCTTCGGCGACTTCTCCGCGAGCCATCCCGCCGCCTATAGCTCGCAGCCAGCCTTCTTCGCCATACCGTCGTCTGCGGTGAACAAAACTGAGGACGGCGCCGAGGTCCTAGCCTTCCGCTTCTGGATGGATCCCAGCACGCCGACGTACACACCCGATGCCGGCGGCTTCCATGACGCTCCCTTGCTCGGCCAGGCCGTCGCCGTGGCCGCCAGCTACCAACTCGACTGGGTGCATCTAATACGCACGTATGCTTCGGCGCCTCTGGAAGGCTTGCTGTTCCTGATGCTGACCGTTCTGGCCCTTAGCCTCACCCTCTTCGATCGCTCCGACAAACTCTACTACTGGATCGCTGCGGCGTTCTTGCTCTCGGTGCTCAATTCGATGTTGCTCGCAATCGAGGCCTGGACCCAACTTGGTAGCGTTCAGACGATGGATATCCTTAATGAAGTCTTGCTGTCTCCTCTCATCCTTGGCGCCTGGGTCATGGTGTGGAGGGCCTGGTTCCAACTCAAGCGGCCCACCTGGCTGCCCAGGGCTGTCGTGGTTCTCACCCTGCTTTACATGGCGGGGGCCCTGCTGGGTGAGCAAACCATCTTCGGCCTGGTCTCTGCTCATGCCGCCGCTCCTTTCCATCTCCTCTCGGTCTGCGCCCGTTTGGCCTTCCTTGCGCTTCTGGCCCTCACTGTCATCCTTGGCATCCGCCAGCAGGGCCGCGAGGGTTGGCTCGCCCTCCCCGCCGTGGTGCTCCTGGGGATATCTAGGTTTCAGAATGAACTTGCTGTGCTGCACATCAATGAGATTTGGTTCCCTTTCGGCGTCTCCTTCACCCTCTTCCAGATGACGCAGGTCCTGCTGATGATTGCGCTCTTCATCCTCCTCCTCCGCCGCCTGCTGCTCTCCCTGCGCGCCCAGCGCCAGCAGGCCCTCGACATCAAGAGCGCCGCCGAAGTCCAGCAAGTCATCCTCCCCGAACCCCACATGACCTTCCCCGGTCTCACCATCGAAACCGAGTACCGCCCCGCCCGCGAGGTTGGCGGTGACTTCTTCCAGATCATCCCCGACCCGACAGACGGCAGCCTGCTCATCGTCGCGGGCGACGTCACTGGCAAAGGGCTCAAGGCGGGGATGCTGGTTGCGCTGCTCGTCGGCGCAATTCGAACGGCCGCAGAAACAAATTCCGATCCTCTCTTTCTTTTGCAAGCCCTGAACCGTCGTCTGGTCGGTCGCGGCGACGCTCAGGCGACGTGTCTCGCCCTGCGCATTGCTGGCGATGGCGAGGTAACCTTGGCCAATGCCGGCCACGTGGCGCCCTATCTCAACTGCGAGCCGGTTCCGATGGAAGGTGCGCTTCCGCTCGGGATGATCGAAGGCGTGGAGTTCTCCGTCATGCATTTTCAACTCGATGATGGCGACTGGCTAGTGCTGATGTCCGACGGCGTCGCGGAAGCCACAGATGCCAACGGCGATCTCTTCGGTTTTGAGCGTCTTCAAGAGTTGCTGCGCTCGGTAAAGTCTGGCGCCGATGTAGCAAACGCAGCTCAGAGCTTCGGCCAGGAAGACGACATCAGCGTCATCACCGTCACCCGCACCGTGGTCCCGGATCCATCCATCGCATGAAGATCCCAGCCCTCCTCGCCGCGCTGCTCATTGCTTCCGCTGGTGGCGTGCTTCCCACACAGCAACCCTCCGCTTCTCTTCCAGTCACCCTCGACCAGCTCGCCGTCCCGCTTAACGGCCCCTGGAAGTTCCACGTCGGCGACAACCCGCAATGGGCCGAGCCTATGTCTTCAAGAAGGAAATGCACAAACGGCCAAACGAAAAAGAGAACAGTGAAATCGGGGATCAATATACGTTCATCGCCCAGGACAGGAAAACGCGGCTGGTAATTGCGTGGCATCTTGGACGGCGCGACCAGCTAAACACGGATCAGTTTATTGAAAAGGTGCGGTCGGTTACAGCCCCTGATCAGCGGTTCGACGTATCCACTGATGCTTTTGTTCCCTATAACTCTGCGATCAACGTGCGCCTTTGGGACCGCGCCAATCACAGTATCGTGGTCAAGGTCTACAGTAAACCGGAAGAAACGCGCGAGCGGTACAGTCCTGGCGACTTCGTCACGGTGGAGAAGAGCGTACAGCGCGGAAATCCCGATCTGGAGAAGGCCGGAACATCGCACATCGAGCGCAAAAATGGCTCACTTCGCCAGTGGTGCAAGAGGCTAACCAGACTGACGTATGCTTTTTCAAAGAAGAAAGAAAACTTGAGAGCGGCCCTAGCATTGCATTTCTGGTTCTACAATTTCGCAAGGGTCCACGGGAGCTTAAGGGTCGCGCCGGCGATGGAAGCGGGGATCGCCGATCATCTGTGGACACTGGAGGGGCTATGCTCGTAAGGTGCAACACCCACCATTCCCCTTATTACATCCACCACGCGAAGCCAATTGGCTATCCAAACACCGCAGCGATTTGTGGTCGCTGTGACCAACCGGGAATGCTCTTTCTCAACGAAACTGAATGGGAAGCCTACCAAAATGGCAAAACAATCTTTTCATTCAACAGCAACGTCATGCAGGTGCAAGCCGAGAAATTCTCATCTCCACGCTAAAGCACCACTACCAGTTTTTCGGCGCATAAGATCTTTGCGTGGATCAGTCCTGTTAAGTCTGCTTCTCTTCAGTTAACCGTTCCGAGCGAATTACCGCCGACCCGGACATTATGTATTCCC
>CAVVUE010000001.1:0-15326 GCA_963751285.1 uncultured Acidobacteriaceae bacterium | reverse complement strand
TGGTGCTCAGCCCAATAGCCGGCCAGGTGACGTCGTTCAACGCGCCGCAGGGCCTCTTTGTTCAGCCCGGAAATGCTCCCGCGCCCTATACGGTTGCGAATGTAACGGTTAAGTGGATGCTGGCAGATGTCAGCGAAAGCGACGTTTCATTGTTTCATCCCGGCGAGCCGGTCGAAGTGAATGTGCCTGCGTATCCCACCCGCGTATTCAAGGGAAGGATCACCAAGGTTTACGAGGCAGTCGATCCCAATACGCATAGAGAGAGCGTTCGTGCCGAGATCTCGGACCCGAAGAACGAACTGCGTCCGGGAATGCTCGCGAACTTTGTGATCCGAGTTCACGCTCCAGTGGAGTCGATCGCATTGCCAGCGAATGGTGTCGTCCGCGAGTCCGATGGTTCAATGACGGCCTGGGTAACAACCGATCGACGTCACTTTGTGCAGCGAGTGATCAAAACAGGCCTGCGAACAGACGGCCAAGTGCAGATTCTTGCCGGTCTGCAGCAAGGTGAACTTGCTGTGACGGATGGTGCGGTTTTTCTTAGCAACATGCTGCAGGCCCCGCCGAGCGACTAGCTCCCACCCACTCTTTTCAGAGAGCGTTTCGAAATGTTTAAGTCTCTCATTGCGTTTTGCCTGAGCCGCCGCGCGATTATCGTGCTCGGGCTGCTTTTGTTTGGGGCTGCTGGTTACGTTGCCTTTACAAAGCTCAATATCGAAGCCTATCCAAACCCCACGCCGGTCATTCTCGAAATTACGGCTCAGGCGCCGGGTCTCTCTGCGGAGGAGATGGAGCGCTACTACACGCGCCCCATTGAGATCGGGCTGTATGAGACCCCCGGAATCGACGTTATCCGCTCGACATCGTTTTATGGTTTGTCCTTTGTTCGCGTTGTCTTCAAGTACGGGATTGATTACAACTTTGCTTTCGCCCAGGCATCGATCGCGATGCAGCAGAATGTAAGTCTGCCCGGCAATTTGGTGCCTACGATTCAGGCCAATAGCTCTACGGGAGAAATCTATCGTTACCAGGTGGTCGGTCCGCCGCATTTCGGCATCACCAACCTTCGCACCGTTCAGGACTGGATCGTCGCACGCCGGCTTCTAACGATTCCAGGTATTGCCGCGGTGAATAGCTGGGGCGGCCCTACGAAAGAATTCGAAGTTTCGATTGACCCTGCGAAGCTCGAGGCCTACAACGTCACGGTGCCGCAGATCCTAACTGCATTGGGCAATGCGAATCTCAACGTTGGCGGGCGCGAAATCAGCATCGGCCAGCAGTCCATCAATATCCGCGGGGTGGGCCTGATCGACGACGGTGGCAATGACGACTTGACGCAAGGTTACAAGGTTAACGACATCGAGAACGTAGTGCTGAATCAGGCCAACGGCGTTCCAGTGCTCGTAAAGGATGTTGCAAAGGTTTCAATTGGCTTCAGACCAAGACTGGGAATCCTCGGCCGCGACTACCAGGACGACGTAGTGGGCGCAATTGTTGTGATGCGGCGGACGGAAAAGACCGCCGATATGATCCCTAAGGTCAAGACGGCTATCGATCAGTTGAATCATGACGGGAGCCTCCCGCCGGGTGTCCGGCTGGTGCCCTATTATGATCGCTCTTCGCTGATCGCCGTCACCACCCACACGGTTCTGCATAACCTCATCTTCGGTTGCGTGCTCGTCTTCCTGATCCAATGGATCTTCCTCGGCAATCTTCGTAGCGCGACCATCGTTGGCGTCAATATCCCCTTTGCGCTGTTTTTCGCGGTCATCATTCTCGTCATTACCGGAGAGAGCGCAAACCTGCTCTCGGTGGGCGCCGTCGATTTCGGAATCATCGTCGATTCGGCGGTAATCCTGGTCGAAAACATATTCCGGAATTTTCAAGCGCGTTCCGAAGATAGACAGAGCCTGTTGCAGCGCCTCGCAGGCGGATACTGGGGCGCCGACCCAACAAAGGCCGACCATCACGCGGAACCGGTGCATGGCTGGACAAATCGCCTGCGCATGATTCTGATCAGCGCAATCCAAGTGGATAAAGCGGTTCTCTTTTCGGCGCTGATCACGGTGGCCGCTTTTGTTCCCCTGTTCACTATGCAGGGGATCGAGGGACAGATATTCGGCCCCATGGCCCGCACCTACGGTTACGCATTGGCAGGCGCCCTTATTGCCACGTTCACTGTCACGCCGGTGCTGGCTTCGATCGTACTTCCAGAGCATGTAAAAGAGTCCGAAACCATCGTGGTGCGCTTCCTGCACAGGGCCTACAACCCGGCGCTTCGCTTCGCGCTCCATAGGCGCGCACTCTCCGTGGGAATCGGTATTGTCTTTCTGGCTTTATCGGCGTTTCTAGGGACCCGGTTGGGCAGCGAGTTTCTGCCACATCTCGAAGAAGGCAATTTCTGGATTCGTGCCTCAATGCCCATGACCCTCTCTCTTCAGGATGGAGAGGCAGCTGCTAGAAAGATGCGCGAGATTCTGTTGCGCCATCCGGAAGTCATCACCGTGGTATCGCAACATGGGCGGCCGGATGATGGCAGTGATGCCTCTCCTTTTTCAAACGTTGAATTGTTTGTCCCGCTCAAACCTTTCGACCAGTGGCCCAAGGGAGTGACTAAGGACAGTCTGACGCAGCAGATCCAGACGGAATTTCAGAACGAATTGCCTGGAGTGGTTTTCAACTTCTCGCAATATATTCAGGACAACATCGAAGAGGCGATTTCGGGAGTGAAGGGCTCGAACTCGGTCAAGATCGTCGGCCCCAATCTCGAAACACTGACGGCGCTTGCCGAGAAGGTTCGCGACCAGATGAGCCAGGTTCGTGGCGTTGCTGATCTGGGTATCTTTCCTGTGCTTGGCCAGCCCAATCTCAATATCAAGGTGGATCGTGCCAAGGCCGCACGGTATGGCCTGAACGCAGGAGACGTCAATTCGGTCATCCAGGCGGCGATGGGCGGGTCGGTCGCGACCTCAGTGCTCGAGGGGGACCGCCAATTCGATCTTGTGGTGCGCTATGCCCCGGAATCCCGCGACAGCGTCGACAAGATTCGCAACATCAAGGTGGGTTATCAGACCCCGAGTGGCACGAATGCCTATATTCCCTTGAGCGGCTTGGCGTCGATCACCATGGACACGGGAGCTGCCTGGATCTACCACGAAAGTACACAACGATTCATTCCCATTAAATTCAGTGTCCGGGGACGTGATTTGGGCAGTACCGTCTCGGAAGCACAAGATCGCATTTCAAAGAACATAAAGCTGCCGAGTAGCTACAGGCTTGTGTGGGCGGGTGAGTTCGGCGAACTCCAGGAAGCCAAGGACCGTCTAGCCGTGATTCTGCCGGTCACCCTCGTCCTCATCATTGGACTGTTGTACGCCATGTTCAATTCGCTCGTCGAGTCACTCCTGGCCTTATCCGGCATTCCCTTTGCAGTTGCCGGTGGAATCGTAGCGCTCTATGTGTCGGGCCTTAACTTCAGCATCTCCGCCGCAATTGGATTCGTCTCGCTGCTCGGTGTCTCAGTCATGAACGGTATTTTGATCATCACGTATTACAACCAAGCGTTGCTTCAAGGCGGCACTCCCGCCGAAGCCATGTTTCAGGCGGCGTCAACGCGCATGCGGCCTTTGCTCATGACCAGTCTGTCTGCCTGTATTGGGCTGTTCCCTGCGGCTATCTCCACAGGAATCGGCAGCCAGGTGCAGCGGCCGCTCGCGACAGTTATTGTCGGAGGCATGCTTCTCGGCCCAATAATGCTGCTGCTGGTCGTGCCCCCGCTGAAAGTAGCCATCCTTGGCCGTAAGAATGGTTCGAGGAAGGAGGGCGAGGCAAAATGAAATCCACCTCTCTCGTTTTTGCCGTGATCGCGTGGGCTATGTTAACGAACGGGTCAAGCTATGGCTTATCATCCACAGCACAGTCTGGATGGCCAACATCCGTAGTGGGCGCAAACCAAACTGGCGATCGTTCGCTCAATGCTCCAAAGGCCGCTGCGCTTGGCGACCAAAAGGGTCAGCGAGGTCAACAGCCTGCCGAGAGAAAGCAAACGATCCGCGATACGCTCCACAGCCTGGGCCGGGACCACAAGAATCCTTCAGGAACAACTCACCTTATCCCTCGATCGGAGGCCCAGAGCAAGTCAGCATCCGGAGTTGCGACGGCACCTCATTTGGCCGCTTCGGTGCAGTTTCCCGGCAGCAGAGGCGCCAGCATCGCTCGAACTTCTGCAGTCAATCGAACGGTCGACAAGCGGCCGTCGAACATGACCAGGCCCCTCTCGCAGTCGCTCGGCCCGGCCCCTCATCGAAGCATCAATCCGCCGGTCATCGGAGGATTCATGAGTGCAAACCACGCAAGCAACGGAACAATTAACGGAGCCAGCGTCCACCGCAAGCCATGAGGAATTGACCCGTATGACGTCTACTCGCACATCAAGTCTCATTTGGTCAAGCGCTCTGACTCTGACCGTAGTCTTGCTGGCCACTTCGGGCTGCATGGTGGGGCCAAAATACAAGGCCCCGGCGCCTCCTCAGGTCACTGGCTACACGCCTGCCCCCATTGCCACCACGAGTGCCACACCCAACGTTGCCGGTAACGAAGCGCAGAAGTTCATTTCGGGGCAGGATATTCCGGGTGAATGGTGGACCGTTTTCCACTCGAAGCCTCTCGACGATTTGATCGAACAGGCGCTCAAGGCAAACCCCGATATCAAGGCTGCTCAGGCTGCGCTGCTGGTCGCACGAGAAAACGTGCTCGCGCAGCGTGGCGCTTACTTCCCTAATCTTTCGGCGGGCTTTTCGGCCGATCACTCGAAGACTGCGGATACAGTCTCGTCATTCACGGCGAACGGCGCGCTAACCTACAGCCTGTACACGCCCCAGGTTGCCGTTTCGTTTGTGCCTGACGTCTTTGGCTCGAATCGTAGAACGGTCGAATCACTGGCAGCTCAGGAGCAACAGGCACGGTACGCCCTGGCCGCTACCCATATCACGTTAAGCTCCAATGTAGCCGCCGCGGCGATCCAGGAAGCGTCATTAAGAGCTCAGATTGACGCAACCCGTGAACTAATCACTATCAACACGGACGAGCTAAAGTTACTGCGCGAGCAGTTTAACAAGGGCTACGTGAGCAGGCTCGACGTGGCGGCGCAGGAATCGCAGCTGGCCCAAGTCGAGGCGACGTTGCCGCCTTTGCTCAAGCAACTGGCGCAGCAGCGCGATCTCCTTGTCGCGCTCGCGGGTGGATTTCCCGACAAGGATCTGCCGGAAGAATTCGAGTTGTCGAGTCTGCAACTACCCCAGGAACTTCCAGTCAGTCTTCCTTCGCAGCTAGTCGAGCAGCGCCCCGACGTGCGCCAGGCCGAAGCAAATCTGCACTCCGCTTGCGCCCTGATCGGAGTCGCGCGAGCGAACAGGCTTCCCAGTTTCGCGCTGACCGGAGATGTCGGCAGCATGGCGCTGGTCTTCACTCGCATGTTCTCGTCGGGAACGGGATTCTGGGATATGACGGGTGGAGTGACTCAAACCGTCTTCGACGCTGGCACACTTCGTCACAGGGAGTTGGCCGCGAGAGCCAACTATCTGCAGGCCTCGGAGCAATATCGCAGCACTGTCATCACAGCCTTTCAGAATGTGGCCGACACGCTGAATGCACTTGAACAGGATGCAGACGGATTGACAACCGCAGCCAGGGCACGAGATGCGACCAGCGTTACGCTCGATCTCTCCAGAAAGCAATATCAGGCGGGCTACACCAACTACCTTGCGCTTCTAAGCGCGGAACAGGCGTACCAACAGGCAGTGATAAACCTTGTCCAAGCCCAGGCCAATCGCTATTCGGACACCGTCGCGCTGTTTCAGGCTCTCGGCGGCGGGTGGTGGCATCGCGCCGATATTCCCAAATACTAGACGCGATGCGTCTCAAGCTGTTTTGTCGTTAAGCCAGTCGTGTGAGTGTCGCTCAAGCGCGATTCTGACCAGCTGGCTCCGGGTACGAACTCCTGTCTTGAGAAAGAGCTGTTGGAGCACAGCCTTTACAGAACTCTCCGACAGGTGCAGAGTAGCAGCGATCGCCTTGTTGCTGGCGCCCTCAAGGACACCTTTTAGAACCGTCTTCTCACGCTCACTGAGCAGGGATTCGAGCCTTCCGTGCTCTGCGCTTTGCGTTGCGCCCTGAATGACCGGCTTGACGGCTCTGGGATCGAGCCACATCTCCCCATCCACAACTCTGCGAATCGCCTCCGCTAGCTGCGAAGGTGGGCTGTGCTTCAGGAAGATCCCAGACGCTCCTGCGTCCATCACGGCAATCATCCCGGCGCTGCTCATGCCCGCAGTGACCATCAATACCTTGGGACTCTTCCCCCGACGTTTCGCTTCTTCAAGGAACTTCGAACCTTGCTCTGTCTCAAGATCGTAGTCGAGCAGCACTAAGTCGACGGGTTCTCGCTCGAGAACTTCCTGCGCCTCTTTGAGATGACCGCAGCTGCCAACGACCTGAAAGCCGGGTTCCGAGGAAAGTAAGCGCACGAGTCCTTCGCGGAAGAGGATGTGATCGTCAACGATCAGGAGGCGAATTTCGCGCATGTTCTCATTGTCTGAGGACTTCAATAACGTGGTGCGAGGCCTGGTTCACGACGTTATCCGAAACGTACTGCGAGCCCCAGAAACACGGCTTCAGGTTTCCAGACCAGAGGGAGCGGCCCTGCCTGTCCTCAAGCTCAACTGTCATCTTTGCATCATAAACCGCGACACTCGTACTGTTTCGATATCGGATGCGCGGATTCGAGTTGTAGTAGCCGAGCAGCCGCATTGCAGCCGAGCCTCTCAAGACAGCATCGGCTTCGGCGGGATTCTCGACGACAACGATCGTTTCCGATTTGGTGAGTCTCAGAAGCAGCTTGTTTCGTAGGTAGATTGCGCCGGGATTCAATCCGAACGAGCCAATGTACACTTTGTGAACTTCTCTCGAACGACGAGCACCTTCTCCGAATGACGACTGATTGGCGAACGATGTCACAAATAAAACGCAAAGAAGGACGGACGACCGCTTGATTTCACACATCTGAGCAAACCTGCCCACTTCCTGGCGCTGAAGCCGATCGGCCGCGCCGCCAGACACATTTGCAAGAAAGAAGTATACGGCTGATTGCTGCCCGCAAAATCGGTATCTTTCGATACTGGGGACGCAGAGAGTGATGGTAGTCACCTGCCCAAACCTCGATAAAGAATCGTTGGGCGACGGGAATTGCGTGGTGAATCCCCGAATTGATTGCGTGGCGCAAAGCTCAAGCCGCTTCTGACCCGTTGGACAATCTTTCGGCTAGTCTGTGGTTATTCTTTTGCCTGTGTGGAACCTAGCGAATGCGTGCGAGCAATAATGAAGACAACAGCCTACTGGGAACTTTGGAACGCCTCAGATGGACCTTCTAGCGACTTACTCGCGTACGGACCGAAAGATTCTATTGATCGCGGCTGCTGTCCTGACCTGCATCATCGCCGCTGTGGACTGGTACATCAGGCCGTTCATCTCTATCGGTTTCCTCTACCTGTTTCCGATCATGCTCATCAGCGGCATTTTCAGACGATGGCAGATCGTGGCGGCGTCCATAATCTGCGCTGTTTTGCAGGAACTTTACAGCAACCTTCCTCTCGATAATGCGATTCCGCGTCTTGTGTTCTCATGGTTAGGTTTCTCGGGAACGGGACTCTTCCTTTTCGAGCTTTTGCGCAACCGGCGCATGGTTCTAGCGCATTTGGGTGAAGTCGAAGAGCAGAGCCGGCAACTACGGGAAGCTGAAGAGCAACTGCAAGTACTAGTCGACAGTAGTCCGGCCGCAATCCTCACAGTAGGTCCCTCTGGCGAGATTCTCCTGGTCAACAAGGCTGCGAGAGAACTGTTTAGCCCGGACAACGATCATCTGCAGGGCCAGTCGATTGGGAGGTTCGTTCCTGCACTACAGACCGCTCTGCAATCCGGCCAGTCCTATCTCTTCCGCACTGCCATTCAGTGTCGCGCGCAACGCGCGGACGGAAAGCCCTTCCTTGCCGCTACTTGGTTTTCCACTTACCCAGCGCAGTCGGGGGGAAACAAACTCGCCGCCATTGTCGTCGATATGTCCGAAGAATTAGTCAGCCGCGAGGATCTGAGTCTTGATTATCTCTTGAAGAACGCCCGCATTCTGATGAGCGCCGTTTCCCATGAGGTCCGGAACATGGCGGGCGCTGCCCTTGTGTTTCATCAAAACCTGAGTCGTTTTGAGGCATTGAGAGAGAATGCAGATTTTGAAGCGTTGGGAACCTTGATACATGGGCTCGAAAAACTCTCTGCCATGGAACTGACATCCGGCACCGGAGAACAAGAACGGCAGGCAATTGAACTTGCACCGGTGCTGGACGAATTGAGGGTGCTAGTCGAGAGCGTGTGTCGCGATTCGGACATCGAACTGGAATGGGGCGGTACCGAACAATCGTGCTCCGTTTGGGCGGACCACTACGGGTTGATACAGGTGTTTCTAAATCTCGTCAAGAATAGTCGCCGTGCCTTAGAATCTGCGCCCGAAAAACGAATAAGAATAAGCCCGACACGCGAACACCAAAAAGTGGTCATCCGATTCGAAGATTCCGGTCCCGGAATAGGTGATCCGCAAGTCCTTTTTCGAGCGTTTCAGCGGGAGGCGCAAGCAACCGGCCTAGGTCTTTATGTATCCCGGGCGCTGATGAGGAGCTTCGGGGGCGACCTGGCGTTCGAGCCGTCAGAGCGCGGCTGCACATTTGTGGTGACCCTACAAGTTGCCTAATACTTCGTTTGGCGCATTTCCACGCAAAGCCTCACGCGGCTGGCCGCTTTCTCTAATCGGGACGACCTGTGTAGTGTTGCACCCGGTGAACCTCGGAGTGGTCTTCGAGGGACTCAAGATGCGTGGTTACCTCCGACGGCATTCCCAGATCCAAGGAAAGGCGTTCTTCGACCATCGTCGCCAGGCGGTGCGCCTCACCTAGAGCCATCGCCTGCGGGAACAATAGATGGACCTCAATCATCTGGCGATAGCCGGTAGTGCGGAAACGAACGCCGTGATATTGCAGCCCGAGTTCGCTGCAGGTCGTGTCAAGCTGATTACGAATCTTGTGTCCGATCTTCGGGTCTGAGTAGTCCAGCAGCCCCTTGAACGATTGCCACATCAGCCGCCCGCCTGACCATAGAATATTGGCCGATACCAGGAAAGCGACAACCGGATCCAAGAACTTCCGGCCAGTCATCATCACTAGGAGAAGTCCCGCAACCACACCGAAACTGGTCCAGGAGTCGGTGAGGACATGTTTGCCGTCAGCCTCAAGAATGAGCGAATTGTTTCGTTTTCCAACTCGTACCAGGTACCAGCCGAGACCGGCATTCAGAACACCCGCAGCGATGATCAAGAACACACCGTTGCCGAGATTCTCCAGAACCAAGCCGTGTCTCAGCTTCTGCACGGTCGTGTAAAGAATGCTTCCCGCCGCCAGAACAATCATCGCGCCTTCAAAGCCCGCGGAGAAGAAAGTGATCCGTTCGTAACCGTATTGGAATTTGGGCACTGCCGGCCGCGTGCTGAGCCAGAGACTGAATAAAGCAAATGCAACCGCGACTACGTGCACCACAGATTCTGCGGCGTCGGAGAAGATGGCGGCAGAACCCGTGAGCAGATAGGCAGTCATCTTGCCCGCCAGCATCAACACGCCCACAACCAGTGAGAGGCGCATGGCGAAGTGCGCGTCACGAAGTTTCCGCTCGCTCATGCCGGATGAAGGCTGGCTTGTCTCGGTGCTCATGCGTGCCACTCCAAATATTTCCAGGTTCGACGATGCAGGGACCCATCAACATCAAGAACAGCATTTGGCTACTGCTATTCGATGGCCATCGGCCTTATTGACTCGGTTTCTCCTTTAGACTGCTTAGCTCAATGGATTATCTTCCTTAGTGGCTCCGAACGAGGTAGATCATCCATAGCACTAGCAAGAAGGCCCACAGGATGTAAAAAGCCGGAAACGCAATCTGCTTGATGTATACGTGGCGTTGCCTTTTCATCCGAGCGCCTCCGACCGAGCCAAGAGCTCTTCTGTTTGCGCAGTTAGAAATCCCAGTGCAATCGGGTCCCGAGAACCGAGACCGGCCCCCTTGCGCGATTGAACGCCGGATCCGCAACAAACTGGTAGTCCAAACTACCCTGCAAACGTTTTGGGAATTGATGGTTGTAATACGCCTCCACAACCTTCTCGACCGCGTAATCCAGAGCACCGTCGCCATCGAGGATGCCCGCGCCGCCGGCCGCAAGAAATTCCTGGTTCACTTGTGAAGCGCCGCTGAATATACTTGCCAGGCCAACGGTATCGTCGGGATGGTGCCACCGCTCGCCCTTGATGCTGATTCCCAGGGATGCAGAGTGATTGACGTCGGTGAACATCCACGCTTCGTTATGGCCGTCGTTCCAGCCCACGCGAGAAAACATGCCGATGTTCCTGGTGATTTCCTGTTCCGCGTTCAGGCCGAAGTCGAAAGTATGACGGTTGGCGTACGTCGGAGAGATGTCGGCTCCCGGGACCGAGAGAGCTGCCTTATAACTGACGAATTCTCCCTGATTCAAATACCCCAGGGCGCGAACGGCTCCCGGATGGGTGCCGGCCCGGAATCGGTGCTCGCCTTCGACTACCATTCCCCAGTTATGGAAAAACCTGAAGTCCCCCGCCGAACTGTTAGAAGGCCACATGAGGTACTGCGCTTCGGCGGTAAAACCATTTCTTTGATTCGGCAACTGGAAGAATCCGTAGCGCAACGACCACTTCGACTGGTCCAATTCGGCGGCAACGCCTGTTGTGTAGCCCAGGCTGTCAGCTGGATAGTCCCATGTGATGTCGGCAACCAGAGCCCAGTTCATGAACTGCGTGCGCGGATCATTGGCATAGGCATTGCTGTCGAAGATGTCCTTCGAGCTGAAGCGGCCGGCAGTCAACGTCAGCAGCGCGTCCTCTTCGTCACCTGCGAGCGTGAGTTGGTCAGAGGGTACGGCCTCCTTCTCACCGCCGAGCCCAATGGTTTGCCGGATGAAGAAGCGCGCGATGTCCAAATGGGGAGCACGCGTGCCCACCTTGTACGCTTCTCCATTGGGAAAGTCGTCAATGCCCAGGGTGCCGTGCAATCCAAAACCCTGCCACGATAACAAATCGACGTGAAATTCGGCGCCGTTCCACAAGCGGTAGCCGCCATAAAAATCCAACGACACCGTCTCCCGAGCCTGGCCTTGGGCAGGCAAGCTGTTGGCGGCGGAGTAGCTTGCGCGGAAGGAGGGATACCCCTGGCCAACGATGGTGCTCTGCATGTGCCAGTTGCGAGATTGCCACTGCGATCCTTCTGGCGCTTCGTTCGCCGGCTTGGTTGACAGTACGACTGGGTCCGGTGGGTAGGTTTCGCCCGCGGCTGGCGCGGCGACGTTCGGGGTTGGGGCATTGATCCGTGCTTCGCTCTGGCACCACGCCGATGCACCGGAAAAGAACGCGAGTCCAAAGAACATCGCTGGTGCCACCAGGTAGATTTTCGTCTTGTCGTTCATCGTACTTTCTCGTGCGATATATTCTGGCCAGAACTTCTCAATACGGTTGAATTGCTCCCACGGTTGCGCCTCAATCCAACATGCGGTGTTTCAAATTCATGACGTCGCGATACGGGACCACGCCTTGCAGAACGTCACTGTCGTCAACAACAGGAAGAGCCCTAAATCCATAACGAAGAAATGCTGCTGCGGCTTCCTTCATCGTGGAATCGCACTTGAGGCTGATGACGTTCTCGACCATCAGGTCCTTCAGTCGGCTTGCAGGCTCTGCCACGAGCAGCTCCTTGATGTCGAGAACGCCGAGAAGCTTTCCGCTCTCGTCCACGATGTAGAAGTACATCACTACGTCCATGCCGCGTGCGTTGCGGCGGAAATGCCGGAGAGTATCGGCCACCGTCATGTCGGTCGCTGTGAATACCAACGGCACCACATTTGAAGCTGCCGTACCCAAGCCACTCTTTCAGACGCAACTGGACGGGAGTACAGGGGGAAGGAACTTCTACGTGGTTGCGCCCGACGGCCAGCGATTTCTGATGCTGGTGCCGATCCAACCGGCCAGTTCTGCGCCCATCACGGTGGTGGTGAACTGGCCGGCACTGCTCAAGAAATAGCGGCTTGCCCCATCCCGTCCGCGTCTTTTGCGGAAAAGGTGGGAAAGCAAGGCCCGGACGGCTCCGGGCCTGCGCTTCGAGTGATTGCTGCCCAGTTCACTTTGCCGCGCGCAGAACCGTCTCCATGCTCGGGATTTGCTGCGCAACCTCGACCTCAGTGCTCGGGACATTCAACTCGTAGCCCCCGCTGGTGTCAGCGAACCACACCTGCGACAGGCGATGCCGATCCGGTACTCGCCGGCGAGCATTTCGCGTGCATCGACATGGAACGGGAACGGTTTGCAAGCGGCATCAATAGGTCAACTGCGCCATGCGTGTCCTCTTCACCTACGGCGACGCGAGCTACACGCTCGTGATGTCTCCGGATACCGGCGGCACCGGAACGGCAAAGGTCAGCTGCACGAACTGGAGCGCGTATGTGGGCTCGTATTCCCTCAGTTTTAACGTGACTCTCACCCACCCGTAGGAGACGAGCCAAATCCGAAGAGGTCGAAAGGTTAACGTTTTAAGGGGTACTGGTGGCAGTACCCCTTCAGGTTCGTTCTGGGCGAGTAACCGGCAATCCAGAAGTAAGCCAGGACTGGGCGAACATTCGTCGAAGTTCCGCATTGGTAACCGGGAACGAACATGAAGGGCTGTCGAATGGCTGTTTCTTAGCGTGTCTTGCGCGCGAAGGCAAAATCGTGCTTGGGCGCCCAAGAGCGGGCCCATCGCCAGGTAGGATTCGTGTGAATAAGTGCCAAGCAGAAACTGTGGGGATGGGAATCTGCCCAGTCTTATAATGTGCGCAGCCACACTCAACCCTAGAGAAATTGAGACCCGAGTGAATTCATGTGAGGTATGGGAGATGAATTTGCATTTCACGCGGAATTGCATAGCAACAACGATCTGGTGCGGGCTCCTGGTAATTGCCACTCCAAGCGTGCAAGGCCAGAATCAGGGTGCGCAGCCGGACCAGGGAGTGCCCGCATCGGCCTTGACGACGAAATCTTCGACCGCAGTGGGATACGAGGTTGGCATCGGCGGCACGAAACTGAACTTGATTGCCACAAATCTGGCGACCGGTGCGAACGGCCAGGCGAAGGTGCAGATCAATTCAAAGGCGGACCGAGCCAGTGTTGACATTGAAGTGAAGGGACTGAAGCCGGCATCAACCACTGGTAGCGAATTTTTGACCTATGTCTTGTGGGATGTCACACCGGAGGGACGAGCAGATAATCTGGGCGAGGTGCTGCTCAACAAGAACGGAGGCGGTAAGCTCAATGCAACCACGCCGGCGCAGGCATTCTCGCTGATTGTAACCGCTGAACCTTATTTCGCGGTTCGCATTCCGAGCGAGATGGTGGTTCTGCAGAGTGAACCGACAAACAGTACGCAGGGGAGATTAATCCCGGTTTCCGATTACAAGCTGATGAAGCGCGCACAGTACCAAAAACTTGGAAACCCGCTGGGCATGACGCTTGATCCGAAGGTTCCTTTGTCGGTATACGAAGCGCGCAACGCGGTAGAGATTGCAAAGTTTCACCTAGCCGACGAATACGCTCCGGAAGCCTTTGCAAAGGCCACAGCAAGCCTGCAGGTGATGGACAGCGCGGTTAGCGCCAAGTCTGAAAACAACAACCTCATTTCGGAGGCCCGCCAGACCGCACAGTTCGCCGAAGATGCTCGCGCGCTATCGGTTCAACTGCAGGAAGCGGCACGCATTCAGAAAGAGAAAGAAGCAGCGGCAGAAGCGGCTGCAGCAACGGCTCGAGAGCAAGCAGAAGCCAAGGCCGCTGCCGATGCTGCCGAGGCGAAGCGTAAAGCCGATGAAGTGGCAGCCGAGACTAAGCGTCAAGCGGATGAAGCAGCCGCTGAAGCACAGCGTCAAGCAGATGCAGCTGCCGCGGAAGCCAAACGGAAGGCGGATGCTGAAATTGCAGCTCAGGAAGCGGCTCGGAAACAGGCCGAAGTTCAAAAGGCAGCCGCCGAAAAGGAGAAGCAGGAGCTTCGCGAGCGGCTCCTTCAGCAGTTCAATCGCGTGCTTCCAACTACCGACACCGATCGCGGTCTCGTGGTCAACATGGGAGATGTTCTGTTTGCCACTGGAAAAGCCGACCTCAACACGGACGCGAAGATTGCGCTCGCGAAGTTGAGTGGTATCGTTCTGAACTATCCATCTCTGAAGCTGGCGATCGGAGGGCACACGGACTCGACCGGTACCGCGGATTTCAATATGAAGCTATCGCAGGCGCGAGCGGACTCAGTCCTCGACTACCTCGTGACTCAAGGGTTGGATTCAAGCATTTTGTCGGCGCAAGGATACGGAATGGATAATCCGGTGGCCGATAACAGCACGGCACAAGGACGACAAAAGAACCGGCGAGTTGAGATTGTGGTGTCCGGAGAGGTGATCGGGACGCAAATTGGCTCAGCTCAAACTCCTTCTGCTCCGAATTAGCGAACGATTTCAAATCAGGCAGACATTTACTCAATCAGCTAACCACCCATCCGGAACTAGCTCCCCAATGGGATTCCTTCCCAATTGGCGATGACAGTCTCGTAACCCTCGTGCGAACAGCTGCCGAAGTGAGCACTGGAGCGCCCTGTATATCGCGGCCAAATCACCGGCTACTCGTCCCTAACCCAGTTTTGGCTGTACCACAAGCGCGGCGTGAGCTAGATCGCAACGTTACGGAAGGATGAAGGTTCAGCGCTTTTATCAGGAGGAAGTCGCGACGCTTCAGAAGCCGCCTGGGCCTGATCTGTGCTCGTCCGGAGCTGCACTATGGGGAGCCGGACGATCGGACCCAGCCTTCGCGCGAGCGATAGCGTCAGAGTGGCGGTGATCCCGCCTGATTTCCTTCTCCAGCGCCCAAATCACCCAAAGCATGAATGCCAACGCCAGGCCCACCGGAATGAGAAGCAGCTTGAGATCGAAATCGACCATGAGGATGCCCTCCGGTGCCGCATCCAAAAGCTGCGGCAAGAGGCTGCCGGGCGCGCCTCGGAATGGAAGATTCTCCTTCCCCATGGGAGACCGCCGCACGTAAGGATGGAGCAGTCAACTTCTAAGGGCTTTGTAAGGGGGCGGAAAGAGGCGAATGCGCCGCCGGCGCGGCGCCGCGATGCAACAGCCGGCCAATCCCAAGCCTTGT